>NZ_JAIUKZ010000015.1 GCF_020165985.1 Bacillus sp. RAR_GA_16
CGATCTTCAGCTTTTGCTCCGAGATTGTTGAATAGCTATAATCAATCAATTAAACTGAACTTCGTATATACGTAATAACCCTTTACTGCGATCTCACCATTCCGTTTTTTTCCATTATAGTACATAACTTCTAAAGTATCTTCGCTATCTTTTAAAACAAGCATATAACTCGAACCGATGGCATCCCAGGTGTCAGTTCTCTTAGAAGTGTTTATTTGGTCTATTATTTCTCCAACTCGGTTTTGATCGTTCGTTTCATACAATGTCTCACCCGAGTCATTGTTAACCACTTTAGCTTCAGTATAATGCTTTGTAATTAGGGGCGCCTTGCTACAAGAGGCTAATATGATAGTAATAATGAGAAGTAAAGGAGTAAAACTCTTCATTAGGTTAGCCCCTTTCTATAAGACGTTTATGTAATTTTAAAGCCACTTGCACCAGAATCCTGCCCTCATTTATGCCTCGCTTACTCCCCCAAACGCTCCGATTTAATGTAACAACATCTTATAGCTACATTTCTAAATGGGTGTTTCGGAGAATTCTCTAATTACTTCCATAAGGAAACCCCAAGTAATTATAGCTAATGGCGATAAATTTACTATGAAAGCGAATATTCTTTTTCCTAATTTATCTTTACTAAACATTGAAACAATACTTAGTGGAATACCAAACAAAGACAAAAGAAAAGTAAGCAACACATAGAACCTTAAAACATCATCGAACGTATTGGCGCTATCTTCCGAAGTTATTCCAGTGTAAATGAATACAATAATTCCTGTAACAGTAACCCATCCAATATAGTAGGAAATTCTCGTAAGTAAGTTAAGACTATTCCTATCCATTACTTCCACCTCTACAAATGAAAATATAAGAGAATGCACTTATATAATAATCTCTGTCCTTCGTGAAATGGAAGGTACGCTAAATCTCTGAGATTATCGAATAAAAGCAATTTATAAATATAAATATTTAGCTAACTTCTACTACTATATTGTCAAAATAATCTTCTCCAAGGTAAACCAATAGTGCCCATTTCCCTTTCTCATCTAACTTCAAATTAGAAGGCAAATGAGCATCAGCACCATTGTTTGGACCACCAGGAGAGTCATAAGTCCAAACAAAGCGTTCATCTTCAGGAGATGGAACAATTAGTGCAGGAACAATTTCATTACCCCCTTCTCTAATAGCTAAAACCGTCAAATTTCCATCTGGTATGTCGCCCCAAAAATGCCACATATACTTTTTAACAATACTCTTTTTAAACGGTTCATCAATAAAGCTGATTTTTTCAGGTACCCCTCTCATTACATAACTTCCAGAATTAAATGTTTCTGATATTTCCCAATCAATGTTCTGAATAACCTTCTTATCAACATTGACAGGTGGCTTTTTCTCTTCTGTTTTAGAAGAATTTACGGATACACTATTATTAATAGTTTCTTCCGTTTCATTCGTATCGTTACATCCAAATAGCGTAACCAACATCAATGACACAAAAATATACTTTGCAAATTTCACATAATCCTCCTTTAAATTTAAAATTCTTATTCAACAATCCTGCCCGATTACGGAACACTACTAACCCCTCATTTCAAATAATACATCCTAGCCATTTCCCCTCCATGCTTTTCTCCACTTCCAATCAGAAATTCTTTTCCTCTTTGAAAACCAATCTTCTCAAGAAGACGGGCAGAACCTCTATTTTCAATAAGACAGCACGTTTCAAAGCTTTTAAATCCTAGCTCATTTCTACCAAAGTCCACAGCTTGTTCAGCAGCCTTAGTTCCAATCCCTTTCTTCCAAAACGGAGGAGCCACCCAATAATCGATTGCACCGATCTCCTCTCGCTCACGCCTAACGGAGATGCTTCCAGCAAATTCGCCATCACTTATGATAGCGAAGGGATAATGATTACCTGCGTGATGTTCTTTTGAAACAATCTCAAACCATTCTTCCGCTCCATTTAGTGGATATGGTTCTGGAACATTTGTCATTCTTGAAACGCCTGCTATGGATAGATATTGCTGTATCAGCGGCAGATCCTCTTTTTTAATCAGCCGAAGAATGACATTCATTCCCTCATCTCCCATCAAAATGTCATTCAGAAAGACCTTTTCTTTTGAAAAATCATATCGCTAAACGCAATTCCACCTGCTAATCCAAAGGATGTAAACAATTGATACCCATTGATATTAGAGGAAGTGAGTAAAGAGACGAGCACATGCATGACGCTCAGCCCGGCAAACCATTTGATGAACGCACCGACTCTCTCTTTCAGTTCAATCTTGTTCAGTTTTCTCATATTCCAAATCGCTATGATAATGAAGGAAAGAATGGACAGAAAGAAATAAGCGAGACAACCCACAATCACTTCCGTTGCGAAAGGATACTCATCATTCCAATAGACAGAGTACGCCATCACCCCTAAACTTAATATGGTGAAGCTAATTAATAGAATCGTAAACCGATTGGCTTTTCTCATTTTTTTGTGCTCCTTCAACTAAACTAGCGCTTCCTCAGCTTCTATTTCCATTTTTTCACTTCCCACTATTTTTGTCATCCGATTTCGAGAAATATTCTCCAATTTGCACAAAAGCCGTTGAAGATGCGAGCATCTTCAACGGCTTTTTTGAGAATGACGTATGTGGTTATAGGATCATAGGTATTCATAAAACGTCCCTTTCACTAATAGGACGATGTCTCCTAGTGCCCCGATACAGAAGAAAATAAAATAATAGCTTGCCTTGGTGATCGTTTTATTAAAGAGCTCTTGAAACGCTTGAATAAATAGCTGCTCAAACTTAAACCAGCTTAAGATCCACCCAATAAGTAAGAAGCTAACGATTGTCATTTCTACCTTCCCCCTACTTATTTCAATACATTTATCCTTCTCATTCTATCATACGTCATAAGGATTTATTCTCTACAAAAAAGCCGTTTAGTCACGACTAAACGACTTTCACATTCTATTCTTCTTGATCCGTAATCAACATATGCCCCGGCGCATGCGTGATCATGATTTCAGGCTTCACGTTCAAGCCCACATACTGAGGGGTGACCCCGCACGCCCAGAACACAGGGACGCGTTCTTCTTCATCAAAAGGAGGGAATTCTCCATAATCCGGTTTTTCGATATCCTGAATGCCAATTTCCGAAGGGTGACCAACGTGGATCGGAGCACCATGCGCATGTGGGAACTTTGATGTAATGGCAATGGTCTCATCAAGCTCTTCTTTCCGAATCGCTCTCATGCTGACGACCATATTCCCGTTAAACTGACCCGCTTCTTCGCAAGGAATGTTTGTTTGATACATTGGCACAACGAGATCCATTTCTTGGTGAAGTAGGCTGATGCCGCGTTCTACAAGCGCTTTTTCAAATGTAAAGCTACATCCTAATAGAAACGTGACATAGTCCTCTTGCCAGACGTCCTTAAGATCAAGCGTCTCCTTCTCTAACTCCCCGTTTTTGTAAATGCGGTATTTCGGAAGATCTGTTCGAATGTCTGCATCCGCAATGCGAGGCTTAACCTGCCCCGCTTCAAGGACATCAACGATCGGACACGGCTTCGGATTTCGCTGACAAAATAGGAGAAATTCGAAAGCGTATTTAGAAGGAAGGGTAATCATATTTGCCTGCAAGTAGCCATCGCACACGCCTGATGTTGTCCCGGTCTCAACATTGTCGCGATACTTTCGTCGCTGAGTTTGAGGGGTTACCATTACACCAGCTCCTTCAGTTCATAGATTTCTAGAAACTTTGTATTAAAATCACCTTCTACAAACTTCTCGTGATGAAATAATCTTTGATGGAACGGAATCGTTGTTTTTACGCCTTCAATTTTAAATTCACTGAGCGCTCGCTTCATCCGCTGCATCGCTTCTGTCCGAGTAGCGCCGTATGTAATCAGCTTCGCAACCATCGAGTCATAAAATGGCGGAATCACATAGCCTGGATAAACGGCCGAATCCACTCGAACGCCAAAGCCTCCTGGTGGAAGATACGTTTCAACTTTTCCAGGGGAAGGCATAAAGCCGTTATCCGGGTCTTCTGCATTAATACGACACTCAATCGCCCAACCGCTCATCTCCACTTCTTCCTGCTTGAGGGATAGTCGCTCGCCATCAGCCACTTTAATCTGTTCTTTAATTAAGTCAACACCCGTGACCATTTCCGTAACAGGATGTTCGACCTGAATGCGCGTATTCATTTCCATAAAATAATAGTTTCCGTCCTGATCATAGATAAATTCAACTGTTCCAGCGCCGGCATAATGAACGGCCTTCGCTGCTCGAACAGCGGCTTCTCCCATTTCCGATCGAATCGATTTAGTTAGGGCAGGAGAGGGCGTTTCCTCGACAAGCTTCTGCATCCGTCTTTGTATGGAGCAATCGCGTTCCCCAAGATGAATGACGTTGCCATAAAGATCCGCGAGAACTTGAATTTCAATATGACGAAACTCTTCGATAAACTTTTCTATATATACCCCGGGATTGCCGAATGCCTTTTCCGCTTCCTGCTGGGTCATGTTAATCGCTTTAATTAGTTCCTCTTCTTCTCTTACAACGCGGATTCCCTTACCGCCACCGCCTGCTGTTGCTTTAATAATGACAGGGAATCCCATTTCACTTGCCAGTTCTAGCGCTTCTTCTTTACTTGAAATAATGCCGTCCGAACCTGGAACGACCGGAACATTCGCATCCTGCATTGTCTTTCTTGCAACATCCTTGATTCCCATTTGACGAATGGATGCTTTGCTTGGACCGATAAAAGCAATGTTACAGTCCTCACACATCTCCGCAAAGTCGGCATTTTCAGCAAGAAACCCATAGCCTGGATGAATGGCATCCACGCCACTATTCGTAGCAATCGTCATGATATTTCCGACGTTTAAATAGCTATCGCTAGAAGATGTTGGACCGATGCAATAAGATTCATCTGCTAATTGCACATGCAAGGCATCACGATCCGCTTCAGAATAAACGGCGACGGCAGTTAAATTCAGCTCATGACAGGCGCGAATGATACGTACAGCAATTTCGCCGCGATTTGCGATTAGTACTTTTTTGATTCCCATCAGATTCCCTCCTATGCTGGTTTGACAGTAAAGAGCGGTTGGCCAAATTCAACAAGATCTCCGTTTTCCACTAAAATTTCAGTGATTTCACCGTTCACATCTGCGTGCACATCATTAAACATTTTCATTGCTTCCAGACAACAAACGACCGTTTCTTCTTTCACCTCATCTCCTACTTGAATAAAGGCCGGATCATCCGGAGAAGGTGAGGAATAGAACATACCAACCATAGGGGCTTTGACCGTATATGATTCTTGCGTTTCCTGCGTGGCATCCGCCTCAGAAATGAGATCATCCTGTCCTCGCTCTGCAAAAGCGGTTGGAACCTGCGCTTTCGCTTCCTGAGGTTCGCTTTTCTCACTCTCCGGATTTTGATTTTTCACCTTAACGACAAAGCTATCATGCTCATAATGGACTTCATCAACTGTTGACCCATCGACATATTTAATAATCTCAATGATTTCTTTTGAACTTAACATGCTGTGTCCTCCCTTTATCTCACAGATACTTTTTCTAACGTTCGAAGAAAACGATCGTTCGTTTCAAATACTTCCTGCGCTTGTTCCACGGTTACTTCAGAAAAATGGATCGTACAGCCTGGCATCGCTTGCGCTAAGTACGGAATATCGCTTGATATCACAGTAGCAATACGTGTATACCCACCTGTCGTTTGCCGGTCTGACATCAAAATAATCGGATCGCCATTTGCCGGAACCTGAATCCCGCCAAGCGGAATCGCTTCCGAAATAATATCAGCAGACGTTGCGTGTTCCACCTTTTCTCCTTTTAGGCGAAAGCCCATGCGATCGGACTGAGGCGTTACTTCATATGGGGTTGAAAGGAATGTGTGAATCCCCTCTGCCGTAAATGCATGCTGATGCGGTCCAAGTACGACTCGGACGGTTAATTCCTTTTTATAGGAAGGAACTTCATCTGGATGAAGGGCACGTCCGCTAATTCCTTTGATCTTTCCAGATGTTTGAAGCACATCGCCTTTTACAAGTGCTCGTCCTTCGACGCCACCAATTCCAGCTTTCAAATAGGTCGACTTACTTCCCATCACAAGCGGTACATCATAACCGCCTGCGACACTAATATACGAACGAGCGCCTGAAAGAGGCTGACCAAACTCCAGCCGATCCCCTTCTTTTACAGTGAAACTTTTCCACATCGGTGCTTTTTCTCCGTTCACTTTCGGTGAAAGATCGCCGCCGCAAATGGCAATCACTGCATCATCAAGCACATCGAAAGCTGGCCCCATCACCGTGATTTCAAGAACGGCTTCATCACCTTTGTTTCCAACAAGGAAATTCGCCACGTTCATTGAAAAAGGATCCATTGCACCGGATACGACAATTCCGTATTGCTGGTAGCCTTTTCTTCCATGATCCTGGATGGTCGAAAGCAATCCAGATTTTCGAACTTTAAAAATTGGTTTAGACATGGGCATTCACTCCAACCCGTTGAATACGTATTCCTTCATCCATTAACCGCTCTCTTAACTGCTGAACAAACCGCAGAGCTTCAGGCTCATCCCCGTGCACACAAATCGTGTCTGCTTGAATGGCAATGTCTTCTCCATTTACGGCTTTTACATGCTGTTCTTTAATCATGCGAATCACTCGCTCGACCGCTTGATCAGCATTATGAATCATCGCATTCGGTTCAGATCTTGGGGTGAGGGTACCGTCAGGCTGATACGTTCTGTCTGCAAAAACTTCCTGTGCGACTGTTAGGCCTCTCTCACGTCCTGCTTTAATCAATTCACTCCCTGCTAAACCATAGAGGATCAGCTCGGAATTCACTGCGTAGACAGCGTTTGCAATCGCATTCGCAATTTCTGGATCTTTCGCAGCTAAATTATACAGTGCCCCGTGCGGTTTCACATGGTGGACTTTTGTTTGGTGAACATTCGCAATCCCCTGGATCGCTCCAATCTGATAAGCAACAAGGTTGAACACCTCATTAGAAGATAGCTTCATCTCACGCCTGCCGAATCCTCCGAGGTCAGGAAATCCCGGATGTGCACCAATACTAACGCCAAGTTCTTTCGCTAGTGCCACGGTCTTCATCATCACGTTATGATCGCCTGCATGATAACCGCAGGCAATGTTCGCTGATGAAATAAATTCGAGTACATTCTCATCGTTTCCAATCTTGTAAGCTCCAAAGCTTTCTCCCAAATCGCTATTTAAATCAACCGACTTCATGAACGCTCACCTTCTTTTCTTCGGTTTCGACTTCATACTCCCCACGTTTGATCGCTTCTTTTATGTTTAAAAACTCTTCTTTACTAATCGGAACAAACCGTAAATAATGGCCTGACTCGAGCAAAATTGGTCGCTCTCCTGTTGGGTCATATAGCTTCACAGGGGTTTGCCCAATAAGTTGCCAGCCTCCTGGCGATTCAAGTGGGTAGATCCCCGTTTGTGATCCTGCAATACCTACGGATCCTGGCTCAATTTCAGCACGCGGATTTTCACGTCGCGGTGTAGCAATTTCTTCAGGCATGCCACCTAGATAAGGAAAACCAGGAACAAAGCCCATCATATAAATAAGATAATCTTTATTCGCGTGAATCGAGATCACTTCTTCTTCTTCACTCAATCCATTGTGTTCCGCTACATACGCTAAATCTGAGCCGCCATAATAGGTTGGGATGATATAAACAAGAGAAGCAGCATCTGCTTCTCTTCCATGTTGTTGTTCGTTCATTTCCTCAAGCTTTTCTCTCAGTGTACTGTAAGAAATGTTGCTTGGAAGATAATAGATCGTTAACGTTGTATAAGCTGGAACCCATTCGACAACACCGTCAATCGGATGTTGCGCTAATTCATTTGCAAACATTCTAATTCTTCGATTCGTTTCTTCTGAAATCTCGGTGCCAAATACAAGCTGAATGCCTGTATCCCCAAGCGGGTAATAATCAAGTTTCACACATGTTCCTCCTAACCATTAAGAAAAAAGTTGTGGTACTTTATCAATTAGCGTTACGATCGCTAAGTAAGCGGTAATCAGGAAGACAATACCGCCAAAAATCGTCAGCCATAGCGGATGTTTATAATCACCAACAATGGATTTCTTATAAGCCGCGACAAGAAGCGTTCCGAGTGCAACTGGCAAAATCAATCCGTTAAATGCTCCTGCAAGAATAAGTAACAGAACCGGCTTACCGATAAACGCGAAAATAATTGTTGATACAGTAATAAAACCGATTGTTACACCAGAATGATGGCGATCCACTTTCTTCGATAACGTTCGAAGGAATGAAACGGATGTATACGCTGCACCAACGACTGACGTAATACCTGCAGCCCACAGAACAACACCAAACATTTTATAGCCGATAGCTCCTGCTGCTTGTTGGAAAACAGAAGCGGGCGGATTAGCTGGATCTAGTGTAAATCCTGTTGCGACAACACCTAACACCGCTAGGAATAAAAAGACGCGCATGATCGACGCAATTAAAATACCTGAAACCGAGCTTTTCGTTACCTGGTGTAAATTCTCTTTCCCTGAAATACCCGCATCAAGTAAACGGTGCCCACCAGCAAACGTAATGTAGCCACCTACTGTTCCACCTACGAGTGTAATAATCGCAAAAACATCAATTTTATCTGGAGCGAAGGTATGAACAATCGCATCGCCAACTGGTGGATTACTTTGAAATGCAACGTACAAGGTTAGTAAAATCATAATTCCACCAAGGATTCGTGCGATTTTATCCATCGCTACCCCTGCTTCTTTCGAAAGGAAAATCCCGATCGTAATGACTCCAGTAATCACTGCGCCAATTCGTGGATCAATGCCGAACAGTACGTTCATCCCAAGTCCAGCCCCACCGACGTTTCCGATATTAAAAGCTAGTCCACCAAGTGCTACTGCGAATGCGAGAAAATATCCAAGTCCAGGGACAACCATGTTCGCGATGTCCTGTCCTTTTCGCTTAGAGACGGCGATAATTCGCCAAATATTCGCTTGAACCCCGATATCTAAAATAATTGACATTAAAATCACAAATCCAAAGCTAGCGAGTAACTGCTCTGTAAAGACAGCCGTTTGTGTTAAAAAGCCTGGCCCGATAGCCGATGAGCCCATTAAGAAGGCAGCACCGAGGATAACGCCCCACTTGCTTTTCGTTTGGCCGCTCTCTAACTCAGTTGGTTTTTGCTTTTCAATACCCATCAAAATCCCCCTTTTTCTATATGATTCATTCTTAAGATGAATCGATGCGTTTTTCTCTTATCTCTACAATATCACGTAATTTTCAGATAATTTTATAAGATTCCGCACAAAAAAACCGCCCATTTCGGGCGATTTCGCTCATGTTATCTCATATTTATCAATTCGACGCTGAAGCGCATAGCGGCTCATCCCTAGAAGCTTACTTGCCTGGGTAATATTCCACTTCGCTTCTTGAATGGCTTTTTCGATGTATTTCTTTTCGATCGCCTCAATGTGATCCTCTAATGAAAATTGATCATCAAAGACCACGTCATCAACAGATTTCGATCCTTCTACGTGACCTTCCACAGGATTCAAGAAATCAAAGTGGTAAGCCGCAAGCTCTTTTTCCTGATGTAGAATAGCGATTCGTTCGATTGTGTTTTTCAGCTCCCTCACATTTCCGGGCCAGTCATAACTCACTAAGCGTTTTTTCGCATCAGCACGTAACGCAGGCTTTTCCTTCCTCATCTGCTGACAGAATTCATAGAGAAAATGTTCTGTTAGCATGATAATGTCATCGCCTCGTTCACGTAAAGGTGTTAACTTGACCGGGACAACATTTAGGCGATAGTACAGGTCAGATCGAAATGTCTTCTCTTGAATCATTTCCTCGAGCGAGCGATTGGTTGCGGCAATGACGCGCACATCGATCTCAATATCATGCACGCTGCCAAGACGCTTGATCTTTTTATCTTCAAGAAAACGTAGCAGCTTAACTTGAATATCGAGCGAAAGATCTCCTATTTCATCTAGAAACAACGTCCCTCCATCTGCCCACTCCATTAAGCCAACTTTCGGATTCGCTTGCTCCGTCGCATTATTTTTTTCTCGACCGAAAAGCTCAATTTCAATTGAGTCCGCTGGAATGCTAGCGCAGTTCACGGCGACAAACGGTCCTTCGTGACGCTTACTTTGCTGATGAATGCTTCTAGCCACAAGTTCCTTGCCGGTGCCTGTTTCACCACGAACTAAAACCGTTGTATTATTACTTTCTGAGATTAAGGAAATTTTATCTTTTAACTCATGCATTTGCTTACTTTCACCGATCATCTGAACAAGTTTCGTCCGACGCTCTTCCTCTCGGTAGCGCTCAACTTCCTTCTCAAGATGGTGCTGTTTAATCCATTTTTGAAGGATGATCTTTAGTTCTTCTAACTCAAAAGGCTTCGTTAAATAATCAAAAGCGCCTTCTTTAATCGAGCGAACGGCCGTTTTCGCATCGCCATAGGCTGTTAACATCATCACGGCCATCTCTGGATAGCGTTCTTTGAATTCATGGAGCGAATCAAGCCCGTTTCCATCAGGAAGGCGAATATCCAATAGAAGGACATGCGGACTAAATTCATCAAGCATGTGCCACCCCTCTTCAAGCGTTGCCGCCGCTCTCACATCGTACCCTTCGTCTTCTAGAAACATTTGGAGCGTGAGACGAAGCGTCGTTTCATCATCAATAATGCTTACTTTCACAGCCATTTATTTCTCCTCCCTTCCCGTTGGAAACGTAATTGAAAACTCCGTCCCTTTTCCACGTATACTCTTTACATCAATTTCCCCATTGTTTTGAACGACTAGCTGGTGAACGATGGATAGCCCAAGGCCCGTTCCTTCTGCACGCGTTGTATAAAATGGATCAAAAATTTTCTCCATAACGGTATCCTCCATTCCAACACCTGTGTCAGCTATCATAATCGTCACGTCACTTTCTCGTTGAAAACTTGATAGAATCAGTTCGCCCCCATCTGGCATCGCGTTCATCCCATTTAAGATAAGGTTTAAAAGAATCTGGCGGAGATGATCACGATCAACAAATATTTCTGTATCGTTTTCGAAATGATGAAGAACGACTTTCTTTTCATCCGCGATTGTTTTCATGAGCAAAACGAGAGAATGGAGCGTTTCATCTACTTTTAACAAAGAAGGATTCGTTTCCATTGGCCTTGAAAACTGCAGAATATTTGTGATGATCTTATTGACACGATCAATGTCCAAAAGCATATTTTCCGTTAAGATCAGCTGATCCTTCGTTAGCTCGAGCCTTCGCGTTAATAATTCCGTCGTCGTTTTAATACCCGCAAGTGGGTTACGAATTTCATGGGCAATGCCAGAGGCCATCTCACCTAATGAAGCAAGTCGAGACATTCGTTCCACGCGCTGCTCTAATTTTCGACGATGCGTGATGTCTTCAAATGTAATAATCGAACGCTGCTTTTCTGATGTTCCGAGTACTTTATAGCTCACCGCATAGAAAACTTTCTCTTCCTTCCGCTTATGATCCCAAATTTCCTCACTTCTTCTTTTCGTTTCATGAATCGTGAGCTTGCCAAGCCGTTCCTTTAAAAGCGGATCTTCGTTCATCATCGTCTGAGCCGCTTCATTATAAACAGAATCAGCGCCTTCAATCACAAGCACCATACCTACATGAACACTATTTAAAATCGTTTCATTCAACTTCTTAATTTTATCGATTTGCGCGTTCCGTTCATCAAGCGTTTCAACCATATCTTTCAACGACGATGACAAAACCCCAATCTCATCTTTTCGGTTATCGTTCATCTCCATGCCTTTTGTTCTCTCGCCTAGCGCGATTCGCTTACAAAAAGCGGCTAAATTCTTAATTGGCTTTGAAAGATGATAAGCAAGAATAATCGTAAATTGAACCGCAATTACCCCAGTAAAAATGCTGATGAGAAGGGTGTATTTTTGAATATTAGGAAGTGAACCTGAATAAAAGGAAAAAGACATCGGCTGGTAAAGCGTCCAATTCCACTGCTCGATTTGTTCTGTGAGCACTGTGTTTTCGGTAAAAAAACTCGTTTTCGCTTCGCCATTGTACCAATCAAGTTCACTTGCTTGAACAACTTCTCCTTCAGAGGAAAGGGTGCCATCTGCTTCTTCTACGTACAGACCTTTCGTTTCATTGATCATGATTTTGATCAGCGATTTGGCTTCTTCTTCGTCCATCTCTCCGCTTTTCACACGATCATCAAGCTTCGCGGCATACCGACCAAGACTCGTTAAGTGTTCTTGAGCTGTCGCCTGCTTTAACTGTTTTTCAGACTGGTAGCTTGACCACATCGAGACGGCACCAATAATAAAAATAGGTACAAGCACGATAATTAGAAAGGGTACTAATATTTTTCGTTCAATAGAGTGACGCATCTGATTGCCCCCTTCCTTTTAGAAAGAAAAGAACGCCTGCTACCACAAGTGAAGGGAGAACGGGATGAAAGACTGACTGCAGCTCATTCGGAATAAGAAGAAAAGCCAGTACATACGTGATCACTCCTCCGAAAGTAGAAAGAAGTGCATGACGATGACGGACGTTCGTATATAGACCTCCATATAGCGGAAAGAACAACGACACCGCAATAATCCCCCAAATGTGACCACTAAATTGGACAATTCCCTGAGGTGGTGTAAAGGCAATCACAAGAGAAAAGGTAGCAAAGATAAAGATCATCCATCGCGTCCAGGAAATCACCTTGAGATCAACGGCTTTCTTTTTCCGAATAGGAAGCGTGATATCATAGACAAAGCTCGTGGCCATGATCAACAGCTGCGAATTTGCTGTTGAAATCGCAGCTGCGACAACGCTAATTAACAGCACCCCTTTTAACGGTGTTTCGAGTAGGTAAGTAATAATGAACGGATAAATTTCATCTGTACTCGTGAATGGAACGCTAGGATCAAGCGCGCGAGATCCAATACCAATTACGAAAATTGAAAAATAGATGAGAACAAGAAAAAACGTACTGGTGACCACCATTTTTAGCGCCACTTGTTTCGAGCGAGCGGAAAGAATACGAACAGCATATTGCGGGTTCGCCGCAACGCCAAGTCCGAGCGAAAAGAACGCACTTAACAACGTCCAGAACGATAAGCCGCCTTCAGGAAAAAGCGATAAATAAGTGGTGGATCCATTTTTGTCTAAAGCTGAAAGTCCACTCACAATTTCCCCAAGACCTCCAATTTCTCCAACAATAAAGACGGCACCTAGAATGGTTCCAAAGAGAATTAAACAAAAGTGAAAAATATCAGTTCGCGCCACAGAGTGAAGGCCACCAAACGTCGTATAGAGAACAAAAAGATAGATTAAAAACACACTTACCGTATAAGGAATTTCAAGCATCTGGCTAACCACAATCCCAAATCCTCGAATTTGGATCACAACATAGAGAAGGTAGCTCACGCTCAAAATGATACCGACCCAAATTTGAAGAAAACTTGAATCATAGCGCACGAGAAAAAATTCCGGAACGGTGACCACGTTATATGTATAAAGTTTGGAGGCTAGAAAAAACAGCCCTATAATGCCAAGTAACCATGCGATGGCCGTCGTCCATATCACAGAGACCCCACCCTCATAAATCAATCCTGGCAACCCAAGTAAAGAGGCTGCACTAAACCAGGTTGCACAGAAGGAAGCCACGCTTGGAAACAAAGGAAGATTTCTTCCCGCTAGAAAATATCCCTTCAATTCATCCGTCTTATCAAACCCATGCTTTCCTAAAATAAGAATGGCAATGGTATAAATGAGGAAAACGCTTAAATATAATAGTTCATCCATTTCGTCTCCCCTCCCATTTCCTGTCAGTTGTATCATTCAACGTTTCAGGTTTCATTATATACAAAATCACGCACCTGAACCAGAATCGGCCATACAGGTGCATTTCTACGATAACATAATAAAGTCGCTACCCTTTATCGGATAGCGACTTTATTGTTTAGTTCATTCGTTTCAAAAATTGTCGGAACGCCTTTTGTCCCGCTTCATCTCGTTTAAATACGCCTGCGTGTTCTAACACCGTTGAAAATCTTAATCCAATTTCATCTCTCAATACATTTTGTATCTGTTCCTTCTCCATTCCACCGTGTTGTTCAACGATTTTTTTCGCCCAGGGGACATGTTTGGCAATCCGTTCATCCTGCTGTGCCTCATCAAGCTGTTCTTTTTCGATATAAGTCGCAAGGATTTCCATTTCATCAACAAGTCTTCCTGGAAGAACGGCAAGACCCATCACTTCGATTAAACCAATGTTCTCTTTCTTAATATGGTGCACTTCCTCATGTGGATGGAAGATGCCCATCGGGTGCGCTTCGTTCGTTCTGTTATTTCGTAATACGAGATCAAGTTCAAACTGGTCATCACGTTTTCTTGCGATTGGTGTGATTGTATTATGAGGTTCGCCGTTTGATTCGGCTATTACATCAACTTCAGCATCGCTATAATCTCGCCACAAAGTTAAAATCTCACTCGCAAGTTCAGTTAACTGCTTCCGATCCTTTCCTCGTAATCGAATGACAGACATTGGCCAATTCACGATTCCAACCGATACCTCAGCATATCGCTCGAGCTGAACTTCCTCTTGAATCTCAGCTTTCGCCATCGGAAATTCGTGATGTCCTCCCTGAAAATGATCGTGACTTAAAATCGATCCTCCAACAATCGGAAGGTCTGCATTGCTACCGATAAAGTAATGTGGAAACTGCTCCGTAAAGTGAAGCAATCGATCAAATCCGTCTTTTGAAATGGTCATCGGGCGATGGTGTTCTGATAAAATAATCGCATGCTCATTGTAGTAAACATAAGGGGAGTATTGCAGGTACCAATTCTCGCCTTCAAGGTTAACTGGAATAATCCGATGCTGATCGCGTGCTGGATGATCAAGTCTTCCCCCATACCCGACATTTTCCTTGCAGAGCAAACATTTTGGATAAGAAGAAGACGTATTTGCTTTCGCCGCAGCAATCGCTTTAGGATCTTTCTCAGGCTTTGAGAGATTAATCGTGATTTCAAGATCACCATATCCTGTTTCACTATACCAGTGAACGTTTTTCCTGATGCGATTCGTTCGAATGTAATCCGAATCCTTTGATAGCTGGTAGAAGAAATCAGTCGCAGCGATCGGACTGTGCTTGTAACGATCATAAAACGCACGAACAATTTCAGACGGACGCGCAACGAGGGTATTCATAATCTTTGGATCAAACAGATCGCGCTCCGTTATCGTGTTTTCTTCTATTAATCCCTCTGCCACAGCATAATCAAGCATCTTTTCAAGAATAGTCGTTGGCGTGTCGACTTGCTCTTCTGGAGGAGAAGGCAATGATTCTGTTCCATCAAGCTTAAAAAGGTGAAAAAGGGCGTTTCGAACGTAGTCAACATCATATTCTGAGATCATTTGCTTTTGCAAACCATATTGAATCAGTCGTTCGATTTCAAGGTAGATCATGCGAAGTCCTCCACTTTATGAGCACCATCGCCGATTTCAACGACGTAGAAATCTCCTTCCAGACCGGTTTTCTTGGTGTATGTCTCGCCAACACGATCAATAAAAGACTGGATGTGATCTTTTTTCACAATACTAATCGTACATCCTCCAAAACCAGCGCCGGTCATTCTTGACCCCACGGCCCCTTCTTCCCAGGCTGCTTCTACCATCGCATCTAATTCCTTGCCCGTTACTTCATAATCATCACGCAGTGAAACGTGAGATTCATTCATTAGCTGACCAAAAGCTTCCACATTTCCTTCATTCAGAAAATCAACTGCTTTCATTGTGCGGCGATTTTCATACACCGCATGACGAGCACGTTTCCTCGCCTCCTGATCTCGAATGACATGCTGATGAGCATCGAACTGCTCTTCCGTCACATCGCCTAACGTGTCAATTGCAAGTTCTTGCTGCAAGGCTTTTAGAGCCTCTTCGCACTGAGTCCGACGTTCATTGTATTTGGAATCAGCTAACCCTCTTCGCTTATTTGTATTCGCAATAATCAGCGCATGGCTCTCTAACTTAATCGGCGTATGCTTATAGTGAAGTGTGTCACAGTTAAGTAAAATCGCATGATCTCTTTTCCCCATGCCAATCGCAAACTGGTCCATAATGCCACAGTTCACACCTACAAATTCATTTTCTGCTCGTTGGGATAGTTTCACCATTTCAACCATATCAACTGAAAGATTATAAAGATCTCTTAGAACAACTGACGTTACTAGCTCAATCGATGCTGATGAAGACAACCCCGCTCCGTTTGGAATATTGCCATAGAATGCAAGATCTAGTCCGCTTGGAATCGTATAACCTGCCTTCTGAAAAAGAGCAATCACACCTTTCGGATAATTGGCCCAATCATCTTGCTCCTTATACAAAAGGGAGTCTACTGATGTTTCAATGATTCCCTGATTAGGAAAATTCATCGAATAGAACCGGATTTTCTGATCCTCTCGCTTTCGTGCCACGGCATACGTGCCAACACTTAACGCACAAGGAAAGACATGCCCGCCATTATAATCCGTATGTTCACCAATCAAATTCACTCGCCCCGGTGCAAAAAAGAGCACTTTTTCTCCTTCTTCTCCAAACTGTTCGTTAAATGTCTGTTTCAGTTCTTTCATCTTGCTTCTCCCCTATCGTTATGCTCCGATATCACAAAGACATAAGAAGAAAAATCTCCTGATTCTTCTAGTCCACCTGTTTGTGATCCATCATACTCGCCTGGTAGTTGAATACCAGCGCTCATAAGCTCGTCTCCATAATACGTTCTTTCATAGCCACTTACTTCATATTCTTTTTCCGGATCGAGTCCTTTTACATACAATCGCTTAAACGATGGATTGGGCTCAGCTAGCACTTGATAATACCCAACGATCGCTTTCTTTCGATCAGCTGACACACTCATCCAGCTTGTCACATTGCCTTTTCCATCGAATGGACTGATTAAGCGGTAAAATGTTCCATATTGAAGAAGCGCACGGTTTTCTTTATACCAGTTGATTTGCTCAGTCATTGTAGTAAGCTCAGCATCACTCATCTTCGTGACGTCAAGCTCATAGCCAAAGGCACCAAAATAAGCCACATTTGCCCTTGTCTCTAGCGACGTAATCCGCTTTACTTGATGATTCGGAACAGCTGAAACATGCGCCCCCATACTGCTGATAGGATAAACCATAGACGTTCCGTATTGAATGCTCAATCGTTCAACAGCATCTGTATCATCACTCGTCCACGCCTGCGGAGCATAATAAAGCATTCCTGGATCAAACCTCGCTCCACCACTGGCACACGATTCAAACAGCACATGTGGGAAGGATTCAATTAAGCGTTCATACAACGCATATACGCCTAAAATATACCGGTGCGGTACTTCAGCCTGCTGACTTTTCAGCAAAGAAAGCGAGCCGATCTCCGTCATATAGCGATTCATATCCCATTTCACATAATCAATGTTTGCTTCTTTTAAAATCGTTGCCATCTGCTCATAGATATAATCGACAACTTTGGGATTGGAAAAATCAAGCACAAGCTGATGGCGCCCAACCGATTTTGATCTTCGAGGCACTTGAATGACCCACTCTGGATGCTTTTTGTACAGTTCGCTCTCTTTCGATACCATTTCAGGTTCAAACCAGAGCCCGAACAATAATCCCAGATCATTCATTTTAGACGTGAGACTTGATAGCCCATTTGGGAGCTTCGTTGAATCGACGAACCAGTCACCGAGAGAACTCCGATCGTCATTTCGTTTCCCGAACCATCCATCATCTAACACAAACAGCTCGACACCAGTTTCCTTTGCTTGTTTCGCAATGCTCAATAATTTTTCCTCATTAAAATCGAAATATGTGGCTTCCCAGTTGTTTAGTAACACCGGGCGTTCAGCATCACGCCACTTTCCTCGAGCAAGACGAGACCGATAAAGATGTTGATATGTTTGGCTAAGATCATTTAACCCATGTTTTGAATATGCCATCACAACTTCTGGCGTTTGAAATGTTTCACCACTTTGGAGCACCCAAGAAAAATCAAATGGATTAATTCCCATCGTCACTCTCGCTGTCTCGTAATGATCCACCTCAACCTGCGCCTGGAAATTCCCGCTATAAACGAAGCTAAAGCCATAAACTTCTCCCGTATGTTCCGTTGCCATCGGTCTTTTTAACGCAAGAAACGGGTTGTGCTGTGCACTGCTCGTTCCACGTGTACTTTGAATGCTTTGCAAACCTGGGCTAAGTTGTCGTTCATGAACGTGTCGCTCTCTCGACCACGAACCTGAAAGCTGCATCATACTAAAATCTGCATCTGGAAAATCCACAGAAGCACTGTGTGCTCGCTTGATCACATGATCACGATCACCTTTATTCGTAAACGCAGCCGAACGAATCATGACATTCCGCTCGTGATACACCGAGTACATTAAAGAAAGAGAGAGATTCATAGACGAATCATGCAAATGGATCACTAACGTATCTGATTCTGATTCCTCTTCTACATATGTCGCAGGTAAACCTGATAATCGCGGCTTTCCTTTCACAAGTTCATAAGATTGATAAGTAAAATTTGAGATGCGACTTCCATCCGGATGCTCAATTTGAAACGCGGGCTCGCGATAGTCAGATGTTCCGTACCCCGGATATTCCTGTTTGATTAAATCTAATGAAAAAGTTGGATCATCTTCATACACATAAGAAGATGCCACTCTCGCCTCTTTTTTTGCTAGATGGCTAAAATCATCCCTGTCTCGTATCTTTTTACCAAAATAAAGCTGGCCAAGCTGCCCATTTTTCATTACGTGAAACACATAGCTGAGCTCTTTTCCTTGCAGATGAAACTGAAGAATTTCTTCATTTATGAATACTGGCATCTGTTTCCCTCCACGTCCTATTCGAAAACGTTTCCATTTCTTCGTTCTCGTTCCCGTATCTAGTTTAAAAAAATCCACGTTCCTGTTCAATGGTAAAAAAAATAGAGATTCATGCCTTTTATTGCTTAGACATCCTTCTTGGGATAAGATAAAATGCTATTTAGAAAGCAATTCTTTTAACTTATCTACTCTATTAAACAGTACTATTTTGCTTATTAAGGAGAATGATTATGGAAGAAAAACCATCACAATATGGGTCTTATGGGTATCGTTTCTCAGATCCGATGCTTCAAAACCTTGCGCAAATCTGGTCACTTGGCTGGGATGAGCAAACCACGACGCTCTACGACTGGGATGGGAAAAACCGACTGGATACAGGGAAATTCATTTTTCAATACACGATCTCTGGAAAGGGATGTATTGATATTGAGGGAGAACGTCACGAACTAACCCCCGGGCAAGCATTTATCGTCAATATTCCTGGAAACTATCGGTATTATCTGCCTGAAGACAGCGAACGCTGGGAATTTATTTACTTAACGTTATACGGGGACGTTGTCAAAAAATATTGGGAAGACATCCAAAAAGACATTGGGCATATCATTCATTTCCAACCTGACTCCGATCCGGTTCTTTACTTGTTGAACCTACTAAATATGGCCTCAAACCGTCAGATTTCCAACGCGCATCAAGCCTCTAGTTATGCCTATCAATTCACGATGATGCTCTTTACGTATTGTTCGAACCTTGAAAAGCGACTTTCCGATTGGCCAGAAGCCATTGTTGAAGCATCGATGTATGCGATGAATCATTACAGCGAAGAAATAGGACCAGATGAAATGGCCGCTTCTTCTGGTATGTCGCGTTATCATTTCACGAGACAATTCAAAGAATATACGAACCAAACGCCAATTCAGTATTTAACGGACATTCGGATTAAAAAAGCAAAAGAACTTCTAGTAAACACCAAATATTCCTCTGAGGATATTGCCTTATTGATTGGGTACAAAAACGCCAACTACTTTAATAAAGTTTTTAAAAAAGTGACAGGTACCTCACCTGGAAAGTATCGGACAGCGTTGTTGCTCCAGAAGTAAGCGAAAAGGACCGCCTAAGCGGTCCTTTCTACTTTGAAACTTCAATCGTAATCGAACGTTTGTCATAATTAATGGTCATGCTTTTTCCTGAAGCTACAAAATTCTCTAGCACATCTTTTGATAGCTGCAGTGCGAACTGCGTACGTTCAAGCTTTTCTATATCAGCCGGGTCCACAAGATCCAGCTTCATTTCCTGCTCGTTTACTTCTTTATGCAGTTTTTCTAATGATTCGTAAACGCTATGATATAGCGATTCGATTGGCTCATTTGCCTTACTCATCCCACATCATCCTTCATTCCATTTGGCATGGTTCCTATTATATCAAATGGAAATCGAGTGGAACATTACGAAATGATGCCAATCGGTGAAAGCAACGTATAAATGACAATCATGGCCACGGTTGCTGCAATGCCTACCGGATATAGAAGCTTCCACGGTGACATATCGACTTGGGCTTTTTCTTCGAGAACAAAATCTTTATCCCTAGGTGCAATTTTTCCGATGACAAGCATCAGAATCGTACAGGCAACAAAGAGAATTCCAAGGATATGCAAGAAGTGAATCCCCGTATCCCAAACGAGTTGAGTTGTTGCATAAATAGAGATAAACACGAACAGAGATACTTTTGCTGCAATTGATGGAACGCGTTTCGTTAAATAACCTACGATGAGAATCGTAAAGATTGGTACGTTATAGAAACCGTTCACAATTTGCAAGTATTGAAAGAATCCTTGAGGCACCATATCTATTAATGGTGCGATACACATCGCAAAGATTGCGAGAATAATCCCGACAAATTTCCCTTTTCGTACAACGACACTGTCTGGTGCTTTAGGGTTAAAGTACGGCTTGTAAATGTTAAGCGCTATGAGCGTAACGGATGAATTTAGGGCAGAGTTAAAGGATGATAGAATGGCTCCAAATAGCACTGCCGCAAAAAATCCAACGAGCGGTTTTGGTAACACTTCATTTACTAACATCGGATAGGCATCCGTTGGCTCAAGACCTGGCCCAAACATATTGAAGGCGATAATACCAGGTAAAATAAGAAAAACAGGTCCTAGTAGCTTTAAGAAGGCTGCAATCAACACGCCCTTCTGCCCTTCTTTCAAATTCTTTGCAGCAATCGCACGTTGCATAATGTGCTGTGCCGTTCCCCAATAAAACAAGTTTACTAGAAGCATCCCTGTAAACATTGTTCCAAATGGTACAGGACTGTTTTTATCTCCGACTGAATTTAGTTTTTCAGGAGAATTTTCCACTATCGTGTTGAACCCACCGAAAACCGAGCCATCACCAAGAACATATAGCCCGATCAATGGAATCATTAATCCTCCGATTAAAAGACCGATTCCGTTAATCGTATCCGATACAGCGACCGCTTTTAAACCACCGAATATGGCATAAATCGCGCCAATAATGCCAATCGCAAATACGGTGACATAAAGACTAGCCATCCGACCAAGTCCTAATGCTTCTGGAATATTAAATAGCCCATTTAATGCTACGGCCCCTGAATAAAGAATAGGAGGAAGCAAGTTGAAAACATAACCAAAAAGAAAGAGGATCGTCACAATTTGCTTCGTACCAAAATCATATCGCTCCTCTAGAAAATCAGGAATCGTCGTAATTCCACCTTTTAAATATCGTGGCAATAAGAAGAAAGCGACAATTACCAAGGAAATGGCAGACCCTACTTCCCATCCCATCACGGCGATCGTATCTGAATATCCCTGTGCATTCAAACCTATTAATTGCTCGGTTGATAGATTCGTCAGCATCAATGATCCAGCAATAACCCAAGCACCGAGACTTCTTCCTCCTAGAAAATAACCGTCCTGTGTTGCTAAATCTTCTTTTCGAGTAACGAGGTATGAGATAACAGCAACCATACCTGTAAAAAATAGAAATGAACCGACTGTAAAGAAACTCATTGGTGCCTCTCCTTTTTGTAAGCGGAATCAAAGTAATCCATACCGCTATGTATGCGTTTTAATGTCTGTGTTTTATTCTATACCGCGTTCTGTAAGCGTTTCAACGGTAAAAAAACAGAAAGTTGTGCACTTTTTTGCTTTATTCCATTACCGAGGCATTAAAAAGCCGCGTTGCCAAAATTACAACATCGGCTTTTTTTAAAGCATGATAGATTAACGACGAAGGAGTTCGTTTATTCAAAAGAGAAATAATGAACGACAAACAAATGGAGGTTTTTCTTATGAAGCAATTCCTATACAAGCTCTCGCTAATCCCTGAACTACTTGAAGAAAGCAACTGGACTGACAAAGAAAATGACATCGTAGCTGAGCACTTTCACGCCCTTCAGCAACTCTTGAATAACGATACGCTCATTATGGCAGGTCGCACACTAAACAATGACCCTTCTTCATTTGGAATTGTAGTCATTCAAGTTCCATCAGAAGATGAGGCAGCAGCACTGATGAACAGTGATCCTGCCGTACGAGAAGGAATTATGACAGCAGAGCTTTTTCCTTACAGCGTTGCTCTTTATAACGATCAATTCTCAACACGCTAACTTGGACAAAACAAAAGCAGACGCCTTGTTGACGTCTGCTTTTTGTTTAGAAATATTGAACCATATGCTCTTCGTTAAGAAACTGCCCCTGTACATAGAGCGCTTTCTCTTCAATATAAACGGTTTTAAACCCATAGCTCCTGTACAGATGCTTTGCTCGTTCATTCGTTGATACGACGGATACACTTAATTTCAGCAGTGCATCCTGGTTCTTGGCATAGTCAATGACGCGAGCTAAAAGCGCTTTGCCTGCCCCTTTGCCACGATATTTCGGGGTAACGTAGACAGCAAATAAGTCTGCTTTGTGCCGAACCTTAATCCCAGCGCCTCTAACGAACGTAATGACACCGATTAACGTTTCATGATCAAAAGCGCCGAAAGTAGCGCCAGATTCCATGTTTCTCGCTGTGCTTTTGATTGGATCATCCTTTAGAATCGCCTCTTCGTAACTTGATGCGAACGCCTCAGGATTTGTCTTTAATGCTTCTAACCGAAGCTTCCAGTACGCTTCAGCATCTTCTGCGGTTAGCTGTCTTACTTCCATGTCAAAACCTCCTGAACTTAGAGCAATCCTTTCATAAACGCTTTACACTTTTCTGCAATGAATTCTTTATCATGATCGAGTGTTGCCACATGGTAGCTATCATTCAACTCAATCACTTCTTTATTTGTTGAAGCAATTTCTTCATAGATGGCCGTTGAATTTTCTGGTGGCACGACATGATCCTCAATTGATTTAAAAATTAACGCTGGCATTTTAATAGAAGGAAGATCGCGTCGAGTTAATTCTGTTAGCTTAAGAATCTCTTGAATGGACTTCGTCGGCGTCTTCTCATAAGCAAGTTCATCCACGCCTTCTGCTTTAATATCTGAACCAATCGCATCTAGGAAGCGCGGCTCTGTTTTTCCTCTCATTTGTTCAAGATCAGGCATGTCGATCGCTGCATTAATTGGCATAATGCCCTTCACCTCAGGGTGTTGTTCAGCCAAATACAGCGTTAGCGTACCTCCCATTGATAGTCCAGTGATAAAGAGCGTATCACACCGTTCCTTCAACCATTGGTAGCCCTCTTCAACGGACTGGATCCATTCTTCATATGTACTCTGCTCCATATCCTCATAATGCGTACCGTGTCCTTTTAATCTAGGCCCACAAACCGTGTAACCTTCCGAAGCCAGTTGCTCTCCTAGGTAACGCATGCTCTGGGTCGAGCCTGTAAAACCATGCAGAACCAAAACGCCTACCTTATTTCCTTCAAAGTAAAATGGCTCTGCGCCTTGTTGAACAGTGTATTTTTCCATATAAATCCCTCCTAATGAATTTTGTTATTCGTCACGAAAGCGCTTTATTCCTTTCAAGAAATGTGCGAATCGAGGTTTGAATCGCATCTTTCGGTGGAACATATTACCTGGATATACTTAACAGGAGGAATGAACCGTGTCACATCAAGTGGAGCAACATGACCCCGAGCAAAAACAGTCATTTATTCAACGTCTATTAGACCGAGGAATTTATAGATTAAAAGACAAACAGCTTTATGAATGCACAATGGAAGAATTAGAACGACTCATTTATATGGTTGAGCTACCTTAACATCTCCAGTGGATACCACCGGAGATTGTTTTTTGTGCAATTAGCTATTCTTTACCGACCATTCACTCGCCAACATACTATAAACTACGTGATCATAGAATTCTCCGTTTACAATCTCCACCTGTCTAAGCACGCCTTCTTTTGTAAACCCAAGTCGTTCAGGAATGGCACGGCTTTTTTTATTTTTAGATGCGGCCCGTATCTCAATCCGATTTAATCCCATTTCATTAAACCCTAACTGAATAATCCCTCGGCACGCCTCGGTCACAATCCCCTTTCGCTGGAATTTCTCACTTAGCCAGTAGCCTATCGTTGCGTACTGATGGGTTCGATTCACTTCATTAAATCCCACGGTTCCTGCAAGCTCACCTTTATAAAACATGCCAAGCGTCTTCGGATAACCGCCTGTTTCACTAACGCCTTTTAATGTACTTTGGATAAAATCACGGGAAGCCTCAACATCCGTATTGTAATCAACCCATGCGAGCCACTTTTTCAAATGATCTCTTGATTCATCGATAAGTTGATAGAGCGCTTCTGCATCGTCAATTGTGTACATTCTTAAATAGAGATCCTGGTTTATTTGATAGGTAAACATCTGTCTATTCTCCTCTTTTAGCTCCTATGAATTGAGTCACAACGTAAGCAAAGTGATCCGCTTCCTCATCGTGTGGGGTATGTCCGCTATTTGCAAAATGATAGATTGCACCATTTTCGACAAATCGTTTAAACGCTTTAATTTGCTCTTCTGACGTAACGGGATCGTGTTCACCCGTTAATAAGAGCGTTGGCATCGTTAGTTTTGATAGACTTGGAATCAGGGATTGAAAAATAGCCCCTTCTTCTCTTAGAAGATCATAGTGAACCTCAGATTTATCATAGAGTTCGTCCCATTTCGCCTCACTATAATAGCTATAATCGGTCGGGTTACTCGTATTATGAATGTAAATCTCCATACGATTCTCTTCCAGTTCATCACTATATGTGGCATAAAGCTCCGCCAACTCGCGATCTTTAATACGAGAATCATTAGCGATCTCTAAACTTTCCCTAGCTTTCTCTTGTTTTCCATATTTATTTAAGAGAAAACTCGTTTTCTTCAACAAACCTCTTGAAGTTAATGTAAAATCAAAAGTCGGGCATTCAAGCAGTAAATGGTCGATCGATTCTGGATAGAGACTGGCATAAAGCACACCAAGGTATCCCCCAAATGAATGACCAAGTACAGACCACGATTTTAACTCAAAATGCTTCCGAATGGCTTCACAATCTTCTACCAAGTCCAATAAGCCGAATTCTTCTTCCTCTGTTACCGCTTCAGATCGACAAACGCCACGCTGATCAATCGCAATGATTCTATAATCTTCTTTGAGTCGATCGACTTGATGGTAAGAGAAATCAAAACAGCTTTCCCCCGGTCCTCCATGTAAATAAAGGAGAGGCGGGTTATTCATTGATCCGTGCACTTCAATATATAAAGCTTTGTCTCGTATCATGATGAGCGTTCCGTTGTGCACAATCTTTCACCTCTACGTCGTCAGTCTTTTTTGGATCATGCGGATTTGTCCACGATGACTAATCTCATCTTCCATCACATGGAACCATTTGAAATAGTTATTCGCCTTTTTATCCCAGCCGTATGGCGTCACTTTTTCAAGCCATACGTCGTCTTTCTCTCTTAAATCATCGAGCGTTTTCGCACGAACGAGACTGAGCTCACTCCAATAATAATCAAGATCATGCCCCCGAATCACCGCTCTCGCTTTTTCACCGAGATCAATGCCTGTTTCAAGTTCTTCCCACTCTGCGTCATTCAATTCCCGCTCTTGGAACGTCATGATTTGAAAGGCCTTTTCGATTGAAGCCATATGATGAAGAAGCATCCCAATGGAATTGCTCTGTTCGTCTAATTGGAAATCGAGCTGTTCGCTTGTTAAACCCCTAATCGCTTCTTCGGTTGTATGCCTAGCATAGTCCATCATTGACACAAGTCTTCCGATCTCAGGCGTAAAACCTTTTTTACGATCAATCATACAGAGATCATTATGCTGCATCGTTCGACATCCTCCTTCAATCAAATCTAGCTTATCCTTACTAATTTCCATAAAAGAGGTGAAAACCCCTCTTACATTCCTTACTTTTCCAGAAAAAATCCCTCGATTCTATGTAGAATCGAGGGATTACGGGTGTTTGGCCAATAAAATTTGATTTTAGACAATATCGTTGATTTTTGGACAATAAAACAGCAGTTTGGCCAATATATCGGAAATTTGGCCAATAAACCGACTCCCGTCGTCGCATCACCAAAAGCATCACTGCATTTCCGCGAAAACATCTTTCACTTTGCCTGTAATATCGTGACTAGAGGCTCCTTCCACCATCATGGCAACAAGTAAGTCCTTCTTATCCGTATTATACGCGACAAATAATCCATTTTCTGGCCCTTTTTCTTCACCTGCCGCCTTTAACTCGGCCGTTCCTGTCTTACCAGCGAGCGAAATGCCTTTTACGACAGGATCATAAGCCGTTCCCTCAGGATCGGATACCACCTTCGCAAGATCATCGTTCACAATCGAGGCGATTTCAGGTGAGATCACTTCATACTTCTCCGCTGACTGTTCCTCTCCCACTCGAAGCGTTGGCTTAAGCATTACACCATCATTCGCAAACGTCGTATACGTCATAGCTAGCTGATAAGGGGAAATCTGTAGCTCTCCCTGTCCATAGGCAGAGTCAGCCAAAAGAATGTCATTTTCAGCGAGCCCACCGTTTGAGATCGATGAGTTTTCAGTTGGAAAAGCAAACTCGACTTTCTGACCAATCTGGAACGACTCCAATCCTTGTTGGAACTTTTCAGCGCCAAGATCAAGCGCTTTTCGTGCAAAATAAATGTTATCCGAATGCATAAGCGCTTCTTCAAGGTTTACTTCCGGATCTGCTGGCTTCACGCGCGTCACTTTATAACCGCCCCAGCTCGAGTCTGGCTGCCACGTCAAACCATCAATTTTCTCAACGGCATTCGGATCTAAATCACCATCCCGAAGTGCAATTGAAGCAGTAAGTGGCTTAATCGTTGATCCAGGGGAATACGTTTTATTAAACTTCGCTGAGAATGGTCGGTTTTCATTATCCGCTAGTTTCGCATACTCGCCTTCGTCAAATCCAAGTGTAAAGTCATTTGGATTATAGGATGGTGAGCTTGTTAACGCAAGCGTCTCACCCGTCGTCGGATGGAGAGCGACAGCTGTTCCAGGATCCTTTCCTAGCTCTTCAAATAATTTATTTTGAATCGTGCCATCAATCGTAACCTGAATGTTCTCGCCATCCTCTTTCTCTTTAGTAGCGATCACTTTTGCAGGGTCGGCTCCTTTTACTTCAATGGACCATCCCGTTACACCATGAAGCTCGTCTTCATAAACTTGTTCAAGGCCAGCTTTCCCAATGCTCTCATAGCTGGAATAGCCCTCACCTGCATACTTCTCAAGATCTTCTTTCTGCATTTGTCGAATGTAGCCTGTTAAATGAGCAGCACTTTCACCAAAAGGATAGATCCTTTCAGTCGTATCATTAATCTGAACGCCTGTAATCTTAAGGGCATCATCAATCACATCTTCCTCTGATTCCAGCACGCTTTTTAGTGGAACAAATTGGGTTGGATCAGACTGTACCCATCCCTGATTCAGTTGCTTTTCAATCTCTTCTACACTAAGCTTTAACGTCTCACTAAGCTCTTTCACATTTTTTTCTTGATCTGATTCAATGGCTTGTGGCACAATGCCAATTTGTTTCACAGTACCATTAACCGCTAATCCATCGCCATTTCGGTCCGTAATTTCACCACGCACCGGTGTAGCAGAGCGAATGGCCACCTCATCGCCTTCTTCTAATTCTTTAAAAATAAACGACGGGTTCCAGTTTACGCCATAAGAATCAGCATCGTCCCCTTCTGTTAGCACTAGCGTTACTTCATTATCAAATGAAACTTCGCCAGCTAGCGTCTGCATGGACACGGAAAAGGGTAACGTGACTTCCCCATCTTCATTTGGCTCAGGCTCTTCTTCAGGTTTTGTAAAGCTTACTTTTAAATCCTCAACTTCCACATCTCCATAAATGGACTTATAACGCTCAACGAAGTCATCTTTCGAAATTGCCTTCTTCGCATCTGGAGATAATTGCTTATACATGCTAGTAAATTCCTGCTTGTTCCAGTTCTTTACGTATGTATCAAACGCATCAACCGCTGATGGTTGATCCGAACATGCACTAAGAAGCAACAAAAACAGCCCTATGGTAATAAGTGATTTAAGTTTCACACTCCGCCCCCTCATTTCCCTATTATTTTCCTTCTATTATAAATAACTTTCAGACAGGAAGGAAGGGAAAAGGATTATCCTTTAAAGGCGTATGTACGACTTCCTTTTACATCTGTTTTTACGCGAAATACGCCACCGGCATAAGGATACTGCTTCAGTTCTTCATCACTCGTATTCGTTCGAGCGGTTGTAATATAAAGCTCATTCCGCTCTTTCCCCCCAAAAACACAAGAGGTCACATTAACGGCAGGAACGCTCACTTCTAGCAATCTTTCACCTGTATCCGGGTTCCAGCGAGTAACTTTTGAACCGCCCCAGTGCGCAATCCACAGATTTCCTTCACTATCACTTGTCATCCCATCGGGCATTCCTTCACCATCAGGAATTGCAATGACCTCAACAGGATTCTTTATATTTCCAGTAGAAAAATCATAATCATAGCGAACTACTTTCTTCGTTGGTGTATCAATAAAATACATATAGCGTGTATCTGGTGACCAGGCAAGCCCATTTGATGTACTCACATGATCCACTTTTTTCGTCACTTCAAGATTTTCATCCAGGCAATAAAGAGCCCCTTCGCCTTTTAAGCCTTTCAGATGTGTGGTTCCCGCCCAAAAACGCCCTGCAGGATCGCACTTGCCGTCATTAAATCGGTTATTTGGCAAATGACTCTCTGGATCGGTAATCGCCTCAACACTCTCGGTTGATAGATTCATAGCATAAAATCCACCAGCCATCGCCATTACAAGACCGCCCGATTCACGTGGGGCAATGGCACCGACCATTTGCTCCTGCTTCATCTCAATATTGCCCGCCGTCATCGGGTTGTAAGCATGAACCTTCTTCCCTTCAATATCAACCCAGTAAAGAAGCTGACTCTGATCATCCCAGCAGGGGCCTTCTCCAAGTATCGCGCGTGCATCAATAACTAGTTTTGCTTCCATAAACTGTACCTCCTGATTAGTGATTCTTCTATTCTCTCTACTTTAACCCTTAATAAGAAAAGGGTCCACCTTCTACTAATAAGAAGGGAACCCACGTTTCTTAAATTAAAAATGGATTAGCTAAATCTGTCCACTGGTATTTTTGTCCCCAGCTTTCTTTTGCAAATGTTGTTACCCGATCAATGATTTCCTGCGGAATGGTTTCAAGGTCTCCCATTTCATTCGGGTTATAATGATATGCATACACACGAGATAAAAACTGATCAAACGGGAGGGAAGCCTCACCTTCCTCTTCTTCATGATTTCGAACGGTTGACTTAATGCCCTGTCCCCAATCCTGACCACTGTCATTATTCGGATTATAAAAGTAGACTCTCATTTCACCAGACGAGTCCTCTGCGATGCGTTGAATCGAAATGGCATGAAGACCGAGTAAATCTGCATTTGCTGTTGTCACAAAGATCCCAACTGGATTTGGATAAATTAACTGATGCCCTTCATTGTAATCTGGATGATGTGTGGCATAAAAGAGACGGGCAAACTCCTCATAGTTTGTCACGGCCCCCGTTACCGGATTGATCGCCGATGAGAATTCTTTTGAAATCCACTGACCATAAAATTCTGGATTTACAAATTTATGTCCATCTTCACCACGTAGAGCGCTTCGCTTCATCATTTCATCATAGACGCGGTCTAAATGTGGCACGAGAACCAGTGACACAGCGTCGAGTTCTTTATGAAGATCTGGCGCAAGTCCACCAGCAATAAGCGACGAATTAATTTCAGCACCCTCAAATGAGATATCAATTTCTCCATCTCGACAAGCACGAGCAACAAGCTCAAGCAAAAAGCCTGGATCATGCTGTGACCAGAGACTGATGCCTCTAGCTGATTGACAGGTTGGATTCATTCCCTGTCCTATACCAAGCGGCTGTCCTAGTACGCTGAGCAAACCTGAAAGAAGAATGCCAACAGGTGTTACATCATCGGGATGATCTCGTGAAGCGAGTAGATCCTTTTCAACTTCAGGTAGCAAGTCGATTTCAATGATACGCTCTAGGCCAGGAATCACTGGTGGAGAAGATAGAACGCCGCGCTCTAGCATGCGCGCAAGACCATATAGTGACTGGGCAGTGACTGGGTAAATGGCTAACGTAATGAGCTCTTTTACTAAAGTAAAATGTTCATTTAAGTTTGCTTCCCCTTTTTCAGTTAAGCCAAGCGTTAAAACGAGTAAGTGTGGCGCATCCTGTTCCGCAAGAGTTCGAGCAAGATCGGCATGTAGCGGGGAAACGAGACCCGTATCACGCATCACATCTGCAAATCGTTCTGCTTCTAACTCTTTTTCCTTGTCAGATAGCGCATTGAATTGACTCTGGTAGTCAGCAAAGTTAGGGTAAGCTTTGCTAAGTTCAGTCGGTGTATGCACACTATCGAGATAGCGCTGAATGCTTTTACGACCTTCTGAACTAATGTCATCAGATGATAAGAGATTTTCCGCATAGCCGATCATTTCTTTAATTCGCTTTACCATAATTGGGCGTTGTGCGGTTAAACGATCAATTTCATCAACAAACGTTGAGGAAAGCGATCCAAGCGACATTTTTTCAGCTAAAAATTGAAAGAGGAGGATCCCTCTCTTTTGTTCTTGACCTTGATTAATTCTCGACTCCTCTGTTTCAGCAGGGAAAATCATATCAAGGTTAAGCGACATTACTTTATTTAAAAAGGCACGTGCTTGATCAGATGACACGTCAGGATGGTTATATTCACCTTTCGCAATCGCAAGCATACGAAGCTCGCTTAACACTTCAAAGATTGAATAGTTTCCGTCTATTTTAAACGATCCACCTACAAGAGGCGGTTGCAATTTACGAGGTTCTTCCCATGGTCCACCTTCAAAAATGCCAGCTTGATCATAATCGCTAGCAAGCTGATAAAGTGACTCCAATTTATTCTGGTCAATGAGAACGGCAGCGTCTGATAACAATTCTTCTAACACAACGGGATTCTGGCGGTTTTCCTTGAATGACTGAAGAGTCCTGACAAACTTTTGCTGTTCTGAATTTGAAAATGATGTTTCCATTTCCATACATCCCCCATTATTTACAAGATAGCTATTTGTACCCCAATCCAGGAAAAGGAAACCACTTCTAAGGACCTATTTATTTTCGATCTTTGAGCATTTCGCGGAATACTTGAGAATACCGCGGAATTATCATGTTTTTCGCGGAATAAAATGAAATATCGCGGATATATTCCGAAATTCGCGGAAATAACGAGTTCTTGCTCTCAAAACAAGATAACTTATAACAAAAAGCGGTCATCTTTATCGGCGATGACCGCTCTCCCCATGAAAACCTTACTCTTTACCACCCGTTTTCCAAGACGATTCAAGCTCATACACTTCTAGTGAATCAAGCGTCACCTTTCCATTCATCGCATAAATCTCAAAACCGTCACTGTCCTCTGATGGGAAGATCCGATTTGTCATAACGCGCTTTCCATCATTCGCAAACAGCTCAACAGAAGAGCGGTCAACAAAAAGATGAAGCTTTACTTTGCCATCTTCCGTTGGTTCTAGCGGTGCCCTGTACACGCCCGGAAACTGCTCATGAAAACTTGTATCGCCACTATTCTGTCGATCAACAAATGCAAGATTATTTTTTGAGTCATATCCGACAATCGTTTCCTCTTCGTCTCCCTTTCGAACGCGGAACCCGAATTCACCTGACGTATCTAAGTCGAATGCGGCAACGACTTCGTACGTATCTGCTTTGAAATCATCAAGCGGCATCCGACCTTCCACTTCTTTATCCGATAAATCGACTAGTTTCTTCGAACGATTCGGCTCAATCTCACCCACTGGCTCCTGAATAAGACGCGTTTCACCATTCACTTCTTTCAAAGAAACCTCACGTGGTAAAGACATGGCACCTTTCCAAGGATCTGTTGGTAAATCAGACGCATACATCCAATTGCTCATCCAGGCGAGCCAAATGGGATTGCCCTCATGATTGCTGAAGGCTTGTGCCGCATAAAAATCAGGTCCGTAATCAACCCAGTTAATGGCGTCTTTTGCCCCTTCTCTCGTGAACGTCTTTCCATCGAACTCACCAATAAAATATTGTCCACCCGATCCACCAGCAATACTTCCAGGATTCATATCCACCTGCAACACCCATTTCTGATTAGATGGATCGCCATCTACAGGTAATTGAAATAGCTCAGGCGTTTCCCATACGCCACCCTGGGCACCCTGATCAACACCGAATTCACTTAACTGCTCCCAGTCGATTAAATTATCGGAACCATAGAAAATCACTTTATTTCCTGCAGCAAGAAGCATGATCCATTTCTCAGATTCTTCATGCCAGATTACTTTAGGATCACGAAAATCTTTGATCCCTGGATTCGGAAGGATCGGATTCCCGCGATACTTTTTCCACGTTTCTCCCCCATCTTCACTATACGCAAGACCCTGCGTCTGTTCTTCACCTGCTATCGTATAAAACGCAACAAGCCCAGATTTCCCTTCTCCAAATAAACCACTCGTATTATGCTCGTCATAAACCGCGCCACCAGAGAAGATCATTCCCTGATCATCCGCCTCTAGCGCCATCGGTTTTTCTTCCCAGTGATAAAGATCTTCACTAACCGCATGGCCCCAACCCATGTTTCCAAATTCATTTCCTGATGGGTTATGCTGATAAAACAAATGGTATTTCCCTTCAAAATACACCATTCCGTTAGGATCATTCATCCAATTTTCTTCTGGCGTATAGTGAAACTGGGGACGTAGCGACTGATTGTATGCTTTTGGTATCTCAAGCTCTTTTTCTTTTTGTTCCGACGTTTCATTTTTGTCATAAAAGGTCACCAAGATAAGAATGCCGATCACGACAATAGCGCCTAAAGTTAGCAACCATTTTCTCATTGTATGCAGCTCTCCTGTCTATCAAACGATTCATGTCCGAAATAGAAAAGTAACTGCCGAAGCATCCCTCGACAGTTACCATTAGTCTTATTTAAATACGCCAGCATCCATTTCTTTCAAAATCTTCGTTTCATCATTGTGAATCGAAAGTTTAAGAGAAGGAGCTAATGTGCCGCCAAAGTGATCAAATTGATATTGCTCTGGCTGAGCGCCTAGTTCATTGATGGTTAGGCCATTTAGATCATAGAAGTTAGCAAAGCTAATCACTGTACCATTCGGCATAACCATCCAAGAATAGGTCTGATAAGGCTCATTCTCCGGATTTGCTACAACAAGACCACTTCCGTTAAGAGGCTCATAGTCTGATGTGAGAGAATCCGATACAAAGCCATAAAGACCATCTGGACCAGTTATTCCTGGAGCAAACTTGTTTTTGTGCGTATCAGTGAAAAGATAGTATTTATTTCCCTTTGTTACGATATGCGGACGTTCAAGCTCCTGATTGAGGCTGTTCGCTTCCATCAGTGGAGGCATGATGTCAAACTCTGTGTAATCATCGTTTTCCGCTTTTGCAATTCCAATGTTACCGTTAAAAAGCTTAGACTCTTCAGGTACTTCGTCTACTGTAGCGAAGTCTTCTGAACCGATGTGCTCTTGTTCAACAGAGCGTTCGGCTGGTGTACCGCCAGAGTTCCCTTCAAACAAGATGTAATCTTCACCTGTTTTAGGATCTTCAAAGAACCACGGATCACGGAATGCATAAGCGATATCGCCCTGCTTACTTTGTTCCATTGTTTGGTAGTACTCGCCATCTGGCTCAAGAATCACTTCATGATCAGACCAATTATTGAATTCGACTCCCTTATTTGAAGCATCAACTTCAGCAGAAGCCTTTACGAGACGCTGCTCATAAGTTAGCTGTTCTTCGCCTTTACGGCCCGTTGCCGTATAGAAGAAGTTAATTTCGCCATCTTCAATCATCGCTGAACCTGCCCATTGACGTGAACCTAGTGCCTGCTCTTTATTAAAAATGGTACCGCCAAGCTTCCAATCCTTCCCGTTCTTTGAAACGAAATAACGAATTTCAGCGATATCATGACGCTTACCAGGCAATACATCACTTGGTGCTGTTAGCGAGAAAATCACTTTATAACCATTTACTGTAGCGATTGAACCGTCCTTGTTTCTTAACGGCCATGTATCCCAGATATGATAATCTGGCGCAATTTGTTCAAGGTCTTTTGTGTTAATTTCTGGAGCTGTATTATCTTTGTTTTGAACAATCTTAGAAGCATCTTCTCTTGTCCAGTTCGACGTTTCACTCTCTGCTGCAAAGCTAGCCGGAGCAAAACTTGAAAACAGGGTAGCGAATCCGAGAACGGAAGTCGCTACTGTTTTTGAAAACTTATTCATATGGGTAAGTCTCCTTTAGTCTGGTTTCCCAGTTTTAGTGTGAAGGCATGATTTGACCTGGCTTAAGTGCGCCAGTTACTTTTGTTTCGTCACCATGAATCGAAAGTTTAAGCGTTGGAGCAAATGTACCGCCAAATTGAAGCTCACCGTTCTCATCACGATACTCGTTCACAAAGCTGATCACTGTACCATTCGGCATCACGGCGTGAGAGTAAGTCATAAATGGATCATCTTCAGGGTTTGCGACAACAAGACCATTGCCGTTAAGTGGCTCGTAGTCACCGCGAAGAGAATCATTCGTAAAGCCATAAAGACCATCAGGACCCGTTAATCCAGGAGCAAATGTAAATTTATGTGTGATTGTAAAGAGGTAGTAGTCTCCACCTTTAACAAGGACGTGTGGACGCTCAAGCTGCTGGTTAACCCCATCTGCTTCAAGTAGTGGTGGAAGCAATTCAAAGTCTGTTAAATCTTCATTCTGTGCTTCAGCAATTCCAACGTTACCGTTGTAATCTTCAGCGCCAGCTGGTACATCGTGCGTTTCACGGAAATCAGCATCACCAATGTTTTCTGGGTCTAGTGACTTTTCGTCTCCTGCTGTATTTCCTTCAAAGATTAAGTATTCTTTTCCAGTTTTAGGATCCTGGAAGAACCATGGGTCACGGAAGGAATAAATAATATCTCCTGTTTTCTGTTCTTGTGTTTCATAGTATTTACCGTCAGCTTCAGCAAGGATTTCATGCTCACCAAAGTTGCTTAACTCAATCGATTTCGATTTCTTATCTGCTTCGATATCAAACGTTGTTTTCGCAAGACGCTGTTCAAATGTTGTTTGTTCTTCACCTTTACGTCCAGTTGCTGTATAGAAAAGGTGAACCTTCCCATCGTCATCCATCATCGCAGATCCTGCCCATTGGCGAGCACCTAGTGCATCTTCTTCTTTATAAGCAAGTCCGCCCATTTTCCAGTCTTTTCCGTTCTTCGAATAGAAATAGCGAATTTGAGCTTCGTCGTGACGACCGCTCCATGTATATTCTTTAGAAGCTGTAAGAGCAAAGACAACTTGATAACCGTTCACTTGAGCAATCGATCCATCACGATTACGCAGTGGCCATGTGTCCCAAACCCAGTAATCCGGAGCCACTTCATCCACGTTGTCGATGTTAGGTGCCGTGTTGTCCTTCGATAAATCATAATTCTGCGCATCTTGACGAGACCATACCGCTGTCTCAGCTTCCTCAGCCGCATTCGTCGATAACGGCATACCTGCAAATCCACTCACAAGCATTATTGTCGATAGTGCAATCCCCTTAAAAACAGAAGACTTTTTCACATTCCCCATCTGCCACACTCCTCAAAAATTTAGTTGATTGTTTCGTTCGCCATAACCTTATGGAAAATATGTGAACCCGTCAATATGCTCGAAAAACCAGAAATTTCACAGGTCTTTAGTTAGAAAAACCTTATTCAGTCAATTAAGAAAGCGGTTTTCAAATGTCTTTCGAAAAGGCTTTCATCGTAAAAATAAATGGTTCTTTAGAATCAGGAATCGATTCCATACGAAGGGATTTAGACCTATCTAATATGACAATCATTTAACTGTAATGTCATAATTTTAATATAAAAGTTAATGACTTGTTATGAAACCTCTTAATTCCCCACTACAAATGGCTCGATTCATGTGCAAATTTCTATCTCTGGATTATAATAAAGACAACCTAACGAAGGAGGTTATACTTATGAAGAATACCATCGAATTACATAAAGATTCTTACCTGAAAGAATTAGAGGAATTTCTGAAAATCCAAAGCATTTCAGCCGTACCTGCCCACAAAGCAGATGTTCAAAAAGGAGCGAAATGGGTAGCCAACTCTTTGGAAAAGGCCGGCATGGAAAACATTGAAGTGATCAAAACAGACGGCCACCCGATCGTCTACGCTGATTGGCTTCATGCAGAAGGTAAACCAACAATTCTGATCTATGGCCATTATGATGTACAGCCCGCTGATCCGCTTGACCTTTGGGAAACGCCTCCTTTCGAACCTGTTATTCGCGATAATAAGATTTATGCCCGCGGTGCAACAGACGATAAAGGACAGCTGTTTATTCATATCAAGGCGGTAGAACTTTTAATGCAAGAAGATGGCAAGTTACCTGTTAATGTGAAGTTCTGTATTGAAGGGGAGGAAGAAATCGCGAGTCCTCATCTTGGACCATTTATTGAAAAAAATACAGAGAAGCTCGCTGCTGACGCTGTTGTGATTTCGGATACGTCCTTTATTAAAGAAGGCTTGCCTGCGATTTGTACATCGTTACGCGGGGCTCTGGCAATGGAAGTAAACGTGAAAACAGCGAATACGGATCTTCATTCAGGTGTATATGGTGGTGGTGTTCCAAACGCTGTTCATTCGCTTGTTCGTTTACTCGATAGCCTTCATAGTGAAGATGGATCCATTGCTATCGATGGGTTTTACGAAGGTGTACCAGAACTAACAGATGAATTGAAGGAAGAAATTGCTCAAATTCCGTCCGATGACGAAGCGATGAAACAAGAGCTCGGATTAACTTCTTTATTTGGAGAAAAAGGCTTCACTTTTAAGGAACAAACGGGTATTCGTCCAACGCTTGAATTGAACGGAATTTCAGGTGGCTATCAAGGTGAGGGCATTAAAACGATTGTCCCCTCAGAAGCCACTGGGAAAATTAGCTGTCGTCTTGTTGGTGAGCAAGATCCCCAGCACGTCTATGAATTAATTGAAAAACACCTTCTCGGCCATCAACCAGTTGGCACAACGATGACCGTCAATCAATTTATTCAGGCACGTCCAGTCTCACTTGATTCAAACGATCCGATGATTCAAAAAGCGGCTGATGCTTATGAAAAAATATACGGGGTTCGTGCTCTTTTCCCTAAAGAAGGCGGCTCAATCCCCATCGTGGAAGTATTCGCGCGCATCTTAGAAGCACCCGTTGTTCTGATGGGCTTCGGACTCCCTTCAGAGAACTTACATGCGCCAAATGAACATTTTCATATCGAAAATTTCACAAAAGGGATTGAAACGGTTTGTACGTATTTTAAGTCGCTGTGATAGGAATTTTATTATGAAGATAAAAGAAGGCAAGCACTAGATTAATTAATCGACTGCTTGCCTTTTTCTTAGTCTATTTGCAGATGGCATTTATAAAATGATTCGTTATTCTTTCCATCAGAGGTCATATCTGCTAATATATCCATTTCTCTTATTCATTTAAAAGAAGCAGCCATTCGTATCAGCTGCTTCCGGTGTTTTCTATGTGATCTAAAAAAGTGCCATTAAGCTCTTACCATCATATCGTCATACGTTTGATCCTTCGGAAGCACTTCTACCAGTATTTTTCTGACGCGACGCTCTTCCACTTGTTCGACGATAATTTTAAGATTTTCATAATAGAAAGAATCCCCGTTATTAGGAACGGTTCCGAGATTCTCAATGACCCAGCCACCTATCGTGTGATAAGAACTTTCAGGTGCATCGGCCTCCATTAAGTCAAAGAAATCATCTAGCTGAAATTGAGCATCAAAACGATAGTCGCGATCAGAGATGCGCTGCATCGTACTGAATTTCTCATCTTGCTCATCCCAGAATCTCTCCCACAATCTCTTCTAGTACGTCTTCTAATGTAACGATTCCTGACGTACCGCCAAATTCATCTAACACAATGGCCATGTGAACCTTTTCCTTTTGCAATTTAGGCAACAGAGTGGAAATCTTCATTGACTCTACTACAAACAGAGGCTCCCGAATTAATTCTTTAATATCAACCGTTTGATATTTAATCAAGTGAGTAAAAAATTCTTTCTCCGTCAAAATCCCAATGATATTATCAATACTGTCTTGATAGACAGGTATTCTTGAAAACCTCTCTTCAAAGAAGATTTCTTTCATTTCTTCTACGGATTGATCAATATCAATGGCTACGATGTCAATTCGCGGAGTTAAAACCTCGCCTGCAAGCGTATCATCGAAATCCATCGAGCGATGAATGAGGTCTCTTTCCTCTTTATCGATAACACCCTCTTCTTCACTAATATCTAACATCACTTTTAACTCTTCTTCTGTAACAGATGGCATGTTGCTGTCTTTCGCAAAAAGACTTGATACCCACACTTTCAGTTTTACGAAAAAGAAATTAATGGGTGCAAGTAGCTTGATAAGGACATATAGCACTGTTGCGATCATTAATGAATAAGACTCTGCATGTTCCTTTGCTAACGACTTAGGAAGTATTTCACCAAAGATCAAGATTAGTATAGTCATGAATACTGTACTAATTACAAGCCCAGTATTTCCACCAAATAAATCAGTTGCTAGAGCAGCTGAAATACTAGCAGCAGCAATATTGACAATATTGTTTCCGATCAGAATCGTCGATAGGGCTTTATCAAAGTTCTCGGCAATCGCTAAAGCTCGTTTACTTCCTCGCCTTCCTTCATCCGCAAAATTTCTAAGCCTAATCTTGTTAACACTTGAATAAGCGGTTTCGGCTGATGAAAAGAAAGCAGATAATAGTATTAAGGAACCCAATAAAAGAATCGAATCCAGTGGTATGTCATTCAAAAAATTTCACTCTCCTGAGTTGTTGTTATTAATCCAATATTTCTCCTGTCAAGTTGAGTAAAGAAGTAACGATTGAATAAGTGCAACAGTTTGAGGCGAAAGATTCTTCTTAATCTTCGTTTGCGTTTCCTCATCTAATTTTTCTACACTTTCGTGGATATCCTTTAACTCTGCACCTAAATACGCCATTTTATTCATGACTTGTTTTACTTGATGATGAATCATTTCTGTATCAACTTGACTAGCCTTTTTTACCGTTAAGCGTTGTTGGATTTGACTCAACGACATTTGCATTTCTTTGCATTGTTCAATAAATCTAATATCATCAATCGCATCTTCCCCATAGAAGCGATAATTCGTTTCAGAGCGCTCACACTGCAATAGCCCCATTTTTGTATAATAGTCAACTGTTCGTTTCGAAACACGACAAACTTCAGCCAACTCCCCAATTTTTAACAACACCCCAAGATTAATCACCTCTTCCTTATTCTAAGTTATCCTACACAAACTGTACAGTAGAACGTTATACTTTTCACATCATTTACACATATATCAAAAGAGCTGCGAATAGGTGATAAATTCGCAGCTCTTTTTAATGAGAATTTTCCATATTGAAATGAACTGAATCATTTCATGATGCTTCTCTTGATTTTATAACATCAAATAACCTTTTTTCACTCTTTTTCCATGAGAAGGTTGCTCCACCCACTTGAGATTGTGAAGCTTTTCCTCCAATCTTTTTGCGATCTTCCATTCAATTCGATGCATCATTGTTCTCGCTTTATAAGGAGAGATATCAAATTGCTTCGCTGCTTCATGATAAGGAGAGTACTTTTTCAAAAGATTCAAGTATTGATCGGGTGTGGATGCCGCTTCAATTAATCTTATTTCAAGTTCATCAATGAACTGATAAAGGGCTTTCTCCTTCTGTGGGAGCTTTGCCACACTATCACGAATGAGCATCTTTAATAAATGTTCATTGCACTCCATCCATCTTCCCCTACCCTTTTACCAGCTTGACTTTTTCACTCCAGGGATCTGCCCCTTATGAGCATATTCACGAAACGCAATTCTAGACATTTTAAATTTTCGTAAGTACCCTTTTGGTCTTCCCGTCACTTCACACCGATTATTCAGGCGAGTTGGCGAAGAATCTCGCGGTAATTTCCGTAAAGCTTCATAATCACCCTTCGCTTTCAACTCCTGACGCAAATCGGCATACTTCATAACGAGCTCCTGACGTTTTTGCTCTTTTACGACTTTCGACTTCTTAGCCAAATGAATTCATCCCTTCATCTATTTTACTCTATGCGATTTATTTTTTCAGCGTGCATTACGCACATATCCACAATCAATCAAGGAAACTTCTCCTCAACAAATCGTAATTATTACGTTTTGTATTGTAAACCTGTATTCGTTATAACGCAAGAAATTGAACTTAGAGTATAAACAAGAACTCAACTTATGGTTAAGTTGAGCTCTTCCCTTCGCGATCCCTCGTTTTACTTCTTCCCATATGCAAAGCAAGCTTATTGATAAACCCTAGCATTAGTCCGACTCCAGTGAACAAATAAATAATGGTGAAAATCTTACCAAAATCGGTTTGCGGACTAAAATCACCAAATCCTACGGTTGTTAACGTGACAACACTAAAGTAGAGTGAATCCAATACTGCCCAATGCTCCACAGTATGGTAAAAGATCGTTCCTGAAATAAGTGTCATCGTTGTTAAAAAGAAAAGTACTTGAAATTCTTTATCTTTAAATGCTCGCCATAATGCAGATAGCATTCTCTTTAATGTCAGCAGAAACGAAATCATATAAGCCTCCCAGTTTAGTGTGTTCCTTCCACGAGCCGTGGTCGCATAGAACTGATTTTATCATACGCTGCTCATTCGACAACATCTGAGCTAAACCGGGTGGTGCCTGTCACCCGCTACCCGCTAATAGGAAAACCACACAATCATTCTTCCATCTCTATCATATTCTAGTAATAAATCTATGAAAGGAGATCATGCAATGCCTTGTTGTTTTAAAAAAGTGACTCCAGGAACAATTATCGGTTTCACTTTATTAGGTGTATCTGAGACCGTCTATGTAAGAGTATTAAACGTCTCAAATGGTTGCGTCAATGGCTTAGATGCTAATAGCGCTTTTGTGACGATCGATTGTTCCAAAGTAACGTCTATTCAATATACAAATGCCTTTCCTTCACCAACACCTCCTATTCCTCCACAACCGAGCCCTAACTGTGAGTGGGATGAATTTGTAGGAAATCCAGTTTATAACCCAGCCACTCGAGCTTACTATAATCGCGTTTTATATGATGGAATGAATTTCGCTGCTTCTGAAGTATATAAAATGTGGTATGACTTTGATGGAAATGGTGGAATTGCACTTGCCACGTCGCCAGACGGGACAACCTGGACATTCCAAAGCAATATGATTGGGCTCGCTGCACGCCAGCGTCATTCTAAAGTACTCTACGATCCTGATGGATTCGGTATTGGCTCACCATATAGAATATGGTATTGGGACTCGCAATACTTTCAAATTGATCCACTATTTCCAAGTGTTCTTCGCATGATAAGAACAGCAACTTCAACCGATGGGATTACATGGACAAATGATCAAACATTAATTCAAGATACAACTTCTCCTCTTATTGTCCCGATTGCACTAGCACCAAACTACGAATCTGTAGGACCAGCAGATATTCTGTATTATCCTGATAACCCGGCTGTAGTCGATCCCGTAAATCCTTTTAATAACCGCTACGTGATGTATTATTCAATTGATAATGGAAGTGACGGCCAAATCGCTCTTGCTGTATCTTCAGATGGCATCAGCTGGACACGTGTCGGTCCACTACCAGTTCTTGCGAAAGGAACAGCTGGAGAGTGGGATGATCGCTATGCTACAGGACAAGCGTCAGTTTTACAGATATCTTCCAACGAATTTGTTATGTGGTACAGTGGCGGCAGGTTGGATACAAGCGAAGGAATCGGATGTGCTCGATCAACAGATGGCATCAACTGGGTGAAGAGTCCACTTAATCCCGTTTTTAGCATTAATGATGGCGTTCCCTGGCGTTCAGGAAGAAATTACACTCCTTCTGTTCTTTATAGTCCGACTAAATTTGATGGGAATGGTGACGCTGTATTTTATAAGCTCTGGATGACTGGTGCACCAGCCGGTTCGACAAGCGACTTGAACATAGGCTATGCGACAAACAGCGTGACGTAACGAACAAATAGCCACTTCTAGATTCACGCTCCATACGTCCATTTTATTACCTTGAAATTTTTTCTATTGATAGGGAATGATGATAGAAATGTCTAATACCTATTAGATAGGAGTGTGATGAAATGACAGAGAAAGATTGGCTAACACACGCGATTCAATTAGCATCTAAAAGCGTGACAGATTATCATGGCGGGCCATTTGGTGCCATCGTTGTAAAAGATGGCGTAGTGATTGGCGAAGGCTTTAATCAAGTGACAAGCGATCATGACCCCACTGCCCATGCAGAAGTTGTCGCCATTCGGAATGCCTGCCAAAAGCTCGGCACACATCAACTTGACGGATGCATCATTTACGCAAGCTGTGAACCTTGCCCGATGTGCCTCGGTGCGATTTACTGGTCACGTCCTGATCGCGTTTACTTCGCTGCTTCAAGGCATGAAGCAGCCGATGCGGGGTTTGACGATGCAGTCATCTATGAAGAAATTGAGAAAAAACCTGAACAAAGAAAGATTCCCTTTCATCATATTGAAATGGAAGAAAAGAACGAGCCTTTTCAAAACTGGCACAAACATGGAGAACGTGTAGAATACTAAAGAAGGATGTGCCTTGTGCACATCCTTCTTTCCATATCCTCACGACTAGAATTTTTCCATTTTCTTTTCGTTTACTTTATCCACCTTTAATTTGATCTCCATAGGAATGATATCTAGCGAAACGTTAATCGCTGCGTACGATTCTACGCCATCGATCTTTCCCCAGTATCCTCTTGTTTGATCCACTTCCGAGAAGACTAATTTAAACCCTTCTCCTTTTTTCTCGTCGGTCAGTTCATAGGCTAGACCTACCGCTTCATCAGAATCACTATCAACCAAATCATACGTCAAAACTTGCTTAAGCGCGTCTTCTCCAAAAACCCCTGTATTTGTCGTGCTCTCAGGATAATAAGGCTGTTCTATAAGTGGTTTGTCTTCAGTGATCTGATAGGTTTTCGAATCCCAGAAATAAAGATCTCCCTTTTCAATATAGCTAATGGTGACATCTTTCATTGCTGTCGGATATTCTTTCGTTTTCTTTGCATTTGAAAGATCAACGATCACAAGTCCGCTTTCCCCAATGACTTCGATTGATTGATTGTCATTATGCACAATCATCGCACTATTCTCATCTATGCCATATCCCATTTCATTACCAGCATCCCATGCCCCAACGATGAGTCTACCAAAACGCCCACGCTTTACAAAATGCTGATCAACCATGCCTGCTTCAAAAAAACCTAGACCATCCGTAAGGAAGACGCGATTGTCTTCTGCATCCCCGTAATTGTCTTCATTTGTAACACCTTGATTTAACGCACCAATACTCGTCCCTGCACCGATCATCGGATCACTCATAACGGCTGCACCAGCACTAGACCCTCCTAGAACGGCCCCGTTTGAATAATTTTCACGAATGGATGCCAATACTGGCGTATCCTTGCCGTTAGCTAAAAGCGTATCCGTGTAATCCAACTGATTGCCGCCAACAAACCAGATTGCATCATACTTTTTCACTTGTTCGGCAAGTTTTTCATCATTCGCCCCATCTTTCCACTTCGCTTCATCCTCTTCTGTTGACGGATCGTCGCTTACGGCAATCGGCAGGATCTCAATGTTCTCCTCATCTGCACCGTAGCGAATAAAATCTTCCTTGTAAGAAGTTGCGCTTTGGACCGGTGTTGCACTTGCAGTTGGCATGATCCCGATCTTTACTTCTTCTTTTGGTTTGTTTCGATAATCCATTGCTAATGATAGAAACGCGTCATACACTTCTGCATTATCTGGACTTAGGGCTCCCCCTACGATAACGAGAGACCCTTTTTCCTGTTTATCCGCTGCATTTGTTTCGACGTCCATTTCCTGAGTAATGAGCACCGTACCTAACAAAAGCACAGTAAACAAACCTAGCGCACTTTTCCATTTCCCCATCATTTCCACTCCCTTCATCATCATTGTCAAACTATTATGCAAGTTCCGTTCCAACTGACAAATGGCTGTAATAGAAGGAATGAGCATTTGAATCAGTTCTTTATTGGTTGTATTAGAAACCAATAAAAACCTAAAAACGCATTCCCAACAGGAAAATGCGTTTTTAGGTTTGACTACGATCCGCTATTCTCTTTCCGTTTTATTTCAACCTAATTCCTCCACGACTTCTTCAGTCCCATCTTCCATTACCATTTTGACGTCCACTTCTTTTTTATCACTTACCGCATACCAAAATCTCTTGCCCTCACTCACATTAATAATTTTGGCTTTTTCTCTTCCTGCGTATACTTCTTTCACCGCATCATCCTGTATCGTCCCAGAATAAATGTAAGGCTCTGAATTCATTGAAGACCAATGCACCGGATCATCCCACGCTGCACCTCTCGTTTGTCTCCATTCCCATTGATCATTTTCTTTCTCAAAGTAAGCAATGAAGATGCGTTCCTCTTGAAATTGACTCTCCATAAAGATGGCGATCGCATCGTTTGGATGAACAACGTCCTGTTCATGATGGATAAGAGAATAGGAATCATTTGCATCATCCGTTTGTGCTTTGTTTTCTTCCATCTTTTTATGAAAATAGTCTTCAAAAGTCTCTGGTTCCGAACATCCTACTAATAAAGATAAACCTATTGTGATTACTAGAAATAACTTCTTACGCATCTTCCTCCCCCTTTTATTTGTGGTAAAGATGTAGAGAATGACCATCGTCCTGAATGCCACATGTACCCGGAAGTTCTTTTACGATCATGACTGCCTGCAAATCCCCTCTTGAAGCATAAAGGTTTAGGACCCACACAAAGATCCCAAACCATAATCCTATTCCAGGTATGAAAAAGCTTAGGACAAGAGCACTAACTCCCAGAACGAACATTGGGGCAAGTGTAATGATAAGATACGCCTTTCTATTAAAAATCGCTTCACTTTTCGCATAAATAAACGGGCCGCTTATCCCGTAAGTAGCCCTTATGCCACTATAATAGTTCATACACATCCCATGAATTAGCTCATGTAGAGCGATATAAACAAGAATGATGATTAAAAAAGCAAGGAGTAACGCAGGCTTCTGTTTAATGAAATGGAACAAGTTGGTGATCGAAACAAAGTATTGCCCTACTAAAATACTAATAAGACTAAGACTTACTATCGTTACATTGAGCATTCTAGGTATTTTCATTTCTTCCCAAACGAGCGTCTGAACGTCTCTTTTATCAGATTGAATCAAATCTTTACTCCTTTAAAGCCAATTTTATGATTTGGATTTAACCGTTGGAATAATAGAAATTCCAATCGTTACGCCTATGCATAGTCCAATGACTAGACCTAAGATAAGATCGTCTACAATTGGAGTGAAGATAAAATAGCCTATGGTTACGCCTATTGCAGTGAATAAAACCATCGTGATTATTTTCAGATCTATTCCCATTGATCGCGCTCCTTTTCATCTCGATCTCCTATAAATGACTGATTCTTTATCTATAGCTACGATTTTCATAAAAAAAGGTTTCATTCTCGACTACGATTGGTTAATCACAATAGAAAGCTTATAATTCACGTGGACATTTAACTGAACAAGAAACGCGTCCAATTCCTTATTGGATGGAAAACGGCATTCTAGTAAGTAACAGCCATCGCCACTAACTTTATAGTTATTAAGCACATATTCGCCTTCCACCTCCAGAAAAGAAAGATAAGGTTGATGATGAATATTTCGGGTGTAAATGTTTATAAAACAGTGAACGGAGTATCCGATTTTTTGCTTATTAACCTTAATTGTATAGCCTTCTAAGATTCCTTCATCTTCTAAACGAGCGACTCGTGATGAAGCTGCCTGACCTGTTAAGTGCACCTTTTCACCTAGCTCCTTCATCGTCATTCGTCCATTGTTCGTTAGCTCTTCAATGATTTTCTGATCTGTTTTATCCAACATGGGACCATTTCCTTTTACTTATCAAGCATTATCCCGACAACACTTGATTTTATCTCTGTATGCCTTCTTAGCATTTATATTATCCTATAGAAGAATCAGATCAAAGGGAGGAACACATAATGAAGATTCATTTTATTCGTAACGCGACACTCATTCTTGAATATGCCGATAAGAAGTTTTTAATCGATCCATTTTTATCTGAGAAAGGAGCGATGCCCCCTTTCCCAAATACCGCAAACCAACATCTCTCCAACCCGACTGTTGGGCTTTCAACGTCAATCAATGAAATAATCGATGTAGACGCAGTGATCGTTACTCATCTTCACCCTGATCACTTCGATGAAAAAGCCAAAAAGGTGCTTCCAAAAGAGATCACCATTTTTGCACAAAACGAAGAAGATGTCGAAGTAATAAAAGGAGAAGGTTTTCAAAATGTCGTTTCACTTGAGAAACAATCCTCCTTGGCAGACATCACATTATCTCGGACAGAAGGAAAGCACGGAGAAGGTGAGATTTTAAAACAGACGGGCAAAGTTTCGGGTGTCGTCTTTTCTCATTCACAAGAAAAAACAATCTATATCGCTGGGGATACGCTCTTCAATAAGGATGTCCAGGAAGCGATCCAAAAGCATCATCCTGAAATTATTGTGGTGAACGCTGGAGCTGCTCAATTTCTTGAGGGCGGTCCAATTACGATGACAAAAGAAAATGTCGTACAAACTCATCAAGAGGCACCAAATGCGACGATTGTAGCCGTTCATATGGAATCACTCAACCACTGTCTATTAACACTAGAGGAATTAAAACAGTTTATCGAAGAGAAAAAGCTATCGACTAAAGTTCTTATTCCAAACGATAATCAAACCCTCTCATTCTAAAGCTGCGTTATATTTACAATCTGATACTCTTTTATTACAATTCATAATCCCCTCCTCCTCTTCATAAGCATAGAGGTGTACCAAATTTCGCGAAGGAGGGGATTGAGATGTCGGAGAAGAATTCAACAAAAGAAGAGAATATCATCAAGAAGACATCAAAAAGCGCAAGTGAGCTTGTGAATAAATCCGCTGACACTGCGAACGACATTGTCAAGTCTGTTAGCGGAGAAGGCGGCCTTGTTGGTAAAGCTGCTGATGCTTCAACGGACTTTGTGAAAAATGTTAGTAAAACCGGAAATAAAGTGGTTGGAAAATCTGTGGACACCGCTTCGAATGTATTTAAAGGTGCGTCTCATAAAGTATTTGGAAAGAAAAAAGAGAAAGAATAACCCTATAAAAAAAAGACTCCGACATGAGATCGGAGTCTTTTTTTTATTCTATTCGGTTACTTTTGCGACAATTTTACCCTTCACATGACGCTTTGAAAGCTCTTCAAGCGTTTGTGGCACTTCTTGTAGTGAAATCACGCGCTCAAGTAGTGGGGACACTTTCTTTTCTGCCACTAAAGCGAGGAATTCATCTCCCATCTTAGCTAAATCACGCTCTGCCACTTCATCGTTATGATGATGAATCGCATTGAGAGCAATTTCGTGATAAGAAATAACTTTTGTGAATGGTTTAATACGTGTATAATCCGGTGTTCCGGCGATATGAGCAATGTGCCCATTATACGCAATCATATCAAGGGATTCCGTAGCATTTTCTTTGCTGACCGTATCAAGTACAGCATCAACCCCACGTCCATTTGTGATTTCCAATACTCGTTCTTTCACATTTTCCTCTGAATAATCAATCACATAATCAGCACCAAGTGATGATACATAGTCATGATTGCGAGCAGAAGCAGTCGAAATCACGGTTTTTCCTGCATTCTTTGCGAGTTGGATCCCAAATCCGCCGACACCTCCAGCACCACCATGAATCAATATCGTTTCAATTGAATCCATTGGAAGTTTACGGAATAGGGCCTGGTAAGCCGTATATCCTGCAGTTGGAAGTGCTGCAGCTTCTTCAAATGAAAGTGAATCAGGAATTTGTGAGATGGTATGAGCTGTTGTGACAGCGTACTCTGCATAGCCACCTTTTTTATTGAAATCGCCATGATACACCACACGATCACCGATTTCCCATCCGGTTACGCCTTCCCCAATTTCATGAACTGTTCCGGCAACATCAAGTCCAAGAATATGAGGATAAGTCCAATTCGGATTTCCGTTCGTCGCTGTTTTGTAGTCAACAGGGTTCAGTCCTGCTGCATGAACCTTCACCACCACTCCCCCTTTTTTAGGAGTAGGTGTTGGTATTTCTTCTACCTTCATTTCTTTCCATTGATTTTTATCTTTTAGCACTAATGCTTTCATATCATTCACCTTTCTACCTTTGAAACTTTAGCTCAGCTTATTTAACACTTCTTTGGCCACACTTATTGTCGATTGAGGATTTTGTCCTGTAATTAAGTGACCATCAACCTCAACATGATCGGTCCAATTTGGCTTTGTTACAAAATCAGCACCAAGTTCACGAAGTCGAGATTCAAGCAAGAAAGGCATAAACTGATCGAGTGTTGTCTCTCTTTCTTCCTCATCTGTGAACGCAGTAATGGTTTTGCCAGACACAAGCGGTGTTCCATCTGAGAGTGTTACGCCAACAAGCCCAGCCGGACCGTGGCAAACAGAAGCAACAATTTTGTTGGACTCATAAAATTCACGAATCAAGTGCTGAAGTTTATCATTCTCTGGCAAATCAAACATCGTTCCATGACCACCAGGCATAAAGATCGCATCAAATGTCATTGCACCAACAATCTTTTCTAGCTTTTCTGTATCTTCAAGGTATTTCGCCGTATCGAGAATTTCCTTAGGCGTTTCTCCACCTTCAAGACTCCGCTCATCTACTGGTACTTTTCCCCCGAGTGGGCTTGCTACTGTCATTTGATAGCCGCGCTTTTCAAATTCAATATACGCTTCTCCAAATTCAGACAACCAGAGACCTGTTTTATGTCCTTCTTTCATTGTATCGGCGGTTGTGACAACCATTAATATTCGTTTACTCATGACTGAACCTCCTACTGTATCATTGATTATTACAGTTAAAATATTAATTCGTTCTTATGGAGAAATCAAACAAAATGACTTTTCCAATAAACTTACATAAAACGCCTTTAGAATTGGAAGGTTAATCAACAAAAAAGAAAGAAGGGATGAGTACGATGAAAAAAGCAGTTTTGATTGCGATCATCAGCTTTATTTTTTTCAACTTTCAACATGTTCAAGTGAATGCAGAAGCACTCCCAGAGAACTACGGAGCAAAAGGCGCGCTACAAGACTCCTCCATTTCATTAAAGGAAGCCTTAACTTATGCCATACAGGATGAATATCTGGCGCAAGCGAGATACGATGCGATTATGAAAGAGTTTGGCGAGATCAGGCCATTTTCTCAAATAAAAATCGCCGAACAAAGGCACATCACTGCCCTTCTTCCCTTATTTACAAGGTACAACATTAGCGTTCCAGAAGATAATGCTAGTCAGTATACAACGACACCAAAAACGCTAAAAGAAGCGTTTGAAGCTGGCGTACAAGGGGAGATTGATAACATTGCGATGTACCAAAAGTTAGCCGATTTACCTGACCTGCCGCAGGATGTTCGAACCGTTATGGTCAGGCTTGGAGATGCTTCGAAAAACCACCTTGCTGCGTTTAAAAAAGGGTTAAGTCAGTATCAATAAGGAAAAAAGCTCCCCGCCACTTGACGGGGAGCTTTCGCTTCTATTCAAACGTTCCTTTTACAAGACACTCTCTCGCCTCAACCATTTTTCTTCCTCGAGCAAACACGGTATCAATCTGACAATCCGCATCGACAATCACCAAATCTGCGTCTTTCTCTATGGCTATTTCACCTTTTTGGCTTAACCTTAAAAGTGACGCCGGATTTTTCGTTATCACTTTAATGGCATCTGAAATCGGCACCTCATCTTCTACAATGGCATCTCGCACTTCTTTATATAGCGATGCAACAGAACCGATTTGTAATCCTTCAAACTCGCCTGAAGCATTAAAAGCAGGTAAGCTCGCCTGTCCATCTGAGGTAAAAGTGATTCGTTCCACAGGAACACCTGCCTCAAGTGCACGCTTTAGACCAGTACTACATTTCACTTCCCCTTCTTCAAGAAATTGAGGAATCGTGCTTGTTGTAAAATCAATGTTCCCGCCTTTTTTTGCATAAGCGACTCCCGCATTAAAAAGTTCTTCCGTTCGATTGATATGAGTAGGATGAAACGTCTTAATTGGGATATCTGTCGTTTCTACAACTTGTTCAAGTAGAGAAAGTTTGGATGGACTGTCACCTAAATGAACATTCACGATACCCGCTTTTCCTGAAAGCATACCACCAATCCTTGCAGCCGACGCAATCTTTGCCATCTCTTCAATCGTCGGCTGAGACGAACGATGATCACTAATCGCGATCTCCCCCGCTCCAATGACCCGATCAATTAAAATAATGTCATCTTCAATCTTCCCCGTTAATGTTTTGACTGGTACTTGATAACTCCCCGTATGCACATAGCAGGTAATGCCTTCTTCTTCTAACCCTCTTGCCTTCGCAATAAGATCTGGCATTGTACGTGTTGTGCCATCGGTCCCGATCACCCCAACAATCGTCGTTACCCCAGCGCTCGTCGCTTTCGATAACGTTAACTCTGGTGTTCTTGTTCGGTAGCTTCCCTCACCACCGCCACCTGTAATATGAACGTGAGAGTCAATGAATCCAGGAAAAATGATTTTTCCTGCCACGTCCATCACCTCATGCGGGATGGTATCCGGTAGTTGAATGTCCTCTTCAATCAATGCAATTTTATCAAAAGCTAGTAATAAATCCTTTTTTCCTAAATAATCTGGGCTATAAACTTCGGCGTTTCTTATGACTGTAAGCATTGTCTTTCCTCCAAACGGTTGTTACTGAAAGCTCATTAGCGAAGCTGTTATCACAAAGACGGACGCAAGAACAAACAGCAGGATTTGAAACTTAATAATAAATTTAAACCACGTTCCCCAATCCATTCTAGCTGCCCCAAGTGTCCCCATAAGAGCTGCTGATGTTGGAACAATAATATTTGTTAATCCGTCACCAAGCTGGAAGGCAAGGACGGCAACTTGACGGGTTACCCCAGCGATATCAGATAGCGGTGCCATGAGTGGCATCGTAAGTGCTGCCTGCCCGCTTCCAGAAACGACAAAGAAATTAAAAACAGATTGAAAGACAAACATAAACCAAGCCGACATGGCAGCTGGAAAATCATCAACTAAATTTCCTGCACTATATAACATCGTGTTTAAGACAGACGGTTCTCCTGCTGCATCGCCACCTAAAATAATGACAATTCCCTTTGCCATCCCAACGATTAATGCTGCTGGCAATAAATCTTTTGCTCCTTCTGTAAAGCCTTCCGCAATATCATTTACCTTCATGCCATTCAACTTAAAAATGACAGCAATTAAACCAGCAATGAGTCCAATTGTAAAGAACTGCGTTGCGATCTCTGGAATATAGTAAGCATGCTCAATTACACCCCAGATAATCCAGCCAATTCCCGCGACAAGAGTTAGAATTACAAGTCCATGACCAAGGGTGAATTTGCTGTTAAGATCCTGGTTCTGATTGTACTCTTTAAAGTAGCGATTGGCATCTGTGCTAAGTGATTTTCTCGGATCCTTCCGAGCGCCATTCGCATACCACATTGTATAGGCAATCCCAATGATCGTAAATACAACCCACATCACCATTCGAAAAGGCGATCCTGATAAAACAGGAATGCCAGATACTCCCTGAGCAATGGCGACACTAAACGGGTTCATCCACGACGTTGCGAAGCCAATCTGTGTCGCAACGTAGGTAATCATTACCCCAGTAATGGCATCATACCCTAGCGCAACAACAAGCGGGATGAGAATCATGGCAAAAGCAATCGCTTCCTCTCCCATTCCAAAAACTGCTCCACCTAAAGAAAATAAGAAGAACATAATGGGAATAATGAGCACTTCTCTCCCCTTCGTTTTATCAATAATGGAAAGGATGCCTTGATCAATGGCCTTTGTGCGCATAATGATCCCAAACGCACCGCCAATAATAAGGATAAAAGCAACAACCCCAACTGCAGATCCCCATTTATCACCGGATACTAACCCCTCAAAAACGTAATTAAGAAAACCCGTCCCACCATATGGTTCAAATAAGGAAACCCCTTCTCGAACGGCGTCTCCCCCATCATCCGTTACATATTGAAAGCTGTCTGGAATAAGAACAGTTTTCGTTTGTTCCTCTCCCTGCTGGATGTATGTCACATCCTCCGTTTCGAACGTCCCTTTTGGAATAAAGTACGTTAGAGCGGCAGCAGCCAGTACGACAAAAAAGACAATAACAAACGTATGAGGCATTTTCATTTCTCTTTTTCTCTTTTCTTGTTCCATTTTTCCCCTTCCTTCCGTTTTGATCATCATTTCTTATTTCATTAATTCGCAAGATTCATGCCAACTCTACCAAAGCATGAATTGTCCGAAAAGTCATTAAAAATAAACAATCAATTGGTTCTATTAAGTTCTTTTTGGTGTTAAAATAGAACCAACAGAAAGGTGGGAACCATTTGAAACGACCGACCTTAACACTTATCGCCGGGAGCACACAAACGAAAAATGTTCTTTCTAATCAATTGCAGCAATTAGCTGGCGACTACATAACCGTTAGAGCCTTTGCAATCGACGAAACGTTACCTCACCACATTGAAGAATCACGTTCTTTTATACTCTTCTGAAACAACCAAAAAAGAAGCGGCTTCGATTAGTAGCATAACAGGAAGAGAATCGATCGTTGGAAAACGAACAATTCGTCACGACTACATTGATCGCCTTCTAACGATTCCAGAAGGCGAAAGAGTATTAATGGTCAACGATGATGACCTTTCTACAATTGATGTAATCGAATCACTCTACCAATTAGGCATTAACCATGTCACATTTCTTCCATTTAAACGCGGGCAAATGTACTACGATAATATCAAGGTAGCCGTTTCGCCAGGTGAAACACACCTGTGCCCCTCCTACATCCCAACCATCATTGATATCGGGGTCAGACCTTTTGATATGGCAACCATCATCAATGTCATGAATTACTTTCAACTAGATAATTCTGTTTCTTCCAAAGTCTCCGAGCGCTACATAAGAAGTATGATTGCTTTGAACCGAAAAATTCTAGTCGCCGAGCAAGAAGCCCTACAAACAACGGAGCATTACCAGAATGTTGTCAATACAGTGGATGATGGCATACTCGCAATGAATAAAGAAAAGAAAATCACCTTATTTAACCACAGGCTTGAAGCGCTGTTCCAACTCCAAGCGAAAGATGTTATCGGTCTTAACATTTCAAAAGTAGTGGATCAAGAACTTCAAGAATTCATGACAAATGGAGCGGAAGAAAATAAGTTCGTCTCTATGAACGGCGTCGATGTGGTCGCCTTTCGTCAATCAATCCCTGAAGAAGAAACGACCGTGGTCACTTTTAAAAGCGTCAATCAGGCATTCGAAATCGAAAAAACAGCTCAGCGAGAACAGCACAAAAAGGGATTTTCCGCCAAATATGACTTTGACGACATTCTCGGAGAACATCCCCTTCTACGAGAGCGCGTTCGCATCGCCAAAAAACTCGCGATGGCCGAGCATCCCGTGCTTATTAACGGTGAAACAGGTGTCGGCAAAGAGCTTTTCGCCCATGCCATACACCGATCATCTCTTCGTAAGAATGGACCATTTATTGCAATAAACTGCAGCGCGTTAACCGAAACGCTTTTAGAAAGTGAACTGTTTGGATATGAAGAAGGTACCTTTACAGGAGCACAGCGCGGTGGCAAGAAAGGACTATTTGAGCTTGCAGATAACGGAACAATTTTCTTAGATGAAATCGGAGACATTAGCGCAACCGTTCAAGCGCACTTATTACGCGTGCTTCAAGAAAAGGAGATTAGAAGAATTGGCGGGAGAAAAATCACCCCGATTAACGTGAGAGTGATTGCCGCTACGAACAAAAACCTTGAACAAAAAATCATAGAAGGTACGTTTCGATCTGATTTATTCTATCGCTTAAATGTTCTAAAGCTAACCATACCGCCACTTCGAGAGAGACTTAGCGATATCCCATTCCTTACAAATTATTTTGTTACCAAAAGTGGAACCTGGATGAAAGTCGACCCACAAGTGATTGATACGTTTATGACACATCAGTGGCCAGGGAATATTCGAGAACTAAAAAGCATGATTGATTATGCCCTTGTTGTCGCTAGTGGATCAACGATTACACTTGATGACCTTCCGTTACAGGGACTTCACGTCTCTCCCCAACAAAACGCTCTTCCGGTAAGCAGCGTCGACGCCAAGGATCACTATGTCATCCTTCAAATGACGAAAACGAGGAATGACGAAGGAAAAACCGCCAGTCGGGATTTTCTTTCAAAAGAAAGTGCTGCCTTTTCACATCCCCTTTCTCCTCAGCAAATCCGCTTGCGCTTAAACGATTTAGAAAGCAAAGGATATATTGTAAAAGGACGCGGCCGAGCTGGAACCCAAATCACATTAGAAGGCGAGCAGTATTTAGCACAGTTAAATTCCTATCAAAAAAGCCGCTAGGGACATCCCTAACGGCTTTCGTTTTATCGAGCTGGAAAATGTGGTACAACTTCTTCTCCAAGTTCTTGTATCACTTCATCTGCAGGACGGTTGCTGTCAAAGAGCGCAAAGAAGAGATGATTCACCCCGGCTTCTTTATAGATGTTGAGAAACTCGATCAACACGTTCCGTCCAATTCGGAAACCAAGACGAATCGGCGTTGGCTGTTCATTTGGATCTTCCGCCAAGTCAAGATGCATCGGCTGACTAAATGGCTTAAACACACCAGGATGATATTTCTCAACAAGCTCTCGCCATGCTGAAATGGCTTCTCTTTGTTGCACCGGTCCTCGAGGATAGTACATCCATCCATCACCATGTTCAGCGAACCATTCCATCGACTGCTGAGCAAAACCAGTAATAAAGGTTGGCACTCGTTTTGTCGGTTTTGGTACTAGATTCGCCCCATGAATCGTTCCCTGTTCAGAGTGAATGGATGGAAACTCTTTATAAAGAGCTTCATTTAAATAATGGAAAGCTTCCACAAAGGTATGACCACGATCAGCATGAGACGCATTTAACCCACGAAAATCAGATTGTCTGTCACCAGATGAAACGCCAAGGAAAAGTCTCTCAGGGAATAGCTGATCAATCGTTGCTACTTCCTTGGCGACCCGTAATGGATGACGTAGCGGCAAAACAGCCGCCGCTGTTCCAAGACCAATTTTTGTCGTTTTCGAAGCAAGATACGTTAAATAGATCATCATATCGTAAATTTGCCCTGTCGCAGGATCACCAAATTGCGGGTCTTTCAAAAGAACATCGCGCAACCACAATGCTGTGAATCCATACTCCTCCGCTCTTTGAGCGAGCTCTACCTGATTTTCCATCGTCGGTGTACTGAACTGATAATTCTCAAGTGGAATATGAAGACCAAGCGTTAGCTCATCTTTTTGATACGTTCGATTATAAGCGTTATGATTCTCAAATAAATTCATCATTTGAACCTCCTATGCTTTTCTTTCCATAGCTCGAAGCCAGCCTGTAAGCGCAACTGCTCCAACAACCATAATGGCACCAATCCAAGGAGTGTGAATGAGACCAATGGAATCTACGATGACGCCACCCACAAATGAGCCAATGGCAATCCCAACGTTAAAGGCAGCAATATTAAGGGCAGATGCGACGTTTACCGCTGATGGTACATACTTTTCAGCAAGGTTAACGACTAGTACTTGCAATCCAGGAACATTCATAAAAGCAAACAATCCCATAAAGAAAATCGAAATAATCCCTGCCACTTTAAATGGAATGGCAATCGTCATTACAAAGAGAATGATGGCTTGCAGAACAAACATCCAGAATAGCGCTTTTAATGGATTCTTATCCGATGCTTTCCCACCTATGACGTTTCCGATCGCAACAGCAACACCATAAACAAGTAAAATGACACTTACGAATTTTGCACTAAGCCCCGTTACATCTTCTAGTAGCGGTGCTAAATACGTAAAGGCTACGAACGTACCACCATAGCCTAGCGCTGTAATGGCAAAAGCTAATAATAATTTTCCATTCGTTAAAATCTTCACCTGTTCACTAAACTTGGCCGGTGGGGCTTCTTTTAAATCTTTTGGCACGAGAATCGCACTTGCAATAATACCAATGACACCAAGAAGAGCGACTCCAAGAAATGTGGCTCTCCAACCAAACGCTTGGCCAATAAATGTACCAAGTGGAACACCTGTCACTGTTGCAACCGTTAATCCTGTAAACATAAAGGCAATTGCGCTGGCGCGTTTATTTTCTGGAACGAGATCTGCCGCAATCGTTGAACCAATTGAGAAGAAAATACCGTGTGAAAAAGCCGTAATAAATCTCGCAACAAGCAATAAGCCAAACGATGTCGATATGCCTGCAACAAGGTTACCAATAATAAAAACAACCATTAATGACATTAAGAGCGTTTTCCGATTCATCTTTCCTGTTAAAGCGGTTAGGACTGGAGCACCAATCGCTACCCCAATGGCGTAGCCTGAAATGAGCAGTCCAGCCAAAGTAATTGAAATTGATAAGTCATCTGCAATAGAAGAGAGAAGTCCTACAGGAACAAATTCGGTTGTCCCAATTCCAAATGCACTAATCGCGAGTGCTAAAAGAGCGAGAGTACCGCTTGATTTTTCTTTCGATTTTGACATTGTATGTGTATGAGAACTCATAAAGCGAATTCCTCCTTATTATTTTGAAATGCCGAGCAGAAAGGCGCCTTTCCTTTCGGCTGTACAACTGATTATGCAACCTTCTAACCAACAATGGAAGTACGTACTTTTTTGTAACGCAGTACCCAAAAAGTACGGTAGGCACTTTTTAGTACCTGCTTATCCACTGGGAAGCTGACTCTGATTATGCGCTTGTTCCACCCACCTGAAAAGTACGTACTTTCCTGTAATATAGGCACCTATAAGTACCTAATGATTCACATCAGGAGATGCACACCAAAAAACCTCCCGCTAAAATGTAGCGAGAGGTTTTGAGTTGCTCTATTCAAATGCTCTTACATGTTCACCTGGAATTCCTGCTTCAATATAACTTCTAACAAGCTTCCAATTTCCTTGGACCTCTTTTCGAAATGTATTAAAAAAGAGATTTCCTGTTTCACTTTGCTTCCCTTCTACTTCAATAGAAGCAAAAACAATGGCAAGCATTTCATTTCGTCGAAGCGGTGTAACAGTTAGCTTCTTTAGAATCCACTTCGTCCCATCTTTTTCAAAGGCCGTAAACGCTTGATCCCAGCCTTCAATCGATTCCTTATATCCAAAATCATATAATTCAGATTGACTCGATATTTCTCTAGCTTGATACGCATCGCTTATTTTACTCTTTATTTCTTCTATTGAAGAGTTCTGCCAGCTCGTTAGAAAATCATCTAAAAATTCTTGAAATCCATTCATCCCATTCCATCTCCTTTCTCTTCCACATTCGATCTCCGTTATCGAAATCCCTTCTCTCTTCATCTCCTTCAAGCAATAGGAACAACCGTAAGAATATGTTATATTACATAAGAAGTGATATTGAAAGGACTAAATGACATAATGAGTAACCATAAAGAACTACAAGAAGAAATAAAAAAGAGACGGACCTTTGCGATCATCTCTCACCCCGATGCTGGTAAAACGACATTAACTGAAAAACTGTTGTTCCTTGGTGGACAGATTCGTTCTACAGGAACCGTTAAATCTCGTAAATCCTCCAAGTATGCCACATCTGACTGGATGGAAATCGAGAAACAGCGTGGTATTTCTGTTACGTCCAGTGTGATGAACTTTAATTACAAAGGTCATACCATTAACATTCTAGATACACCTGGACACGAAGATTTCAGTGAAGACACGTACCGTACACTCCTTGCTGTCGACAGTGTCGTCATGATTATCGACGCTGCCAAAGGGGTCGAGTCACAAACGAAGAAGCTTTTTAAAGTTGTAAGTGAGCACGGCATTCCCATTTTCACCTTCATTAATAAAATGGATCGTCAGGGCCGCGAACCGCTGGAGCTTCTTGAAGAAATTGAAGATGTTCTTGGCATTGAGTCCTATCCAATGAACTGGCCAATTGGTATCGGTCAATCATTCCAGGGCGTTTACGATCGTCATCAAAAAGCTGTTGAATTCTATGATACTGAAGGCGACAACAAACAAGCGATGCAAATTTCTGACCTTGATGATCCTGTTTTGAAAGAAAAAGCTGGAGAAGACCTAGTGAATCAGTTGCAAGAAGATGTCATGCTGCTTGACGAAGCTGGCGCAGCTTATAGTGCAGAAGCACTGCAAGCTGGTAAACAAACACCTGTCTTCTTTGGAAGTGCGATTTCAAGCTTTGGTGTACCGACATTCCTAAACCACTTTCTTGATTTAGCGCCATCCCCAGCTCCTCGTCAGAGCTCAGAAGGCGAAGTAAAACCAGATGAAGAAACATTCTCAGGCTTTATCTTTAAGATTCAAGCAAACATGAACCCCTCTCACCGCGACCGCGTGGCATTCTTGCGTATTGTATCAGGAACATTTGAAAAAGGAATGGAAGCCTGGCTTGAGCGAACGGGCAAAAGCTTAAAGCTATCTCAAGGTCAACTTTTCTTTGCTTCCTCACGAGGAAATGTGGAAAAAGCATACCCAGGTGATATTGTTGGTCTTTATGATTCAGGTACGTATCAAATCGGCGACACCCTTGTTGGTTCAAAAAACGTTTATACCTTTGGCGAATTACCGACATTCCCACCAGAACATTTCGCGAAAGTACGCGCACAAAAAGCAATGAAGCAAAAGCATTTTTACAAAGGCGTACAGCAACTTTCCGAAGAAGGTGCGATCCAAGTTTATCGTACGGCACACTGGGATGAAATTGTCATTGGGGTAGTCGGTCGTCTGCAATTTGAGATTTTTGAATATCGCATGAAAGGTGAATACAATGTTGATATTCAATTTGATACGATGCCTCACCAGCACGCCCGCTGGATTATGACCGATAACCCAGAAGAAAAAGTAGACAGCGTACGTAATATGCTTGTTTATGATCAGCTTAAGCGTCCTGTCCTTCTTTTCCAAAATGACTTTGCGCTTCGATGGTTCCAGGATAAGAACCCGGATATTCCATTACGTGAGTCCATGTAATTCCATAGAAAAAGGAACGTGCCGTTGCACGTTCCTTTTAGTTTGCAATGATTTCTTTCGAACGAGAGCGGTGACTTCTGCCCCAGTTTTCCATTTCATGAAGCAATGGTTCAAGCGCATAGCCATACACCGTTAAGGAATACTCCACTTTCGGCGGCACATCATCTGATTCTACTCGATTAATAAGCCCATCTTGCTCAAGTTCTTTCAAATGTTTGATTAACGTTTGATGAGGAATGCGCGGAATCGCCTTTTTAATCTCGCTAAATCGAAGAGGCGTCTCCACTAATTCGAGCAACAAAACCGCTTTCCACTTCCCACAGACAACATCAAGCGTCGTTTTCATATCCTCTACGGACTTGTTCAAATTCCACCTGCACCTCCAGGTATATAGTAATATACTTCTTCACAAAACCGTGCATTGTAGTAAGATAAGCATATAATACTTTTATTTTATCATAAGTAGACAATAAAGTTAGAGGGGAGTTTCTATGTCCGAAAACATTTCACACACTGTCCACCTTTTAGGACAATCCATCTTACAAAACATCGATCACATCACAGCAAACGCGCGACATCAAATTGAAATTTCCGTCAAAGAACAAAATCTCCCAGCTATTGTGCCTGCTCATTTTATCGAAACATTTATTGAAGCACTAGGTGAATCGGTTGAAGCTGGTGAAATTTCTTACCCAACTGAGGACCTTCCGAACATGAAAGAAAATGATGTGATTCCTGGTTACTTAGATACAATGTTACTAAGCGTTTCAGTCGTTAAGCATTCACTGCTCAACTACTTGGAAGAGAACCATCACTCTCTCTCGTTAACTGTTTCGGACGTTCTAACCGTCTCAAAATTAATCGATCCGTTAATTGATCATTACATTCATTTTTATACAGAGAGCTATTTGAAGCAAAAAACACGTAGCCTTCAATCTGAATATTACCAGGATGACGCTTTATCCGTACCCATTATTAAGCTTTCATCACGTGTCGCGATTTGCCCGATTATCGGAGAAATTGATGAGAAACGTGCCAACCTCATACTTGAACGTACGTTAATGGAGTCAAGCGCCAAGAAGATTCGTTCCCTTATTCTTGACCTATCGGGTGTGGCTACACTTGATACGATGATGACCCAGCACCTCTTTAAGATTGTAGATTCCCTTGAAGTCATGGGTGTAGACATCATTGTTACAGGTGTTAGTTCTGAAGTTGCTATCGGCGTTGTTTCCTTAGGTCTCGATTTGCAATCCCTTACAATTAAACAGAATTTAGAAGGGGCATTGAAGTCTCTCGGCATGATTGAAGGATAACTAAAACCACACGCTGTTGTGGTTTTTTTCTTACTAACAAACAGAAGGGATTTCAACTGGATATTGTGCTAATTTTTTTAGAAAATGAATGAAACGTTCCTCGATTTGTGCTTTTGTGCCATATCGGATGACCTGTTCGCGACTTAATGTTGTTGCGCTTAACAACTCGGCATGCTCATGCGTCATCGTAAGAAGCTTTAAGTACACTTCAATATGTAAATTCATTTGCTTCTCCCTTGAATGAGCAGTATATGCTTTTACGAATCCTTTCGCATTTGCTCTTAATTGCGGAATCGAATGATGATAATTTCCTTTCTGATATCTAATCGTATTGTAAAACATAGGAAAAAGAAAGGAATAATTAAAGACGTGATTGGCAGCTAACGAAACTCCGGGAGAAAGAAGCGGGTAAGGATCGATCATCTTAAAGCCTCTTTTTGAAAAGATCAGGTTCTCTGGAGAAGTATCTTGATTCGTAAACGTTATTCTTTCACCATCCAGAGAACGAGCAGAGATGAGCTCTCTCCCAACTGCTTCCACCCTGTTTTTATCAAATTCATAGTCGCTCGCAAGTAAACGACTTAACTCCTCACCATACTCTTTCGTCTCTTCATATAAGAACTCTTTTTGATTCATGTCTAGATCACCTTTTAACTGACCGTTATCATCACACTTTAAGTATCCAATTCCCTTAAAAGGAGATTCCATTGTTTCTAAAGCAAGAAAAAAGTCTCCCATGTCAACACCATATGACAGTGATTCGTTTGTAGAGAGATCACCAATTTCACTAGATTTCCCTAAATAAGATTCTAATGTATAAGTTAATTCTTCTTGAACGAAAAATGTGAAAAATTCAGGGCACACCCCTTCTTTCGCCCTATTTGCATGAGTATAAAACGCCTTTGTTGCAGCATACTCTGCCGTTAACTCGTTTTGATGAAAACGAATTTCTTTTTCATAGGCGATACTCTTTGGTATACGAAGAACAAGCTTCTCCTCCTCTAGCAAAAAGGCAAAATGCCAGGCACCTTCTCCTAAAAAGAGAATTTCTGATTGATTCGTTTTAGGCTGTAACCCCTCATTTGTTAAAGCTTGATTGATCAAGTCAAGCTCTGACACAGCTTGCGTTGTAAGGAATTTCATTTTAGCAGGCTCCTTTTATTCACCTTTTATACTCTCACCTTTGATCATAACATGATGTTTTTACCTTCATTGAATATTTTGGAAGAAACTCGATATTTTTCTTAATTTTTAAAAAGCAACTCCCCGAATGAGGAGTTGCCAGTCCATACCTATTCAAATTGTTGTTTTACTGAATTTGAAACAACACCTTTTCCTCCGTAAAGATAAACGGATTCAACATTTCCTTTGAAGTGAGCAATTACTTCTTCTTTCACCTTATCTTTGTCTGTAAGCAAAACTGGCATGTGTTGATCAAATGCAAAGCGTGAACCACTCAAAGCATCTGCAAAGCTAAACGCATTCGTTAGAGCGATGCCATCTGTTTCAGGATAAAGGTTCTTTGCAATTTCGAGCGAAGTCATATACCGGTTCTTACCAGAAATACGCTCAATCGTTTCAATGCCTAGCTTGCTTAATTCATCTTCAATAGCAGCAGGAACAACTCCTGTACCTCCAATAATCGTTACTTTCTTTATCGAGTCTTTCTTCTTCACATATTGAGCGACATCTTCTTGAAGACGATTCCCCTTCGTATTTAAAAGGATTGGAATTTCTTTTTCCGTCGCATACGGGACGATACTTAGCGCATCTGCAAAGTCCATTCCGTATGTTAAAATCACTTCGTCCGGATTCTTATCCACTTTGTTAGCAATTTTCAACGCGGTTTGAAAACGAGTCTTTCCACCGAGACGTTGAACAGGGAATTTTTTAGCAAAAGTCTTTTCCACTTTCTTTGAAACAGCCGCTTTCCCTCCAAGTATGATCACATTTCCATTTTCCTTCAACACGCGTTTCGCTTCTTTAAGCTGTTGGTTGATAACGGTTTCGTCATCATTTATGAGGAGGACATTCCCATTTAACGTATGATTTAGGACCCCGCCTGCTAAAGCATCAGGAAAGTCTACTCCAGAAGCAAGAATAACCGTGTCTAACGAATGAGATGGAAGCTGTTTAGAAAATGCTTTCGACGTTTTGTAGCGATCATCTCCAGAAATTCTAGTAAACTCAACCTCTGTACTAGCGTCTTCCTCTACTTCTACTAATCGAACATTGTCAATAAAGACATCATACGGTACAGCCAGTTCAGGATCATCTTCTCCTCTTCCTAATCCGAACATTAAGCTGTAATCCCCATCAGATCCTACGTTGATATACGTTTCATAGGTTTCCATTGTGCTTCCAACATCGAATTCCTTAATGCCAGATTCCGATCCTACAAGCTCAACATTTACATCACGATCACGTTCACTTTTCATGTCAAATTGAACTTTATAGATTCCGCTTGGAACAGTGACATTTTGCATCAATTGAATGTGCCACCAATCCCAGCCTACCTGCTTAATTTCTGCTTTCAACTCTTCATTTACAACCGAAAAGTTAGCTAATCCTGCCCACGTTTCATAGTTACCTAGATTAAACACATTCCATACGATCGGATTTTTCTCATCGCCAAATTCTGTTGTCTCTTCAAACGTTCCATCATCGATGAGGTTATCGCCAATTTCTTTCCAATTTTTCGACTCATCTACAGGATCTTCACCATCTCCTGGATCTTCCCCGTCTCCTGGATCGGTAGGTTCACCTGGTTCAGGATAATCGGCAGCCATATCTTCATACACCCGGACATAATCGACTTCCATCTGACCTGGAAATTCTGTCGTTTCATCAGGGTCGCCACCGTACCAGCCACCGACTGCTAGATTTAGAATCATATAAAACTCTTGATCAAATGGTGCAGGGTACTCCCCATTCGCTGAATACCATTCTGTTTGTGTCGTATACAATTCATCATTCACATACCAGCGAATTTCTCCTGGCTCCCACTCCACACTATACACATTAAAGTCTGTTGTAGATTGACCTTCAGGAAACTCATATTCCCCAGCAGAATAGGAATTATTTGGCCAAGAGTCGCCATAATGAATCGCTGCACCTACTTTATTTGTTTCAGCACCTCGATTTTCCATTATGTCAATTTCGCCTGAAGATGCCCACGCACCATAAACATCATCTTGAGGCATCATCCAAAATGCCGGCCAATAGCCCTGTCCTTCTGGAAGCTTCATTTTTGCTTCGAATTTTCCATAAGCTTGACTAAACAAATCTTCCGTCATAATTTTTCCAGATGTGTGATCATAAGTACCGTGCTCATCTGTAATGTTTTCTTCTCTTGCTTCAATGATGAGTTTACCGTCTTCTAATTTCACATTATCTTCAGAGTAATATTCTGACTCATTATTTCCCCAGCCACTTACCCACTGACCGTCACTATAAAAGCCGTTTCCTACGCCATATTTCCATTTTGTTGTATCGAGTTCTTCTCCATCGAATTCATCATTCCATACAAGCTCCCAATCCTGCTCTCCATCTTCATTTGGAGGAGTTGAAGCATCTCCTAAGAATGTCAGATCATCGAAATAATACGTTTTCCCCGTTCCTTCGTTTCCAAAATCGAAAAAGATGGAAGCCATGTTAAACGAATAATTTACATTTAATGCTTCTGTTCCACTCGATTGATTTTTAAAATCAAATACCAGCGTTTCCCATTCATTCGATTTCGTCGTTACGGCTCCTGTTTCTACTGAATGAGTAGGATCACCTTTTTCTTCTACTTTTAGGCGAACCTCAATTCCTTTATCGGGAGAAAAGACGCGAACCGACATCTTCGTTTTGGATTCTGAGAAAGGTATCGGAGAAATGGTATTATCCTCTCCTTTCCCAAAGGTTGTTCCAGCCCATGTGGCAGCTCCCTCGTTTTTCACAACTTCTACAACATGGTTAGTAGCATCCGCTTTATCCTCTAAAATCTTTGCTGTGGCTCCTCCAAAATCTGCAACCGCGTACGAGATGCCACTTTCATCAAAATTCACCAAAACAGATTCGTCATCACTTTGTGCATTTGCATGAAGTGGCATGTTGAAGCCTGGTAGAACGAGTAAAATAACCAGTAACCAGCTAATACCTCTAAATTTCATTCATAAGTTCCTCCAATTTTTTTAAACTAGGGTTGAGCACAACGTCGAAAAGGGTCAACCGATTGATTGGACCTCATCACCTCCAATAATTAATAAATAAATTAAGAAAGCGGTTTCGTAAATCTTCAAAAAAAACTTTTCTTATTCGTTCTATTTTGTTAACTCAGACAGCATGAAAAGTTACAGCAGGCGTCGAAACCGGTTTCGATTTTGTAAAAAAAGAATTGAATACATAAGTGATCATGAATATTCTATAGGGAGAGATCAGACATTCTTATAAGTGCGTCGTTCCACCTAAACGAAACAATAGTAAACCATATTCATTACCTTCATTATCGAAAGCGCTTTCGTTAGGTTGAAGTATAAACTATTCGTTAGGTGGATGACAAGGGGATTATTCAGTCTTTTCAAAAAACATGCTGATAATGGTTATTTATTCCTATTTAGCAGATATGAGGGAACTAGTAAATATTTCCTATGACCTTCTTATTCTTCCAGCCTTTCATTTAACCTAAATAATTCGTCTGCAATCGCTCTTCATCTGCCTGATTTCTCTCGACTTTATAGGCATACGCTTCTTTTCTTGAACTTACGACCCGTTTCATCGTGTTATCAATATAATGAACAGCAGCGCCATCATCGAGCGCTATTCCCGGTTGCATTTGACCTGAATCAATCAAATGATGATAAGCAGATTTCCTCTTCTCTTCTCCATCAAAATGAGGGCAGCTACTGCCTTTTAGAAATCCAAGACACTCAAGACCATGGAGCTCATCTCCAAATGAATCGGTAACCCCTTCTTCAAACCAGCAGAATCGCTCCAGCACTAATTCCAGCTAAAATAATGCCTCGTTCCCATGCTTTTTTCATCATTCCATCAAGCCCCCATGCCTTCCACAGCACAAGAAGATTTTTAGTATTCCCTCCACCTACATAGAGAATATCCTGACTTAACAAAAATGCTTCCATATCTTGTACATGAGGTTTAAATAACGACAGGTGCGATGGCACGCATGCTTGTTTTTCAAAAAACGCATAGTATTTCGCTATGTATCCGTCTGCATCTCCACTGGCAGTGGGAATAAAACAAATTTTTGGTTCTTTGCTGTTAGCTTGGTTCAAAATATACTGATCTAATAGAGGGTTTTCAGGTTCCATAGAAAACCCTCCGCCTCCCATTGCGATAATCTGTTTCACTACTTTTTCCTCCCTCTTTCTTCGTTATATAAAATCATTCCCTACCACTCCTATTTTTTCCTGCAAAAAAAACTGTGCCCCTTTTTGGGACACAGTTATCATTAAACCGCTTCTTTTTGCGTTTTTGTTCTTTTCCGTTTAGATAATACCTCTTTACTCGCTGCGCGATAGAAGGAATACCCCATCATAATGACCACAAAGGAAAATGGAAGTGCGGCAAGAATAAGCATATTTTGCAAGCCTTGCGTGCCCCCAAAGTACATGATAATCGCTGCCATCGCTGAGAGAGCTAATCCCCATACGATTTTGATGACAGCTGAAGGATTCAATGAGCCCGTTGTACTCAGCATCCCTAATACAAACGTCGCTGAATCAGCTGATGTGATAAAGAAAATGGCGATAACGAAAATCGTGATAAAGGACATGAGTGTACCAAGAGGATATTCTTGTAAAACAGCAAAGGTTGCTGTTTCTATTGAATAATCCGAAATCGTCGCAATGCCACTCTGCTGTAAATCGAGAGCAGATACGCCGAAGACCGCAAAGAATATAAAACAAACAATCGATGGAACAAATAAAACACCAAGCATAAATTCTTTGATTGTTCGTCCTCTTGAAATTCTAGCGATAAAAATACCTACAAATGGTGACCAGGAGATTCCACCATGCCCAGTAGAAAATGGTCCAACTATCCACCCAAGATCTTTGATCGTTATTAATTGGCTCAATATGAAAACTCATATCAAAAAAGTTAGAGATATACCCTCCTAAAGAACCAGTAAACATATTCATAATGTAAAGGGTTGGTCCGACAATAAGCAGCAGGATCATGAGGGCAAATCCGAGAATCATATTAATATTACTTAAATATTTAATCCCTCTTTTTAATCCGGACCAAGCAGATGCGATAAACAAAGCAGTTGAGATAACGAGAATAAGCAGTTGAACAGAGAAATTCGCTGGCGTATTAAACAAAAACTTCAGTCCCTGATTAATTTGGGCAGATCCGAATCCAAGCGTTGCCGCTACCCCTACCACTGTCGCTACTACAGCAAGCGTGTCGATCATATAGCCGAGCGTTCCCTGCATTCGTTTTTCTCCAAACAACGGGGTTAGCGTTGCGCTAATTAACCCAGGATAACCTTTATGAAATTTAAAATAAGCTAATACAAGGGCAACAAGGGCATAAACAGCCCACGCATGAACCCCCCAATGAAAAAAGGAATATTGAAGCGATTCTTCTATCGCCTTATCTGTTCCTAATTCCCCACTCGGGCTACTTTTGAATGCATGGGAAATGGGCTCTGCAGTCGTCCAAAACACCATCCCCATTCCCATCCCTGCACTAAAAAGCATCGCAAACCAGGTTGGCAAACTAAATTCTGGTTTATCGTCTTTTCCACCAAGCTTAATATCTTTAAATCTCGAGAAAATTAAATAAACGCAAAAAACAAGAATCCCCATAATGAGAAGAAGGTAATACCAACCAAATCGACTCGATATATACGTTGTAGCTGTGGACGTTACTGACTGTAAATGGTCTGGCCAAATTGCCCCCCATAATACAACGAATCCACAAACAATCAGACTGTACCAAAATACAAGCGTTGCATTTTTCATTGACTCACTCCTCAAAAATTCTTTCAAAACTCCTATGTAAATAACGCTTCTCCCTTCTATCTACTAATTTCATTTTCAATAAGTAAAATAAGTGCATAACCCTTTTCTTCTTTTACCCTAATCATTCATAACTAAGCTACCAATTTTTATAAATTGACATCGATTAGAGCCCATGTTTAAACTTCCACCTTCACTTAACTGAGAAGCGAAATGGATATGTTTTTATATCTATCTGATTAAGGGTAGGTTACTATAGGGATAGAAGAGTTTTACGATATAGAGGTGAATAAATTGATCCAGTCCAATGCCCCAACGTATACGTCAATCGAGGAAGCTTCACACGATGTATTAGAGGTCATTAGTAAGTTTGTTGGTGTGAATACATTTTTTATTGCGAAAAACGATAAAACCGATGTGAATATTATTTCCTCCTTCAATCGAGAAAACCTGATTCTCGAATCAGGATTTGAAACGCTCTATCGCGATTCCTACTGACAATTTATTGTCCAAGGCGGTCGTGAACCCCTTATCATCGATAATTTAGCTACACATGCCTCTACTAAAGATATGGAAGTAACCAAATCTCTCGGCGGAGGGTCGTTAATCGGTGCCCCCATTTATTACCGGAATGGTGATAACTACGGTACATTATGTGGTCTTGATACAAAACCATTTCACTATACTCAAGATCATGTGGACTTATTTAAAGCAATGGCAAATCTATTAGGTAATGTACTTGAGTTAGAACGCGCCAATTCAGAGATTGAATCTCTGTCCGTTCCGATCGTTCCGATTTCCAATGAAGTCGCAATTCTTCCCATCATCGGGGATGTGAGCGAATTACGAACAGAACAATTAATGGAGAAAGCACTGGCTGAAAGCGCGAAGCATCAGTTTGATTACTTGATCTTTGACTTATCAGGCTTAGCCAATATCCGTAGTGAAAGTGCTTCTCTTTTTCTAAGAATTGGCCAATCTCTTAAGCTGATCGGCGTACAGATGATTGTAACAGGCATTCGTCCTGACCTTGCTATAAAAGCCGTACAAGCATCAAGCGATTTTGATCAAATTGTTATAAAATCGAATCTACAACAAGCGTTAAACTGGATTGGATACAAGCTAATAAAAAACTAAAACAAAGGACCGCGGTTGCGGTCCTTTGTTTATGCTTCTATTTCAAACCCAAGATCCTCAATCATTTGATGGTCTGCTGTCGCATCTGCACCATCCGTCGTTAAGTAGTCTCCAACAAAAATAGAATTTGCAGCATAAAGTCCCATCACTTGAAGAGAGCGAAGGTTCACCTCTCGTCCCCCTGAAACGCGAATTTCTTTCGTTGGGTTCATGAAGCGAAAAAGCGCTAACACTTTTAAGCAATAGCGTGGATTCAATTCATCCATCTTCTCAAGCTTTGTCCCCGGGACAGAATAAAGGAAATTTACAGGAATGGAATCAGCATCTATTTGGCGAAGCTCTTCTGCCATATCATACACATCTTCATAAGATTCTCCCATGCCAATAATGCAACCAGAACATGGAGAAATACCGGATCTCTTCACATTTTCTACCGTACTCACACGATGTTCGTATGTATGTGTGGTGGTCACCTTCTCATGATATCCTTTACTCGTATTGACGTTATGATTATAGCGATCTACCCCAGCCTGCTTTAAGCGATCCGTTTGCTCTTCCGAAAGTATACCGAGGCAAGCACAAATTTTAAGGGGCATTTCCGATTTTATATGCTCCACAGCATCAATCACTTTATCTAGTTCACGATTTGTTGCACCTCTCCCGCTCATCACAATGCAATATGTACCGGCTTTCCGATCTAGCGCTTCCCTTGCTCCATTGATCAACGTTTCTTGATCGAGTAAAGGGTACTTACTTACGTTTGTGTTAGCAAAAGCAGATTGAGCACAATAGCCACAATCCTCAGGACAGAGCCCGCTTTTTGCGTTGATAATCATGTTTAACTTTACTTTCTTACCATAGTAATGCTTCCTTACTTTAAACGCTGCATGTAAAAGTGGTAATAATTGATCGTCTGAAGATGATAGAACCGCTATGCCCTGTTCCCTTGTTAAAACCTTTCCCTTTAGTGCTAAATCAGCAAAATGCTCCCAGTTCCCTATTGTATCTTCCTTAACTTTTTGCATCATACGCCTCCCGCTAATATGTTAACTAATTTTAAATGTTAGTTAACAATAAATTATCACCAGGTTAACAAACTGTCAATCGTAGAAAAGAAAAAACCATACGATTCATCGTATGGTTTACTGAAGTTTAACTTATGCAGGTGCCTGATCGATCATTAAATAGTTTTCTTCAATTTGGTGAGAAGAAACGGGTTTGCTGTAATAATAGCCTTGTATACTATCACAGCCTTGTTCGGATAGAAAATCAACTTGCTCACTCGTTTCAACACCTTCCGCAATGACGTGCAACTTCAACTGTTTGCTCATTGCGATAATCGCACTCGTAATTTGATCTGATTTTACATTTTGCGTCAGCTCATCTATAAAGGATTTATCAATTTTCACCTGATTAATTGAAAAGTCTTTTAGATAACTTAATGAACTATGTCCGGTTCCAAAGTCATCAATGGATATACTAACACCAAGATCTCGCAGTGACGTAATCATCCATGAGGAGCGAGTTGAATTTTCCATCGTCATACTTTCAGTTACTTCAAGCTCAATTAAAGCTGGATCAAGCTTGTAATACGCTAACGTTTCTTTAACAGTGGTAATCAGTTCATCACTTTGAAATTGCTTTGGGGAAAGGTTTACCGAAACACGCAGAGGATGTCCTAGATCACTCCATTTCTTGGCCTGCTGACAGGCCATATCCAATACTTGTCTCCCGAGTTCTACAATAAGTCCAGTCTCTTCAGCGAGAGAAATAAAATCACCTGGAAAGCGAAGTTCCCCATCCCTCACCTGCCAACGCACAAGTGCTTCTACCCCTGATAGGGAACCATCTTGACATTTTACTTGTGGCTGGTAATGTAAAATAAATTCGCGATTAAGTAGCGCATTCCTCAATGAGCTTTCTTCGACAAGTCTTGATTCACTTTTTTGTCCCATCGATTTCGAATAAAACTGGTATTTCTTACGATTACGTCCTTTCGCTGAATACATGGCAATATCAGCATGTTTCATTAATGATTCCCCATCGGTCCCATCAGCTGGAGCTACAGCAATCCCAATACTCGCCGAGGTTGAAAGAGCGTGCGTATCTACCTGAAAAGGCATATCAAAAGCCTTAATAATTTGGTTCGCCAGTTCATCAGGATAAATGTTATCAAAATGAGTTAGCACAATGACAAATTCATCTCCTCCAAGACGAGCAAGAAAACCATAAGGAGAGATACGTGATTGTAGACGCTCTGCGACTGCACAGAGAAACAAATCACCTGTATTGTGACCAAGAGCGTCATTAATCACTTTAAATCGATCTAAATCAAGCATCATGACAGCCAGATCCTCCCGTTGATCATCTTTTAGATAACTTTCTAAATGTTCAACGAACGAACGACGATTCGGCAACGAAGTTAAGGAATCGTAATAAGCCATGTGATGCGTTTGCCTTTCAGCTTTTTGTTGTCTTGTAATATCCTTTGTCATCGCATAGATCCGATCCAGTTTCTCATTTAAATAGATTGGAACAAACGTAACATTTAGCTCACTCACCTCTTGATCAAGCGTCACAACACGTGTGTTAAAACTGACTGCCTGTCTTGTCTGATGAACGGTGAGGAAGTATTCACGTACACGCTCAAGCTCCTTTTCTCCAAAAAAATCGACGGGATTGACATGACTAAGCTGATCCTTTTTCACTTGAAACAATGATTCTCCAGCAGGGTTTAGCGAGCGAATTCTACCGTCTACAGTTAGCGTTAAGATGGCATCAATACTATGCGTTAAAAGAGAACGCAAGCGGTAGTCGTTTCCCTTCAATTCCGATTCTTGCTTAATAAACTTACGTTCGGTGACAATCCCGAAAATCAAAATGGTCTGTATACAAAGTGTGCCAATTGCAATCACAATCGATAAGGCTGATGTATCTAAACCGTTAATCAGAGGGTTATGATATTGCGCCATATAAAAGGTGGCGGCTTCTAACCCAACATAATGCATCCCGGCGATCGCCAGTCCCATCACACTTGCACTACCTAATTTCAAAAAAATAATATGACGAATGTTCTTTGGTCTCGAAAAGGTAAAAGATAATTTTAGCGCTCCAAATGATGCCACAATTGCAATGAGAGCTGATAAACTTAGTAGCCAGGGATTATAGGTAATGTCGACCATCTCCATGGCTTCCATCCCAATATAATGCATCGCGATAATCGCACCTGACAGAAAAAGTGTTCCAACAACGAGTCTCCTTATGGATAGCTGTTTACCACCAACAGCTACAAGAGCGATAAATGATCCTAAGAATGCGGCTCCAATAGATAAGAAAACGAGTGGAACGTTGTACGTCATCGGCATCGACATCGAAAAAGCCAGCATGCCAATAAAATGCATCGACCAGATACCAATCCCCATGGTACCGGCCCCTCCAATAACCCATATCCATTTTCGGATCCCTTTTGAATAAGCCACGCGTCCTGCAAGATCTAATGCACTATAAGATGCAAAGATCGCTATAATTAATGACAGTAAAACAATCCACCAATTGTACTGTCCTGACATTTCAATCATAATTCTGTGCCTCCGACGTTAAAAAATCAGTATAGTCTCTTTATCGGCATAAATGAAACAGAGATTAAGGGTGCACTCGAATCCCAAGCTTTCTTTTTACTTCTATTAACAAAGGTTTCGCTTTCGCCCTCGCTTTCTTTGCTCCAGTTTCAAGAATACGATCAAGTTCTTCTGTATGAGACATATAGTAGCGAAACGTTTCACGTGGTTCAGCGAAGAAATTATTCATGACAAGAAAAAGTTCTTCTTTTGCTTCACCCCATCCAATCCCTTCCTGGAATTTCCTTCTCATTTCAATCGTTTGCTCTTCACTCGCAAATTCTTTATAAAACGCAAACACAGTAGAACGATCCGGATCCTTCGTTTCGGTTGGACCAGAAGAATCGGTTGTAATGCGATTGATTAATTTTTTCAATTTAGCCGGTTCTTCAAACAGCGGAATCGTATTATGATAACTTTTACTCATTTTTCGACCATCTAACCCTGGCAGTACCGGCGTACTTTCATCGACGATGTGTTCTGGCAGCGTCAATGTATTTCCAAATTGATGATTAAAAGCTGATGCTAAATCTCGCGCAATCTCTACATGTTGAATTTGGTCTTTCCCAACAGGAACGTAATTCGATTGAAATAATAGGATATCTGATGCCATTAAGAGAGGATACGTAAATAACCCCATATTTACCCCATCGTCTTCTTCACGACCCTCCATACGATTCTTCTCGACAATCGCTTTATAAGCATGAGCTCGATTCATTAATCCTTTTGGGCTAAAGCAGGCTAGAATCCATGATAATTCAAAAATCTCAGGCACATCCGACTGGCGATAGAAAATGGAATGGTCCGGGTCGAGACCAAGTGCAAGCCACGTGGCCGCAATCCCGTAAGAAAGTTCTTGCATCTGTTTCTGATCTTTAACTTTTGTTAATCCATGATAATCGGCTACAAAATAAACCGCTTCAAGCTCTTTATTTTTCGCTTGATCTAACGCAGGCTTGATTGCACCAATGTAGTTCCCCAAATGAACACGGCCTGTTGGTTTGATTCCTGTTACGATCGTCTTCTTCATCGTTCTCCTCCATTTTTAGACAACACAAAAAGGCCTCTCATCCTCTAAAAAAGGACGAGAGACCCCGTGGTGCCACCTTTATTCGTTTACAGACGTAAACGCACTTACCCCTTACAAGAAATTCAATAAGGTGTCTCTTGTATCGGTAAGACGCTCCGCCGAATCCTACTAAATGGTTCAGTTCCGGAAGCTCAGAAGCCCATTCATCATTCGCGCACGCTGATTCTCACCAACCATCAGCTCTCTGAAGTGCCACTCAAGATTACTTTTCTTCTTCATTGCCAGGTTATTTTTTCTAATCTTAAATCTTACTAAAGAAAAGAGCAAGTCTTTTTTAACAACTATTGAATGAATTATAGCACTTTACTTAAAAAGGCTTTCGTTCTCTCTTCCTTAGGATGTTCAAATAGTTCAATTGGCACGTTTTCCTCGACAATGTATCCGCCGTCCATAAATAAAACGCGGTCCCCAACTTCTTTTGCAAATCCCATTTCGTGCGTAACGACGACCATTGTCATGCCTTCTTTGGCTAGATCTTTCATTACTTCAAGCACTTCCCCTACCATCTCAGGATCCAAAGCAGAAGTTGGTTCATCAAACAACATGATTTCAGGCTCCATCGCAAGTGCTCTCGCAATCGCAACTCGCTGCTTTTGTCCTCCAGATAGAGAGTCAGGATAGACATGCGCTTTCTCGTATAAACCCACCTTGCGGAGAAGAGCAAGTCCTTTCTCTTCAGCTTGCTTGCGTTGCCATTTCCTCACTTTCATTGGGGACATCATAATGTTTTCAAGAACGGTTTTGTGAGGAAATAAATTAAACTGTTGAAAAACCATACCTACATTCGTCCGCACTTGATTGATATTTGTCCCTTTCGCAGTTAAATCCTGATCCTTAATCATCACTTTTCCACCAGTGATCGACTCTAAAAGATTTAAACATCTTAGAAACGTAGACTTTCCAGATCCAGAAGGACCAATAACAACGACAACTTCCTGAGGTTTAATTTCAACGCTAATCTCTTTCAACACTTCCAAATCACCGAAAGATTTCTTTAGACGTTCGACTTTTATCATGCTGTATCCAACCTCCTCTCGATGTAATTCAATAAATACGTTAACGAAAGGGTTAGGATCAGATAAATGATCGCTACGGTTAAATATGGTTCCCAAACGCGATAATATTGTCCTTGAGCTGCTCTGCCCCAGTACATTAACTCTGGTGCAGCGATAATAGCGCCAAGCGAAGAGTCCTTTAATAGCACAATAAATTCATTGCCAAGTGGTGGAATCATTCGTTTAAACGCCTGTGGCAGAATCACGTAACGCATCGCCTGGACATGCGTCATCCCAAGCGAACGGGCCGCTTCCATTTGCCCACGATCAATTGATTGAATTCCAGCACGGAAGATTTCAGCAATATAAGCCGTGGCATTTAACGATAACGTGACAATAAGTGAAACAAGCGGATTTACGGATTCCATTATTAAGGGGATTAACCCGAAATGAATCAGAAGGATTTGTACAAACAACGGTGTTCCTCTAAATGCATTGATATACCAAATAAACGGATAGCGAATCCACCACGATTTTGAAATTCGTCCAATCCCCATAAATAATCCTAAAATGCTTCCAATGAGAATCCCAGCTAGCGAAGCCCCAACTGTCACCATAGCTCCCTTTAGAAAGAAAGGAAGATACTCACGAACAATTTCGATTGAAAATACGCCCATATTTGATCTCCTTTTTGATTTTCTGCGATGGTTAACCGACGGATCAACGACGGCCGTTGTTGGACTTAGACCGCCGTAGGTCGATTTATTGGTTTATTTTGCTTGCTCAAGTAAATGATCTGTATTGGGCTCTTTTCCAAACCACTCTTCATAAATCTTCGCGTATTCTCCGCTATCAATCACTTCTTTGATTGCCGCATCAAATTCCGCTTTTAACTCACTATCCTTAGGAAACATTAATCCGTAAAATTCTGATTCAAAATTCTCAGGGTCCTCAATGGTCTGGAAATTATCTTCGGGGTTATTCTTCACGTACTCATTGACGACAGTGTTATCTGTTACGACAGCTTCAACATCATTGTTTTTCAATGCCATAATCGCGACAACATTGTTTTCGAACTTCTTAATATTTGAACTTTTGTCTCCCATAATCTTCTCTGCTGCAGCTTGTCCAGTTGTTCCATTTTGAACTCCTACAGTCAAGCCTTCGATATCTTTTGCTGTTTGAATATCAGTTCCTTCTTTAAACATCACCATATGTGTTGACTCAAAATAAGGATTTGAGAAATCAAATGTTTTCTCTCTGTCGTCATTGATCGTAATCCCTGAAATAGCCATGTCTACTTCTTTCCCCTGACGCACAGCTTCAAATAACGGGTCCCATCCGATGTTTTTCGGTTCCCATTCATAGCCTGCTTCCTTCATCACAGCATCTAGAAAATCGATATCAAATCCAACAATTTCTCCTTTATCCATGTATTCGAATGGAGCAAACGCTGCATCTGTTCCAACAATTAATTTCTCTTTTTTCTCACTATCGCCTTCAGAACCGCTTGTCGAACTGCTTTGATTCTGGCCGCAAGCTGTGGTAAGCGCCAGCAAACATGCTAATACAGTAATCAATAAGCCTTTCGTGAACATTTTCATAAAGATCCCCCCGGTACTATTTTTTTAATATTCTAATATTTTAAATTATACACAACGCTTTTATAATAACAATATTGAAATTTGCGGAAAAGTATGATTTTTCGATCTTTTTCTTCTTCAAAATCATTCAAATAACAAAATGACGTGTAAATGATTACCGTTTATTGGGGGAATCTCCCTTAAACTAAAGGATATAAGGCTATTTCAAAATAAAGTGAGCATGCATTATAAATGAAAAAGGTAGAACGTACTATCCCCGAGAATGTGAGTTTATCTCACTCACTTTTTTTACTTTTGGCTAGGTCGCCATAACTTGAACGATCTTTCTCGGAAGAACGGCATGAAAAGCCTGTCCCACATAAACCTACAAGAAAAGGCTGAATCTAGGGATATCAGCCTTCTTGCGCGTTTATTATTCAACCCAAGCTCTTTCAGCAGACGTACTCTGCTGAATACAACTTATGTTTTGAGAATTAGTAGCCTCCTCCAACAAAAGCTGCACCTACGATGATAAGGAGAATAAACAGCACTACAATTAGAGCAAACCCACTGCCGTAACCGTATCCCATGTAGTATGACCTCCTTTCCATCATGGATTTAATACATACTATGCAGAAACCATTCTGATGGATGGGCGTTCGTTTAGTTTTGTTGGATACTTTTCAATTCCTTCTGTCTACCCAGGCCCTTTTTGGATTTAGAATTAATTTCACTCTCCTCTTGCGTATATAATCACATGCTTATATAATGATGTGGGAGGTGACATGATGGAGAAAACAGTGATTGCTTTAGAACCTGCAGCTTCTGTTTTAAAATTACTGGGAGATAAAACTCGTTTAACGATCATTGGACTTTTAAAAGATGGCGAATGTTGCGTTTGCGAATTTGTCGAAGTTCTTCAAATGAGTCAACCATCGGTTAGTCAGCATTTAAGGAAATTGAGAGACGCCGGGTTAGTAAAGGAACGAAAGAAAGGACAGTGGGTATTCTACTCGTTAAATTCAGATCATGACGCCTTTCTGATGATCGAGGGAATTTTAACCTTTATCCCTGATCAAAAGGAAAAACTTAATGAATTAGAAAAAAAAGGATTGCGCATTTGTTGCGATTAATGGGGGAATTTGCTTGACCGTTACACTAGCTATACTTATCTTTGCACTTACCTTAGTGCTTGTTATCTGGCAACCTAAGAATCTCGGCATTGGTTGGTCCGCCTGCGGAGGAGCGATTCTCGCTTTACTTGTTGGTGTGGTAGACTTTCAAGACGTTCTAACAGTGACGGGGATTGTTTGGAATGCCACCTTTGCCTTTATTGCCATCATCCTCATATCACTTATTCTTGATGAGATTGGTTTCTTTGAATGGGCTGCTCTTCATATGGCCAAAGCCGCAAAAGGAAACGGCCTTCGGATGTTTATTTACGTATCCTTGCTTGGAGCTGTTGTCGCAGCGTTATTCGCAAATGATGGCGCCGCCCTGATTTTAACACCAATTGTTCTCGCCATGGTGCGAAACCTTAACTTTAAAGAAAAAATGATTTTTCCGTTTATTATGGCGAGTGGTTTTATTGCCGATACAACTTCGCTTCCACTTGTCGTTAGTAACTTGGTTAATATCGTTTCCGCTGATTTCTTTAACATTGGATTCGTTGAATATGCTTCACGGATGATTGTTCCGAACTTCTTCTCACTAGGAGCAAGCATTCTTGTACTTTATCTTTTCTTCAGGAAAGATCTACCAGCAAACTATAATGTTGATGAACTCCGTGTTCCAACTGAGGCGATTAAAGACGCACGCATGTTTAAACTTTCATGGATTGTTCTTGCTGCCCTTCTGATTGGTTACTTTGTAAGTGAGTTTATCGGTGTTCCAGTTTCCATTATCGCAGGTGTTGTCGCTATCTTCTTTCTATTAATGGCAAGGCGAAGTAGCGCTGTGGAAACGAAGAAAGTGATCAAAGGGGCACCCTGGGCTATTGTTTTTTTCTCCATTGGCATGTATGTCGTTGTTTACGGTCTTCGGAACCAGGGACTAACGGATATTCTTGCAAATGTCATTCAAGCTGCAGCTAACCAGGGATTACTCGTTGGAACAATCTCTATGGGCTTTATTGCAGCAATTTTGTCATCCATTATGAACAATATGCCAACGGTTATGATTGACGCCCTTGCCATTGAAGCGACAACTACCTCAGGTACACTTCGTGAAGCGCTGATTTATGCAAACATTATTGGATCTGATTTAGGACCAAAAATCACCCCAATCGGGTCCCTCGCCACTTTGTTATGGCTTCATGTCCTTTCACAAAAAGGCGTTAAAATTTCGTGGGGATACTATTTTAAAATCGGAATCATCTTAACAATACCGACGTTGCTTATTACGTTACTTGGCCTGTATATTTGGCTACTTATCCTCTAAAATTCGATTCAAAAGGAGCACATCATGTCGACTAAAAAATCAATTTATTTCTTATGTACAGGAAATTCATGCCGAAGCCAAATGGCGGAAGGTTTTGGAAAAAAACACCTCGGAGATACGTACGATGTTTATTCTGCAGGAATTGAAGCTCATGGTCTTAATCCAAATGCTGTGAAAGCGATGAAGGAAGCCGGTATCGATATTTCTAACCAGACTTCTGATAAAATTGACATGGAGCTTTTAAACAATGCAGATTTTGTTGTCACTCTTTGTGGCGACGCAAATGACAAATGTCCTGTGACACCTCCTCATGTTAAACGTGATCACTGGGGGTTTGATGACCCGGCGAAAGCAGAAGGAACAGAAGAAGAAAAATGGGCTTTCTTCCAACGTGTACGCGATGAAATTGAAGAACGTATTGCACGTTTTGCAAAAGAAGGACGCTAATACGGTTAAAAGGCACGCTGGATGGTCATCCAGCGTGCCTTTTTCTAAGCAATTCATTGTTATTTCCGCTAATTTCGGGATTTTTCTGCGAAAATCGAAATTTATCCGCGATTTCACGGTTATTTCCGCGGAAATGAAGACCGATAGCGACCAACAATCGCGTTAATCCAGCTTTTTCATTTTGTATACTTCTCTACTCTCAATCAAGGGACTTATATTCTGACGATATGTTTCATAGTGCTCTGAGTTAACATGCTTCTCGATCGCCTGCTGGTCTTTCCAGACTTCATAGATCACAAACGTTGGTTCTTCTATCGACTGGTGAACATCATACTGAATATTTCCCTCTTCATTACGTGATCCTATGAGCACTTCCTGAAGAACACGCAGTACATCTTCCTCTTTTCCCTCTTTTGGCTTCAATATAGCCGTCACAGCAATTTGATCCATTTGTTTCTACCTCCAATGCTTGTTTACGAATAGGATAAGCATAGAAGCATGATCTTATCAAAGCAATTGATATGCTTATGACTTTACTGGCTTTAAAATTGTTCGCTGTAGTGGTACCCCACCCATCGTTACATTTCGTTCAATAAACATATACGTTTTGCCATCGATGTTAAATCTACGATCCCCTAAGTAGTCAACCTCTCTCCCCTGTGCGCGCAGTTCACTTTTCAAGGCTCTCACGTACTCATTGTAATCAATATAGCGATCGTCCAAATCAATCTGAATATGGTTTTTCCGATACCCCATTAACCAATTGAATCCGGTTAAAGAGGCAATGATAACCGCAATCATAAGAAAAAAATTCAACATTCAGCATCCCTCCAGCAGCTTATATTCTTTATACGATAAAAGGCTTTATCACGTTTCACTTTTTGTAAAATAAGGAATTTCATTTAGTACTTTCGAAGTAAGTTCATGTCTTAAACGTTTGGAAAAAGCAAGAACCGTCAATAGACTACTATGAAGAATAAATTGGAGGCGATTGTTTATGGCTTTATTAGAAATCAGCGTAACACCCGTTGGTACAAGTCAAACGAGCATGAGTCATTTTGTGACAGAGGCTGTTCGACTCGCTGAAAAAGAAGGGTTCACTTACCATATTGGGCCTACGTCTACTGTCTTTGAAGGAAATGTAGATGAACTTTTTGAGTTAGCGAGAGACATTCACACTAGTGCTCTTCGGAAAGGGACCGATCGCGTTATCACAAATATTAAAGTTGAAGATCGTGAAGACAAAGCGCTTACGATTGATGGACAAGTAAATGAAGTTCGAAGTTCAATTGGATAGCATTAAGAAGGAGGTAGCGCAAATAGCGCTACCTCCTGTTTTCACTTTAGGATTCTTTCGTGCTTTAACACTCCCTCTATTGCAGTACGCGCTTCTTCTAATACGGACTTCTTCCACTTCGGATCATTCGGATAAAACATCGCTTCAAATTCTCCAAGAATCCACTGGATATCATCGACAGACTCTGCTCCTTCGTGATACAAATGATTCTCCAAAATGATCGTCATAAATTCGCGCAGCTCAGCCTGTTTGTCTGTTCCGAACGTACCAAATTCAAACAAAGCGGAAAGAAGGTAGGTTTCTGGATACATTTCTTCTTTTAGTTTATAGAAGTGGTTTGTAGAGTCTCCTTTTACTTTTTCAGGAGTGTATTTCTCGACATTCTTTAGATGGTAACCTTTTTTTAAATCATCTACACTTCTACCATCATGCTCTGAGATGACCATGGTGACTTCATTTGTAGGTCCAAGAGCCGTATGCCAATCCATATGAATCACGCTCGGGAACGTTCCTAACAAATTTCTTTGAACTTCTTTTAAGAACACAGCGGATTCTTCCGCGGTATCCCCTCCATAGTAGACCCCTCGCTCGAATTGAAATTGCCCCATTCCTTTTGCTTTCTTAAGTCCCGCGTATCCTTCTTTTGCAAGTCCTTTAATTAATTGGGCATATATCTTATGCCTTTCTTCTTTCAAGTTTGTTATTTTTCCATTAGGTAAAAACAAATCACTTTCTTTCGCATAATTTTTATTCACATCTTTACGAACGGAATTTTCATCATAGAAATAGTTACGATTAAGATCGATGTTGTTTTCAGTTACGCGACGAAAGTGGCGCATCCCCCAAGGATTAAGAGCATGAATGAGGCAAATCCCTGTTGTTGAAGCATCGATTTGATTGAGATAATTTTCTACAAAATAGTGGACAACCGCTGCGCCTGCATATCCTTCAATGCCGTGTTCACCTGTCGTAAAAAAAAGCACACGATCGTTTGATGACAGTGCTTCCGAATAAATCATATCAATTGTATTATCATTTTCTTTCCCTATGTTTTTGGTAGTCAACGTTGCTTGTGGCCATTTTTTCTGAATGTGATCGAGATGACCGCGAAAAGTCTCGCGCGATTCTACGTAATTTTTAGCAAAATAATGGTCTATTTCGTTCATGGCGAATTCTCTCCTTTGGATTGAAGTTGTTCCGGTGCGGAATTGATTAGCTAACCTTTACATTCCACCCTGCTCAAATATCAAACTTGTCTCCTTGAAACAAAGATTGCTTCTGAAACCAAAAAAAGATGAAAACCCATTTCAGAGTCTCCATCTTATTTGTTGTCCTCATATTTTTGTAGCTGATGCTGTTTATATTCCGCTAACTCAACTTCCAAGCGTTTTTGCGTTCGCTTTTTATCCACATTAAGAAATAGTGCTGCAGCGGCAATAAAACCTATGCTTAACATTAAAAATTGTAAAATTAATTCTAAAGACATTCTTTCAATCCTCTCTTTGTACGCTTGTTTCGGTTCCCACACGAATGTTTATTAGGAGAGTATATAGTTACCCGTTATTTCGGTAGGCTAAACACTCGATTCTGGTTTAATCGAAACAAAACAAAGAAGTATGGCGACAGCCGTCACAGCAGCTGACGTGTAAAATACAGTTTCATGAGATTGCTTCATCAGGATAGCATAGATTGGTGGACCTGCCGCTACACCAAGGAAGCGTGTTGAACTATACAGCGAGGTGATGGTACCACGCTCTTCTTTCTTAACTCCTTCTGTAATCAGCGCATCAAGGCACGGCAGAGACATTCCAATGCCTATCCCTGCTACAAACAATATGAGTAACATGAACCAAAGTCTTTCTGTAAAAGAGACACCTATTGTAGCAGCAGCGACCAAGGAAAGACCTGCAAAGATACACCATTTCATTGTTGTTTTGTTTTCACCAATTCGTTTCCCTGCGATATAGGACGTTAAAGACAGAGCAACAAGCGGAATCGCAATGATCGCTCCTTTTTTAACACCTACAATTTGAAACTCCTTTTCCAAAAAACTTGCGAGGTAGAAAAGAATGCCAAAAAGAACAAACATAATCACGCCACCAATTGCAAATATTGCCGTTAGCCATTTTCCATCTTTGTGGAAAATGTTTTTTAAACACGACAAAAAACAAGAAAAAGTTTGTGGCTCTTCTTTTCTTTCTGGTGACTCCACAAGGAAAATGACAAGAATGATTGAAATAAGAGAGAAAACCGGAATGGATAAGAACGGTAAGTACCATAGAAAAGAAGCAAGAAGCGCCCCCAGAATCGGACTAAGAACTTTTCCGATGGTATTTGAGGTTTCAATTAAACCTAATCCTGCGCTTACGTCCTTATCACTTTTAAATAAGTCTCCGACAAGCGGTAGAACGACTGGGGCTGCTCCCGATGATCCAATTCCCTGAAGAACCCTACCAATTAGAATCATGATGTAAGGATCCTTTAAAGACCATGATGCCCATCCCGTCACAAGTCCCCCCAGGCCCGCAATAAATAAACTGGGGATAATGACTTTTTTTCTTCCATAGCGATCTGATAAATAGCCGGCAATTGGAATTAACAAGATAGCGGCGATTGAGTAAACTGTGATAATCATCGATACTTTAAAGGATGTGATGCCAAGCTTTTTTTCAATAAGAGGTAGAACTGGAATAAGCATTGAATTACCAAGAGTCATCACAAGTGGAATCGACGCAAGCGAAATCAAATCCCACTTTTTTTTATTGTCCATGAGCATCCTCCATTAACATCTGCACTTCATATCTAGTTTGCCTGCTCTCGTTTGTGGGTATACCTTAGTAAAACCTGGCTATCTCAATCCAACATGATTACATCACTTTCACTAGTTGTGATCTTTGCAACTCAAACATAGATAATCGTCAAAAATGTGTAACATAGCTTACAGTCAGCGAAGCATTTTTTCCAGTATACTTAACATGGAGATGAACCATGTAAAATCCGTTTGGAGGTCAAACACATGATTACACTTTATACGTCACCAAGCTGTACATCTTGCAGAAAGGCAAAAGCATGGCTTGAGGAGCACAATCTTCCTTATGAACAGCGCAACATGTTCGCGAAGCCACTATCTGAAGATGAAATTAAAGCAATTATACGTATGACTGAAAAAGGAACAGAAGAAATCATCTCAAAGCGCTCAAAAGCATTTGAAGCACTCGATAAAGAGCTCGACGAACTAACGCTTCAAGAACTTTATAGCTTGATTAAAGAAAACCCCGGCATCTTGAAGCGACCAATCTTACTTGATACGAAACGCCTTCAGGTAGGCTTTCATGAAGATGAAATTAGAAGCTTTCTACCGAGGAAAGTTCGGGCATTCCAACTTGAACAAATTCTTCAAGAAGCCCAATAAATGAAAGCGAGAGAGGAATTACCCTCTCTCGCTTTTTTGTAGCTCACGATTCGGATCTTCATCCAAACCCCGTATCGTAAATTTTTTCATAAAATAAAGAACAACGATTAAGATAAAACCGTATCGAATCTCCATATCCGCTACGTTAAAAATCCCTGCATGCCATTTCACTGAAAGAAAATCAATGACGTAACCATATTGAATACGATCCACCAAATTACCGATTCCCCCACTAATGAGTAAACTAAATGCGAGCTGCATGGCAAAATGTTTTGGCGTCGCTAGGATGTACCCATATACCAAAAGAAGAACGATACTCACTTGCAAAAAGAGTAATAAACCCGTATACCCCTCTAACAATCCCATTGTTGCTCCTGAGTTATAATAGAGCTGGATCCCTACGCCCTCCATCACTTCTACGCGTTCATTTCGTTCTAACAACTGGTCAATCCACCGTTTTGAAACAAGGTCAATCATAAGAAAAACGGTCACTAAAAGGATCATCCGCTTCAATTCGTTCACACCCTCTTTATACGATCTGCTTAAAACATAAAAGACTCCCTAAATGATGTTAAGGAGTCTTTTTATATAAGAAATTCGTTAAATAAGAAGCATCTTCAGGATAGGCATGAGTGATTTTTTCGATTTGATTGATTGTCTTCCACTCCACTTCCTTCACTTCGTTATCAGCATGTGGAAGGGTAATCATTCCTCCGACAACATTCACTTCATAATAATAAGTGGTGACATGAAACCCATTCATATCCTGATCTTTCACAAATAGTGGCTTTTCAATGGCCACCTCATAGCCTGTTTCTTCTTTCACTTCACGAATGCAGCACATCTCAGGCGTTTCATCTTTTTCAACTTCGCCTGAAGGAACCGCCCATTCTTCTTTCTCATTTTGTATCATCAGCAAATCTCCCTGATCATTCGTACAAACTGCTGCCGCACCAATCCATTCCTGCATAATCATTCACCCTTTAATTTACATCATTATGAACGTATTGACTTGTATAGTTTTTCACTTCTTCTTTCGCTACTTCATTCTTCGTTCGAATCGGTGATTTTGTTCCAAACACTTTTTGAAATAGAAAACCAATCACAAGAATCGCCGCGATCGTTCCCCAAAAGAACCAGCCAATTAGAGTCATCTACTCACTCCTTATTTAGATGTTCTACTCTTTCTACGATTTTGGAAGCTGTTTTGTTTCACATAGTTACTAAAAAGTGCCTACTTATCAAAAAAAATCATCTGTTTTATAATGGCAAAACGCTTAGGTTTACAAAAACGAATTCAGGTGAAACATATCCATATTCATACTAGAGGAGGAATGAAAATGAAAGCTCTGTTACTAAAAGAAAAAAATCAATGGGATGTCATGGAAGTACATGAGGTCGAGACCCCTTCTCCGAAGAAAGGTGAAGTTCTTGTTAAAATTCATGCTGCGGGATTAAACCCAGTTGATTATAAGACAGCAACAAACGGAAATCCTAATTGGGAATACCCTCATATCCTTGGCCTTGACGGTGCTGGTGTCATTGAGGAAGTAGGCGATGAAGTAACGGATTGGAAACCAGGGGATCGTGTTGTATACCATGGCGATCTTATGAAAAAAGGAACATTTGCCGAATATGCTATTGCACAAGCACATACGATTTCAAAGCTTCCTGAGGCAATTTCATTCGTTGATGCCGCTGCTCTTCCAACAGCAGGTTACACCGCTTATCAAGCCCTTTTCCGCAAACTTCATATCCATCGTGGACAAACGATCCTTATACACGCGGGTGCTGGAGGTGTTGGTGGTTTTGCGATTCAAATGGCGAAGTATATGGGGCTGACCGTCATTACCACAGCTTCAAGTCATAATCATGACTTCGTGAAAAAACTCGGTGCTGACTATGCAATTGATTATAAAAAAGAGGATTTCGTTGAGCGAGCGCTTGAAATCACAAATGGAATTGGCGTTCACGCCGTTCTTGATGCCGTTAGCGCAGATAATGCAACAAAATCACTTGATACACTTACATTTAACGGGCAAATTGCCTATATTGCCGGTGCCCCAGATTTCCAAAAGGGTGTCTCTTTCGCTCGACCACTTTCTTTCCATCAGATTGCACTTGGAGGCGTCTATCAATCGTCTAACTTAGCAGAACAGGCGGACCTAGCAATGATGGGTGATGAAATGATTCAACTTCTTCTAGGTGGATACCTCGATCCGATGATTACAAAAACCATTTCACTTGAAGAGGTGCCACAAGCGTTAGTTGAGCTTTCCGAGCGTCATGTGACTGGGAAAATTGTAACAAAAATTAGCGAATAACTTGTAAGAACCGCTCTTAATAGAGTGGTTCTTTTTATTAAGAAAGGTTACTCCTGTTTTAAAAATACCCCTAGTGGGTAATAAAAAAGTACGTACAATAAAAGCAGAGGTGAATTTTTGTGACAACATTACAGCTTATTTCTATTCTCGCGCTTTCAATTGGATTGCTTTCCTCACTCGTCATCCTTATTGACATTATCAGACATCCCCAAATGATGAAAATCATGAATGTCGTTTGGCCAATTAACGGATGGTTTCTTGGTCCATTTGCCATCTGGTCGTATTTTAAATGGGGACGATTAAAAGCTAAAAACCTTGACTATGAAGACAATCGAGGAAAACCAGCGAAAGTATTTATGTCCACAAGTCATTGTTCTGCAGGGTGTACCCTTGGTGATGTTGTTGGCGTTCCAATTGTTGCATTAACCGGGTTTGCGCTTCTTGGATCGATTCTCTATACCCATTACCTCATCGAGTTCTTACTCGCCTATGGGTTTGGAATCCTCTTTCAATTCTATGCGATTTATCCAATGAACAAAGGCAACGGTGCATGGAATGCAATTAAAGAAGCTGCAAAAGCAGACACGCTTTCATTAATTGCGTTTGAAGTTGGCATGTTTGGATGGATGGCTATCGTTCATTTTGTGTTATTTACGGAGCCTCCAAAGCCCGACTCAGCGATCTATTGGTTTATGATGCAAATTGCGATGATTCTTGGATTTGCGACGAGCTATCCAGCGAATTGGTGGCTTGTTAAAAAAGGGATTAAAGAAGCCATGTAATAAGCCAGGACTACGCCTGGCTTTCTTCATACCACTTTGGAATTGTCCGATTGAAACCTTCATACATATCCCATACATACGCGATTGCCTCTTTGGCAAGCGGAAGGTCTTCCGGAAAGTCATCTGTGACCCAAATCATATGAAAGATCAAAAGCTGAGCCATATGAACCGAACGAATCTTCCAGAAAACGTCTGGGACATCGTCAGAGAAGTATCCATGAATCATCCCTTTTGAGAATGGAATGCTCAAGCGACTCGAAAACAATTCGAGCTTATCAAACTCGGAATACGCCGTGTTTACGCCACATCGATTGAAATCAATCACTCCACCATATTTTCCATGCTCAATGATCAAGTTGCCTGCATGATAATCACGGTGTGCAAACACAAGCTTGCTCTCTCCAATAAGTGGCAGGTTCCTCCTCACATAATCAATGCATTTCCCCCCGCCCTTCTAAAGGAAAGTTTATCCTAACAACTATTCGAAAGAAAAGAAAGATTGCCTCAATTATATTCATGTGCTACTATATTTGAAAATAAGAGGTGAGCGATATGAAACAGTTAGTCATCGTACAACTTCATCATCACAGTTAGCCTTGCTATCCGATTGATTAAAAAATCGCGTATAGGAAGGCTATTACTCGTAACCGCATGAATTGAGAAGAAATCTTCTCCCATTCGTGCGGTTTTTTGTATTCAAAAATGAAAGGATGATCACATTGAAAAAGTTGAAAGATCAAAATGTAAAAGGAACGATGGATTATTTACCTGAGGAGGAGCAAATCCGTAGAAAAGTGAGGCGAACCCTTGAAGATACGTTTATTCAATATAACTGTCTTCCACTAGAAACACCTATTCTAAATGAACAAAAACTATTGGCTTCTAAATATGCAGGTGGTGATGAAATCCTAGAAGAAATGTACACATTAACAGATCGGGGCAAAAGAGAGCTTGCGCTTCGCTACGACCTCACCATTCCATTCGCAAAAGTAGTGGCAATGAATCCTGGTATACGCATGCCCTTCAAGCGATATGAGATCGGAAAAGTCTTTCGAGATGGACCTGTGAAACCTGGACGGTTCCGCGAATTCACTCAATGTGATGTCGATATCACCGGCGTAAGTTCGCAGATGGCTGAAGCCGAATTAATGGAAATGGCGTTTGATATTTTTACTCAACTTGGCCTTAACGTAACGATTCAGTATAACAACCGTAAGCTTCTTGCCGGAATGCTACAAACTCTATCGATCCCTGGTACGCGATTAAATGACGTCATTCTTACCTTGGACAAACTTGAGAAAATTGGAATAGATGGTGTCAAACAGGAGCTTCAACAAAAAAACATCTCCCCGGAAGCGATTCGTAACATTGAGCGCTACGCCCAGGAGTGGCTCGGTCAAGACCACACTTATTTCAAACAATTTGCCTCAGAGAATGAAAATGTACAAGTAGGATTAAATGAGCTTTCGGAACTAACATCGTATTTAGATGGACTTAACGTTCTGAAGAATTGTGCCTTTAATCCATTTCTTGCAAGAGGTCTAGATATTTACACCGGAACGATTTACGAGATTTTCCTAAATGATCAATCCATCTCATCTAGCATAGGCAGTGGCGGTCGCTATGATCATGCAATTGGTGGTTTACTTGGCAGTGAGGAATCCATTTCTACTGTTGGCATATCGTTCGGTCTCGATGTGATTTTCACTGCATTAAAAGAGAGGAAGTCATCCTTTGTGAAAGAAGAAAAACCTGACTATGTTGTCATTCCAATTGATGCAAAGCGCGAAGCCTTAATGGTCGCATCCGCTTACCGCAAATTAGGTTATCAAATTGAAGTTGATATGAGCGAAAAGAGGATTGGGAAATCGCTTGAACGAGCGAATAAACGAGGAATCGAAAAAGTAATCCTTGTTGGGAACGAAGAAGTAACGAATAACGAGATTAGGGTGAAGATATTAAAAGAAGGAAGAGAAGAAAGTATCTCTTTTCACTTTTATAAATCGTAAATCTTCTAAAGCAAGCGGTAAGGGATCCGGCCTTACCGCTTTTCCATTTAGCCTTGAAAAACATATGGTACGGATGCTTGGAGTAAGGACTGAATCCCATTTTGATAATAAGGCATCCACATTTCTGCCTCTGCTCGCTTCATCCACTTTGCATCCGCAATCGTTTCCGTGTCTTGAATGGGGATTGTGCCGTCAGTGATCTCCCCTTGAAACGTAAAGAAATGAACATGATGATTTCCTAGAAATGCTTCATTGACACTCACCACTTCCCCCACTTCCACCGTCAATCCCGTTTCTTCTCTCATTTCACGAACTGCGGCCTCCACGAGCGTTTCTCCTTCTTCTACAGCTCAACCAGGAAGTGACCAATTGTCATGCTTCTTATTTTGAACCATTAATACACGATCGTCACTTTCGTTATAAAGCAGTGTATACACTACATCCACTCGTATCATCCAATCCCTCCATTTTAAATACAAAAAAACCATTTTTTACCTATATAGTTTATCAAATATCCTATTCCATTTGGGGATCTAGAACCCAACCTTTTAAAGGGATTCTTCCCTGGCAACCTCTGTCTTTTTCGGGGACGACAGGAACCATCCCCCTATCGCAAGGAGCAATAGTACCGCATAGAATGTAATTTTCCACTCAGGAGACTTTGCAAAAGCTTCAGGGAGAACACCTAATTCTGGATGTGAGAGGGTATATACTGATAACTTCACACCAACCCAGCCCACAATCATAAAAGCAGCAATTTCTAATCCTGGCTTAGCTTTCAATAGTTTCACAAAATAATTGGCTGCAAACCGCATAACGATTAATCCGATGAGTCCACCTGCAAAAATCACAAGAAATTTCCCGCCATCTAATCCTCCGATTTGAGGTAGCTTCGTATTTGGCAACGTAACAGCTAACGCCACTGCTGCCAATATGGAATCCACCGCAAAGGCGATATCGGCTAACTCAACTTTTAACACCGTCCCCCAGAACCCAGATTGTTTTTTTGGTTTCTGTTCAACTTCTCCTTTCCCCTTTTTCATTAGTTGCTTTCGTACAATGTGATTTATCGCAATAAATAAGAGGTAGAGTGCTCCGATTGCTTGAACCTGCCACACCCCAACAAGAAAAGAAATAGCAAATAAAGAGGCAAAGCGAAAAACAAATGCCCCTGCTAGCCCATAAAACAACGCTTTTTTACGCTCTTCTTCAGGTAAATGCTTTACCATAATCGCTAATACAAGAGCGTTATCTGCAGCAAGCAATCCTTCAAGTGCAATGAGAAGAAGCAATACCCATCCATATTCTAACAACATTGAAACATCCATTCGTTCATCCTCCTTTAATTTTTTCATCCCTGCACGAAAAAAGACCCTTGCCTGCCTGGCAAAGGTCTATGACACAAATAAAGACCTTTACCGTAAAAGTAAAGGTCTTGCTAACAACACGAATGTTGCCAACAAAGCCGAGAGCGAAAAAGCTCTGGAATGACGACTTTGCTGTAAAAGCTACTCCCCTTTAGGAGTTCCGCTATTAAATTCATAATATTTAAAATGATCATAATGGATTTTTCAGATCCTGTCAATCACTATTTTATGCAGGACATCATTAAAAATAACGGAATCCGCTGTCTTCTTTTAAACTCTTCCTCATCTTGAAAATTCTCTCGCAGTGGCGTTCCTTCTCTTAAACCTTTGATCGTAAATCCAGCGTTCTGAAGAAGAAGAAAATATTCTTCAATGGTCCGATGGTACTTCACAACCTTTTCACCGATCCAGGGCTCAATTCTCTTCCCTGATTGAAAATAGTCATCAACAATCCAATCGGCACGTTTTCCTGTCATACTTTTAAAAGAAGCTGTCATTACGGGATGAAGAACGCTAAATACAAATTCTCCACCAGGCTTTAGCGTTTCATATACGCTCCTAACAATCGCTTCAAGGTCATCTATGTAATGAAGGGCTAATTGGGAAACGACGCGATCAAAAGCATGACCAGGGTAAGAATAGTCTTCCAACGATGTATGGATGACGGTTCCTGTCGTTCCACCTAGCTTTATCGTTGCCTGTTCAATCATGTTTTGAGAGCCATCCAAGCCAACATATCTTTCGCACCCCTGCTGGATTAATGCTTCTCCAAGCGAGGCGTCTCCACAACCAAGATCGAGGATTGTTTTATCGTGAACATCTCCCAATAGTGTCATGAACGCAGGATATTCGATTACCTTATTCGGGCTTTCTTCACGATGGCGTCTCGCCATATATTGTTTATAAAAAGCATGATCATCGTATACAGTTGAACCAGCATATTCCATGTTACATCCCCCTATTAGTAGATTTCTAGATTCTTTTAATGGCTCTAGTCGCGATAAACGTTTTTGTATAGTGATCGATGAGGCGACTTCCACCAAAATCGTCTTCATAAAAACCTGCAATCAGAAAGCCAGCATCAATTTGTCCCTGTATTTGATCTTCTAACGTATGGCCAAATTCTAGTGCTTGATTGTTTTCCTTGTAAGCCTTAAGTTCATCGTCACTTAATTGCTCTAATGGAGAAAAAGGGATGGTGTTTTTTACATCAAGAACGCCTCTTTCTTCCTTCTCATCATCAAAAAGGTAGAGCAGTGGATTGGCGAACCCTGAAATGAGCGTACCATTATCTTTTAAGACTCTCGCTGCTTCTTTCCAAACTGGCAAAATGTTTTCGACAAAACCATTTGAGACTGGGTGAACAATAAGATCAAAAGTTTGACTAGCGAAAAACGATAGGTCTGTCATATCTCCTTGCAAAGCCGATAGCTGTAAGTTCTCTCTTTGAGCAACAATCCGATCCTGTTCAAGCTGTTTCTCTGATAAGTCAACCACCGTAACTTCTGCTCCTGCAGCCGCAAGAACTGGACCCTGCTGCCCTCCTCCTGAAGCAAGACAAAGAATGGTAACTCCTTCAAGGGAATCCGGAAACCAGTGCCTCGGAACAGGTTTCTCAGTGGTTACGGAAATGCTCCAGCATCCTTTCCTGCTCTCTTCAATGATTTTATGGGTGACAGGTTTTGTATAAACCACACCGTCTTCCACTTTTTTATCCCATATCCCCTGGTTATAGTCTTTAATTTTCATATCATTACTCCTTTCTATCCCCTTCCTTTCATTCTTCTTAAGTAGATCAAAACCCTTTTTTCATTCAGAGTCATCTAGTGACGGGGCAGGAGGATAACGATTACACCTACAAGGCAAATCGCACCCCCTAACAAGTCATACGTATCCGGTGGCTTTCGATCAATGCCCCATCCCCAAAGAATGGACATCACAATGAACACGCCACCGTAAGCTGCATATACTCTACCAAAATCGGGGTACACTTGTAGCGTAGCAATCACCCCATAGAGGGCTAACACGATTCCACCAGTTAAACCTACTAGACTTGAGTACCCTTCTCGAAGCCATAGCCATATCAAATAGCCTCCTCCAATCTCCGCTAGACCGGCAAATACAAAGATGAGAACTGCCTTCATTTAGAATCTTCCTCCCCACTCTTCTTTTTCATAAGAATAGCACGCCTTATTCACGATGATTTTGTAGTAAAATTAAACCAGTAGGGACAAAAGTATGATAATCTATAAAAAAACCATTTTACATAACAGTGAAACTTTCTATATAAAACTATTATCTCAGGAAAAGAGGATGCCCCATGACGCAACGTGAAATGTACATTCATCAATCCAAAACCACCTGCGAGCATGACTATCAAATGGATTCCAAACTCAATTCCTGTCCTTCAGGTTTTGTTGTCTGAGGAAGAGTTAACACAGCAACTACAAAAATATGAACGGCCGCTTTCCATAATTCAAAAATTCATGACAAAGCTTCTAAGCTTTTTATCAGAGACCCCTACCGTTATTGTCACAACCGATAACAAAGGGTTCGTATTAGATTCTTATGGAGATGAGCGCCTTAAACAAATGACCGCTTCCCTCGGCGTTCAAAACGGTGTTAGATTTAATGAAGAAAAAGCGGGAACAAATGCCATCACTCTAGCGTTAAAACACGACCAGCCATTTTATCTAATTGGAGACGATCATTACCACCATTGTTTCAGCGAAGTGGCCTGCTACTCTGCACCCTATCGTTACCAGAACGGACAAGTGATTGGCACGATCTCCATTATGACACCAAAAGAATACGCTTCACCCTTATACCTTGGAATGCTTTCCTCCTCCATTGACACAATAGAACGTGAAATACAAGTTCATGAACAAAATGACCAGCTTCATCTTTATAATCAAATGCTTATGAATGCTACGCCAATTGGAATCGTCATTTCAGATGAAGCAGGGCAAATTAGAGAATTTAACACCAGTGCTGCACAGCTAACGGGCTTAAATAAGAGCAACATGGTTGGACGTCACATTTCAGACATTCCTGTACTAAAACCATTTTTTGACCATGTTCTCACCAGAAAAAAAGGAATCGAGGATATTGAGATTATTTTCTCAACCCACGTTGAGCGCAAGTGCTTACTGGATATATTACCACTCTATCATCATGATCAGCTAAGCGGGGCTTTCGCTCAGTTTCGCGATATGACTTCTTACTATCAGCTACAGGATCAGGTTATCCAATCAGAGAAACTCTCAGCTATTGGAAAACTAGGAGCCGGTCTTGCTCATGAAATCCGTAATCCGCTTACATCAATTATTGGATTTACACAGCTCCTAGATGTCGATGAAAAACAGTCTCACTATATTGACATTATTACAACGGAGCTTGAACGGATGAAAAACCTTGTCAATCAATTTGTGATGATGGGAAAACAAACGAGCAGTGAACGAAAATTAGGTTATTTAAACCCCATCATCGAAGAAACCGTGGAATTAATGAGAAGCAATGCTCACCTACATAATGTAGAAATCCATTTCCATTCGATTGAAGAGCAAATGATGGTATGGATGGATTCCTCACAAATGAAACAAGTGCTCATTAATTTCATCAAAAACGCGATTGAAGCCATGCCTGGCGGAGGCAACATCACGGTCGACTTAACAAAAAAAGATAATAAAGCAATCATCTCAATAAAAGATACTGGTGATGGAATGAGCGAAAAAGAAGTTAACCAACTTGGCACTCCTTTTTTCAGTACGAAGAGCAGCGGACTTGGCATCGGCTTATCGATTTGCTTTGATATTATGCAAGCTCACCAGGGTAACATTGTCATTGATTCAGAGAAAGGCGTTGGTACGAATGCCAAACTACTACTTCCTCTTCACACGCAAGAGTACTGATGCTCTTATACCATCTGCACAATAATAAATGTAAGGAGCAAAACGCCAATGGCCACTGCATCAATGGCATACTTTTGCCTTTCTGTTAAACGCTTTCCATTGATTTCAAGTAATGATGGATAAAAGAAACCAATCACGCGGAACAGGACAATACCGATCATGATTAAAGTCGCTACGATTATTTCCATTTGACACCACTTCCTTATCCATCCCATTCCCTTCTTCTGGAAGAAACAAAACAAGGGCTGTCACCCGCTGTGACAGCCCTTTGTTTATTTGATTAAAACATTTCTGAAACTGTTTTTGCCTGCATGTGAAGGCCAAGATAATCTGGTCCTCCAGCTTTTGAATCTGTACCGGACATTTTGAATCCACCAAATGGGTGGTACCCAACAATTGCACCTGTACAGTTACGGTTGAAATACAGGTTCCCTACGTGGAAGTCCATTTTCGCCTGTTCAATGTGCGCACGGTTATTTGTGATTACAGCGCCTGTTAAACCATACTCCGTGTTGTTCGCTACTTCAATGGCTTCATCAAAATTATCTACCTTTGTTAAGCAAACAACCGGTCCGAAAATTTCTTCCTGCTGCATGCGAGATTTTGGAGCGAGATCCGCGAATACTGTTGGTTTAATGAAGTACCCTTTTGAATCATCACCTTCACCACCAGCTACAAGGCGCCCTTCTTCTTTTCCAATCTCGATGTAGCTCATGATTTTATCAAATGACGCCTGATCAATGACTGGTCCCATATAAACGTCTGGACCTGTCGTTTCTCCCATCGTTAGCTCGTTTGTTAGTTCAACGACGCGATCGCGTACTTGATCGTACACATCTTTATGAATGACCGCGCGTGATCCTGCAGAACACTTTTGTCCTGAGAAGCCAAATGCAGAAACGACGATCGACTGTGCCGCTAGTTCAAGATCCGCGTCATTATCCACGACTACCGTATCTTTACCACCCATTTCGACAATGACCCGCTTCAAATGTTGCTGACCAGGCTGTACTTTCGCCGCACGCTCATAAATACGCGTACCTACTTCACGAGAACCAGTGAATGTAATAATTGATGTTTTCGGATGATCAACAAGATAGTCCCCTACTTCAGCACCGCTACCTGGTACAAAGTTCAAGACGCCTTTAGGAAGGCCCGCTTCTTCAAGCACTTCAACAAACTTCGCTGCAACAACCGGCGTTGCACTTGCAGGCTTAAGAAGCACCGTGTTTCCTGTTACAAGTGGAGCTACCGTTGTACCAGCCATGATCGCAAACGCGAAGTTCCATGGAGGAATAACAAGTGCAACACCGCTTGGCGTGTAAACGTAACGGTTCTGCTCGCCAGGACGACTCTCAATCGCTTTGCCTTCTCCTAGCTCGATCATTTGGCGGGCATAGTATTCCATAAAGTCAATCGCTTCAGCTGTATCCGCATCCGCTTCTTTCCATGGCTTTCCTGCTTCATAAACAAGGTATGCAGAGAATTCGTGCTTACGGCGACGAACAATGGCAGCTGCGCGGAACAATAGCTCAGCACGAGAGCGAGCCGACCATTTTCTCCATCCTTCAAATGCTTGATCTGCAGACTGAATGGCGCGTTCCGCATGCTCTTTCGTTGCCTTTGATACGCGGCCTACGATTTGCTCTTTGTTCGCAGGGTTAATGGAAACAATTTTATCTTCCGTGCTGACACGTTCACCATTGATAAGAAGATCATGATCTTTTCCGAGCTCTTCTTTGACTAACTTTAGTGCTTCTTCAAAAGCCTTTTTGTTTTCTTTAACAGTGAAATCAGTAAACGGTTCGTGTTTGTATGGTACTACCATGAGTAAATTCCCCTTTCAAATATAAAAGTTTATTTTTTAAAAATTCCATTGAAAGCAAAGGCGATGTTCGCAGGTCGTTCCGCCAATCGCCGCATAAAATACCCATACCAATCGTTCCCATAAGGCAGGTATACTCTGACCGCATAACCTTCTGCTAGAAGATCCAGCTGACTCTGACTTCTCATGCCGTAAAGCATTTGAAACTCAAACTGATCTCTTGGAATGTTATGCTCCTTCACGAACTCTTTCGTGTAGTTAATAATGGCATCATCGTGACTTGCGATGGCTGTAAAATTTCCATTCAATAAATGCTTTTTAATCAGCTGCTTCAAGTTATGATCCACATCTGATTTTCCTGGAAAGGCAACATTCGCCGATTCTTTATAAGCCCCTTTGACAAGACGCAAATTCGGCTTTACTTCATTCAACTTATCCAGATCTTGATCAGATCGGTATAAATAAGATTGAATAACCGTACCAATGTTGTCGTACTTCTTTTTCAAGTCTTTGTAAAGATCAAGTGTCGCCTCCGTTCGAGTGGAATCTTCCATATCGATCGTAACGAACACATCATGCTTCACCGCTTCTTCCATAATCGCAATCATGTTTTCCCAAACAAGATCTCGACTAATATCTAATCCTAGTGAAGTCACCTTCAAAGACATCTGAGAATTTAGTTGATGGGCGCTAATCATGCGAATCGTATCAAGACACTCTTGTGTACGTTCCTTCGCCTCTGTTTCAGAGGAGACGAATTCGCCAAGGTGATCCACCGTTACACGAAGCCCCTGGCTATTCAAGTTCTGAATAAGAGGCACCGCATGTTCAAAAGTCTCACCCCCAACAATCTTGTCTGCCCCAAACTTACTACCCCAACGTTTGGCGAGCCGATCAAGGGAAGGCCTACTAGCGAGAAAAAGGAAAAAACTCTTGTTGATGGCTTCCAACTCTACCACGCTCCTTTTCACCCTATATCTCCAATCATTCATCAAGCTTGTGAAATACTCCAAAGAAAGTTTTTGTTTTCTTGTGAAAATTATATCGATTTCAAGCCCCATTTGGCAACGTGGTCCAAACACAATAGTTCAGCAGAGATTTTGTGGTTTAACCACAATAGGAAAAGCGGAGACGAGCGTTTAGAAACGGAGATATTGGAACTCTTGAACTAGAACACGTTCTTTGTGTTCTGGTGAAAGAGTGAAATATCGCAGTTTCTGCGAGTCGTAGCTGGATCTCAGGAAAAGCGGAAGTGGGCGGTTAGGGGCGAAAAGCGCTGGAGCCCCACAAAAAGAACACGGTCTTTGTGTTCATTTTGTGGGGTGAAGCGATCGAGCCCCTGCCCACTGCAGCTGGATCAGGAAAAGCGGAGACGAGCGTTTAGAAACGGAGATATTGGAACTCTTGAACTAGAACACGTTCTTTGTGTTCTGGGGAAAGAGTGAAATATCGCAGTTTCTGCGAGTCGTAGCTGGATCTCAGGAAAAGCGGAGGTGGGCCCGTTTAAAGCCGCAGGATGTTGGAGCCCATGAGAGTGAGACGCTTTTTGTCTCATTCGATTGGGTGAAACAGCCGGAGGATTTGGCTCGCCGAGCTGGATCAGGAAAAGCGGAAGTGGGCGGTTAGCGACGACAAGCACTGGAGCCTGATCACCCAGAATTTCCGGTTTGGCCAATATATTTGGGATTTAGCCAATAAATCTCGAATTTAGCTAATATATTTTGATTTTGGCTAATATATCTCAATTTTGGCCAATAAACCTAACTCGATCACCTCAAATTAGGCTACTTTACGGATGCAACAAACTAAAAAAGAAGTTGCACCATGTGCAACTTCTCAAAATAAGCCAATAACTAGCCAGATCTCTGCTTCACTCAGCTATTTCGCCGTACTTTTCTGATCCTCTACAGCGGAAAGGTATCGATTATAATAGGATGGGATGTTGTTTAACAACAACAACTCAATATAAATGTGACTTTTCATATTAAAATCATCAAAATCAATATCGGTTAGATCCTGAATTTGCTTCATGCGATAATTGAGCGTATTGGGATGGATAAACAGCTCAGCCGCTGTGCTTTTTCCCTTCCCATTGTTCGATAAATACACCTCTAATGTCTTTAATAGACTAGAATGGCTCACAGAATCTTTTTCCATCAAGTTAAGCAAATTTTGATTGTAATAATGCTCCGTATTGTTCTTTTCATAAAGGGCCGCAAGATACCTGTAAACGCCGAGCTTCGAAAATTCTCGTGGCATAACATCGGGTCTTGGCCCAATAAAGTCAGCGGTCTCAATCACTTCAAGTGCTTCAAGAAAACTCTTCCTCATATCAATGAGCTCCATGTATTCTTTCCCAATTCCAATTAGAAACGAATAAAACTCTTCATGAGTTAAGGCACTTTTCACGTACTCAACAAGCTCACGACTATTTTCAATTGCCGATCCCTTCCGAATTTTATCACCAGAAATCACAGCAACCACTTGAAGATCAGTTTTTAGCACCTGGATTTTGTGACGCTTAAATCGAGACAGAAGCTCGAGCACTTCATTTAAAAGCGGTTCTTGAGAAGGCTCTGCAATCGACATGACCAGTACAGAAAAGCGCTCAGGCAGTGGCAAGCTTGCTAATTGGGCTTTCCGTCTCATTTGGTTTTCACTTTCATATTCATGTAGCAACACGTTCCAAAGCAATTTCTCCTGCTTCCCTTCATGCTCTTTTCCTTTTTGGTAAGAATCATGAATAAGCTTTCCGATGTGAGGAGTGATTTCAGTAAGAAAATCGACCTCTTCTTCCGTCAAAGGGCTGTTGGTTTCTTGCACCCAAAGATAGCCCATCGTCCTTTCCTCATAAATCGCTTTCACAACCACGCGTTGATAAAAACCGATTTCCTCAATAGGAGCAATTCGAATCGGGGCTTCATTGCTTTCAAGCTGTTGAACAATCCCTTCCTTTTTCAAACGATCAATAATAAAAACAGGACACTTTTTATATAAAATGGTTTTTTGCTGCGTTTGATCAAAGCTCTCAGACGCCGTGCTATATGAAATCAATTCAAAATTTTTATTTTCAATAATCACAGGCTTATTCGTCGCAATGCTGATCATCTCAGTTGCTTTATGAATATCCGTCGCTTCAAGAATTCGTTCTTTCGCGTCTATCATCCAATCACCCTCCCTGTACCGACAATTGCTTTGAAACCAAAGGGTTTAGCAACACCAGAATTAGTCATTTTCATCTTCTTCTATTATATCGGTTTCTTCCTAAAAGAAAAATGATTAGAGGGAGATTCTCAAAGAAAAAGGACGCAGTTTACTGCGCCTATCACTTCTTTATAATGCCTTCACAAGACCTCCGTCTACAACGAGCGATTGCCCTGTCATATACGTATTCGCATCTGAACCAAGAAATACGATTGCCTTTGCAAATTCATCAGGTTCACCGTATCTTTTCATCGGAATGGATTGCTCCGCCTGACTCTTTAATTCAGCAGCAGTGACTCCTAACTGATCTGCCTTCATACGATCAAGTTGTTCAACCCGATCTGTAGCAATGCGTCCAGGACCAACGGTATTTACAAGAATATTATGCTCAGCATATTCTTGTGAAAGACTTTTGGCTAGTCCTACGATCCCTGCTCGAAATGTGTTCGACAGGATCAAGTTATCCAGGGATTGTTTAATCGAAGATGAAGCAATATTTAAGATACGTCCCCATCCATTTTCTTTCATATAAGGTATCGCTGCTCTAGATGTTCGAATAAAGCTTAATAGATTTAATTCAAACGCCTGTTGCCAGTCATCATCACTAAAATCCTCAAATCCTCCAGCTGGCGGGCCGCCTGCATTATTCACTAACACATCGACTGTTCCATTCGTGTCTGCCGCAAACGTCATTAAGCGATCGATCTCATCCGCTTTTGTCATATCACAAACGATCCAGGTCACCCCTTCGTTCCCCGTCTCTTCGATGATTTCTTCACATGCTTTTTTCAATTCATCTTCACTTCGACTTGATAGAATCACTTGTGCCCCTTCTTGTGCGAATGCGCGTGCTGAAGCTCTTCCAAGTCCCTTGCTTGCAGCTGTGACAACAACTGATTTTCCTTTTAGATTGAGATCCATTCATCTCCACTCCCTTTTAAATGTCATTTTCTACTATTCTATCACGCTACAATCCATCTTGTTATGCTACACTATTGAAAACGTCACCAAACGAAAGGAGAGGATTTGCTTTATGAACACCCTTTTCGTCGCCGGCCACTCCAAGCTCCCAACCGGCATGGCTGCTAACAACATTTCAGACACTTTAACCCTCACACTTGAAGTTGATAAAAAGTATGGCGTGATCGTCGACGGGTCCTGCACGCTTGCAACGGAACATAGCAAACAGTTCGTCAAACAATTACTTAAAGGATTCAGTTTAAAAGATGGCATTTCCGAACCACTTCAACACCTAAAAGAGGGCTACCTTGGAAAAGCCGGCAACGCACTTGCTGCTGCGCTTAAGGATGCCCATAAGCAATACGAGATGCATCCTGAACCGATGAATACATAGAAAAAGGTAGAGGACAATATTTTCACTTGTCCTCTACCTCTTTTAAAACACGATGCCATTATCCTGCGTCAGTTCATCGTTTAAAATTCCAATTCCTTTTATCTTTTCCTCTTTTATGATCGGTTCAACAGATGGATTAGAAGGATAGGTTTCTCCATTATATTTAAGCTGGTGATAGCCAGGCTCGATGCCTCCACCCGTTACATACATGACGATGTCTTTCCACCCGTTTGTCGTTTCATTGTGAATCATAATCGGCGTTCTGACTAAAGAGAAGCGGGTTTTCACTTTATACTCTCCATCCTTTTCTTCTAACAACAGGCCACTGCATCCCCCTGTTCCACATACCGTTGGACCGACTAAATAGACAAATGTTTCAGGTACCTGATCATCGTTTAAGTCGATTTTGTTGTAAAAATAACGTATGGAATCTGAACCCTTTTTCAGACCGAATTCTTTTGCGAAGGCTTTTTCAATCGCAGGATCCTTTTTCGTTTCCGACTTCATGTACGTGACTTCGCTTACCGGCCGCTCAGCTTTCACAGCATTTATACTAGTTAACAGGAGACACACAATAAAAAAGATGCTTGCAATCATGCCGATTTTTTTGTGCAAATGTTTCACCCAATTTCTACAATTTACTCTTAGTCTTTCCCAACTTAAAAAACTCATGAGAAAAATGAACTTTTCTTTCCTTTAAATTGTATAAATATGTGAAAATATAGAAATGAAAGGTGTGAAATACATGGCGATTGGGTGGATCATGGGGTTAGTAATGGCAGGAATACTCGGAACCGTTTTTGCGGTGTTAATCGCAACGCTTCAAAAACATGTACACAAAACAAATGGAAAAATCGACTTTCAAAAGACAACGCTTTATTTCTATTGGTCACGCTGGGATTATGTCATGATTGCGTCTTCTATTTATTCTTTCCTATGTATTACAGGACTGTTTATCTTTCTCATTAAAGGAGAAAACATTGAAAATCCCTTCGTGCAATTCTTTTTACATCAGACGTTCGTTTTCCCACTCCTCACGTTTCTCTGGTTTATTTTTCGTCTCGCCTACACGTATAAAGGCATAAAAGAGCGCTGGCCGAATGAATTTTAACGAACGTAAATCGATTCCTCTTGAGAAATCATTGTCTATGACATTCGAAACTATTTATCTCACGCACAAAGATTCTCTCTATCGTTTTTTGTATCGTTACACTCGTGATGAACAACTCAGTATTGATCTTGTCCAAGATACCTTCGTGAAATTCCATAAGTACCAGGATCAGTTTGATGTCACACGGGCCTCTCTAAAAACGTATCTGTTTAAAATCGGCTATCAGCTCATGATCAACAAATTGAAACGAAGAGCAAAATGGCAATCACTTCTTCCTTTTCTAATAAAAAAAGAAGCAATTTTCACTTCCGATTCCGTAGAAAAAATGACGATTCAATGGGCATTAAAGCAGCTACCTGAAAAGCAGAGAGCGGTTATTCTGCTAATCTATTATCACGACATGACACAACAAGACGTTGCAAGCATCCTGGACATTCCTGTTGGAACGGTAAAGTCCAGGTTAGCAACAGCCATTAAACGATTAAGACATTTATTGGAGGGAGAAAACGATGAAATCACACCATAACCAATCATTACCGAAAGAACTCCGAGACCAACTCGATCAGTATACCGTCGATGTTCCTCCACTTTCCTTAAAGAAGAAAAAAGCAGACCGTGTGGCGGATTTTGTGTGCGCCCCCGTACAAAATCCTCTGGAACATCATGCCTTAACACCAGAGCTGTTGTTAAAAATTCAATTAGCTCCAATTGGTCTTACGTTCGGAATTTCAGTAGGAATCCTGTTCTTCATGTAGAAACAATTTTAGAAAGGACCTCATTCAGGTCCTTTCTACTCCATCAGTCATCCCGCAATAAAAATGACATAACATCATCAACTCTATGAGAGAAGGACTCATAGTGATGCTCCCCATTCTTTATCACCTTAAATTCAACGCTCGCTCCTATTTTTTCTAACATCTCATAAATTTGTTCATTTGAAGTTAAAAACGCACGATCCATTCGCTCATCACCCGATTCCTTATCCCCACAGTCCAAATAAAGATGACCAGCACGATCAACTTCTAAAATAAACTCCTCCAACTTTTCTTGGTTGCGAAAAAAAGCAGAAGAAAGCCCCGCTCCTTTAGTAAACACATTTGGGTAACGACATAGTGCATAAACTGTAAGTAATCCCCCAAGGGAAATACCAGCCATATAATTCGAGGCAACCTTGGTTCGGTAAGTGGCATCAATGGATGGTTTTAAATCTTTGACAATAAAATCAATATACTCCCGCCCCTTTGCTTTCTGAGAAGCGCTTTTTCCTGTCAGCTCCTCACTCAGCTTTCCTGGAGCCCATAGGCGATATTCCTCCATCCGGTTAGCACCTGAATCAATTCCAACAATCATAAGTGGTAAATGATTTTTCTCAAGATACTCCTTCATTCGTAATGACCTTCCGCCTACAGCATCGCGATCTTCAAACATATTCTGTCCATCATGCATATAGAGAACAGGATAGCTCTCTTTAGTTTCATGATAACCTTCTGGTAAATAAATGCGAATCGTTCTTTCTTCGTTGAATACGGGAATCCAACATTTCTTTACTATGAACACTTTTCTTCCCCTCCACTTTCAGAAAACTATTCTCTCCCTAACCCCCATTTTCCTTTCTATAAAAATAAGCCATCGATCTCCTCGATGGCTAACAAATTAAGATAATGAAATTGTTTTTCTATTCATCGATGGGACTTTTCCTGCAATCACCTCTCCAATTTCTAATGATGCGGTAGCTGCAGGAGATGGTGCATTACAAACGTGAAGTGATCTTTTGCCAGGAATCATAAAGAAATCATCCACAAGCTGACCATTCTTTAAGAGAGCTTGAGCCCTTACGCCAGAGTGTGTCGGTACAACGTCTTGCTCTTGAATTTCTGGAACAAGTCGCTGAAGACTTCTGACAAACGATTTTTTGTGAAACGAACGTCCCATTTCTTTAAGCCCTTCTTTTAGATTACCTCCTGCCATTTTCCAAAAACCTTCAAATCCAAGAACATCGAATGCATCTTTAGCATTAAACGAAAGCTTTCCATAACCTTCACGCTTTAAGCTAAGTACCGCATTTGGTCCCGCGTGAATGGTTCCATCCATCATACGAGTAAGATGGACGCCCAGAAACGGAAAGTCAGGATTTGGCACGGGGTAGATTAAGTTTTTTACCAGATAGCTTTTCTCTTTCTTTAACTCGAAATACTCCCCTCTAAAAGGCACAATTTTAAGATCGGTATAAATATTGGCGAGACGCGCCATTCGATCGCTATGCAGACCAGCGCAATTGATTAGATAGCGTGTTTTAAATGTCCCTCTAGTTGTCTCAATGATTGCTTCATCCTTATTTTCTTCTATGTTTGTTACTTTTGTTCCGGAATACAAGTGAGCCCCTTGGTTCTCTAGAATTTCTGCTAATTTTTCCGTCACTTTTCGATAGTCAACAATGCCTGTCGAGGGGACTCTAATCCCTTCAATTCCGTTTACATGTGGTTCGATCTCCAAAAGGGCTTTTTTTGTAAGCTTTTGAATCTGAAGACCGTTCTCTATCCCACGCTCGTACAAATGATGTAAATTTGCCTTTTCCGTATCATCAACCGCTACGATGACCTTTCCACACACTTCATGTTCAATGCCGTTTTCCTCACAAAAACGAACCATTGACTCACTGCCCTGTTTGGCTAAGATTGCCTTCAAGCTTCCTGGCTTGTAATAAATACCTGAATGAATCACGCCACTATTTCTGCCTGTTTGATGACTTGCCCATTCGTTTTCTTTCTCCACTACTGCAAGAGTAGCGTGAGGATAGCGCTTTTGAATCGAAAGCGCTGTGGATAAGCCAACGATCCCTCCTCCAATCACGAGATAATCATACATCTTGCTTCCTCCCATTCCATTTATGCAAATCGTCCTCGCTGGCGTAAAAGTTCTCTGTGCAAATTAGGATTTTCTTCAAAGGCCTCTCTTCCGTGAAGCCAAAAACGATTGTTTAACATAATCAATTCTCCTGCAGGAAGCTCAAGCCCTTTTGTAGCAGACGAATTCTCCATTGACTGTGATAGCTCCATTAAATACGTTGCCTGTTCAATGTTTTCTGGATAAACGAATTGATCAATAAAACAGATGCACGGTTCATTGTTTTGTTCATAGAACGTTGTTCGGAACACTTCTTTTACGACATTTTTGCTTGGTGGTGCCTTATAGATTAGACGCTGCGATGCCATCGGGTGCTGATAGAAGCGCTCAAGCTCTTCCCAATCATCAAGGTGAAGAAGACGTGAGCGTCCCCCTACCGCATTTTGCTCGTCAAATTTCATCATCAACAACCAATCTGTTGCTTCATCCACATACGTTCCGTCCGTATGAAGGGTAAAAAGACGATACGCCTGACGAAGGTAGGAATCACTCGTATCCGTATGCTTCACTGAAAAACGCGCATAGTAGTTTCCTGACATCGCATCGAAATTAGGAATGCCCACAAGATGAGAAAAAGCCGTTGAAAACTTCACATAATCCTCTGGGTCAGTCGTTTGCTTGTTTACCCCAACGGTAAATCCACCCGTCTGCCGGTCATGAAGAATCGCTCGAACTGTTTTTTGAAAGTTCTCATCTAGAAGCCGTGATAGCTTCTCTGTCAGAATAAAACGCATGTAAGGAATATATTCTAGCTGCTGACTGCTAATCTCACGAACATCTTCAAAAAAGCGGCTGATGACCTCTTGTTCTAGCTCCACTACGTAGAGGCGATCATGAGTACCACTCGGTCTAATCTCATACCCCTTGCCCTTTTTCACACTTCTTGCATCCTGCTTCGTACTTGTCAGTTCCATTGCACACATCTCTCCTTTAGATTGTTAGTAGAATGACAAGAAAAACAAAAAAGCCAGCACACTTCCCCCGTCCTCCGAGAAAAATATACTGGCTTTAAACTGCGTTCGAAACTCCGGTAAGAGCTTTAACAGTTTTATCAGTTATTGTGATTGTTATCATTCAGTCGATGCCCTACTGTCCTGATTTTGAAAGGGGATACCTTTCTAAAGGGAAGTATGAGCTAATAAACTAAGATTACAATGAATTGAATTTTCTGTCAACATCCTCTTTCTCTCTTCAGGACTTCCTCACGTGCCTTTTCAATATCCCAGTCGGTCCTTTTTGATTTAACTGAATCATTTGCTCAGCCATCTCTTCCGGTGTGTAAGGCATGTCATTTTCAAGCCACCAGGAAATCATGCCTGTATAGGCAGATGCGATATAGCTGGCAATGACTTCACTTGGTAATGGGAGAGGCTCAAACCTTCCCTTTGCAATTCGATTATCATAAAAATCAAAGAAAAAGCTACGCATATGGTCTAAAAAATTCGGCATTCCTTTTTTGATCAGCATGATGTGGAAAAACGTATCATACTCGGCAATGCTTGAGAAAATATGCTCTGCAATATACCGTTGTAATTCATCAATTGGCATGTTGCCTGGTGGAAAGGTGAGCGCTTCTCCAAACAGCTGGTGTAGCATTTCATCAACGGTTTGAAGCAGCAATTCCTCTTTGTCCTGATAATGCAAATAAAAGGTGGCTCGGTTTACTGTTGCTTCCGACGTAATATCTGATATCGTTATTTTTTCATATTCCTTAACGGACATGAGGTGAATAAACGCATTTTGTAAAAGCTTTCGTGTTCGCGTAACGCGCGGATCTTCCTTCGCTCTCATAAGAAAACTCCTCCAAATTATTCTTTTTCTCAACAATAAATAAAACATTGTTGCTTAGACTACATATTTTGAAAACTTGATTATTGCTCAATTTCATCACTCTGTTACAATATTTTACGACACTTGTTGTATAAATAACAACCGTTGTTCTTACTGAACGATTTTTATAGGAGGTTAACTAGAATGAATGAGAAGAAATTTACAAAAGCCCGTTGGATTACCATTGCAGCAACCTTTCTTGCTTTTATGGGAATCGGGATTGTTGATCCAATCCTTCCAACGATTGCCGAGCAGATCGGGGCAAACCACTGGCAAGTCGAAATGCTGTTTACTGCCTACATTTTAACAATGGCCATTATGATGATTCCTGCAGGTATTTTCGCAAGTCGCTTTGGCGATAAGCGCATGATGGTATTTGGCTTGTGTATCGTGACCGTCTTTGCGCTCCTCTGTGCGCTTTCAAACGGAATCGCAAGCCTCTCTATTTTTAGAGCCGGTTGGGGCTTCGGTAACTCTATGTTCTTCGCTACTGCGATGACACTGTTAATTGCCTTATCAAAAGATCCCCAAAAAGCGGTCGGCTATTATGAAGCCGCTATTGGATTAGGTATGGCTGGTGGACCTCTTGTAGGTGGAATACTTGGTGGTTATTCTTGGAGATTCCCATTCTTCGCTACATCTGTTTTAATTCTAGCTGCTTTCTGCCTTGTACTCTTTTTTGTCTTTGAGCCTAATGGCAAACAAAAACGAAAGCCCGTTGGGATGCATGAGTTAAAAGGATTGTTTTCTTACAAACCGTTTTTGACATCCGCTCTTGCAGCTATGCTCTATTACTATGGTTTCTTCGTCGTTTTAGCGTATACACCACTGATAATCGGACTTGGCGCTATTCAAATTGGATTTGTGTTCTTTGGCTGGGGTCTTATGTTGGCATACGGTTCAGCGATTTTAAGTCATCAGCTCGAGAAAAAGTTTTTACCGAAAAAAATCTTACCGTATAGCTTACTAACGTTTGCTGTATTACTTGGACTACTCTTTGTCGTTCCATCAACACCGTTACTCATCACACTTGTTATTCTATCTGGACTTGCTTCCGGGCTAAACAACGCTTTGTTTACAAGCTATGTTATGGAAGTATCGCCATACGAACGAAGCATCACTTCTGGGGGATATAACTTCCTTCGCTGGCTTGGTGCAGCTATTGCTCCTGTCTTATCAGGACTAATCGGTCAGAGTGTTTCTGCTCATGCACCATTCCTTGTGGCAGCCGTCCTTAGTGTTGGGGGTATTGGTCTTATGGTGATGAAACCGAAACCTGCAACAATTGAAAGCGAAATGAGTGCATAGAAAAAAGAGCGTAAAGCATTGGCTTTACGCTCTTAATCTTATTTTTCGATTTTATCTCCATCTTTTTCCCACGCTGCAAAGCCACCGCTATAGTTCAAAATGTCCTTAAAACCAAGGGACTGCAGTAAACTTGTTCCAATCGCTGATCGTGTTCCTGATTGGCAGTGCACCACCACTGTTTTATCTTCTGGAATATCCTTCGCTTGATCCTCTAAATAGCCAAGCATATGGTGATTGGCCCCAGGAATATGACCGGCATTCCATTCATTTTCTTTTCGAATATCAACGACATAAACATCTTCTTTATCATACACATCTTTCAATTCTTCCGTGGTCACAAAGGAATAGCCTTCAAGATCATCCCATTGAGAAAGAAGTTCAGGACCAGCGTATGCTTTGATCCGATCAATGCCAATAGAGTGAAGAGCTTTTACGATCTCTTCTTTTTGATCATCCTCTGCAATAAGAAGCAAGTCTTGTTCATAGTTCAGCACCCAACCTGACCAGTTCGTAAATGCTTTATTGAATGGGAGATTAATCGCTCCGTCAATATGACCATCCGCGAAATCCTGTGCCGAACGGGTATCCACGATTGTCGTCTGCCCATTTGTTGCAAGCGCACGAACTTCATCAACGCTCTCAACCTTTTTCAGTTCTTCACCTGTTAAGACGTTAGGACCTTCTTTATTGACTTTCTTCATCACAGCAAAGTAGGTCGGGGCTTCTGGCTGTTCATTTAGAAGTTCTTTTACAAACGTATCTTCATTCTCCTCTTTTAGTGCCCAGTTATTCCGAAGCTCATAACCAACTGTTGACTGTGGAACAGCGCCAAGCGACTTCCCACATGCACTTCCGGCACCGTGACCTGGCCAAACCGTTGCATATTCGGGTAGTTCTTTAAATTTTTGTAGGGATTTGAACATCGCTTTTGCTCCCGTTTCAGCTGTACCAACAGCTCCTGCAGCTTTTTCAAGTAAATCCGGGCGACCAATGTCTCCTACGAAAACGAAATCTCCTGTAAATATTCCCATCGGTACTTCAGAGCCACCACCGCGATCTGTGAGTACGAATGAAATGCTTTCAGGGGTATGCCCAGGGGTATGCATCACCCGAAGTTCTACATTACCTACGTGAATCATCGAACCATCCGTTACAAGTTCTACATCCAATCCTTCTAGATAACCATATTTCCAGTCCTGGTCACCTTCATCAGATAAATACAGCTTTACGTCATGCTTTTCAGCTAGTTGTCTAGCGCCTGAGACAAAATCAGCGTGAATATGCGTTTCAGCAGCTGCCGCTAAATGAAAGCCTTCCTTTTTCGCTGTTTCTAAATACGGTGTAACATCTCGCGCCGGATCAATTACAAGCGCTTCACCCGTTCGTTGACAGCCAATCATATAAGAATACTGTGCCAATTTCTCATCAAAAAACGTACGTAAATACATGTCATTATCCTCCTAGAAACGATTTTTAATTACCCCATGGGGTATCTATTATTATCATAAACTTTTTTTCTTTTTTCAGCAACCCTCCTGCTTTTTTTTATATTCTTATCATCAAAAGCTTATCTGCATGGAATCATTTCAGAAAGCATCTTCTTCATTTAGGTTTTGAATTCCTTTAAACGGGAACGCACTATCTCAGTGTACTATTTACGAAAAAAGCTATTTTTAAACGAACGATTTGGAGGTTTTCAATGTTTACTTTAAGCGATATTCCTATGTTCTTCGTGAACTTTTTTATTATATTACCAATCATCACGCTCCTGCACGAAGCTGGTCATGTTCTGATAGCACGAATGTTCGGAGGCAAAATTAAATTCTGTATCGGTACCGGCAAGACCATTTTTCATATTGGCCCCCTTGAAGTAAAGAAAAAATATTTTATGGAAGGCTGGTGCCAGTACGAAAATTTATCCTATAACAAAACATGGGCTCACGTCGCGATTTATGCGGCAGGTAGTTTATTTAATATTATCGTTATTCTCATTCTAAACGGATTAATTTATGCCGAAGTTCTTCCAGTGGATCTCTTTTTCTATCAATTTACTTACTTCTCGATTTATTTTATTTTCTTTTCTCTCATGCCTTATCGAAATGATGCCGGTAAACCGAGTGACGGTATGGCGATTATTGATGTGATCAGATTTGGGAAAGCTCAGGATCCAATCGACTAAAAATAAGAAAGAAAAAAGAAGACCTTTCATCGCAATGGGTCTCTTTTATTATGTTGCAAACTAAGGTTTCAGTAGCTAGCATTTCGGAAATAGGAAGATTAAACCAAAACACAATCAAGGATGTGAAGAGATGAAAGCTGTTACTTATCAAGGGAAAGAAAAAATGGTTGTAAAAAATGTAGAAGCTCCGTCTATTCAAGAGCATACTGATATGATTGTAAAGATTACCGCTAGTGGAATTTGTGGTTCTGATCTGCATCTCTATCATGGAGGCATTGAACCTGAACAGGATTATATTGTCGGTCATGAGCCAATGGGGATCGTTGAAGAAATAGGTTCAGGCGTGAAAACCTTAAAAAAGGGTGACCGAGTCGTCATTCCGTTCAATATTGGTTGTGGAGAGTGTCACTATTGTAAGAACCAGATGGAAAGTCAATGTGATGAGTCGAACCCGCATGGTGAAGTCGGTGGCTTATTTGGTTTCACTGAAATTAACGGAAATTATCCAGGCGGGCAAGCTGAATACTTACGCGTCCCTTATGCGGATTTCACTTCTTTTAAAGTACCTGAATCAAGTACCTTGGATGATGAAAGTGTGCTTTTTCTTTCTGACGTTGTTCCTACCGCCTATTGGAGTGTAGAACATAGCGGTGTAAAAGCTGGCGACACTGTTATCATTCTTGGAAGTGGGCCAATTGGCTTGATGGCACAAAAATTCGCCAAGCTAAAAGGAGCTAAGCGAGTCATTGCCGTGGATCAAGTAGACCATCGTCTTGAGCACGGTAAGCGTACGAACCATGTCGATACATTTAACTTTAAACAGCACGACGATATTGGCGCTCTTTTATACGAAGAGACGAAAGGCGGCGCTGATGTTGTTATCGATTGTGTTGGAATGGACGGCACTGTTCCTCCTAACGAATCTTTTGGATCAGAATTTGATAATCAATTTGGTACAATTAGCCCCATTGTGACAGCCTCTAAGTCAGTTCGTAAGTTCGGGACCGTACAATTGACAGGTGTTTATGGAACGGAAGCGAACCGATTTCCATTAGGAGATTTCTTTACTAGAAACGTATCCCTAAAAATGGGACAGGCACCTGTGATTCACCTTATGCCGAAGCTTTACGATATGATTGAAAATCAGGAATTTGACCCGAAAGACATTATTACTCATAGCATGTCAATTGAAGAAGCCGCAAAAGGATATGAGATTTTCGATAAGAAAGAGGATGGAAATATTAAAGTGATTCTAAAACCGTAGAAAAAGGTGAGACGACATCCGCAAAAGGAGCTCGTCTCATCCCTTTTTTTAATTTATTCGAATCTACTTTAAAAAGAAATTCCCAATTACTAGCATTCCAATAGGTGAATAGGCCCTCTAGTTAACAGGATCTTCAATCTTTTTAGGACCTCTGCTTTATTGTTAAGCTTTTCCAACAGGTTTAAAATGGAAACAGGAATGAATATTCATTCCGCAAGCTAAGTAAGAAAGGAAGCTGCGTATGACGACACTGAACAAACGGGAGAGTATTTTAAAAAGCGCTCTTGTGTTATTTGCCGAGCGAGGTTTTGATGCTACGACTGTGCCGATGATTGCCAATTCAGCGAATGTTGGTGCCGGAACAATCTACCGTTATTTTGATAACAAAGAGGTGCTCGTTAACACGCTTTTTCAGGAGACGGTTGCTACATTTACAAAAACGATTGAAGAGCAATTCCCCTATCATCAATCGACTCGTCAGCAGTTTCAACACATTTATAAAACAATGATTCTTTTTACCAATCAAAATGAGCATGCACTTTATTTCATTAAAAAACACAGTGCGGGTCACTTTCTGGATAACCAGAGTAAAAGTGACTTCACCGAACTTCTCAATCTGTTGAAAGCTTTTTTTGATACTGGAAAGAAACAGTCAGAGATTCGTGATTTGCCTTCTGAAGCATTGATTGCCATTCTATACGGTGCTTTTCTAGAACTTCAGAACCTTGTTCGAGCAGGTGAGCTTTCTTCAGAACCTGAACTTCTTTCAAAAATTGAAGAAAGTTTATGGGATTCTGTTCGATTACATGCGTAAAGAGATCTCTCTCTTTACAACACAAAATGAATGAACGTTCATTCCGCTTTCAAATAACTATTGAGGTGATAAATGATGACAACTAAGAAATCGTTTCCACAGCCAAAAACCTATGGACCACTAGGTAATTTACCTCTTATTGATAAAGAAAAACCAATTCAGTCTTTTATGAAGCTTGCAAAAGAACTTGGTCCTATTTATCAATTCCAATTCCCAGGACGCACTAGTACGTTCGTTTCAAGTGCTTCCCTGGTAGCTGAAATAACCAATGAAAAACGCTTCGACAAAAAAGTAGGACCAGTTCTTCAAAAAGTTCGTGCTTTTGGAGGAGATGGCTTATTTACAAGTGAAACAAACGAAAAAAATTGGAAAAAGGCACATAACATTCTCCTTCCAAGTTTTAGTCAACAAGCGATGAAAGGCTATCATAATAAAATGGTCGACCTTGCCACTCAACTTATTCAGAAGTGGGCTCGTCTTAATCCAGATGAAGAAATTGATGTTCCCGAAGATATGACTCGGTTGACTCTTGACACAATTGGGCTTTGTGGATTTGACTTTCGTTTCAATAGCTTTTACAGAGAAACCAATCATGAATTCGTTGATGCAATGGTGCGAGCATTAGATGAAGCGATGAATCAATCTCAGCGTCTAGGGGTTCAGGATAAACTAATGGTGCGTTCCAAAAAGCAATTTAAAGAAGATATTGACTATATGTTTTCTCTTGTTGATGGCTTAATTGCAGACCGTAAGAAGAATGGCGATCAAGGCGAGGATGATCTTTTGGCACATATGCTAAAAGGAAAAGACCCTGAAACAGGTGAACCACTTGATGATGAAAATATCCGTTTCCAAATTATCACCTTCCTCATTGCTGGACATGAAACGACAAGTGGGTTGCTTTCCTTTACTCTTTACTACCTTATGAATAATCCAGATAAGCTTGCGAAAGCTCAAGAAGAGGTAGATCGTGTCGTTGGTGATGCTATACCTGATTATAAGCAGGTGAAGCAGCTCAAATATGTTCGAATGATACTAAATGAATCCCTTCGCCTATGGCCAACCGCTCCTGCCTTTTCTCTTTATGCGAAGGAAGATACAACATTGAATGGAGAATACCAAGTGGAGAAAGGTGACGAGTTCACGCTCCTACTTCCAGAACTACACCGTGATAAATCCATTTGGGGAGATAATGTGGAAGATTTCGTACCTGAACGCTTTGAAGACCCTTCTTCTATCCCACTACACGCCTATAAGCCATTTGGAAATGGACAGCGCGCATGTATCGGGCAACAATTTTCACTACATGAAGCGACACTTGTCCTTGGTATGATTATTCAGCATTTTGACCTGATCGATCACTCAAACTATCAACTTGATGTGAAAGAAACATTAACGCTCAAACCCGATAATCTAAAAATGAAAGTGAAGCAACGAAAGGAATCAATTTCTTTTGCCGTTCCAGCTTCTGAAGCAAATGAAAAAGAGAAGAAAAAAGCGCCTGTCGCAGTTGAAAATGCGCACGGTACTCCTCTTCTCGTCTTATACGGATCTAACCTTGGCACTGCAGAAGGAATTGCTCGTGATCTTGCTGAGACAGGTCGACAACAAGGCTTTAGCACGAATGTTGCCCCACTGAACGATTATGTAAATGAACTTCCAGAGAACGGAGCCGTCTTAATCGTATCTGCCTCTTATAACGGAAATTCTCCTGATAATGCAGATGAGTTTGTCCAATGGCTCGAGCAGATGGAGGTCGGTGCGGTGAATGGCGTTCAATATGCAGTCTTTGGTTGTGGTGACCGCAACTGGGCCAACACGTATCAGCGTATTCCGTCTCTTATCGATGAGCAGCTAGCAAATAAAGGTGCTCAGCGCATTGCGGAGACAGGGTTTGGGGACGCTAGCGATGACTTTGAGGGAGATTATGAGAAATGGGAAGCAACGTTATGGCCAAGTCTCGCAGAAGCGATGAATATCGAACTAAATGAAAACAACTCAGAAAACAGTTCCATTTCAATGAGTTTCGTAAGTGGAGTAAGTGATACACCACTTGCTAGAACACATCATGCGTTCACGGCCATCATTAATCGCAATGTTGAGCTTCAGCATACAGAAAGTGGAAGAAGCACACGACACATTGAATTAATGCTACCTGATGGCGTTACTTATCAGGAAGGCGACCACGTCGGCATCCTTCCACAGAATAGTGATGAAATGGTGGAACGTGTTCTTGATCGCTTCTCACTTAATGGTCACGATTCATGTACTCTTAACTGGAGATTCAGGGAAAGCAGCCCATCTTCCTACTGATAAACCAGTGAAACTTCAGGAACTTCTATCTTCTTACGTTGAGCTTCAAGAGCCAGCTACTCGTTCTCAAATACGTGCGTTAGCTGCACATACTGTGTGTCCACCACATGTTGTCGAGCTCGAGAAATTACTAGAAGACGACACATATAAAAAGGAAGTTCTTGAGAAGCGCGTGACGATGCTAGAACTCGTTGAACACTATCTAGCCTGTGAGATTCCATTTGAGCGGTTCATCGCATTACTTCCGCCACTGAAGGCTCGCTACTACTCAATTTCAAGTTCTCCGCTTTATAAAGAACGAGAAGCAAGCATGACGGTTAGTGTCGTTCGTGACACTGCTTGGAATGGTAAGGGAGAATACAAGGGTGTTGCTTCGAACTACCTGGCAACGCGTGAATTTGGTGACAAAGTGGCCTGCTTTATCAACACGCCACAGTCCAATTTCCAGCTTCCAGAAGATCTAGAAACACCAATGGTCTTAATTGGACCAGGAACAGGTATTGCGCCATTTAGAGGATTCATTCAAGCCCGCCGGGAATTAAGTAAGCAGGGCAACGAGCTTGGTGCAGCTCACCTTTACTTCGGCTGTCGTAATCCTGAACATGATTATTTATATCAGGAAGAGCTTGAACAAGCTGAAAAAGATGGACTTGTTACCCTTCACACGGCATTTTCACGTTGCCCTGGACAGAAAAAAACGTATGTCCAACATCTTGTATCCGAGAACGCGAAAGATGTGATCCCACTCCTTAAAAATGGTGGACGATTATACGTGTGTGGCGACGGTAGCCATATGGCTCCTGAAGTAGAGCAAACGATTATTTCAAGCTATCAGTCAATGTATGAAACATCTGAGCAAGAAGCCATTCAATGGCTAGAGAAACTTGAACGAGATGGCCGATATGCGAAAGACGTATGGGCTGGTGCTTAAAAGATAAAAAAAACAGCGCATCCAGGGGTGAACTGTAACCTATAATATGGACAGTTTATAAAAAGGACCTATGCAGCTAGTAAATGACCTCGGTATTGTACCGGGGTCATTTTATTTAATCCCCATTGATACCTTTGATGGTTATAACGTTGGATATAATGATCTACTTTCTTCTTCAATTCTTTCAACTTCCTACATGCTTTGTGATTAACACGATCTTTAAAATGACCAAAGAATGATTCCATTGGCGCGTTATCCCAACAGTTTCCCTTTCTAGACATAGATTGTTGAAGGCCAGCCTCTCTTACTTTCTGTTGAAAATAAGGATGCGTGTAATGAAAACCCTGATCCGAATGAATGAGGGCTTCTGGATGGAATCCACCTTCAATGAGCTTGAGCTTTTCTAAAGTCCGATAAACCATTTTCATTCCGAGTGAAGTGGAGACATGATGAGCGACAATTTCATTTGTTGTACTATCTTTTACGCAAGAAAGATAAGCTTTTTGCCCCTTTCCATAATAAATATAGGTAATGTCCGTTAAGAAGACGAGCCTAGGCTTTTCCTGCTTGAATTGACGGTTGAGTAGGTTTGGACATGTCCGGTGCTCCTGAGTCGCTTTCATCATGCGCTTATAAGGATTCGCTCTTCTAATTTTCGTCACCAGGTGAAACTTTCTCATTAACCTTCTAATTTTTTTATGATTCATAATGACCTCGTAATCATTCTCTAAAATCATTTTGATTTGAAGAGCGCCTACTTTTTCATCCTCCTGTTGAAAGAATCGTCCGAATTAATGTGACATCTTGTTCATCTTTTGTGTTTTTCCATTCTCTTTTAGTCCTACATTTTAACCAAGCATAATAACCACTTCGGCTCACCCCGGTAAAAGCACACAGATAGGAAATCATGTTCTTTAATGAGTACTTTTCAATAACGCGCTCGATAAGTGTATAGACCTCTTGGGGAGCTATTTTTTCTTCTTCAACGCCTGCCTTTCGAGTTTGTCTAGCTTTTTTAGGAATTCATTCTCAGCCTCTAAATAGTTAATCCGTGCTTCGGCTTTCTTAAGTTTTTCTTCGGTCGAAAGTTCCCGTTGTGGGGGACGACCAGGACTTCCTTTGCCTCTGCGTTCCCCTTCTAATCCTTCTTTTCCATACTTCTCAAAAGTTTGACGCCATCTTTTTAATGAACGATTGGGTTGGTCTTTCCCAATCATGTTTACATCAAATCCATGTTCCTCAAAGATTTGACTCGGAAATTTGCCGTTTTGATATTCTAAGATAGCCATCTGTTTAAATGAAGGATGATAAGTGATGGTACGCTGCGACACACGTAACACGTTTGGGTTCTTCTCAAGTTGTTCCATTTCGACTTCAGTGAATAGACGATTACTCATACGCTCACTCCGTTCATTGTCTTTTTTTCATTATAAACGGGTTTTATTTCTAGAAACAGAAAGAACCCGAATAACGGGTCACTTTTTTATAAGTGTCCATTATTCGGGTTACAGTTCAGGGGATGCGCTGTTTTTTTATCTTCAATGCACTTTCTTCATATTTTTTGCATGAACTGCTGATTCCACCACTTCATCTATTGACTTGCCAAAACCAGCTTCCATCACCGCACTATAGGCGCCCTCAATGAATGGGGCATCTGCAATCTTGACGGAATGAGCATCCTCTATTAAATCGATTGCCATCTCTGCATTCATGACTGAGCTTCCGAAATCCACAAGAATAACGACGCCATCCCCTTGGTCTGCCTTTTCAATAGCGGATTGAATTTTCATGGCACTCGTTCCCATTTCACCTTCATCCGTTCCACCAGCATCGAGCACAGTGACTTCAGGCTGAGCTTCATCTAGCATCTTTTTCAAGCCTTTTGAAATATCAGGACTATGTGAGACAAGGACAAGACCGACCATTAAGCTTCACCGTCCATTTCAAGTACTTCCGCCAGTGATTCGATTAGATAATAAGAAGACTGAGCTCCTGCATCCTGTTTCCCTTTTGATTTTTCTTTGTAGTAAGCCGCCCTCCCTTTTTTGGCTTCATACTCTTTTACATGCTCAAGCGCTTCCTTCGCTTTGTCGATCAAATGATCAGGTGTAAGCTCATTTCCCTTCTCTTCCATTAACTCAATCACTGGTTCCAGTAAGTCAATCATCGTCTTTTCTTCTCGCTCCGCCTTACCTCGTTTCTTCATTCCCTCTACGCCAACTCGGAGACCTGAGGAAAGATCACTAAGCTGAACCGCTGTTCCTTCTAACTGGTTTCCAGCTTTCATGAAAAGCGTTCCGTAAAGCGGACCTGAAGCACCACCTATTTTAGACAAAAGACTTGTTCCAACAGTTTTTAGCACTTTCCCAGGTTCATCCGTCTCTTCATTAAGTTGTTCGACAGCCGCTTTAAAGCCTCTTGTCATGTTAAGGCCGTGATCTCCATCACCAAGCACCTGGTCAAGATCTGTGAGTTGTTCTTTATGCGATTCTATCTTTACAGCGAACTCTTTGATCCACTGTCTAGCCATCTCTGCTGTAAACATAAATTAACCTCCTTAGTCAATTATCGTCCAAGCAATTGTCTGACATGGGTTTGTCACGTATTTCTTTAATTCACTCGTTAACTTTAGAACGGTTAAAGAAGCCCCCGCCATTTCAAGGGCAGTCATATAGTTTCCAACTAACGTCAATTCCGATTTGATGTCTTTTTCATTTAAGAGATCATGTATACGGTTAGTTAGAATGTATAGCTCCATTAATGGCGTTGCGCCCATTCCATTTACAATGATCGCCGTTTCATCATCTTGTTTAAGTTCTAGTTCGGGTAGCACTTCTTCTATAAGTCGCTCTGCTAATTCATCTGCCGAAATCAGTCCGATCGTTTCCATTCCAGGCTCACCATGAATACCAATGCCAAGCTCCATTTCATTCTCTTCAATATCAAACCCCGGGTTTCCTGATCCAGGAACCTGAGCAGGATGAAGGGCTACTCCCATTGATCTCACATTTTGAATCACCTCTTCAGCAAGCGCTTTCACTTCTTTCAGTGTTTTCCCATCTTTGGCCGCTGCTCCTGCAATTTTATGAACGAAGATCGTTCCCGCTACACCTCTTCGGCCTGTGGTATGAGTACTATTTTCTACCGCTACGTCATCATTCACAATCACCTGTTCGACAGCTATGCCTTCATCTTCAGCCATCTCGGCTGCCATTTCAAAATTCATAACATCCCCTGTATAATTTTTTGTGATGAAGAGAACACCAGCGCCCTGATCGACTGCTTTAATCGCTTCTAACACCTGATCTGGAGTCGGAGACGTAAATACCTCTCCGCTTACAGCAGCGTCAAGCATGCCTTCCCCCACAAAACCAGCATGGGCAGGTTCATGTCCACTTCCGCCTCCGCTAACAATACCTACTTTGTTTTCCGATAGGTTCTTTCTCACAAGAACCGTCGTACCTTCAAGTCTTTGATAGGACTCGGGATGGGCTTTCACCATTCCGTCCAGCATTTGGCTTACAACGTCATCTGGTTGATTGATTATTTTTTTCATCAGTCTATCCCTCCCAAAATGGGTATACCCTTGATTAAGATTTCGCAAAAGTCTAAATAAATTGAACCCTCGCCATTTTATTAAAAAACGCTTTTGTGTTTTGAACAAAAGCGTCTTACAAAACTTTATAAATACTCCTCATGCGGTGCTTGCGTTGGATAAAGCACATAATACATTGGATACGCTCTTTCATACCAGAACTGTATAATTGGTCCGAGTAGAAACACGAGCGCAATTGTCCCTATTCCAACAGGACCACCAATTAGGAGAGCAAGAGTTGCCATGACAACGGCGACTAGTGTCTGTCCCATTTGCAAACTAAGGTTGAATCTTTCGCTAATGACGAGAAATAGCTGATCAAATGGGGCTCGTGGAAACTGTGGCAAAATATAAATGGCTACCCCTAAACCAATGGCTATCATTCCTAAGATTAGTACTCCCACTTTCGCCATTAGTGGGGCTGTCGATAACTGGACGGAAGTAAATACAATTTCTAACCAGAAATCGAGTATAAAGCTTTCTAGTATAATTGGAAGAATTGCCCCATATTCCGGTTTCTTTTTCATTAAGCTTCCATTTAGAAAAATGACAAGGATTTGAAACACTCCGTACCAAAAGCCAACTGTTAGTCCAGCCACATCTGATAACCCAATGAAAAAGGATGTCCAAAATCCAGCTCCTAGAGTTGCATGAATCACAAGCGCAACACCAAAAAAGTTAATAAACATACCAAGTAGATAAACCGTAATTCGATAAAGCATTACGACATCCTCCCTTCCTAAAAAATAAAGAAAACCTAAGCATCCTGATTCCATCTGCTGGTCAGTTAGACCGTTGAAGACAAACCGTCTTTTCGCCTAAGATAGTAGCGATCTTGCTCATGGAAGAGAGGATCTTACTAAGAATTTTCGAGACCATTTTATTAGTCATTGTCTTCACCGTCAATGAATCTCATTTTTAAAAAACATTCCAATTTTTTCGTTTTTTCTTCACAAAAAAAGCCGTCCATTCCGGACAGCTTTTTACGCATAGACCTATTTCCTATAGGATATGCCTTGCTAATGCTTGTTTTAACGTACTATGCGTTTGGATAGAAGAGAAATCAATTCCAAGATGGATCATCGTTTGAGCCACTTCTGGCCGAATACCAGATAAAATCCCCTTTACTCCTAGAAGTTCAAGAGAATAAATAATGTTAAAAATATTGTTGGCAACCATCGTATCAACAATTGTGACGCCAGAAAGATCGATAAATAAATGCGTTAAGCGTTTTGCAGTTGACTCTTTTAAAGCTGTTTCCATAAGAAGACTGGCACGATGGGTGTCGATATCACCGATAATAGGTAAAACAGCAACGCCTTCAAGAATTGGCACAACGGGTACCGATAACTCAAGAAATACTTCCTGAGCATGACTAAGACTATTTTTATATGAAGCAACGTAAGCAGTACTGTATGCATAAACAGCTTGATCAAGTAAACGATCAATCAATCTTCCGGCTCGAAAAACACTTTGAACCGATTGATTTGCCTCAATTGTAATGAGTTCAATCACATCCCAGATCACCATTCTAATTTCTGAGGTGGTTTTCAGTGACTCATCTAATTCTGAACCGTACTGAACAGCCAGCTCTCCTGTCTTTCTTCCCCACTTTGTGACAAGTGGCATTGTTTCTTCTTCACCAATTAAGATTGAATCTGCACATAGCTGAACAAGCTCTGTATGTAATCTAAGGGCTTCTGCAGTGCCCTCACCCGGTTTCAATAAGCTTTTCGCAACGTCTAACTTTCTTGCTTCTAGCTGCTTTCCAATCAATCGTACTTCTTGGTCAATAATTGAACCTTGAACTGGCATATCTTCTACCTCCGCTGATAAATCGAATCTCTCCTCTATCATAGAGGAACACCTTTCATTTTACATTAAAAATTTTCATTTCGATTTATTTAAATAAACTGTAGTACTCAATAAATGATTGAGCCCATTACTATTTTAAGAGTAGGCTAATAAAAGCAAAAGATCTGGATTTTTCAGAAGAGGTTTGCTTTTTTTGGGAGACATGTTATACTAAGGTTAATTATTGTTGTTCGGTACTGATTATTAAAGAGCAGGCTACTTTAGGAAGTACTTACATCTCAAATGATTATGTAGAGCAGGAATAGTAATATTTGTGCAAAATGCACTTGGAGGATACACACATGAATAAAGGTACAGTAAAATGGTTTAACGCAGAAAAAGGTTTTGGCTTCATCGAAGTTGAAGGCGGAGACGACGTATTCGTACATTTCTCAGCTATTCAAGGCGAAGGTTTCAAAACTCTTGAAGAAGGTCAAACAGTTACTTTTGACACTGAGCAAGGTAACCGCGGACCACAAGCTACTAACGTAGTTAAAGCGTAAATCATATTAAAAAAGCTCTTCCCCGGTGGAAGAGCTTTTTTGTGTTCACAATTTCGCATTGTGTTGCGCTTATTACAATTCCTCTTGTCCTTCTGATTTTTCTTTTTCCTTTAAAAACAGATCAGGATCCAAATCACCTTCAATTGCAATAGCAGTTAGGCCTTTTTCAGTCGTTGTCTCATGCCATTCATCTTTATTCCAAAAAACAGCATCGCCTTCTTTTACTTTTACTAACTCATTTTCTTCTCCTCTTACTAGCCCTTCCCCACTTACAATTAATAATAATTGAGGCGTCACGGCCTGGTGAAAGCCTATGAGCCCCTCTTTGTCCAGATACATTGCGCCAATATGTACGCTTGATTCTGTTTGAGTAATACGAGACATGATAAACTGCGATCCGAATTTTGTTATTTCCTTTCCTGCCGAGCGACTATAATTGAAAACTCTCATCTCTTATCCTCTCCTCTTTTTACTGTATTCGATTATGAAAAGCTCTTTCCCTTCTCCTTCTTCTTCAAAACAAAACCCCCTTCATCAAAGGAGGTTTTGCATTTACGTATGAAAAAGCGTTCCTTCTAGAGCCTTAAGATAACGTACAGCTGAACGCTGGACAGCCTCATCTGCGTTAGACTTGACGACACGATGAAAGGCGTTATAAAGGCGAGCAAACTTTAGCGGCTTGACCTTATGAGCCATTTCCTCTACTTTACTCGCAGGAAGAGGAATTAAATTAGGATAACTATACATAAAACTTACCCAATCCTGATCAGCTACAACCTGAATAATATCTCCGGTTAACAGTAATCCCTGTCCTTCATTACCATCTTTCACATGAAGCACTGAACCCCCTTGAAAGTGTCCTCCAAGACGATGAATGGTTATGCCTGGGGCTAGCTCTAACTCCTCACCATGCCAGAATACCATTCTACCGCTCTTCCTCATGACCCATTTTGTATCATCTTCATGAATGTAAATGGGGACATCAAAGGCTTCCGCCCATTCTACCTGTGAAGAATAATAGTGAGGATGCGAAAGGGCTATGGCGTCAATCCCACCAATCTCATTGATCGCTTGCACCGTATCTTTATCAAGATAGGAAATGCAGTCCCATAACACGTTAAACCCATTACTCTGCACCAGGTACGCTGTTTGACCAATCGCAAATGTCGGGGCTGTTGTGATGCTATACAATCCTGGCTGTTCTTCAATGATTTGATTCTGAAATGGTCTGCTTTGCATTTCTGCAAGCGTCGTCCATTCCTGCCCATCTGGATTAACATATTGTCTTTCTTCTTTACAAATCACGCAATTATTTGGATAGGATTCCATCGCCTCGTATTGCGTTCCACATGTGATGCACATTGGTCGTTTCATTATGATCTCCTCATTTCCTATGTATATGGAAATGATAACCTATTAATCTATTTAATACCACCAAACAAGGACTTATTTTTCTCTACTACTTTAGATGGAGATTGATTGTATTTTCCCATAGAAAAAAGCATCCCGCGAGGCGGAATGCTTTTTCGTTATTTCTGTTCTTTTTCTTGTGCCGGATCTTCTTGAACCGGATTCTACCTGGTCAACCGTGTAGTTGTAATCGTTACGATCAACAGGCGTGAATCCTTCAGGTTCGTAGAAGCGGAGCAAATCACCATAAACGACTTTATCTGAGAGTTCTAGTGACTCTTTTGCAAATTGTCCTGCCTGCTCACATTTTTCAGCATCTACTTTTTCGCCGGTCGGATTCGCATAACACTTCTCGTTAACTGACGTAACCTCTGGTGTTACGAAATCACCATTACGGAATGGCACGATTTCACGATGATCTTCTGACAGAAGATCGGATCCGAATGAAATGTAATCATCTGTTTCAACACCGAGTAGGTGAAGTACGGTATCACGAACGTCCATGTGACCACCAAATTTATGCACTTGCTTTCCTTCAACACCAGGAGCCGTAATAAATAGCGGCACGCGCTGAAGTTGAGCATTTTCGTAAGCACCTACTTCTTCACCCATTACTTCTGACATTGCTTTATTGTGATTATTTGAGATGCCATAATGGTCCCCATACATCACAATCACCGTGTTGTCATAAAGCCCTGATTCTTTCAAATCATTAAAGAATTGTTCAATGGATTCATCCATATATTTTGCCGTTTGGAAGTACCCATTTACAACTGAATCATTCGTTTCAGGTGTTGGGAAGTCAACATCACCTTCGTCCATTGTAAACGGAAAATGGTTGGATAAAGTTAACATTTTCGCATGAAACGGTTGTTCAAGACTTTCAAGATAAGGAATCGATTGTTTAAAGAACGGCTTATCTTTTAATCCATAGTTATGAACGTCTTCTTCATTCATATCATAGTAGCTTGAATCAAAGAATTTCTGAATACCGAATGATTTATACATTTCATCACGGTTCCAGAACGTTTTGCCATTACCGTGGAGAGATGACGTTGTATAACCTTTTTGTTCCAAAATAGCCGGCTGCGCCTGATACGTGTTACGCGCTTTTTCCATCGCTACTGAACCACTTGGTAATGGATAGAGAGAGTTCGCCATCATGAATTCAGCATCCGACGTTTTTCCCTGTCCAACCTGATGGAAAACATTATCAAAATAGAACGTATTTTTATCTTCAACAAGACTGTTTAAAAACGGAGTCACTTCTTGACCATCAACTTCTCTTCCAATCACAAAGTTTTGAAGCGATTCAAGAGAAATATAAATGACATTCATTCCCTCAGCTTTGCCAAAGTACTCTGGATTTGGCTCTGTTCGGTTTGCTTCAACGAAGTTTCGAACATCCGTAAGGTCATCACTGCTTGCAAATGCACTCTGAGAGCTAGACTTAACGGTAGTGACAACATCAAAAATTTGATAATTAAACTGACCAATATACTTCACAAGATACGTACGATCAAATGCACGTGTTAGAAGTTCAGGACGATCCGCTTCTGCAAGTCCAAGGTTTACGGTAAAGAAAACGGCTGCTGATGCAAATACGAGCGCAATCTTTTTCTTCTTGATTGCTACCTGAGGTTTAATCACTTTGAAAAGAATTAATCCAAGAATAAGTAGCGTATCAATAAAATAGAACGCATCTGAGAAATGCATTAATGCAAACGCACTGTCTTTCAATTCTCCAGCGTCATTGGTATGCATGACGGTTGGTAGTGTAATAAAGTCATTAAAGAAACGATAATACACAACATTTGCATAAAGAATAAATGAAAGGATAAAATCAATGATTAGAATAGCCCATGCCCGTTTGCGACCTTTGAAGAAGAGCGCAAATCCAAAGAATAGAAGCAAAGAACTAATCGGATTTAATACTAATAGGAACGACTGCATACTATTTTGAATTCCTAAATCAAATTCAGTTTGATAGACGGCATACGTTTTTAACCAGAATAATAGAATAACCCCAAAGAACAATGTCCATGGCTTATTAATCTGACTGCTTAATTTGTTTCGCATGTCAGTTGTAAACCTCCTTGTAAATTGTAAAATACGTTAAAGAATATATTTTAAATGTAAAAATGTTAATTTTGTTTAAATCCTAATACTTGAGTATAATACTCCCTAAAAAATTTAATGTCAAATTTCATACAAAGGGTGCCCACTTCCTCGTCTATTCATGAAAACGTTCTTTTAATACTGTCGTAAAGTTGCTCCATGAATCGTAACCTTCCTGTTAAAGAATAGAGAAAATAAGGAAAGTACCAGGAAATATCTAGGAATACAGCAAAAAACCCTCTCATCATTTACCTTTTCTTCATACCTTTTAAACATAGCCCACATATCTTTTCAATTATATTACATTTCCGCTTTCTCCATAAAAGCATAAAGTAGGATATTTCGTTACAGAGTTGTGACAACTAAAAAAAGCGTCTCAATTTGAGACGCTTTTTGTTATTCATTTACGGCTTGAGACTCGGGCTGATCTGAATGATTCTCAGGTAATGCCTTACGAATAAAGAGAGAAACGAAGAAACCAACAATCGTAAAGCCAAAGGCAACAAGATAAACAAGCTCAACTCCTGATACAAGAGACTCGCTAATGGTTTGTGCACTCGCAGGATTTGAAGCATGATCAAGATAATTTTGTTGACGATTTGTCATGATACTAATAAATACCGAGACCCCAATCGCTCCTGAAACAGGTTGGAGTGTGTTCATAATGGCTGTTCCATGAGGATAAAGCTTTTTCGGCAGTCCATTTAACCCATTCGTTTGAGCTGGCATCATGATGGCTGATATGGATAACATTAGTAAGATGTAAGTGACTACAATTAACGTAATGGAAGTATTTAATCCTACTTTGCTAAATGTAAACATCACGCCAACTAGCACGAAGCTTGCTGGAATAATGAGTTTTCTCGGCCCAAATTTATCAAACAGTTTCCCCATTACTGGTGACATCAATCCATTTAACAGTGCCCCCGGAAGCAGAATCAAGCCTGCCGTTTGAGGAGATAAAGCTAGCGGTCCTTGCATGTACATCGGTAAAATAATCTCAGAAGAGAACATCGCCATTATAATGATAATAAAGAGCAAGACCGCAACGGTGAACATCGGATATTTAAAGACTCGAACATCGAGCAATGGCTCCTCTAATTTAAGCTGCCTTATCACAAATAGGATGAGGGATACGATCCCAATGATAAGAGGAAAAAAGACTTGTGGAGCTAAATAGCTCACTTCTCCTTCTCCTGCAAAGCTAAATGCTAGTACGATTCCACCGAACCCAACTGTAGATAATAGGATCGAAAGGACATCCACCTTCGGCTTTGTTACTTCTCCAACATTCTTGAGGAATTTGTAGCCAAAAGCAATTGAAAACAATGCAAATGGAATTACTGTAATAAATAGATATCTCCAACCAAGTTGATCCACAATGATTCCAGAAAGTGTTGGCCCAATTGCTGGTGCAAACATGATGACAAGTCCAACTGTACCCATTACAGTACCGCGACGTTCAGGTGGAAAGATAAGAAGAAAGGTGTTAAATATGATTGGAATTAACAACCCCGTTCCAACTGCCTGAAGGAGTCGACCAGTTAAAAGAACGGCAAACGTAGGCGCTACCGCACATATAAGCGTACCGATCGTAAAGATCGTCATCGTTCCTATAAACATCTGTCTTGTTGTAAAGGATTGGAGAAGAAGCGCCGAAATCGGCGTTAAGATCCCCATTACTAATAAGAAGCCTGTGGCCATCCACTGGACCGTAGCAGGCGTGACACTAAATTTATCCATTAATGTGGTTAAAGCAATATTTAAAAGTGTTTCATTTAAGATAGCAAAAAACGCGCCAATAATAAGCGATATCATAACTGGTTTCACGTTAAAATCGGGATCATCAGCTAAAAACTCATAAGTCTGTTTATTTTCCATCTATTCCCCTCCCTTTTCCATTATGATGAAGTACATATTCGTTTATTCCATTAGAATTTACAGTCCATTTACTTTCTAAACAACAGACAATATCTTACTATACCTGAAGCGTGAAGAAAAGAAATTAAGCTTCATACGACACATAAGAATCGTTACTTACTCCTCTTCTTGCCTGACTTAAGATGATTGTGAAAGCTTAATGAAGAATCCTACCACATTCTTGTCCTCTCTCCCATCTCCATATATAATTTAGAACGCCAATATCGGTTTTCGATATCGGAGTTAGCTATTAAGGAGGGAAACTAGTGGATAATAAGATACTGCGAAAGCTTTTTCTAGGATTCATACAAATTCATATTCTCCATCACGCTAAGGAAGAGCCGGTCTATGGATCTTGGATGCTTGAAGAACTTCATGAGCATGGATATGAAATGAGCTCTGGTACGTTATATCCGATCCTTCACAACATGGAGAAGGATGGTCTGCTTTCTAAGGAAGAAAGTAATGTGAACGGGAAAATTCGAAAATACTATCGTACAACTGAGAAAGGCGCATTTATTCTATCAGAAGCACAATCAAAAGCGTACGAGCTTTTTAAAGAAATCAAAGACTAATGGGGGGGCAACATGCCAGGAAACCATTCATTTAAAACGTTTATTGAAATTCTTTTCGTATCAACACGTCTTGGTTTAACCTCATTTGGAGGTCCAGTTGCGCACCTTGCTTATTTTAAAGATGAGTATGTGGATCGACGAAAATGGCTTGATGACAAAATGTATGCTGACATCATTGCACTATGTCAATTTCTCCCTGGACCAGCTAGTAGTCAAGTCGGGATTGCCATCGGAATGATGCGCGGCGGCATGCTCGGTGGCTTTCTATCGTGGTTCGGCTTTACAGTACCTTCTGTTCTTATCCTTGTCGTTTTCGCCTTGCTTTATCAAACCTTTTCACTAGGAGATGGCACATTCATTCCTAGTTTGAAAATCGTTGCAGCCGCAGTCGTGCTTCACGCCGTAATTGGACTCGGAAAAAAATGTACACCCGATCGAACAAGAATGGCGATCGCGTTAGGAGCAGCCCTTATCTTATTGCTCTATCCGTCTGCCTGGATGCAACTCCTTATTATCGCAGGTGCTGGGCTGCTTGGATTACGCCTCTTTAGCGACAAAACCGAAACAAACGTAAAACCTTTTCCTGTTTCTATATCAAAGAAAACAGGTGTTTCTGCGCTCGTTTTATTAGTGTCGCTAATCGTTGTTCTTCCAATTCTTAACCGATTAACAGATCACCCGCTACTTCATTTATTCGATACCTTCTTTCGAGTCGGCGCGCTAGTCTTCGGGGGAGGCCATGTCGTCTTACCAATGATTGAACGAGAAATTGTTCCCGAAGGACTGCTCTCAGCTGATCAATTCCTTGCTGGTTATGGAATGGCCCAAGCCGTTCCTGGTCCTTTATTTACATTCGCAAGCTATCTCGGTACAATGCTAGGTGGCATAACTGGCGCGATCGTTGTAACCATCGCGATTTTCTTACCATCCTTTTTATTGATTACGGCTGCCCTGCCTTTTCTAAATGAATTACGAAAGCGCGCTTCCTTCCAAAAAGTTTTAATTGGCGTGAATGCAAGCGTGGTAGGGATTTTGTTAGCAGCCTTTTATGATCCAGTTTTCAAAAGCGCTATTATGTCAGGAGAAGACTTTGCTCTTGCCGCCATTCTATTCGCGCTTCTATCCATTTGGAAATGGCCTGCATGGATGATCGTGGGGATTGGCATCATCGGAGGGTATATGATTCAATTGATCAATTCATTCTAAAAGAAGCCGTCGCACGTGTCTGCGACGGCTTCTTTCATTAAATGTCACTCGGCATAGCCCCTTCTTCAAGTATCATCTGATCCCATGCTAAGATGGTGGTGCTATCTCTTACGCCTTTGACCTGTATCTCATTTAATAACTGTTGTAATCCATTTCGAACTGAGTTCTTACTCATTTTCTCAACAACTTGCTCAGGTAAATGGTAATTTGTATGTGGACACTCTAGTAACCCATCCGTTGTTAAAAAGATGCGGTTCGTTCCTTTTCTCAATTCTTTTGTGCCCGTACTATAGCATGGAACGACCGCATCAAATGTATTTACTTCGCCAATCCATTCGTAGAAGCTCCGATGATTTTGAACCGATTCTCCAAATGCTTCTAACTCTGAATGAATCAAAAACAAGAGACAATCACCTACTGAAAACCACCAGAGATACTTGTCTTTTCGAACAGCGATCAAACAAGCGGTTTCCCCTTCTACATCCCGGCACTTTTGCTTAAATACTTCGTTTTGAAAAAGAGCTAAAACCACTCCAGGTAATTCCTCCATCGCTTCTGCCGTCTCTTTTGCAAGAATGGTTGTCAGGTAAGGTTGGTTTCGCTCAAATTCATCTAAAATAAGGGCTGCACTACTCGCCGTTTTATGCGCATCTAATATCATTGCAAACTCCCAATCCGCTCCCGTCCAGACGAGACACCCATCTTCATTCTTATTCTGTCCAGCTGAAGAGTTTCCTCCGAAGCGTCCGACTGAGACGGTTCCAACCTGAGTAAAGGTTGGTTCATCTATATAAGGATACATGCTTCCTACCCAGCTTAATCGATCACTTTCCCCTCTCTGAGAATGAGCTTCAGTATGTTTACAGCTCACGTTAGAAATCAATACTGAAATCACTTCTTTAGGATAGATACATAACCCGGTTAGTTCCTCTAACGGTATCCAAACCGCTTTATACGTACCTCTTTTAGAAGAAACGTGATATTCGTTACCAGTTCCGTTTCCAAATTCTCCACCGGTAATTTCAGCCGAAAAGTAAAAATGTTTCCCATTCAATTGGAAGGATGTATATAACGCTTTTACACATACGTCTACCCCTAGTTCTTCACGAGCTTCTCTTTTGGCAGCTTGTTTGGAAGATTCATTTTCTTCCATTTCCCCACCCGGGATAACATAATATGTTTCATCATTTCGTTTTCTTTCAATTAATGCAAGTTGATTATCTTGAATGATAATCACCCCTGCTCTGTTTCGATCCATGTCTTTCCTCCTCATCAACTGGTTCACACATTTAAGCCATTCGATTCGAGAGAGGAGACTTCCTTCTTTTTGTAATCGGTCCTACCGAATAATACCTTTACAATGACTACAAATTTCATATAATTCGTTATCGATTAGCTTTTGAAGGTAAATCTGATCGTGTGTTCCTTCTCTTTTGCTAATCGGAGTGGTATGGAATTGACATTGGTCACCAGCAAATGGTGTTCGATGAATGATACGTTTTGAATGATCGATTAGGTATTTCATTATCTTCCTCCTTGAGTGTTTCTTTTTTTATAGCGTGTCTATTGCTGCATCGGAAGGATAGTAAAATAAAGGCTAGGTTAATGAATGGTGTTAATTTTTGACTCATTTGAGTGAAACCTTCGTTTCACTCGCCTTCCAGCTTTGCTGAAAGGTCGCCAAAATAAAAAAAGCCAAAAAGAACCAGAGGCCTGGTTCTTTTTGGCTTATAACTGGTTCTATCGCCCAGTTTATTTCCACCTATGATCTTTTTGGTTTTAGGATTAACGTAATATAGCTTTTATCTAAATTAAAATCCCAATCTACAAAGATGTCTTCCACTTTTGTAGAAAGGATAGATTCAAATTGATGATCATGAAGCAAACTCTTCTCGAGTCGCCTTTTCGTTAATTTCAATTGTTCTTCGAAGCCATCTCGAATTAACTCTTTTTCGATGCGAACAAGAATGCCTTCTCGAAGAACGACGAGTGTTCGATCATTTAGCATGCAAGAGTCTACTGTTTCTGGCTTTTTTTCAGCAAGCATACTAACGCGAATAATTTCTTCATGGACACGTTCTTTTTCATCATATGCAGGAAGTGACTTCCCTTCCAATCCATTGATGTTTTTCATCACACCGACAATCATACCCGATCGATTTTGAAGCGACCAATCATGATAAAAGGATTCGATTTCAACACCTGTCATGACTCGAATCGATGCTTTAATTTCAGGTAATAGACCTTGAATGAGCAAATCGCGTGTTTCTTCTACACGCATATCCTCTTTCTGATCGACAAGAACGCGTTCCATCGGCGCAAGAAAATCGCGAAAGTAAATCGTCATATACGGCTCCTGAATCGAGACGTAAACGGATGATGGGCCTTTCCCAAAGTTATCTCTTAACAGTTTTCCTACATAACTTGCAATTTCAGCTTCATTTGTTTTACGTTCCATTCGGTTCACCCTTTATTCTAAGATAGGAACATCATATTTCCTATCCAGTTCTCATTATAGTAGTCTTCCCACTGTATTGAAACAATATGGCCTTATTTTGATATTTCAATTGCATGACAGTATTGTAATGAACAGGTGCTATACGGTTTTCAAAAGGATTTACTCGTTATTTACGATGTGATCCTTTTGAGCGTTTTTTTCTTTTTACCACTAACCATACAACCCGCTGAAAGACAACGGCTACTGCTCCAAGAGACATAATCATACCTGGACGTGCAGCCCGATCTTCTTCAAAAAGGAAAATAAGGAGTATAGCTATAAGGACAACCGAAAGCGTTAAGATAAAAAGCACGTTTTTACTCATCAGGTATTCCTCCTTATGTAAAAGCGACACCTACTAAAAAACCAGAGGACGGAAATCCTCTGGTTTTACTCTCACTTAAAAATTTGATCAATTCTTTGGGTTTCTTCGCTTGTTAGCTTCACATCAAGGGTTTTGAGATTATCCAAAACCTGCTCCTGACGCTTGGCTCCGGGTATCAGCACGTCAATACTATCTCGCGTTAAGTACCAGGCGAGGACAAGATGAGGAACTTCAACACCTTTAGCATTCGCAATCTCTCGCACCTGCTCGACCTTTTTGAGATTTTCTTTAAAGGTCTCTCCCTGAAAAAGCGGATCTTTTGAGCGAAGATCATTGAATGTCGTATTCTCATCATATTTACCCGCTAGTAGTCCAGAAGCAAGAGGAAAATAAGGAACAAAGGAGATGCCATGTTCAGCTGTATAAGGGAGGAGTTCTTCCTCAGCCTCACGATGGAATAAGTTGTAGTGACTTTGAAGCACATCAACATAGCCATCTTTGTTTGCTTCTTTTAACTGCTCTAAATTAAAGTTCGAAACCCCAATCGATTTAATTTTCCCCTGATCTTTCAATTCCTTAAGAGCGCCTACTGCTTCTGCTTTGTTCGTCTGTTCATCTGGAAAATGAATATAGAATAAATCGATATAATCCGTTTGAAGTCGCTTTAAGCTATTCTCTACTGATTGCTTTAGAAACGAAGGTGAGTTGTTATAGACAACTTCTTCTCCTTTAAATTCATGAGCGCCTTTTGTTGCGAGCACGATATCATCCCGGCTTCCACGTTCCTTTATCACTTCGCCAACAAGTTCTTCAGAACGCTCAGGGCCATATATATATGCTGTATCCAGTAAGTTGATACCATTATCTAATGCTGCTCTTACAAGGTCTTTCCCTGTTTCTTCATTTAAATTCGGATAAATGTTATGTCCACCAACAGCATTTGTACCTAATCCGATTGGATTTGCTTGTAAACCTGATTTTCCAATTTGTACTTTTGCCACTTTCAATCATCCTTTCTGTTAAAAGCTACGCAAAGTACATTACCACTTCTTAGTAATTGGAAAACATCGTTACGTGCTTTTAATGGAATCCTCTTTTTCTTCTAATGAGGGGACAGCAATTAATTCGGAGTGAATTAATCGTTCTCTGATCCCCTGCAACATAGCCTTCTCTTTTTCACCCAAGTTCGTCATATCAAATTTTTTGTGAAAAACAGTATATAACTCAAAATCTCTCAGCCTCAAAAAATAAGGAAGCGTTTTAAGCCATTCATAAGAGACGTTCACTTCTTCTCGATATCCCTTTAAAAATGATCGTAAAAATTCAGTTGCAAAGCTTGAACGATCAGCAAGAGAGGCTGTTCCACACTTATGCCATACAGCATAATAAACGGGGATTGCGATATCACTTATATAATAATGATACATGGCATCATCAAAATCGAACAGATAGATCGCTTTGCCATCATAATGAAAATTCCCATGATGAACATCCGAATGAATAAGTCCAAATGTCCTTCCTGTTTCGTGAAAGGTCTGAATCTCTTCAATAAGTCTTTTGCCTTCAATCATGATGCTGGCATCTTCGCTTTTGGAAAGATATCTGTCGAAATGAAGCAAGTCTCCTTCATCCCACCTCTGACGCTGAATGGAGGCCTTCTTTTTCATAGACAAGCGGTGCATCTTTCCAATCTCTTTTCCCCACGCTTCGAATAAAACAGGTCCGAACATTTCATCATTCACTTTAATCGCCTTTCCCGGCACCTTTTCAAATAAACTAGCATAAAAGGTGCCTTTTAAGGTTGGAAACGGCTCAATCAATTCCTTTTTTATAGAAGGATAGACGCGTGAGACATGAACGCCTTCCTCAGCTAATTCATTCACCCAAAGGAGCTCAGCCTGTATTTCTTCAAGAGAGCGATGAGAACTATGGGTAAAACGGAGAATCCATGATCTTTGGTCGTCTTTTACTTCAAATACGTAGTTTTCAAAATCCCCTAACTTTCTTTTACTGGAGGCTTGTATACCAAACCGATCAATCGCTTCATCTACAAACGCTTCAGAGAACATCGCTTCAATCCAGGCTTCCATCTCCACAACCTCCTTCTTTTTACTTGTTACTTGATAAATATTAATTTCGACTTTTCACCCTTATTTCCTTTTAAACGACAAAACGCCCCCAGAATCGGAGGCGCTCCATTTTATTTTGTTTCTTCTGTTACAAGTTTTAAAGGAACAGGAATGGTTTCATCCACTTCGTTCCCTTTTAGGACATCCACACCAGCCTGAACCGCAAGTGAACCAATTTCCTCAGGTTGCTGTGCAACTGTCGCTGAAAGCTTTCCATCTTGAATACTAGTAATGGCGTCTTCATTTCCATCAAACCCAACAACGAGAATGTCTTTTCCTGAACTTTGAATGGCTTGAAGAGCTCCTAGCGCCATTTCATCGTTATGAGCAAATACTGCTTTAATGTCTGGATTCCCCTGAAGCAAGTTCTCCATCGTATTTAAGCCTTCTGTCCGATCAAAATTAGCCGTCTGCTTTGCGACAACATCAAGCTTCTCATCAGCAATATTATGGAATCCTTTTCCGCGTTCACGAGTAGCCGATGCGCCTGGTACACCTTCCAGTTCAGCTACTTTAGCGCCCTCTCCTAGTTGCTCAACAAGGTATTCGCCAGCCATTTCTCCACCCTTTTCATTATCAGAAGAAACGAGGGTCGCGACTTCGCCCTTTTCAGCAGAGCGGTCGAGCGTAACGACTGGTATACCAATGCTATTCGCTGATTGAACAGCAGTCGAAATCGCAGCTGAGTCAGTTGGATTAATGAGAAGAACATCCACACCCTGTTGAATCAGATCTTCCACATCGCTAATTTGTTTAGCTGCATCATTTTGCGCGTCTACCACCACAACGTCCATTCCTTTATCTTTCGCTTCCGCTTCTACTCCATCTTTCATTGAAACGAAAAAGGGATTATTTAACGTTGAAACGGATAAACCAATCTTAATATCTTCTATGTCTGTTTCCTGACTCGGCTTTGCCCACTCAGGCGGTTGAAGCGAACACGCCCCAAGCATAAGCAAAGACAAGCTGAGCAGAAATGGCAGTAACTTTTTCATAGTCATCCTCCTAAGCTGCTTTTTTACGATCAATCAACACGGCAATGATAATGACAACACCCTTTACGACCATTTGGAAGAAAGAAGAAACGCCGAGTAGATTTAAGCCGTTATTTAATGTACCGATAATCAAAGCACCAATTAATGTTCCGACAATTAAGCCTCGACCTCCAGAAAGACTGGTCCCGCCAAGGACAACCGCTGCGATTGCATCAAGCTCGTAGGATGTTCCTGCAGTAGGTTGTGCTGAATTTAATCTTGAGGTTAAAATCGCTCCAGCTAGAGCTGAAAGTAGTCCTGCTAAAGAGTAGATCATCACTTTCATACGATTTACTTTAATTCCTGAAATAAGGGCAGCTTTTTCATTCCCACCGATGGCATATGTTTTACGTCCAAACGGTGTTTTGTGAAGAATTACCCAGAGAACTGCAAATGAAAGTAACATGGTAATCGCTGGAACTGGAATTCCAAGAAAATATCCTCTTCCGAAAAGTTGAAATGCGTAGCTATCACCAAGACCTGTAATCGGGTTCCCATCTGTATAAACAAGAGTTAACCCTCGGAATAACGTCATCGTTGCAAGTGTTGCGATAAATGGAGCCATTTTTCCTTTTGTAATTAAGAGCCCATTGACCATACCCATCACAGCACCAAGTAAGGAACCAATCAGAATGGCTAGAATCGGATCAATTCCCGATACCATCATGCCAGCCATAAGGGCACTTGAGAGAGCTAATATAGAGCCAACGGATAAGTCAATTCCACCTGTTAAAATAACAAATGTCATCCCGTAAGCAATAAGGGCATTAATCGCAACTTGTCGAAGCAAGTTTAATAAGTTAAGGGGCTCTAAAAAACTTGGATTTAATATGGAAACGGTTACAATTAAAACAAGTAAACCTAATAACGGTCCAAGCTTTTGCATCACATTCCTAACATGATTTGTTTTCATTGCATTATTCATCTTCTTGACCTCCTGTTGCCAGCGTCATTATTTTCTCTTGTGTTGCTTCCTTCTTGGTTATCTCACCAGTCAATTTACCTTCACGGAAAACAAGAATCCGATCACTCATGCCAAGTACTTCCGGTAATTCAGAAGAAACCATGATAATGGCAACGCCACGATCTGTTAACTCATTCATTAACTGATAAATTTCACGCTTCGCTCCCACATCAACTCCACGAGTTGGTTCATCTAGAATAAGCACCTTAGGACCGATTCCCAATCCATTTTGCGATAACCACTTTTTGCTGATTCCCTCCGGAAAGGTTTTTAGCACTCGTTTTGGCTGATTCGGTTTTAATGGTTAACCTTTTAATCAGTAGCTCCACAAAGTCTTGTTCCCTCTTTTCATTGATTAATCCTTTTGGAGCAAAGCTATAAAGACTCGGCAGCGCGATGTTATCTTTTAATGAAAAATCTAATACTAGCCCTTCTTCTTTTCGATCTTCCGTAATAAAACCAAGACCGAGTTGGACAGCCTGTGATGGATTTTTAATAACAACCTTTTTCCCATTAATGTAGATATCACCGGTATATTTACCATCCAGTCCAAAAATGGTTCGCATCACTTCTGTACGTCCCGCTCCCATTAAGCCGGAAACGCCTACAATCTCACCTGATTTAACTGAGAAACTCACATTTTGAAATACACCTTTTCTTGCCAGGTCTTTCACTTCTAACATCGTTTCACCAGGCTTTGGCGCACGTTCTGGAAAACGATCGGTTAATTCACGACCAACCATTTTACGAACGACTTCATCAAAACTCGTGTCTGGGATTGGAGTCGTATCAACTGTTTTACCATCACGCATTACGGTAATTCGATCACAAATCGTGAAAATCTCTTCCATTCGGTGTGAGATGTAGACGATTGATACGCCACTTTCCTTTAACGAGCGTATGACCTGAAACAGCGTTTGAATTTCACGTTCTGTTAACGCTGCCGTTGGCTCGTCCATGATAATCACTTTTGCATCCGTCATTAATGCTTTTGCAATTTCAATCATTTGCTGCTGCCCAACAGAGCATTTTCCCGCTTCCTGCTGTAGAGGAATGGAGATGGCTAGTTTCTTAAACTGCTCGTTCGCAATCGCGTTCATCTTCTTCGTATGAATGAGACCAAAAGATGTAACCGGTTCCTTATTAATGAATAAATTCTCCAAAACCGTTAATTCCGGCCAGATGTTTAACTCTTGATGAATAAAGGCGACGCCATTTTCCTCGGCTTCTTTCGGATTATCAAAGACGCGTTCTTTTCCATCAATTTTGATTGTTCCTTGATCTTTCTTATGAAGACCAGTGAGAATATTCATGAGCGTTGACTTCCCTGCTCCATTTTCGCCCATGAGCGCATGAACTTCAGCTTCCTGAATGTCGATGTTCACGCCTTCAAGCACTTTATTCGTTCCAAATGCTTTATGAATGTCTCTCATGCTAATTTGCATGCTGTTCACCTCGTTTAAAAGATTACTCCTGAATGAAGGATGCAGTTGGCATAAGGCGTTGTCTCACCTGTACGAATCACAACTTTCGCCAGCTTCGTTTGCTCTTTAAATGCTTCATGGCTAACATAGGTGCGTTCCATTCCCTGTAATTCTTGCTTTAGCCAATCATGGACTTTCTCGTTGCCTTCAATTTCATTTGCAAGCGTGACTCGCTCCACAACCATTTCTTCTAGAAACTCGTTTACCACATCCGTAAAAGCAGGCACACCTGGTTTTAAGGCAAGATCGATTTTCTTTACCCCATCGGGAACTGGGAGACCAGCATCTGCAATCACAATCTGATCTGTATGACCTAGATCCGCAAGGACTTTTGATATGTGACTATTGAACATTCCTCTTCTTTTCATTCTCCTAGCATCCTTTCCACTTCTTCACGTGTCGGCATGCCGCCCTGTGCCCCAAAACCAGTAACGGAAAGAGAAGCTGCCCGATTTCCAAACGTTATGCTTTCCGTAAGAGTCTTCCCTTCGGCGATGGCTGTTCCAAACGCAGCGTTAAAAGTATCCCCCGCTCCTGTTGTATCAACAGCCTCTACTTTGAAGGAGGGAACCAACACTTCTTCCTGTCCATTAAAGTAACGAACCCCTGCAGCACCTTCCGTAATCAATAGTTTTTCCGGATAACTTCTTAAAGAATGGCTCATTGGTTGCCCATCAAAAAGAACGTCTGCTTCATGTTCATTCGGTGTCATGTACGTTGAACAGGCAATCACTTTTTCTGATATAGCTCTAGCAGGTGCTGGATTCAGTAGCAATGGTACATCTACTTGCTTACATAGTTCAGCTACAAACTCGACCGTTTCCTCAGGTATTTCCTGCTGGATCATTACAAGATCGCAACGTTTAATAAGCGCAGCCGTTTTATCGATATAGGCAGGCGTAACGTAGTCATTCGCTCCTTTAACGACAACAATACTGTTATCGCCCTCTGCAAGAATGATATGAGCCGTGCCGCTTTCCACACCTGTAACCGGTTCCACATAGTCGGTGTTAACTCCATTATCTTGAAAATTTCTTAAAATCGCCTCGCCGTAATGGTCGTCTCCAACACGGCCAATCATATAAACTTCCGCACCAAGACGTGAAGCAGCTACCGCTTGGTTTGCCCCTTTCCCGCCAGGAACGGTTTTAAAAGATTCCCCTAGTACCGTTTCTCCAGCTCCTGGACGTTTCTTGGAAGTTACGACAAGATCCATTGAAGAACTTCCGATAACAGCTATTTTCGCTTTACGCATTTGGATCAACCTTTCTTGTTGTATTTCGCTCGATTAGCGTCACTGGTAATTGAATTGTTTGCTCAATTTCTTTTTCTTTACGAATCATTCGGATAAGTAACTTGGCTGCTTCCTTTCCCATTTCATATGCAGGTTGCCTAATCGTTGACAAAGATGGATAAGACAAGCTACTAAATGGGATATCATCGTAACCAATTAACTGTAAGTCCTCCGGAATCTTTCTACCAAGACGAAGTGCCTCATGTAAAATGGCAATCGCCACAATATCGTTACTCGCAATCACTCCGTCTGTATCTGGATGCTTTGCGAACAGCTCTTCAGCCCACTTACGCGCATCATCGAACGCATATGACGATGTTGTGAGAACAGAAAAATCAACTTCCGCTTCACTTAAAACTGAAAGGGCCCCTTGAAAGCGATCCGCAGCGGGCTTTACGTGGCCAGGTCCTTTTATAAGCGTCATTCTTTTTGAACCTCTCTCGATAAGCGTCCGCGCTGCAAGTCGGCCGCCCTCGATTCCATCTGCATACACAGAAGGATGTCGTTTCGACACACGGTCTAGAAAAACAACAGGTAAATTAAGATTGCTGTAATTCTCGTTATCTGTATTATTAGTTGCTGAAATCATGCCAACAACTTGATTTTGCAAAAAAGTTTGAATGTACTCTAGCTCTTTGTTTGCTTCTTCATCGCTGTTCCCAAGTAATAACCGAAATCCAGCGCGATTGACCTCATCCTCAATCCCACGTGCTAATTGAGGAAAAAAAGGGTTCGTAATGTCAGGAAGAAGCAGTCCAATTAACCTTGATTCACGTTTATAGAGTGAGCGCGCTACTTCATTTGGACTGTAGTTCAAACTTTCGATCGCACCCATCACGCGTTTTCTCGTTTCCGCTCCTACATAACCATTATCATTTAGAACACGAGAAACGGTCGCGACAGATACTCCCGCTCGTTCTGCTACATCTCGAATTGTAGCCATTTGCTTCACTCCTTCGCGTTTGTGTAACCGGTTACAGATAATTTACCACACCTTTGAATGCGTTTGCAAGGTTTTTCTACTTTGCCTGACACGTTGGGCAGAAATACAACCTTCTAGAGCCCGCTCTAACTTTTTGAATCTCTGTTCCATCGATTCGGCAAGACTTCCCTTCTCGGTTAAAAACCCAGTGTCTATACTGAGGGCGTGTTTGTCCTTGCTCCTTCAGCTTCATGGCTAGCTCAAGATCATTTGTAATCCCATTGTGTTTATAGGATTGATAGACGAGATTCACCGTAGCTTCAGCCGCTTTCGTTAACTGCAGTTCTGAGCAATCAATCGGCCGTAAATCCGGATGAATGCCTGCTAGAAAGAGAATCTCACTTCTTAAATAGTTGCCAATACCAGCAATAAATGACTGATCTAGTAAAAGAGAAGTCCACTTTTTCTTATGGAAGGCTTTTGACGTAAAGCGCTCCTTCAATTGTTCTGCACTTACATCTTCACTCAGTAAATCAGGACCAACCTTCGCAATAAACGGGTGGAGAGGAACTTCTTCATCTCGAAGCACTTCAATATCGGATGCACTATATAGGAGGGCAGACTTCTTCTCATTATGGAGAGCGAGACGGAGCTGACGATTTGTTTTTGGATAATTATAGGCGTTCCGTATGATCCACTTCCCGTAAAGCTGATTATGTGAGTAGATTGTATACCCATTATCAAATCGAATCAGCATCGCCTTTCCTTTTGTATCGACTCTTGTGACCTCTGCCCCACTTAAGATGGATTCATATCCTTTTAAATGTTCAAAAGCAAAAAAGACATCCATCACGTTTCCCTTTCGTAACGCTTTTTCAACCTGGTCTGCAGCTCTTCTAATTTCAGGACCTTCAGGCATTGTCATTAACCTTCCTTCTTCATTGTTAGACGATTATTTTCTTCTACTATCCCAATAAAAAATAGCTAGATAAGGTGAATTTTCCCTACCTTCATATGAACGAAACGAAGAAAGGGGCTCTCCAGTGGATCGCCCCTTTCATGCTCTAATAACTTCCGATTGTTTTTCGGATCCCCAGTACTTTTTCAAGCTCTGACTTTTTCTGGTTTTCAACAAGGATATAAAGCACATCATTTACTTTTATTTTTGTATCTCCAGAAGGAGCGATTAATTCATCTCGTCGAATAATCGCACTAACAAGTACTTTATCCGGGAAAGAAATATCGGATAATTCTTTGCCAATTAATTTAGATGATGATGTAATGGTATATGGAATCATCTCTGCATTAACTGTAGTCGAGGAAACGAGCTCTAATGAATGAGATGGCACATGAACTTCAGGACCAGTCAGTCCTAACCTTTTCCCTATTAAAGGAATTGTCGCTCCTTGTACGAGAGCAGAAGTGAGGACAATAAAGAAAATAAGGTTAAAGAAAAGCTGGCTATTTTCTAATCCTTCTAATAGCGGGAAAGTCGCTAACACAATGGGCACTGCGCCTCGTAACCCCGCCCAAGAAAGAAACGTTTTTTCTTTCAGGGTGAACTTAAACGGGATACTTGAAAGAAACACAGCAATCGGACGAGCAATCACAATTAAAATAAACGAAAGGGCTAGTCCTTTCAATACAATCCAAGTTGAAAAGAGTTCGGAAGGGTTAACAAGTAGTCCTAGCATAATAAACATTAAGATTTGCATCATCCAAGCGATCCCATCATGAAAGCGAAAAATCGTTTGGCCATAAGGTAGGCTTTTCGTATTACCAAGTACAAGAGCAGCAGCATAGACGGCAAGAAGGCCGCTTGCATTAATCAAATCTGTCGCACTATATGTAATTAAGGCAATCGCAATTGAAAACACAGGATATAATCCGTTTGAGCCTAACTCGATTTTCTTCATTGCCCAGGAGGCGGAATAGCCAAAGAAGACACCTAATAACAGTCCCGCCCCCATTTGCCAGAAGAACGAAAGAATCATTGACGCACCAAAGGCTCTCTCACCAATGGCAAGTTGTAACAAAGAAAGTGTTAAAAACATGGCCATCGGATCATTAGAACCTGATTCTGCTTCAAGGGTCGATTGTAACTTGCGCTTGATATTCTTTCCTTTTAACACAGCAAAGACGGCTGCTGCATCTGTTGATCCTACAATGGCGCCTAGAAGCAGTGCTTCCTTCCAATTCACATCTAAAATCATTTTAGCCGCAACGCCAAATAACCCTGATGTGATTAAGACGCCTGCTGTTGCGAGAGATAATGAAATAGGAAGAACCGCTTTCGTACGACGCCACTCCGTTTGTAACCCACCATCAAACAAAATCAGCACGAGTGCTAAAATACCTAATGACTGTGTCAGTGATGCATTATCAAAATAAATATAACCTAGTCCATCGCTCCCAAAAATCATTCCAACGATAATAAACAAAACAAGTGCTGGTACGCCTAAACGGGAAGAAAACTTGGCCATGAGAACCCCACCAATTAAAAAGATGGCGCTGAATAAAATGACTGTATTCGTCTCCATTGATCTTCCTCCCTTCTATAAATGCACATCAATCTTCAGTTTCGGAATCTGATTGGAATTTATACCGATATATTTTAAAGTTTCACTTCTCGTCGCATGTCCATAGATTTTTTGAATAAGTGAAACGGCTACTCCCTGCTGGAACGCATGATAACCAAACGTTTTTCTTAAACTATGAAAGCTAATCGGATGCTTAAGTGCTGCATTTTTGCCTGCTTGTGACAATATACGGTGAACCTGCTGCCTCGTAATTGGTTGAGCAACGTCTTTTTTCGTATGAAAGAGGTAAAAGGAATCTTGGGATCCATGCTCACTCATATAAAGTAAAAGAGCACGCTTCACTTCTGAATTGAGGTAAACGTCGGTTGTTTCGGTAATAGAGGCTTCAAGGTATTCTTTCATTGAACCATTCTTCATGACATGGCCAAGAGTGAGATGCAGAAGCGGTGCTAGACGCATTCCTGTATTGATACTAAGAACAAATAACAAATAATCTCGCTTCGATCGCTCTAATAAAACTTTTTTTAATTGATCGATCTGTTCAATACTTTGGATTGGTCCGACCGAATTCACTTTTATCACGTCCTTTAAGTGACTCAATTATATCACTATGATGGTTATGTCACTATCAATATGCACTCGTGAGAAAAGTCTCCTCTGTATAAAAGGAATTCATGCCTTTTCGTAGTATAATTCATTTAGACACAACTAAAGGAGGGCGATCAATGGACCTAACAAATTGGTTTGACAGGGGCATGTCCAAAGAACAATACATTCATAGTATGGACGAGCACAGAGATGATTTACTAACCATTTATAACCACGTGACCCTCGAAGAAGATGACCTTACCTTCCTTCATTCTCTTCAATCAGAGAAGCTTCGTGCCTTAGTCATTACAGCTGATTGGTGCGGCGATGCGATGGTGAACCTCCCTATTTTTATGAGAATGGCTAATGAAGCCTTAATTGAATGTTTTTATTTTATTCGTGATAATCATCTTGAATTAATGGATCACTATTTAACAAATGGAACCGCGCGATCGATTCCGATTATTGTCCTAGTCGATACAGAAGGTCGAGAAGTTGGAAAGTGGGGACCTCGTGCTCCTGAAGTACAATCTTATGTTGACCGAGCCAAGCAATCCCTACCTCCAAAAGGAGATCCGGATTTCAAAAAGGCATTCCTTTCTTTTATTAGTGAAACGACAGAACGGTTTACAACGGATCACGACATGTGGAAGCATATCAAGGACGACATGTTAGCCATGCTAAGCCAGGCAGTGACCATTACGAAATAATCATAGAACAACACCACCCTACCCCGGGTGGTGTTGTTTTTACAATCAACAATCATCCACTAAAGTTGACAGCTACTGACAGGCGCATTAGACTTGAAGGTATAGTTTTTTCCTCAAGGCAAAAAATATGATGATAGGAAAGTATAGAGAGATTGAGAGAAGGAGAGTTTACTAATGGGTGATTGGATTGTTGGATTAAGCCCTGTTTCACAGGCATTCCTCTTTACGCTATTCACATGGGGGGCCACTGCACTAGGTGCATCATTTGTCTTTCTCACAAAAACAGTAAATCAGAAAGTCTTTGATGGTATGCTTGCATTTGCAGGAGGCGTAATGATTGCAGCAAGCTTTTGGTCTTTGCTTAGTCCCGGAATTGAAATGGCTGAGCAACAGGGCGTTCCAGGTTATATTCCGGCGGTTATCGGTTTTCTATTAGGAGGATTCTTCCTTCTTCTTGTCGATCGCATCTTGCCGCATATTAATGAAGATCTGTATTTCAAAGACATTAAAGATAAAAAAGCAAAACACCGTACAGCCATGCTTGTATTCTCCATTACGATGCATAACATTCCTGAAGGACTTGCAATCGGAGTCGCGTTCGGCGCGGTAGCTGCAGAATTCTCAACGTCCACACTTGCAGGCGCCATTGCACTTGCAATCGGGATTGGTATCCAAAACATTCCTGAAGGAACAGCAGTCTCTGTTCCACTTCGGGGAGACGGTATGTCTAGAGCAAAAAGCTTTTTCTATGGACAGTTATCAGGTGTTGTCGAGCCAATCGCTGCTGTTGTTGGCGCCCTTGCTGTTATATACATTCAGCCACTTTTACCATATGCACTGAGCTTTGCCGCTGGAGCAATGATTTTTGTTGTAGCTAAAGAGATTATTCCTGGCTCACAAGAAAAAGGAAACGTGCAGATTGCCTCCATGTCACTAATGATTGGTTTTTCGGTCATGATGGTGCTTGATGTCGCACTTGGTTAATAGCTAAATGAAAGACGCGTTCCCCCTCCTGGGCAACGCGTCTTTTTTCTTTCCTATTCCTATCATTTAAAACGCATAGCGAAAAAGGCCATAATAGAGAGGGAGAAGCATACAGATTGAGAAGACGACTGTTGTGGCTTTTACCATGTTCTCACTCATCCCCTCAATAGCTTCATCACTCTGATCAATAAAAATGACAAATAGTAGATCCCATAATATCCCTACAAAAAAAACCATTTTCCATAACAGTGCTGGACCGACATTTATGCTTGTCACATAGCCAAATAAACCAGTCCACGTCATGCATGAGACGAAAAAATCAACTTTCATTGCAGTGGTTTTATATTTACCCTTTAATAAAAAGCCTATTGCAGGGGCTCCTAATATTCCAAGATACGCAATCCATAAAATATCTGACATTCTCAATCCTCTTTCTTTCACAAGTTCGTAAAATTGACGACAATCTCACTCTTTTACAAACGCAAAAGTACGTCTACCTATAGTCTACAAGAAGTAGAGACAAGATGGATACATGTAGAAGCTATTTTCCTATGTGTACAATTAATTAAGAAGATTGTTTTTCGCGACGATCTTTTTTCTCCTTTGTTGCTTCTGCTACCCTCTTTAATAATGTCTGCTCTCGCTTCCTTTCCGCTACGCTCACTTCTTTACGTAACGATTTAAAGAGATTAACACACATCATAACTAAGATCACCGTGAACGGTAGAGCTGCTACAAGAGAAGCCGTTTGAAGACCCTGCAATCCACTACTAATAATTAACACGGCGGTAATCGCAGCAATAAGGGTTCCCCATACAAGCTTAGAGAATAGGGATGGATTTAAGTCGCCGTCTGACGTCATCATTCCTAGCACAAAGGTAGCTGAATCAGCCGACGTAACAAGAAAAACGCAAATAAGAAAAAGCGATAAGATGGAAAGCACTTGAGTTAGCGGGAATTGCTCTAGCGTCACAAATAAAGCACTCGTGACATCGTTATTTACCGCATCCGCAATGGCTGTACCTTGAAAGAGATCAAGATGAAAAGCCGCTCCACCAAATACGGCAATCCAAACCATGGCAATGAACGGAGGCACAATTAACACACCGAAAATCATCTCCCGAATGGAACGCCCTTTTGAAACACGGGCAACGAAAGCACCGATAAATGGAGACCAGGCAATGACCCATGCCCAATAGAAGACAGTCCATTCTTTTACCCATGATCCGCCTTGATACGGTGTCATGAAGAAGCTCATTTCAATAAATTTTTGTATATAGCCTCCTAATGCGAGGGTAAAACTCTCTAAAATAAAAACCGTCGGCCCAAGGAAGAGGATAAATAACATTAATAGAAGAGCGAGAGCAAGATTTAGATTGCTCAAATACTTGATACCCTTATTTAATCCTGTTGTGGAAGAAGCCATGTATAAGAGAAAAAGAATAGCCGTAATACCAATTTGCACAATGGCATTCTGCGGTAGTCCGTACAGATAATCTAATCCTCCGTTAATTTGCAAAATTCCAAAACCAAGTGATGTAGCGACACCCATGACAGTCGCAATAACAGCAAGGATGTTAATAACTTTCTTCCATGGTGACTTTTTTTTACCGTCAGTAGAAATCGTTTCACTGATCAAGCTTCTGCGACCTTTCCGATATTGGAAATAAGCCATCACAAGACCGACAACGGTAAAGACGGACCACTGGTGAATCCCCCAATGGAAAAAAGAATACCGCATGGCAAGTTTTGCTGCTTGCTCCGTCTCTCCTTCAACCCCAAAACCTGTAGGCGGATTAGCGAAGTGCGTCATCGGCTCTGCGACACCCCAGAAAACAAGGCCAACACCAAAGCCAGCGCTAAACAACATACCAATCCAGGTAAAAAAGGGATACTCAGGTTTCTCATCATCCTCACCTAAGCGAATTTTCCCATACTTGCTTATCGCCAAATAGAAGCAAAACAGTACGAAGAAAATAACGGCCAATAAATAGAACCAGCCAAATGCATTCGTTGTGAATGAATAGACTTTACTTGCAACCGATGCAAAGGATTGAGGGACAAGCGCTCCCCATATGACAAGAACCAAGATCACTAATCCAGATATCCAAAAAACCGCGTTCACTTTCTGAGTTTTCTTTTCGTTCATGAATCTCTCCTTTCAGATCAAAGCATTTTCCACGCGCTTTTAATCCTTGTTTATCCTTTTTTCTATGTCTATCTTGTACCCGACTAATCATAAAACTAACCAGCTTTTCCCTTTTCTTGCTTTCATGAAAAAAAGCCCACTTTTTCAAAGTAGGCTCAGTCATGTTAAATTTCTAAATGAATAGATTGTTTCGGAAGGATCGGACGCTCAGCTCTGAAATTTGGATCTCCAAATTCCATCGATTCAAGAATTTGTTCTTCTGAAAATCCCGTCATTTGTGATAATTTCCGAATGTCTACTTTTTTCTTAGACAGGCGCTTAGAATGTTCAATCGCCATTTTCGCTTGATGCTGTACGACCGAATAACGGTGAGTACAACTTCCAATCGATTGTTTCAAAGATTGATTCCCCTTTCCCTATAAAATAATCCGCAACTTATGGACTTTGATATGCACCTCTTACCCTCTCATCCATAAAGTAAACTGGGTCTTATGTACGATGAGAGAAATCGTTTCACCTCAATGCGTAGGATTTGAACGAACGCCACTCACTAGATTTGCTCTATCCTAATTAACAAGATTTAGTTTAAATCATTTGCTAGAAAGGAGAATGATTTGCTATGGTAAGGTTCTGACTAATAAGGGGGAAATACGAAATGAAGTTCAAACCTATCCTTTTGTTGCTAGTCTTAGCCACTATTGGTGTACTAGCGGCATGTGGAAACAGTAACTCGAAAGAAGAGGAAAAAGTGACAGCATGGGAAGAAATTCAGGATGAAGGCACCATTAAAGTAGCCACATCCGGAACACTTTATCCAACATCGTTTCACGAACAAGAAACGAATGATTTAACAGGATTCGATGTAGAGATTGTAAAAGAATTAGCGAATCGCCTTGATTTAAAAGTAGAATTTATTGAAATGGGCTTTGATGGCATGTTAACAGCTGTACAAACAGGAAAAGTGGACATGGCCGCGAACGATATTGGAATTACAGAAGAACGAAAAGAAAAATTCGCGCTTTCGACACCATACAAACATTCATACGGTACAGCAATTGTACGCGCAGAAGATCTTTCTGGGATTGAATCAATTAATGATTTAGAAGGAAAGAAAGCTGCTGGTGCTGCGACAACCAACTTTATGAAATTGGCCAAGAAAAAAGGCGCTGAAGAAGTGATCTACGATAACGCAACAAATGAACAATATTTGCGCGATGTTGATAACGGCAGAACGGATGTTATTCTAAATGATGTCTACTTGCAACGATTGGCTTTAGCAGCCTTCCCTGAACTTGATTTAACCATTCACCCTGATATTCAGTACATGCCAAGTGAAGGTGGCGTCTTGATGAATAAGCAAAACGATGAGCTTATTGCTAAGGTGAATGACGTAATTGAAGATATGCTCGAAGATGGTACGATTCGCGACCTTTCTAAGACGTTCTTTAATGGCGCTGACGTAACAGAACTACCAGAAGACATTGAATTCCAGGAATAAACGAATGGCTACATTAATAAGAAAAAGCCGTGCTCCTAAAATCAGGAGCACGGCTTTTTGATTTATACAGCTTTAGCGTTAATTTCTACATCAATGTTTCCTCGTGTAGCCTTCGAATAAGGACATACTTTGTGAGCTTCTTTCGCTAACATTTCTGCATCTTCCTGGCTTACACCTTTAATTTCAACAGTAAGGGCTGCGCCAATTTTAAAGCCATTATCTGCTTCATCTTTCAACAAGCTAACGTCTGCTGTGATTTTTGAATCAATGTCCATTTTTTTCTTCGATGCTACAAGGTTTAATGCACCGTCATAGCAAGCGGCATAAGCAGCAGCAAACAGTTGCTCAGGGTTTGAGCCTGTTTCGCTTGATTTCTCTGTTGGCATAACAAGATTTAAGTCAATTAAACCATCCGAAGATTTAACTTGTCCATTACGGCCGCCTTCTGCGGTGGCTTGTGATGTAAACATTACATTACTCATTGAATATCAGCTCCTTTAATTTGCATACAATTCAAATGTCCCCGTTTCTTCGCCTAATTAAACATAAACTGAGTTCAAAGTGTTTTCTTATACAGGTTGTGTTTCGTGAAAAAGAAGCGTATGATAAAAAGAATAGAACATTTGTTCTCTTTATAAGGAGGAGATATTTTTGCAATCAACCGCACTACTCATTGTCGATGTGCAAAACCATATGTTTCAGCGGGGAGCCTCTGTCTATCATGATGCGAAACTACTTTATAATCTTAAAAAGCTCATTGCATCCGCTAGAATCAAAGCGCATGACCATTTTCTATATTCAACATGAAACGATTCATAAACATTTACAACGCCATAGTAAAGAATGGCAACTCCACCCTTTTTTAACCGTTGAAAAGGAAGATGTCATCATTCAGAAAACAACTCCTGACTCTTTTTACAAGACGAGACTCCAAGAGCAGTTCCAGATCAGAGGAATCAAACAGGTATACATTGCAGGCATTCAAACCGAAGTTTGTGTTGATACGACGTGTCGAAGTGCGAAAAGCAGAGGCTTTTCTACTAGTTTAATTGAAGATGCCCATAGCACCTGGGATACGCCTACCTTAAAGGCTTCACAAGTGATTGAACATCATAATCAAACGCTTCAATGGTTTGCAAATACAATTACCACGGATCAATTTGTAGAAAGCATTCGCTAGGATTTAATGTCGATTGGTGATGTTTGTTTCATCCGTCCATTCCTCTACAACTGACAAGAGGTCCAGCAACGAATAGATGGAGACCTCCTCTGTCTCTTCGGTTTCTCCCTCTCGCCTTTTCCAGACTGCTCTCATTCCAACATCCTTTGCCCCTTTCACATCATTGGTAAGATGGTCACCAACAAAAATCGCTTCATGCGCTTTTAGATTCATGCGCTCAAGTGCTCGTTCAAAGATCGTACTCTCTGGTTTTTTCACTTTTTCTTCCTCTGAGATAACAATGGTATCAAAATACACCTCAATCCCAAGGGCACGAATGTTGCCGAGCTGAAATGCTGTTTTTCCATTTGTAATTATCCCCAGGTTGTATCCGCGGTTTTTCAACGCCTCAAGCATCTCTAACAGACCATCAAATGGTTGACAATGCTGTCTGAAATGCCGAAGATAATCATCTAAAAGTTCAAGAGAGGAGACCGGTAATTGGTACTCTTCAACTAACCTTTCATAGACGCGATCTTTCCATGTGTACCCATTGTTATCCAGCTCAATAAATCGAGAGCAATAGTTTTCTTCTTCTACTTCTGCCCAAAATGGGCTATAGCGGTTATACTGATCACGGATAAACGCTTCCACTGAGGCTTTTCGATTTAAGAGGGTTTCATCCAGATCAAAGAGAATACCTTTTATCATCTTTTTAATTCCTTTCTTATCTTTCTCTATCCACATTTCTCCTAAAGACTGTGTACTTCCTTCCAAAACAATAAAAGATCGTGAGTTAGACTCACGACCTCCATAGAGTTACTTATTCTCAGGATCTTCTTTGTTTTCTTGCTTATTAATTGAATTTTCTTCGTCTACAAGCTCCTTGTTCGGTTTCGTTTTACCTTCCTCTTTTGTTGGAAGCTCTTCACTTCCATTTTCAGCTTTCTTTTGTTCATCTTTCTTATCTTCTTTTACTTCTTGATCCAAGCTCTCTTTCTTACTAATGTCTTTGTCTTTGTCTTTGTCTTTGTCTTTGTCTTTGTCTTTGTCTTTGTCTTTGTCTTTGTCTTTGTCTTTGTCTTTGTCTTTGTCTTTGTCTTTGTCTTTCTCTTTGTCTTTCTCTTTGTCTACTCTTTCACTCGTTGATCCCTTCATTGTAAAGTGCCAGATGTCAGACGTTGTTTTTCCTCCAAACTGATCAGAAGCAGTTGCATACCAGTAATACGTTTCACCTTTCGCAAGCTTCTTCCATTTCGCTTCTGCCACAGCTCCACTCTTTACATCTTGATCTGATCCGATTTTTTCTTCCGTATAAACATTCACTTCAAAATAATCAGTCGCAACGCGTTTCACTTGCGGCTCTAGATTAAGATCAATCGTAAATTCATCTTTACCTGGATATTGCTCATTGTCATAGAAATTGTAGTCATCTAGATAAGGAGAGTACGTGTTCATATAGATGCGATTATTCGCAACATCGACATGCAACAAACGTAAATAACCTTGCCCGCCTTCTGGTCCTCCTTGATAATCTGCAAGAATTTGATAAACGGTCCGATCAGCAGTACCATCACCGTTATCGTCAATTTCATCTACTAATAGCTCACTGTCATGGTAATGACCACATAAGGTTGCAACCACATTCTTATTTGGTACAACGACCTTTTCATAGATTTCATCTGCAAGAGGGCTTCGGTTCCCAGATACAAGCAAATATTCATGGAAAGAAAGAATGGCCATTCGATCAGGATATTGAGCTAAAACCTGATTCATCCAATCGATTTCTTCATCCCCAATTCCCCAGCCCATATAAAGCATCAGATAGTCATTACCATTCTCTGAGATAAGATCATAATGTCCTTTGTTATCTTCATAAGACTCTCCATAATAATCTCGATCACTAAAGCGCGATTCACCAAAATACTTTGAGAATGCCGTATAATCACCCGTTTTATTATCAACATCATGATTGCCTGCGAGAACACCATAACGGATACCAGCATCGTCAAGTACTTTCATACTTTCATCCGCATTATTCCACTGGTAGACTTTATCCGCTTCATCCACTAAGTCTCCCGTATGGAAAACATATTTGATTTTCATCTCTTCTTGCTGATCTTTAATCCACTCGGTTTGCTTTTGATAAATATATGGATAGCTTTCAGAATAATATTGCGTATCGCTCATCCAAACAAACGTATAATCATATTGATCTCGATTTTCTGGAATTTCATCTTGAACAAGAACCGTCACTTTTTGATCTTTCACATAGTCTTTGGCCGTGACAGACCCCTCAAGAGTGAAATCTCCTTCTGGAGCAATCTGCTGCACAATCGGGTCCCAGCTTGCCTGATGATGGTTCCAGGCATACATCGATACTTTTCTTCCTTCTAATGATTTTCCTTTCCAATAAAGAGCAATACGATCCCCATCCTGAACCGACTCTTCTACCTCAACATCAAAACGATGATAAGGGAATTGAGTCGTTGAATCAGTGGTCATATACTGTTGATCTTCTTTTGAAATGAGCTGAACTTCTTTTTCGGTGAATGCTTTCTCCCCTTCAGGCTTAAAAACACCTGGTGGTTCTGTATCCACAGTATTCACAAACGTGCTTATCTTTTGATTTTCAGCCGTATATTGATAGCCTTTATAAAAGTCAACGTCTAACTCATCATTCGTAGGATCTTTTACAAGTACTTTTAACTTAGGGTTTCCTGTTACGTTTCCTTCCCCATTTTCCGGAGAAATGACTGTTGGTTTTTCAGGCTGTTCTTCTACTACTGTAAATGAAACCTTTTCTTCTGCTTTGTTTCCAGCCACATCATATCCTGTAAATACTGCAACGTGCTCACCAGCTTCAAGGTCAACAGAAGATGTCTCATAAGGCAATTCGACGGTTTCCCCATCAAGTGTTGCGGTTAGCTCTTTCATTCCTGATGTTTTATCAACAAGCTTTGCATCAATTGTAAACTTCCCTTTATATTCTTTTGTTTCGATCGTTGGAAGAATCGTTGGAGCTGTATTATCAACCAGAACTGTTTTCTCCACGCTTCCTTTATTTGGATCGTTCACCTGAATAGTATGCAAACCGTCTCTAGACTTCCTTGTATCCCACCGATAAGCAAGAGAAGAAAAGAGTTCTTCGGAAAGAGTAAAATGAAAATCAACTACGGGAGATGCTCCTCCCCCATCACCAATTGTCATTTCCTGCTCTGGATCCAGATAATTCTCATCTTGAATGATTGTCCCGTCACTCATCACAAGTCGAATATTCTTCGCATAGAAATCATCACGGTTTTCTTCTGAATTGGTATCAAATGGGGATACCTTCGTCCCAGAACGGATGCTAATGGTATTTTGGTTTCCTATTTCAAGCTGATTGGATTCGATCGGAACCGATAACGTCATGTACCGATTGATTGTATCATCAAAAATAAGAAGGGTTTCTTCTCCCATCGTCACGCCATTTTGGAAAAAGAGATTTGTTTTCTTCACATCAAATGCAAAGTAAGCGTCATTTTCTAGTGCTTTATACGTATTCGTTGGCTCTTTCGAATCAATTTTAAGAAGGAGATCATCTGGTGTGGCTCCATCTGCCGCGCCTTTAATGACTTCCTTTCCAGAGAGAATATCGCCATCTTCTACATTTAATCGAACAGAATCCTTAACTGGTTGTTCAATTCCAATCTTTTTTACGTCACTTTTGATGCGGTTCGTTCCATCAGATACTTCCGTATAATACTCAATTCCTTTTCTAGCAATCAAATCCGGAGAATAAATAGTGTGATGATAGAACGTATCGTCAAAATCCTCTTTTAAGTACACTTTACGAAAATCCTCTTCGCTTTCATGCTTATAGAAAAGGGCTACAGTCTTAACAAGCTGATTATCTTCTGCATTGAAAACCAACTCGAGATTGTCAGTTTGTTTCACTTTATCAAAGTCATGTAGTTCTTCTATGGTTGGCGGTTCTTGGTCTTCTTCTACGCTAATGAAATTAGCTGGAACCTGACCAGGTAAAACAGCGCCAGGAGATGCTGATTCAGTCGCACTACTGATTTTTCTTAGCATTTGACTACCATCAGCTGGATAAGTGTAAAGAATACCTTTATTCGCCGCTGTGTCATCAATTCCAACTTGATCATTATACATACCTATTGAAATTTCTTTCCCAGTATTGGTTGCAACAAGGATGCCTCGGGCACTGCTATTCGACATCCCATTCGATTCTACTTTTACAATCGATTCGTTTTCCACTAGCTCTGATCCATAATTCTTGTTAAAGTCAGCAACCGTTTCGTTTTGATTTGCTGAATTAATAATCCAAAAAACCATTGACTGACCTGAAGGAATGGTGACATCTTCTTTTTGGGGTGACCAAATCAAATCTGCTTCCGGACCATCCATTGGGTACCGATACTGGATTTTATAATCTTGAAAGTTAATGGCTTCATCCGTCGTATTGTATATTTCAATAAATTCATATCCGTCTGCTCCATTCACATTCGTTGAATCTGGAACGACTTCCGTAATCAGTAACTCTGGTAATTTCGTTAGCTCAATTTCCGGACGATCAACCTGTATTTGATACTCTTCCGATGAAACTTCATGCTTTCCATCATTTGCTTTAATTGTATAGTAAAGCGTGTCGGACCAAAGCTTATTAGAAGGAATAACAGCCGAGTAAACATCGTCTTCTCCAAGCTCCATAGGAATAGTGACAGGCTCCATCTTTTCATCTAAACGATAGGATAAAACAGCGGATTGAACTCCTGTATCGTCTTTTATTTCCGCGGAAATTGTCAGATCTTGATTTTTAATTGGTTCTGGCACTTCATGCGTGATAACCGGCGGCTCATTTTTTAACGCTTCTTCTATTTTTACTGTAAACGGCTCACCGGCATGAACAGGATGGTTCTTTGTATATTGAGCTGTTTCTACTTTTATGTAGTAAGTCATTTCCTTTGAAAAAGCAAAATCCTCTTTAGAGATGATTCCTTCGTATACCCCTCCATAAGGTTCTGAAGGATCTTCTACTTTCTTCATTTGAACTTCAACTGGTTCTTCTAATTGAGATGCCTTATAAACAACCGAAACTTGTTGCAATTCGGTTTCTGCTGTTATTCCAGCCCTAATTGTCATATCTTCATTTGCACTTTGCGTTGTCAGTGCCTCATGAGCAATCGCAACATCCGCTAACGGTTGTGGACTAAGTGGAACCTGAGACTCTTCAACGCTACCTGGTGTTGGCGCTTGTTTTGCTTGATAAACGGCCATCTCTTTATCACCAGTAGGATATTGATAATGGACACTCAAATCCTCTGCTGCCTCATCACCTGCATAAGAAGCACGTAGCATTTCATTTCCTTGTCGATCTAGGAGAACAACCCCTCGATTGCCCCCGTTAGAAAATCCGCTAAATTCTTCTCCACCTAGACGAATCACTTGATCTTGAAGATTCGTCACTCCATAGTGATCTTCAAAGTCAACAATGGTTTTGCCACTTTTGTTATACCATAGCACCTTCGTTTCACCTGGATCGATGACAGCTGGTTCTACAGTGAGTGTTCGATCTTCAGCACTTCCATCTGTATAGCGATAAAGAAATTCATAGTCATTTAAATAGAGAGGTTGATTCGTATTGTTGTAGACCTCAATATACTCATAATCTTCCGCCCCTTTTATATTCGGAGATATTTCAGTGATAAGAAGCGGATAGAATCCAACTTCCTCCGCTTGTGCTGCGTTTTCATTGATTGTTGAAAGCAGCATCGAAACTAACATGCACCCAATCATACCAACAAGCTTAAAACCTCTATGCCTTTTCATCTCATCCCCCTAATATGGTTATTGTAGACCCCCAACCTTATAGTAGAGATAAACTGTTAATGCATTATGTTTCATTTGTTAAATTAGGATAAATTTTCCGAATGTATTTACTTTTACAACTCCTTATGTAAAATTGAAGGTTAGTAACGAAGAGGAGGAGTCAGTCCATTGATTAGACGATTAACCGAAAAAGATCATCACCAATGCCTTTCCCTTTTAACCCCGTATGCAGCTGAAAATTTGTTCATATTAGGAGACATTGAAGCGTATGGATATGATCAACCATTTCAAAAACTCTGGGGTGACTTTTCTGATGATGGAACATTACGAGCTGTTCTATTAAAGTACGAAAGAAATTATATCCCTTTTGCTCCTGCCGAATTTGATGCGGAAGGTTTTGCAAAGGTGATTTCTAACGATACAAACTTCCTAATGATGTCAGGTCTAAAGCGAGTAACCAATCAAATTCAGCCCTATATCACTCACCCCGCTCGTTCCATTCGCGAACTTTTCTATGCGAAGTGTGAAAGCTTGGATCAGCTTTCCCTAAAAAACATGGACAACGTAAAAAAAGCAAATTTAGTTGATCTAGATAAAATTCATATCCTTCATAACAACATTGATGAGTTTGATGGCACGGAAACTGTAGAAGAAAAACAGCGTAATCAAGAGAAAGGCGTATCAAGAACCTACTTTATTGAGGTGGATGGCCAGCCTGTTTCAGCCGCTTCTACAGCAGCAGAAAATTCCCAATCTGCGATGGTTGTTGGCGTCTGTACCTTACCAAACTATAAACGAAAAGGTTATGCCACATCTTGTACAAGTAAGTTATGTCTCGACGTTCTTCAAGAAGGAAAAGTACTGTGTCTCTTTTATGATAATCCTGAAGCCGGTACTATTTATAAACGAATTGGTTTCCAGGACATCGAAAAGTGGATGATGGTTAACTTTGAAACTGAAATGGCATCGATTTAAATCGTATCTCAAAGCATCCATTCTTTCGCCGAAAATGAATGCAAATTTGTCATGACCTAGTCACATGTCTCTTCTAAATCTACTTGTGAATCTCCCTTAACTTTCTTAGTATGAAAGTGTGGATCTCGTTTACAAGAGGCTAACGATGGCCATACTGTAAACTTAGATAATGAGTTAGTTATGAAAGGAAGAGTACCATGAAAAAAATAGGTTCTTGGATTTCTATTCTAAGTGTCGCTGTAGCCCTTGCTGCTTGCGGACAGGATAATGGAAATGAAGCTGAAAACAATTCAACCGCAGAAGAAACTCAAGTGGAAACGCTTGATGTGACACTAGATACGCCAGAAAAGGTTGAAAAAGGTGAAAAAGTTACCTTTACAGCGACCGTTACACAGGGAGAAGAAAAAGTAGACGATGCTGATGAAGTGATGTTTGAAGTATGGAAAGAAGGATCAAAAGAAGAGAGCGAAATGATTGAAGCTTCTCATGATGGCGATGGCGTATATTCCGGTGAAAAGCAACTTGATGAGGCAGGAAAATATTTTGTTCAATCCCATGTAACCGCTCGAGATCTACATACGATGCCGAAGAATGAAATCATGGTTGGTTCTGAAGAAGAAGCCGCTTCTGAAAGTCATGAACATGAGCATGAACATGAAAGTGACGTATCCATTCATCTCATGAAGCCTGAAGAAATGAAAGTCAATGAAGAGGTTTCCTTAATGGCACACCTCCAAAAAGATGATGCTGCTTTAACAGGCGCTGACGTTCGCTATGAAATTTCGAAAGTGAACGAAGAAAAAGCTGAGTGGGTTGACGCTAAAGAAATGAAGGATGGCGAATACGAAGCAACAACATCTTTTAAAGATGCTGGTGATTATACGGTTACCATTCACGTTGAGAATGACGAAGGACTTCATGAACATACAGAAGAAAAAGTAACAATCTCCGAATAATGAAAAGGCTCCCCCTTTAACTGAAGGGAGAGCCTTTTACTATGCTAACTTAATCTTCTTAAACTTTCGTTTTCCTACTTGAATCACGAGTCCATCCTCTATTCTCACTTCCTCGGTAACATCCGTCACTTTAACCTCGTTTAGCTTAATGCCCCCATTTTTCACCATCCGTCTTGCTTCACTTGTTGAAGGGAGCATCCCGAGTGAAACGATGAGATTCGGAATAGAGACAGTGCGCTCACCTTCCCATAGCACTTCTTCCAGATCGGTTGGCAGCTGCTTTTGCTGAAACACTTTCTGAAATTGGTCCTCTGCTTCTTGAGAAGCTGCTTCTCCATGAAACATACGTACAATCGTTTTGGCGAGATTCATTTTAGCCGTTCTTGGATGAATTTTCTCCTGTTCGATTTGTTGTCGAATGGCTAGCTTCTCATCAAGCGATAAATCAGTAATGAGTTCAGTGTATTTTATCACAAGTTCATCTGGGACCGACATCGTCTTTCCATACATCTCTGATGGCTTTTCCGTAATCCCGATGTAGTTCCCTTTTGACTTAGACATTTTTTCTACTCCATCCAATCCTTCAAGCAAGGGCATCATTAGGACAACTTGTTTTTCTTTTCCAAACTGTTCCTGAAGGTGGCGGCCCATAAGTACATTAAAATATTGATCGTTCCCACCGAGTTCGATATCACTTTCTAAATGCACAGAATCATAGCCCTGCATAAGCGGGTAAAAGAACTCATGAAGAGATACGGGTTTATTCGCCTTCATTCTATTTTCAAAATCATCTCGCTCAAGGAGACGAGCGACCGTTATTTTCCCAGCAAGTTCAATCACATTTTCAAATTTTAGTTCGGAAAGCCATTTGGCATTATAATGAAGCTCCACTTTACTTTGATCTAGAACTTTACCGAATTGTTCAAGGTAGGTCACGGCATTTCGTTTCACTTCTTCATCCGTCAATTGCACTCTTGCCGTAGACTTTCCTGTCGGGTCACCAATTTTCCCTGTAAAGTCTCCAATAATCAATTGAATGACATGACCATTTTCTTGAAACTGCCTTAACTTATTTAACACCACGGTGTGACCAATATGAACATCCGGGGCAGAAGGATCAAGTCCCAATTTTACCTTAAGCGGTTTATTGTGAATAAGCGAACTCGCGATTTTCTGCTTAAGCTCTTCTCCAGGAATGACTTGACTCGTTCCATGGGTATAAACCGCATACTGCCTTTCCATTTCCTTTCTTTGCTGATCGGATAAGTGATCCATGATGCTTGTCATTCCTGTCGACCTCCTAATAATTAAATTTTTTAATATAAAAAGCCACGCCCCTATATGACATAGGGACGTGGCTGAACACGCGATACCACCCTGATTGAAGAAATAAATTCTTCCGGCTTAATTGCGATAACGGTTTTCCCGTTCCTGACTAGTAAGATGACTCTGTTCATCAGGAAGGCTCCGAGGGGTAATTCACGGTTAGACTGTACCAGTTCACACCACCCACTGGTTCTCTGACACTACTAATCATAACGCGCTACTGCTTCCTCTTCCTAGCCTATTGTTATTTACGATGCATGAATTTCTCATTACTTTATCTTCTTTTTCTATGGATGTCAATTCATTTCTTACACCCCTGACCTTTTCACTCCAAAAAGAAAGCAGTCTGGCAATGCCAAACTGCGTTTCTGCTTTACTTTTGATTCAATTCCTTCAATACGACAGTTGAAAGAATATCAATAAATTCATCCTGTGCATTCGGCATTTCTGGTCGATAGTAATTTGCTCCAATTTCGTCCGTTACCACTTTACATTCATAGTCATTATCAAACAATACCTCTAGATGATCAGCGACAAAACCTACAGGTGCATAAACGAATGAAGTAAAGCCATGCTTTTCGTGAAGATCTCGTGTTAAATCCTGTACGTCAGGACCAATCCACGGATCAGGCGTGTTCCCTTCACTTTGCCAACCAATTGCCACATTTTTCACGCCAGATTCCTCAACGATAAGATCAGCTGTTTCCTTTAATTGATCCGGATAAGGATCTCCGTTTGCAATGATTTTCTCAGGTAAGCTATGTGCTGACACAATTAGTACTGCTTTTTCACGTTCTTTCTCAGTCATTTCCTCAAAAATGGCTTTAATGCGCTTAGCCCAATAAGAGATAAACTTCGGCTCATCGTACCAGCTTTCGATCGAATGAATGACTGGCCCACCAATTTTCTCTGCTTCTTGTTTAGCTCGTCCATTGTATGATTTGATACTGAACGTCGAGAAGTGAGGAGCGAGAACAATACTCACTGCTTCTTCAATGCCATCATTGTGCATTTCTTGAACGGCATCTTCCACGAAAGGTTCAATGTGTTTTAGTCCAATATACAGCTTAAACTCAATGTCATCTTGAACCTCATTAAGATGAGCTTCTAATCCTTTCGCTTGATCTTCTGTTATTTTTGCAAGCGGTGAAATACCGCCAATTGCCTTATAACGATCTTGAAGATCTTTTAATTGTTCATCAGACGGCTTACGGCCGCGTCGTATATGTGTGTAATATCGTTCAATATCCTCTTCTTTATAAGGCGTTCCATACGCCATTACAAGTAGTCCCATTTTTTTCTTAGCCATGAATCTGTTCCCCTCTCGTCGAATATTAACTAAACAAACTATCTTTTTATAATCATTATTATCTAGTTATCAGTATACCTTTTTTTCTCCCCTGGATCAAAGGAATCTGACCTTCATTTCGCAACGTTTTGTGTCATTCCCATTGAACCAAATCTTTATGTAGATTGCCACTTCCGATGCGCTTCCTTCACTAGTATAGCGAACATCGGTCATTCTGTCTTTCTCTTCTTCCGCTTCTCTTTCAGCCTGTCCATCAAAAGTTCGTTTCATACTGCTGTAGAGTAGTGCGGTAGTGAACCGGGGGTCAGGTACGTACCTGACCCCCTAACGCAATTCAAAAGAAAAAGCTGCGCACATTTGCGCAGCTCTTCACCTTATTTCTCCATCGCACCATTATGTTTTGAAACCACTTCACGTAGATCCGTATCATCAGATTCATCTGTTTCAAAAGCTAACAAATAACGAAATTTATGATCGGCCTTTTCAGAAGGATCCGCATTCTCCTCTTGCTTGCCTGTAGGCGTTTCGTTTGAGAAGAACAAATCATTGTTCGCTCCTGCAGGTGTAGCGGTTCCTTGCCCTGGAATAGGGACATCAATGTTAAGTTTTTGATCTTCAGGAATATGTTCAACTGACAATTGACTTACAGAGTAAGTCTGCAAATCAGCTTTTGCACTTTCTGCATCGTTCTCAGTGGTGAAATAGGCTTGTAATGATTTACTCATGTCAATCCAACTCCTTTTTGTTAATCTCACAAAAAGGGTTTCCCGTTTCTCATCCTTTCTAATCATCGTGAAGTCATTTAATGTTGCTTAGCCACGATTACCATTGAAACAAAAACGGTACTAATCAGCATAGCCGCTAACATACTCAGCACTGTTACTGCACTAATAGTCACAATGTTAAATTGTAAAATGAACAGAAACACCATAATATACCCGAGTAAAGCAAAATAGGAGTAAAACATCCCTTTCTCTCGAATCATTCGACTTCGCTCATCCTTCGCCTTAAATTGCGGCTGAAGATAACTTAAGCAAAAGGTCATGATGGACATTGACAACAGTATATAACTAGCAGGAATCGGTTCATGACCTGTACCAATCCCAACGCTCAGAAGTAATAAAGCATTTAAAGCAAAAAAGACGCCAAAAACAACATACCCTTTATGAATAGCCACACCTACTCCTCCTCTGAATCCAAATAAAAAATTTCTTCTACAATCGTTCCAAATAATTTTGCCATTTCGAGCGCAAGCGGTAAGGATGGATTGTACTTCCCCTTTTCAATTGAAATAATCGTTTGTCTTGAAACACCGAGTATTTCTGCCAATCGATCCTGAGAATAACCATTTGCAGTTCTTTTTTCACGGAGACTATTTTTCACAGAAACTTCCTCCTTACGCTTTCTCTTCCATTTTAAAGTAAAGTAACCTTTACGTAAAGGTTGCTTTACTTTAAACTCATTCTCGATTGCTGTATTAATCAAAATGAAAACAGCCCCCATCCGAGATGAAGGGCTATTTTCATTATGCATTCAACAATTGAATTCTTTTTAATAAATAGAGCGCTGATGCTAACAAAAGAACACCTGATAAAGCAAATACGAATGTTACGCTTATGGCTTCAGCAAGAAAACCGTATAGCAGAGAACCAATGCCAAATGTAATCGAGATCAGAGCACTTTGCGCACTAAACACTTCAGGTAGCGATTCCTTCGGGCATTTCTTTTGAATGATCGTCACCATTATGATTGATTTTATTTGTTCAACAAGGCCCGAGAGGACGGTTAACATCAGTGCAATCACAGGCACGCTTGTTAGTCCGAATAGAAACGTGAAGATACTAATTGCAAAGCATGTGATGAGAAGCACCTTTTTCATATGCCGCTCAAACCACTGGGTACATTTCGATACTACGATACCTCCAGTGATCAAACCAATAAAAAAGCTCGCGTTTAAATACCCCCACCACGCTTCTGATTTCATCAGCACCTCTTCAACAAAAATGTAAAGAATCGCAGCAATCCAGACAACATTTGCAATGGCTTCAATAAAGATCATAATATGAAACATCCGTAAAACGGGATGCTCCCATATCCGTTTCCATCCGCTCATTAGCGGAATTTTCGTTTGCCGATCTCGTTGCTCTTTTGCAACAATCAATGCCATGAGAAGCGTGGAAATGACATACGTACCAAAAGTAAGCCAGACTACGAAAGTTCCTGATGTAGCTGCCACAAAAATACCGCCAATCGCCCATCCGCCAAATTGTATGGACTGATCGACAACGGCGACGAAACTATTTGCTTTGGCAAGCTCTTCTTCGTGCACGAGTTGAGGAAGCATCGCATTCCGAGCAGGCGCAGCCCACCCATCCAAAAAAGCGATTAGGAAAGCAAAAGGTAAAATGAACAATACGGATGGAGTGAAAAGCCCCAAAGATATGCCTAGCCATCCTAACAGGACCGTTTTCATGCTCTGCGATCCAACGAGCAATCCTTTTAATGAATAACGATTTAAAACAAGCGGCGCACACATACCGCTCAAAAAACGAGCGATTGTAATCGTAAATGGTAACAGTGACAAATAAAGTGCTGAACCCGTCGCCTGGTAAAGAACAGCAATCAGGGCCACGATATATAGAACGTCTCCCGTGTTGGCAAATCCTTGCCCCATCCACAGAAAACGAAAAGAACGCAATCTCATCATAACTACCCCTTTTTAATTTGTTATCGCAAATAAATGAAAGGGTAGTTTCTTTACATAAAAAGTATCACTCCTATTTTTACTGTCTTAAAATCAACATGACTTGGAGAAAAGCGTCAGTTAGCAAACCTATGGGCGTTATGATGAGAGCATTCTGTACTTGAAAGTATCATTGTTAATTGTATCATAATGTAAATTCATTGTTTGAAATTTTCTAAATTAATTAATTGTTTTTATAAAGCGTTTCAGGCAAACTTAAAGGTGTACCGTTACTTCGTTTAGGGAATGCAGTAGGTATAAGTTCACAGATTCATTTAAAGTTTTCGTAAATAAAACTGTCCCAAGTTGAATGCAATCTTGATGAATGCTATCGTAAATACTTGATAAAGCAAGGATGACACAACTAAATCGACCATTGTGATGGAGGTAGAATCTATGAAAATTATTGTAGCAGGCGGAGATGGTTTCTGTGGGTGGCCAACGGCACTTTACTTATCAAAACAGGGCCATGAAGTAACAATCATTGATAACATGGTTCGCCGTAAATGGGATGACGAACTACGTTCAAATTCGCTTACCCCGATTTTACCGCTAGAAGAGCGCGTACAAAAATGGGAAGAAAAAACAGGGAAGAAGATCGCCGTATACGATTGTGATCTGATGCACTATGACTTCTTGAAAGAGATCTTTAAACAAGTGCAGCCAGAAGCTTTTGTTCATTTTGCTGAACAACGCTCAGCCCCCTATTCAATGATTGATCGAGAACATGCTGTCTTTACACAAACGAACAACGTTGTTGGTAATTTAAACGTTCTCTATGCCATTAAGGAAGTCACACCTGATTGTCATCTGATTAAATTGGGAACAATGGGTGAATATGGACAGCCTAACATAGATATTGAAGAAGGATACATAAAAATCGAACACAAGGGACGTGAAGATGTTCTTCCATTCCCGAAACAACCGGGTTCGTTCTATCATTTATCAAAAGTACATGATAGCCATAACATTCAGTTTGCCTGCAAAATATGGGGCATTCGTGCAACAGACTTGAATCAGGGTATTGTTTATGGACTCCATACGGACGAAGATGAGCATGACGAAGGCCTCATTAACCGTCTTGATTATGACGGCGTATTTGGTACAGCGCTCAATCGATTCATTATCCAGGCGGCCATTGGTCATAATTTAACAGTCTATGGTTCTGGAAAACAAACGCGTGCCTTCTTAAACATCAAAGATACCATTCGCTGTGTCGAGATTGCAGCTGAAAATCCAGCTGATAAAGGCGAATTTCGCGTCTTCAACCAGTTTACAGAGGAATTTTCTGTTCTTGAACTTGCAGAGAAAGTTCAGCGCGTCGCTGAATCAAAAGGACTCAAAGTGAGTATTGATCACCTTGAAAATCCTCGTGTTGAGAAAGAGGAGCACTACTACCACGCCGTCAACACAAGCTTAATTGACCTAGGACTTGAGCCCTCTCTCTTAACGGATGAGCACATTTCGAGAACACTTGATACCGCACTTAAATACAAAGATCGCGTCCTGAAAGAAAACGTTCTTCCGAATATCACCTGGAAGTAAGAGGATGCAAACTACTAATTGAGGTGTTCTTATGAAAATATCCATCGTGACCGAAACATTCCTTCCTTCAACAGATGGTGTCGTAACTAGACTTCGTGCATCGATCGATTATTTAATTGACCAAGGACACGAAATACAGGTTATTGCACCTGATTTAGGAGTGCGTAGCTATCGGAATATTCGCTTTGATGGAGTTCAGCCTCGTACATTCTTTCTTTATAAGCATCGGAAGTTCGGCATGCCGACTCGTACGATCAAAACGTTTCTAGAAGACTTTGATCCCGATCTTGTTCATGTTGTCAATCCGGCTTTTATGGGCTATTCCGGGATTAAGTATGGTCGAAAGCTTGGCGTCCCGCTCATCGCTTCTTACCACACCCACGTGCCGAAATATGCCGACTACTACAATATGTCCTGGTCGGAACCTCTTCTCTGGTGGCATTTCAGAAGAATGCACAACAAGGCGGATATTAATCTATGTACATCACAAGCCATATTAGAAGAGTTAAATGAACAAAATTTCTATAATATGCACCTATGGAAGCGCGGTGTTGACACGGAACGATTCAATCCTGAACTGCGTGACAATCACATCCGATGCCGCTTATCAAATGACCATCCAGATAAAACGCTTCTCCTTTTTGTTGGAAGACTTGCATTTGAAAAAGAAATCGATTCGCTTGTCCCAATGCTTGAGAAAAAACCAGATGCTCATCTTGCGATTGTTGGAGATGGTCCCTATCGCAGTGAACTTGAAAAAAACTTCAGTCATTTAGAAAATGTGACGTTCACTGGCTTTTTACACGGAGAAGAGCTAGCAAAGGCTTACGCTTCTGCAGACGCCTTTATGTTTCCATCCACAACAGAAACGCTAGGTCTTGTAATTCTTGAAGCGATGGCAAGCGGTCTTCCCGTCATCGCTGCCGAATCAGGTCCGACAAATGAGCAGGTAGAGGACGGTTCAACCGGTCTACTTTATCGTTCTGGAAGAAACGGTAATCTTACTGAAGTGATCAATCGCCTTCAAGAACCTGGACTTCTCGAGAAAATGTCGAAAGAAGCTTATGAGCATTCAAGGGATTATGGATGGCGAGGTCCAGCTCAGCAGCTGCTTGATTTTTATGAAGCTGCTATTGAACAAAAGCAAGAGAAGCAGCAACAAGCGATCCAATAGAAATGATAGAAGGTTGAGTCTATGAAACAGTGGCGAATTGGCAGGGGTTCAAAACAGGTAATGAGCTTTAGTGCGATCGGTGTCATGAATGCGCTAGTCGATATTGGAGCTTTAAATCTCCTAATGCTGTTCTTTCCAACAGATGATCGAATCCAGCTTATATTGTACAACACAATTGCATATGTGCTGGCGATCATTAACAGCTATTTCTGGAATGCGAAGTTGACGTTCCCTTCTAAAGCGATTCATGATCGTAAACAAGTGTTTTTATTTATCGTACAGGCAGTGATTGCGCTTGGTATTAGTAATCTGGTCTTTTATGGAGCGCTACTCATTTTTGAATGGACTTCATTTCCTCGCTACATTGAACGCAATATTTCTAAGGGACTCGCCATGCTGCTCTCATCTGCTTCAAGCTTCTTTATGATGAAGCACCTTGTGTTTCCTCGTACAAAACCGAAACCCGAGAAGCAATAAGACACAAAAAAACGCAGGATCTCCTCCTGCGTTTTTTTCTATTCGACATTTTCTTCCTTATGCTCAATCTTTCCAAGGACAACAGCTGCTCCTAACCCAAGCAAAAATGTTACGACACTTGCAACAGCAAGACCCAAATCAGCTTCAAAACCAGGGTAAAGCACAACCACTGATCCAATGACCAGGCCGATCATAACGGCATAGGTTGAAACCGTATACTTTGACAGTAAATGAGCAATGACTTTACCTGTTAAGCTCAGTCCAATAATAATCCCTGCCCCTACCGTTAACAGCAATGGAATTTGAAAAGAGGAAAGACCGTGAATAACCGTTTGATACGACCCCAACAGTAAAAGAACAAAAGAGCCGCTGACTCCAGGAAGAATCATGGCTGTACTAGCTAACCACCCTGAGAAGAACAGAACAATGTAATCAACCAGGTCTAACGATTTCATCACTTCTGCTCCCCCGTCTCCCTTTAGGAACAGCGTTGAAGCGATTAAAAGCCCTGCCACGATCAACAGACCATAATGAACAGGTTCGAATGTTTTCTTATAGTCCACTTTCCGGAGAAGAAATGGAACAACACCAACAATTAGCCCTATAAAGAAAAAGAACGTAGGCTGTGGAAAATGCTCAAGCAACATCTCCATCAGTTGACTAACGAGCAGTAAGGCAAGTCCAACGCCTATTAATAGAGGAAGAAAAAAGCCAATTTCTTTTTTCCAATGCTTGCTCATTAATCCGTTTATCCCACTAATCAGTCTTCTATAAATCCCCAGCACCATCGCAATTGTTCCACCGCTAACACCAGGAATTAAATCACTAACGCCCATTAATAATCCTCGATAAATGTTTCGCCACACAAACATGTTTACGTTTCTCCTTTTTGCTTTCCGACTAATACCTACATACCCATAACGCGCCATTTACTAACCGAACATTTTGTAACCCGCACACGGTTAAATTAGCACCATTATTCTTCTACTATGCCACACCATAACCCGATCATGTTAAATCAATTTTGTGACATTTTGTAACAAGAGCCTGGCAGTTGAAATTAGGGATGGCTTTGCAGTAAAGTGATAGAAGTGATTTCCGATTGATAAACTGGAGGAATTTGATGAGTGATCGAAATAAAGGAATTATCCTATTATTAATATCTTCTTTTGGTTTTGCGATGATGGCTGCTTTTGTAAAGCTATCTGGTGACGTTCCAACGATTCAAAAAACCATGTTTCGAAATGCCGTCTCTGCCGTCATTTCATTTGGATTTGTGATGTATTACAAAGAAAGGTTATTTGGTAAAAAAGAGAATCAGAAATTCTTGCTGTTGCGCTCCGCTCTTGGAACGCTAGGAATTATCTTCTATTTCTATGCAATCGACAATCTCGTTTTATCTGATGCCGACATGCTTAACAAGCTGAGCCCATTTTTATTAATTATTTTCTCTGCTCTTTTCTTGAAAGAAAAGGCGAGACGTTTTCAGATCGTTGCGATTGTGATTGCATTTATCGGAACGCTCTTGATTATTAAGCCTCAGTTCTCAGTCGAAACGGTTCCATATATTTCAGGACTGCTTTCTGCGATTTTTGCGGCAGGCGCTTATACTGTCTTAAGAGTGCTTGGACAGCGTGAGAAATTCTATACCGTCGTCTTTTATTTCTCATTCTTTTCAACCGTTGTTCTGTTACCTTTTGTCATTATGTTCTATGAACCAATGGAAACGAAACAGCTCATTTATCTTTTATTAGCAGGCGTGTTTGCGACGCTCGGGCAATTTGGCCTGACAGTGGCTTATAAGTTTGCGCCAGCTCGAGAAATTTCGATCTTCTTCTACTCAACGGTTGTTTATTCGGCTTTAATTAGCATCGTCCTATTCGGACAAATCCCGGATGCGTGGAGTATTCTTGGCTACATCATTATTTTCTCTGCTTCATTTTATATGTTTTTACGTAATAATCGAGAAGCGAAAAAGGTTGAGAAAAGAGAGTTACAAACCTCACATTAATCGATATCAGAAAAAGAGCGCTAAGCTTCAGCTGCGCTCTTTTTGTTTTATTTAATTGTGACAGACATCGAATGAACTTCATCCTCTACAAGCGGAGAAGTCTTATAAGATTGCATGTTGTGATTGTTATAAATAAACTTGTGCTCTTGAAAATAATTTCCTCTAAGCACTTCAGGCAAAAACTTCTTCAAATTCCCAACTACTCCAAGATTATCCTCATCAAGGATCCACTCAATTGGTTTCCAATCAAGTATACCTTCTACCGTATCTAGTGGAGTAAACAATTCACTGTCTGGAGGGAATTCCACAATAAAAATATACATACCAGAATTCCCGTGTTCACTATGGAACAAAGCATTTCCTGCATAAGTAACGTGATCTAAAACGATTCCCGTTTCTTCAAACGTTTCCCTTATCACACACTCATAAGGTGTTTCATTTTTTTCTAGCTTCCCTCCAACACCGTTCCACAAGCCCATGGTTGGCGCTTTACGCCTATTTAAAAGAAGCATATCCTGACCTTTCTTAATAAAGCAAATTGTGTATTGAAGCAAAAGAACCCTCCTTCTGAAGCTTTTGTGTAACTAATGCTCTGTTACTTATCGCTGTATAGTACTATTCAATTCTCTCTAACGAATGGTTCCTTAATTGCTCTATCGCAACCACTTCTGCACTGTCTTTGCTACCAATTAAGGAAAACCCCGTTGAAACGGGACTCCAAAATTCTTCGCCACACTCTCTCATCCAATAATGTATAGCGGTTGAATATATCCCATCATTTCTTTTAATGATTTGAGCCCTATATTTCTTACTTGGAGAGTATATTTGTTTCACAACTTCTTCCATTTTTAAACCCACTTTCCCTAAATAGTAGACTTTCGGATCTACAGCCAATCCTTTTCCTACTTTACTATAAATTTCATATTTTATGGATAAAACAGACAGATTACTGTTACAATAGTTTGGTCATTAAATCAACAGAAAAGGTCACCTGCTTTATCGTTAAGGAGGAAAACATGCCAACAATCAATCACGTTATTGAAAGCTATCACAAGGTGGAACAGCTTTCAGATGCACCACTTACCATCATTTCCGAGGTATTATGGGTTATCGTGGGACTCATTTTTCTTACGCATTTCATTCGTCATCATAAATCTTTATCAGCACGAAATTTTTTAATTAGAGGCGCTTTTTTTCTCATTATTTTATCTATCATAGGATACTTGTCTTATACTTTATACAATTATGACTACTCAATGGATGAGAAAGCATGGAAAGGAAATACGCTTGCACCCTATCTTCAATCTTTAAAAGAACATCGTGAACAAGTAAACGACTTCTCTCAACTTCTGAAAGATCCTGACAAAGGGATCGAATCAATTTATGTAAAGAACGAAACAACGATCTGAGTGAACGTCGTCACTACCACAGATACCAAAAAAGTTGAAGCCACCATTCAAAAAGAGCCAATTCAAAAGCCTTATTTAACTTATAAAACGATCGAAAAAAACATTTCTGATCACTATTCCAAGCAATTCTATTATGAAACCACTCTTCACATTCCAGAAGAATACATGATACTGATTGAGTAAACAAGAAAGCATAGGATCCATCCATCATGGAGCTATGCTTTTTCTCTTTCTGTTTGGTGTAATTAGCAACTAGCTTCTCTTTTTTCGATACGCCGCCCAATCTCCACTTATAATTTCTGTAAAACGTTCCTCCGGTCTTCTCATCACATACGTTAACGCCATATCCTCTCCACTTTCCTTCTCAATTCTCTGCCAAACACGATCATACAAATTATGATCTCTTCCTTCTTGATATCCTTCAAGTCGATCAATTCTTTCTAGTAGTTGATCATCCACTTCATAGACTTCTCCGTAAACCTTCCCGCTGTCTTGTTGTATCAAAGCAGGATAGCCATCCCCTGTGTCATACAGTTTTCCTTTCGTCCAACAGCTGCTTTCTTTTAAAACTGCTCTACTTATTAAACTATGATTACTTTCTCCAGAACGAAGCGTGCCATAACAAAAAACAAGATGCATGGGTTACCCTCCTCTGTATCGATAGCCTTAACGATGAAAAGCCCGCTTATAAGCGGGCTTCCCATTCAATCTTATTAAAAAATTCGCTTTAATGCCTTTTTGAGCGGTGGCATATCAATCTCCTGATCTTCAAACGCTTTTTTCAGCATGTATTTTGAATAGCTTGCCGCTTGTTCATAGGTGATTTTACCAGGAAGTGGCGGTTGCTCTTCAATCATCACATCGACGATGACTGGTTTTGTTGATTTGGCAGCTCGTTCAAAAGCTGGCAATAATTCTTCATACTTCTCAACACGATACCCTTCACCACCAGCCGTTTCAGCAAATGCGGCAAAGTTAAAGTCTTTCAATTCCGTTTCATAATCAATGTTTCCAATTTCTTGTTGCTCATATTTAATCATACCTAGACGCTCATTGTTTAAAACAACAACAATCATCGGTAGTTTGTATTTTACAGCCGTTAAGAAGTCTTGCATCACCATTGTAAAACCGCCGTCACCGCATATCGCGACTGCTTGACGATCTGGATGAGCTAGCTTTCCGGCAATCGCGCCTGGAAGTCCACACCCCATCGTTGCCATCCATGAGGAAATGATGAACTTCTGATTTGTGACCCTTAGGTGTCTTGAAGACCATACCGTTACGTTCCCTACATCTACCGAAAGTACCGCATCATCCTCCAATACTTTCTGTAATTGAGGCATTACTTGTTGTGGCTTAATTGGTGTGGACTGCTCGCTTTCAATCTTTTCAAGATGAGACCACCAGTTTTTCATATTCTCCTGACATTTCTCAATGAAGTCACGATCTTCCTGGTAGTTTGTATGCTGTGTTAAATACGATAACGTCCATTTCGCATCCCCGATTAATCCCACTGTTACAGGGTATCGCTTTCCGATTTGAGTTGGATCAATGTCAATTTGAACGGCTTTTGCTTTATCTGGTAAATAATCACGATATGGGAATGAGGTACCGACCATAATAAGCAAATCCGTTTCTTCCATCGCTTCATATGCAGGCTTCGTACCGATTTGGCCAAGCTGTCCAAGGTTATAAGGATGAACATCTGGAATAGCGCCTTTACCAGGCAAACTTAAAATGACAGGAGCGCCTGCTTTTTCAGCAAAACCTAGCAATTCTTCCCTTGCATGCTTCGAACCTTTCCCAGCTAATATGACAGGTCGCTTGGCCTCGTTTAACAGGGCAACAGCTTCATTTAAATTGGAGTCATGTGGGTGAACGACAGCTTTCGAACGTATGAGAGACGAATTCTCTACTTTTTGTTTCACTTTTTCTGCCGCAAGATCATCTGGAATCGTAAGAATAGCCACACCTTTTTTCTCAACGGCTGTTCGAATCGCTTGATGCGTGAGGTCTGGTAACGAGGCGGCTGTTTCCACCCTTCGGTTAAACACCGACACATCATCAAACATGCGCTCAAGGTTTATTTCCTGGAATTGATCTGTTCCAAGCTGATCGCTTGCTACTTGACCCGCTATAACAAGAACTGGAGCACCGTCAGCCTTTGCATCATAAAGACCATTCATCAAATGAACGGCCCCTGGTCCGGCTATTGAAAGACAGACGCCAATTTTCCCAGTAATCTTCGCATACGAGGCTGCTGCAAGGGCTCCTACCTCTTCATGTCGCACTTGAATAAACTTCATACGATTCTTGTGCATTTCGCAAAGTCTCAACAAAATGGTTTATGGAATCTCCCGGCAAACCATATACATGGTCTACTCCCCATTCAGAAAGTGTATTTAATAATATTTCACCAGCATTTTTATCAAACATCATGACTCCTCCTTCGTTTCCTATCCATAATGGAAAAGTACCCCTCTATAAGAACAGTGAAACGTAGAAGAAAAGAATAAAGCAGCCCAGCGGACTGCTTTTGTTTAAGTTCTTGGACCACCGGCTACGTATAGCACCTGTCCGCTAACAAAGGACGAGTTCTCATCTGCAAAAAAGAGCGCCGCATTCGCAATGTCTTCTGGCTTACCCGTTCTCGCGACTGGAATCTGGTTTTTGTTGTATTCAATAAACTGCTCAAACTCAACCCCAAGACGTTCAGCCGTGGCTTTTGTCATATCACTCTCAATAAACCCCGGGGCAATTGCATTGGCGGTAATCCCATACTTACCAAGCTCAAGGGAAAGCGTTTTGGTTAGTCCTTGAATGCCTGCCTTTGCAGCTGCATAATTTGTTTGGCCTCGATTCCCTAACGCGGATGTAGACGAAAGACTAATAATACGACCATACCCTTGTTCCACCATATACTTTTGTGCTGCTCGTGCAGCATAAAAACTCCCGGTGAGGTGTACTTGCATGACCGTCATCCAATCCTCATCCGTCATTTTAAATAAAAGATTATCTCGGATAACCCCCGCGTTATTTACGAGAATATCAATGGCTCCAAATGCCTCAGCTGCTTCATTCATACTTGATTCTACCTGCTCTCGATTTGTAACATCGACAATGCCGGTCATAACCGAGTAGCCTTTCTCTTCTAAATCCTTATTGGTTCTGGATAGCGCTTCTTCATTTACATCTGCAAGGTAAACTTTTGCCCCTTCACTTGCGAATGTTTCTGCGATACTTGCCCCAATCCCTCTACTTCCACCTGTTATGTAGGCGACTCTACCTTCCAATCGTTTCATCCAACTTCACTCCTGTAAGCGATTTCTTTTATCTAATTAGACTATAATAATATTACAATTTTCTGTCAACTGTTTCCATCTTGTTTAAAATAGCGATAATAAGTGAAAAGAATAGGAGAATGAATTTATATATATTGGAGGCTATCGCGATGAAACACCTCGTTTTTTATGATGCTGAATGCCCATTTTGTTTTTATGTAAAAAAATCACTGCGTAAATTAGACTGGTTTAATAAGATTGAATGGATACCGGTTCAGGAAATTGAAAAACACCCAGAAGACTATCCGTATATGCAATTCCGTCATAAACGGATGTATGATGAGATTCATATGTTAACATCATCTGGAAACCTACACGCCGGATTTTATAGCGTAAGACGCCTGTTAATGGCACTACCTGTTACAGTACCGCTTTCTCTACTACTCTATTTACCTTTTATCGATAAGCTTGGTTCACCTTTCTACATCTGGTTTTCCAAAAACCGCTATGATTGGTTCGGCCGCTATCCTGAGCCTCGTTTTGAATAATCTTTCTGACAACTCGTTCATTTGATAGAATGAACAGAGGCTAAGATTGAAAGGATGTATGGTTTATGGAAGAAAAATGGCTTACCTGGGCGAAGCAAATTCAATCCATCGCTCAAGCTGGGTTAACTTATACGCAGGAATCACTATGATTATGAACGCTACCTTGAGCTTCGGCAGCTAAGTGCTGAAATGATGGAAACATATACAGAATACGATATGAAAACCATTCAGCAGCTTTTCACAAATGAGACGGGCTATCAAACGCCTAAAGTAGACGTGCGAGCGGTCGTTTTTCATGAAGGGAAATTGCTGTTTGTAAAGGAGAAAGCAGATGGTAAGTGGTCTCTTCCAGGTGGGTGGGGTGACGTCGGCTTCACACCTGGCGAAGTAGCGGTGAAAGAAGTTCAGGAAGAGTCAGGCTATGAAGTAGAAGCTAGAAGGCTTCTAGCTGTCCTTGATCATAAGCAACATCCTCATCCCCCATCGCCTTATCATATTTATAAGGTGATGATTGCGTGTGACCTGATCGGTGGAAGCGCAGCTGAAAGCATTGAAACAAGTGATTGTGGTTTTTTTGCTCAACATGAACTTCCCCCTTTATCAACTGGGCGAATCACTGAATCGCAAATTGACATGCTTTTTGCGTTACATAAAAATCCATCGCTTGCTCCCGTTTTCGATTGATATTAAGATCATCTTCGTAAAAGGCTCCGTTCATCGAACGGGGCCTTTTATAATTCCCTAAAGCATTAAAGGGTAGAGCTGTTAAAACAGCTTCTTTAAACAAGATTCTAGCCACGTTTTCGCCATTAGCTGATTGCCCGCCTCCGTCATATGCACACCATCCGTTGTTAACATTCCTTGCCCTTTTTGGAGTTTTTCTATAAAAGCAGTATGAGTTGGCACCAATATCGCATCATATTTCATAGCTAGCTGACGAACAATTTCTACATAAGGTAAAAGCGTTTGATTTCCGATTGAATCGATTCTTTCTTCAATAATTGTGGGCTCCATTAAGATACATGATGCCCCTAGCGATCTAACCTTCTCGACCAGTTCTTCATATATTTTTTTGAAATCAGATGGTATGACCTGATCCATTTCAGGGTGATCAAGCTGTCTCCATACATCGTTAATACCAATTGAAATGGATACAACATTAGGCTGAACCGACAAAACATCTCGGTTCCACCTCTTTTCAAGGTCTATAATCCGATCACCACTCACGCCTTTATTGATGATTTCAACAGCATTCTTTTTAAAAATTTCATCCCGAATCATTCTCACATACCCGTTACCAAGTCCTTCGGCGTCTTGATTTCTACCTGAATCTGTAATGCTATCGCCTATGAACAACCACTTTTGTTCCATTCTACAAGCCCTCCTGCAGGTTTTTATGCGCAATCGTCCACTTCCGATTGATTTCACTATTTTGCTCATTTAGCCACTTTGCCGCAAAGGTATTGATTTCTGTTACATTCATCTCCTCAACCTGGACCTCAATCGACTTGATACACTCTCGTTGATTTGTTTTCAGATAGATCGTGTCATGGTGTTCATTCATAAACCGGGCATACGATTGGCGATTTTTCCAAAAGCCAATAATCATCGCAATATTTTCATCTGACCAGCCACCATATTGAGCTACAAATCCTTTACAATCGTACAATCCGCTCCAGCGCTCTTGTCCAGACGAAAACGTTTCTCTCATTTCTTCCTTCACATGACAGACCACTTTTTTAATCAACATCGTCTTCAGCCTTTTCCATCGCATTGGGATGCCTGAAGCAGTCAGTCGTATGATCATTCACAATCCCAACCGCTTGCATGAAACTATACAGAATAACAGGACCTACAAACGTAAAACCACGTTTTTTTAAGTCTTTACTGATTTTCTTACTAAGTTCAGTTTCTGCAGGTACCTCTTCGATCCTTTTCCAATCATTAAGGATTGGCGTGTTTTCTGTAAACGCCCATATGTATGTTGAAAAGCTTCCAAACTCCTCTTGAATCCTGAGAAACGCTTTCGCATTCTTTACCGTTCCACGCACTTTCAGTTTGTTGCGAATGATTCCTTCATTCATGAGCAGTTCTTGGATTTTATCCTCACCATAAGCCGCTACTTTTTGAACATTAAAATGATCAAATGCTTCGCGATAGTTCTCTCTTCTTTTCAAAATCGTGATCCAACTTAATCCTGCCTGAGCCCCTTCAAGAATTAACATTTCAAAAAGTTTTTGATCATCACGAACAGGTACACCCCATTCCTGATCATGATACGCTTTGTAAATCTCTTCTTCACTCACCCATGCGCACCGGTTTACCATCATTCCACCTCCAAAATTAATGACATTCTTCGTATTGTATACTTTTTCCTTCGAAAGCCATACTAAGTGGCGAAAACAAAGGAGATGAGCGCTGTGGCCAAAGTACTTTATATTACTGTAAACCCCAAACCAGTAAAAGAATCATTTAGTTTAAGTATAGGGGAAATATTCCTTGAAGCCTACCAGGAAAAGCATCCGAATGATGAGGTTCTCAAGCTAGATCTCTATAACATTGATCTCCCATACATTGATACAGACGTATTTAACGGCTGGGGCAAACTCCAGCAAGGAAATGGTTTCGATCAGCTATCGGGCGACGAACAGTTAAAAGTGAGTAAAATTAACGACCTGACGGATCAATTTATCGCAGCAGATAAATATGTCTTTGTAACACCATTCTGGAATTTCAGTTTTCCGCCTAAATTAAAAGCTTATATTGATACCGTAGCCATCGCTGGAAAGACGTTCAAGTATACAAATGAAGGCCCAGTCGGCTTATTAACGGACAAGAAAGCTTTACACATCCAAGCGCGAGGCGGCATCTACTCAGAAGGTCCAGCAAAAGAAATGGAATTTGGAGATCGCTATTTACATGCCGTCCTTGGATTTCTAGGCATCCCGTCTGTTGAATCTGTGATTGCAGAAGGAATGGCACAAATGCCTGAGAAAGCGGAAGAAATTAAGAAAAAAGCGATGGAGGAAGCTCGTCAGGCTGCAGAACAATTTTAACCAACCAAAAAAAGCGCCGATGCGCTTTTTTTAGTCTTTTCTTATCATATGATCGAGCGGAATCATCAAACTGTAATCAAAGGGAAAACTCATCTCTGCCATTTCTTCCTTCTCTTGGGATTCTTCACTCATTGTAAATTCACCCGGAACCCCTTCAAGCGGAATATGCTTTGTATGATCAAACATATCATCGCCTCCTTCCAGTTGTAGTATGGATGAAGAACGATTTAATTATGAGCTAATAGCTTTGACATGTAATATTCATCAACAAACTCATCATCTATGACTAATGAATGACGCTTTAACCCTTCTACCTCAAATCCCGCTTTTCGATAAAGCGCTAAGCCGGCTTCATTTCGCGTTACCACATTGAGTTCAAGACGATGAATTCGATGATCATTCGCCCACTTTTCTAGCTCGGTAAATAAAGCGGAGCCAACGCCCTGTCCCTGATCCTCTTTTCGGATTCCAATCACCAGGTATACCGAATGATTGTTTCGCTTCGCTTGTCCACCAATCGCAATTAAGTAACCAATTAATTCACGAGAACGCTCCGCTACAAAGATTCTTGAATGGCGGTCTCGTTCCATTTCTTCAATACGCTTCCGCTGTTCTTCCACGGTTGTCTTTCTTTCGCCACTTTCAAAAAGCATAAACGACGCGTCTTTTTCGACCTCTTTCATCAAGTTCACAAAGGCTTTCGCATCATCAGGACTAACTTGTCTAATCTTCATATTTGTTTCCTCATTTCCTGTAAAATCCACTCATCTTTTTAGCTTACCATAAGAAAAACGTGTATGAGCGCTCATACACGTTTTTGCTTACTGTTCCACTACTTGTCTCGTTTTCTTTTCGAGCTTTCTTACTTCTTTCATGAGCTCTTTATACCCTAATCGTGTCAACTCAAAGTCTTCGTTCACCATTTCATATTCGATTAGAATCGTGCGCTTCGCTTCTGGAATCTCATTATAAATGAGACGAAGCTCTTCATTTAATTCAACTAACGAACTTGATTCCACTGAATCGACACCGATTAATTCAGCGACCATTTTCATATCTGGCGTTTCCTTAATGAAAAGCCCCTTTTTATCAATGACAGCTTTTTGAATTTTATCTTTGAAAAGCAGCACCTCTTGTACAATGCGGTTACTTTCCGATTCCTTTTGCTGCATGCGATTTCGGTACGATTCTTTCTCTATTTCATCGAGATCTGCTTTTGATAACAGTTCTTCAAATAGCATCGTTTTATCACTATTGATCTGTTCAAGCTCACGTTCCTTTTCTGCTTCCTCCCTTGATTCAGCTTCTACATTCGGTTGTTCAAGAGAAAATGCAAGCTGATTAGGCTCGTTAGACGAAGGAACAGGCTGTTCTGTTTTTTCACCTTTTAGGACGCGATCAAAATCATGAACTTTTTTTATTAAATATAACGATACACCAACGCTAAGACATGTGATAAATAGTCTGAACATAAACGGAGAGAAAGCTACAAGATATAATAATAAGATAAATCCAATAATGGAAAGAACGGTTAACGCTTTTTCCTTCCCCGTTTTTGCTTGCATTGGCTGATCCAATGTCGCTAGAAATTTCTTCATGGATGTTAACATCCTTACCTTTCACCTCTCTAATCAATTGTCATTCTTTCATAAGAACGAACTTTACCCGGAGTGCTTACATTCCGGGTTCTATATTTATTCGAAACAAACCTTTTTTATACGGCGGTAAGGTCTAACTTACCCTAACTGAAAATAAACTAACAAGCAAGTGAATCGTTTGTCCATGAAAGGAGTTTTGAGCTATGGCAGCATTTATTTATCAATGCTTAGACTGGCTTCTTCAACTCGGCTACCTTGGAATAGCGCTGGCTCTCATGATTGAAATTATTCCAAGCGAGCTTGTGCTTGCATATGGTGGGTATATGGTATCGGAAGGAACCATTCAGTTTATCGGTGCCATTATAGCCGGAACGATTGGTGGTACAATCGCACAGCTTTTTTTATACTGGCTTGGACGTTATGGTGGCCGGTCTTTCTTAGAACGATATGGTAAATTCCTCTTCATTTCTCCCAAACACTTTGCACTTGCCGAAACCTGGTTTGAACGGAATGGCGTCGGCGTCATCTTTACAGCACGATTTATTCCCGTCGTTCGCCACGCCATCTCGATTCCAGCGGGAATTGCGAAGATGTCGCTGCTGCGATTCACGCTTTACACATTCTTAGCCATGATTCCATGGTCGGCTCTCTTTATTTATATGGGCTTGCAGCTTGGTGAAAATTGGGTACATATTCATTCCGTTGCTAGAACCTATACGCTACCAATCAGCCTTGGTGCAGGGTTCTTTCTCGTCAGCTATTGTTGCCTGCTCCTCATGAAAAGGCAGCGCTAAACGTTCCCTACCGCAAGCGTTTTTGTAAAAAATATTGGGTGTGGCCTTCTGGATGATTTTCCACTTTCCCGCAAATTTCGTATCCTTCTTTTAAATAAAAGCCTGGTGCTTGAAAACTAAAAGAATCAAGTAAAATCAATCTACACCCCTTTTCTTCTGCTAGGCTTTCAATTTGTTGAAGTAGTTTCCTACCATATCCATGCCCTCTCATTTTCTCATCTACCCAAAGGAAATCAATATGAAGGTGTTGCCAGAAGAGTGTACCTGAAATTCCTCCAATCATTTCCTCCTCTTCAATGACATAGGCAACCTTTTCAAGAGGCGTTTTTATCCTCTCAGAAAGTTGTTCTCCATTGTATTTAATTACTTTTTGTTGAATGTCCTCTCGTGCTTGATCTTTCCTTTTAATCAATGCTATTCCTCCTTATCCGAGCGTTCTGCGTGTTTCTTTTATTGGTGTTTCACTCTGTCTCTCATATTCAACCGAAACTTCAAAAGTCCCCTCTTCAAAAAACTTCGGAAGTCTTTCCTGAAACCACTCTTGCATGGGTAGTTTGAGAGCAGCGCTTCTTTTCACCCAATGTAACTCGCCTTCAGGAGGATTCGCATGAGCGGCACCCGTGAACGATCGTGCTAAATAGTTAAATACAATATAACGATACTTTTCATCTTGTATGATAAATTCGTCAATCCCTTTAAAAATGAGATCGGTTGGTTGAACAATGAAACCCGTTTCTTCTAGGAGCTCTCTCGCCGCACCTTCAGCAAAACTTTCTGACAGCTCAATTTTGCCACCTGGCCCTATGTAGCCGGGGAAACCCGCTTCTGGCGGACGATTTAATAAGAGAATTTCATCCGTTTCTTCATTATGTAAGATTACCATGGATAGTAACGTCGCATGAATTGTCGTCATTTTTTCCTCCTCAACGGCTATAACATTTTTCCATGGTGACAGTATATACCATTCTCGGATGAGAACCTATCATCCTTTTATGAATTTTTTTTGAAAAAGCGGGTAACATCATTAGAAGAAGGCTGGAGATAAGGCAGTGAAGTATGAAGAGAGGTGGACTAAATAAAAAAAGCGCAGAAGCACCCGGGGCAAGAATGTTCTGCGTGAAGATCGGTTATTCTTCTTCTAGAATGGTTCGATACTGACTAAATAATTCAGAAGGCTTGATCGTATTTTCTTCCTTACCGGAGAGCGCCGTATACGGTGTTTCCACACGCGACCACTCAACATCTTCTTCGATTCGTTTAATCAACAGATCGTATCCATCACCATCTGAAGAACTTGTCACGTGTCGGTACTCTCCATTTTGTAGCGCAACATCAATCGCTTCACGGAGCTGTAGCAATCCTTCACGATTCGCTAACAAAAACGCGGGGGAATGCCATAACTCCTGGCCATAGAGTTGCATATAGGGGAATTTCTCACATTTCCCTTTCTCATTCACAATACGGTTTTCCATTTGAATAAGGCTGTGATCATTCTTAATTTTTTCTAGATAAATCTCCATTCCAGTTATTCCTTCAATGACAGAATCCAGCGCAATAACAAATAAGGAATAGAGTGCACTTGCCTGAACAAACATGACTTCATGATTCGCAAAATAGTATGCTGTAAGGGTCAATTCTCCTTTTCGAAACGTGCTCTTGTACGTATAATCTGTCAGTCTAGTACGCTCTACTTGAACAATGTTGTGTTGCTCAAGCACCTTTTGAAAAGTGTTACTAAAATACAGCTTCTCTAAGAGAACAACTGCATTGTAAAGCTCTTTTTCTGACAAGTGTATCCCTCCTTAAATGAGTATCAAATGGTTCGGACCAGGAAAAGGATGCTCCATGTCAATTTTGAACATGCAGAATAGTGAAAAATGTTACTTCCATCATAGGCTATTTCGCTAATGAGGTAAAGAACAAGAACTCTTAAGAACTCACAATAAGGAGTGATTCCATGTTAACTCGAACACATTACAAAGAACGCCGCCCTATGGATCAGCGACTAATTAACTGGTCCGTTGAACAGACAAAAGAACAGGATTATCAAGATTCTAATCTTGCGATTGTAGAGTGTACGTGCACCAACAGTGACGGAGATGAATTACAGACAGTTAAAACACTTGAAATGTCACCTGAGCATGACTCATGGGAAGAGTGGATGGATGAGCTAAAAAAAGACCGATTTGAGATCATTCAATGTCCAAGCTGTAAAGTATGGACAATTGATGACAATGAATAAGATCTCCTCATTGAACAGTAGAATATCAAAAAGCCCCTCTCCTAAATCATTAGGAATGGGGCTTTATCTTTATTCAGGCAGTGATTCGAGCTCAATTGATATGAAATCCATTAATCCTTTGATCATCGTTTCAGAGAAATCAAAGTGGATGCCAGCTGCTGAATAAACTTCAGCTAACGAAACGGAGCTTCCTAGTGATAAGGCACGGTTGTAATTTTCAAGTGCCTGTTCAGGGTTTTCACGATACTGGCGATACATCTGAATAGCGCCAAGTTGCGCAATCACGTATTCAATATAATAGAACGGCACTTCAAAAATATGAAGAATGAGCTGCCAATTATGTTGAATCCATTCTTCTTGCCCCGTCCAATCTACGAATGAAGAATCATACGTGCTTGAAAGTTCCATATACTTCTCATTTCGTTCCTGACTCGTATGATTTGGGTTTTCATACATCCAGTGTTGGAACTGATTCCACCACAATTCCATTTGGTAGAAAGAGAATTAATCCTTCAAGCTGGTCTCTCTTAGCTCGGAGTAGTTCTTTTTCATCCGTATACATGAGATTCCAATAGTCCATCGTAAGAAGTTCCATTGTCATACTCGCAAGTTCAGCTGACTCCATCGGCGTATCTTGATACGCGGACAGCATCTGATTACGTTTAAAATCATTATGAATGCAGTGACCCATCTCGTGAAGAAGGGTAATAAAATCATCTTGTGACTTTGTGCTATTCATGAAAATAAAGGAAAGCTCTGAAACCGGCAAATACTCACAAAAACCGCCCTGTGCCTTTCCTTTACGGCTTTCGAGATCCAGTGCCCCTTTCTCATTCATCTCATTTAATAGATAAGAAAATCGTGGAGACAGCTGATCAAAAATATCAGAGGTTCCTTTAATGAGCTCTCCGATTTTATTAAAAGGACGAAGCGGCTGCTTATCTTCTGGAACAGCTCGCGTATCCCATGGCTTATACGTTTCAACTCCAAGCTCCTGCTGATGTTTTTTCTGTAACTTTTCCTTTAAAGGGACAACATGCTTTCGTACCGCTTCTGCAAGTGCTTTACAATCTTCCGGCGTATAATCGAAACGCTCATATTTCTTAAACATATAATCGCGGTAGTTAGGTAGATTCACGTTTTCAGCTTTTTTCTGGCGCAGCTGAATCAACTCACCCATAATCTCTTGTAACTCTTCTTTCTTCGTTAATAACGTTTGAAAGATTTCTTCCATCGCGCTTTTACGAATCGAACGATTTCCGTCCTGCATCAAAAGAAACATTTCGCTCAGCGTTTTCTCTTCTCCGTTCCAATTAAATGAAAGAGAGCCTGTATGCTCAAAATATCGATTAACGATTCGATCTTCTTCCACTTCTAAATCAATATTTTCTTCATTGAAAAGCGCCATCGCATTTTCTTTTCGAAGCAGAAATTGCTTGTAATATTCCTGGTTAAGCTCCAATCGATAAGGTGAGCTCTGAAATTTTTTATCAAATTCCCCTTCATAGCGCTTGACCATTGGTTCAATGTATTCTTGATCGTGCTCAATGGCTTTCTTCGCTTCTTCACTGTTACTATGGCATTGGAAATCAATATAATGCCCAGCTAGACCTTCCGTTACACCATCCATTAATTCAGATAAGCGCATCACCCATTTTTCTAGTTCATCAGCCGAATGAATGGGCTGATCCAAAAGAGATTTGAACGCCTCTTCTAATTGAGGTGGATTTTTAAAATCATATTTTTCAACGTAAAACGTACTCATCTTCTTCCCCCTTAAGATGCTTTATGTACCATTCCATAGTTTACCACAGAATTTTCTGACAGCCTATCATTCACGTGAAGTCATAATGAGCATATTTGATCAGTAAAAAGGCAAAAAAATGGGCCCCCACCCCGTGGATGGGACCCCTCCTGTGTGGAAATTGAAGCATCCCATCCAAAGACGGGGCTTCATTATTGCTAGTACCCTGATCAACGTTATTTCTAACGTAAAAAACACCAAATAGGTAATGGGAATTTTATCCTTATATCGCTTCCATTTTATCTAAGAGCCAAACTTGATCACTCGTACTTATATGTCCTGTTCGAATCACTCGAGCATACATTCCAAAAACATTCTTGTGTTCTTTCGCAACCTTCTTCAATAATCCAGGCTGTTTTTCTCCTGATTCGGGGTCAACTGTGATAATCATACACCGTTCACAGGGCTTTACGAATTGAATGAGTACTTCTTCACCTATTCTCAAGTATTTTCCTTCCCAGGTTTGTTCGATAAATGGAATTTTCTCCAATAAATTGAGTTTTAGATTCGGCCGAAACCGCCGTTCGTCGATTTGTTTGCCCCATGATCCTGATAATGCTTGAAGTGAAGCATCCGTTACGACCAAAAGGTGTTCTTCCTCGATCGGTCCAATCGGAACATGCTCAGGATGGTAAACTTTTGTTGTTAACTGTTTGGAAGCTTTTTCTTCCAGTTCTTTTAACCAGGTCGCGTCTGACCATTTAAATGTTTCGCCTTCTGGTGTCACGATAGCTGGCTCTGGGTACGCGTCTAGTGATTCCGGTGCACGAAATGATGCTTGGTAGCGCACAAGTGATGAGAACTGTGTAATGGTGAAAAACGATTCTTTCTCATCTAAAATAACATGACTTCGATCACCATATAGCCCGTAATTCATGACCATTGTCTCCGACACAACTTCACCTGTCATTGATTTTACAGGATGACGCATAATTTCACTTATTGTTCCGATTTGAATGATCATCCACTCCCCTCTCTCCTTAGTGTAACCAAAGTGAAGAAATCTCATTTTTTCTATAATTCTAGTATAAACAATAAGAGATTTGCATAAAACTAGTAAAAACATAGGAAAAAGGAGAGAGATGAATGGAAATTAAAGAATACTACTCCATTACCCTCTATAACGAAAGACGTCGAGCGATTTTTCATTCGGAAGACGAGTATGATAATTTCGAAGAAGCACAGCGTGAAGGCTACGTCCTTCTTCGTAATCACCCAAAAGCCGATTTGTATTCAGTAGAACGCTACTTTGCAGTAGAAGACGTCTAAAGTGACCTCTTCTTCTCAAGTAATATCGCAAGTTTATCGTCGAGCTCGGCTATTTTCTCATCACCAGGCAGTAATAAACTAATCTTACTAATAAGGGCAGAAATTTCATTTTCTAAAAGCATCTTTTGTTCTTCACTCTTTTTTGAAGAAGCAGAGAAGCTTTTTTCTTTTGGACGGGCACGATACTGTGATAGAGAATGCTCAACTCTTTTCACATTCTGACCTTCAAAAACGAGGAGCTTATCACACATCTTTTCCATGAAATAAACATCGTGTGACACGATTAGCAAACTACCTGTAAACTCTTGAAGGGCATCCTCTAGCTGTTCTCGTGAAGGTAAATCCAGATGATTTGTCGGCTCATCGAGGATTAATACATCATATTGATTCATCAACAAACGCGTCAGCTTAAGTTTTGTTCGTTCTCCAAGACTGAGATGAGCGATGGTGGCATTGATTCGCTCTCGCTCCATCCCCATCGAAGCAAGTCGTGATTTCGCTTGAAAGAATCTCTTCTTTCGTTGTAACATCTAAAGCCTCAATTGCGGTCTTTTCTTCAGGAAGGTCATGAACATCTTGTGAAAGATAGCCAATTTTGAGCGATGGACTACTCCACACTTCTCCCTCGCTCAGTTGCTCCAATCCTAGCAAAATTCGTAATAAAGTCGTTTTACCACATCCATTTTCACCAATGATGCCAATTCTTTCTCCATACCTCATGTAGAAAGAACTGTTTTTAAATAACCATCGTTCCTCAAAACATTTTCCTGCATGAATGGCTTCCATAACACGCTTGCCACGTGAATTGTTTGTCTGAAACTGAAACTGCACTTCTCTTCCCTTTTCAGGTTGCTCGACTTGATTTTTCTGTAGCTCCTTTTCAAGTCGCTTTTGCTTTGACTTCACTTGACGATCCATCTTCTTTGCTTTCATTCGATAATATTCTTTCGCGCCATCTTGCTTTGTTGAATCACGGTGTGCTTTTTCTGACCAGTTCGTTAATCCAGCAAGCTGGTCTTCTATCCGCTTTATTTCTTTTTGTTGGACGGCATAATGATGCAGCTGATCTTCATACCTTTTTTGCTTTTCGATGCGATAGGCCGAGTAGTTCCCTTGATAATCACTTATTTTTCCAGCTTCAACTTCGAGAATTCGAGTAATCGTTTGATCGAGAAAATACCGATCATGAGAGATGACAAGAACCGCTCCTTGAAAAGAGTCAAGCTCTTGAATCAACCAATTTACACCTTTCTCATCTAAGTGATTTGTTGGTTCATCAAGAACTAGTAAATCTGGATTCATTGACCATATCTTTGCGAGAGCTAGTTTTAACTTTTCACCACCGCTTAAATTCTCAGCATCTACATGAAGTGAGCCTACGCCTAACTCTTTTTCTCTTTTGAAGTCGATAGAATTGGCATTCAATCGAAGAGCCCCGATCATCTCCTCCTGATCGATCGACTGCTTAAGATAACCAATTTCTCCTTTAACCGAAATTGCACCTTGATCTGGCTCTACCTCATTGACCAAAATCCTTGCTAACGTTGTTTTACCAGCACCATTAGGTCCGACAATACCAATACGCTCACCATGATGGATATCGAAATTAACTTGGTTAAATAAACGATTTTCCTCAAAGCTTTTGTTTAATCCTCTGATTGACATCACGTTCATTGGATCTCCCCCATTCTTCGTTCAAATGCTTTTTGGGGAGAAAAAAACCTCCCCATTCTCTGGAGAGGCTTGTCGTTCCACATTCCCGTGTACGTAAAAAGAACACAACCTAAAGAAGCATGTTCTTATTCGCATAGGGGTTAAGAAGGGCAGACTAATCCTATTTCTCCAGAATCTCAATTTCAATGATTGAAAGTTGGTCTGAATAAATAAGATTAGTTTTTCATCGCTCCTTAACCATTCCCTTCGTCTTTACGTTGTCATTAGTGTAAAGAAAAGGGTAAGCGGTGTCAACCTCACCAGAGGCTACTTCCCAGTGGAACTAAATTGACAGAACTCGAAAATTGTAGAAGGAAAGAAACAAATGGAGTCGATTTTTATCTGTTTTTAGTACAAAAGGACCCTTTAATCTCTCATATTCGTGACCGATATTAGAAAGAGTTAAGAAATACTTTCCATTTGATACTAATTTTGAAGGGAGGCTATTGTTGTTCGTTGTTATAGCGTCACGACATACATAGGAAAAAGAATATGGGGGATACACATCGTGCGGAGTAAGTTTTTTATTTTTATGATGGCCGTTATTTTAATTTTTACAGGAATAAGTTTTCCAGACAAATCATCAGCAAGCGATAACGTAGAACGCATTAGTGGAGCGAATCGCATTGAAACAGCAATTGAAATTTCTAAAAAGGTCTCGCCTGGAAAACTAACAACCTCTGAAAAAGCCGTGATCTTGACTCGTGCAGATATGCCTTTTGATGCACTTGCAAGTTCGGGTTTAGCCGGAGTGAAACAAGCTCCTATCCTCTTAACAGGGTCAACAAAACTTGATTCTAACGTTTCAAAGGAATTAGACCGTCTTGGAGCACAGAAGATTTATCTTCTCGGTGGCACAGCAGCAATCAGTCAAGAGATCGAGAATGAACTAAAGCAAAAGTACACCGTTACACGTGTGAAAGGATCTAATCGTTTCGAAACGGCCAACGCAATCAACCATGCGGCTGGACTTGATCAAACGTCTACAGCGATAATCGTTAATGGTATGAAAGTCGCTGACTCTCTTTCCGCATCAAGTGTAGCAGCTATTAAAAATTATCCGATTTATTTATCGGCTGTTTCAAAGGCACCTAAGTTGCCTTCAACCATTAAGACAGTCTATTTAATCGGAGGATCTTCTGTCCTAACAGAGGACGTACGCACCCAATTAGAGCAGCAAGGAAAGAAAGTAGTTCGTCTTTCAGGAAAAGATCGCTTTCTAACAAACCTTGCCGTAAACAAAGCCTTTTTCGCTTCAAGCTCTTCTTACATTCTTGCAAGAGGAACTTCTGTTCAAGTAGATAAAGAGGACTATCCTGATGCTGTAGCAGGCGCCTCATTAGCAGAAAAGTTCAATTCACCTGTCGTCTTAGCTCATGATGTAAAGCCAATTTCTGACGTTCAAACTTATCTTTATCAAAACGCGTCTTCTTTAATGGTACTAGGTGGAGAAGGTGCTCTTTCGACAAGTATTGTGAATTCTTATAAAATGAAGGATCAAGCGGAAGAGGTTGTTTTAGAAACAGGGATTGTAACAGCTTCAAGCTTAAATGTTCGCACTTCACCTGAAATAAATGGAACAAAAATCGGAGCACTCCCACGTAACGCAGAAGTCGCCATCTACGGATACGCTGGCGATTGGGCAAAAATTAACTATCAAGGTCAAGTGGCTTATGTTCACAGTGGTTATCTCATTTTGAAAAACAGCAACTCTTTAAACAACCTAACCATTGTTGTTGATGCGGGGCATGGCGATCACGATCCGGGTGCTAGCAATGGTAAACTATTAGAAAAAGACATTAACCTGGATGTCGCCCTTTATCTCGAGAAAAAGCTTAAGGCCGCTGGAGCGAACGTCGTCATGACGAGAAGAGATGATTCTTTCTTAGAGTTAAGAGAGCGTTCAAACATCGCCAATAACTTAAATGCTGATGCGTTCATTAGCGTGCATACAAACGCAGCTAGTGAAGCAGCTCACGGAATTGAAACGTATTGGTACGATAAATATAGCTCAGCGGAAAGTAAAGCTCTTGCAGAAAGCATTCAAAAACGACTAATTGAAGTAACGGAAGCTAGTAATCGTGGCGTAAAGAACCAGAGCTTCTCCGTTATTCGAGAATCAAAAATGGCAAGTGTTCTTGTTGAAGTTGGTTTCTTAACAAATAATGAAGAATACAAGCTTCTCCTTACCCAAGAGTATAGAGAAGAACTTGCTGAAGGTATTTATCAAGGTGTGTTAGATTATTATAAAACGAAGTAAGTGGGAAAAGGAGCTTCCAAGCAGGAGGCTCCTTTTTTTTTCATAAATAACAAGTGATAGAATCAGCGTATTTTTTATAAACCAAGACCAATCGACGTTTGATTTGTATACGACGTATATGCAATTAGCTGATTAATCTCAACGATTTCTTTTTCGCTATAGCCATGTTCTTTTAGTTTCTCCAAATCCGCTTTCTCTAGACTCTTTGGATTCGTGACAAGTTTCTCAGCATAGCTTAGAATACTTTTCAAATGCTCTTCGAAAGCATTTGCGCTTTTATATCGCTCTAGCTCTTCGAGAATAGCATCATTCCCACTGATCTCTTTTAATAACTTCCCATGTCCAGTGTAACAAAATTCACAACCATTTAATTTCGATACAAACACAACAACAGCTTCAGTTTCAAACTGATTTAAAACCCCTGCTTTCACAGCATCTGCTAAAGGCATAAATGCTGAAAAAATATCAGGACTTTTCGCAATCAGTCGGTTAAATACAGGTACAGGATGGTCAAGATCTTTGTAGAGTTCAAGTTTCTTTATATCAGATTGTTTAGCTGGTTTAATCCACGGCATTTAGTATCATCCTTTCTTTATCCATTCTATATCATAACAAAGATTCTAAGGTTTTATTTAAAAAACCCATTGTGCAACGAAGCACAACAGGTTTTGTTAATTTTAAAATGTTTCTTTTCTCATTCGACGATATTTTCCAATCATCGCATAAAAGACAGGGACAAAAACGAGTGTTAGTAAGGTAGAAGTCGTCAGTCCGCCTATTACTGTAATTGCAAGTCCCTTTGAAATGAGACCTGATGCTGAATTTGAAAGTGCGAGAGGAATGAGGGCAAAAATGGTTGCTAGCGCCGTCATAATGATAGGACGCAACCTCACTTTCGCAGCCTCAACTAGAGCTTCTGTCAGTTCTAAACCGTTCCTTCGGTTCGCCTCAACGCGATCGAGTAACACTACTGCATTTGTGACAACAATACCGATTAGCATTAGCATCCCAATCATTGCACTCATAGAGAGAGTTTGACCCGCAATAAGTAGTCCCGCTAATGAGCCGATTGGAACAAAAATCAAGGAAGATAGAATCACAATCGGTGTTATAATCCCTCTAAATGTGAGACTTAATACAAAAAATACGAGAAGGATCGCCGCAACCATCGCAAGTCCAAGATCAGCGAAGCCATCCGTAATCATCTCCTGGCCACCGCCTACTTCCATTTCAACCCCTTCTGGTAAGGAAAGCACGTTGAGATCTTCTTCAACAGATTGTGTAATTTGTGCTGTGTCATCTGATTTGATATCAGCTGAAATGGCAGCAGATGTTCTCCCCTCATCATGATAAAGCGTGACTGGTGCTGTTGTTTCTTCAATTAAGGCGACATCTGATAATGTCTTTATTCCTTTTGCTGTTGGAACCTGAAGCTCTTCCAGCTCTTTCTTTGATGTTACTTCATCACTATAAGAGAGGGACATTTCCCACTTCTGATGATCGATTTCGATCGTTCCACCATCTAGTGGTTGCAAACGGCTATTTACAAGCTTCATAAGCTGGAATGGACTAACATTCGCTTCTTCTCCTTCATCTGTAAGCGACATGGTCCATTTCGGTTGAACTTCTTCGAGGTTGTTCGATACGTTTGTTAACTCACTATCTTGGTTTAAGAGTTCCTCTACTTGAGTGGCTGCTTCTGTTAGATTCTCCTGGTCATCTCCATACAAGCTAACATCAATTGTGTTCCCAGCCGGTGGACCTTCCTGTTGGACTTCTGTCGCTTTAACAGTGCCTTCTTCATAGGCTTTTTCTACAATGTTTTGAACATCTTCTTCATACGTTTCCATCGTACTTTGAAGCTCATCACTATTGTTGAGCTTTACAAAGACAGTCGCTTCATTTTCTCTCGTTTGTCCTCCACCTTCTCCTGGAATAGGGCTACTTGATAATCCGATGGATACCTGGCTGTAGTCAATCTCTTCTTTTTCATCTAGGTAGCCTTCAATTTGACTTGCAACCTCATTTGTATTGTCAAGCTGTGTTGTAGCTGGTAGCGATACATTTAGTTCAAAAGAATCACTTTCTCCAGCTGGCAGGAAGGAAACGCCCAAAGCCGGTATCATGGCAAGTGAACCTATTAGTAATAGTACGGATGTTACAATGACGAGCACTTTTTTCTTAAGTGCCCCTCTGATAAAACGTTCATATAAATGGTTTAATCTTGATTCCTTCTCGTGATGCGTTACTTTTCTAAAGAAAGCACTCCCTAACACCGGAATCAACATCAGTGCAACTAAAAGTGAAATTGAGATGGAGAAAACCACAGCCAAACTAAATGGCCTGAAGAATTCACCAAGTATCCCTCCAACAAATGCGAGTGGTAAGAACACAACGAGCGTCGCAATTGTCGAAGAAGCAATCGCTCCCAGTACTTCTTTAGTCGCATAGTAGGTTAGTGCTTTGTTAGACAAATCTTTTTTATTCTCCTGTCGCCATCTATAGATATTTTCAATGACAACAATACTATCATCGACAATTCTCCCAACAGCAACTGCTAGTCCACCGAGGGTCATAATATTCAACGTATAGCCAAACTGATTAAGCAGGGCAATTGTTCCTAGAATCGAAATCGGAAGAGAAATGATGGCAATAATCGTTGCGCGAATATTTCTTAAGAACAAGAGAATGACAATGACGGTGAACAGTGCGCCGAATCCCCCTTCTTTAAGTAGAGAAGAAATTGACTTCTCTACCTCTTCACCTTGGTCTAGGATGGTGAAGAGTTCCACGTCATTCGTTTCATATTCTCCAAGGACTTCCTTCACATCATCGACAACGTCCTTCGTATTTTCATCCTGACTTTTTGTTACCTGAATAAGAAAGCTTTCCTGTCCATTAAATCGAGAAATTTCATTCTTCTCTGATACTTCCGTTACTTCAGCAAAATCTGCAAGAACAACTTCCTTACTTTCTTGTGGGGATCTTTGCTGTGCACTTTGTGGCGATTGACTGCTTTCGATTACAAATTTAGTGTTTTTCAATTTATCAAGAGATTCAATGGAGCCTTGTAGTTTAACTGGGATTGTCGTATCTTCCTCTTCAACTGATCCAAGTGGCAGGCTATATTCATTCTGTTTTAACTTATCATTGATATCATTTAACGTTAGACCATATTCACTTGCCTTCTCTTCATCCACTTCAATAGAAAGTGTTGTTTCCTTTATTCCGCTTAAACTGACACTATTCACACCAGCAAGTCCTTCAAGTTCTGGAACGATGACCTCTTCAAGTTTTTGTTGAAGATCATCTGCGTTTGCTGATGAGAGCGCCGCCTCATATACTGGTGTAGCCCCAGCGGACATACTTATAACTTCAACCTCCGCTTCCTCTGGAAGTTCCGCTTTCGAAACGATATCTTCTAGTTCTCGTTTCGTTTCGTCAATATCCGTTCCAAACGGGTACATAAGGGAGATCACACTAGCGTTTTCAGAGGACGTACTCGTTAAGTCATCGGACTTTGTGCTATTTTTGAGTAGATCTTCAACGGGCGTCGTAATTTCCTGTTCAACTGCCTCTGCTGAAGCACCTGGATAGACCCCTTTAATAATGAGCGCAGGGAATGTGACATCAGGGTATGTTTCTACCTTTATCTGGTTAGTAGAAATGATTCCAGCTGCCAATACAAGAATCGTTAATAGTAGTACCCCAACCGAATTCTTTAAACTAAACCTAGTAAGAAATTTCATCTTATTCACTCCTTATTTCTTTATCTGGGTTTAGTATACGATGCGAAAATGAACGCATTATGAACAAACTTATTTCATATCAGTACGAGTTCATACTTCCCTCCCATACCCGAGAAGCCCTATATAGACCTTTTCACTCTGAAGAAATAAAAAAAAGCGAAAAGAAACATTTCCGTTTCATTTCGCTTTTTCTTTAGGGAGTGAAATTGTGATCTTTGTACCAATACCTAACTTACTTTCAAGCATGATGTTTCCTTGATGAAGATGAACAATTCGTTGAACAATCGCAAGACCAAGGCCACTACCTCCATTACTCGACCTTGCTTTATCCGCTTTATAAAAACGGTCAAATACGTGTGTCTGGTCTTCTTCTGGAATACCGCAGCCTGTATCTGTCACTTCAACAATAACTTCTCCTGATTTCTCTTTCATTTCAATAGAAATAACACCATTTGATTCAGTATACCGAATGCTATTTGAAATCACATTTATCCAAACCTGGCTCAGTTGATCATAATCGGCTTCGATTTTGACTTTCTTTAATTCCAACTGAACCTCAATACTTTTTTCAGCCCACATCGCTTCAAGAGCTACAATAACTTCTCTTATTTGTTCATCAAGGGAATAGATTCTTAAGTGTAACAACGGATTCTCTGCCTCAAGTGTCGTCATCTTCAAAAGATTTTCACTTAACTTGGATAAGCGCTCTGTTTCTTTTTGAATAATCCCAAGGTATTTTTTTCTCTCAAGCTCCCCTAACCTATTATCCTGTAATACTCTCGCATAGCCACCAATCGACGTTAGCGGGGACTGTATTTCATGAGAAACATTGGCAACGAATTCCTGACGCATTTCCTCTAAATGACTTAAATCATGTGCCATATGATCAAAACTTCTTGAAAGGTCACCTAATTCATCTTGACGTTTACTATTGATTCGAACCGCAAAGTCACCTACCGCCACTTTTTTTGTCGCTTCTGTGAGGTTCTGAATTGGACGAACGACAAACCTCATTAAAATGACAAAAATAGAGCTTCCGATAATAAGTACAAGTAGTAAAGTCGTTAGCATCACTCGTTTAATTGAATTTTCCTCAAACGAAAGATCAGGTCTAATAAAAAGTGCGTAACGATTACCATTTTCCTGAAATGGTAAACCGATATTTAGTTGAGAAGGAGGCGATACTGACCGATCTTTCTCACGAACAATTCCTCCACTCAAAACCTTATCAATTTGTTTTGAGGATATGGACCACTTCCCATTGACATTAGGAGTGACTACTTCTCCACCTTCATCATAAAGAATGAGAGTGTAATTAAACGTCGGAATATCTGAAATGAATTCTGACGGGTCAGTGTAGCTCGACTTCTCATATAAAGCGATCGTTTGACGTCCTACTTCTGTAATGTCTTTTTGGAAACGATCTCGGATTGCATCAATATAGAAAACATTCATAATCCAAAATGAAAGTATGACACTGATTAAAACAACCCCAATATAAATGACTACACTCCTAAGATAGATCGATCGCTTCATTTTAATAACACCAGACGGTAGCCCAATCCACGCATGGTTTTAATGACAAAAGGGATTTCTCTCCTATGAAACCTCTCTCTGATTCGTTTCACATGAACATCTACAGTTCGATCGTCTCCTTGAAAATCATATCCCCATATTGATTCAATCAACTGAGTTCTTGTGAATAACTTACCTGGCGTGCTTGCTAATTTGAATAGAAGCTCAAACTCCTTTTTGGGCAAGGAAATGTTTTCACCCCCAAGTACTACGTCATATGATTCAGCATTCATTTCAAACAACCCAATTGATAACTTTTGTTCGCTTTGAATATGATATCTTCTTAATAATGCTTTTATACGCATGACGAGTTCAATAGGATCAAATGGTTTCACAATATAATCATCCGTCCCGAGTCTAAAGCCTTTCACTTTATCTGATGCCTGCCCCCTTGCCGAAACCATTAATACCGGAATGTCGAAGTATGTTCTAATTTCTTCGCATAGTTGCCAGCCATCAATGTGCGGCATCATAATATCAATAACCGCTAAATCTACTTTATTAGCCTCTAGAATTTCTTCTGCCTCTTTTCCGTCTGAAGCTCTTTTAACTAGATAACCTTCTTTTTCTATGTATAATGCCATTAAATCTAGAATGTTTTGATCATCATCTGCAACTAATATCGTAATCATTATCACTAGCTCCTTTTCTATATGAATAGTGTACTTCAAAAGTATGAATAGAATATGAACGAGTAATAAGTTATTATGCAGAGATGGAGCCAAATACATGTATTTAACGGCTTTTTCTATCAATATGATGAATATACTGGCTTTACATTTTCTTTATCACAAAATATTCCCTTAGCGGTTTGTATGCTGACATGATCGGAATTTTCATGAAGAAATAAACATTCAAATCGAAAATCATTGTCGACTATATTCTTATTGCTCTTATTGTGATCCAAAAAACGTACTATATTATTAGAATAACCCTTTCTTAATGATTTCTATCTCTACTGAATTACATCTTGGAGATTGGAGAAATGGTCCCATCTATGCTCTTTTGAAATTTATAAAGATACAATCATTAATCCACTTCCTTGAATACCTAAAACTTTATAAGCATAAAAAAAGGGCTTAATCTTAATCCCCCTTTTTCCTCCTACTCATTCGAAAGAAGCATGTTTTAACGATATAACAATGCTCCGACTGCTCCACTAAATTGCCCCTGATGCGGAAAGTACAACTTGATATCAAACTGTTCCTCAAAATGCTCAAGCTGCTTTCTAAACAATGGGTTCGAATGAAAAGTAGAACCAATAAAAACAATGGTCGAGGTAGAAATGGTTTTTGCAAATGGAATCGCCATCATTAAAATCGACTCAGCAATCATACCAATTAAGCAAGCCAATATATCTTCATCCTGTATTTCTTCATGCTTAATCCGCTCAATAAAGCCAAAGTTACTTGCAGTCAACTCTCCACTAATTGGAGACGCACCTTCATAAATATCCTTTACTTTCAAATCGATACCATGCCGATCTCCTTTTGTTGCTAGTTGAATAATTTCCTGAAAATCTGTTCGCCCTGTTAATAAGTAAGCAAGTCCCATAAGCATTCCGCCACCTACGCCAGAGCCTCCAAGTCGTTCAGATCGTTTATCATTAATGGCATGTATCGAAGTTCCCGTACCCACATTTACGACTAAGTATTCATTCGGTAACGTAAGATGATGTGCTATTTCTAAAATCGCTCGAACGCCCCTAGTGGTCGCCTCGAATTCAGGAACCAATTCAACTTCATTTTCAACTAATTTAGCAAGAACGGATTGTTTGCCGCCAGTGATCATCAATTTTGCTTCAGGATGTTGATCCTTAAGCCACGTCACGACCTTATCCATGTCACTCGATATAAACGTGTTGAATTCATATTCTCCTTGCTTGATGTGAACGGATTTAATCAGCGTTCCACCAGCATCGATCCCAACAAGATCAGTCATATTATCCCCTCTTTCAATAGTCGGCTATAGCGTTGTTTACACCTATGTATTCTGCTAGACACAAACCTCTCTACCTTATGAAAGATAGAGAGGTTTGTGAGGGAGATTAGTTTTTCGGAAGGCGAATAGAGACTTTTGTACCTTCTCCTAGCCTACTCTCAATCCTAAGACTGCCATCATGTTCTGTAATGATTTTATTGCTAACGGTCATCCCAAGACCTATCCCTTTTTCTTTATTTGTATAAAACGGTACACCGATCCGCTCAAGCCTATCTTCTTCAATTCCTATTCCATTGTCATGGATCTCAATGGAAACGACATTATTATTTTCTTCCAATATCACATCGATTTGTCCATTCTCTTCAATCGCTTCAACTGCATTTTTAAGAATATTAATAAATACCTGCTTCATTTGGTTTTTTTGACAACAAATGACGATTGTTTTTAACTGACTGCTAATATTGATTCTAATATTTTTTGAAGCAGCTTGTGGTGTCAGAACGTTAATGGCATTTTTAATGAGTTTTAATAAGCTTACCTCAGCAACTTCACCTGCCTCTGGTTTTGCAAGGGTAATAAAACCATTTATTACCTCTTCTGTTTTGGCAAGTTCTCCTTCAATAATCTGATGATACATAAAATCATCTTCTGCGTCCTTCTTTGCTAAAAGCTTTAAGAAACCCTTAATTGACGTAAGCGGATTTCGAATTTCATGTGCAAAACCAGCCGCTACGTCTCCAATGATTGCTAACTTATCAATGTTTTCTCGATATTGCTCGAGCTGAACCTTTTCAGTGATGTCTCTAGATATAAATACAAAATGAGTCACTTCTCCATCTCCCTCGCTAACAGCCATCCCTTTAGCTTCGAGAATAACACTGTGTCCGGAAGCATGCACTTTTCGATAAACAGTGGTAATGGATTGTTTCGTTTCCATTAATGTTTGAATGGCTTTCTGACATTTCTCATAATCTTCAGGGTGGATAAACGTTAAAATATCCTTCCCAATTACTTCGCTTTGTTCATAACCCAGTACTTCTTTATAGGAAGGTGAGGCGTAGACAGAAGTGCTTTCATCGTTCATCATGCAAATTAAGTCATTGCTATGTTCAAGGATCATCCGATGCTTTTTTTCATTTAATTGCAGTTTTATCTCAGCATAGTGTTTTTCGGTCACATCTCTTGAAACGACAACGTAAGAGCATTTCTCTTCGTTTAAGATGCAAGTCCCCTGGGATTCAATATATCGAAAAACCCCATCCTTTCGTTGCATGCGATATTTGATTATTAACGGTTTGCGAAATTTAACCAGTTTAAAAAATTCTGTTCTTACATGCTCCCTGTCTTCCTTATGAATATATCGAATCGAACTTCGCCCTATTTCATCGTCAATACTTCCACGTGCATACTCACGATAAGATGGCGATACGTATAGAAGTTTTCCGTTCGCATCAAGTAAACTAATAATCTCATTCATGTTCTCTGTAATAAGCTCATAGTTTGTATACATTTCCTGTACCTTTTTGCTCTCTTGATCCACCTCTTTTATGATTGCTGACGTTTGACCAAGATAATTTTCCACTGGAATCGCTAACACCTCAACAGAAACGCTGGATCCATCTTTCTTTATCCATTTTTGAATGAACGCACCAGGATTAACTCCGTTGATTGATGCCTCAATTCGCTTTAAAACCATTTCTCGCTCTGATGGGTGAATCGTTTCCCAAATCGACTTTCCTTCTAATTCACTAGAAACGTTATAGCCAAGAAGATGAACAGCTGCAGCATTTAGATAAAACCATTTCTCATTCTTTTGAACAACAAGAGCTGTAGTGGAGTCTTCATAATACTTCACTAAATTCGTTATCTTATCCCTCTCTTCTTTTATTACATCGTCAGGAGGAGGGCTCGAACTTTTATAGGTAATATGTTCTTTGTTATAAGTCATAGCTACTCCTTCTAAAACATGATAGTAAAATAAATGGGTCTTTGGAGGGAGAAAAATGTGTCAATCATATCTTCTTGTAAGGAGACGCATTTTCCTGCATAGTTGCCTGATAATAAAAAAAGAACCTCTCTCAAGAAGTTCTTTTCGTTAAATCCATGAAGTTGGTGGGCAGTACATACACTCCTAAAGTACTAATTCCTAAAGATATGATTAGTTATCATAGAAAATACAAACTATTATCGTTTTGCATACCATTCCCGTCCAAAATCAACCAGCTCTCTTTGACGGAACAATTTACATACAGCACTACCAATTTTCATTTTTTGATAGCTTTCTGTTCGCTCAAATTCATACCCTATCTTCTCAAAACAATCGGAATCGTAGTCAATCTCACGATAGGTTTTCCAGACTCTCTTTCCCTCCTCCATTATTGCCGCTGACTTTGTCACTTGAACATGGTCTTTTTTCGCATGCTCCGATAAGTGAAGCGATGTATTACTATCATGGCCAACACCGATAAGAAGAATTTTTCCATCTAGCTCATAAATTTTCTCAAGTGGAGATTTTTCTCCAAACCCAGCTTGTAGCTGCTGATTCTCCGTTACGTATTCTTTTTCTTTACCCCACGCTGTAAAGGAATACATCGGATGCTCACTTCTAACCACCCCAGGAAACTGTCTGAAAAGCTCAGCAATCGCTCCCATCCCTCTTGTCGCTGTCGTTTCTCTAGAATAAGCCGGCATATGCTCACGAATAATTGGCCACCATGATTCAGGTACAGGAGGTGCCATCCATTCTGATGGATCCGAATTCCCCGCGGATTGAGCAGGCATGACAAGTGTTCCCTCTTCACCAACCGCTTCCATAAGGGCTTGAATAACCGCTTCAGCCCCTCCACATACCCATCCAAGTGAACTAAGAGACGTATGCACGATGATTGTCATCCCTTCCTTTACCCCTAATTCCTGAAAGTCTGCTACAAGACTACTAACGGTATGTGGCATACACACCGTATGAATCGTTTTTTGTTCTGTCATGTCTCTTCCCCCATTAATACTTCATATAATTTCTCGCGTTTCATGCTAAGTTTTTCTTTCTCCGCAGATAAGGAATCATACTCTTTTTCACAATTTATCACGTCAAGGCTTTGATCAATTTCAAACAGCCGCATCTCTAGTTGTTCTACTTCTTCTTCTGCAGTGATTTCTTTAACCACAGTCGTAGCTTCCTTCTTTTCTATCGGATCTCTTTCGTCTGCGACAAGGTGTTTTAACTTCGCTTCACTGTAAGAATAAAGATAGTGATGAAGCGCTTTATTTTCAATCCAATATGTTATTGGAAAACATTTGTTTAAAAAATAACGATCATGAGAGACGCAAATGATTGTTCCAGTAAACTTGTCGAGAGCATCTTCTAGAACCTCTCTTGAGTCGATATCCAAATGATTTGTCGGTTCATCCAGTACTAACAAATTGAGTTTTTGACTCATCAACTGTGCTAATCGTAGACGCATCTTCTCCCCACCGCTTAACGAGGAGACTTTTGAAAATACTGTATAACCGTAAAACATAAACCTGGCTAACTCATGTCTTGCATCTGATTCAGAAACCTTTGCTGTTTCGCGGTAAACGTCAATTACTCTCTCATCTCCGCTTAGAACATGTTGAGAAAGATAGCCTACTTTTACACTTCCACTCATGTTCATCTTGCCTTCTTGAGGGGGAATAGTTCCAAGTAGCGTTTTGATTAATGTCGTCTTACCACTTCCATTCTTTCCCACAATCGCTACACGTTCACCATACCTGATATGACAATTGATTTTTTCCACTAACATAACGTCCTCAAAACCAATCGATACCCCTTCAAATCGAACAACATCTTTCCCACTACGAGAATTTAAATCGAATGCTAACCCCATCTTTCTACGCTCAAGTATAGGGCGTTTGATTTTATCCATGCGTTCGAGCGCTCTTTCCATATTTCTCGCTCGCTTATGAAGCGCAGCATTTGGTGGATTCGCTTGATTTGCCCATTCTTTTAATCGTTTAATGGCTTCTCTCATTTTTTTCATTTTCTTTTGCTGCTCTTGATAGGCTGCAAACTCGGCCAGCAACACTTTTTCCTTCTGTTCGACAAAATCACTATAAGTTCCTTTATAAACATGTAGTTCTCCATCTTCAAGATCCATTATTTTCGTAGCCACTTCATCAAGAAAATAACGATCATGTGAAACAATGATCACTGTTCCTTTGTATTGCTTCATAAATCCTTCAAGCCATTCAACTGCTTCCACGTCCAGGTGATTCGTTGGCTCATCTAGTAACAACAAATCAGGTTCCTGAAGCAACAATAAACCAAGACCAACTTTTGTTTTCTCTCCTCCGCTAAGCTGTTGAAAAGAGGTTGCAAGAAGACTTTGAATCCCAAGTCCATTGGCGACATGTTGAATAGACGATTCGATTTCATAGCCACCTTTTCTTGTGAAGGCATCAAGCAAATGCCCATATTCTTTTAACGTGCGCTCACTTTCATCCCCTCTTGCCATTTCTGATTCCAATTCATTCATACGCTCTTGCATCGTTATAAGTTGTGTAAAAGCCTTTCTCAGAACTTCCTTCACTACTAATTCAGCATCACTCGCAATTTGCGCCAAGTAACCAACGTTTGTTCCTTTCTTGTAGTGAATGACTCCATCATCCACCGTTTCAATTCCTGCTAATAGCTGTAACAGTGTCGTTTTTCCACTTCCATTCCTACCTACGATGCCTACTCTGTCTTTCTCCATTATTTCAAAAGATAGATTCTCAAAAAGGCTGTTTCCACCAAGCATTTTACTAATTCCCTGTCCTGTACATATCATTTTTTTCCATCCTTTCTTCTAAAAAAACATAAAAAAACCACAAGTAAGCGTACACCTCACCTGTGGTTAAACTTGGAATTCATTTTCTCTGAGTTCTTTCACGAACTTAAAGAAAAAGAGAACGGCACTAGTGCCGCTCTCTTGATTGTTCATTAAACCATTCCGTTTGAAGTAGGGTAAGAGAGCCTTACGCTTGTTTTCTTATAAAGTTGTTAAAATTGGACACACTTGTCCCGTTAATAACAACTTCATGAAAAATCGCACGGCAAATCGATACATAATCCATAAATTCCGTACGAACAAAAGCGTTAGACATCTCTTCCTCACCTCCTCTAATTAATAATTCCATTCTATCTGAATGATCTGACAAAATCAACCCTCTGCTACGCGGAGACCGACAACCGAAATGACCACACAGGAGATCAAAACTAATTGCATCCGGTTCTTTGGCTCCTTAAACCAGTACATCCCAATTAGTACACTTCCTGCTGATCCAATCCCTGTCCATATAGCATAGGCTGTTCCTACTGGTAGTACCTTTAAAGATACAGACAACATAAAAAAGCTAATTGAACCGAAAACCAAGGTAAAAATGGAGGGTTTTAATTTTGTAAATCCTTCTGATAATTTTAGACTAATCACACCGCCAACTTCACCAAGTCCAGCGATTAATAGGGCAATCCATGCCATAATATATTCCTCCTATGCTTCCTTCGCATTTAGCTTCAAGCCAATAATGGAAGAAATAAGCAATAGTATAAAAAAGATTTTAATAAAGCTAATTGATTCATTTAGAAACATCATTCCAATGACTGCCGTACCCGCGGCACCTAGTCCCGTAAAAATAGCATAAGCTGTTCCTACAGGTAGATATTTTAATGCCTTTGAGAAAAAGTAAAAGCTCGTCGCAATTCCGACAACCGTTAACAGGCTGATGATTGGGTTCGTAAAACCGTCAGAGTATTTTAAGCCAATCGCCCATAATACTTCCATCAATCCACCTATAACAAGATAAATCCATGCCATGCTACATCTCCTCCTTACGGTGAACGCCTTGAATAAAGAGTGTCCACGAATTTTCTAAACGTTTTTGATGCTCTTCAGGTGAATAATAGAAAACCTGTTCAAACACACCATCAAGTAAACACAAATAGGCATCAAAAACTTGCTCCCACTCTTCCTCAGGAACCATTTTTATAAGAATGGACTTAATAACCTCTCTCATCACATCCTCTGTTTTTTCAAACATATCGTATATATCTGCTCTTAAGGATTCTGGTGGGAAGAGCATCATCCGTTTAAAAATCAGCCCCATTTCATCATTCCGTAAATAGTTTGTGTTTTTGTGAAGAAGATGATAAAGCTGGTTTTCTGGCTGCTGATCCCTTCTCTCTTCTACCGTTTTTATAACAAATGCATTGTAATCAACGGACACCTTATGAAGTACTCCTAAAAAGAGATCTTCCTTACTTTTATAATGAGCATAGAGAGATGGCTTTTTGATGCCAACACCGGATGCGATATCTGAAAGGGAAGTTCCTTCGAACCCTTTACGCGCAAATAAAATGAGTGCAACCTCTTTAATCCGATCTTGCGTTGAATCTTTTTGCATTCCACACTACCTACCGTTCGTTAGTTTATAATAAAAGAAAAACGCAGGCATTAGCCTACCGTTCGTTAGTTATTATAGCAATTTTTTATCGTTTTTGCAAAGCACATAAAAAAAGCAGCTACCATGAGAATATCTTTGGTAGCTACATCTAAGGGAATAAGGGTTTTCAATTATATAGACGATGAAGGATCGGTTTAGGTTTCAAAAAAAAGGACCTTTTTTAAATGAATGTCGTTTCCATGCTCAAGATCTTCTATTCCATCTGTTCGCCTATAATGACAAAAAAAGGACCGGCATAAGCCGGTCTTCCTGGTAACGGAATATTTGAAAGGGGGTCTTAGGGTTATCTTATCAAAGGGATTTGGGTGTGAACAGGTCCTTACCACACAGGTCGAACGTATGATATCAACCCTTTTCAATGGGATAAGGATCTTAGGACCATGACTATTCACTCACTTTCCTTCACATTAGTTAAAAACATGTCTTTTGAATCAATCCCTCCTCTTCCCAATGCGTATTCTTGGTAGGAAAAAAAACAAAATTTGCGTGAAAATTGCTTTATATTTCAATTCACCAACATCCCGTTGAAAGATATTTCCCTCAAACATAAAATGTGTCAGAATATAACTAGTGATTGAGATTGAAAGCAGGTGGAATCAGAATGTATTGTCCACATTGTGGAAAAAAGAGAGGCGAAAATGAACAATTTTGTTTCTCTTGTGGAAGAGAGCTCATTTCAGAGTCAAGATCAAACCGAAGCCTTTCCCTACTGTGGCGATGGTTACCAGTCATTATGTTCTTTCTTCTCGCTAGCTCCCTTTCTGGCTATTACTTTTACGAAGAGTCAGTGACGAAATCAGCGATTCGCTCATTTGAAAAAGGGGAAGAGTTGGCGAAAAAAAAGGATTTTAAAGCTGCTCAAAAAGAATTTAAAGACGCTCAACAAAAACGACCTCGTTTTCCCGCAGTGGAAACGAATAGAGCTATTATAGATACCGCACTCAAGGTTGAGCATTCTCTTGCTCAAGCGGAACAAGAAAGACAACAGGATCACTATTCAGAAGCACTCGAATTGATCCGAAAAGCTGAACATACAACAGCTACTTATAAAGGAGAGGTTTCCTCTCATTTACAAGAAGAAATCGCCTCTGTTCGAACAACCGTTATGGTTGCTGAATTGAAGTATGACATGAAAGGCAAAAAATCGATTGATGAATTAAAGCCTGTCTTAACGAGAGCAGAATCTTTGCAGGTTGATGAGGCGAAGGATATCGCTAGTCAAATTCGCAGTCAATTAATTGACTTTACCATTAATGAAGCCAATCATTATTTAGAAGAGAATCATTTTACAGAAGCATTGACTGCGGTTGAAGAAGGCCTAGAAATCAACAAAGACCATGAAAAATTATCAAATTTGAAAACTGTTATCGAAAAAAGAAGAAATTCTTTTGAAGAAGAGCAGCAGAAGCGCATTGAACATGCTATGGTGGTTGCCGCAAAAGAAGAAGAAATGAATCGCACTAGCGCCATCGAACTAACTGACTTAAAAACCGAAATAACGGATTACAATGAATTAAAAGTATCTGGTCAAGTGACGAGCAAAGCGACAGTTCCGGTAAACTCAATCGGAGCATCCTACAAGGTATTGGATGGTGATGGAAAAGAATTTGATCAAGGAGAAGTGTATATTAATCCTGACAAATTATTTCCTGATGATACAGGGAAATTTGATTTCATCCTATATGATATTGGTGAAGATGTCGAAAATTTGGATGAATTCACTGTCGAAATTGATCACTTCACTTGGTACTTGGATTAACTGAAAGGAGTACAACAGACGGATGTCTAAGAATATTGCTGTACTACTATCCCTGACTGGCACTCTCATTGTTTTAATTGGAGGCGCCACGGGCTTTTATTTTTTACATGATTCCTACAACAATACAACCGTTGAAGCTACTTCTTCTCTCGGTGAGAAAAACGAACTTTCAGAAAAGACAGAGGAGCCGAATTTAAAGTCCGTGATTCACGAAACGCAAAAAAGCGTCGTTCAAATTGAAGTGAGTTTAAAAGATGGGACATCCTCTGGCTCTGGGTTCTTATATAATACTGATGGGGACGTCATCACAAATGCTCACGTTGTAGAAGGTGCAGAGAAAATCATTGTGAAAACTTCCGACGCCAAACAATTCGAAGCTCAAATAATCGGTATGGGGGATACAACGGATGTAGCGGTTATTCGTGTACCAGGCCTAAAAGAGAATGCTCCTCTTCCGGTAGCGGAAGAGCGTGTAGCTGAAGTTGGCGATAATATCATCGCGCTTGGAAGTCCGCTCGGATTACAAAACACCGTGACTACGGGAATTATTAGCGGTCTTGATCGAGAGTTTATTTTAGAACCTTATCGCTATGAACATATTTATCAAATATCCGCACCGATTACAAAGGGAAACAGCGGTGGTCCTCTAATCGATGCAACAACGGGGGAAGCGATTGCCATTAATTCCGCGGGTACTGATTCAGGTGCTATCGGTTTTAGTATCCCACTTCCAAACGTGATCGACCAAATCAAGAGTTGGTCGAATAAGCCGGTGGAGTTAACAGTAGATGATGAAAGCAAAGAAGAAGTTAAGACTCCTCAAGGACTTACTGGGGAAGATTTTAAGAATAACGCTACTTATCTCATTGGCTACTTCTATGAAAGTCTTTCCACCCAGGACTATGTGACAGCCTACTCCCTGCTAGGTAGTCGCTGGCAAAGTGAGATGGCTTATGAAGATTTCCGTAAAGGCTATCTTCATACTCTCCATGTGGAAGTATCAAATATGACTGGAAGCTTAAATCAAACAAATGACGAAGTAAAAGTGACTGCAACCATCAAAGCAAACGAACGAACAGAGGATAAGAAAACCACCACTTCACTCTACAATGTTACCTATCAAGTTGGATATGAAAATGACCAGTTAAAAATTCTTAAGGGAAAAGCAGAAAAATTGAAGTAATGACGCCACACAAAAGGTTAGAAGAGCCGCTTCTAGCCTTTTTGCTTTGGCTTTGTATTCAGATTCCTTTATCGATCGGCTCCTTCAGGAGGATAAAATCCTTCTTGAGAAATATAAATAGCATCCTCTGGGAAGACCTCTTGTAAGCGACGTTTGATTTTCAAATAAGCTTGTCGATCGTACCAATCCTTCAAACCATTTTCTTCAAATATCTTACGTATCCCCAACTGCTCCGTTCGTTTTCCTCCACTTCCATCTCCCATAAAAAAGTCATCTAAGGTCAAACGATCTGTTGCTTCAGCTAACATTAATGGGAATTGCTCAGAGCATGGTAGCAGCGGCGCCACAGCAGCTTGTACAGGGATGCCTTCAGATCGTAACTCTTTAAGCGCTTTTAACCTGGCAGCAATTGGTGGTGCTGATGGAGCAAATATTTTGCGAACCGATTCAAGATCCGTTTCAACCGTCATACTTACAAGAATTTTCTTCTTAAATTGCTTTAGAAGGTCGATATCTCTTGTGACGAGCGGAGACCGGGTTTGAAGAAACAAAAAGTCAGGACGCTCATCAATCATCGCCTCTAACAACCCTCTCGTTAAATGCGTTTTATGTTCAACTGGCTGATACGGATCTGTAGAAGACGACATAAAGATCGATACCCGACCCTTTTTACGAGCTTTTGGGATTTCTTTCTTTACAAGATCAGTTGCATTTTCTTTTATATCAACCCAGGCGCCCCAATCTTCTTCTCTTAAAAGGGAAATCGGCATTCTTCTAACATAGCAATACGAACACCCAAACGCACATCCAGCATAAGGATTAAGTGTATGACTGTACCCATGTAGAAATCCAGTTCCTTTTGTTAAGATTGATCGCGCCATTTTTGTTTCAATTGAAGGTTTCAATTTCGCTCCCTCCTTACGCATTCAGTATAACACAAAACGAACATACATTCGATTGCATTGAATTCATTTAGTGGTTTTTGGACACGGTAAGCATAGAAAGGTGGAATGTCCAATGAAGCGATTGATTAGCGCATCACTCCTTATTTTCTTTCTCTTCCCAACATATTCGAATGCGGCGGGTCCCGTTCAGCTCCTTCAAAGCAAATGTCCCTCTGCTGTGCAAGAACTGCACTCTAAACGAGGTCTTCCCTCTAAAGCAAATGCTTTTCTCCCAGGACTACTGGCAGCAAATCCGGCCGTTAAAACGTGGCAAATCGTAAGCATCTCTCCATTAAAGAAATCGTCACCCTATTACAAACCTGCCTTAAAAACATGCAAGAAAAAAGTGGCGGATTCCACTTACTTGATTGATGTGCTCGTAACGAAGAAGTCGACACAGCTACCTGTCCGTATGCATCTTTTTGCAGCACGACAAGAAAATAATTGGACAATCTGGGGTTTTTCTTCTTATTAATAATGAATAGTTTCTCTATTTACACACAAACTAGAAAAGCGTGTAAGCTAGCCTTTAGGAATCTACACTCACGCACCTATCCCACACTCTTATTTCACACTCGGAAAATAAGAGTTAAGCCCGGTCAGGACGCTGATCGGGCTTTTTAGCGGAGATTTCGCTCAATAAACTCCTTGAATTTTAAAGCTTCATTCGATAAGTGGTGATAAATTAAGTACGTGTGAACCTCTGGAAGTCTAATTTCATTCGTATCTACTTGTAGCATCCTCCCCTCCAACAATTCTCGTTGAACAGATGAACGGGGTAAAAAGGAAAAACCCAACCCTTCCTCAATAAATCGTTTTGTAATATGAACCTGTGATACCACCATTGTCCGTATGCCTTCATACTTTGACCTTAATTCAACCAGTAAGTCATCCCAGTAATCAGGGTGGTTATGTGTTAATAGCGTTAACTGTGTACAAAAATCATTTAGTGAAAGAGGAAGACTTGTTTCAGCATCTCCCCCATCATGTGGCACGACAAGAACAATTGGAATCCGCTCCAATTTGCTCACTCTTTAAATGTGACAGTACCGATTTCATGCGGGAAAGCCCAAAATCAGCCGCATTTCTAGCAATCATTCCACCAATTTCATTAGACTCGCTTACTTTTACAACAACTTCTATTGAAGGATAAGCTTTCATAAATTGCTGCAGCACACTCGGAAGAACGTTTGCTGCGATAAGTGGAGATACTGCGAGCGTCAATTTACGATGGTAGCCCTGTCGCCATCCATTCATATGACGCAAGCTTTGCTCGTACTGCTCCATCATGTCTCTTGCATGAGGTAAAAACTGCCTTCCTGCTTCAGAAAGAACAACTCGTCTTCCGCTTTTCATAAATAATTTACTCCCAATCTGCTTTTCAAGCTGCTGAATATGCACTGTTACAGTTGGTTGAGCAAGATATAGTTTCTCTGCGGTCTCTCTAAAATTTTCATAAGTGGCAGCCGCAACAAATGTTTTAAGCCAATTGATGTTCATCTCTTCGCACCCCTATTGATAGCAAATCTCTATTGATTTCTTCTCAATAATTTATTAGTCATAATCATAACGAAACGATAGACTAAAAACAAGACGAATAGAATGGAGTGGAGTATATGATTCATGCAGGACTAGAAGGAATCGTGGCAGCTGATTCCAAAATCAGCCTTGTGGACGGAGAGAATGGCTTGCTTGTCTATCGAGGCGAATGGGCAAAACAAATCGCAAAAGAAAAGTCATTTGAAGAAGCTACCTACTTTCTATGGAATGGGGACTTTCCTAATAAGGATGAACTTGATACGTTTACCGCAGCGCTAAAGGAGGCGAGAACGTTATCACCAAGTCAAAAAGAAATCATTAATCGGTTGCCAGAAAATATGGAAATGATGAGCGTTGTTCGAACCGTAATATCTTCGATCGGTCATCAATCGTATCAGTTCCCAGCGACGCAAGAACAGGGCATTCAACTACTAAGTATCGTTCCTACAATCATTGCTTATCGCTATCGTAATCAGAAAGGTTTACCCATCATCGAGCCAGATGGATCGCTCTCCCATGTTGGAAATTATCTCTATATGCTGAAAGGTAGAAAGCCTCAGGAGCATCATGTTAAGGCATTGACAGCCTACTTTATTCTAACAATGGAGCATGGTCTCAACGCGTCTACCTTTACTGCACGCGTCATTGCTTCAACGGAAAGTGACCTGGCATCGTCGATTACAGGAGCGATTGGTGCAATGAAAGGTCCGCTTCACGGCGGTGCTCCAACTGGTGTCATTGATTTGTTAGACGAAATTAAGCAAGATGGAGACGTTGAAAAAGTGTTGCGACAGAAACTTGAAAATCGTGAAAAGCTGATGGGCTTTGGCCATCGCGTCTATAAAACACGTGACCCTCGTGCTGCCGCTTTAAGCGAAATCACATCAGACTTTTATGATGATGAAGAGTTCCAATTAGCACACGAAGTAGAAGAAACCGCTGTACGTCTTCTACAGGAGTACAAACCTGATCGAAAACTGTATGCGAATGTCGAATATTACGCTGCAGCGATCTTAAGAGCCATTGAGCTTCCTACAGAATTATTTACGCCTACATTTACAGCAGCAAGAACCGCTGGCTGGATCGCTCACGTCTATGAGCAGAATGAAAACAATCGTATAATTCGACCATCCTCTGTTTATAGTGGAAGTATGCCCGAGTGACGGTGAGAGCTGGTGCGCAGGTGCCTGTTGCAAGTCGCAGGTGCCTGTCACCTGCGCTATTTGTCGAAGCATGTCTCCCATCAGAAGTTTATTGGCTAAATTTTGAGGATATTGGCCAAAACGAGAAGATATTGGCTAAATTTCATTTTAATTGGCCAAATCTAAATTTTATTGGCCAAACCTCAAAAAAGCTGCCTGCTGGAATCCCCCAGCAGGCAGCTTTTTTATTCTAATTACGCTTTATAAGGAATCGGATCAACCGCTCCCGCTTCTTCAAAGCCTTTCAAACGCAAACGGCAGCTATCGCACTCGCCGCATGCTTCTTCTTCACCGTTATAGCAAGATGTCGTTAGTTCATAAGGAACGTTCAACCTTAGCCCTTCGCTAACCGTATCAGCTTTCGTTAAGTGAATAAGCGGCGTTTCAATCTTCATCTCACTACCTGTTGCCCCTGCTTTTGTAGCTAAGTTAACTGTTTCATTCATGCTATCAATAAACTCTGGTCGACAATCGGGATATCCACTGTAATCCACTGCAGATACTCCGATGTAGATCGCTTCTGCTCCAATGACTTCCGCATAGGCAGAGGCAAGGGAAAGAAAGATCATATTACGTGCTGGCACGTAAGTTACAGGAATCTCATCTTCATCCATATCAGTTGGGACATCGATCGAATCATCTGTAAGCGCACTACCACCAATTTGGTTTAGAAAACTAATGTTTACGATGCGATGATCAGGTGCATTGTAATAGTCCGCTACTTTTTTCGCTTGCTCGACTTCACGGTTATGCTTTTGACCATAGTGAAACGTAATCGGATAAAGTTCATATCCCTTTTCCTTTGCCATTCCCATACATGTCGTACTATCTAAGCCACCGCTTAAAACGATCACTGCTTTTTTACTCATGTTACACACCTCTTCGATTCGGATCCCAAATAATCTTATGAAGCTGCATGCTTAGCTTCACTTGACTTAATCCGGCTTCTAGAATTTTATCAACGAGCTTATGTGGCGGCATCGTTTCCCAAACTGGACTATACAGCACCTGACCCTTTTGATGATTTTCCGCTACAACTTCACTAGCCACAGCAAAATCTTCATCAGAGCCGATGACAAATTTAATTTCATCCTGCGTATCAAGGAGTGTGAAGTTCTCATGAAGCATCCGATGCTGCTCACCTGAATCAGGCAGCTTATAGTCCATCACAAATCGAACTTTTTCCTGCCATGCTTGATCGTCTCTTCGAACGGCTTCATACGGGGTAAGATCAATCGCTCCGTTCGTTTCAATATGAATATCTTCAATATGAGGTAGATCCACCATTGCTTGAAGGAGCGCCATTGATTTTTCCCGGTGGATTAACGGTTCTCCACCTGTAAAACAAATATGGCGGCTTTTATATTGTTTAATTTGATCAATGATGGAGGCAATTGACCCTGTGTATTCTGCTTTATCCGGTGCATAGCTATATGGCGTATCACACCAGCTACAGCGCAGATTACAGTGAAAGACTCGTACAAACACTGTTGGAAAACCCGCTCGCGTTCCCTCTCCTTCTACTGTCTCAAACACTTCCACCATCGGTAATTCCCACTGCATATATTCAGATCGTTCTGGTAGTACCCATTTATTCATTGTCTTCCATCCATTCCCGCTTCAGCGTTGCGTAGCTTGTTGGCGTCTCGTAAAGAACCAATTCCTCAATCCTCTGACCAAGATCTTTCATTTTGCGTTCTGTCAGGGCCTGATCTAACTGTTCCCACATCCAGACAATCATATTTTCAGCTGTCGTGTTCATGTTCGGAAGAACGTCATTCAAATAGCGATGATCTAACTTCGAATCGATCACTTCTTTAAACAATGTTTTGATCTCACCAAAATCAACGGAGATCCCAATGTCATTCACATATCCGCTAATCGTGATCACTAATTTATACGTATGCCCGTGCATGCTTTTGCATTTGCCATCATAACAATGCAAATGATGCGCGGCATCAAAAGTAAATTCCTTCGTAACGGCTACCCGTTTATGATGATACTTTAATTCGCTTTTCTGAATATCTTCTCCAAGTACTTCAACCTTCTTTGGAATCATAAAAGACATAAAAAAGCCCCCTTCTTTATTCAGTAAGGGAGACGCATGAAAAATCCCTTCTCTGTTACGAGGTGAGGGCGATCATTTTCACGGTCCCTAGTTTTGTTTTACGAGAGGAGGGAATTACGAACTCTCCAACTTGATTATAATATCACACCACGTGCGATTAGAAAAGATATGGAGGTCTCTATCCCCTTTTGAGTTTCATTCCGATTAAAAAGTGGTAAAATATACTAGTATTTAAGGAGGTGAGAAATGAATGTCTAATAGTGGAATGGAAGGATTCGGTGTTCTTTTTGGTCTTTTTGGCTTTCTTTACGTAGCAATTCTTTTATTTATCGTCGTATTAACAATCGTTTTTATTTTTAAAGCCATGGGCTATATGAAGCGAAAGAACGCGGCAGATGAGGAACAAAATGAATTATTGCGACAGCTGATCGCTAAACAAGCGTCTTCTGGCATCACAACGAGTAAAGAGGATCCAACGTCTTATTAATACATAACGCCGTCCAAAGTTCATGGACGGCGTTCTCAATTACGCTTGTGATGAATGACGACTTACAAAGCGTTCAATCCGCTTTACAGCTTCCTGTAGAGAATCAATCGATGTTGCATAAGAGCAGCGAACATACCCTTCTCCCCCAGCACCAAAGACATGCCCTGGAACAACAGCAACTCGCTCTTCTTCTAACAGCTTTTCGGCAAATTCATCAGATGTCATGCCAGTTGCCTGTATCGATGGAAACGCATAAAATGCGCCTCCAGGCATATGACACGATAAGCCAATGTTATTAAACGATTTAACAAGAAAATTTCTTCGTTGTCGATAGCTTTTTTTCATTTTCTCAAGATCTTCTCTTCCGCTTTTTAACGCCTCAAGTGCCCCATGCTGAGCAATGGTTGGCGCACACATCATCGTGTATTGATGTATTTTCAACATCGCTGCAATGATTTCTTCAGGACCTGTCACATAGCCAAGTCTCCAGCCTGTCATCGCAAAAGCTTTTGAAAATCCAGAAATTAATATGGTCCGCTCTTTCATGCCATTGATCCGAGCGATGCTATAATGCGTTTCATCGTATGTTAACTCTGCGTAAATCTCATCCGATAAAACGAGAAGATCGTGTTTTTCAATAACGTCCGTTACACTCTTTAATTCTGATTCAGACATCGTTGCCCCTGTTGGATTACTAGGAAAACAAAGAAGAATGGCTTTCGTACGTTTTGTAATGACTTTCTCAAGCGATTCACGCGTAATTTTAAACTCATCTTCTGCCTTCGTCTCTAACGAAACAGGCGTACCTCCTGCAAGTGTCACAGCTGGTGCGTAGGCAACAAAGCCCGGTTCCACAATAATCACTTCATCCCCTGGATCAATCACAGCTCGAAAAGCAAGATCAATTGCCTGACTAGCTCCAACCGTTAAAATGATTTGAGACTCAGCTGAATATTGAAGTGAAAATTGCTCTAGCAAGTACGAAGAAATTTCCTCTCTTAACTCAAGTAAACCAGCATTCGCAGTATAGGCTGTATAGCCGCTTTCAAGTGAAGCATACCCTGCTTCACACACATTCCACGGCGTAACAAAATCAGGTTCCCCGACGCCAAGTGAAATCACATTGTCCATTTGAGAAGCAAGATCGAAAAACTTTCGGATGCCTGAAGGTTTTAATTGAGAAGCTGTTTTAGAAATATACTGCTGTTGAACATGTTTCATGGTGACACCACAATCCGCTTATCTTTCTGTTCAGGCTCGAAAATGACGCCATCGTGTTTATATTTTTTAAGTAAGAAATGCGTCGTTGTCGATAGAACAGAATCTAGTGTAGATAACTTATTCGAAACAAAGAACGCAACCTCTTTCATAGTTTTCCCTTCAATCTGTACAGATAAATCAAATGCACCTGACATCAAGTACACAGCTTTTACTTCTGGAAAACGATAGATCCGTTCAGCAATTTCATCAAAACCGACGTCGCGTTTAGGCGTAACTTTCACATCAATCATCGCTGCCACCCCATCTTTTCCAGAGGTCTTATCCCAGTTGATGACGGATGAATAATTTAAAATAATGTTTTGCTCTTCAAGTCGTTTAATGGTTTTCTCTACTTCTTCAACAGATAATTCAACCATATTAGCTAAAACATCCATTGGAATACGTGCATTTTCTTCTAAAATCTCCAAAATTTCGATTTCTTTTTCGTTCACAGTAAGGCCCCCTGCTTTCCATCTATTTCATCTACTATATCATTCTTCTGTTTTAATTTCATTTCGTATCAAAAGAGAAGAAGCTACTTCAGACCCAGGACGATTTTTTCAATCACATCTTCCTTTTTCAGCCATTCGGTAAACCGTTCAATATCATTTGAAAAGATACGATCTCCGATTATTTCTTGTACAATCCGCCTACCCTCCTGATAGATTTGTTTTGTTACTGGTGAGAGGAGATGTACACCTCTAAACGTAATACCTTGCATGGCGCAGATGGCTTCAATGGCGAGAATTCGTCTCACATTTTCCGTAATTTGATACGCATGACGAGATCCAATCGTTCCCATGCTAACATGATCCTCCTGGTTAGCTGAAGAGGGAATTGAATCAACTGAAGCCGGGTGGGCTAACGTTTTATTCTCCGAGACGAGCGATGCCGCCACATATTGCATGATCATCGCACCTGATTGAAGACCTGGCTCTGGACTTAGGAATGCTGGTAAATCATTTAATTGTGGATTAACGAGTCGTTCAATGCGTCGTTCTGCAATACTCCCAAACTCAGCCATAGCAATCGAAAGAAAGTCCATCGCTAGTGCAATCGGCTGCCCATGAAAATTGCCTCCAGAAAGAACTTTCGCTCCTCCATCAAAAATAAGTGGGTTATCGGTTGCCGCATTCATTTCAATTTCAAGTTTTTCTTTCACGTAACCTAAGGCCTGCCAGGACGCGCCGTGAACTTGAGGGATACACCGGATCGAGTAAGCATCCTGAACCCTTACCTCTCCCTGTTTTGTCGTTAGACTGCTGTCTTTCAAAAGTTTCCTTACCCTTTTTGCTACTTCTATTTGTTCGGCATACCCACGGGCCAAATGAATTTGTTCATCAAAAGCATCGGTAATGGCTCGTAATGCTTCTAAAGTTAACGCGGAAATACCGTCAGCCTCATAGGCAAGTTTTTCTGCCTCTAGATAAGTGACAGCTCCCATCGCCGTCATCGCTTGTGTTCCATTAATTAAAGCAAGACCTTCCTTTGCGGTTAACTGAATCGGTTGAATCTGTTTTTCTTTTAACGGAAGGATCGCTTTTTCACGTTTACCTTTGTAAAATACTTCCCCTTCTCCTAGTAATGGTAAAGCGAGATGAGCTAATGGAGCAAGATCACCGCTAGCCCCAAGCGAACCCTGTTGCGGGACAACGGGAATGATATCTTCATTAGCATATAAGATTAGACGTTCAATTACTTCACGTCTAATGCCAGAAAAACCTTTCAACAATGCATTGGCTCGAAGCAATAGCATGGCTTTCGAAACAATCGGTGGAAAGGGGTCCCCTACTCCACATGCATGTGAATAAATAAGATTTAACTGAAGCTGATTAACGTCCGCAGAAGGGATACGAACATCACTTAACTTACCAAAGCCAGTCGTAATTCCATAAACGGTTTCGCCATTCGCCACAATTGATTCAACTGCTTTTCTACTTTCATCGACGCGCTGTAAGCTTTCACTTGAACACGCAGCGCGTTCACCGTTATACAAAAGTGCTTTTAACTGCGAAAGGGATAAGTGATACCCATCAAGAAGAATCATATTCTGCCACTCCTCTACCTTGTTATCTAAGTAAAGGTTCATGAAAAAGCCCGTTTTAAAAATCAGTTCGATTTTTAAAACGGGCTTTACTATTACCAAATTGAATGGAATCGCTCATGAGCCTGCACACCTTTCCTTAATCAATGATGCCTGACTCCCCTATATTTACTTTTACATCAATCTTGACTGGAAGATCTGGATACTTTTCATCCCATTTTTTAAAATCAAAATGTCTCGTTTGACTCCGAGCGTGATCTCCAATCGAGAAAGGATCAATGCCTAATTCTTGAAATTGCTTTACCATGTCCATTCCCTGAGCTTCTACCTTCTTTTCAAACGTTTGGGCGATTTCTTTCTTCTTTTCTTTCGATAACTTTTCCCCTGTATATTCTACGACGTTCCCATTTAACTTAACTGATATGTTTAATGAAGGAGTTGTATTCCCATTTTTCACCTTATAATTTACTTTTGATTTTATTTTTTGTAAGGTTGCGTACTCTCCACCTGGAAGCTCTAGTTCATACAACCCCGCACTAAAACTTTTATTAATCAACGCAAACATGAACATTTCATCCAGATTAAGTTTTCCCACCATTTTATCATTATCAAATAAAGCAAGTCCTGAAATTTTCACTTCTGTTTCTTCCATTCGTAGTAAAGGCGCAACGGGATCCATCCCATCACCATAATATTTATAGTCAAACAAATGTAGATTATTTTGCGGCATATTGCCATACTCAATAGACTGCTTAATAAGATTCTGCAAAAATGGTCCAATTCCTTGTAGATATTGAAACTCGTTTTTAATTAATTCACTTGCACTTCCTTCAACAATTCCTACATATATTAATCGGCCAGCAGCAGGGTCTCTCAAGAAACTATCCAGAATATCAATAATCCCTTCTTCCGCCATGTCTTCACTAAATAACAAAACAGCCATTTTTCCAATCGAAATGGGTTTAGGTATTCCGCTTAATTGATTCCGAAGCCCCTTACTCGTATGGGCCTCCGCTTCAAAAGCTCTCGTTTCTACTTCTTGGTTTGGATCAAACGTTTGAAGCGAGATCGTTCCTTTGATCTTCTCATCCTCGCCCTGGTCATACCCTACAATAAATAGAATGGGAACTTCATCAATGATTTCTTCTCCCACACACCCTGTAAGGAGAAAACAGCATATCACTAAGCTACAAACATATTTCATATTCGCCTTTTCACCCTTCTCCAAATTGTACTGTATAGGAAAATAAATGGAATATAAAAATAATACACATAGGTGCCTATAATAGAAGTTAAGGTATTAAGATAGTCAACTTGATCGCGATTAACAACCATTACGCATACAGTAAAAACAATCGCGATAAGAATTAATACAAAATACTTTTGCTTTATGTGGAGGACCTTTTTTCCTACACGACTAGCTCCCCACATGGTAAGGCAAATATTTGGGAAAACAACAAAACACCAGAACGTAATGCCAATATACTCAAATCGTTCTACAAAAGGCAGCTCTACTACTTTCCAGGCAATTAACGTTGACCAAATGGACTGCTGAAGTTGCCCTGCGCTATAAAAGGCTAGTGAAACGATCATCACCATCGTATAAACTAGGGTTGTGAGTAGGACACCCATATGTGCCCATATACGAGAGCTTTTCGGATTTTTTAAAAAGGGATAGGCGAGTAGTAAGATATCGATCCCTACATAGCTTAGCGTCATTTGTCTTGTTCCGAGAGCAAAATCGTTTAAGGAATGATCCATAATGGGTAGTAAATTACTAAAAGTTGAAAATTTAATTGGAGCAGTTGCGGTAAATACTAACCAAATTGGAATAATCACACCAAAAAAACAAATTCCGGCGACAGTTCGAAACCCTCCAGCAAGTACGTAATATGTTAACAAAAGATACAATGCCACTGGAATCCATGTCGCTAACTCCGGAAACATCCACGCCTGAATGACTTCAATGAATGTCCTTAGAATAACGACCGTACCTAACAATAAATACAGCATTAGGGCAAGATTGAATACTGTGCCTATCCATTTTCCAAACCATTTGTTATGAAGATCGATAATATCAAAAGAGCCATCACTCAGAATACGGTACATCATCCATATAAACAGATGAAAAATGAGCCCTGTTACGATCACAACAATCCAGGCATCATTTCCTGCATAAGCGGCAATGTACCTCTGAAATCCCAGCACCCCGACTCCCACTTGATTGCTGTGAATAATAAACATGATTAGAAATGGAGAAATTAGAAGATCATTTCGATTACTCTGCTCCAAGTCACTCACCCTTTACTGCTCATCGAAATCCAACGAATGCTTTCGCTTCTTCTTATCCTTAAAACGCTTTGATTGGTTTCCACGGAAAAATTGAAACCTGTTCTTTTGCATGACATACGGTAGACGAAAGAAAGAGTCATACCAATCTTTTATTCTTGGTGGATACAATGGCGCAAGAAACGGATTTCCAAAGGACGTCAACCGAATCATATGAGTCAAAATGAATAAACCAAACAGAGCGACACCAATCAAACCTAGCAGTTGAGCAAACAAAATTAAAGGATAGCGTAAAAACCGAATGGTATTTGTCATTCGATAAACAGGTGTTGTAAAAGATGCCAGCGCTGACAATGCGACTAATATTAAAAGGATATTACTTGTTAGCGATGCTTCTACCGCTGCTGTTCCAATAACGATACCGCCTACAATACCAAGCGTTTGCCCAACCTTCGTCGGCATTCTGGCTCCGGCCTCACGTAATAAATCAATGGTGACTTCAAGAAAAAACACTTCAATGACTGGTGAAAAAGGAATGTCACTTCTTGAAGAGATTAACGTCGCTAATAACTTAGATGGAAATAATTCATAATGATAGGTTAATACAGCAACATACAAAGGCGTTGCGATAATCGATGCTAAAATCGCAATCATGCGAACAATACGAAAGAACGAAGCAATATTCCATCCTAGATAATAATCTTCAAAGGAGACTAACAATTGCCCAAAGTTGATAGGACCAATTAACGCATTTGAAGACCCTTCTGTTAATATAGCAAAAGCACCAAAATTCATATGACCTGTAATGCGATCGGTTCGCTCAGTATCAATCATTTGTGGAAAAACCGAGAGCGAATTATCTTCCAACATCTGACCTATAAAAGAAGAATCAGAGATAATATCAAAATCAAGATCTTCCAGTCGTTGCATAACCGTATTAATATTTTGTTCACTTGCAACTCCCTCTATAAAAGCCACAACTACTTTTGTTTTACTGATGGTTCCAATGGTAATTTCCTTCATCCTTAACCTTGGGTGAGGAATTCGACGCCGAAGCAAATTCATATTCGTATGAAGATCTTCAACTAAACCTTCTTTTGGACCCATTACACTAAATTCAATTTCAGGAGCCGAGAGGTCTCTTGATTTTCGTAAACTAATGTTCACAAGCAGAACTTTTTGTCCTCGTGAAAGCTGAATAGCGACATGCCCTTCCAATAGTCTCTCTTGGATTAGTGGCAATTTGGATGAGAGTTCAATGTTCTCGATTGGTAGAATTCCTTTTAAATCTTCAAGCGATGTTGAACGGCATTCCTTAATAACAGGTAATAGATCGCGATGGAGCTGTTCAGGATCAATGAGGGATGCAAAATAGATTAAACGATACGGCTGATCACTTTCTTTATTTTCATAAGCAACAAAATCAATTGATTGTTTTAGATCCTTGACCATTTCTTCCAAAGTCTCCGGTTTGTCAGATGCACCCTTTTTAAACCATTTCAGAACAATCAACTCCGCACATAAAAGTCTCTCCCACTAGCATGCGCAGTTCTTACTTTTCTATCCACAAAAAAGATCAGATGCTAGGTAGCATCTGATCTCGTTAGGTTTGTTCTTTATAAACACTAAGTACTTTCTGTCTCTGCTCCTTATGATCGACAGTCGGATATGGATAATCTTCACCAATTATACACTTACTATCTTGCTGTTCTTCCTCGCTCATTTTTGATGGTTGATGAATCATTTTGTTAGGCACATCTTTTAATTCTTTTACGTACTTTCGGATATAAGTACCATCTGGGTCAAAACGCTCCGCTTGTGTAGTAGGATTAAAGACTCGAAAATATGGAACCGCGTCTGTTCCCGTGGAAGAGGCCCACTGCCAGCCGCCTGTATTCGAAGATTCATCATAATCAATCAGCTTTTCTTCGAAGTAACGCTCACCGAGTCTCCAATCAATGAGATAATCTTTTGTCAAAAACGAAGCCGTGATCATACGAAGCCGATTGTGCATCCAACCCTCTTGATTTAACTGCCTCATTCCGGCATCTACTATGGGGAAACCCGTTTCCCCTCTTTTCCACTTATTTAATTTCTCCTGATCATCATTCCATGGAATACCACGATATTTGGTTTGAAATTCGCAATCTCGAAACTCAGGAAACTCCTCGTGAACCATCCCATAAAAATCACGCCAGGCGAGTTCCTGTATATACGTTTCGACCCCTTTATTATCGTATTCCGCTATCATATGAAAAAGAGTGCGAACAGAGAGTGTACCTGTTTTTAAATAGGGAGATAATTTGCTTGTACCAACGATGGATGGAACATCACGGTTCTGATCGTAATCTTTTAATCTTTCTTTCGTAAACCGTTTAGCCCGCTGGTTTGCACTTTTCTCACCAATTGCTTTCCAATCACGCTCACACTGCTTTAACACGTTATTAAATTCTTTAGTAGAATCATCACTAATTTCGATGGCATATTTCTTAACTTTCTTTAAATCAATCTGAATCACTTGGGGCTTCTTCAACGTCCTCCACTGCTTATAGTACGGAGTAAAGACCTTGTACATCGAACCATCCTGTTTCCTTACATCTTTCGTATCGTGTAAATAATAATCTTGATAATTGTGATAGTCAATCTCATTTTCCTCTAACCATTCACAAACTTCTTGATCACGATGAGCACCGTAACCTGCCTTGTCTTCATTAAAGAAGACGGCTTTCACATCTAAGGTGTCTGTTACTTTTTCAAATACATCAATGGCATGGCCATAAACAATTTGGAAAGGGATCTTTTCCTTTTGGCATCTTTCTTGAAACTGAGCGACTGTTTGAAAAAAATAATCATGATGAAGATCAATGTTTTCCGTAAAATGTGGATCTAATTGAAAAAGTCCCATCCACTCTGCATCGTTTTCTTCACAATAAGAAATCGCCTTATCAAGAGCAGTATGATCGTTCAAACGAAAATCCCGACGAAACCAGACAATAACAGTTTTACTCATATTCCTTCACCTCTTCTTTTATTTTAAGACGAGTGAAGAGTTGTTGATAGTTTTAATGTGTTAGAACGGTGATTAGGAAGGATGTGGTTAGTTACTGTCGTTATCTTTTTAATGAAGTGCGAGTGTTCACCTACCATTTTAAAAGAAGGATGGTGGATGTTGAAAGGGGTAAGCTTGGTTATTGCATAAACGTGATGTATGAGGCACCCTAAGGCAAAGTAAGATTAAAAGGCGGATTGGTCGATCTAAAGAACACCAATTATGAGGGGGATCAGTGGAAAGTATTTAATAATTCCGCGATATTGTTAATAATTCCGCGAAAATCGGATTTATTCCGCGATTATCCTTATTAATTCCGCGAATTTGAGATGAATTCCGCGAACGTAGGACATGAGGGTTTTCAGCTAGTCAAAATCCCATCCGTAAAACCACATAAAAAAAGCGAGAAACCATTTGGTCTCTCGCCTTTCATCTTTGCCCAGCGACGTCCTACTCTTGCAGGGGGAGATCCCCCAACTACCATCGGCGCTAGAGCTTAACTTCCGTGTTCTCATACGGGGCGCGATAAGCGGCGAACTTCTTCGTCAGCTACGCGATGCCAGATCCTCATGGATCTTCATATATCCACTCCGGTCTGACATCACTTGCTTCCTCGAATTTCTTGCTTCTCCCACCCCTACGTAGCTTTCGAGGAAGCTGTCTCAGTTAATTCAGAATGGAGGAAGAAAAAATTAATACATTAAACCATACAAAAAAGCGAGAAACCATTTGGTCTCTCGCCTTTCATCTTTGCCCAGCGACGTCCTACTCTTGCAGGGGGAGATCCCCCAACTACCATCGGCGCTGAAGAGCTTAACTTCCGTGTTCGGCATGGGAACGGGTGTGACCTCTTCGCCATCGTCACTAAACTTTTACAGGGTATTCCCTGAAAACTAGATAGCACGCACAATTTCTGTCCAATATGTTTAGGTTAAGCCCTCGATCGATTAGTATTCGTCAGCTCCACGTGTTGCCACGCTTCCACCCCGAACCTATCTACCTCATCATCTCTAAGGGATCTTACCAGCTTAATGCTGTGGGAAATCTCATCTCGAGGGGGGCTTCATGCTTAGATGCTTTCAGCACTTATCCCTTCCACACGTAGCTACCCAGCTATGCTCCTGGCGGAACAACTGGTACACCAGCGGTGTGTCCATCCCGGTCCTCTCGTACTAAGGACAGCTCCTCTCAAATTTCCTGCGCCCGCGACGGATAGGGACCGAACTGTCTCACGACGTTCTGAACCCAGCTCGCGTACCGCTTTAATGGGCGAACAGCCCAACCCTTGGGACCTACTTCAGCCCCAGGATGCGATGAGCCGACATCGAGGTGCCAAACCTCCCCGTCGATGTGGACTCTTGGGGGAGATAAGCCTGTTATCCCCAGGGTAGCTTTTATCCGTTGAGCGATGGCCCTTCCATGCGGAACCACCGGATCACTAAGCCCGACTTTCGTCCCTGCTCGACTTGTAGGTCTCGCAGTCAAGCTCCCTTGTGCCTTTACACTCTGCGAATGATTTCCAACCATTCTGAGGGAACCTTTGGGCGCCTCCGTTACATTTTAGGAGGCGACCGCCCCAGTCAAACTGCCCACCTGACACTGTCTCCGCACCGGATCACGGTGCTGGGTTAGAATGTCAGTACAGCCAGGGTAGTATCCCACCGACGCCTCCATCGAACCTGGCGGTCCGACTTCTATGGCTCCTACCTATCCTGTACAAGCTGTACCAAAATCCAATATCAGGCTACAGTAAAGCTCCATGGGGTCTTTCCGTCCTGTCGCGGGTAACCTGCATCTTCACAGGTACTATAATTTCACCGGGTCTCTCGTTGAGACAGTATCCAAGTCGTTGCACCTTTCGTGCGGGTCGGAACTTACCCGACAAGGAATTTCGCTACCTTAGGACCGTTATAGTTACGGCCGCCGTTTACTGGGGCTTCGATTCAGAGCTTCTCCCGTAAGGGATAACCCCTCCTCTTAACCTTCCAGCACCGGGCAGGTGTCAGCCCCTATACTTCGCCTTACGGCTTTGCAGAGACCTGTGTTTTTGCTAAACAGTCGCTTGGATCTTTTCACTGCGGCTCCCCTGGGCTATTCACCCGAGGAAGCACCCCTTCTCCCGAAGTTACGGGGTCATTTTGCCGAGTTCCTTAACGAGAGTTCTCCCGATCGTCTTAGGATTCTCTCCTCGCCTACCTGTGTCGGTTTGCGGTACGGGCACCTCTTTCCTCACTAGAGGCTTTTCTTGGCAGCGTAGAATCAAGGACTTCGGTACTAAATTTCCCTCGCCATCACGACTCAGCCTTCACGGTGAACGGATTTACCTATTCACCAGCCTAATCGCTTGGACGCGCATTTCCAGCAGCGCGCTCTCCCTATCTTTCTGCGTCCCCCCGTCGTTCAAACGGAAAGGAGGTGGTACAGGAATATCAACCTGTTATCCATCGCCTACGCCTTTCGGCCTCGGCTTAGGTCCCGACTAACCCTGAGCGGACGAGCCTTCCTCAGGAAACCTTGGGCTTTCGACGGACAAGATTCTCACTTGTCTTTCGCTACTCATACCGGCATTCTCACTTCTAAGCGCTCCACCAGTCCTTTCGGTCTGACTTCACAGCCCTTAGAACGCTCTCCTACCATTGTCGTAAGACAATCCACAGCTTCGGTGATACGTTTAGCCCCGGTACATTTTCGGCGCAGCGTCACTCGACCAGTGAGCTATTACGCACTCTTTAAATGATGGCTGCTTCTAAGCCAACATCCTGGTTGTCTAAGCAACGCCACATCCTTTTCCACTTAACGTATACTTTGGGACCTTAGCTGGTGGTCTGGGCTGTTTCCCTCTCGACTACGGATCTTATCACTCGCAGTCTGACTCCCGCGGATAAATCGTTGGCATTCGGAGTTTGACTGGATTCGGTAATCCGGTAAGGACCCCTAGTCCAATCAGTGCTCTACCTCCAAGATTCTTGCCGCGAGGCTAGCCCTAAAGCTATTTCGGAGAGAACCAGCTATCTCCAGGTTCGATTGGCATTTCACCGCTACCCACACCTCATCCCCGCATTTTTCAACATGCGTGGGTTCGGGCCTCCATTCAGTGTTACCTGAACTTCACCCTGGACATGGGTAGATCACCTGGTTTCGGGTCTACGACCACGTACTCTTTCGCCCTATTCAGACTCGCTTTCGCTGCGGCTCCGCCTTCTCGGCTTAACCTTGCACGGGATCGTAACTCGCCGGTTCATTCTACAAAAGGCACGCTGTCACCCATTAACGGGCTCCAACTAGTTGTAGGCACACGGTTTCAGGTTCTCTTTCACTCCCCTTCCGGGGTGCTTTTCACCTTTCCCTCACGGTACTGGTTCACTATCGGTCACTAGAGAGTATTTAGCCTTGGGAGATGGTCCTCCCGGATTCCGACGGGGTTTCACGTGTCCCGCCGTACTCAGGATCCGTCTCGGAGGGCAGCGGATTTTGACTACAGGATTGTTACCTTCTCTGATGGACCTTTCCAGGTCGCTTCGTCTATCCGTGCCTTTGTAACTCCAAAGAGACGTCCTACAACCCCAGAGGGCAAGCCCTCTGGTTTGGGCTGTTTCCGTTTCGCTCGCCGCTACTCAGGAAATCGCATTTGCTTTCTCTTCCTCCGGGTAATGAGATGTTTCAGTTCCCCGGGTCTGCCTTCCATTCCCTATGTATTCAGAAATGGATACCATCCTATTAAAGATGGTGGGTTCCCCCATTCGGAAATCTCCGGATCAAAGCGTACTTACAGCTCCCCGAAGCATATCGGTGTTCGTCCCGTCCTTCTTAGGCTTCTAGTGCCAAGGCATCCACCGTGCGCCCTTAGTAGCTTAACCTTCGATTTGTGTGGCGTAAGCCATCACGCATCAGTTATTACTAAGTGTTGCATAAAAAATAATTATTGGATGTCGTTGTTTGTGCTATCTAGTTTTCAAGGAACATGAAAGAATGCAATCATTCTTTCAAAACTAAACGAAACGCTCATGTAAGGTTGGCAACCAATGTTGCCTCGTAATTCTCCATAGAAAGGAGGTGATCCAGCCGCACCTTCCGATACGGCTACCTTGTTACGACTTCACCCCAATCATTTGTCCCACCTTCGGCGGCTGGCTCCATAAAGGTTACCCCACCGACTTCGGGTGTTACAAACTCTCGTGGTGTGACGGGCGGTGTGTACAAGGCCCGGGAACGTATTCACCGCGGCATGCTGATCCGCGATTACTAGCAATTCCGGCTTCATGCAGGCGAGTTGCAGCCTGCAATCCGAACTGAGAACGGCTTTATGGGATTTGCTTCACCTCGCGGTGTCGCTGCCCTTTGTACCGTCCATTGTAGCACGTGTGTAGCCCAGGTCATAAGGGGCATGATGATTTGACGTCATCCCCACCTTCCTCCGGTTTGTCACCGGCAGTCACCTTAGAGTGCCCAACTGAATGCTGGCAACTAAGATCAAGGGTTGCGCTCGTTGCGGGACTTAACCCAACATCTCACGACACGAGCTGACGACAACCATGCACCACCTGTCACTCTGTCCCCCGAAGGGGAACGTCCTGTCTCCAGGATTGTCAGAGGATGTCAAGACCTGGTAAGGTTCTTCGCGTTGCTTCGAATTAAACCACATGCTCCACTGCTTGTGCGGGCCCCCGTCAATTCCTTTGAGTTTCAACCTTGCGGTCGTACTCCCCAGGCGGAGTGCTTAATGTGTTAACTTCAGCACTGAGGGTGGAACCCCCCAACACCTAGCACTCATCGTTTACGGCGTGGACTACCAGGGTATCTAATCCTGTTTGCTCCCCACGCTTTCGCGCCTCAGCGTCAGTTACAGACCAGAGAGCCGCCTTCGCCACTGGTGTTCCTCCACATATCTACGCATTTCACCGCTACACGTGGAATTCCACTCTCCTCTTCTGCACTCAAGTCCTCCAGTTTCCAATGACCCTCCACGGTTGAGCCGTGGGCTTTCACATCAGACTTAAAAGACCGCCTGCGCGCGCTTTACGCCCAATAATTCCGGACAACGCTTGCCACCTACGTATTACCGCGGCTGCTGGCACGTAGTTAGCCGTGGCTTTCTGGTTAGGTACCGTCAAGGTACCGCCCTATTCGAACGGTACTTGTTCTTCCCTAACAACAGAGCTTTACGACCCGAAGGCCTTCGTCACTCACGCGGCGTTGCTCCGTCAGACTTTCGTCCATTGCGGAAGATTCCCTACTGCTGCCTCCCGTAGGAGTCTGGGCCGTGTCTCAGTCCCAGTGTGGCCGATCACCCTCTCAGGTCGGCTACGCATCGTCGCCTTGGTAAGCCGTTACCTTACCAACTAGCTAATGCGCCGCGGGCCCATCCTGCAGTGTTAGCTCAGAAAGCCAACTTTCAACATTGCACCATGCGGTGCGATGTATTACCCGGTATTAGCTCCGGTTTCCCGGAGTTATCCCAGTCTGCAGGGCAGGTTGCCCACGTGTTACTCACCCGTCCGCCGCTAAGATCAGGGAGCAAGCTCCCATCTCTTCGCTCGACTTGCATGTATTAGGCACGCCGCCAGCGTTCGTCCTGAGCCAGGATCAAACTCTCCGATAGAAAGCTTAATCTAGCTTTTAAAACAATGTTTGTTTCCGTAGAAACAACTACTTACATGGCGTTTCGTTCAGTTTTCAAAGATCGATTTGTTTCTATTAAACTCAGTTTGTTTCTCCCGAGTGACAACTTCTATCTTATCAGCAACTCCTCAATAAGTCAATGCTTTTTTTAAAATGCATTTTCGTATGTACGTTGTTGCGTGTGTTTCGAAGTGACAAGAAATATCTTACCACGCGTATGAAATAACGTCAATGGTTTTTAGTGATTTTTTATTGAACTTAAAAAGGCTAGTTTACGCAAACACGTAAACCCGCCTTTTCGCTACTTTATTTGTCTTCCCTATATTGCGGATTTGTTGAGTTAATAAAAACTCAATCCGTAAGTACTTCGTCTTTTAGATACATCATTTTCGGCGCTTTTTTAGAAAGCAAAGATAAAAGCCAGTGTGAGAGGACCCAACTTACCTACAATATGATAAACAATGATCGTCATCTTCTCAATACCATCTAGGCTTCCTGTTATCCCCATAAAAAGTTCCTACTTAGCTTAAAGAGGACTTCACTTTAAGATTGAAATAATAATGCCTCCATCTTCTCCCCCAAGTAAAGCGATTATTTTTCTGTTTCGGTTTCATCAAAATAAAGATGATAATGTCGTTGGCATCCCTCATTATAAGTAGCTTTGCAGTAGGGGCAAATAAATTGAGTATTTAAATATTCCTTAATCGTCAATTCAGTGTTGCATTTTCCACATAAGATCGCTTTTTGGTTAAATTCTGTCTTCGGCCATACTCGAGCGGGGTGATCGGCAGTTTCTTCATGACACAAAAAACATGGATAGTAAGTGTTACAACAATAGAATTTAATTGCAATAATATCTCGCTGACCGTGATAGTGTGCGCATCGCGTTTCATCATCTATCATTTTTCCTCTGACTGAAATATGACCTTGCTCCATCTCTATCTCCTCCTAAAACAAGCAATAAACTTATCCAATTACTCAACGCCATGAATAGATACGGGATCTTTCATCCTTTACTATGTATCCAGGCATACAAATTTTACAGAAAGAATAACCTTTTGTTTGTCTCATTTCTTCTGTTATTTTTAAAAGCTCTTGAAGATTATCAGAACATATTTTTTCAACTCTTGTTCTAGCTCCATCATCTTTATCTCGCCAAAGTGTCCGACATGTGGCGGCATGAATTTTATTATAAGCAGCATCTTTTCCTTTAAAATGATTAAATACATACCCATTTGGATTAGCACTGTGCCAACTCAAATAGCGATCTTCATTTCTTTTAAATATCCCAATCATGGTCTAGCCTCCCAAATTAATAATCACTAAACCATTTTCGCTGTTTCTTCCCTTCTGCCTCTTTACTTTTTATTACAGTTCTTCTTTTTTTTAAAGTAACTGTAATGTTCCAATTACAAAAATTTATTCTTTATCACTAATAAACGAGGCTCCGCTTCACACGGAACCTCGTTTATTAATGATGCAATACTGCCTTACTCTGTCGCAAATGAAGGCTTTTCTTCATAAATGGTATAACCCAGCGATCAAGGCCTATCTTAGCGGCATTGAACCCGGCAATTAATATGAGCGTTCCAAGAATCACCATCATGGGGTTGGTGCTAGTTGTCCCACTAAATAAGAAAGCAAAGTTCATTATAATTCCCATGAAGGCTGCAAGAGTTGTCAAAGTACCAAGCATTAAACCTAGCCCAACTAAAAACTCTCCCCAGGGAATTAAGACATTAAAGAAATCAACATTAGGAATTGCAACACTTTCTATAAAGCTCGCCCACCAACCTTGAACAGCTGGGTGTTCTCCACTCGCACTTGCAACCGCTCCCTGTAAGAAACCATTTGCATCAAAACCATTTGTTATTTTAGCCCAGCCAGCTGTGAGCCATTCATAACCTAAAAACAATCGAATAAGAAATAGAATGCCAGCAGCTCCCTTGTTCTCTCTCAAGAAATGAACAAACATACTCCTCACGCTCCCATACCATTATTCTTATCACATCCTTATTGTAGCCCGGTTTCGAGCAACGGTCTGTGACAACCATCACCATGAAGATAGCTGGTTTATTTAAGCATAATTCGGGTATGAAATAATTGGATAATAAAAAGGACAGAAACAAATCTGTCCTAAGCATAACTTTCGTCCGTTTTCATTTTTCTTTTTTCAATGATGCGATAGAAAAGTAACGCCGTACATCCAACGAGAGTGAAGCATCCCATTACTGTATACAAAGTTGCCCCAGAAGATCTTTCAAAGATCAGACCTCCAAACAAGGAGCCGAGTATCCCAGATAGGCCAAAGAAAACAGAAATAAATAGAAGATGTCCAGTAGCTTGCAAGTGATCGGGCACTAACTTTGTCACATATTGAAAAGCTGCAATGTAAAAAACACCAAACGTTACACCGTGAAATATTTGAAGAAGAATAACGGCAACCGGTCCTCCCATATACGCTAATCCAAACCACCTTACTGCATAAACCAAACCAGCAAGCAGAATAAAGACAATTTCATTAAACCGTTTGAACCAATAATGACTTGTAGCGAAAATCACCGCCTCACTTGCTACAGCAACGAACCATGCAAGTCCAATTTGAGACTCATTTCCACCAAGTTCAGTCACATAAAGTCCTATGAAACTATCATTGGCACGATGTGGAATCGTCAAGAATAGGATTGTCGCTAAAAAAAGAAGAAAACGACCATTTTTACCAATCTTTATTGCATCGAAAACAGTCACAGGTTTATGACGCGTTTCAACATCTGATACTCTCAAGGCAGTAAGAAAAGCTATCAGAATCATAAACATAAAAGGTAGAAGGATCATGCTAATACCAAAGAAAGCGAAAAACTGCCCAACGAGTAATGTTGACATGGCAAAACCAATCGATCCCCAAGTTCGTATACTTCCAAAATTTTTATTCACGCTTGCAGCTGTTTTGACAGCAAGACTATCCCCAAGTGCACCGGTCGGAGACATAAACACATAGAAAACAGCTGCTGAGATTAAGATAAACGTGTAATGACTATTCGTTAAGAGAAATACACTTACGATCGCTACTCCAACTAAAGTAACAAGGAGAACCTTTTTTATCGTTCCAAATTTGTCACTCATATAACCCCAAAACGGTTGAGCTAGTATAGCTGCTAGTGGCCCAATCGCAAGAATCGACCCAATTTTACTTTCCGACATACCACCATCTTGAAAATAAACTGGCATAAAGCTAATAATAATTGTATTTGCCCCATGAAAAAAGAATAGAAACAAACTTAGGAAAAAGACTGTATCCCTTTTAGGCATGTGTTATGAAACCCTTCCTTCCACCAAATGAATGACTGTATTCAAAATACTTCTTTTAACTCTATAGTATGATGAATCCAATTGCAATCTTCTTCCAGTAGAAAAACGAGCTTGCTCACGCCACTTCTTTCTCTGTTCAATCGTTAAAAAACGCCAATCATTTACGAATATCGATCATAATTAGAAGGTAATATGCATATCTTGTAGAAATATCCAATTAGTGAGATGTCAAAAAGCTGATTATGGGGGATTTCTATGGAAAAGGGAAGCGAGCTAAAAGAGGCAAGTTTAGATATCATTTTTCATCATATTTCAGACCTCATCTTCCAAATTAAGGTCATTGATGTGCATCATTATGAAATCGAAGCAGTAAATGAAGCTTATCTCTCAAGTTATGAAACTTCCAAAGAAGCCATATCCGGCAGAAGAATAGAAGACTTTCTCGGTGTTGATCAGGGAATTCAAGCCGTTAGGCGATTTCAAGAAGCCATTATTCGTAAAAAAACAATTCAATTTGAAGAAGGATACTCTTTTCCAAAGCAGGGTTACAAAATATTCGACATTACCCTCGTCCCCCTCATAGAAGGAGGGACGGTAGAAAGACTAATTGGTGTAGCAAAAGATATAACAGAAAAACGATTGAATGAAGAGCATCTTGCACAATCAGAAAAACTATCCATTGTTGGTCAGCTTGCGGCAGGAATTGCACACGAGCTTCGAAACCCGCTTACTTCTTTAAAAGGTTTTTTGAAATTAATTCAATTTAAAAACAGAGATCAAGACATAGATCGCTATGTGCAAGTAATGGATTCAGAGTTTCATCGAATTGAACAAATCATTGATGAATTTCTAATTCTCGCCAAACCAACGAAATCTCATTTTCAAAACAATCACATCCACCATATATTAGATGAAGTAATTGAGTTACTAAGCGGTCAAGCTAACATGAAAAGCATTATCTTAAAAAAGGAATACCCTTCTTCTCTCCCTCCCATTTATAGTGAGTGTAACCAACTTAAACAGGTATTTATTAACCTCATAAAAAATGCGATGGATGCGATTGGTGAAGAAGGGGAAATCATCATTAAAGCAAGAGAGTCAACGCAAGAGTTACAGATTCAAGTGATTGATAACGGTACCGGTATAGCAGATGAAGAATTAGAAAAGCTAGGCTCTCCTTTTTTCACTACAAAAAAGAACGGAACGGGGCTCGGGCTTACGATTTGCAAACGAATTGTTAAAAAGCATAAAGGTACTTTTACCGTTGAAAGCAATGAGGGCAAAGGAACAACGATTACGTTGAACTTTCCTAAAAACAGCTTATAATTCACTTTTATAGGGGGTTATTGTTCGTTCTTCACTGCCATTTTTTCATGTAACCAATGTTCTATCATTCTGAACGTTTCTTCAGGTTTTTGCCAATGGAGGACATGACCCGTTTGTTTAATTGCACTTATTTTACACTCTCCTCCTAATTTTCTTTGCATCTTGACTGCTTCCTGGTTTCTCATCTCTTCACCTTCTTTAGGAAGCGTTGCTCTTAATAAAAAAGTCGGAACGTTTATATGAGAAAATATATCTCGGCACGGCTCATGGTAGAGTGACTTTACGATAGCTCTCACCGTATTTTCACTTGCCCTCATCGCTACGCCGTCCGCCACTTCCTTCATATCCCTATGTACCATCTGCTTTAACTCATTGCTCCATCTACCAATTTCCTCTTTTTTCTTTTCTTCATAGTCTTCTATACTTGGATAGTAACTTTCCGTTACCCACTGTGACATATGCTCAAGGAGTTGCTCTAACGTTTCTGAAGGATCTTCATCGAAATGGAGATACCCTCCATCAATCATCACTACGCCTTTTACTCTTCCAGAAAATTCCTTACTAAAATGAAGTGCCAGTGCCGCTCCCCAAGAATGACCAATCAAAAACACAGGTTGCTCACTTAGGGTAAGGCATACCATTTCGAGCCATTTCGTTAAATAATGAAAAGAATAACTTTTTTCTTCATTAAATGCCGGTGTCTCACCGTGCCCTGGTAAATCAATTGAATAAAGGTGAAATTGATTTTGAAGTTCTTCAGCCATTTCAATAAAACCCAGAGCATTGTTCGTCAAACCATGAAGAAGAATAACGGTTGGATTAGACGGGCTCCCCCATTCAAATCCACAAACGTTACGTCCTCCTACTTCCACTTTCATTTTTTTCATATTGCTCATTCCTTCCTTTTGTTGAACTTACTTCATAAATTCGACTAGCAGGATTCATTCCCTTTTTCTAGAAAGGAGTGAAGTAAGAAATCATTGGTGATAAGGAGAGCTTCCATGAAAATAAGAAAAGCGACAAAAGATGACGCTCTAGCCATCGCAACTGTTCACGTAAATAGCTGGAGAACGACTTATCAGATGCTCATTCCAGAGGATTATCTAAATTCACTTGATATTCAAATTAGGGAAGCACGTTGGCAAAAGCTGATTGAAGCGGGAAGCACTATTTTTGTAGCAGTCGATCAAGGAAAAATTATAGGGTTCGCAACCGGTGGGCAAAACCGATCTGAATCTTACGAATATGATGGAGAGCTGTATGCGATTTATCTTCTTAGAGAAGCGCAGAGAAAAGGTGCAGGAAAAAAGCTATTATGTTCCGTTGCGAGAGAGCTTAAAAAAGAGTCGTGTCACTCAATGCTTGTTTGGGTATTGAACGGAAACCCAGCTTCGCAGTTCTACCAAAGCTTTCATCCACTCGAAATTGCTCAGGAAGAAATTGAAATTGCAGGAAAAAGACTGTACGAAACAGCTTTTGGTTGGCCTAATATAGATGATTTGATTGCTATTTGTAACTAACAAGGAAAGAAAAGAGGCCGCGAATTTTTCGCGGCCTCTTCCGTTTAGTTTACACTTTCCTTTTCCTCATAAGGATGGGCAACCCAACCTGATGGGTCAATGAAAAGGCGAACGGCTACAACCTCCCGATCATCCATCAATGTAAAAAAGTGCGGTGTATCCACTGGGACTGAAATCACGTCACCTGGATCTAATTCTACATCAAAATATCCGACGCTCCCTTTAATCACAAAAATACCATGCCCCGCTGTAATGGCTCTCACTTCATCTTCTGTATGAACATGAACTTGTTCAAATTTCTTCAGAATGCTATCAAGTTCCGGCGTTTCTTCAGAAAGAGCCACCACGTCCCAGTTACCATAGCCATTCCGCTGTGCTAGTGAACGGATTTCTTCATTAAATACAGTTAAAATTTCATTTTTTTGTTCTTCGTTTATTTGACAATTCCCTTTTAATTCTGCCGGGAGCTTATCCACCTGCCATTGTTCATAAAGCACGCCTTCCTTTTGTAAAAATGAACGAACAGCGTCCTTTCCCTCAATGACTTCACCTGAATTTCTCACTTTAATAACCGCCATTTACTTTCTCCTCCTTTATCATTGTTTAGCTTACGACTGTTTGAAAACTTCTTAATTTAAGTTCATAGCTAAATAAAAATTCAAATGCTTCCAAATACTTTTTGGCTTCAAACCCATTGCGTCCCCATACTGTAATGCCATGATTTTTCATTAATACGGCTTTCGTTTCTTTCGTGATGACATTCATCACATCTTGAGCAAGTAAAGAAAGGTCGCTTGTATTTTCAATGATCGGCACGGTAATTTGATCATTTTGTCCCCATAATCCAAACGCCTTGATTAATTCAACCCCTTTAAAAGTGATTTTACCTTCGGAGCTAAAAAGTTCTGAGATTACATTATTATCCACCGTGTGCACGTGCAAGCAACATCCGGCATCTGTGTTTGAATAAATCGCCTGATGAACAATCGTTTCAGCAGATGGTTTTAGAGAAGTCTTCTCAATGGCTTTTCCATTTCCATCGACCAAAAGAAAATCTTCTTTTGTTCGTTTTCTTTTATCTTTTCCACTGGCTGTGACGAGAAATTGAAGAGGCTCATCACTTACTTTTATAGAGAGATTTCCGCTTGTTCCTGGAAACCAATCACGCCCTGCTAACTCATCTTTTATATCAGCGAGTTCGTTCCAACGTTTCTCCACTATGCTCATCGTGCCCCTCCTTTTCTTCTTTTAACTTTTTAACGATATCATGGAAAGACTCAAACGGAACTGAAGCAATGCCAAGAGCTTTACATTTCTCCGCTAAGAAATCTCTTGCAAATACTTGATCAGCCTGTTTGGCAGCTTCTAGATCTGTAATCGAGTCACCGATCACAATTTTTCGATATGTTTCTCCATCAAATCGATTTAAGATTCCTGGCTTGCAGCAACCGCAATCATTCGTACAATCTTCACCACACGCATATGGCCATGTAATGGTAATGGTTTTGTTCGTAAAGTCGCTTCCATTACAGAAAATACGTTCTTTCGGAATACCAAATGGCTCGAGGAGTGGATACACAAAGAAATCGATGCCTCCGCTTACAATATAAAGCTCGATTCCTTCGCGTCTCGTATATTGAACAAAGTCGGAAAATCCTGGTCTAACTTCTGTGGTGTCTACTAAATAATCAAGCAGCTCTTTTTTTCGGACGGAAGGAATCAAGTGGAACATTTGCCCTACACCTTCTCGAATAGAAAGGTTTTGTGCTAGAACATCATCTTTCATTTGCTCCCATTCTTTCGGTGCAAAGCGCTTCATTAAGGAAACGATATTATCATTTTTCGTAATCGTACCATCAAAATCACAAAATATAATCGGCTTTTTCATCGGATTACCTCCGAGCTTCCCCATTTTGCTAGAGCCTGATTTAGTTCTTCACTATCACGAGACGCTTCTTCAAGAGAGTGATTTGTCAAAACGGCTTTAACAGCATCGTGAAAAGCTTTTCCCCCAGAGGCAGCTCCCCCTGGATGACCGTGTATGCCTCCTCCTGCATTAATGACACAATCGCTCCCAAAGTCCTGAATCAACAAAGGAACCAATCCTGGATGAATGCCCGCTGATGGAACAGGGAACGTTTTTTTCAGTCGACTCGTCTCCTCTGTTAAGAATGCAGCTGTTGCGAGCGCCTCGACTCGATTAAGAGCTACGCTTCCGTAAGGGGAGGGAAAAAGGGAGAAATCAGCGCCGGCTATTCGAAGTAATTTGCCAAGTAAGAGCGAATAACTTACGCCGTAAGTGCTTGATGCAGCCATTGCTCCTGAGAAAGAAGGATGAGCCATGATCGGAACCGGAATATCCTTATCCTCCGCAAGAGACTGCAGGACATCTAGCCCATATGTAAAAACATTAAATAAAAGAGCATCTGCTCCTAATTCAACAGCGCGCTTAGCTTGATCCTTTATGTTGGCCGTTCTGCCTGTTACATTTACCGCATAGCGTGTCCGCTTCCCTGTAAGTTCTGACGTCTCATCCAATACCTTTTTCAAAGCAGGAACTCGTTTTTCAAGCGGCGATAACTCATTTTCGAAAAGAATTTCGTCATCTTTTACGAAATCAACTTTACCAAGAGCTTGTGCTTGCATCTGCTGTTCTAATTCATGCAACGGCTTTCCAATCACTCCTTTAAAAATACTCATCACAAGCGGGCGATCATGCGCATTTGCAAGCTCGCGTATGCCCTCAATGCCATGCGCTGGTCCTGGAAATGCTTGAAGCAACTCATCTGAAAAATCTAAATCAATAAGTTTAATTTCTCCATCAAGAGAAAGTTTGCCGAAAACGGTTGTTAAAATTGCTGGAATGTCGGCACTAAAATTAATAACTGGATACGAGATGACGATGATTCCCTTTTCTTCTCTCTCCTCGACCCGAACGACTTCTCCTTTATGTTTTTTTAACTGTTCTTTTTCTAACAATGGAAGATTCGTCCACGTTCCAACGGTTAAGCCCAGGGCAATTGATTCGGCACGCTGTGCTAATTGATGGTCATTATTCACAAGATAGGTGGCTATAAGACGACTCATTGCCTTCATTCCTTTCAGTCAATCTAACTTTCACATTTATGTATTTGTAAGAAGCCATTCGCTTTTCATACAAAAAAGACCCCTTCACGAGGAAGAGGTCTTATCACCATGCTCTTCCTCTTATCTTCCAGCTTTTGCTGCGAGAATTAGCACCGTGTCTTTAAGAAAACTTAAAAATCGGTTGCCGGGCTTCAAAGGGCTCGTCCCTCCACCTCTCTGGATAAGAGTATGCAATTTAGTTGTTTTAGTAATTGATTTGAATTATGCCAGACGTAGGAAATTCTGTCAAACTGTTTTTTTACTTTTCTGAATCAAAAGAGATTAAGCGTTTTTATTCGTGCCACCGCTTCTCTTAGTTTGTCTTCAGACGTTAATAGCCCTACTCGTACATATCCCTCACCATATTCTCCAAACCCGTTGCCAGGTGCCACAACTATCTGAACGTTTTCAAGTAAGTAATCCGAAAAACTTTCGGAAGTAAAGGATTCGGGTACTTTCAACCAGGCGAAAAACGATCCCGCTGGAGAAGTAACATCCCAGCCAATGTCATAAAGCCCTTGAATGAGAACATTTCGTCTCGACTCATACGTATCGCGAAGATCTTCTACACACTGCTGCGACCCAAGTAAAGCTTCAGCAGCGGCTTCTTGTACCGCACTAAATAGACTAACGTAAAAATGATCCTGAAGGAGATTGATGCTTTCAACAACAGATTGATTTCCGACAGCAAAGCCAACGCGCCATCCTGCCATATTATATGTTTTGGACAGCGTATAGATTTCAATTCCGTTGTCTTTAGCACCTTCTGTTTCTAAGTAGCTAATCGGTCGCTCTCCATCAAACCCTATCGCACCGTAAGCGAAATCATGCACAACACATAGATCATTTTTCTCTGCAAAACGGACTGTTTCCTCAAAAAAGCGCTTTGTTGCAACAGCTGCAGTTGGGTTGTTTGGATAATTTAAAAACATCATTTTCGCTTTTTTTAACGAATCTTCTGGAATCGCTTCATAGTCCGGCAAGAAATGATTTTTCTCAAGCAGCGGCATCATTTGCATCTCTGCCTCAGCCATCGCGACGCCTGACCAATAATCAGGATATCCTGGGTCTGGAACAAGTGCCACATCACCTTTATTTAATAAGCACTGACTGACTTCAACAAGGCCTGCTTTTCCACCGAAAAGAACGGCAACTTCTTTCTCTGGATCAAGGGTTACACCAAATTCGCGCTGATAGAAATCAGCAGCCGCCTGCTTCAAAAAAGGCTGTCCTCGAAATGGCGGATATTTGTGATAGGCAGGCTGTTCTGCTGCTTTCTGCAAAGACTTAATAATGTGATCGGGTGTTGGCTGATCAGGATTTCCTTGTCCAAGATTAATGATGTCATAACCCGCCTCTACATAGCGGTTCACTTTTCCAGCAAGCTTCGCAAAAAATTGTTCCGGTAGTCGTTTAAGCGCATCTGAAGTTTGAAATTGTTTCAAAGAATCACATCCTGTTAAAATTTTCGTGAAATTCTAGTAAATTATGTTATCTTGGATACACAATCATGTAAAGCTTATTTTGTAAGCGAGGAGGAGAAGACAATGAAAAAGATCGCTCTGTTGCAATTTGATATTGCGTTTGGAAACCCAGAAGAAAATTTCTCGAAAGTGGAAGAACTTGTTGCAAAAGCTGTTCATGACAAACCAGATATTATCGTTTTACCAGAACTGTGGTCGACGGGTTATGACTTATCGAGACTAGACGAAATTGGCGATCCAAATGCAGAAAAATCTATTTCGTTTTTATCAAACCTAGCCAAAAAGAATAAGGTGAGTATCGTAGGTGGCTCAATTGCAAAACAACAACATGATCACGTAACGAATACAATGCTCGTTTTCAATCGAGATGGGCAGCTTATCCATGAGTATAGCAAAGCTCATCTATTTCGGTTGATGAATGAAGAGAAATACCTTGTTTCAGGAAATGAGAAAAGTCACTTTACACTTGAAGAACTCCCAAGTGCAGGCTTCATCTGTTATGATATTCGCTTTCCAGAGTGGCTTCGCCTTCATGCCATTGAGGGAGCACAAGTTTTATTCGTTCCTGCAGAATGGCCGAAACAGCGTACGGATCATTGGCGTGCCTTACTCATTAGTCGCGCCATTGAAAATCAGTGCTACGTCATTGCTTGTAACCGCGTCGGATCAGATCCAGAAAATGCATTTGGAGGACATTCTTTAATCATTGACCCGTGGGGAACGATTATCGCAGAAGCAGGTGAAGAGGAAACAATCTTAACAGGGTTGATTGATGAGGAAGAAATACCAGCCATCCGAAATCGCATCCCAATCTTTGAAGATCGACGTCCAGATATTTATAAATAAAATTCAAAATATTATTGACAAATGCATCTGTTTCTCTGTAACATACGTTTCAAGCGAAAAAAACAACTTCATAAACTTTCTCTTATCAAGAGCAGGCTGAGGGATTTGGCCCTATGACGCCCAGCAACCGACCGATTCTTAAGTACACCTTTACAGGATGGCTTAGATGGCACGGTGCTACTTCCAACAGGATGACTTTCATTCTGGAAGATAAGAGGTGTGAAGAATTTCTGTCTTCAAGCCTCTTTCTTCGGAAAGAGGCTTTTTTTATGTCTTTTATTAACATACAAAACCCATAACATTTCGAAAGGGGAAATTCTCATGTCTTTTCAAGTTGCTTCGGGATATACACCATTTACACAGGAAAGCGTTGTTCACTTTTTAGCGCACCATGATCTAATAGATCCGTCATCCCCAGTTCAAGTAAAGGAAATTGGAGATGGCAACCTAAACTATGTCTTTCATGTTCAAAACAAAGATACGGCCCAATCCTGGATCGTCAAACAAGCTTTACCTTATGCCAAAGTTGTTGGTGAATCCTGGCCACTTACGCTTGAACGGTCCAGAATTGAGAGCGAGGCTCTCAAGCAAGCCCATTCACTTGTTCCAGAATTTTCGCCAATTGTTTATTTGCATGACGCAGAAAAAGCAGCAACGGTGATGGAGGATTTATCATCGCATACAATTTTGCGTAAAGGACTGATTGAGGGACAAGTATACCCAGAGCTCGCAAAAAGTGTTGGGACCTACCTCGCCCACACGCTCTTTTTCACTTCTGACTATGGTCTTGGTTCTGCTAAAAAGAAAGAGCTCGCCAAACGATTTAGTAATCCTGACTTATGCGGGATTACGGAAAGTCTTGTATTTTCAGACCCCTTCTATAATGCCCAAAGTAACGCCTTTACCGAAGAGCTTCGACCAGATGTTGAAAATTTATGGAATGATTACAATTTACTCTGTGAAGTTGCTTCGCTTAAACATGCCTTTTTAACAAAAGGAGAGGCTTTGATACACGGGGATTTACATACAGGTAGCCTGTTCGTAACAGAAAGATCTACAAAAGTAATTGATCCTGAGTTCGCTTTCTATGGTCCAGCGGGTTTTGATGTTGGTGCTTTTATTGCCAATATTGCCCTTAGTATTCTCTCGCAAGAAGCTCATCGAACGGAAGAAGAAAAAGAAGGATATCGTGCTTATCTTTTTGGTGTGATAACGGAAGTATGGCACGTTTTTGAATCGACTTTCCGGTCGCTCTGGGACACAAACCTTTCAGAGGATAACCGCTATTCCAGTGGCTATCTCGACAATCTTCTTCACTCTATTTTTGTCGATAGTATCGGGTTTTCAGGTTGTAAGATTATCAGGAGAACGATTGGACTTGCTCATGTAGAAGAAATTGAGACGATCTCTGATCCAGTCACAAAGCTCACCATTGAGAGAAAAGCCTTAAAAATTGGAAAAAACCTTATTTTAAAACGAGAAAACATCGATTCCATTGAGGATTACATAAAAAAGATTAAGGAGGTGCTTTAAATGAGTGTCATTTCTTCTCTACAGTGGAAAGGGGATCACCTTCTACTGCTTGATCAACGCCAATTACCACATCAAGAAATCTATCTCAAACAAACCGCGATTGAAGATGTGTGGAACAGCATATCTGCCCTCGTTGTGCGCGGTGCACCAGCCATTGGAATCGCCGCTGCGTACGGACTTGTTCTCTGGAGTCAACACGTTCAAACAAAGGACATATCAACGTTTAAAGCAGAGTTACGTACACAAGGAGAGTACCTCGCGTCTTCAAGGCCAACAGCTGTGAACCTCTCATGGGCGATTGAGCGCATCATTCGAGTGAGTTTTACTGTGCCGACCGTTGAAAAAATGAAAGAAGCGATTCTTAAAGAGGCCATCATCATCCATCAAGAAGATGAACTCGTTTGCCAACGTATTGGAGAACATGGCCTTAAACTACTGAATGATGGAGATACCATCCTCACTCACTGCAATGCAGGAGGAATTGCTACAGCCAAATATGGAACTGCCCTTGCCCCACTCCACTTAGCGAAGCAAAACGGTCTATCTATTTCTGCCATTGCAACGGAAACCAGACCCGTTCTCCAGGGGGCGCGACTTACCGCGTGGGAGCTAGAACGTGCTGGTATTGATGTGACGCTGATTACTGATAGCATGGCAGCCCACGTGTTGAAAACAAAGAAAATCGCTGCGGTGATCGTCGGCGCAGATCGAATCGCCGCTAACGGAGACACCGCTAACAAAATTGGTACGCTTGGCCTTGCTCATATTGCAAAAGCCTATCATGTCCCTTTCTATATTGCAGCACCGCTCTCTACGATTGATTATTCCATCCCTCATGGAGATGCCATTCCAATTGAAGAGCGGGATCCAAAAGAAATCACGCACTATCAAGGCCAGCGCGTCGCAGCTGAAAATATTGAAGTCTTCAACCCTGCATTCGACGTAACGCCGCATCATTTAATTAATGGCATCATCACAGAACACGGGATTATACGAACGCCTTACGAGGAAAACCTTGTTCATCTCTCTTTACCAAATGACCAAAACACGGAGGTACATTCATGAAACGCTTAGGACTTCTTCTATCCATTCTTCTTCTCATTGTTCTGGCTGCTTGTACAAGTGAGCAAGATGCTATGAGTGAACCAGAAGCAAGTACAAACGAAACAAATGAGACTGCTTCAAAGTCATCTGAAGACACTTCGCAATCTTCTTCCGATATTCCTAAAGAGGTTCAAAAGCCGATTAAAATTGCTGCAATTATGCAAGCCTCTCTCGGAACATTCTCTTCCCAGTATGTGAAAGGGGTTGAAGATCAAGTTGAAAAGTTTGGAGGTAGTGTGCAAGTTTACAATGCCGATAATGATCTTTCGAAAATGGCGACACACCTTGATACTGCGATCAACCAGAATGTCGATGCGATTTTAATCGATCATGGTCGAGCCGATGCCCTTGAAGCAGGAGTTAAAAAAGCAGTAGAGAAAGGGATTCCTGTTGTCGTCTTTGATAGTGACATTAATGTTCCAGGCGTTACCGTCATCGATCAGGATGATTATAGTCTTGCTTGGGACACGCTTAAAACACTTGCTCAAGATCTTAACGGCGAAGGCAATATTGTTTACGTTTGGGTGGGAGGATTTGCCCCGATGGAACGACGAAATGCTATTTACGAAGCTTTTCAGGAGCGCTATCCAGGTATAAACGAAATCGCGAAATTCGGAACAGCAAGTGCCAATACAGCTCTTGATACGCAAACACAAATGGAAACGATTTTAAAACAATACCCAAACAAAGGGGACATTGACGCTGTTTTTGCACCATGGGATGAATTTGCTAAAGGCGCTACTCGTGCCATTGAGCAAGCAGGTCGAGACGAAATAAATGTGTACGGTATCGATATGAGTGATGAAGATCTCCAAATGATGCAGAAAGAAAATAGCCCGTGGCTTTCGTCTGCTGCGACTGATCCAGCTGAAGTAGGAAGGGTTCAAGTTCGATTTGCTTATCAAAAAATCGCTGGAGAAGAAACACCTGAAATCTTTTCCCTCGATCCTCACCTTGTCAAACAGTCTGATTTGCCTGAAGAAACGATCTCAATGAATGAGCTTGGAGAATACGTAGATGGATGGGGTTCCTCAGACGCCGCCACCTCACCATGGATGGAAAAGCTTGTTAAAGAGGCCGATGCTCAATGAAGCAATTAACGGTCAAAAATATTTCCAAATCATTCGGCACGACTCCTGTGCTAAAGAACGTATCGCTAACGATTCATGCAGGAGAGGTGCACGCATTGCTCGGTACAAACGGCGCTGGGAAAAGTACATTAATGAAAATCGTTTGTGGAGACTACGAACGAGATAGCGGCTCAATCTCACTTAACGGTCAGGAGTTGTCGATTCGCACTCCTTCTGATGCAAAAAAAGCAGGGATTGGAGTCGTCGTACAAGAAGTCGACACGGCTCTCTTCCCCGCCCTTTCAGTATCGGAAAATATATGGGCTGATTCACTAAATCAATCTCCCTTTAGACTCTACTTTTCGAACAAAGAGCGTAAAAAAACCAAGCAATTACTGGCGACACTCGGTATCCCTTTGGATCCTGATAAGTTGGCTTCCGAGTGTACCCTTTCAGAAAAACAGCTTATTCTCATCGCTCGTGCTATGGCTCATGATGTTCATTTCTTAATTCTTGATGAACCGACTGCTCCACTTAGCATAGAAGAAACAAAACTATTATTTCACCTTATAAAAAAGTTAAAAAAGAAAGGCGTCGGTATTATTTACATTTCTCATCGAATGCCTGAAATAGAAGAAATAAGTGATCGTTTTACGATTTTACGCGATGGTACCGTTCATCTTACCGCAGTGACAAAAGCAGTTCCAACAGATGAGATCATCTCCAACATGATTGGATCTGCCATTGGAAAGAAGAAAAATCGAAATAGAAAAGGGACAAATCACGCTTTGTTTCGGGCTGAGGATGTCTATGTTCCTGAAACTAGAAAAACCATTAATTTATTATTGAATCAAGGGGAAATCATTGGGGTCGCAGGGCTTGTAGGGGCAGGAAAGTCTGAAACGGCTTTAGCCTTGTTTGGTGCCTCAAAGCCTCATAAAGGGAAGATTCACCTTCATAATCGCACCCATCGCTTTCGCTCGCCTGGTGATGCGATTAAAGCGGGTGTCTGCCTCATCCCAGAAGAAAGAAGACAGACTGGGATTTTACTAGATTTTTCGTTAACTGAGAATTTAACCTTACCTTCATTAAGACGCCTCGCTAAAAATGGCTTACTTAATCGAAAGAAGGAAGAAAGCTATGCGTCTATCCAAATCCATCAACTTGGCATCAAGGCTGCTTCAGCTCATGAACCCATTCATTATTTAAGTGGTGGAAACCAACAAAAAGCTTCAATCGGAAAGTGGCTTTATGAAGATCAGAACGTCTTTCTTTTTGATGAACCGACCAAGGGTATTGATGTAAAAGCAAAGTCTGAAGTATTAGAACTCATTAAGCAACTCGCTGATGACGGGAAAGGAATTCTTTATTTCTCGAGTGAAATCGATGAACTTCTTGAAATATCCGATAAAATCCTTGTTATGTACGATGGAGAAATCACCGCTACTTTAACGGGAGAAGACATGAATCACGCATCCATTATGCAAGCAGCAACAGGAGGTAAAGCAATTGAAGTCAACAGCTGAGTTAATCGAAACACAAAACCAACCCGCTCTCCAATCACCTATGAAAAATAAAGTTATCCATTTTTTTGTGAAATACGGCACGTTACTCGTCATACTAGCCCTTATTTTAAGCTTCACCTTATTGAACGATCGCTTTCTAACTTATAGTAATTTTGCTGACATTCTACGTTCGATCTCAATAGTGACACTTGTTGCTCTTGGGGTAACATTCACCCTAATTGTTGGGGGGTTTGATCTTTCAGTTGGATCAACGGTTAGTCTTGCTACAATCGCTAGTGCTGCCTCCCTTGTCTGGTATAGGCAAGAGCTTCTTGTCGCTCTTCTCATTCCTATCCTTCTCGGGATCGTGATTGGTTTAATCAATGCCTTTATCACAATCAAAATTAGAATACCCGATCTACTTGCAACGCTTGCTGTTATGTATATCGTAAATGGTATTCAATTAACTTACACGAAAGGGTTTTCCATCTACAATAATATGCCAATGAGTGACGGAACAACGGCACCGGGAAAATTCATCCCTTCTTTCCTTTTTATTGGACAAGGAGAGATTGCAGGTGTTCCTTTTCCGGCGATTTTTATGATTCTTTGTGTGATACTCGTCCACCTTTTTCTTACCTATACGCGAGCTGGTAGATTGCTTTATATGACTGGAAGTAATCGCGAGGCAGCGCGACTGTCAGGGGTCCCCGTTCACCGCTATCGAACCCTTGCTTATGTGTTAAGTGGGTTATTTGCTAGTATTGCTGGCATTGTACTCGCTTCTCGTATTGGCACAGGACAAGTTTCTGCTGGCGCTCCCCTTTTGATGGATGGTGTCGCCGCAGCACTAATTGGCTACTCTGTACTCGGTGCCGGGAAGCCAAACGCGGTCGGTACATTTATTGGCGCCGTATTAATTGGCATTCTCCTCAATGGACTAACCATGTTAAATGTCCCCTACTATGCTCAGGACATTATTAAAGGAACGATATTAATCGGGGCACTAGCTTTTACGTTCTATCAAAATAAGCGCGAAATCAAAATGTAACAGGGGCGATGCACCGCATCGCCTTTTACCAATTTAAAGGATAATTGCCTATAGGAAGACTTGTTTTTCCTGAAAAATAATGTTCATGTTTTTCTTTTGATTTCGTTTCCCCACTGAACGTATGGTAGTGACCTCCCATTGGTAAAGCAATAGGTGGACTTGACTCTACACTATAGCGATGTTGATGATCTTCATCCATGAGCGTTATCCCTTCAATTCGGTGAACATGCTGATCGTATGAAGTACCATTGACCGGAAAGCTGAAACCTAAAATGCGAACGTGGTGATGATTTAACCTCTCTTCCACTTCTGCCTTAAAGTAATGAGAATGTGCTTCTGGTAATTCAAATCTCTTACCCAACTTCCCACTCCTTTCTGCTCATATAACATCTATGCAGGCTTCCACTTTACAGAACCAAATGATTTCAATAGGAAAGTAGGCGACCAAAAACAAAGGGAAAACTCCTCTCATGCGCGAATACCATAAAGAGATCTTACTAACAAAATGAGAGTGAGGTGACTTATGGCTTCATCTTTTCATATTTATGGCCATCGTGGTTCATCTGGGACACATCCAGAAAATACCCTTCATTCCTTTCAGGCAGCTCACAAAGCTGGCGCTCACGGGATCGAACTTGATGTCCAATTAACCAAAGACCTTATACCTGTTGTCATCCATGATGAACGAGTCGATCGAACAACAAACGGCATTGGTTTTGTGAAAGACTTCCTATACAAAGATTTGGTTCGACTAGATGCCGGACAAACTTTCTCTAGTCGCTTTCAAGGAGCCTCCATTCCTTCTTTAAAGAGTGTTTTAGAATGGCTTACCTCCACTTCTCTCGTTTTAAATATTGAACTAAAAAATGCGATCTTTCCATATGAACATTTAGAGAGTCGTGTACTTGACCTCCTTACTCATTATCAGCTTTGTGATCGAACGATTATTTCCTCTTTTAATCACTATAGTATTCAACAGCTCGCTCAAAGAAGTAGCAAAGTGGAAACAGCTATTCTTCTAATGGAAAAGCTGTTTGAGCCATGGGAGTATCTCAAACACGTTGGCGCTAGCAGTATTCATATTGAGTGGGAAGTGATTGATGACCACTTGATGGCGAATACGCAAAAGCGCGGCATCCCTGTTCGTGCTTTCACGGTCAATGAACCTCATCAAATTCATGCGCTCAAAACGGCTGGCTGTTCGGCCATATTCACGGATTTCCCTGCCATTGCAGTCCAATCTAAATAAGCTCCCCCTCAAAAAAGGGCATTTGCCTATGTCCCCATTCGCTTCCTCCCACATACGTTAGTAAGGAAGCGACACATATTGACGGGAGGAACAACGATGAGTGGATATGGATATGGTCAAGGTTTCGCGTTAATTGTAGTTCTGTTTATTCTTTTAATTATCATTGGTGCATCTTACATTTATTAAAAAAAAGGACTTCCGCATTTTTGCGGAAGTCCTTTTCTATTGATCGAATTATAGCGTTGTATTTGGAGACGTCTTCGGATTCACTGATGTGCTACCAGGAGTACGCGTTTCACTGCCTGGAATGTTTGTTGGCTCGTATTCATTTTCATTCGAATCTGTTACTTCTTGTCCGGCATCCTTCACTTTACTTCCAATATCTTTTAGGTCTTCACTCGCTTCTCTTGCTGAAGAAAGGACTTCAGTTGAATCTTCTTTCACCTGGTTGACCTGTTCGACCACATCATCATTGACTTTTTCATAAAGGGCTTGAGCATCGTTCATCGCTTCTTTTAAAACAGAAGAAGCTGATTGAATGCGATCCATCCAGTCGTCTTTCACTTCGCTCGGATTTTCTTTCACACGAGTATAAAAGCCTTTTGAAGAGTCTTTGAACGTCCCAGCGGTTGATCTCACTTTCTTTCTCGTCGTTGAGTCAAGCATTGCTACCGCTCCACCCACAATAGCTCCTACTAAAATTCCTTTTACAAGCTTACCATTCTTCTCATTGTTTACTGTCGTAGTCGTCGTTTGCATGATGATTCCTCCTATTGTCTTTCTTAGTTTACTTAGCTATTTTTTTCTTTCCCTTTATGTTAAAAGCTAAACTAGCTAATTTGGCCTGAACTTCCAACTTCGCATTGGAAAGCTCCTCTGTTATAATAGACAACGTTGTATGACAGCAGTTCGTAACCTTCCTGCTTCATCAAAACTAAAGGAGGAATAATAATGAATAACATGGATAAAGCTTGGCTACCTTCTTCTGGCCCAATGCCTCGCCCGGAAAGCGTAGAACAAGCACGAGAAGTCATAAAAAACGAAGCATTTGATGCACCGGACGTTCAGGAAATTACGTTTAATGCACTTGAATTTACGGCGGTTTGTCCTAAAACCGGACAACCTGACTTTGGTCGAGTGGAAATCTCTTACGTACCTGATGAAAAATGCATCGAATCCAAATCGTTGAAATTCTACCTGTGGTCCTATCGGGATGAAGGGAGCTTTTGTGAGACATTAGCTGCGCGCATTGCGGATGATGTTGTTTACGCCATTGATCCTTTGAAAGTGACCATTACGGTGTATCAATCGGCACGTGGCGGTATTGAATTAAAAACAACAGCCATTCGTGAGAAAGCTTAAAATGGCGAACCAATTACTCGATCGGAACCTTGTCCTGTTTAATGTCCTGTTTGCTACCTCGATTGTGATCGCAAACGTACTGGCAGGAAAAGTGGTGATGATCGGAAGCTTCGTCATCCCAGCGGCCGTTGTGATGTACGCTTTTTCGTTCCTTTTCACAGATATTATTCATGAAAAATACGGAAAGGAAGTAGCGAAGCGAACGGTTCAATATGGCTTTATCGCTCAGATTTTCGCTAGCATTATGATTTACCTCGGTATGCTTCTCCCGGTAGCCCCTTTTGCAGCGGATACACAGGCTGCATATGAAATTCTACTCGGGCAAAACTACCGGTTTGTACTGGCTAGTCTTGCAGCATACCTTGTCTCACAGCACGTGGATGTGTACGTTTTTTCTGCGTTGAAGAAGCGAACTTCCGATCGACATAAATGGCTACGAAATAACGTAAGTACGTTTACTTCTCAACTTTTAGACACGTCCATTTTTATTACCATAGCCTTTGCTGGAACAGTTCCAAACCTTTGGATTATGATTCTATCGCAATTCGTGATCAAAATGGCTCTCGCACTGTTAGATACACCTGTATTCTATTTTCTTACAAGAATGAACCAATCGAAAGTAAACCATCAAAAACCTCTGGATGCGTAATCCAGAGGTTTTTTGTCATTACAATCCATTCTGATTGGCTAAAGTCATCGTTACTGTTTGCTGCTTGCCGTCACGATAAAAGGTGACATCCATTTTATCGCCAACTTTTTTATTTGAGTACAAATACTTCCGAAGGGCTGCGGAATCTTTTACTTCTGTATCATCTAGCTTGACAACAACGTCTCTTTCTTTTAATCCAGCTTCTGAAGCCGGTGAGTTAGGGGCAATTCCCATCAAGACAACACCGCTTTCCACATCTTTCGGTAGGTTAAGCGTACCAGTCCAATATTGTGTTGGCACTTCTGCTAATGAAGCTGGCGTTACTCCCATAACAGGTCGTTTCACTTCACCAGTCATTTCAAGCTGTTCAATGATTGGCTGGGCATCGTCAATTGGAATCGCAAACCCGATTCCTTCTACTGTTTCCTCTGCAATTTTTGATGAATTAATACCGATGAGTTGGCCTTTGATATTGATTAATGCCCCACCACTGTTTCCTGGATTAATTGATGCATCCGTTTGAATCACGTCTGCCTCGTAATCAGGTTGACCGTTCTGATCAAGATCGACCGGAATGGTACGGCTCGGGTTACTAATGATTCCTTGTGTAACCGATCCCTGAAGGAAACCAAGTGGATTGCCTACTGCAATGGCAGGTTCTCCTGTTTGTAAATTGGATGAAGATCCAAGTTCAGCAACTGCCTCTACGTCTTTCGCATCAATTTCTAAAACGGCTAGATCCATTAAAGCATCGGTTCCAAGAACTTTCGCTTCAGCTTTTTTTTCATTACTTAACGTTATCTCTACTGAGGAGGCTCCTTCCACCACGTGGTTATTTGTCACCACATAGGCCTTGCCACCTTCTTTTTTATAGATAACACCAGAACCTGAGGAAGCAGCCTGCCCCGCCTGACCAGAAGGGTCTTCTAAAGAAAATCCTCCACTTTGGTTTTGGTAGCTTGTAATGCTCACAACAGCATCCTGCGCTTTTTGTACAGCAGATGTGATATCAGATGACACATTATAAGCGACATTCGTGGTATCCACATTACCGCTAGCTGTTGTAACCGCAGCTTGATTCGTTGAAGGTTGCTCTGTGTTAGAAACGTAAGGTGCCGCAACAAGCATTACGGATGCTCCTACAATAGCACCGAACGTACTCGGTAAAAACCAGCCTCTTCTACTTTTCGTTTGTTTCACTCTTGTTTCATTATTATCATAGTAACCCATGAATCGGTCACCCTTTCTCCCCTTTGATTTGTTTATACTCCTATTTTAACGAGAGATGACGGTGATTACCTAAATATGTGAGACTTTTGATATTGTTTGATATTTCACGTCATTTCATAAAGTACTTACCCTGAATAGACGATACGTTAACAGTTGTATCTGCTGAAAATAGAGAGAGCGTTGGAAAAAGATCACGTCGGTGTAAGTGATGAATTGAATGCCTTTATTTATTAAAAGAGAAAGATGTGAAAAATGAATAGAGAGGAGGACGGTTTTTGTCGAAAAAATGACCATGACACAAAAAAACCCTCCAAATGGAGGGGTATTACATATATTCGTTTTCTTTCATAAACTTTTCTTCATCTATTTTGTGCTTAAGAATGTGTGATTCAACCGTTAGTTTTGATAAACCAATCCGTTTCATCACGTTGTTCATTTCTTCTTTATCCTCTTGATTTTCTTTATCTGGAAAAGCCCAGTTAACGAGGGCACTAGCCATTTCAATGGCATAACCTTTGTTTCGATAGGCAGGTATTAAATGATAGCCTACCTCAAGGTTGCTTGAAGCTTCCATATTGTTATATCCCATCGTACCAATAACTTTTCCATCAGAAGTATGAATGAGAATGCCTTCCCACCTATGACTTGATATCGCATCATCCGTTAGGTGAAAGGGTAAAAATTGTTCAAACTGAACATTATTAAATTCTTCCGGTACTTCGACATGTAAAAGCTTTTCTAATTCCTTCTTATTTGTCATTGCTTTAATTAAATCAAAAGAGAAAGGAATGATGGTCAGACGATCGGTCTGAAGATAAGGCATTTTCTCTCAAAAGTCCTCCTTGTGAGTTTATTTCATGTGGTTGAAAATGACTTTTTACACTATACCTTATTGCTTGACTTACTGTAAACCATACCCTCAATAATCAATAATAAACGAAATTTTCTAACCCCTTACTTTGTCCTGCTTTTAATAGGATATGCATCTCATAATAAAAAGCTGCTACAAATGTAACAGCTTAATGTGCCCTTTTAGAATCTTTCACCACTTCTTCCTCTTCAAAGTCAGCCAGTCCATTATTTAATAGCTCTTTATACTTGCCAGCTATCTCTCCTGAAATAATCTCTTCTTGTTCAAGTTCGTTAATTTTATCATACTGGGCATAAAGCGAATGTTTCCTTAACGTAATCAGCTGACTTTGCTTTAGCTCCGGGTATTCGTTTAATAGCTCGTCCAGATCACGGTGGCTTTTATCTATTTCGTTCTGGTAACTAGTCAGTAATTCTGAATAAACAGGTTCAGGAACAAAGAGTTGTGTCTTAAGCTTCTTAATCTCTGCGATCCCAGCCTCATGACGATGTAAGTTAGCAACAATATCTTCGTATTCCTTAGACCCACTGTGTTTGGCTCTTAGACCAAAATAACTAATGAGTGGCTTAATCGTTAACCCTTGAATAACCAACGAGAAAAGTACAATACTGAACGTGAGAATTAACACGGTATCTCTTCCAGCAAATTCACTAGGTAGACTTAATACAAGTGCAATTGATAAAGAGCCTTTTAATCCACCCCAGTTGAGAACATGCCTCCACGACCAGGGCAGCCCCTTAACGAATAACGTACTTCCATAAACGGCAATACTTCTTCCAACGAGCACAATGATAAGGGCAAGACCAATCGTTCCCCACTGATCTGAGAAATTAATACGCGTTATTTCAAGACCGACCATTAAAAAGACAATTGAATTGGCTAACAAAGCGGCTACATCCCAAAAGTTATTGATATTTAAGCGCGTCGTCGGACTCATTCCGACTCTGGAACCGAAATTACCAAACGTTAAAGCAGCTACCACAACGGCAATAACGCCTGAAACATGAATGCTCTCTGCTGTTAAATAAGAACCGTAAAAAAGAAGAATGCTAAAAATGATCTCAAGTGGATAGTCGTCAAAATATTTCGTAAGGATAGAGATCGCATAACCTAATCCACCACCGACTAGTAACCCACCTGCCACTACCTTTACGAATTCAAAAACACCACTTGTTAATCCTCCCCACCCCATATCGAGATAGGCGAGAAGAGAAAAAGCTGATATTTTAAATAGGACAACGGCAAGACCGTCATTAAACAAACTTTCTCCTTCTATCACTGTCGAGAGCTTGTGATTGACCCCCATGCTTTTAAAAATCGATAATACACTAACAGGGTCAGTCGCACTCATTAATGCTGCAAAAACAAATGATACAGGGATCGACAATCCTAAAAGAAAATGGGTAGAAAACCCGATCACTAGAAAGGAAAGAAAGGTTCCGCCAAAAGCCAGTGCAAGAATCGGCTTTTTATTTTGATTTAAATGTGCAAAAGGCAGTTTCAAGGCGGCTTCCCCAAGAAGAGCTGGAAGGAAAATCGTTAAAATAACAAAATTAAAGACGTCTCCTTCCGTAATAAACATTTTAAGGGGTTCGAGTACCGGAATATTAAATAATCCGATTAATGTTCCAATAATAACTAAAGCGATCGGATAAGGCTGCTTCAGTTTTTTGGCGATTGCGGTAATACCTGCAGCAATCATCGTTAGAATAAGTCCAAGTTCAAATATATGATGCATATCTAAGTGTTCCATGATGCGCCTCCGATCTGTAATCTCTCTTCATTATACCCATTATCCAACAAAAATGGAAAAACCCACGCTTATTGAACGATCATCGATCAAAACCTTCCTCTTCTACTTCCTTACTATTTCCATGATTCAATCGTTCATGCTCTTCCATTCTAATTGAAAAAAGCAAAAAAAAAGAAGAGTTCAAATTGAACTCTTCTTTCAAAACCTTTAGTTAACCCCAACTTGATTCCACGCGCTTGCTACGGAATTATAAGTGGTACTACCAGACCCGTAGAGGTCAGATGTAGCTTGAAGAAGCGCGGAACGAGCTGAGCTGAAATTACTTGTAGGTGTCATATAAAGACTGAGCGCACGGTAGTAAATTTTTTCAGCTTTTGTTTTTCCGATACTTTGAATCGTTAAGTAAGCGGCTTTGTTAGGAATTCCACTGTTCGTATGAACGCCACCGTTATCTGATGAAGTATAGTAGTAGTCATCCATATGAGAAGGCTGACCGTACGCTTCTGGATTCGATAAGCTTCTTAGCGCATCCCCTGGCTTGTTAGGTGTATAGACATCTTCACCCATAAGGAAATCTCCGGGTTCAACGAAGTAACCAAATACGTCAGACATTGATTCATTAAGGGCACCAGATTGATTTTGGTATTGAAGACCCGCTGTTCTCTCCGTCACCGCATGTGTAATTTCGTGTGCGACAACATCAAGTGCTCCAGAAAGTGGTGCAAAAACTGAGCCATCCCCATCACCGTATACCATTTGTGAGCCATTCCAGAAGGCGTTATTATAATTCGATCCATAATGGACAGTTGAACGGATTGTAGCGCCATTATTATTAAAACTATTGCGATTATGTGTGTTCTTATAATAGTCATACACGACACCAGCGTTATAATGTGCATCAACTTCAGCACCCTGAGAGCTGGAAGTAAACGCATTGTTACTATCTACCGCATAACTGCCTGGAAGAGATGTTCTATTATTCGCTGTTCTTGTTTCAATGACACCACTCATTGGCTTCGTTGTGTCATAAAGATAATACGTGCCATTTGAGTAATACGTATTAAGAGATTTATAGTTACCTAGAACCCCATATCCATACCCCGTTTCAGCACCATCAGCAACAGCATTATAAGCATCTACAATTGATCCATCACGAGCGTCTACATACACTTGCCAGTTTGCTGGATACGGGTCGATAAACTGAAGCTGTACTTTATAAGTGAGATAGTACTGATTATCTTTCTCATAAACGACCTTCTCACTTTTTTCCACCATATCAGAAACATCGGACTTGCGCACAAAACTCGGCTCATCTTTTACAACGTTCTGGGGCTTCACATCAATATGATTCCACGCTTTCTTAACTGCATCTTTCTCAGAAAGTTTTGCGTCAGAGCTACCTTTATAATTTTTTGCTGCTTCTGGATGAAGATCTCCATTGATCGCAGTTACTTCGCCTTTTTCATCCGTATGTACGATGAATTTTAAGCCGTCGATTTCAACACCCTTAACAGTTTGAACATACTCATAGTGTGTCATGCCTAATTCATCGGTCGTTTCATTTACTAGCTTTAAGTCTTGTGTTTTTACTTTAAATAGAGATTCATTTGACTTAAGGTATGATTTCACCGCTTTTTCTGTTTTCACTTTTTTCTCAGATAGTTTACCAGATAAGAACGAAGGAACCTTACGTTCTTTTTCCCAATCTTGTTTCACAATCTCCATTTTTTCTAACGCTTGTTTCTGCTCCGCATTTAAATCTTTCGAAGAGGCAGCTGAAGCAGAAGGAAGGGCAGATTCCAAATGCTAAACCAGTCGCAAGTACAACGGCGATTCCTTTTTTCATTTCATTTCCTCCATTTCGGAATAATTAGAATTTTTGGTACATTTGTAGATTATCACAGAAATTCGTTAGTTTGTATTGGGAAATATAGAAGAAAACATGAGTTTCTTGGCGGTTTTTTGAGATAGAATTTCCCAATAACATCTTAGAAAGTAACATGGTATAATCTTTTTGAACGGGAATAATATGGTAAAATATACCTTTTATAGGTGATGAAATGAAAATAAGACAGGCTAATGGCCTGTCTTCAAAAATGATGAATTCTTCCCTCTCATTCTAACGTACTACATTTCGTATGCTACTTATTTTGACATGTGAGCCTTTCTCACTTTGTTTTTTCCGATGCCTAACCTCGTAAACTACCAATCGCTACAAGTTTTTACCACAGTTATTTACAACTGATAGATTTACCATCAAGTTAATTCCATAAAAAGAGCAACCTAGTACATCAGCCTCCACAAGGACTGGTCTTGCTCTTTTTTTCAGATCGTAATGAAAACAAAGCTTCCTACATAAACATGATACAACCATGAACAAGCAGGTGAGCATGATGTATAAAAAAGTGGCTGCTGTTGTAACAGGAAGTATTTTAGTTGGCGCTGGTATCAACGCCTTCCTTGTGCCCAATCATCTCATTGATGGTGGCATGATCGGCATTGGCTTGATTATTAAATACATTTGGGGTTATCAAACCGGACTTACGATCATTTGTTTAAGTATCCCTCTTTATATTATTGCTTTCCTCTATTTTCGTCCTTATTTTTATAATAGCCTGCACGGTTTATTACTTTCTTCCTTTTTTATCGATCTCCTTTCGCCCCTTCGCTATGCTTTTGCTTTTCCTATACTGATCAGTGCTTTACTAGGTGGTTTATTTGTAGGTACAGGCATTGGAATCATGTTGAAATATGAAACAAGTACAGGCGGAACAGATTTGCTCGCTCAGTTCATCGCTCGCATCGTTTCTTTGAATGTTGGGGTGATCATCTTTTTAATAGATGGTCTTGTTATCCTTATCGGCTCTAAAACGATTGGATTAAATGCTACACTATATTCTGCGATCACCATTTTCGCAGTAGGTCTTGCCACTAGCGTCTTAACATTAAAAAAAGAAGCATTATAAAAAGCGCTGTGAATTGACACAGCGCTTTATTGTTTTACTGATTTACTTTCTCTGTTTCCCAGTAATGCTCACTAATAACATCAGCAATGGCTTTCACCGTCCGGCTGAGTTGCTCAAGGTTATTGTCTACCCCACCTATTTCAATGAGCATCGCATTGGGCGATAAATCTTGATTATAAATGCCATCTACCCCTTTTCCCTTTTTACTAATAACTCCCCGGCTTAGCCCGGGAAACTCATCTTTTAACGCAGCATGTAATTCTTTTGCGAGAGCTAAATTTTTCTCATAATTTGGGTTTTCTTCTCCGATTACAAAAACTGTACGCGCGTACTCCTCATTGTTAATTGTAACGGTTGTATCTTTTTTTCTTAATGAATCACGATGAATATCAATAAATAAGTTGAAATCATCATTGTTCGCTACCGCTGACTGTACAATCGTTCTTGAAACGGCATAAGCACTTCCATGATCCAGCCCCTTCTTATTTAATAGGGCACCTATATTTGAATCATCAACTTCTGATCCTATCCCTCTTTCCTCTAGTTCTTGTCCTAATAATTTTCCAACTAGCGTAATGTTGGTTTTCCCATCATTCGCTAGATCAGCATTTTTTTCTCCTTCAAGACCTAATAGAGGGAGATATGATTCATAGCTATGTGAATGATAAATAAAGGCGACTTTCTTTCCATTCGTTGTTTGAAGTGGTGGTGTAACCTTATCTTTAGTATCCTTAATCTCTAATTTCTCAGTAGGCACTTCTCTTTCTTTAAGTAAATCATTCAAGGGCGGGGCGGATTCAACAGGAAGGTTGGTGAAGTTTGTCCCTTCACCAGCAACGTGAATTTTAGCATCATACAATGCAAAACCAGGTAGTTCTCCTCCAAGAAGACTTCTTATATCTCCAGGTTTCACACTCGTAATAAATTGAAAGGTAACTAGTGATAGCGCTGGTGGTTCACTCTCTTCAGGCAATACTTGCGTTAAATAGTGGTTTTCCGTTCCCATTCCATATACCATCGCTTCAGTTGAAAAGCTCGTGATCCAATCATGTAACATAGAAGAGGAAAGCTGGTATTTCGTTTCCGAAGATGAGATGAGACCTGCCACAATAAATAAAAAAATAAGTCCTGCAATTGTAAAAAAAGAGATGAATCGAATTTCTCTACTGCTTGTATCACCAAACAGCCTTGTAGAGCTGTTTTTCATTTCTCTTCCCTCCTTCTCATTCACTTCACACTCTATGTCTATGAATTGCCACGTGAAATTAGAAGATTTATTTACTAGTTCTCATAGATACATAATTCAGGAAGAATTAAGCAAAATATATTTGATAATTGAATGTTAGAAAAGTATGATAAAGGTGAGGATACAGGAGGTGAACAGAATGGGTAAATCATCCGCTTATATTACTGCAATAATTTTGTTCCTAGTTATGGTTGTAGGCTTTACATACTGGCTTTCCACAACCGAAGAACACGCTGGTGGAAACGCAGCCAGTCATGGTGAGCAGGCTGAAGAAGGTGGCGGTGAAAAAGGCGGCGATTCCGCTGGTGGAGAAGCTGAAAAAGTTTTTGCACAAAACTGTGCATCTTGTCATGGTGAAAACCTTGGTGGTGGTGCTGGTCCAGCACTAGAAGCCGTTGGTGGTAAGTATTCAAAAGATGAAATCCTAGAGATTATTAAGAATGGTAAAAGTGGCGGCATGCCTGCCGGCGTTATTCAAGGTGAAGAAGCTGAAATGGTCGCTACATGGCTTTCTGAGAAAAAATAATAACGCTTTCTTCAAGCTCTCTGTCCTAATGGATAGGGAGTTTTTTACTATTCATCTTGAAAGCGTTATCATAATATACCTTAGTTTCAAGAGGTTTTTATTGAGAAATGTTCTCTCCCCCTGTATAATGTACTTGTAAACATTATAACGAACTATCTTCGGGGCAGGGTGTAATTCCCGACCGGCGGTGAAGGATAAGCAATTCCTCAAGCCCGCGAGCCTGTGTTTTGGGCAGGATCTGGTGTGATTCCAGAGCCGACAGTATAGTCTGGATGGGAGAAGATGGTGGAGTAGTAAGCTTTCTTTGAATTTTTATAGAAGCTTGCTTATTTCCCCATGCCGTAACCATGAGCCCCATACTCATGGTTTTTTGTGTGCATTGGGGCCACATCTCCTTTTTCGGTGGTTCGAAAAAAAGGGAGCAATGTCAAAATGAAAAGTGTATCAAAAACGCAGCGCATGATTGTAGTTGCCATGTTCAGCAGTATTTCGTACTTGTTAATGCTTTTGGATTTTCCGCTACCTGGATTTCCTGTTTTCCTTCAAATCGATTTCAGTGACATTCCAGCACTATTTGTTGCTATTCTATATGGCCCAGTTGCAGGAATCCTTGTAGAAGCGATCAAAAACTTTATACACTTTGGTATACAAGGTAGCTTTACAGGTGTACCAATTGGTCAAATGGCTAACTTTATTGCGGGAGTATTCTTTGTTGTACCGACAGCATTGTTATTCCGTAAATTTAATCAAACTCAAAAAGGATTAGCTCTTGGTTTGACGCTTGGAACAATTTTAATGTCAGCAATGATGGGATTGTTGAACTATTTAATCATTCTTCCAGCATACACCTGGTTCATGGGCTTTGAAGAAATGTCAGCTTCTGCCCGTCAAGCACTTGTATTAACCGGTATTACACCATTTAATCTCATAAAAGGCGCGATTGTAGCAAGTATATTTGTTGCCTTCTTTATAAAATTAAAACCCTGGTTTGCTCGCCAAACGAGAGTTGCTTAACGGTCCAAAACCGAACCTTGTGATAAGGTTCGGTTTTTTTGTTTTTCTACTCAATAAATGGATGTAAAAGGGATTTTCCATTTATTATCGAAATAGGTAATAAAAAGTGTTAGGAGGGACAATTATGCTAACGATCGATTGGTTAGAGAAATCCACCATTCTCGATATCCAGCAGGCGATGCATGCGCAAAATTTCACATCAAAAGAGCTCGTTCAATTTTATTTAAATCAAATTGCCGACCATAATCACAAGGTTAACGCCATCCTAGAAATAAATCCTGATGCGTTGATGATTGCAGAATCTCTTGATCGAGAGCGTAGAATAAAAGGGATAAGAAGCTCGCTACACGGCATTCCAATTTTATTAAAAGATAACATTAACACCGGTGACCATATGCATACAAGCGCTGGTTCTCAAGCACTGGCGACTTCTTTTGGGAAAGATGATGCTTTTTTAGTAAAAAAATTGCGTCGTGCAGGAGCCGTTATTTTAGGAAAAACCAATATGACGGAATGGGCCAATTTTATGAGCGATAAAATGCCGAATGGGTACAGTTCACGTGGTGGACAGGTACTAAACCCTTACGGTCCTGGCACCCTAGATGTCGGAGGCTCTAGTTCAGGATCTGCCGTTGCTGTCGCATGCCACTTTGCTACTGCGGCCGTTGGTACAGAAACGAATGGATCGATCTTAAGCCCTTCAAGCTCAAATGCTGGTGTTGGTATTAAGCCAACAGTCGGATTAGTTAGTCGTTCCGGGATAATTCCTATATCTTATTCACAGGACACTGCTGGACCCATGACGAGAAATGTAACTGACGCGGCTATTCTTCTTAGTTCTTTATCAGGTGAAGATCCAATGGATGCTGCGACTCATTCGATACCTGCTCAGCAGGATTACACCCCTTACTTATTGCCCACGTTGTTTGAAGCCTTTCGAATTGGCATTGTTCATACTGGGTATTATGATAAAATGCATCACGAAGAACAAACAAAATTAGATCATGTAAGCGAAGAATTGAAAAAGCTTGGCTGCTCAATGATAGATCTTGATCAGCTATCTCCTGATCAAGAACAGCTAGAGGAAAATTACGAAGTTTTAAGGTATGAGTTTAAATCTGGTTTAAACAGCTATTTAGCTAAAGAGACAAGTTCTTCCTATCACAATTTGCAATCAATTATTAATTACTATCAACAAAATCCACTAGCCCTTCCATATGGTCAATCTGTCCTTATTGAAGCAAATGAAACAAGCGGATCTTTAACAGAACCACAGTATTTAAAAAGTCGTTTGCAAGATTTATCTCAAGCTAAAGAAAACGGATTGGACCTTATTATGAAGAATGAAAAATTAGATGCATTACTATTTGTTGGAGCTTATGGCTCAACACTACCAGCTAAAGCGGGCTATCCCTCTATTACCATTCCTGCTGGATTCACTTCAAACAAAAAACCATTTGGTATTACTTTCACTGGAAAACCGTTTAGTGAACCTCAGTTAATCAAATTAGCTTATGCCTTTGAACAACTTACGCATGATCGAAAGCTCCCAGAGTGGTTAGACATCACACAGCCAACATCTCAATCTTAACCTTAAAGAAAAAGCGCGAGCCTGTTGGCTCGCGCTTTTTAACGTTGTTTTTACTTTTCAATCGTTACCCATTTAAGAGAAGAATCAGCACCAAACTTGTGGATATGATAGTTCTTCACGTAATCTTTCATAATAATCGCTCCGCCACCCTGATAAGTAGGTAGAATCGCCGTATCTTCTTCGATTAGAATACGCTCTGCTTCTTGCATCATTTCCCAACGCTTCTGCTCGTCAGATTCAGTTTTAGCATCAGAAACCAGCTTGTCATACTCTTCGTTAGAGTAGTCCATGCGGTTATAGGCGCCATCTGTTTCAAACATGTAAACATAAGTCATTGGATCTGGATAGTCTGGTCCCCAACCACCAGTTGAGATATCAAAGTCTCCAGCATCTTCAAGATCAAGGAACTGCTTCCAAGGTTGTTTGTTGATTGTAATGGTAAGCCCGTCTAGTTTTGATTCAAACTGATCTTTTGCATACTCTGCAATTTTAGAAGCAAGGTCACTGTCGGTTGTAAGGAATTCCAGTTCAACTTTGTCTGTACCAAGAGCTTCTAGACCCTTCTTCCAGTACTCAGCAGCATCATCTGCAGTTTGATCCGCAAGGTAGCCGTCTGGAGCTGGTGCACGGAAATCTTCGTCGTTAAGGTAAAGGAACTCTTTTGGAACAAGATAGCGAGCTGCTACTGAACCATTGTTAAGCAATACATTGACTAGACCATCACGGTCATAGGACAAGAATAGCGCTTTACGGATATCATTGTTCGCAAGTGCTTCATTCTTCTGGTTCATGCGTAGGAAATAAATTGTTGTATCAAGGATTGTTGTAAAGTCTTCGCGATCTTTAAACTGATCAACGAAATCTGCACTAAGACTAGCGCGGTCAATACTTCCAGTCTCATAAAGGTTAACACGCGTTGCTTCGTCTTTGACGATTTTGTAATTCGCTTCTTTCAACTGTACTGTGTCAGCATCCCAGTACCCATCATTCTTCGCAAGCTTCCAGCCTTCACCGTGATTCCATTCAGCTAGCGTAAATGGACCATTGTAAAGCATTGTATCAGCTTCAAGTGAATAGTTCTCCCCTTGCTCTTCAGCAAATTCTGAAGGTTGTGGGTAGAATGATGCAAAAGTTAATAAGTCATAGAAATAAGGTACTTCCTGCGTTACAACAACTTCAAGTGTTTTTTCATCTACTGCTTTCACACCAAGTTCGTCTACTTTACCGTATAAAGGATCGCCTTCAGTGATGATTTCATTACCATTCTTAATACCTGCCGCACCCATCATAGATGCATATCCGCCCATTGTATCTGGGTGAATAATTTTGTGCCATGCATATACGAAATCGTCTGCTTTTACTGGCGTGCCGTCAGACCAATTCGCATCTTCACGAATCTTAAATGTATAAACAGTTTCTCCGTCTTTTTCTTCAACTTCAGGCTCTTCTGCCGCCATACCTAGAACAGGCTTATTATCTTTATCGAGACGATAAAGACCTTCGAACACCTGATTCATCGCATTAAATGCAACAGTATCCGTAGCTTGTGTTGAGTCCATAGTCGGAATATCCTGTGTATCTGTTAAATTTAGAACCTGTTCAGCTGATCCTTCTGAGCTATCGCTATCTCCGCTAGTCGCTTCTCCTTCACTGTTCGTGTTGCTTGATGTGTTCGAATTGCCAGAACACGCTGCAAGGAAAAGGCTTAACAATAAGATGACCGAAAGCAGAAGCGAAAACTTTTTCTTCATTGTGTTACCCCCTATTTGTTTGTACCATTCAGTTAAGGTCTATTTTGATAGACCTTATGCAGCCATTCAAACGAAACTGATCGATGGGAAAACGCGGTGAGATCTATAACAGGGAGGTCATATCACTCAACTTATGTAAACCTATACCAACCAGAGATTTGAATATTTGCAATTAACTGAATGATTAAACTTATTTTAAATTTCAAAAAACTTTCTGTAACCATCCAATTTAGCCAAAAGTATACCAGCCATTTTGTTTTTTTCTACAAAAATATCCGTCTAATGGCTTAAAACCTGTGATTAAAGTGAAATGTTTTCGCTATATTTTTTTGAATATTTTATACAATTATCTCTAAAATTCACTATAATAGGGGTGAGGTGATGGACAATGGCGAGATTTGTACTCAATCCAGAGAGCAGCAAACCGTTGTACAAACAAATCGTTGATTACTATGAAAATTCAATCATAAATGGCTCTCTCCAATTGGGGAATCCGCTCCCTGCTGAACGCGATCTAGCGGTTCAACTAGGAGTCAATCGGAGCACTGTCACGACTGCTTATGCTGAATTACGAGCAAATGGGCTGATTACATCCAGACAAGGAAGTGGGACGCGGGTGAGTTTAGATGCAGCCGAATTAATGCCTAGTCATTTAACTACGTGGAATAAGCTTCGAAATCAGCACTTATCTGAAGAAACACCGTTAAAAGAAAAGCCTTATTCGAAGATGAATGATTCCTCGTTCATTAACTTAAACACAGGTATGATTGCACCCGAGTTATGCCTTGCTCGAAATGCCTATGATTTAGCAACATATACAACGAACAGTGAGCAAATTTCACCAATGCCAATTCAAATGAAGGAAGCAATCACTCAGTTTATTCATTACTCTGCTTCATCCGAAAGCATGGTGTTGTCGTCAAGTCTTGAACAAGCTGTGCTGATATCTATGAAATGTTTTCTAAACCCTGGAGATGTGATTGCTATCGAGGAGCCGATAAACGATTCACTACTGAATCTTTTTTTAGCTTCTGGCATCCAGGTTATTCGTTACTCTACTGAGCAATTACGCAACCTCAAATTTCTAAAAGATGGAGTTAAACTCATCATTGCTAGTTCATTAACGATCGATGGCTGTTCCTTAACGCAATCCGCTGCAATCCAGCAAAGAAAGAAAATCTTAACCCTATGTGAAAAAAGAGAAATTCCTATTATAGAAATAGTTGAATACTCTTTGCTCAAAGGATCTCATGAATACCTTCCCCACTCATTTTACGAACTTGGAATGGACCGAAAGCTCGTCATGCAAATAGGACACATCACCGGAATCGCTCCTAGTTTAAGTTTAGGATGGATTTTAGGCCCAGAACATGTCATGAAGCGTGTAGCTGAAGTTCAAATTCAACTTAGCATGACACCTTCTCCAGTTTTTCTTGAAATTATTTATAATATTTTTCAATCAATAGAAATTCATAAGCATATGGAAGATGTGAAAGAAGAACTACATGAAAGAAAGCAACAAGTGCGCAACAAACTTAATACTTTAAAAGACCAGATCACTTTCTTGCAGGTAGAGGACACGACGGCAATCTGGTTTGATTTTAAACCAGCCTTACATCTTGAGGAATTGATAGAAGCACTGTCTGAAGCTCATGTATTGCTATCCCCTTCACTTTATGAAGAAGCTGTCAGGATTAAATTACCTCTCGCATCAGTATCGAAAGACAACCTCCTCGAAGCAACAAACCGACTCATTAGCGTACTTAACACTTTACATATTAAACAGTTTGCAGAAATTTACTAAGTAATGAAACCTCGATTACAATCTAAAAAGCGCTGCTTCAAGCAGCGCTTCTTTTTCTTTTTTCGTTTGGAGTCGTACGTTATCCCTACTTCTACTCCCGTACCCTGACCTTCTGGTTGGGATGAAGCCAGGCCATTGGTTGTAGGGTTAGCTTTATGTTTTGCCATTCTTCTCACCTCCACCTTCTAGCCTTACCATGGTCTCTCTTTCTTATCCGACCACTTATAAGGACTGGAGGTAAAAGGCATCCGATTAAGAAAAGTGGGTCAGAAAAATGCCTTGATCGTTCATAAAAACTTCTATTTGAAGTTTATGATGATGATCATGTTCAATAAGTCCTTTGATGTAGCTTGTAAGACAATTGGGATACTTATCAATGTAGAATGTGCTCTTCCACTCGATAGGATCAATTCGCTGAAGACGTTCCACCACTTGCCTTCTCGCTTCTATGGTTTCAGCAATTAATTTTTCTTTTGATAAGCCAGATCTGGCATATTCTGCTGCACGTTGATTAACCTCTTCTACATGATCCAGTTTAGGTAGATTGGCTTCACTATGAAGAAATGGAATTCTTTCTTTAAGAAGATAATGATCCCATTTCATGATATGGGACAGAATTTCAGCTGGAGACCATTTTCCTTGTTTAATCGGCTGAAAAAAAACATCCTTACTCATCTCTCGTGCAGTCGAATCTAACCAAGCAATTAGCGAAGTATATTCGTTTAAAACAGAGCTTTTATCCGTCATCTATTCCGTCCCCTTCCCCAGCTAACGATGTTTTCTCGTACGATCTCCGGCTAACTTTTTCCATTTTTTCTTTTCATCAAGCTGAACTTTTTTATTCGTTTGTCGTTCGAGAAAAGCAAGCTCGCGATGAAACTTTTTATAATTCTCAAACCTTCTTTCTTCTAATCCCCCTTCTTCTATGGCATTTCTTACGGCACATCCGGGCTCACCAGCATGCCTGCAATCTCTAAAGCGACATTGTTGTGCAAATGCTTCAATATCCGGGAAACCTTGAGAGAGATGATCTGTTTCCCAGAGCTGAAGTTCTCTCATACCAGGCGTATCAATGAGCACGCCACCTGATGGAAGTATAATTAGCTCTCGACTCGTCGTTGTATGCTTCCCTTTACCATCATCCTCGCGAATATCTTGTACAACCTGTATTTCTTGGCCATATAGCTTATTAATAAGAGTAGATTTCCCAGCACCTGACGAGCCGAGAAGAGCAGTAGTCGTGCCTTCCGTTAAATAAGGCAATAAGCTCTCCAGTCCTGCTTCAGTCGCTGAACTCACGATATGAATTGGTACCCCTACGGCCATACTAGATAGTGCACCTACTTTTTCTTCAATATCCTCACAAAGATCTGCTTTACTGAGGACAATGACGGGATTGGCGCCACTTTCCCAAGCCATGAGAAGGTACCGTTCAATCCGACTTGGATTAAAGTCTTGATTTAGAGCATTCACAAGAAAGACTGTATCAACATTGGCTACAATAATTTGTTCTTCCGTTGTGGTACCGGCTATTTTTCTTGAAAATTTACTTTTTCTAGGTAAAAGATAGTGGATTATTGCTTTATGATCCGTCCCAGGACTTATCAATACCCAATCACCAACCGCTGGCAGCGAATCACGTTGTTCGGCTTCAAACCTGAACTTGCCTGAAAGCTCTGCTGTGTAGGTTTCTTCTCCTGTTGAAAGGTCATAACTTCCTCTATGCTCCATTCTCACTCGAGCTGGGAGAAATTCTTTTTTATTTATCGTCTGATACGTTTCTTCAAAAAATGAGTTCCATCCTAATCCTAGTCGATTCAATTGAAAGCCTCCTGATTAATAAGTGTTTGTATAACAAAGAGCCGTACACAAATGCCGGCTCCTCTCATACAATCAGCCTCTTTGACTGATAACGCAAAAAACCATGGACATGAATGCACAGTCCATGGTTTTCATCTTATTAAACAGATAGATGGATGTTTTCTCACCCTACCACTCGGACTGTGCACGATATGAAATTAACAGCGCATTCTTTTTGTTATTTACCATCATGCACAACCCCTTTCCGTTAGTTAGTAGTTTTAGTATACGCAACTTGACCTTAATTGGCAATGTTTTCTGACAAATTAGTTTACCTCAACGATTACAGCTATTCCTTGTCCCCCACCAATACATAGGGAAGCAACACCATATTTTCCATTTCTACGTCTCAATTCTTTTATCAATGTATAAAGTACTCGCGTCCCACTAGCACCAACCGGGTGTCCTAAAGCAATTGCCCCTCCGTTCACATTCACACGTGAGCGATCAAGTTCAAGTTCTTTTTCAACCGCTAAATACTGTGCTGCAAATGCTTCATTCACTTCAATCAAATCCATCTCCTGCATTGTCAGCCCTGCTTTATTCAATGCTTGTCGAATAGCAGGAACTGGACCAATACCCATAATAGAAGGATCCACTCCCGCTATCCCCCAGGAAACAATGCGAGCAATCGGTTTGAGATTCTTTGAGGCAACGTAATCTTCTCCTGCTAAAATAACTGATGCTGCTCCATCGTTAATGCCACTTGCATTTCCACCAGTGACAGTACCCTCTTTTTTAAAAGCAGGCTTTAAACCAGCTAGCTTATCGACTGTCGTTCCTTCACGAATATGCTCATCAATTGAAAAGATTTCAATTCCTTTCTTTCCTTTTACCTCAACAGGGGCAATTTCGTCCGCAAAGAAGCCTTTTTCTCTTGCACCGACTGCTTTTTGCTGACTTTGGGTAGCAAACTCATCCTGATCTTCTCTAGAAATGCCATACTTTACTGCAAGGTTCTCTCCCGTTATCCCCATTCCAGTTCCAGTATACTCATCCGTTAACGTCGCCAACAGCATATCATCCATTTTTGGAGCTCCCATTTTAGCTCCAAAACGACTTCCTCTTAAAGTATAAGGAGATAAGCTCATATTCTCAGCTCCTCCGGCGAGAGCTGTTTGGCCATCTCCCATCATAATGGATTGAGCTGCTGATATGACGGCTTGCATGCCAGATCCACATAAACGATTTACTGTTAGCGCAGGACTTTCAATTGGGATTCCTGTCCCAAGGGCAATGTGACGGGCAAGATAAGAGGCATTTGATGTAGAATGAATGACATTTCCAATCACAGAAAGATCAATTTCTTCAGCCTCTACCCCACTTTTTTTGAGCGCTTCCTTACTTGCTGTGATTCCTAACTCAGTTGGACTAATATCCTTAAGCGAACCTCCAAATGATCCAAATGGCGTTCTTGCACCTTCCAAAATAAAAACGTCTTTCATCTTTTCCCCTCCATTCATCTCTATTCTACAAATAAAAGGAAAGCGTTTACAACTACTTTCTAAGGCTCTCTCTCGATTTAAATTAGTGCTCCTACTGCAACATCATTTATTGTGCAGTGTAGCCTCCATCAATGACTACTGCCTGACCTGTAATCCCTTTTGCCTTATCGCTTGCTAGAAACATCGTATAGTCCGCAATTTCCTGAACGGTTAAGAGACGCTTTTGTGGAACGAGCGGATAGATCACTTCTTCAAGGACGCTCTCTAACGCCACTTGTCTACTTTTAGCTAAATCCTCGAGTTGACCTCTTACAAGTGGGGTATCAACATACCCTGGGCAAACAGCATTTACTGTGATCCCATCTGCTGCTCCTTCAAGTGCAGCTACTTTAGTAAGTCCAATCACACCATGTTTTGCGCTATTGTAAGCTGCTTTTCCAGAGAAACCAACAAGTCCATTGATCGAAGACATGTTAATAATCCGGCCGCACTTTTGTTTCTTCATGATTGGAAAGGCAAGCTTAGTCGCAATAAATGGGGCAATCAGCATCACTCTGGTTAACAGTTCAAATTTCTCTGTTGGGAAACTTTCGATAGTTGAAACGTGTTGAAGTCCTGCATTGTTAATCAAAACATCGATCCGATGAAATGTGTTCAGCGTTTGGTGAAATAATGCCTCCACATCGCTTTCCTTCGTTACATCGCAGGGAACTCCCATCGTATCCATACCGTTTTCTTTTAGTTCAGCTGCCGCCTTCTTTACTTTGTCCTTATCCAAATCACTTAGGACAACCTTTGCACCATTTTCTCCAAACACTCGTGCCAGTTCTTTCCCAATCCCACTCGCTGCCCCAGTAATCACGACCACTTTATTATCAACTAACAAAAAAGCTCCTCCTTCGTCCTACTAAATTCCCAGTCCAAGACTGAATAATATAATTGCAAGGGCAAGCCCAATAAGAGGCACAATGACCGTCAGCGCTCCTACTGCTCCGTATGCATCCTGATGTGATTCGCCACAAATCGCACGAATCGTTGTCACCACGTAACCATTGTGAGGCAGTGAATCAAGGGCACCAGAAGAGATTGCAATCGTACGGTGAAGCGCCTCTGGATTCACACCAGCATCAATATAATGAGGCGCAAGGATTGGTAGAGCAATGACCTGGCCACCAGATGCTGATCCTGTTAACCCAGCGATCACACTTACTGCAATGGCTCCCCCAATGAGGGGACTTCCTGGGATACCGGTCATAAAATCCACTGCTGTTTCAAACGCCGGAACTGCCTGTGCTACACCACCAAAACCAACTACAGCCGCTGTATTTCCGATTGCAATTAATGCGCCAAGCGTACCATCGGAAACGGCGCGACCAAAGTTTTCAAAGTACTTGCGATTCAACAAGAATGTAGCTACAATACCACCGAGTAAAGCAATAATGAGTGCTGACTGCTTCAAACTATCATGGAATATAAAGGAGATTATTAATACGATCACAAGTGGGACAAGTCCAAGTAATGGGTTTGGAAGCGGACGATTCTCGACTTCCGGATCCTCTTTCCTCGCTTCAAATCGTTCGCCTTTCGCAACTGCTTTTGAAATCATTCGTTTCAACCACCAATAGCCAAATAGCGCCATAAATAATGCCACAAGTAAACTTACTTCCCAACCTGCGTAGGGACTCGTATTTAAATACTCAATTGGAATCCAGTTTTGAATTTCAGGCGATCCTGCAGAGGTCATCGTAAATGTTACCGATCCAAATGCGAGGGTAGCTGGGATAAAACGACGTGGCAAGTCTGCCTGTTTAAATAAACTAACTGCCATTGGATAAACAGAGAATGCAACAACGAATAGACTAACTCCACCATACGTTAAGATTGCACAAGCAAGTACAATGGCGAGCACCGCTTGTTTTAATCCAAGCTTTTCTACAACCCATTTAGAGACGCTATCTGCCGCACCGCTATCTTCCATGACTTTCCCAAAGATCGCTCCAAGTAAAAACATAGGAAACCATGAAGCAACAAATCCTGAGAATCCACTCATGTAATTTCCAACGAAATTTGGCGCCCCTTCTTCCACAAGCTGTGGGAAGAGCGGCAATCCACTAAGAACCGCCACTACAATAGCACAAAGTGGACCTGCAACAAGCAAATTCATTCCTTTCATCGTAAGATAAATCAGAAGTAGTAACCCACCAATTAAACCAATCATACTTAACATTGTTTTTCCCCCTTTTTAATACGCATCATACTGAACTGTTGATGAAACATGGATGAAAGGCTCTGTAGAATTCCTGATATCTTCCAATGTGTATCCCGATGCAATTTCTTGCACCACTAACCCCTGATCTGTGACGTCTAGTACCGCTCGATCCGTAATAATACGATTGACTACGCTTTTCCCTGTCAACGGGAGCGAACAGCTCTTCACGATTTTAGGAGCACCATCTTTGTTTACATGGTCCATGATGACCGTAATTTTCTTTGCTCCATGAACGAGATCCATCGCCCCGCCCATCCCTTTAATCATTTTTCCTGGTATCATCCAATTTGCAAGGTCACCATCTTCTGATACTTCCATTCCTCCGAGTATCGCAAGATCAATGTGACCGCCCCGAATCATTCCAAACGACTCTGCACTATCGAAATAAGAAGCGCCCTGAATTTCAGTTACAGTCTCTTTTCCGGCATTGATAAGATCTGGGTCCACCTCATTTTCTTCTGGATATTCACCAATACCAAGAAGACCATTTTCAGATTGAAGGACCACCTCTTTATCTTCTGATATGTAGTTCGCAACAAGCGTTGGTATACCGATGCCAAGATTCACATAATAACCGCTCTTAATTTCTTGTTCCGCTCTTCTAGCTATCCGTTCTCTTACATTACTTTTAGTTGACTTCAACCTTATCTCTCCTATCCTTGTCGAATGGTTTTTCGTTCGATTCGTTTCTCTTGCTTTGCTTCAAGAAGACCTTGAACATAAATCCCTGGCGTATGAACTTGATCTGCATTCAGACTACCTGTAGCCACAATGTTCTCAACTTCAGCCAATGTCGTTTTTCCTGCAGCAGCGATCATAGGATTAAAATTACGTGCTGTCTTGTTATAAACAAGATTGCCAGCTTCATCAGCCAAATAAGCTCGAATCAGACTGTAATCTGCAGACAAGGCGTGTTCTAAAACGTATTCTTTTCCTTGAAACACTCGTGTTTCTTTCCCTTCTGCTACCTTCGTGCCAACCCCTGCTGGTGTATAAAAAGCGGGAATCCCAGCACCACCAGCTCGAATTCTTTCAGCGAGTGTTCCCTGTGGAATTAACTCAACTTCAAGTTCACCTGACAACACCTGACGTTCAAACTCTTTGTTTTCTCCCACGTAAGAGCCAATCATCTTTTTAATTTGGTGGTTTTTAAGTAGAAGACCAAGCCCCCAATCGTCTATACCACAGTTGTTTGAGATAATTGTTAGATTTTTAACTCCTGATTCTACTAACCCTAGAATCATTTGTTCAGGAATCCCTACTAGCCCAAAGCCACCAACCATTAAGGTTGCTCCATCAGCAATTTCGCTTACTGCATCATGACCACTCATATAGTGTCTTTTCATCATCACAACTCCTTTTTGTCTTCTATATAAACTATTGCAAGATTCGTGCCAAAGTTGAATTGTTCACATAATTGTAAGCGTATTCAACAATAGTGTCATATCTTCTTTTTATCTACATTCCGATTTTCCGGAAAAAATAACGAAAAAGTTTTTATTATCTCGTTAAAACGCCATCTTATTCTAGAAAAAAAAGAAATTCCAGAAATCCGGAACAGTTTCCGGATTTCTGGAATTCATTTAAAGACTATATTTCTTAATCTTGTCATATAAGCTCGTTTTTCCTATACCAAGTATTTCAGCAGCAGCGATTTTATCATTCTCACATTGAATGAGCGTTTTCCGAATTGCTTCTGATTCTGCTTCTTCAAGTATATCTTTTAACTTACGATTCCCAGCTATGATCCCCTCATTACCCTTTAGATAGTCTGGCAGTGAAAGAGGTTCAATTGTATTTTTACGCGTTAAATGAACTGCTGCTTCCATTGCATTTTCTAGCTCACGCGCATTTCCTGGCCAATTATGTTCCCATAATAATTGAACTGCTGCTTCTTCTATCCCATCAACGCGCTTATCAGCTTTAATCGAAATTTTCTTAACAAAGGAATCTGCTAAGGGTTTTACATCCTGAATTCGTTCTCTTAACGGAGGAATGTATAATTGCATGACATTAATGCGATAAAATAAATCTTCACGAAAACGTCGTTCTTCAACCATCGCTTCAAGAGGTCGATTTGTAGCGGCTATTACTCGTACATCCACTTTTTTCGGTGATACTCCGCCTACTCGTTCCACTTCTCGATCCTGAAGGACACGTAATAACTTTACTTGCATGTTAGCCGGCATGTCCCCGATTTCGTCAAGGAAGATCGTCCCCGTATTGGCAAGTTCGAATTTACCCGGCTTTCCTCCTTTTTTTGCTCCAGTAAATGCACCTTCTTCATAACCAAAAAGTTCTGATTCAAGAAGTTGGTCAGGTATCGCTCCACAGTTCACTTTAATAAAAGGACGATTACTTCGCTCACTTAATTGATGAATACTATGAGCAAATAATTCCTTTCCAGTGCCACTTTCACCACGTATTAGTACAGAAACATTTCCGCTTGCAACCTGCTTCACCTTTTCTTTTAATCTTTGAATCGCATCTGACACTCCCACAATATCGTTTAAAGAATAACTAGCACCATTCTCCTTGAAGGAACCACTTCGGTAATATTCGAGTTCAGAGAGCAACACTTTGATATGCGTATTCATTTGCTTCCACTGCTCAGTATCCCGAAAAATAACTGTACCTACTGCTCCGATTAATTCATTTTCATGATAAAGAGGAACGCGGTTTGCAATCATATAATTCCCACGAATGTACTGCAAATCAGCCAGTTCTATCTTCCCACTCTGCGCCACGATATGCATGCGTGTATTTTCAATTACATCCGTTACGTGCATGCCAACGACACATGCGCTATCTACCTCGAGAAATTCACAATACGTTTTGTTCATAAAATCAATAACGCCTTCCTTATCCACAACGACCAGCCATTCGTAAGCGTTATCAATTATTGTCTCTAACATACTGCAATTCTTAGTAAGCTCACCGGGTTTCACGTTAGCCACTCCTTTGTCTCTTCTGCTAACCATTGTAACATTGAAATCGGACAGTATATTTAACAGGAAATCCTTTAGCCATTTTGATTACTGTAAAAAAAGACCACCTTTTAAATAGTCTTCGAGCAACATTTGAAACTGAACCATGCTTACTTTATTTCATAACTTAATCGAATCATATCCCGACAAGGAATGCCATTTTCGATAATCGGCTCCGGATAATGATCAAAAAAACCTTCAATTATTTCTGTGATCCGAAAATGGCATTTTTGGTAGAGCGCTAATTGGTCGAGACTGGAATTACCAGTACCGATGACAACCTTTTTCGCGCCATGATCTGCAGACCTTTGAATAGCATCATGAATAAGGGCCTTCCCTATCCCCTGTCCCCTTCTATCCTCTCTTACAGCAATATTCATAATCTCAATCGTGTTCTCTTCTTTTTTCACTAGTACATAGACCCCCATGATTTCTTCTTTCTCCACTGCAACGTAACAATATCCTTCTCTTATATAACGATCAATATGGGAGGAAGATGGATCTGCTTCAAGTAGAAGATCGTATGGAAAATCCCGTTTCATATGTTTTGTTTTCACTATACCCACTCCTTTAACCACCTTATTCTCGCATTCTTTTTCATTAAAACAAACAAAAAAATCGTGCCTCAGCACGATTTAAGATGGTTTTATTTTAGATGTAATGCTCAAACTGATGACCAATGATAAAACCAAACTTATCAAGTCAATGGGATTATATAATAAGCCGAATGTCACTGCACTCGTCAATTGCTGCCCCTTTCCCCAAACAGTTAACCACTCTGGTTGGAAAACTGCATTCACAATCGAACCAATCATTAAGTTTAAAATAAAATAGAGGCAAATCAGACTAATTGTAAATATAACATATTTCTTCAAAACACCATGCTCCTTCTCCTAACGTCTTCTGCGTTATTGTAACCTGTTTGAAACAGATTTCACAAATCCATAGGAGACGCACACCTTTATATCTAGTGCCATACGGTAATAGTAACACGTATGCAGGAGGACAATGATGTCAATTAACAACCATCACTCAAGCGAATGGCCTTTTTCTCCCTTTTTCCAGCCTTATTATCGTCCTTACCCGCCTATAGAAGTGACCCGTTTCCAGCGTTCCGCTGCAACATGTATCAATCTCATGGAGCAAGGTCGAAAACTTTTGGATAAAGTGAACAAGGATGCCCAATTTGCTCATGAATTAAAAGATGCAGCGCAAAAAAATGATCATTCTCATGTTCATTCTTTAATTCAAGGGGCTGGTGTCACATCTTCCTTCCACCTTTCCTATACTCCTGATGCCATCCGTATCGATTTTAATGCAGAAAACGATGATCGTTGTAGCGAGTTCACTGTGAAACTTTGCTGGTAAAAGCTCATTTTAACTTTCGACGAAGAGATAAATAGAATACACTCATTTGAACAAATGGTAATAGCAGCAAAATAAAAATAGGATAGGCTGAGAATTCTTTCGAAATGACAGGCTGCAACGTCATAGCAGCAATTAAAAGTGGCGAGGCAAACATCATTGCAATGTAAGCATTTCGACAAGCATGGGCTGTTAAATTTTTTTCTCGTTCATCGTCTTCACAGAGTTCTGAAGGAAGCAGAAGAGCTTCTTTCCATCCTTTGTTGTTTCTTCTCTTATTGCGCGTAATCACGAATCCAATGATACTAACGATGAGAAGCGTAATCAGGATAGGTGTCATATTAATCATTACTTCATCCCCATTACCGCTCATGAAATTTTGAAATTGAGATGCGGCATTATAATAGGTTACCATTGCCCATCCAAAAAGCCCAAGAACAATAACATTCAGCATGTAAATCACAGATAACTTCATTCCGATTCCTCCTGTAATTGAAATACTTCTTCCATAGCCATATCAAATTCACGACAGATCTTCATTGCAAGCAATAAAGATGGGACATACTCGCCCTTTTCAACAGCAGCAATAGTTTGTCTTGTGACATCAACTTTAGAAGCTAGCTGCTGCTGTGTTAATTGGAATCGAGCCCTTAGCTCTCTAATTCGGTTCTTCAACATCACCTTTACTCCTCGCTCATTTCTTATAATTGTATTCTACACCAAACAAAATGTTAAGTAAACCTTACTTTAAGTTATTTTTATTTTACATTTTATCAAATAAAAAAAGCCTGGTCACGGTAGTGACCCCTAAAAGTTAGAGTTTTTATTATGCAGCTGATTGGCTGGTTTGAGTTCGGTATTGTATCGGACTTAAACCAGCCAGTTTTGCTTTTATGCGTTCATGGTTATAGTAGTCGATATATCCCTCGAGTTTTCTTTTCAATTCTTCATAAGAAACACGTTTTTCTCCATAATACATTTCCTGTTTGAGAATCCCGAAGAAATTCTCCATGGCCGCATTATCAGCACAGGTAGCTTTTCTGGACATACTTTGAAAGATTTGATTCTTCTTTAATGTCTCCACCCACTTGTTGTGTTGATAATGCCAGCCTTGATCTGAGTGGATGGTGGTCCGGTATTTGGCTTCCGTTCGAATGGTTTCCAACGCTTCCTTCAACGGGTTTAAAACAAGGTCGAGAGTGGGGCGGTTGGAAATCCCAAAAGAAACAATTTCTCCATTAAATAAGTCCATCATCGGGCTCAAATAAAGCTTTTCATTTCCTGTACATTTAAATTCAGTCACATCTGTGACGATTTTTTGGAGACGGATGGATGTATGGAACCTGCGTTTTAATCGATTTTGAGCCACTTTCCCCACCGTTCCTTTGTAGGATTTATACTGGGATTTGCGAGTGAATTTTTGACATTTCAATCCTAACTCACTCATCATCCGTTGCACTTTTTTATGGTTAATGACAAATCCCTGGTTTCGAAGCGCTAAGTAAATGCGGCGATAGCCGTACTTTCCCTCGTGCTCATGGAAGAGTTTCTTGATCTTTTCTTTCCACTCTTGATTCGGATCTTCGTTCTTTAATTGCTTTACCTGGTAATGGTAGGTGGCCTCAGGAATAGCCACTTTCCGCAAAGCATCTTTTAATTTGAATCCTTCTTTTTTGAGTTCGAATACCAGCGCTGCTTGTGCTTTTCGAGATAGGCATTCGGGTTCTCCTGAAAAGCTTTTAACTTTTTTAGATAAGAATTCTCTAATCGCAGAAGCTCATTTTCGCGTTCTAGTTGTTCTTCACGCGTTAACACTTTTTCTGATTTCGATGACTTATTTTTATGATTTTTTGACATAGAGGGCCGTCCTTTCGCTTTTTCTTGGAGGCCTTCGATTCCTTCTTTGCGCAATGTACTGGACCAACTCGCGATTAGCGAAGGATTGTTCATTTTGAAGGCAATCGCAGTCTCCTGATAAGAAGCGCCTGTCTGTTTCATAAAGTTTAATACATTTAACTTGAATTTGACAGGGAAGACTTGTTTTGAGTTTTTCCTTCTCAATCCCTCTTCTCCAAAGACTTGATAAGCGCGAACCCAGCCCTTGATCGGAGAAGGACTAGGCATTCCATGCTTCTTAGCTAATGATGGATATCCAAGAGATCCTTGGAGATACTCCATCACCACTTTTAATTTAAATTTCTCACTATACTTTGACATACAAAAACACCCCGGAAGTTAGTTTTTTAACTCTAACTTCCGGGGTGCACTACCTCACCCAGGCTTTTATTTTACAATTAAAACAGGACAAGGAGACTGTTGAGCAACTTTCTCACTAACGCTTCCAAGTACCCATTTTTTTATACCATTTAATCCTCTGCTTCCAATCACAATTAAATCAGCCTCTGTCATTACAGCTAGATCGACAATTTCTTTGGCGGGGTCACCACTTCTTACTTCGGAATGGACATCCACACCCATATGATGCAATGTCTCCTTTACTTCACGGAGTATAGCTTCTCCCTCGCTTCTTTCGATCATGACACCATTTTGTTCTTCAGGAACCGGCGTTGGGACACCAGCGTGCCCTTCATTTCCGATACTTCCTGTACCATAAGGAATTCTTGTTGCGGGTTGGCTTGAGAGTTTATGAGATTCTTTTGCAACATGCACTAAATAAATAGAAGCTTTGCTTAGGTCTGCTAATTTAACCGCTTGATGCAAAGCTTTTTCACTATCCTCAGAACGATCATAAGCCACTACTATTTTTGAATACATGATCCTTTCCTCCTTAGGAATGAGAAGTAGTATACCTATACCCCCGTCTGGAAGAAAATATCAGCACTAATGAAAACGTATTCCGATCGATACATTTGTCACAGAATTCTTATTATCCAGTAATAATTGGTTCCTTCGGATAGTGATAATGTTCAACTGAAGTTTTCCCGCGCATCATGAGTAAGAAGGAAATAATTCCGATTCGTCCAACAAACATGAGAAAGATAATCACACATTTTCCAGCAGTGCTTAACTCTGGAGTAATTCCAAGAGATAAACCCGTCGTTCCAAAAGCCGAGGTCACTTCAAAGACAATTGCCGCTAGCGGGAATGATTCTGTTGCTGCAAGAATCACTACTGCAAGACCACAAAGTCCGGTTGCCGTAAAAATAACGATAAACGATTTAATAATATCATCGTGAAGAAGCTCTCTTCCAAAAACTTTCACGCTCTTCCGCCCTCTAGCAAAATGAATCACTGTTAAGACAGCAACAGCAAACGTTGTTGTTCGTATGCCTCCTCCTACACTACTTGGAGAGGCGCCAATAAACATCAGTAAACTTAGGACCATCTGTGTTGGTAAAGCGAATTCGCTTACGTCCATTGTCGCGAGGCCGCCATTTCTCGTCGTTACCGATTGAAAGAGGGAGTAAAATAAGGCTTGATCCCAAGATTTATCTGCCAGGAAATGCCCAGCTTCTAATACCCATATAAGTACGGTTCCGATTATTATGAGTGCAAAGAATGTGGTGCTTGTCACTTTCGTAAACAAAGTAAATCGATAAGCAACAGCTTCTTTTTTTTGAAACAAATAATCTTTCAATTCAATTAGTACAGGGAAGCCAATTGCACCTAGAATAAGTAAAATCATATTAATCGTTTGGACGAAGTAATCATTGGCATAAGGAACGAGTGAATTTCCTGTGATATCAAATCCTGCATTTGTGGTCGCACTGACTGCAGCGAAAAACCCCTGAAGAAATGATTCTTGCCACGTATCATAATACTTTAATAAATAGGTACCAAGAATAAGCGTTCCAACGGCTTCAAATAAAAGGATAAGTCCAAGAATTTGTCTCATTAAATTTACCAATCCAGCTAACGTTCCTCGATTCTGATCCGTGCTAATTAACTGTCGTTCTTTCATCCCTATTTTCTTTCCCATTAACAGCCACACAAACGTACCAAGTGTCATGATGCCAATCCCACCGAATTGTAGAACAAATGCTAATATGTAAGTTCCTACTGTACTGAAAGTATCAGCAGTGGAAACAACTGTAAGGCCTGTCACACTAATCGCACTTACCGCTGTAAATAACGCATCGATAAAGCTCCAATGAACACCTTCCTGATGGGCAATTGGGAGACTTAATAAAATGGTCGACAGTACTACCGCAGTGACATAAAAAAGTACAATAAGTTGCACTGACGAAAGTTCTGTCGCTTTTTCTTTGATTCTCATATGCTTTTCCTCCCCGATCCTCTAGCATGATCATGACGTTAACCCGCACTTTTGTAAAGACCACTCTTTAGAGAATAACCTTGTCTATAGTATAATAAACGTTGTCAATTGTTTGAAAATTGGGGGAATATTTATGGAAGATCAGCGTCATGTTCGGGAACTACTCACTCTCAAAACAATCGCAGAGACATTAAATCGTTCTTCAGATCTAAAACCAATGCTTCAAGGGGTTCTTGAAGATTTGTTACGTGTAACTGGTTTAAAAACGGGATGGATCTTCCTATCCAATCATAAAAGTCACTTTACATGTGAAGCAGATGTGAAACTTCCCGCTGCTCTCGCTCAAAAAGAGAAAGAACCAATGTGCAAAGGAACGTGCTGGTGCTTAAATAAATATTGGGACGGACGATTAAACCAGGCCGTAAATATAATTGAATGCAAGCGTCTAGAAGATGCCCTTCATCATAAAACGGGTGATACAGAAGGACTGACGCATCATGCGACCGTTCCATTAACGGCCGCAGGCGAATCTTTTGGGGTATTAAACGTCGGTTCACCAGGCAAAGCAACTTTTTCAGAAGAAGAATTAACGCTTCTAGAGTCTGTCGCCTTTCAGATTGGTACTGCCATTAAACGAATACGCCTCTATCAAGATGAGCAAAAGCGAGCTGAGAATTATTTAAAATTAGAAACGTTAACGAGAGAACTGTGGCGACATGAAAGTGATGAAGAGATCGTTAGAGCGATTGTGCATCATACAGGCCAGTCTTTCAACTGGCCATTCGTCGGCTTCTTATCAACAAGTAAACCTAACGCAATCCATCCATTCTACGAAAATGGAGAGATTAGCTCCATGAATAACCCTTATTCTAAAGAAGCAATTCATGAACTACAAAAAGCCGCTCGTAGAGATCAACCCGCCACGCTCCGAAAGAATGTTTTTCCTATTCACTTGCAATCCCCTGTTATTCTGGCAAAGCATGTGATGATTCGCGATGAGGAAATTGGTATCTTATTTACGCTTCACCAATCCGTTTCAAAAAGTGATGGAGAAATTTTACAAGCAGTTGCCGATCATATGGCACTTGCCATTGAACAATCACGTGTGAATGATAAAAGACAGGAGCTTATTCTATCGGAAGAACGAAATAGACTTGCAAGAGACTTGCATGATTCGGTCAGTCAAAAACTTTTTTCTTTATCCATGACAGCACGCGGAGCACAAAATATCCCTAATGCTCCACATATACTTAGTGATGCCTTACAAGACATTCAACAGCTTTCTCAAGAAGCAATGCAAGAAATGAGAACGCTAATTTGGCAGCTTCGGCCTGTAGGAATCGAGGCTGGACTTATGACTTCCCTTAAATCATACGCTGTCGGATTAGGTCTGAATCCGAATTGTGACGTGTCTGGCTTTAAACTTCTTCCCCGGCCAATTGAAGAAGCACTTTTTCGAATCGGACAGGAGTCACTTAATAACATTCAAAAGCATGCCGGTGTAGCCGACGTCACTCTTCACCTTCTCATTAATGAACAAGTCGCCACCCTTACGATTGTGGATTTTGGAAATGGATTTCATCAAGAAACGGTCGGGGACTGCACACTTGGGCTTAGAGGAATGAAAGAGCGAGCGGCATTACTAGGAGGCACCTTTTCGATTTTTAGCAAACGCAAAAGCGGAACAAAAATTCAAGTTCGACTGCCACTATGAAAGAGGGATTAACATGGAAAGAAAAATAAAACTACTATTAGCTGATGATCATCTTATGGTAAGAAAAGGGCTGCGCTTTTTTCTTGAAACTCAGCAGGATATTGAAATTATCGGTGAAGCAGCAAATGGCACGGAGGCGGTCAGACTAGCAAAAGAATTAACTCCTGACATCATTTTAATGGATTTAATTATGCCAGAAATGGATGGCATTGAAGCAACAAAAGAATTGAAAAAATGCCTTCCTCATATCAAAATTATTATTCTAACAAGCTTTTCAGATCAAGATCATGTTCTTCCAGCTATTAGAGCTGGCGCTGAGGGCTATCAATTAAAAGATATTGATCCTGATGAGTTAATATACACCATTCGAGAAGCGAATCGTGGAAATCGTCACCTTCATCCTCTAGCTACAAATCAACTTATGTCTCATGTGACAGAGAAAAGCGAAGATGAAGAAGAGCGAAAACTTTCCTTGCTAACCCCTAGGGAGAAAGATGTATTAGGAGAAATCACGTTAGGGAAAAGCAACAAAGAAATAGCAGCTGCTCTCTATATCACAGAAAAAACCGTTAAAACGCACGTGAGTAGTGTTCTTTCAAAACTCAATTTCCACGATCGCACTCAAGCTGCTCTCTATGCAACAAAACAGAACTGGTTCGAAGATCAATCCTAAGACGAAAGGATGAGTCGTACCCCCTTCTTCTTTCCGATGCAGATTGGTTGGATGTTTCATATGCTAATAAGAGATTCATTTGCTTACAAATGAGGTATGAAAAGAATATAGAGATACTAGAAAGGAGCTTTACAATGAAAGTAATGGTTATGAATGGCAGTCCTAGAGACAAGTCAATGACACGAAATTTAACAAACACTGTGACTGATCAGTTAGATGAGAAAGGAATTGAGGTCCTTACATTCGATGCTGGCTTCCATGACCTTCCGTTATTTAAAGGGAGAAAAGAAGATCTAGAACATCCAGAAGTTCAGCGACTCATTGCCAATGCTACCAAAGCAGATGCGTTCGTCATTTGTTCTCCAGAATATCACAATGGGATGAGCGGGGCGTTAAAAAACGCGCTTGATTTTTTAGGAGGCGCTCACTTCAAAAATAAACCTACAGCTCTTGCCTCCGTAGGCGGTGGGGGAAAAGGTGGCATTAATGCTCTCAATAATATGAGAACAGTAATGCGAGGTCTTTATGCTTTAGTGATACCTGACCAGTTCTGTGCCGACCCAACATGCTTTGATGAGAAAGGCTATATGGTAGAGACAAAAGCAAAAGAACGACTAACAACTGTCGTAAATGAGCTAACCTCACTTACATCAACAATCGAGAGAAAAATCGAAGTCCAGTAAACACGAAAAAGCGTACTAAATTTAAGTACGCTTTTTTTATTATTCAATAACACCTGATTCGGTAATGGTTACGTCCATTTCAAAGGTTATATCCATGTCAGGATAACGTTTTTTCCAATCTTCTTCATGAAATTCTCCTCGCGTCACGCTCCGCACAGCACTTCCGATTCCAAGTGGATCGATATTAAGCTCTTGAAAATTGTTTATCATATCCATCCCCTTTTTTTCAATGTCTTTTTCCATTGTCTTTTCAATACTTTTAAGCTTAGCAGGCGTAAGCTTCCCACCTGAATATTCTTTTATTACTCCAAGAACTTTCCCTTGCAAGACAACTTTATTACGGCTAACCTTCTTTAAGTTAAGATTCCGCTTCGAAGCAATATTGTATATCGCAGCATGTTCGTCCTCGCCCAATCTTACAGTAAACGAATCATTGCTAGAAAATTTTTGATGAAGAACTTTAAATGTAAAAAGGTCTTTAGCATTGATGGAATCGACCATTTTATCACCTCTAAACAAGGCAATCCCCGTAATTCTCACCTTATCTTCATCAAGAGCAACTAAAGGGAGAAAAGGATCATTTCCCTTAGAATAATAATTGTATAAAAAGTCGTGCAGATTTGTTTCAGGAAGCATGCCATGACGACTATTATGACTTAACGTGTCATGAATATAGGTTCCGGTGTCGACATTTCCAAAATTTGTACTAAGCAATGTTTCCATGTCAGTACCTGATATCCCCAAAAACACTCTAGATCCAATCGAGGGATCCCTTTGGAGGGTGTCGACCAACTCCATAATCCCCTCTGTCTCTGCTATATCCTGACTAAAAAGCGCCACCTGGAGCTTTCCACTTACAAATGGTTTCGGTGACTCTGAATTGTATTGACTTCGTATTTCTTTACTAAGCTCCGCCGTTTGAACAAAAACATTATTCTCAATCCTTCCATCTGCTTCATATTGGGGAGCGACGGCAATTCCTTTCGTTTGACCTTCTTCCTCATTTGCATCCGGAAGATCATATCCAATAATGGTAACCATTTGAATGTCATCAAGAATACTTTTTTGTACACAACCTGTTAGGAGGAACATGCAAACAATAAACAATACCTGCCGCGTCATCCTGATCTCCCCACCTTACTCTTGATGTATTGCACTACAAACAGTAATGGAACATACACATAAACAAAATAGAAGCCTATTTTACTTGTATATTGATTTAACAAATCAATACTTTCACGTCTTGCAAACACACTGCTACTAAGTAGCACAATGATAAGGATTGGAATCGTCGCATTGCGCTGACTTATGCGTGACAACCTTCTAATTCCTCTTCCAGCCGCCCAAACCGTTATACAAATATTTGGAAGGATCACGAGCGCCCAAGAGGCGATTCCAATGTATTCAAACCTCTGTACAAATGGCATTTCAGCAATTTTCCAGGTCGTTAATGTTGCCCAAATTGTTTTATCTAATTGTTCTGTGCTAAAAAAAGCAATCGTTGTAATCATCACTAGCGTATAAATGAAAACCGTTAAGAGATGACCACCTTGAGCCCAGCGATGTGACTTTTCTGCGTCCTTAATAAAAGGCAAATACATAAACAATGTTGTAAAACCTAAATAAGATAAGGAAGCACCTTTTGCGCCCTCATACATTTCCATAAATGAGTGATTAAAGAAGGGAAGTAAATCTCGAAATTGACCGTAGAACAAAGGGAAGATCATTGTAAGAACAAGATAAAAGGGAAGAACCACTCCAAAAAAAGCGATTCCCGCTACTACTCGAAATCCGCCTGATAAACAATAGTAAACAAGAAATAAAAGGACGGTTCCAAATATCCACTTATTTAAATCCGGAAACATCCATACTTGAACCACTTCGATATAGGTTCGGAGTACTGTAATGGCCATTGCAATAAAATAAGCAATGGCGATTAAGCTAAGACATCCCCCTAGCCATTTACCAAAAAGATTTTGGTGCAAAGAAATGAGATTCCCCCTTTTCCTTCATCATAATCTTATATATGAGAAAGATAATAACGTTTAAACTTAAACCTGCTGCTAAGACAGAAATCCAGGCGTCATTACCAGCCGACTTTGCGCTGATTCGCTGAAACCCCATTACACCAACGCCTACTTGAACCGAATGAACAAGATAGAAAACAAGAAATGGAGATACTTTATATTGATCTTTTACCTCGGGTCCGGCCATATGAAAGCATCTCCTTTCTCTCCTTATTCATGAAAATCGTTTTTCTCTTTCTCTGTTACGGGAGTGAATCGTACCGTATCCTCAGACTGTAAATGAATTGGGCGTTTATTTTGAAATTTTAATGGAAACCTGATAATCGCATCTTTTAAATCTTGAACCCTTAGTGGATAAAGGGGCTCTAAGAACGGTCTACCCAAAGATTTAAGTTTAAGTAGATGTACAATTAAGAAGCTAAAGCAAACGGTGACTCCGAGGAGCCCCCATAGATGAGCAAATAAAAGAAATGGAAAGCGTGTTAAACGAATGGTATTGCTCATTCGATAAACAGGAGTGGTAAAGGATGCAAGGGCTGAAAGGGCAACGATAATTAACAATACGTTACTCGTTAATCCCGCTTCAACCGATGCTGTTCCGATAACAATACCACCAACAATACCAATTGTTTGACCAACTTTTGTTGGTAGTCTTGCGCCAGCTTCTCTTAGCAACTCAATCGATAATTCTAAAAAGATGGCCTCTAGTATTGGCGGTAGCGGAATACGCTGCCTTGAACTTACCAGAGTACCGAGTAAATCTTTTGGGATTAATTCATAGTGATAAGTTAACGTCGCTACGTAAACGGGCGTAACAAGAATCGAAAACAAAATTGCAAAAATACGGATCAAACGCGCACTTGATGCAACAATCCAATTAACAAAGTAATCCTCGAAGGCTGAGAAAAATTCGACGAGAGTTGTTGGTCCGATTAATGCCTGAGGTGAGCCATCGGATAGAACCACTACCTTCCCTTCGCATAAAACAGATGTAACCCGGTCAGGTCTTTCCGTATCAATCAATTGTGGAAAGGGAGAATTTCGATCATCTGTAATCAACTGCATTAGCACAGAGCTATCCACAATTTGATCCACTTTAATATCTTCCAGTCTCTGTTTTACCGTGTTAACGTTCTCTTCGTTTGCAATGCCATCAAGATAGAGAACGACTACTTTCGTGTTCGTCAGTTTCCCAATTGTTAACTCATGGGCTTTTAGTTCATGAACAGGCAGACGTTTTCGAACTAAATGTATATTCGTATCAAGCGATTCAACAAATGCTTCTTTTGATCCGACGACTGTGAATTCTACTTCTGGCTGGGTAACGGCCCTAGCTTTTTTTACTTGTGATGGAATAAGCGCACAATCTTTTGCATTGGCATTTAAACGAATGATGACAAAACCTCTCATCACTTTTTCACAGATCTCTTTCAAATCACTTGAGATAATAACACCTGGAATTGGAACCCTTTCTGGTATTTCCTCCAGCGTCTTTATTGGTTTTTCGACAAGGTAAGGAAGGATATGATCATTGAGCTCCGTTTCGTGAACGAGCGTTTTAAAGTAATAAATAAAAAAAGAACCATCCTGTTGCTTGCTTTCATGATGAAGAAAGTCTCCTGAATCTTTCAGGTTTCGAATAAGCTCAGGCAGGTTTTTTAACTTATCCGGAGATTGATTTTTTTTCAACCATCGAAACATTTTTTTCACCACACATTTACGGTTTCTCCAGATAGTTTTTGCAATTACCTTATATTTATCCCATGTGAAATCAATAAAAAAAAGCGTACCATTTTGGCACGCTTTCTCTGTTTATTGTCCTTGAGCTAATGAATAGGCAATTTTCCCGTCAAATCGATATAAGTTCTCAAGCTTAATCCAGTCTAATTCTTCAGACTCGATTTGAGATAGGAGCTCTCGAATCATACCTTGCGTTTCTTTTTTTCCTTCAACTGGCTGGAATCGGCAACGCCAGTGATCAGATAAGAATGTTTCAGAGAATCCGTTTGGATGTACTTTTACACCACGATTTGTCATCATCACGAATTCATGATTGCTTGCTTCTGCAGCACGAGTGAGCTTATCAGCAATTTCATCAATCGTAAGCGTATTGTTAAATAAAAATACGTCTGTTCCGTCAAGTTCACGCTCAGGAACATAGTTCGGACGGATCGTTTCTTCTTGCTTCTCCTCCACTTCCTTACTATAAACAACAGGAGCTAGGACAGAAGGAGATTGACCAAGACGATCGACCACGGCATTTGCGAACTCTTTCGTTCCAACAGCATCTTTTCCTTTCGCAATATCACCAGTCAACACGCCATCTTCAATCGTTTTCAACCATGCATTATGAATCTTTTCAGCTGCTTCAGGCTGTCCGATATGAACAAGCATCATAATTGCTCCGTGAAGGAGACCTGATGGATTTGCGATTCCTTTTCCTGCAATATCAGGAGCACTACCATGAATCGCTTCAAACATGGCGATTTGATCTCCAATATTAGCAGAACCTGCCAGACCAACGCTTCCTGCGATTTGAGCCGCGATATCAGAAGCAATATCTCCATATAAATTCAACGTGACGATCACATCAAATTCCTCTGGCGAGTCAGCAAGACGTGCCATACCGATATCAACGATGTAACTATTTGCTTCAATATCAGGATATTCTGCTGAAATTTCTTTAAATACCTGATGGAAAAGGCCGTCACTTAATTTCATGATGTTATCTTTTACAAGACACGTTACTTTCTTACGGTTGTTCTTACGTGCATATTCAAAGGCATGACGAATAATACGTTCAGATCCCGGACGTGAAATCAGTTTAAGGCTTTGCACCACGTCAGGTGTTTGCTGATGTTCGATACCTGAATAAAGATCTTCTTCATTTTCACGAACAATGACAAGGTCCATATCAGGATGTTTGTTTTCAACAACAGGATGGTAAGATACACAAGGGCGAACGTTTGCATATAACCCCATCGCTGTCCGAATCGTCACGTTAAGACTCTTATAGCCACCGCCCTGTGGTGTCGTAATCGGCGCCTTTAAAAGTACTTTTGTTCGACGGAGTGAATCCCAAGCTTCTTGAGGGATACCTGTTGAGTTCCCGGTAAGATAAACTTTTTCGCCAACATCAATAAATTCAGGCTCAATTTCAGCCCCAGCTTGTTCTAAGATATTAAGTGTTGCTTCCATGATTTCTGGGCCGATTCCGTCTCCAGTTGCCACGGTAATTGGACGCTTTTCTGCCATGATCTTCTCTCCTTCTCTGGTCTTTCAACACACACTGAAAAAGCCGGCAAGCTCTATTGAGACAATACCGAATCTTCCTGATATCGTGAATTTCCCATTCTACAAACTTCTCTAAACCTTCGTTTGAGAGATGGAAACAACCATCAATTTGTTATCGCTTTCCAAGGTTATTATAGAAATCATGTTCTTTTTTGTCAATTTTACGTCGTTTCTGACAGAAGCTGTTCATGGAAAAACCAGTTCCTTTTAGGAACTGGCTTCATATTATTGTAGTGCTTTAACATCATCCACGATTTCTTCATAAGGTACTTTTGAAACCCCAGAATATTTTTTCACGACAACACCCTCTTTATTTACAAGATAAAAGGCAGTACCGTGAATAAATTGGTCTGAACTTGGATCGGCATCGACGGCCGTTTTGAAACTACTTTCTGCAAAACTTTGAATCTCTGCGTTATCATAGCCAGTTAAGAAGTGCCAATTCGATAAATCGGCATCAAACTTCTCTGAGAACGTCACTAATTCTTCTGGAGTGTCTCGTTCAGGATCTACCGAAAAGGATACAAGTTCTACATCTACATCCGCTGCAGCTAGTTGATCCTGAAGCTGTGACATATTAGCTGTCATAGGTGGACACACGGTTTCACAATTCGTGAAAATCAAATCAGCAATCCACACTTTTCCATCCAAATCACTTAATCCATACTCACTATTTGTGTGATCTGTATATGTAAAATCCTGTACTTCCCAATCAAGCTCATCTGGAACATCCTTACCACAAGCACCAAGGATAACGAGCACTGCCAATAATCCTGTAACCAATAAGAAGCGTTTCTTCATAAGATTACCCCCAAGAAAATAGAATCATGTTCCTTCTTACCATATCTTAAATCTAAATAAGTTTCCATAAGTTGATAAAGTAGGATTCGAGGATTTCATGAACAAAAAAACCTGAGTCGAAAGGACTTAGGTATCTTATTTTTCATTTTGCATGCGTCTTACAACTGAAGTAACGATTTTTCTTGGCATAAAGCGTATCGATTTCGCTAGGAGTTTGTTTTGAGTTCCTGGTATAATAATGCTTTTCCCTTTTCGGAATCCTTCATAGCCAGCTTTGGCGACATCTCTAGAAGCCATTGTCCCTCCATCAAAAAGTTTGGACTTTTGAAGATTAGCTCGATTACTAAAGTCAGTTCGTGTGGGCCCAGGACACAAAGTTGATACCGTTACTCCTGTTCCAATTAGTTCATTTTCAATGGCTTCTGAAAAAGAAAGAACATATGCTTTCGACGCATAATAAACAGCCATCAAAGGGCCAGGTTGAAAAGCAGCTGTAGAGGCTACATTTAAGATTCTTCCTTTCCCCCGTGCAGTCATTTCTTTCACGACTAGCTTTGTTAAATGAGTAAGTGAATTAATATTTAAATAAAGCATGTCCATTTCGGTTTGCATATCCGTTTCCGTAAATTTCCCATACAAACCTACACCTGCGTTATTAACTAAATAATCAAGTTGTCTTCCTTTCACCTGATTGAATAACTCTTCAGCAGCACCTGACTTCGCTAGAATCACTTACGAGAATATCCACTTGAATCCCATATTTTGATAATTCCTGTGAGCGTTGTTCTAATTTCTCTCTGCTTCGAGCTACTAAAATTAAATCTATTCCATCTTTCGCGAATAAGGTAGCGATATCTGCTCCAAGTCCACCAGATGCTCCTGTAATTAAAGCTGTTTCTTTCATAAATAAATTCATCCTCTCTGTATTTCTTAAAGTTTAAACATATGAACATAATAGGGGATAAAAAAAGTAGACGACTTAAAAACAAGTCTCTTCTACTTTATCTAATAGGTTCTTCAAAACCGTAACGCCATCTTCCAATTGAAGAGAATAGAAACGTGTCGTTCCTTTTTGTTCAACAGAAACAAGTCCAACTTCACGCAATATTTTCAGATGATGTGAGATCGCTGGTCGTGACAAGCTTGATTGCTTTGTAATCTCATTCACACTTAAACAGTCGTGCTCACTCAGAAGCAGAATAATGTCCTGCCGGTAAGGATCACCTAGTGCCTGAAAAATCGGTGTACTCTTGCGAAAAAGTTGACGAGCTTCATGATGATCATTTTCAACATTCATCGCAGAAAGCTCCTATCCGTTTAAAAGTTTAAACATTTAACCTGTTTTTATCTTATAAAATTATTTCTCCGATGTCAATAAATAAAATCACCTGTAACCAAGGCTTTTTAACACAGTTTGGTGATTGGGATTAATATGTTCTGGTAATTCATTAACTGGAAAATACCTTACTTCCACTACTTCTTTTTCGTCCAACTTAAATTCATCACTTTCACAAATCCCAGAATACACGGCGATGACGCTAAATACTTCATCTCCATTTGGATACTTATAATACAGCTCTGCTCCAGAAAAAATGGATTCGAAATTTAGCTGATGAATGTGAATCCCTATTTCTTCAAATGCTTCTCGCACTGCAGTTTCCTCAAAGTTTTCCCCTGGCTCCATAAACCCACCAGTCAACCCCCATAATTTGTTATCTGCTCTTTTTTGCATGAGAAGATTCGTTTTTGTTTTATCAAACAAAAGTACTGCTACTCCTGGTAAAATAAGTGGTCTGCTCCCCACCAATGCTCTCATTTCCTGAATGTAGTCCATAGCTCCCTCCTTAAATAAGTGTCGTAGCATACAAAAAAGCCTCTTCGAATCAATCGAACAGGCTTTTTAACCGTTACTAAATGCCCATATCCAGTATATGACTCCCCAGACCGCACTTAAAGCTAATAATATAATCAGGAGTCGAATGTTTTTAGTTCTCATTTTTCTCGATCTCCTCGTGTCCAACTGTTTTTTCTTTCCGTTTTAGCATGTATAAAAAGAAGCCGAACAAACCAAAGACGACAAAGAAGAGTCCCGTTGACATATAAACTAAAATTGACCCTATATCCATAATGGCTCCACCTTTCTACGAGGCACTATCCGCTATATGATAAGTAAATAGACAATATCCCGATTACGATCATTGTTACAAATGGCAAAACAAAGGCGAGGAAAATAACAGCTGATTCCGTTTTGTGCTGTTTAATTTTAGATAACACGAAGTCATTCTCCTTTCACGTTCTCACTCTTAGCATAACGGAAATTCAAGTCATGTTACGATACTTTCGTGAACGTTTCCGTACTATTTTAACATAAGTTTAATCATGACAGGCGTGATGTATGGCTTGTCGAAGCAATGCCATGACGTGTTGATCGTCAGGAGAATAATAAATACTCGTACCTGCTCTTCTGAATTTTACCAACCGGAGATTTTTTAGAAAACGGAGCTGATGAGACACTGTTGACTGTGAAAGATGCAGGGCATCTGCTATTTCACTTACAGCACATTCTCGATCAGCAAGTAAATTCAAAATTCGAATTCTTGTAGGATCTCCAAGCGCTTTAAACGTTTGAGAAACGATAAAAAGCGTTTCTTCGTCTAAATCCATTTTTTCATTATCCTGACCTTGATTATCCAAACTAATCTCCTCCGCTCACTATATGAATAATTATTCATATATTACTCTGCTGTCATTGTATGAAAGTATTAAGCCCATTGTCAACGCTTGTCACGATTCCTTCACAGAAATAAGAGAACCTCCCTTGAGTTCCAACACAATCCTTTTTACAATGGAGGAAGAAGAAAAGAAAAGGCTTTCCTGTCAGAAGATAGGATGCAGGTACATGATGTGGTATGATGAAAACGTTCAACATTTACGGAAAGGCATTATGATCATAGATGGAGGTGTTCCTAATGTGGGAACAATTATCGAGCACATTTTCGTTTAGTGCTCTATGGAGCCCTGGAATTCTGGTAGCCGCAATCGTTATTGCTGGATTCTATTTACTTCTGACAGGGCCCTGGAAAAATAGCTTCAAAGACGCAACAACCGTTCCTCTTTATAAAAAGATCTTTTTTATCATTGGGGTCGCCTTATTTTACATCGGTCTTGGTGGTCCATTATCACTTATGGGGCATTTATTACTTAGCATTCACATGACAGAGATGGCGCTTGTTTATTTAGTTGCACCGCCACTCATTCTTGTAGGAACACCAGCATGGCTGCTTCGTCCATTACTAAAGATCAACGTGATTCATAAGATCGTTAAGTTTTTGACATTCCCAATAATTTCACTTCTTTTGTTTAATGGACTGTTTTCTTTTTATCACATACCTGAAATATTCGACTACTTAATGGTTCACTATACTGCTCAGAATTTCTATAAAGCAGCGCTTATAGTGACAGCTTTCGCAATGTGGTGGCCACTCGTTTGTCCAGTACCAGAATATGATACGTTATCAGGTGTAAAAAAGCTTGGTTATATTTTCGCAGATGGGGTCCTGCTGACACCTGCATGTGCGCTAATTATTTTCGCATCCTCCCCTCTTTATGCAACCTATACCGATCCAACCGTATGGGCCAATGCTATGGGATACTGCGTACCAACTGGCACAACCGTTTCACCTGAACTATTTGACCAATTTAAGCCACTAGGCATTATGGAAGACCAACAACTAGGCGGCATCATCATGAAAATCATCCAAGAACTATCATACGGCACCGCCCTCGGCTACATCTTCTTCCAATGGGCAAGAAAAGAACGCGAAAAAGACGCCGAAGAACTACAATCAGCCGAATTCAGAATGAGTGAGGTTTAACACGAAAAGCGGAAGCCTCCGTTTAGACCCGGCAGGCACTGGAGCCCTCCAAATTGAACACGGTCTTTGTGTTCGAGTTGGAGGGTGAAGTGACAGAGGGTCTGGAGGGTGCAGCTAGACACGAAAAGCGGAAGTTGGCGTTCAGGGTCGACAAGCGCTGGAGGCCAATCAAAAGAACACGCTCTTTGTGTTCATTTGATAGGGTGAAGCGATCGAGACCCTGCCCACTGCAGCTGGATCTCACGAAAAGCGGAAGCGCCCGTTTAGCCTCGACAAGCGCTGGAGCCCCATAAAAAGAACACGCTCTTTGTGTTCATTTTATGGGGTGAAGCGATCGAGAGGCTGGGCGCTGCAGCTAGATCTTAAGAAAAGCGGAGACGAGCGTTTAGAAACGAAGATATTGGAACTCTTGAACTAGAACACGCCCTTTGTGTTCTGGTGAAAGAGTGAAATATCGTAGTTTCTGCGAGTCGTAGCTGGATCTACGAAAAGCGGAAGCGCCCGTTTAGCCTCGACAAGCGCTGGAGCCCCATAAAAAGAACACGCTCTTTGTGTTCATTTTATGGGGTGAAGCGATCGAGAGGCTGGGCGCTGTAGCTAGATCTTAAGAAAAGCGGAGACGAGCGTTTAGAAACGAAGATATTGGAACTCTTGAACTAGAACATGATCTTCCGTATCCACCCACCCATAAATAAAGCCATGAACTTTCATGGCTTTTTCTTTATTCCATTATAATGAATCAACCATACTCTCAGTAATCCTCCAATCCCCACTCCAAGAACAATCCCGAGAATGGCCACAAATGTTGGGGGCAAAACCATACTCCTAATAGTTGAAAATATAACACCTATTGTAGAAAAATAAGCTCCTCCTACAAAAGGAAGCGCAAGAAATGCTCTTACTTCCTGTCCGGACTTCTCTAAAGCACTAAGATAACTTTCATAAATAGCAAATAAATACACGCACGGATAAAACATGGCCCATTCATAATTGGTCGCTTCAATTGCTTGAGCTGATTTCCATTGAAAGCTATAAAGAATATTCATGTTTAAATTTGCATTTACATTAATAACAAATTCTAACACGATAAAAAAAGCGCCTCTAATGTACATTTTATTAATGATTTGCCCAAACCCGGGAAAAGCAATACTCCAAAGCAAAACCTCAAGTGGGTACACGTTTCTCTTCATCTTATCACCAGCTTCTCTTCAACTACTTCGTTACTTTTTCCAAATTACTGGTATTTCATCCATTTGGCATGGAATTATTTTCAGAAGTAACGCTTTCTGTTTTTGCCTATACTACGGATATCAGCATAGGAAAGGAGATTTAATCATGCTAACGACAGAGCAACTCCGCGCGTTCAAACAAATCATTCAAAAACGTATAAAAGAGCTTCGAGAGGAGCTAGAGGAAAATGATGAATTTGGTCTTTCACAATCATTTACACAGCAGGCAACAGGTGAACTCTCCAATTATGATAATCATCCCGGTGATACGGCAACAGACCTGTATGAGCGTGAAAAGGATTTATCATTAGATGAACATGCTAAGCAGGAACTAGCTGAACTTCAGCTAGCATTAGAACGAATTGGAAACGGCAAATATGGATTATGTACCGTATGTGGAAAAGACATTTCAGTCGAAAGACTTAAAACTCTTCCAACAGCCACAACTTGTGTAGAGCATAGTCCCTCACAACATACATCAAATCATCGTCCAGCTGAAGAAGACGTGCTAGGTAGCTCATTCGGGGAGTATGTGAATGATCACGCACAAGCAAATTTTTTTGATGCGGAAGATTCCTGGCAACGTGCCGCTCTTTATGGCACTTCAGAAACGCCTTCTGATTTTAATGAACAGCAAATGGATTATGATCGTATGTATATTGATTCCGATGAATTGCATGGCTATGTGGAAGAAATCGAAACATTTTTATCCGCTGATATCGATGGCAAACCTACCGGAGTTATTCCAAATGAACGACATGAACATTATGAGGATCAATTAGATGACTATGATAGTCAGGCAATTCAAGGATCGATTGAAGACACTGACTTAAATCGATAAAAAAAGCAGCCCAGCGTAGGGCTGCTTTCTACATTTCTTCTGGTGCCTGAAGTCCAAGCAAACGCAAGCCTTCTTTTAAAACAATGGATACTGCCAGTACAAGTTGTAGCCTTGCTTGCTTAGACGTATTTTCTTCTAGAATTCGAATTTGTCCATAGTATTTATTAAAAGCACGCGAGAGCTCTAACACAAATTTCGCCATTTGTGAGGGATCATATTCAGAAGCACCTCTTTCAATGACATCCGGGAATTGACGCAGTTTTGTAATAACCGACCACGCTTCTTCGTCTTCAAGCATCACTGCCTTTTCTCCAGCTTGAACTTTCCCTTTACGCAGGATCGAGCAGGCACGCGCATGTGTATACTGCACATATGGCCCTGTTTCTCCTTCAACTCGAAGCATTTCTTCAAGTGAAAAATCAATATCATTTCGACGATCATTTTTCAAGTCATGAAACAATACAGCGCCAACTCCAATTTGTTTAGCAACCTCATTCTGATTTTCCAAGTCAGGATTTTTAGCCAGAATATTGGCTTTAGCCAGTTCAATGGCTTCATTTAAGACTTCTTCTAGTAAAACCACTTTCCCTTTTCTTGTCGACATTTTCTTTCCATCTTTCAGCATCATACCAAAATTGATATGTCGCATTTGGTTGGCCCAATTGAAACCTAACTTTTTCAACACTTCAATTAATTGTGTAAAATGCAGACTCTGTTCATTCCCTACTACATAAAGCGACTGAGTGAAACCATATGTTTCATAACGATAGATCGCTGCCGCTAAATCTCGAGTAGCATAAAGTGATGCACCATCCTTCTTTTTAATTAAACAAGGAGGAAGGTGATCTCCTAGCTCGACAACCATTGCCCCTTCAGATTCGACTAAGAGTTTTTTCGCTTCCAACATGTCAACAACTCGCTGCATTTTATCGTTGTAAAATGCTTCTCCATGCGTGGAATCAAACGAGATCCCCATTAGCTCATAGATGCGATTGAATTCCATAAGGGATTCTTCTCGAAACCATTTCCATAGTTCAACTGCTTTGGGATCTCCTGCTTCCAACTCCTTAAATGACTTTCTTCCTTCATCCTCAAGTTTAGGATCAAGGGCTGCTTTTTCATGAAAAAGAACATAAAGCTTAAGCAGTTCTTTAATGGTGTTTTCACGAACTTTTTTTTCATTTCCCCACTTACGATAGGCCGTGATTAATTTACCAAATTGCGTGCCCCAATCGCCAAGGTGATTAATACGAATTGGACAATAGCCTACTTTTTCTAATAGTAATGCCACGGAATTTCCAATTACTGTGGAGCGCAAATGGCCCATTGAAAAAGGCTTTGCAATATTTGGCGATGATAAATCGATCGGAACAGCTCCACTTTTTCCTATCTCTGAACTCCCATACTCACTTTCCTCAGTTAAGACAAGTTGAATCACTTCACTCCCTACAACCTTTTTATTAAGAAACACATTAACGTAGGGACCAGCTGCTTCAACCTTCTCAAATATCGGATCATTTAATTTAGCTGCAAGATCAGTTGCAAGATGAAGAGGCGACCTTTTTTCGATTTTCGCAAGTTGGAAGCATGGAAAGGCGTAGTCACCAAAAGACTCATGTTTTGGAATTTCAATTCGTTGAATGACTTCATCATGATTAAGTTTTCCTTCATATAATTGGACAATTTTCTTAGCAAAAAGCTCTTTATATAACATCTTCTTCATCCTTCTCTCGTATAAGATCAACAAAAAAACTCCGTCTCTATATAGAGACGGAGTTTTTCCGCGGTACCACTCTGATTGCTCAACAAACTGCATTGAACCAACTTCTCTCAGCTAACGGTGAGTCCGACTGTTCCTACTGAAGTTCAAAACAGTGTCTTGAAAGTCCGGTTCATGTTTGATTAGGTTTCGGGCTCCCACCATCCCCAAATCGCTTACTCCCGTACAAACACTACTCTCTTTCGCTCTGACGATCAAATATTATTCTTAGTATAGCCCATTTGGCTAAAAATTCAACTAATTATTTTAAAACACTGACCTCTAGACGCGTGTTTTTCTCCCCATCCTCATAACCTTCTTGATATGCTTCACGATAAATGGACGTTAAATACATTGATATTAACTGTCTCGCTTTTGGCTCTACGTTAACGATCTCTAGATGTTTCATACAACGATCTACCGCCAATTTTTCCTTTTGGATATTATTATTCGTCAACGTAAGAACCACCTTTTCTTAATAGTGATTTCATTATACATTAATTAGACAAGCTATGTACATCCATTCGACAAAAGTAGATTTTTTCATAACAAAAATTTAATAAAGAAAGAGAAAAAGACACCATTTTCGTAAAATTTGACGAGATTAAAGTCTTATTGCGGAAACTAAAAATCTTTTAAGGAACCTCATACATAACTTGACCATTTCATCACAAGCTATAACTATCTATCATCGAAGAGGAGGTTGCACCGTGAGACGTGGCAAAAGAAAATCAATTCGAAATGAACCTTATCAAATTCCTACTGCTGCTGATTCACATGAAGCCTTTTTTTCTCTTGAGCAAAACAAAGAATACTTGAACACGAAGTTTTATCATACGGAAGATATTAAGTTCAGGAGTCTAAAGATTCAAAACACCCCATGCCTCCTTACCTACTTAGAATCCACTCGTTGATGAAGAAAAACTTCAAAAAACGATTATGAAACCTTTAATGGAGAAAAACAAATTAGACATTGAAGATACCGTCACATCGAAGGAACTGCGACGCTCATTGGACTTAAATGAAGCTGTTACTGCATTAACCAAGGGATTTGTCGCTCTCTTTATCGATGGACATCAACACTTTTATCTATTAGAAGCTTTTTCTGCAGACTCTAGACCAGTCTCTGAACCCATTAATGAACAAGTGGTTAGGGGTTCACACGAGGGTTTTGTGGAGAATATTATGCAAAACATTCAAATGCTTCGCAGAAGAATTGAAAATCCTAACTTAGTCGTACGATTTTTTAAAGTTGGAAAAACAACCGACACAAAGTTAGCAATCATCTATTTGCAGAACCTCGTTAATCCAGATTTAATTCAAGAAGTTGAAAAAAGGATAAAAGCAATCAAAACAGACTCGATTCAAACACCGGGCTATGTGGAGGAATTTATTGAAGACTCTCCTTTTTCTCCTTTTCCGCAAATGCTTAGTACGGAGCGACCCGATCGGTTAACAGCTCATGTGATTGAAGGTAGAATCGGTTTACTTATGGAAGGGAGTCCTTCTACTTTAGTCATGCCCGTCACGTTCTTTGCATTTTATCAATCTCCAGAAGATTACAATAGTCGGTGGTACATCGGTTCCATTTTAAGACTCATTAGAGTGGCAAGCTTTATCTTTGCTCTAGGGCTACCATCTCTTTATATTGCCACGGTATCGTTTCACTCCGAAGTGCTACCTGCTGAATTGATCTTAAATATTAAAAGTTCACTCGAAAATGTGCCGTTTCCACCTTTACTTGAAGCTCTCATCATGCAGATTATCCTTGAATTGTTAAGAGAAGCGGCGATCCGACTGCCAGGACCGATTGCACAAACAATTGGTATCGTTGGAGGTTTAGTTATTGGAACGGCCATTGTTGAAGCGAATCTTGTTTCCAATATGATGATTATTGTCGTAGCACTTACAGCAATCTCATCATTTGCCGTTCCCTCATATGAAATGAGTATGTCCATTCGCCTACTTGGATTTCCACTTATGCTGCTCTCTGCGTCATTTGGTTTTATTGGACTCGTCTTTGGTCTAGCGATTATTTTAATTCATTTATGTGGCTTAGAAACGTTCGGTACACCTTATTTTTCACCATTAGCACCATTTCGATTTAACGAGCTAAAAGATTCGATCGTTCGCCTGCCAAGATGGCTACTTGGGGATCGACCAAGGGACGTACATGCTCAGTATTCTAAACAGGAGTGGCGTTCGAGAAGGTGGAAAAAGAATGAAAACGACTAACACAATTAATCATGCACAGCTGTTTTTCATTATTTTTCAAACGCAGGTGGGAGTTGGTGTCCTCTCGCTTCCATCTTCTTTATATGCTGATGCCGGCACAGATGGATGGATTACACTGTTGATCACAGGCGGTGCCATTCAACTGATTATTTTCATCCTTTACTTTTTAAGTGAACGTTTTCCTAACCTATCGTTATTCGAATATGTGCCTAAAATCATTGGCAAATTTGCCGGTGGTGTTGTTTCAGCGCTTTATATTGCGTTTGCTATCGCAACTGCAGTCATTGTCTTGGAATTGTTTGAAACGACCATTAAAACCTGGATATTGTTTCGCACACCAATGCTTGTCATTTTACTTTTGTTAACGGTCAGTGGCACTTACCTTGCCATTGGGAAAATTAAAGTAATGGGTAGATTTTATCAATTTGTTTCCATTCTCATTATTCCACTCGTTGTCATGTCTGCTTATACGTTAAAAGACGCAGATCTAAGATACATTCTTCCGATTGGACAAAATGGTATAGGGACAATATTTAAAGCAACTCAAAAAGGCATTGTATCGATGCTAGGCTTTGAAATTGTCTTATTTGTTTATCCATATGTACAGAAAAAGGGGAAGACTGCCCTAAAAAGCCTCACAATCGCTAATATTGCCGTTACAGGATTATACACATTTTTGACATTTACTACGTTTGTTTTTTTTAGTCCTGCTCAGCTTGAAATGATTCCAGAGCCGCTCGTTTACATGTTAAAAGGCGTCTCTTTTATTATCGTCGATCGGGTAGATTTAATTTTTCTATCCATATGGATCATTTCCGTTATGACTTCGTACGTATCGTACTTATATATTGCAGGAAGAGGAATACAGTGCTTAACAAAACGAAAGAAAACAACGGTGCCGATTCTAATCGCGTCGCTCACCGCGCTTCTTTTATCCACATTGTCTCATGATCGCTATACGGTTGAAATGATTTCTGGTTACCATGCAAAGGCGAGCTATTTTTTTGCATTTGGTATTCCTTTCGTTCTTTTAATCATTAGCCTAGTATTTAAGAAGAAGGAGAACATTCAATGAAAAAAACACTCTACCTCTCCATTGTTTTTTCAGTTAGCCTTTTATTCTTAACATCTTGCTGGGATCAGGAACTTCTAAAAGAATCCAAGCTTATTTATGGTGCAGGATTTGATTATGAAAACGAAAATGAAATTCGAACGACGTTTGTTGTTCGGAATCTTGGTGTTCCTGTTAGTCAAGGGGGGGTATATTCCAACCGCGTTCTATCTGTTGTAGGGTCTTCTCCGAGAGATACACGGCTCAGAATGGACCGTATCATTTCGAAGCAGGTAACGGCATCAAAAAATCAATTGATCCTCTTAGGTGATGAGGTTGCAAAACATGATATTGATCATATGTTCGATATTTTGTATCGTGATCCTAAGAGTCCCCTTGACGCTCGCGTAGCTGTTGTCGACGGACGAGCAGAAGATATCTTTAATTTAGATCACATTGGCGATACGCTTATCACTGAATTTTCAACAAATCTCATTAAAGGTGCTGAAAATAAAACCGAAGCCCCTCGCATGACAGTAGAAAAGGCGTTTCGCTATTCGCATGATATTGGACAGGACTATGCTTTCCCATACATTAGTTATAATGAAGAGGTTGATGCACCTGAGATAAGTGGAATCGCTCTCTTTCATCAATCAAAATATACAGGCGTTGTACTCCCACCTTTTGACGCGACTCTTCTCCTCCTAATGGCTGATGCAAAGAGCAAAAAAGCAAGTATTGTTGAGAAAATTGGAAAAGATCACGACAAAGGGTTCCTAACCCAAACCGTTACAATTAACCTTCAAAACACGAAATCTGATATAACGTATTCATTTGAGGGCGGAAAAGTAAGTAAAGCCGTCGTTCATCTGGAAGTAAGAGGTAACATCGAAGAATACCCTCAAAATCATCTTTTTAAAGAAAGTCAGGTAGAAGAAATTGCGGATGAGCTTTCGAAAAAATTAACCGAAAGAGGAAATGAACTACTTGCAAAGCTGCAGGAAGCAAACTGTGATTTCCTTGGAATTGGAAGGGATCTAAACGCCTACCATCATGAAGCCTGGCACCCCAAACAGTGGAATCAAGAATATCCAGAAGTAGATCTAGAAGCAAAGGTAAAGGTAAAAATCTCAGAAACAGGGATCATTAAATAGAAAGAGAATGAGTGATCTCACTCATTCTCTTTCTATTTGTTTCATTTCTTCAATTGTAGGTTCTTTCGAGCCATACCAGGAATAAGCCACTTCATATACATCGCCTTCTTGCACGAGGTTCCACGCCATTTCCTCTTCCATCAACAGTTCAATGGCATCGCCTTCTCCCTCAGGTTGAACAAACACATAAAAATGATGGTCGGTGCTTTCTTTCTTAATGACGACTCCTCGTTCAAGATGTTCTTCATGTACATATGTGTATCTTCCAATTACAAAAATACTAACAAGTACCACGATACTAGCAATCGATAGATTTAATACTCTCTTTCTGCTCATAATGCCTCCAACAAGTAATGGGTTACTAATAAAGTACCACAAACATGATTTATTTAACAAAGTTAGACATGAATGTTTAATGGAAATTCTACAAGGGTAACCCCAAAATAAGAGACATTACAAGGAGGAATTACAAATGGCTAAGAATTCTCAATATCAACCGATACATGAAAGTGGATTTTCTCTAAGTGACGCTCAAGAGGTAAAATACGCGAAAGATTTTAAGAAAGCAGATATCGCAGGCGGCATTCGCAAGCCCAAAGTGAAGCGAGCGAAGAACGAAAATCCTGATTTGCTTAAATAAAGATTTTATAGAATTAGAACCAATTTATGTAAATAAAGGGAGGGTAGCCAATGGCTACCCTCCCTTTATTCGTAAGCTGACACGCTTTCCCCCATCATGTTTCAATCATATTTCACAAAAGCATCATAACCCTTTTTCTTTAATTCTTCACATAATTGCTCAGCCTTACTTTTTTCTTTATACGCACCCGCTTGAACCAGATAAAGTGGTCTATTAAGATCACCTTTTAGATACCTCACAGCGGCAAGTGCGGCTTCTTCTGCTAGCTGAAAACGAAAGGAACGTACATTTAATTTCTTTCGATCGGTAGCAGAGTCGAGAAAACCATATTCAATAATCAGGGTTTCAACTTTGCCAGTTAGTCGGTGCATATAGTAATAATCGTTCCCATTCGATCCCTCTTTTGAAAAAATCCGACGTATAGGCATGCCCGCTTTCTTTAAAGCGTTACCAACACTTTCCGCAAATTCAGAAGTTGTATATTTCGAATATATCACTTCTGCTCCACTTCCACCGCCTGCATTAAAATGATTACTTAAACAAACAATTGCATCAGATGATTTAACGAGCTCAGAACGCTTCTCAGGGGTCAATTCCACATCCGTCTTTCGCGTAATTTCACAAGGGATACTCAGTTTTTTTAAGAATTCATATTGATGAAGCGATACCTCTAAATTCCAATCTTTTTCTTTTAATCCATTTGCTATTGCTCCTGGAATCTTTTCCACCGTGCCCTGCATCAATGAGTATCATTCTCTACATCCTCCTTCTCCTAAAATAAATGGTAAACGCTCTCACCTTATATATCGATTGAAAAGAGGAAAAAGGGGCATAGAGAGGAAATTATTTAATGGTAATGGCAACCTTTCATCTTCAGGTTCGTCTCTATAGTAAATGCTTCACAAAGGATGATTGTATGAATGAAAATTCCCAGAGTGACTTTAGGATTGATTTTAGCAACTATACCACTGTTCAAAAAACGGAATTAATCGAGGAATTAATGGAAGCATACGGTGAATCGTTAGTAAGACTAGCTTATACATATGCGAAAGATTGGGGAAAAGCAGAGGATATTGTACAAGAAGTTTTTCTCGCTTGCTTTCTAAAACTTCATACGTTTAGGGGAGAAGCTTCGTTGAAAAACTGGCTTTATCGCATCGCGATTAATCGATGTCATGATCATGTTCGAAGCTGGTCATTCCGTAATATCATCCTGACAAATCGGATGATGCAATTCATCAAGCATCACACCGCCACCCCTGAACTTGAAGTTGTAAAAAATGAGGAAGCGCTTCAGCTACGAACAGCTATTTTCCAACTCCCTTTAAAATACCGAGAGACCTTCATTCTGTACTATCACGAAGATTTATCGGTTAGAGAGATTGGTTCACTCCTTGATACAAAAGAGGCAACGATTAAATCGAGACTGCATCGGGCACGTCGTCTTCTTGAATTAAGTCTCCACAAGGAAAGGGAGTGAACACACAGATGGAAGAAAATCAGTTAAAAACAAAAGTAAAAGAAACTTTATTTCAAAAACAACACTTCACGTCTCGAAAAAAGGAAAGGATGCTTGAAAACATCCTGCTTGCCCATTATGGAAAAAACAAGAAAAAGCGTAATGTAACGCTAGAATGGATCGGGATCGTCGCCTGTATCGCTTTATTTGTCATCACTACTTTATCGGTGACTGGTGTTTCCCTGGACGCGCCAAAAACTCAAGAAGCTTCACTCCTTGAAAAGAATGCTCCCTATGTTAGTGCGGCCTATATGAAGCGCGCTTCGGAAATTGCGCATCGCGATTTAGAAATTATTGACGTTAATTATTTCTCAAAGGATTCCACGGTTTATCTCGATCTTATCGTTTCCGAAACACTATCTGAACACAAAATGAAAGAGGTTGCATCAGAATATTTAGCTGTACTCTCTCATCTGTATCAAACGGATAACAACTATACCAATGACCTGTGGAATTATTATAATGTAGAACTAACGCTAAAAGGAGACACCGATTATCCTACGATGACCTATTTTGATGAAGTAGACGAATCGTATTATCTAAAAGGCTCAAAAAGCAAAAAGAATCTCACAATTCAATGGTATTAGTGCTTCAAAGAAAGAAAGAAAGAAAGAAAGAAAAATAAATAATCAAAAAAGGAAAAGCGACTATTGGGCTTTTCCTTTTTTGATAGTAAATATTTGCATCGTTATCAAATTCTACACTACCTGCTGGCTGTTTTACGTTCTTCAACCTGTTTCGATCTGTCCAGGAAATAAAAGGCGCTCGTATCGATTTCCCTTTTATGCTTTTCAGTTTGTTTAGCTACCCGGGTACGCCTCATAGTTTGCTTTTCGGCTAATTGCTTAAATCCTTCAAGCATTAAATTCACACTAAAGATAACTAGAACAAAAAACAAAATAGGAACAAGAGGGATCCACGACTGATAGGGTAAAAACTGATAGGTAGAGCCAATTAACCCTGACCATTCAGATGATACAGAACGGTATTCATCTCCTAAGATCGGATCGGGATTAAAGAAAGTTCCACCGAAAAACAATTTTAATAACCCTAAATGCAGTAAGAGAATGAGCACATTAATTATTTGCTGCAGGAAAATGATGACCATCCTCGGTACAAGATGAGGCAAAATATGTTTGGTTAATATATGTATTTTAGAGCCGCCTAACGTTTTGGCTCCCTCAATAAACTCATTTCCCCAAATCGCATTCGTTTCATTCGCTATTAACGTCGTTGTGGTTGGTATCGCAACAGCAGTCAAAATTACGCTTTCAAATACAATCCGCTCAAGGTATGTGTATTGAAATGTCCCTTCCATTCCATTCTCCATTAAAACCGCACTAAGAATAAAATAACTAAGCAATGAGATAGGTATGTATTGCATCGCATCTACAAACCCAGATGTGCTTCGTAACGATCGGCGAAAATAAGTACCTCCGATGACACCAGCAACGAAGGAGAGTGCCATTCTCATTGATGCGACTAGAAAAGCAATGCCAATTGTATATTTTGCCCCTACGATAATTTGATCTAGGAGATGATAACCATATTTATCTGTCCCAAATGGAGGAACTTGTAACGGTGTAAACGGTGAACGATCGACTAAATTTCCATCTTGATCATAAAGCATAGACGTTTGTGGCAACACATCTTGATAAACAAAGAAATAATACAAACTGCTCCCTAGTAAAAGAGCAATAATGGCTGTTCCTATGACAAACATTGGGTTTTTCAGCGCATTTTTCACTATTTTCCCTCCTTTACACCTATAGTAAGGCTTCTTCCTTAGCGGTCTGCTCCGCTACAAGTTGATAAATCGTTAATACAATAAAGATTGGAATAAAAAGCAAAAGTGCGCTTACCGTAAAAATTTCCGGTGTAGGATGCTCATACATAAAACGAATTAATCCATTTAGATTAAAAACATACTCCATGATAAAAAGGTTCGATAGTGCAAACCAAACAATTGATCTCGAATGGAAATAGATTGATAAAATGGTATTTCGAAAAACGTGGACTAGAAATATTTTTGTTGGCTCTATCCCTTTTGTTCTTGCAAGTTCAACATAGGGTTTCTCAACCTCCTCTTCTAGAACATGTAGCATGATTCGATACAATAGCAAAATAGGTAAAATAGAGAGGATGAGAATCGGCATCGTATAAATACGTTCAAATGCTGCAACGTCCATCAATAGGAGATCCGTTTTTTTATAAAACCAAATTACACCAATCTGAACGAGGGCGAGCACAAAGACATCTGGAAAAGATTCTGTCAAAAAAGCGACTCTTTTAAACCATTTTTGGATGGACACGGGAGAAATATAAGTGAGATATGTAAATAAAAATGCAATTATAAAAGCAAGTAGTAAAGCACTGAACAAAATGACGATTGAATAGGTAAGATAATCTAAAATCCCTGGAAAAAGTTGATAACTTTCATTTCCAGATCGAAACGTTAACTGTTGAAAATGAATGATTTGTTCTAGCGTACTTTGTAGCCTTTTCATGTACCCCCCAGGGTCCAACTTCATACCAGTGAATAGTCCTGGTAAGGACCCAAGTAACACCACACCAATAAACGCAGCGATAAATTGAAGCCCAATGCGTAAAGCTTTATTCCTCATTTCGTTACTCCCTTCAGTACAAGCATCTACCATTAAGACGGTATGAACAGCTAAAGGTTTCATAAAAATCTGAAACATGATTATATGTGATGAAGTGCCCTTCTTTCGAATAAGCTTGTAACAGTGCATTTTCGAAAGGAGGCAATACATTGAAACGCTCTGTCTCACTTGAAATCATCCGAAAAACAGAAGGCATAAAACGTCTGGAGCAATATATGAGGGAGCTTATTGAGTACGATAAAAATAGCGCAACCTCTCTTTTAAATGAAGAAACGCTTACGTATCCGACTCTATATGTCCTCTCTTCTTTCATAAGAGAGCATCACATCACCAAACATTTATCAGATCGAAACAAAATTGCTTTATCAATTCAAAAGGATATTCTTGCAAAAGAGCGCACACCAGCAGTTCCATTCCCATACTCCATTTGTGACCTTCCACAATACATCCATTCTGTTCTCAGATGGATGGTGGAAACCGGCTCTGACGTGAAATTAAACACTCGCTATCGGTTAGTGATTGATCGTTCCGCTGGGTTACTAACAACCATTTATCAACATCCTGACGACCTTTCCCTTGTTTCAGATTTACTTTTCAAGCGAAGGCGTGATGGCCACTCAACTCATTATGTTACGTGGGCGTATTTTTCCTCTCATAACATTTCAAGTCTACTTCCAATTGGCGAAAAACTATTATCACCACATGAAGAAGAAGTTTCGTTTGCAAGGGAGCTTCTTCACTTTATTTCCGGTATAGACGATAGCGAGGACCCTTACGTCTACTTTAGAAGTTGGTATGAAGAAAACCTTCCATATCTTCTTCATAATGAAAATAGCTATGAGTTAACTGCTGAGCTCACACCTTACATTGTCGACCACGACACGAAGTATCATGAGCGCTTCTCTTATATAGCCACTTCTGAACAAAGAGAGAATGGATTTCAATCCCTTTCTGAACATGAGAAAGAACAATTAGCCAATCTTTCATACAAAATTCGTATGAAGTCCCGCAGTGAATGGATCGAGTGGATGAATCGCCCTCTAAGTGCCCAGTTACTGTTTATGGAGGAGGTTCAGCATGATAACAATAGCAGGTAGCAGTCCGAGTAAAGAAGTTATTGTGAATGCTGGGATTCAAAGTCCACTTGAAATGATGATCCTCGACATCATGTTTATGAGTTCCTATACGTATGCCTACAGATCAGTCGATGCATTATTGTTTGAAATCCGATTTCGCGTTTCCATAACGAATAGCTCACGTGAGCTATACTATAGCGGGGTTCAATTTGCTGATTTTTATCGCTCTCGGTGTAATCCAATGTTTTGGCACCTCTTACCCGATGGTGCGTTTCAACTTAAAAGCGGTGTGCCGGCTTCAGAAGCGATATTAGATATTTATCGAAACGGACCGATGTACGCATTTGAATGTGCTACGGCAATGATCATTATTCTTTATCATGCTGCAGTAAAAATGTTGCCAGCTCCCAAATTCAATCAATTATTTGCCAATATGCGATTATGGGGATGGAAATTTGATCAAGATTTGCAAATTGTGCATAACATTCCACCTGACTATCTTCCTGGGGATATTCGTTATGTAAAGAATCCTGATGTAAATCCTCTTACACCTGAATGGCAGGGAGAAAACATCGTTGACTTGGGAGATGGAACTTTTTTCGGCCACGGCCTAGGTTTTCGAACAATTGATGGAATGATTGAGGCACTTGCCATGCGACGAAGACCAGGAGCAATGAGAATGCCTTACTTAATGCTTCCAGCCACAAGGCCTGGTTTTTCTTATTTATATCAGTACTCGTTTACTCGTTCTATTGCAGAAAACGCGATCTTACTTGTTGACAATGGGTTAGAGCGCTCAACGCTCTCTCCTGAAGAATATGAGGAAAACCGTACTGAACTACTCAAGAATTTCATTACGATTCGTGTCGGAAATACTACCTAATTGAATTCGGGCTTTTCTAAGGGATATCCGCCCTCTACCCTTTCGATCTAGAACATATGGTAAGGGTAAAGGATGGTGAAGTGATTGAAAGACTTTCCTACCATAGAAACTAATCGTCTTATCCTTACTTCTCTAAAGGAAGAAGATCAACGATCTCTTTTTTCTATTTTTTCGGATCCTAACGTGACGTATTATGACGGCGGGAAGGTGATGAAAACCCAAACCCAGGCGCTTCACTATATTCGAGCTTACAAAGATCCCTCCTCCATCTTACTGACGCATACGATCCGATTTGGAATTCGTTTAAAAAAATCAGGAGACTTAATCGGTACTGCTGGTTTTCAAAACTGGGATCGTACATCTTCTAAAGCAGAGATTGGCGCTATCCTATCCAGAAAATACTGGAGCGGAGGATATGGGTTAGAGGCAGCAAAAGCCATTATTGAATTTGGTTTTCAACAAATAAATCTTCATAAAATTTATGCCCAAACGATCGAAGATAACCGTGCAGCAGTGAATCGACTAGAACAATTAGGGTTTCATAAAGAAGGTCATTTTAAAGATCATATCTATATGCATAGCCATTATTATGATGTGGTGGTGTATTCACTTATAAACAAGTAAGCGCTCCTTCCGAAAGAGAGAAGAAGCGCTTTGTTGTGCTTTTAAATGGGATGAGACAAGCGTATCTTTCATTTTACAGAGTATTAAAAAACAGAAAATTAAACAAAAGCTATCTCTTTTTGTAACCTTCCTGTAACCTTTTCAATAGATAACTCGTTCTATTTTATAGAAGAAGGAGGGCTGAGAATGGATAAGACATTTGATCGCTTGTACGACCTCTATCATACGAACTTATTTCAATTTTTATTTTATATGGTGAAAAACAAAGCCATTGCGGAAGAACTCGTTCAAGAAGTCTATATTAATGTGCTTCGTTCCTACCACAATTACGAGGAACGAAGCAATGAAAAGACGTGGCTCTTTGCCATTGCGAGAAATATCGCAATTGATTATTTACGAACGCACAACCGAAGAACATCAAGATGGCTTAGTAAGTTTGACCTTAACAAACAGCAGCCAAAAGATGATGCCCCTCTTCCTGAAGAAATTCTGCTGCAAAAGGAAGAAGTGCAGACCATTTATAAGTGTTTAAGAGAATGTACACTTGATCAGCAGCAGGTTCTTATTCTTCGTTATATTCAAGAACTCTCCATAAACGAAACAGCCGAAATCCTAAATTGGAGTGTTAGTAAAGTGAAAACAACTCAGCACAGAGCCATTAAAGCCTTAAGAGAACTTGTCGATGATTCATCCAATCATCAACTAAAGGGGGTCTTATGATGAATGATCGTACAAAATCCCTTCTTTCTCAACTACCCGCTGTAAAAGATGAAAGAAGCAAAGAAGCGATTTATGAAAATATCGAGAAACAAAGGAATGAACAGATGTTGAAATCAACGAAAAAGAAAACGCCATGGATTATCCCGGGAATCGCTGCTGTTATTGTTTTGCTGCTAGCTGTCTTCATTACGCCTGACCTCTTCAACCAAAATAACAACGCTTCAAATATAGCGATCACTCAATCTGATTCAAACGAAACTAGTGCTACTCCTTCGATTAGTGGAAATGATTCAAAAGCAGAACTTGCAACTCTAGCACCAACTGAAGAGCCGACTGTGTTTGATCATTACATCCCAGCATTTCAACAATCAAAAGGAAAAAGTATCGTTATTTCGTACCCGGACCCAGAAAGCACGCTGCTCGTACCACTTTCCTTTTCATTAGATGAAAGCAAGAGTACACAGGAAAATATCGATTTCATATTAACGAACTTTCCTTTTTCCGATTACAAACTTGAACGCTCACCACTAAGTGAAGCGACGTTTGATCTTATTACAACAAGTGAAAATCCAACGCTTGTCGTCAGCTTTCCTGAACCAGGTGATGGGCTTTCATCTACAGAATCTATTATGGTAAACGATAGCGTTCAACAATTGGCAAAAAGCCTTGGAGCGGATCAAATTCGCTGGCAAACGAATGGAGAAGAAGGATACGCATTGGGGAATTTTGGAGAAGCTGATCCTTCAGTGAACAAGATGCCGAACCCTTATTATCTTTATGAATCTAGCACTGGTGAGCATTTTCTCGTAATCGGACCGGCCCTGCAAGGGGAAGAAGGGGCTGAGATGGATGTAGCGCTCTCTCTTATGAAAAATGGTGATCCAAACTTTCCTTCTCTCATCCCAGCCATTCCAGCATCCGTTTCCATCTACTCTTTCGATGGAAACGGATCAGAAGCCACCATTGCCTTTACAGAAGAAAGCACTTTTGCATCGGAAGAAGAAGCCATGCAAACAATTGAAGCACTAATGCTTGTAGCATCCCAATACAACTATGAAACCATTCGTTTTGAAAATACGGGTTTTAACGAAATTGGGAGGTATTCATTAGACAAGCCTCTAACCATTCCAACTTCCCCCAATGGTATCCCGCTAAATTAACTCTTACACCAGATAACCTAATAAATTGAAATAGCAAAACACCCGGCAAACCTGTGCCGGGTGTTTTCTCTATCTCGTAATTTCTTGCACTATATCAGCAGAAGACATCTCTGTATTTAGAGTGTATTCACCTGGTTGTACAGCCATTTCTTTATCCATGTCTCGTAGGGTTTTAATAAAGTCATCTGACTTCTTAACTAATTTCTGATCCTGAAGGCTTTGCGCCACTTCCTGACTCGTCATGCCCTCATCAATGATGAAGTTAATCTCTTTAGGCTGATCCTCGGAGTCCTCTTTCTCAACATCCCGTGTTTTGCTCTCTTGTTCAACGACGGGCGTTTTTGCTTCTTTAAGAGATTCATATTCTTCCTCCGAAACCATGACCATTCCTTTTTCCTCTAGATGCTGTTTGACCATTGCATCTGTAACTTCATGTCCTTCTTCTGCTTTAGCTTGTGAAAACATAAAATAGTAAGCTGTTAACAGAACCGCTGCAAAAAGAAGACCTGCTGCAATTCCCTTTGCTTCTTGCTTACTCATTTGGGCCACCACTTACTGACTTTGTTTTGCTTTCTAACATTTCAGTTCGTTTTTTCACCGTCTTGAGTTCTTTCATTAAGTTAATATAAACATCATCAACTTGTCCTTTCACTTCTTTCGCATAATCCTTTACGAAATATGAGTAAATAAAGAAACCCAGTGACGCGGCAAGTAAAACAAAAATAATCGTTAACATTGTTTTCCCCCTATGAAATGTTTGGCATTCTCTCTCTCTATTCTGCGCTTTTATCCAATTAATTGATTCGCACCTTAATGTTGATTTTTGTCGTTTATTCAATAATTTTGAACGAAAATGGCAACACATTGTGGAAAAAATGAATGATCTCTTCTAAATGAATCACCTTTTGAAAGTCCAAAATCACTTTTAGTATAAATAAAAAAAACTAGAAAAAACCGACACAAATCGACCTTTTCTAGTTTACCTATATTTCAAATAATTCACAATACCTCTTGTTCAAAAAATGAGTTCTATGACTTGTTCTCCACCTCTAATAATTGGATAAAATGATATAAAATTCTTGCCGTCATCCCCCAAATCACGTAATCACGATAGTAATAAAAAAACTCAGGCATACTTGAGGAAGACCAGTTGTAATCTTCACCATTCGGAATAAGGTGAAAAGGAAAGCTGTCATCCGGCTGCACATGCACTCGAATATCATGACGCTCTGGTGGATGGTTCATGAAATGAGAAAGAGGTACTGTGAAAATCTCCTCTACCTCATCTGGATTAGGAGATAATTCAGAAGCGACGTTAATTACCCCCGCAAAAGGATAAACAATGGATTGAAAAGAGGTCACAAGGAAATCTAACTCTCCCATAACAGATACTTCTCTTTCTAGAATTCCAAGCTCCTCGCACGTTTCTCTAATCGCTGCCTTTTTAGGGCTTTGATCATGACGATCTACTTTTCCACCTGGAAAGCAAACTTCTCCAGGCTGTCTTCTAAGCGTATGAGCTCTTACTTCAAATAAAACATGCAGTTCTCCCTGACGTTCAATTAAAGGTAGGAAAACTGCAAATTTGTAGAACCGTTCATTTCCAAGAACACTTGCACTTCTATCATTTATCTTGGCATGTATATCTACTAATGACGGCTTCATTCTATCGATCTCCTTTCAATAAACCTGTCCCTCTATTATATGAGTTATCCAACGGGATATCCTGTTTTTTGCTGCTTGTTCAAAAGAATTGTAACTTTCAAAACTTCCATCTCGTCTAAACAAGAAAGGAGTGATGGGATGTTAAAATATGTGATGATTGGAACAATGGTCCTCCTTACTTTGGCTGGATGTGGAGAGGAGAATTCATTCATGACCACAAAGAACGAAAGTAGTGAAGAGGTGTCAGGATCTTCTGGTATTGTCGCCGGCTCGCTTGAACCAACGCTAACGCTAAAGGGGATTGAAAAGGATACGGCCACCTTCTTATATCGCCTTCAGAATCAAACGGAGCAAGTTCAAACGATTCTCTTTCCAAGTAGTCAAAAGTATGATTATGTCCTCTCTAATGACAAAGGGGATGCCTTGAAAACCTACTCAGCTAATAAAAGCTTTGTAAAAGAAAACGAGAATGTTGAACTAAAACAAGCTGAAGTACTTGAATATACAATTATGATTGAAGATCTCGAACCAGGAAACTATACATTAGAAATGTGGCTAGCTTCAGAGAAGCAATACAAACAAACGATCGATTTTTCAGTTAAATAAATGAAACGAGCTGCGACTTTGTTGGAGGAAGCAGCTCGTTTTTTTGTCGTTCTCAAACCGTTCCTTACTTCCAGACCTCTTCAAGATAGTGTTTCGATAATGATTGATAATAAGAAGCTTGAACAGAAAGTGCGGCGGAGATAAGCAATTTTTCAATATCTTTTCTTTGCTTTTCGGTTAGGTCTGTAAAGATGGCGGATAACTCCATAGCCTTCTTTCTAAGATCTTCCTTAGAAGGTTTTACTTTCGTGTGGATTGCTCCAAATAGTTGCGAATAAGCCGTGTAAAAAGCGAGGGGATCAATTAAGTCATCATTTCGATCTGCCGGGTTATTAAAGGCAAACTTTAGAAGCAGCCGTATACTTTCAAAATCATGTGTATTCTTCAAATCTTCTACAATAAATAAAATCGCCGCTTGTTCAATGGCGTATTTTTTACCAAGCTGAGGTGCGCCTATCCAATCTTTGATGTCTCTTTTCACCCAATTTTGAACAGCCGTCGAACGGAAACTTGCGTATTCAAGCTGATTGCCAAGCGTAACAATTTCATTTATGGATAACCCAAAATTCCCTTCACTAGCTTTTGATAATTTACTAAAAATCGTTGGTATTTGTTCTTTTTTACATCCAGACCGTTTGATTGCCTTCATTAAGATCACGTCTGGCATTTCTTGATTACGAATGGTTTGTAAAATGGTTCCCATTTCTATTCGAGTTAAATAAAAGCCTTTCATCTTTCACCTCTATATGTAAGGTCATTTGAACTTATCGTATAGGTTCTCTATGGAAATTTCAAGAAAGAACCTAACTTTCTTAACGTTTCGCCCAAATATTCATGTGGTTAGTAACTGTTTTCTGTATGGGTGAATATCCTGTGTTGTGTAAAGGAGGCACTGCTTATGAACATGTATGGTAATCATATGAATTATGGCGTTCAGGGTGCGATGCAGGGGAACATGTCTAACAACGCTGTCCAAGGCGCCATGCAGGGAAACATGCCTAACAACGCTGTTCAGGGTGCAATGCAGGGAAACATGCCTAACAATGCTGTTCAGGGTGCAATGCAGGGAAACATGCCTAACAATGCTGTTCAGGGTGCTATGCAAGGAAACATGCCTAACAACGCTGTTCAAGGCGCAATGATGCCTGGTGAAGAAAAACAACTTCATGGAGATATGAAACAATTATGTCAACGTTATCATAGCTACCATGCTAAAGTAAGAATGCAAGATGGCGTAGAATATGAAGGAATTATTATGGGTTTAGATGATGAGCATATGTGCTTAATGATTCCACAGGAAGTTGAAGAAAGTGATGAACAGGAAATGCAAAGACAATACGGCCGATATCGTAGGTTCGGAAGCTTTTTCTTCCCATTAGCTGGTATCGCTGCCCTTAGTTTGATCCCTTTTTATCGACCATATCCGTACTATGGTTATGGTTATCCTCCGTATTATTATTGACATGAAAAAGGAAGCCCAGTTGGCTTCCTTTTTTTTCATGAGTTCGAAATTTTTACAGCTATTTTTCCAAATTGATGACTCTCATTCAGATGTTCAAATGCTTGCTGAATATCTTGAAAGTCAAAAACCCTATCCATGACGGGTTTAATCGAATTTTCTTGTATAAAATCAACCATTTCATTAAATTCTTCAGAACTTCCCATCGTTGAACCTAGTAAGTTATATTGTCCATAAAAGAATGTACGCAAATCAAATTCAATTTTATCTCCTGTTGAAGAGCCAAAAATAACGAGTGTCCCGCCTTTTTCAACCACGTCAAGAGAGCGATTAAATGTTGCTGCTCCAACACTTTCGATAACTAAGTCTACTTTTTCATTAGTGGTTTCTTCTGCCCAATCTGCCTCATCAGCAAGTGCACGATCTGCTCCAAGCGTCAGAGCCAATTGGCGTTTTTCCTCACTTCGTGAACTTACAATCACCCGCGCTCCTGCGGCTTTAGCAAATTTCAATAAGAACGTGGCCACGCCTCCTCCGATTCCAGGAATAAAGACGGTTTGCCCACTTTGCAGTTGTCCTCTCGTAAATAAAGAACGATAGGCTGTTAATCCCGCTAAGCCGATGACAGCTGCTTCTTCAAATGTAAGGCTTTCTGGCTTTTTCACAGCATTTGAAGCTGGAACAACGATTGTTTCTGCAAAAGTACCATGTCCTGGAAAACCGACAATTTGAAATCCTGCCGGGGGAATGGCGGTATTTTTATCCCAACCAAGACTAGGGTTGATGATGACCTCATCACCTTCCTGAATCTCATTTACTCCTTCGCCAACGCCAACGACGATTCCAGCTCCATCTGATCCAAGGACAACATCTGGTTCTTCTGGATGATGGCGATCAGGGATAAATAAATCGCGATGATTCAACCCAGCTGCCTTTAGTTTAACTTTCACTTCACCATGCTGAGGTTCTTGTTCAGCAAGGTGCTCATTCAGTGCTAATCCTTGTTTACCTGCGCGCCCACCGTGAATAAACCCCTTCATATGTAGACTCTCCTTTCTGTTGTTACAAACACTCAAAATCAAGTGCTAATACATCACTCATTCCTACTTCTTTAAGATAGGCTACTACCTCCTGATGGGCTGGATGGGGACCATATGCCTCAAGTGCTTCTTTGGATTCAAAGCGTACCGTTAGTCCGCTTTCAAAGCCCTGGCTACGGTCAGAAAAGTTATTCCCCGCTTGAATATCAACAATTCCTGGGATTTTGTCTTTTACTTTCAGTAACCTTCTCATCCCTTCTTCCTTTTGTTCAACCGTTGTTTCATCACTAAACTTAAATAACACAACATGCTCGATCATGAGACCGCCTCCTTTTAATATAAATTAAGTAAATCAAAAAAAGCGTCAGGAAACAAATCATTTACCTGACGCTTCATGATATAGATCGCTTTGTTAATCAGTATTTACTTACTGATCCAGGTGTATTCTTGTCCCCAGCTTTCCTTAGCAAGAGACTTCACGATCGAGATGTATTCTGCTTCAACGGCATAAGCATCTCCCTGTTCATATGGGTTATAGTGAAAAGCATATAAACGCGAGGTGAACTCTTCGAAAGGTAACGAGCTTTCACCAGAAAGCTCCCCTTTTCCCATAACCGTACATTCAATGCCTTGTCCCCAATTTTGAGAACCATCGTTATTCGGATTATAAAAATAGACACGATATTCTCCATCTGGACTTTTAGCAATTCTTTGAATGGAAACCGCATGGAAACCTAGCATTTTTCCATGAACATTTGTGATAAAAATCCCTACTGGATTGGGATAGATCAATTCATAATCGTCATTGTATTCAGGATGATGTGTCGCATAAAATAACCTGACGAAACCTGGAAAGTCCGTGACGCTACCTGTAATCGGTTCAATGACCGTGCTAAACCCTTTCTGCACCCAATTGCCATAAAATGCAGGGTTTACCCAGCGATGGCCATCTTCTCCTCTTAATGCCACCCTACTCATCATTTCACTATAAATGCGATCAAGGTGTGGCACGAGAACAAGCGATACAGGATCAAGTTCCGGGTGGAGATCGGGTGCGAGTCCACCTTGAAGATCTTTCGAATGAATTTGAACTCCTTCAAAGACCATATCAATATCCCCATCTCGTGCAGCTCTTGGAATGATCTCTAGTAAGTATCCAGGCGCATGTTGTGCCCAGAGACTAATTCCTCTTGCAGCCTGACAAGTTGGATTTAGCCCTTGTCCCACACCTAGCGGCTGACCGAGAACGCTAATGACCCCTGCTAACAAGATGCTGTTAGCCGTTAAACCTTCTCCTTCACTAACCGTATTAAATAATGCGCTTCGTACTTCTGGGCGAATATCCAGCTCAATCATACGCCTCAACCCAGGAATCACTGGTGAAGCAGAAAGAACGCCTCTTTCTAACATCAGGGCTAATCCATAAGCCGATTGGCAAGTCGATGGAAAGAGCGAAACTTTAATAAGCTGATGAACGAGCTCCGCATGTTCTTCAAGATTCGCTTTCCCCTTCCCAGTTAACTGTAGCAGTACGGGAAGGAGATGTGGTGATTTTCTGCTTAGGAAACGCGCAAGTACACTGTGATGTGGTGAACAAAGGCCTGTTTTTCGCATGGAGAGACCAAGCTGCTCACTCTCTTTTCGGAGTTCCTCTGTCGATAGCGCCATCAGTTGTTTACGGTACTCATTCGGCTGCTGATTAGAACGACTTAACTCGGATGGTCCTTCAATAGAGGAAACGTACGATTCTAGCATCTTGCGCTGATCGTCACTAGTTTCAGAGCGAAGCATTTCTTTCGCCATTTTAATCATCGACACTGTCCGTTTTACAGTGATCGGGCGTTGTGCAGTCAAACGTTCAATTTCATATATAAGCGTTTCCGATAATGCACTTGAAGAAAGGTACTGTGAAATAAATTGGAATAATCGCTGTGTTTCTACCGTATTTTCTTTTTCTTCAATACGTGAAGCTTCAGAAGCATTCGGGAAAAGCAAATCTAGGTTTAGGGCCATTACTTCGTTTAAGAAATCCATGGCCATTTCTTGAGAAACCTTTGGATGATCTCCTTTTCCTTCCGCTATTGCGAGCATACGTAAATCGCTTAGCATTTCAATGACATACGGAAGTCCTTTTGCCTGCAATGATCCAGCAACAAGCGGTGGCTGTAGCTTTGAGGGATCTTCCCAAGGGCCATCTTGAAAAACGCCAGCGGCATCAAATCGATGAGCATACTGATAAAGAAACTCAAGACCTTCTTCGGTTTCCAGAAGGCGATTTGCCTCCTGAAAAACATCTGTCTGATAGCGCGATTTAGCGTAAGAAGGCGCTTCCTCTAGACGTGTTAATGACCTGGAAAACCTTGCAATCTTTCCTTCTGTTACTTCAGATGGCATGCCAAATTCTCCTTTATTGTAAAAATATTATGCTACAGATAAAAGTCATACTTTTCATAGTCTACAAGTAAACGAGTCATCTCTGCACTGTCATCGCCGAAAAAGAAAATGGTTCCATAATGATTTCCAAAACCTACGCGTTCAGCTACTTTTCCCTGCGGAGGTGTAAACATATCATGCTTCTCAAAGAAAGAATGTTCTTCAAGTTCCTCAGGAATCGTTAACTTTTCAATGTAATTTACATGAGGATGAACCATCAAGCATCCTGCATACCCTAGAGCTTCATCTTCAGCCGGGAAGAATTTTCTTAGCTCTTCTTCTGTGGTATTTGGATCACTACAAAGAATTTGCGCTTCATAAGCGCTAAATCCGTAAGCGCGTTCAATCAGATCAAAAATGTGTCCACCTGGAACGCGAGCTGCTACTTCTCCAAAGTGGAGTGTACCATCAGGCATAATAAAGTACTCAGGGTGGATAACACCGTTTTCAATCTCAAAAGCTTCAATTAGTTGTTCAATTGCTTTACGAATGACCGGTCGCTTCTCTTCAAGTGATGGAGAAGGCGGCACGAAGTTTGAATAACCAAGCTTTACATACTCCGTAATATTAAGGAATTGAATTTTTCCTCCGTGAACAAAAACTTCACACGAAAATTCCTGTCCATCAAGATGACTTTCCATAAGGAGTGGGAAATCGTTATCTGTAAGTGACTCAATATCTGAAGGGTCATCAATCGCTCGATGTCCTACAGATCCAGCCTTATCTAATGGCTTACAGTGGATCGGCTCATTTTTATCTCCATCCACTTTCAATAGTGCATCATTCACTCTTTTTAAAAAGCGTTTTACATCTTCTTTATCTCTTGCTTCTTCAAAGACGCCTACTTTAATTCCGGCCATCTGTGCTTTTCTTTTCATCATCCCTTTATCTCTTAGTAAAAGAGAACGGTTAAATAGTCTTGGTTCTTCTCTAAAGCGCGAGTTAAGGGCTCCAGCCCATTCAACACACTCTTCATAAAGCGGGACTGCTACTTCAGCTCCAAGTGCTTTGAGCTGCTTATAGAGTTTGTCTGATCCTTCATTCAACCTGTCAAACTCCCACCCAACAAAGGTGATGTCATGCTTTTCGGCATAATCCTTAAAATCAGGAGGACCCACCACTACGAAAGGCCGATTCAACTTGTCACAGGCCTCAATTGCGGGAAGACTCCATCCAATTAGTGCTGTTAAATATGGAATTGTCTTTCCTTCTGGCTGACTTTCTTGTAACGTCTGGTTCAACTCTAACTGATCCAGTTCCATTTTGTTCTCGCTCCTTTATAAAATAGTAGAGAAGTCTTTCCTGACCTTCCTTATCTAACGTAGCAGATTTCCAAAGTTATTTTAACTAATATTCTGACTTTTCGACTCATAAGAACAAAAGAAGTCAGAATCATTTAAAATTCGACAATGCTACTAGATTGAAAGGAATCAGGATTCTTAATTAATACCTTCCCTATTTTTGTAAAAACTAACGAAAAAAGTCGCTCCTTTTTTCGGAGCGACTTTTTTCTTACAAGTTTATTTTTTTGGTGAGACGACAATTTTGTTTTCTACTATTTCAACCGATACCGATTGAATGCTTCCTTCATCTACAAGTAAATCAGCAATACCATCTTCCACATGTTCTTCAATGACTCTGCGAAGAGGGCGAGCACCAAACTGTGGATTATACCCTAGTTCAGCCAACTTCTCTTTCGCCGCTTCACTAATCGTAAGGGAAATGTTCTGCTCTTCAAGACTTTCATCTAAATCATTAATCATTAAGTCTACGATCGTAACGAGACTAGTCTGTTCGAGTGATTTAAACGGAACAATCCCATCAAAACGGTTTAGGAATTCAGGTCTGAAATAACCACCCAAGCTTTCCATAACGCTTGTATAGCTTTCTGCGGATTCAAATCCAACTGTAATTCTACGTTCAGATGTTCCAGCATTACTTGTCATAATAATAACCGTATCTTTAAAGCTAACCGTTCTACCCTGGCTATCAGTGAGACGACCATCATCAAGGATTTGAAGGAACATATTTTGGACATCTGGATGTGCTTTCTCAACTTCATCAATTAAGATGATGCTATATGGTTTGCGACGTACTCTTTCTGTTAATTGTCCTGCTTCCTCATGACCAACATATCCTGGAGGGGAACCAATCAATTTTGAGACAGAGTGTTTTTCCATGTATTCACTCATATCGAGACGAATCATCGCTTCTCGATCACCAAACATTTCTTCAGCTAATGAACGAGAAAGTTCTGTTTTTCCGACACCAGTTGGTCCTACAAATAGGAAAGAACCGATTGGTCGATTTTGACGTTTTAACCCTGCACGACTTCTGCGAATGGCTTTCGCTACTTTGTTCACAGCATCTTCCTGGCCAATGACTTTGGCATTGAGTCGTTCAGCAAGATTCTTCATTTTTGTTTGCTCATCTTCTCGAAGCTTACGAACAGGAATACCTGTTTTGCCCTCAACGATCTGCTGAATCTCTTCAAGATCGACTGAATGGTTCATATTTGAGTTACTTTTCAATGTTTCTTCAAGCTGTTTTTCAAGCTGCAATTCTTCTGTTCTTAACTTTGCAGCAAGCTCATAATCTTCTGCCTCTGCTGCCTTGTTTTTTTCAGTAGCGATTTGTTGTAGACGCTCTTGAATTTCATCGTGGTTCGATACAGCAAATGTTAAGTTCATCTTAGCTCCGGCTTCATCCATCAAGTCAATTGCTTTATCTGGAAGAAAACGATCTTGGATGAATCGGTTTGATAATGATACACAAGCTCGAATTGCTTCATCAGTGTATTTCACTTCATGATATTCTTCGTATTTAGGCTGCAAACCTTTTAAGATTTCAACGGCTTCTTCTACCGTCGGTTCATTTACCATTACTGGTTGAAAGCGACGTTCTAATGCCGCATCTTTTTCAATTTGACGATACTCTTTAAGCGTTGTAGCGCCAATTAATTGAAGCTCTCCTCGAGCAAGGGCTGGCTTTAGAATGTTCCCCGCATCCATTGATCCTTCGGCAGAACCTGCTCCTACAATTTGATGTAGCTCATCTACAAATAAAATCACATTTTTTCGACTTTGAAGTTCAGAAATTAATTGTTTCATTCTTTCTTCAAACTGACCGCGAATACCGGTATTTGAAACAAGAGAAGCAACATCTAATAGATAGATTTCTTTATTTTTTAATTTAGATGGAACTTGCCCTTCTGAAATTCTTAGCGCAAGACCTTCAGCAATGGCCGTTTTTCCGACCCCTGCTTCCCCAATTAGTACGGGATTATTTTTATTACGTCGGTTTAATGTTTCAATGACTCTGGCTACTTCATTTTCTCTCCCTATTACAGGATCAATCAGACCAGCTTTTGCTGCGTCAGATAAGTTTCTTCCGAGATTATCAAGTAAGCCGCCTTTTCCATTTCCTGATTCAGTTTGTGGCCCTTCTTCTTGAGAAGTGAAACCATTTTGTCCTGAAGCCATAAAGGATTGAAAGAAATCATCCATTTGACCTTTTGGTGATGAAGCTGTTTGACCATTCATCACTTTTGCGTAACACGTGCTACAAAGGTTTACTCTTTTCTTATTTTGATTCACTTGGACATTCAATTGAATGGAAGCCTGGTTTTGTTGACAATGATCACAAAGCATATGATGGCCTCCTTATTATTTATAATCCATTCATTTATTAAAAAGTTTGGAAAGGTAAAAGATGTTTAATTTGACTTTGACTATCTTTGACCTTGTAACCATATTATAATTTGACTATCTCTGACTTTCAAGTCTTTTGCTCAAACTTTTTTTGTTTGGCTATGTTAGCTTATTATGTTGATTTCAAAGGGAGCAAATGAGCTGAATATCGACACCATCATGAACAAATCCTTTTGTTTATGCAGTTTGAAGGATTGGATTTTAATAAAAGGTGGAAAATTATTTGTAATATTTGAAATGAAGGAATTTTTTCGAAGGCTGGATAATAGATTGTATTAACTACTTTCGACAAAGGGGTATACAAGTTTACTAGAACGGTAACAATGATGATAGATTACAAAGGGAGGATACGAAATGAATGATTCAGTCTATCAGTTGATTGTTGAAACCACCGTCAAACGAGTGCCTAGTTGCCATGAGTCTCCTGAAGATTTCTTTATTGCTCTTGACGATCAGGAATATCCTTACTTAATCTTACCCACGCCGAAGGAAATGTTTGATAATGACGATGTTTTTACAATCCGTTTAATTCCAGATGCCCTTAACAAATTTCGCTTTGAATTGGACAACTCATTTACTAAATTATCCTTCAGACGATTTACTACTTTTTTTGACGATAAGACATACTATTTCGGACCTGAAGATAATATGCTTCTACGCTTTCTTAAATCGCCAGTTTACCGAAGTTATGTCGCGTGGGTAAGTCATTTATATTTCAAACGTATTGACGACCTAATTGAACGATACAATAAGGAACAGCTTCCCGAAGAAAGAAAATCCATTAAAGCGAAACTTTCTCGCCTTCTAATCGAAGCTTAATTTCGAAACGATCAACTTCATTCTGGACAAGCTGAGTGCCTTCTTCAATCGATCCGTAACTTAAATGAGTGATATTTCCTTCATTTTCATATGCTTTATGTTCGTAACGTGGATCGTAATAATAAAGTAGCAGTCGTTCAATTATGCACGCATAGTTTTTTGTTTCAAGACCCTGATTGATTACTTCTTTATCTTCATTAGAGAATCGTTTTTCAATCTTTGAAACGGCATCAGTGATTTCTTCATGATGCTGTTCAGGATGATAGGTGTTCAAGATCGTTTGAATTCGATAAGAAAGCGGGGCGTGGACTTGTATACGCGTCCCTTTTTGTTTGCCCTCCAGAATAAAATCAGGAATAATGATATTCCCAAGACGCTTACTTTCGGATTCGATGATGTAATAAGGCGTCTCTCCTATCTCTAACAATCGATGATATAGCTTCGCTTCGAATTCCTTTTGACTTCGCTCTGGTAAATCGACTCTTCCAAATACTGAGCCCCTGTGGGCAGCAAGGCCTTCGAGATCAATAACCGGATACCCCTTTTTTTCTAAAGCAATTAAGATTTCGGTTTTCGAGGTTCCTGTTAATCCTTCTAGAACAAGGTACGGTGTTGTTTGCCTCGCAACAATTTCAAGGCCAGCCGTAACTTTCTGGCGGTATGCTCGAATCCCGCCTTCAACTTGATAACAGGATAAACCCATCATCTCAAAAATCGTTGTCAGGCTTTTACTTCGCATGCCACCTCTCCAACAGTAAACCGCAAATTCCTGATGATTCGCTAACTCTTTCGCACGTTTATAAAAATCAGGAAGCTGCGGAGAAACAATGGAAATCCCTAAATCTTTCGCTGCTTCTGTCCCTTTTTGCTTATAAGTGGTCCCTACGGCTTCTCGTTCCTCATTCGTGAAAATTGGCAAGTTAATGGCTCCAGGAATATGAAATTTCTCAAATTCAGCAGGGGTCCTTACATCAAGTAAGGGCATTCCTTTATGAAGCACTTTATCAATTGTTATTGTTTCCATGACAATCATCCTTTGTCTCATTTCATAGTACAAGTATATCATCATCACGCGCTCAAATTCAGTTATGCGGTTTACGATGGATCTCGTTGGGGAAAAATAATATCGAGGTGAGTGAAATGAATACGACATCAATGTTATCAGAAGTTCGCACTACACTAATCGATTGGGTTGGTGGTCATCTTATCATCGAGAAGAGAGAACAAGATGATCTTGATAAAACAATCATGAAGTTAGAAGACTTTTCTTTTCAACATCGCGGTGAAACTGTTGACGACTACACTGCTTCAACTCTCCTTCAGCTTAAAGGAGAAGGAAAGGTGATTTCAGAAGAATCTGCTGTACCGTTACCCCACTCTACTTTCGAAATTCCACTTGAAGAAATAAACGATGTGAAAAAGCAGTCGAGTGAATTAATTGTTCAAACAGAGCGAGCTTCCTATCACATTAGCTATAATGCCAATTAAGGGACCAAGACTGGTTCCTTTTTTTGTTAGGCTTTGTTAAAAGAATACTTAAAGGCATATCCCAAACAATGAGCTAATATGCTGAAAGAGATAGAGGATACGGGAGGGATTGTGATGGAAGAAAAAGAACTGGTACCTGATCTCGTTTCACGACAGTGGGCTATGTATCTTCATCTCTCTGCATTGTCAGGCTATTTAGTCCCTTTTGGACACATCATCGCCCCCATCATCATCTGGTCAATTAAAAAGGAAGACAATCCGTATATAGATCGACAGGGTAAAGAATCTCTAAACTTTCAAATAAGCATAACGTTGTATGCTGTTATCCTGGCTATTTTCAGCATCGTCATCATCGGATTAATTCTGCTCCCAATACTCTTTATCGTTCATCTTACCTTTATCGTGATCGCCTCTGTGAAGGCGAATCAAGGCGAATGTTATCGTTATCCCATAACCATCCGATTCGTATCTTGAATTTTCAACAATTTCAATCGTTCACACATAATTTAGCTATGTCCATGTTATAATGAAACTAAACTTATGATGTGGAGGGTCTGCTCTTGGCTACTAAAGAAAAAGAATGGAACCGTTTTACTGTGTGGGCGCTAGCCTTTATGGTTTGGATCGTGCCTATTGCATTTGTAATCGGTTTCTACATAATTTCACAACCACAATAAAGGCCCCCTTCTATTTAGAGGCGATCTCCCCTCTGATAGAAGGGCCAACAAATTGGGTCTTTATGGAAAGCCAAATCCCTTTTAGACATCTGACTTAGCCGGCTTTCCTTCGAAGGAAAAATCAGCGTAAATGCGCTGGTTTTTTTAATACTTATCGAAAGCAGGTTTTATCCTTCTTTATCGTGGGAAGAGTTAATTATACACAGCTTAAAGGAGGATATGATCATGAAGGAATATACAGTAGCACCAAATAAAGATGTTACAGGTTGGTACGTTAAAATCGAGGACGTTGCTCCAACGGATTCTTTACGATATGCGTTCAACTGCCATTGAAAAAGCAGAAGAACTTGCAAAAGGTGATTCGCCAAGTCGCCTATTAATTCTTAATGACCAGCATGAAGTTGAAGAAGAACGCACATTTTAATACATAAAACATCCCTTCGCCAAGGCGAAGGGATGTTTTATGTATGTATAGTCGTTTCCTTAAAGTAAGTCATCACATGTAAAAAAAGAAGAACGAAGGGTTCCGCTTCGTTCTTCTTATACATTCATTAATTGTTACTGCTGTTATTACTGCTCTTGCCACCCTTTTTCCCAATTTCCTTATAAAATTCTTTATCTTGATTTTTCGAAGTTTGTTCTCCGCCTTTTTCACCTATTTCCTGATAAAACTCTTTATCATGTTCACGTGCTGTCTTCTTTCCGCCTTTTTCACCTATGTCTTCAAAGAACTCTTTGTTATGTTCACGAGCCGTTTTATTGCCGCCTTTTTCGCCTATTTCTTGATAGAATTCCTGATCATGTTCCTGAGCTGTCTTTTCTCCACCTTTTTGTCCGATGTCTTGATAGAACTCTTTGTTATGTTCTCTTGCTGTTTTTTTTCCACCTTTGCGACCTGCTTCTTCCCTGCTCATTTTGTCATTGTTGTTATTACTATTGTTAGCCATTTTTGAAACCTCCTCAAGTAATTTTGTTTTGCTTTGCGCTACACTAGTTGTATTCCACGCTATCTATTTGATAAACGACAAAATGGGTTCTTTTTACATTTTTGATTCCATCTTACTAAAAATAGGAACCGATCTTTTCATTAAAAAAACGCCCCCATCTTGGGGACGTTTTGATTAAGAGTAGTAAACATGAATTGGTTTTTCATATTTCTTGGAAAGCTTCTCTAGTGATTTCTTCACATTAATTAAATCATCTTTATCAATTCCACAACCGATTTTAATTTTAAACCCTTTTTCTTCGAACGGTTTCAATTCTTTGATCATATGTTCAAATGATTTTAACCAGGCAGGATAATTCGTTTGTAGACCAGCTGGTTTATACTGACCATAGAGATTGGCAATGATCCGTTTATTATCTCGACTTAAAGCAAAAGAGCATTTCCCTAATTTCTTTTTAGGGGAAAATGGAAATTCCTCATCTGCTTTCACTGCTTCTGGATAAGTTTCTTTTACTGATTTTGCAATTCCAACGTCCAATGCATTAAAACAGTCACATTGATGGGCAATGACAGTACAGTCACTTTTTAGAAGGTTGCCTTTTTCTAAACGAATCATACATGCACTCTCCTTTTTAGAGAACCCTTTTGTATGATTATAATGAAAATTCTATTAATTTCAATAGGAATATTTTACTTCCTTCAGCATATTATGATAAGTTTCGCAATTTCACTTCTCTTTCATATAGGTGACTGCCTGGAAAATTGGTTTGCAATTATTATTGCGAAATATTTGCTGCATCGGTTTATTCTCAATCCCGGTACTGCCGATATAGTAGGTAGCCCCTTTCTCTTGTAATAGGTCCAAACCAAGCTGATGTAACAACGTTCCGTATCCTTTCCCTCGTTGTTCTGGTAAAATCCCCATATAGAACAGCCGTCCTTCTTCCTTTGTTCCAGGTTCAATGATAGGAATCACCATCCCTAACTGCTTCCCTTCCCAATAGACGAGATAGCAACTAGTCTGATATTGTTTCCCAATTTCCTGCTTCATCGCATCATATTGAACCTCAATCGTATGCTTAGATGGAGAATTGAGCGACCCCTTCGAACATAGCTCCCACATTGAAAGAAAATAAGGGATTCTCGCTTTTTCAACCTGTTCATACGTAATACTACTATTATGATTAGTACAGATTTTTTCCAATTGAAATTTCTTACAGTATTCCAAAGTTGTAGATTGTAAAAAATAAAAATTCTTTTTTAACCTTTCAATACCCAGTGTACAAAATCGATCCAGAGTAATCGAAACGTGATTCGCTTCATCCGACTGTATCGCTTGATCTAATCGAGCCAACAAGGAATCAATCATATCCATCTCTTCCAATTTCTCAATTCCCTCTAGTGATAGATAAAACGGACGTCCATCAAGTAACTTCACACCTGCTTTAAGTTCACGATCTTTTAAAGAAAATGGCATGGTTATCCCTGGTTGTTTTGCATGTACACTTCTTCAAACGGCTGTACGACGACAAACCCTTCTCCCTCAAATCTCATTTGGACAGACTCCCCGCTCCCTCTTCCAAAGAACGACTTTAAGGAAACATCCGTTTGAAAATTTGGCTGCAGTTGACCTGACCAAGCGACAGTTGCATTGGGATCGGTTATAACAGGCTTACCTGGTGAAACGCGAATAGTAAGAGGTTCATAGTGACTTGTGATCGCGACCATTCCAGGTCCCTGACAGCTAACATTGAATAAACCACCTGCCATCATTCCGGTAATACGCTTCATCATTTTAATATCCCAATTGATCCCATCTTCAAACGCCAGTAGGTCATTCCCATTGACACTAATGGATTCACCGCTTTGCAAATGAAGAATTGAAATTTTCTTTCCGGCATCTGCAAGATAAAGCTTACCGTTTCCTTCAGCTTTCATTAAAGAAGCTCCTTCTCCTGTAAGAGCTTTTTTGAACATTTTCCCTAGTCCGTGTTCAAGAATCCCTTCTCTTTCGAATTTTATTTGCCCATTATAAGTAATCATGGCCCCAGCCTTTGCCCACACTCTTCCAGACAAATTTACTTCTAGCATCCTTGGTGTTTCTAGTTCAAAAAATCCTTCCCCCTTATCCTTCTGTTCCGTTGACTTTACAAATTCTTCAATTGAATAACTATTCATTCATCATCTCTCCTTCCAATTATGGAATACGTTTCACGCTTTATAAACGTTTCAATTTTCTGCAAATAAATTTCACAACAATTTGTTTGCGTATACCATGTTAAGGGTATGTGAATATTAACTTATAGTCGTAATTAGGAGGGTTACTCATATGATTATCGTCTACATCAGTATCGCAATTGTTGTTCTATCCATTATTTATTTAGGATACATAGCAGTAAAAAATATGAAAGAAACAAAAAAATCATTAACAGACTTATCTGAAACCGCAGCAAGGTTTCAAGAAAAAGTTGATCGTATTAATGACGAAACAAACAAACTTACAGCAACGACTGCAGCCATTTCTGAAGGTATTCAAACAAAGAAAGAAACTGTACAAGGTGTTATTCAAACGGCAAAATCCTCACCAGAGCCTTTTAAAAGACTGGTGTCTTCCATTAAAAACACCCCAAATCCACAGCGTGAAACGAGAGATTCCCAACTCGTTGAAATCGGGGATCAGCTTATTGATTTATGGGGACGCTACCGCGTAAAGCGTAAATCGAAACATGCGGAGTAAGGGCGATGCCCTTACTTTTTTTGGCAAAATTCAAATGAGGTGGGCTACACTATGAAACAAGTAAGACAAATTATTTTCTTTCTACTAATGACAGCATCTCTCTCGATCATCCTGTTTACTTCCCTATCTCCTATCTGGAAATGGGGGGCGGGAATTGTTTATAGTGCTATTTTACTTTCTATTCTATTCGTCCTTCTCCTTGAAGGCAGATCTCCCTATAAATCGCTATTATGGATTTATGTTTTAATTTTCTTCCCCATTATCGGTTACGTCTTCTTTCTATTTTCAGGTCAACTAGAAGTAAAAGGTCATCTATTCAAAGAGAAACGGATGAATGGATTGGAGTTTTTTCAGAAGTATGTTAATTTCCCCATTTCTGAGAAGTGGCACGAGTTAAGTGAACGTAATCAAAACTTTTCAAATTTAATTGCTACAATGGTCGCAAGTCCTATTAGTCTACGATCGACAACGAAGCTTTTACTAAATGGTAGAGAAACGTTTACGGCCATTAAAGAAGAAATTGAAAAGGCCGAAACGTATATACACATGGAGTATTACACGTTTCGATCAGATGAGCTAGGACTGTCCATTATTGATTTACTCGTCAAAAAAGCAAAACAAGGTGTTGAAGTTCGTGTCCTTTATGATTCAATTGGAAGTCACAACCTTTCACGAGCTTCTAAGACTGCATTAAGAGAAGCCGGTGCACGGGTTCAGCAATTTCTACCAATAAAATATGGTTTCGTAAATCAAACCATTAACTTCCGAAACCATCGTAAGATTATTGTGATTGATGGAAAAGTTGGCTTTGTAGGTGGGCTAAACATCGGTGACGAATATGCAGGAGATATGAATTCTATGCGCTTCTGGCGTGATAGTCACCTGCTTGTTAAGGGAGAAGTTCTTTCTTCCCTTCATGGCGTTTTCTTAATGGATTGGTCTTATATGTGTGGAGAAGAACTTCTAACACAAAAATACCTAGATACTTATGATGTAGAAGGAGATGGCGGTGCCCAGCTCGTTGCAAGTGGTCCCGATACGAAAAGAGGGGCTATGTCGGATTTATATTTTAGCTTGATTACTTCAGCAACCAAACGGGTCTGGATTGCCACCCCGTATTTTGTACCTAATAAAGCCATTCGTACCGCATTAGCTATGGCTTCTATGAGAGGAATTGAAGTAAGGCTTATCGTTCCTGAAATAAGTGATGGATTTCTTACGCAGTATGGAACAAGATCTTACTTTTCAGAGCTTCTTGATTACGGGGTAGAAATTTACATGTATCGAAAGGGATTCTTGCATCAAAAAATAATGATTGTTGATGATGATCTAGCAACAATTGGTACAGCGAATATGGATATGCGCTCTCTAAATTTAAACTTTGAAGTTAACATGTTTTTGTTTCAATCAAGTACCGTTCATGACCTGATCGAAGCCTACCAAAATGATCTAACTGATTCAGTCAGCGTAACAAAAGATTCCTATCAAAAACGCGGACTCAAACATCGCACCAAGGAATCTTTTGCAAGACTGTTTTCACCAGTATTATAAGTTGAATCGAAGGATGAGAAAATATTTTTCTCATCCTTCGGTCATTCGATCAAAAAACGGTAGACATTACCACTCATTTTTAAGCAACGAGTGCATGATTAAGTCCATATATTCTCCTCCGGCAAACACATAGTCCCGCAGTATACCCTCTTCACAGAATCCTAGATTCTTCACCAGTTTTCTAGAAGAAGTATTATTCGGGTGAATCAATGCGCCAATCCGATGAACATCCAATTCTTGAAAGGCAAAGGGAATAATAGCTGATAGCGCTTCAGACATGTAACCATTGCCTTCTTTTTGTTGTTCCAATTCATATCCCATCTCAATGCGATTGACACGCTTTGCCCAGTTATGAAAACCACACGTCCCAATGAGTTCCCCAGTATCCTTCAATTCGATTCCAAAACGAAAAACTTGCTTTTGCTCAAAACCTTTCTGAAAACTCATTAACATTCCTTCGACTTCTTCCATCCCCGTCATTCTTTCACTGCCATAGTATTTCATTGTATGAGGATTCGAAAAAATGGATAAGAGGATAGGAGCATCTGTTTCTTTCAATTCTCTTAGCCTTAACCGCTCTGTTACTAGTTCTGGAAATTCATCCATTCCAATCACTCCAATTTTGCTTTATTCACACATTCATGAAAAAAAATGCTTAAAGAATGGCTAGCATTCTTTAAGCAAACAGGGGGTAAAACATCTTTTAAAAAGGGGTCTCTCTTATAACGATTCATTCAACAAAAAAGTTTCAATATTCTACATATGATTTCCAACAAATTCGTTTGAATGTTAAAATCGATCATAACGTTATATACCTTGATGAAGGAGTGGAGACAATGAATAAAAAAATATATCTCGTTAGACATTGCCAGGCAACTGGACAAGAACCTGCTGCTTCACTAACAAGGGAAGGGCGTAATCAATCGATACAGCTAGCCCAAACCCTTAAATCGATTCCATTCGACCAGCTATATAGTTCTCCTTATAGACGCGCTGTCCAATCCATTGAACCGCTTGCACTTCAATTGGACAAATCGATTACATTGGATGAGCGATTAGAAGAGAGAAAGTTGTCTGGTAAAATGATCGAAAACTGGCTAGAAGAATTAGAGAAAACGTTCAACGATCATTCCTATTCCATTTCAGGTGGTGAATCGAGTCAGGAAGCTGCTTATCGAGGGATTGCGTCGATAAACGATGCACTTCACAATACAAAAGAACATGGTCTTTTAATGACTCATGGAAATCTATTAACCTTAATTCTTCATCATTTCGATTCTTCTTTTGACTTTAACACTTGGAAAGCACTTAGAAACCCTGAAATTTACTGCCTTACTTTTCAAAGGGATGAGATTGAATCCATTGAGAATGTAGCATTAATAAAGGATTCTTTATTATGAATGGCCACTATTCTCGTTTTCATTGTTGTGCTACTTGTATTCATTTTGAAGTTGTAAAAAAAGCTAGAACGACTTATCGCTGTGTGCGACTTGGTTTTGAAACGAAGCCTACTTATCAGTTTAACTGTTGGGAACCAAAAGAGATTGTGAAGAGGAAAATGGAAAAAGAACAAAAATCGCCAAGAAATGATTCTCCACCTGAGCCGTAATTTCTCCATATTGACTAGATCCATTCCACTCTTGAATCTCTTCATTCAGAAGAGATTCAAGAAGAGGAGCCTGACATCTCCATCTCTTCCATCCAATAATTGATTTGCTCTTGTGGCACATCCCAACTAATCCATGAAACCATGATTTTCACATCTTCATTTTCGACGATCCAATATTCATACCTTTTTTCGGAGAAATTTTCAATGATGCCCGTCCGCGCTATCTTCATATGGCCCTCCTTTAGTTTGCTTATATTTTCTCTATACCCTTCCTTCAGCCTACTTCATTCCTTTTTTACTATTTTTCTAGACAAAAAGATGTATGAAAAACAACCATTTCTTCACATACTACCCTTAATCTTTCTATTTGGAGGCAAAGGGGATATGGAGCATAATAAGTTTAAGCGAATACAAGCAAGCTTCTGGTTTATCCCAACATTCTATGGAGTTGGGGCATTTCTTGCTGCCATCCTGACGCTCATCATTGATCGTACGGTCATTCAAGGTGAGGCCGTCGTTCTTCCTTATTTTTTCTTTGCCACATATGATACAAGCGTAACTATTCTAAGCACCCTCGTCTCTTCTATGTTAACAATGACAACTATTACATTCTCAACCATCATGGTTGTTCTTACCACCTACTTATCTAACTTCTCACCAAGGACTCTACAGAATTTTATTACAGACCGCATTACCAAAAGAGTACTTGGGATTTTCGTTGGGGGCATTATCTATTTTATTATTCTTCTTCTCTTAATTGAACAAAGTAGCCAGGACGATGTTGTCTATCTTTCCCCTGTTTTTGCGGTCATTTATGCCATTGTCTGTGTTGCCTATTTTGTCTTCTTCATCCATCACGTTTCAAATTGGATTCTTGTCGGCAATTTAATTCAACACATTACCACAAATACACTCACAACAATTGATCGTACATTTCTAGACTTTGAAGAAGCAAACCAAGGCAACATTGCTTCCTGGGACTCGTGGGAACTAGATGAGATCAAAATGAAAAATCCGATATCGATCCGTTCTACTAAGTCAGGGTATTTACAAAATATCGATTTGCCTGATTTAATTTCAATCGCAACGAGAGAGGATTTCATTATTCGCCTTGAGCGTGATGTTGGTGAATATGTGGATGAAGGAACCATTATCTTTTCCTATTGGTCTTCAGCGGATCGTACTCCAAATGAACAAAGTCTTCTTAATACGCTCTCTCTTGGAACTGAACGAACAACGGACCAAGATATTGAATACGGCATCCAAAAGCTTGTAGAAATAGCATTGAGAGCTATATCACCAGGAATCAATGACCCTAACACAGCAATTAACTGCATTAATCGTTTAGGAAGAGTGTTGTCACGTCTTGGTCAGAAACACATTCCACATCCCCTCTACCATGATGCTAAAAAAAACTTGCGGGTGATTACAAATCCTATCACCTACGACACGTATCTTTATAAAAGCTTCTACCAAATCAGACACTATGCCAAGGAAGATGTATCCGTTCTAGGATCCATTCTACATTCGTTAGTATTAGCTGCTGATGGAAATAAACACGATACGCATGAAACCATATGGGAGTTTGGGCAATTTGTTATTAGAGGGTTCGATTCCTAACGTTCTCGATAAATTTGATCATCGTTATATTAACGAAAAGCTTGAAAGACTAGCTAAGGCAACAGGATTTCAAGACGCTTATCAGCCTATCTCACATCACTAACATTCATTTCCCTTAACAAAAAATGACGGTCTCCGTTACGAGACCGTCATTTTTCATTTCACCTTATCAAGCCAACCTTCCATATCTTTTAACGTTAGGGGGCCAACTCGTTTCTCACGAATAACCCCTTCGCCATCAATCATATAGGACGTTGGCATCGAAATAACCTGATAGAGGTTTTCCCCAACTTTGCCTTCTCGATCCATCAGAATAGGAAACGTCAGCTTATGCGACTCAACAAATTCAGGGATCTTTTCTTTATTTGGTTCAAACTTTGTAAAATTCACGGAAAGAACGGTTACTTCCTCTCCGTGCACATCTGAAAATTTTTGGATATCGGGCATTTCTTCTTCACACGGCGGACACCATGTTGCCCAGAAGTTCAAGAAAACGGGTTGCCCTTCATAATCTGAAAGACTAACTTCTTTGCCATCCATGGTTTCAAGCGAGAAACCCGCTGCCTTATCCCCCACTTCCGTACCAACACTTCGGTCAGCAATGACCGTATTATAAATGCCCCAACCAAGGGCAACAGCAAGAACGATCAAGACAAACTTCTTAATCATTTTCATCCGCTCTTTTTTCTTCATATACTACTCCAATGAAAAGCGATCATCACGAACAAAGACTTCTTCTCGCTCGACCGCATTCTGTTTTGAAGCTAAAACAAGTCCAAGTGGGGTATCCGTTTCTTTGTCATTCACAATCGTAAATGAAAGAGAATGCTTGCTCGCTTCTTTAATATATTTGGAAAGCATAGAGTAGGATAAATCTCCATTTAAATAGAGAATGCCGTTTCTAATTTTTTTCATTTCATCTTTTACTTCTTGATACACATTATTCTGTGCGACCTGTCTCTTCGTTAGAGCAATGTAAACTCGCTCTCTAAATGTTGATAAGAACAAAGCTTTCTCGGCTGGCTTTAATTCTGGTGCTCCATATATCCCAGCATCAAGCACTCTCTTAATCTCTTCGTTCAAGTATGTCACCTCATCATCATTAATCAATAGGAACCCTAACTAAAATAATTCCTACTACAAACTCTTCATTCATGCTCTCTCTTCATCCTATACTATCTTTCTTTGTTCATAAAGTGAAGGTTCTGTTACGAACGAGTAAACGTGCCTCAAAACAGGATACCCTTCCATTCATTCTTTATTCAAAAAAAACGATCCCTTACTTACCGGGATCGTCTTTTTCATATTCATTTAACATAATTAATCGCTCCATCATAGTAGGATGGCCGTATTTGAAATATTTCACAATAAAAGGGGGATTTACTTCATTCAAACTGTTCACTGTCAATGTTTGAAAAGAGCCAATCGCCGCATCAACATCATGAGTCATTTCGATGGCGTACGCATCTGCATTCATTTCAGCGTGACGAGAAACCGCAAGTTCAACAGGGCTGGCGATGAAAGACATAACAGAGAAAAGAAGAAATAGGGCTGGCAATGAGGCAAGATCTGATTCTGAAGTAACCCCCCATGAATTGCCCCATTTTCGTATCATCGCTCCTAGAAGCCTGTAAGCAAGATACAAACCAATAAGGCTCGTTGCAAGTGCACCAATTAAATTCCCATATAAATGGTTCATGACGTAATGCCCCATCTCATGCGCCATGATGAAAAGCACTTCATCATCATCTAACTTACTTAAAGTCGTATCCCAAAGCACAATTCTTAAATTTGAACCTATTCCAGATACATAAGCGTTCATCGCATTTGTTTTTTCTGACATATTGACTTCAAATACTCGATTTGCTGGAATATCAGCACGATCAGCCATGGTCAGAATTTCTTCTTCTAACGTTTTATCAGTCAGAGATGTAAAATCATTGTATAGAGGATCAATCACAACAGGCTGAATGTACATCATAAATGCAAGGTACGGAACCATTAATCCCCACGCCATTAGCCACCACTTTTTCTTATAACGCTTCATTAATGCATAAAGAACCCCAATAACAAGGGATGTTAGTAGAATGTCAATCCAAAAGGATATCATCTCATCTTTCATCCATCCTGAGAATGATTGCGTGTTGATACCGTATTGAACTGAAAGTGACCTTCCCCAATAATGGAGAGGAAAAGTGAGCAGCCATGTAAACGTCGTTAATAGAAGCAAATACACCGGAACAACAACGACACTTTTTCTTGAAATTCCTTCACTAAATTGCTTAAACAACTTTGATAAACCAAAGCCAAGAACACTTAAATAAATCATCCATTCATAGGGAATCGCAATAAAGGATAAAAAACTTTTGTAACGCGAGTACTCTTCTGATAGTTCTAACTGCCTGTCTGTCATAAAGGTGGCTGGATCTGCTGCAGTTCCCCTGTAGGCCTCAGGAACTCCAAAGTCAGCCCATTTAAACAAATAGAGCCCCAAGATTAGGGCATAGATGGAGAATCCTAGAACAATCCAGGTTATGCGTTTCTTCATTTTCATTCTCCTTCCAATATGACCTCTTTATCAATAGTACGAGCAAATCATTATTTTAGAACCTTGCCCCGTTCTCCTCTATAGCTTCTACAAAAGAACCGCAACTCTTTCAAGGGATTCTTAAATTATCATCTTCCATTTCCTTTCATCAAAAAAAGCCAGCAGACACTACTCTGCTGGCTCCTTATCCCATTTATTAACTTTCCACATAGACGTTTGTACGATCGTAGCTGTGATCAAAGCGATTCAGAATACCACATACAGGGCATTCAGCAAGTACATGAAGTTCAACAATTGGTGCCTGACTGCTTTTCGTCGTGATACCTGTTGCTTCAACCCGATCATTAGCAAGAACATTTTCTTTTGCAATCGGAATGTACCACGTATATTCTGTCTCACACATCCGGCACGTTGCTTTTTCTTCAATTTCTGTTGGTTTTATCATTGTCTTTTCCAGCTCCTTTAGCAGAGTATTTCAAAGACTGCGCGAACAAGGGTCCGGAAAACCTCCATTTAATCTGGGAATCCCTTCCTGTAGAAAGGGTTCCCGTTGTAAAAAAACTTAAACTTCTTATGAAGATAATTTTAAAAAGAAAGAAGATCTTCGTCCATTAATTTATAAATGGCATGGGCAACACCATCATTTTCATTGCTCTTCGTCACAAACGAAACTTGTTGTTTGATTTTCTCATCTGCATTTCCCATCGCAATAGCATAAGACGCTTTTTTGAACATGGAAATATCATTGTAGTTATCTCCAATTGCAGCGGATTGGTTTATATCGAGACCTTTTTTTGCCACAAACGTTTCAAGGGCAAGTCCTTTTTGAGCCTCTTCATGATTAATTTCTAAATTCTCTTTCCCTGATGAGGTAACCACTGTTTTCTGAACCTTCTCCGCTCTAGCCCCCGCTCGTTCTAGTCGTTCTTCCTCAAAAGAGAAACTAAGGAATTTATAGACATGAAGGCTTTTATCGGCTAATAATTCTTCAAAATGATCAACGACCTTAAGTGACAAACTCTCAAACTGACGCTTGGCACCCATATGTAATTCTTCGTCTGTTAAGTGAGGATTTGAACTTTTCATCATATCAATAATTAAGTCGATTGTTCCATCATAATCGTGTGTAAATACACCTTTATTTGTAAAAAGCTGATAATAGATCCCCTCAGCATCCAGAATTTCTTTTATCGATTGAACTTGCTGATCATCAAGGTAAATAGCGTGTAAGATTTCGCCTTCAACTGAGCGAATCTCTGCGCCATTATAACAAATAATTGGAAGTTCTAAACCAGTACCTTCTAGTGGCTTCATCGCTCCATCATAAGCTCTTCCTGTGTTCAGCACTACTGTAATCCCTTGACTTTGCGCCTCTCGAATAGCGTTTACATTCTCGAAACTAACGGTTTGTTCATTTGTTAAAAGCGTCCCATCCATATCAATTGAAATACATCTCATAAGGGCAACATCCTTTTCTATTTGGTCCTGTCATTGTTGCAAAGTTTAGTATAGCAAATTATTATTGGAGATAAAAAACAAAGAAAAAAGAGCTTTCAAAAAAGCTCTTTTCAACACGTTATCTTTTGTTGTGAATGAAAAAATCAATAAATGAGGAGATCAGTTCAACAGATTGGAACCAAACGAGAGACACGGCGGTCATTGAGAAAAAACCAACCATTAAAATACGAAACAAATGCATGTTTCATTCCTCCTCCTCAGAACACAATATTTAGTTTTACTTAGGTTATATCACAAAAATCAGAAAATATAAATCATTTAATTTTCAATTTTGTTAAATAAAATAGGCATATGTACTTAAGACAGCTACTGCAAACATAACAACAATAATTAAGTTTGCTCCTAAATAGGCAGCCACGATTGCAGCAACTGCTCCAATAACACCAAACATTAGATCATCATTGATTGTAAGGATTCCTGGAAAAATGAGTGCTCCCAGAATGGCGAATGGAACGTTTTTCAATACGTTTTGAATAGGAGATGGTATTTTATCAGAATTTAAAAAGACGAGTGGAACCATTCTTGGAATATACGTTACAATCGCAAGACCTATGATGAGCCAGATCATCGTATTACTCATTTTTCGCCCAACCTCCCATCCACTCAACCAGTATGGAAGACAACAATGTTGCCAGGACGATCGCCCAACCTGTTGAAAATTGTGCGAACGTAAGTAGACTATTAAATAAAGCTGCTAACCCTGCTAAAAAAAGAACTTTACGACTGTTTTTAGCAGAAGGAATCAGCAAGCCTATAAACATCGCATAAAGCGCAACGCTCATTCCCTGCTGAACCACTCCAGGTAGCGTAGCACCAGCAAGGTAGCCTCCCCCAGTAAAAAGTACCCAACTAGAATAGGAGATAAAGCATAAGCCGAACATATAGCCAGTCGTAAGTTTGCCCGCTTTCGTTGCTGAAACCGTAAACGTTTCATCTGTGATTCCAAAAGCATAGACTGCTTTTTTCCAGGGCGTATCTTCTTCTACTTTTTCATTAATAGAGGCACTCATCAAGAGATGGCGAATATTAACGATAAAGATTGTAAAAATGATTTCAAAAGCCCCTGTACCAATAGCAATTAAGCTTAACGTTATGTACTGAGCTGCCCCCGCAAAGACGAGGACACTCATGAGAACAGCTTCATAAAGAGTTAAACCTGTCGTTCTTGCAAGTAAGCCAAAGGTTAGGGCAACTGGCATATACCCAACAGCAATGCTGATTCCTCCCTTTAAGCCATCTACAAAACCCGAATCGCTAGTTGTTACGCTTGCCTCCACAATATCCCTCCTGTTGCTCTAAATTGTTTAATATATTAAACTTATTGTATGTTATATTATACGAATTTTCAATCAGTAGTTGAAAGAGCTAAAAGAGGAGTATTATGACATGGACAATCATTCTTTAACACAACAAATTGGGCAGAAGTTAAAGAGACTTCGTCATGAAAATAAGTTAAGTTTGGATCAATTATCAGAGCGGTCTTCTGTCAGTAAACCGATGCTTGCACAAATTGAACGTGGCGCTTCAAACCCAACTGTCAACACACTATGGAAAATTGCTAACGGACTTGGCGTATCCTTCACGGCATTCATCGATGAAGAACAGCCAGTTATTAAAAAGGTGAACAGATTTGAAATACAGCCCCTCGTAGAAGAAAGCGGAAAAATGAAAGTAGTCCCACTCTTCCCTATGGAACCTGGAAAATCATTTGAAACATTTTATATTGAGCTCGCACCAGGATGTCATTATCATTCACTTGCCCATCCTGACGGAGTAGAAGAATATTTGTTTATTGAAGAAGGAAGTATGACGATTGAAGTCGATTCACAAACATTTACGATTTCTACTGGAGAAAGTTTACGATTTACAGCAAATTACCCCCATCAATATCGAAATACATCCAATCAACCCTGTAAAGCCATGATGATTATTCATTATCCATCTTCTTTACGCTAATTAATCGTTTTAAGCAAATCAAAAAACGCTCCAATCGGAGCGTTTGACCTATTGCTTTACTTTGGTTTTTACTTTGGTTTTCACTTTATTTTCTTCTGCGGTCATTTCCACTGCATCTGTCCAAGCTTCTCCATAACCGGGGTGTGGAGTATATGGATAAATAAAGTCTTCATCTCTCGCACCCATCTCAAGCGCAAGCGTTGCTTTTTCAATAAGCTCAACTGCACCAGTTCCTACAGCATGAAACCCTAGAAGCACATGACTTTTACGGTCTCGATGAACAACGATCAATCCTTCCGTATCCCCCTTAATCATCGCATACCCGTTTGTACGCATCGAAGAGCTTGTCGTGATCACTTCGTATCCAGCTTCTTTCGCTTCTTTTTCTGTCAATCCTACTGATGACATCGGAGTTTGGGTGTGAATCACCTTTGGTATGCAATCAAGTGAGTAAGCGGTATTTCGACCACAACAATGATCTGCAGCTGTTTTTCCCTGCTTAACCCCTTTCACGGCTAGCGTTGGGTCTCCTGTTACATCTCCACAAGCATAGATGTTTGCCTTTGTTGTTTGACATTCCTCAGAAATAGGAATGGTGCCATTATCCTTCATATCAACACCCGCTTGATCCAGCCCTAAAGTATCCCCATTACCAACTCGTCCAATCGAATAGGCAATCATCTCTGTTTCGACTTCTACCGTTTCTCCTCGATCGTTATGAAAGCCTAAGACTAGCCCCTGGTCTTTTAACCGGCAACCAGATACTCCTGTGAACAGTGTTACTTTTTGTTTCTTAAATTGTCTTTTTAATTCTCGCTGAATCCTCTCGTCCCAATCTGGAAGGATGGTTTGTTGATCTGTCACAATGGTTACCTCCACTCCCAGTGCACGAAACGTACTTGCCGCCTCTACCGTGAGATAATCGCCTCCAAAAAGAAGGAGGTGATGAGGAAGTGAAGATAATGTATAGAGTTGTTCTAAGGGCAAAATGTTCGGGTGAGCGTATGAAAGAAAGTCTGGAGAGATTGGTCTGCTGCCAGTCGCAAGTATCACATGATTAAATGACCACACTTCAAATTTCTCACCTTGTTCAACACCGATTCTCTCATGCGATCGAAAAGATGCTTCTCCCTTCACACATTCAATGTTCGTTAACTTAAAGCGATGATGAAGCCCTTTCTCCATCTTACCAATCAAAGCACGCTTTTCTTCCTGCCATTTGTCCATGCAAAATGTGGGTGTCGTCCTCACTCCTGGCGTCTTTTCCTCCAATTTCCTTGCAGCGGTTGCAAGGAGTTTCGAGGGAATACACCCGCTATGGAGACACTCTCCACCTGAACGAAATCGATCAACTAGCGTAACGTCTCTCCCGTTCTTTGCTGCACGAAAAGCTGCTTCATATCCGGCTGGACCAGCTCCAATGACAACAACGTCTTTTTCATGTAGTATTTCACCAACAACCATTAGACGAGCTCCATTAAAAGGAATGAGGGTTGCTCAATCAATTCAATCAAGCGATTCGTAAAACGCATAGATGTCCCACCATCTGCAACTCGGTGATCAAACGTCATAGAAATCGACATGATGGATCGGATCACAATCTCATCATTCTCTGTCACGACAGGCATTTTCTTCGTTTTATGGAAAGCAAGTAACGCCGCTTCTGGGTAATTAATAATGGGAGTGGCCCCTGTGCTCCCAAGTGGTCCAGCATTACTAATGGTAAATGTGCCTGATGTAAGGTCTTTACTTGTAAGCTCATTGTTCATCGCTGCTTTATGAAGGCTTTTCATTTTTTTATGAATTTCACTAATTGATCGTTTATCACAATGATGGATAACCGGGACAATGAGCCCTTCTTCCGTATCAGTAGCTATACCAATATGAAGATCAGGCTTCAAGTAAATCAGCCCTTCTTCTTCTCTTAATTCCGAATTAAAAATAGGAAACTCCTTTAACGCAATACAGACAGCTTTAATATAGAAAGCAGCAACGGAAATAGACTGATCACGTTTTTCTTTGATCGTCTTTTTCATCTCTAAAATGTTCGTGACATCGACTTCATCAAAATGAGTCACATGAGGAATCGTTAAAGTAGATTTTTTCATTTTCGCTGAAATTTGTTTCCGTCTTGTTGAAAATGGGATGGTGGATGTATGATTCGCTGTCTCTGTTTCTTTCTTTTCAGGATTTTGCGTTGTCGCAAGGTGCCTGAAAATATCTTCATCGGTAATTCGCCCCGCCGGTCCTGTGCCCGTTACTTCCTCAATATCGACATTATTCTCCCGGGCGACTTTTCTCGTGAACGGAGCTGCTAAGATCCTCTTCTTTTTATTTGGAAGCAACGTTTGCTCAGCTTGTTGTGGCGTTGGTGAAATCGTTAAAAGGATCCCTCCTACTTCAATGACTTCACCTGTCTTAACATGAATGGTTTCGACTTTTCCTGCGAAAGGAGATGGAAGCTCTGCCGTTACTTTATCTGTCTGTACTTCCACTAAGGGCTGATCAACCTGTACGTGATCGCCAGGTTTAACAAAAAGCTGTACGATTTCACCTTCTGACATCCCTTCTCCAATGTCATGCAATTTCACATCCAACTTTCATCCCTCCTTCAGAAGCGAATCGCTTCTTCAATTGCTCGTAAAACTTTGTTAGCATCCGGCAAATAATCATCTTCTAGCGTAAATAACGGCACCGGTGCATCATACCCCGTTACTTTCTTGATTGGTGACTTCATATAAAGAAACGAAGTATCATTAATGACCGAAATGATTTCACTGCCAACCCCACCGGATGAAGGAGCCTCATGAATAATAACCGCACGTCCTGTTTTTTGTACAGATTCAGCGATTAATTCTTTATCTAGAGGATAAAGAGAACGTAGGTCAATGACATCACACTCCATCCCCTTAGCAGCAGCTTTCTCGGCGGCTTCTTCTGCCACATTCACCATTGCTCCCCATGCAAAAAGAGAGATATCATGCCCACTACGTCGCCTGAACCCTTTCCCAAGCGGGATCGTATAGCTACCATTAGGAACGTCACCTTTACCAGTACGATACATCTTCATTGGTTCAAGAAACATCACGGGATCCGGATCTCTTATACTACTAATTAATAGCCCCTTAGCATCGTGCGGCGTTGATGGAACGACAACCTTCAAACCAGGGATATGAGCAAATAGGGCCTCTGTGCTATCACTATGAATTTCAGGTGCTCTTACACCAGCTCCATAGGGAACACGAATGGTCATCGGTACGCTATAGCGACTTTGCGTTCTGGTTCGAATTCGTGTCGCATGTGTGATTAATTGATTAAAACCCGGATAAATAAAACCAAGAAACTGAATCTCTACAATGGGTTTAAAACCGTTCATTGCAAGTCCAATCGATGTACCAATTAGTCCAGATTCAGCAAGAGGTGTATCAATCACTCGTTGATCACCAAACGCTTCAAACAAGCCGTCTGTTGCTCTAAATACACCGCCGTTTCTCCCTACATCTTCTCCAAGAACAAGGACAGACTCATCTTCTTCAAGAACCACCTTGAGTGCTTCAGTAATCGCCTGCACCATCGTTAGCTTTTTCATATTGACCGCTATGCTCATTTTCCACTCTCCTTATGAAAAAAGCGCTCCTTTTGTTCTTGAACCGGCCAGACGTCAGTGCCAAATACGTGATCAAACATAAGCCCTTCATCAGACTTTTTTGTTTTTTCCATCTCAGAGACGGCCTGTTGCAATCGTTCTTCTGCCTTTCTCTTAATCTCTTCTTCCCAATGGTCATCCCAGCAATTTTCAGCTCTTAGATACTTTTCCACTCGACTAATTGGGTCCTCGCTTTCCCTTCTTTGTTCACTTTCATTTTGATCGCGATATTTGGATGGTTCATCTGTTGTCGTATGAGCCCCATAACGCCATGTAACAGCCTCTATTAACGTTGGTCCTTCTCCTTTTCTCGCACGTTCTACCGCTTTAAGCGTTTCACTATATACAGCAAAAACATCATTTCCATCGACTCTTACGCCAGGCATATCATAAGCAAGGGATTTTTGAGCAATGGTTTTTGAATGCATCTGTCGTTCAATCGGTACACTTATCGCGTATCCATTATTTTGATTAAAGAAAACGACTGGAAGTTGGAATACACTTGCAAAATTTAACCCCTCGTGAAAATCCCCTTCAGATGTTGCGCCATCTCCAAAGTAGACAAGTGATACGCGATCACTTTCTTTTTTCTTTTCAGCCCATGCTGTACCAGTCGCATGAAGTATTTGAGACGCAATTGGAACCGATGGAGGAAAAATGTGTTTTCCTTCTGGAGGAACGCACCCTTCAATACATCCTTTCCAATAAAGAAAAATATTGACGAGTGAATGCCCAAAAGCTGCCGTAGCTGCATGATCACGATAAGTAGGAAACATCCAGTCCCCATCTTCTAACGCTAGAGCACTTCCAATTTGCGCGCCTTCTTGACCTTCAAACGGAGCATACGTACCAATTCGACCCTGACGCTGCAGATTGACAGCTTTGCGATCAAACATACGGGAAAACAGCATTTGTTCATAAAAACGCTTTGCATTCGCTATCGTAATAAATGAATTTTCTTGTAACTGCTTACCTTCTCCATTAACTAGCTGGATAAGTGGAAATTGTTCCGTTAAGTCCATTGAACTCCTCCTTTCATAACGTTTTAAGAACGAACGGACCATTTACCAGGTTTTTTGTGAGCGAAGAAGCTATTGCGGCGTTTTCGACTTTCAATACGTTGTTCACAAAATAAGTTAGCCGCTTTAATTGTTGAAAATGAGTGGGCTTCAGCCTGCTCAAATATTGACAGTAACGTATCGTAAATCGCCTTCGTTTTTTGTAACACTCGCTTCGGGTTTGGCGAATACAATTCATCCGAGACCTGAATTAAGCCACCACTATTTACAATATAATCTGGCGCATAGAGGATCCCCCGTTGATTTAGTAAGTCGCCGTGTTCATTCGTTAGTAACTGGTTGTTCGCGGAACCAACAATCGCTTGAACTTTAAGCTTATCGATGGTTTGATCGTTAATAATCCCTCCAAGTGCACAGGGGACAAAGACATCCGCGTCCGCTTCGTAAATGGCATCCCCAGAAACAACCTTTACCCCTTGCTTGAGCTCAATTGCTCGTTGAATTAAGCGATCAATGGCAAATTGATTAATATCGGTCACAATTAAATCAGCACCTTTTTCAAGTAACATTTCCGCTACTTTATAACCAACTTTCCCAAGGCCTTGAATGGCATATGTTCTCCCGCCTAGCTCCTCTGAACCGAAAACTGTTTTATTCGTAGCCTGTATTCCGTAAAGAACACCGTTTGCTGTTGGAATGGACGAGTCTCCACTTCCACCGTATTCTTCCGGTACACCTACAATACAGCTACTTTCTCTTAATGAATGAACAAAATTATCAGGAGTCGTTCCCATATCAGTTCCTGTGTAAAATCGCCCATTCAAGGACTCTACAAATTGACCAAAGGCACGGAAAAGCTCTGGAGTTCGATCTTTCAAAGGATTTCCGATAATAACAGCCTTACCTCCACCAAAATCCACATCTGCCGCAGCACACTTATACGTCATGCCTTTCGAAAGTCTTAATACATCTTCAATGGCTTCATCTACCGTTTCATACGGTCGCATTCTACAACCACCAAGCGCAGGTCCAAGCGTTGTGTTATGTATTGCAATAATGGCTTTAAGACCTGTATCAACATCATTACAAAAGAGTACCTGTTCATGCTCTTCTATCCGATCAAACACGATTTTCACCCCTTTATGAAATCGCTTACATTTTAGCGCTTTCTAATTTCTTTGCGATCACGTTTTTAGGAAGAATAAACTGAATGACTTTTCCTGTCCCAATAAGCTCTTTTCCCCTTTTAACATCCACGCTGCTAATCACCGATTTATGCGTAATAGATCGAATAACGGCAAGGATTTCAATGGATTGACCATTGCAAGCAGGCCCCATATGTTTCACTTCGACTCCTCCACCAATTCCCTCTTCATCGTCTTCCAAATAAGGAAGGATAAGCTGTCTTGCGGCCCACTCCATATGATAAACCATTGATACAGTCGAATAAGCCTGATGAATGACCTTACCTTCAAACTGAGCGTACATGTCTGGGGTCACCTCCACATGAACCACAGCACTCTGTCCAACAGAAATCCCCTGTTTCACCCGCTACACCTCACGCTTCAGTATATGACGTTTATTTAACGATATAATAACATTGCGTATAATACCCGTCAATAAATCGTCAAAAAATTTGGAATAAAACAAAGTATATAACGCGCATTCTACCTTTTTTCCTTTAAGAAAAACCAACCGGAAGACCGATTGGTTTCATTATTGACTACCCTAATAAAGCACGATCATTATTCATCTTCGCACCTTTGATACGCTGGAATTCATGTAGCAACGCCTCAATGGTTAAATTCTGTTTATCTTCTCCTTCGACTTCTAATATAATTTTACCGCTATCCATCATGATTAGACGATTGCCAAGATCAAGTGCTTGTTGCATGTTATGAGTAACCATTAGCGTCGTTAAGTGCGTTCGCTCTACAATTTCGCCTGTTAACCTTGTAATTAAAGCAGCTCTTGCAGGGTCGAGAGCCGCAGTATGTTCATCTAATAACAGCATTTTCGGCTCTGTGAAAGTGGCCATTAACAGAGACAGAGCTTGCCTCTCTCCTCCTGATAGCATCCCAACCTTCGCAGACAGGCGATCCTCAAGGCCCAAATGAAGTGTTTCGAGTGCTTCCTGAAAAGTTATCTTTAGCTTTTTCGTTACCCCTTTCATTAATGTTCTTCTTCGATTTCGATTATAAGCTAGCGCCAGGTTTTCTTGTATGGTCATTGAAGGAGCCGTTCCTGCCATAGGATCTTGAAAAACGCGTCCGATTAGCTTAGACCTTTTGTATTCTGGTAAGTTAGTAATTTGTTTTCCATCGATAAAAACATCCCCAACGTCAGGCGTCAATACACCAGAGATCATATTCATTAAAGTAGATTTCCCTGCCCCGTTACTACCAATGACGGTTACAAAATCCCCCGGTTCAAGTGTTAAATTTATGTCTTCTAGTGCTACTTTCTCATCAAGCGTTCCTTCGTTAAATACTTTGTGAATTTGATTTAGTCGAAGCATACTCTTCGCCTCCATCCTTCATTTCTCTTATCTTCAACTCTTGCTGAAGACGTTTTCGCTTCTTTCGGTTTCGTTCTTTCTGACCATCTATTAATTGAGGGAGAACGAGGGCAGCAATGACAATGACGGCGGTAATCAATTTCATATCACCTGTCTCCAGGAAATCCACTCGAAGCGCTAAACTAACAACGATTCGATAGACGATTGCCCCTCCTACGACAGCGAACGTGGTTACTGCTATCGTTCTTGTTCCAAAAATAGCTTCTCCAATAATAACTGAGGCAAGCCCAATAATGATCATTCCAATTCCCATCCCAACGTCCGCAAAAGAACTATACTGCGCAATTAAAGCACCAGCTAGTGCGACGAGGGCATTCGAAAGCCCAAGTCCAAGAATGGTAAATTGATCGGTGTTTGCAGAAAAGCTACGAATCATTCGTTTGTTGTCACCTGTCGCACGAAGCGCCAGTCCAATTTGAGTTCGTAAAAAGAGGTCAGTAAGAATTTTAATCATTGCCGTAACAAGCAACATGCTGATTAAAATAGACCAAGTTGAAGTGAGGTTGCTGAGGCCAATAGATGAGGCAACATTGTTTAAAAAAGCATCAATTCCTGTTGTCTCATATAGCGTTTCTAGCTTTGTAAAAACAGATTCTTCATTTAACATGGGGACATTGGATCTTCCCATTATTCTTAAATTAATTGAATATAGGGCGATCATCATGAGAATCCCTGCAAGAAGAGGGTTGATTTTCCCTTTTGTATGTAATAAACCGGTCACACAACCAGCCAAGAAACCTGCTCCAATTGCTAAAAGTGTCGCAAAAAAGGGATTTGTTCCATTTACAATTAAAATGGCAGCAATTGCTGCACCCGTGACAAAGCTTCCATCAACCGTTAAATCCGGAAAATCAAGAATACGGAACGATAAATACACGCCTAGTGCCATAATGGCATATATAATTCCTGATTCTACTGCTCCAAACATTGCTGAACCCATACCAAGCCCCTCCAATTCTTTTCTATTTCATCATTCAATTGTTCAATCCGCATCACATCATTCGGAAAAAAAGGTTCGAAAAAGAAAACCCCTCTTTTTCGAACCCATTCCGTTACTCTGTATATTCCCCCATCTCTTCCCATTCTGACTTGACTTCGATGCCCATTTCTTCCGCTGCTTTTTGATTCATTTTAAGTTTTAAATTCTGAGGGTATTGAACTGGAAGATCTGCCGTCGTTTCTTCACCCTTTAAGATTTTTGCAGCCATCTGTCCTGCTTCATAACCAATATCTTGATAATCAAAACCATAAGCCGCAAAGGCACCTCGATTAACAGAGTCGAACTCCCCAGCAAACATCGGGATGTCCTTATCATTAGCTACACTAATGACCGATTCTAGCGCTGATACGACCGTGTTATCTGTCACAATGTAGATCACATCCACTTTACCAACAAGTGCTTCAGCTGCTTGTTTGACTTCAGCTGAAGTAGAAACACTTTTTTCAACAGCCTTCATACCCGTATCTTCCATTGCTTCCTTCACGATATCGACCTGGGCTACAGAATTTTGTTCCCCAGCATTATAGATTAGCCCAACATTTTGAGCATCAAATTCATTGGCGATAAATTCGATTGTTTTCGGAATCGCTTCGGGATGTGTATCTGTTGTACCTGTTATATTCTCCCCTGGCTTATCGAAATCCTCAACAAGCTTTGCACCGACTGGATCCGTTACCGAAGTGAAAACAATTGGAATATCGGAAGTAGCATTTAAAGCAGATTGTGCACTTGGAGTTGAATTGGCAAAAATTAAATCGACTTCATCACCTACTAAATTTTGTGCAATCGTATTACTATTGTTCATATCATTTTGAGCATTTTGCACATCGTAAGTAATGTTATCTCCTTCTTTAAATCCGTTCTCTTCGAGCGCCATTTTAAACCCTTCATAAGCAGCATCGAGTGAAGGGTGCTCCACGATTTGCGTCACGCCAATCGTATAAGTATCTTTACTTGCATCCCCGTCATCCTCTACGTTTGAAGAGGAATTATTCGATCCACACCCTGCAAGTGCCATCACGCTTACAACTGAAATTCCAATCCACTTTTTCCAGGATTTCAAATGCCTGTCCTCCCCCAAATAAGTTCTTCCAACTTATCTTCGTCATATTTTAACTCTATTTGTATCGTTATGGTACACTGGCAAAACTAGCTTGCCAACGAGTATTCAAACAATTATTACTATTTTATATTTTCTAAAATAATATCTTTGTGACGGACTACTTTTTTAAATAGCGATCATTCATTTCCTTTATCAGATTCTCATAAATTTGTTCAGCTCCTTCAATCATTTCAGTAAATAGCTCCTGAACGGTCGGAATAGACTTGACTAGCCCGCTTATTTGCCCGCCATTAATAAATCCATCTTCCAACCTTCCTTCAACTGCACCAATAAGATGTTTTTCCTCATCCGTCATGGCTTCAAAATCTTCTGGATGAATCCCTGTTCCTTCCGCATGAATTAACTGATCGGCATACGCGGTTTTTAAAACCCTTCGCACCTTTCCTACACTGCGTCCAACGATAACCGTACCTGTATCAGTTGCTTCTAATAGTTTCTTAACATAACGCTCATGATAAGGAGATTCTTTCGTTGCGATTAATCGCGTTCCCATCTGTACTCCCTCCGCACCCAGAGCTAAAGCTGCCGCAAATCCTTTTGAATCACCTACACCTCCCGCAGCAACGACTGGAATTTTCACATTAGCAACAAGCTGAGGAATGAGCGTCATCGTTGTCAGTTCCAATGGTGAATTTATCCCAGCCGCTTCAAAGCCCTCTCCTACGATAAGATCTGCACCGGCTAGTTCTGCTTTTCTCGCATGCTTCACGCTAGCAGTGACACAGATTACTTTCATATGATGTTCTTTAAAATATGGAATATAGGGCGATGGATTTCCTGCTGATAAAGAGACAACAGGAACGGAGTGTCTCACAGCTAATTCACACATCCCTTTTAAGTTAGATGTCACCGAAATCGGTATATTTAGTGCAAAAGCCTTCTTCGTTCGCTTTTTCATTTCAAGTAGCAATGACTCTACTTCATCTACGCTAAGAGTACCTGTTCCAATTGTTCCAAGTCCTCCTGCTTCAGATACAGCCGATGCAAGAATCGGGCTAGAGATATTTCCCATCCCTCCTTGTACAAATGGGTAATGAATGGAAAGCAACTCACAAAGACGTCTCATAGTCTATCTCCCTTCTTTATTCATAACGATATTCATACGCTTCAAACAAATCGTGTTATACTTATTTATAACATTCAAAGCGAAATGAGAAATTCCTGCTTCTCATGAAAGACGATTTGTTCCTTGTCCGTTAAGAACCTGTTATTTCAGAAAGGAGACTGCATGTATATGCTATTTTCGTATAATGGTTTCACACCTAACCTTGCTCAGAATGTGTACGTAGCTTCAGGCGCCAAAATTATTGGGGACGTTACGATTGGAGAAGAATCGACTGTATGGTTTAATGCCGTTCTAAGAGGAGATGAAGCGCCTATTTCGATTGGAAAAGGATGCAATATCCAGGATAATTGCACGTGCCATTTATTTGAAGGATATCCCCTTGTGTTAGAAGATGAAGTATCTGTGGGACATAACGCGATTCTTCACGGTTGTACAATCCGCAAAGGAGCATTAATCGGTATGGGAGCAATCGTGCTTGACGGTGCTGAAATAGGTGAGGGCTCACTTATAGGAGCAAATACGCTCATCCCTTCAGGTAAAAAAATCCCTCCTAACTCTATGGTAATGGGGTCACCAGGAAAAGTGGTGAGGGAACTAACTCAGAAAGATAAAGAGCTGATCACCTTAACGATTGAAACGTATAAAACAAAAGGAAAAGAATTTAAAGACCAGTCTATTGAAATCCGATGATAAAGATAAAGAAGGAACGGGCCCCCGTTCCTTCTTTCTAATTCGATCGCCTTTCAGATAATAAAGGATGATTTAACGCATCATAGCCGCGATCCTTATTTGTGAGTTCATTTCCTTCACGAAACACTTCTTCAAAGAAACGAGAAGCCGGTTTAGCAAGTGTTTTATAGTAATCGCTAAATAACATGGCTGCGTGATCTCCTGGCCATTCATCAGGTAATAGTTTGGATGGAAGTCCTGGATCAATAAAAAGAAACTTTCGGTACTCATGAACAAGCTTAGCGCGTTCTACAAAACACTCACCATCACTCATTTTTCCTTTTTCGATTTTACTTTGATCGACAATATAACGTTCACTATACTTTTTAATAAATTCACGGTATCGATCGCTTATCTCAATCAAATCCCAGCATTCGTTTACGAGTGCATGATTTTCATGCGGCCCTTTATAATCAGCTATGAAAAAATGAACATAATCATTGATTTCATACTTATCGATTAACCATTTCACCTGTTCTTCTAGATGATTTGGAGAAAGCCACAAGCTAGCGGATGAACTTCCAAATCCACTCCAAACAAGCTCTTTCCGAAGCTCATCTCGAATATGGCGCTTTTCTTCAGGAATGGTATAAAGAAACATGCGCCATCTTCCATCCCATTCAGTTGGCCGAAGCTTGAAGATCCTTTCGGCTGCCTCATCCATTCGCCTACTTCCACGCTCTGTTAAATAGTAGAAGCTTTTATTCCCTTCTTTTCTTGATTCCACCCAGCCCTGCTTACTCATTCTTGATATAGCCGCTCGTACAGATTGATCATTATGTCCGAACTCCTTTAAGAGTCGAATTAAACTACCAATCCAAATTTCATTTCCATAGTGTCTAATATACTCACCATACAATGTAAAAATCATTGATCTAGTATTCAAACTCTCGCTCATCATCATACCTCCGCTTGCCTTAAAAGCATTCCGTTATTATAACGCGGTTCAAATATGATGTTATACTACCAGAGCCTCTCCACAAGCGCAACATTTACTCACCTTTGAATTGGGGCTTTCTCTTCTCTGCGAAGGCATCTAATGCCTCTAGTCGGTCACTCGTAGGGATCGTAACTTCATAAGCTTTCGATTCAATTGCCATTCCGGTGTGACGGTCCACATTCATTCCTTCTCGTACAGCAAACTTCGCCTGTTGCACGGCAATCGGGGCATTTTGACAAATCTCTTGAGCTAATTCTTCACATGTACGCAGTAAATTTTCACGTGCGACGACACCATTTAAAATGCCATATTCATAGGCGTCTTCTGATGTTAATTTTCGTGCGGTTAGCACTAATTCCATTGCTTTTGCAGTTCCGATTAATCGAGGCAGTCGTTGCGTTCCCCCCGCTCCTGGGATAATACCAAGACTTGTTTCGGTTAAGCCCATTTTCGTCTCTTTGACGGCATAGCGAAAATCACATGCTAAAGCAAGCTCAAATCCCCCTCCGAATGCAAACCCGTTCAATGCGGCGATCGTAGGCTGAGGAAGAGACTCTACTGAAGAAAACACTTCACGGATTTTTTTTACATTGCGACGGACTTCACTTTCAGAGAGCGTTCTCCTCTCTTTCAAATCAGCCCCAGCACTGAAAGCCCTTTCACCAGCACCTAAAAAAATCACTGCCCGAACATTTCGATCAGAATAAATATCGTCAACAATTCCCTGTAGAACAGAAAGGGTTTCATAATTAAAACAGTTTAATACATCTGGACGATTTAACGTCACATAGCCAACATGGTTTTTCACTTCATATGTAACAACTGACATTTAAAGACCTCCTCTATAATGGTAAACATAGGAAAGAGCCGGGTAGTTGATCGACAACCACCTCGGCTACTTTCGCTCTATCTCAACTATTCAAGATTTACCCCCGGTTTCCTGCTTTCTATCTCGTCATTTTCCTTGAAACACTGGTTTACGTTTCTCAGTAAATGCTCGTAGTCCTTCTAGATGATCATTCGTTTGGCCGGCTTCTGCTTGCGCAACAGCCTCCATTTCAAGCACCTCATCAAGGGTACCATCCCAACTACGAAGGAGACTCTCCTTAATGAGACTCACAGCTTTTGGTGGAAGACTAGCAAGACGATTCGCAAACTGACTCACACCCATTTCCCACTGATCATTGGAATAGACTTGCGTCACAAGTCCAAGTCGCTCCGCATCAGAAGCACTTACCTTGTCACCAAGTATGGCTAGTTCTAATGCTTTCGCGTGACCAATAAGACGCGGAAGAAAGTAGGTGCTTCCTGAGTCTGGTACAAGACCTACATGTACAAATGCTTCTATAAAGCTTGCATTCTCATGAGCTAATCGAAAGTCACAGGCAAGAGCGAGGCTCATGCCTGCACCAGCGGCTACTCCGTTAACTGCAGCGATAACTGGTTTTGTAGATGAAGTTATTTCTTTTACCATCGGATTATAAGTAGATCGAAGCATTTCTCCGTGATCGACTCCTGATTCGACTCCATCTAAATCTTGACCTGAGCAAAAAGCTCTGCCATTCCCTGTAATGACGACACAGCGACTCTCGCTATCGTTATTCGCAAGCTTAATCGCTTCCGTTATTTCCTTATTCATCTGAAATGTAAACGCATTCAATTTGTTTGGCCGATTCAGACGGATCCAGCTGATGCGATCTTTCACTTCATATTCAATTGTTTCAAACATTCCTTCCACCTCACTTTACTTTGCGTCAGCTGTTTCTTCAACCTCTTCCCCAATCATAAGTGTTACGAGATCTCCCGCAAAGCCCATTAAATCTTTACCTGAAGCTTTTCCTTCCTGAGACTTCATCCCAGCTTTCATAGATTCATGATCCTCATAGTACATCTCACACATTAAATAATAGTCACTTTTGCCCATCGGTGAGCCGACAATCTTTGTCACGTCCATTTTCTTTAGTCCGGGGATTTTAGCTGTAATTGGGGCGTGCGTATTGAAATAATGCTCATCAAATTTTTGGGGATTCTCGGGATGCTTATACAGTGCGATTACTTTAACCATCTTTCATCAACCTTTCTTTTTTAAAATTGGCAATGTTAACGAATGGTGTTGATTTTTGGCACATTCGAGTCAAAATTCGAGAAATCAACAATATAAGTTAACATAACCTTAAAATTAAATGGAGACTGGCTTCATCGCTTCAAATGGATTTTTACAACTCTTACAGTACAAAATGCTTCGACATGCTGCAGGTCCAAAAATGTTATCCATTGTCGTGTAAACAGATCCGCAATAGGGACAAGGGACATGCCATTCCCCGTTAACTTGATCAGGCGGAGCAATACCAAATTCCTTCAACGCCTGTTTTCCTTTCTCTGAGACAAGGTCAGTTGTCCAAATAGGAAAACGAATAAAGGAAACAGAAACAGAATTCACTTCATGAATACTTTCTACAGCAACCTTTATATTCCTTTTTATGATTTCTAGTGCAGGACACCCTGAGAATGTTGGCATGACTTCAATCGAGACATGACTTTCCAGAAGATGTACCTGATGAATCATCCCCAGATCCACCACGCTTACAACTGGAATTTCAGGATCTTTTACTAAATCAAGCACCTCCATCACTTTTTCTTTAAGTATCATTCTCACCACTCCGCTGTAGGGATAGATTGATAAACTTCTGACAACGTTTCGAGAGCTTTTGTTAAATAGGGCGTATGAACCCCGTTTCGCCCATCTCCCTGTTTCATTTTCATTGAATACTTTGCTTCTTCTTTATTTAAGTAAGTCATCCACCGTTCTTTAAGAACCTCTTCACTTTCAATCAAGGAAAGCCTTACCATACGATCACCAAATTGCCCGTATGAAAAAACACCACCTAACTCTTCTAGTACCGTGATGACGGATTCTTCCATTCTCCTTTTTGCTTCAGGGGTACTATTGATCAGTTGGTTAAACCAAACTTCCCAATGCATCATATGGTAGCTCATCTCAATAGAGATCTTTTGGGCAATTTGCTGAAGAGGCTCATAAGATGCTTCCTTAATCGAGTCTAATCGAATCTTCTTGGCCAGCGTATAGAAATAATTTCGAACAACAGTAAATGCCCAATCATATGAAGGACTTTCTAAATAAGTCCCCGTTCCATTCGGGAGCTCGACAAGGATCGCATTTCGAAAATGCTCAGGAGAGCGATTATGGGTTAAGGCATCCACTTGCCCTTCCCCAAGTTCTTCGAGTAGCCCATAATAAAGTGCAGCATGCCCCATCAAATCCTGACTGATGGAAGCAAACGCCACATCCTCTTCGATATGAGGAGCAAGACCTAGCCATTCTGATCCACGATAGGCGAGGAGAAAATCATCATCAGCTAATTGATAGATCAGTTCAATTAAGCACTCTCGGTATTCCGTTGACTCCATTAGCCTTCTCCTCCTCCCATAATGTCTTTTTCAGTAAGTTGCTCTTGCTCATACTGACGCCACTTTTTCTTTAAATACCCATATCCCTTTGTCTCACGATAACTTTTCTCTAAATGGTTCATCGTTTCTTTTTCTTCCTGACTCATCCGCTTTATATGTCCCCGCTTCACAACCCAAATATCAGCAACTTGCTCCCGTCGAAAGAAATTCTCTTTCGCCATAATGAATGCGAGTTCCTCGTTTGGTGCAAGGAGACTAAATTGATGTTGTAGCGCAGATGTGTCTGTTTTCTTACTAAACACCTCATAAACCTCATAGAAAAGACTACCCTCTTCACTCACCATATCTCACCTCGCAACTTTTGATACCCTACTTGATCCAAGTGCTTCCCTTACCCAACTGTTCATTTCATATGATTGCACCCGAAGCGCTAATCGCTCCTTTGATTTCGGGCCATGACCGGTTACTATTTTCTTAAATTCTTCCCAATCTGGTTGTTGATACTGCCATTCTGACGTTTCTGCATCAAACCGAAGTGTAGGATCTGGAATCGTTAGACCAAGTGCCCATACGCGCGGCACATACTTTGTTAGAAATTCCTGCCTGAGCTGTTCATTTGTTTTTGTCCGAAGCTTGTAGCGCATATTTTTATCTTGGTTGCTATGCCCGGTTTCCGCATTTGTTCTTGGGCCAAAGAACATTAGTAACGAGGACCACCATCTGTTAATGGAGTCTTGTAACAACGCTCGTTGCTCGTTCGTTCCTTCAGCTAAACTCATAATAATACTTTCTCCGTGTTGAGCATGGAATACCTCTTCTGCGCAAATCCGTTTCAAAGCGCGGCCATAAGGGCCATAAGAAGTACCAAGCATCATAGTTTGAGAAATGATGGCCGCACCGTCTACTAACCATGCAATGACCCCAGCATCCCCCCACGTCGGGGCTTTCATATGAAAAACATTATGAAATTTCAACTTCCCTGAAAAAAGATCTTTCATAATATCATCACGATTTTTCCCTAGGGGTTCCATTAAATCTTCCGCTACTCGAAGTAATAATTGTCCATGTCCCATTTCATCCTGAACTTTTGCCATGATCGCAAGCTTACGGTAAACAGTTGGAGCCTTTGGAACCCACTCTTTTTCAGGTAAAGCGCCCATTATTTCACTAATTCCATGCATGGAAATTAAGCGAATCAAAGCTTCTCGGTAGTCGTCCGGCATCCAATCATCCGCTTCAATTTTTTCACCTTGATCAATTCGACTCATAAAATGATCCATTCTTTCATTTGCAACCTCCACTGTCCGCACCTCCTATATAACGTTTATTTAACGTCATTATATTTTATTGTCATATAAATTTCAATTGTTTTCTGATTATTCACAATAAAAGCCGATCCATTTTGGATCGGCTTTTGGCTTTTGTATTAAGCTTTCACTTGTTTACGAAGAGCTTTTCTTAATATTTTTCCAGTTGTATTCTTTGGCAACTCATTAATAAACTCCACAATCGTTGGGCATTTGTATTTTGCCAGATGTTCTTTACAATAGTTCATCACATCTTCTTCCGTCATTTCCTGTGTTGTGACAATAAATGCTTGGACCGCTTCTCCAAAATTTGGATCAGGCACTCCTACAACTGCCGCTTCAACGATATCAGGATGTTGATAAAGAACTTCTTCTACTTCTCTTGGATAGACATTATAACCGCCAACAATAACCATATCTTTCTTTCGATCGACAATATAGAAGTAGCCCTCTTCATCCATTCTTGCTAAATCACCAGTAAATAGCCAGCCTTCTTTTAGGGTCACTGCGGTATCTTCAGGCATTTTATAATACCCTTTCATGACATTCGGTCCTTTAACCGCAAGCTCTCCGACCTCTCCTACCGGCACTTCCTGCCCTAGTTCATCAACGACTTTATTCTCAACATTCGTGATGTTCCTGCCAATCGAACCTGCTTTTCGTGGACGATTCCAGGGGATTGAAACACGTAACAGGGGAAGCCTCTGACAATCCATACCCTTCTGAAATACGAACCTGAAATTTCTCTTCAAAACGATGAAGAAGGGCCACAGGTAAAGAAGAACCTCCTGAAATACAAAGGCGTATGTGCTGAAAATATTCAGCCCGTCCTTCAGGGTATTGGTATAAGAAATTATACATTGTTGGAACTCCTGCAAAAATAGTAGCTTTGTATTTCTCAGCGACACGGAAAACTTCTTGAGGACTGAACTTCGGAAGAATTAAAAGCGTTCCTCCAGATGTAAGTGGGGCGTTCATAGAAACAGTCATGCAAAAAACATGGAACATAGGAAGTGCAGTGATGACAACGTCACCGGAAGAGATTTGGAGGTAAGAGCCTGTATCTGAAGCATTGCTAAATAAGTTCTTATGTGTGAGCATCGCACCTTTTGGTTTTCCTGTCGTTCCAGATGTATAAAGAATCACAGCCAGGTCATCATCGTTTATTTTGACCTGTTGTAAAGACTCACTCTGATCTTCACCCATAAGTGAAAACGGTTTCATTTTTATGTTTGAAACAGACTTTTCTTCACCCTTACCTGTATATACTACAAGAACGATGTTTTGTAGCTGATCAGCCATTTTTTCGACTAAAGGTAGCCCTTGTTCCAACGTAACGATCGCTTTGACATCTCCATTATGAAGAAGATAACCAATTTCATCTGGCGTATAAATTGGGTTAATTGGAATAACCACTGCACCAGCTCGTAATACACCGTAATAAGCAATTAAAAATTCAGGTGAGTTCCCTAGTATGAGAGCCACGTGATCGTTCTTATTAATTCCCTCTGCCATTAAATTCGCAGCAAACGCAGAAACCTTTTGATCAAGTTCTTTGTACAAGACAGCCTCATCCTGATAAATATAAGCCTGTTTCTCAGGATAGGTCGACGCTGTCTCTGTTAATTGCTGAGATAGATTCATTCGCTCTCCTCCTATATGAATGAGTAGTCATTCATTTTTAATTTTCTAAATATATTATATTGGAAGAAAATTTTACTAGCAAGGGGAACAGAAGAAAGTTCATAATTTAATTCTAAATAAAGTTCATTTACATCAATCATTTAACTGGAATGTATTAACTGAGATAGAGCGACTTTAATAGAAGAAGGAGCTGGATATCCAGCTCCTTCTTTTAATAGAGAAGATCAATAAATTCTTCTTTTGTTATTTTACCGAAATAGTGAGATACGTCCACATGGTGAAGGGCTTCTTCAAGAGACCCAGGTTCATAACGAACACCAGTAAGTTTGTTTTCAATCTCTTTTACATCCCCAACTCCAAAGAAATCTCCAAAAATGGTCGCCTGTTCAATGTAACCTTTCTTTACTTCTAGACGAACATCAATGGATCCAATTGGAAAACGTTTTGAGTGCTGGACATTAAATTTCGGAGAACGACCATAATTCCAATCCCAGTTCTTATATCGTTCCTCAGCAATTTGATGAATGGCCTTCCAATCTTTTTCGGTTAAATCATAAGAAGGAATGTGCTCGTCTCCTTCAAAAATATATTGCAGCAATGTTTGTTTAAACTGCTCTCGAGTCATCTCCTGATCCATATGTTCACTAATATTCGTAACCCGACTGCGAATCGATTTAATCCCTTTCGATTCAATCTTTTCTTTATTGACTTTTAAAGCTTTGACGACATTTTCTAAGTTCACATTAAACATTAGCGTTCCATGGCTGTACATCCTTCCTTTAGTTGAAAACTGTGCATTACCTGATATTTTCTTTCCATTCACTAACAAATCATTTCGTCCGCTGAGCTCCGCATCAACACCCAGTTTGCTAAGAGCCTTCACGACTGGATCAGTAAATTTCTTATAGTTGTGAAAACTGTTCCCGTCATCCTTTGTAATAATGCTAAAGCTCAAATTACCAGGATCATTGTAAACCGCGCCTCCACCTGAAAGACGACGAATCACATCCACTTGATTCTCACGTATGTAGCTCGTATCAATTTGTTCAATCGTATTTTGGTTTTTCCCCACAATAACCGTCGGGTTCATGGAGTAAAATAATAAATACGTTTCATCAGGATCAAGCTCTTTCAGAATATATTCTTCTATGGCGAGATTAATCCCAGCATCCATGATATTTTCATTATCTATATAAAGCATTCCAGTACCTCCTGTATGTTCTCTCTCTCTATTCTAATGAATTGTCGGAAAGGAAGCAAAAACCTGATACTTATGTCCCCCTGCCAAAGTATGAAAAACCACATCACCCCTACCCTTTCCTAGCCTTCTCCGTACGAATATTGTAAGCAAACGCAATTTGAGGAGGAGCACTATGAAAATCGTCTATTACGAAAAAGGTGAAATCCCCGTCATCGTAGGGGCATCAAACCTAAACTCAAGCCTAACCATCGAACAAATCAAATCCGAAGGTGAAAAAAAATCCAAAGAACTAGCCCGCCTACTAGGCCGAGAAATCGGATTCCTAATGGACATGAACGGAAAACTAGACGCAACGTTAGGGGAATAAAGAAAGGCGGAGTGGGCCTACTTAAATCCGCAGGATGTTGGAGCCCATGAGATTGAGACGCTTTTTGTCTCATTCGATTGGGTGAAACAGCCGGAGGATTTGGCCCGCGCAGCTAGACACGAAAAGCGGAAGCCTCCGTTAAGACCCGGCAGGCACTGGAGCCCTCCAAATTGAACACGGTCTTTGTGTTCGAGTTGGAGGGTGAAGTGACAGAGGGTCTGGAGACTGTAGCTGGATCAATGAAAAGCGGAAGTGGGCGTTTAGGTCCGACAACCGCTGGAAGACGTACATTTGAACACGGTCTTTGTGTTCGGATGTACGTCTGAAGCGACTCGAGGACCTGCCCACTGCAGCTAGATCATGAAAAGCGGAAGCGCCCGTTTAGCCTCGACAAGCGCTGGAGCCTCATAAAAAGAACACGGTCTTTGTGTTCATTTTATGAGGTGAAGCGATCGAGAGGCTGGGCGCTGCAGCTGGATCTAGAAAAGCGAAGACGAGCGTTTAGAAACGGAGATATTGGAGCTCTTGAACTAGAACACGTCCTTTGTGTTCTGGTTCAAGAGGGAAATACCCACCACTCAAAAAGCCAGAAGAAGGCACTCTTCTTCTGGCTTTCACTTTCCTTATTCTTCTGAATCCCATACGAGCCCTGTCGAAGCAAGGATCACGTTCCCATCAAAATGCTGTTCCGCATCTTTTTTCAGCTCCGATAACTCTCCAAAATGAGGAAAATGCGTCAACATAAGAGTAGGTACATTCGCTGCACTCGCAATGCTTGCTGCATCGGTGCTATTCATATGCCCCATCTGAGTACCATCCATATCAGCATAAAGATTGCACTCTGAAATAAGCAAATCAGCTCCTTCAGAAAATGCCTCAAACTCTTTGATATAGCTGGAATCTGCAGTAAACACGACGGTGTCTTTCCCGTCAGTAATCCTCATCGCATAGCAAGGAACTGGATGCTTTGTCTTTTGAAAAGTAACGGAAAAAGGACCGAGTTCTAAACGATCATGTTCTTCATACGCCCTTGCTTCGGTATAAGGTTTGTGATCGAGACTCGCGTAACCGGCTTCACCATATCTATGCCCATAAATTGGAAGAGGAGGTAACTCCGCTTTTGTTTTGGACTGAATTAAGCGACCGTGATAAAGAACTCCTACATCCGCAATATGATCTGGATGATAGTGACTAATGATGACACTATCAAGTTCTTCTACAGAAAGGTGATATTGAAGTTGGGCTAATACACCACTACCACAATCAATTAACAAGTTATAGTCTTCACTCTGGAATAAATATCCTGCACTCGCTTCTCCCGCTTTAGGATAACCGCCCCATGGACCTAGTACAGTGATTTTCATCGTTGTTCCCTCCCCTGTTTTTTCTTTTCTAATAAAGCATGGGCCGTAAAATGATCCGTTATAAGAACATTGGCATAATTCCCTTGTAATGCACCATAAATGGCTTCAACTTTCTTTGGCCCACCAGCCGCCAAGATCGATTTTTCTTTTGTAGAAAGCTCTTCTAGATCGATTCCAATTGTTCGCTCATTCAATTCCTTGTGAATCACATGACCCTTCTCGTCAAAAAAACGTGAACAAATTTCTCCTACAGAATCCTTATGAATCACGTTAAGTTCTTCTTCTGAAACATAATCAGCCTGAACAATAACCGAGTCATTTGTTGGAATCCCAACACTAAATAGCGCAATATTCGCATTCCGTCCCATATCCAGAACGCGACGAATGTGCCTGTCCTCTTCCATCGTTTGCTTTACAAGAAGATGATCCACTATCGCAGGAACAGGTAAGAAATGGCTTGTAGCATGAAAAGCTCGGCCAATCATTTGAATCACTTCATAGGCATACGTATTTGTTTCTGAATAGCTAATGCCACCATTTAATTGAACGACTGACACGTTTTTCAGTAACTTGTGACGCAAATTCTTACCGATTTCATTTAAAGTAGTCCCCCATGAAACGCCAATTAAATCATTGTCTTGAATAGCTGAATTCAAATAATCCGCTGCGACTTTACCTATATGTTTTTTAACAAGATCATCTTCAAATTGGGGAACGATCGCGACTTTCGCTTCTACCAATGAAAATGCATCAGCAAGCTCTTCAGCAAGCAAGTGTACATCCTGTGAGGGATCGTGAATTTTAATTTCAACAATACCTTCTGCTTTCGCCTGCTTTAATAAACGTGAAACAGTCGGTCTAGAAACCGCTAGTTCCCTCGCAATTTCCTGTTGACTATAGTCTAATTGATAGTACAAGCGAGCAGCTTCTACTACCTTTGTCAATTTCTCTTTATCCATAGCAACACCTGTTTATTCAAATATTTAATGGTCACCGGTTAAGAAAAAGGCTTCCAGAAAGACCATTTTCGCCTTCTGAAAGCCTTCCGCTCTTCTTCTTATTTTGAGAGCATTGCTTTAACTTTATTGACAACATTTTCTGCAGTAAAGCCAAATTCCTTAATAACCGTATCACCAGGTGCTGATGCTCCAAAGCGATCGATCGCAAGGATATCACCTTTTTGGCCAACGTACTTATCCCAACCAAATGATACGCCCATTTCAATACCAAGACGAGCAGTTACATTCTCAGGTAGAACGCTTTGCTTATAATCAGCTGATTGCTTCTCGAAACGATCCCAGCTAGGCATGCTGACAACAGAAGCTGAAATGCCTTCTTTAGAAAGTAGTTCTTGCGCTTCTACAGCTAAGCCAACTTCAGATCCGGAAGCAAGAAGAATCGCTTCAGCATCGTCACCGCCAGCAACAACGTAAGCTCCACGCTTCACGCCTTCATATGCTTGTTCGTGTGAATCTGTCACCACTGGAAGGTTTTGACGAGAAAGCACGAGGGCTGTTGGATGATCTGTTGCTTCAACAGATAGCTTCCATGCAGCTGCTGTTTCATTTCCATCAGCAGGACGAATAACTGAAAGACCTGGCATTGCACGTAGTGAAGCAAGTTGCTCAACAGGTTCGTGAGTTGGACCATCTTCTCCTACTGCTACGCTATCATGTGTAAATACGTATGTTACTGGTACTCCCATTAGTGCTGATAGGCGAAGTGCCGGACGGAGGTAGTCAGAGAATACGAAGAACGTTGCACCAAAGATACGAAGACCTTTGTGAAGGGCAATCCCGTTCATCGCTGCTGCCATACCGAATTCACGTACACCAAACCAGATGTTACGTCCGCTATAATCTGCTGGTGAGAAGTCCTGCTCGTCTTTTAACATTGTTTTGTTAGAAGACGCAAGGTCAGCTGATTCCACCAAAGATTTGCGTATTGTTTTTCGCAAGTGCATTAAGAACTTCACCTGACGCAGCACGAGATGCAGTGCTTGTTCCTCTTTCATAAGTAGGAACTTCGCGATCCCATCCTTCAGGAAGTTCGTTATTTAGAGCTGCAGTTAGTTGCTTCGCAAGCTCAGGATATTCCGCTTCATACTTTTTGAAAAGTTCATTCCATTCCTGTTCTTTTTTGCTTCCAGCTTCTTTGAAATCTGCAAATTGGCCTTTCACTTCTTCAGGAATGTAGAAATCTTCTTCAAAAGTCCACTGGTAGTTTTCTTTCACTAGTTGAATTTCATCTTTACCAAGCGGAGCACCATGAGAAGTATTCTTACCACCTTTGTTTGGTGAACCATATCCAATTGTGGTTTTCACTTCAATTAGTGTTGGTTGCTCTGTGTTACTTTTCGCTTGTTTAAGAGCGTCAGCAATCGCCTCCATGTCATTGCCATCTTCAACGCGAATGACTTGCCAGCCGTATGCTTCATAACGCTGTTGAACGTTTTCTGAGAAGGACTGATCAAGATCACCGTCAAGAGAGATGTCATTTGAATCATACATGACAATAAGGCGGCCAAGCTTCAAGTGAGCAGCTAAAGAAGCTGATTCTGAAGATACGCCTTCCATTAAATCACCATCACCACAAATGCTGTACGTATAGTGATCAATCACATTAAAGTTATCACGATTATATGTTGCTGCTAAATGACGTTCAGCCATCGCCATACCAGTTGCCATCGCTAGTCCCTGGCCAAGTGGTCCAGTTGTTGCGTCTACTCCTGGTGTTTCACCAAATTCTGGGTGTCCTGGAGTATTGCTTCCCCACTGACGGAATGATTTTAAATCTTCCATTGTAACGTCATAACCAAACAAGTGAAGCATGCTATATAGAAGAGCTGAACCATGACCAGCTGAAAGAACAAAACGGTCGCGGTTAAACCAATCCGGGTTAGATGGATTGTGATTCATGAACTGACTCCATAGCGTGTAAGCCATTGGTGCAGCACCCATCGGCATTCCTGGGTGACCAGAGTTTGCTTTTTCAACTGCATCGATTGCTAGCGTACGAATCGTATTTACAGCAAGTGAATCCATTTGAGTCGTTGTCATATGTATACACTCCTTTTTTTATATTGAAATTTAGTAAAACTACTCATGAACAAATGTACATTTGTTATTATACATGACTGACACAAAAAGAAAAAGGATACCGATCACTTTTCAAGTAAATTCTTTTTCTCAAAATTATCTTCCCTCGAAATAAAGAATTCAATCCAGCAAAACTTCTAAATGAAAGAAAACGCAGGCTTTGCCCGCGTTTAAACTTCCAGCATATACACTTTCACTTCGTATGGGCGCATGGTTGACTCATTATGCAACTGATTCCGCCACGTCGTGATAGTTATGAACGATTGGTTTTCCTCCGTTTAATGCTTCTGGCAGCTTCATCTCACACGTTTCTTTTGAGAAATTAGCCGCAACAAGTAACGTTGTGCCACGATAACTTCGTGTATAAACATATAAGTTCTCATCTTCCTCTAAAAGCAATTGATAATCTCCATGAATCATTACCGGAAGCTCTTTACGTAGACGAATTAAGTTTTTATAAAAGTAAAAAATAGAATCTTCGTCACTTAGCGCCTTTCTCGCATTAATCTCGTGATAGTTCCCATTCACTTTTAACCACGGAGTACCTGTAGTAAATCCCGCGTTCCTCTCATCAGTCCACTGCATAGGCGTCCGTGCATTGTCCCGACCCTTTTTATGAATCGCCTCAAGCACTTTCTCTGAATTGTTTCCTTTTTCTATGACTTCTTCGTTGTACATATTAAGCGTTTCAATATCCTCGTAATCTTCAATTGAATCAAAATAGACATTCGTCATCCCGAGCTCTTGTCCTTGGTAAATATACGGTGTTCCCTGCAGAAAATGAAGCCATGCAGCGAGCATCTTAGCTGACTCTACGCGATATTCTTGATCATCACCAAATACAGAAACGGAACGAGGCTGATCATGGTTTTCCATGTACAAACTATTCCATCCAGTTCCGTGCAGCTCAGTTTGCCACTTTGAAATAATCTTTTTTAAATCCCTTAGCTTCCATGACTGCTGATCCCATTTACCTCCTGGCCCACTCGTTACATCCATATGTTCAAATTGAAATAGCATATTTACAATGCCACTTTCTTCGTTCGTGTAGTTTTTCCCATTTTCAGGCGTTGCCATTGGCATTTCTCCAACGGTCATTGCATCATATTTATTCAAGACTTTTTCATTCATTTCGGTCATATAGTCAACGAATTTAGGTCCATTAACGAAGTACTCCCCTCCCCACTGATAAGGTGAATCTGACGTTACTTCGGCATTAGGTAAACCAGGCGTTTTTGAAATTAAATTAATCACATCCATTCTGAATCCATCTACCCCTTTATCGAGCCAGAATTTCATCAGATCATACACTTCTTCTCTTAGGTTTTCGTTTTCCCAGTTTAGATCAGGCTGTTTTTTAGAAAATAAATGGAGAAAATATTCTTGACTTGCTTCATCATACTCCCATGCAGAGCCACCAAAAAAAGATCCCCAATTATTTGGAGGCTGTCCATCTTTTCCTTCTCGCCAGATATAGTAATCTCGATATGGATTATCTTTTGATTTTCTCGCCTCCGTAAACCACGCGTGCTCATCAGAAGAATGGTTAACGACTAGGTCCATCACGAGACGTATCCCTCGTTTATGCATTCCTTCTAACATCTCTTCCCAGTCTTCCATGGTTCCGAATTCTTCCATAATATTTCGATAATCACTAATATCATAGCCATTGTCATCATTCGGTGACTTGTAAACCGGTGATAACCACACTACATCTATGCCTAATTCATCTAGATATTCAAGCTTTTCTGTAATTCCTTTAATATCCCCAATGCCATCCCCGTTGCTGTCATGAAAACTTCTAGGATAAATTTGATAAACAACGCTTTCCTTCCACCACTGTTGAGCCATAGTGTCTCCTCCTTTATACAGTACATCATTTTTGCGCAAACGTTTTCACTAAGTATTATAGAAGAATGTCAGAAAGAGTACAACTACTAGAAATGAAACGCTTTCTCTTTCTTTAAGGGTAACTTCTTTTCTAATTGAGCAAAGGATTGATATAATGGGTTTTATTAAAGTAGAACGAGAGGAGATAGTTACAACAATGAGCATCATCCAGGTGAAAGATCTAAAAAAATCGTTCGGGGATTTAGAAGTACTGAAAAGCATTAATACGGATGTGAAAGAAAAAGAGGTTGTCTGCGTAGTTGGTCCATCTGGTTCAGGAAAAAGTACCTTTCTTCGCTGTTTAAATAAATTAGAGGAAATAACTGGTGGTAGCGTAATCGTGAACGGCCATAATATTGCGGACCCTAAAACAAATATTAACAAGGTCCGTCAAGACGTCGGAATGGTGTTTCAGCATTTTAACCTCTTTCCACATAAAACAGTTCTTGAGAACGTCACCCTTGCCCCAATTAAAGTAAAAGGGGAAAACAAACAAAATTCTGCTAAGAAAGCAAAGGAACTTCTTGCTAAGGTTGGGCTTGAAGATAAGGCCAATAATTATCCGGGTGAACTTTCCGGAGGACAAAAGCAGCGTGTTGCAATTGCTAGAGCTCTTGCGATGGAACCTAGCGTCATGCTCTTCGATGAGCCAACTTCCGCACTTGACCCTGAAATGATCGGCGAAGTGTTAGAAGTCATGAAAGACCTTGCAAAAGAAGGAATGACAATGGTCGTTGTTACTCATGAAATGGGGTTTGCGCGTGAAGTAGGTGACCGCGTCATCTTTATGGATGGCGGCTATATTGTAGAAGAAAATGTGCCTAATGAATTGTTCTCTAATCCTCAAAACGAGCGCACTCAGGCTTTCTTAAGTAAAATTCTATAGCAAAAACGTGCAGGAGCCTCCTGCACGTTTGTTGTTTTGTGAAAGATTTGTGATTAATCTTCCCAACGACTACGCTTACATTTACCTCAGCTCATCTTCCTGATCAATGACCTCAAATATTCTCCGCGATTCAAATAAGTCTACCACCTTATTCAACCATTCATAATATCCAAGAGCGTAAGACATTTTATCTAAATCGGCTTCAGCCAGCATTTTTTCCTCTTCCGAAATATCTTCATCCAACACTTCCATTAGCTCGGCAATCGAGTCTTTACATGCATCTCGATTCATTTCAATTCCTTTTCGCCAATGAATACAAAAGAAATCTGTAAATGTTTGATACCAGTCTGACTTCACTTCGTAAAGATCTTTACGTTCTCCCTTACGCCATACTTTCTCCACCATATTTAAGTCGATTAATGTTCTCACTCCGGTCGACATACTTGTCTTACTCATTTGAAGCTTATCCTTCATTTCATCAAGCGTCATCGGACCTTTTTCAAAGAACATTGCTCCATACAAACGCCCCACAGAAGGAGTTACACTGTAAATATCCATATTTTTTGAAATTGATTCAATCACTCGTTCTCTTGCATTCTCTACTCGTTTATCTTGCAAACTATGCACCTACTTTTCCAATCGTTTGTCATTTCATAGTTTAGTGTTAACCTTTAAAATTGTAAAGTTTACTAGTGAACGTAGTAGCATACCCTAGCATCTTAGACGATACTTAAGCATATGCCCGTTTAGTTTGTACAGTTTTTTCTGTATGTACTGAATTACCTGATTTTGAGCTCTCACGCCATTTGTAGGATGATGTACCTACATCCTATACTTAATAGGTCGGTAAAAAAAGACTAGTAAATGACTGATTATCGTAAATTTCGACATATTTCAGTGATTTTTGTAATTTTAGCCGCTTACTATTTGAAATAAAGGCAGAGGTGAAACTATGGAGAAAGCCAAAATTACAGTAAAAGATGTATCCAAAATATTTGGCAAATCGCCCAAACAAGCTACAAAGCTTTTAGATCAGGGCAAATCAAAAAGTGAAATCCTAAAAGAAACCGGAAATACAGTTGGTGTTAACCGCGCTAGTTTCGACGTATATCCCGGTGAAATCTTTGTCATCATGGGGCTATCAGGTAGTGGTAAATCTACACTTGTTCGGCTTCTCAATCGATTAATTGAACCTACTTCAGGACAGGTTCTCATTGATGATGAAGATATCGTCAGGATGAAGCCTGAACAGCTTCGTGATGTTAGACGGAAGAAGCTTAGTATGGTATTCCAACGTTTCGCGCTTTTCCCTCATAAAACAGTACTTGAAAATACAGAGTACGGGCTTGAAGTGCAAAACATAAGTAAGGAGAAACGTTCCGTTAAAGCGCAGGAATCACTTGAACTAGTAGGATTGAAAGGGTATGAAAAGAGCTACCCTTCAGAACTAAGTGGGGGTATGCAGCAGCGTGTTGGTCTTGCTCGCGCTCTTGCAAATGATCCCGATGTTCTTTTAATGGACGAAGCATTTAGTGCACTTGATCCACTTATTCGTAAAGACATGCAAGATGAACTTCTTGAACTTCAAGAGTCTATGGAGAAAACGATTGTTTTTATTACACATGACCTTGATGAAGCACTTCGTATCGGTGATCGGATCGCATTAATGAAGGACGGTTCTATTGTTCAAATTGGAACGCCAGAAGAAATTATGACGAACCCGGCTAATGACTACGTTGAACGATTTGTAGAAGATGTCGATCTTTCAAAAGTATTAACAGCTTCTCATGTTATGAAGCGAGCTGAAACGCTAAGAGCTGATCGTGGCCCACGTGTAGCACTTCAACTTATGCGAGAACAAAAGCTTTCTAGCTTGTACATCGTAGATAAAAAGCAAAAATTAATTGGTGCCATTACAGCCGATGATGCAGCAAAAGCAATAGAAGCAAAAAAAGAAATTGCAGATATTCTCATTACGGATCTTCCAACTGTCGCACCAGAAACATTGTTAACAGATATGTTTGTGAAAATGGCAAGCTCTTCTCTTCCATTACCAGTCATTGATGAAAACAATAAGTTTAAAGGCATTATTGTACGTGGTGCGGTTATTGGAGCTCTTGCCGGCAATGAAACAGAATCAGCGAAAGGAGAGGTGAGCTAAATGCAGCTATTTCCTAAAATCCCGCTAGCTGATTGGGTAGACAGCTTTGTTGATATGCTTACTGATAATCTAGAACCCGTTTTTGATGGGATTACATCAGGTATTGATTGGTTTGTTGAGGGGATTGTTTCGATATTAGCCTTCCCTCCAGCTCTTGTGCTGATTGCAATCTTTACGATTTTGGCCTGGTGGTCAAGCCGCTGGCCCGTTGCCATCTTCACGTTACTTGGCCTGTTGTTAATCGATAATTTAGGTTATTGGGATCCAACAATTGAGACACTCGCGCTCGTGTTAACTTCGGTGATTATCTCCATTATTCTTGGGGTTCCACTTGGAATATGGGCATCACAGAGTGACCGTGTAAGAGGCATAATTACACCTGTTCTTGATTTCATGCAGACAATGCCTGCATTCGTTTATCTCATTCCAGCCATTTTGTTCTTTGGAATTGGGATGGTACCAGGTATCATCGCATCTGTTATCTTTGCGATGCCGCCAACGATCCGCTTAACAAATCTTGGGATTCGTCAAGTACCTGAAGACTTAATTGAAGCCTCAAATGCATTTGGTTCTACTACGAAACAGAAATTAATTAAAGTACAGCTACCGCTTGCAACACCTACGATTATGGCGGGAATTAACCAAAGCATCATGCTTTCCCTTTCAATGGTTGTTATTGCATCTCTAGTAGGTGCACCTGGCCTTGGGGCAGATGTTTATCGTGCTGTAACACAAATTAAAGTTGGTATTGGTTTTGAAGCTGGTCTTGCGATCGTTATTCTAGCGATTATGCTCGACCGGATTTCTCAAAATATAGGTAAAACAAAAAACTAAGGGGGAATTACATGTTTAACTTTAAAAAAGGGTTAACAGGACTAGCATTATTTTTATCACTTACATTGATTCTTGCTGCTTGCGGCGGAAACAATGGCGGAGATAGTAGTGAAGGCTCTAGCGAAGGTGGAGCAAACGTTGGAGAAGCAGTTGATTATGAAATTGTCGGAATTGAACCTGGTGCTGGAATTATGAAAGCAACAACTTCTGCACTAGATGAGTACGATAGTCTTAAAGGTTGGGAATTAATCGAATCTTCTTCTGCAGCGATGGCGGCAGAACTTGGAAAAGCGATTGAAGATGAAGAACCAATCATCGTAACTGGCTGGACGCCACATTGGATGTTCGCAAAATATGATCTTAAATATCTTGAAGATCCAAAAGGACTTTATGGCGAAGAAGAAAACATTGAAACATTTGCACGTAAAGGATTAAAAGAAGATCAGCCTTCTGCTTATACTATTCTTGATCAGTTCAGCTGGGCGCCTGAAGATATGGGCGACGTCATGGTGGAAATTCAAGAAGGCGCTAAGCCTGAAGAAGCTGCTCAAAACTGGGTAAACGAACATACAGATATGGTTGAAGAATGGACAAACGGCGCTGATGAAGTAGACGGCGAAGAAATCTCGCTTGCTTATGTTGCATGGGATTCTGAAATCGCAAGTACAAACGTTGTCGCGAAAGTACTTGAAAGCATGGGTTATAAAGTAGAGTTAACTCAGCTTGATGCTGCTTCAATGTTTATTGCCGTATCTGAAGGCGATGCAGATGCAATGGTTGCTGGATGGCTACCAATCACTCATGCCGATTTATTAGAAGAATACGGTGACAACATGGACCGTCTTGGACCAAACCTTGAAGGTGCGAAAACAGGACTCGTTGTTCCATCATATGTTGAAGCTGATTCTATTGAAGATTTAAAACCAGCTGAATAAATAGTAAAAAGCCGCGCTGACTTTTGTCAGCGCGGCTTTTCTATTTTAATCGATTAAACCTTTTTCTTTTAGAAATTCAACCGCTACATCTTCAGGTTCGTCTCCATCCATATCCACTTTTGCATTCATCTCAGACATTTCTTCTTCTGAGATGCTACCCGCAAATTCATTGACTACCTTCTCAAGGTCAGGATGTGAATCAAGGACTTCCTGTCTCACAATTGGCGCAGCGTAATAAGGTGGGAAAAACTGCTTATCATCTTTTGTTGTCGCGAGATCAAACCGAGCAATTCGTCCATCCGTGGTAAAGGCAGGAATCACATCGACTTCTCCCTCATTAAGAGCGTCATACATAATATTCGGATCTAGACTTACTTCATCTTTAAAATTAAAGCCATAAGCTTCTACTAAAGCATCGTATCCATCTTCTCGTTCATAGAATGTGTGCGGTCCACCAAACACCATATCATCTGAAGCTGGGATGATGTCTGAAAATGTTTCAGCATTCACCTCTTCGTTCGTTTCCTGAGTCATCGCAAGGGTATAACCATTTTCAAAACCAAGAGGCTCAAGCCAAACAAGGTTATATTCATCTTTATAGCCTTTTTTCACTCGTTCAAAAATTTCATCTGCCGATTCATCTGATTCAGCACTCTCTTTTAGAACCGCTTCAAGACCAGTACCTGTATATTCAACATACATATCAATATCACCATCGATCATCGCCTGTTGGAGAATATTCACTTCACCAACACCGGCATCTACTTCCACTTCATAATCACTATTCGCTTTTATGTATTCCGCAAGTAGATGAGGTAAAATGTATTGCTCTGTCCACGGCTTCCCAGAAATAACGATAGGATCACTCTCTTCACTTCCGCTATCTCCACCACATGCAGCAAGAACCATCACAACGCCTAGCAATAGCACGGTCAATCTCTTCAATCAAATCTCTCCCTTTATTTTTTTGCTTTAACTCCTTTAGGAGTTGCTGCATTTTCTAATAACTTCAGAATTAAATCAAATCCAAGAGCAAGAACGGTTGCAGGCAAAGCGCCAGCTAGCACAAGCTCATCTTTATTCGACGTGAGCCCTCGATAAATGATATCTCCGAGTCCTCCAGCACCGACAAACGTTGCAAGTGTTGCTACTCCAATCGTCAATACTGTTGCCGTACGAACGCCAGCCATAATAACCGGGAGCGAAAGAGGAACTTCAATCTTCATTAAAATTTGCATATTTGTCATCCCCATCCCTCTCCCAGCTTCTATAGAAGATTGGTCAACGGATGTGATACCAGTGTAAGTATTCCTTAAAATCGGAAGAAGGGCATACACCGTTAAGGCAATGATAGCTGTAATATTTCCGATGCCAAGAAACGGAATGAGGAAACCAAACAACGCAAGACTTGGAACCGTTTGAAAAATAGCAGCGACAGCAATAAACGGCTCAGCTAACTTCTTGCGTCTGGAAATAAAGATACCAAGTGGAACTGAGATTAAGATGGCAATCACAATCGATATAAAGGATAGGAAAAGGTGTTCCTGTAACGCAACAAAAATATCATCCCAACGATTTTGCATGGTTTCTATAAATAAAGTAAAAAAGTTTTCATCCTTCATTCAGAGGTTCCTCCTCCTTATAACCGAGTTGCTCTAGACCCGCTAATCCGCGCATCATACTACTTCTTGTCACTAGTCCAGTCAGCTTTTCTCCTTCTACTACCGGAATACTAATTGGCTGCTTTTCAGCAAATCGTTTTGCGATTTCAGGATAAAGCGTGTTTCTCTGAATAGGTTCAATCCATTCAATAACATCTGCAATTCGCTTTGTATCACTTTCATAATGCTTTTGAACATGCTCTAACGTCACGACACCTTGATATTCCTGTTCCGCTCCAGTGACGACGAGACTATCCACACGTTCTGATTTCATGAGTCGAAAGGCTTCGGCTAGTCCTCTGCTCTCTTTAACAGTCGCTACTTTCTGAATCATTAAATCAACTGCAGTAGGAGCTTGTCCCTTAGCCATCCTTTCATCACCGATGAAATTGCGAACAAACTCATTCTTTGGGTGTCGTAACAAACGATCAGGTGTATCGAGCTGAAGAATTTCACCGTCTTTCATGATTGCAATCCGGTCGGCAATCTTCATCGCTTCATCCATATCATGGGTGACAAAAACAATCGTTTTTTGGATTTCTTTTTGTAATTTCACCAGCTCATCTTGAAGCTGTTCACGACTAATTGGATCGAGTGCACTGAAAGGCTCATCCATTAAAATAATGGGAGGTTCTGCAGCTAGCGCACGAATGACGCCAACCCTCTGCTGCTGGCCTCCACTTAACTCAAGTGGATAACGAGATCGAAATACGGACGGATCAAGACCAACAAGGTTTAGCATTTCATCCACACGTTTATCTATTTTGCTTTTGTCCCATTTTTTTAATTTAGGAATGAGGGCTATATTTTCTGCAATGGTCATATGTGGCAAAAGACCAATTTGCTGTATGACGTATCCAATGCTCCTTCTTAACTCAACTGGATCTTGGTCAGAGATTGGTTTTCCATCAATGTAAATCTGACCTCCGCTCGGTTCGATTAATCGGTTGATCATTTTCATTGTGGTCGTTTTTCCACATCCACTCGGGCCAATTAACGTTAATAACTCGCCTTGTTCAATATGTAAATTAATATCTTTCAATGCCTCAGTACCATCAGCAAATTTTTTGCTAACATGCTCGAAAGTAATCATTCTATCGCTTCTCCTGCCTCCCTATAAATCCATAACTTTATCTATTTACCCGTTTCTTTCCTAGACGTAAACTCATTATCACACATTAACGCAACTTTCTTACTAATACTGTATCGTTTTTCCAACCAATTATCAAAAGAAAAGAGGCTAGTTTAATCGATTGATTAAACTAGCCTCATAGATATAGATTCCTTATTCGTTCATCGCAGGTTCCAACCCATGCTTCTTACGTTTCTTCAATTCGACAAAGAAGAAAGTGATTGTACCAATAGCAAAGATTGCAATAAATCCTAATAATACGTAGACGTTTTGCCACATGAAAGCAAAATCCCCGCTGGAAATAACAGCTTTCAGTCCTGAAACAGTGTACGTCATTGGCAACCAAGTGTTAAACACTTGTAATCCTTCAGGAATTAACTCAAGTGGGAACGTACCAGCACTTGTAGTTAATTGTAAGATCAGGATAATGATCGCTACAAATCGTCCTGGGTCTCCTAATGTCGTCACAAAGAACTGAATTAATGTCATATAAGCAAGACTTGAGACGATAGAGAAGAGTAAGAATAACGGTACACTCTGTACTTCAATCTGCAATGCATATAAAAGAACAGCGTCAGAGACAAGCGCTTGAATAACGCCAACTACTAATAAAATACCGTATTTACTCATAAACCAACCAATTGCCGTTCTTGGCGTTCCTGCTGGATCACGAAGTGGGAACACAATAGACATGAGGAGTGCCCCTACAAACAGACCAAGGGAAAGGAAATATGGTGCAAATCCGGTTCCATAGTTTGGTACCCCAGAGACAGCCTCTGTATCTACATTAACTGGATCAGCAAACATACTATATGTCTCATCATCAGCATTAGTATTCGATGTTTCTTCAGCCGCTTCGCCAAGTTTATCATGAAGCTCCGATGTACCATCAGTTAATTTTTGAGCCCCGCTGTCAAGATCTTTAGAGCCATCAGCTAACTTTCCTGCACCAGAGGATAATTCAGACGATCCACCTTCTAACTCTGATAGCCCGCTCGCAAGCTCTTGAGAACCACTAGATAGTTCATTCATACCAGAGTTAAGTGTTCCAACATTATCAATTAAGCTGCTCCAACCAGATGCTACAGTGGTGTTACCATCTGCAACCTGGGATGCGCCATCATGAAGCTGAGCAATTCCAGCCTCCGCTTGATTAATGCCTTCCCCGAGATCTCCGAGTCCAGCTTCAAGTTTTCCTTGTCCTTCATAAAGAGCACTCGCTCCTTGAGCAAGCTGTCTCTGTCCTTCTAGTAAAGCATTTAGTTTAGAAGAAGCACCTGAAAGTTTATCTGAAGTGTTAGCAAATGTCGTTGCCACTTCCCCAACTGACTTTGCAGCTGTACCAGATTTTTCAGCAATCGGCTGAAGTTGACCAATTAACGCCTGCTTTTGCTCATCTGTATATTGATCACTTGCTTGGATGGATTCGATCACACCTTGCAGTTCCTTCGGAACGGCAGATGCATTCGTCACTCCACTGGTCAGTGACTGTTTTAACCCTTCTGTATCAACTTCTGGTAATGAACTATTTTCTAATGCTGCAACAGATTGATTTAATCCAGCCATTAACTGCTTCGTTCCAGCGCGACTTTCTTGAACACCTGCAAGCAGTTGCTCTTGTCCGTCTTTAAATTCGCCCATTTTACCATTAAGTTCTCCAAGCCCGTTACTTACTTTTGAGGCTCCATCAGCTAGCTGACTAACTTCTGGTTGTTTTTCTTTTAAACCGTTTAGTAAATCCGTTGTACCTTGATTTGCCTTGCTAATGCCATTCGCCAAATCAACTGATCCGTTTTCTGCACTACTAAGGCCATTTGTTAACTCAATCGATCCATTATTAAGAGTTGCTAAGTTATCTTTTAACTGCTTTGTGCCATCTTTTAGCTCAGATGATCCATCAGCCAGTTCGCCAGCACCATCTGATGCTTCTGATAAACCATCAGCTATTTCACTAAACTTATCAAAAACAAGCTCACTATAATTCTCGGTGATGTTCTCAGCAATTTGAGATTTGATTTCACTAACAGCTGTACCGCCTATTTGCCCTGCTAAAAAGTTAAAGCTTTCATTGGGCACATATTCTAAATTTAATTTATCAGGATGTTCATCTAGAACAGTCGTTGATTTCTCAGAAAAATCTTCTGGAATTTGAATTTTCATATAATAGGTTTGATCTTCAAGACCTTTATTTGCCTCTTCTTCATCGACAAAATCCCACTTGAATTCAGGCTCATCCTTCAACTTCTTGACAAGCTCATTTCCGATTTCAAGATGCTCTCCTTCAAAATCCGCACCACTATCACTATTAACGACTGCTACTGGAATCTGGTCCAAATTTTCATATGGATCCCAAAATGCCCATAAAAACATGCCACTGTACAATACTGGTATAAATAACACGGCAATCACGGGTATTAAGATTTTTTTATTCTTAAGCAATGACGTCCATTCGGATCGAAATTGCTTTGTTGACTTTTTCATGTTTTCCCTCCTGTCTTATTGACCAACTTTCTCATTTGGTCATTTAACGCCAAAAAAAAGAGACTTCTTTATATATAAAAAGACGAATGCGGTGGTGACCAGTTTTTAAATATGGTCATTTTTTTGCTACAAGAAGTAATATATCATCCTTTTTTTAGAATGGCAATAGCAGCAGCTTACTTTATTTTCACTACTGCTAATTTTTCTTGATCCCACTCATCATATAAAATTCAAGGTGATTGGCTATTTCTTCTTTACTAAAGGATGGTTGTGTTTTTTCCCAATCAAAAATAAGGGCAATGTACATTTTAAACATAAGAAAAGCCGCAAGAGATGGATCACACTTTTTTACTTCTCCGTCTACAATACCCCTTTCAATCTCGTGCTCAAGAAAGGAAAGAATCGCCTTTTCTACAAGATTCAATGCATCCATTGCTGCTGGAGTACCAATCTCTCGTACCTCTTGCGATAGCTTTATAGCCAACTGGTGCTCCCGCCGGTGTTCTAATACACTGTATAGCGCACGATGCAGGTTTTCAAAAAACGTATCCTCTCTATGAATGGAATCTTGAGCGAGTTCTTTCAGCTCAACGACCATTCCCCGTACAATTTCATTGAAAAGCTCCTCTTTGTTTTTGAAAAAATTATAGATTGTTCCCTTTCCAACGTTCGCAATTTTAGCGACCTGATCCATCGTTGTCGCTTTGTAACCAAACATAGAAAATGACTTTTCAGCAGCTTCAAGTATGCTTTTTCTTCGATCGAAAGTCATCTTACTCCCCCTCTTTTTTTGTAATTGGTAATGTAACGGTAACCATCGTTCCAATCCCCTGAGTACTGGTATAGTGGATGCGTCCCCCCACGTTCCGTATCAAACGATTCGTAATCATGGTACCAAGGCCAGTACCTTTTGACTTTGTTGTGTAAAATGGTAGACCAATCTTCTCGAGTTGCTCTTCACTCATTCCTGCACCATTGTCACGAATTACGATATCTACCGTACCTTTTTTCGTTCCATTTTGCAAAGTTACTAGAATCAGCCCTTCTCCTTCTATCGATTCAATCGCATTCTTAATTAAATTGATCAAGCATTGTTTTAGTTCTTGTGAATTCCCCCATATTTGAAAGTCGCCTTTTTCTTCATATTGAATTTTCACATCATAATAAGAGGCCAATACTTCGGTTAGAGCCGTTGTATCTTTCACAACCTTGTTTAAATCAACTTGGTCATAGTCACTTTTAGTAGGTTTTATGAGCATCAAGTAATCCGTTATGATTTTATTTGTTCGTTCAATCTCTTCAAGCATAAGTGGGGCATAATTTTTCACTTTCACATCTTCCGTCTCACTTGAAATAAACTGTAGAAGACCTTTAACCGTTGTTAAAGGGTTCCGAATCTCATGCGCAATGGCAGCCGCCATTTTCCCGGCTACAGATAATTTTTCTAAATAGACCGTTTCTTGAAGCTGAAGATTTATCATAACTAAGCGCTCTGTTAAGTAAAAAATAATAAAATAGGCAATCATGAACGCTGCAAAATAGATAGGATAGAAATAAGGTTGTAACGGATCTAAAAAGACAAGGATAATGGCGATATAGGAAACGACAAAGATCCCGCCTGTAAAGAGAATCCCCTTCCATTTTCGAATGGACTTACGAAAAGAGGGGCCAAAACCGATGGCGATGATAAATCCAACAATAGCGATCAATACACCTACCCAAGCATTTTCGCCGCCCATCCCTAATCGACCTATCGTTATGGTTAATGTACATAGAAAGCCAGGTAGCTTCCCCCCATAAAGTGTGACTAAGATGAGAGGCACAACCCTTAAATCAAAAACGGTATCACCAAATTTCTCTAAGGGAAAAAGCATGCAAAGCAGAGCCATCAACGAGCTGATCACTCCGTATATGAACTTTTCTTTTAAATTAATTGAGCTTGCTCTCGTAAATGGCATGACCATATTCCAAATAAATAACACGGAGAAGAGCATTGCAATATTCACAAGTAAAGGTCTTGCCATCTCTAACATCATTATTTCTCCTTTGATACTAATTGTTGCCATTTACATTCTACCACTAGACCCACCTCTACACTAACAAAATTAGATAATCATTCCAGAAGTGTAAGGAAACCATTTAACATTAAAAGATGGCATACGAAAGGACACCCCTACCCGGCGTGCCCTTCATCTTTATTTCAGAAAATTTCGTACTAATTTCACAGCTTCCTCACCCTGATCGATGCAATCTGGGAGCCCAACTCCTTTATAAGATGCACCTGCCAGGAATACACCAGGCATCTTCTGTTCAATACCTGACATCACATGATTAATGCGCTCACGGTGGCCAACCTCATATTGAGGCATAGACTGTCTCCACCTGGTGATACGATAAAATTCAGGATGTCCTTCAATTTCCATAATTTGATTCAGATCGTTTAAAACCGTCTGTACAATTTCTTCATCACTTTTATCCACGATCTCTTCTTTTCCGGCCCTTCCTACATAGCAACGAAGAAGAACTTTTCCTTTCGGTGCCGCGTGTTCCCATTTACGGTGCGTCCAAGTACAGGCAGTTATCGTGTAGTCAGCATTTCGAGAGACAACGAATCCTGTACCGTCCATTGCCTTCTTAATCGCTTCCTCTGGAAAAGCCATGGCCACAGTTGCAACAGTTGTAGAAGGCATTTCCTCGAGAGGAGCTACTTCTTCATGATCTCTCAACATATGAAAAACCTGTTGATGTGGCGTGGTGATGACCACCGAATCAGCCTTTAATTCTTCCCCACTTGTCGTCATAAGTGTATAGGAGGAGTCCTGGTTTCTCTTTATTTGATCCACCTTAACACTCTTTCGAATGTGAACATCTGTTAGCTGTTCTTCAATGCTCCTTACAAAAGACTGTAATCCTGATTTAACCGTTAAAAAAGCCGGCTTTTTCTTCCCAGAGCTTCTTCTAGAAGGTGGCGTAGTCTTTTTCATACCTAAAATTAAGCTCCGGTATTTCTTTTCTACTTCTGAAAATTGGGGGAAGGTTGACATCAGGCTTAATTTATCGATATCACCTGCATAGATGCCTGACAATAGCGGTTCAATCAAATTCTCCACTACTTCATTTCCAAGTCGTCTCCGAAAAAAGAGTCCTAGCGATTGATCGGCGTTTCCATTATCCGTTCTTGGAAGAATTAAATCTCCTGCTGCTCTCGATTTTCCTTTTAGACTAAATAATTTAGTTGAGATAAATGGCGATAGCTCAGTTGGGATTCCCATCACGGCTCCACCCGGTATCGGATAAAGCTGATCGTTATTTAATACAAAAGCTTGGCCAGTCGAATTCGGAACTAGCTGATCTTCCATCCCTACTTCCTTCACTAGACGTGCGGCGCTTTCTTTTCTCGCAAGAAAAGAGTCAGGACCTCGTTCAATAACAAAACCATTTGTTGTATCTGTCTGAATCTTACCACCAAGACGATCGGTTCCTTCTAGTAACGTTATCTCATAAGGTAGTTGAGCATTCCGCTTCTCTTTTTGAAGGTAATAGGCGGCTGTTAATCCAGTAATCCCGCCTCCAATTATGACAATTCTTTTTGTTTCCTTATTCATCACTTATCATCTTCTTTTTAATTAATTCATTCGTTACAACAGTTGCTAAAATGTCAATAAACTCGTCTGTCGCGTTCGGCATCTGTGGGCGATGGTAAGCTGCACCCAATTCATCTGTCATTTGGCGACATTCATAGTCGTTATCATATAAGACTTCAAGGTGATCTGCGACAAAGCCAACAGGACAATAAATAAAACCTGTATATCCTTCCTGTTCAAATAGATCCCGAGTTAGATCTTGAATATCCGGTCCAATCCATGGATCAGGCGTATTTCCTTCGCTCTGCCATCCTACTGCGTAGTGCTCAATACCAGCTCTCTTCGCTATGTGTCGCGCTGTTTCCTCAAGCTGAGCTGGGTAAGGATCGCCTTCTTTTAGAATTCTTTCAGGTAAGCTATGCGCAGAAAAAATAACGATCGTTTTCTTTTTCTCTTGCTCGCTTATTTGGCTTAAATAGGACTGAAGCTGATTTACCCAATATTGAATGAACTTCGATTCATTGTACCACTGGTCAATGGCATAAATTTCAGGATAGCCTAGTTTATTTGCTTCTGTTTTTGCTCGTTCATTATACGTTTTGACACTGAAGGTTGAATAATGTGGGGCGAGGACGATGCTAACGGCTTCCTCAATTCCATCCTTCTGCATATCGCGAACGGCGTCTTCTATGAATGGTTCAATATGTTTTAACCCTAAATAGCTTTTAAAGGTCACTTGATCGCCAAACTGCTTATTCATACGATCTTCTAATTTCTGTGCCTGTTCTTTTGTAATATCGGATAGGGGAGAGATACCTCCTATGGCTTCATAGCGTTCAATTAAATCCTGCAACATTTCTTCTGTAGGTCGTTTCCCCCGCCGAATGTGTGTATAGTATGGTTCAATTTCCGCTTCACTTCGCGGTGTCCCGTAAGCCATAACAAGTAGGCCAATGGTTCGCTTCATCCCATACCTCCCCCATTCTTGTTAACTATTTCTTTCGTGTGTACTCATGTACAAATTGAGTGAGACGTTGCAATGTTTCCACTTGAACTTGTGGAAAGACACCATGTCCAAGATTAAAGATAAATCCAGGTGTTTCCATACCTTGATCAAGAATTTCTTTTGTTCTTTGCTCAATAACTTCCCAAGGAGCAAGAAGAAGCGCTGGCTCGAGATTTCCCATTAGTGGCTTTGTAATGCCTTCTATTTCTCTCGCCTTCTTAATTGAAATTCTCCAATCAATTCCGATCACATCAACAGGAAGCTTGTTCCACTCCTGAATAAGATGACTAGCGCCTACTCCAAACATGAGAAGTGGCACATTCAATTCTTTAAGACGTGAGAAAATTCTGTTCATCACTGGCGCAATGTAAGTTCGATAATCCGCTTCATTAAGTGCACCTACCCATGAATCAAAGAGTTGGACAGCCTGAGCACCAGCTTGTACTTGTGCAGTGAGATAAGCAATTGTCATATCCCCTAGCTTATTCATTAATCGCTGCCATCCATCAGGGTCTGAATACATGAAAGCCTTGGTTTTATAATAATTCTTAGAAGGGCCGCCTTCAATCATATAGCTCGCTACAGTAAACGGTGCGCCACTAAACCCTATTAGAGGCACGGATAGTTGTTCGCGAAGCATTTTAATGGTTTCCATCACATACGGAATATCCTTCAATGGATCAAGTTCACCAAGTCGATCAATATCAGATCTCGTTTTAATAGGATTATCAATAACAGGACCGATCCCAGATTTAATTTCAACGTCTATGCCAATCGATGGAAGTGGCGTCATGATATCAGCAAATAATATCGCCGAATCAACACCAAGTTGCTCAACAGCAAATCTCGTTACTTCCGCTGCTACTTCAGGATTTAAATTCATCTCGTGAAATGAATATTTCTCTCTTATTTTTCTATACTCAGCCTGATATCGTCCGGCTTGTCTCATGTACCACACAGGGGTGTGATCCGTCTCTTCCCCCCGGCATGCCCGAAGAAACTGATCATTAAATGATGCTTTATTCATGCTTGTCCACCTTTCTAATTCCAGAACGTTCATTTATACATCCTTACATACTATAGCGATCGTTAGCTTTAGTGTACAGATTTTGAAGGAAAAAGTCATAAAATCGTCCTACTTTGAAGCCGTTTACATCGTATACTTTAACACAATTCCTTTCGCAATAAAGTGAATTTCGTCACTCAGTCTTCTGTTTTTCTTTCTCTTTTGGTTTCTTCTCTTCTTTCTTATCTTCACCGTTTATAAACCTCTCAAACAAACTAACTGAAGCTTGATTAGAGGCTTCACCTTCTTGCTCTGTCAGCGGGTTATATGGAACAACCTCATATGAAACGGAGCCAAAGAAAGAAATAGAATTTCGTGTATACTCTCCGCTTCCTTCCACTTCTGCAATTTGCTCTCGCTCTCCATCTTTTATCTCATAGATATGATAGATGACGCGCTTATCTGATGAAGACGTCCACTTTAGTTTGATAGCAGGAAGACCATAAAGAAAATCGAATTGAGCTTTAACATCATCAATTTTAGGAAGAGAGACTGGTTTTTCCATATCTTTCACACTAGATGGTTTTTTAAAGTCCTTCAAACGATCTTCACTCAAATTAGCATTGACAACTTTTTTGAAAAGCTGAACAGGGTATTCACTTCCCCCGGTAAGGTATTGTGATTCTGTCGTTCGGTCGTATCCCATCCAAACGGCACCAACGAATTCAGGAGTGTAGCCAACAAACCAGGCATCACGAGAGCCTCCTGCAACTCCTTCATAGGATGTAGTACCTGTCTTGCCAGCGATGGCCACATTCGTTTCACCACTTGCCGCAGTACCATTTTTTACTACACCTTCAAGAATTCGAGTCATGTACCAGGCCGTTTGTTTGGAATAGACCTTTTCTTCCGATTGATTGGCCTCTCCCACTAGCTTTCCATCATTATTATAAATCTTACTAATAAAATAAGGCTCAATATGCTTTCCGTCTCCGATAAAAGGTCGATAGGCTTCCATCATTTCAAAAGGTGACACGCCCTTATCAATTCCTCCAAGAGCAATTTTCAAATCACGATCTTCTATCGCAAGTCCACTTTTCTCTAAATAAGATTTAGAGTACGGAATTCCAATTTCGTTCAGTAGCCAAACAGCAGGTGCATTCGCCGAAACTCTTACCGCATCATAAAGAGAGAGCTGACCTTCGTATTGATCATTATAGTTAGAAGGTGAGTAGCCATCGTAATCAACCTTTTCATCTTTAAGTAACGTATAAGGACTATACTCTTTCTTTTCGAGCGCGGGTCCATAAACCGCTATAGGCTTGAAAGCTGAACCAGGCTGCCTTTTAGATGTAACGTGATTAAGTCCCTTCTGCACATAATCACGACCTCCTTGAACAGCCACTACGCCTCCGCTTGCTGCATCCATCATCGAAAATCCTCCCTGTGGTGGGACGTTTGGATCGCTACCCGGAAAGAGAGATTCATTTTGAAACTGTTCATAGGCGGCTTTTTGGAGAGAAGGATTCAATGGCACAACAATTTTATAGCCGCCTCGGAGCACTTCCTCATTCGAAAGATTAAAACGCGTTTTCGCTTCTTGCAGCGTCATGTCAATATACGTAAGAAAAGCGGGCTCTTTTGTCACTTCTGCTATATCAAGGGCAAGCGTTTTCCCTTGAAGTCTCACCGCTTCTTTCGGTGTTAGATAATCATGCTTTTCCATTAAAGATAAAACAAGGTCTCTCCGTTCCTTACTTTCGTCTGGATGATTAATCGGTGAGTAGTTTGACGGTGCTTTTGGAAGCCCAGCAAGCATAGCCCCCTCCTCTACCGTTAACTCTGAGACTGGTTTATTGAAAAACATTGTAGCGGCAGATTGAATGCCATAAGCACCATGTCCGAAATAAATTTGATTTAAATACATCTCTAATATTTTTTCTTTACTATAATTTCGTTCTAGATTGATTGCAATAACAGCTTCTTTTGTTTTCCTTAGCCACGACTTATCATTTGTTAAAAAAACATTTTTGGCAAGCTGCTGGGTGATCGTACTTCCACCTTCAACTTTCTTTCCAGCTAGAATATCACGATAAAGAGCTCGTCCGATTGCTTTCACATCTAGACCGTGATGATCATAGAATCGACTGTCTTCTGTTGCCACAAAAGCTTCTTGAACATGATCAGGGATATCATCTATCGAAACAGGCTCACGATTTTCAAAATAGAGTTTCGTAATCAGTTCGCCATCTTCATCAACGAGTTCTGTAGCAGAGTTCATTACAAGTTTTTTTTCGTCAATTACATAGTTTCCTGCTAATAATATCCCCAAGTATCCTAATAACCCGATTAGGAAAACAGTGACCGTTGCGATTAGTCCTATGCCGAGTTTTTTCATTCTATGAGGCACTCCTTTTATTCACTTCATTACAGCTAAGCTTACATGAAATCATGTCATTTTTGTATTGATCCAATGACGATTTTGTTTAGTTTTTGCCAAATAAGGGAAAAGTATCAGGCAATTCTCTTTGATCACTTAATTGAAAGGATGGATATGATGAATTGTTACGTTACATACGGTACTTATGATTATCTATCGAAATTGAAAGAGGAACATGATGAAGAAAGCGTTATGCTGTTTACAAATTCTGACGGCGCAGCACTATACCATGAAACAAATTCAAACTCTTTCTTCAAAAATGCGAAAAAATATGAAGTAATGGACAAAAAAGGAGATGTAACCCATCCTGGTTTTGTTGTATTAAATCACATTCCTGTCGAAGAAAGTGAACGGGCTGTTTTCGAAGATCGTTTTAAAAACCGAGCTGGTAAGGTTGAAAGCGAACCTGGTTGTGAAGGCATTCGCATTTTGCGTCCCATTTCGAATGACCCTTATATCGTTGCGACATTCTGGGATGAGGAAAAATCTTTTAAAAACTGGCAAACCTCTGAGGCTTATGAAACAGCACATAAAAACCGTCATACAAGTAAAGGCCTACCTAAAACAATTTTCTCAGGAAAACCTTATCTTAAAACCTACCAGGTGGAAAATTAAAGTTCCGTTTAACCAGAATAGGCTCAGGGTAGTAATTTATAAAGATTATTTGATAGAGGAGTGAGCCTTATGCTAGTAAGCGAAAATGAAGTCTATAAATATGCGATTGATACGAAAGATGGAGAAAAAGGTATCCTAAAAGAACTTTATTTCGATGATGAACATTGGGCTGTTCGCTATCTTGTCGTCGATACCCATAAATGGTTACCTGGTCGAAAAGTGCTAATATCTCCTATTTCAATTGAGCATACGGACCATGAGCATGAATTAATCTCCGTATCTCTCACATCTGAGGAAGTGAATGATAGCCCGGACATTGATACCGACCAACCTATTTCTAGAAAGCATGAAATGGAAGTTAACCGTCATTTTAGCTGGCCATATTATTGGGTAGGTACTGGCGCATGGGGAAACGGCATGTATCCAAAACCATTTATGGCTGATGATTTGCCTGACTCATCTCGGCATAACTCGGAGGAAGAGGAAGAAAACCACCTGCGTAGTACGAAAGAAATCTCCGGATACTACATCCAAGCTACGGATGGTGAGATTGGCCATGTGAAAGATTTTATTTTTGACGAAGAAACATGGCAGCTACGCTATTTAATTGTTGATAAAAGAAACTGGTTTTCAGGAAAAGAAGTTCTTCTCTCTACAAAATGGATTGAGGAAATAAATTGGCAGGATCGAACAGTTATTGTAAATGTGACCAAAGAAGAGATTCGTCAAGCTCCTGAATATCGAATAAACGAACCGATTTCACGTCGCTTTGAAGAAGACCTCCATACTCATTACGGAAAAACTGGATACTGGAAGTTTTAATGAAAGCGAGGTGGCATGCCATCTCGCTTATTTAGACATGAACCGACCTCATTTCCCAGGAAATCCTTAAAAAAGTGCGACATGACACAATATTACATACTTTTTTCCTCTGTCACATATCCGTTGGTTTATATTTCCTACGAAAAAGGGTATTTAATAAAAAAAGAAAAAGATAGGAGCATTTTTGTGGCAGATCCAAGTAAGAAACATAAGGAAGTCAAATATCCAGAAAGACAGTTTTATTTTCCGGCACAAATTGTTGAAACATTTATCGCTAAGGGAGAATCACACAGCGATCGACCTCTGAACAGACAGTTTATACTATCTATCCTAGCTGGAGCCTTCGTAACGTTTGGTGCAATTTTCTCTGTACTTATCGCAATGGGGGTTGAAACGGAAGGCGTTAGTAAGCTCCTATCAGGCATAGGATTTGTAACAGGTTACGCCATCGTCTTTATCTCAGGTGCTATTCTCTTTACAGAAGTCAATGTTCTACTTCCCACATACATTCTTCAAAGAAAGTTTTGGATTCCTAAAAACATTTTAAAATTTTGGGTCGTCTGTTACTTCGGGAACTTAATCGGCGCGTTACTAGTAGGAGCGCTTGTCGTACTATCGGGATCGTTAACGCCCGAATTCTATTCTGAATTAGCCACTTATACCGAACATAAAATGAAATTCCTATCTGATGGTACAGTAGGATGGTTTCAAATCCTGCTCTCTGGCATTATTGCAAACTGGTTAATTGGCATGGCTGCCTTTCTTGCTACTGCGGCTCGTGATTTAACCGGTAAAGTACTTGCAACTACGCTACCTGTTATAATTTTCGTAGCTGGAAACTTTCAGCATAGTGTAGCGAATATGGGTTATTTTAGTACATCCTTTATCCATGGATCTGAATACTCTTGGATTGAATTTCTATTCTTTAATCTTGTCCCAGCAAGTATCGGGAACTTAATTGGTGGTGGTGTTCTCGTAGCCTTAACGTTTACCTATGCTTTCAAAGAAGAAATCAATGAAGAACGACTACCAAGAGAAGAAGCAGAATAATAAAGAAAAGGCAGCGTGTCAACACGCTGCCTTTTCTTGTTCTAATTTTAATGAAACAAACCGGATTTTCTGGATTTTTTCATCAACTGATTGGTTTTTTTATTTAAAAGCTCTTTAAGGAATGTCCCTAACAGAAGAAAGACAATCGCAAACACTCCTAGAAAGAATAAATCTTCTTTTACGCGCGGCCAAACAATTCCTCCTACTGCTTCTCTCATTAAATCAACCGCATAAGAAAACGGCAAGAATGGATGGATTTTCTGAAAGAATTCTGGTAATAACGCGACTGGATAAGTTCCGCCAGAACCTGCAATTTGGAGAACAAGAAAGACGATTGCCATTGCCTTCCCTACATCACCAAAGACAGATACGAGGGTATAAACCATTAACATGAAAACAAAGCTAGTGGCTAGCCCAAATAGAACGAATAGGATAGGATGCACAATATTAACATGAAGGATAAAGAGGTCTCCTAACGTGACTACGATTGTTTGAAGAAACCCTATGCTAATAAAGGTAAGTAATTTCCCAAAGTACACCTGGCGATTTGAAACTCCCTCAATTCCAGATACTTCTGTTGTTAATAGTGACACTAATAGGAGAGCTCCTACCCATAAAGAAAGCACTGTATAGAATGGCGTCATACCCGTTCCGTAATTTTGAATTGGGAACAGAGAATTTTTACTTAGGACAATAGGTTCTTCAAAAAAACTTTGTTCCGCCATCGGATCATTTTTCAAGAGTTCAATAATGTCATTGATATCAGTCTCTCCCTGGATTTCTCGAATCCGATCGGCAAGTTTATTTACTTTATCATTCACATATGGATATTCATTGAGCATATAAGCTAAAATATTTTGACCTTCTCCTATATTCTCTTCTGTACTTGTGAGAATTCGTTCAACTTCAGGAATCGTCGTTTGCGCCTCTTTCAAAGTAGAACGAGCATTTGATAAGGTGTTTTTTGCGCTAGCAATTTCCGAGAGTACTTTTGGTTCAATGTTTTCGTTGTACTCTTTTAGAAATGAGTCGATTTTATTAGCCGTGTCACCTGATTTTTCTTGAAGAGACGAAAGGAGATCATCGACTTCTTTTTGTTTGTCAGCTAATTCGACGTCGATCTTTTCAGTGTCACCTTTAATCGTTTGTAGCTGGGCTTTAATTTGATCAAGATCTGTCATTGCTCCATCGATTGCTTCTTTTTGATCCTGGTTCAGTCCAGCTGGTTCTGCTTCTGTCGTTCCCTGCTCTCCCGCGTTTGTATTACTTCCGCTCCTCACCTGTTCTAAAACACCTTGTACATTATTAATCCGTTGAACAGAGTCATCAATTTGTTGATTCATTTGTCCTCTTATTTTCTCAACTGAAGAAAGATCAATATCTGGTGATTTTAAATTCGTTAAAAACTCATTCACATCTTCTGCCGTTTGTTGAGCCTTCCTTAGATCTTCTTTAACCTGAGGTGCCAGCTCATTCAATCTTCCTTCCGCTTCATTCAGAAACTGAGTGGTGTCATCAATCGTGTTCAAGCCTTCACTTGTTATTTGTTCTGCTTCAGGAAGAAGCGCTTGAACTTGATTAATCACTTTCTCTGCATCTTTTGAATCAGACATTGCATCTGAAACTAAACGGTTTATCTCCGGAAGATTTTCCTCAAGTTTGAATACATACTCTTCAAACTGCTGTATATCAGAAAGGTCTTTTTCAAATTCTACGCCTAACTCATTAAATAAATCAAAAATTGTGCCATTTACTACAGAAACAAAGTTGCTTGTAATTTGGTCAACAATGACACTTGCCCCTTTTTCTGTAATTTTAGGAGCAATGGCATTTACCTTTTCATTTACGTAATACTCCACTTCCGCTTTCTCTGGCTTATCATTAATAACTGTCCCGAGTTTTTCAGAGAAATCTTTGGGAATAACGATCACTGCAAAGTAATCACCATATCTGAGCTTTTTCATTGCCTTTTCTCGATTTGAAAAATGCCATTCCATACGATCATTATTTTTCAATTCTTGCGTCAGCTCTTCACCCGCATCAATCTCCTTATCTCGAATGGTAGCTCCTTTATCCTCATTGACGATTCCAACAGGTAGCTGATCGGTTTGGCTATAAGGATCCCATGAAGCACCAATATTAAACCAGGCGTATAGAGAGGGAAGAATAATGAGACCTCCTAATAATACAGCTGCTACCCAGTTTGTTCCGATACTTCTCCAATCTTTCAAAAAAATTCTTATGATGTTCTTCATATCTAAGCTCCTATTTAATAAAAGTATGTATCTACCTCTATTAGTATAATTCCCCATAAAATAATTGTCATGAGCATGATTCGATCGCTAATCCTCACGATTCAGTTAAAATTCCTACGATAAGTTTGTTTTTTGGTTATTTATTTATTGGACTACGTTAACGAATGGTTTTGATTTTTGGCTCACCTGTGATGCCCAAAAGAAATCAACAAGTCATTTCTTCTATTTCCCTATTTTAATCTTTCGATATGAGTGTAGGTGTCTAGTCATAGGGGAATAAGAAAAAGAGATTATGTGAAAGGAGAATTTCCAATGACACGTGTAGCAATTATTTTAAATCCCAAAGCTGGAAATGTTAAAATGGTCAACCAAATTGGCCTGATACAAGAACGCCTTCAAGAAAAATATGAACAGGTATCTTTACACAAGACAGAACATGAGGGGCACGGTGCTGAATTAGTAGAAGAATTGGCGGATGAAGTCGACATTCTTATCGGAGCCGGAGGGGATGGTACCATCTACGAACTAGCAAATGCGATTTGCAAGAGAGAGAAGCGTCCTATTTTTGGCGTAATTCCTGGAGGGACTTGTAATGACTTTTCTCGAGCCATTGGAATTAATCAAAATCCGCTCCAAGCTGTTGAACAGCTTCTAGAAGAGAATCGTTCCCTTATTGATGTGGGGCGATCGAATGACGAATATTTCTTGAATTTCTGGGGAATTGGATTAATTACTCAAACATCTGAGAATATCAACCCTGACACAAAAGAGGTTTTTGGAAGACTTTCCTATTACATTAGTACTGCCCAAACGATTAGTAATCCAGAACCTTTTCACCTAAAAGTGGAAGCGGATGAAACGAATTTTGAAGGGGAAGCAGTCATGATGATTGTGGGGAACGGTCCTTTTACAGGGGGCATTCAAGCATTCTTTCCTGAAAACAACCTTCAAGATGGAGAATTTGATGTTCTAATCATTAAAGAAACGTCTCTTCCAACTTTCTGGTCAATTTTTCAATCCAAAGTGTTCAAACAATCTCGGTTTAACGAAGATATTGTTCACTTCCAAACTAAGAACCTAAACATAACTGCCAGTCCAGAGCAAACAATCGACTGTGACGGAGAACGCTATTATACGACCCCGTCTACACTCGAAGTTCTACCAAAATACTTAACTGTTCTTACTGGAAAAAACTTTCCGAATTGAGCCAAAGCTGATTGAAGAACGTTTCATCCAGAGAACCCACTCTAATGAAAAAATACAAACAAATAGCCAGAGGGTGCCAGCTGCATAGCCTGCCAGTACATCGCTTGGATAATGAACGCCTAAATAGATTCGGCTAAATCCAATCAATAGAATAAAAGAAAGAACGAGTAACCCACTTATCCATTTGGTTGCCTTCCCCCTCTGGCTCCTTATAATCAGATATCCAATAAATCCATAGAGCAGAAAGGAACCCATTGCATGACCGCTTGGAAAACTATATCCAACTGCATCATAAGCTGCATCCACAGTAGGTCGTGACCTGGCAAAAAAGTGTTTAAGTACTTTAGTTAAGAGACCACCAGCAGCCTGTGCAATGATGAAAAAAAGAATACTCCATCCATCGCGCTTCTTAAACCACAGTATGGCTACTGTTGTGATTGAAACGACTGTAATCCACCAAACTGCTCCTAACTCAGTAATGACTTCGATGACGTTTAACAATCCATCCGAACGTATAGGGTCAATTGCCGATATAATTGTTTGATCAAATTGAAGCGTTTCTTTTTCTAATATTTCTTCCGCTAACTCTGAAAATAACATAATGGCTAATATAGCAACGAGTAGACCAAAAGCATTTAATAGAAGAGGTAACCAAACCTTCTTTTGTTTTAACGCCCCTGGAAGCCTACTAAAAAACTCATTTTTGTTCATTTTCTCCCACCTTTCTATTTAGACTTTTAAAAAAGCCGCTGAACCAGCAGCGGCTTTTTCCTTAGTTTTCTTTATTTAATACCATCCGAACGAGAAGATGAGCTAATTCATGTCGCTGTTCTTTATTACCAACGAGCCAAAGCTCTTGAAGAAGTTTCTCTTCTCTATTTTTCGGCTCCTCTTTCTTAGCTAAGTAACCAGCAACTTTTTCTGCTCCTTGAGCCAATTTCTCTTCACTTAGCCCTAGTTTTTCTCCCAGCTCCACTCTTGTAGCAAGATAAGATTTAAACTGTTCGAAATTAGAGAGAATATCGTCCATCTGTTCGTCACTCATTCGATCTAACGTATTATCGACTTTATTCACGTTAAGCTCACTTTCTTTATTCACTAAATGATTTTTTTCAGTCATTGGTTTCACTCCTTCAATTAACGATCCATCACGGATAACGATTTTTCGATAAATGCTGGAATATCATCTGGATTTCGACTACTCACAAGATTCCCTCCACAGACGACTACTTCTTCATCAAATACGTTCGCTCCAGCATATTTCAAATCCGTTTGAATGGATTTAAATCCAGTAATATTTCTTCCATTTAATACTTCTGCTGAAATAAGTAGCTGTGGTCCGTGACAAATCACAAGTGTTTTTTTATTCAAGAACATCATTTTTTTAGTGAATGCAACAAATCGATCGTCTGCGCGTAGCTCATCTGGAGAAACACCGCCAGGAATAAATAGAACATCAAACTCTTCAGGTGTCACGTCGTCGATTCCCTTATCAGCTGTAACTTTGGCCTCACCTTGTTTCCCAGTTAATTCTTGACCTGCTTCCGAACTTATTACTGTTAAGGAATGCCCAGCATTTTTAAACTGTTCTGCTGGTTTTGTATACTCTACATCCTCAAACATATCTGTCATTAATACGGCAATCTTACTCAAAATAAACCCTCCTAGATATATGAAGTAATATCATTGATAGTATGACTATTACCCCTCCTAACATCCGTCAAACATCAATTCTATTCTCCCTAAATATTCTTTGATTTATGTTTTATCATCCCAATGTAAGGGTAAAATTAAGATGGAACCAAAACAGAAACGATTTAGAAAGGATGTTTAAAATGGCAGACAAAAAACAAGAACTAATTGATGGACTAAATGTAGACCTTGCTAATGAATATGCAGCAAGTATTATGTACACTTACAACGCAGCAGTAGTATCTGGACTATATCGTCAAACATTGAAACCATTCTTTGAAAGTGAAATTGCAGATGAACAGGGTCATGCCCTTTACCTTGCTGAAAAAATTAAAGTATTAGGTGGAACTCCAACTACTGCACCAGCTGAAGTGAAGCAACTAACAGATGTAAAAGAAATGTTGCTTGAAGCTCGTACAGCTGAAAAAGATACCATTGATCGTTATGAAAAGCGCAAAAAACAAGCGGAAGAACTTGGCTTTACTGAACTCGTTGTAAAGCTTGATGATATGATTGCGGATGAGACTCATCATATGGAAGAAATGGACCGCATTCTTAGCGACGCGCGATTTGAATAAACCTCATCCATTGCCGACTTTCGGTAATGCAAAATAGAGAAAAGGACCAGCTCGGATTCCGGCTGGTCCTTTTCTCTATTTGTGTTCGTCTTCTTTCTTAATGCTCCGTATACGATAAGCATTCATTGCATTTTGACCGAGCCAATCAAGAAAATGATAATTGACGTAAGCCCCCACTATCGCGCCAATACCGGGAATCATTTGAAGTAACTTAGGAAGATCAATATAATCTCGATATTCAAGTTGAAAAGCTTTCCAATCGTGCGCCTCTAACATTCGAGGTGCTTCTTTTAGGTTCTCTTCCCAATGAACGATCTTATCGTAACTTTCTTTTCTGATAGCATCAGACGAAAAAGCAAGTTGAAAAACAGTAAGAATAAAAATCCTTTCCTCCAATTTCTTGGCATCAAATCCATAAATACTTGCCAGGTCAAAAAGGAATTTCATTTTAATAGACAAAAGTAAAGGGAAGTCTGCTAACCCTAACAAGATTCCCCCCGCTCCTGTACCCGCACCTTCTGTTGCAGCAATGCGTTTGTATTTGCGTATTAAATCTTTAGCCTGTTGATCTCTCACCTTAAGAGCTTGATTGCTTTTGGGTGGATGTACCGTATACGTATTTCCAACGAGTACACCTTGTACCATAGTCTTAATACTCGCCGTTACGATCGAATGAACCCGTTCGGGAATAAGTTCATTCATCCGACTTTGTATTCTTTTGGCTGACCGTGAAATCATCGAAGATTTTCTTTTTATGGTTCGTTCCCACGCCTCAAGTTCTTCCTCTACTTCATTTTGATAGTTCATGCCATTATACACCCTTTGTCTCTAGCATATTCCTACCGCTTTAAGAAGCTATCGTCTTACTACAACAGTTCGAGATGTTGCTAAAATCACTGCTGCAATGCCTGCTAATAGCACTGATATAAATACGATTATATCAAGAAATAAAAGAAATGAGAGTACAGCAAATGTTCCTGCCTGTAGCCCCAATAAGCGAAGTAGCAAAAGACGAAATGCTTTCGCTTGTTCATCTTCCGCTAAAGGATAAAGCTTTACCATCACATGTGCTTGATAATGTGGATAAAGCGTGCGTAACTGAGTAGCTGTCAAATAAATAATAAGAGCAGCACCAATCGCTTTCCCGAGTAGACCTGGGACTAGAATCATCACAGCAAGACCTAAAAGCCACAATCTAAAATAAATTCCAAAGTACTCATTACTACGAATAAACGCTTTTTGATAAAGAGTAGCATAAACAGAATGTGATGGTAACAACTTCTCTGCTATCGTACTTAACAATCGTCTTTGTTTAACTGATTGCTTCAATTTAGGGACATCTGTAAATAAGTTAGCAGTACGATAGAACTTCATACTTTGCTGCTCATCCATGGCAAGCAACTTCTCCCACTTAATCGCATATTTTCGCTGAAGAGGCAGAAACATTAAGAAAAAAACGGCAACGAAAAGGATAGCAGCTAAAGCGACCAATAACCATTGGGCTTGTATTAAAAGCAAGTATGTGACGAGTACGTTGAGCGCGAGTCTTGTCAGTAGATAAACAAAAGCGGAGTGGTGTGCAGGTAAATGCAGCTCCATCCATTTCATCATGACATTCGCGCCTTTTAATACAATCAGCACGCCTATTACAAATACATAATACCCCGTACCAGCAGCCATTTCGTGCTGATAAAGCGGAGCGAGAATCGTCATGACAACGACTGTTGTGAATAGTTGAAGAGCAAAGCTATACATGAGCGATTGACGGAAATAACCGTCTAATCGATTTTCAGCAGGCAACAGAAAGACAAGATCTGCTTCGGATAAAAAGAATCGAAGAGGTGTCCGAACAAGCACAATAGCGGCAATGGCCGTCATCACCGCCACCCCAGGAAATGATTCGGGTAACACCTTTAGAATTTCACTGTAATAATACGCTCCGAAAATGAGAGCTAGAACAAGGGTGAACAAAAAGCTGCTATTTCCAATAAGCCTAAAATAGCGCATCGCAATGTTCCAAAAAGCCCCTGCCCTTTCTTTCCATAACGTTTGTAGCTGCATCATTTTCCACTCCTGGTCGCTTCAATATAAATATCATCAAGCGTGGCAGCTTTATTACCAATTTGATTTCGTAATTCTGTCATTGTACCAGCCATAACAATCTGTCCATCATGCAAGATAACAAAACGATCGCAATATCTCTCCGCAGTTGACAGGATATGTGTCGACATGAGCACCCCTGCCCCTTTATCTTTCATGTCAAGCATCATATCAAGGAAGGATTGAATACCGATAGGATCCAGTCCTACAAAAGGCTCATCAACAATATAAAGGGATGGCTTTACAAGAAAAGCGCACATAATCATCACCTTTTGTCTCATCCCTTTAGAAAAATGCCCAGGGAACCACTTCTTCATATTTGTCATTCGAAACTCTTGCAGAAGTGCTTCCGCTCGTTCCTTCCACTCATCATCAAGTTCATACGCTAATGCCGTCAACTGCAAATGTTCCCATAGTGTTAACTCGTCATATAATAGAGGCGTTTCAGGTATGTAAGAGAATTGTTTACGATACCCATCTTTGTTATTAGCAAAAGTTGCTCCACCCACTTTAATCTCGCCATTCATTGGATCAAGCAAGCCAAGAATATGTTTTATTGTCGTACTTTTTCCTGCGCCATTAAGCCCAATTAATCCAACAATCTCATTTGAATTGACGCGTAGAGATACATCATGAAGGACAGGTTTATTTGCCTGATACCCACCCGTAAGATGACTAACTTCTAAAATTGTATTCTTCATTAGCGTTCCTCTCATTTCATCATTTGCTTTTATTTTAACAAACTTTTCATTTAGTCGTGAGTGATTGAATGAAACGGAAGTCAATTCCGCTTTTCATTCACTATCCACATCTTACCTTTTTCATAGAAGAGATGCTAGAACAGTCAAACTTCAGACGCATTGAATAGATTCTCTCTTTTAGGCACATCCTTATAAAGAGTGTGGCGTCTTCCCTTAATCAAGTTACACTCATGGCTCTGCACCCCCGGCAGAGCCTTTTTTCTATTTCGACCCGAATAAGAAAATTATGGTACGATGGAGAAAAAGTTGGAAAGGATGAAACACATGAGCCATTCACCTGATTGTATCTTTTGCAAAATTATTAATGGAGAGATTCCTTCTGCCAAAGTTTATGAAAATGAAAATGTGCTAGCTTTCCTTGATCTTACTCAGGTTACAGAAGGACATACTCTTGTGATCCCTAAGAAACATAAGCAAAATATTTACGAACTTGATACTGATACCGCTTCGAAGCTTTTTGCAGCGGTTCCTGAAATCGCCAATGCCCTAAAAGCGAACTTCACACCTGAAGGGATGAATATCCTGAATAACAATGAAGCCATTGCTGGACAATCTGTTTTCCATTACCATCTTCACCTTATTCCACGCTACGGCAAGGGAGATGGATTTGGGGCTGTTTGGAAGACACATGAAAATGAATACGATGCAGAGAAGTTGCAGCGCCTAGCTGAAGGCATTCGCTCCCAGCTCTCCAATTAAAAAAGAGACCACTACGGTCTCTTTTTTAATTGAGTACGAGTCATTTCGTTTAACGTATAAAAACCGTTCGGTATGCCCCAATCAGGATGATCAAACGTCTGATCCATCCCATTTAACATCGTAGATATTTTATTACGCAAATCCGGATTCCACCTTAATTCATGAATAAATTCCTCACGATGACCTCCGTAACCAAGCATGGCTTTCAATTCATTTAATAAATCAGCTTGCCACACAGAAGGCAATGTCGACTCTCCTGGTATGTCTTTGAATCGGACAAACGAACCTTCTCTCACGTAAGCGTGTGGGTAATAATAAGCATACACACGCTCAAAATGTTCACCCGTTCTCAGGGTAAGCTTGCCACCAAGATGTTCCCGAAGCACATATCCGCCTTCGGTACGATTTAGTAATTCTAACTGCTCACGGTCTACAAACGTCACCCATACCTCTGTCTTCGCTCCTGCTACTGGTGCAAGAACGGCTGGGAGTGCGCCATAAGGGGCAAGAAAAGATCCTGCCACTACATCTGTATCCATTATTTCAGCACGATAATAAAGAATGAAATCACTTAGATCCGGGTTAAGACTAAATTTATACCTAAGCTGAGCAAGACAAACGTTTGACCCATATGCTAAGAGCGGTATCCGATCTTCAATTGGAGATAAACCCTCGGATAATAGTAATTCTTCTACCGTAAATTGTTCAGAACTAGAAAACGCTAGAGATCCAGAAACGTCTTCTCCTCGTGCATAATGAACAATTTGCTTTTCAACTGGTACATGCTCATTTTCATCGATTCGATGCGCTTTTCCATTGTGGTACAAAAAGGAGGAAGCTGGTCGTGGTCCTGGATAAATATCTGGATGATCGTATGGTCCAATATGAGTTGGTTTGTTTTCGCGATACATTGCATAACACCACTTTCTTAATTCACTTCTATATAGAATAGCAAAATGAGAACAGAGAGCAAATGCTTCTGCTTCGATCGAACAAAATATTCGAAAAGATTAGAAAAAAACATAGCAACCTGGAATCCTTTAATGATAGGATGAGTACAAGTTTAATTGAAGCATCGCATTACATTGCTAAAGGAGTGTCAATTCGTGGAGCGTCGTTATAATTTTAATGCTGGTCCGTCTGCCTTACCGCAAGATGTGCTTAGCCATGCCCAATCAGAGCTTCTTAATTTTCAGCAGCAGGGTATGTCAATTATGGAGTTTAGTCATCGAAGCAAAGAGTATCAGAAGATTCATGATGGAGCCAATCAACTACTTAGAGAACTGCTTCAGATTCCAGATGATTATGAAGTTCTTTTTCTACAAGGTGGCGCAAGTCTCCAATTTTCAATGATTCCTATGAATTTTCTTCATGAAGGCTACCAGGGCAACTACGTGCTCACGGGGAGCTGGTCTCAAAAAGCCTTAGCAGAAGCCCAAAAAATTGGAGAAACGTACATTGGCGGGAGTAGTAAAGAAGCTGATTTCAAACGTATACCTGATTTAAATGGACTAGAATATGGCGAAAAAGATGCCTATGTCCACCTGACTTCAAATAATACGATCCACGGTACGCAGTGGAAGACCTTCCCTCAGCGTAAGGCGTCCACTTTTATTGCGGATATGTCGAGTGATATTTTGAGTCGTTCTCTTCCGATTGACCAATTTGGACTTATTTATGCTGGTGCCCAGAAAAACCTTGGACCAGCTGGCGTTACGGTTGTCATTTTGAAAAAAGATCTACTGAGAGAAATTCCAGATAACCTCCCTACCATGTTAGACTACCGTACCCATGTTGATAAAAAATCTCTTTATAACACACCTCCATCTTTCGCGATCTATATGCTATCTCTCGTCTTAGAATGGACGAAGAACAAAGGTGGTTTAAAAGAAATAGAGAAAATGAATGCAGAGAAAACAAAATTACTTTATGCCACCATTGATGGTAGTAAAGGATTTTATAGTGGAACAGCTGAGACAGAAAGTCGTTCCTCTATGAATGTAACCTTTACTCTTCCTAGTAAAGAACTAGAAGAGCTATTTCTTAAAGAAGCAGCTGAGGAAGGTTTTGTAGGTCTGAAGGGCCATCGTTCTGTTGGCGGATGTCGTGCTTCCATTTATAACGCCGTTCCACTAGACTCTGTACGCGCTCTAAGTGACTTTATGAATACGTTCCATCACAAACACAATATTTAACACTTTTCAATAGGACCTTCGTTTGTTATGATATACAAAATTAGTTCTTTCGCAGCAGGCAAATAGCGCACTGCTGGAGAGAGCACCATCGAATGATGGAGAATGAGATGAGAAGAGGAGAGATTTTTTATGAAAACGAAAAATTTAGTACTAATGGCGTTACTGCTTGGGATTGGAACAATTCTTCACGCAATTATTCCTGGTCTAATTTCGGGAATGAAAAACGATATGCTTTTAACGATGATGTTTCTAGGAATCTTACTATTCCCTGAGCGTAAGAGTGTTCTTGTTCTTGGTCTTGCAACAGGCGTTATCTCTGCTGCAACAACGACCTTCCCTGGTGGACAGCTTGCAAACATGATTGATAAGCCCGTCACAGCATTTGCGTTCTTTGGACTATATCTTCTTGTTCAGCGTTTTGGGCAGTCGCTCATTACTGTTGGGATCCTAACAGCAATTGGAACAATGATTAGCGGTGCCATTTTCCTTGGAGCTGCTCTTGTTTTCACAGGACTACCTGGCGGCGCTGCATTTACAGGATTGTTTTTAACTGTCGTTTTACCAACTGCTGCAGTAAACACCATCGCAATGGTACTAATCTTTCCAGTTGTTCAATCGATTCTTAAACGCACGAGTTTTGCTTTTTAAATTCAACAAAAATCCGGCCATATTGGCCGGATTTTTTTTATAATTTAACACCCGTTTCCCATTCCCTAAACTTTTCTAATTCATTCCTTAATTGCCCTGCTACAAATCCGATTACAGCAACATCGTCTAGTAAGCCAATACCAGCTAATAAATCGGGCACCGCATCAATTGGACTGACGAAATAAAGAAGCGCTCCTACAATCATAATAACAGATTTTTTGGAGATATCGCGATAGCGACCTTTTCGAACTTCTTGAACAAGCCGCGAAAATGTTTTCACATCAACCCACATATCATCCATTCCCTTACGACCTTTATAAAGAGCTCCTTTTTTTAACGATTCAACCGAAATCTCCTGCATTTGATCTTTATCTTTCATGACGGATACTGCTTTCTTAGTCATTCGTTTAAAAACACTTTTTACCATTCGATTCATAGTGTCACGCTCCTTTGTTACCCTTCTCTCTATAAGATACCTCAAATGAGCGTGTTTCTAACCACTTACGTGAATTTTTTATGTTTGCGACTTAAAACAGCTGGGGAAAATAAGAAAGCATCATTAGAAAACAAGCATCGCCATCGAAATACCAAGTACTAGAAAAACAAGGGCGCAAGTTCCAAAGAAGTAAGCATTTTTTTGTTTGCGAATCATTTGTTCATTATGAAAAGAATATTTTCTAATAAGTAATAAGCGACTAACCATAGCGGTTAATAATAAACTTCCAGCTGCTATGAGAAAAAAAAATAAATCCAGCCATACCCGTCCCCTCCCATTACCTTAGCGTATAGTAAAAGGTATATGTGCAAAAAACTGTTTTCATAACCTGATAGAATAATGAACAAATGAAGCAGGATTTTTGATGGGGATGGCGAACTTATGTGTTTAAGTGCCCATATAAGGATTAGGATCGGAAAGGATGAGCATCATGGGGAAAGCGAAAACATTACTAACAGGTTTCATTTTTGGAGGAGTGGTTTCTGCCGCTTCTGTCCTATTAACAACACCTAAATCAGGTAAAGAATTAATCGCTGAAACGAAGGTTAAACGCGATGACATAAAGGAAGGACTTACAAAGCTTAAAAGCGATTTGAATGAACTGACTGCTCAGGTGAAGCAACTGTCCTCTGAGGGCAAAGAAGTGATTCAAGAAGTAGCCGCAGACTTGAAGCGTTCGATTACTTCTTATCAAGAAGATATTCAACCTAATTTAACCCGGTTAAAAGAAGATGTAGAAGAAATGCAAAAGACGATTGAAACAGTTAAAGATGAAGTAAACAGTCCGGCTTCGAAATAGCCGGTTTTTTTACAGATGATCAACAATATTCTAATATAGCTTGAACAATTGTGATGAAAAGGAGGGCCTTTATGAAGGAAGAACAGGAAATATCGATTCAAGAAGCGATGATTTTCAGTCATCGTATTGGCCAATTGAGCAAAGCACTTTGGAAATCCGTTGAACGTGACTGGCAAGAATGGTTAAAGCCCTTTGACCTTAACATTAATGAGCATCATATTCTTTCAATTGCTTATCATCTTGACGGATCTTCAATCTCTGATATTGCCAAATTTGGTGTGATGCACGTGTCTACCGCTTTTAATTTCTCCAAAAAGCTTGAATCCAGAGCACTTCTCACATTTTCAAAAAAAGAGAATGATAAACGCAATACATATGTACAGCTGACTGAAAAAGGTGAGAAGTTGTTACAGGAAACGTGGAAACATTATTCACCCAATCGTGATAGTGTCTTAAAAGCTTCCATGCCAATTAGAGACCTCTATGGGAAATTCCCAGAGTTCACAGAAATGATGTGTGTGATTAAAGGACTTTATGGAGAAGATTTTATGGAAATCTTTCAAAAGTCATTCACCAAGCTTGAGAGCGAATTCTCAAGAGAATTCACAAACCAGGATGACGAAGAACAGTTAAACTCGTATTAATAACGGTAGGGGGAAACTTTTAAAAGTGTCTCCATGAGTTCTCTGTACGTCTCCTCTTGAGCAAGCAGGGCTTTAATGGTTGTTAATGGATCTAATTTAATTGTTAACATTCCTACGAAATGCGTGAGCAACGTGGAACGGTTTAGGAGACCTTCTTCGATTTGTTCATGCATTTTTTGATTTACTTCTACACATAATTGAAACACTTCTGTTACCTCAGCCTCGGTTAAACCTCTGTCAATCACAAGGCGATAAAATGGGTAATCCCCTTCCTCTTCCATTTTAGCAAGTAAGCGCATATGAAACTCAATTCGATCTAATCTTTTGTGGATAGCTTCCATGTTAACTTAACTCCTTACGTTGCGATCAATTGTACTTCTAGTTTACCGGAACCGGATATAAATTGAAATGTATTTTCCAGACTAATCCAGCGCGAAAAAGCGCTGATTTTGTCTAAAAGATTTCGACTTATTTCTTTACAAAAAAACGTGTTGATTTCTTACGAGAATCGCTGTACAGTATACGAGTATTCACTATAACATGAACTCTCATGAAAGTTACGGAAGCAGGTGATTCTTATGAATTGTTGGAAATCGATTTACCTAAATCGTGAATTCGGAACACATCGATTAACTATTTTCTCGATGCTGTTAACACTACTCTACTTTATTGCATTTTATCTCGTTTTCAGTATGTTATACCCGACAACAAAACATGCGATTGTACCGATACTACCGTTTCTCGGTTCCCTGGCTGTCCTTTTTCCAATTCATAAGCTCATTCACTGGCTGCCTTTAACATTAGCCGGATTAAAAGCAACAATGAAATTAGAAAAAGGGTTTGTACTGGTACCGATGATGCGTTGTGAAACGTGCAGTCCGATCTCGCGAAATCTTTTTCTAATTGCAGCTCTTGCGCCAGCTGTTACGATTACAAGTGCTGCCATTGTTGCATCAATTTACATGCCAGCTTATGTGTCGTTTTTCTCTATTCTGGCTGCCATTAATCTTGGCTTTAGCTTTAGCGACTTTCTCTACGCCTCTCAAGTGCTTCGCGCACCAAAGAATGCTTATGTAGAAGATCGCAGTGAAGGTTTTCATATCCTTATAAAACGAGCATCTTAAGAACGATTGAATAAATTCATAAAGAAATGCTAAAAGAACAGAGCGCAAAACTCAGCGCTCTGTTCTTTTACTTTTGCCCGGCAGTCAGCAGTATTGAATTCTCATAAGACTTCCTTCATAATAATGTTAGGACACAGTGCTAATTAATAGGATAGTAGGCATCAAAGATAATTTCATCATTAGGAAGATCAAATGATTTCGCTTTTAGCTTCATGTCATTTTTTAATTCTAATTCGCTTACAGCCATATAGATTGTCCCTTCATCTGAATCAATTGTAATTTCAGGCGGCAGCGATGCCTGTTTTTTTATAAAGGAAAGAACTTTATCACTTGGCAGTTCAAGTAAACCAATTTGAAAAGATTTTTCTTTTAATAAAAGATCACCATTTGGCTGCACTTGAGGCTCAAATTTAAGAAAGAAATCAACTTTCCGATCAAAAATCGTCACGTACCCTTGAAAAGTTGCGAGCTCATCAAGATTAACGCTATATCCGATGTTCTTTTGTTTCTCACTATACTTTTCTAGTTCGTGATTAATGATCTCATTCAATTCATCTTTCTTCATCTGAATCGAAAATGTCGTTTCAAAAGGTTCTTTTGTATTTTTATCATTTGAGAGTTTGGCAATCTCACTTTCAGGAAAATAGTATTGATAGAATCCTACTACTCCTGCAAAAATGAGGATGACAGCAGCTAAGAGAATGAGAAAGGCCGCCTTCCATCGGTTTTTAAACATTGTAACAGCTCCTTATGGGACGAATATTTTCCATGATACTACGGATTGAAAGATAAGTTAAAGAAAATCGTTATCTATATCTTCGAATTAACGAAATGGACTCTGGGAGGTTCTTACATGACCATTATTGGAATATTCTTCATCTTATTTGCGACTTTTATTCTAGTGACGTTTAACTCGATGACAAACGCTCTCTGTTTGAAGAAAAACATTCCTGAAGAAAAACAGCCGAACGTCTTTAGAACAATTAATGTTCTGATTACGATCCTGCTTATTTCTTCGTATGTAGAAGTTTTATTCACGTAGTTTAGCAAAAGGGCACATGCAGGCTCGAAAAAGATGAGGCAATCAGCCTCATCTTTTTTGTTTTCTCTAAACTTACCATTGTAAAAGATAAGGTGACCCTAATTGAATTATATCAACTTCACACAAAACCTGTCTGTTTTGTGTAATTTTTCTCATATTTCCAATTCAATTTAACTTCATATATCGTTCTATGCTATAGTATTAACTGTATCACAATATTGTTAAATTTAACTAACCCTTTAGGAGTGTATACTTGATGAAAAAAATGTTCATTATGCTTTCTGCTTTAATCGCTTTACTTGCGATCTCTGCTTGTAGCAACGATTCAGGAGATAATTCAGAAGCAGTTGTTGAAACAAGTGCCGGAAATGTAACACAGGAAGAGTTTTATCAAGCACTAAAAGATCAAGCAGGTGAATCTGTACTTAGCGATCTTGTCCAAACGAAAATTCTAGAAGATAAATATGATGTTTCTGATAAAGAAGTTGAGAAAGAACTCGATAAAATCAAAGAAAATTTTGAAACAGACGAGCAGCTTGAACAAGCTCTTCAATCGAACGGATATAAAGATATTGAACAATTTAAAGTTGATGTTAGAAAGCAGCTACTTGCTCAAAAAGCAGCTACAGATGGTGTAGAAGTAACAGATGAAAAGCTTAAGAAGTTCTACGAGGATAACAAGGATCTTTTCACAGAACTTGAAGCAAGTCACATTCTAGTTGACGATGAAGAAACTGCGAAAGAAGTTCAAAAGAAATTGGAAGACGGCGGTGACTTTGCTAAACTTGCAAAAGAGTATTCAAAAGATGGATCAGCTGAAAATGGTGGCGATTCTAGGTGTCTTCAAAAAAGGTGACATGGTTGCTGAATTCGAAGAAGCTGCCTTCGCTTTGAAAGAAGGCGAAGTAAGTGATATCGTTCAATCACAATTTGGCTATCACATTATCAAGCTTAAGAAGAAAACCGTTATGTCATTTGAAGATGCAAAAGATCAAGTAGAAGAACAGTACATGCTTCAAAACGCAAAAGACGTTCCTACCGTTATTGATGAGCTGATCAAAGAGTCTGATATTAAAGTAAAAGACGATCAGTTTAAAGACCTCTTCAAAAAAGAAGATGCTAAAGATAGCGAAACCGAAAAATCGGATGAGTCAAAATCAGAAGAATAATAAGAAAAGGACGAGAGGGCTAAGCCCTCTCGTCCTTTTCTTGTTTCTATTCCGGTATTCGTTGTTTTCGTCGCTCGCGCTCTTCTTCCATTCTCTCCACATATACCCTCCCTTCTTCTTCAATATGAACCTGATCAATCTTCCTCTCTTCAGCTGTTACTTGCATTGTCTTATAACCACTATAGACAATACCGGCGAGTACAAAGTAGATCCACCATGGAAATTGAGAGAATACGCCTGATAACGTGGCAGATATTTCTGTCAGTTGAAATAAACTAAGAACGAATAGAAAACCGAGAAGAATAAGTACACCTTTCCTCATCCCAAGCACTTCCTTTCCTTCGTACAAGCTCATTCAATTACTACAATTTATGTGGATGTGAAATGAATTATGCCAGTAACTGTTAGGAACGGTTGAATGCCATCTTCTCGCTCATCGTAAACATCATATAATAAAGCAAACCTGCACTCACTGCTAGAAAACTAATCACATAAAACGTCCATTGAAATCCTAGTATAGCTGTAAGCGGTATTGCGGCTGGTGCAAGTGTTCTACCGATTGTAAAACGAAGACTTGCCGCTGCAAAATACTGTCCACGCATATGCTCTGGCGCTAACCGTGATACAAATCCCTCTTGAATGCCTACGACCATTAGCTCTCCCATGGTAAAAACAAACATAGCGATGACAAGAAGCCATACAGAAGTCACATTTCCAAATAAGATCATACTTATCGCATAGACCAGGCACGAGATAATAAATACATTTCTTTCTTTAAACTGATTCATCTTACTTGTCATATAAACAGTAAGGAGGGCTACCAATAAGCCATTCTCTGATATGAGCCAGCTGAAGATTCGATTTCCATCGGCGATGATGGGAGTGCCCAGAAAACTCAACACAGCTTGCTCTGGCACTTTTTCGCTTAAATAAACAGCAATTAATAAATCGAGCTGCATAAATGTTTGGGCAACAAGAACACCTGCTAAAATAAACAAAAGAAAGATTTTGTCTTTTGCAATCACACGATAGTCTTGTAGCTGGGTCCAAATAAATGTTGTCCATTTAGTAGAAGAATCTGGAACGAGACTATTTTGTCTCTTCTCAGGAGCCGTCTCTCGAATAAAGACGGCAATTAACACTGCCAGAGAGAAGCTGACGAGAGCAGCCATTAACAGTAAACTAAACCGATGTTGAAAGAAGAAAAGTCCGCCTAAAATGGGGCCGACAACCACTGAAATATTCAGGACCGTATAAAAAACAGCAAACACGGTATTCCGATCTTTTTCTTCTACAACATCTGCGACCATGGCGTGACTCGCCGGCCAATACAAGGAGCCGAATAGGCCAAGAATCGAAAAGCTGATAAACGTTAACATCGGCGAATCGAACCAGGGAGAATTTGCGAATGCGAACACAATAAACGTCAGCCCCTGCCCAATAGCGGAAAGAAACATCATTTGTTTTCTTCCATATTGATCGGCACAATACCCACCAACTAAATTGGCAATAACTGCAACAACTTGAGATAACACTAGTAAAAGACCCGCCATTCCTTTTCCGAAAGAATCGGAAAAATAAATCGCCATAAAGGGGAAAAACATCCAGAATAGAATGTTCATCATGCCTTCCCCAAATAGTCTAATTTTTAAATTTCGATCCCATTCTCTTATTCTCATAACCATCCTCCACCATTTCTTTCATCTCCAAAAAAAAGAGAAACCGCTCAATGAACGATTCCCCTTCCATTACCTTGCTTTATTTTTTTGCGCTTTCGCTCAAAGGAGTCATCTTAGGCTTATAAAAGGAACGATTATCAAGTGCAAAAACGCGATCTGTAAATTCACCAGGCTCCACTTTGTCTAGTGCTCGATCAAGCATATTCATTTTCGCATCAATGTTATCAATCATATGCAAAATCTCTGCTTCACGAATCATAGGAGGCTTTGGGCTCCCCCATTCTGCTTTGCCGTGGTGACTCAAAATGAGATGTTGAAGAAGCATGACTTCTTCCCCTTCAATCTCTAATTCTTTAGCAGCCTGTCCGATTTCATTTACCATGATTGAGATATGACCGAGCAGTTTTCCTTCATTCGTATAGCTTGCCGCAATCGATCCTGATAGCTCTACGACTTTACCTAAATCATGTAGGATGATCCCTCCATAAAGCAGATCTGTATCAAGTGAAGGATACAACTGAGTTAGCGACTTGGCGATATCAAGCATCGAAACAACATGATAAGATAATCCAGATACAAACTCATGATGGTTTTTTGTTGCTGCTGGGAATGTAAGAAAGTCATTTTGATGTTTTTTCACAAGATGGCGAGTAATCCGTTGAATATTTGGATTGCGCATTTCAAACACATACTGCGTGATTTTCTCCATAATTTCGTTTACTTCAAGTGGCGCAGTTTCTACGAAATCACTTACTCTCACTTGATCCATATCTGTTGCAAGGCGAATGGCTTTAATTCTTAGTTGATTGCGTCCACGATAGCTTGTTACATCACCTTTTACCTTAATAATTTGTTGAGCATCAAAACTCTCTTCATCGTCAGGAGATGCATCCCAGAGCTTCGCTTCAATATCCCCTGACTTATCTTGCAGGATTAATGTAAGGAATGGCTTTCCGTTACTTGCCACACCTTTCACTGATGATTTAATTAATAGATAGTGATCAACTTGATCACCTACTCGGTAATGTCCGATTCCCTTGAATTCCTTCATCTTTCCACCTCCGGGTCAACATGTCTTTATTTAGTATAGCATAGCGCCTTATTCAGATCTTTCACTACGATTTTTAGGTATCGTGATTGAAAATACAACGCCTTGATCCAAGTTCGTTACTTCTGCTATTCCCTTATGACGCTCTGCAATTTTTTTAACAATCGCAAGTCCTATGCCGAATTGGCCTTTATCTCCTTTTTGAAAAGGTTCAAACAATCGCTCCTTTTCTACTTTCTCAAACGATAGTTGTTCCCCATCATTAAAAACTTCTAATGTGATTTCCTCTTCATTCTCGTGAGCCTTTAAATGGATTTCACTTTTCGCATACCGCAATGCATTCTGAACAAGATTGTCCATCGCTGTTAACATTTGTTCATGGATCGCTGTCAGTTCAATCTGTTCACCAGAAATTGAGAACGTGACATCTTCTCTCTGGAACATGAACCGTTCACGAAGCTCTTCTGCTAGAACTCCAAATCGAAATGTTTCCCAGTTTCCTTCAGGCTCGTCGATTGAATCGAGCTTAATGTACGTAAGCATTCCTTTTACGCGCTGTTCCATTCGATCAGACTCATTTAATATGATGGTCATTGTATTATCAAGAGAATCAGGCATCACACCATCTTTAATGGATTGCGCATAGCTTTTAATGATCATAATCGGTGTTTTCAACTCGTGCGAAGCATGTTGAATAAACGTTTTTTGAGCTTTGTCATATCTCATTAGGTTTTGTCTCATCGACTCAAATTGATTCGAAAGTTTCTGAAACTCCTCATCCCCTTCCCACTTGAAAGGTTCCTTCCAATTACGGTTAGCAATTTGCTCAAAGCGCTCTCCGAGTACGGTTAGCGGCCTTCGCAAATATTGCGCAATCCATGCTGCGGGAAAAAGGCTAAGAAACAAAGCAAAGAGTAAGATGATGATGAGTCTCCACCAGAGACGGTCGATCATTTGATTGCGATACGTATCCCACATATAAGATATAAAGTACGCCTCTTGACCATTCACATCAACTTTGGATATCACATAAAATAAGGATGCCTGGTTATTATAGGTGAGTTCATAACGTCCCTTATCTTTCTTCTGATCGAGTGCATTCTTGCGCATTTCAATGATCACTTCGTCAGGAATGGGATCACCTTGTAACGGTCCACTATAAAGCCTCGTAATCAAGGTGTGTCCGACAGATCGTTCCGCGTCCCTACGTTCGATAAAATCTTGATCCGTTTGAGGTGGAAGTGGTCCATCTTGATCCGGAAACGTGTATCGCTGCTGTTCACTCTCAATAATTTGATACGTTTCTTCCGTTAATGTGCCTTTTATCGAAAGAGGATAAATCACTGCAATCACGACACCCACCAGCAAGACAAGAATCATAAAGGATAGCCATATCCGCTTCGTTAAATTCAGGCGAATCATGTGATTAACCGGTAACCAAGTCCATATGACGTCTCAAGATTCATGCGAGGCATTTTCTTTCGTACGCGTCTAATTACATCATCAACAGCCCGATCTGAGCCCACGTAATCATCACCCCATACATGAACAAGAATTTGCTCTCTCGACAAAGTCTGATTCACATGATCCGCTAAGTAAAGAATTAAATCCATTTCTTTCGTAGTCAATTCAACCGGTTCTCCCCGATCAAGTACTTTTCTCGACACCGGATCAATTTCATACTCGACGATTTCAAAACGCTTTTGGGATGATTGCTGATACACTCTCTGTAAGAGTTTCTTCGCACGAATAATCAGTTCCCTCGGCATGAACGGTTTCGCAATATAATCATCACTTCCCAATTCGAGTCCAACAATGCGGTCGAGATCTTCATCTCTAGCAGATATGAAAATAACCGGCACATCATCTTCTGCCTTAATCTTTTTTAACAATTCATATCCGTCAATTCCAGGCAGCATAATATCCAATATCCACAGGTGGCAGCTTTCATGAAGGCTTTCAAGAGCTTCTTCTCCACTCATAAAGGTCTTAACATGAAATCCTTCCTTTTCCATATATGTCTTTAAAATTTGCACCAAATTCTCTTCATCTTCAACTAAATGTATTTTATAAATCTCTTCCACAAGATCACCTCATTAAATGGTCTCTTTTATTTGTGATAACGGATGAACGTTCAAGTACATGAATGTTCTCTTCTAATCCTACAGTGGTAGCGCTGTGGCACGTTAATAAAATCACTTGATGTTCTTTAGAAAACTGTTTAATAAAGGTTTTCGCAAGATTCGTCCGTTTTTCATCAAAGTTCACAAAGATGTCATCAAGAATAATGGGCAATTCGACTGTTGCGACAGAAGCAAGCGCGAGTCTGATACATAAATACAACTGTTCAGCTGTTCCCCTGCTTAACTCAGAAGGCTTAAACGCTCTTCCACTATGATGAATGACTCGGAATGGTTCTCCATCTGAAGGCGGATAAATGGCTACGTAACGTCCATCAGTCATTGTTTTAAAGTATGTTTCTGCTTTCTTCATGACAGCAGGTAGCCGTTCTTCTTGATATTTTGCTTTCGCTTTGGTTAGAAGATCAGCTGCGATTCTCATCACAGACCATCTTCTTGCGTGGGTATTCATTTCATCCTCAGTTTGCTGACGTTGCAGTAGAAGCTCATCATACGTGCCATCTTCTATTAAAAGACGTATTTTTTCTTGCTCACTTGCTACCTGTTTATAAAGCGCCTGTTGATTGTCCCTAACCGATACTTCTTTTTGTTCGACTAGTTGGCGTTGATGTTCGATTTCTTCGATCGAGGTAAATCTGACAGACGCATCTACGCCAAGCTGTGTAGAAAGAGTATCTAGTTGGCGTTTTAGCTCTTTTGCTTCTTGATTCGCTTTACCTTTTATTCGAAACGCCTCTTCACTCGCTGTCTCTGCGAACTGCATTAGCGCATTCATTTCCTCTTTACAGCTCTGTAATTTTGCCTTAACCTCACCACTCTGCTCTTCAAGAGACTTCAGTCTATTTTTCGCGATTTCCGTTTCTTTCAAGATCTCTCTTTGTTCTTCTGCTTTTTGTAGCACAAGTTGGATCGCCTTTTCAGGTGTTTGATACGTTAAATTCACTTTTTCACATAAATGCTTCATGCGTTCTTCAACCACTGTTAAGCTTGCCTCTAGCTCTTCTACTTGCCTCTGCTTTTGATTTCGTTCCGTTTGTAACCTTTTAATGGAAACCATTCGATCAAATGCCTCTAGCAAAGAGGAAGGTTGCAAATCGTCTGGAAACCGATGTTCTGCACGCCATTCGGCCAGTTCTTTATCAAGTTGATATCTTTCTGCTTCCCAAAGATCCACTTTTTCAGCAGCTTTTAAGTAAGTCCGATTTAGGCGATCTACTTGATCTTTTACTTGTTCAGCTTGTCGTGCCCACTCTTTCTTTCGAATCAGGATCTCATCGTGAAAACCATTTTTAGAACCTTTTGTTGTATAGTTCATCAGGAACGCTCCGGCAATGACAATCGCAGCCGCTAAAAAGCCAAGCAACCAATTCTCAACTAAACCGATTATAATTAAAAGGATCATTGCAAGTGCCACCATCCCAAATGGTCGCTTTTTGGTTGAAGAGGATTCTCTTTCTTCTTTTTCCGTAACCTTTTCGGAAGCCATACGATCTTTTAGACGATTATACTCATTTTCCTCTTTCTCGAGCTCATCTTTAGCTGTAAGAAACCCGTCGTTTACATATTGGTATTTCTGATCGGATTGCTGATAGGCTTCTTTAAGTTGTTTTAAACTTTGACGTCCAGAAAAAGGCGTCTTTACCGTATCAACCATTTCTTCATTTTGCCCCAATTCCTGTAATTCTCTTTCAAGGGTGGTTTCAACGGAATAAATTTCTTGCTTTCGCTTTCTATGTTCTTCTGTTCTTGCTCGATATAGAATCATTTCTTCGTTCAAGTACGAAGCCTCTTGCAGGAATTCTCTCCAATTAGGCAGAAGATGGGCAGGATGCAGTCCTTCCTTTAACGCCTGCATTCTTTTCTTTAAACTTTCTAACTCTCCGGAAAGAAGAACAGCCTGCTCCTTCCATTTATCCATTCTTGCAAGTCCTTCCTCTGGAAAAGGAGAAGAATCAGGCAAGCTTTGCAATTCTTGATGAAGCTGTTGTTTTTCTTTAAGAAGTGGTAGGATTTGTTTCTCATAATCAAGCGTACGCCGTTCAGATTGAAGCGATTGTAGTTCTTCCGTATTTTTTTCTATTTTCCTTTCTAACTCTTCTACCTTTTTGATCAACTGGTTGTAGCTCGCGTTTTTCTTTTCCCAATCGCTTGTCCTTTTCTTCAAAGACTCATAGATTTCTAACTTTTCATTCAATAGGGGTTTTCTTCCACCAGGCTTAAAGATTTCCCCCTGCCATTTATCTAAATTCTTTTCAATTGCTAGTAATGAAGCCCCGCCGCTCATACCGGCTTCATATAAGATTTGATTCCAGCTGTCTTCATCATACGTTTGATATTCATTTAACGTTGTTAAATCACAGAAGAAGATTTGTCTGAAGCTTGTTCGATTCATTCCATTCAGCAAAGCCTTTAAGTCGTCACGATCTCCATAGGTGCCATTTGAATAATAAATCACAACCTGTTCAGAGGTGAGATCTTTTGTTCGTTCAATTCGAAGCGATTCCTCATTAACTTCAACAGAAAGCACTCCGCCAAAGCGCGGAAGGTTATTCATATTATAGTTGTTATCCTGACGTGCTTTAAACCCAAATAACACATATTCAATAAAGGCAATTAGCGTTGATTTCCCCGCTTCGTTTTCACCAAAAACTAGGTGCAGTTCATCTGAGATATTTTGAATTTGCTCATTTTCAAACTTGCCAAATCCATAAATTTCGACTCCATTCAGTTTCATGACCCTCCGCCCCCTTTTGATTCAATGAGGTAAGTGAGCAGGAGCTCTTCTGCTTCTTTGATTAATTGACTTTCATCTTCTATCGGATGAAGTGCCTTTCTCGCTCGCCTGTGTTCATAGAGAGGAGCCAGAGCCTCTTTTAAATTTTTTTGTTTATAGTCATCTGAAATCAAGAGGATGTCTTGTAAAAAACCACTTTGTTGTTTTAAACTCTCTCGATTCCATGAAGGCATGGAATGTAAGGTTAATTGATATGGCCACACAAATCCGTTCTCTTCCATGTCTCGATGTAATTGTAGTGTCTGAAGAAGATCTTCTAATTGGTTTCCATACAGCAAATCTGTATGTAATGTGCTCCTTCCTATAAATTCGATATTAATCAAATGTCCTCCTAAAGAGAAGCTTTCCTGATTCAAAATCTCTTCACAAACATTTATTAGATCCTGAATCGATTCACATTTGCCAATATCGACACTCACTCGATGCCATGTGACATCAGACGTTTGATGAAATTCTGTGAATGGACCTGCTTCACTTAACTTAACAAAATAACATCCCTTTTCCCCACGCTCCTTAGAATGAGCCCCCTGAATATTCCCAGGGTACACGATGGGAGGGGTATCTTGTAATTCTGCACGTTGATGGATATGCCCAAGCGCCCAATAATCAAAATTTTTCTCGATTAATTCACTTAATGTAAACGGAGCATAAGCAGAATGCTCTTTCTGACCTTCTAAATTTCCGTGAAGCATTCCGATTTGAAAGCTTCTTTCATCAGCCCTCTGATAATCATTTACCCTCTTTTCATTTACATGACGAGTTGGGTAACTAAATCCATGAATCCAGGCTAATACTTCACCCTCTTGCTTGTATGGAATGGCTTCAACCTCTTCTTCAAAAAAATAGCTTGATTCTGGCCATGTTAAGGTAGCCCACTCTCCATCAAGTGCATCGTGATTGCCATGGGAGAGATAGCTAGAAATACCTGCTTCATCTAACCTCTTTAATTCTCGTAACAGAACCATTTGAGTCTTTATACTTCGATAGCTACTATCAAACAAATCTCCAACAAATAAGACAAAATCGACTCGTTGCTCAATAGCCAGATCAACGATCGCATGTAAAGAGCGATAGGCGCTTTCTCGAACAAAATCAAGAATGGAAGTTGGTAATTGATTGGCACCTGTGAATGGTCGATCTAAGTGTAAATCCGCACAGTGTAGAAAGGTTATTTCTTTCATCAGTCATCTCCCTTTCGAATGCTCTCTATCATTCATTTTACCATATTCAATCGAGCGCACGTTCGCACGTCTACACATTTTCTACTGCGAATGAGTCTAGTTAATGAAAACAATAAAGGGTAGAAACATAAACGACCCGGGGTAATGATATCCCCGGGTCGATGAATTTCTATTTTTTTGCTATTGTTCACGTTTTGACAATTTCAATGCTTTTCCAATATCCTTTAAAGAAGATGATTTCCCATACATGAGAACACCACCTCGATACACTTTCGCACCCATGATGCCAAATAAGACAATTGATCCAACAAGCAGTGCAAGACTAATGGCCACTTCCCAGAATGGAATTGAGAGCATGCCTACGCGTAAAAACATGACAACCGGTGAGAAAAACGGGATATAAGATGAAATTGTGACGAATGTAGCAGATGGTGTACTTAGACCAAACATCGCGATAAAGAAGGCAACAATGATTAGAAGTTGCACTGGCATAATCATCTGCTGTACTTCTTCAGCTCTGCTTACAAGTGATCCAACCATGGCGAGAATCGTTGCATATAACAAATACCCAAGAATAAAGAAAACAACTGCATAAACGATGAGCGAAGCTGAAATGTTGCTAAAATCAAGAAACGAAAGGAAGCCGGTTTCAGTAAGACTTTCCTCTTGCATCTGCATAAACAAATAACCACTCGCAATAATAATCGCGTATTGGGTTAAACCAAGCAAAGCAATTCCAAGAATTTTACCAAACATTTGCTTAACAGGAGAAACGCTCGAAATTAATATTTCCATGACTCGTGATGATTTTTCTGTCGCTACTTCCACTGCTACCATATTCCCATAAAAAATGACCGAAAAATAAATCACGAATAAGAGGACATAGACAAACACACGCGCTTGATTTAATTCGTCTTCTGTCTTTGCTCCTTTTTCTAAAGCTACTTTTTCAAATTGCACAGGCTGATTGATTTGATTGAGCTGCTGCTGTGTCACGCCAGCTTTTTCACCTGCAATGGTACTCTTCATCTGCTGAAGAGCGGCTTCAAGTACTTGAGGGGTGACTTGCTCTGCCACTGTCTCTGCTTTATACACCCCCGTTGGCTCCAATGCTTCGTTTTCTTCAAGAACCAAATAACTGTCAAGCTCTCCTTGTTCAACTGCTTCTTCCGCTTCCTCTTCTGTTCCATCAAACTTCTCTAAAACAATCTCAGCGTCCATCATGTTGATCTGTTTTTCCAGTGATGAATAGAACGTACCTGTATCGATCACTCCTACTCGATCAGACTCACTTGAGTCAAACGTATCAATAATGGTTGAGATATTTGTTATTAAAAAGATCAACAGTAATGTCATAACCGTCGTAATAATAAAGGCTTTGGATTTTAATCGATTTAAATAGGTTTGGAAAAGAACGATGAAAAACTTATTCATATGCTGCACCCACCTTTTCAATGAAAATATCATTTAGAGATGGCTCTTCTAATTCAAACTTCCTTACGAACCCCCTACTTACTAACTCGCGTAAAATTGTCTGTGAAGCCTGTTCATTCTCAATTTGAACAATGCTATGATTCATGCCTTGTTTCAAACGAAGAACACCATCCACGTTTTTTAAAAAGGAGATGTCAAAATCTGCATCAATGCGAACGTTCTTTTTTCCATAAGAACGTTTGATTTCTTTCAAATTTCCTGAAACAACTGCTTTTCCTTTATGTAGAATACAAAGATGTTCACAGAGTTCTTCCACATGCTCCATTCGATGACTGGAGAATAAAATCGTTGTGCCAGCTTTTTTCAAATCAAGCACAGCCTCTTTAAGCACTTCAACATTTACTGGATCCAGCCCACTAAATGGCTCATCTAGAATAAGCAACTCTGGTTTATGGATGACGCTTGCAATGAATTGAATTTTTTGCTGATTTCCTTTTGATAATTCTTCTACTTTCTTGTCGAGATACTCTGGTACCTTAAACCGATTCCAGCCAGCTTGTGATCTCTTTTTCGACTTCAGATTTTTTCATCCCTCGTAATTTCCCAAGGTAGATTAATTGTTCTTTGACTTTCATCTTTGGATAAAGGCCGCGTTCTTCAGGTAAGTAACCAATTAAATGACTAGAATCATAGGAGATTCGTTCTCCCTTCCAGCTAATCGTTCCTTTCGTTTGATCAATCAGTCGTAATAGCATCCGAAATGTCGTTGTTTTACCAGCTCCATTCCCACCGAGCAAACCAAAAATCTCATTTTCAGGAATAGAAAGATTCAGTTCCTCAACTGCCGTAAAGGCACCAAATTGTTTCGAAACATGTTGAAATTCGAGCATAGCTTCCCCCTCTTAACTATTCTTTACCTTTAAAACGTTACGATTAGTATAACGTTTGATTCTCCTAAAAGATTCGTTTTTTCAGAAAAAAGTGACAACAAATTGTTCAATCGGTAAACTATTAGTAGGAGGGGATAACATGGAAAAATACATTATCACAGCATTTGAAAAAAGCGGTGCTACTGTTCTTGATGAAAGTTTCGATGCACAAGATGATAAAGAAGCCAAGAAAGTAGGCGAGGAACTGTTAAAGCAAAAAGGATTTGAAAATCATACGGCGCGCGTGGTTTCATCTGCAGGGAAATTGATCGTCTTAAAAAGGTAACGCTCTCATGAAAGAACCGCCCGTCTATAAAAGGACAGGCGGTTCTGTTTTATTATTTTAAGTTAATCCAAACACTCTTTACTTCTGTGTAATTATTTAGTGCATAAGAGCCCATTTCTCTTCCAATACCAGATTGCTTATAACCACCGAATGGAGAAGCGGCATCAAACGCATTGTAACAGTTTACCCAAACAGTACCAGCTTTGATTTTGTTTGCCACATAGTGTGCGGATTTCAAATTCTCAGTCCAAAGTCCAGCAGCTAGACCGTAGTTTGAATCATTTGCGCGATCAATTACTTCATCCAAATCTTCAAACGGCATTGCAGCAACAACCGGTCCGAAAATCTCCTCTTTTGCGATGGTCATTTTATCATCAACGTCAGAGAAAATAGTAGGCTGGACATAATAGCCTTTATCATAAGGAACCTGTCCACCAGTCAGTAATTCTGCACCCTCATCCTGTCCTTTAGAAATATATTTCATGACTCGCTCATGCTGTTCGGCTGATACTAGTGGTCCCATTTCAGTATCCGGATCCAAGCCTGCTCCCTGCTTGATCTTTTGACTATGGCTTACTAAGTCAGCCATCACATTATCATAAGCTTTCTTCTGTACAAAGAGTCTAGATCCAGCACAGCAAACCTGTCCCTGATTAAACATAATACCGCTTAATGCACCCGGTATTGCTTTTGTCATGTCAGCATCAGGTAAGATAATATTCGGAGACTTTCCTCCAAGTTCAAGCGTAACGCGCTTCAAATCATTTGAAGCCTGGTTCATAATATATTTTCCTACTTCAGTGGAACCGGTAAAGGCAATTTTATCAACATTTGGATGTTTAACGAGAGCATCCCCTGCCGTTTCACCGTATCCTGGCACGACGTTCACAACACCTTCAGGGAAGCCAGCCTCTTCCATCAGCTGTGCTAAATAGAGAGCAGATAGCGGCGTTTGCTCAGCGGGTTTAAGTACAACCGTACAACCAGTTGCAAGGGCAGCACCAAGCTTCCATGCCGCCATAAGTAGCGGGAAGTTCCACGGAATGATTTGTCCCACAACACCTAAAGCTTCATGACGCGTATAGTTAAAGAACGGTCCATTAACCGGAATGGTTTGTCCCATAATTTTAGTTGACCAGCCAGCATAGTAGCGAAAATGCTCAATCGCAAGCGGTACATCCGCATTTTGTGTCTCACGAATTGGCTTACCATTATCAAGCGTATCAATCATCGCTAGTTCTTCTTTATTTTCTTCCATTAAATCGGCAAGCTTATAAATTAATCGACTTCTTGCAGAAGCAGACATGCGAGACCATGGTCCACTGTCAAACGCTTTACGAGCCGCCATCACTGCTTCATCAATATCATCTTTCATTGCTTCACTAACTGTTGCCAGTACTTCACCAGTTGAGGGGTTTAGTGTATCGAAAGTTCTACCTGATACCGAATCCTTCCATTGACCGTTAATGTAAAGTTGTTTTGTCCCTTTCAGAAATTCCGTCACCTTTGGATTCAAGTCGAGTAATTTTTGCATACAATCCCTCCAGAATTCAAAATTATCAAACATTATACATATTAGCTGTTATTTCGTGAAAGCCTTTTCATTTAATAAAAATGATTCAAAAGACTCATAAAAGACGCCTTCATTCCCCAGCTTTCGTCAGGATTCGATGAAGGCGTCCTACTATTACTTTTTCAATTGAACACGCATTTGTTTCCGAAAAACTTCTTTTACCATATATGAAACGCCTCGTTGGTCGTTCGAACGTGTTACCCAATCAGCAAGTCGCTTTAATTCATAGGAAGCGTTCCCCATGGCTACGCCTAAACCAGCCTGTCGAATCATATCGGCATCACAATCCGAGTCACCGATGACAACCATTTCATCAACAGGTATACCTAACTTCTCCCCTAAAATGCGCAGCCCTTTCGCTTTTGAAACACCTTTAGGAATGATTCCAAAATTACATTTTGTCGATCGAACAACTGATATCGTTGGTATATACTCCTCTAATAAAAGACGAGCTTCCTCTCTCTCTTCTTCATTAAAAAAATGAGCATCGATTTTTGGTGGCGAAAGATCCTTCTTTTCTAAGTAATCACTTAACGTTTCAACAAAGTTAACAGGATAAAATAGCGGATCTCCGATTCCTAGTGTCATTTTTGCAGATAAATAGTTATTGTGCTTCACCCGATTTCCAACAGCCAGTCGTTCATGAATAATGCGAATATGACAATCAAAACGTTCTAGTATTTTCACAATCTGATTAACATCTTCGTTTGATATTCTTTCTTCATAAATTGGCTCTTCAACCTCTTTTGCGATAAAGGCGCCACTATGTGTCACAAGAATGCAATCATCTAACTTTACTGCCCGTGCAATTTTCTTAGCCGATGCAAAATTACGACTGGTTGTAAGCGTAACGTATACGCCCTTCTCCTTCACATATTGAATGGCATCCTTCGTTTCTTTGTCAATTTTATGATTGGATCTCAGTAATGTCCCATCAATGTCTAATCCAAGAAGTTGATAAACCATGCGAATCCCCCCTTATTTTGAAGGCTACGTGAATGAATGGAGTTGATTTTTGGCTCATGTATGCCCTGCAAAACTGAAAGGCGAGTGAAACAAAGGTTGCACTCGAATGAGTCAAAATCGAGAAATCAACAAGCTAACATAGCCATTTTGAAAGTACTCCCTTCCCCACTTATCTCTATGACTCGTAAATCTTGTCTTATCACATGAATTTCCCTAAAATTCCATGTTCTCAGAATTAGGTGTTTAAAAATAGAACAGCATGGGAAGTTTTAATATGAAACTAGTATTATTACAAATGTATTACAATAACGGAGAGGGGTCTTATACGTATGACAAAAGGGAAGGAAAGAATCAGATTCGATTGTACCGGAGCATTTAGTGAGCCACATATTTATAAATGTTCTGAATGCGACCATGAATTTAGAGGAATCATTGCTAGAGATAAGGAAAGAGCTCACCAATTAAACTGTCCTCACTGTTCTGTAGAAGAAACAATCGTTACACAACCAACTCAGTTTGAAGTGATTGGCGTTATTGAGAACGCTTCCTAAGCCATTATCCTATTTTATTAAGAAATTGCTTTGTGCATATTCGATTGAAAAGAAGATTTCACTCGAATAAACACAAAATCAAACCGGCACTGATATACTTACAAGAAACGAATCATAATAAAAAAACCGTTCATCCGAGGATGAACGGTTTTTTTATTATTGTTGGATGTCTTCTTCAGGGCTACCGTAAAGATCCTCTAGAGGCTTCGTTACGATTTTGTTGATGTCCTGAATAACCTGGCTCATGCGCTGTTCTTGTTGCATTAACTGAGAAATCACTTCATGCTGCTGAACAAGTTCAACTTGTTGCTGAGCTTTTTGTGCTTCTTCTTCAGTAATTTGTTGACCAGTCATTTGCTTTTGTTGAAGTTCCATTTGCATATTGCGGAAGTTATCAAAAAGTTTCTTTGATACTTCATCCTGGTTCACTTGATCATATAATTCTTTCAGCTTCGTGTAGTCCTCGTGTTCGCGCATTGCGCTTTCTAGTTCGTATGCTACGTCGTAAAGATTTTTCTCTGCCATTGTATATACCTCCTTAGTAAGTGAGGATTATTTCGCTCTCATAACCCTATACTTCCCCACTATAACAAAGACTGAAACGAAATTCATCCCATAAGGGAAATGATAATGCCCTGAATGAGTCCAATTATTCCTCCAAGCACTGCTCCGAGGTACGTAATCATTTTAAATTCACGTCGAGAAATAGACAGAACCATCTCTTCAAGACGCCCGACTGAAAATGTCTCCACTTGATTTTTCACGACATCGGCAAGGTGCAGCTGTTCCATAAGTGGTTGCAAATTTCGACTTAGATATTGTCCAGCGGCATCGACTATTCTTGGCACAAAGTCTTCGATTATACGTTGTTTATATGGCTCTACTGCTTCTGATAAGCTTAGATTCATCACCTGATGAATCGGAAGTTCATTCACAATGAGGTTCGTTATCCCCTGCACAAGCTCTTCTGAATTGAATTTGTCTTCAAATGTCTCCAATTTCGTTTCTTTCAGGGCATGCCATTCTTTCTCAAGCATTGTCGTTATGACAGTTTGAATATCTTTTTGTTTAAGAAGACGGAGCAATTCAGGCTGTACCTTATCAACTAATCTTGTATTCGTAAAAAACATATTGATCATACTTCCAAGTGTCCCTCGGTCAGCAAGGTAACGATCAATCATCACAGATAGCTTGTTCTTTCCTTCAGATGAAGCGATGTAATCACTAATTTTCTTTAATATCAGATCCGCAATTGGTTCGATTGATTCATCAATTCTCGTCTGTGTTGTTACAGGAATAATCTCAGCTAGTTCTTTGTTTTTCACATTCACTAGTTTCTTTTCAATCTTATCATTAATATAATGACTTGCTTTCGAGCGTACTTCCTGCTCAGGGTCCTCAAGATGTAATCCTCGTTTTAGGAGATCCGCAATTTTTTCATCCGTATCTACTAATTTCAACACTTCTTTTTGTGCATACTCAATCATCGTACGCTTAAAAACTGGATCATTCATTTTCTGCTGAATGCCTTCCGCTGTTAGAAGGTGTTCCACGACCATTTTTCCAAGCTGAACGGCTAATTCATCTCTTCGCTTCGGAATTAGTCCTGGTGTAAATGGCACTTTCCATTTCCCGATATAGCGAGCTTCATATGGTCTAAATAGCATCTTAATCGCTAATGAATTTGTAAATCCACCTATAACAGCGCCTATAACAATCATAAAGAGGATTGTAAAAATAATGGACGACATGTACCTCAACCTTTCTATTTCTCACGTTCACAGAGTAAACTTCATCTTCATAGTATACGATATCCGCTATTGCCTATCCAGTTAAAGGAAGGTAAAAAACCAAAAAACATTGAACGAGGGTCCTGAATGAAACACGTTGAAAAAATTATGTTACAACTAGAAACCCCCACCACAATTGAATCTAAACTTACACTAAGTATTCCAGAGAACATCGCTTCTAAATGGAAACTAACAGATTCCCAGCTTCCACTGCGATGTGGGGTGCTTGAAATAACGGTTACAATAAAGGTCTATCGTACATCATCAAGTCATACCGTATATTGTTCACCTGAACTACTTCGTTCCCTGTCACTCCCAACTCAAACCATTCCAATCACGATAAGCTACTGTCAGCAGCAAAAGGTCCTCTCGTTTGGGCCAATCTTCTGCCTTGCCCTTAATTGTTCTCCTAAAGCAGAAAACCCGTTTGGGTCTTATACAGATTTTTGTAGGGAAGTTGCTGAGTATTGTGAGGAACATCATATTCTATTCTACGTCTATACACTACAGCCCTGGAATGAAACCAGAGTGTCAGGATTCATTTGGAACCAGCGTACATGGATCGAGATGGCATTGCCTATACCCTCCGTGATTTATAATCGCATTCATTCTAGGAAGCTTGAGAATTCTCCTTATATCCAACAATTAAAAACTTATTGGCAGCAGCAAAATATCCCTTATTTTAATGAATCCTTTCTTGATAAATGGGACGTTCATCAGAAACTCCTTTCTTATGAGGAAATCACACCCTACCTTCCTGAGACGGTTCTCCTTGAAGGCTTTGAAACCGTTGAGATTATGATAATGAAACATCCTATCCTTTATTTAAAACCGTTAAATGGAAGCCAGGGCAAACATATCTTTCGAATCAGCCAAAGTGAAAACCTCTTTCATCTCGATTACTCTAGCTTTCATGGCAATCAGACCCTTTCATCTTCCGCCTTACTGAGTCTTTTCAAAACGATTCGCTTACGTTCTAAATATGTTCCCTATTTAATCCAACAGGGTATACCGCTCATAGATATTGATGGCTGTCCAGTCGATTTTCGCATTTTATGCTTAAAAGGATCTGATAATAAGTGGTCAGTCGTCTCAGCAGTATCGCGTGTTTCTCGAACAAATGAACAATTCGTCTCAAATATTGCACGTGGGGCTCTATTAAAAAAATTTGATGAAGGTCTTTCACCATTCGAAGATTCGATGAAAAGACAGTTAAAACGCATCCTTCCTGAACTTGCCCGTGAAGTTTCGAAAATCATTGATCGTGAAAGTGAGGGATTATTTGCGGAGCTTGGCATCGACCTGTCAGTTGACCAGAACGGTCATCCGTGGATTATTGAAGTAAACACGAAACCATCTAAAACCTCAGAAGGCACATCTTCTGCTACCTATCGGCCGTCGGTAAAAGCACTTATCCGTTTGGTACACTTGTATGCATCCTTATAGAAGGGGGATGTCATGAAATCATTTGGGATTTTACAATATTCACTTCAACACGAAAAAGACTACGTCTCCAAATTAAGTGAAGCTGGTAACGCTTTAGGATTCGATATCTATCGATTTGTCCCCAACCAGATTCCTTCTCCTCACATACGAGGGTTGAAATACAAGCAAAAGGATTGGGTCGAAATAGATTTTCCAGTACCCAACTTTATTTATGACCGGTGTTTTCATAACGGTAACTGTACTGCGAAAGAAACCACTTTTATTAAATGGCTAAAAACGGAAGCAGATACAACATTCCTTGGCCACGGGCTTCCTGGAAAGTGGGAAATATACAAACATTTAAAGCAGAATCCCTTACTAAACCGTCATCTCCCACAATCGATAAAGCTCCAACCTCACACATGTGCAAAAGTCTTATCTGATCTGTTAATTAAACACGCCCAACTTATTTTAAAACCCAGTATCGGCTCGCAAGGAAATGGACTCATGCTGATTACGAAAAAGCCTCACCAGATTGATGTTCAAATCAATCATAATGGGCGTATCCTTCGTCATACTTATGATAATACTGGTTCTTTACTCAAAATGATTAAAAGCGTTTTAACAAAGCGTGATTATATCGCCCAGCAATGCCTATCCTTACTTGACCAGAATAATCGACCTTTTGATCGTAGAGTAGTGATGAAGAAAACCTCTTATGCAACTTGGGAAGAAATTGGTCGGGCAACTCGTGTAGGAAACGCTGAATCTTTTGTATCAAATTTGCATAGTGGAGGCGCGATCCAAACCGATCCACAGCTTCTCATGCCAAAAGATAGCTTTCATCAAGCAGAACAAAAAATTAGTCGACTTTCTCATTGTGTCGCTTCTTTCCTAGAAAAGAATTTCCATCCACTCTTTGAACTTGGTTTAGACTTTGGTATTGATCGCTCAGGGAAAGTCTGGTTACTTGAAGCAAACTCAAAACCCGGACATAAAGCCATTCAGTCACAACGAGATTACGATACAATACCATTTCAATATTGCGATTCGCTCATTAGCGAGAAGAAAGGGGTTAACTACTATGAACACAATTCTTCCATTAAAAAAGGATAGTGGTTCTCAAGGGAATTTCTATGTTCCATCCTCTCTGTTTAAGCGTTGGGTAGATCAAGTTTCTTTTCCAAATCAGCTTTGTTTTGGCTCTAGAAGATCTTTTTGCACCGTGTCTCCACATCCTGATAACAAGGAAGAGTACCTTCTATCAGAAGATTTATGGAAGGTATTAGGTGTGCCTTCGGAAACGTCTGTTCACTTGTTTGAAAAAGGGCATTCACTACACATAGGACCACTAATTGGCATTTTCACTGCTGGATTTACAAAGGATAGCATGAGGCCGATTGGTGAACGTAGCATGTACTTCGCTAAATTATTGTCAGCCACCATAAAGTGTGGTGCAATTGGCTTTGCTTTTGGCGCACATCACATTGATTGGAAAACAGGAAGTATTAAAGGCGTCATGTATAACAAAAAGGGCTGGTACAGAGCCACCGTTCCGATTCCAGATGTTGTATACGACCGCCTACCGAACCGTAGTTCGGCAAGCATTGAACAAGTCAGTACAACGATGGAGAAACTTCAATCACAATACTTCACGCCATGGTTTAATCCTGGTTTTTTTGATAAATGGACGATGTTCGAAAAATTGCGTGAGGATGAGACCGTAAAAGACTACTTACCAGAAACCGTTTTAAGTCCTAAAACAACAATACTGTCACGTATGTTGAAAGAGTATGAACAAGTTTATATTAAACCTGCCAATGGAAGTCTTGGTCTTGGAATTCAACAGATTTTAAAACCGGAAAACGAAAAATATTACTATTGCCGTTTTAGAACAGATAAAGAAAACCGCCTTAGACGATATACCTCTCTTGCAAGGTTAATTAAGACCCAATATCCAAATGGTCTGGAAGGTCTCATTGCACAACAGGGAATTGATTTACATCGCATTCATCATCGATCGATGGATTATCGCGTTCATACGAATAAAAACAAAGAAGGACACTGGGAAGTAAGTGCAATTGCTGCGAAGATTGCTGGTGCTGGAAGTTTAACGACTCATATGGCATCAAACGGAACGGTTAAAACGATTGGAGAGCTTATTTCGGAATATGGGGTAAAAAAACAGGTAGAGACTGATTTAATGGAGGCATCCCTTCAATTAAGTCGAGCCATTGATAAGAAAATCTCTGGCTTTATTGGCGAGATTGGTTTTGATCTTGGCATAACAAAAGACGGGAAAATATATTTATTTGAAGCGAATTCTAAACCGGGAAGAGGAATCTTTTCACATCCAAAACTTAAATCAGAAGAAGTAAAAACGAGAATATTACCGATGGAATATGCGATCTACTTAGCCCAATCTACAATCGAGAAACATGTGGTTTCTCGAGTATGATCGAATTATTTTATCATCATCCAAACAAGCGCTGGTATCAAAAGAGTAGCTATCAATCCATTTATTGGGGGAAAGAGCCCACAAAGCTCTCTCCCTTTCCCTCTTCCTCTTCTTCTACTGTTCAATTGCAATCGTCTCACGATGCTATCAGACCACTTGTTGGCATTCTTGCTGGATCAAATCGAAAGCATCATTTTAGTGGCAATGGGGCACTGTTTAAAACCATCCAACAGGAGCTTACTGAATGTGGTGGACTTTCTTACGTCTTCACCCCTGATGATATTTATCCGTCATTTATAAAAGGCTATCTTTATAATCCCTTTTCACAAAAATGGACAGGTTTTCGTTTTCCTTATCCTAATATCGTTTACAATCGAATTCCTAACCGCGAAGAAGAGCGTTCGAATAAAGTGACAGCTTTTTTTAGCTTATTAAAGAAGAAAGGAATTCCATATTTTAACCGGTCCTTTTTTCAAAAAGATCATATCCTTGCTCATTTGTCGTCATCCGAGGAAATATCTCCCTATATTCCAGATACAGCACCTCTTTCTGAATCAAACCTAAGACAGTTTCTCCAATTGTATCCATCTGTATTTTGCAAACCTACTTCTGGAAGTAAGGGGCGAGGTATATTCAAAGTAATGACAGCAAAATCAGGATTCCATTATCTAGATCATGAAAGAAGTCATTTATTTTCCAATCTTTCATCCCTAAATGAACATATCAGCACACACATTCAAGAGCCTTACATCATTCAACGTGAAATTAAGCTCACTACCTATCAAGGAGAAGTTTATGATTTTCGAGTTCTCTTACAAAAACCATTCAAAAACTGGCAAGTCACTGGCATTGGCATCCGGGCAGCGCCTCCTAATGGACTCACGACTCATGTCCCAAAAGGGGGGCGAATTCTTCCATTTCATAAGGTGGCCACTGAAAAAGACGAAGTACGCTTGAATGCGCTCGCGATTCGTACAGCGGAAGCCCTCGAAGAACAAGAAGCGATGCTTGAATGCTCTTTAGATATCGGCAAAGATCATGAAGGACGATTGTGGATTTTTGAAGCAAATGCAAAACCAATGCGTTTCGATGAACCTTTGATTCATCAAGCTTATATAAGTTCACTTCTCACATCGTTCCGAACTTATTCAGCGTATTAACTTCCTATGTTATGATGAGTAAAAACTGACATGGGGGAATACGATGATTTCACACTTTCAATATAAATCGGTTGGATCAAAAGTAAGAAAACCTAAATGGGAAGTATCTTTTTTCTATCAAGGAACGTATTACCGTACATTATACCTCCATACGGGAGAATTCGAATGGTTCCAGCCGGCTCCACCTGAAGCGGACCAAAACAAACTCCAGTCCCAGATTCATGAGCTTATGCTTTTCCATGTATACGAACAAGACTCATAATCCTTATCTAAGGAACACATACTAACCTTATTCAATGAATGAAGGAGATGAATAAGGTTGCCAAACAAACGAACAGAAGACTCTATGTACGAAGGCCGCGATAAGTATGACATGGATATTGATCGTATGGTTAATGAAGGAATGGCTGGCGGCGCCGTTCATCAAAGTTATAGACAAGCACAAATTGAGGAAGCTATTCCCGTTATGGAACAAGAGCCTCCATACAAAAGCAAAGATCGAAATGATAGAAAGAAACACTAGAACAGCGACTAAAAGAACCTCTTGCTCTTAAAGAGGTTCTTTTCACGCGCTTTTCTATTAATGCGGATGGACGATTGCGTTATACTAGAGGATAACTGCACATTAGGAGGGCCACTTATGAATGCAAAACTTGCCGAACTATATGGAAATGATTATGTCCTCACCTCCGAACAACCGGATCTTTTCTACTGGTATCGCACAACTGATGGCGAGGAATTTGGGATACGCAAAACCCGCCTTACCGCACGAGAGAAGGATCTTCTCAATGCCGTCTTCCCTTCCCTTCGTCTAATCGATAACCAAATGAATGAGGTTCAAAAGAAATGGACATCTCTCCTTTTTGAAGATGATACAAGCGTAGAACTGAATTTGAAGCTACCTATTCGATATATCCATTTTTATTTAAAAGAAGCGCCAGGCGATTTGTCTGATTTCATCGAGGCGATGACTGGACTATTTTCTGAGGAAACGGTTCTTTTATTCGAAAATGACAGAAATGGCGTTCTTGTGCAAACGACCGAAGTTGACGAACAAATCGTTCAGGAATTGGAACAAACAGCTGCAGCCCTAACTGCTGACTTTTTCACTGGAATGTCTTTATTTGTTGGTCAAACCATTCGACACTCTGACAACAATCATTTAAAACGTGTGTACAAAGCCGAAAAAAAGTGGTTTTCTACAGGACGAGATCTGATGCCTTCTCAAATGGTCTTCACTCACCAGGAGATTGTTCCAGCCGTTCTCTTTCATGAAGCAAGTGAAGAAACGATTGATTACTTAGGGAAATTGATAGAACCCGTTCAACTTGATGTAGAATTGCTAAAAAGCATTCGCATTTATTTAGAATCAAACTTAAATATTACTCTCGCCGCTAAACAGCTTTACGTACATAGAAACAGTCTTCAATACCGAGTCGACAAGTTTATTGAAAAAACGGGCATTGATGTTAAAAGCTTTCAAGGAGCTGTCATGGTTTACCTTGCTCTCCTCGCAATGGAACTGCGTTAATGACGCAGTTTTTTAATTCCACCTGGTAAATCCCCTAAATATGGACCTCTTTCGTTCAAAATGCACAAAACCCTCTGTCAATTTTGTGCACGCTTCCAATTTACGATAGCGTTTTCATAGAGTAGACTTAGAACTAGCAAAAGGAGTTCATTTCATAGGAGGCATTAACATGGCAGAGATTACCCTCAATCACATTTATAAAAGATATGACAACAAATTTGAAGCAGTAAAAGACTTTAATTTAGATATTAAAGATAAGGAGTTCATCGTATTTGTAGGTCCTTCCGGTTGTGGTAAATCCACAACGCTTCGAATGATTGCCGGACTTGAAGATATCTCTGATGGTGACCTCGTTATTGGTGACCGTCGCGTAAATGACGTTGCACCAAAAGATCGTGATATCGCAATGGTATTCCAAAACTATGCTCTTTATCCACATATGAACGTATACGATAACATGGCATTTGGATTAAAATTACGTAAGTTCGATAAAAAAGAAATTGAGCGTCGTGTAACAGATGCTGCTCGCATTCTAGGGCTTGAAAGTTTGCTCGATCGTAAACCGAAAGCACTCTCAGGTGGTCAGCGTCAGCGTGTTGCACTAGGCCGTGCCATTGTTCGTGATCCACAAGTATTCTTGATGGATGAGCCGCTTTCTAACCTTGATGCTAAGCTTCGTGTACAGATGCGTGCTGAAATCTCCAAGCTACACCAGCGCCTACAAACAACAACCATTTACGTAACGCATGACCAAACAGAAGCGATGACGATGGCTACACGTATCGTTATTATGAAAGATGGCGTTATCCAACAAGTTGGTTCACCAAAAGAAGTTTATGATGCACCTGATAACGTCTTTGTAGGTGGATTTATCGGCTCTCCTGCCATGAACTTCTTCCGTGGTACATTGCAAGATGGTTTCTTCAAACTAGGTGATGTTCAAGTAAAAGTTCCAGAAGGAAAAATGAAAGTCCTTCGCGATCAAGGATACTTGAATAAAGAAGTTATGCTCGGTATTCGTCCTGAAGACATTCATGATGAGCCAGTATTTATCGAATCTTCTCAAGATACGAAAGTGAATGCCGTCATCGATGTAGCTGAATTGATGGGTGCTGAAACATACCTTTATTCCAAAGTAGCGGATCAGGACTTCGTCGCACGCGTAGACTCCCGTACGGATATTCAAAACGGTCAGAATATCAGCCTTGCGTTTGATATGAACAAGTGTCATTTCTTTGATACAGAATCAGAACTTCGCATTCGTTAATCATTGAATAGTAAAAAGCTTTCTCTTAAAACGAGGAAGCTTTTTTATTTGTGTCTTGCATGAACAAGTAAATTAACGTCAATAATGTTTCTTGATTGACTTTAAGTTAAATGCTAACTACAATAAATACAGAATTCACATCAATTTTGTAGGAATTAAAAGGAGGACTTTATTTTGAATAAAAAATGGATGGTAGGATTAGTACTTGCATTAACACTTACAGTACTTGCTGCCTGCGGTAGTAATGAAAATACGGAAAATAGCGAAGAAGGAAGTTCTGATGAACAAGAAACTCTGTTAATTGGAACAGAAGCAACTTATCCTCCATTCAGCTATCGAGATGATAACAATGAAATCACTGGCTACGATGTTGAAGTTGCCCGAGAAGTTGCCGATCGAATTGGAATGAAGGCAGAATTTAAAGCAATTGAATGGAAAGGGCTTCTCTCTTCTCTTGAAACCGAGCGTATCGATATGGTAGCGAACCAAGTGACCATTACCGACGATCGTAAGGAACAATTCGACTTTACAGAGCCTTATACTTATTCTGGCGGCCAAGTAATCGTCAACGAGAATAATGAAGACATCAAGGGGATTGATGATCTTGAAGGAAAAACAGTAGGAACAACACAAGGAAGTAACTATGCGCAAGCCGCTGAAGAAGCAGGCGCAGAAACCAAAATCTACAAAGGCGCAAACCAGGTCCTAACAGATCTTAGCAATGAACGTAACATTGATGCAGCGATGAATGACCGTCTCTTTATTTTAACGGAACTGCCTGAGCAAGATTACAAAGTAAAAGGCGTTGGGGAAACGTTCAATAAAACGGAAATGGCCTTTGCTCTTCCAAAAGGGAATGATGATCTAATTAAAAAGATCAATGATGCATTGAAAGAAATGAAAGAAGACGGAACACTTGCAGATATTTCTAAAGAATATTTTGATGGAGAGAACGTAAGTGAGTGAGACAACGGATGTGTTGATTAATTCTTTGCCCTTTCTTCTTGAAGGGGCGAAGAATACACTTCTTCTTAGTTTCTTTTCCATCTTTGGTGCTTTATTCGTTGGATTAATCATTGCATTGTTACGTCTTTCTAAAAGTAAAGTAGCAACTGGATTAGCAAAATTGTACGTATCATTCTTTAGAGGCACTCCTCTGCTAATTCAATTATTTATTCTGTACTATGGCCTTGTCTCTGTTAATATCCAATTAACAGCCTGGCAAGCAGCATACACTGGCCTTATCTTACACTTTGGAGCCTATATCTCTGAATCATTCCGAGCAGCCATTCTCTCCCTTTCAAAAGGACAATGGGAAGCTGCAATGTCACTAGGAATGAAGAAGTCGTTAATTTACAAAGAGGTCATTCTACCTCAAGCATGGAGAAGAGCCATCCCACCAGTATGGAATTCTTTAATAGATATTGTAAAAGCCTCTTCTCTCGCTTCTGTATTAACAATTTCTGAACTAACTTATAACGCAGATCAGATCGCTGCTTCAAACTTTAAAGTCTTACCCATTTTATTAACAGCAGCGTTCATCTACTGGTTCTTCACAACGATCCTTAATCTGATCCAAAGCTTTCTTGAGAAAAAATTATTTATTCCATCCTCATAGCAAAAGAGCTGCCGTAATGGGCAGCTCTTTTATTATGTAAGCCATTCTTCAATTAAATACACGTCATTCCAGCCGCAAGTTGGACAAGATAGAAGATGGGGACATTCATGCGTTTCACTTTTATATCCATCCGTTATCTTCATTGCTTCAATGGGCTCATAAGCACTATATTCATCATAGTACTCCGCTTCTCTTCCCTTATCAGCTAAAGTGTCTTCACACACCTGACAGACGAGTTCGATAGCAGCAAAGCTATTACAGAGCGGACATTCAAAAGACATGACATCCTCCTCCTTCTATAGATCAATCACCTAAGAAGGGATGGACGAATCCACCCCTTACAGCCATGGTATATAATTATTTTTGGTAACCGCCAAGCTGTTGTTCAGCCATTTGAACCAAACGCTTAGTGATTTCTCCACCAACAGATCCGTTAGCGCGAGAAGTTGAATCTGGACCAAGTTGCACTCCGAATTCAGTAGCGATTTCATACTTCATCTGGTCGATAGCTTGAGCCACACCAGGTACTACAAGGTTGTTAGAGCTTCCTTGTCTGCTTTGTTGTTGAGCCATGTCAATCACCTCCTTTGTACAACTAGTTTGTGAAATCCCGGTTTTTATATACCATATTTTTTTGGTAAATAAGACCAGAAAAGCGGAGACGAGCGTTTAGAAACGGAGATATTGGAACTCTTGAACTAGAACACGTCTTTTGTGTTCTGGTAAAAGAGTGAAATATCGCAGTTTCTGCGAGTCGCAGCTAGATCAAGAAAAGCGGAAGTGGGCGGTTAGGGTCGAAAAGCACTGGAGGCATTTCAAAAGAACACGATCTTTGTGTTCATTTGAAATGGTGAAGCGATCGAGACCCTGCCCACTGCAGCTGGATCTACGAAAAGCGGAAGTGGGGGCGGTTAGACACGGCAGGCACTGGAGCCTTTTCATTTGAACACGGTCTTTGTGTTCGGATGAAAAGGTGAAGTGACCTAGTGTCTGCCCACTGCAGCTGGATCATGAAAAGCGGAAGTGGGTGGATAGACACGGCAGGCACTAGCCGCAAAACCATAATTCCGCGAATTCTGAGATAATTCCGCGATTTTTTTATTTTTTCCGCGATAATGAACAATATTTCCGCGAAAATCCAACTATTTCCGCGAAACGGAAAAAGACCGCTACACGAACGCAAAAAAAGCAAGAGGCGCTTTGCCCCTTGCCTTGCTTTTAACCGATAATAACTCGTTCTGTTGGATAGTGGTACCTTTCGCGAAGAACGGTTCCTCGAATAAGGAAAAGAAACGAGAGAATGCCAATTCGACCAATAAACATCAGACATATGATCACAATTTTTCCAAAAGCACTTAGTCCTGGAGTGACGCCCATTGATAATCCCGTCGTACCAAACGCTGATGATACCTCAAAAATGATGGCCACAATCGGAAAAGGCTCTGAGAACGAAAGCATAATAATGCCGCAGCTCCACACGATAATAGCTACAGTGAAGACCACAAAGGCTTTATGAATATCCTCATGGTGCAATTCTCGTCCAAATACCTTTATTGACGTCCCACCCTTTGCGAAGAAAAAGATCGCGAGTAACACAATCGCAAAGGTTGTTGTCCGAACCCCGCCACCGACACTGCTTGGGGAAGCCCCGATAAACATTAAAGCAGACATTAATAACTGTGTAGGCTCTTGGAATTGGTTAACATCCATTGTTGCAAGGCCCCCACTTCGGGTTGTGACAGACTGAAACATCGCATAAAAGAAGGATTCGTGCCAGTTCTTATCCGCAAAGAAGGCTGTAGCCTCAAAAGCCCAAATCAGAATAGCACCCGACACAACCAGTACAAAGAACGTCATTGTCGTTAATTTTGTAAACAAAGAAAATTTATAGCGATAACTATTCTGTCTAGCGAATAAAAAGTTTTTCACTTCAATCAAAACTGGAAATCCAATGGCACCAGTCACAATCAATAAGATGTGTATAAATTGCACGAAATAGTCATGAGCAAACGGCTGCAGGGAACTACCAGTGATATCAAAACCACCGTTTGTAGTTGCACTTACCGAAGCAAAGAATCCTTGTAGATAGGCTTCTTGCCAGGTTTCAAAAAAGCGAAGATAATACGTGCCCAGGACTAAAGCTCCAATCAATTCAATAATAAAAATTAAACCAAGTATTTGTTTCATTAATTGTACTAATCCTGAAAGCGTTGATTGATTTTGATCTGTCATAATCAGCTGTCTTTCTTTCAATCCAATCTTTTTACCCATGACTAGCCATACAAATGTGCCGAGAGTCATAATGCCAATTCCACCAATTTGTAGGACTGCTGCAAGGATAAAGATGCCTGGAACGCTAAACGTATCTGCAATGGGTACAACAGAAAGTCCCGTTACGCTTACTGCACTAACCGCTGTAAATAGGGCATCAATAAAGGAAAGATGCACACCAGGTTGATGGGCAATTGGTAAGCCAATTAAAAAAGTGGAAACCGTTACCGCTATTAAATAAAACAAAACGATTAACTGAACAGACGTTAATCGGATTCGTCGAAATCGAGATCTTAACAAAGCATCCACAGCCTTTTTATATAATACAAACCTTTGAGAAAGCTCCTCCTATAGGTTCAAGATGAACGACTTTGATTGCAGGGAGTTTATCTCATATGAAGGGTTAGATAATCACATTCCCTATCTTAACCCATATACGCTTTCTGTCAATCTCTTTCCTATATCACTCATTATTGAGAATCTTCTTACCAGCTTTAACTTATCCCTCCTTTCCAATTCCAAAAATAGTAGAAAAACAAAAAATAAGAAGCTGCCCAATGACAGCTTCTCAATTTTCTTCTATCCAATTACTCACAATCCTAACGGTTTCATTAATTTGTTCTTTCGAAGAAATGAATGCGGGATTATCCCCTTTTTGCTCACCATACATACCGTAATTCGCATGGTTTCCACCTTTTATCACATGAATATCTGAGTGAGTGGATAATAAACTCTCCTTGTCTTTTTGATCAGACAGAGCGGCTACGCCATCATTTTCCCCGTAGATCGTTAGAGTAGGCGTATCTAAGTTAGACATATCTTCAATTGGATAGGCAGCAAGGAAAAACAAACCTTGTATGGCTTCAGGATGTTCAATAGCAAATGAGGACGCAACTGCACCACCTAGCGAGTGACCACCAATGTACCAATTACTTATCCCACTATAGCGGTCAATCATCCCCTGAGCTTTATCACCATCCAGAATAGCAAGATTTAACGTTAGACGTGGGATCACAACAAAATACCCTTCCTCAGCAAGCCGATTCCCTAGATAAGCATAGGCTTCTTCTTCCACTTTCCCACCTTGATAAAAGATAATGCCTTTATCTGCGTCTTTTGATCCAAACGTTAATTCATTTTCATTTGACTCTTCCAGATAAGTTAGCGCTTCTTTTGTTGGTTCATAGGCAGACTTTGCCCAGAAATAAAAAGCAATTACAACAACGACGAGTAACAGCAAAGCAATGAGGAGAGTTCGTTTTATCACTTTTTTCATATGAGATCTCCTTTATATGTGCATAATCACATATATCATACGACAGATCTCATACTCCGACAAGACATAAGTGTTTAAAATGATCGTTGTTTCCCTTGAATCAGAAGCGAATTGATTTCACATTGGTAAAGTTTGGCTTCCTTTGGTCCTACCGCCTCACCAACTTTTGATTGAAGCTTAGTGAGACGCTCCATTTCTGCTTCTGTTAAGTAAACAGGTGGCGGACTCATTATCCCTTTTACCATTGATCCATCCGTTTCATTTTTCATAACATACGTTTGGATGTTTTCATTTTGAAGTACACTGTTATTCTCATGAATAATTTGGTCTGTTTTTTGCTCCACATATCGCTTTAGAAAAGCACTGCTTCCAAAACCAGTGAGAAGCGCTAAATATAACAGGTATTGGCCAGAGGCCGTTTCAATAAACAAAAGCGTTGTTAAAATGCCGCCAATGGCGCCTACAAATGGTTCTTTAATCGATCCAATGCTATAGTAGACCGTCTGATTATGATGGTTGACGATTTTTCGAAAACGCTGAAATTCACCTGAGATAAGAATATTCCCCACTCCGCCTAACGCACCCGCTAGTGTAATAAAAAGGAGATAACTCCAGAAATGGTTGTGTAAATCACTCAGGATGTCCAATGTCTACAAATACCTTCGATGCAATTTCTTTCCGTCATATGAAAAAAGAACTTCCTTATCTTCCACTTTTGTTTCCATATGAACAGGACGCCCCCAAAGCTGATAAATATAAGGAAGAACACGCTCTAAATATTGAAGATCAAGTTCTGTGTCTTCAAAAGAATGATGAAGGTACATTTCGCCAGCTTTCATATAGTTTCCATCATTGACGGTTAAATAAGGAAAACCACCATTTACTCTCATTGTCACAAGTTGATCGCGAATATGCTCCCATTCTTTATCTACAATTTTATAATCCCGTCCCTTTTTCTGAAATAAATATAAATCTTCTTTGTGGACGAGGTCTTTCGTTAAATAATTTCGAATAAATGAAATATCTGCCTCTACTTCTCGTACTTCAAACATTTTCTCTCGACCTTTCCCTGGTTCGTACCCCCGTTGCTTCATTTCTTCTGTTGGATGGTCATACACTTCTTCAATATGTTCGAAAATTTTCAGACCAAGATAGTAAGGGTTGATACGCGTTCGTGAAGGCTGAACAACATTTGCATTTAAAGAGGCAAATTCGATCGCTTCATCTGTCGTCAAATCCATCTCCCGTAAAATCCGTTGGTGCCAGTAGCTAGCCCAACCCTCATTCATGATTTTTGTTTCGAGCTGTGGCCAGAAATAAAGCATTTCTTCTCTCATCATTGTCAAAATATCACGTTGCCAATCCTCTAGCTCAGTACTGTACTCCTGAATGAAGAGAAGAAGATCTTTTTCTGGCTGCGGGGGGAATTTTTTCTTTTTCTTTGGAACTGGCTCGTCCGCAGTTTCATCCTTATCAATGGACCATAAATCGTTGTAAGGTGAATCATTCTTCACTGGAATTGGTGTATCGTCTTGATATTGATAAGTTAGTCGAGGACGCATGATCGAAGGGTCTATATGTTCTTGTATCGAGAGTACCGCATCAAGAAACGTTTCGACCTCTTCTTTTCCATAATGGTGTTCATAATACGCAATACGCTCAGCAGTGGCCGTCATGCTTTCAACCATGTCTCTTCTTGTGTTTGAAAAACGAACATTATTTTTAAAAAAGTCACAGTGCGCCAATACGTGAGCAATAATAAGCTTATTTTGAATAAGACTATTCGTATCTAATAAAAAGGCATAGCAAGGATCTGAATTAATAACAAGCTCGTAGATTTTACTGAGTCCGAGATCATACTGAAGCTTCATTTTATGAAACTGTTTACCAAAACTCCAATGAGAGAAGCGTGTAGGCATTCCATATGCTCCAAAGGTATAAATGATATCTGCTGGACATATCTCATAACGCATTGGGTAATAATCGAGTCCGAACCCTTTTGCGATTTCCGTAATCTCTTCTATAGCATAAAAGATTTCTTTCTCTGTCGACATGTCATTCCCTCCTAATGAATTGCTTACTAATATGTATGACCGGACAAGTAGCTTCATGATTCAGCGAAGAAAATCGTTATGGAAAAATAGTTGAATAAATTTTCAGATAGTATTGAAAATTGTTTGGATAAGCGTATAATCAAGATTAAAATTTCGAAGGATGTGATGGAATGAAAGCTCTTGAAAATGCGAGTCGATTTGCAGGAAATACATTTGCCATATGGGTACTTCTTTTTGCGGTGTTAGGGTTTATTTACCCTGAAGGATTTACGTGGATCACATCTTACATAACGATTCTACTAGGCATTATCATGTTCGGCATGGGGATGACGCTCTCCACGAATGATTTTAAGGAAGTCGTCAAGCAGCCCAAAAGTGTTGCCATTGGGGTAGCCGCACAATTTATCATTATGCCACTACTCGCTTATGCTCTTGCAGTTATTTTTCAACTTCCCGCTGAAGTCGCTGTAGGTGTCATTCTAGTTGGATGTTGTCCAGGCGGGACCGCTTCCAACGTTATGACCTATCTTTCTAAAGGGAATACTGCTCTATCTGTCGCCATCACGGCCGTATCAACTGTGCTGGCTCCCTTGTTAACCCCTGCACTTGTTCTCTTATTTGCGAGTCAGTGGCTACCTGTCTCAGCTGGAGATCTATTTTTATCGATTTTCCAAATGGTCGTTGTTCCCATTACACTCGGCTTCATCGTAAAGCTTCTTTTCAAAGAAAAAGTTTCAGAAAGTGTCAAAGCCCTTCCTCTTGTTTCCGTCATCTCCATCGTCGCTATTGTGGCAGCAGTCGTTGGGGCTAGCAAAGAACGCATTGCTGAGACAGGGCTGTTAATCTTCTCAATCGTCATTCTTCATAACTTACTTGGCCTTATCATTGGCTACTATCTTGCAAAATTACTTCGTCTGAATGAACCAGATCAACGAGCGATTTCCATTGAAGTAGGGATGCAAAATTCAGGTCTTGGGGCAGCACTTGCAGCAGCACATTTTAATCCGATCGCTGCAGTGCCTAGTGCAATCTTCAGTGTATGGCATAATATCTCCGGCCCAATCCTTGCTACCATCTGGAGCAAAAGGAAACCGACTACCAAAAAACAAAACGTTTTATCAAAGAGAAGCGCATAGACGAATAAAGGCAGGTCTCTTAAACGGAGACCTGCCTTCTTCTTTAGCTATACATCTTCTCTTCTTCATGTGAAGTAGCATTTTCAACATGGAGAGTTTGCGTTGGAAAGGCAAACGACACTTGTTCTTCCTCCATGATTTTCATAATCTTAAAATTCACGTCCTGCTTCACATTCAAAAAGTCGCCCCAGGTCGTTGTGTTTGTAAAGAAATAAAGAAAGATATCAAGACTACTGTGATTAAACTCGTCAAACGAGACAAAAATAGTCTCCGGATGGATTTCTTCGTGATCACGAAGCATTTTCTCAATGCGATTGATACACGTTTCAAGTCTTTCGGAAGGTGTATTATACGTTACGCCAAGATGGAACGTAATTTGGCGTTTCCCCATTTTTGACCAGTTTGTAATGTTCTCATTAGCTAATCTTGCATTAGGAACCGTTACAAGAGCCTGAGCAAACGTACGAATTTTTGTACTTCGAAATGTAATATCTTCTACTACCCCTTCAACACTCGGTGTTTTAATCCATTCCCCTATCGAAAAGGGCTTCTCCGTAATAATCACAATGCCACCAAAGAAGTTCTCAATCGTTTCTTTAGCTGCCAGAGCAAATGCTAAACCGCCTAGTCCCAGTCCTGTAATAAAACCGTTCACATCATACCCAAATTCTCCAGCAATCACGCTGAAAGTCATGGCAACAATTAAGAGACGAAGCGTTTTTGATAGAAATGGAATAAGAAGCTGATCAATCTTTAAATTATATTTGCTATTCATCGTTTGAAAAAACAAAGAAGAAGCTGAAGATAAATTATAAAGTCCCCATGCAGCCAAGAAAATTAATGATGAACTCATAATGTCGCTAAAAAGATCATTATGGTGATCTAAAAAGGATACATACCGAACGGATATATATAATCCTATAATCACAAATAACATTCTGAGAGGTCTTTCAAAAGCCAGGAATAGATGTGTGAAAAATTCATTAGAAGATTTTCTACTCAGTTTCAAAATCAAATTATAAATATATTTCGCGAATATTTTCCTCATTAATAAAAAGAGAAGGAATATGCCAAGTGCAATTGCAACCTGAACCCATGTATCTTGAATGTAAGTACGTAACAATTCCATTACGCAATTTCTCCTTTACAAAAATAGGTTATAAGGATAAGCATTCGTTTCCAACATCATCTATTTGTCAGTTAACGAGGATTATGCTGCCTTTTTCTTTATTTTATTTTCACCCAAAACTTCCCTTTGAGAAATCATAATTCCGACTAAAATGAGAAGGACACCACTCCATTGAACAGTGGAGATCGCTTCATGTAAAACAACGGCTGAAAGAAACACTGCCGCTGGTAGCTCTGAAGAACTAAGAATGGTCCCCATACTTGCTCCTATTTTTGGGACGCCGATCGCCATAAAGAGCACAGGAAATATATTCCCTAGTATCGCTAAGAAAAAACCAAACAGCGTCCATTCAAGGGACAGGCCTTCATGTAGAAGAGAGCCTGGAGAAAATGTCGTAATCACAAGCACACCTGCAATCGTCACCATGAAAAAGCTTTTCTGAATGGCAGGAACTTCCGCTGAAGTTCTGCCCATTATAAAGATATACATAGCGAAACAAATGGCTGATAGAAGTCCTAACATCACTCCGAGTGAATCATACGCTAACTTCTCACTGCCCATAATTCCGCTCGCTAGAATCGTTCCGATAAGAAGAAGACTAACGGAAAGGAACGTTATTACATCTGGCCATTTTTTGTGATACAAGGAATCAATAACAAGTCCAATCCATGTGAACTGAAACAAAAGCAGAACGGCAATGGAGGCTGGAAGTTTTGAAACAGCAAGCGTATAGAATATGGAAACACATCCAATCATAACCCCGCCTATTAACAAAAATTTAACGCCTTTAAAACTTGGCTTTTGTTTAGAGAGAAGAAGTAGAAGAAGTAGGATCAACCATCCAATACTAAACTGTCCTGCTAAAAGTTCTCCCACAGAAAACCCTTTTCCAATGCCTATTTTTGTAATGGTAGATAGTGATCCCAGACTGCATCCAGCCGCTAACACAAGCAGTACATACTTCCACATTTATGATTCCTCCAGTTATCCACTTTTTTATAAACTTAACTTCACATAGAGATTATTATTGTGTGATCACAATAAAAAATCGCCCCCTGTCGATAAAATCAACAGAGGGCGATGAAAATGAGAAATAAATCTCTCAGAAAAATCGCCGTCCAGCTTGGGCCGGTTTTAGTATACGTACTTCAGCATAAGCGCTATTTCACAAAACGTCAATAGACACTCCCTAATACCATATATGTCTAGTACTTTCTAATAAACTTGATAAAGGCCCGTTGTCATGAAATAACCAACTAATATACCAAGAAACACTGACATTGATATGTAAGACCATTTTGATTTGAATTCATACCCAATTCCATCCACCGGCTCGTAAATCCAACTATATTGAACATAGCCCAGTATAACAAATAGCATGACACCAAATCCTAAATTTGTCACAGGTCACTCCCCCTTACGTGTTAACTGTTTTTCCTCAGTGTTTCCTAAGAGCGTCTTTTAAAAAGAACAAAAGAACGAACAACAAGGCATAGATAACCTAGTATTCACTTTATTGAGCAGAGGATGCCAGATCGATCATCATTTCTTTATTCATAGGACCAATGATTCTCTTCATTATTATACCATTTTTGTCAATAACATAGGTGGTAGGAATTGTAATAGCTACGAACGTCTCCATTTGCTGTCCTTCTGTGTCCATTAAAATAGGGAAAGTGAGATGATTTTTCTTAGCAAAATCTTTTACAACCTGAGAAGATGACTCGTTTGTAGTAAGGTTTATTGCAAGGATCTCAGCATCTAACTGCTCAGCCTCTTCCTCATAAAACTTCTGCATATCAGGTATTTCCTCCTTACAAGGAGGACACCAAGTAGCCCAAAAATTGATAAAGATTACCTTGTCTTTATAATCTGAGAGACTCACTTCTTTTCCTTCAAGCGAATATAATGTAAAATCAGGTGCTCGCTTTCCTTCTTGGATTCCGATTTCATTAGCATCGGACATTACTTCAGCAGCTTGATTTTGAGCTGGATCAATTACTTCTTTCTCTTGATGAGTAGAATAGAGACTATACGCCAAAAAACCAAGAACGATTACGGTTCCAATTCCAATTCTAAGACGTTTCATTTGCTCCTCCTTCTTCAAATAAACGTAAAAGCAAAGATCTCTATCTATTCATCGCGAGCAAAACTGAAAGCGAATAACAGAAAGGAAAAGATCTATTATTCATTATTTCTCCGGTTAGTTAGTAACATTCACTTTCGCGAATTGATTTCCGCCTCTGTAAATGATGGAAAATGAAAACTAACGGCTTTTTACTAACAATTGAACGGCTTCTTTAACAACATCTTCAGTGGATTCACCTTTATCAAGCTGTTCCCGAATGCATTCCTCAAGATTCGAACCGACAATTAATCCAATCGTACGATCGATTGCTGTCCGACTCGCAGAAAGCTGTGTAATGACATCTTTACAATCTTTTTCTTCTTCAATCATACGAAGAACGCCACGAATTTGACCTTCAACTCTTTTTAAACGATTTTTCATTTCATTTGTATATTCCATGATATGACTCCCTTTCAAATTCATTTATGTTGCTATCTATAAGAATATTCTGTCATAATAATATTAATTTCTTGCTACTTCTCTTCATATATTGTAAAATAAATCGTAATTTAAGGATAGGAAAAAGGTTTAGTTCATTATAAGGAGGCAGTGCCTTTTGGATTTATCCGAAGATGATAAACGGTTATCTAAAATTTATCGAAAGATTGTTACCTCAAACGAATATAAAGCAGGTAAGATTCTCGAAAAACTAGATAGCGAAACGAAAGACAAAGTATTTCATCTCATTCGTATGAACAAAGCTGATTACGAACATCAATTGAATAAACAACAACTTCACCAATAGTAGAAAATCGGCTGAATAGCCGGTTTTTTTCATTCCTCAATGATTAAGAAAACCAGGACAAATGCTGTCCTGGTTTTCTTTCGTCATAATCCTATTATCCCAACCGGTCCTGTACCTTACTCATAACCGATTTTCTAAGATCAGCTAGTTTACTTTGGCTGTGTTCTAAATGCTCTCCATTCACTCCAAAATAAAATTTCACTTTTGGCTCTGTACCTGAAGGACGCAGACAGAACCATGAGCCATCTTCAAGTTTATACTTTAGTACATTTGAAGTAGGTAAATCAATTGGCTCACTTTCCCCTTGTTTTAGATACGTTCTTTTACTTATCTCATAATCCTCTACACTATGAATGGCTATCCCAGCTGCTTCAGTAGGTGGCTCTTCACGGAACTTCGCCAGTAAGGAGACGATTTTTTCCGCTCCTTCTTTCCCTTTTAACGTTAACGACTCAAGACCTTCTTGATAATAGCCATACTGCTCAAATACTTCAAGAAGTCCGTCATAAAGCGTCATGCCTTTCGATTTATAATATGCAGCTACTTCTGCGGCAACAAGACAAGCTTGAACAGCATCCTTGTCCCGAACGAAATCCCCAACGAGGTAGCCATAGCTCTCTTCATAACCGAATAAGAAAGTATGCTCTCCAGTTGTTTCAAACTCCTTGATTTTTTCACCAATAAACTTAAATCCAGTTAGTGTATCAAATGAAGTCAGACCATTATCTTCTGCAATCTTACGACCAATCTCAGAAGTTACAATGGTCTTAAGCACTGCCCCATTTTGTGGAAGTTCCCCATTTTCTTTTTTCTGGGTAATGATATAATTCAAAAGAAGAGCACCGGTTTGGTTCCCAGTCAGAACAACGTACTTTCCTTCTTTATTCTTGACGGCTACACCCACACGGTCTGCATCAGGGTCAGTTGCTAATAGCACGTCTGCATCCTGCTGCTCCCCATATTGAATAGCAAATTCAAATGCCGCATGTTCTTCAGGGTTTGGGGAAGAGACTGTAGAGAAATTCGGATCAGGCTTCTCCTGTTCTTCTACCACCGTAACGTTTTTAAATCCGTACGCTTTAAGTCCTTCTCTAACAGGGATATTACCGGTTCCATGTAAAGGTGTAAAAACGATCTTTAACTGCTCGCCCATTTCAGAAAGTAGTGTCTGATTTACGCGTAACGTTTTTAATTGTTCTACATATTGCCTGTCAATCTCTTTGCCAATCATTTTAATGAGGCCTTTGCCCTTCAATTCGCTTTCAGAAGAAACCGATACATCTAACTCATTCTCTACGCCATCAACATAGGAAATCACTTCAGCTGCCTCTTTAGGTGGGAGCTGTCCGCCATCCTCACCATATACTTTGTATCCATTATATTCTGGCGGATTATGACTTGCCGTGATAACGATTCCAGCACAGGCGTTTAATGTGCGTACCGCAAAGGAAAGCTCTGGGGTAGGGCGTAGTTCCTCAAAGACATACGTTTGAATGCCATGGGTTGCGAGCGTCTTAGCGGCTTCCATGGCAAACTCAGGAGATTTGTGACGTGAATCGTATGCTATCGCTACCCCTCTCTTTTTATACTCTTCACCATTTGCAACTATGTATTGTGCTAGACCTTCAGAAGCTTTGCGTATCGTATACAGATTCATTCGATTCGTACCTGGACCGATTTCCCCACGCATGCCTCCTGTACCAAATTCAAGGTTTTTGTAAAAAGCATCTTCAAGTGCTTGATCCTTACCACGAAGAGCTTCTAGATCCTTTTTTAATTCCTCATCCAGTGAAGTTGCCGATGTCCATCTTGTGTATTCGTTTTTCCAATCCATAGTATGCCTCCTGTTATGTATAGCTTGTGATTGTATCTCATTTCTAGAAAATCGATTGAAGTCCTGCCTTTTTGGTCAGATTTTCTCATTATCCTTCCTCAATCATAATACGAATCGGTTCCTCAGCCAATGCTATTTAGGAAAAAAACACCACTCCCTAAAAATCGACAAAAAAAGCAAGCCGCTAGGCTTACTTTTTGTAGTGAATTTCATATAAGTCTTTTCGACGATCTCGAAGTTGACGAACTGTTCCAGACTGACGCTGCCTTCTTAGAATTTCAAGGTCAACATCACCCACTACGACGGTCTCAATATTCGGGTGACATTCTCCAGCAATGCCGTCTCTTGAAAAGGCAAAGTCAGATGGTGTAAAAATGCCGGATTGGGCATACTGGACATCCATATTCTCCACTTGAGAAAGATTTCCAATTGTGCCGGCAATCACCGTATAAATTTGATTTTCAACTGCTCTAGCTTGCGCGCAGTAACGAACACGTAAATATCCTTGACGGTCATCCGTACAGAAAGGTGTAAAAAGAATATTTGCTCCTTTATCTGTCGCAATACGACCGAGCTCTGGAAACTCAATATCATAACAAATTTGAATCGCAATTTTACCACAGTCTGTATCGAAAACTTCGATCCCATCAGAACCATGGATTCCCCACCAGCGTCGTTCATTAGGTGTCACATGAATTTTGTATTGTTTTTCAATCGTTCCATCTCTTCTAAATAAGTAAGCAATGTTGTAGATTTTCTCATCTTCTAAGACAAAGTGAGAGCCACCGATAATGTTCACATTGTACTTAACCGCTAGTTCAGTAAATAGTTCAATATAAGGCTCTGTATATTCCGTTAATTTACGCACGGCTTTACTTGGAATTTTCTCATCCATAAAGGACATTAACTGTGTGGTGAAAATTTCAGGGAACACTGCGAAATCAGAGCCAAAGTCAGCAGCTACATCTACATAATATTCAACTTGATTCGCAAACTCCTCAAAGGAGGATATCTTCTTCATAGCATATTGAATAGCGCAAATTCTTACAGGAAACGAAGACCTAAAGTGTCTTCTTGTTACTGCCTTGTATTCAACATTGTTCCATTCCATTAAGGTAGCAAACTGCTTTGACGCCTTATCATCTGGTAAGTAGTTCGGATTAATTCTCATGACGTTAAAACCATTCATTAACTGGAACGTTAGCACGGGATCATAAATATTCTGGAATTTTACTTCTTCCACATATTGAGATGCCTTCATTTCATCTGCATGTTTGTGGTAATTTGGAATTCGCCCACCAATAATAATACTCTTAACGTTTAATTCCCGCGCAAGGTCTTTACGTGCATCGTATAAGCGCTTACCGATCTTCATTCTTCGATATTCAGGGTGAACCATTACTTCAATTCCATAGAGGTTATAGCCATCGGGATTATGATTTGTTATGTACCCTTCATCCGTAATATCATCCCATGTGTGCTGGTCATCGTATTCATCAAAGTTAACCATCAAGCTTGAACATGAACCAATGATTTCTCCCTCGAGCTCGACACAAAACTGACCCTCTGGAAAAATATCGAGGTGACTTTCGAGATGTTCACGTTTCCAGGGATCCATTCCTGGGAAGCACTTTTTTTGTAACGCTAGAATTTCCTCGATATCTTCGTGACGAATTTGTCTAATCTCAATCTTTTTTTCGAATTTCGATACGTCTAATTCTGACATCTGTTTTTCCCTCCACTTTAGATCTATTTTACTATATACCCCATTTACGTCAGTTTGTACCTTGATTTTATCATATGTAAAAAGAGAGGAGACTGACGAAGTCAGTCCCCCTGGCTTTACGCCTTTGGAGCTCCATTTTGAGAAATGCTTGATAGTGCTGGACCTGCTTCTTGTTGATCAGGTGTTTTCGTAGCAAAATCCCCAAGTGAGACCATACCAACAACCTGATTGTTCTCTACGACAGGTAAGCGGCGAATTTGATTTTGAGCCATTAAAGCTGCCGCTTCGTCTGCACTCATGTTCGAGGTGGCTGAAACAATGTTATTAGACATACATTGGCTCACCTGACAATTGGCATTTCCTCCAGTCGCAGTAGCACGAGTCGTGATATCACGATCCGTAACCATCCCACAAAGCTGACCGTTTTTCATAACTGGTAATGAGCCAATGTTGTGTTGGTTCATTAATGCGGCTGCTTCTTGAATGGACTGCTCTGGTGTAACTGACACAATGTTCTTAGACATGAGATTTTGCAGATTGTTTTGCACAAGCATTCCTCCCAGGTTGTATGATCATTGAGATAGGAAAGGCACTGCCTTCCACCGTTATAGTTTAAACTCAAGCCATTTATTTTATTTTTCCTTTTTATGTGAGATCAGATGATTTTCGGTATGGAAGGTGATATTCTTTCCGTCACTCGTTGCAATAATTGTTCCAATTTGATCTGTCCTTAGAATAGAAATATCATTCCCACTTAACCTCTGAAGCACTTCGTGATCCGGAAAATGATAGCGATTATCCTTTCCAACTGAAATAACTGCCGTTTCAGGACCGACGGCTTTTATAAATGCCTCTGTCGTTGCAGAGATTGCTCCATGATGGCCAATTTTTAATACATCATTTAATAACTGCTTCTTTTTTAAACCATTCAGCATTTCCTTTTCTACTTCTACACCAGCATCTCCCATTAACAAGAAGCGATTCTCTTCATGCTTGAGCCTTAAAACAGCACTATAATCGTTAAAATCCTCATATTCCGCATTTTCAGAAGGAGAAATGACCTGCACACTAACACGACGTCCAAGTTTAATTTTGACACCTTTATGGGCATCCATAATAGGGATTTCTTTCTTCTTAATTTCCTTAAGTAATGATTTATAGTGAGTTGTAGGATATGACACGTCAGGCATCACAACCCGCTCTACTTCAAAATTTTTGATAACATCATCCATTCCACCAATATGATCATGATGGGGGTGTGTCGCCACAATATAGTCTAACTGAGTGATTCCAAGTTTTTTTAAGTATTCACTAACCATTTTTCCATCCCCATTATCACCAGCGTCCACCAACATTGTTTCTTCTCCAAATGTAATTAAAATACTATCAGCCTGTCCAACGTCCAGGAAATGGACTTCAAGCAAATTAGGTTGTGCCGTCACCTTATAAGGCATTTGTAATAGGATAAGGAGGGAGAAAAAAAGAGCGCATAAGAACTTCATCATCATTCCTCCTGTTTTTTCTTACCGTTAGTATGCGCCTTCCCTCCTTAACTAAAAGCTCTAGTTAAGAAATGTTGTTGGTAACACTTTCTACCAATAGAAAAAAACTTCCCGTTTTCAGGGAAGCTTTACGAACGAACTTCTTCTTCTTTTCGAAAGAAACTTTTCATGGCGTGGTAGACATCTTTTTTCTCTTTTAAGATATAATGCCTAAATTTCGGGTCGTGAATATTCTTATATGCGCTCATTAACGTAGAGTGGCGGTTATAGGCATTTACTTCTCCATAGCCAAACATATTTGATACCTTCATAATCTGGTTAACCAATTTAACACACCTTGTGTTGTCTGAGGTTAAATTATCGCCATCTGAGAAATGGAAAGGATAGATATTATAGCGAGATGGAGAATATTTTTCTTCAATTAATTCAAGCGCTTTTCGATAGGCTGATGAACAAATCGTTCCACCGCTTTCTCCTTTTGAAAAAAAATCGTCTTCTGTGACGACTTTGGCTTCAGTATGATGAGCGATAAACTCAATTTCCACTGTTTCATATTTAGATCTAAGAAAACGGGACATCCAGAAGAAAAAGCTTCGCGCCATATACTTTTCCCATTTTCCCATCGAGCCACTCGTATCCATCATGGCAAGAACAACAGCTTTGGACTCACGCTTAATTTCTTCATTCCATGTTTTAAAACGAAGATCATCTTGATAAATTGGCGCAATGGCTGGTTTTCCACTAATAGCATTTCGCTTATATGCCGTTAGAATCGTACGTTTCTTATCAATATTACCCATCAGACCTGTTTTTCGAATATCATTAAATTCCACTTTCTTCTTCACAACATCTGCCGTTTCTTTTTCACGTAAATTGGGCAATTCAAGTTCTTTAAATAAAATATCCTGCAGTTCTACAAGCGATACCTCTGCTTCGTAATAATCTTCACCCGGTTGATCGCCGGCTCCTTCTCCCTTACCTGCTCCAGGCTGTTTTTCACCAGAGCCATCGCGTGCCACTACGTCTCCCACCTGGCTATCGCCTTCACCCTGCCCAACGTGTTTTGACTTATCATAGTTATATCGAATTTTATATTCATCAAGTGAACGTATTGGAATTTTAATGACATCTCGACCGTTGGAAAGAATAATGTTCTCTTCACTGATGAGATCCGGGAGATTATTTTGGATAGCATCCTGAACTTTTTCGGCATGGCGTTGTTGATCCTGATAGCCTTTTCGGTGGAGGGACCAATTCTCCTGAGAGACGACGAAATTGTTGGAATCCTTGTCTTTCATGCCTTATTCCCCTCCTTAAAAAAATAAAATTTCTATCGGAAATTTATTCAATGATCGATGATCGCTCATGATGATTGTTCAAAAGCAGCATTCTCCTATGGACATCCTCTAGCTGCGTTGAATAGTATACTTTATCCTATGCAAATACAAGCGATAATTGACAATTAATTCTGACAAATTAGGGTTTTATCGAACTTATCAAGTGAATTGGACACAATAAGGGCACATTCCCTTCCCCTTTTGCTCATCCTACGATTATTTCTCCAAAAAAATAACCCCCATTTGGGAGTTATTGTTTCTCATTTTTCTTTTCATGCTGTACAGGATCTGGACGTCGACCTTTTTTCTTTAGTTCATCATTTGTGTCTAGGTCTTCCATTTCCTTACCAAGCTGCTGCATTTCCTGTTCATCCATTGCCATTGAGCTATTTTCGGGTTTGTCTTTCCGGTCTGCCATTATGCATCACCTCATTTATCAACGTACCCAGATCTCATCCATTATTAACTTATTTTCGTATTATTTTTCAAACGTAAAGTCGAATTTTTCAAGCGGCCAATAACGAAGGTTTACTTCTCCAACTACTTTCTCCATAGGAACGAAACCAATATGGCGACTATCATAACTATGCCTGCGGTTATCGCCCATTAAAAATAAATGGCCCTCTGGAACTTTCATCTTGCCTGTCTTATCTTCAAGATTAAAATTTTCCGTTAAATTGCCATTAAATATGTCTTTTTTATATCGTTCAAGATAAGGTTCGCTCATCTTCTCACCATTAACATAAAGATCATCATTTTTGTATTCAATCGTATCCCCTGGAAGACCAATGACTCTCTTAATGTAATCTTCTTGTTCGTTCGCATGAAATACCACAAGGTCAAACCGATCAGGTTCAGATACTTCATAACCAATTTTATTAATGATTAAACGATTCCCGTCTTGAATCGTTGGCATCATTGATTCACCATGTACCACATAATTCGTTATGAGAAATTCACGAATAACAATCGCAAGGACGACAGCTATTGAAAAAGCCTTTATCCACTCCCAAAGCGGATTGCGTTCCTTCTTCATCTCAAACCTCTTTTCAATACGTCTTTACGTCTAATCTATCACTCCTAATAAGCTCACACAAGCGCGCCTGTCGTTGTAAGCGATTACAAATATAACGATTGCACATCCACACACTCCAAAAAGCATACCCCTCGAAGAGGTATGCTTTTTGAATGTTATCTGTTTAGGAGACTTCCAACATATCGAAGCAGTTCATTAGCTGAAATGGAATTATAGCCGTGTTCATCGATGAGACGTGCAATAACCTCATTGATCTTTTTGAGTTGGTTCTCATTTGGTGTTTTCGAAGATGTCGTAATTTTCACAACGTCTTTTAAATCTGCAAACAATTTCTTCTGAATCGCTTCTCTTAAACGCTCATGAGAATTGTAATCGAATTTCTTCCCTTTCCTCGCATAAGCAGAAATCCGAATTAATATTTCTTCACGGAATGCTTTTTTCGCATTCTCAGAAATTCCAATTTGCTCTTCAATTGAACGCATGAGTTTGTCATCTGGACTCATTTCTTCACCAGTTAATGGATCGCGCAACTTATTTTTATTACAATATGCTTCAACGTTATCAAGATAATTATCCATCAACGTCTTCGCACTTTCTTCATAGGAGTACACAAAGGCTTTCTGCACTTCTTTCTTCGCAATCTCATCATATTCTTTTCTGGCGATTGAAATGAAATTCATATAACGCTCTTTGTCTTCTTTCGAAATGGATGCATGCTGATCAAGTCCATCCTTCAATGAACGAAGAACATCTAAGGCATTAATGGACGGTACTTCTTTTCGTATAATGGTCGATGAAATACGGTTAATGACATACCGCGGATCAATTCCGCTCATTCCTTCGTCCGAATGCTCTTTATGAAGCTCATCCACGTCGACCTGGTTGAATCCTTCTACAATTTCCCCATCATACAAACGCATTTTCTTAACAAGATCAACACCCTGGCGATTGGTATCTTTTAATCTTGTGAGGATTGAGAAGATCGCTGCTACCCTGAGCGCATGTGGGGCAATATGAACGTCTGCCACATCGCTTTCACGAATCATCTTTTCGTAAATGCGCTCTTCCTGGCTCACTTTCAAGTTATATGGAACCGGCATCACAATGATACGAGAGTGGAGTGCCTCATTCTTTTTGTTTGAAATAAATGAGCGGTACTCCGCTTCATTCGTGTGAGCCACAACGAGTTCATCCGCCGAAATTAAAGCAAAGCGACCAGCTTTAAAATTTCCTTCTTGTGTGAGTGACAGCAAATGCCATAGAAACTTCTCATCACACTTTAACATTTCCTGAAATTCCATCATACCGCGATTTGCTTTATTTAACTCCCCATCAAATCGATAAGCTCTCGGATCAGACTCGGATCCAAACTCAGCAATCGTTGAAAAGTCGATGCTACCTGTTAAATCTGCAATATCCTGAGACTTAGGATCGGAGGGACTAAAGGTACCAATACCTGTCCGCTTATCTTCGTTAAAGAAAATGCGTTCAATCATCACATCTTCAATTCGCCCGCCATACTCCTGCTCAAGACGCATAACGTTAAGTGGAGAGAGGCTTCCTTCAATTCGAATGCCATATTCCTCATGGAACTCATCTCGTAAATGATGTGGAATCAAATGAAGTGGATCTTCATGCATGGGACACCCTTTAATCGCATATACAGCGCCTGAATCTTCATGAGAATATTTTTCCAAACCTCTTTTCAATACTGTAACTAGCGTTGATTTACCACCACTAACCGGTCCCATTAACAAGAGGATTCGTTTCCGAACATCCAACCGTTTGGCAGCTGGATGAAAATATTCCTCGACAAGACGTTCAATGGCTTCCTCAAGACCATACAGTTCTTCAGAGAAAAAAGAATAACTTCGTTTCCCGTCAACTTCATCGATTCCCGGCATCTTTTATCATATTATAAACACGTGAATGAGCTGACTGCGCTACTTCAGGTCGTTCCCGGATAATGTCTAAGTACTCGCTGAAGGTTCCTTCCCACTTCAGCCGCCTTTCATCTTCTCGATGCTGCTGGATTTTACGTAAGATATCCATTACGAGCCCCCTCCAAGTTTGATTCATCGGATTTAATACATGTTATGCGGGGATGTCCTATAACATTCGGCTTTCTTTTCGAACGTAAAGACACGGATAAGGGCTAAATAAGTTCACGTAAAAGAGAAACCACAAGAACTTTATTAAACAAACAAAAAGAGCCGGCTCGACCGGCTCTCACTCTTACGTATGATAGACAACAGTAAACTCACTAAGTTCATTACCAGTTGCGGGTGATTTCTCTTTCGATTCACGTTTTTCTTTATGAGCATTCTTGAAGGAATCGGAATGTACCCAGTTCTGATAAGCCTCTTCATTCTCCCACTTCGTAAACACAATTAACTTTCCATTCTCAGCTGATTGTTCCAAGAACATAAATTCTAAGCAACCTTCTACATTCTTCATACTCTCTGCGCTCTTACCAAAACGTTGTTTCATCATGTCCTTCGCTTCATCTGGAACCTTCAACTCATTCATGACCACATACATAATCCAAAAACCTCCTTAATCTTTCTAGCTCTATCTTATCGAATAACTGCATTTTTTTCCAATTCAAACCTTCACTACACCAGGAATTCCCTCCAAAACATTCACACCATACCACACATGGTTTATAATGAGAGATAGATTTGGACACAATTTTACCTGAGGAGGATGAGACCATGAGTTTCCTGGGTATTTTAGTAGTAATCCTGGCATTCCTAGCAGCAATCTTCACCGCCGGCTACAACGACCGACCAAGCAAAACCAAAAAAGGTAGTCGGTAAAACGAAAAGCGGAAGTGGGCGTTTAGACACGGCAGGCACTGGAGTCTTTTCATTTGAACACGGTCTTTGTGTTCGGATGAAAAGATGAAGTGACCGAGTGTCTGCCCACTGCAGCTGGATCATCGAAAAGCGGAGACGAGCGTTTAGAAACGGAGATATTGGAACTCTTTCACTAGAACACGTCCTTTGTGTTCTGGTGAAAGAGTGAAATATCGCAGTTTCTGCGAGTCGTAGCTGGATCTCACGAAAAGCGGAAGTGGGCGGTTAGGGTCGACAAGCGCTGGAGCCCTACAAAAAGAACACGGTCTTTGTGTTCATTTTGTAGGGTGAAGCGATCAAGGACCTGGCCACTGCAGCTGAACACGAAAAGCGGAAGTGGGCGGTTAAATCCGCAGGATGTTGGAGCCCTTTCGAATGAGACGCTTTTTGTCTCAATCGAAAGGGTGAAACAGCCGGAGGATTTGCCCACAGCAGCTGGACAAGAGAAGACGAGCGTTTAGAAACGGAGATAGTGGAACTCATTATCTGAAAGTAAGCGCTTATACCAGCTATCAAAAAAAGAACGACTTACAGCTCTTGCTGTAGTCGTTCTTTTTTATTTCATGCCCGGATAATTTTGCTGTCTCAACGCTTCATAAACCATAATAGCAGCTGTATTTGAAAGGTTAAGAGCGCGAACGTGATTCCGTCATCGGTAGACGAAGACAACGTTCTTTATTATTCTCTATTAATTCATCTGGCAAACCATTCGTTTCTCTGCCGAAAACAAAATACGTATTCTTACCTTGATCAGAATAATCGAAATCAGTATGTGTGTTTGTACCATATTTCGTAATATAGTAATATTCTCCACCTTGATTTTTATCGAAAAACTCATCAAGAGAATCATAATAATGAACGTCAGCATATTGCCAGTAATCCAATCCGGCACGCTTCAACATTTTGTCATCTGTTGAAAAGCCCAGTGGACGAATTAAGTGCAAACTTGTATTTGTTGCGGCACATGTACGTGCAATATTCCCTGTATTCGCCGGTATTTCAGGCTGAAAAAGGACGACATTTAAAGACATCTTCATTCACCTCCACTTCAAAACATTTCTATTATAGCATGTTTAATAGTGGAGAGGACATTCACTAATCTTCAATATGAAAAAACTTATACTTAATATCCGGTGTCCATGCGGTAGAATCTTCATAAGCCCAATAGCGCATACGACTATTAGTCGTATGAGCATTTACAAGAGGATACCCCTTCTCATCATTATCCACGACGAAGGTCGTATGCTGCCAATGCCCATCTCCGTCAAAATCATAGCAAATAATATCTCCAGGAACCAGCTCATCAGGAGTTGCCACTTCACGAGCGCGTAGACCCGTCTTCGATCCACTTAAATGCCATCGAAGCGCATGAGCCACCGTCCACGAATAGCTCCAGCTATTCCCTTTCATCCACCATCCCTTTGTACGATCAGGATAGCCACGCATTGGGGCTTTCCCGGCATGAAGACATTGAGAAATATAATTCGTACAATCAACATCAAACGAGTGAAATGCGGGGTTATAATCGTCCCACCAGCGTTCTGCATACTTAAGAGCAGATAATCGATCGTAATAGGAACCTTTCATTCCAACACGATCGTCGCCTTCACTTTCTATCGCTTGAGGCTGATCTCCCTCCATCTCGACCGAACAGTCTAGAATAAGATCGCCCTCGGTTATTTTGGCAAATCTCTTTTCAATTCGTTCTTCTTGATATAGCTTCTTTCCTTGTTTTATCAAAAATTGTTGGTGTAGAAGATAATCATACAATTGATTGGTTGAAAATCCTTTTTTGCTCAGAAGAATTCCTTTGTTTTTTATCCGAATAACCGAAGCTCCTCTATCGTGACACTGTTGCAAATAGCGGGCCACTGCTTCTTCTTCTGATGATGGACGTATTCCTAATCTCGCGAACTCCGTACCATTTATTAAGCTAATCGCCTGATCTTCCCAAAAAGATTTCAATTGCTCTCCCCACCCCATATGCGTCCCCCCTCATCGCAATTTATGATAGGGGCAACCAACACATGACACGATATCACGAATGATTATACGCTGGTTCAGTTGAAGAATGATTTATTTTCTTAAGAAGTTTATCAAACCATCCGACGAGAAAACCAAGTAAAAGGACTTCAACAAACGTACCTGCACCAATGGGTCCACCAAGAAGAAAAGCTAAAACAAATGCAAGAGCTTCCGTTATCGTCTTGGTTACACCAATACTCCATCCTGTTCTTTCAGTTAGAGCAAGCATTAATTCATCATTCGGTATAGATGCAAGTGAAGCAAATAAATACACTGCAATACCAAGGCCCATGATGACCAAACCTACAAGAAATAAAATCCATCTGGGAACGATTCCATTTACATCTATAAAAGCTAATATTTTTAAATTCAGCAAATCTACAAACAGTCCTAATAAAATAATTGGAATAAACCCAGTCAGGTTTGGTTTCCTCATCATAATGAGACTATTAATGAAGATCAAAATACCCCCAACTATAAACACCCAAGATCCTACTGTAAATCCAATTTGATCTGAAAGTGCGACATATAGCGCATCCCAGGGAGCAATTCCAACATCAGCATTGATTAACAATACTACTCCGAAGGCCAGGGTAAATAATCCCGCTACGTAAATAAGGCTTTTTGACAAAAAGCTGTTCATCATTTCCACTCCTCATAAGAAGGCTTTGAATACAATCCATTTGTTTGATGCATTCATTACTTTTAGTTAACTTTTTCTTAGAAATTTAACCGCATTTGCTATTTTACAAGAAACCCCTCCATTTTTGTAGCATTATGCCTAAGACGAAAAATTCAAAAAAGCCTGTTTGCTACGCATGAAACGTAGCAAACAGGCTTCAAATCTTGTTATGGCAACATGGCATGCATCGCATGCTGTTGTTCAAGAGACAATAAATATTCTTTCTTCGTGACGCCACCACCGTAACCAACTAAAGCACCATTGCTCCCAATTACTCTGTGACACGGTACAATGATTGGAATTGGATTCCGATTATTAGCTGAACCAATTGCACGAACAGCTTTTGGAGCAGAAATACCGACGGCAACATCTCTATAAGAACGGGTTTCACCATATGGAATTTCCGAAAGGTTTTTCCATACTTTCTGCTGAAAAATAGTTCCGATGGGGTCAAGCTGAAGATCAAAACTCCTTCTTTTTCCACTGAAATATTCTTCCAATTGCAAAACAACTGGTTCAATCATATCAGAATTGAAAACAAGGTCCGCATTTACATGATGTTTCTTGTACCATGTTTCAGCAGCAGGCAGCACATCCTCCGGGCAACCAAAATCGAGCCTACTAACCCCTTTCGAACTAGCAAACAACGTTAATGGACCAATCGGCGATTGAAACTCCCCATAATAGATCACTTGTTTCTCCATTCTATCCCTTCTTTATTGTACATTTTTCACTATCTTACAACGCATCTATTCGTTTGACCATCAGCATTAAGCCTTATTTTCAAGCATTGACAGGCCCTTAGCGATCTCACCTGCCACATCCTTGTCTTTTTCTCGCATTTGCTCCTTCATAAGGGCATGAAGGGCCTTCTCACCACCAATTTTACCAAGTGCCCAAGCTGAAGTTCCCCGGATCACCGGGCGAGGATCTTTTTCCATCAGTTCTACAAGCGTATCAACGGCTGTTTCATCTTTGTAATGAGCAAGCGCAAGAATCGCATTTCTCTGGATTGGCTTTTTCCCTCTCCATGAGCCCGCTGCTTTACCAAATTGCTCTTTAAACTCACGATTCGTCATTGTTAGGAGTGGAATCAGTTTGGGTTTTACCATTTCTGGATCTGGTTCGAGTTCAGAATGATGATGAAAATCTTTCCCTTTGTTTTTAGGACAAACAAGCTGACATGTGTCACACCCGTATAATCGATTCCCTAATTTAGTGCGGTATTCATCTGGTAAAAAGCCTTTGGTTTGCGTAAGAAAAGCAATGCATTTATTCGCGTTAAGCTGGCCACCTTCAATCAAAGCACCTGTCGGACAGGCTTCCACACAAATATTACAGTCTCCACACCCCTCCTCAACAGGCTCATCAGGCTCCAAATTTAGATCGGTAATCATTTCACCAAGGTAAACCCAAGATCCAAATTCTTCTGTGATGGTCATTGTGTTTTTACCGCTAAAGCCAATACCAGCTCTTTCAGCTACAGCGCGATCAGATAGTTCTCCAGTATCAACCATCGAACTTGTTCTAGCTTCAGGAACCTTTGATTTAATATATGCATCAAGAAGAGAGAGTTTCTCTCTAAGCACATGGTGATAATCAACGCCCCATGATGCGCGACAAAACAGTCCTCTACGCTCACCTTTTTTACTTCTTGGACTATCTTTCATTCGCGAAGGATACGCAATGGCAATGGAAATAATCGTCGTTGCACCGCTCAACAAAAGCTCAGGCTCCGTTCTTCTTTCAATATCGGATTCCTCGAATCCCGATTGATACCCAAGCTCCTGCTGACGCTGCAGTCGTTGTTTAAGGGTTTTAAAAGGATCTGCTGCAGCGAAACCTATTTTATCAATCCCAATTGTTTTACTGTATGCCACAATATCTGATTTTAATTGTGCACTTATCATCAAGTACCCCCCTTTCCCCTTTGGCGTAAATTCATTTTATTTTTAACGTTCGTAGCCGATTCAAAATCGCTGCCATTTCCGTTCTCCTTATTCGAGCAAGATCTCCTGGATGTTGGTCTTGAAATAATACGAAGGAACCAAGTCCCTCCTTATTTAATTTCTCTTCAATAAAATCCAGTAGTTCTGAAATCGACTTATCTCCTAACGTATGGTTTCTTTCTAGATAATAAAGAACTTCAGCAGCAAAACGAGTTTGGCTAGGATCAACGAGCTGTTCTACTTGAAGAAGTGAAATATCTGCCTCCCCAAATTGAATATGATGTAATCCTTTCGCTGTCACTTTCGCTTTTTTTCCTTTTTGGCTATTTAAACTATGGCCCTCAGGTATTCTTTTTCTTGCATCGCCAAATTCCTCTCCACCTTCAGCTCGTCGAGATTGCTCAGATTCTTGTACGATTTTTTTAGCTTTATCGGTTACATCATACGGAAGATAGTTTTCCATTAAAATCACCTGATCTGCTACCTCAAAGTAATCTCCAGATCCCCCCATAACAAGTACGGTTGAGATGTGTCGTTCTGTACTTAATTGCTTTACCCGATCAATGAATGGGGTGATTGGTTCTTTTTCTTTTGCAACTAACTGCTGCATGCGATAATCTCGAATCATAAAATTAGTCGCACTGGTATCTTCATCTATTAAAAGCGTAGCTGAGCCAGCTTCTATTGCTTCTATAATATTTGCAGCCTGTGATGTACTTCCACTGGCATTTTCGGATGTAAATGACCGTGTATCCTTGCCATAAGGAAGATTGTTGATAAATGGTGATATATCAACTCCAGTGACCTGGCGACCATCTTCAGAACGAATCTTCATGGCGTGATCATTGGTGATCACATACTCTCTTCCATCCCCTGAAATATGATTATAAACGCCTTGCTCCATGGCATGTAACAGGGTACTTTTTCCATGATATCCCCCGCCAACAATCAAAGTAATTCCTTCTTTAATTCCCATTCCTGTTATTGGTTCTGCGCAGTGAGGAATGGTGAAAGACACTTCCATACTTTTAGGCGATTCAAACGATACCGCTTTGTTCTGCATTGGACGATCACTTATCCCACTTTCACGAGGCAAAATAGCTCCATTGGCTACAAAAGCGACATAACCATTTTTAGTAAGAGCATCACGAATGGCTTGCTGTTGATCGGCTAAATTTAAAGCCTCGACCATTTGTTCCTTGTCTAGCGCAAAAACAGATTTTTGCATGATGCTTGGTATCTGATGTAAAAGCAGATCAATCGCCTGTTTTCCTAAAACTCTTCTCCCTTGTGCAGGTAATCCAATCGATAAACATACTGTAATGAAGTCGTCTTGAACGTTCACTGCAGCCCTCTCAATAACCTTTTGTCCGGGTTGATCAATGAAGATCAATCCGCTCTTTCCAGTGCCTTTCATACGCCTTTGCGAACGTTTAATGGCATCTCCTACTTTTCTAGCAATCAAATCTTCAGCTCGAACTCTTCTTACATCCGAGTCAAACCACTCGCGCTCTACAATCGTTTTTTCTCGTGGAATAATGATTCTTATCCGAGAAGGACTAGCAAACGGGTCTCCCTGAACATAATCAATCGCAAGAGTAAAATCAATAGAGTGATAACGCCCTCTAATATCCTTGTATGCTTTATAGCCTTTTCCATCAATACGTTCTAGCTGTTTTTTCAGTTCCTTCATAAATGAGGCAAGCCTCCTTTTAAGCTTCGAAATTTGGTATATGATAAAATGAACGGAAATGATACTAGGAGGAAAGTGTGATGACCAATATTACTCTCGCTCCATCTATAAAAGAGTTCTATCCTGATTTTAAAGTTGGTTATGCTATTTATCATAATATCGTGGTTGAAAAGTCACCGCAAATGGTACGCGGTCGCTTTCAATTTTATCAGGAGACAATGATGATGGATCTTGAACAAACAGAGCTTAATTCGTTTCCTGCCGTATCTGAATGGCGGTCGATTTTCAAAACATTCGGCACGGATCCAGCTCGATACCGTCCTTCTTCAGAATCGCTCTTACGTCGATTAAAAAAGGGGAATTCGATCCCTCTTGTTCACTCTGCCGCGGACATTAATAACCTACTATCACTTCAGTACAAAATTCCAATCGGAATCTATGATCTTGATCAAATAAAAGGAGAAATTACAGTTGATATCGGAAATGACCACTCTTCATATGAAGGCTTAAATGGACGTGAGGTGTTCTTTAATCACAAAATCCATACTCTTGACCAAAAAGGCGCATTCGGAAGTCCGATTGTCGATTCCAAACGAACGGCTGTAACTGAAAACACGACAAATGCCATTCAGCTTTTTTATCTCCAACCATCCCTACCACTTTCAGAAGGTATAAAACTTGTCAAAGCATCAGCAGAAATGTTCCATCAAATCCACGGTGGCACCGTTCAACACGGCGTTTCCAGTTAAAGGAAATGAACAGACATAAAAAAACGCAACGCTTCGTTAATATTAACGAAACACTGCGTTGGGTAAATGGTGAAAATTCGAGGAATTTCTACATTCCTCGCTGATGTAGATAGAATACCATAGAACGTATGAAAGAAACAATACATTTTTCATAATTTCTTTACAAACCCCTATTGTTCCTTCATACAAAAATGTTCTATCTTTATCTATCGAGTTTGACGCCTCCATGGCTATCCATCTATAATCTAAACTACAAGTAGAAAGGAGAACAAATATGGAACCATTCTCTACACCATTTTTCGAAGAAAATTTTCGACAATACATATATAAAAACCGTGATGTATTCACTAAATTAGAGGCAATGAATAGCTATTATCGCTCAGTTGTTTCATCCATGATTTATGACAACCTTAACAAAAACTCGGAAATCGTTCGTCGCATTCGCAATTTAGATGGGGCTTACAAAACAGTTAAAGAGGAAAAGTCCGAACAATAAGAAAAAGCTCTCTTTTCAATAAGAGAGCTTTTTCTTTAAGATTTTGGCAGATCACAACCATCAGCTGTACATGCTTCTGCATCGCCACCCATAACTTCAAGCTTATTTCCTTCTCCCCACGCCTTTGTTAGCGCCTGCTCAAACATTTCGACAGGCTGTGCGCCTGAGACGGCATATTTACCATCAAACACAAAGAACGGCACGCCCTGGATACCCAGTTGACTTCCCATCGCTTCATCTTGTCGAACTTGACGGGTAAATTCATCTGTACGTAACATTCCTCTAATATCGGTAGCAGATAATCCAAGTTCTTCACCAAGTAAAGCAAGCGTCTCATGATCGCCAATGTTCTTCGATTCCGTAAAGAATGCATAAAATAAGCGTTCTGACATTTCATTGCCCTTGCCATACTCTTTTGCATAGTGAACAAGTCGATGAGCATCAAATGAATTTGTAGGAATCATTTTATCGAAATCATAAGTTAGATTCTCCCCAGCAGCCTGCTGTCTCATGTTCTCACACATTCCCTGGGCCTGTTCAAGACTAACTTGATACTTTGCTGCTAGAAGCTCAGCCATGCTTTCACCATTGGAATCTTTCGCGTTTGGATCAAGTTCAAAACTTTTAAAAACGACTTCAATTTGATCACGTTGTGGGAATGTCTCAAGCGCACTCTCAAGACGTCTTTTCCCTATATAACAAAATGGACAGACAAAATCGGACCATACTTCAATTTGCATCGAATCACTCTTTCAAATTATCATTATTATTTCGTACTTATATTTTATCATCTCTATTTTCAATTGAGCAGAAATTTGCTCAAGAAACCATTATTACAATTCATTGAAGTTTGTTAGGAACTGGAGGGTTATGAACATTTGAACCCACTTCATCAAATAACGTGGTTTTTTTATCGACAGAATTTGGCGGAGGTGACTTTAGTACAGGACTGTTTGATAAACCTTGGATAATTTGATTAAGGTTCTTTAACTCTTCGTAGATCCTGGCAATCTCCTCTTTCGTCGCGGGTTGCTTTGATTCTTTAAGCTGAAACCCAAGCTGTCCATTTGGCTCCAATGTAGCATCAGATACATCCGAAATAGAGTGAACTTGTGATTGTCTTAATTTCATTTCAAGCTGATCGACAGTGAAGCGTAATTTCTTAAGATTGTTTTCTTGTAGAACCCCATTTTTAATTAGAACTTTTGAACGACCAGTAATGAGGCGTTCGAGCCAATCAAATTTAAGCTGACTATATTCTACAAAAACGAGAGTTAATACAAGTGCGAGGCCAACTATAAGTGTCGTAAACACATTTTTACCTACAATGGGTTGAATAAGTAATGAGCCAATCCCAATCATAATGACAACTTGTGCAAGCGTCATTTGGGAAATCGATTTACGACCTGCGACACGTAAGAGCAACGTTCCCCCAATGACAATTAACACAGCTTTCCATAGTAGAATCAATATCCATAGACAGCCTCCTTGCTGAATTTAAGTACATCGCTTAGTATGCCGTTTTCTAGTTAGTTAAAACGCGTTTCACGTAAGATTATGAAGCTTGTACCATACAAAAAAGACTTCAACGATAACGTTGAAGTCTTGTAAGAACGTATGTAATGGTACCGGTGGTCGGGTTCGAACCGACACTCCTCTCGGAACACGATTTTGAGTCGTGCGCGTCTGCCAATTCCGCCACACCGGCAAAGTACCATGTTTAATTTAGGAAAAAATAAGTGGTGCCGGAGGCCGGGCTCGAACCGGCACGGAGGTACACCCTCCGCAGGATTTTAAGTCCTGTGCGTCTGCCAATTCCGCCACTCCGGCAGGACTTTAAAGAAAAAATATTAAGATTGGAGGCGGCACCCGGATTTGAACCGGGGCGTAAGGGTTTTGCAGACCCGTGCCTTACCACTTGGCTATGCCGCCTTTGTAAAATGGAGCGGAAGACGGGATTCGAACCCGCGACCCCCACCTTGGCAAGGTGATGTTCTACCACTGAACTACTTCCGCAACAAAATGGCTGGGCTAGCTGGATTCGAACCAGCGCATGACGGAATCAAAATCCGTTGCCTTACCGCTTGGCTATAGCCCAAAAATGGGGCGGCTGATGGGAATTGAACCCACGAATGCCGGAATCACAATCCGGTGCGTTAACCACTTCGCCACAACCGCCAAGAAAGAATGAATTTGGCAGGGGTAGTAGGACTCGAACCCACACCGGAGGTTTTGGAGACCTCTGTTCTACCTTTAAACTATACCCCTATGAAAATGGTGGAGGGGGACGGATTCGAACCGCCGAACCCTGAGGGAGCGGATTTACAGTCCGCCGCGTTTAGCCACTTCGCTACCCCTCCAAATTGACAATTACCATTGTAATACACATCTTATGAAAGTGCAATGGAAATTGATCTCATTTCGAGAAAATGGTGCCGGCCAGAGGACTTGAACCCCCAACCTACTGATTACAAGTCAGTTGCTCTACCAATTGAGCTAGACCGGCAACATGGTGGCTCCGGACGGAATCGAACCGCCGACACGTGGATTTTCAGTCCACTGCTCTACCGACTGAGCTACAGAGCCATGTTTGATAAAATTATTTGGTTTCCCTTATCAGGACTACATTTTAATTTTATCTACGAATAATATTCGACGCAGATAAAATGAATTGGTTGCGGGGGCAGGATTTGAACCTGCGACCTTTGGGTTATGAGCCCAACGAGCTACCGAACTGCTCCACCCCGCGATAATATTAAAATGTAAATGGCGGTCCCGACGGGAATCGAACCCGCGATCTCCTGCGTGACAGGCAGGCATGTTAACCGCTACACCACGGGACCTTAGAAAATGGTGGAGGATGACGGGCTCGAACCGCCGACCCTCTGCTTGTAAGGCAGATGCTCTCCCAGCTGAGCTAATCCTCCACAGAGTAAAATTAAAATTTATGTTGGTGACCCGTACGGGATTCGAACCCGTGTTACCGCCGTGAAAGGGCGGTGTCTTAACCGCTTGACCAACGGGCCCTTACTGCTATTATGTACGCTAGTGGCGGAGAGCGAGGGATTCGAACCCTCGAGACGGCGTTGACCGTCTACACGATTTCCAATCGTGCTCCTTCGGCCACTCGGACAGCTCTCCATGGCTCCACAGGTAGGATTCGAACCTACGACCGATCGGTTAACAGCCGATAGCTCTACCACTGAGCTACTGTGGAATAATATCAGCCTGGCAACGTCCTACTCTTGCAGGGGGAGATCCCCCAACTACCATCGGCGCTGAAGAGCTTAACTTCCGTGTTCGGCATGGGAACGGGTGTGACCTCTTCGCCATCAATACCAGACTTATGACTGGATATCACATTAAGTGATTTGCCAGCGACAAAATATATCATACTATATTTCATCAAGTTTTTCAAGAGAAAATTTTATTCCCTGAAAACTAGATAGCACGCACAATTTCTGTCCAATATGTGTCCAGCTACGTAAGCCAAATCCTCGATCGTTTCACCTTTTGATTCTGACGCAAAAAGCGCGTCTGATTCAAAAGCTTCCAACGCTTGTCGGATTTAAACGGCTTACTTCGCTTTTCGTTTTAGGTTAAGCCCTCGATCGATTAGTATTCGTCAGCTCCACGTGTTGCCACGCTTCCACCCCGAACCTATCTACCTCATCATCTCTAAGGGATCTTACCAGCTTATTGCTGTGGGAAATCTCATCTCGAGGGGGGCTTCATGCTTAGATGCTTTCAGCACTTATCCCTTCCACACGTAGCTACCCAGCTATGCTCCTGGCGGAACAACTGGTACACCAGCGGTGTGTCCATCCCGGTCCTCTCGTACTAAGGACAGCTCCTCTCAAATTTCCTGCGCCCGCGACGGATAGGGACCGAACTGTCTCACGACGTTCTGAACCCAGCTCGCGTACCGCTTTAATGGGCGAACAGCCCAACCCTTGGGACCTACTTCAGCCCCAGGATGCGATGAGCCGACATCGAGGTGCCAAACCTCCCCGTCGATGTGGACTCTTGGGGGAGATAAGCCTGTTATCCCCAGGGTAGCTTTTATCCGTTGAGCGATGGCCCTTCCATGCGGAACCACCGGATCACTAAGCCCGACTTTCGTCCCTGCTCGACTTGTAGGTCTCGCAGTCAAGCTCCCTTGTGCCTTTACACTCTGCGAATGATTTCCAACCATTCTGAGGGAACCTTTGGGCGCCTCCGTTACATTTTAGGAGGCGACCGCCCCAGTCAAACTGCCCACCTGACACTGTCTCCGCACCGGATCACGGTGCTGGGTTAGAATGTCAGTACAGCCAGGGTAGTATCCCACCGACGCCTCCATCGAACCTGGCGGTCCGACTTCTATGGCTCCTACCTATCCTGTACAAGCTGTACCAAAATCCAATATCAGGCTACAGTAAAGCTCCATGGGGTCTTTCCGTCCTGTCGCGGGTAACCTGCATCTTCACAGGTACTATAATTTCACCGGGTCTCTCGTTGAGACAGTATCCAAGTCGTTGCACCTTTCGTGCGGGTCGGAACTTACCCGACAAGGAATTTCGCTACCTTAGGACCGTTATAGTTACGGCCGCCGTTTACTGGGGCTTCGATTCAGAGCTTCTCCCGTAAGGGATAACCCCTCCTCTTAACCTTCCAGCACCGGGCAGGTGTCAGCCCCTATACTTCGCCTTACGGCTTTGCAGAGACCTGTGTTTTTGCTAAACAGTCGCTTGGATCTTTTCACTGCGGCTCCCCTGGGCTATAAACCCGAGGAAGCACCCCTTCTCCCGAAGTTACGGGGTCATTTTGCCGAGTTCCTTAACGAGAGTTCTCCCGATCGTCTTAGGATTCTCTCCTCGCCTACCTGTGTCGGTTTGCGGTACGGGCACCTCTTTCCTCACTAGAGGCTTTTCTTGGCAGCGTAGAATCAAGGACTTCGGTACTAAATTTCCCTCGCCATCACGACTCAGCCTTTACGGTGAACGGATTTACCTATTCACCAGCCTAATCGCTTGGACGCGCATTTCCAGCAGCGCGCTCTCCCTATCTTTCTGCGTCCCCCCGTCGTTCAAACGGAAAGGAGGTGGTACAGGAATATCAACCTGTTATCCATCGCCTACGCCTTTCGGCCTCGGCTTAGGTCCCGACTAACCCTGAGCGGACGAGCCTTCCTCAGGAAACCTTGGGCTTTCGACGGACAAGATTCTCACTTGTCTTTCGCTACTCATACCGGCATTCTCACTTCTAAGCGCTCCACCAGTCCTTTCGGTCTGACTTCACAGCCCTTAGAACGCTCTCCTACCATTGTCGTAAGACAATCCACAGCTTCGGTGATACGTTTAGCCCCGGTACATTTTCGGCGCAGCGTCACTCGACCAGTGAGCTATTACGCACTCTTTAAATGATGGCTGCTTCTAAGCCAACATCCTGGTTGTCTAAGCAACGCCACATCCTTTTCCACTTAACGTATACTTTGGGACCTTAGCTGGTGGTCTGGGCTGTTTCCCTCTCGACTACGGATCTTATCACTCGCAGTCTGACTCCCGCGGATAAATCGTTGGCATTCGGAGTTTGACTGGATTCGGTAATCCGGTAAGGACCCCTAGTCCAATCAGTGCTCTACCTCCAAGATTCTTGCCGCGAGGCTAGCCCTAAAGCTATTTCGGAGAGAACCAGCTATCTCCAGGTTCGATTGGCATTTCACCGCTACCCACACCTCATCCCCGCATTTTTCAACATGCGTGGGTTCGGGCCTCCATTCAGTGTTACCTGAACTTCACCCTGGACATGGGTAGATCACCTGGTTTCGGGTCTACGACCACGTACTCTTTCGCCCTATTCAGACTCGCTTTCGCTGCGGCTCCGCCTTCTCGGCTTAACCTTGCACGGGATCGTAACTCGCCGGTTCATTCTACAAAAGGCACGCTGTCACCCATTAACGGGCTCCAACTAGTTGTAGGCACACGGTTTCAGGTTCTCTTTCACTCCCCTTCCGGGGTGCTTTTCACCTTTCCCTCACGGTACTGGTTCACTATCGGTCACTAGAGAGTATTTAGCCTTGGGAGATGGTCCTCCCGGATTCCGACGGGGTTTCACGTGTCCCGCCGTACTCAGGATCCGTCTCGGAGGGCAGCGGATTTTGACTACAGGATTGTTACCTTCTCTGATGGACCTTTCCAGGTCGCTTCGTCTATCCGTGCCTTTGTAACTCCAAAGAGACGTCCTACAACCCCAGAGGGCAAGCCCTCTGGTTTGGGCTGTTTCCGTTTCGCTCGCCGCTACTCAGGAAATCGCATTTGCTTTCTCTTCCTCCGGGTAATGAGATGTTTCAGTTCCCCGGGTCTGCCTTCCATTCCCTATGTATTCAGAAATGGATACCATCCTATTAAAGATGGTGGGTTCCCCCATTCGGAAATCTCCGGATCAAAGCGTACTTACAGCTCCCCGAAGCATATCGGTGTTCGTCCCGTCCTTCTTAGGCTTCTAGTGCCAAGGCATCCACCGTGCGCCCTTAGTAGCTTAACCTTCGATTTGTGTGGCGTAAGCCATCACGCATCAGTTATTACTAAGTGTTGCATAAAAAATAATTATTGGATGTCGTTGTTTGTGCTATCTAGTTTTCAAGGAACATGAAAGAATGCAATCATTCTTTCAAAACTAAACGAAACGCTCATGTAAGGTTGGCAACCAATGTTGCCTCGTAATTCTCCATAGAAAGGAGGTGATCCAGCCGCACCTTCCGATACGGCTACCTTGTTACGACTTCACCCCAATCATTTGTCCCACCTTCGGCGGCTGGCTCCATAAAGGTTACCCCACCGACTTCGGGTGTTACAAACTCTCGTGGTGTGACGGGCGGTGTGTACAAGGCCCGGGAACGTATTCACCGCGGCATGCTGATCCGCGATTACTAGCAATTCCGGCTTCATGCAGGCGAGTTGCAGCCTGCAATCCGAACTGAGAACGGCTTTATGGGATTTGCTTCACCTCGCGGTGTCGCTGCCCTTTGTACCGTCCATTGTAGCACGTGTGTAGCCCAGGTCATAAGGGGCATGATGATTTGACGTCATCCCCACCTTCCTCCGGTTTGTCACCGGCAGTCACCTTAGAGTGCCCAACTGAATGCTGGCAACTAAGATCAAGGGTTGCGCTCGTTGCGGGACTTAACCCAACATCTCACGACACGAGCTGACGACAACCATGCACCACCTGTCACTCTGTCCCCCGAAGGGGAACGTCCTGTCTCCAGGATTGTCAGAGGATGTCAAGACCTGGTAAGGTTCTTCGCGTTGCTTCGAATTAAACCACATGCTCCACTGCTTGTGCGGGCCCCCGTCAATTCCTTTGAGTTTCAACCTTGCGGTCGTACTCCCCAGGCGGAGTGCTTAATGTGTTAACTTCAGCACTGAGGGTGGAACCCCCCAACACCTAGCACTCATCGTTTACGGCGTGGACTACCAGGGTATCTAATCCTGTTTGCTCCCCACGCTTTCGCGCCTCAGCGTCAGTTACAGACCAGAGAGCCGCCTTCGCCACTGGTGTTCCTCCACATATCTACGCATTTCACCGCTACACGTGGAATTCCACTCTCCTCTTCTGCACTCAAGTCCTCCAGTTTCCAATGACCCTCCACGGTTGAGCCGTGGGCTTTCACATCAGACTTAAAAGACCGCCTGCGCGCGCTTTACGCCCAATAATTCCGGACAACGCTTGCCACCTACGTATTACCGCGGCTGCTGGCACGTAGTTAGCCGTGGCTTTCTGGTTAGGTACCGTCAAGGTACCGCCCTATTCGAACGGTACTTGTTCTTCCCTAACAACAGAGCTTTACGACCCGAAGGCCTTCGTCACTCACGCGGCGTTGCTCCGTCAGACTTTCGTCCATTGCGGAAGATTCCCTACTGCTGCCTCCCGTAGGAGTCTGGGCCGTGTCTCAGTCCCAGTGTGGCCGATCACCCTCTCAGGTCGGCTACGCATCGTCGCCTTGGTAAGCCGTTACCTTACCAACTAGCTAATGCGCCGCGGGCCCATCCTGCAGTGTTAGCTCAGAAAGCCAACTTTCAACATTGCACCATGCGGTGCGATGTATTACCCGGTATTAGCTCCGGTTTCCCGGAGTTATCCCAGTCTGCAGGGCAGGTTGCCCACGTGTTACTCACCCGTCCGCCGCTAAGATCAGGGAGCAAGCTCCCATCTCTTCGCTCGACTTGCATGTATTAGGCACGCCGCCAGCGTTCGTCCTGAGCCAGGATCAAACTCTCCGATAGAAAGCTTAATCTAGCTTTTAAAACAATGTTTGTTTCCGTAGAAACAACTACTTACATGGCGTTTCGTTCAGTTTTCAAAGATCAATTCGTTTCTTTCAATGTCGTTTTCAGCGACTTTATTAATGTACCACATTAACTCGTTCGTCGTCAACAACTTTTTAAAAGTTTTTTTCGTCAGCCTCACAATCTCTCGCGGCGACAAGTAATAATATACCACGGAGAAAAAATAGGGTCAACCCTTTTTTTGATATTTTTTCTCCGCTTATGACATTCATTTGATTGCGCTGTATTCTCTAATAAAGATACCAGACCCTTTTGTCTCACTTCTATGCACTTCAACCAGGCCTTTTTCAATCATATATTCGAGCAGTGCACCAAGATCTATTCCGTATTCTTTAAGTTGTTCTTCTTCCATTAACTCCTGATAAGTCCAAGGATTAGTTTGTTCGTTCATTACCTTTCTAATATGAGCCGTTGCATTTTTAGACTTTGATGATAATGAAAAATCATTCGCAAGAAGAAGCAGTTCAAGTCTCTTGTCCAGTGGATCTTCACCAGACAAAAGCTCAGTATATAGTTTGAAAATTTCAGGTTCAATATGTTTCACCTGGTTCCAAACAGTTATTTCAGGATGGAAACCATGTTCAATAACAGATAAACGAGCAAGATGGTGTAAAGCATGAAGAATAAAATTATAGGCATCCATGTATTGCTTGGATGCAAACAACTCTTTTCCCTCCGTATAGCGACGAATTAATCTTGCAAACTCAACGCCAATCTTACGAGTACGCTCTTCATAAGGAAAATCCCTGATCCTTTCTTTTAAACCAGCTATGTACTCGTTACGATCAAAAATAATCTTTCCGTTAACAAGCCATGCCACAAGACGACGATGGCTACCTAATAACAACCATTCATTAACTTGTTCTTCAGAAACAATATGCATGGCTGCCTTTTTGCCTTCAAAATCATAATGTTTCACGAACCATGGTTTCTCATTAGTTTGAACAATGATCAGTAATACAACATCAAAATTATCTGTAAGCGGATGAAAAGGCTTTGTTTTTTCAATAACTAGTACACCGAGCGTTCCTGGGTGACTTGCTCTCTCTTGATAAATCGGCCTTAAAAGATTCTCCATTATTCGATCCTCCAGAAGTACTTATACTTTTGTTTCATTAATCATTCATTTTCTCTTTTCACTTATTCTCTGTTAGTATTCAACAGTCCATATTATAAATCCTGTCGAAAAATAAGCAATCCCTGAATTTGAAGATTCATTCACTCATTCGCCCAATAAGGAAAGTGCTTACACCTTTTGCTTATGCTATAATTGGATGCAGGAGGGACATGCAATGCAATTAAAGTATACTAATAAGATTAACAAAATTCGTACGTTCGCACTAAGTCTCGTATTTATTGGAATTGCGATTATGTATATAGGAATATTCTTCAAGACTTCTGTCTTGCTTATGACCATCTTTATGCTCATTGGATTTCTAGCAACAATCGCAAGTGCTGTTGTCTATTTTTGGATTGGCATGCTCTCGACAAGAGCGATACAGGTTGTCTGTCCAAATTGTGAAAAACCAACGAAAGTTCTCGGACGTGTCGATGCATGTATGCATTGCAAACAGCCGTTAACAATGGACCCTAACTTGGACGGTAAAGAATTTGACGAAAAATATAATGTAAAAAGGGCTCAAAAAAGAACGCAATAAAAAAAGCTTCCGTCATATAAATGGCGGAAGCTTTTTTAAATTAATGTTTGCTTTTTTGGCAATCTGGGCACTTTCCGTAAATCTCCATTCTATGATCGCCGACTCGGAAGCCTGTTACCTGTTCCGCAAGCGTTTCTACTTCGTCCAATCCCGGATAATGAAAGTCTACAATCTTCCCACAATCATCACAAATAATATGATAATGATCTGTCGTAACACAATCAAATCGGCTGGAGGCATCTCCGTAAGTTAATTCCTTTACCAGTCCAATTTCCTTAAATACTCTTAGGTTATTATAAACAGTTGCAACACTCATATTAGGAAATTTTCCTTCAAGAGACTTATATATTTCATCTGCTGTAGGATGTGACATGGACTGGATTAAATGCTCCAGAATGGCATGACGCTGCGGGGTAATACGCACTCCTGAATTTTTCATTGCATCAATTGCTTCATGCAGTTTCTCTTCAGCCATTCGTCATGCACCTCGCTTTCAACAAGCATTCTTACTTTGTAATGTTTATAATTAGTGTACATGGTCAGCATGGGTTTTGTCAATAACTGCAAGCCTACAAAGGGATTGTTACTTTTGGGATTCGTGAAGAACTGACTCATTTTCTCCCATGTGATAGTTAATAAAACGCGCAGCAACAAATAAGAAATCAGAAAGACGATTTAGAAATGAGAGGACAAGTGGATTTACTTCCTCAACCATCGTTGTCTGACGTTCAGCACGTCTCACAATCGTGCGAGCAACATGCAAACAAGCTCCTGCCGAATGCCCACCTGGTAGAATAAAGTTACGCAAAGGGGCAAGTTGTTGCTCCCAGGCGTCTATTTGCGTTTCCATTTCATTAATATGCGATTCTTCAATTGCCCATCCTACTTTTTTTCCTTTTGGTGTTGCAAGCTCTGCCCCAACATGAAAGAGCCATGTTTGTATTTTATGAAAAATGGCCTGCCACTCTTCTTTACCATCAAAGTGAGACGCACCGATATAGCTTAAAGCAAGACCGATCTGAGAGTTCGCTTCGTCACAGGTGCCATATGCCTCCACTCGAAGATCGCTTTTAGAAACCCTTTGCCCATAAATGAGAGAGGTTTCCCCTTTATCACCTGTTTTCGTATAAATTTTCACGTTTAATACCCCCTATCCGGATCAATAACATTCTTAAAATCAATTGTTTTATTTAGATAGTGAACTAAGTTATACTCGAAAATTTCGATCGCTCTAGGTTGATAGTTGTCTGAAATCGCTGAATGGTGTGGCGTAACCGTTACATTTTCCATCTTCCAAAACGGGTGAGACGAATCCAATGGTTCGTTTTTAAATACATCCAACACAGCATGAGCAATTTTATTTTCATTTAATGCGTCCAGAAGATCCTGCTCCTTTACAGTATCTCCTCTACCAATATTAATAAATACGCCTGATGGCTTCATGGCCGAGAATTGTTCCTTTGCAAAATAATGAACCGTTTCGCTCGTACTCGGTAGTACGCTAATCACGTAATCACATTTCGGTAGCATAGAAAGAAGGTCATCATTTTTATAAATTTCATCAAATTGCTCTACTTGACGCCCTGATCGATTCACCCCTAGCGTTTTTATCCGAAAAGCTTTCGCTACTCTTGCAATCTCACTTCCAATGGCGCCAGTTCCAATAATTCCGATCGTGCTACCTGTAATTTCGCGTATGGGCGTTTTTTTCTTCCATACTTTCGACGCTTCATTTGCGAAAACTTGCTTTGTGTCCCTTGCAACTTGAAGCATAACGGAGAGGGTATACTCCGCCATAGGAATGCGGTGAATTCCTCTCGCATTTGTGAGAAGGATACCTTTTTCTTTGATCGCTTGTAACGGCATACGTTCGAGCCCTGCCGAAAGGACCATTATCCATTTTAACTGGGAAGCTTTCTGAATAAGTGAATCGTTCAAGTCTTCCCCATATGTAACAAGAACTTCAGCTTCAGAAAGATACGGTTCCGCTTCTTCCATTGATGAAAAGAACTGGAATGTGAGCTCTGGATAGTTTTCTGTTAAGCGATCTTTAATGGCTGTTCTAAGTTTACCAGTAGATAGTACCTTCATCTTTTCAACCCTTTCATGAGTTTCTCTAATCTAATTAGAGTATAGCTGAATGAGCCGCTTCATTTAAGCAAAAACCTTTTTGACAATAAAAAAGAGCGCCGGAAGCGCCCTCAACTGAAGATATGATCTACTATACTCTATGTACGAAAATCCAATGAGTATAGCCAAATGCCCTGTAGACAAACGTTTAGGATAGGTTTTCTTTTATATAGCTTAATGCAGACTCCACATGATCCTTTACGCGGACTTTGCGCCACTCTTTGACAAGATTTCCTTCTTTATCAATAACAAATGTGGACCGAACAATACCCATATATTCTTTACCAAAGTTTTTCTTCAACTGCCATACATCATATGCCTCTGCAGCAGAATGATCCTCATCTGCAAGTAGAAGAAACGGAAGATCATACTTATCAATGAATTTCTTATGTTTTTCGATAGGATCAGGACTTACGCCCAAAATGACCGTATCCAGTTCTTCAAATCCTTGAATGTGATCACGAAAATCACATGCCTCCGTCGTACATCCAGGTGTCATATCTTTAGGATAGAAATAAAGCACGACATTTTTCCCTTTATAGTCGGACAGAGATACCGTTTCTCCTGTGCTTGCTTTCAATTTAAAATCAGGAGCTTTTTCGCCAATTTCAACACTCATTGTTACGCCTCCTTTAATCATCTTAAGTTAAGCGTAACGAAATTCATTCGAACTTACAACTTCGTGTTTTCTCGATAATCCACAATTGTCGTGACGAAAAACGCAGCCGGCATTAAATAACCAATTAATGCTTCAATAATCGCAATCCATCTCCCTATTCCAATTGGCGTAAGATCCCCATAACCAACCGATAAAAGTGTGACCGCACTGAAATATAAGACAGACTGCACTTTTATAAGCGGAGTTAGTGACATATTCGCCAGATCGACTTGCCCTTCTTGTAGAACAGGAATATCAAGGATAATGAGACTTAAATACATACTTCCAAAAGCAATAATCATCGTTAAGTAAACGAGGAATAGAAGAAACATCTTATAAACAGAAAGAAGACTTCCAGGTACTCTCGTTCTTTTCATAAGAGCAATCATACTTCTCCCCACGCTAATAATGGCAAGGACAATAGCACAAGTAATCAATAAGAGCATTAGAAAACACCTCATTATAGGTTTATGAGGCGTTTGTTCATTTTAGGACGAACTATTTTGAGGCAAGTGTTGTGTAGACAACCATTCTCTCCTCGTGGGTTCCGACATCCCGATTAAATGTCCCTGTACACGTAATTAAATTAAGCCCTGGTTTAGATCTTGTCCCAAATACTTTCTCAAGAGGCGCTTCATTTCTAGGATAAGATTCAACTGCATGCACTTCGAAATCATAAGCCTTTCCTTTCTCATCCGTAACGGTAACGATATCTCCAGCTTCTAAATCTCCAAGGTGAAAGAATACCGATGGACCAGTTTTGTTATCAACATGGCCAGCAAGAACGGCATTTCCGACTTCACCAGGTTTCGCACCAGGCTGATACCACCCAACATTCCGATCATCTTTTGGTACGTCCATTTGCCCATTTGGTAACTGGCCAACATGCTCAACGTTAGCATCTACATTTATTGCTGGGATGGACAAGTGCTGAGGAGTAATCCCCTTCACCTCCACCTCATCTGATTCTTCACTCGATGCCCTTACCTCTGGTGCAACAATCAGTTCAGTTTCTTTATAAGTTCGTACTTCTTTCATTTCATCTGATTGATGAGAAGAAGAGCAGCCTGCCGCTGCTCCTAAAAGTAACATACTTAATAAAAGCATTTTATACGGCATCTCTGCTCCTCCTTCTACCTAAACTTAAGCTGTTTGCTTCTTACGAAGATAGATTCCAGTTCCTGCAGCTAGAATCGCTCCACCTAAAAGTGTCCAAACTACAGTATTCGATGGATCTGCTGTACCGCCCATACCCGTTTGCGGCATTTCAGAAGGCATATTTGTCGCATCAACCATCGGCCACGCTTCAAGCGTTGGTTCACCTTCTACAAGACCGATAGCATATACCGAATATACATATCCTTCTTTCAATTCCACACCAGGGATTTCAAGAACTACGTCTTCAGATCCCGCTGGTCGAACTTCAAGATCAACAGTCATAGGATCAACTTCTGCATAATCAGAGGTTGATTTAAATGCCACATCGGAGAAAAGGACATCGCCATCTTTAACGGCTACATCTACATTAGGTGCATCTGGAGAAGCATGTACCACTCTTACTTTTGCTTTTCCTTCAGAAGCTTCCATATCATCGCTTAAAGCCCAAAGAGAGATGCTATCTAGTTTACCGACAGCTGCAGCAGAGTATTTCATTCCTTCTTCTAGTGTTACTGACTGACTGATAACAGGCTCCCCTTCACCATTCTCCCCCGCTGGGAATACTTCAATTTCGTGGTCGCCTGCTGGAAGTGCCATGTAATCTGTTGCCTGCTTATATTCAGCACCTTCGACTACTGCCTCACCATCCACATACACATCAACTGCAGGTGCATCTGGAGAAGCATGGATCACACGTACCATCGCTTCGTGATTATCCGCAAACGCTGTTCCTCCAATAATTCCAAACATCATAACCATTGCAACCGCAGCTGCCATAAACTTCCTAAGCATTCCATCCACTCCCCTTATTGAATTTTTGTTATACTTTTGTATAACCTTTGTTCACTTGTTAATACGACAATTTTTTTGCATTTGGATCACTTTTTTTACACTTTAATTGTTTTTATTTCGAATTCAAGGGAATAGAGCAACTAGAATAGCTCGGAGGAGGAATTGACGAATGAGTAAAGGCAATTATGCGATTGCTTACTGGGATAATGAGAACGAAGAGCATTTTAAAGTCTTTTGTATTGAAAACCATCAGACGCTTTTACGAATCGCCTGTCGCATAGTCAATGACCAGCAAATTGCCGAAGAAATCGTTCAGGATGTTTATTTAGAAGTGTGGAACAAGCGAACGCAATTCCAGTCTGCCAAAGGAAAGCTTTCTTCATGGGTAAGCCAGATTACACGAAACCGAGCCATTGATCGGATAAAAAAAGAACAGCGGCATTTTAAAGAAACGGTTGTAGAAGACCATCATTTAGTCGATAGAAACGTTTATGTGCACGAAGACTTCGGAACGAAAGAAATGGTATATAGAGCCTTACATTCATTAAAAACAGAGCAACAAGAGATCCTAAAACTTATCTATATCGATGGGTATAGTCAGGCAGAAGTAGCTACCAAGAAAAACATCCCTCTTGGTACTGTAAAAAGTCGCACAAGACTGGGGATAAAAAAGTTAAAAGAAACAGTCGATACTTCTCTTCTAGAAATGGTATAGCCATAAATAAAAGTCCAGAGGGAATCCCTCTGGACTTTTAATTGCCGGCACCTCGATACTTTGTGACACCAATATTCCACATAAAAATCGCAAAACCAAAAAAGACTGCACCCATCACCGGCGTGAGAAAAGCGTAACCATACCATTCTTCGCGACCTAAGAAATAGGCTGATGGATAAACACCAACAAAAGCAAACGGTAAAATCCACGTTAATACAAAGCGAATGACTTTATTGTAGATATCAACCGGATATCTCCCATAGTTTCCGATATTGTACATCATTGGCATAATGCTTGTTCTGCTATCGGACCAAAAACTAATGCTTGCTAATAGAATAAAAATACCAGCATAAACAAATGCACCGCCTAAAACCATAAAGAGAAATACAACAGGGTCATACCAGGATAGGGATAGATCAAGACGACTTCCTGCATAGATCATCACAGCGATACCAGTTAGTACCCCAAACAATGATTCAAGCTCCATTCGTTCTAAAATAATTTGAAATAAACTATGAACGGGTCTTGTTAGAATCCGATCCATTTCTCCTTTAACGATGTACCTTTCATTGAAATCCCAAATATTAAAGAATGCGCCAAAGATAGCAAAAGGAACAAGGAAAAATCCATAAATAAAAATAATTTCATCCTTCGACCAGCCGCTCAACATATTGGTATGTCCAAAGACAACAAGAATAAAAATAAGGTTGACCGCCTGGAACAATAAATCAGACATAATTTCCATTAGCATATCGACACGATACGTTAGTCTTGTTTTCATATATTGCGAGACATATAAAAAGAAAATACTAGTATGTTTCATCTGTCACCCTCCCTGCACAATCAAGCGTTTTTTGGCAATGACCCATAGCGCTTGAATTGGAAGAATCAAAATAACCGCCCAGACTAGCTGGAAAAGAATCGCCTCCCAAACCGCACTCCCAGTAAAACCTTCTGTAAAGATCATACTTGGAATATAGCTAATGGCCTGGAACGGAAGAAAGTCCATGACAGACTGGGCCCAACCTGGGTAGAAACTAATTGGAAGTAATAACCCCGAGAACAAATCGATGACAACGCGTTTTGCTCGAATCAGTCCATCGTTGTTAAAGAAGAAAAAGGTGAGAACACCAGTCAGTAAATTTATCTGCGTATTCACAATAAAACTTAGAATAATAGCAACCATAAAGAACATCCACGTCGAGAATGCAGCCGAAAACTCAATCGGGAAAACGAGACTAACAATAATCATCCCAGGAATTGAGAAGAAGCTTAATCTAAAGATCCCCTCTCCAAGTCCCTGCATCGTCTTCATGATTAAATAGTGATAGGGGCGTATAAATTCAACTGCCACCTTCCCCTCTTTAATCTCCTGAGCAATTTCTCGATCAATGTTATTAAAATAAAAAGCTCTTGCCATCCATGCCACAGCAACATAGGTCGTCATCTGAATCACGGATAGCCCTTCAATTTCTCCTTTTCCACCATAAATCGCATTCCACAAAAAGTAGTATGCTCCGATATTAATGCTATAAATTAAGATTCCACTATAATAATTCGTTCGATAGGCAAGCATCATTAAGAAACGAACTCGAATCATCTCAAGATACTTACCCATTTAGCATACCTTCTTCATAAATATTCCGGATAATTTCTTCCGTCGATATTTCATGAATTTTAATATCCGTAATTCGATTTGCTGCCACAACTCGACCGATCACTTCAGAAATCACGTGTTCCTCGTTGATTACATTCGCAATCCATACGTTTTCTCGATCACCTTTTGTCCATTCTGCTTGGAGTTCTTTCAATAAAGGTTGAAGTTGTTCACCACTAACCTGTTCACCAAACTGAAATTCAATTTGCTTCCCTTCTCCCCAATTTGAACGAAGCTTCGCAAGCTCGCCGTCATAAATAATCTGTCCTTCATCAAGCATGACAACTCGATCACATAAGGCTTCAATATCTGTAAGGTCATGAGTGGTAAGTAAGATTGTAGTCTTATATTTTTCGTTAATCTCTTTTAAGAAATTACGAATTTTTAACTTTACAAGGACATCGAGACCAATAGTTGGTTCATCAAGAAATAAAAGCTTTGGATTATGAAGAAGTGCTGCTGCTAATTCACACCGCATACGTTGACCTAGCGATAATTTTCTCACGGGCTTATCCAGCAACGGGCCAATATCAAGCGATTCAATGACGTGATTCATATGTTCGTTATAGACATCATCCGGCACATTATAGACTTTCTTAAGCAAACGAAACGATTCTTGTACGGCAATATCCCACCATAATTGAGAACGCTGACCAAACACAACGCCAATCGAACGAACAAACTTCTCACGTTCTTTATGTGGAATCCATTCCGTTCACTCGAACAGTCCCAGAAGTCGGAGTTAAAATGCCAGTTAGCATTTTAATACTCGTTGACTTTCCAGCACCATTTTCACCGATATACCCTACCATTTCCCCTTCATTAACAGTAAACGATATATCTTTTACGGCAGAAATCACTTTATAATTACGCGTAAACAGATCTCGAAACGCTCCTTTTAAGCCCGAACGGCTTGAATGAGATTTAAAATCCTTACGCAATGACTGCACATCAATAACCTTTTCCATTCGTTATCCTCCTTTTTACACACCAACTTAGTTTACAAGAGCCACTCCTATTAAACAATCATTGCGCTTAAGTGCAAGGGGGAATAGTGTTTTGTTCCACTCTACTCATGCTACAATGGATAGGAACAAGTAAGACTAGGAGGTTAATATGAATTTCACGAAATCAGAACAATACCATAAAGAATCACTTGATATTATGCTAGGTGGCGTCAACAGTCCATCTCGTTCCTACAAAGGTGTCGGTGGCGGCACGCCAGTTTTCATGGAAAAGGCGAAAGGCCCTTATTTCTGGGATGTGGATGGCAATAAGTACATAGACTACCTTGCCGCCTATGGACCGATTATTACTGGACATGCTCATCCTCATATTACAAAAGCCATTACAACAGCGGCAGAGAATGGCGTCTTATACGGCACTCCTACTGTTTTAGAGAACCGTTTTGGGGCTATGCTTCAAGATGCCATTCCATCTCTTGAACGCGTTCGATTTGTAAACTCCGGCACAGAAGCTGTGATGACTACCATTCGTGTCGCAAGAGCTTATACAGGTCGCAACAAAATTGTAAAATTCGCTGGTTGCTACCATGGACACTCCGATCTTGTACTGGTGGCTGCTGGTTCTGGTCCTGCTACGCTTGGAAGTCCTGATTCAGCAGGCGTTCCGAAAAGCATTGCTAGAGAAGTGATTACTGTCCCTTTTAATGACATTGAAGCTTATAAAGAAGCGATGGATAAATGGGGAGATGAAGTTGCAGGCGTACTCGTCGAGCCAATTGTTGGGAATTTCGGCATTGTTGAACCAGAAGACGGTTTCTTAGAACAAGTGAACGAAATTACCCATCAACATGGAGCACTCGTTATCTATGATGAAGTGATTACGGCGTTCCGATTTATGTACGGCGGAGCACAAAACTTACTTGGTGTCGAACCAGATATGACGGCATTAGGGAAAATCATCGGTGGAGGACTTCCAATCGGAGCATATGGCGGTAAGCGCGAGATTATGGAACACGTCGCCCCACTTGGACCAGCCTATCAAGCAGGAACAATGGCAGGGAATCCCGCTTCGATTTCTGCTGGAATAGCTTGTCTTGAGGTTCTTCAAGAAGAAGGTGTTTATGATCAGTTAGACAAACTAGGAGAGCGACTTGAATCTGGTATCCATCAACATGCCAAAGATGCCGGTATCCAAATTACTATTAATCGTCTTAAAGGAGCTCTTACCGTCTACTTTAATGATGAAAAAGTAGTCAATTACAAACAGGCTGAGGATTCAGATGGTGAGAAATTTGCTCGCTTCTTTAAACTGATGTTGAATGAAGGCATTAACCTTGCACCTTCTAAGTACGAGGCGTGGTTCCTCACAACAGAACACACCGAAAAAGACATTGATGAAACGCTTGAAGCCGTGAAACGTGTCTTCCAACAAATGGCGGAATAAAAAGAGACAAAGACAGAGTGAGCACCTTCATTCTGTCTTTTCTACTATCTTTGGTTTTATTTGAAATAAGGCTTGCTATCCAATCCATTCCGATGTATAACTAGAACGTCTCATATGTTTAAAAGAAGAAATAGAGGATAATCTCTATACTAAAAGTACTCGACGAAAGGACTTAGAATCGAATGAAGTTTGGTGCCCGTATTTTTAAAACAGGGCTTGCGATTACTCTCGCACTTTATATTGCCACATGGCTTGGACTAGAGCCACCGACCTTTGCTGGGGTAGCTGCATTGTTTGCCATTCAGCCATCCATCTACAGATCTTATCAAACCATTATCGATCAGTTTCAATCAAACATCATCGGAGCCCTACTTGCCGTTGTGCTCGTTTTGCTATTTGGAAATCAGCCAATCGTAATTGGTTTAGGGGCAATCATTATTATCGCCATCAACATTAAACTAAAAATAGAAAGCACCATCCCCCTTGCAATCGTGACTGTCATTTTAATCATGAATGCGCCTCAGGAGGAATTTATCACCTTTGCAGCAAACCGCTTCTTAGTGATTATGGTTGGTGTCGTAAGCTCTTTCTGTGTAAACTTAGTTTTCGTTCCACCAAAATATGAAACGAAATTATTCCATAAAATCGTAAGCAATACAGAATACATTTCACAGTGGATCAGGCTTGCTACTCGAAATGATGCCGAACACAAAGTATTAAAAGAGAACTTAATTAAACTAAAAGAAGACACCGTTAAAAGTGATCAGTATTTTCTTCTCTTTAAAGAAGAGCGTACGTATTTTAAGCGAAGAGATTTTGTGAAAGCTCGAAAGCTCGTTCTGTTCAGACAGATGATTGCTACAACAGAAAAGTCGCTCGCTATTCTAAAAATGCTAGATCAACTTGATGTTAAGATACTCATTATGCCTGATGAAGTTAGAAAGATGATTCAAACTCACCTCGATGAGCTTACAAATTACCATGAACGAATCCATTTGAAATATATCGGAAAAGTAAGAAACCAATCTCCTGAGGAAATGTTAAATACGGTTGGATCTGGGGAAACGACTTTAACCGAACGCTATGTGGACTTATACGAAAATGGTGAATGTAATCGCGAGCTATGGATGACCATCTTCCCACTAATCGGGATGATCATTGACTATCATGATCAACTTGAACACCTTGATTTACTAGTCGATAGCTTTCACTCCTATCATCAGGAAGAAAATGAAGTCGACATTCAAGAACTTCATGCCAAATAAAAAAATCAGCCGAATCGGCTGATTTTTTTATTTTTTCATTTTTGGATCAAGTGCATCTCGAAGACCGTCACCTAGTAGGTTAAATCCAAGAACAGTAAGCATAATGGCGAGTCCCGGAAAAAACACGGTCCATGGTGCTTGAATAATATACGAACGGGAATCTGCTAGCATTTTCCCCCATTCAGGCTGTGGAGCCTGTGCTCCAAGACCCAGAAAACTTAGGGCCGCAGCTTCTAGAATGGCGGTTGCGATCGCAAGCGTTCCTTGCACGATAATAGGTGCAAGGGAATTGGGAAGTACGTGATGAAAGATGATTCTTGAATCTTTCATGCCAACCGCTCTTGCCGCCATCACATACTCTTCCTGTTTTACACTTAACACTCGAGAACGTACAAGCCGACCAAAGTTTGGAATATTGATAATGGCAATTGCGATCAGCGCATTTCTTAATGACGGTCCAAGTACGGCAACAACCGCAATTGCAAGAAGAATACTTGGAAAGGCAAGCATGATATCAAAGATACGTGAAATAATCGTATCCACTAACTTACCGTAATATCCTGCCACCATACCTAGCAAACTCCCTATTGCAGCTGAACCAAGTACAGCAAAAAAACCAACCCATAAAGAAATTCGTGCCCCATAGATAATACGTGATAAGATATCCCGACCGAAATCATCGGTGCCAAACCAGTGACTTGCGGAAGGCGATTGAAGTCGCTCTCCTAATTTTTGCTCATTTATTCCTTCCGGGGCAATAACTCCTGCAAATATTGCTAATAGGATAAAAAAGAGCACAATCCCCATGCCGACCATTGCTAGTTTATTTCTCCTGAATCCTTTCCAGGCTTCACGCCATGGCGATAACACTTCTTCGTCTGGTTGTTTTTGAACATTCACTTGTTTTTGCGGAGCAATTTCAGCCATTTTAGAAGCCCCCCTTAGTTGTATTTGATTCGCGGATCAATTGCAGCATAAAGCAGATCGACAATTAAATTAATAAAAACAAAGATAACTGCGACAATGAGAATACCGGATTGAATGACGGGGTAATCCCTGAAATTAATCGCATCGTAAATATAACGACCGATTCCTGGCCATCCAAAGATTGTTTCAGTCAGAATGGCGCCTCCAAGAAGTAATCCCATTTGCAGACCAATAACGGTTAGTACCGGGATAAAGGCATTTTTCAAAGAATGTTTATAAACAACCCAGAACATTTTCGTTCCTTTTGCACGTGCTGTACGAACAAAATCCGAACGCATCACTTCAAGCATGCTCGAGCGTGTCATTCTCGCAATAATTGCCATTGGAATTGTACCCAGAGCAATGCCTGGTAATATCAAGTGCTTAATGACTTCAACAAATTGATCCATTCTCCCTTGAATGAGCGTATCAATAAGGTAGAGATGAGTAATGGCATCAACCGGATTCCTTACATTTTCACGACCAGTTGATGGAAGCCATCCGAGTTCAAGTGAAAAAGCCCACTGTTCCATTAACCCAAGCCAGAAAACAGGCATCGATACACCAATTAGTGCTAGTACCATAGCAGTATAATCAAACCAGGAATTTTGGAACCAGGCACTAATAATCCCTGCATTAACGCCAATAAAAATCGCAATGACCATTGCCACAAGCGATAATTCTAGCGTAGCAGCGAGATACGGCCAAATCTCTCCACTAATATCTGAACTTGTACGAAGAGAAGTTCCTAAATCACCTGTAAACAAGTTTTTAATGTAATCAATATATTGTAGATACCATGGTTGATCGAGACCAAGCTGTTTGGTTAAACTCTTGATCGCCTCTTCTGTTGCCTGTTGTCCTAAAATAACCTGAGCTGGGTCACCAGGAATCGCTCGAATCATAAAAAACACGATTAGTGTCATTCCAAATAGCACTGGAATGAGCATCAGCAGTCGTCTAACTGTATATGCAAGCATCTACTCACCTCTTCCGTTTGTAAAATCCTCAGTCGTACTGATATGTATGTATCGTTATAAAGAGGAAAAGGGGAGTGCATCACTCCCCCTTCTTTTTCCTATTGAAGCGTTACTTTTGTAAGCTTATCGGAACCAGTTGGATGCGGAGAGAATCCTTTGATTGTGCTCGAACCGCCAAGTGCTGGCTTAGAGTGTACAAGAGGAATCCACGGTGCATCTTCATGGATAATTTCTTGTGCTTCTTTATAAAGTTTATTACGCTCTTCTTCATCTGGAGTTGACTGTGCTTCAATTAGAAGGTCATGAAGTTCCTGATTTTCATAGTACGTATAGTTGTTGCTTCCAATGTTATCTTGATCAAGAAGGACGTATAGGAAGTTATCAGCGTCACCGTTATCACCAGTCCATCCTAACAAGAAGCTATCAGCTTCACCCTTACGCGCTTTTTCAAGATAAGTTGCCCACTCGTATGATTTGATTTCAGCATCTACGCCAATTTCAGCGAAGCTTTTCTGAAGAACTTCTGCTACTTTTTGGCCATCTGGCATGTATGGACGTGGAACTGGCATAGCCCAAAGCTCCATTTTAAAGCCATCTTCATAGCCTGCTTCTTTTAGAAGTTCCTTCGCTTTATCAAGGTCATACTCATAAGGTTCGATCTCATCGTTATACCCTCCGATTACCGGAGGCATTGGGTTTTTCGCTGGTTCCGCTTGTCCAGCATAGAAAGAATCGATCAGCGCTTGCTTGTCTACTGCGTGGTTTAGCGCTTGACGGACAAGCTTGTCGTTTAATGGTTCACGATTTGATGTAAGCCCAAGATACCCAACATTCATAGACGGACGGAAGAATGTTTGAAGATCAGCATTGTCTTCAACTTGTTGAACATCAGAAGGATTCAGACCATCCATCAAATCGATTTCACCAGCCATTAGAGCATTCAAACGTGCTGAGTTATCAGGAATCGCTCTGAAAATAACGCTATCAAGCTTTGGATAGCCATCCATCCAATATTCTTCATTTTTATTTAGAACGATTTTGTCATTTCGGTTCCACTGATCAAAAACAAACGGACCAGTACCTACCGGATTCTCACCAAACTTATCGCCTTGCTTTTCAAGTGCATCAGGACTAGCAATCGCAAATGGAGACATTGCGATATTTTTAAGGAATGGTGCCTGTGGGCGCTTCAATTTAAATTCAACCGTATAATCGTCTTTCGCCGTTACACTTTCAATCACATGTCCTTCGTCACCTTTAAATCCACCGAACATGGATTTATAGTAATAAAAAGCTTCTTCATTTCCATTCATCCAACGTTCAAAGTTGTATACAACAGCGTCTGCGTTAAAGTCAGTTCCATCATGGAACTTCACGCCTTCACGAAGTGTGAATGTATACGTCTTGCCATCGTCAGAAACTTCCCAATCTGTTGCAAGAGCTTCCTGTACATCCGTGTTATCATCACCGTAATCAAGAAGCGTATCAAAAATATTCTTTGTTACTTTAAAAGATTCCCCGTCTGTAACAGTCGCCGGATCCAGTGATACAGAGTCACCGCCGCGACCAAAGATCAATGTTCCGCCTGCTTCTTCGCCTCCGTCTCCGGAGTCTCCCCCGCCACTCGATTCATTCGATCCACCGCAACCGGCTAGACCAATCGAAAGTAGCAATACAAACAGTAATGAAAAAATGGTTTTCTTCATGTTCTTCCCCCTTAGTCATGTTTGTGATTTATACAAGGTCTTCTTCATACAGATGACATGCTGTATGATGTCCAGGTTCTATCTCCCTGAATTCAGGAACAACGGAGCTGCATACGTCCATCGCCTTCGGGCATCGAGTGTGAAAAGGGCATCCTGAAGGCGGCTTCGATGGACTTGGAACATCTCCCGTAAGGATAATTCTGTCTTTCCCATATTCAGGGTCTGGAACTGGCACCGCTGAAAGAAGAGCCTGTGTATACGGATGTTTTGAATCCAAATAAAGCTTTTCACTATCTGCCATTTCAACAATACGTCCCAGATACATCACTCCGACGCGATCGCTAATATGACGGACAACCCCTAGATCATGAGCAATAAACAAATATGTTAGTCCAAGCTCTTTCTGGAGATCTTCTAAAAGATTTAGTACTTGAGCCTGGATCGATACATCAAGTGCTGAAACAGGTTCATCCGCAATGATTAATTTCGGATTAACAGCAAGTGCCCGTGCGATTCCTATTCGCTGGCGCTGACCACCGCTGAATTGGTGCGGATATCGCTTTGCATGATAAGCGCTAAGGCCAACAATCTCCAGAAGTTCTCTAACTCGCTTCTTCCGCTCTGCTTTATTACCTAGCTGATGAACAATAAGAGGCTCTTCAATAATTTTTTCTACTGTATGCCTCGGATTAAGCGAAGCGAAGGGATCTTGAAAGACCATTTGAATATCTTTCCTTAAATGCCGGAGATCCTTTTTATTTAATGAGGTCATCTCTTTCCCATCAAATCGTACTTCACCTTCACTTGGTTCAAGAAGTCTCATCAACATGCGACCAGTAGTGGATTTTCCACAACCGCTTTCCCCAACTAATCCAAATGTTTCTCCTTTATGTAAGGTAAAGGTTACACCGTCTACAGCTTTTACTGTTCCTACCTGCTGTTTCAACACGCCTCCCTGAATGGGGAAGTGCTTCTTTAGCTGTTTTACTTCAAGTAGTGCTTCTTGCAAAATAGGCGCCCCCTTTAACTTTTCACTCTCTCTAACACAGCTGCTTTCTTTTCATCTTCATGTAGCCAGCACCTCGCTTGTTGTGCCGGTCCAGCATCTAGCAATGTTGGATTTTCTTCATAGCATTTATCAAAAGCGAATTGACAACGCGGTGCAAAGTGGCAACCCTTATGAATAGAACCAGGCTTAGGTACATTTCCAGGGATTGAATATAGCCTGTCCTTTCGAACGCGAACATCAGGTACTGATTCGATTAATCCAATCGTATAAGGATGCTTAGGATGCTGAAAAATATCTTGTGTTTTTCCTTGCTCTACGATTTTCCCTGAATACATCACGACAATTCGATCACAGACCTCTGCCACGACCCCTAAATCATGCGTAATCATAATAATCGAGGTGTTCGTTTCTTTATTCAATTTCTTCATCAGCTCGAGGATCTGAGCTTGAATCGTCACATCTAGAGCAGTTGTTGGCTCATCTGCAATGAGCACTTCTGGTTCACACGCCATCGCCATTGCGATCATGACGCGCTGGCGCATCCCTCCAGATAATTGATGAGGATATTCATTCATTAGCTCTTCAGCTCTTGGTAGTCCGACTAATTTAAGGATTGATACAGCATGCTCCCGGGCTTTTTTCTTGTTCCACTTCTTATGTATTCGAATACCTTCGATCAGTTGATTTCCTATGCGAAACACGGGATTCAATGAAGTCATCGGCTCCTGAAAAATCATCCCAATCTCATTCCCTCTGATCTTCCTCATCTCTTTCTCTGACTTAGAAATCAGATTTTCGCCTTTATATGTAATCTCACCACCAACTATCTTACCAGGGGCCTGAATGAGCTGCATAATCGATAAGGAGGTAACACTTTTTCCAGATCCAGATTCCCCAACAATTCCAAGAACCTCTCCCTTATTAACGTAAAAATCAACGGAATCGACGGCTGGAATTTCTCCATCATCTGTAAAAAAGTGAGTCTCTAACCCACTAACTTGTAATACCGGTTGTTCCACACCCTCACCCCTTTCTATAAATTCTGAATTTTTTAAGTTAACTAAAATCTGTTTATCATTATTACATTATTTCAGACAATTGGCAATGTATATTGAAGTAATTTTCTGTCTTTCTTTGTCACTTTTACGCAATAATGTGCATAATCAAACAAAAAAAGCATCTAAAATAGATGCTTTTTGATGTATCTTTATAAATTTTGTACTTGGAATAAGTTATGGTATGACCCTTTTTGTTTCATTAATTCCTGATGATTACCGCTCTCGGAAATTTGACCATTCTCTACGACCACAATTCGATCGGCATGCGTCACTGTTGCGAGACGATGGGCAACAATAAATGTTGTTCGATCTTTTGCAAGAACTTCAAGAGCCTCTTGAATCAAGTGCTCGCTCTCAAGGTCAAGAGCTGATGTTGCTTCATCCAAAATAAGAATAGGCGGATTTTTAAGAAAAACGCGGGCTATCGCGATTCGCTGCTTCTGTCCACCAGATAATTTCACACCTCGCTCACCAACAGCAGTATCGTATCCTTCTGGGAGACTCATGATAAACTCATGTGCATTGGCTGCTTTAGCAGCACGAATGACGTCTTCTTCCTCAGCATTGGGATTGCCCATCATAATATTCATCCGTACAGATTCGCTAAACAAAATATTATCTTGTAATACCATCCCAATGTTATCGCGAAGACTTCTTGCTTCGTAATCACGAATATCCGTACCATCAATGAGAATACGTCCACCCGTTACATCGTAAAAACGAGGAATTAAACTAACAAGAGAAGATTTACCCCCTCCACTCATTCCAACAAGGGCAATGGTTTCCCCTGCACTTACATCCAGATCAATTCCCTTTAGAACTGGAAGATCATTTTCATTGTATTTAAAGGAAACATCTTCAAAGCGAATATTTCCACGAACATGGCTTAACTTTCTTGCATCTTTTCTATCCACAATGTCATATTTTTCATCTACAAATTCAAATACTCGATCCATTGAAGCAATGGATTGCGTTAGAGTGGTCGAAGAATTCACTAATCGTCTGAGTGGACTGTATAGGCGATCCATATATGTGACAAAGGCTACCATTTCACCAATTTGAAGTCCCCCTGAGATGACTAGATACGCTGAGAATGCAATAACAATAAGAGGCGCCACATCCGTAATCGTATTAACAACCGCAAAGGTTTTTGCATTCCAACGTGTATGATCCAGTGCTCTTTCTAAGAAGTTCGTATTTCGTTTGTTAAACTGTTCTTGTTCGTAATCCTCTAGCGCAAAACTACGAATGACTGACATTCCTTGAACACGCTCATGTAAATGACCCTGAACTTCAGCTAGAGCCTGCGATCGATCTTTCGTTAAGTCGCGCAAACGCTTATAGAAAAACTTAACAGAAAGACCATACAATGGAAGAAGAACAATCGCGGCTAGCGTAAGCCAGATGTTCATAAACGAAAGAATTCCAATAATAATTAATATTGTTATAAGATCGAGCCAAACATTCATCATTCCAGTAATCACGAATGTTTTCGTTTGCTCAACGTCATTAATAACCCTTGAAATGACTTCTCCGGCTTTATTATTCGAGTAAAACTTTAAACTTAACTGTTGAATATGGGAAAACAACTTATCACGAATATCATAGAGGATTTTGCTACCAATCCACTGTGCGTAGTATTGACGGAAATATTCGACAGGTGGTCTAACCACTACGAAAAGAAAGAACGCACCCCCCATTAGCCACAGCAGCTGTTCATACTTATCCCCCGCAGGCATTTCGGCACCAATAATATCATCGATGACATATTTAAGAATTAAAGGTAAAAGAAGGGGAATTCCAAACTTTAATATTCCAATTCCAATTGTAATCCCTATTTGTTTTTTATATGGCCTAACGAAGGTCATATATCTTTTTATACTACCCAGATGGCATCATCCTTTAGCTATTCACGTGCTTTTTAATATCATGCAAAAACCTGTTGAAAAACATTCAACAGGTTTTTCTTACCTATATTGGAGAAACTGTTCATACCACTGATCCACAAAACCTGGAGCAAATGGCCCTTTACGCTGATGAATCCAATTCATCAGTTCTTTCACATTTTGTTGTATAATACGGTCAATGGCTTCGGGATAATTCATTTCTTCGCGGTGTGCTTCATACTCATCTTCATCAAGAAGTTTAAACGTCATATCAGGATAGATTTTAATATCCAGGTCGTAATCAATATATTTTAACGCTTCTTCGTCGTACGTAAATGGTGTACCTAAATTACAGTAGTAATAAAGTCCATCCGTTCGGATCATTCCAATGACATTAAACCAGTGATTCGCACTAAAATAGCAAATCGCAGGTTCACGCGTACGCCATTGTCTTCCATCAGCTTCTGTCACAAGAATGCGATCGTTTCCCCCGATGATCTCTTTTGAGGTACCCTTAAGTACGATGCTTTCTTCCCAAGTACGATGTAGTGTACCGCGATGTTTATAACTTTGAATTTGAATTCTCGTCCCGGTCGTTGGGAAACTCATCTCCTTCTCCTTTCCTAAGAAATTCCGGAAAACGATGAATGCCTTTTACATATAGGCAGACTCACAGTATCCTTTCTTTCTTACCGTTCAATACATGGCTAACATCAAAAATCTTACATCTCATCTATATTCTTCTCCATTATAACGCTTAACAAAATAAAATTAAAATAAAAGCGCCACTCAAATTGAATGGCACCTTATTTGCTATTAATAAATGGCTGTATTTTCAAAGGTTGAGATGACATTCGCAATGAGTTTTTCAAACTCTTCTTCTAAAAGCAATAACCGTTCTTTTTTCTCCATTACAATGGTTTGCATCGCTTCATCCGACGCTGATAGCCTGACCTCTAACTTTTGTATTTCTTCCCTCGTATAAATCAATTGATCAGCCAGCTTGAGCTGTTGTTGAATCAGCTCATCAAACTCCGTCATTTAACCTCTCCTTTCAAACTGAAGATATTAAATCCATGAATATTTGATCTTCAGCAAACCAATTCCATATACATTGAGAAATACCTTTGGAAAGTTCTGTAGAGAAGTAGGTGTTTTTGTCAAAATGCCGCTTTCTAATTTACTGGCAAGATGCATTCAGGTATGTCGTTTTTCGGTGAATTTACAAGTGTCGAGACTTCATAAGCATTCATTTCAGAAGAAGGAAATGGCTCCATACATTTTTTTAATTCGGTTAAATCATTTAATGAAGGATCAAGCCAGATTGGTTCGGTTTCCCTCGTCAAAATAACAGGCATTCGATTATGTATTTCTGCCATTAATTCATTGGCTTCAGTCGTCAAAATCGTACACGTGTAAATCGTGCTATTACCGTCATTCCATTTTTCCCATAATCCTGCCATTGCAAACGGCTCACCATTTCTAACTTGAATACGCATAGGTATTTTCCTATCTTTCGTTCGCTTCCATTCGTAGAAACCATCGGATAAGATCAGGCACCTTCGCTTTTTTAGAGCATGTTTAAAGCTTGCTTTTTGGTCAGCCGTTTCACTTCTTGCATTAATTAATTTATTTGAAATCGAGGGGTCTTTTGCCCAAAACGGAATTAACCCCCAGCGTAAAGTCCCGATTCGATTACTTTGACCTGCTCGTATAACCGTTGGAATCTGTTGTGTTGGTGCAATATTAAATCTTGGGCTACCTTCTTCCATACTCGTTTGCTCGATTTGAAATCGTTCAAGTAAAACGTCAAGTTCTGTTGTTAAAGAAAAGCGTCCGCACATGTGAAGCCTCCTTCCTTATTAGTAAAAGGTTCGATATGTCTATTGGAATCCCTATCATCTTATCTCTTTTGAATGAAAAACAGGACTGACACTAAGTCAGCCCTGCTTGGGAGATCAATTATTGTTGTTGCTGGTTTTTAGCAGATGCTTGCTGCTTGTTTTGAGCAGACTTCGCGTTACGAGCTTTTACTTCTTGAGCATCCGTTTCGCTTGCAAATTCAGCACCGTATTGTTGCTGACCTGCTTGTCCTGCAGATGCTTGCTGCTTGTTTTGAGCAGACTTCGCATTGCGAGCTTTTACTTGTTGAGCATCCGTTTCACTTGCAAATTCAGCACCGTATTGTTGCTGACCTGCTTGTCCAGCAGAAGCTTGTTGGTTCTGCTGTTTTACGTGTTGAATGCTTGTACCAGATTGAGTTTGTCCTGGTTTCTTTGCCATGGCTTATCACCTCCCACAAACAATAGAATATCCAGATCAACTATTCTTATGTATCCAGGAGAAAATAAAAAAAGATATCTGAGAAATACTTCCCTCATACTACACAAGTTCCTGTAACAAAATAAAAGCAAAAAGGAGGGGTAACAATGGATCATCGAGATATGACGGAGCTATCCATGATGGCAAAACAAGATTGGGCTGACAAAGAACTTTCTTTCTTCCATCACAGCTTGCAACAAGTTGCACCCTATTTAAATAGTGAGGGCCTTGCCATTCACCGAGAAATCATGAAAGAAATTGAACAACGGGGCGGTTTGTCTGCCTTTATGCCAGATTAACCCTTAGAAAAAAAGCCCTCTGGAGATTTCAGAGGGCTTTAAACAGATACAGATTAATAATTTGATTTTGATTGACCACCATCCACATTAATGGTTGCGCCAACAATCCAGGATGCTTTATCAGAAGCAAGGAAAACCACAGCATTCGCCACTTCCTCAGGTGTACCAAATCGCCCACCTGGAATTTCATTTACTACAAACTTTTCGATTTTTGCGGGATTATCCTCTAACCGCTTTTGCCAATTTCCTGATGGGTGAAGAATGGCACCTGGAGCAATCCCATTTACTCGTACTCCATCCTTAATTAATTCATCACCCATTGCTTTTGTGAAGCTAATCATAGCCGCTTTTGAGTTGTTATAAGTTGGCTTGCCGCCAGATTCACGTCCGAAAATAGAGGATATATTAATAATTGCACCTTTACCCTGCTCCTTCATTTTTTCAGCTGATAGCTGACTAAGATGAACAGCCGAATAGAAATTAAGCTCCATTGCTTTATGAAATTCAGTAAGAATCCGTTTCCATAATAGCCCCTCCATTGCTTCCGCCGGCATTGTTCACGAGGATATCAATTGAACCGAATTCCATGATAAAGGAATCCAATAACTGCACACGTTTTCTTTCATCTGTTACATCCGCTTCAAATAAAGCAAGATTTGGGCCAATTTCTTCTTTCGCAATCTCAAGAGCATCGCGACTTCTTCCACAAATCCCTACCTTTGCTCCCTCCTCATAGAAGGTCTTAGCAATTGATTTACCGATTCCTTTTGAGCCACCAGTAATTAATACCCGTTTGTTCTCTAGATTTAAATTCACGACTATTCCTCACTTTCTAGAATCAATTGTGTGATTTTTTGGTGAGCAACTGGAAATGCGAAGTTGCGCAATTCGTTTTTATCCACCATTTGAAAATGCTTAGAATCCATTTCACCATGATAAGATCCTTTATAAACGGTTAACTGCCATTTAAGATGACTGAAAATATGATTAAAAGAAGCTAACTCTTTTTCGATTTCAACATTGATTTCATATTCATCCCTCAAATGCTTTTTAATTTGCTCTTCTTTTAAGCCACCATCGCTTAATTCAACATTAGGAAATTCCCATAAGCTTGCTAGAAGACCTGTTTCTGGTCGTTGCCTAATAAGAAATTTCCCTGTTTTATCTTCAAGTGCAACTACTGCAATCGGGACAGGGCGTGGCGCCTTTTTCTTTGATTTAATTGGCAATTCTTCTTGTGAGCCTTCCGCGAAAGCTCGACAATGCTCCTGTACTGGACATAAAAGACAAGAAGGAGAGCGCGGAGTACATATAATCGCACCTAATTCCATCATTCCTTGATTAAATGATGATGGATCATCGTTTGAAATAATTCGTCGGGTTACCTCTTCAAATGTCTTTCGAGCTGAAGGTTTTGCGATATCTTCCCATATCCCAATAATCCTAGACAATACTCGCATCACATTCCCATCAACTGCTGGTTCCGGAATGCCGTAAGCAATACTTAAGATAGCACCTGCCGTATATGGGCCTACACCCTTCAAACTTGAAATTTCCTTTGGGTGATTTGGTACGATTCCATTATAAGACTCTGCCACTTCGCGAACAGCGCTCTGTAGATTTCGAGCTCTTGAGTAATATCCAAGACCTTCCCATGCTTTTAAAACATCAGCTTCTTCAGCTTCCGCTAAAGCCTTTACTGAGGGGAAAAGATTCATAAATCTCTCGAAATAAGGGATCACTGTATCGACTCGTGTTTGTTGAAGCATAATTTCAGAAACCCACACACGGTATGGATCTTTATTCTCACGCCATGGAAGGATTCGCTGTTCTTTTTTAAACCAGGAAATGAGATCTTCCTGGAATTGTTGTTCGTTGAATAAATGTAAAAGGTCTGTCACTTTCTCTGTCATGCATCAACTCTCCGATATGATATAGTAAATGGTATTAAAGTAATATTAAAATTCACTTATAAACTTCCTCTATCTTCATCTATCACATATAATAACTCATCATACCTTTTCATTCATCTTTTAACTTTTCACTTTTGTTTTAATTGGGTATAACTAAAGAGAGAACGCTAAACTCTATGCGGTTGTTGTTAACTTAATCGATCTGCTTCATAAGGAGGATCTTACTCTATGGATACTGGGACACATGTGGTCATGGGACTGGGGATTGGAGCTCTTGCAACATTAGATCCAGCGATCGCACAGGACCCCGTTACCGCTCAAAGCGTTCTAATTGGAGCGCTAATCGGATCGCAGGCCCCGGACTTTGATACTGTACTAAAATTAAAAAATAACGCTGTCTATATACGCCACCACCGAGGAATTACTCACTCAATTCCTGCTGTTCTTCTATGGCCAATTATAATTAGTAGCGGCATTATGCTATTCTACCCAGAAACAAACTGGCTTCATCTCTGGTTATGGACATTTTTAGCCGTCTTCATTCATGTGTTTGTCGACATTTTCAACGCTTATGGAACACAAGCCATTCGACCATTTTCGAATCGGTGGGTCGCCCTTGGGGTAATAAATATTTTCGATCCATTTATTTTCCTCAGTCATATTGCAGGATTAATTTTGTGGTACATTGGTGCGAACCCTGGATTTACCTTTTTAACGATATACGGCGTTCTCATCCTCTATTACCTATGGAGGATCTCAGAACAAAGAAAAGTGATTCGTGCTGTGAAAGAGCGCATTCCTGATGCCGTGGAAGTTATCGTCTCTCCTACGATTCGCTGGAGCAGATGGCACATTGCGATTAAATCAGAAACGCAGTTCTATGTGGCTCGTGCTGAAGGAACGACGATACACGTTCAAGATGAGTTTGAACGTGTGCCCGTTCCGAAAACGCCCGTACTCGAATCGGCAAAAGAAGATCCAAACTTAAGTGCCTTCCTTTCTTTTTCGCCCGTATACCGATGGGAAATTGAAGAAAAAGAAGAAGGATACGAAGTACGATTTATCGATCTGCGCTATCGAAATAAAGGCCACTATCCGTTTGTGGCTGTTGTACAGATGGAAGACCAGCTTGAAATCACAAGCTCCTATACAGGTTGGGTTTACAGTGAAGACACGCTTAGAAAGAAATTAGATCCTGCTGTGGATTAATCTCTTCCATATACGAAAACCGGCTGGACCATTGTCCAGCCGGTTTTCTAATTAATGTTTTATGCTTCTATCGTCTCCAAAATAGCTTTTATATTTCGGATTATTCATCATAAAGTCATGTAAAACCGGGCCATAATAGTCAATCCACTGTTTTACGATTTTTTCCGTTACATCATGACCTTTATATTCTCTTCCAGCTTTTGCTCTTGATGATTCAAAATCCTCCCATAATAACTCCACCATTGTTCTTGCCTGTCCGTAAGAAAGGTGATCGTTTTTCTCAAGAAGGTTATGAGTAAGCCTTTGAAATAAATCTTCCATGAGGCATGCTCCTTTCATGTTGTAATTTCGCTTTGATATAAATCCAATACAAATCACACATAACATACGCCACCGTTTCGCATACTAAATGTGTGCCTGCTTCACAAGACGATATTGGAAAGGGGCGCACAAAAATGAGAAACAAAAAAACCGGTTTTCCAGATGCGAAATTTTCTGGTGAACCACGTGCAAAAGAAGAATTTGCTTCGAAGCGAGCTGACGGTTCCATTAACACTCACCCACAGGAGCGCATGAGCGCGTCTAATCGTACAGGCAAACGTCAGGGATAATTTTCTCATATAGGAGGCAGCAGCTATGGGTAAAAATAACCGAAATGGGCTTCACCCGAAATATGAGGATCCATTCCAATCTCCAACTGCAAATCCAAAACACGCTCACAATCAAGTAAATGGACAGTCGAAGCAAACGTATAACGATATCGTTCTTCAAGTGCAAACGCGAAAACGATCTTAGAAACGCGAAGAGAGCAGCTTTACTGCTGCTCTTTTTTTATAAGCATCGAGATGGGGAATGCTTCAAGATTCTCATTTCCCTCACGATATCCCCACGCAAACGTTCCGTTCATATAGTCGATTGTAAATGTCGAACCCGGGTCACCATCTATTTCGTACTTCTCACCCGGAACAAAGTTCTCAGGATTCAATAAATAGGATTTCGCTAGAGCAATTCTACGTTCATGAACGGCAAACTCATTTACCATCCCCATTTGCTCAGCTCGACGTGCTTTTTCACTTAGAAGTGCTATTTCATTTCGTAATTCCTGTTCACTCATTTCACTGAAGCGCTTTTCCATTCTTAACCTCCACTACTCTCTTCTTCTCCCAAGTATAGTTCATTTTCTACTTCCTGACAAAAATATGCTACGCTTACATCAAGGAGTGATTGATCATGAAAACCATCTTAATTACTGGATCTGGCTCAGGTCTTGGCGCAGAACTAGCGAAACACTGGGCTAAAGAAGGTCACCACATCATATTAGTAGGCAGAACAAAAAAGAAGCTTGAATCCATTTGCCAACAGATTGAGAAAGAGAACAAAACGTGTACGATCTTTCAATGTGATATTTCCAATCCTGAAGAATTATCCTCTCTTATAAGGAAAATGGGAGATGACCGTTTAGAGATTGATCTTCTTGTTAACAACGCGGGAATCGGTACATTTGGACCATTGGAAAGCCTTATGATATCAGACATTCATGAAGTAATTGATACGAATGTGAAGGGAACAATTTTTACAACCCAAGCCTTTCTGCCGATGTTAAAAGAAACAAAAGGGCGAATCATGAATATCATTTCAACGGCAGGCCTTAAAGGAAAGAATCACGAGACGGTTTATGTTGCCTCAAAATATGCTGTGAGAGGATTTACAGAGAGTCTCTGGAAAGAACTTGAAGGCACAGGGGTTAGTGCCACAGCGGTTTATATGGGAGGAATGAATACCCCTTTCTGGTCTCATTCAGATCATATCGCTGATTCTACAAGGCTGAAATCTGCTTCAGAGAAAGCAAAACAAATCATTGAGGAAGATATGGGGCAGAAAGAAATATTTATTGATCGTTAAGTTCTTCCAAGTACTTATTGATAAGCGGAAAAGGGAATCCTTTACGATATAAAAATTGCTTCATTTTATGATCAAATTCTCTACGGTCTAACTTGCTGTAACGACGTTCGGCCTTTTGAGCTTGCATAACGAGGGCTTCCCATTCTTCGTTATCGCCTTTATCTAAATTGATTTGCTCCATTACTTCTTGAATAATATCTCGGTCAAACCCTTTTGCTCTGAGCTCCTGGTTTACTTTTTGTTTTTGCTCTGTTGCTGAAGATTTCTTAAGTTTTGACGCTTTCTTTTCAGCTAACTTAGTAGCAATATCAAGTTGCTGCTCATAAGAATATTCTTCAAGTGATTGATCAATCATTGGTTTCGCAACCCCTTTTTGGTTAAGTTCTTGTGCAAGTACAAACGGTCCTTTTCCACCCGCATTTATTTTTGTTCTTACAAATGCAATGGCGAACTCAAGATCATTTACATACCCATAGCGTTTAAGTTTTTCAATGATCTTCGGAAATGCTTCTTCAGGCACTTCTTTTTTTAAAAGGTAATCTTTTACTTCTTTTTCTGAGCGCATTCGATAGGATAGATAATTTAAAGCATAATTCATGCCCTTTTTCACCTGGTCTTCAAATTGAATACCTTCAAGCATTTCGTCACTTAATTCAACACCTTTGCGGAGTCCGAAGCTTATCAAAACATCTTGATCAACTCCGAATCCGAATTCTTCACCTGCTCCTTTATCGATAAATATCGAGAAACGCTCATTATTATTTTTCTGAGTCGTAATTCGTGTAATCTTCACAATGCACTCACCTCCAGAATCTATTGTAGCACTTTCCTAAATTAGCTATGAAGTTAGAGCATTTGATTAAAGGAATATGAATACGGGTAAAGAAGTATTAAAGAAATACAGCGCGCACGCTTAGGAGGAAAAAATATGAACATTGCAATCACTGGGGGAACTGGGTTTGTCGGAAGTGCTCTGACTGAGTCATTTGTGAATGATGGGCATTCTGTCTACATCCTAACACGTAATCCTGCAAACAAACCTATGAAAAAAGGCGTTACATATGTGAAATGGTTACAGGAGGACGCTGAACCAGAAAAAGAACTCTCAAACATTCATGCTTTTATTAATTTGGCGGGTGAATCAATCAATAGCGGACGTTGGACAGAAGAACGGAAACAGCGCATTCTGGATAGCCGCATCTCTTCAACGAGAGAGATTATCTCCATTATTGAAAAACTTGATCATAAGCCCCGTGTCCTTGTAAACGCTTCGGCGATTGGCTATTACGGTTCTTCTCTTGATCAGTCTTTTACTGAAAATGATACGGAACCAGGCTCTGACTTTCTTGCTGATGTTTCACGCAAATGGGAAGATGAAGCAATGAAAGCACAAAATCATGGCGTAAGAACGGTTCTGGCACGCTTCGGCGTTATTCTAGGTGAAGAAGGTGCACTTCCATTGATGGTACTCCCCTACAAATTATTTATGGGAGGAAAACTCGGGGACGGACGTCAGTGGTATTCCTGGGTACACATCATGGACGTTGTTGGAATGATTAGATTCGCTGTTGATCATGAATCTGTTCAAGGTCCATTAAATGTTACTGCACCTGAACCAAAGAGAATGAATGATTTTGGTAAAACGGTAGGAGAAGTTCTGAATCGACCACATTGGATGCCCGTTCCAGAAGCGCCAGTTCAAGCAGCACTGGGAGAAAAAAGTGGAATTGTCTTAAAAGGTCAATGTGTTCTGCCGCAAAAAGCGAAAGAACTTGGCTATCCTTTTCGCTACATTAAATTAAAAGATGCTCTCGAGAACCTGCTGGTTTAAATCAGCAGGTTCTTTCTAACTCCTTTACCTAACTATAAATGTCGCTAATAACGATTAAAACAATTCTTCTCTGTCCACACTCGATTGTATAGCAACCTTCCTCGATAATGGCTATACTATATAAAAACCAATAACAGTCAATCGGTTATTAAAATTAATAGATAATAGGTGAATAAGATGACAATATTGATTAAGCAGGCACGCGTCTATCCCGTTTCCTCGTCGATTCTGCCCTGTGCAGATGTTCTAGTTAAAGATGGTCTTATCCACCAAGTTTCCCCCTGCATACCTGAAGAACCTGAAATGACAGTGATAGATGGGAAAGGATATCATCTATTTCCAGGATTTATTGATGCTCATACCCATTTAGGACTTTATGATGAAGGAACAGGGTGGGCTGGAAATGATGCAAACGAAACGGTCGAAGCACTAACACCACACGTGAGAGCGCTTGATGGTGTGAATCCGCTTGATATCGGTTTTAAAGACGCCATCGCTTTTGGTGTCACCGCTGTTCAAGTGATGCCAGGTAGCGCCAATATTATTGGTGGCATAACAACCGTTTTGAAAACTAATGGAAAAAATGTAGAAAAGATGATTGTAAGAAAAACAGCTGGGCTAAAAATCGCTCTTGGAGAAAACCCAAAGCGTGTGCACAGTCATTCAAACAATGACTCCATCACAAGAATGGGGATTATGGGTTTACTTCGTGAAGCATTTTACGATGCTAGCCGCTCGAATCAAAAAGAGCATCCACGTATAGCCCCTATTATGGCAGCACTGAATCGAGAAATCCCTGTAAGAATACATGCTCATCGTGCAGATGACATTTTAACAGCCGTTCGTTTTGCTCGGGAATTTAATCTCGATCTTAGAATTGAACATTGTACTGAAGGACATCTGATTGCGGATGAACTTAGCGGACAAAACTTAAAGGTAACTGTGGGACCATCAATGACAAGACGCTCTAAAATTGAGCTTAAAAATAAAACATGGGCTACTTATGGAATCTTAAATCGTCACGGGATTGAAGTGTCGATTACAACTGATCATCCGTACGTTCCAATCCAATACTTAAACATTTGTGCGGCACTTGCGGTTAGAGAAGGATTAAGTGAAGAAAAAGCCATTGAAGGAATTACGCTGAATCCTGCAAAGAGTCTAGGCGTTGACCATCGAATCGGTAGCATTGAAGTTGGAAAAGATGCGGATTTAGTGCTCTGGTCAAACCATCCATTTCAATACGATGCCCGCCCTCTTTTAACCATGATTAACGGCGAAATCATTCAATAAACTGGCTTGTTTTTTCAATCACAAACCTGCTTACAAAAAGTTTACATTCTGTCGAAAAAAATACGCAAAAAACTAGTATCTTTTTTTGAATAAATCGAGTATGATACTTTTGTAATTACAATAAAATGAACTAACAACTTCATATTTGAAAATGGGAAGGCAATTGGTGCGCCACCAGCAATGACTGGTCCTAGTGGGTTCGATTCCCACCCCGAATAATAATTCAACATACTATTATTCGAGGGTGGGCATTCGTCTGCCCTCGACAGGAGGGAAACACATGATTAAACATCGTGACCTGTCGGAATGTCATATGCTATTTGATTTAATGGTTGACCCAGCTGTCTTCCCATTCGTGCGTCATAAAGCAAGCTCATACGAGGAATATTTGTTCTTAACAAAACAGCTAATCGAAGCAGAAGAACAAGGTGAATTAATCTCCCGTACCATTCTTGATGAATGGGGTAATCCCATCGGCACAATCAACCTATATGACATTGAACAAGAAACTGGTTTTCTTGGCACCTGGATTGGCACTCCTTTTCACGGCAAAGGGTATAATCAAATGGCAAAAGAAGCTTTTTTCAATGAATTGTTTTTTGATAAGCAGATTAAAACAATTTTCATGAGAATTAACAAGGCCAACATCCGCTCGCAAAAAGCGGCAGAAAAAATTCCTTATGTTGAAAAAGCCGATGCCAAATGGCCTGAAGTTTATCAAAAAATCAACGCTGGTGAAAAGTCCTATCACTTATATGAAATCGAACGTGACAATTACCATCTTCATGTAATGCGTGAAGGTATTGAAACGATTGAGGTTCAAATGGAAGCATAGGTCCCTTGAAAAGAGAACGATGCTTTCTTCGTTCCTTTATCCACATGTGCATAGAACTTCTTTGGATGGCAATGCTAGTACCATCTTAAAGAAGAGAGGGATTTTTGTGGATAAGCGGAAAGGTAGAGAAAACAAAGAATCAAAAATGACGTTAACCAAAACTCAGGATGTGCTTTTTGGACGAGAATTCAGACGTGCTGATCGAGCTGGTCATAAATAACCTGAATAATTAAGCTTCAAAAAGCCATGCTAATGAGTGGAGAGATCTTCTCCAAACCATTTACAGGAGCTGATTAAGATGGCAAAACGTCCAAATTATTCAGAAGGTAAACAGAAGCGTCAAGCTAAAAACCCAATCCCATCAGCACAAAACGAAGATGTCGAATTCGCTAGTGAATTTGATGCAGCTGATGCGAAAGCAGCAGAAAGAGCAAGAGCAGCGGACCAGCGTAATAAGAAAAACAAATAACTTAAAAAGGGACCATCCTGGTCCCTTTTTAAGTTCAGAAAAGAAATTTAATTCAGAAGTTAACAACACGTTATCCACAAGTTGTGAATAACGTGGACAACTTAGTCAATCCTCTTCATAACACGGGTAAGTTATAAACACCTTATCCTGTTGATAAACTAGATCATTTATGTGGATAATGTTGATAAAGTTGTTAGTAACGCATATAACCACTGATCAGCATGTGCATAAGTCTGTGGAAATTGTTGATGACTAGTATTGCAATTCAGTCGATTCGTAGCTATCTCTCGTCGTTGGCTGTTATTTCGTTTTCTTAAAAACAGAAACAACCTCTACATGCGCTGTTTGCGGGAACATATCAACCGGTTGCAGTTGCTTTAACTCATACCCTTTTTTCATTAAATAGTTAGCATCCTTCGCCAATGTAGATGGATTGCATGACACGTAAACAATTCGATCAGGTTTTGCTTTCACCATCGTCGCTAACAAGGTATCATCGCAGCCTGTTCTCGGCGGATCCACTACAATCACATTGGGTTTAAACCCTTCTTTAATCCACTTAGGTACAACCTCTTCTGCTTTCCCTACATCATATGTCATTTTTGAATCATAACCATGTGTCCGGGCATTTTTTCTGGCATCATCAATTGACTCTTTAATAACATCCATTCCTCTTACTTCTTTAGCCTCTTCGGCAAGCCATAAACCAATCGTACCTACCCCACAGTAAGCATCAATAATATTCTCATTCCCCGTAAGCTCTGCAGCTTTTTTCACTTCATCATATAGTTTCACCGTTTGAAGTGGGTTAAGTTGGAAGAAAGCACGAGCTGATAGTTCGAAGTTTAAATCCCCCAATGACTCTTGAATCACTTCTTCCCCTTCTAACACAACGGTTTTCTCTCCAAATATAAGAGAAGTACGTTTTCCATTTACGTTCTGGATAACCGATTTCACTTCAGGCAATCGTTTCTTAATTTCTTTAATCAGCAACTCTTTTCTAGGAATGGCTTCTTCAGAAGTCACGAGCACAAGCTGAATTTGTCCCGTTTCAAACCCAACTCTGGTCACGATTGTACGAACAAGACCGTTACGCTTCTTTTCATGGTAGATTGAAATGTTTAAATCTTCGAGGATCTTCACAACCTGGCGCGTCACGCGGTTTGTTTCTGGATGTTGAACAAGACAGTTTGTCAATTCAACAAGTTCATGAGAGCCTGCGCCGTATAAACCAGCAATGACCTTACCCTTTTGCTTTCTAACCTGAAGCTGGCTTTTATTTCGATAATTCCATGGATCTTCCATCCCAATAACGGGTTTTATAGTCAAATCCTTCTCACCTAATTTGGCATGCCGCTCGAACGATTGAATGACGATATCTCGCTTCTCACGTAATTGAGCCTGATAGCTCATATGTTGAAGCTGACATCCCCCACATTCTTCATAGACAGGACAAGGAGGAGTGACACGGTCCTTCGATTTTTTACGAAGACGCTTTACTTTAGCTTCTGCTCTGTTCGGAAAAACTTTTGTCACTTCTGCTGTAATCTCTTCTCCAGGAAGCGCCCCTGGAACAAAGACGACTGTTCTCTTAAAAAACCCAACCCCTTCTCCGTTAATACCTAGCCGTTTAATCGTTAAGGGAATCGTTTGACCGTTCGTAAGTCCCGTCCCTTTCACATTTTTGTTCTCCAACAAGATCTCTCCTTCTATTTAACCGCTTAAGCTTTCCCATAAATACATGGAAATGTAGCTTGAATACGGTGACCAATTCTTTTGATACGCCTTCACTTCTTCTTTCGTTGGCTTCGTTGGCAGCTGATACCACTTTAGGATGGCATTTTGAATTCCTACATCACCTGCTGGCAAAATATCCTTTCGCCTTAGCCCGAAGAGAAGCACACATTCCACCGTCCAGGGGCCAACCCCTCTGACCGGAAGCAACTCTTCATACACTTCTTGATTCGTGAGTGTATGAAGCTTTTGTAAATCGAGATCACCTGACACTATTTTTTTAGCAATCCCAATAACGTATTCAGCTTTTCTCTGACTAAATTGTAGCTCTCTCAGTTCTTCCACTTTTAACTTGCTTACAACCTCAGGTTGAGGATAAAACCAGGCGTTATCCACCTTTGTTCCATATTGCGACACAAACCGATACGTGAGCGTATAAGCAAATTTCATATTCAGCTGCTGATGAATGATATTCTTTAATAAAGTACTATAAACATCAGTTTCGCCAATAAGAGGCATGCCAATATAATTCTCGACTAGTGAAGAGATGTTTGTTTTCCTAAACGCTGAGTAAATGCTATTCGGATCCATCTGAAGGTCAAACATTTCACAAATTCGAGTAACAGCTTCTCCTTTGGTCTTCGCATCTTTTCCGCTTATTTCAAAACACGGTTGTTCATCCGTTCCTATGAATTGAACAGAATAAACACCTTTCTGACCTTTAATCCTTAATGGAACTTTCAGGATTTTGTTATCATCATCCACGTACTGAAGCGGATCCATGCTCAACCTTCGAAAAAGTCGATCCACGTTGTACGGTTTTTGAGGAAAAACTTTCTCAGCCCACACAGTACCGCCTCCTTTGTCATGTCCTGTATATTATCGCAAATCCGACACTTGATTACTAGTTACGCCGACCACACGCAAAAGACTGCCATCTCTGGCAGTCTTTCTTAAGGCATATTCGGGATTTTTTCCTTTAAAATAAGATCGTCAAGGCTTTTAAATGTATAGCCCTCTTTTTTTAGATCTTGGATAACCTTCTCAAGTGCTTCTGCATTATCTTTTGAGACGGTATGCAGAAGCATGATGGCTCCGGGATGAACCTGTTTCATAATCGAATCGTAAGCATATTGACCCCCTTTTTGCTTATTCGTTTCCCAATCTTTATAAGCAAGTGACCAGAAGATGTTATGGTAACCTTCTTCATGAGAAATTGCGAGAGAGCGCTCACTAAAAACGCCACGCGGTGGTCGTAAATAGTGCATTGCTTGATCCCCGGTTAAACGTGTATATTCTTCTTTAACCTTTTTTAATTCAGTTCTGATTTTCTCATCTGAAATGGCCGTCATATCAGGGTGACTCCAGGAGTGATTTCCGACAATATGCCCTTCTTTCACCATTCGCTTCACCAAATCAGGTTGATCTTTCAAATAATGTCCCGTTACAAAAAATGTAGCCGGCACCTTTTCTGTTTTTAACACGTCTAAGATTTCATCCGTATAGCCGTTTTCATATCCATTATCAAAAGTCATATAAAGTTCTTTTTGATTCGAATCACCAATAAAGTAGCTGTCATATGGCTTAAGTAATTCTTGAAATTCAGGTTCTGTCGTAGCAGGTGAATGGTTTTTACTCCGTTTAAAATACCAATCATGCGATTGATTGTCCATCGCATATGTTCCTGTCATCGTTCCAAGAAATAGAGTGAGCGTGAGTACAATTATTTTCATCGAAACCCTCCTTCTTTATCCCCGTATTTAGTGTGTGACGTTTAACCTGTTTTCTTTCTTCATTCCTATGGATCGTTCTTAGGAAATTCTCTCCATTCAACGATCTTAAAAAAATAACCAGCCATTTAGCTGGTTATTGACGGGTATTGAATTCAAAACTTAAATAGTCTTGAACCGGAATCCAAGCACCGATTCCCTGTTGCGTTACATTGCGCACTTCTAGTTTCATTTTGCTTCCTTTTAGCACTAGATATACTTCACCATAGGTTACTTTTCCTTTTTCATTAACGGCTGGGACATAGCTCGTTAACGTCCCATAATTCTTTGCACTAACATTATAAACGTTTCCTTTTTTTGTATCTTTCCCAATCATTGTTTGAAAAGAGAGAGAGAGCTTCGTTTTCTCCGATGCTTTCATCATCATCATTTTCTTCACATCTTCACTATCAGGAATAGAAGCTGTTAAGCCACCGTTTACTTTTTTCTCTTCTTCTTGACGGTAAGTCATTTGGACAGGACCACTGCCACCTCGATTATCCACTCGATTTACATTCGCCTGCTTATATTGCCAATTAACATTTGTTTCAGCAGAATCGTAATTCAAAGCCCACTTGCCTAAGTAGATACTCGCACGATAGCCTATTGCAAGCTTGGATGGTGAAATCGAAGAATCATTTAAGATTTGGATAAGCTCAGGGTTCTCAATTCGAACATCAGCGGAACCTGTCAACTCTTTCGTTAATTCACTCGGCTGTAAAGTCGGTAAATCTTGCGCGGGATTCGGGTAAGTGTTTTCCTTTGAAATATTGACCGTAGAATCCGGAACTTGTAGCGCTTGGTTGTTCCCCGCTTTCTTCCCCTCCGCAGCTAACGTATTTAGTGGCGAGATAACGGTTAAGAGCAGGATGATTAAGGCTAATTTCTTCATTTTTATTCTCCTTTGTTCGCAACTGTTCATACAGGATATTTCAGAGTCTTATTTGTATTTTTTCTAGAAACCTGTCTTTTATCCAACAAAGTGTAATATTTAAGTTCCATCCATATACAAAAAAAATGAACGCTTACGCGTTCATTCTCTCAAAAGTAGGATAGAAAAACTGTACAAGTGGGCCAATTCCAAAGGTAATGGCCAATGTCCCAATTCCGATTGGCCCTCCTAATATAACAGCTGCAAGAAGCGCAAGGAGTTCACCAATTGTTTTTGAAGTTCGAATGCTTAAACCTGTTTTATGATGAATGGCGAGCATTAGCCCATCAATCGGAATAACAGCAAACTTCGCTTGAAGATAGATTGCGATTCCAAGTCCAATGAGAACCATCCCAATTGCAAAAACAGCATAGGCTAGAAAGATATCTGTAATCGTCCAGTTTGCAAACAATGTTAACAACCAAAAATCAATAAATAAACCCGTTACAATGATTGTAATAAGAGCAAAGAAATCAGGCCAAGCTCTCATTAGTATGGCATTAACAATAATTAAGATAATCCCAACAAGAATGACCCAACTACCAACGGTAAAGCCGATTGTTTCAGACAATCCTACGTTAAGAGCATCCCATGCTCCTGCACCTATATCTGATTTAATCGTTAAGGTTATTCCAGCCGTCAATACGAATAAGCCGATCACATAGAACAAAAAGCGCTTCATTTTCAAAATTTGGCATCCTCTCTCTAACTGCATAGACTCCATTGTCCATTGTAACGCAGAAATCAGTAAGAGGACGACCTTTTCCTTTAGCCATTATGCATTATTTTTCTTTTGCATTTTCTCGGTGTTAGGATTTTGTTTCTCTTCAAACAATTCAATTTCACGCCACTTTCCATAACGATAATAAGCAATGGCGAATAGACTTGAAATAATAAAGCTAACACCTATTCCATAGGCAATCCCTTCTTCTCCTAGCCATGTTGAAAACAAGTAAGTGAGCGGTACTCGGAGGACCCAGAATGAAATGATATTCAGGACAAGTACTTGAAACATCGCCCCGGCGGCTTTCACGACGCCGTTTAACACAAAGTTAATTCCAAGAAACGGGTAGAAAAAGGCTACTGTTTTTAAGTAACTTTTGCCAAAAGCAATGGTCGCTGGATCGTCAATAAATAGACGAATCATTGATTCAGCAGCGAAAAAGATGATGGCGCTTATTGTGAAAGAGACGGAAAGAATTAAGATAATGCCATTTTTGGAGATGGAAGAAACTCTCTCCCATTTCCCTGAGCCAATATTCTGTCCAGCCATACTGTTTACCGCTGCTCCAAGAGTAAATGCCGGCAACATGATGATACGATCAAGCCTTTGGGCTGCTCCAAATCCTGCCACAACTTGTGTACCAAAGCTCGCTACAATTCCCATAATTGCTGTCACTCCAGCAGAAACAGTCATCATTTGTAGCCCGGCAGGAATTCCAAGTTTGGATATTCGCTTAATTTCTTTCCAGTCAGGGACATGAGGAACTGTAAATGGTATTTTAGATTTCCATATCGAATAAATAACGCCATACAAAAAGGCTGCACCTTGAGAAAGGATTGTCGCATAAGCTGCACCTTCAATTCCCCAGTTAAAATAAGAAATAAACAATGGGTCCAAAGCGGTATTCAAAATAACGGCAAACAGGACAAAACGAATCGGTGTTTTACTATCCCCAAGCGCACGTAAAACCGTTCCGATAAAGTTATAACCAAATAAAAAAAGAATTCCAAGGAAATTTATTCGCAAATACGCTTTCGTACTTTCAAAAATTTCATCTGGTGTTCCTAAAAACTTTAGGATGGGGTGCGTGAAAAGAAAACCGATGACACCAAAGAAGACGGAAAGCATTGTTAAAACGACAACAAACGCATTTAACGATTCAACTAAACCGTTCTGATCCGATGCGCCTTTCTGTTGAGACAACACCGTTAACGTCGCACTATTTACACCGATGATGAAGGAGAGAACGGTGAAGATCACTGGAGCAGCAATTGATATAGCTCCAAGCGCATTGGCACCAAGTAAATTCCCTACCCAGATGCTATCAATGAACTGATAAGACGTTTGCAATAAGTTTGTGAAGAAGATAGGTAACGAAAAAAAGACCATTTGTTTTGCAATATTACCTTGAGTAAAGTCATATGTTTTGTTCATCTAATTACCTTCTTACCTGTCATTTTAAAATCTCACTATGCTATACCCCTAGTATTGGTTTAAAAAACGATGGAATGCGCTAGAATCGTTTGAAAGAAATAATGGCATATTCAGGCGTTTTAGAATTTGAAAATAGAGGAAGATTAAGACTAGAGTTAAATTCGAAAGGAGAATTTGTAATGGCAATGTCTCAAACTGAACTAAAAAATAAGGTTTTAAGTATTTTCGATTCTCACTATGTTGGTACGTTAAGCACAGTGAAGGATAATAAACCTCATTCGCGTTTTATGACTTTCTTCCATGATGAACTTACGTTAATGACACCTACTAGTAAGGAAACACACAAAGTGGAGGATATTGAGCAGAACAAAAATGTACATGTTCTACTTGGTTATGATGGCGAAGGTTGGCATGATCGTTTTGTAGAAGTACAGGGACAGGTTACAATCGATGACTCTAAAGAAACAAAGGAAAAGCTATGGGGGGATCAACTAAAACGCTGGTTTGACTCACCTGAAGATCCGAACTACATCGTCCTTAAAATCAAACCAGATACAATCCGCCTTATGAACGAAGGAGAAAATACTCCAGAAACGCTAGAACTATAGAGGAGACATCCAATAGAACGAAAGAAGGGACACGCTCTGTGTCCCTTCTTTCGTTTCTTATTCAGCTACAATATCAAAGGATTCTTCCAAATCTATGCTACCAATAACGGATTGGGCCATAGAGCAATGCTTTTTCGTTAATTCAAGCGCTCTTTCTACTTTCTTTTCATCCAAATCACCGAATAACGTAAAGTGAAGGTGGATTTTTTCAACACGGTTTGCTTCTTCTTGATTACGTGTAACATCGGCTTTTATTTTAATATCTTCATAGTTCATTCGCTTTTTATCAAGAATCTGTCGAAGTACACCACCACTACAAACTGCTACAGACGAAACAAGCAGCTGGTATGGGCGAAAGCCAAACTGTTCATCTCCAGATATATGAAGTGTTCCATATTCAAAATCAGCAGTAAAACCTGTTTCTTCTTTTTTCATGTTAAATTCCAACATGCTCACTCCTCGTAAGTAGACGTTGCTCTTATTTTAAATCACGAAAGAGAAAATTGCGAACGGTAGCCCTTTTCTTCCCATTCTATTATAATGGCACTGATAAGAATTTCCTTTTTTGGCCAGATGGAGTGTGAACAATATGTTCGAATCAAAACGCTATCGTTTCCTTGTTCTAATTTCGATTGTCTTTATTTCAGGCTATTCTCAAGGGATGTTACTCCCACTATTATCCATACTTTTAGAGGAAGCTGGGGTTTCGTCAAGCATGAATGGGCTAAATGCTTCTGCTCTCTATATTGGCATATTGTTTGCCTCTCCATTTATCGAAAAGCCCGTTCGAAAATATGGATACAAACCAGCTATTGCTGTCGGACTTTTCTTCGTAATGGTCTCCATTACGTTAATTCCGTTCTGGCAGGCATTTTGGTTCTGGTTTATCTTAAGAGTAATTGTAGGAATTGGGGATAATCTTCTCCACTTTGCAACTCAGCTCTGGATTACAACGACAACTCACAAAGAAAAGCGGGGGCGGAACATTGCCATTTATGGATCCGCATTTGGACTTGGCTTTGCTGCTGGACCACTTTCCACCATTCTTGTTGAGTATTCCATTTTTCTTCCGTTCTTACTAGCTTCCGGGATCGCCTGTGTTACCTGGCTGTTGCTCTCAAAAATTAAGAATGAGTTTCCTGATCCATTAGCTCATGGTTCTGAGCGAGTGCTTTCAAAATATGCTCACGTGTTAAAAATCGGGTGGGTAGCCCTCTTACCTTCTTTTGGTTACGGTTTCCTCGAAGCATCTCTTCACGGAAATTTTCCAGTTTATGCGCTTCGAGCTGGGCTCGACGTAAAAGCAGTGTCGATTCTACTTCCTGCTTTTGTTGTAGGCAGTCTCGTTTTTCAGATGCCACTTGGAATCATTAGTGATAAATTCGGACGTAAAAACGTTTTACTTATTAGTATTCTAATCGGATGGGTTTGTTTTTCTGGTGCCATTTTCACAACATCCATCCCATTACTTTTTACTCTGTTTTTCCTATCAGGCATGATGGTTGGATCGCTTTTTTCCTTAAGTATCACCTACTTAGCAGACCTACTTCCAAATAGCCTACTACCGACAGGAAACATTCTAGCTGGCATTTTCTTTGGAATTGGCAGTATACTTGGCCCATATCTTGGCGGTGTTTTTATTGATTGGTTTGCAAGAGGAAGTATTTTTTATGCGATTAGCGGTATGTTGCTAAGCTTATTCATTGCAACCGCTTTTCATAAAAATCCTCAGCGAATAGAGAATATTCCACTTTATGAGTAAAGAAACGTTTTATAGCCACTTTAATACTATATAGAATGAACCCTTTTCATTGACTTATGATGGATATGTACTATAATGATAACTGTGATTATCTGATAATGATTATAATTAATTCCGATCAAAGGAGTCGATACTAAAATGAAACTACGCGAAGAAATGCCCGAATTAGAAGGCGCGAAAGAATGGTTTAACGGAGAAGTTAAGAAAAGTGATCTCGTTGGCAATAAACCACTTACACTTATTCATTTCTGGTCAATTAGCTGTGGTTTATGTAAAGAAGCGATGCCAATGGTAAATGAATTTAGGGACGAGTATAGTGAGGACATGAACGTTGTCGCTGTGCACATGCCGCGTTCTGAAAAGGACCTAGATCTTGACGAAATCAAAAAGGTGGCAGATGAGCATGATATTAGCCAACCAATCTTCGTCGATAGCGATCACAAACTAACTGATGCGTTTGATAATCAATATGTTCCTGCTTACTACGTATTTGATTCAGAAGGTAAGCTACGCCATTTCCAAGCAGGTGGAGAAGGACGTAAAATGCTCACGAAACGAATTACAAAACTTCTCGACAAAGCAAAAAAAGAAGATTAAAGCAAAAGAGAAAGGCAGCATTTCGCTGCCTTTTTTATTTTGTCTTTTTTATTTTTCGGTAAGTGCCAAGGATGATGCGAAACGCGACATAGCCTACTATTGCTCCAAGAGCATTTAAAAGAATATCGTCTATATCAAAAATACGGTGAGCGACAAAGTACTGAAGTAATTCAATAACTGTACTTGTCGAAAAACCAATGAGACCAACGATAAGTACTGATTCTACCCTTTCTACTCACACATGGCATCAAAAATCCAAGTGGCATAAACAATAAAATATTCCCAATAATATTCTTTAAGATTAGCCAATAGCTTCCGCTTTCCCACATGAGCTTAATACTATCAAATAGGACAAGATTAACTGACTTCCCATACGGATAGTAATTGTAAATAAACAATGTCGCATAGAAAAGCGCAAGTAAGTAGATACCTAACGCGAAAGATCCACCTCTCCTTACCCACTTTTGAGTTGACACACCTTCACTCTGAGTCTGCATAATCTCTGTCTCTCCCTATTCTTCAGATGCCTTATGGCCTGTCTATATGCTATAGTATTCTATACAAAATATGTTCATGTAACAAAATTGAGGTGAAACGATGTCGAGCTCCAAAGAAAACGTCTTATTGCAATTATCTTCAGACCTGAACAACTATAACATTCCTTATTTTTATATAAATGAAACAGCCCTATGGCTTCAAGGTGCAGTAGAAGCACCTCATTGTATAGCCGTTTCGGTGCAATGGGATGCATTTGAGTCGGTCATTCATGAATTCAATCAAACATATGACACTGTTGTCCCCATACACACTTCCGAAATGTCACATGCGATTCTATCAGATCGCAAACACATCCGTTCGTGTTGAATGTACATACAATACAGTCATTCGAACAAATCCTTACTTAGTCAACGTTTCTCTAGGAGATACGAGCGTCCCATGCCTTTCTCTTTACTACTATCAGCAGATTCCGGAGTGGCGATTGGCTGTTGAGACACACCTAAGGAACGTTCAGCAAAGCGTTACAGAGCAAAATAAAAAATCCTGGAACCAAAAAACCTATGAGGCTTTATTAAATCGATTCGGTACTCCAGAAGAAGCAGCCACAAAGCTTAAAGATAATCCTTCTTCGCGCATTAAATCATTGTTGCCCTATCTTCCTTCTTTACAGGGAAAGAAAGTAGCCAACCTCATGGGTTCACATGGGATGAAAGCCACAGCAATGAGTCTTATGGGAGCCAATGTCACAGTCATTGATTTTTCGTATGAAAATGAACGGTACGCTAAAGAAATAGCTACCCATTGTGGGATTGATCTTACTTACATTGTAGCTGATATTTTAAAGATGGATTCTCACGATGGAGAATTTGATGTTATTGTAATGGAGCTAGGGATCTTACATTATTTCCTTGATCTTCACCCGTTGTTTAGAGTAGTGTCTCGCCTCTTAAAGAACGGCGGCACCTTTGTCCTTCAAGACTTTCATCCGATTTCAACAAAGCTGATTACTTCCAAAGGAAAGAAGCACAAAGTAGATGGTAATTATTTTGATCCTACCATACACAAAACTGTGGTCGCCTATGAAAAGCACCTCACGGAGGATATGGAAGACAGTGTGGTTTTGCAGCGAAAGTGGACATTAGGGGAAATTCTAACAAGTATGGCGGATGAAGGGCTTATTCTAAAACAGTTAACCGAAGAACCAAATATCAAACTGCATGATCGAGGCATTCCAAAAATCTTTACTGTTAATGCAACGAAACATGTGGAATAAAAAAAGCACCCGTTTGGGTGCTTTTCTCATTACGATACGAGCGACTCAATCACTTCATCATCTCGTTTATCTGCATAATTTTTTCCGACAACGATTGACTGCTTATTCATTAAGTCATTTAACTCATTAGCCTCTTCTTTTTCACCAGCTACATAAATTTTTTCCCACTGACGATTTTTTGCTTTTTTATCAAGCTTCGCAGCCATTGATTTATACCATCTTTCACGATTCGCTTTTATGCGATCTTCATAAAGTTCTCGCTGTGCGGTACTCCCATTTCCAGAAATATTCTCGTTTCCTGTTGTTCCTTCATAGATTCTCCAGTTGTCTTCATCGGGATCCCAAGCATACTCTTCACTCTTTGTTAAAAATCCAAGCTCTGTTTCAAGAATGCGAACATAATCATGATGAACAAGAATGATGCCTGTGTTCGGATAATCACTTTGTAACTTTTCTAATGCTTCAAGATGGGCTTCTTCTTCCCAGTATATATTCGTTTCAACTGGTACCTGAGTACGCTCCACAAGCCATATCTGATCATCGGAAGAGGCAATAATAATAAGTCCACGTTTCAAATCATTCTCAATACGATCAATTTCTTCTTGAATTTTCCCTTTTACTTTCTCATATTTTTCAAGTTCTTCTTTATTATCGCTTTGCTTTAAGTAGTCTTCAAAATTACGAAAGCCGTTTTTCAACTGAATTTTCCATTCTCCGTTTTGTCGGTCAGCGTCACGACGATCGGTATTCAAATACAAAGTCATCACCTTATCAGGCTTTTGAACCTGGGCATGTTTTAACTGATCTAGCTTTTCTTTTAATAACATTGTTCTCCTCCTTGTCATTCATTTGTTTATTACTCTTCCAATTCCCACACTTTTCCCATTTTTAAACGTAAAATCAATCTGCCCAATTGTGATGTTTCATATAGTCAAAAAGCGAACCATGTGATAGAATAAAATTATTAAAACATGATAATAATTCTAATTTGATGATACTCATTCTCAATACACACTTTAAAAAACTTATTTGCCGGTGTTTATTCTGCTGTGACCTACCGTTGGTCACAGCATTACACGTTTATAAGGGGAATGATGATGACTATTATTCTCAATTAGAAAGAGGAGGAATGATAATGGAACAAGTAAATTTAAGCTCACATACCTATCCCTCACATCCTTCATTTTGGTGGAATGCGATAAAAAAACACGGTGAACTTGGAGCTGCCCTGTTAAGTGGACTCATTATTGCATTCACTTGGATCACTGAAGGCACCTATTCTCCTACTATTGAAGCGGTGCTTTATATCACTGCTTTTGTTATTGGTGGCTTCGCTAAAGCGAAAGAGGGAATCGAAGACTCTTTCGCTGAAAAAGATGTGAATGTCGAACTGCTTATGATTATCGCAGCCATTGGGGCAGGGAGTATAGGATACTGGACAGAGGGCGCCATTCTAATCTTTATTTTCGCACTAAGCGGAGCACTCGAAACTTACACACTCAATAAAAGTGAACGTGAACTTGAGTCCCTTATGGAAATACAACCAGAAACGGCAACGATCTTTTCAAATGGAGAAGAACGGGTTGTTCCGGCCGCTTCTCTTTCCATTGGTGATGTTATTTTAATTAAACCAGGAGAGCGCATACCTGTTGATGGCGTCATTACGAAAGGACAAACGTCGCTTGATCAATCGGCTATTACAGGTGAATCTATCCCTGTTATTAAACGGATTGACGAAGAGGTGTTTGCTGGAACGTTAAATATTTCGGGTCATTTAACAATTAAAATGACGAAACGTAGCGAAGACACCGTTTTTCAGAAAATAATTTCTCTTGTACAAGAAGCACAAGATCAAAAAGCACCGTCCCAGCTCTTTATTGAAAAATTAGAAGGTTGGTACGTAAAGATTGTTTTAGTAGTTGGCGCGCTTCTTATGGTCCTCCCCCATTTTCTATTTGGTTGGACATGGGAGGAGACAATCTATCGTGCCATGGTATTTCTCGTTGTAGCTTCCCCATGTGCTTTAGTAGCTTCGATTATGCCAGCCACACTCTCTGCCATTTCCGCAGGTGCACGGAATGGCATTCTCTTTAAGGGTGGCGTGCATCTTGAACAGCTTGGTTCAATGAAAGCAATTGCGCTAGATAAGACGGGAACACTAACCGAGGGTTCGCCAGTCGTAACGGATGTTGATACTCGAGCAGATATGAGCGAGGAAACCTTTATTAACATCGTCGCTTCCATTGAGCGACAATCAACACATCCACTTGCCAAGGCCATTGTTGATCACGCAGGCGACGTCACTTTTCTAGAGCCTGAAGATATGATGGACCATTCTGGATGGGGGATAAAAGCTACCATTGAGGGAACGAGCTGGAAGGTCGGTAAATTAGCGTTCTTTTCTGAAGACGAGGGGTTTGATTTATTCGAAGAAAACTATCGTCACCTGCAATCAAGTGGTAAAACCATCGTACTTGCTGCAGACAACCACGGAATCGCTGGAATGATTGCTTTAAAAGATAAAGTTCGCAGTGAATCAGCAACGATGGTGAAAGCACTAAAAAGGCGAGGAATTGAGCCCATTATGTTGACTGGAGACAGTGAACAAACAGCAAAAGCGATTGCTGATGAAGTCGGAATAAGCACTTATTACGCCAATTGTCTTCCAGAAGATAAAGTAAGCCGATTGAAAGAATTAAAAAAGGAATATCAAACGGTTGGCATGATTGGGGATGGAATTAATGATGCACCAGCGCTGGCTGTTTCGGATGTTGGGATTGCAATGGGGCAAGGAACCGACGTCGCTCTTGAAACAGCAGATGTGGTTCTTATGAAGAACGATCTCGGTAAGCTGACACGAGCTGTAAACCTTTCTAACCGGTTAAACAAAATCGTTAAACAAAATGTGATTTTCTCCATTTCCGTTATTCTTGTTCTGATCGCTTCTAACTTTTTTCAGTTCTTAACCCTTCCTATTGGGGTGCTCGGACATGAAGGGAGTACCATTCTCGTCATCTTAAACGGACTCCGTTTATTAAAATAAAGGCTGTGTTATTGGTGTTGATTTTCCGCTTCTTTACGAGCCAAAAGTCAAAGCTAACATAGCCAAAATAAAAAAGCCTGATAGAATTAGCTCTTTGGGCTAATGCTATTGGGCTTTTTTTCTAAAGTAATTTGAAGTGGCATTCACTTCACCGCCAATAATAATGATCAGACCAGTCAGGTAAAACCAGAGCATCAGTGCGATGACTCCTCCAAGACTTCCATACGTTGCAGAGTAGTTACTAAAATTATTGATGTAATAGGAAAAAGCGAGAGACACAAGCTGCCATAATACTGAAGCAAAAATAGACCCAAGTAGCACGTCTTTATAATTTAATCGCTTATTTGGAGCGTAGTAATAAATAAACATAAACACCACAATCATAACAGACAGACTTAAAATCCACCGAATGATCCCAAACATGAAGCCTAGCGACTCAGGCAACTCAAAGAAAGTAACAAAAAAGCGCCAGAGCGTTTCACCGAAGACAGGTAATACTAATGCTACGACAATAACAAAAATCATCGCTAAAGATAAAAGAATGGATAATCCTCTTGCTAGTAAAAAATGACGGCTTTCTTGCACATTATAAGCACGGTTAAGGGATTTGATAATCGCGTTAATCGCATTGGAGGCAGACCAGATTGTCGCAATAACCCCAAATGATAAGAGCCCTTTTCGTGCGCCATCTTCCAAAATAATGTTTTCTTGAATGGTGACAAATGATTCCGATGGTGCATATTGAGCGATTAAATCAAGAATTTGATCCTGCGAGAAATCGAAATGAGTCAGGAGAGTAATGGCGAATATTAGAAAAGGAAACAGCGATAACAAGAAATAATAAGCCAGTTGTGCTGATAAATCAGTTACCTGATGTTCTTTTATTCTTGAAAAAAGCTGTTTAGAAAATTGCCCTAGTGATGCATCCACTCTTTACCCTCCTGACGCTCAATTAATGTGTCAATGAATCACCGTTGTGACCAGTTAACTCTTCACCAGCTTCAACCACCCTCGATCCAATTTCTTTAAGATCGTGTTGCGTTTCTTTCACAAGGTTAAATGCTTCCACTGAACTTTCTTTTAGTCCGTTAAATTTCTCTGACAATGTTGAAATATCATCCTGTACTTCCTTCATAAGCTCGCTAGCATCATCTACGGTTTGCTTCCATTTATCCGTATAGTAAGATGGATTATTTTTAACATCGCGCAAAATACTACCCGCTTTTTTCGATCCACTCTGAATGGATTCCCTTGTGCCTCGATCAAGAAGTGAAATAAGGGCACCTGCCAGTCCACCAATAAGGACTGCCTTAAACAGTTTATTTTGACTACCGCCTGAATATGTCTGACTCATTTCAATTCCTCCTCGTTAGATTAAGATGAGCTTTATTTCCCTTAATCGTTCACTCCGAAACCACCGCAGTTAAACCTTATACTTTTGTAGAATACGATCCACTGCGCTTCCATAGCTTTCCCCAAATAGGATCAGATGAACAAGTAAATAATACAATTGATAGATGGGAATTCGATCCTTGAATTCTTTCTCTAACGGTAAGTCAGCTTGATATTGCTCATAAAATTCCTTCGAGTACCCCCCAAATAGATATGTAAAAGCAATATCGATTTCTCGGTCTCCATAATAAACAGCAGGATCAATGAGATAAGGTTCATCTTCATGACTCATGAGCCAATTCCCTCCCCAAAGATCACCATGCAAAAGGGAAAAAACAGGGTTATGACCAATGATTGTATCGAGACGTTCTCGGAGAACGGTTAACCGATGGTCCCGTTCGACAGAAAGTTTTCTGTTATTTCGAGCCAGTTCCTGCATTGTTCCTAGTCGCTGATCTCTAAAAAAAGAAACCCAGTCAGTTGTTGGTTGATTCTTTTGATTTAATTCGCCAATATAATTATCTTGTTCTAAACCAGCTGCCTGAACTTTGTTCCGATGCATCCTCGCAACTAAACTACCGAGTGCTCGGTCACCTTGCTTTCCTGAAGGGATAGATGGTATCCACTCCATGAGGAAGACCATTTCATTTTCCCCTTTTGGAAGTAGGTAGAGTGGTTTAGGAACCGATATTTTATGACTCGAAAGCAGCTCTAAGCCTTCTTTCTCAGCACGAAAAAAATCTTCTGGTGCTGAAGGATTACTTTTAGCGAAGTACTCTCGCTCTTTTGTTTGAACATAGAAAGCTTCATTAATTGATCCACCTGACACGCGCTCTACCTTCACGATCGTGGTAAAGTCACCCGCTTCTCTAATTGCTGCTTCGATGTTTTTCATATGCCTTCTTCATTTCTTATATGTTCTAATAATTTCTCACATCCAACGTCTACCATTTCATAAACCTCTTTAAAATTACCATCAAAATAAGGATCTGGAACGTCTTCTATTTCACTTTCACTCACATAATCCATTAACCTCGAAAGTGAGGTGGTTGGTTTGACTCCTGCCATTTCATGAAGTTCTCCAAGGTTTCCAGCATCCATGGCGACGACATAGTGATAATGGCTTAGGTCATCTTCATTAACTTGCCGGGCTTTCATACCTTCTGTTTGGATGTTATGTTTCGAAAGAATCTCAGATGTACCTTCGTGTGGAGGCTCACCTACGTGCCAATCGCCCGTACCTGCTGAATCAATTTCAATCTGATCAGCTAATCCAGCTTTCGCTACTTTCGCCCGGAGAACAGCTTCCGCCATTGGTGAACGGCAAATGTTCCCCAGACATACGAATAGAACTCGGATCATCATTATCCCTCCATTGTTTTAATGTAAACAGTGCGGTTCCGTGGACCATCGAATTCACAGAAGTAAATTCCCTGCCACGTGCCAAGAATCATATCCCCTTCTTCGATAATGATCATTTGGGAAGCTCCAACTGTACTTGTTTTTAGATGAGAAGCAGAATTCCCTTCAGCATGACGGTACTTCGGATGTTCCCACGGATAGACTTCATCCAACCTCATTAGCATATCGTGTTTTACATCAGGATCCGCGTTTTCATTGATTGTAATCCCGGCAGTTGTATGAGCAGAATAAACCATCACAACTCCCTGTTTAATGTTCGCTTCGTGAATGGCGCTTCTTACTTCCCTTGTGATATCAATCATTTCATCTCGTTCACTTGTTTTTACAGAAATCCGTTTAAGCATTCAATCCCTCCTCGTATTACTCTTTTACTTCTACCCTTCCTTGCGTCATTTCATTCGAGTTTTAACCGGAATAACCACGTGGAACATCGATTCCTAAACGCAGTATTCAGATTAATAATCATCTCTTTCGTAGAGATAAAGATAAGGGATGTCGAGAAACAAGTAGTAAGATTCATTTATAGGATAAGAATACGTCCGTATGAGTTCATTTGTTTCGATATCGCTATAAAGATCGGAAAGAATCCCAACTTGATCATGTTTCATCCTTACAATGTTTTCTAGAAAATACGGGCGCCAACTCCAATTGTCTCCTTCATATTCTGGTTGAAACTCCCAATCTCCATCACCATTCCGATAATAGTTGGCTGATACTTGATGACCATCTTCATCGCAAATGTATCCTCTAAAACACGCGTTTCCAAGAGAATGAGCGGCTTCGGCCAAAATTGTATTCCAATCATTTTGCTTATTTCGCTTGAATCTGTTGCTGTAAATGGCGGTTAAAGTTTTGTGAAAGTTCGTAAAGTGAAAGAAGGCGTTTTCTTTCATGAGTAATAAAATGTTGAAATTCTTTTGTTAGAAGTTCTCTGTATTGATTCACATCAAGAAAGTCTTCCGCAGGCTTACCAAGATAATACCCCTGGTAATACCTTCCTCCATTCTCCCAGGCATACTTTAATTGGCCAATTCCCTCAATTCCTTCAAACAATAAGGTTGACCCTATTTTTCTTCCTAGCATTGACAAAGCATAGAGAACTTCACGATACTCAGGAGGCATCCCTTTATCTTTTAAGTTCACTAAACCCACCTTGATGATGTTCGGATTCAAGATGGCGATTTTTTCAATATTGCTCATCGAGTTACCTGCATGACTGACGGCAACCTGAACACCAAGGCTTTTGTAGTAGGTGAGAATATGCTGCAACTTCTGGAGCTCATCATCCCCAATATCATAATCCGAGACTTCAATGACAATTTGGTCATACGCAATACCTTTATTAGAATATTCTTCCAGAGAATGTGTCAACGTTTCCCCATGGTCAAACAGTAAGTGTCTTGCGCTAGCATTAAAAAACAGGCACTGACTCGTTCCGCGCTCTAAAAAGATATCAATGGCACAATCTCGAATATGTGAATCAATTTCCAATATGTACTCTTCAGGTATTGATTGATCGCGGAAAAAAAAGCCAAGGCTCTTTATTCCTTCTTCGGTTTTCATTCTCCCAAGAACTTCATATCCAATAATTTGCTGCTTATCAGCGCTAACAATCGGCTGGAAGTAAGGGAAGATCTCTTCTTTTTTTCCCATTACATCAAGTGCATCCATAACTAGGCCCTCCCATTCGATCACAATAAATGCTTTTATTATACCATGTATATCAGACTTCACTTGACTCCGAAAGGCTCTTTTGTTCATTTTTCAGAAAAATCCTTTAATCTTCCTCCTCATAAAAGTGAAGGGTGGGTTTTTATTGGATTTTCTACAGGAGAGTTTTATACTAGAAGTACCATACAATGTAAAAGGTGATGATGAAAGTGAGAAAGACGACATTATGGAGCTGTTTTTCATGAAAGTGAACAAAGAACAAGTTAAGCGGATGAAAAGAAATGAGTTTGTCAGAACGGCAATCGAATACGTGGATACTGGAGTTGTCATCACAGACCCGGAACTGCCAGACAATCCAATTGTTTATGCGAACGAAGGCTTTGAAAAGTTAACTGGGTATTCAACGGAAGATATACTTGGTTTTAATTGCCGATTTTTGCAAGGAGAAGATACGAATCAAGAGACCATCGCTGAGTTACGAGATGCGATTAATAAAAAAAACAAAGTTAAAATTGAAATTAAAAACTATAAAAAAAACGGTCAATACTTTTGGAATGAACTTCAAATCTATCCCGTGCACATTGAGAGCGAGAATCAAACATACTTTGTTGGTGTGCAACAAGATATAACAAAAAGAAAAGAAGCGGAAGAACGTTCGGATCACTATCTCGATGAAGTCAAACGATTATCCACTCCGATTGTACCAATTGATCGAAAGATTTCCATTGTCCCGCTCGTCGGACAAATTGATCAAGAACGAATTGAGCTCCTTTTGCATCATGTAAGTTCTCATATTCAAAAAAGCGGAGATGAATACCTTATCCTCGATCTATCAGGGGTTAGTCATTTCACTTCTGAACTGCATAAAGGAGTGTATCAGCTCCATCAACTCATTAAATTAATGGGTGCTGAATTGCGCATAACAGGTGTACGTCCTGATTTTGTACTAGAAGGGATTCAAGCGGATTTTTCTTTATCCTCTGTAAAAAGCTTCCCCTCTGTTAAACATGCCTTAAAAGACATAGATGATTCAAGTTCGATCAACTGAGCCTTTTCCTGATAAGCTTTCGATACTAGTCTCGAAAGCTTATTTTATTCGTACATCCAACGCTAAATCTTCCTTTTTTATTGGCTATGTTAACGAATGGTTTCACTCGAATTTGCCAAAAATCGAGAAATCTACAATATAAGCTAACTTAGCTTTTTTTTAAAGAGGTGGTATTAATGGGGAGATATTTTTCATGGTTTACCGAGAGTTCATTTACTTTATTTTCTTATTCACATCTTTTGGCGCTCTTCCTAGTAGGAAGTTGTCTAATTGGAATGTTTCTTTTTCGTAAAACCTTAAGAAACAAACTTCCGAATCTCCTTATTCGACTACTGATTGCTTTTCTTTTACTTCTATCAGAGATAAGTTTTCATGCCTGGTTCGCCTACTATAAGGAGTGGAGCATCACAACCACTTTTCCACTACAGCTCAGTAGTATATCCCTGTTTCTAGCTATTGCACTTGTATTAACAAAAAATAAAATGCTCCTTCCAATCGCTTATTTTGCTGGTTCCGCTAGTGCCTTGCTTGCTATGATTACTCCTGACTTAGGTCCATATGATTTTCCGCATTTTCGATTTTTTCATTTCTTTGTTGCTCATGGTGGAATCGTTCTTGCTACCTGGTTTATGATTACCGTCGAAAAAGTTTTTCCCACTTATCGCTCATTGTGGATGACGTTTGCAGGATTAAATATTTATGCTCTTTTGCTATTTCCACTTAACCTTACCCTTGGCTCAAACTATATGTTTTTAATGAAAGAGCCCGGCAGTCAAACGCTCATTTCTTATCTTGGTCCCTGGCCATACTACTTACTTTCACTTGAAGTGCTCACAATTGTTGTTTTTCACCTTCTCTACCTCCCTTTCCATTTTCTACTCCACCGTTTTCACCATTCCGCTCCGTTTAATAACAGTGAAATTAGGAAAAGAACGTTATAAGACTTTGCAGAAAGGGTGACTTAAAATGAAACGATTTCAGTTTATCGTGAAAGGGAGAGTGCAAGGTGTTGGATTTCGAGCTTTCACACAGCAAAAAGCAGCTCAGCTTGGGTTAACAGGCTACGTGATGAACCAGATGGATAACTCTGTGGAAATTGAGGCCCAAGGAGAGGAAAACACACTTAAAAAGTTTCAATCTGCCTTACAAAATGGGAGCCCCTTTTCAGCTGTTGATGAAGTTCAGGCGCAAGAGAAACAAGTGCATGATCACGAACGCTCCTTTTCCATTCGATATTAATAGGCATTCTAATCTCTTTCCAATATAATAAAAGAAAACGTTGGTTGAATTACGGAGGTAATGAGTTGGTAGAAACAACTTTTTTTTCACATAGTGAAACAGCTAGAGCACTTAACAGTTTAGGAGACAATATATTCATATGCGATTTAGATTTAAGAGTCGTTTGGTTTAATGACCAGGCCGAAATTTTATTAAACTCCATCATCTCTTATTTGCCTATTCATCACCCTTTAGAGTTGATTGGAAAAAGCATTGATGAATTTCATCAAAATCCTTCACACCAAAGAAATATTTTGCAGCATCGTCTTCCATATGAAAGTACCATCACTTTATTCGAACACTTTGCGGCAAGTATTGTGATATCCGAATACATAGATGATGCAGGAGCTAAGGTAGGATACCTGTTAGTCTGGCGTGATGTGACGGAGAAACAAAAAGAGCTTCAGGAAAATAAAAAGCTTGTCCATCAATTGTCTACTGTCATTATTCCAACGGTTATCGATAACGCTATTTTGATCCCCCTTATTGGCACAATGAATGAAGAACGAACAGAAAGACTCGTTCAAAGAACATTGACTTACTGCGTAACGAACAATACAGACTATGTATTACTAGACTTCTCGGGGTTGTCCGAACTGGATGATAGTTCAGCACAAGTCCTCTGTGAAACGATGACCAAATCTCTTGCTTTGATGGGGGTTTTCGTCGTTTATGTCGGAATGACAAAGCAAGTCGTGCAGTGGCTAATGAACATTGACTTAGATCCGACCATCCCCACCTTTGCAACATTTCGTCAGGGCATCAATCATGTTGTCAATCTTGAAGGATACTCGCTCGTTTATGAGAAAAAGTAAAAAAGAAGCTGAACGATTCAGCTTCTTTTTTACTTTCATACAAATGTGTTGTTACCTTTTTTACTCGAAAATTGTTGAAAGACCGTATTGGTGTTTACCTTAAAAAGGGATTTTCCTGCGACTGCATTCAACACTCGCTTATTTCTTTCGACAGAAAGAGCAAGGTTTGTTGCGCCTGTCCCATGAGAATGTTCCAAATTTGTTAATGAAAAAATGTGATTTTTTCGTCTATCTTTAAAAACGAGCTGCTGATCACGCTCCACCTTGAATCGCTTTTCATCTTCCCATTCAATTTCGTTTTCAATTCGTTTAAACCATTCAGGAAAATGAGGCTTATATCCAGTAGCCAGAACAAGTTTTTCTGTATTCACCTGGAACTCGTGATCCTCTTGCCACTGCCTGCAGTTTAACTCATAGTACTCGTTGATCTTCCTCACCCCGTTTACTTCTGTTAAAGGTTGAATCAGGATATCTAGCGGTTGCTCAGAAGAACGATGATAAAGAAGATGGTAAATGTTTTTTAACGTGGACGGATCGATTCCCTTTCGCAATGTACCAAGAGTTGAAAGAGCGTCTTTACGTTCGTCAAACGAAAGATCATGAAAGTAACTAACATAATCAGGTGAGAATACTTCTTGACCTAATTTCGCTGATTCTAATTGAAAGAAACCGGCCGATCGTGTTAGCCAATTTATCCGGTAACCATATCGCTCCTGATCGTGAAGTAGATCATAAAATACTTCTGCAGCACTTTGTCCTGACCCTACAACAGTAACAGACGTTGATTTTTTCAACTCTTTTTCGTGGAAGAGGTAATGATTCGTATGAAGGACGTCTTCTACCGGATATGATTCAAACCCTTCCGGAATATTGGGTACGCTCCCCGTACCAAGAACAACATGATTCGCTTGAATTACATCTGTTCGCCCCGTTTTCACATCTTTAATCGTCACGTTATAGCATTCTTTTTCTTTAACGTAGTTTACATCAATTACTTTTTTACCGAAGAAACAATTTGATAATTTGGATGCAACCCAGCTTGTATAGGCATTATATTCTTTTCTCGGTATATCTAATTTATTGAAAAAATAAAATTGGTAAAGGCGATCATGCTCATGTAAATAATTAATAAATGTATAAGGACTTTTAGGATCTGCGATTGTGACGAGGTCAGCTAGAAACGGAACTTGAAGATCCGCTCCATCAATTAACATCCCTGGATGCCAATTAAATTCTTCTTTCTGATCAAAATAAACGGCGTCTACTTCTGAATCATCTGCTAAGGCTGCCATCCCTAAATTAAATGGACCAATCCCAATTCCTACTAAATCATATCGTTTTGTTGTATCCACTATTTCCACGTCCTTTAATCTACATTACAGATTCAATTGATTGGTTATTTCGGAAAACTCGAATGTACGCATATCTTGTTTTACCCTATTTGTTACACTTTTAAATCTATAAAGACATATTCATTTCCCCATTCTATCTTCCCCCCCCTGTTATAATGGTAATAACTAACAGGAGAGGAATTTCAATAATGACAAACTCCGTATTCGAATTCTATCTGACTGAGATAGATCAACCTTTTTCAGGCTGGGACTTTTCTTATATTACAGACACTGAACGAGTGAGCGCATCTCCGCTTCCGTGGTCTTACACCTCTTCCGTCATTAAACCATTTCGTACAAGTGAGAGCGTTCTAGATATGGGAACGGGTGGCGGAGAGTTTCTTGAAGCTCTTAAACCATTTCCAGAGAAACTATCAGCTACAGAGGGCTACCCACCTAATCTTCCAATTGCAAAAGCCCGTTTAGAACCTCAGGGAATTATCGTGAAAGGATTTGAAGATGATCATAACCTTCCATTTTTAAATGAAGAGTTCCAATTGGTGATGAATAAACACGATTCTTACTCAGCAACGGAAGTTTACCGCATGCTGAACACAACTGGATCGTTTATCACCCAGCAGGTAGGTGGCGAGGATATGAAAGAACTTAATCGAGTTCTAGAAGCCCCTTTGAAGTCTGAATTTGACCATTGGAACTTAGATTATGCTGTTCAGGAACTTGAAGCTGCAGGCTTTCATATTCTTGAAGCATATGAAGCTTTCCCATTAACCAGATTTTATGACATTGGAGCGATTATTTATTATTTAAAAGCGATTCCCTGGCAGATTCCTGATTTTTCAACGGACCGTTATCACCCCGCTCTCTATCGCCTTCACGAACAAATTGAGAAAAATGGTTATGTTGATTTTCCATCTCACAGGTTTCTTATCCATGCTACAAAAGCCGATCAGACGGATGAATAACTACATAGAAGAAGCGCGCAGTAATCCTGCGCGCGCTCTTAGTCAGCACTAACCGCTTTTGATGCACTTATAGCTGAGAAGCTAATTGTAATGGCACATAAAAGGGCGATGACTAAAAATCCCCTCACAAGTGGCCAGGCTTCCCACCCATCAATAAATACCGAGCGCATGGCTTCAAATAAGTAGGTCGTTGGATTAATCGTTGCAGCGACTTTTAACCAACCTGCTTCAATCAGTTCATAAGGGACAAACGTGGTGCTGAGAAAAATAAGTGGAAAAAAGACAAAGGTTCCGGCCTGGGCAGACTGGGCATTTTTTGTGCGAAGAGCTACACCTACTGAATAGCCTGCGAACGCAAGTCCCCATCCAAGCGTTAATAACAAAACCACAACCACTCCTCCAAATCCAGCAGCTACTTCCAGACCTAGAAAATAAGCGACAATTAGAATTAAAACCGTTTGAATAAGCAGCTGGAGCATTCCTGCAATGATTGGTCCAAGAACAATCGCAAGTCTTGACGACGGTGTAAGAAGAAGACGTGAAAAATACCCATTTTCTAAATCCTTCACAAGTGCTTGCCCCGCACCACCCGCGCCTCCAATCGCTGCTGAAACGATTGATACTGGTAAAATAAAGGCAAGGTAGTTTGCCCCTTCAAATGCTGGAAGTTCTGAGATCCCGCTTAAACCGCCTTCATAAACAAATAAAAAGAAAAGACTAATAATTAAGTTTGGGATAAAAATCAATGGGTTTCGGATAATTGTGATGATACTTCTTTTCGTAAAAACGAGTGTATCAACTAAGAAAGATCCCTTTCTTTGTTCACTCATGCCCTCACGCCCTTTCCTTTTGCTCGTTCGTCACATTAATAAATACGTCATCCAAAGAAGGAGGTTTTACATTAAGCGTCTTAGGTGAAAGGTTGTTTTCATCAAGCTTTCGAACGAGTTCAGAAAGGAGTTGCGTACCATTTTCCGTATATAGCGTTACCTCATCCTTTGAGCGTTCAATATTTTCACCGAGATCTGCCAGAATCTGACTTGCTCTCTCTGCTTCTTCATCCGCTTCAAAAACGAGTTGAATCGCATCAAATCCAAGTGTCCTTTTTAGTTCTTCAGCACTCCCAGAGGCAACAATCTTGCCTTGATTAATAATACTGATGCGATCTGCTAGTTGATCAGCCTCTTCAAGATATTGGGTAGTAAGAAAGATCGTCGTTCCTTCCTCTCGGTTTAACCGTTTAATTTCTTTCCAAATCGCTTTTCGGTTTGAAGGGTCGAGTCCAGTTGTTGGTTCATCAAGAAAAAGAATTTTAGGCTTATGAACAAGCGTTAGGGCCAGATCCAGCCTTCTTCTCATTCCTCCTGAATATTTTCCGCAGGGGCGATCAGCAGCATCCTTTAAATCAACTAAAGTAAGCAACTCATCAGCTCTTGTTTTCGCCTCTTTTTTACTGAAGCCGAATAACCTTGCCTGCATTTCAATTAATTCTCTTCCTGTAAGAACAGGATCGATTCCCGTTTCTTGTAAGGCTACCCCGATATTCCAACGGACGCGTTCTGGTTCTTCTCCTACATCTACACCACCAATCCGAATTGTGCCTGTTGTTGGTTTGACAAGTGTGGTTAGAATTTGTACAGTGGTCGATTTTCCAGCTCCGTTCGGACCGAGAAAAGCAAAAAATTCTCCTTCTGCCACTTCAAAACTGACGCCTTGCACAGCCTTCACGTCTCCCTTATACGTCTTTACTAACTCATGAACTGAAATAGAACCATCCATTCGTGCTCCCCCTCTTTTTCAGTGCGTCTTTGAGCCTCATTTATCCATACTGTTATACATACATTCGCTTCAGAGGAACCTTCTCCTTTAAGCGAATGTGTAAAAAAAAGAACCCCTCAAACTAAATGAAGGGATCACGATTCAGAAAATTTCTTATTCACTTTGTACTGATACTCTGGAGAGAAATTTGCACGTCGCTCATAGGCAACTTGATTGTACCGAATCTGTTTTTCCGAAAGACGCTTTTTTAATCTCTTCCTGTTTGGTTCATCTTCACAAAAGGCTAGAAGTTCTTCTAAGGATTGAATCTCACTTTTCAACTCAGTTTCTTCAGGGAGATAGCCACTATTCTTCATGACTTTGTACGCAATCCGCAGATCCTCTGGAATCATCGAGAGGTCCTCAAGTTTTTGTGGCTTTCCTTTACCAGGCAAATTGTCAAAGTCACCGTTTTTCAAAGCTGTTTTAATTTTATCTTCTGCGACAAGCCAGGCAAAATCCATGCATATCCCTCCTTTCTTTTATTATCCAATTCACTTTCTATTTTGTCATGAATAGAAGAATGAAATCTATTTAAAAAATTACTGTTTTACCCTTTTCAATAAATCCAATGGATGATAACATGGTTGACGGTTAAGGTTTATAGAATAATCCTTATAGAATTTTCACTAGAGAAAGGATGGTTCGATGCATTACGCAAGCAAAGGCTGGTACGTTGAACAGCTAAAAAAACATGATGTACGTTACATTGAAGGACGCAAGACAGAGAAATTCAAGAAACACGTACTTGCATCTCTTCTTGAAAAGCAAAATTAATTGACTTGATAAGGGGGTTCCCCCCCTTTTTACATATTAGCTACCCAAAGATACATAACGTTTGATACATCGGTATAAAACGGTTTTCTTTCCACTGAAGGGGTGTTGAAAGAAAGCCTAGACCGTCCGCATTATACCTTCCAATCACTCTCTGATAGACCAATAATTCATCAATACCGTCGCGTTGCAAGTCAATAGGATAAACACCTCCCGGGGGCAGCACGTCACCTGTTATCGGTGCTTTTAATTGACCATTCTCCGTATAGATTTCTGACAGGTATTCCTTTCCTTTATAAAGCAAACTTACAAGATAACTCTGGTTTAACGTTTTATTTTCCACCTTCGCTTGATAATGATCGAGATAATTCACTTCATACGTAAAAGCTTCATAAAAGCTTTGTTGATCGAAAAGTAATCTTAAAGATTGATTAAGAAAAGAATATAGAAAGTCATAGGTGATTCCTCCACTTCCTCCTGAATCTGTACGCACTAAGATTTCCTTTACCTTATTCCCTGTAAAATCCCCCAAATAAAGAGTAGGACGATAGCCGCTACTTCCAGGCAGTGAGAAAGAAACGTTGATGCCTAAACCATTATTCTGAATCGTTAACACGACATCATCGACAAACGGTGTGTCAGATCCATAAGGTTTCGTACCAGTAAGACGAACAAGATCCGGGAGACCATTACCCGTTACGTCTCCAATTTGTTGATCTAGTAAAATTCGTTCAACCCTCATCACCTTTTCACCTTCCCCTCTTCTACAATGTATGTGATATCCCGAACTCTTTTTCGTTGTAATGATTTGGAAAGGAAGCTAAACTGGTAAGAGTAACATGAGGGAAAAGAGGATTAACATATGAAAAACTTAGATAGTGAACAAACAATAGGCATACTATCTGGTGCCGGCGCTTATTTCTTATGGGGCATTCTCCCGCTATATTGGAAGCTAGTTGGAAATGTTCCATCTGAAGAAGTACTTGCTCATCGTATCATTTGGTCGTTTGTTTTTATGATGATTATTTTAGCTGTGATGAGGAAAATGTCTTCTTTTAAAGATGAACTGTACACAATCGTCCGTCAGCCTAAGAAACTGGCAGCCATAGCCTTTGCTTCCTTATTTATCACCATTAATTGGTATGCATTTATTTGGGCGGTTAATCATGATCACGTCATTCAAACAAGTCTTGGTTATTACATTAACCCACTCATTAGTGTTCTTCTTGGAATCCTATTTTTAAAAGAAAGACTATCATTCTGGCAACTGATTTCTTTCTTGCTTGCGACAATTGGCGTTCTAAACCTTGTTTTTCGTTTTGGAGAAATACCGTGGGTTTCTCTCGTTCTTGCGATGAGCTTTGGTTTATATGGCTTATTAAAGAAGAAAGCAAGACTCGGTGCTCTAACTGGACTAACGATTGAAACACTACTCATCACGCCGTTTGCATTAATCTATTTGATAACAGTACGCTCTAGCGTTGCGGATGCCTTATATATACAAAATTCAGTTACGTTCAGTCTGTTGCTTGGGGCAGGGGTTGTAACAGCTGTTCCTCTCTTACTATTTGCAAGTGGGGCTAACCGCATCTCTCTTTCGATGATTGGCTTTCTGCAGTATATCGCACCTACATTAATGCTCATACAAGGTGTCTTTCTTTACGGGGAGTCGTTCACTTCTGTACACGTGGTTAGCTTCACGTTAATCTGGGCAGCACTTGTCCTTTTCACTTTCGCTCGCACAAAACTATTTCGCAGGATTGAGCCTCGCTACTTTCAAAGAAAACATTCATTTGAATCATAAGAAAACACCAGGCTACTCTAGACGGGAGCCTGGTGTTTTTGTTAACTTTTCAAACGGCCATAAATAAGTTGTAACAGATTCTGGAAAAGTGAGTAATCAGTGCCTCGTGGTAATGATATGACTGAGAGAGCGTATCACGGAGTACGGCAACATCTACTTTTTGGAGCGGCCACTTATGATGCTTGATTTTTCCTTGATAGACGTTGTCATCACGTACAATAAATAATCGGTCTCTTTCTGTCAGCCAGTAATCTAGATTTCCTTCTGTCGTTTCGTAGGCTTCCCCTACTGGTTCGTATATAATATGATAGTCCGCTTTATTCGCATCCTTATGCGTTCGTGATGACCAGAAGCTAATTTGGTTTCCATCTTTCTTTTTGCCCATTTTAGCGCGAAAGTACGGGAGATGAAAAAGATTCCTAGCAATACTAACTCCTGCCTTATGACTGGCATCAAGACTAAAGAAATAGACGCCGCGCTTCCCACCATACTTTACATAAGTACGAACATTTAACTCAAGTAACCTTGAAGCAAATGGAACGGGAGGTAACCCTCTAAATCGAATATGCGTCATTTCAAATGGAACAATTCCAATCCATGCTTTACCTTCAAATGTATCGACTTCTAATTGTGGTGGAAGTATGGTTTGAAGCCAGGAGGGATCAACGGACCAGTGCAAAAATAAGAGGTCCTCCCAGGTTTGTTTCATGATCCATCCGCTTGTCTTTTGATTCAAATGGCTCCCCTCCTCTCACTTGTATCATAACCAATTGCGATGATTTGTTTCAAAATATAGATGCAATTGAATGTGCTGTTCTGCAAATATCTCTCTTCCTTCAAGGGAAGCCTACCAATAACAACCTTCTACTTTACAGAGCGAATTTTTTGATGAACTGTAATGTTTTATGGTACCGTTTAGGTGGAACAGCTTAGATAGGAAATGAATGAAGCATCAATCATATAATGGAGGGATTATGAATGAGTAAACAAAGACAAATTCATCTAGCAAAGCGACCAGAAGGCATGCCTTCAATGGAACACTTCAACATTGTTGAAGCGGATATTCCAGCACCTAAAGATGGAGAAGTTCTTCTACGTGCACTATACCTTACAGTGGACCCATACATGAGAGGTCGTATGAGAGATGCAAAATCATACGTAGCCCCATTTCAACTTAATGAACCTTTAAATGGTGGGGTAGTAGCTGAAGTAACAGAGTCTAAATCTTCTCATTTTACTCAAGGTGATATTGTGATTGGTCACCTCAACTGGGAAGAATATTCCGTTGTCAACGAAAAGCACCTTCGCAAAATTGATCCAAGCGTAGCACCGATTACAACGCACCTTGGCATTCTTGGCATGCCTGGTCAAACGGCTTATTTTGGACTTCTAGACATCGGTCAACCTAAAGAAGGCGAAACAGTCGTTGTATCAGGTGCTGCTGGAGCAGTAGGTTCGGTCGTTGGACAAATCGCTAAAATCAAAGGTTGCCGTGTAGTTGGTATTGCTGGTTCAGATGACAAGATTGACTATATTAAAAACGAACTTGGCTTTGATGAAGGAATTAATTACAAAACACAGGACGTCTATCAAGCACTAAAAGATGCTTGTCCGGACGGCATTGACGTTTATTACGAGAACGTTGGTGGCGAAATTGGCGATGCTGCTATTAGCTTACTTAATAAATTTGCTCGTATCCCTGTATGTGGTGCTATCTCTTCTTACAATAAGAAAGAAGCGGATCTTGGCCCACGTGTTCAAGGTAAACTAATCCAAACTAGTTCACTTATGAAAGGCTTTACTGTTGGCGACTATTCTGATCGTTTTAATGAAGGTGCTGAACAACTAGGTAAATGGTTACAAGAAGGCAAGTTAAAATATGAAGAAACCATTGTAGAAGGATTCGAAAACGTTCCTAACGCATTCCTTGGTCTATTTGAAGGGAAAAACCTTGGTAAACAACTTGTAAAAGTGGCAGATTCCAGAATATGCTACACTTCCAAATCGTTAAATACACTCACCTGCTCCTTTAACGGAGCAGGTTTTTTGTATGTGCTCATGCACATAAAAAGACGGTTATCTTTAAGATGAAGAAGGAATAGTATGTACTATAGACTTTAACGAGGAGGTTCTTATGGGAAGATTTCTTCTTAACTTTATTGCATATACTGTCGTCGTAACGGTAAACGGGCTAGCTAATGCACTACCACTAAATGGACAAACGACTGGAGAAATTTCAAATAGACTAAATGTATTGTTCACACCTGCTGGGTATGTGTTTAGTATTTGGGGACTGATTTATCTTTTATTAGGCATTTGGGTTCTTCGCCAATTCCCAAAAAGCCGTCGCGATTCTGCCAATCTATCAGGAAACGAGTGGCCTATTTGTCGTAAGCTGTATCCTGAACAGCCTTTGGATCTTCCTTTGGCATTATGAATTCTTCGGCTTATCCGTTATTGTCATGTTACTATTACTTTTCACACTCATTAGACTTTACACGAAAGCCAAAGCAGCAGATGCCTCCTTCTTTGATTTGCTTCCTTTTTCCGTATATCTTGGCTGGATTAGCGTAGCGACAATCGCAAATATTAGTTATTATCTAACCTACATCGACTGGGACGGATTTGGCCTATCCGATTCAATATGGACGTTTTTATTATTATTAATTGCCACTATTTTAGCTCTTACTTTCTTAAAGAAAGAGCACGATTGGGTTTATCCACTCGTTTTTGTATGGGCTTTTATTGGAATAGGAGTAAAAAATCAAAATGCTGACGTTCCGCTGGTCGTTTTTTCATCTTACGTGCTTGCCGCACTGATCTTTATCGTTACAATCGTTTATGCTTTTAAATCTAAGAAACAATAAATAAAAGCCTCGTTTCCATTCGGAAACGAGGCTTTCTCTATGGTTAAGCAAGTGATTTAAAGTCCTGACCAAGAATTTCCTTCATACTGTGAACTGTAATAAAAGCTTTTTGATCAACCGCACCAACATGCTTTTTAAGTTTCAAAAGATCTTTTCTACCAAGAATCGTTGTAATGACTTCTTTTTCGTCTGAAGTAAACGCGCCTCTAGCTGTGTGAATGGTTGCGCCTTTACCAATCACTTCGACAATAAAGGATCGAATTTCTTCACTCTCTTTACTAATAATAACGATCTCTTTCTTTGCCTCGAAGCTTTGAAGCGTATAATCAATGACGAAACCGTTCAAAATGACGCCGAAGATCGCATACATCCCAATCTCAGGGCCGAAGAGTACGACTGAGAATAAGGCAATTGAGATATCTGAGATAAGAACGGCTTTTCCAACATCCATTGAGAAGTACTTATTAAGAATCATTGCGATGATATCAGTACCCCCAGTTGATGCTTTCTGATGAAACACAAGTCCCATACCAGCTGCAGCGATACACTGCCCAATAATTAATTGAATTAATATATCCTGGCTGAATGGCTCTGTTACTGGAATAAAGCGTTCGAATGCCCATACAGCAAGCGATAAAGCAAAACTCGCATAAATGGTTTTAACTCCGAATTTAGGACCGAGAAAAAGAATTCCAACTAACAAAAGAACTGCGTTCAAAATAATCATAAACATTCCGACTGACAGGTTTGGGACTAGATGGTTCATCAGAATCGACAAACCACTGACTCCCCCTGTCGCAAGACTATTAGGAGATAGGAAGAAATGAACGTGGGTAGCAACACCGAGCGCACCCAAAGTAATTAGCAGATAAGTTTTGATGTGATGAAGCATCTATTATCCCTCCCGTTGTTTTGTTTTCGTTTCATAAGCACAATCGGGATTATAATAGGGATTTCGAGCTTTGTAAACAACCTAAACCTAAGATTTTTAATTGAAGCGGTTACAAATCATAAACAGGTCTTTTATACTATCAAATCTACTTATTTCGACAGTTATGTACAAGAATATTCTTAATTTTCGGTTGCTGATACTTGTATTTTTGCACCAAAAAAAGCAAAAACGCTTTCTGTTTTTGCTTTCTTCCCATCAGTTCACAAGGTTATGTTTAAATGCATAAATGACGGCCTGGGTTCGATCCTGTACTTCAAGTTTACTAAGAATGTTACTTACATGAACTTTTACCGTTTTAAGAGCAATAAAGCATTCATCTGCGATGGTTTGATTCGCTTTTCCTTGAGCCATTAACAAGAGAATTTCCATTTCTCTCTCCGTTAACTCTTCATGGGGTAGCGTTTGGACCTGACTGCGCATGCGAGACATCATCTTCCCAGTGACTTCAGGTTCAAGAACAGTTTCCCCATGAAACGTTTTACGAACAGCATTCGCTATTTCCACAGCTTTCGATGTTTTTAGCATATAACTAGTGGCGCCAGCTTCAAGGGCAGGATACACCTTCTCATCATCAAGAAAGCTTGTCACAATAATAATCTTTGCATCTGGCCACTGTTCAATAATGTGTTTTGTTGCTTCAATGCCATCCATCTCTTCCATCACAAGATCCATCAGAATAATATCAGGACGAAGCGAAAGAGCCAATTCGACCCCCTTCTTTCCATTATCTGCTTCTCCGACAACTGTAATATCCGCTTGAGCGGACAAATAAGATGATACTCCGATTCGTACCATTTCATGATCGTCAACAAACAACACGTTAATCATTTCGTTCCCCCTTCAACATGCGGTACGCTCACTTCTAGTCTTGTCCCCTTTTGTGGCAAGCTAACTAACTTCAAAACGCCTCCAATTTCCAGTGCTCTTTCATTCATATTTTGCAGTCCATAGGAGGCAGCTTTCTGTTCGTCCATCTTAAAACCAATACCATCATCAACAATCCTTAAAATCGTTCGGCCTTCTCGACGGATCAGAAGGACATCCAAAGTTGAAGCCCTGGCATGTCTCAATGTATTGGATACGCACTCTTGTACTATACGAAAGAGATGGTCTTCTACACCTTTATCAAGCTCAAGGGTTTCAAGCTTCCAATTCACTTTAATCGGGACCTTTTGAGACAATTCGTTAAGAAGTTCCTTTATCCCTTCTTCAAGTGAGCGATCCTTTAAAGCTGCTGGTCTAAGATGAAGCAAAAGAGCGCGCATTTCCAGTTGAGATTGATGAATGGTTTCCTCCACCATTTTAAGGTGCTTAGTTTCTTGGTTGTCCGTCTCATCTCGCGTTTCTGTAATTGCACTCATGAGCATTGAAGCAGCGAAAAGCTGTTGGCTTACTGAGTCATGTAACTCTCTCGCAAGACGATTCCGTTCTTCTGATACAACTTGTTGAACGCGTTTTTCATGATCCTCTGCTTTTTCATTCGCTAACTTTTGAGCTAATCTAACCTGCTCATTCATTCTGCTTTGTAGCTTGTTGATTTGTTCAAAAATACCATTCAGACTAGAACTGTTTTTATTATGTATCGTTCGTCCTTTATCGAGTTCTTCAAGTGTATCCGCTACATACTGAAGTTCTTTACTAACGTACAAGCCCGATACTCCTCCTGCAGCACCGCCAAATAAAATAGCGATGATGGGAACGATGAGCCCAAATGGTAAATCCATTAAGTCCTTCTCAAACAAAAGCGACAATGAAGCGATTGGATAGACAGATAAATAAGCCAGAGTAAAGAGGGAAAGGAGTAGGAGGGAAAGCAACGCACCGATGAACATATGACGCTGTATCACACTCATACGCGCTTCACCTCTAAATCCCCGGCAAACATAGATGTGACAAGCTTCACTTTCTCAGAAGCTTCTTCATACCCTTTCGTCTTATAAGAAAGGACTTGATTAAACACACCAGGCTCTTCATGCTGGAATAGTGTGGCAGATCCGAGCATAGAAGAATGCTGAATACTAACTTCAAGTTCGTACGGAACAAGAATTTGAATCTTGCCTACGATATTACGAATCATAATAATGGATTCGCCTTTCGGGAGAACCGTATAGCTTAAGTCAATAACCGTTTCTCCAAAGCCAGCCTGGATATTCACATCGTTCCATTCGTACACATGTTCATGTGTTCTTTGTTTTCCGACCCATCTGTTTTGAAAAATCGTCTCATGTTGCACAAGATCTTCTTCCATCTGCTCAGGCTTTTCTAGTACCGGCCTGATTTTTTTAGGTTTTTGTTTAGACTGATAGAGTAGAAACCCAAGATAGACTAACAATACAAGTAGAAAAAATTTCACAACAACCATATTCATAATGGTTGTAACAAAAAAGAAAATCCCCCCTCCCAGAAACACCTTTCCGGAAGCTCGTGGCAAACGCTTCCTCCCCATGTAAACTAATACACAGGAAACGATTAACAAGAATAGAAGGCCACCATTTAAAGAAACTTCTAGTAATATTAGAATGACTCCAATAATAAGAAGACCTTTAACAGTGTCGCTATTTAAATTTCCCCACATTGGTGTCCCTCCATTCATAAATCCATCTATCTGATTATTCTTGAATGACTAAAAAAGGCGCATGCGCCTCTTTTAGAATACCATTATTCCACTGATTGTTTTAATGAGTTTCTTGCTTTTTGGTCTTTTTTTCTAAATCATGAAATTTCATATCCATGCTCGAAACATAATAATCTCGATTCACCTTACTCTCAAGCCTTTCAATATACTTTTCCATCTCATCAAAGCGTTGGAATGGTTGGGTGTGATGATGACTCTCTTCCAAAATCACGTCCATTTTGTGATGGGCTCTTACGATATTTTCTTTCCCCATCAACTCCATTCTCTTGAGTGACATATCTTTCAGCTTATGCTTCATCTTTTCATGTTTTTGTTCAAGGTGCTTCAACTCTAGTCCTGCTTCATCTACTAATTGAGATAACCGATCTGCTCTTTCTTCGTATTGAACTTCCTCTTGTTTAGCAAATTCGTATAAATCCGTTTCACCAGCTTCACTTGCTAGCACAGCCTGTCCCGCTCGTTTCTCTGCATTTCTTCTCGCTTTAACAAGTTCTCTTCTAAACTCATCTAGAAGTGTCGACTGTCGTTCAACGAGTTTCCCCGCCTTCTCCACTTCTTGTTCGCACTGTCTGAGATAATGATTTAACATTGACAGTGGATTTTTTTGTTCTTTCTGGTCCAACATATTGTGAAAATCAGCTTCGATTGACTGTTTGATGCGCGTTAGTAAATTCGCCATATCATTTTCTCTCCTTTTTTGTTAGCTTCGTTTAAGTTCATCCCACTGTTTTTCAAAATTAGTGAACGGATCTTCTGACTCTCCCGGCTCATCCCATTTTTTATAAATAACATAGAGAACATAGACCGCTACTAGGCCTAGGATAGCTGGCATATTTGCCACGGCGGTACTTAAACCGATGATCCCTATCGTTCCCCAGATGACTTTTCCAGTTGTTGAATCCGCTTGAAGAAATTTCTTAGCTGCAACGTATAAGATCCCCAGACTTATGATCATTCCTACTAGTGAACCAAGGTTTGCTAGCAAAACAATCGCAGCAATGATCCCTACGAATAGTAAACCTGCTTTCTTCATCAAGGTCGCCTCCTTTCATATCCTTATTCTATCTTTTGCCATAAGCTTTCATAATGTCCTAGAGCTATATCTTTGCATAAGACCTGAGGCCTAGTTAAATCACAGGTAGACTCAAGTATGCGGCTAAAGCCTGTTCTATCTTAACCAAACAAATCATGGTAAAGTGAAAGCAGACAGCACGGAAAGGAGTTCGGGAATGGTTATTATAACGACCATTATCGTTGTGATCATTATGACGATTGTCATTGCCGCTGCTTTTGGAATGGCTGTATCAAAAGGATACAGTGTCAAACATACTGTCGATCCGTTGCCAGATGAGCGTGGGAAGACAGAGGAAGGGGGGAAACATGAACGGACAGAATCGAAGTAATATCACACCTGGTAAAACCGTTGATATCGTCTTGAAACAAGATCAGCGTTCAGGGAAAACAACGCGGGGGGTTGTGAAAGATATTTTAACAAAATCTCCAACTCATCCACACGGCATTAAAGTACGTCTAGAAGATGGACAAGTGGGTCGTGTCAAAACCATCTTGTCATAATCGTAAAACCCCCCGGAATAAATTCCGGGGGGTTTTACTTTTCTATGGTTTTAACGCCATCCAGCTATCAAGATAATGAATGGAAAAACCATCTAAAGCCGTTGAATTTTCGTATGCTGTTTTTACTTTGAGAAGCTCATCATTCATGACCGCTTCTCCTTCTTCAAAAAATGAGATGTATGAAGCTTCTGACGTTTGTCCCGTCTCTACTCCGATGGAAACTTTTTTATGATGCTGTTCAGCAAATGCGATTTCATTTCGGACAAGCGCAATCATTCCGTTGCCTCCATCTGCACGATCTCGGTAAGCCATTAATGTTGTTACATCTACTGTCTGAATAATCCATTCAGCTAAATTTCCAGCTCCATAACGATTTTGATAAGATTGCTCATCGAACCAAAACGGTGTGTCGACTCCGAACAGGATACTCATGCTCTCCGCTCGTTCTTTTGCATTTGTTAACCGATCCTGATAAAACGCGATCGTGTTTTGGTAATTGTTCGTCCATCCTGAATGGAGATAGGGCTCAATATCAAGATGAACACCACTAAATTTCTGGTACTCTGATGCATTCGATTGATACGCTTCTAGCCAGTTAAATAAGTTACTTTGATACGTAGCTCCTTTACTCGTTGCCCAGTTTGGTGCTCCATCAAGCGCATGAACACGTATCCCTTTAGCTGTCGCTTGTTCAATAAATGAGTGATAGGAAGATAGCGCGATTGAGCGGTTGATTTGTAAGTAGGCATCACTGACTTGTTTCTCTTCCATAAATTGTAGAACTTCTACTGGTTTTGTTTCAATATCCCTTGTATTCCAAATCCATGTAGCAAGATCTTGATCCATTTCACTCGCCTCTGCTTTCCCTTCAGGCAGTGCAACTGACTGTACAACATAGGTCAGTATAAAAAAGAGAATAACGCTAGCAACAGATAATTTCCTCACATGTTTGCTCTCCTTTTTTCTGAACCCAGGGCTCAGAAAGGAGCCTGGCAGTCTGGCAGCCATTCGCATGAATGCGGGCAGGCCCATAACTTTGCGTCCCTATTTTTCAATAGGTTTGCCTTTTTCAGTTTTATCTTCCAACTACTTTTATTATCGGTAGATGAATCAAGAGAGTTTAGATGAGTCTCAGTACTTTTATGAAATTAACATGTCCGCTCGATCATGCAAGCGTATTTAAACCGGCAACAACTGTGAGGGCTCATCTGTATAAAAAAGTTTTAGCTCATGCAGGGCTCGTGTACACCCTACGTATAACAGTTTGGCATCTTCAGCGTTTAGAATGTAATTTTCTTTATTCGTATTCGCTACGATAACACCATCAAATTCTAGTCCCTTTGTTAAATAAATGGGTACTACAGAAATGCCCCCTGCATAGGACCGATCGTCTTCTGACAGAAGGTTAACATCCTGCTCCTTAGCAAGCTCCTGATACAAGCATTGGCATTCTTCTTCACTTCTTCCAACTATAGCAATGGTTTTCAGCCCTCGCCCCTTCATTTCCCGCGCTGTTTCTAACAAGGAGTCCACGAGTTTGTCTTTTGGTATTTTACGAACGACCACTTTCTCCCCACTCCGAAATACGGGTATAGCCGGCTGAACCGGTATTTCGGCATGAGCAATGACTTTATTAGCAAATTCAATAATTTCTAATGTAGAGCGATAGCTTTGTTCTAATTCTATATAAAGCTCATTACCTTCAAATAATTCTCTAAATTCTTCCCACCGATAAATTCCCTTATAGGCGTGTATCCCCTGCGCAAGATCTCCTAGTATCGTAAAAGAGCGAGCGCGATTCACTTCCATTAACAAAGCTAATTGAAACGGTGAGAAGTCCTGTGCCTCATCAATCACGATATGTTGAAAAACATCATCCTTATGCACACCATTTAACTTAAGTTGAATATAAAGAAGGGGAGCAAGGTCAGAAGACGCAACCCTCTTTTTCTTTAAAAGCTTTGCCGTTTCTTTTATGAGCATCTCACCAAGCATTTGAACTCTTATGCTTTCATCAACATACTTGGGAGGATTTGTTTGAAACAATGATTTATAAAAAGAAAAGGCTGTTTGCTTCGGCCATTTTTTAAAGTATCGCTTCAGTTGATCATTCGCAAGCTTCCGATACTCTTTTTGCAAATGACTACCTTCAATCGATTTAATTTCATCTTTGATCCAAATTTTAAAGCGGTTCATCAGCATGTCGCGCTTCCGGGCAACTGGGTAGCCAGAGAGATCCTTTATCCACTGTTCAATTTTCACTTCAGAAAGCGTACTTCCTTCAAAAGGAGTGAACGATCCTTCTGGACTTACTGATTGGCTATAATTAAAAAGAGCTTCATCGATCCATTTTTTAAATGCGATCGATCCTTTTACTCTACCGCCAGCCAAATCCATGTCAGGTCGTTCTTCTCCAAACCATTTTTGAAGATCATCTTCTGAAGCATCCACGTTTATGTTTTCTTCAATCATCTTTAATGTCCAATCGGTAAAAGTCGATTGTTGAATTCCTCCAACACCTAACTCGGGCAGTACGCCAGAAATATAGTCCAGGAACATACGGTTCGGTGCAAAAATAATCATTCTTCCTGCCTGAATGGTATCGCGATATTCGTACAATAAGTAAGCTAACCGGTGCAAAGCAACCGTAGTTTTCCCGCTCCCTGCTGCACCTTGAATGATTAACGGGGTCGACCGCTCTGCACGTATAATATCATTTTGCTTTGCTTGGATTGTGGAAACAATATCACGAAGACGATTATCTTTATTTTCACTTAGACGATAGAGAAGAAACTCATCGGATCCACTTAACTCATCGCTTCCTTCCACATAAGTATCCACCACTCGCTGTAGTTCTTTATCTCGGATCACAATGTTTCTTTTCAGTTCAATATTTCCTTCAATGACCCCATCTGGTGATAGGTAATAAACATCCTTTTCTGCTCCTGTAAAGGCATAGAACATACTGGCAACAGGCGCGCGCCAATCAACCACTAGAGAATCCTGTGACTCCCCATGTGCTACGCCAACCTTCCCAATATAATAGGAACGTGATGACTTCTCTTCTTCTTGAAAATCCATCCGAGCAAAGTACGGTTCTTTTGCCGCTATGGTAAGTGATTGGCGATTTTCCTCTCGTATGCTTTCGAGGACCTGTTCCGTTACATTATCACCTGAATACCGGGGGTATCCTTCTAACGCTTTTTGCTGTTTTGCAATCTCGGCAGCGATTTGATCGAGTTGCTGCTTCTCTTTTCGATAGGCACTTTGAGTCTCATGGTCCAAGATCAGTTACCTCCTTATGAGATTTGTCTTTCAATAGACAGAAGTTTAATAATACCACAAAGACAGACAATCCACCAAAATGTTTTCGGAAAATTTAAAAATAAAATATTTTCGAAAGAATTACCTCTTAAAATGATCCAAATTCTTTATCACCTCGTTAGCTAAGTGTAATCAAAGGTAACGAAAAAAAAACGAGGAGCGTGAAGAGAAAAATGAAGATGAAAAAAGCATTTAAAAAATTATTGGTTCCTGCTCTAGGGCTAACCCTGTTGTTCCCGACAGTTGCAGGAGCAGCTGATCCAGAACCAACGGTTAGTACTCCAGCTGCCGATCTACGAGCTACACTTGATCAACTCTTATCCGAACATTTTGTACTAGCTGTTACGTCGATGACAAAATCGTATGATGGCACCAAGGATGCTGAAAAAGTAACAGAAGCGCTTGATCAGAACGCAGCCGATATGACACCAGCCATCGCATCTGTATACGGTGATGAAGCCGCACAACAATTTGAAGATATTTTTAGAGGACATAATGATTATTCAGCTGATTTTGTGAAAGCAGCAACTGAAGATGATGCAGAACTTCGCAAAGAAGCTGAGAAAGAAGTAGATGAATTTGTCGATGAGTTCTCCACTTTCCTGGATACAGCAACTGAAGGAAATCTCCCAAAAGAGGCTGCTGCAGATGTTTTGGAAGTTCATGAAGACCAAGTTTTAACAACATTTGATGAGTATACGGAAGGAAATTACGAACAAGCTTATACAACATTCCGTGAAGGTCATAAGCATATGTTTGCCATTAGTAAAGCATTGTCGAGTGCGATTGTTACACAGATGCCAGATAAATTTGAGAATACAAAAGCTGATACACCAGCTGCAGACCTACGATCAACTCTAAACAGTTTAGCATCTGAACATTTTGCGCTTTCTTCACTTGGTCTCGAAAAAGGCTATGACCAATCAGAAGACTATGACTTTGTAAACTGGGCTGAAGACAGAAACACTGCTGACTTCAAAGCTGCAATTGGCTCAATTTACGGAGATGAAGGTGCTGCTCAGTTTGAAAAGATCTGGCAAGAAGATCACATCGCTGCACAAGCTGATCTCGTTGTTGCCTCTCTCTCTGAAGATGAAGAAGCGATGAAAATGGCAAAAGAACGTCTCTTAACCACTTTCCCTGAAAACTTCGGTGCATTCCTAGGAACGGCTACAGAAGAAAACCTACCAACAGATGCAGCGACAGAAGCACTTATGGCTCATGAAAAACAAGTTGTTGGCACATTTGAATCGTACATGTCTGGTGACTTCAAAGCTTCAACAGATCAATTCCGTGAAGGCTATGCCTTTATGTTTGGTGTAGGTGAATCGCTAGGCGGAGCGATTGTGAAACAAATGCCTGACAAGTTTGCTGGAGAAGCAATGCCTGGCGATATGCCTAAAACTGGTATGGGTGGTGCAAGTGAGCAGTCATCTGACCTTACAGCTCTTTGGATAACGGTTGGTTCTCTTGCAGTAGCTGGTTCAGCATTTGCTATTCGCAAAAAAATCGTTAATCAGTAAAACTTCATTCACCTTAAAATAAATAAAGACGTAAAAAACGCTTCTAACATGGGTTAGAAGCGTTTTTTCATTAGGCGTTATGTTGTTTTAACACCTCAATGACAGAATCGATTTTTGCATGATCCTCTGGAGACTGATCAATATGATGCCAGACTAAGTTCCCTCTGCCATCATAAATCCACGTTCCGCCTTGAATATAAACATCCTGTGTCTTCATGGATTTTAAAACAAAATCTTTTTTCTTTTGTTCTTTTGGAATAAATCCATCCATCTTACGAGTGATGAACCCGATAGCTGCTTGTCCAAGCAATTTCCATTTCGGCATCGTATGGTGTCCCATTCCTCGATAGGCTTCTCTTTTCGGATCACCTGCAATCACAAATGGAAACTCTCCAAAAGCTTCAATAAACTGACGAATATATGTGGCATTAGAAGGAGCAATCGCAATGATCTGAAATCCTTCCTTCTCTATTTCATCAACGCGCTTACGCAACTGCGTAAGATAGGCTCGACAGACTGGTCAGCCAAGATGACGGACAAATACGACCATTGATTTCTTTTGATTAATTAGCTGTGCAAGCGTAACGTTCGTACTTTCCGGAATTTCAAGCTGATATGTTAATTGATCCAAAGTAACCTCTCCTTACTTGCTTGTTATGACGTTTGGTCGGTGTTAACCACCTGCTTCTTATGTTCAATTTTACACTTTTTCTGATAGTAGTGATACCCTATGAATCCAATAACTGCCACAACCAGAACCAAGAAAAGATATTTTTGAATACTTCCAAAGATCGCTTGAACGGATTTGATGTTTCCATTTTTTCCGATCCATAACATTGCAATTGTCCATGGGAAAATTCCTATAAAGGTAAGAACACCGAAGACCCATGCCTTGACCTTACTCATCCCAGACACATAGGACACATAGTTTCCTACACCAAGCGGGCGCGTAATCGCAATACTCCAAGATCCACACTTTCTAAACCAACGTTGCACTCGTTCTACTTTTTTCTTTTTAAGCTTTTTTTCTATCTTATCTTTTACTTTCAGACCGATCCCATAAGGAATAAAGCTGAAAATCGTATAGATCACACTAGTCAGGAATGCGTAACCGATCATTTCAATAACGGAAGCATTTAATAAGTAACCATACGTTAGTGTCATCATACCGCCTGGAAAAGGCAAAGATGATGCTTCAATCGCATTGCTGATCAGAAGGCCCCAGATTCCAAGCTCCTTTAGGAAGTGAATGAGAAATTCCAACATAGTGGATCCGATCTCCTTTGCTTTTAAATGATGTCTGTCTATTAAGTTCCCTGATTGCCGAGCATGAAACCGAATTAGAGCTGTTTTAATCTTCCAATTCGACAAATACTTTTGTTTTCATCCGCGAAATTTAAAATATTTCCGCGGAAATGAAAAGATATTCTGAAATCTATCGGCAATAACTGAGAAAAAATCATAAAAAATCCCTATCACCATAAAAGTGATAGGGATTTCCCCATTATGAACCTACACTGACAGCCTGCTTTTCAAGTTCGAATGCAATCACAGCTTCTTCAAAAATGCGCAGCCCTTCATCTAATTGTTCTTTCGTTATAATAAGTGGAGGAATCATGCGGATAACTTCCTGATGTTTTCCACAAAGATAGAAGAGAACGCCCTTTTCAAGTGATAAATCTAATATGCGCATCATTCCATTACCATCCGGTGATCCTGTTTCAGGATCGATAATTTCAATTCCTATCATGAGACCAACGCCCCGGATATCGCCAATCACTTGATGCCGTTCTTTAATACAAGCCAATTTTTCTAAAGCATAGGCTCCCATTTCCCGAGAATTCTTAAGTAATTCTTCCTCTTCAATTACATCAAGAGTTGCCAGAGCAGCTGAACAGGCAATCGGGTTCCCACCAAACGTTGTCCCATGTGTTCCCATTGGCCACTGACTCATTAATTCTTTTGAAGCAACTGTCGCACTTAAGGGGAGCCCAGAGGCAATTCCTTTTGCAATCGCCATAATATCTGGTGTTACATCAAACGTCTGGGCAGCAAACCATTCTCCCGTACGCCCAAATCCTGTTTGAACTTCATCAAAAATGAGTAACATTCCATGACGATCACAAATTTCTCTCACTTTCTGTAGCCATTCTTTCGGTGGAATGATATAGCCACCTTCTCCTAAAACAGGTTCTACGATAACACAAGCCACTTCTTCAGGAGTTACTTGGTGATCAAAAAGCCGTTCAAAATCTTTCTCGAGCTCAGAAACACAATAATCTTCTACGTTTTGCCCTTCTGGACAACCAGCCACGTCCGCATAGGGAATCTGGTAAGTTAGTCCATTAGGTTGTAAGAATTTGCGATATTTGCTTTTAGATGTACTCACACCAAGGGCACCAAGTGAGCGTCCATGGAAACACCCAGTGAAGGAAATAACATAAGGCCGCTTCGTTACATATTTAGCCAACTTCATTGCACCTTCAATAGCTTCTGTACCACTGTTTGCAAAGAAGAAGCAATCTAAATTTTCCGGCATAATGCCTTGAAGTCGTTCAGCTAGTTGAAGAATAGAGTCATACATAATCACTCCTGATGGTCCGTGCATAAGAGAATCAGCGCCATCTTTAATGGCTTTTACGACTTTAGGATGACGATGGCCCGTGTTTGCCACTGCAATTCCTGAAGTAAAATCAAGGTACGTCTTTCCATCCGCACCATAGTAATAGCACCCTTCTTCTTTCACAACAGGCAAGTTAGGATGATCCTTCGCCATACTAGGTGCTAGATAGTCTGACATGTTGTGATATCTCTGTTCAAAAGATGTAGCCAATGTGTTGTCCTCCTTTAAGATCAACTTTTACAAAAAGAGATGAGCCATGATAACAATAATTGGAAGTGTAATAACCGTACGTTGCAAGAAAATGATCGCCAATTCAAGAACGGAAATTGGGATTTTTGATTTCACTAGTAAAATACCAATCTCGGACATATAGATAAGCTGTGTTAACGAAACAGCCGCAATCACAAAGCGAGTCAGTTCACTTTCAATACCTGTTCCAATGACAGCCGGCAAAAACATATCCGCAAAACCAACGAGCATAGCAGGAGCTGCAGCAGCTGCCTCAGGAATTTGCATCAGTTCTAAAATCGGAACAATCGGCATTGATAAATAAGTGAAGAAAGGAGTGAATTCAGCAATGATCAGTGCAACCGTTCCAAGCGCCATTACAAGTGGAATTAACGCGAAATAAATATCTAGAACTGTATTCACACCTTGCCCCGCTACATATTTAACCCCTTTAACTTCTGAAGCTTTTTCTAGCGCTTTTTGCATTCCCCATTTAAAGCTAGAAACACCTTTGGGAACCTCTTCTGAAATCTGCTTTCCAGTGCCTTCATAATACGTGTCCGCTTTTCTGGATAAAGGCGGGATTCGCGGGCAAACAATAGCAGCGACTAGACCGGCCACAACAACTGTAAAGTAAAATGGAACGAACATCTCTTCTAGACCTATGAAACTAATCACTACAAGACTGAACGCAATTGAATTAATCGAAAAGTTTGTGGCAATGACAGCCGCTTCCCTTTTCGTGTAATACCCCTCTTCATATTGTTTCGTCGTAATTAATACTCCTACTGTGCCTGCGCCCATCCAAGAAGCAAGCGCATCGATGGAGGAACGACCAGGTAATTTAAACAAAGGACGCATCACATGACGAAGGGCTGTTCCAAAGAAATCCATTAAACCAAATTCTAACAGTAGCGGCATAAGAAGACCGGCAAAGAGAAACCAGGCAGCAAGAACTGGGACAAGTGAGTACAGCATCGTCCCACCTGATACATCTGAAATAATAAATTCTGGGCCGAATTTAAATAATGTCATGACAGCGAAGAGGGCTCCAATCAATCTTGTGCCGATCCAGAACCAGTTTACATAGAATAATTGTTTAAGAAATGGGCGAAGCATGATGGCTTTAGGTTCGAATGCTTTTGCCACAATAGGAATAATAGCAGACAAAATAAGAATAGCTGTCATAAAACCAGGTAAGAATGGTTCGAGTGCTGTTTGAATCGATTCAGCTAATATCCCTACACCAATTGTCATTTTTCCGTTAAAAGGGACTGGGACAAGAAATAACAAGATACCAATTAAAGAAGGAATGATAAACCACGCGTAAGCTTTTTTCGACTGAGATCCCTCTACTGACTGACTAGTACTTTCTAGGGGATACGACTTTTCTTGTTTAACTTCCATTTTCCACTCTCCTTCGACACTTTTAATATTAATTCATATTGTTGCATATAAATTAAAAAAGAAGCAAGAGATATTTTTACTCTTCGCTTCTTTTAACATGCAAGTATTATGCCAGAAGTTATTTAATTCTGTATTTTTTAAGTTTTCTAACTACTGTTGGTTGACTCATCCCTAGTGCCTCAGCGATCTTCGTTGTTGTACGAAAGTACCGTCTAGCCTGCTCAAGTCGTTCTTTTTCTACTTTTTCTACTGTTTCTTGTAATGTTTCATGAAAATTATTCATTTCTGAATAAGATTCTGTTGAACTTTTATATGTTAGTGGCAAATCCTCTTCATGTATAACGAATGCATCTGAAGTCACGATAAGACGTTCAATCACATTCATCAGCTCTCGTACATTTCCTCTCCACTTATGTTGTGTTAATTCGTGAATCACTACTTTATTCAATATCCGCTTTCGTTTATATACTTTGCAGAAGTGATCGACAAACGATTGGATGAGGGGGAGGATATCTTCCCTTCTCTCACGTAAAGGAGGAATCACTAACGGAACAACATTCAGTCGAAAATATAAATCCTCTCGAAACATTTTTTCTCGGACAGCTTGTTCCAAATCTTTGTTCGTCGCACTAATGATTCGAAAATCTGAGCTAACCTCTTTTCTCCCTCCTAAACGATAAAAGCGCTTCTCTTGAATAAGTTTTAATACCTTCACTTGATTTTGGAGCGAAAGTTCTCCAATCTCATCAAGAAAAAGCGTACCGCTAGCCGCCATCTCTGCAAGACCAATGCGCCCACCTTTTCTTGCTCCAGTAAATGCTCCATCTTCATACCCGAAAAGTTCCGCTTCAAATAAGGACTCAGGAATTGCCCCACAGTTCACTTCAATAAAAGGCGCATCTTTCCGTTCACTTTTAGAATGTATGTAGCGAGCAAGCTCTGTCTTTCCTACCCCCGATTCACCTAGGAGAAGAACATTCACATCTACTCCAGCAACCTGCTTTCCAGTAGCCAAAATTTTTCTCATAGCATCACTTCGAGCAATTAGTCCCCCATCATCCTGCTGCTGCTTGAGCTGCTCAAGCTCATTTCTCACACGCTCCATCTCAGAAGACATCTCTTCCATTCCAGCCTTAATTTCCATTAACTCGGTTATGTCGTGTGAATAACTGACAATCCTTACAAGTTCTCCGCTATCATTGAATACAGGCAGTCCGGTAACAAGTAGCTTTTTCCCATCAGGACCTGTCTGCACAAACGTGACACGCTTTCTTTCTTTTACGACTAACGGTGTAGCAAGTGGTGTAAATAATCCTTCGTTCTCGAGCTCATAAACGGACCTGCCCATCAGGTCATCGGCTTTTACACCATATACCATACCTGTTCCTTCACTAACTTTGACAATAATCCCATTTCGATCTGTTACTAGAATATCGTCTTGTAATGAATGAAAGATCGCCTTATATTCATTCCAATCTGACAAATCATCACCCCACTTATTCATATTTGAATATTTTTCAGTCTTTCTCTTAAAAAGTGCCTTATATTCTCATTAGTTATTATTCATTTTTGAATAATCTCACATTATCATCTTATCATAAAAGTCATTCATCTAAGCAAAATTCTTTTCAGTACTGCGAGGAGCGATTAGTATATACGTTGGATGTTGTAGAGAAAAAAGGAGGAAACATCATGGTAGCACTAAAAGGGAAAACAGCGCTTATTACTGGCGCAGCACGAGGAATTGGCCGTGCAGCAGCAATCGCTCTAGCAAAAGAAGGCGTCAATATTGGACTGATCGCACGAACGGAAGAGACACTTCAAAATGTGACGAGAGAAATTGAAACAGAAGGTGTTAAAGCTTCTTATGCCATTGCAGATGTTTCATCGAATGAAGAAGTGACCAAAGCAGTAGCTAAACTAAAAGACGAGCTTGGTGAGATCGACATTCTTATCAATAATGCTGGTATCGCAAAATTTGGCGGCTTCATGGACCTTGAAATTGCAGATTGGGAAAAGATCATTCAGGTTAACTTACTGGGTGCTTATTATGTCACTCGGGCTGTATTGCCAGACATGATCGAACGGCAATCAGGAGATATTATCAATATTTCTTCTACAGCAGGACAAAAAGGTGCCCCAATAACAAGTGCTTATAGCGCTTCTAAATTTGGATTAATGGGCCTAACTGAATCACTTGCTCAAGAAGTTCGCAAGCATAATATTCGTGTGAGTGCACTAACACCAAGTACCGTTTCCACTGATCTTGCGGTTGAGAATAACTTAACAGATGGACAGCAGGAGGATATGCTGCAGCCAGAAGATATGGCCGAATTTATCGTTGCTCAACTAAAGATGAACAAGCGCGTTTTCATAAAAACAGCAGGTTTATGGACAACGAATCCCTAAAAGGAATTCCTCCTGTCGAACTCAGTGCTTGATAAATAAAAATGAACAGCCAGCCTACTTGTGCTGGCTGTTTCGATATTCTCTAAATGATCCATAGTACTCGTAAGCCTCCCACTGTTCCTTATTAGAATCAAAATAAATCCAAATCGGTACATCATCAAGTTGCGGATAAGTTTGAAAAAAGCGGCTATCTCCTACTCTTATCGCAGATAATGCGTCTGGCAACTCTTCTCGAAAAATACGATTTCGAATTTCCTCTCTCCCTTCTTCCGTTGGATCATCGACTAATACATAAACGTAATAATACAATCCGCAGTCGTTTCGAAAGCTTCCAAGCACCTCATCTCTTATGAAAGAAATACGATCAATGGCATACTCCTTTCCAATCGTTAAAAATAACTCACCGGTTAGATCAGAGTGTGTTAATGTATATTTTCTTCCTAAGATACAATTCTTTTCTTTCAATCCATCACGATACGTCACTTGCGGTTGCTGTTTCACTTACGATCCACCTCTCTCCTCTAACAGACTATGGGCAATCTCAGTGATACGTTCATTTCATTCTTACCGACTATGACAACCTCTTTAATGCGTAAATTAATAGCGGTAAAACTCCTTTTGAGAGGATGAGAGAATTTGAGTCAACAGCCTCAATTAATTAGCTCTGTAGATCCTTATGTCTGTCTATCAAACACTGATGTCGGTTGAAGGAAGGATGATTACAGTACAAACAACTAATGGATCCCTTCAAGGGATGCTGCAATCCGTGATGCCTGACCACATTGTTTTAAAAGTGAAAGAAACCCCTTTTTTTGTGCGAATTCAACAAATCGTCTGGGTATTTCCTAATTAATGGGGGGATGACATGTTTAAGCGATTTGATAAACAGTTAATTGAACTTCCGATACCAGATCATGGGGATGCTAATGCAGCCGCTGCTGTTCAAGATTTGCTTGGGGGACGTTTCGGAGAGTTATCTACCTTAAATAACTACATGTTCCAGTCATTTAGCTTTCGTGAGAAAAAAAAGTTAAAGCCTTTTTATGATCTTGTTGCCAGTATTACTGCAGAAGAATTTGGGCACGTGGAATTGGTCACAACCTCCATTAATCTGTTAACCACAGGAAGTTCTTTTCAAGCTCCACCTGACTTAACACCATTACAAAATGCCAAGGACCTGCGGAATACAGCTCAATTCGTTGCTACGGCTCAAACAGCTCTTGCAGCAGATAGTATGGGTAATTCTTGGCGTGGCGATTATGTTTTCAGTAGCGGCAATCTTGTTCTTGATCTCCTTCACAACTTTTTTCTTGAAGTTGGGGCACGAACGCATAAAATGCGTGTGTACGAAATGACAGATCACCCAACCGCACGTGAAATGATAGGCTATTTGCTCGTACGTGGAGGAACTCACGTCCTTGCTTATGCAAAGGCGATTGAAATCGCAACAGGAACTGACTTAACAAAAATGCTTCCAATACCAAGTCTTGATAACTCAAAATTTGACTATGCACGAAAGTACGAAGAAAAGGGATTAAACAACGTACTATATACTTGGAGTGAAGGAGATTACCTTGGAATCAAACAGATTTGGAAGGGTACAAATCCAGAAAATGGGGAACGGCTTCGTGTGATAGAAGGGGCACCAGAAGGAGCACCAATTCCTAACCTGGATGATCTTCCAGAAGAGTTTGCACCCGGAATTACGAAGGACCATTACGAAGAAATTGCCAAACGGTTATTAAGAACTTTATAGAAAAAGTACCTGCCGCAGCAACGGCAGGTACTTTTTTCTACCAGATCGCTTCCACCCATTCTGGGTGATCAATAAACGGATTACGGTTGTGCTGGTACTGATCATAAATCACATTGTTTCGATTTTCTTCAAAAGAATCGACTGGATCCATTTCATTCCAGGCCTTCAATACCGAAACTTTCCCGATATATGGTGCTGATCCATTGTTTACAAGATCGTTCACTTCTAAGTCGACTTCCCCACTGTCCCCTTCGTAACGAACAGCCATATAGAAAATCATTCGAGCCACGTCACCTTTCACACTATCACGCGGCTCCCACGAATCACTATCATAATAATTACCAGGTGCTTCTGATTGAGGGGAACCACCGTTATCAAAATCCAGATTACCCCGAGAGCTATTAACCGTTACATCAGTAGGTCGTAGGTGATGAATGTCTGTTCCTGGTCCCATCGATGTTCCAAAATCTCCGTGAGATTTTGCCCAAACGTGTTCCCGGTTCCAGTCGTCTACCCCTCCGCCGTTCTCATACTTACTTTGGGACCTTCCACTATAAAGAAGAATAACGTTATTAGGATTTAACGGATCTTCGTCGGTAACCCTAAGGGCATCCCATACATCACTATAAGAAAGCTCTGTATGATCATCAATAATCATGTGCAATTCTGTTTTCAAGGCACTACCGGTTTTACCAACAGCAGAGCGGTAGTATGTATCATCGTAAGGAGATGGTTCTCCCTCTCCTGAATCATCAGGGTTTCCACTTCCCGCACGATCACTAAGTTCGATAGCCGATACGCTCTTAACTCCTGCATGAGCAAAATAGTCTGTTAAACTTCCATTTACAACAACAGCTTCACCCATTAAATCCGGGTTGCTTTTTAACCCAAAGGCACTTCGTAACGATGAAGACACTTGAACAAAAAGCATCTCATTGACATTTGTTTCATTTGCTTGATCTGAAATTGCAATCGCATAATCATCTGAGAAATTACCTGTTGCAATGGAGGATGTTGATTCTGGTTTTCCTACAATAAATCCTTCTACAACTCCACTACTTCCCTGATTTGCGATCCCCTGTGTCACGGAATAGGGTGACGACGTTGTTCCTGAACCGTCTGCAAATGAAGGAGTAATCGTGAAATACATCATCATTAACGAGACAACTAACATAAAAACTACCGTTCCATACGTACGACGTGCCGTGTTCATTTTGTTTCCCTCCCCAGAATAAACGCTTCTTGTGCTTGAAGCATCTTCTAGTTTAAACGTACACGATTAAGCTAGTGGAAACACGATGTAAATGTTCCTTTATTTTTAATAGGTCAAATGCCTTAGGTCGATTAAAACCAAGTCTTTTTTACTATAAATTCTGTTCTTACGGAAATTCCCAACGTTTTCTCTTCTTCCTGACTTTCATCAAAGCCCATTGTCCGATATAATCAATGAGGATTGTTAAACCATTAATAAAGGATGTTTTCCTATGAGTATATTAACCGTGAAAAACCTGACGCACGGATTCGGTGACCGTGCCATCTTTGATGATGTATCCTTTCGTCTATTAAAAGGCGAGCATATTGGACTTGTTGGTGCTAACGGCGAAGGTAAGTCGACATTTATGAACATTATTACTGGAAAGTTAGAGCCAGATGAAGGAACAGTTGAATGGTCTAAAAATGTGAGAGTTGGCTATCTTGATCAGCACACGGTTCTTGAACGAGGAATGACGATTCGTGATGCACTTAAAGGCGCTTTTCAGTATTTGTTTGATTATGAAGCTGAAATGAACGAACTTTTTGCGAAGATGGGCGAAGCTTCTCCTGAAGAGCTTGAAAAGCTATTAGAAGAAACAGGAACGATGCAGGATATGCTTGCAAATAATGATTTCTACGTGATTGATGCAAAGGTTGAGGAAATTGCACGTGGACTTGGGCTCGATGAAATTGGGCTTGAAAAAGATGTTCAAGATTTAAGTGGTGGGCAGCGTACAAAGGTTCTGCTTGCAAAACTACTTCTCGAAAAACCAGATATTCTCCTTCTCGATGAGCCAACTAACTATCTCGATGAGCAACATATCGTTTGGCTTCGCCGTTATTTACAAGAATATGAAAATGCGTTTATTCTCATTTCGCATGATATTCCTTTCTTGAATAGCGTCATTAATTTAATTTACCACATGGAAAATCAAGAATTAACAAGATATGTTGGTGACTATGATAACTTCTTATCTGTATACGAAGTGAAGAAGCAACAAGTCGAAGCGGCATTTAAGAAACAGCAACAAGAAATCTCTCAGCTCAAGGACTTTGTTGCGCGTAACAAAGCACGCGTTGCCACACGTAATATGGCCATGTCCAGACAAAAAAAGCTTGATAAAATGGATGTGATCGAGATTGCAAAAGAAAAGCCAAAACCAGAATTTCATTTCAAACAAGCTCGTGCTTCTGGCAAGCTAATTTTTGAAACAAAGGATCTTGTAATTGGTTACGATGAGCCATTATCCAGACCGTTAAACCTTTCAATGGAAAGAGGTCAAAAAATTGCGCTCATGGGGGCAAACGGTATTGGGAAAACGACGCTTCTTCGCAGTATTCTTGGTGAAATCAAACCAATTGACGGTTCAGTAGAGCTTGGTGATTATTTATATACTGGTTATTTCGAGCAAGAAATCAAAACAAGAACATCAAACACTTGTATTGAAGAAATGTGGCGAGAGTTCCCACACTACAGCCAGGCGCAAATTCGCGCTGCTTTATCGAAATGCGGTTTAACGACGAAGCATATCGAAAGTAAGGTCGATGTACTAAGCGGTGGTGAAAAAGCAAAGCTTAGACTTTGTAAATTAATGAATACAGAATCAAACTTACTTGTATTTGATGAGCCAACAAACCACCTTGATGTTGAGGCAAAAGCCGAACTAAAAAGGGCCTTAAATGAATACAAAGGAAGCATTATTCTCATCTCTCACGAACCAGAGTTTTATCAAGATATTGCAACCGATGTGTGGAATTGTGAAGATTGGACAACGAAACTCGTATAGAAAAAAAGGTTTATCCGATTAATCGGATAAGCCTTTTTCATTTTCTTCAATCGAATAATCAGGTATGAGAATCTTTCCGTTGTTATTCTCGTTCTTAAGAGATTTAATCAATGACTTTGTTAAATTTTGAGGAGGATACGGTTTAATGAGGTAGTCTTTCGCTCCTAAATCAAATCCTCGCTGCTTCTCTTCACTAACAGTTGAGACAAAGATCGGAATATTTTTTGTCCGCTCTGTTTCCTTTACTGCCTTTAGGACATCCCAGCCGCTCATTCGCCCATCTAACATAATATCAAGTACGATTCCTTTTGGCGTCGTTTGCTCTAGTAATTCAATCGCAGATTCGCCACTTCGGCAATGATGCGCAGTAAATCCACTCTCCGTAATTTCTTCCATAAGTAAGAGCGCAAGACTATCATCATCTTCTACGATTAGCACGCCGCCGTCTACTAATTCACCTGATTTTAGCGGCTGCTCTTCTATTTCAAGAGGAAAAACGAGAGTAAATGTGCTTCCTTCTCCTAATTCTGAGGTAACCAGGACGTCACCGTTATGAGCAGTCATAATCTCTTTTGATATCGCCAGACCCAGGCCTGTTCCACCAATTTGACGACGATCTGAATTATCAACGCGATAAAATTTAGTAAAAAGTTTTGATAAAGCATCCTGTGGAATTCCAAGGCCTTCATCTTTAATATCGACGTAAAGATGGCTCTTCTCTACTCTAAATCTCGTTAAGACCGTCCCACCTTCTGGGGAATATTTAACGGCATTGCTGACAAAATTATTGAAAACCTGTTTGATTTTATCTGCATCACCAATAATCTCATGATGAACGGCGAGATCTTCAACGACAAAGGAGTGAAGCCTAGAATGATCCCGATAACTATCAAGCACCTCTTCTACAAGTACTTTCACATTAATACGTGTTTTGTCGTAGTTTTGTTTGCCCGCTTCCATTCGCTGAATATCAAGGAAATCATTAATCAATGAAGTTAACCGTTTTGCTTCTTTATAAATTGTATTCAAATATTTTTTTTGTTTTTCAGGTTTTAACTCTTTTGAAAGCATAAGCTCTGTAAAGCCAAGAACACTAGAAAGGGGTGTTCGTAATTCATGGCTAACGGTACTCACAAACTCGTTTTTCATTTCATCCACTTCATGTTCCCGTGTTATATCTCGATGAACGAAAATGGAACCAATGAATTTCTCACCGTTATAAAGATGCTCATAGTACATTTGAATGTAGAGAGAGGGTTCCGTATTCGTTTGATAAATCAGTTCACTTTGTTTAGGCTTTACCCCAGTGATTACATCGTGAATATATGCGTTCACATTGAGACGATCCTCTACATCAACTTGCAATAGAAACTTTGAACTCCACTCAACAAAAGGTTTTTCATTCGCACCATCAGGAAAACATGCATCCAACATCGAACACATCTGGTCATTAACAGCACGCGTGGTCCCTTCTCTGTCAACAAGCTGAATGCCTTCACGTATCGTATTTAAGATTTCTCTATTTACCTGTCGCTCATTTTCTGTCGTCTCATACAAACGGAGCTTATCGAGAGCGAGAGAAATTTGACGCGATAAATCAGATAGTTCCGTTACTTCTTCAGTCGTAAATTCCTCACCGATTCTTGTAATACAGAGCAACGCAACGGCTTCATTATCGGAAAGGATCGGAATGTAAAGATCATATGAAGCGCTCTTGCCATCATGATAACCAGCTTCCCCAATCGAAGCGGCTCTTTGAACAATGTGGAACTTTTTTTGTTCAATCGCTTTTACGCCTGGTCCATCTACTAGATGATCGATCCACTCATGAACTTTCTCCTGACTAACGCCAAGGGATGCGTAATCCTTCCCTTGATTTAACATGACGATGATGCCTTTATCTGAGTTAAGGATATGAATCATATTTGTAATGATGCTTTGTAGTAGTTCATTTTTCGTTAAGGTAGACGCAAGCGACCGATTTAATTCGTTTCGATGTTCCAGCACCTTCTTTTGAACGTTCATCGCTTTCACATTCTGTTCAAGCGTGAATTTACTCCCTTTCAGCTCTTCGCTTTGCTCGATCAATGCTTCATTTGACGAAATAAGTGCTTTCTCATTTTGTTTGATGTTCTTAACCATTAAATGAAAAGATCGAGCGAGTTCTCCAAGTTCATCTGACCTTCTAAGATGCGGAACTTCCAAATTCCCTTCACTTTCACCTGATGCGACTTGACTGGAGGCTAACGCCAATTCTTGAAGTGGTTTTCCAATACGCCTAGCCATAATACCAGCAAGAATTGTTGCTATTAAAAGTAAGAAGATAACAAATGAAACGAACACTACCTGGAGATTTGATAAGCGATTGATCAGGTTTTGCTCAGTTGTATAAATTTCGTTCTCTATATTAGAAACAAGCTCTCTCGTTTGATCTCTTAAGTCATAGACCAAATCACTTCCACCTTCATCTTTTGAAAGACCTCGCAATCCTTCTGTATTATCAGAAGCTACATTTACTTTCGCTTTTTCAAACAATTTATAGTAATTGATTAACTCGTTCTTTAGATTTGTGATATAAGCTCTCTCTTCTTTGGTTTCTAGCTCTGGTTCAAGCTGGTTGATTTCATCGACAATTGAATTTTTCTGATCCTCATAATTTGTTAAAAAGGGTTCGTCGATTCGAAACCCTAAATACCCACGCGCCTCGAAAAACATGTCGTTTAAACTATCTTCTAGCGCAACGGCATATTGTTGTTTTTGTCGAAGATCAATCACTTTCTTTTCATACTCTGCTTCAATTGACTGACTATACAGTCCCAACCCAGCTGCCGCAACTAAAATCAGAAACAAAAACCCACTCATAAACCAGATAAACTGTCGCGATAAACTACTTTTCCACCCTCTATTCACCTAAAATATCCTCTACCACGTTCGCAAGTTCTACGGGGCTAAACGGTTTGGAAATAAAATAGTCCGCACCTGCTTCTCTTGCAATCTCTTCATCTTTCTTTTGAGCTTTTGCAGTGAGCATCATAATTTTCACATCATGGTTTCCCTGCTCCCGGACCTTTTTAATCACTTCAAGTCCAGTCATTTCAGGCATCATATAATCAAGTAGGACAAGATCATACTCATTCGCATCAATATAACTAAGTGCTTCCGCACCATCTTCCGCCTCATCAATTTCATAGTCATCATCTTCAAGCGTATCAACGATTAACATTCGTAGAATTTCTTCATCTTCTGCGACTAACAACTTTGGAGCCATGAAATTCACCCTTTTCAATTAATTGAAATAAGAATAGAGGGGGAGACCCTCTATTCCTTATATCGGCTAAACTCTTCTTGCATAATATAGTAAGATTGTTTTAATCTTTCATGGTAATTCGGTTCTCTCCATTTGTCCCAAGTAAATTCATAAAACTCGTCTAACTGTCCATTTTTAGTAGCTGGTCTTGTTTCATTAATAGACGTGAGCGAAAGATTTACATCCTCTCCCTCGTACATGACCACGCCAACCTTAAAACGATCAACTTTCTTTGAAGCTTTTAGACCCTCTTTCCACATATCCCCCATAATTTCTTTTTCACTAGGATCTTTTACATGGAATAAAGCCCATGGTAAACGGATTTCGATCGAATTTCCTTTCACAATAAAATCTGAAAGGGAATTGTAATCCTCACTCTCTGGATTTCCATTCCCATAGGTTAGGATCCCTGTTTCATAATCATCAAATGGAAGTGTCTCGTTGGTGCTCGGAATTGTTAATTTCTTGTTCAAGGCTAAGCGTATCGGATGAAACACATTGTTATCCTCTTTACTCGCATAGCTTTTTTCCTCAATTAAGCCAAGGTCTTTTGCGTACTGGTAATAGAATGAATCATAGTAACTTTGCACAGTAAGTCGTGAAGTTTCTTTTCCAGTAAGGTTAAGGATAAAATCAATTCCTGAGGAGGTCGTCAATTTTGGATCTTCGGAGAGTTCCTTGCTTCCCTGCCCGTTAATCGTATCGAACAACAACATTGTTTTATCCTTTTCAAGCTGTTCTACTGACATCGTTTGATAGTCTAATCTAAAGTAAATGTACTTTTCATCACTTGTCATAAAGGAACGTTGAAGATTTTGATCTTTATTCTTTGATTCAAATAAAGGCTTTTCATTTTTCCAATCTTCTAGATCTCCGTCTATCTTTATTTTCAACTGTTTACCAGGATCAAAACTCAACAAACCAAATTGCTGTTCATTTGTTTGATCATTTGACCAAAATGGTCGACGATCCTCATTATCAAAATCCATTGTGTTCCACGTTCGTTTAAACCATTCATCCTGCCAGGAAAACACCATTCCACCTGCGTAATTTTCAGAAACAATATTCTCAAACAACCTGGCATCGATCTCTCCCTGCTTTTCTTCAGAATTCCCTCCCTGGTTCATACCGTAGACATTGCGGTGTGTCATCCCCCTGGAGGCCGGAACTCCAAACTCAGCAACAAGTACAGGCATTTTATGCACTTTTCTAAGCGCATTTAAATATCCTGCATAGTTGTTTTTGTTACCATGTTGATCAACATAATTCACGTATTCTTCTTCATAGTTTAAGAAGTCTGGATAGTAAGGATAAATATGATAGGAAGCAAATTGACCAGCATAATAGTTATCCTTCAACTCAATGACATTAGGATCAACTGAAACCATATCTTCTTCTTCAGACGGTTCAGCAGGATGACGTAATAAATCAGTAGTCACCCAGTTTGTAAAGCTCACCGGTCTTTGATAGTTGTAATTCTCCATTTCATAACGAACCGTATCATCCATCATGTTGGCTACCCATATCTCAAAAGGACTTGCGTCTTTCGTATTGAGATAACTACCTTTGTATTGCTTCATCTCGCTATGCTTTTCATTCGTAGCAACGACAACCTCTGGATCCCATTCAATTCCGAGAACCCAACCAAGTACGTACGGCGACACATCTGCTGTATATCGTCCACCAGCATGTCCCACCTTCTCTTTAATTGTTGCATTCCCATGAATAAGATCAACGGTGTCCTTCATTGCCTTTTCAAGAAGCTGCTCATTTTCTTTCGCAAATGCATCCTTCGTCTCAAGCAACGGCTCCTCTTCTACCCACACTCCATGAAACAAATAAAGCGGCTTCTCTGCTTCTTGATTATGCTCTAATAACGCTTCATAAAAAGCTGGAGGATGAATGGTATAGATCCGAATAGCATTTGCATTCATTTCAGAAATTTGGTCGAACCAGCGTTTGTATTCTGATTTTGTTATCGCTGCCTCCCCCGGAAAATAACCCGGCTTAGAGATTCCCATATTGACGCCTTTTATTAAGAAGTCTTCCCATCCTCCGTCCTGAAACACTTGGATGTTATCTTCGCCGACGCGACCGGCCACTTTTACACCCTGTACAGTTGGGATGTTCACATGACTAACTTCATTTTCCTCAGCGTTTTCAAGATTTTGAAGGATCGTTTCCATCATTGGCATGTAGACTTTCCAGTAGAACGCTTCAAGCGTTTCATTATCACCTGTTGTCAATAAACGATTAATCGCTGGTAACCACTTGTATTGATAAACGTTCAAATCCCCATCATGATCGGCGTAATCTCCTGCGAAATAGTAAGAATGATTATGCCTCATAACTGCTGGAAAAGAGAGAGGAATCCCAGACTCTTTCAATAATTCTTCCGCTTCCGGACTTACATCTATTGCGTAGTTTGCCAGAACTTCGTCTTTGTCGACTGGTTCCACGATGTCAAACCAATAGTGATAAGACATGGCTTTTTTAATGAGAGAACCCCCCAACCACTTCTGTCCATTTTCATTAAATGAAAATTGTACTGTTTGCTCTCCAATTTCATCTTTCTCAATAACAATAATGGAATCATCTTCATTCACGAAAAGAAGTCCTTGCTTCGAAAAATTCCATTCCTTATTATACTGTTTTTCGTAATTTTTAATGGCCCATCCAGGGACTTCCCCATCCACGGAAAGATCATCAAAATATCGTCCAATCCAACCTGACCATTCAAGATTCAAAGTAGAATACAACCCCTGCCGTGCCTTTTCATCTGTTGGACTCCCAAACGCATTAAATTCAGCAATAAAGGTTGAACCCCTCTGAACAGCTTCTGAAATGACACTTACTTCTTCTTGAGTCATTCCTCCATAAATGATTTCAGAACGATCCCCTTTGGATTCTTTTCCATACCAATCGTCTTCATATACGCCATAGGAGTCTGCTAAATAGATGAGATCCTTTCCTACTAACGAATCAGGAAAAGAATCAATGTTATATTGTTTTTCACCCTCAGGATGAAACCCTATATAATCTTCTGAAGCGTTGTACGGTGTATCATCCTGCTTCATCCACTTCTTATAATTCAAAATCCACGTAAGTCCCTTGTGTTCACGGTACGTTTCATCGGGAATCGTTTTATCAATGATTGCAATGTCACTGGTGGATTGATCCTCCATATACCAAAGGAAAACCGGGAATAACAGAATGAGCGCTAATGCGAGTAATCCAACTAATAAACCTACGACGGTTCTACGATTTATCTGACTCACTATTTTGAAACCCCTTTTCTGCTCATTTCGCCCCAGCTGTTGTTTCTTCGAATAAGCTGAATGATGCCTTCCACTCTCCAAAATACGGTTAGCGGCCTAAACCAGAATGCTTCAGAAAGTGAGTAAAAATAAAGGCGCACTAAATCTTGTACTTTTGTGTATCTTCTTAAACTCCACTCTTCTAAAAGGACAGCACTCATTGATAAGAGAGAGCCATAAATAACCGCGAGCAGAAATAAAAGCACTGCAAAAGACGTATAGATCCCACCCACAAAAGGGGAAAGAATCATAATGATATAACCAAGCAATTCAATAACAGGACCTAAAAACTCTACAATGAAAAAGTATGGCATCGAAACGATCCCGACAAGACCATACTTGGGGTTACATAACATCCGCTTATTATGCCAGAGACTTTCAAATAATCCCCTATGCCAACGACTTCGCTGTCTTCTCAAAATCTTCGAAGATTCTGGTGCTTCCGTCCAACAGACCGGATCAGGAACATACACAATTCTCTTTCCTGATTTTTCTTCTTTAATTAGTTTATGAAGTCGAACGACAAGGTCCATATCTTCTCCCACAGTGTTTGTTCGATAACCATTTACTTTTACAACACTCTCTCGATGAAACACGCCGAATGCTCCAGAAATAATTAATAAGAGATTATGTCTAGAGAGACCAATTCTACCCATAAGGAACGCTCGAAAATATTCAATCACCTGCATAACAACAAGTGGCGTTTTTGATAATTCCACCTTCATCACTTCGCCTCGCTCAATGGTACACCCATTTGCGATTCGCACACTTCCTCCGACTGCGACAATTTCTTCTTTCGAATCAATGATCGGTTTCATCACTTTCGCAAAGGCATCTCGTTCGATAATAGAATCACCATCAAGCGAGCAAAAATAGGGGTAATGAGCGACATTTATTCCTGCATTCAGGGCATCTGCTTTACCACCATTTACTTTATCAATGGCAAATAAATTCTCATATATCGTCGATTGGTAGACGGCAAGTATCTCATTTGACTGAATTTGTTTTCGAATCACTTTCTCTACCTTGACCATTTCAAAAGCCTCGACTACAGCTTCTAATGTCTGATCCTTTGATCCATCATTAATGACAACTACTTCGTATTCTGGATAATTAACGCTGAGAAGTGAGCGCACGCTCGGCACAATGCCAGCCTCCTCGTTATAGGCTGGTACTAGAATGGATACCGGTCTTGTGAATGATGATTGCGACAGTTCTTCATAAGGTTCATACTGGTCAAGTTTGTATTCCCTTCTCAGTTGTATAGCAGATATAATGAAAAGGATCAGATAAAACAAAATAATACCGACCATATACACCGCTACAAAAACAGTGAAAATGAGTAGCATGGTGGAAAAGACGTTAGCGATAGACATGATTTGTTCCTCCTCTGACTAGCCATTCTTTTGCGATGTCACGTGCAAACGGATCGATGTGAGTAGCTGCAACATCTTCTAACATTGTTCGACCGTTTTGCTGAGCGAGCAGTGACTCTGCTGCAGTCGTTCTCACCCACCAGCTTTCATCAGTAAGAAGGTTTAGCAAATCATCTCTGAAACGGTAGTCTCTCAAAGGCTTGATCAATTTAGCAGCCATCATTCTCTCTTGCCAGCTTGATGCATGAAGCGAAGCTTTGATTTGCATGGCATCCGTTACGTAACCAACCTTGACAAGCGCTTTAAGCGCGCGGATGCGAAATTCTGTATCATTCGAAGCGACATAAGATTCAATCACCGGCAAGTATTTGTACTCCCCACGCTCCCCCATTACTTCGATTAACGCAAACTGAATCCATTGTGGAAAGCTGTTAATTGTATGAATAAAAGAATCCAAATGAACGTCATCTAAACGGCGAAACAAATCAAGGTAATAAAAATTCGGAAATTCATTTTTCTCATTTAATAGAATTGAATAAAGCCGCTCATCCTGCAAATTGGCGAGAATACGCAAAACTTGTATAACTTCCAATTCACTTGTTCGTTTAGAATCTAATAAATTGACACATTCATCTACTAGAGAGACCATACGTAGTTTTTCAATGCGATGTAGCGTATTCATCCGTATACTCCAGCGATGATGGTAAAGTCTACTTCTATAATGATCAAGCAATGTCTTTTCAACCAATTGATTCATTTGATCTGCAGCATTAAGCTCCGCTTTCGTTAAAGAATAATAACGCGTCATGACTTCCTCAAAAGCTTCTATCATTGGAGGATTTTCTGGCAGATGCAACTCTTCATTTTCTTGAATTGACCGTGAAATTTGATCGAGATAATACTTTTTCCATTCACTTTTCTTCCTTTCGAATTGGTTCGCTCGCATTTTTTGACCAATTAGAAAAAGAAAGAGAACCGTTAATATGACAAAAAGGATCAGGAACACTTGAAAAATTACGAAAATGACACTCATTCTCTCTTATCGCCTCATTCTTTCGATTAAAGCATCTTCTGAATTAATCTTTTAATTCTAGCTTCTAGTTCACCCATACTAAATGGCTTTGTAATATAATCATCGGCACCAAGCTCTAGAGCTTTAACAATATCTTTTTCTGATTTACGCCCTGTGAGCATCATGACCGTATATTTGCTCTGATTGTTTTCTTTTCGTAACTTCCGCAATACCTCTACGCCATCCATCCTTGGCATGATTCCATCGAGCAAAACAAGACAAGACGAGCCTGCTTTATGCCAGGGGTCTTCAAAGAAGCTTTCACCTTCACGATAGCTTTTCACTTCGATTTCATAGTTTTCCTCGGGTTGAAACTGTTGGAGTTTCGAAGTTAGTAATGTACGAATAATTTCATCATCATCCACTACAGCGATTCGGATTGTTTTAACAGGCTTTAAATCTGTATGGTTATTCTCATAGATAATTACTTGATTACGCCCACTCGCCTTTGCACGATAGAGTGCTTCATCAGCTTGATTCAATAACTTTTTATTCGTAGAAGAACCATCAATGTCAACAATTCCCCCTGAAAATGTCACGGAGAATGTTTCTTCCTTTACTCGAAATACTTTTGATCGAAATCCGCTGAGCAAACGTTGAAGAAATTGATCAGCCTGCTTAGATGTCGTATCAGGTAAAATCAATACAAATTCTTCACCGCCATATCGAATGAGGGTATCTGTACGCCTCTTCTCATCGATAATATACTGAGATAATTTTCTAAGGACCTGATCGCCAATTAAGTGACCAAATCTGTCGTTAATCGATTTAAAATGATCAATATCAAAAATAGCAAGTGATGCTTTCTCACCGTTCCGCACGATATCATAGCGCATATAATTCAGCTGGCTATCAAGGTATTTACGATTATAAGCACCGGTTAATTCATCAGTTAAAACAGAATGCACAATCGTTTTTCGCTTAGAAATTTTCCGATTGATCCTGAGGAGATATTCTTCTGAAGACACTTCTTGATCCAAGAAATCATCGGCGCCAAACCGATATCCATTCAACCGATTTTCAACGATACTTGTTGAATCTGTCATAATGAATGGAATGAACTGCAACTCCGCCTTCTCCCTTACTTCTTTCGCAATATCAGTAGAGTCCGTTTTAATTAGATCGTAATCGATGATGATACAATCAGGATGCATATCGTATAAGGCGGCCTGTGCCTTCTTAAGATCAAGTGCCGCAAAAACAATATAGCCTTCCTTCTCCAAGTGAGCTTTCCGTTCAATTAATACCATTGGGTTTGGATGAATGAGCATAATCATCTTTTGAATATCTGCTTCTTCTTTCCCATCATTTTCAATGGCCGCTTCAAGCACCTCATCCATCACGTTATCTAGCATTTGGATCGTTTCTTCTTTTGTCATCATCCGCTCACTTTCAAGATTAAGCTTAGAGAGTAAGGTTTCAGCCTTCTCTGCCGAGACCTGATACCCAACTGTGCCAGCAGTACCTTTAAATGTATGTAGAAACTTGTACAATTCTTTTTCTGTGAGACTCTCATTTTTAAAATTAATTTCATCGTATTTTTCTTTCATATTCGAAACAAACTTTTTCTTATATTTTTCCAAATTAATGCCTCCCGCATAAGAGTGAATCATGTCGAAACGATTAAATATCTTCATCATAATTTAGTTTCATGACTCCGACAAGAAAATTGTGTACCATTTCCAAAATTTATAAAAATAGGGCTAATGCCCTCCTTCCTTCATCACAAATCCGATGCATGAAAAACATGAAACAAGGTAAAAATAGGCGAATGACCATACATAAGGGGGAGTAAAATTGAACGTTAACCGTACGTGGCCTAATCATCCTGAACCCATTTGGAAGGAAAATGTGTCACTTGAAACCTATCCATCTCTAACCGAATCCATCTCAACAGAAGTTGTCATTGTTGGGGGCGGAATTACCGGGATAACCACCGCCTATCTCCTATCGAAAGCCGGAAAGAAAGTTGTTCTTCTTGAGGCAGATCGACTACTAAATGGCACCACAGGCCATACAACAGCAAAAATTACTGCACAACATGACATGATTTATGATGAATTACTAAATCATTTTGGCAAGGAAAAAGCGAAGCAATATTATGAGGCAAACACTGAAGCTCTTCACTTTATCCGCCAAACAATCGATCAGTACTCCATTCAGTGCTCGTTCAAAGAGGATAACGCATACCTCTATGCGACTACGGATAACTATGCACGTAAACTAACGAATGAGATGAATGCCTATCATAAATTAGGCATTGACGGCGAGTTCCTTAATCAGCTTCCGATCGATCTTTCTATTAAGGGAGCCATTTCAATGAAAAAACAGGCTCATTTTAACCCCGTAAAGTATCTCTCCCATCTCATAAAAAAAATAAAAGAACAGCAAGGACAAGTGTATGAGCAAACCATTGCCGTTGACATAGAGAAAGGAGTAAACCCCATTGTCGTAACAAAAAATGGAGCGAGGATCTCTTGTGAGACGGTGATTGCTTGTACCCATTTTCCTTTTTATGATGGAAATGCACTTTATTTTTCTCGAATGTATGCAGAAAGATCTTATGTCATTGCCGCCAAAACCAAAGATGCTTTTCCAGGTGGAATGTATCTAAGTGCTGATATGCCAAAACGTTCACTTCGAAGCTATGACCTCAATGGAGAAAACCTCGTGTTAATTGGTGGTGAAAGTCATAAGGCAGGACAAGGTGATCAAATAACCGATCACTATAAATCGCTTAAGTTTTTTGGTGAAGAGACATTTGGATTAACAGAGGTACGATATAGGTGGTCAGCTCAAGATCTCTTTACGCTCGATAAGCTTCCTTATATCGGTCCTGTCACAAAAAATGAACCGAACATTTTAATTGCTACTGGTTTTCATAAATGGGGAATGACGAACGGTACAGCTGCTGCTTTGCTATTTCAAGACTACTTATTGGATAAAGACAATCCATACGTGGATCTGTTTTCTCCATCGCGCTTCCATGCCGACCCAAGCATTAAAACCTTTCTCGTCCAAAATGCAAATGTTGCAAGCGAATTTGTGAAAGGAAAGTTATCGTTTACCAAGCAAATTTCAGAACTTGGAAATGATGAAGCCGCAATCGTTCGAGTTAATGGAAAAAAAGCTGGCGCTTATAAAGATTCTGAAGGAAAGCTGCATGTAGTGGATACAACATGTACCCATTTATATTGCGAAGTGAAATGGAATGATGAAGATCGCACTTGGGACTGCCCATGTCATGGTTCCCGCTTTCATATTGATGGTGGAGTTATCGAAGGCCCTGCTGATCAACCACTCACAAACCTACAGGATGAACTTGATTAGAAAAGGCCTTAAAGGTCTTTTTTTCTTTAAGCTCCTTTTCTTTACAACCGCTAAGAATATCGATAAACTGTATCTCATGTGATTATTTACCCAGGTAAATAAAATGAATACTTTTTGGAGGATCCATGATTTCAACAAGCGATATTTTTCACAACTTACATCAGCAAGTGCGCCTTATCACAAAAGAAGTAAATGAATTACTTAAGCAGTACCACCTTTATAGCTCTCAATGGACCATTTTATACTGTCTCGATCAATTCGGTCCGATGAAGCAAACGGATATATGGAAATATCTCAATGTTGAAGCACCAACAACGACACGCACGCTTGTAAGAATGGAGAAAAGTAACTGGATTAAGAGAATAGAAGGTTCTGACAAACGAGAACGAATTGTTGAACTGACTCAGGAAGCAGAGGAGCTCCTCCCTGTCATCAAAGAATCCATTCACAAACTAGAAGAGTCCCTTCTCTCGCAACTTTCTTCCGAAGAACAGACGGAATTTTATTCTCTTTTAAAACGAATTGGCGCAAAGAAAGGAGAACAATCACATGCCTATTAAACAGCCTATATGGACAAAAAGCTTTTTAAATATCTCGATTAGTAATCTATTTATCTTCATCGTATTCTATGCGCTTCTAACTCTACTTCCGATCTATGTAACTGAAGAAATGGGAGGAAGCGAATCGCAAGCTGGGCTTATCATTACCATCTTCTTGCTATCTGCCATTATCGTCCGTCCCTTTTCTGGTAGATTAATTGACCGTTTTGGGAAAAAGAAAATGCTTGTCGCAAGCGCAGCCTTATTTGCAGCGGCATCCTTTTTATATCCATTAGTCGATCACTATGTTGCGTTACTCCTTCTTCGTTTCTTTCATGGAGTATGGTTTAGTATTGTGACAACTGCGGCTGGTGGAATTGCAGCAGATACGATTCCTCGCGAACGACGAGGGGAAGGGCTAGGATACTTTGCGATGTCTATGAATCTAGCAGTTGTAACAGGTCCATTTATCGCCCTTACACTTCTTCAATACGTCTCCTATACTGCCATTTTCCTTGTACTCAGCGGAATCATGACGATAGGAGTTTTATGTACGCTTGGGGTGAAGACAATTGAGAATAGTGCACCTGCACCTCGTCATTCATTAACATTTCATGATCTTTTTGAGAAAAAATCTTTTCCGATTGCAATTGTTGGTCTCTTCGTCGCTTTTTCATATGCAAGCGTCATTTCGTTTATCTCACTTTATGCAAAATCAATCGGTCTTCTTGAAGCAGCGGGGTTCTTTTTCGCCGTATTCGCTGTAGCCATGCTCGTCTCGAGACCATTTACCGGAAGAATGTTTGATGTAAGAGGCCCAAATACAGTTATTCTTCCTGCATTTGTTCTATTTGCACTTGGACTCGTTATGCTTAGCTTAACGACTGAGTCATGGATGTTACTATTTGCTGGTGGGTTAATCGGATTAGGGTATGGTTCGATTGTTCCAAGCTTTCAGACACTTGCAATACAAGCAGCACCTGAATCTAGAAGTGCGCACGCAACCGCTACATTTTTCACCTTTTTTGATACAGGCATTGCATCTGGCTCGTTTGTACTCGGCATTGTCGTTACCACAATAGGATACGCGAATCTTTATATGATTCTTGGCATCTTTGTGATAGGGATTTTGTTCTTCTATCAATGGATTCAAAAACAGAAAAAAGCAGAAAAACAACTTCAATCTCAAACAAATTACTAAGGAAATGCTTACCATAGCGATTTAATGGGTTGAAGTATAGTGAAAAAATAAGCTATCATTGGAGAATCTTATTTTTTCATGAGAGTGAGTTGACGACAGTGCAAGCAATCGAAGCAATTAATGCGGTACTCTGGGGACCCATTATGATATCTCTACTCCTTGGAACTGGACTATTTTTCACAATACGTCTCGGTTTTATCCAGTTTACAGGATTAAAAGAAGGATTTCGCCAAACATTTGGCCCTCTTTTTTCAAAAAAGAAACAAAACGGTATTTCATCTTATCAAGCACTCTCGACGGCCATTGCGGCTCAAGTTGGAACAGGAAACTTAGCCGGGGTCGCCACTGCTATTGCAGCAGGTGGACCAGGAGCGATTTTTTGGATGTGGATTTCTTCCTTTCTTGGTATGGCCACGATCTTTGCGGAAGCTGTTCTAGCCCAGAAATTTCGTGTGAAAGAAAATGGGGTCGTTAAAGGCGGACCTGCTTACTATATCCGTGATGGTTTAGGTAGTAAAAAATTAGCCGCCTTTTTTGCCATTGCCATTATTTGTGCGCTTGGATTTGTCGGGAATATGGTGCAATCCAATTCAATAGCAGAAGCGTTTCAAACCGCCTTTGAAATCCCACCGCTTGTGATCGGTTTCGCCGTCGCGATATTAATTAGTTTGATCCTATTCGGTGGCATCAATCGTATCGCCCGATTTGCAGGTAATGTTGTTCCCATTATGGCGTTACTTTATATTATTGGAGCGCTGATCATTCTTATCCTACAGTTCGATCAAGTGCTTCCAGCGCTATCTCTTATCGTTGAATCAGCTTTTACTCCTGAATCCGCTGGAGGCGGAGTACTTGGTGCTTCAATTAAAGAAGCGATTCGTTATGGGGTTGCAAGAGGATTATTCTCAAATGAAGCAGGGATGGGGTCAACACCTCACGCTCACGCTGTGGCAGAAGTCAAACACCCTGCGCAGCAAGGGTTTGTAGCCATGGTCGGTGTTCTCATCGATACCGTGATTATTTGTACCGTTACAGCCCTCGTTATTCTCGTTACAGACGGCGCAAGTTCCAATTTAACTGGGATTGAATTAACTCAGGCAAGTTTTACGAGTGGCCTTGGAGGCTTTGGTGTCTACTTTATCGCCTTCAGTCTCTTGTTCTTTAGTTTCACAACCATTTTAGGATGGGCTTACTTTGGCGAAACAAATGTGAACTATTTATTTGGTGAAAAAAGCGTGCCCTATTACCGTGCCGCTGTTCTTGTTTTCATCGTCCTTGGTACCATCTTAAACGTTCCATTCGTATGGCAGCTCGCCGATACATTTAACGCATTTATGGTTTTACCGAACGTCATTGCTCTAATCGCTTTAAGTAGCGTCGTCAAAAAGTCATACACAGAACTTTATGAATAAAAAAAAGCGGTGCTGCACCGCTTTTTTTTATTCAATCATTTAAATGGGCATTAAGATTTAGACTGCGTATGAGAATATCATCGCCGTCCACGTCGAGAATATTGATCCCTGTATTATCTTGAAAGATGCGACGATAATTTGAAAAAGGCATCCCTAATATACCTGCAAGGAAGAAGCGAATGGTGTTGTTATGAGCGACAACAAGTACAGTTTCACCGGGGTGTTTGTCACTAACTTCCTTAAAGAAAGAAGATGCTCTCTCATACATTTCACGAGCAGTTTCACCCGTTCTGCCAGCTCTTGTTTCCCAGGGATTCGCCATCCAATTCTCCCATGAATCTGGATCTTCTTTTATAAACTCGGCTTTTGACCGTCCTTCCCATTCGCCAAAATCCCCTTCATAGATTCCGTTCGTCTAGTTGAATCGGTAAGTTTCGTTCTCCTAAAATAAGTTCAGCTGTATTACGTGCTCGAATCAATGGGGAAGCATATGCTCGGTCAAATGCCACCGAACTAAGAAAATCGCCTGCATTCTTCGCTTGGGCGATGCCTTCTTTAGAAAGGCCAATATCCGTTCTCCCACAATAGAGGTCTCCTGCTGCATTCCATTCACTTTCACCATGGCGAATGAGGTATATACGCGTATAATTTTGGTCTCCATTTATCTCAATCTTTTTGTTAATCACTACTTTTTCACTCTCTCCTACACATTTTCTATCCTTTATTATGGCTATCGTAAGGTTAGGATGCAAGTATGGGAAGAAGAAGGCGTCTCACTATACCTACCTTATTTAAAGCGTTAGGATAGGATTAAATGGCTTATACTAACAAAGAGAACAGAAGGAGATGCAGGACGATTGATAAACTTAAGTATTCTTGATCAAGCTCCCATTCCCTCAGGAAGCGATTCATATACAACGCTTGAAAAGACACGAAACCTTGCTATTTTAGCAGAAGAACTAGGATATAAGCGTTACTGGTTTGCAGAACACCATAGTACAAAAGGACTTGCTAGTACTGCGCCAGAGATTATGATTGCCCATATCGCGGCTTCAACAAACCGAATGAAAGTAGGTTCTGGAGGGGTCCTACTACCCCAATACAGTCCTTTTAAAGTAGCAGAGAACTTTCGTCAATTAGAAGCCCTTTACCCAGGTCGTATTGATCTCGGTGTAGGACGGTCTCCAGGAGGCACCGCAAAAACGAGACTCGCTTTAACAGACGGCATAAACAAAAGCTTAAATGAGTTTCCCCGTCAGTTAAAAGAGCTTTCTCACTATTTAACTGATTCCATGCCTAGTGGACACGAGTATGCTGGTATTAAAGCAGCACCCCAAACGAACACACCGCCTTCCCTCTGGCTTCTAGGCATGGGAGAAAATAGCGCTAAAAAAGCAGCAGAGTTAGGGATTGGGTATGTTTTTGGACACTTCATTAAGCCCGATCGCGGAGTAAATACGTTAAAGACATACTACGAATTATTTAAGCCAACCTATTATAGTTCAACCCCTTCAGCCATCATTGCGCTTTTTGTTGTGTGTGGGGAAACAGATGAACATGCTGAAGAACTTGCTCAAAGTCAGGATCTATGGCTTTTACGTGTTGAGAAAGGCCTCGATAGTCGCGTCCCTTCTCTTGAAGAAGCAAAGAATTATCGTTATACTGCTACGGAAAGAGAGAGAGTAAAGACGAATCGAAAACGGATGATCGTCGGTTCTCCGTCTACAGTGAAACACAAAATCGATCAATTATCCGAGCTTTATCAAACAGAAGAATTTATGGTACTGACAAACCTACACGACCCTATCGAGCGAGAAAATTCTTATGAGCGCCTTGCACAGATTTATCTATAACCTCCATTTGCTACAACCGTAGGTTTGAGCGCCAATCGTTTAATGTATCATCTACTATAAAATGCCCTTAGCTCGTTAACGAGCTAAGGGCATTTCCAGTTATTCCGTTAATTCAGATCGATGCCTTATTTGATAGAATTCATAGAGGTTCTTAACGATTACCTTAATAACTGAATATAGCGGAATGGCAATGAGCATTCCAATGAAACCGTATAAAGCTGCTGCTACAATGAGTAATAGAATAATGGTTAAAGGGTGAACGTTTAATCTTTTGCCTAATACTACAGGAGCGACCAAGTTTCCTTCTAACTGTTGAACAACGATCATGGCAATAACGACATACAATGCTAAAATCGGTTCTTGTGTTAAAGCGACCACAAGGGCTGGAATCACACCAATGATTGGCCCGAAGAAAGGCACTACTGCTGTTACCATAACAAATAAGGATAGCATCAGGGCATAAGGCAGACCAATGATTAAATAAGCAACGTATATTAAAATTCCATCAACGACAGCTACAATGATTTGTCCAGTAATATAAGCCGATAACGTTTGATTAATGTTATGAAGCACCTTTTCTCCTTCCCCTTGATGTTTATTCGGAATTAACTTCAACAAAAAAGGCTTTAATTTGTGATCATCCTTAAGAAAATAGAAAAGGACAAAAGGCACAATGACAAGAACAGTCGTCGCACTTGTTAATGTACTCACTACCTGCATAAGATGATCACCAAGATTTTGTGTTAGATTGCCTAAATAGCCCGTTGCTTTTTGTCGGAGATTTTCAACAGAAAGCATCTGTACATCGTTTTTCTCCATCATTTTCTCTGCTTCTTTCGCTGATTCTTTCAATTTCTCAGGTAACTCCTGTGAAAACTCTGATACCTGACTTTGAATGGGAGTTGCCAGAAAAGTAAAGCCTGCGTACAGGATACCTGCAATCGCTAAAAACACGATGAGTATGGCAGCAAGATCCGGTATAAATGGAATTTTTTTAATTAATTTCACAACCGGCTTAATCGCATAATACAAAAATCCAGCAATAAGCACTGGATAAAACAGTGTACCAATAATGGTTTTTACTGGTTTTAGTAAATCTAATTCTGTTAAAAAGAAAAAACAGATTAATAATAATATAATGCCTGTTACATACTTAAAAAAATCATGTTTAATCCACATTGGCGGTCTCCTTTGCATCGTTCATTCCACTCACATTCTTATACCACTCATTCAACATTTCCTAACTTCGATTTCAAAAAAAGTTTTTAATTCCAAGTAACTAAGGATGAAAGCACCACCTTTTTGTATATCTCCATCCTCATAGCGACTAACAAACACTCCTCCACTCTCACTTTTTATTTCTTGGTACTCTACGTGAAGGATCTTAATCAAACGTTTAATTAACCTAACTTCTCTTAAACAAACGTTTGATTAATAAAAAAAAGACGCCATTTTGAACTGTAACCTATAATATGGACAGTTTATAAAAAGGACCTATGCAGCTAGTAAATGACCTCGGTATTGTACCGGGGTCATTTTATTTAATCCCCATTGATACCTTTGATGGTTATAACGTTGGATATAATGATCTACTTTCTTCTTCAATTCTTTCAACTTCCTACATGCTTTGTGATTAACACGATCTTTAAAATGACCAAAGAATGATTCCATTGGCGCGTTATCCCAACAGTTTCCCTTTCTAGACATAGATTGTTGAAGGCCAGCCTCTCTTACTTTCTGTTGAAAATAAGGATGCGTGTAATGAAAACCCTGATCCGAATGAATGAGGGCTTCTGGATGGAATCCACCTTCAATGAGCTTGAGCTTTTCTAAAGTCCGATAAACCATTTTCATTCCGAGTGAAGTGGAGACATGATGAGCGACAATTTCATTTGTTGTACTATCTTTTACGCAAGAAAGATAAGCTTTTTGCCCCTTTCCATAATAAATATAGGTAATGTCCGTTAAGAAGACGAGCCTAGGCTTTTCCTGCTTGAATTGACGGTTGAGTAGGTTTGGACATGTCCGGTGCTCCTGAGTCGCTTTCATCATGCGCTTATAAGGATTCGCTCTTCTAATTTTCGTCACCAGGTGAAACTTTCTCATTAACCTTCTAATTTTTTTATGATTCATAATGACCTCGTAATCATTCTCTAAAATCATTTTGATTTGAAGAGCGCCTACTTTTTCATCCTCCTGTTGAAAGATCGTCCGAATTAATGTGACATCTTGTTCATCTTTTGTGTTTTTCCATTCTCTTTTAGTCCTACATTTTAACCAAGCATAATAACCACTTCGGCTCACCCCGGTAAAAGCACACAGATAGGAAATCATGTTCTTTAATGAGTACTTTTCAATAACGCGCTCGATAAGTGTATAGACCTCTTGGGGAGCTATTTTTTCTTCTTCAACGCCTGCCTTTCGAGTTTGTCTAGCTTTTTTAGGAATTCATTCTCAGCCTCTAAATAGTTAATCCGTGCTTCGGCTTTCTTAAGTTTTTCTTCGGTCGAAAGTTCCCGTTGTGGGGGACGACCAGGACTTCCTTTGCCTCTGCGTTCCCCTTCTAATCCTTCTTTTCCATACTTCTCAAAAGTTTGACGCCATCTTTTTAATGAACGATTGGGTTGGTCTTTCCCAATCATGTTTACATCAAATCCATGTTCCTCAAAGATTTGACTCGGAAATTTGCCGTTTTGATATTCTAAGATAGCCATCTGTTTAAATGAAGGATGATAAGTGATGGTACGCTGCGACACACGTAACACGTTTGGGTTCTTCTCAAGTTGTTCCATTTCGACTTCAGTGAATAGACGATTACTCATACGCTCACTCCGTTCATTGTCTTTTTTTCATTATAAACGGGTTTTATTTCTAGAAACAGAAAGAACCCGAATAACGGGTCACTTTTTTATAAGTGTCCATTATTCGGGTTACAGTTCATTTAGACGTCTTTCTGTTTATTCATTGGTTGATTTCTCAACCAATCGATTAAGTTCTGAGATACGACTTCCCTTAAAGCCTACTCCATCCACGAGTAAAGTAGATGTTTCAGACACATTGTTCTTATTTGCATAAGCGATGTCCGCTTCTACTGATTTTTTACCAGCCCCACTTTTATACGCTTCTACGACCTTATCCGTTTCTTCTTCACTGACCAAGCCGCTAAGGGTGTTGGTTAAAAAGGCCAACGTTAATTTGTTTTTTCCATCATGTTGCTCGTCATAAACAACATGATGAAACTGCCAGAAGACGTCATTTCCAAGTTCATGATAGACCACTTCAGCAAACTCAGCCGCTTTCGTTGAATCCTCATCTAAAAAAGGATAATGGACAAAATAAAATTTCACTTTACCTGTTGCAATCAATTTTTCTTGAATCAAAGGAAAAAAAGAGCGATTAAATGATTGACAGGAAGGGCATTTATAATCTCCGAATGCAACCAATTCAACTGGTGCCGTTTCTTCTCCAAGAACGGGCTGGGATTCTAATTGAAACCCTTTTGTATCAGCAAACGGCTTAAAGCGAAAGCTTATTACCAAAAGAACAAGCACAATTGCTAATATGAAGAGAAACCATCTGGCACTACGTTTTAACTTAGGCTTAGCCACTCACTCACTTCCTTTTTAATCCTTCCACCTGAAACGACCAGCCTTTTTTCACGAGGTAGGTGGAAAGGCTATACGGACCGCCACCGCTTAAAAACAATGACAGCGACATTGCCAGAAAAGCAATATCTAATTCATATCCGCCGAGCATACCTGTGGACCTTTTCACTGTAAGAAGAGCACCAATTAGGATGATAGAGAACATCACGCTAATCAAGCGTGTGCCAATACCTAACACCATGAGTACCCCCCCTGCTAATTCAATCACAGCAACAACATAAGCAAGAAACCCAAAGATCCCTATCGTTTCAAAGAATGCTACTGTGTTTGCAATACCTTCTGAAAACTTTAAATAACCATGAGCAAAAAAAAGCATACCTACGACCAATCGAATTGTTAACAATCCGAGATGGGGATAGGTTTTCATCATTGATCCTCCCCAAAAAAATAACATTATTTGACACCGTTCGACAGAGTCATCTAATTAAACGGTATCATAGGGTCTGGATAGATTGCAAAAGGATTACGACCTATTTTTACAGCTTTTGACGTCTCGTAAGTGTCGAATGACGGATAATTTGGTTAATGACTTCTGAGAATACTAATCCAACAGCAATGGAACCAGAAATCATAAAGGCTTTTGCTGCAAGGTTAATGGCACTGTTGTAGTCATTTTGAACGAAATTCCGCATCGCATCATACGCGAGTCCACCAGGAACAAGCGGAATAATACCTGCTACGCTGAAAATAATGACCGGTGTTCGGTACATCTTTGCGAAAACCTGGCTAATCACAGCAATAAAGAAGGAAGCTGTTACCGTGGCCACGACTACATCAATTCCTGACGCTTCCATCACATAATAAATCATCCAACCGCACATACCGACAAACCCACCTTTAATAAGGGAGGATTTGGGGGCATTAAATAACAAGCCGAAAGCTGCACTTGCCACAAAGCTCGTTAGAATCTGAGCAATAAATGTCATTACCTTACTTCCTTTCTACAAAAATGATACAACAAGTGCAATTCCCGCACCGATCGCAAACGCTGTTAGAAAAGCCTCCGCTCCTTTTGATAAACCGGAAATGAGATGTCCAGCCATCAAATCCCTTACAGCATTCGTAATTAACAACCCGGGAACAAGTGGCATAACCGATCCAATAATAATTTTATCGAGTTGTTCACCTAGTCCTAATGTAACAAATAGGACGGCAAGAAGACCGATAACAAAGGAAGCAAGAAACTCAGAAAAGAACTTAATTGGAACAAGTCGATTAAATAACGTAACGCTATAAAATCCGCCTCCGCCTGCAAGTACGGCAGGTACAAAATCATTCCACTGTCCTTCAAACATAATTAAGAAACAACCACTAGCGACCGCTGCAGCTACCAATTGTTTTGGAAACGTATATCTCTCTGTCATCTTGTCGAGACGATAAAGCTCATTGTAGGCTTCTTGAATGGATAGGTCTCCACTACTAATCCGTCTTGAAATGCTATTTACTTTTGTCACCTTATCCAGATCGGTCGTTCGATCCGAGATCCGAATCAGTTGCGTTTTAGAAGGCTCAGGACCTTCGATTGAAAAAATAATACCTGTAGGTGTTACGTAACTATTCGAATGAGCTGCCCCATAAGCGTCCGCTATTCGCGTCATCGTATCTTCTACCCGATACGTTTCTCCGCCGTTTTGGAGCATAACCTTTCCCGCTAGTAGACACACTTGAATAATGTCATACGCATAACTCGTTTGATTTTCCATACCTCGCTCCTGACAAGCATAAAATAATCGTATTGATGACACTTAGTTTATATGAATCTGCTAGTGATTATCAAATATTAACAAGATGGAAGTCTATCTCTTTCTTTCCAGCATGACGATATGCGAGAGGAGAAGAAAAAATAGCGCGGGCTGAGCCTGCGCTATTGTTGGGAAATTCTTTGCATCTGTGAGTATATGGACATGTACGTATTGGACTCTTCTACTTTTCCCATTTCACGATAAACCTTTGTTAACCATTGCACTGGAGTTGGATCTGTTGGATGTAGCTCCATTTCCCAATCAAAGCAAGTTATGGCTTCATCATATTGCTTCATTTTGTGATAAAGCTTTCCTAGCTGAAATTGCTTATCTGGATCGTCCTGGATCTCGACCATTGTTTGCACAGTGGATAAAATGGATAAATCCTGGTTTTTCTCCATAAAAGGCTTCACCCAGCTATAAACGTAGCTTAAACCAAATTCATGTAGCATTCTTGGGATAAGCGCATGGAGCAAACCGTCCAGGTAAGAGCGGTTGTCCTTATGTTCAAGCAAACTTTGGAGTGATGTGAATTCAATAGACGAAATCGGGATACTTTCATCTTGAAACGTTTGGAGTAAAAGTTCATATTCACTTTCAGAGATCCATCCCTGTCTTTGTGATAGTAAATGAATCGCTTCGCTTATTTTGTTTAGATACATAAGGGCTTCAAAGGCATTTTTTCTGAGTGGTAAATGGTGAGGCGCTTCAGCATACATTAACCAAAGCAAACGGGCTCTTTCAGATTCTGAGAGCAATACATGTATAAGTTTTTGTGGATCAACGTCCTCGTCAACAGAAGACTGGAGATAAAGATGGAGTCGTAATGCGGATAGGTCATACAATCGTTTTTCTTTACCATAAAGCGATTCAAGATAAGTCTGATTCGACTTCAAATCATCGAAAGCCTGAATTTCAGCAAACAGAGGGTCTGCCTTTACAAGTTCATCGTGATTTCCTTCATATATACTACGAATCGTTTGATATTCTAATTTGCGCGCCAGTTCGAGCGCCCATTTATTTGTCGGTTCATAATGAAGCATGGTCGCTAAAATTTGAAACGCTAGGCGCATTTGTCCATTTCGGCGATAATCGTAGAAGTGCTTTCGCATTAACTTAATAATCGTTTCTTTTGAAAGGAATGAGTCAAAATAAGAGAAGATCAAAGAAGTTTCTTGAGGGGTGTAACGGTTTTGTACTGATTGAAAGACTTGCTTTGTGGATTTAAGAAGAAAAGTTCGATCAGATAAAAAATGATCAATAAGCGGATGTGATGCTTGAAGAACGATCCCTTTCTGAAATGCTTTCTCGATGAGAGAATCACTCTTGACTTCAGCCGTTTTGCCTGTAATAAACTCATCTTTATAGAAAAAAAGATAGAATTTACTTCCGTTCGCCTTCTCTGCTTCAAGAATTTTCATTCTGTGATGAATCGCAAGGCGTTCAACACGTAATTGGACTTGTCGTTGATTCGAGATGACAGTAACACTTTGAGGTTGCTCGATCATTGAAATCCCTCCCGGGCAGAGCTGAATTTGATACCTTCCACCTCTATTCTACCACTCTGTTGCACAGGAATAAAGCGAACAATTCTTCCCTGCCTCTCGAGATCCCTACTATTCTATTCCAAGAGAGCCAGGCCTCCCTTTTCTTATACCTTTCCTTCTATTTTTTTCTTAGCCAGCCTGATACTAGCTGCTTTATTTCGGGATCAATCGGTTGCTTCACTTGATTTTTATAATCATTCATAATACTCGAGAACCGATTAGGCACCTCTGTTTTCCGCAATAAATGGGTTACCTCAGGAATAATATGACTTTCACATTCCCCTTTTACAAGGTTACACACAACTTCTGCCTGTTCGCATTTAACCTGAACGTCTTTCATACCCGTTATGGTTATCACAGGACAGTCTATTTTTTTAAAATATTCACGAACGTCAAAGTGTTCGTGTTCTCTGTTTCATTTTGCATTTATTTTCTGACCATTATAGCGAATGACAGCCGCATCTGTATCTTTAATTCTCTTCGTCAATTTTTCATTCATTTTATCGAGCTTTTGATCAGCTTTCATTAATCGAAGCAACCACCCTTGAAAACCGCCAATCGTTTGCATATCTCTTTTCATTTCTTCTCGCTGCCAGGCTGTGGTATCACCAAGGGGCTCTGCAGATGGAGATAAAAGAATCATCCCCTGTACTGGCACATGATCATGGACTACCGGCGCTACTAAGCAACCTTCACTATGACCCAGAAGAAAGATTCGGTTTTCATCAATGCATCTATGAGATTTAACAAAATGAACAACAGCTACAGCGTCTTTAATAAAATCAAAAAATCCCGCTTTATAATAATCTCCTTTACTCTTACCGATTCCACGTTTATCATAACGAATCGTTGCAAAACCCTCTTCATTCGCAAGTGCTGTCATTTCTTTAAATGTATTGATTTTAAGTTTTTTTGCATTCTCATCACGATCAACAGGGCCACTGCCATGAATCATAATAATAGCAGGATACTTCTCCTTACTTCCAGAAGGTAAAGAGAGAGTCGCACTAATTTCATTCTCACTTTCAATGATTACATCACATTCTGCCATCATCACAACTCCTTTTTATACAGGATCAGTAGCCTTCGTACGGTGTTCTTACATTATACCTTACTTGTTGACTCTATTTGTTATATTTTATGATGTTAGAATATCTAACATCAACAACCACTAGTTACAACTTAAACATGTATAATTGATTTTTGTGCAACAGATTCTAACGTCATGTCGTTATTGTCAGAAAATACCGTATTTTTTCCATTTTTTTAAAAAAAGATGTCTTGCTCGCGTTAGATTCTGAACAAATAAGGGAAGTGTGATACTATCTCTCATTCCTCTTTCCTAAATCTTATATAGAAGGGAAATACATATGGATATTTTAAAAACAATTGTTGATGCTGGTAACGAACTTGTCTGGTCGAACCTTTTAATTGTTATTCTCATTGGAGTCGGTTTGTACTTTACAATCCGCTCTCGCTTTGTTCAATTTCGTCTGTTTGGCGAAATGTTCCATGTACTAGCTGAAAAAGATACAATGAAAGGACGAAAAAATTCCGTATCGAGTTTACAAGCTTTCTTTATTAGTACTGCGTCCCGTGTTGGTACTGGTAACCTTGCAGGTGTCGCTTCTGCTGTTAGTATCGGTGGGCCAGGTGCTGTCTTTTGGATGTGGATTATTGCCCTCCTCGGTTCAGCAAGTGGGTTCGTAGAAAGTACGCTCGCACAAATATATAAAGTTCGTGATGGCGATGACTTCAGAGGTGGACCTGCCTATTATATGCAGCGTGCGCTAAATGCTAGATGGTTAGGGATCATATTTGCTGTCTTAATTACATTCAGTTTCGGTCTTGTATTTAACTCTGTTCAATCAAATACGATTGCCCTTGCCTTTGAAAATTCATTCGATGTAAACCGATGGGTATTGGGTGCAATCTTGACCGTTGCAACTGCCATTATTATTTTCGGTGGTGTTCGACGAATTGCAGTTGTTTCTCAGATTATTGTTCCGATCATGGCAGGTATTTATGTTCTTGTTGCTGCTTATGTTCTGATCGTAAACTTTACTGAAATCCCAGCTATGATCGCTCTTATCTTCCAACATGCCTTTGGATTTAAGGAAGTGACAGGTGGAGGAGTTGGTGCTGCCATGCTTCTAGGTATTAAGCGCGGTCTTTTCTCTAACGAAGCAGGTATGGGTAGTGCTCCAAACGCTGCTGCTACTGCCGATGTCTCTCACCCAGTTAAACAAGGTCTTATTCAAGCACTTGGAGTATTCGTAGATACATTACTTATCGCAACAGCTACAGCCTTTATGATTCTAATGTCCGACGGTTATGTTGATTCTAAACTCGACGGTGTACAACTTACACAAGAAGCAATGAACCAGCATCTAGGTAGCGGTGCCGGCATATTTGTCGCCGTAGCCGTTTTGTTATTTGCTTTTAGCTCAATTATCGGAAACTATTATTATGGTGAAACAAATATTGAATTTATTAAATCAAGCAAAACTGCCCTTCTCATCTATCGCCTTGCCGTATTAGCTATGGTTATGTTTGGTGCAAAAGCTGGATTTGGTATCGTATGGGGCATGGCTGACCTTTCCATGGGTCTCATGGCGCTTCTTAACTTAATTGTCATTTCAATTATTGGTAAAGTTGCCTTTGTGGCCCTTAAAGATTATCGTGATCAGCGTAAAGCGGGGAAAGATCCACAATTTTATGCTGATACCATTAAAGGATTAAAATCAGATATTTGGACGAATAAGCCCGTGAAAGACAAGTCCAACTAAATTACTATTTTTACCCCATGAAGCAATTGCCTGTTTGGCAACTCCTTTCATGGGGTATTTTTTTTATAGAAACACGAAAGGAGCGGTATTATTTATGAGTAACAATAAAGGGCTAAGTGACAAAGTAAAAGGTGCTGTTTCCAAGACAAAAGGTGAAGTAAAAGATCAGGTTGGCAATGCAAAAAACGATCATCGACTTCAAGAAGAAGGAAAGCGCGATAAGGCGAAAGGCGATTTCCAGGATCGTAAAGGAAATTTAAAAAGCTAAAGAAAACCTAAAAAAGAAAGGAGAGCCCCCTCTCCTTTCTTTTTTAGTTAAGATTGATTTGATTGATTCCCAAGCTTCTTCATATTGTCCTGAAGTTCTAAAATACGCTTCGTACCTTCTTCACGTAAACGTTTATTTTCGTCCTCGATTGCTCGTGTTTCTTCCATCCCTTTAACAATCGTGTTCCAAGATTCTTCGATCGTTTCGATTTTCACACTTGGTCTTCCTGATAGTTTTGCAATTTCTACACTTTGATTCGAGATATTTTGAGCATTGTTTTTCAACATTTCATTTGTTCGACGATCTAGCTCATTCATAGAATCTGCTACAAGCTTTTGACGTTTGGCTGTGACGGCTTGAATGACGCCATTTTTAAAAACCGGAATGGTAATAATGAATGCTGAATTAATCTTTCCAATAAGCTTTGTATTACCTCGCTGAAGAAGACGGATCTGCGGAGCCGTTTGGATGGCAACCATTCTCGCCATTTCTAGATCATAAATTCGTTCTTCAAGCGTTTGAATGGCATTATTAAGTGTGTTTAGTTCCATCTGCGCCATCTGATCTCCAGCATTCACTTTTTGTTGGATAGCTGGTACTTTGTCTTGTAGCTCTTCAAGCTTAATCTGTCCCGCAACAACGTATTTTTCTAGTTCTACATAATAGTTGAGGTTATGCTGATACATCTCATCTAACGTGCCCGTTGATCGAGCCATTTCATCTTTGTATTTTGAAATTTCAACGTGTACTTTTTCAATTTCTCCACCAAGCGTTTGATACTTGCCGAAAATCTTTTCAACCATATCGTTTCCTTTTTTAAAAAACTTCGAAAGAAACCCTGATTTTGGTTCTTCAAAATCCTTTTTATCGAAACGATCCATGATTTTTCCAAGCTGCTTTAACATTTGACCTGAATCTGTCACGCTTGTTGTCCGCATCATCGATAGGATTTTATCGGAAAATTTCGAGATCTCAACGGCCGGTTCCTTACCAAATTCAAGTAAAGCCATCTGGTCTCTTACATCAATCTCACCAGCAAGCTTCTGAACTTCTTGTTCCTCCCGAAGCTTCAGACGTACATCTTCTGCCTTTGCTTCAGTAATTTCTTCATTTTTATCAAGCGTTGTTAAACCTGTTTCATTGGTCATTGACGTTCACTCCCATGTTTATAGTTTAATCGATTTAAACAGTTTACGAAAAACGGAAGGTTCTTTAAAATCCTGTCGATACGCCATTTCTTCTAACCAATGAGTATCAAAATGGCCAGAATCAATATAGCGCTCGATACACTGATGCCCAGGTGGATTATATAAAATAATATCAATTCCAAACTCGTTTAGCAGATGCAAAACCGCGGCATCTGATCGTGAAAGTGTACCGTTCATTTCATTGTTGTAAAGCACTACTTTAGGTACTTCTTGAGAATAGTCAAACGTTTGCAGTAAGTGAACAAACTCATCAGGAATTCTTGTTGTCTGTGAGAAAAGATAGAGCTTTACATCTTCTTCAGACTCATTTCCTTCCGAAAGTAACTTTGGATTGCTACACATTCTAGCAATAGCTTGTCCAATCGCTCTCTGCATTTCATTGGGCAAGTGCTTATATTGCCACCAGTTTCCCTGCATCATTTTCTCGGGATCTAATATTCCCTCATGATTCAATGCATGCTGATAGTGAAACTTCTGATTCGCTTTCGTTTCTTGCGTAAATGGAAATTGACGAATCATCACAGTGGCTTTCGTTTCGCTTATATCCTGTAATCTGTTCCAATATTCCTTCTTGTTCTCAGAAACGCCCATAATCTTGGCAAAAAGAGCGGGAATGTGAACTGTTCCATTTTCAACCTTGAAATTTGGGCGAATAAATGCTTTTTCCTTAGCGATTAAGAACAACTCATCATATGTCGTTTTTAAAGTGACAGACTTCGGAGCATAGCTTCTTAACTGCCATGGCTTAAACAATTGTGAACCTTCATGGTGGAGTACTGTATCCATTTCTTTTGTAGCACGATAGGCAACAGTGGACCGCCTTTCCGGCTTTTCAACTGGAAACGGTTCGAGCTTGGCGGTCGCTGGTAACTTGCGCTTCGCAATCCTTTCTCCATTAGGATCAAGCTCTTGAAACGAATCAACTCCCTCAGGATGGAAATAAAGAACATCACACCCAAGTGCGACAAGATAAAGTAAGAAATACTGCTGACTAGTAGTCGCTTCTCCGTACCATACGACGACAGGCATCTTTGTTTCAAAATCTGTTTCGGATAGCCATGGATCAAGATGATTCCATGTCCACTTCATTAAATCAACAAGAACTCGTCGAAATTCTGAATGACTGAATCCTCCTGGATGCTGTTTTTCAAACAGCTCAAGAATTTCAATCAAAGATTTGCGCAAGTGACGATGTAACGCCGGATTGGAATGTGACGGAATAAGCTTGGCACCTTCTAAAAATGCGACAAATCGATTCGCAGATAGTCCGTTCTCTTTTTGGTTGATTGCATGGATGGATTGAATAGCTTGAAGTCGCTCAGGACTAATCACTTTATTTAATTCTTCACTTAATACATGAACTTGGTTTGATTTGTACAGTTCATGTAATTGCAGAAAATAGTCATTTTCGTCATAGTAGCTTCCAAGGAATCTTCCGGCAATTTGAGTAAATATCAACTCTTTGCCGTTTTCATAGGAATCGCGCTCTGGAAATGACTGAAATAACCGTTCTTTTAAATTCTCATCATCAAGAGCTGCTTGCTTGATCAGAATTTGGTCATAGTGACTCATGATGTTCTCCCCGCTTTCTCATTCCTTTCCGGAGGATGGTCTACTAGGATCACGCCTCCTTACATTCATACCCTTTTTCATTGTGTAAACCGATCATACTATACAATAGCACCTTCTACCTTTCAGAATAACATACTATTTCTTCCATACTTAACTGTTTTGTTCTGAAAGTTGCTTACTTATTGAAAGGTCTTCCTTAATAGACGACAAGATTTCATCGGATGCTGCCATCCCATATGCTTTCGTTGTGCGTAATTCTGGATATGTTTCAAGAACCTCACCATGGGACGGAACAAATCCACAGTCGCTGTTTTTAATAAGATCATAGTCCAATAAGGAGTCTCCAGCTGTATAGAGGAATGAAAGCCCAAGCTCATTCTTTAAATACTCAACTGCTTTCCATTTGTTTACTGGGTTTGGAACAAAGTACAGTTTTCTCCCCTGAAGACTCGGCTGCCACCCTTGTATACGAGCCCATTCAAACAACAAAGTAAGTTCTTCCCTAGACACTTGATCGCGACGAATGATGAGATAAACAAACAGATCATCCGCCTGGCGAATTCGTTCTACCCAATTCCCATTAATAAGTGAGTCGAGCTGACGTATAAATACATCTAGAGATAAACACTCTTCTAGTGAGGCTCTTAATCTCTCTGACCAATCCTTTAAGACCTCTCCACCCTTTAAAATATGACCGCCATTACTCGTAACGGCGTATTCTGGTTGAATGGTTGTTTGAAAAAGCGAAATTCTTTGATACTGTTCAATCGTTCTCGTTGTAACTGGGATAAAGTAGATGTCGTTATTCAATTGATTCAATGCTTCACGTGAATAGGTGGAAATATAAGAAATGTCTTTTCCATCAAGCGTTTCAATTAAATGAACGTCTGTCGCACTCTTAGAATCAATCATTCGATGAGAATAGATTAAAGTCCGGTCTAAATCACTCGCAAAAGCTCTCATTATTCTTTCTCCATCGGCTTAATAAGTCCACAGCAGGAATAAGACATATTCGCGTACTCTTCGATCGGAACGCCTCGATCTCTAGCCAGAATTAATATATGTTCAAGGTTCATTTCCGCTTTAGGATGCACCAATATCTTCCACGGAACTCTTCGGAGTAGAACTCGTGTTGTTTCGCCAACACCCGGTTTAATCAAGTGGGTATTTGGAATGCCGAAATCACGTTGAATATTTTCAATCGATTTCAGTCCTCCCCACCCTGGCTTGCAGTTTTGCTTCGCAATTTCTTCTAATTGGCTTTTCACATCGGTCTCTATGAGAGGGTACTGTGAACATATTGTATCTACATACAAATTCGAAACATCTTCTGCAGCAAGCTCTGAGTAGTATTTCGCTCCATGGAAATCACCTTCATGAATCCAACGCTCATTCAAGACAGTTCGACTAACAAGTCCCGAGACCGTGGAATTTAAACAAGCACTTGGAATAAGAAAATCTTCACGCGTCCCAAAGAGAGACGAACAGTCACCAGGATCAGCCAAAACGGCAAGTTCACTTGATAACTGATGACCCGTTATGTGATTAAATTCCGCAACTGATTTTGTTAACTCGTTGGTAATTGCTCCCTTACCAGTCCACCCGTCTATGAACGAAATGGAATAACCTTGATGCTCATTTAAGATATACTTAAGCGCTTCCTCATCAATCCCTCGATCACGAATAATGGAAATACTATAATGCGGGAGATCTTGCTTGTATTTATAAAAAAGGTAACGTTTAATCAAAACTCCAATTGGCGTACCTGCCCGTGCTAAAGAAACAAGTACAGTTTGAAAACCTCTTTCTGCGACAATTTGTTCAGCAACAACACCTACCGCTACGGCAACTTTATGTTTGGATTCATCAAGCGACGCGTAAAACAACTTCATATATTCTTCCGTAGGTTTATATTCAATAGGCAACATTTCAGAGTAATGAGTTCCTTGCTGAATCGCTTGTTCTCTTTCATCCGTGCTTTTTTCCATTGTAATTTCTGATAAATCTTTTAAAAGAAAAGTGACATCTTGCTCAGGGTAGCTTCCCATTCTAGTAATCTGTGCAGTCAATTCATCCATTCCTTTCTTCACGAACACGTCACAATATGAAACGTACTAATTTCTCGTTCCTTTAATAGGGTCGCTAACGCCATTGTATCCTGAGTTGAAACATTCTTCTCAAAGAAAACAAACACTTCGTCATATTCGCCCTTCGGAATATTATAGACATAATGTTGAATCGTCGGATCTTCTGGATTCGGAAACGTAAATCCTTCCTTAATCGCGTATCGATCAAGTTGAACCGGTTGGATAGGACTTCTTGTTGTTGAATGGTAGGAGATATCACCCGTTAAATAAGAAGCAACCTTCATAGGAATATACATAAACTCTCCGGTACCAAGACATAAAGTCTTTCCACCATAACGTTGTTTATTCAATTGCATTGCTGCCTGCTGACAAGATTTTTCTATCATCGCTTTATCATCTTCACAAATGCCAAACCTTCCACTAAGAGAAAGATAGTGATATTCAGGTAAAGATTGGAACTGTTTTGAAAGATCAATTCGGTTAATGAAACCCTTCATATGACGTTCTTCCGCTAAATGAAAGTCATTCATTGGTTTTTCAAGTGGCTTTCCTTCAAACACAATGGTTCCTTTGAGAAGTGATTCCACACGAATCGTTATACCAAGCTCTTTTTCTAATGCCTCATAATGTGCAATATGTTCATGAGAACGCCAATCTAACAAAGAGAGAATGGCATAGTGATCACGAGGGTATTTCGCATGAATCTCACGAATAATGTTAAGACATGTTTTTCCCGTCGTAATTTCATCATCAACTAAGACAACTGGGTAGGTTTTCTCAAGAATCGAATGATTAGCATAACAGCGTTGATCTACTGCATGAGAATGTTCTTCTTTAAAATTGAATTCTGGAGTTTGATCACCAACATTTTCCCGCGTTGTGTGGATATAGTAGCTTTCCTGAAAACAATCAAACACCCCGTGACCAAGTGCAGTGGCCGTTTCAGCAAACCCAATCACAATCGGAGGTTCTTGCAAAGCCATGGCATGACTTTGCAACAGCTGGTAAGCTCTTTGAATGTCCTCTTTTTGATGACTTAAAAAACCATCTCGAATTTCTGAAAGGTTATGAATTGAGTCGCCTGTGACTCGTTCATAATAAGTAGCTGCAAGAAGACCTGAAGCAAGCAGTGGTAGATAAGGATTAACAGGAAGATGCTTCCCAAGAATTTTACTTACAAATAAAAAGCCGCGTTTTTTATTAATGCGCGCTGCCATAGCAAAAAGTTCATCCAGTGGTATGTTTAGCACGTTTTCAGTAATAGTAAGGTTAACGCTCATATCCGATAGGATCGGAATATGGTATTGCTTCTGTAAGGATTTTGAAGAAATTATACTTGTCATGATACACCCCGTAGATCGTCGATTTCGTCATAACTTTTACTGCCCATTTGTAATGGGGCTTGATTTCGTTCATCTTGTTTTGTGAGTTACTTTTTAAAACACCAATATCACCGTTTGCGTTTTCCAGAATACTAAGCGCATCAAGGTATTCTTCCTGTGATACAACATTCACACTTTGGACTACCTTCAAATGGGAAGGATGAATCACTGTTTTCCCGATCAATCCGTTTGTTAGATCAAGCAATGTTTCATTTAACAAACCGGTATTGTAATAAGAGACAATTTGCTCCTCATGCTCTCTCAATTCCTGTTGATTATTGAAATACTCCCAAACCGGTCCAGAAATAACAAAGCTTCTACCAAAATAATTCACTACATCAGAAATAAAATCTCGCATAACAGAAATATCATATATGGTTGACTGTGAGCTCCGCCGAATCCCATACAGCCCACATAAGTCTGTCGCACCAATTCTTACATTTAGTATGGAAGATTCATATTCTTTCAATAACACTGAAAGGGTTTGGAACTCCGTATAGCGGGTTTCCTTGTAGAAAAGTTCCGAGGATTCTAATATAGGCATGCCGTAAAGCCGTGTCCCCACTGACATTTCCACATCTCGTAAAGTATGTAAGTACTCTCTGCCATTGCTGGTTGAAAACTTCGGGAATACAAATCCTGTTAAATAATGAATGGAAGTGCCTAACTTGTTTGCTACTTCTTTTAATTGATTGGCGGAGCGAACACGAATAAATAGGAGTGGCAAGCTATCCCAATTCAATTGCCCTTGTAGCATCGCTTCTTCAATAGCCAATAGATGACTCACCGTTTGCTCAATCGCTTCCTCTACGTAGTTGTCACCAATGGCATCTTCAAGATCGAGGACGATTGTCACAGCTTCTTTATACTTCTGATGAATAATCATTGAAGCTATATCTTTTCGAATGGCAGGCATATACAGAGCAGCTCCTACTGCATATGCAAGCTGTTCACGCGCTACATTCTTACTCATTGGAGCTGGTCTTTTAAAGAAGATGTTGTCTTTTTGAATCTCCGATAAATAGTGAAAATACTCCAGCTTCTTCACCCCCTACAATCGTTTTAATATTCAGGTTTGATCGTATAAAAAAGAAGGAGAGCACCCGCGTCTCCTCCTCTTTCTACTATTCGTTCTCTTTCGCTGATGCTGTTTCTTCTGCGTAAGGACGATTTCGGTTATTCATATAGTGAACGACAAACGTCCCTAGGAATGCAAGCACGATAATACCAAAGAAAGCTACGTGCGGAATTTCAATATGGAACACGCTAAGGAACATCTTTACTGAGATAATCGCAATTAATACAAAAGCTGTATTCTCCATTTCAGGCACTTTCTCAATCAATTTAAGGAACACGCCTGCTACGGTCCTCATAAGAAGAATACCAATCATTCCTCCAAGAAGAAGTACCCAAACTTGTTCTGAAATAGCTAATGCAGCTAGGATACTATCAGCGGAAAACGCGATATCCATTAATTCTACTGATATGACAGTAGCCCAAAACATACCAAACGTACGAACAAGCCACGTGTCCTTTTTCATACCTTCTGTGCCTTCTTCTTCACCTTTACTTCTAAAGTGTTGAATCACAATCCAGGCAAGGTATGCTGCACCGAAGACTTTAATCCACCAAAATTTAATAAGGTACATCCCGATACCAATAAATAAGAAACGGAAGAAATAAGCACCTATTAAACCATACGTTAACGCTTTTCTACGTTTTTCTGGTGGAAGGTGTTTGACCATTACAGCAAGAACCAATGCGTTATCAGCTGATAGAAGTCCTTCCAAAAGAACCAATGTACCAATTAACCCCCATGCGACTGGGTCCGTTAAAACTTCTCCCCACATTTCCCAATCAAAGAAAGAGGCATATGTGTTTAGAATTTCTTGTAAGATTTCCACTTGATGTTTCCTCCTAATGTCAACTAGCTAAGCCTTAAACCTCAAGGCCATAATTTCTACAAAGTGAAGCGAGACCACCTGAGAACCCACTTCCAATTGCATTAAACTTCCATTCATTACCGTGACGATATAGTTCACAGACGACGACGGCCGTTTCAATTGAAAAGTCTTCCCCAAGATCAAAGCGTAACAGCTCTTCTCCAGTGGATTCATCAGCTAGACGAACGAAAGCATTGGATACTTGTCCAAAGTTCTGATGACGAGATTCTGCATCATGAATCGTAACCGTGATCCCAATTTTATCAACGTGAGCTGGAATTTTTGAAAAATCAACAATTAGCTGCTCATCGTCTCCCTCACCTTCACCCGTGCGGTTATCACCTGTATGAATGACGGATTTGCTTGGATGTTCTAAGTTGTTATAAAAAATGAAATCTAGATCATCTTGACAACGATTATTGGCATCTACCAAAAATGCTGATGCATCTAAATCAAAGTCAGATCCACCTTGATATTTATTCGTATCCCAACCAAGGCCAATAAGCCCTTTAACGAGTCCTGGATTCGTTTTTGTTAAATCAATTCTCTGTCCTTTAGATAGTTGAATTCCCAATGTTGATCCCCCAATTCGCGTTTATATTGGAATGGCAAGAGGGACCGTCCCTCTTGCCAAAAGAAGAATTTATCCGACTTGCAAACCAAAATCAGTTGCAATTCTAGCAAGTCCACCTTGATAACCTGAACCGACAGCAGAGAATTTCCACTCGCCGCTATGACGATAAAGTTCGCCTACAATGATGGCAGTTTCAATGGAGAAATCTTCTCCAAGATCGTAACGAATAAGCTCTTCGTTTGAATCTTCATTTAGGATGCGAACAAAAGCATTGGATACTTGACCAAAGTTTTGATTGCGTGCTTCTGCATCATGAATGGTAATCACAAACGAAATCTTTTCGATTTCAGCAGGTACATCTTGAAGGTGAACCTTTACTTGCTCGTCATCTCCTGCACCTTCACCTGTACGGTTATCACCTGTGTGAACGACAGAACCACCGCCGCCTTCCGTTTGGTTGTAGAAAACAAAATCTTTATCGGAAGCGCACTTACCGTTACTATCTAATAGAAATACACTTGCATCAAGGTCAAAGTCATTGCCGCCATCGTATTTGTTTGTGTCCCAGCCAAGTCCTACAATAACCTTTGATAGACCAGGATTCGTTTTCGTTAAATCTACTTTTTGTCCTTTAGATAATGATACAGCCATGCTAGTCAGCCCCTTTAGTATTTTAGTAGTTTAATATTTCTTAGCAATGTCGCTTAAGCCAGCATCGTTCGTTCCATTTCCAATAGCAGCAAATTTCCATTCACTGCCGTGACGATAAATTTCTGCAACGAATAGGCTTGTCTTACCAGAATAGTTATCCGTGAGATTAAATTTAAGCATCTCTTCTTGATTTGCCTGATTCACCACGCGAATAAATGCGTTTTGAATCATCCCAAAATCCTGTTTACGTTTTACAGCGTCATAAATATTAACAACAAAGACAAGCTTCGTAATACGCTGTGGTACTTTGCCAAGATCAACCATGATTTGTTCGTCATCACCGTCTCCGGCACCCGTTAAGTTATCACCTGTGTGATTAATACTTCCACACGCGCTTTTTAAGTTTCCAAAATAAATTAAATCTTTCTTAGAAGTTAACTTATCATCCTCAAGCATAAGAAGAGAAGCATCACAGTCGACGTTAGCGCCGCCGCTTCCGCCTCCAAAAAGACCGCCTAGAAGACCACCTTTCTTTTGCTCAACTGGATCCCAACCAAGGCCAACCATAATTTTGGATAAGCCGGCATTGCCTTTTGTTAAGTCAATTCGTTGACCTTTCTGTAAAGAAATTGTCAAATCGTTTCACTCCTGTTAGTAGATTTAAGATTTTAATGAAGTATAGAATGGTACATATGAAATTTACTAGTTAACTGCCTATTTTGTAATACGAGCGAGGCTTCAGAAAGTTTCATGTTTCAACAAAAAAATTTGCTACAAACACAAAAACCGATTCTTTCTATATAAAACTAACATATTTTCTACCAAAATGAATCTTTTAGCCTCGGTTCAACCCTGATAAATCAAAAAGATTTTGTCGATTCTGTTAACGTTATTGAATGATCTTTTTTTCTTTTGCTTCTTTCAACCAATCTGGAAATTCATTTAGAAGATTATTGTACAACACTTCGTCACTTGTCCGGTCAATATCCTCTATATGGAAGAAGTTGGCGTTATCAATGAATCTTCCCGTCATTGTATCTAATTTTTCTAGAACGTCAAAATTCGAATCTCCTATACCAATAAACTGCCAAAAAAGTGGTTGGTCTGAGGATTCAACAATAGCCTTCTTAATGCCACGTTTACAGCCGCCATCATTAATAAACACAATAAATACCGGTTCTTTAGAAGGATCCTCTTTGACATATTTCTCAATCACGTCTTCCATGACTTGAGGTTCATCGTTTCTACCAAATTTATGAACGAGGTCGTTCGAAAGAATTTGGCGATCCACATACCCTTCAAAATCAAATTCTGTTACAGGCTTCAATCGACTAAACTCGTTGTCGTATACCCACACATCTAGTGAACCATCATCATCGAATTGACTTGCGACTGCAAGAACACGCTCGACTACTTTTTGAACGACGCCTTCTTTGTATAGTTTTCGCATGGAACCACTGATATCTAGGACAAGACCTACTCTTGCGACAACTTGATCAAGATTTTTCTTCTTTAACACAATACCTGCGTTCTTTTTCATTAATGTAATACTCATCTGGTTACCTCCATCCTATTAAGAAAGAACAACTTCTTTTTCGATATGACTGGCGCGTATCCCCATTTCTGGATCTAACTTAAGAAATTCATTTCCACCATTTTGCAACAACTTGATCGCTTCAAAAGGAATGTTAACGCCTGACAAACAGCTAATATTTAGTCCGCCGGCCATTCGTGGATTAATTTCAAGAAGCTTAGGAACACCGTTGCTGAATTTCACTTGAATATTCGAAATGTAATCGATTTGATACTCTTGATGAATGGCCCGTGCAATTTGGAGTAACTCCTCATTATCCTCAAGCTCCCTCACTCGACCTTCTACCTTCTTTCGAGGTATAGCAAGATGGAGTTCGCCATTATACGCAAGGCAGTCGATGCTATACTCATATCCATCTAAATACTCAAGAACCATCAAATCTTGAAAAGACTCTTGCTGACTTAAGATCGAGCATGCATGTTCAAACGAAATTCTTCTCGAGACCCCTTCTGTCAGAAGCTCATCAATCGTTTCCTGCCCCTCTTTTATCACTCGAAAACCATTCGCACCTTCACCAATGACAGGTTTAAAACAAACGGTATGACCTTTCTCTCGAAGGAAATGGTACGCTTTTTTGAAATCTTCCACTTTGTTAACTACCGCATAATCCGGAAGAGGCACGATTGATTTCCCTAGTTCTTTTTCTTTTATTAAAATGGATTGGTACATAGCCGCTTTGTTGTCCATGAGAGCCATTAGTTCTGCATTACATACGAGAACTTTTACACCAATGCTGTGGAATTTCGAGAGGTTCTTTGAAATGAGGACATTTTCTTTGCGCGGAATAAACAAATCGATCTTCTTATCGATACACGTTTGCAGGCAGTACTCAACATAGTCCTGACCATGTAGAACCGGTTCGACAAAGGCATGATCGCAGTACTGTAAATACAAGGCATCTTCATTTGGATGTGAACCATACACTTCAAACACTCTACCATCTTTGTTATGTCGAATCAGTTCTATGTAATGTGCCACCGTTGTAAACCATCGATTAAACCAAATTTTCGTCATGTTCTTCTCCTTCTTTTCATTGAAACCCTATTTCGACCCAGCAACCCACCGCATCTTCCACTTGTAAGCACGGTCCATTTGCTGATGACCGCTGAAATACTCAACAAGCCGCCTTACTTTAAATGTTTTATTGTTTATATTCTCGATCATGGCGATCGCACACATATTTTGACCATTTCGATGCTCATCTAACTTGACTGTGATGTCTTCTCCATCATCGTAGGTTAACCTGACCACACCATCGGCTTCCGACCAATTTGCTGCTCCTTCGTAGATAAACGCATAGATAAGAATTCGCTTAATTTCAGAAATACGGCTACCATTTATTCGCAAATTCTCGCCACCCGTTACCGCTCCCGTTCGATCATCCGCATCCAATTGCATATAGGGAGTTTGCTCAAACGATCCAAAGGCATCCCCAAGCGCTTGAACACACCCTTTCTTTCCATTCTTTAGTTCATAGAGGCAACCAAGATCAAGATCCGTATGTTGAGATTGCGTTTTGTTATTAAACAGTTTTGAGAAAAAACCTGAGGGTTGCTCATTGCTTCCCATACTCCAATTAAGATTAACCAGTATCTCTCCTAGAGGCATGCTAGATTTAGAGAGGTTAATCGATTCTCCCTTTTTCTTTAATTCAATCATTTTGACACCCCAATCCGTGAAATCATATTCCAATTTTAAACATTCGACACATTTCAAAATACTCCTTTTTTCGTCAAAAAATAGTTTGTTCCATGCAAAAAACCTAACGAAAAAGAGTTAGATCAAGAAAAACGTGATCTAACTCCCTTTATTCGACAAATCTTGAGCTTTATCGGGTGGTGACAGGCACTACTAAAGAAATACGGTCGAAAAACCATTTCTCAGTTTGTTATTTAAAAATAATGTCCGATTTAGTTTAATCAGAAAAAATAAATCCCCTTTATTGAGAACGGTTTCTTGAACAGCTAAAAAAATAATTTGTTCTTTAGGTGTTTACAAGAGTCTCTTTCCATTAACTCAACTGGGATGATTTCTTCTGTAATGATTTTTTTCTTTTGGATGATTTGCTTCATCAGAAGCTGAGTGGCACGAACACCAATGGCATCTGTATCCTGTTTAATGGTTGTTAATTTCGGTGTGACATAGCTCGCCATTTCGATATCGTCATAACCGATGATTGAGAGATCATCCGGGATGTTGTATCCTCTTTTCTTAGCCGCTTCCATTGCCCCTATTGCCATATGGTCTCCCGCTACAAAGACAGCTGTAGGCGGTTCATTTAAATCAAGAAGTTTATCCATGGCTTTGGCACCTTCTTCGATAGAAAACATTCCACCATTAACAAGGTAGCCTTCTAAAACCGGTAGGTTTAACTTCTTCATTGCATCTGTATACCCTTGAATTCTTACTTGGCCAGCGTAGATTGATGGCTCACCGGAAATATGTGCAATCTTTGTATGACCGAGCTCATACAAGTAGTTAATCGCTAGCGCACCGCCTGAAAGATTATCAGAGAAAACAACGCTACAGTTTCGATTACTCATGTCAATGACGACAATCGGAATGCTAGCATCAATCATTTCTTGCACCTGTGGATCATTCGGATCTGAACAGATAACCACAATCCCATCCACACCTCGATACATAAAATGCTCAAGGTAACTCGATCCTCTGTTCCGAAGGTTTCTGGAAGCAAGAATGAGATCATAGCCTTCCTTCTCAGCATGCTTACGGAAACTTTCAATAACAGCACTGAAAAACGGATGCTTCATTCCAATCTCATTGTCTTCCGAAAACATAACACCTATGGTCCATGATTTCTTCGTTGAGAGCGATTGTGCATGTGCATTTGGTAGATAGCCCATTTCAGCAGCAGTATCAAGAATGGCCTGTCGCGTTTTCTTGCTCACATCAGGATAATTGTTAAGAGCTTTAGAAACGGTCGTACTTGAAAATCCAGTTTTTTTTGCTAAATCATAGATTGTTATCATCTTGGTCTCCTCTGGATCGAAAGCGCTTTCGTTGATGTTATTATAGCTCAGCCTTTTTGGTTAAGCAATCGCTTTTTTTCTAAAAATAAGAAAGTTTTTTTGCTGATAAAAAAGACAAGTAGACTGGCTACTTGTCTCTACGATGAGTTATTTTAGATTACCGATAAATTCATCCACAACTCGATTAAATCGATCCGTTTCTTCTATAAAAGGACAGTGACAGCTTTCTTCAAAAACGACAAGCTTTGCATCGGGAATTTCTTTTTCTAAATGTTCTCCAGCTGCTACTGGTATAAGCTTTTCTTCTTTTCCAAAACATAATAAAGTTGGTTTCGTAATCTGATTTAAATAAGGACGGCAGTCAATGATGGATTGATCGAAAAGAATGGCGCTAGCAATGGAAGCCGGCATTTTCGTTGTTTCTTCTACCATCCACTCGAGCTCAGTTTGAGACCGCTCCTCTTTAAACATGAGAGGAATAAAGCCTTGAAGTAGCCCCTTCTGATCGGATTGAATGTCTCTCATCATCCCTGTAAGTGCCGGGAGATCGAATGCACCAATCTCAAAATCAGCCCATTTGAAGTCAGATGCGAGTTCATCCACAATGACCGTACCTTTCACATTCTCTTCTCCGAACTGATGCAAGTATTCCCAAATAACAAAGGCTCCCATTGACCAACCGACTAATGTGACTTCCTTTAGATGAAGCTGATCAATAAATTTCTTTAAATCACGAGCATAGTTAGCCACTGTGTGTCCCGTTTGAACGTGAGAGGATTGGCCATGCCCTCTTAAATCTAAAGAAATCGCACGATATTTTTGCCTAAAGTACGGTAGTTGCTTTTTGAAAAAGCGGCTACTCATCCAAACGCCATGAATGAAAATGACAGGCTGCCCCATACCAACATCTTCATAATAAATCTCTACATCATCTTCAATATTCAAAAATGGCACTGGTACCCCTCCTATAAATAAGAAATAATTGCCGTTAATCTTGATCAACTCGAGTGTATCACAAGCATCATACGATACGTATGCAAGGAACACGCCTTTTATCCATCTATTGCTCGACAGCATTCGAGCTCGTTCGGGTGGTGACAGGCACGACCTATGATAGAATAAGAGAGACGACCATTTAAATGTGAAGGAGGAGTTACAATGGGTATTTTAAGCGGATTTATGGGAAATGCTTCAACGGTGAAGAAAGAAGATGTGAAGAAAGAGCTATCTAACATTCTTTCAGAAACAGAAGAGGTGAATGCCGCATTTAAGCTGGTGAGAGATTTAATTGTCTTTACAGATAAACGACTTTTGTTCGTGGACAAGCAAGGCATGACAGGTAAAAAAGTCGAATACCACTCTGTTCCCTACAAGAGTATCTCGCACTTCAGTATTGAGACAGCAGGACACTTTGATCTTGATGCAGAGCTTAAAATCTGGATTTCCAGTTCACAGGCTCCTACCTTCTCGAAGCAGTTTAAGAAAGATGATAGCATCTACACGATTCAAAAGATCCTTACTGAACTTTGTGGATGAGTCCCCATAAGATAGAAAAGCAGTATCCCTTCCATACGGGGGATTCTGCTTTTCTATCTTTTTGCTAACATACCTACTATCCAACATCCTCTACCTTATCTTCATCCTTAACCCAATTCATTCTCTCTTCTTTCGTCATATAAGCAATTGTTAAACCACTCCACGCAAAGATAATCGATAGAACCGGAACAAGATAGTTCAAAATCGCATAAGGAGCATATTCTAGAACCGATACGCCTAACGTACCAAATATGAATACAGCACACGTATTCCATGGAACAAACACAGAAGTTAATGTCCCTCCATCTTCAATCGCACGTGATAAATTTTTTGGATGAAGATTTAACTCTCTATATCTTTTTACATACATCCTGCCTGGGAGTACGACTGAAATATACTGCTCTGCTGTTAGAACATTTGTAGCAAACGCAGACATCACCGTCGTTGTTAATAACCCCTTCGCTGTCTTCGCTATTTTAATAATTTGAGTTACGATTGCATCAAGCATTCCCGTATTCTCCAGTATGCCACCAAACGTCATAGCACAAATAACGAGTGATACGGTGTACATCATATCGTCAATACCACCGCGATTAAATAGTTCATCGATTGTTGCATTTCCCGTTTCGATGGAAAAGCCGCTTTGTAATGTATTCACAGCTGTTCCAACATCCCCACCCTGCACAAAAATGTCTGCTAGAAATCCTAGTATAATACCAGCCATTAGAGACGGAATAACAGGTACCTTTTTGGAGACCAATCCGATGACGAGAGCTGGGGCTAAAAGCAACCATGGCGAAATAATGAAAGAATCTTGTAACACATTCATAATCGATTCGATCTTTTCAAAATCAATTTGATTAGAGGCAAACTTTGTACCTAAAAACCCGTATACGCCAAGTGCAATAATAAATGCAGGAACGGTTGTATAAGTCATATGCTTAATATGATCAAATAGGTTTGCTCCTACTGTTCCAGAAGCTAGATTCGTGGTATCTGATAGTGGGGACATTTTATCACCAAAATATGCCCCTGAAATAATCGCACCGGCGACCATACCTGAAGGAATCCCCATACTCATGCCGATTCCCATCCCTGCAATGCCGATTGTTCCCATCGTTGACCACGAACTTCCAGTTGCGATAGAGACGATCGCACAAATGACGGCAATCGAAACTAAGAAAAAAGCAGGCGATATGAGCTTTAATCCATAATAGAACATTGTGGCAACAATGCCACCGCCTATCCAGGCCCCTATCACTATCCCTACAAGAATGATGATCACCACCGCTGGTAACGAAAGACGGATCCCTTTATAAATACTAGATTCAATCTCGCCCCAGCTATAACCAACAAACCACGCTATGAAAGCGGAAACAATAGCGCCTAAAATGAGAGGAATATGAGCACTTCCTTCAAATACGATGATGGTAAAACACATTGCGATAATCATAGCTATAAACGGAATAATTGCTAAACCAAAAGTCATCTGTTTGCCGGTTCTCCTCATTCACTTACCTCCAGTTTAATCCATGGTCTCCCTATGTACCCTTTCTGCCAAAAACAGAAAAGGGTGATGCGTTTCTATTTTATCAGTCGCTACCAGTTATTAGCAAATCATCTCTTAACGTTCCTAACACTGTAACAGGTGTGACCTCTTCCCCCTCACTCACTTCGATCGAAAGAAGATGCCCACTCACTCCCACATGAACGTGTTCAAGTTTACCTTCATCTGTCTTAACTAAAAACAAGGCTTCCCACTCATACACGTGATCCAATGGCTGTGTAAGGACCTCCTCAATTGTTCCAACATAAGGACTGCTGATTGTATGAACGATCTCATTCATTCTTTCATCCTCCCTTTCGTTACAGTAATTCAGAAGCCACTAGAACTAAACCCACCCTCGAAACTTTGAAGCTTCTGCCATCTTTCGAATGCCTGCCATATAAGCGGCTAACCTTGTATCTACCTGATAAGTTTTGGAGATTTCATAAACTTTTGCAAAAGACTCAACGATTACTTTTCGCAACCTTGCTTCTACTTCTTCCTCGCTCCAATAGTACCCCTGATTATTTTGGACCCATTCAAAATACGAGACTGTCACACCACCTGAACTTGCAAGCACATCAGGAACAAGTAGTATACCTCGCTTTGTTAAAATTTTGGTGGCCTCGATTGTTGTCGGTCCATTTGCAGCTTCTACGACTATAGAAGCTTTAATAGCTGCTGCATTATCAATTGTAATTTGATTGGAAATCGCAGCTGGAACAAGAATATCGCAATCGAGTTCAAGTAACTCCTTATTCGTAATCGTATTCTTAAACAACGTTGTCACCGTTCCAAAACTATCACGACGATCCAGCAAATCATCAATATCTAATCCATCGGCATCATAGATCGCACCATAAGCATCAGAGATTCCAATGATTTTAGCCCCTGCATCATGCATGAATTTCGCTAAGAAACTACCAGCATTTCCAAATCCCTGAATGACGACACGCGCTCCCTCTAGCTTGATTCCTTTTTTTCTAGCAGCCTCTTCAATACAAATCGTTACACCACGTGCTGTTGCCGTTTCTCTTCCATGAGAACCACCAAGCACTACTGGTTTCCCCGTAATGAAGCCTGGAGAATCAAATTCACGGATTCGACTGTATTCATCCATCATCCAGGCCATAATTTGAGAATTTGTGAAAACATCTGGAGCAGGAATATCTTTTGTCGGACCAACGATCTGGCTGATTGCGCGAACATAGCCACGACTCAACCGTTCCAATTCACGGAACGACATCTCACGAGGATCACAAATGATGCCGCCCTTGCCTCCCCCGTAAGGTAAATTGGCGATTCCACATTTTAAACTCATCCATAAAGATAATGCTTTTACTTCATCCTCATTCACCTCTGGATGAAATCGCACTCCACCTTTTGTCGGTCCCACCGCATCATTATGCTGGGACCGATATCCGGTGAAAATTCGAATCTTATCATTATCCATTCGAACCGGAATGCGGACAGTTAGCATTCTCATTGGTTCTTTTAAAAGCTCATACATCTCATCTGAATAGCCGAGTTGATCCAGCGCTTCCTTCACGACGACTTGTGTGGAATGAAATAAATTCAGTGATTCCGTATCTTGTTTTTCAGCCTGCTTGAATTGTTGGCTAACTGCCGCTTCCATTTAGACACCTCATTTTATTTATTGTTCTTACTTGGATAACACTTGGACGATTTTAGCTATTGCCCAATCAAGATCTTCACGTGAAATCACGAGCGGCGGTGCAAAACGAATCACCGTATCATGCGTTTCTTTACATAGAAGTCCTTCTTCTTTTAACTTTTCGCAATAAGGTCTTGCTGGCTCTGTTAATTCAACTCCGATAAATAGTCCTTTACCGCGCACTTCTTTAATAAGAGGGTTATTGATTTCCTTTAATTTTTCTTGGAAATAGGTTCCAAGCTCTAGCGACCGCTGAGCTAACTGTTCATCTTCTAAAACGTCAAGAGCAGCAACGGAAACAGCACACCCAAGTGGATTTCCCCCAAATGTTGATCCATGTGAGCCAGGATTAAAAACACCGAGGATCTCTTCATTAGCAGCAATACACGAGATCGGGAAGACACCTCCGCCTAGTGCTTTTCCCAGAATGTATATATCCGGCTCAACATTTTCCCAATCACACGCAAATGTTTTACCAGAGCGCCCAAGACCTGCTTGAATTTCATCTGCAACGTAAAGGACATGATTTTCTTTACAAACATCATAAGCGTCTTTTAAAAAGCCATCAGGAGGAATCACAATTCCTGCTTCCCCTTGAATCGGTTCAAATAGAAAAGCAGCTGTATTTGGGGTAATGGCTTTACGTAGCGCATCAATGTCACCGTAAGGAATTAATTTAATTCCCGGTAACATCGGGCCAAATCCTCGCTGGTATTCAGCCTCAGAGGAGAGGGATACAGCGGTCATTGTACGTCCATGGAAATTCCCTACACATGCTATAATTTCCGCCTGATTTTCAGAAACGCCTTTCACCTCATATGCCCAGCGTCGAACTGCTTTAATAGCGGTTTCCACTGCTTCTGCTCCAGTGTTCATTGGAAGAACTTTTGCTTTATTTGTTAGTTTTGCGACCTTTTCATAAAAAGGAGCTAATTGATCATTGTGAAAAGCACGAGATGTTAACGTAATGCGATCGGCTTGATCTTTTAACGCTTGAATAATCTTCGGATGACGATGTCCTTGATTCACTGCTGAATAAGCACTCAGCATATCCATATACCGGTTGCCTTCAGGATCTTTTACCCATACTCCTTCAGCTTCTGTAATCACTATTGGTAAAGGATTATAATTATTTGCACCAAATTGGGTTGTTTTTTCAATTACATTTTCAGATGTTGTTTGTGTCTTCATTTTCTTCCTCCTTTAAAAGTTGCCTTATCTAGAGGAGCAAAAGTAATTTGCCCTCCCTCTCTTTAGTAATAAGCAAGTTTCATGCCAACTTTTTAAAATGGTTAAATCTTAGAGGTGACAGGGTTTATGCAACCTCATCGTGCAAATTTTTTTTGCATGCGATTGATTTATTTTGCAGGTGATGCAAAATAACATTGCAATCCATCCCTTTCCAAACATACAATAGCGATAGCAACAAAGGAGGTAAGTCACTTGGAGAATGAAGCGGAGAACGATTGGAAATCCCTTAAAAATATGAACAAGGTATACAAAAAGATCATCGATGAAATCGATGTCGGTGTTCATGTCATCGACGAAAAAGGCAAAACAATTATTTACAATCCTAAAATGATGCAAATTGAAGCCATGGATCGCCAGGATGTTCTTGATAAATATTTATTAGATGTTTTTATGTTCTCAGCGAATGAGAGTAGTACGCTCGTTCAGGCACTGCAAAAAGGCATCGAAACGTCAAATGTAAAGCAAACTTATTTCAATAATAAAGGGAAAGAAATTACAACAATCAATCACTCATTTCCAATTTTAGAAAATGGTTCGATAAAAGGCGCTGTCGAGATTTCCAACGACGTGACAAAGCTTGAACGGTTAATTCGTGACAATATGAATCGAAAAGGAAACACACGTTTTACATTTGATAGCATTATCGGAGAAAGTCCTGCGATTCAAGAAGTGATTGAAAATACAAAACGGAGCACACGGACATCGTCGTCTGTATTGATCGTTGGGGAAACCGGAACCGGAAAAGAATTATTTGCTCAAAGCATTCACAATGGTAGCCACCGTTCTTCCGCTCCGTTTATTTCGCAAAACTGTGCGGCTCTACCGGATAATTTAATTGAAAGTCTTTTATTTGGTACAAAGCGCGGTGCATTTACAGGGGCTACGGAACGTCCTGGATTATTTGAACAAGCAGAAGGCGGCACGTTATTACTTGATGAAATCAATTCATTAAGTATGAACTTACAAGCGAAGCTATTGAGAGTGCTACAGGAAAAAACGATTCGGCGCATTGGGGATACCGAGGATAAAACCATTGACGTTAGAATCATCGCAACAATGAACGAAGATCCCATTGAAGCCATTGCGAATGAACGAATGCGTAAAGACTTATATTACCGCCTTGGGGTTGTGACATTATTTATTCCTCCACTCAGAGAAAGGAAAGAAGATATCTCTTTGTTAGTGGATTCGTTTATTTTAAAATATAATGATCTCTTTCAAATGGACGTGAAAGGAATAGATGCCGAAGTTTCCACGTCTTTCCAAGCTTACGATTGGCCCGGTAATGTACGAGAATTGGAGCACATTATTGAAGGGGCGATGAATTTAATGATGAGCGAAGATATCATTGACTATTCTCATCTACCTATTCAGTATCGAAATAAATCGCCAATACAAAAAGAGAGGCATTTGAATGAGCCTGAGCAGTTCACTATTCAATCCTCCACGCAGACCCTTCCATTAAAAAAGAAGATGGAAAAAACCGAGAAAGCTTATATTCAAAAAGTACTTTTTGAAAATAAAGGTAATGTCTCAAAAACAGCACAATTACTGGGCTTAAGTCGACAAAGCTTGCAATATCGACTAAGGAAATTTGGCGTTCAATCAAAGAAATAACCTTCGGAAAGAAAAGACATGTTGTCCATGAGAAGGAATCCCTTCGTTCAGAGTTCATTTCCTAGCTAGATTAAAACCTTTATAATAGAAAGTAACCGCTTTATCATTCGACACAATTTGACTTAAACCGGGTGGTGACAGGCACTGATGTTTGAACTTTTGCTTACGATGATGGAGAGACTTGGCATCATTGTTACGATTGCGTTTGTGTTAACACGCTTTCGCTTCTTCAGAGATATGATTTACAGCGACCAGCTCGCTCGTAAGCAACAGTACGTTGCGATTGGTTTCTTTGGTTTTTTTGGAATCATTGGTACCTATACCGGGCTGACATTCAGTACAGACTCCCTCCAATTTAATTCTTGGCCCCTTGAAGTGTCTTCTGACGAAGCAATCGCTAATTCGAGGGTGATTGGCGTCGTGCTTGCAGGCCTTCTTGGTGGAAAGAGGGTTGGCTTTGGTGCCGGGCTTATCGCTGGGTTTCATCGTTATATGCTTGGGGGTTTCACAGCACTTGCATGTGGATTAGCCTCGATTATTGCCGGGCTTATCGCCGGCTCTCTACACAAAAAAAACCGTCATGTGAAGCTGCAATCAGCTTTTATGATTGGTGCAGGTGCAGAAACGGTTCAAATGCTCATCATTTTACTACTCTCTAAGCCGTTTGAAAACGCCATCGCGCTTGTTGAAGTGATTGGAATTCCAATGATTCTCGCAAATGGGATTGGTTGTGCCCTCTTCCTATTAATCATTAAAAATGTTGTAAATGAGGAGGAGAAAGCTGGGGCCCTGCAAGCCCAAAAAACGTTACGTATTGCGGACCAAACGCTCGGATATCTTAGAAAAGGCCTTTCCGAAGCTTCGGCTAATGAAGTCTGTCAGATTCTTCATCGTGAAATTGAAGGTAGTGCGGTCGCCATAACAGATCGTACACACATCCTGAGTCACGTTGGCCTTGCGAACGACCATCATCAATCAGGACACGAAATTCAAACGACCATTACGAAGGACGTTATTCATAATGGTGAGATTGTCGTAGCAAACGATCAGACCATTCACTGTGCCGAGGAAGACTGCCCTCTCGGAGCCGCCATTATAGCTCCTCTGAAACAGAGAGGCAAAACGATTGGCACGCTAAAATTTTATTTCCGATCGGAAAAAGAGATTACTCATATTATTACTGAACTCGTTCATGGTCTTAGCAACCTTCTTAGCAATCAATTAGAAATCGCTGAAGCGGATAAAGCCTATCAGCTCGCGAAAGAAGCCGAGATTAAAGCTTTACAGGCACAAATTAGCCCCCATTTTTTATTTAATTCACTGAATACGATCATTTCGTTAATTCGAATTGAACCAGATAAAGCACGGAAATTACTCGTGTCCCTTTCACATTTCTTAAGACAGAATTTATCTGGAACGACGGCAAACATGACGTCGCTTCATCAAGAGTTAAAGCACGTAAGAGCCTATCTTGAAATAGAAGAGGCGCGCTTCGTAGATCGCCTCACAGTAATCTACGAAATTGATGAAAGTGCATTAACGATGAATCTACCTCCCCTTACCCTGCAACCTATTGTTGAAAATGCGATCAAACATGGTATAAAAAATAAAAATACAGACTGTCTAGTTAAAATTAGTATTGAGCGCCATGCAAACGGCGTCCTCGTCTGTGTCACGGATAATGGAGAGGGTATTCCTCCTGAGCGACTAAGACAGCTCGGAGTAATGCACGTTCCATCTCAGCTTGGCACAGGACTGGGACTCTATAACGTGAATCGACGTCTATCGATGTTATATGGAACGGAAGCTACTCTTCAAATTCATAGCATCTTACACGAAGGAACGACCATTTGCTTTAAGATCCCAACCATGGAGGACAAATAAATGAATGTCATAAATATTTTAATTGTTGACGATGAACGATACAGTCGACAGGAACTCGTTCACCTTCTCGGTCAATTCCAAACAGTGAACGTTTGCGGTGAAGCTGATTCTGGGGAATCAGCGGTTGTGAAAGCTGTCCAACTTCACCCTGACGTGGTTTTTCTTGATGTGGAAATGCCGGGTATGAATGGTATGGAAGCTGCGAGCGCTCTGCATGAATTAAAAAAACCACCGCACATCGTTTTTGCGACTGCTTATCCTGAATTTGCTGCTGAAGCTTTTCGATATGAAGCAATTGACTATCTTCTGAAACCTTATGATGAAGAACAGCTTCATCAAACCGTACAACGTCTTGAGAAGTTGATGCAAGTATCTATTAAAGAAGAGCCTCCACTAAAGAAAGGCAAGCTCTCAGTTGAACTAGAAGGAGAAATTCATTACCTTGATCCTGATGATATCCTCTTTATTTTTCGGGATGAAAAAGTCTCCCGGATCGTTGTAAAAAATGGTGAGTACGAAGTGAAGATCGCGCTAAAAGAGCTTGAAAGTCGACTATCTTCGTTCTCCTTTTTTAGAATTCATAAAGGTTATCTTGTTAACCTTCACTACGTGACGCGCCTAACTCCCTGGTTTAACGGAGCTTATCAGCTTGAATTAAAAGGATTTGAGGAGAAACTTTCGGTCAGTCGTAATTATGTAAAAGCGCTACGTACACAACTTGAATTGTAATCCCGAGTGCACTTCAATCATTCATACCGACATCTCAATCCAGCTTTCAGACATGTTAGAGCGGAATTAGTCCATTCCTCCCTCTCATCTCTTATACTTTATGTAAACGCATACATCGTACGGAAAGGGATGATTACATGTATACATTTCTAGGAGGAATTGTACTTCTTATTATTGGTTATTTTACTTACGGAAAATTTGTAGAGAAAGTTTTCGGCATAAAGGAAGCTCGTCAAACGCCCGCCTATACCCATCAAGATGGCGTCGATTATCTTCCAATGAATACGAAGAAAAACTCCTTGATTCAATTATTGAACATTGCAGGAGTTGGCCCGATCTTCGGACCGATTCTCGGCGCACTCTATGGCCCTGTCGCTTTTCTTTGGATCTTATTTGGCTGTATTTTCGCAGGAGCCGTTCATGATTACCTTACAGGAATGATCTCCATCCGTAACAGGGGCGCTCACTTACCTGAACTTGCAGGAAAGTTTCTTGGAAAAGTAATGAAGCACGTTGTAAATGCATTCGCTGTGCTCCTTCTTCTTCTAACAGGAACGGTATTTGTCACAGCACCTGCTGGACTATTGAATAACTTAATGAACGGCTGGGCAACAATGGGCCTTATTCTAGGAGCGATTTTTGTTTACTATATCCTAGCTACACTATTACCGATTGATAAAATCATCGGACGCTTCTATCCGATTTTTGGTGCACTTCTTCTTATTAGTGCACTTGGCGTTGGGGCTGGCCTTGTGTTCACCGGCGCACCGATTCCTGAAATCACGCTAAGCAACTTTCACCCTGACAACGCACCCGTCTTTCCATTGTTATTCTTAACGATCTCTTGCGGCGCACTTTCTGGTTTTCACGCGACGCAAACACCAATTATTTCGCGCACAACGCAAAATGAAAAACAAGGCCGTAACATCTTCTACGGAATGATGATTGCAGAAGGTGTCATTGCAATGATTTGGGCTGCTGCTGCTATGAGTTTATTTAATGGACCAGTTGGGCTAAATGAACTGCTTGCGAATGGTGGACCGGCTGCGATTGTAAGTGAAGCTTCTACGCTCATGCTTGGTGCGATCGGTGGAACGCTTGCCATTCTTGGCGTTATCGTCCTTCCAATCACGTCTGGCGATACAGCCTTCAGAAGTGCTCGCATGATTATTGCAGACTACTTTAATTACTCACAGCGTAAAGTAACAAATCGTCTCTGGATCGCACTACCGCTATTCGTTGTCGCATTTGGGCTTACGAAAATTGATTTCACCCTGCTATGGAGATACTTCTCATGGGCTAATCAGTCTACTGCCATGATTGCTCTATGGGTTGGCGCGATGTACTTGTTTATTGCGAAGAAAAACTACTGGATTGCCATGATTCCAGCGATTTTCATCACAATGGCAACGACCACTTACATTCTTAATGCACCAATTGGCTTTCGCTTACCGATGAACGTCGCTTATATTGGTGCAACCATTATTACGATCGCTGTTATTGTCGCTTTCTTCTACTCTGCTCGTAAGCAACGCGCTGCCAACATTCCACTAGAAATCGACATTTCCGGTTGGGATAAAGATAGCGTCGCTTAAAAGCATATGTTGAACAGAGATCCACTTTGCCGGATCGTGAATGTAACCGAAAAGGTGTGATGACATGGGCTGCTGCCATTCGAAAGCCAAAACGACTCTTGAGGAAGAGGAAGAACGAATTAACGAGAAGGGAAAAGAGCAGCTCCCTCTCTTTGGAAAAGTGATTCTTAGCGTTTTATTTCTTTGTGGAATAGCGCTAATCACCTATTTATGAAAATTAAAAGGGAGGGAGATCAATTCCATGATCTCCCTCCCTTTTTACTACTAAATCGAAAGATGATGAACTCTTGCAGGATTATACTCATTTAGCCAATCATTCGCTTCTTGAATAAGCCATCCCCCGAACTGATCTAGAAAGTGAGTAATCTCATTTCCCGATTTTATTGGGAATACCGCATAAATTAATGCTTGCTTCATACTTGACTCTTTATGTGGATAAAAATTACTAAACAGCTTATAAGCTGGATAAAGGTCTCTTGTATACATTGGATCTTTCTCCATCACAAGCGCGAGACCACTCCGTACAATGATCTTCATAATCCACCCACAGCACTCAGCTATATCTTCATCGTCTTCATTTCCAACAAGCTCTCTTTTTGGTTGATTAATGTGGTTTTCTAGCTGAATTAGATGATCATTTGCAAGGGCGCGGTTCGGTTTATAATTTGGAATAGCTTTTGTCACGTCGTTTCCATACACTAATAGACTAGACGTTTTTATCATAAATGGAATGATTGAAAAGCGCGTTACTTGTTCAAGCTCTAGTGGTGAAAAGAAAAGGACCTCACAACCATTCACCCACGGAAATTCCTCGGTAATGATTTGATTGAGAAATTCAGGTATTTGCTCAATTTCATGCTCCGTTAAAACAATAAGATCAAGATCAGAGATACCCTCAATTCCCTTCCCCTTTGGGACTGAACCTCGTAAGTAAATGCTTTGTAAAGGCACTTTTAAGGTTAGGATCTCAACTGCCCGATTGATTGCATTTCGATAGTTGCCCACCTTCTCCCATGACGTATCATTTACCAAATACCCTTCTTCATTTACCTTATAAAAAGACCCTATTGGTTTAATCGCGTTCATCCGCCGCCTCCAATGTTTTATCTCTATCATAGCTACTTTGTATTTTTTATTAAAGAGTTTATGACAATTCCATTCCTGTCCAAACCTCTTCTCATTTTGTTTCATAGAGTAATAGTGTACAGAGAGTTTGGAGAGTTCTATAACTCTTACACTAATTTGGAAATGAGGAATCAAATGTCTTATCACAACGAGTTTAATAACAACATTGGCAGATGCGTGGCGATTCGTTGTCATGACGGTACAACGCACTATGGTTACATTGATCACTGTGATCGCGACAATGTCTATCTTCGCCCAATGGATGGCGGTAACGATGGTCCTGGCTTTGGAAGCTACTTTTTCTTTGGAGCCGCTCTGATTGCCGTTGGTCTTGCTTCAATTGCTGCCTATAGCTGGTCACCTTTCTTCTTCTGGTAAAAAGCAAAACGCTCAAAATTTGAGCGTTTTTTTCATGCCTAGCGCATTTCTTTCACCTTTTAAAAATATTTTTACATGTAAACCTTTTCATGTGATTTTTGTCACTTATCAGCAATTTCATTCAAGTTATAGTGAGTATGTGAAATAAATCACAAACAATAGATTGGTGGAATTGATATGAAAAACGAACGCTATACAACGAGAGTCGCTGTAATTGGTACAGGATTTGTTGGGACAAGCTATGCTTTCGCTTTATTGAATCAAGAAGTTGTTAACGAAATGGTTCTAATCGACTTAAATAAAGAAAAAGCTGAAGGAGAAGCAAGAGATTTAAATCACGGTATGCCGTTTGGATCAGCAATGAAAATTTGGGCAGGGGATTACAAAGATTGTCGAGACGCTGACATTGTCGTCATCACAGCTGGCGCAAATCAGAAGCCTGGAGAAACGAGACTTGATCTTGTTGAGAAGAATGTAAACATCTTCAGGGGAATTGTCACTGCTGTCATGGAGAGTGGTTTTGACGGACTGTTCATCGTTGCAACAAATCCAGTGGATATCCTCTCTTATGCGACATGGAAATTCTCTGGTCTTCCGATGGAACGTGTTATTGGTTCAGGTACGATTCTTGATACTGGAAGACTTCGTTACTTAATCGGCGATCATTTCCAGGTCGATTCTCGAAATGTACATGCCTATATCCTTGGGGAGCATGGCGATACGGAGCTTCCCGTTTGGAGTCACGCAACCATTAGTAGTCGCCCAGTAACGCAAATGCTATCAGAAGAAGAGTTGCCAGTACTTGAGGAGATTTTTACAAACGTTCGTGACGCAGCTTATCAGATCATTAATCGAAAAGGCGCAACGTATTACGGTATTGCAATGGGACTTGTTCGTCTGACCAAAGCAATTCTAAGAAACGAAAGCTCTATTCTCACGATCTCAACATTGATGCAAGGTGAATATGGTCTTAATGATATCTATATTGGTGCCCCAGCCATTATCGATAGAAATGGTATTCGAGAAATTGTGGAGCTTGACCTCACAGAAACCGAGATGAAGCAAATGCATCATTCTGCTAAGACGTTACGAGAAGCAATGCAGCCCTGTTTTGAAACAGTAAAATGAATTTCTACTATAACGCTTAAGAGGTGATCCCCATGGAAACATGGACACAAGTATATGACCCATTTAATAACATCTGGTTATCCGCTTTTATAGCTCTTATCCCGATTATCTTTTTCTTTCTTGCTCTTACCGCATTTCGAATGAAAGGGCATATCGCAGCTACGGTTACAGTGATGCTCGCGATCATGATTGCGATTCTCTTCTATGATATGCCGATCACGATGGTTGCAGCGACAACTGGTTACGGATTTGCATTTGGCTTATGGCCAATCTCTTACATCGTCATTGGAGCGGTCTACCTATATAAACTTTCTGTAAAAAGTGGGCAATTCGATATTATCAGGAGCTCCATTGTATCCATTACGGATGACAAACGAATTCAAATGTTGCTCGTCGCCTTTTCATTCAATGCGTTTCTTGAAGGCGCAGCTGGTTTTGGAGCACCGATTGCCATTACAGCCGCCCTTCTTGTCGGACTTGGATTCGAACCACTAAAAGCAGCTGGACTATGTTTAATTGCCAATACGGCTAGCGGTGCTTTTGGCGCAATGGGCATCCCTGTCATTGTTGCGGGACAGGTGAGTGGACTCGCTCCAATGGAAATTGGACAATTTCTCGGCACGTCTCTTCCCTTTATTTCTTTTACCATTCCATTCCTGCTCGTTGTTATTATGGATGGGATAAAAGGCTTAAAAGAAGTATGGCCAGCAGCTCTCGTTGCTGGTAGCACTTATGCTGTTACGCAATGGGCGACAGTCACATTTATCGGACCTGAGCTCCCTAACATTACGTCTTCTATCGTTAGTTTAGTAGCCATAGCTGTATTCGTGAAAACATGGCATCCAGTAGCGCAAAATCATTCCATTAATCCTGAAGTGGAAGCACAGCTTGCTGTTTCTCTTGATCCAGAAGCTCAGCTAACAGCCGGAAGAATTTTAAAAGCCTGGTCTCCGTTTATTGCATTAACAGCCATGGTAACAATTTGGAGTTTAAAGCCTTTCAAAAATTTATTTATAGAAGGCGGATCACTTGAAGCAACAATTCTTCACCTTCCTGTACCTGGACTCCATAATCTCGTCATTAAAACAGCTCCAATTGTAAGTGAACCTACACCATATGGGGCGATGTTGAAACTTGATCTTCTCTCAGCAACAGGAACGGCCATTTTCATCGCTGCGATCCTATCTATTTTTATTCTTAGAATGAGTTTTAAGACAGCACTTGAAGCATTGGTGGAAACAATAAAAGAACTTCAAAAACCCGTTCTTACAATCATGATGGTATTAGGATTTGCTTTTATTGCAAATTACAGTGGCATGAGTTCTACCTTAGGACTAGCCCTTGCTGCAACTGGAGGGATCTTCCCATTCCTGTCTCCACTCCTTGGATGGATTGGCGTTTTCTTAACCGGTTCTGTGACGTCTAACAATGCCCTATTCGGGAACTTGCAACAAATTACCGCTCAACAAATTGCTGTACTTCCGATGATACTCGTTGCTGCAAATACAGCTGGTGGCGTGATGGCAAAAATGCTATCTCCCCAGTCAATTGCTGTCGCAACTGGAGCTGTTGGTCTAGTTGGACGTGAGGGCGATTTATTCCGCTTCACATTGAAATATAGTTTTGTTTTCTTACTCATCACTGGAGTTATCACATTCTCACAAGCGATTTTCATTAGCTAATATATACCTAGGAGTCAGAAAACTGACTCCTATTTTTTTGATAAAACATTTGGACATTCTTTTTCCAACATGTCCAAACAGAAAAATATAGTTGTCCATATACTGTTAGGAGTAGTTGGTTAACAAGGAGGGAAACAAATGGGATGTTTTATACGAGGGCCGGTCGTGATTACAAATAATAGTGGTACAGTTGTGCAATGTGCTCACACGATCTCTCCCATTTCCGTTAGTAATTCAGTATCGGGAGCAGGTGGAGGTAATACAGGATCTTTCATACTCATAAACAATTTTTACAGCATTGCAAAAGGAATAAAGCTTGGTGATTAGCATCATTATTCATTATATGCAGTCTAGCCAATCGGTTATCGATTGGCTTTTTCAACTTTCTATTTGATGAGAGTTCTACTAGTTATGCGATAATAGGGTGGAAATGAAATCATTAGAGAGGTGGTTATGAACATGGAGAGATTTTTCTATGGCGAAAACGAAAATCAATTTGGTGAGCTACGTCTTCCAGAAGGAGATGGGCCTTTTCCAGTTGCAATCGTCATTCATGGTGGCTTTTGGAGAAAGCCGTTTACACTTGAAATCATGAGAGAAGTAGCAGAAGATCTAACTGCTAGTGGGTTCGCCACATGGAACATTGAATACCGTCGCACCGGACAAGAAGGCGGGGGTTATCCTGGAACGCTGATTGATGCTGCTGAAGCAACTGACTACATAAGGGTACTTGCAGAATCTTATCCACTCGATCTAAACAAAGTAGTGACAATTGGCCACTCAGCTGGGGGCCATCTTGCTACATGGATTGCTGCTCGTCACCGTATAGATAAGAATAGTGAATTATTCATTACGGATAACCCTCTTCCTATTCACGGGGTGGTTAGCCTTGCAGGTGTGAACGACCTTAAAATGATGCATGGTGTTCATGAATACAGAGATCAAGCCCTCTCTCTTGAGCCAAATAATCCTACTGCAGAACTACTAGGCGGTTCCCCTCAAGAATACCCGGAGCGCTACAAAAATGCTTCACCTGTTGAACTTCTTCCCCTTGGGATTCAACAAATTCTCGTTCACGGGGCACTCGATATCAATGTCCCGATCGGCATTAGTGATTACTATCAACGTGAAGCTGAAGGTGAGGGCGATTTTGTTAAACTTATCGAGCTTCCTTCAGCAGAACACTTTGTGCTAACTGATACGACTTCTTTTGCATGGGAAACAATTAAGGAAGAACTTTCACTATTAGTTAACTATTAAAACAAGCAAAAAAGCCGTCGCCCGCTGTCTGATAGCGGACGACGGCTTTTCATTTAAGTTATACCGATTCTTTCGTCTCAATCGGCTTGCCAAGAACATTCTGGTTGTAATTCTTTCCCCACTCGTACATGGAGTCGAGGATGGGCATTAATGTTTCACCTTGTTCGGTTAGGGAATACTCTACTTTCGGAGGGACAACTGGGTACACTTCTCGGTGAACAATTTGATCATCTTCTAATTCTCTTAGCTGGTTCACTAACATTCGCTGTGTAATTCCCGGCATAAGAGACTTTAATTCGCCAAATCGTTTCGTACCCTGCTTGCCTAAATGCCATAAAATCAGCATTTTCCACTTGCCTCCGATCACCGCAAGCGTTAATTCTTTTTCACAGTAAAATGTTTTATCCTGGGTGCGTGACAAGACCATCACCTCCGTCTAAGCCCAGTATAACGCATAGTATACTTTTTGACACTATGTAAGTTTATTGTGCGTACTTACATGATTCTGTAGTAAGCAGTATACTTGCTACTACACCAAAAAATCGATTATATTGGTGTCGAATAAGAGAGAAATAAAAAATATGGATTGGGAGTGAACGCATCATGAAATTACAGCTAGCATTAGATTTGGTAAACACAGAAGAAGGTATTGAACTAGTGAAAGAAGTTCAGGAGCATATTGATATCGTTGAAATCGGTACGCCGATCGTCATCAATGAAGGGCTTCGTGCTGTCAAAGAGATGAAAGCCGCATTCCCTAACCTTGAAGTTCTTGCAGACCTTAAAATTATGGATGCTGCGGGTTATGAAGTGATGAAAGCTTCTGAATCAAATGCAGATATCATCACGATCCTTGGTGCCGCTGAAGATGAATCGATTAAAGGTGCTGTTGAAGAAGCGAAGAAACAAGGGAAAGAAATTCTTGTCGATATGATGGCAGTGAAAGACCTTGCAACTCGTGCGAAGGAAGTAGATGCGCTAGGCGTTGACTATATTTGTGTACACACTGGTTACGACCTTCAAGCGAAAGGACAGAATTCGTTTGAAGACCTTGAAACAATCAAAGGTGTTGTTAAGAATGCGAAAACCGCAATCGCTGGTGGCATTAAGCTTGATTCTCTTGAAGAAGTAGTAAAAGTACAACCGGATCTTGTCATCGTTGGTGGCGGTATTACGGGCGAAGACGATAAAAAAGCCGTTGCATCAAAAATGCAAAAACTAATCAAAGGATAATCAACCATGCAGACTACTCACTATTTAGCTAAAATTATTGATGAGCTAAATCGTTCAGTAGATCTCATTGCTGACGAAGAAGCGGAAAAACTCGCAAACGAAATTCTTGAGGCAAACAAGGTTTTCGTTGCTGGCGGGGGCCGATCTGGCTTTATGGCAAAGTCCTTTGCTATGCGCATGATGCATATGGGAATTGACGCTTACGTTGTTGGCGAAACAGTCACACCTACCTTTGAAGAAGGTGATCTCATCATCATCGGATCTGGTTCTGGTGAAACAAAACAGCTCGTTTCCATTGCGAATAAGGCCGCTAATATCGGCGGAAAGATCGCCGCTGTTACGATTAACCCCGACTCTACGATTGGTGAGTTAGCAGACATCACCGTCACATTACCTGGATCTCCAAAGGATCAATCCGGTGATTATGAAACCATCCAACCAATGGGCTCCTTATTTGAACAAACCCTCTTACTTTTCTATGATGCGATTATTTTACGCTTTATGGAGAAAAAAGGGTTGGATACGAATAAGATGTATGGGAAGCATGCGAATTTAGAATAGCTGGTTTTACATCCCCCGAAACCTCTTTACAGAGGTTTCGGGGGACTTTTGTTATTTACCTATTCTTTTCAAAATAAAATGTTTATAATGAGAAAGGCATTTTTGGAGATGGGAGGTGAAAAACATTCTTGGCTAAAACGCAAACCACGCTGCTTCTAACATTATTTTTATTCTGTCTCGGCACGATCATATTTTTAACAGAAAACGTCTTACAACGTAGCTCATTCCCCATCGATCTCGCCTTTTATGAATACGTAACAAGTAACTTATCGACGGAATGGCTCCATTTGATTGAACTCGCCTCATTTTCTGCATCTAAACCGGCGATTATTACGATTTCTCTTATGACAATCCTTTTCTTATGGTTATGTAAAAGAGATTATGCAGGTATGATCACAATGTTTGTTTTTGTAATGGGTGGCAACGTCATGAACAAGGTGATAAAGAGTTGGACACAAAGGGAGCGACCAGCTGTTAATGTACTTGAAGAAGGATATAGCTTTCCAAGCGGTCACGTAATGGTTGGTTTGATTATGTATGGCATGATCGTTTATTTCATTTATCGTCATTCTTCCCATACATTATTAAAAACCACTTGTTTCATCATCGTCACCTTATTACTTCTGATCATTGGCGTTAGTCGTATTGCAACTGGAGAACATTATACAACCGACGTTCTCGCAGGTTATTCCTTCGGTGGCATCATTCTAATCGTGGCGATAAAATCACATCAATACATTGAACAAGTTAGACATGAAAAACAAGAAGTGCACACTGGATTTTAAACCGCGTGTGCTTTTTCCTGTTATCCCCAACAAACCTATGACATTTATCATGGTTGTGTCCTGACATTTGTGTCTTACACCATGACATTCGATCCTCTATCATTAGGCTTAACGTTATTTCAACTATGCCTAACAAAGGGGTAACCATATGAATGAACAAAAACAAAAACAAAAAGAATTGAAAAAAAGTGTATCAACTTTCGCAAAGCCCGACACGGTCGTAGGGGTACGACAGCTCTTGAACACCCTTCTTCCATTCTTATTGCTATGGTTTCTTGCTTATCAGAGCTTAAGCGTTTCTGCCTGGCTAGCCGTTCCACTTGCGATGATCGCAGGAGGATTTGTTGTTCGAATCTTTATCATCTTTCACGATTGTACCCATGGATCGTTCTTTAAAAGTCAAAAAGCAAACCGAATTGTTGGGACGATTTCAGGCATCATCACACTTTTTCCTTTTGAAAAATGGAAACGTGAGCATAACATCCATCACGCAACGAGCGGAAACTTAGATAAGCGCGGAACGGGTGACATTTGGGTTATGACAGTTGAAGAATATGCTCAAGCTTCATTTTGGGGTAGACTCGCTTATCGTCTCTACCGTAACCCAATTGTGATGTTCGGTCTTGGTCCGATTTATCTGTTCCTTATTGCTAACCGTTTCAATCGTAAAGATGCGAAACGTAAAGAACGTATGAGCACCTATATTACAAACGCAGCAGTCGTAGCGATTTATTCTCTTTTAATTCTCGCGATTGGATGGGAAGCGTTTCTCATTATTCAGCTACCAATCCTTTACGTGGCAGGCTCACTTGGAATTTGGTTGTTCTATGTGCAGCACCAATTTGAGGACTCTTACTATGAGGATGAAACCGAGTGGGATTTTGTAAAAGCAGCAGTTGATGGTAGTTCTTATTACAAGCTTCCTAAAATCCTTCAGTGGGTATCCGGAAGCATCGGGTATCATCATGTACACCACTTAAGTCCAAGAGTACCTAACTACCATTTGGAAAAGGCGCATGAATCAACGCCACCGTTGCATAAAGCAACAACGATTACGTTATTATCAAGTCTCGAATCGATTCGATTCCGTCTTTATGACACGAAGAATAAAACGTTTGTTACTTTTAAAGAAGTAAAACCTCTTCTTAAGAACCGTGCAAAGCTTGCGATGATGACTACAAAAAGACCAAGTTTCCAGGAAAAATAACCTGATTGAAAAACCCATTCAGCTTGAATGGGTTTTTCAATATCTTTAAAGAAATTGTCCTAAAAGTGACAGGCACTTACAGATGGTATATCCTGTAACCATAGTGCAACGAAAGGAGATTCCCTATGCAAAGCTGGTATCATATCATTCCTAAGAACACCGGGATCAGTTCTTATGTTTGGATTATTTTTTGTCTACTTCCATTCTTTTTTATTTTCCGCTCATCATCGGCAATTGAAATTACAATCGGCATCTTTGTTATCCTATTATTTTTCTTATCCTATCGTCTATCATTCATATCGAATAGCAAATTAGTCTATTTATGGGTCAGCATTGAAATGGCAATTAGTATCGTGATGACCATCTTATTTGGATATGTATACTTCGCTCTATTTTTAGCGTTTTTCATTGGGAGTATTGAAAACAAAGCAGGCTTTCTCTCTCTATATATTGTTCATTTGACCACAACCATCGCAGCAACAGTCATTATTTTCTTCACTCATGATGATTCTTTGCTTCCACAGCTTCCATTTATTTTTATCTGTGTGCTAGGTGTAGCTCTTCTCCCCTTTACGATTCGCTATCGTAATAAACAGCACCGACTCGAACAAGAGTTACAAAGCGCTAACGAGAAAATTTCACAGTTAATGGTCATTGAAGAAAGAGAACGAATCGCCAGAGATTTACACGATACACTTGGTCAAAAGTTATCCATGATCGGATTGAAAAGTGATTTAGCTCGAAAACTCATCCCAGTCAAACCCGACGCTGCTATTAATGAGATTCATGATATTAGACAAACAGCAAGAACCGCGTTAAAGGAAGTTCGCGAAATGGTTTCAAATATGCGCGGAGCCAGACTAGAAGATGAATTGCTACGTGTGCAACAAATTTTGCAAGCAGCTGAAATGGAGTTTCGACTCGAAGGAAACCATCGGCTTGATAACACTCCGTTACTCGTTGAAAATGTCCTAAGCATGTGCCTGAAAGAAGCCGTGACTAATATCGTGAAACACAGTAACGCTTCAAGGTGCAGCATTCTGATCGAACAATCCCCAACCGACATTCTCATTAAAGTAGAAGACAACGGGGACGGTATTCAAAGCGGCCCGACATCATTTAAAGGTCATGGCCTACAAGGCATGAGAGAACGACTTGAATTTGTAAACGGATCGCTTGAAATTGAATCCTCCAATGGCACTATTTTAAACATTCGCGTACCAAATGTGATTCAACAAAAAGAACAGGAGGGATCGGTGTGATACGCATCGTACTTGCAGAAGATCAACGTATGCTTCTTGGAGCGCTTGGCTCCCTACTCGATCTAGAAGAAGGAATGGAAGTTGTCGGTCAGGCAACAAATGGTGAAGAAGCGATCTCGTTAGTGAAAGAATTGAAACCTGATATTTGTATTATGGATATCGAAATGCCGCTTAAAAGCGGACTGGATGCTGCTGAAGAATTAAGTAATGAATCGTGCAAAATCATCATTCTTACCACTTTTGCACGCGCTGGTTATTTTGAACGAGCTCGGAAAGCCGGCGTTAGCGGTTATCTTCTAAAAGACAGCCCGAGTGATGAACTGGCTAGCTCCATTAAAAAAATTATGGAAGGGCAGCGAATTTTTGCTCCTGAACTGGTCGATCTCGCTTTCGGCAATGAAAACCCCCTAACTGAACGGGAAAAGCAGGTCATTCAACTGATGGCCGACGGTAAGAATACGAAAGATATCTCAAGTGAACTTTACATCACCCCTGGAACGGTTCGTAATTACATTTCAGTCATTCTCGATAAATTAGAAGTTACAAACCGAATCGAAGCGATCTCGCGCTTTAAAGAAAAGGGCTGGTTCAAATAGTGAACCAGTCCTTTTTAAAAATACTTCTTTATGCTCGAAACAAATTCTTTTCTAATTCGATTCGCTTGTCCTTCGCGATGACGAACAAGGGCAAGGTACACATTTTCATGATCCCCTTCTTCAATCTCTACTACAACAATATCCCGCTCTCTTAATTGCATGTTCCCAAACGAATAATCAATTCCTAGGGTAATGGCGATTCCTCGCTTTACCGCACTTTTTATCGCATCCGTATTGTTTGTCGTAAACAAAACATCCGGGGAACCATACTTCGATAGCGTTTCTGAAACATACTGCTCAATATATGCATCATCATAAAGAACGATCGTCTCATGAATAAGATCCTCTGGTCTTATCGTCTTTTTTTTAGCTAGTGGAGATTCCTTTCTCACTCCTACGACCATCTTTCCTTCTCTTACTTTCTCAAAAGCAAGCATGTGATGTTTATTGATAAGGCGATCCGAAATAAGAATAAGACCCAAATCAAGCTGTTTTTGATACACTTCTTCGATGATTTTAACTGGCCCATTTTCATAAATGTCAAGCTTCACATCAGGATACGCTTTTTTAAAACGTGATACCACGTCGACTAATAGGTGAATCGGTCCTGGAATTGTTGCAATCTTGAGTTCACCGCTTAGCATATCCAATTGACAGTTTACTTCATCTCTTAATTCTTCCACCTTTACTAACACTTCTCTCGCCTTCCCTACAATGTACTCTCCTTGAGAAGTAAGTGCCGCACCGGCTCGATTTCGCACAAATAGTTTCAAACCGATTTCGTTCTCTAATTTACTAATCGATTGGCTAATAGCTGATAAGCTGATGTGTAGCTCCTCTGCAGCCTTTGAGAGTGATCCCGCGTTTGCCACTGTCACAATGTACTCCATTTGTTCGATGTTCATTTGTCCCACTTCCTTAAGCATTGCTTAATTAAGTATAACGATCTTTAAATATTTATTAAACATAAACGATGATACACTAATGCCAAGAAATACTTTTATGGAGGGGTCGTTTAAAATGAATCAAAATAGAGTAGTAGTCATTACGGGTGGCGCAAGCGGCATCGGAAGACAAACTTGTTTAAAGTTCGCACGTAAAGGAGATCACGTTGTCGTTGCTGATTACGATGAGGTAAAAGGTATGGAGACAGTTGAATTAATCGAAGCAGAGGGTGGCAAGGCTATTTTCGTTAAGACAGATGTTTCGCACTATGAAGATGTCGAAGCCCTTATTGAAAAAACCGTTGAACAGTTTGGCACCATTGACGTCATGTTTAATAACGCTGGCATCGGTCGTCCTACCCCACTTCCTGAATTTAATTTAGAGGATTATCATAAAGTGATTGACATTAACCAGCATGGGGTCGCTTATGGCATTATGGCTGCCGCTAAGAAAATGAAAGAATTGAATGTGAAGGGCGTTATCATTAACACAACTTCTGTCTTTGGGGTCCTTGCCTCGCCTGCCACGTTCGCTTACCATGCAACAAAAGGCGCAGTCAATATGATGACGAAATCAGCTGCTCTTGATTTAGCACCATATGGCATTCGCGTAGTGGGTGTCGCACCAGGGGTTGTCGATACTCCAATTGTTCAAGGCTATCGTGACAAAGGCTTAATTGATGGGATGAAAGCAAAAGTAATGGGCAATAAACTAACTGATCCGGAACAACTAGCTGACGCTGTCTACCTTCTTTCGTTAGAAGAAGCTAGTGCGATTAACGGCAGTGTCGTCATGGCTGATGAAGGATACGCTTCATTTAAATAGTGCTAACAAAACCCTGCTTTTCTTGAGCTGGGTTTTCTTTACATTCAAGATGTTTCAATCCGTTCACCTATCTTTTCTTCGAACTAGTCCAACACCTACGCATCATCTCGATCTCCTTCATACACTAAAGAAGAACCAGTGAAAGGAGATGATTTCATGAGTTATGGTTACGGATGTGGAAACCAGGTTGGTGGCGCTGGATACGGCGGTTGCGGAAACCAGGTTGGTGGCGCTCGTTACGGGAATGGCTTTGCGCTAATCGTTGTATTGTTCATTCTTCTTATCATCGTTGGCGCTGCTTTCGTTAATGGAAAGGATTGCTAATCTATTATGAAAACCACCGGGGAGATTCCCTGGTGGTTTTTTACTCTATAAAGAAACCACCCTTGCACTAACAAGACCGAACCTCACCTCCATCTGTCATACGGTAGTTTTACTCAAATTTAATTAACTTGTATTTAACTAGTCCAATACCTAAACAACAACTCCTCCTCCTTCATACACTAAAGAAGTACCAATAAAGGAGATGATTTCATGAGTTATGGTTACGGATGTGGAAACCAGGTTGGTGGCGCTGGATATGGCGGTTGCGGAAACCAGGTTGGCGGCGCTCGTTACGGGAATGGCTTTGCATTGATCGTTGTATTGTTCATTCTTCTTATTATCATTGGCGCAGCTTTCGTTAACGGAAAAGATTGCTAATGATCATGGTAACCACCGGGGAGATTCCCTGGTGGTTGTTTTAATGTTCCCTTCCTTTTTTTAATGATTGATGAGGTGAATGAACATTTTTTGTAATAAAATAACAAAACCCCTTGCGTGGACAAGGGGCTCTGTTTGATGCAATCTTGCTTCTTTGGAAATCAGGTATGCCTTAGAGTGATTTGATTCCTTCTTTAATTGGCGTTGTTCCTGTTACAACCTGAAACTCCTTACCAATCGTGTCCTCATTTTCTAACGTCGCTACAATAACACTTGCCACATCTTCTCGAGGAATTTCATTTCTGTCTACTCTAGTTGCCGCATTAATTTTGCCGATTCCCTGGTCATTTGTTAATGCACCTGGGTGAATAATCGTATAGTCTAAATCCGTTGCTCGCAACCACTCGTCCGCATAATGTTTCGCTGCTACATAAGGTGCAAACGATGAGGAAGCAGACTGAATTGCTTCTCGCGTTGTGTCGTAAGAACTTATCATAACAAATCGTTTCACACCAGCTTCTTTCGCTGCTTCAATCGTTTTGACAGCTCCATCTAGGTCAACTAGCATGGTTTTATCAGCACCAGTATTCGGACCAGAACCTGCTGTAAAGACAATCGCATCCACGCCTTCAGCAGCTTTCGCAATCGCATCCACGCCTTCTTCTAAATCAACAACAGCCGTTTCCGCGCCTAAATCCTTAAAGTAAGAAGCTTGTTCTTCTTTACGAATCATTACTTTCGCTTCTAGATCGTTATGCTCTTTAATAAAGGAAGTTAAATGCTTCCCAATCTGACCATTTGCTCCAACAATCAATACTTTCATTCTCTATGCACCCTTTCTACGTATATTCTCCTATTCAATAACTGAAGTTTTAATTTTGTTTACTTACGTCTTATACCCGTTATGAAGTGTGATAAAGCATGAAAATAGGCTAGTACTTTTATTGATTGGAGCGTTTTAAAATGCTCTTGAAGTGTGAGAACGTATCAAAACTAGCTTTTCCATGATAAGCTCCCATACCGCTATTCCCTACCCCGCCAAACGGAAGATAGTGAGAAGTCATATGATTGATCGTATCGTTGATTGCTCCACCACCAAATGAAATCGTATTTAATACCTCGTTTTGTACCTGTTCATGATCAGAGAAAAGATAGAGTGCTAGTGGTTTCGGGCGCTCTACGACTGCATCAATCGCTTCTGAAATTTCGTCATAAACGAGCACAGGTAGAATAGGTCCAAAGATTTCATCTTGCATCACAGGATCTTCCCATGAAATTTGATCTAAGATGGTTGGTTCAATGAATAAGCGTGATTTGTCAGCATGACCTCCAGCTACTACCTCGCCATTACTTAAAAATGCGTTTAATCGATCAAAATGACGTTCACTTACCACATGTGGGAAATCAAGGTTTTCTGAAACGTTCTCTCCATATGTGTTGGTGATCACTTCTTTCATCTTTCGAATCAGTTGGTCTTTCACTTTTCGATGAACCAGAAGATAATCTGGTGCTACACATGTTTGACCTGCATTCGCAAATTTACCTCGGGCAATACGTGCTGCTGTTTCATCAAGATCAGCATCTTCGTGCACAATCGCAGGACTTTTCCCACCTAACTCAAGTGTCACTGGTGTTAGATTTTTCGCGGCTGCTCCTGCAACAATTTTTCCAACGCCAGTACTACCAGTAAAGAAGATATAATCAAAATTCTCTTTGAGAAGAGCTGTGCTTGTTTCTACTTCTCCTTCAACCACCCGCAAATACTCTTCAGGAAAATTCTCGTTAATCATTTTAGCTAAAAGACGAGAAGTACGAGGAGTTAACTCTGATGGTTTTAAAACAGCACTGTTTCCAGCCGCAATTGCTCCCGCTAGCGGTGAAACGGCAAGTTGTACTGGATAGTTCCACGGTGCGATGATTAGAGCTGATCCGTATGGTTCAGGAATAATGAAGCTTGTAGCACCAGCATGAGTAGAAGGTGTTTCCACTTCTTTAGAAGCTGACCAGGAAGATAAATGCTCAATCATAAAGTTAATTTCACCAACAACAAGACCAATCTCCGCACGCTTCGTTTCTGTTTCAGGTTTGTTTAAATCTCCTTTAAGAGCATCAATAATGTCTTGTTCATGAGACGTCATAAGATCTCTCAATTTTGTTAGTGTATCAATTCGAAATGACACATCTTTCGTTTTCCCGTTTCGGAAATATGACTTTTGTTTTTCTATAAGTTCTTGATAATTTTCCATTTAAATTCTCCTTTGATTTGTTTAAACATTTCAAAATATAATTCATCGCTTGGAAGCGGAATGATGAATTCAAAGATACGCCTCTAACCAAAGTTAATCAATTGATTTGCATTGTAAAGGTTTTCCACTCAAAGAATAAACGGAACGACGCATTACTTTTTTCCATTTTATAAACCCTTACCCTTTTTCATCTGAATTCTAGTAAAATGGTAAGGAAACTAGCTAAGAGAGGAAAATCACCTATGACTTATAAAATGATTGTATTAGACTTAGACGATACATTGCTCAATGCTAATCAAATGATTTCTACTCGAAATAAAGAAGCACTCATGCAAGCACAACAAGCAGGAAAAAAAGTGGTGCTTGCCTCTGGCCGCCCAACATTCGGAATGGTCTCCTATGCCGAGGAACTTCATCTCGCAGACTATGAGAGTTATATTCTCTCTTTTAACGGCGGAAAAATTATTCATTGTCAATCGAAAAAAGACTTCTTCAGTCAGACATTGTCCGTCGAGGCTGTGCAAAAACTTCATGAAATCAGCCTAAAAGAGAATGTGTACATTCACACGTACGTAGGAGATGAAATTATTACCTCAGAAGAGAATCCCTACACAACGATTGAATCTGAACTGACAGGTCTACCAATCACTGTCGTCGATTCGTTTATCGATCATGTGACGGAACCAGTTGTTAAAGTTCTGATGGTTGGTGAACCAGAACATCTTAAGAAAGTGGAAACCAAACTGCAAGCTGAGTTAGGAGAAGAATTTAGCGTGATGCGCTCCAAGCCTTATTTCCTTGAATTCACTGATAAAGGCATTACAAAAGGGACTAGCATAGAAAAGCTAATTCATGAACTTGGCATTAAACGAGAAGAAGTGATTGCCGTTGGAGACAGTTACAATGACCAGGAAATGATTGAATTTGCAGGACTTGGCGTTGCGATGGGCAATGCGCCTGATGATATCAAAAAGATTTCTGATTATCTCGCAGATACGAACGAAAATGACGGTGTCGCAAAAGTAGTTGAAAAGTTTCTATTAAAAGATCAGCTCGTAACAAAATAGCGTTCCAAAAGAGAGGCGGTTTACCACTGCCTCTCTTTTTCTATTAAACGAATGTCTCTAACTGTTTTTTGAAAGAGGTAAACCGGTTAATAAATCGAAAGTATATAGTAAGTAGGAGAATGAACTGGAAGAAAAGCGCTTCTGTTGCCTGGTTGTTCGGAATCGTCTTCTAACCTACTTACCATGAACGCCAGAAGGTTATCAACTGCCCTTCTTCGTTTCCACACTAGTTGTAACCGCTCTATTCAGTCGTGTTTTGAAATTATTTTGTGAAAATTAGTTCTTAACTCTTCCAAAATGATTATTAATTTATTATAATTATAATCTAATAGGAGTTACAATTAATTTTCTTACTTTCGAAAGGAGATTGAAATATGGATCATAACGAAATGCACAACAGCCAAGCCGGGAAATGCCCTGTCTCTCATGGCCAATCAAAGGAAGAGAGCGCGATTACAACAACAAAAGTCGGAACAACGAATAAAGACTGGTGGCCAAATCAGTTAAACTTGCACCTTCTTCAACAGCACGATCGAAAAAGCAACCCAATGGGAGAAGACTTTGACTATGCTGAAGAATTCAAAAAGCTGGACTATTTTGCACTGAAGCAGGATCTTCGTGACTTAATGACCGACAGCCAGGACTGGTGGCCAGCTGATTACGGCCATTACGGCCCTCTCTTCATCCGTATGTCATGGCACGCAGCTGGTACATATCGTACTGGTGACGGACGTGGCGGTGGCGCTACTGGATCACAGCGTTTTGCACCACTAAACAGCTGGCCAGATAATGCGAGCCTCGATAAAGCACGTCGTCTCCTTTGGCCAATTAAACAAAAGTACGGAAATAAGATTTCGTGGGCTGACCTACTCGTCATCACGGGGAACGTTGCACTTGAATCAATGGGCTTGAACACATATGGTTTTGCCGGGGGACGCGAAGATGTGTGGCATCCAGAAGAAGATGTTTATTGGGGTACTGAGAAAGAGTGGCTCGGTGACAACCGTTACTCAGGCGACAGAGAGCTCGAAAGTCCGCTAGCTGCTGTTCAGATGGGCCTTATCTATGTAAACCCAGAAGGACCAAACGGCGAACCAGATTCCACTAGGAAGTGCACGCGACATTCGCGAAACATTTGCTCGTATGGGAATGAATGATGAAGAGACAGTTGCCCTCATCGCCGGTGGTCATACGTTTGGTAAAGGACACGGAGCAGGAGACGCTGAAGCTCACGTTGGAGCCTCACCTGAAGCCGCTGATATTGAAGAACAAGGACTCGGTTGGAAGAACTCTTACGGAAGTGGGAAAGGCCGCGACACAATCACAAGTGGTGTAGACGGTGCATGGACGGCTAATCCAACGAAGTGGGACAACGGATATTATGACTTACTATTTGGCTATGAGTGGGAATTAACGAAAAGCCCTGCAGGAGCTCATCAATGGAAGCCTGTGAATCCTAAACCTGAGCACCTTGCACCTGATGCTGAAGATCCTTCCATCAAAGTGAATACAATGATGACAACAGCCGATATGGCGCTTCGTGAAGATGAAATTTATGAAAAGATTTCACGCCGATTCCACGAAGATATTGAATATTTTGCTGACACATTTGCACGGGCTTGGTTCAAGTTACTTCACCGTGACATGGGACCGAAAGAAAGATACCTCGGCCCTGAAGTACCACAGGAAGATTTGATCTGGCAAGATCCAATCCCAAATGTCGATTATGAATTGACTGCTGTTGAAGTTGAAAACTTGAAAGCAAAAATTCTCGACTCCGGATTAAGCATTAGTGAGCTCGTGACAACCGCTTGGGCTTCCGCAAGTACGTACCGTGGCTCTGATTATCGCGGTGGTGCAAATGGTGCACGCATTCGCTTAGAACCACAAAAGAGCTGGGAAGTAAACGAACCAGAACAATTATCAAAAGTACTATCCGTTTATGAAAAAATCCAAAGCAACCTTGAGAAAAAAGTGAGCTTAGCTGACTTGATTGTCCTTGGTGGTAGTGCCGCAGTAGAGAAAGCAGCAAAAGATGCTGGTGTTGACGTTACTGTTCCATTCGCACCAGGACGCGGCGACGCAACGGAAGAACAAACAGATGTTGAAAGTTTTGACGTATTAGAGCCAATGGCTGACGGATTCCGTAACTATCAGAAGAAGGAATACACGTTAAGCCCAGAAGAGCTACTCGTCGACAAATCGCAACTGCTTGGTCTGACTGCTCCCGAAATGACTGTTTTAGTTGGTGGTATGCGTGTTCTTGGCACAAACTATAAAGGAACAAAGCATGGGGTCTTCACTGACCGTGTCGGTACACTTACGAATGACTTCTTTGTGAATCTACTCGACATGGGCATTGAATGGAAGCCCGCTAACTTCAACGAATATGAAGGACGCGACCGCAAAACCGGCGAACTCGTACGCAATGCTTCACGCGTGGACCTCGTCTTCGGTTCAAACTCTATCCTCCGTGCTTATGCAGAAGTGTATGCACAAGAGGACAATAAAGAGAAATTCGTGCGCGACTTCGTGTCAGCATGGGTGAAGATCATGAATGCTGATCGTTTTGACCTTAAGATGAGTAAGAATAAGATGGCGTCTAACGCTTAATAAATCAAAAAAGCACCATCTCTTGCGCTTCTAAGCGTTTGAGGTGGTGCTTTTTTTAAGGACATCTTTCAATTCCTTACGTTTTCACACGTAAAACTTATACTATTTTTCTAATGGCAAACGAGAACTGAGAATTTCACTTTTGCTTTTTAACATATAAGCATTTCTTTTACTAGAATAGTCAATAATCATATCTTCTTTGAAAAAGGATTCGTGCTTAACTCCTAAAACCACAGGCTTATAATTAGTCTCTACCAACTTCTCACCTGTCTGTGCTTCTTTGGAAGGCAAAGCTTTAAATGTAATCCAATCCGCACCAATGCTACATCCACCTAAACTAGGATTCAGCTGAAAAGCTACGTCATCCTCTGTACTTAACTGTTCAATTGCAGCGTCCGTAAACGTAATAGTCAAGAATCCTCACTCCTTTAAGAATACGATAATGCTTCACGCCTAAACCATATCACACCGCTATTTCCGATTCAATTTAATTGCACTCTATTCGATTGCACAAAATACAATTTAAACAATCATAACTAATATAGAGATTAATCTTCCTATCAACCAAACACCTTATTGAAAGTAAGTAAAGTCCCACCTTAACTCTGGAGTTAAGGTGGGACTTAGGGAAGTTTATTATCGTTCTAGTACGGCTACGCACTCCACGTGCGTCGTATGCGGGAACATATCAACCGGCTGAACTTCCTTCGTTTCAAATCCACCATCTTCTAAGATCCGTAGATCCCGAGCTAGTGTTGCCGGGTTACATGATACATAGACGACTTTCTCTGGCTTCATATCAATAATTGTTTGAAGAAGCGCTTCGTCACACCCTTTTCGTGGTGGGTCAACAACGATCACATCAGGCTTGATGCCCTGCTCTTTCCAGGCTGGGATGACGTTCTCTGCTTCACCAACGGCAAATTCTGCGTTTGTGATGCCGTTTAGCTCTGCATTTCGCTTCGCATCTTCAATCGCTTCTGGCACGATTTCAACGCCGTACACCTGCTTCGCTTTTTTCGCGAGGAAAAGAGAGATCGTTCCGATACCGCAATAAGCGTCAATGACCGTCTCGTTCCCAGTGAGTCCAGCGTATTCAAGCGCCTGATCGTAAAGCACCTTTGTTTGATCCGGGTTCACCTGATAGAACGAGCGAGCTGAGATGGCGAATTTAATGTCACCGATCGTATCGTAAATGTATGGTGATCCCCATAGGACACGCGTTTCGTCACCAAAGATCACGTTTGTGCGCTTTGGATTCACGTTCTGTACGATCGACTTCACTTTCGGAAGTTGCTCTGTGATCTCTTTAATGATGTTCTTGCGATTCGGTAAGTCTTTGTTTTTTGTTACGATAACCACCATGATGTCGTCCGTTTGCTTCCCGTATTTTGCAACAACGTGCCTGAGCGTTCCGCGATGTGACCGCTCGTCGTAAGCACGGATGCCGTATTTTTCAGCGATCTCTTTCACAACGCGAAGAACTTCATCGTTCTCCTGCTCCTGAATCAGGCACTGATCCATATCGATAATCTGGTGACTCCGTTGCTGGTAGAAGCCTGCAACGATTTTCCCGTTCTGTTCGCCTACTGGAACCTGCGCTTTGTTGCGGTAGCGCCATGGGTCTTCCATACCAAGCACAGGATGAACGGGTACGTCGATCTTCGCAATGCGCTCCATGACGTCTTGAACCTGCTTGTGCTTGAATCTTAGCTGACTATCATACGTAATATGCTGGGTCTGACAACCTCCACACTGATAGAAGATTGGGCATGGCGGCGTGTTACGGTCTTCGCTCTCCACTTTGACATCAAGCAGCTTACCGAAGCCGTAGCCTTTCTTCGTCTTGATCACTTTTACGTTCGCGGTTTCACCCGGAATGCCATATGGGACGAAAAGCGTGTATCCATCTATTTTCGCGACGCCTGCCCCGTCATGGGAAAGGTCTCTGAACTCTACTTCGACTACGTCATTCTTTTTTACAGGTACTTCTTGATTACTCATTAGGTTTCCGTCCTTTTCCGGTCGATTTCATGTACAAAAATTGTACCACAGTGTGGCCAGATCGCGAAATGGAAGAGCGCGGTGCTTTTTGCATGTGAGGCGAGCTCGATTTCGTGGTTTATTGGCCAAAATGGAATGATATTGGCTAAACTCACGATATATTGGCCAAAACCGAATTTACAACCTGCTTCCCTTCATCCACATAGAACAACAGAAAAAGCCAGAGCTCATCGTCTCTGACTTCTCTCCTTCATTTCTACTCACCAGAAATGGCGCGCTTGTGCGCGGCTTCTTCTTCATTTGTATGTTTCTCGCTCGTTTCCTTTGGAACGATCATTGTAATGTGACGGTATAAGTTCGTAAACTCCGCCGGAAGCGGGCCGCCGTATTCGCCGTCTAAGTTAAGCTGCATTTTATCGACCGATTCGACTTTGATATGGCTTGCTTTTTTGTAGACAACATTTGGATCATTGATATGATCACCGCGTAATGCACTACTTGCGATTCGAATGAATTCTGCGATATTCGTCTTCTTTAAAATCATAAGATCAAACAGACCATCATTCAACGACGCATGTGGCGCTAGCTTCTCAAATCCACCGATGGAGTTTGAGTTTGAAACAAGGAAAAGCATAATTTCACCTTCAAAAAGCTTACCATCATATTCAATCCTAGTTCTTGCAGGGCGAATCGACGGAAGCATTTCGATGCCTTTCATATAGTAAGCTAGCTGGCCAAGCATTGTTTTAAGTTTACTAGGTACTTCATACGTTAATTCAGTCAGGCGTCCGCCACCTGCGATATTGATAAAGTAATGTTCGTTCACTCGACCGATATCAATTGGCATTTCAAGACCATTGCACAGAACATCCATTGCCCCTTCAATGGTACGTGGAACGCCAATGGCTCGTGCAAAGTCATTGGTTGTACCAACTGGAATAATCCCCATCTTCGGACGATATGGCTGTTCAGCTATACCGTTGATGACTTCATAAATCGTTCCATCTCCGCCTGCTGCAATGACAAGATCAAAGCGTCGCTCGACGGCAATGCGCGCCGCTTCTGTTGCATCCCCTTCACAAGTGGTTGCATGGGCAGACGTCTCGTACCCATTTTTTTCAAGACGTTCGAGGATATATGGTAGTGACCTCTTCACTTGTTCTCTTCCGGACGTTGGATTATAGATTAGTCTCGCACGTTTCATCCTTCATCATCCTATCTTCTCTATCTTAATTCATTAGTTATTGTACTGGCATTAAGTGTCATCATTATTTATATGATAGTCGCAAACAAAAAACGCCCACATTCTCGTGACCGTTTCCAACCGATTAACCTTCTGTTCTGATTATAGGCTTTTCCCTAAAAAAAAGCAAAGCCGAAAAATACGGATGATGTCAGCAAGCTTACACTCCTATATCGACACTAAAAAAACCCTCCACAATGGGAGGGTTTCATTCATTAGCGCTTATCCATTTCTTCTACGATCAGTTTGTTAACCATAGGAGGATTTGCTTTACCTTTGGTTGCCTTCATCACTTGACCAACGAGGAAGCCAAGAGCACGGTCTTTTCCGTTTTTGTAGTCTTCGATGGACTGCTCGTTCTCATCAAGAATACCTGAAACGATAGAACGAAGCTCGCCTTCATCAGAAATCTGAACGAGGCCTTTATCTTTAACGATCTGTTCAGGATCGCCGCCTTTTTCGATAAGGTCTTTAAATACTTTCTTCGCAATCTTAGAAGAAATTGTTCCCTTTTCAATAAGGGAGATCAGTTTACCCAGGCCTTCTGGTGTTAGGGCGACTTCATCAATTTCTTTGTAGTTTGCATTTAAGTAGGCCGATACTTCACCCATCAGCCAGTTGGATGTCTGCTTCGGATCAGCACCCTGGCCAATCGCTACTTCAAAGAAATCAGACATTTTTTTAGACTGAGTAAGTACCATTGCATCGTACTCCGGAAGGTCATACTCCGTCACATAGCGCTCGCGACGTGCATCTGGAAGTTCTGGAATGTCCGCACGGACGCGGTCCATCCATTCTTTATTGATCGCTAGACGAACAAGGTCTGGTTCTGGGAAGTAGCGGTAGTCGTCAGATCCCTCTTTCACACGCATGAGAATCGTTTTCTTGCCAGCTTCGTCATAACGACGCGTTTCCTGACCGATGACGTTTCCTGCAAGAAGTTCTTTCTCCTGACGTACTTCTTCATATTGAAGACCTTTTTGTACGTTAGCAAATGAGTTCAAGTTCTTAAGCTCTGTTTTCGTACCAAACTCTTCTTGACCATACGGACGAAGAGAAAGGTTCGCATCACAGCGAAGAGATCCTTCTTCCATTTTACAGTCAGATACTTCCGTGTATTGAAGAATCGCTTTAAGCTTCTCAAGGTAAGCATATGCTTCTTCAGGTGTACGAATATCCGGCTCAGATACGATCTCAACAAGCGGAGTACCTTGACGGTTAAAGTCAACTAGAGAGTGATTCTCACCGTCAACGTGAGTAAGCTTACCAGCATCTTCCTCGAGGTGAAGACGCGTAATCCCAATACGCTTTGTTTTGCCGTTCACTTCAATATCAATCCATCCATTTTCACCGATTGGCTTGTCATATTGAGAGATCTGATAAGCTTTCGGGTTATCTGGGTAGAAATAGTTTTTACGGTCAAACTTTGTGTCTTCTGCGATTTCACAGTTCAATGCCATTGCCGCACGCATCGCAAAATCAACGGCCTGTTCGTTCATCACTGGAAGAACACCAGGATGGCCAAGACAGATCGGGCAAACGTTCGTGTTAGGCGGCGCACCGAAATTCGTTGAACAATTACAGAAAATCTTAGTGTTTGTCTTCAGTTCTGAGTGAACTTCTAGACCAATAATAGTTTCAAAATTCATTTTCAGTCGTCACCCCTTACAGCTCTGGTTTAGCCTTATGATGATCCGTTGCTTGCTCAAATGCATGAGCTACGCGATAAACGGTCTTTTCATCAAAATGCTTTCCGATTATTTGAAGTCCAACAGGTAAGCCATTTGATAAACCACAAGGTACGGAAATCGCAGGAACGCCTGCAAGGTTAACCGGGATTGTGAGAATATCATTCGCATACATTGTTAGCGGGTTATCAATTTTCTCGCCTACTTTAAAGGCTGGTGTCGGCGTTGTCGGTCCGATAATCACATCGTAGTCTTCGAAAACTTTTTCAAAGTCGTTTTTGATCAGCGTACGAACTTTTTGTGCTTTCTTATAGTAAGCATCGTAATAACCAGAGCTAAGCGCAAATGTACCAAGCATAATGCGTCGTTTTACTTCGTCACCAAAGCCTTCGCTTCTTGTTTTCTTATAAAGATCAAGAAGGTTCTCCGCTTCAGCACGAACGCCATAACGTACACCGTCAAAACGAGCAAGGTTCGCTGATGCTTCGGAAGAAGAAAGAAGGTAGTAAGTTGCTACGGCATATTTTGAATGCGGAAGGGATACCTCATCCCAAGTCGCACCAAGCTCTTCAAGCTTTTTAAGCGATTGAAGGACGCTGTTCTTCACGTCTTCATCTACACCTTCAGCAAGGTATTCTTTTGGTACAGCAATACGAAGTCCTTTTACATCACCAGTTAAGCTTGAAAGGTAGTCTGGAACATCAACGTTCGCTGAAGTTGAATCCATCTTGTCATGACCAGCAATCGATTGAAGGAGATACGCATTATCTTCTACTGTGTTTGTAATTGGTCCAATTTGATCAAGAGATGAAGCAAACGCAATGAGGCCAAAACGTGATACAAGACCATACGTAGGTTTTAATCCAACGACACCACAAAAGGCAGCTGGTTGACGAATTGAACCACCTGTATCAGACCCTAGAGAGAAGAATACTTCTCCTGCTGCAACTGAGGCAGCTGAACCACCGCTTGATCCCCCTGGTACATAGTCAGTATTCCATGGATTACGCGTGCCAAAATAACCAGAGTTCTCATTTGATGAACCCATTGCGAACTCGTCCATATTCAATTTGCCGACAGTAATGGTTTCAGCTGCATTTAAGCGCTCAACTACCGTTGCATTATGTAATGGTTCGAAGTTACTAAGAAGTTGACTTGATGCCGTTGTGCGAAGACCTTTCGTGACGATATTGTCTTTCACACCGACAGGTAGACCAAAGAGAAGTCCTCTAGCCTCTTCTGTACCAAGCTTTCCATCAAGTGCTTTGGCAGCTTGCATGGCTCCTTCTTCGTTTAACGTCATGAATGCTTTCACTTTTTCGTCGACCGTATGAATGCGATCGAACGAGGTTTGAACAAGTTCACTGACGGATAACTCTTTCTTATGAAGCAAGCTGTGAAGCTCACTTATGCTTTTATCAAACAAGGACGTTGCCTCCTTTACTCAAATATTGATGGTACTTTCACTTGGCCGTTCTCTTGATCTGGTGCATTTTTCAATGCTTCTTCACGAGATAACCACGGCTGCACTTTGTCTTCACGAAGGACATTTTTCAAATCAAGAACGTGTGTTGTAGGCTCAACGTTCTCTGTATCTAATTCATTCAACTGCTCAGCCATCGAGATAATGTCATCAAGCTGAGTCGTAAATTTCTCTACCTCTGCCTCATCCATTTCAAGTCTTGCGAGGTTTGCTACGTGCTTAACCTCTTCTTTGGTAATTCTGGACATTTCTTTCACCTCCACAAATTTCGAACAACCTGCAATATATAGATGATACCAAAAACAAGCTTCATTAAGCAACAGAACGCCGTTCAATCCAATTTTAAACAAACGTTTGATTAAAGAGGATTAATCAAACGTTTGTTTAAGTTATACCTTAAGGATAACCATCATGAAGATGAGATACGCAACGCTCTATTTCTAACCCTATTTGAAAAAAGACTCACCCCGCGGTAGGGTGAGTCTTCGAAAAACTGATTATAGTTTAGATGTTCTTGCTTCTTCAAACTCAGCTTCAATTTCTTCGCCTGGTTCTTTACCAACAAAGCTAAATACCATAACAGCAATCCAAGCAAAGATAAAGCCTGGAATAAGTTCGTAAAGATCAAACAAACCGCCTGAAAGTTGAGCCCATAGAATAACGATTACGGCACCTGTGATGATACCAGCCAGGGCACCATTACGCGTCATCCGTTTCCAGAATAGACTCAGTATAATAACTGGTCCAAATGCTGCACCAAAACCGGCCCACGCATAACTTACAAGATCAAGAACACTGCTATCCGGGTTATAAGCAAGCAGAATGGCTAGTAGTGCAATAGCTAATACTGCAATTCGACCAACCCATACAAGCTCTGTTTGGCTTGCATTTTTACGAAGGATCGCTTTGTAAAAGTCTTCTGCTACAGCACTTGAAGATACAAGTAACTGAGAATCAATTGTACTCATAATCGCAGAGAGAATGGCAGCAAGTAAGAATCCAGATACCCATGGGTTAAAGAGAACTTGCGTAAATTCGATAAAGACTGTTTCAGAGTTCTCAAGTCCTGCATTAAAGTATGCAATACCGATGAAACCAGTAAAGATGGCACCAAATAGTGATAGAACCATCCAAGACATACCGACAAGGCGTGCTTTTGGAATTTCTTTGGACGATTTAACAGCCATAAAACGAGTAATAATGTGAGGCTGGCCAAAGTAACCAAGTCCCCAACCAAGTAGAGAAATGATTCCCATAAAACTCATGCCAGTAAAAATATCAAGGTAAGTTGTATCTGCTGCACCAACTTGGTTGACTGTTTCATTCCAACCGCCCATTTCATTTAAAGCAACGATTGGTACGATTACGAGTGCAAGGAACATAAGAATTCCCTGGAAGAAATCTGTCCAGCTTACCGCTAGGAAACCGCCGAGGAACGTGTAAGAAATAATAACAAGTGCACCGATCCACAATGCGCTTTCATAGCTCATGCCAAACGAGCTTTCAAACAGGATTGCGCCCCCAACAAGACCTGAAGACGTATAGAACGTAAAGAATACAAGAATGACAATTGCAGAAATCACGCGAAGTGCTTTTGAGCCATCACGGAAACGGTTTTCAAGATAATCCGGTACCGTTATGGAATCATTCGCCACCTCTGTATAACGGCGAAGACGTGATGCAACAAACTGCCAGTTCAGGTAAGCTCCGATTGCGAGCCCAATCCCAATCCAAATTTGACTCATACCACCTGCATACATCGCACCAGGTAAGCCTAGTAAGAGCCAGCTACTCATATCTGATGCCCCTGCACTTAGTGCGGCAACAGATTCCACCTAATCTTCTTCCTCCAAGAACATAATCAGATAAGTTACTTGTCATTTTGTAAGCAATCAATCCAATTGCAAGCATACCGACTAGGTACACTATAAACGTGACTAACGTTGGCGTCTCAATACTCATCGAGTACTATTCTCTCCTTTCGGTAAAAAAAGTTATTATTGATAATACGACTAATAAAGGCATTGGTATAAGTAACCAGAACCATGTTGCGGTAGTTAAGGTATATTCCACACTTTCACCCCCTCCAAAGTCAATATTCACAGCTATGCATTTTTCCTGTGAATTCAAATTATTGATGTAGACCATTAGTCCTTTGCAAACCAATGATTACTATATCACAAAACATTTTTCAGAACAATGAAAATATTATATGATAAACTTTTTAATGAATAAAAATTCATTAGATGAGTTTATTTCCTTCTTTTAGCAACTTTTAAGTCATAAGTATTCAAGAAAATTTATTTAAATAAATTCGTGATTATGTGAAGGTTCGACACACTTTAGTAACATTTACCCACCAATATGTAATGTTAACCTTCAAATTGAAATATTTTTTATAGATTGCCGCGTTTTACTTCTTTTCATACCGCCTTAAAGGTAAAAATCACAACTATTTTTCGTCTCTTCTTTCTTAGCTCGCACTTCCCCATCTTCCAAAACTATATCAGAACAAATCGGAAAGGTTACTGTTTGCAAAACGTAATGATTACGATATAATTAGTGGCAGAGAAAAATTAGGAAGGGAAAATTGCTTATGAAAAGTCGTTTTTTAACACTTGCACTCTTACTATCATTATCCACGTTTGTCCTAGTTGCCTGCGGTCAAGAAGAATCCGGCTCGAATGACAAGCTAACGATTTATACAACACTTTATCCTCTCGAATATTTTGCTGAACGGATAGGGGGAGATCACGTTACCGCTGAATCAATCATTCCTCCTGGTAGCGATGCGCATAGTTTTGAGCCAACAACTCGAACAATGACCGAACTCGCTGAGGCCGATTTGTTTATTTATAATGGTGCCGGCATGGAAGGCTTTGCTGATGCTGCTAAAGATACGCTAGAAAATGAAGATGTCATGATTCTTGAATCTGCTGAAGGCATTCACCTGGATGAATCAAAAGAAGAGCATGAAGAACACGCTGAAGATGAAGCGCATGCGGATCATGATCACGGGAACATCAATCCTCACATTTGGATTGATCCAACCCTTGCTATTCAGCAAGCCGAAAACATTAAAAAGGCTCTTATTAAAATTGACCCAGACAATCAAGAAACATTTGAGTCTAATTTTGTCGGTTTGAAAGAAGATCTTTTAGAACTAGATAAAGAATTTCAAGAAATGGCTAATCGTGCGCCAAAGAAAGAGTTTCTCATTTCACACGATGCTTATAGCTACTGGGAAAGCCGATATGGACTTCAGCAAGTAAGCGTGTCTGGCCTTTCACCATCTCAAGAACCAACTCAAAAACAATTAGAAGAAATCATTGAAACAGCGAAGAGTTATGACTTAAAGTACATGCTTTTTGAACAAAACGCTACGCCAAAGCCCGCAAAGGCTGTTCAACAGGAGCTTGGTCTTGAAACGCTTCGTATTCACAACCTCTCTGTTTTAACAGAGGAAGACATTGAAAACGATGAAACATATTTCACATTAATGAAACAGAATATCCAAACACTAGAAAAAGCTCTGTCCAACTAATAAAAGCCCTCCCGGCGTTCGGGAGGGCTTTCGTTATTGATAAATATGAACAAACGGTTCTTCTTCGTTAGGATCCTTTACAATCATACTTTCCGTTTCTCCATTGTTTGTAATATAAATTGAAACAGGTAAATCTTGTGGAAAAGTATCGTTTCGTTTCTTAACAAGTCCATTAACAAATTGCGTAAAAGAAATCACTTCCGCTTTGCTATAAAACTGGATCGGAATCTCCACTTTTAATTGGGAGAGTTCGTCCTGTTTGTAAAAGCCCGTTCCGATTACCCCGACAAAGTTTGGAAAGAAATCCTGTATTTCTCGAGTGAAGTCATCAAACTTCTCAGCTTCAGCAGGATATTCTTCGTCAGCGGCTGATGATGGAAACGCAATATACTTTTCATTTAAATCTTTCCATGAATCAGGACTCGATTTCCCTTTTTCTACAGTGGTGCTTGCTACAAAGTTTCCTGGAACAACCGATTGTCTTGGTTGTTCTAAGAAAAGGGTGAACACGATCGGAACATCATGTTCTGCTCTGATTTTCTGAATGATTGGTTTAATCGATTCCTTGGCCTTTGCCACTACTTCTTTTTTGTCTAGCTTGACCGATCCCGTATACTTCAAACCATTCTCATCAAGAACAGAATAAGGATACTCTGAATAAAGAGATAGGGCGATGGAGATTCCGCCAAGCTGTAATTCATCATCTTTATTCTGCACATAGTAATCCTGTTCATGGATATAGGAAAGGAATTTAGGGTTTTTCTTCTCCGCTTTAATGACTTGCTCATACTTAGCAGGATCTTCTTCCACTCCGAGCTGTGGGTTAAGGCCTTGATTGTCTTTTTTATCAGGATTGTCACGATAAAGCCAGCTATGAATTTGCTCTGTATCAAACAGCTGCCCTTCTTTAAAGAAATACTTCTCAGGATCAAACTTTTCTTGAGAAAGACGCATTAATCCCATTTCAAGTGCATCAACGTCAAGACGGTTATCAACCCCAGCTGTGATCAATCCTCTTACTTGTGAAGTATCTAGAGAATTTTTCTCCCCATTTTTCTCTAACACTGACCGATAATAAGTCTCCGAAGTTTTAATATCTTCACTTACAATCATTTCTTCACTTTCTTTGCCTTCTGAATCATTCACCTTTACTGTATCGTCCTGCTCGCCCTTCATGAAACTTGGAACACAACCGGATAATACGAGCGAAAGGGCCATGATACTAACGATGAACGTTTGCTTCTTTGGCATTACTTTCCTCTCCTCATTCGCTTAACTCTTCAAGGAACCTGTTCTCACTCCATACGTCAATACCAAGTGACTCTGCCTTCTCAAGCTTCGATCCAGCATCTTCCCCAGCAATGACAAGGTCCGTGCTTTTGCTGACACTGCCAGTTACCTTTGCACCTTGTTCTTCTAACTTCTTTTTTGCTTCCCCACGACTTAACTGTTCAAGTTTACCCGTCAAAACGACCGTTTTTCCTGCAAAAACAGAGTCAATTTCTTCAACAGCAACTGGTTTAGGGCCTTTGTAAATCATGTTAACACCAGCATCTTTTAATTCATCAATTAACTCATGAACCTCTTCGTTTTGAAAATAACGCACAACAGAATCAGCCATTTTCTGACCAACTTCATTTATCGCTTCAAGATCTTCAATACTTGCTTGAACGAGGCTATCCATCGAACCAAATTGTTGAGCAAGTGTTCTTGCTGCTTTCGCACCTACATGGCGAATACCGAGGCCAAACAAAAGCTTTTCTAAAGAATTATCTTTTGACACTCGAATCGCCTCTAGGAGATTTGAAACCGACTTTTCTCCCATCCGTTCAAGTTCAATAAGCTGGTCATGTGTGAGCTGATAAATATCAGCTACATCGTGGATTAATTCCTCACGAAAGAGCTGTGTAATCACTCTCTCACCTAGCCCATCAATGTTCATCGCATTGCGGGAAACAAAATGAATCAAACCTTCTCGGAGCTGAGCTGGACACTTTGGATTAATGCATCGAAGCGCAACTTCTTCTTCAAGTCGAACAAGATCGCTGTCACACTCTGGGCATTGCTCAGGCATCGAAAAAGCCTGTTCATCCCCTGTGCGACGCTCTTCTAAAACAGACACAACCTCAGGGATGATGTCACCGGCTTTTTTTACAACAACATAGTCGCCGATTTTAATATCCTTTTCACGGATTAGGTCCTCATTATGAAGAGAGGCACGTTGTACAGTGGTCCCTGCTACGAGAACTGGTTCCAACAAAGCTGTTGGCGTGACAACTCCCGTTCTTCCTACATTCAGTTGAATATCTAGAAGTTTCGTAACAACCTCTTCAGCAGGAAACTTATAGGCAATTGCCCAACGAGGACTCTTTGCCGTAAATCCGAGCTCTTCCTGCTGGCTCAGCGCGTCTACTTTTACAACAATGCCGTCGATTTCATAGGAAAGGTCAGGTCGCTTCTCCGACCAGCCACCGATATAATCAATGACATCCTCAATCGTGTTACATCGCTTCCATTCAGGATTCGTTTTAAAGCCAAGATCCTTTAGGAAATCAAGGCCACTCGAATGGGAGCTAATTTCTTTTCCTTCCACCGTCCCTACACCGTATACAAATATAGAGAGGTTACGGCTAGCGGCAATCTTAGGATCAAGTTGACGTAAAGAACCTGCTGCTGCATTTCGAGGATTAGCAAAAAGATCCTGTTCGTTCTTCTCACGTGCTTCATTCAGCTTCATAAAGGATGGCTTTGGCATATAGGCCTCACCACGAACCTCCATGCTCACATTTTCTTTTAGGCGCAAAGGAATGGCGGGGATGGTCTTCAGATTTTGAGTGATGTCTTCTCCTACAGTACCATCTCCTCGCGTAGCCCCTCGAACGAGAACGCCATCTTCATAGATCAGTGAGACTGCAAGACCGTCTATTTTTAATTCACATACATATGAAAAGTTTTCGCCAATTCGGTCACGTACACGTCGGTCGAAATCCTTCAAGTCATCTTCCCCAAAAGCGTTCCCAAGACTTAGCATTGGGACCCGGTGTTCAACTTTTTGAAAGCCTTCTAGCGGAGGACCGCCGACGCGCTGTGTTGGAGAATCGTCTGTTTTCAATTCTGGATTCTCTTCCTCGAGGTTAATTAATTCATTCATCATTCGATCGTATTCCGCGTCAGGAACGCTTGGCTGATCCAAAACATGATACTCGTAGTTATACTGATTTAAGAGCTGACGAAGCTCTTCGATGCGCTTTTGCTTTTCTTCCATCGTCAAACCTCACCTTCTAAAATGGCTATTGCTTTTCAATTGGCGCAAACTTTGCTAACAAGCGCTTGATACCAACAGGATTTGGGAACGCAATATCAAGCTCGGTCGAATCGCCTTCACCTTTCACGCTAACAACCGTTCCAACTCCCCACTTGCGATGGCTCGCTTTATCTCCAACCTTCCAATCGAGTGAATCTCCTCCTGTGGAAGTCAGCTGAGGACGTCGAGGCGTTTTCGGCGTAGCAGGTCTTGAAGAAGGTCGAGAACTCAATCCACCAAATGGTGTTGCAGGTTTCTCCTGTCCTTGCTTTTCAAGCAATTCTTCTGGAATCTCACCAATAAATCGAGAAACCGGATTCGCGTTTGTTTTCCCGAAGAGTGTCCTTAGACGAGAATTGGTTAAGAATAACTCTTCTTCTGCTCTTGTAATCCCGACGTAAGCAAGACGACGCTCCTCTTCCATTTCTTCTTCCTCAAAGAGGGAACGACTATGCGGAAATACTCCTTCTTCCATCCCAATAAGGAAAACAACAGGGAATTCTAGACCTTTCGCAGAGTGAAGGGTCATCAGTGTAACAGCTTCTTTCTGCTCGCTTTCATCTTCATCTAATTTATCAATATCTGCAACAAGAGCGAGGTCCGTTAGAAAAGCAATCAAGCTCTTATCTTCACTCGCTTTTTCAAATTCCTGCGTGACAGATAAAAATTCATCAATATTTTCGAGGCGCGTTTGTGATTCTATTGTATTTTCATTTCTTAATGCATCTCGATATCCCGACTTATCGATCACTTCTTCAACAAGCTCAGACACAGCTAAATATTCCTGCATCTGTGACCAGTTTGCCATTTGATTCCCAAACGTCTTAAGTGACTTAGTGAAACGAGCACTTAAGCCGATCTGTTCCACTTCTTGAAGCGCTGTAAATATGGATATGTCTTGATTTGCTGCATATTGTGCTACTTTATCCATTGTTGAGGCACCAACACCACGCTTTGGAACATTTACAATTCTTAATAAGCTAATGTCATCATCCGGGTTTGCAATTAAACGCAGATAAGCGAGAACGTCTTTAATCTCTTTACGATCATAGAACTTTGTACCGCCAACAATGTTGTAATGAATGTTTGACTTATTTAAAATTTCCTCAATTACTCGGGACTGTGCATTCGTGCGATAAAGAATCGCAATTTGTGAGTTTGTCCGCTTTCCGCTATTCACCATATCAAGTATTTTCCCTGTGACAAAGCGACTCTCATCGTGTTCATCATTGGCCTGGTAATACGTAATGTGCGGGCCGTCATCATTATCAGTCCATAGCTTCTTAGGCTTACGATTCATATTGTTCTCAATCACAACATTCGCCGCCTGAAGAATTTTCTTTGTGGAACGATAGTTTTGCTCAAGGAAAATGGCACGTGCACTTGGATAGTCTTTTTCAAATGACAGGATATTTTGAATATCCGCCCCGCGCCAGCGATAGATCGACTGATCAGAATCACCTACGACACAAAGGTTTTGATACTTTTCAGCCATTAATTTAACAAGAACGTATTGGGCTTTGTTCGTATCTTGATACTCATCCACGTGAATGTACTGAAATTTACGCTGATAAAATTCAAGCACTTCTGGCACCTTTTTAAAGAGCGTAATGGTTCTCATAATCAAATCATCAAAATCAAGCGCCTGGTTTTTTCGAAGCTGATTTTGATATTGTTCATACGCATCCGCTACCACACTTTCATACGGACCTTTTGCGTTCGCTTTATAGTCTTCCGGCGTCTCTAGTTCATTCTTAGCAGAACTAATACTGCCTAGAATTCCTCTAGGCTCGAACTTTTTAGGGTCAACGTTCTGTTCCTTTAAGATTTTCTTAATTACCGTGAGCTGGTCACCAGAATCAAGAATCGTAAAGTTGCGGTTAATCCCGATGCGATCGCCATCTCTTCTTAAAATACGGACACACATCGAGTGGAACGTGGAAATCCATATATCTTCGGCCACAGGGCCAGTGATGGAATTCACTCGCTCTCTCATTTCACGTGCCGCTTTATTTGTAAAGGTAATCGCTAGAATGTTCCAGGGAGATACCTGTTTTTCAACAAGAAGGTACGCAATCCGATGCGTAAGTACTCTTGTTTTTCCACTCCCTGCTCCGGCCATAATTAAAAGCGGTCCATCCGTGTGCTTGACCGCTTCTTGTTGTTCCGGGTTTAAACCGTTTAGTAACTTATCAACTATTCGTTGCATGTTTTCGCACTCCTCGCAAACATATGTTCTTGTTTCTTATTTTACCTGATCGATCGGAGAGAATCAATTTCCTTTCACAGCAGCCACTGTCTTAAGCGCTTGTTTCATATTATCGTAAATAATATTCCCAACAATAACGGTATCTGCAGAAGCTGCCATTTCTTTCGCTTTTTCAGCAGAATCGATTCCTCCACCATAGAAAAGTTGCGTCTCGTCAAGAACCTGACTTACCTTCCGCACAAGCTCTTTGTCACCGTAAGTTCCGCTATATTCCACATAAAAAATCGGCAGTTTGAACATCTTCTCTGCCATCCGCGCATAGGCAAGGACATCTTCTTCATCAAGATTAGTATGAGCAGAAGTTAACTCAGCAACCTTTGAATCTTGATTGAGAATACAATACCCTTCCATAACAATTTCATCCCAATTCATAATCTCACCAAAATCTTTTACAGCTTCATGATGCAAGCCTGTCACCCAACGACTATCTTCGGTGTTCAGGACGGTTGGGATAAAATAAAAATCAAATCCAGGTGTCACGGCTTCCACAGTCGATACCTCAAGAGCACATGGTACCGCGTAACGACGGATTCTAGCAAGTAAATCTAACGTCCGATCTAAAGTCACTCCATCACTACCACCAACAATCACCGCATCCGTCCCAGACTCACAAATCGCCTCAAGATCATAATCCTCAATCTCCTTATTCGGATCCAGCTTAAACACATGCTTCCACTCTCGAAAATCAAACATCCTAACCCTTCCTCCCACTTTTCCTCATAAATTGGATTATATCAAAGAATACATGAAAAGCGGAAGTGGGCGTTTAGACTCGAAAGGCACTGGAGCCTTTCAAATTGAACACGGTCTTTGTGTTCGAGTTGAAAGGTGAAGTGACCGAGAGTCTGCCCACTTCAGCTGGATCAATGAAAAGCGGAAGCCTCCGTTTAGACCCGGCAGGCACTGGAGCCCTCCAAATTGAACACGGTCTTTGTGTTCGAGTTGGAGGGTGAAGTGACAGAGCGTCTGGAGGCTGTAGCTGGATCATGAAAAGCGGAAGTGGGCCCGTTTAAATCTGCAGGATGTTGGAGCCCATGAGACTGAGACGCTTTTTGTCTCATTCGATTGGGCGAAACAGCCGGAAGATTTGGCCCACTTCAGCTAGATCACCGAAAAGCGGAAGCCTCCGTTTAACCTACCCCCATATTTCCGCGAAATTCTTATTAATTCCGCGATAATCTGATTTTTTCCGCGAAATCGAACCTTTTTTCCGCGATTACTATAATAATTCCGCGAAATTGCTAAATTGCAGTCATTACTTTTCCACCCAAAACAAAAAATGAGCCGGAACCCGGCTCATTTCATCTACTCCTTATTATGAACACGATCTAGCGTCATTTGATAGCCGTCGTTTCCATAGTTTAAACTACGCTTCACTCTTGAAATCGTCGCTGTACTTGCGCCCGTTTCTGTTTCAATTTTGTGATACGTAAACCCTTCACGAAGCATTCTTGCTACTTCCAATCGCTGAGCGAGAGATTGAATCTCGTTCACTGTTGCTAAATCATCAAAGAATAAATAACATTCTTCTAGATCTTTTAATGAAAGAATCGCCTCAAACAATTGGTCTAGTGTTTTACCTCTAAGTTTATCAATTTGCATGATCCATCCACTCTCCTTACTTCATTCTGTATCGGTCTATGTTCTTTATTCTACACTCATCATCGTGCGCCATTATTCCACTTTACGTTTATTCTAACAATTCAAGCTAGCAAATTCATGCACTTTACTTCGTTAAGGATTTACTTGGTTATAGTTTAACGCATTATCGAAGGAAAAAGTACCATTTTCCTCTTTACATCATAAATTCCTTGCTGCGTCAATCGAATAAAAGGTAAATGCGTCGAAGAGAAGAACAGCAGGCTATATACCGGATCTTTGTAAGAATAGCCTCTATCCTCAAGTTCTTGGATCATTTGTTTTTCCTTTGTAATTAATTCTTCAAGCGGAAGATCAGACATTTTCCCCATGAGAGGCAATTGAATTTCGGAAATGATTTCCCCATCTTCTACAAGGGAAATTCCTCCACCAATTTCATTGATTCGGTTAAATGCTGTCATCATATCTGCTTTATTTTTCCCAATTAGAATAAAATCACCCGTATTTGAAAAGCTACTTGCAAAACCTTGCACCCGATTCGCGAAGCCTTTGATAATGGTGTTTACTCGCCATTCCCCTTCGCGACTGAGAAGCATGATAAAACTTTCATCTGAGTCTGCAGGAAGCTTGTCTACGGACGTTTCAACTGATAAATTATATGGCTTTGTAATCACTGCATTGATCATTTCTATTCCGGCTGGACCTGAGAACGTTAAATCATTAGATTGAATTTCCCACGTATTGGTTAACGGAGTAAGTCCATGCTTTTCCCACTCAAATGACCAATCTTGATCTGTTTCTTCCCCTTCACGCTTTAGCCATTTTCCACGTGCAAGTACAGAAACAGGAAGAGGCTTATCTTTTGATTCAAGAATGTTAATATGAGCAACTCTACCCGGTGCTATCATACCATGCGTATCGCTTATGCCGTAGTGATTTGCGACATTATATGACACCATAGAATACGCATCTTCTGAAGAAACTCCTTTCTCAAGTGCTATTTCAATTAATTTGTCTGTTGTGCCATTCTCTAAGAAAGAAGGCGTTGACCCATCCGTATTCATCATGACACGGTCAAAGGAAGTGATGCCTTTTTTAAGTAACGATTCGAGAATGACAGGTAAGTCTGGTCTTATCGAACTATAACGTAGGGATGTCATCATCCCCATCTCCAGTCGTCGCAGCGCCTCTTCACCAGTCATCGCTTCATGATCACATGAAACTCCGAGAAGACCCATTTTCGTTAACGTTGCAAGAGAAGCACCAGGTAAATGACCTTCCACAGGCTTACCCAGCCTTCTCGTCTCTTGCATCCATTCTAAAATTTCGTCATCTCCTCCGAGTACGTCAGGCCATGCCGTAAGCTCTCCTCCTTGGATGACTAAGGGATGCGCAAGCCACTCTTTAACGACTTTATTCGTGATCATTTCTTCATCTAACAGCTTTGTTTGCGAATCATATCGTGCCCACCAATACATGGATACAGGGAACTGATTCCAGGGCTTCAATTACTGTAAGCGCTTTCTCTTTTGGCAAACCTAGAAGCAGAAGAAGGTTATCATTCATCATCGTCGTTGTTCCCCGCTGAGATGCATATCGCGCAAGGGTAAGGGGATTATATAATTGAAATGGATGTGCATGTGGTTCAATGTAACCCGGCACAAGACATCGTCCTTCGCAATCAATCCATTCAGTCGAAGGATGCTTTTCAGGAAGATCATCCCCTACGTACACAATGCGATCTTCGTATACCCATATATTTGATGTCACCCATTTTTTTAATCCGTGGTTTAAATACGTTGCATTGTAGAAAACGATCGATGGAGGCAGTTCTCCAGATACAACTTGAACGTGCTGTCGTAATTGCTGCTTCGTCCATAAATTTTTTCGTTTCGCCATAACCATCACCCGCTTCAAGAAGTTTTCTTTATTTTAACATAATTTTGAAACGTTGCTACTTTTGATTTGTGAAGGAAGAAAGGAGATTTTCAAATGAAGCCAAATATTAGCATGATGAATGCCTTTATTCGCCTTACTGCCGGATTCACTTTACTTGCATACTCAACCGCGAAGTTATCTAAAGAAGAATCGACATCAGCCTGGGTAATCGCTGCGATCGGCGCCATGAAGGTAGCTGAAGGTCATACACGTTATTGTCCTGTTGTCGATCTTATGACACAGGATGAAACACGCGATCCAGATGAAACGGCGCTTGAAAGAGTGATCAATCCTTCTTAAAATTTCATAAAAAAACTTCCCTGGGTTCAGGGAAGTTTTCTCTCACTTATCAAAAGGAGGTTTCAATATGCTCGAATATATAACGGATACCTGGTTAATCTACACCATGATCATCGGAAGTATTGTTGCCGTTGCGTTTGCCTACATTAGGAAGAAACGTGTGAAATAGCACGATGCCCAATGTCCGTTCGATAAAAACCATCCGTCACATGAACTTTTTCAAGCTCGTTGTAAGTAGCCTCACTTGCCGCTTTTAGATCATCCCCTGAGGAAGCTACCAGAAGAACGCGCCCACCGTCTGTGACAAGATGATCGCCACTTTGTTTCGTTCCAGCGTGGAAAATAAGTGCATCAGAACTAACCTGCTCAAGTCCTGTAATAAGCTTGCCTTTTTCATAGCTACCTGGATAGCCACCAGAAGCCACAACAACACCGATCACGGCTTTTTCGCTCCACTCAAGCTTAGGTTGTTGTCCATCAAGTAGATCAAGAATTGCTTGAACGAAATCTGACGTCAATCTTGGTAAAACAACTTGCGTTTCCGGATCGCCAAATCGTGCATTGAATTCAATTACTTTTGGACCATCCGCCGTTAACATAAGTCCCGCATAAAGAATGCCTGTGAAGGAGCGACCATCTGTCTTCATTCCCTTAGCAGCTGGCTTCAAAATTGTCTCCACCGCATGATCAACAATATCTTGAGAGATTTGGGGCACAGGGGAATAGGCTCCCATCCCACCAGTGTTCGGCCCTTGATCCCCATCGAAAGCCCGTTTATGATCCTGTGAAATCACGAGCGGATATACTCCCTCGCCTTCAACAAGAGCCATTAATGAGAATTCCTCTCCTTCAAGAAATTCTTCAACGACCACTCGTTCACTCGCCGCGCCAAATTGATTGTTCTCCATCATGTCATGGAGACTTTTGAGAGCTTCGTCCAGTGACATTGCCACTACCACGCCTTTACCTGCAGCAAGACCATCTGCTTTTAGGACGATCGGAGCTCCGACTTCTTCAACATAGTCTTTCGCTTCGATATAGTCAGTAAAAGACTTAGAAAATGCGGTAGGAATATTGTTCGTAACCATTAATTCTTTCGCAAATGTTTTACTTCCCTCAATCAAGGCTGCTTCTTGTCTTGGTCCAAAGACGCGGAGTCCTTCCTCCTCAAAACGATTCACAATGCCATCAAGAAGAGGTTGTTCAGGGCCAACAAGTGTTAAATCGATGTTTTCTTTTTTTGCGAAGGCAACGAGTGCCTCATGATCACTCTCTTCAATCGGCACAAGCTGGCTAACGTCCGTCATTCCTGCGTTACCCGGAGCGACATAGACTTGATCGACAAGGCTACTTTCTGCCGCTTTCCAGGCCATCACATGCTCGCGGCCACCGCGGCCAATTACAAATACCTTCACTCGAAAAACCTCCTCTTAATGTTTGAAATGACGAATGCCAGTAAAGACCATGGTAATGCCGTATTCATTCGCTTTTTTAATCGAATCCTCATCGCGAATCGAGCCACCAGGTTGAATGATTGCTGTCACGCCAGCGCGCCCTGCCGCTTCCACTGTATCGTCCATCGGGAAGAAAGCGTCTGAGCCCATGACTGATCCTTTGCTTTTCTCACCCGCTTGCTCAATCGCAATATTCGCCGCACCAACGCGGTTCATCTGACCCGCACCAATTCCGATGGTTTGATCATTTTTTGTGAGCACAATGGCGTTTGACTTCACGTGCTTCACAACCTTCCAGGCAAGCTTTAATGCTTCCCATTCTTCTTCCGTTGGTTCACGATCAGTTGGAACGGAAATATCCGCTTCATCAAATCCATAACGGTCACGCTCTTGAAGTAAAAGACCGCCATTAACGGAAGTAAGCTGATGCTCTACAGCAGGTGAAGCCGCGACATCAAGCTTCAATAAACGGAGGTTCTTTTTCTTCGTTAAAACAGCTAACGCTTCTTCCGTAAATGAAGGCGCCATAATAATTTCAAGGAAAATCTCTTTTAGTTTAAGCGCGGTTGCTTCGTCCACTTCACGATTGATCGCCACAATGCCACCAAAAATAGAAGTTGAATCTGCTTCGTACGCTTTCTGATAAGCTTCAACAATTGTTTCCCCTGTACCAACACCACAAGGGTTCATATGTTTCACAGCTACAACTGCGGGCTGGTTAAATTCTTTCACAATATTAAGGGCTGCATTCGCATCATTAATGTTGTTGTAAGAAAGCTCCTTCCCATTTAACTGCTCAGCTGAAGCTAGAGAAGCCCCTTTATATAGAGGTTTCTTATAGAAAACAGCTTTTTGATGCGGGTTTTCGCCATAGCGAAGCGTTTGTTTACGCTCAAAGGTTACCGTTAATGATTCTGGCTCTTCTTCTCCGGATTGAGCTGTGAGATATTCAGAGATCACAGCATCATAGGAAGCTGTATGACGGAATACTTTTGCTGCAAGTTCACGGCGAAGGATTTGAGTGGTGTCCCCATTTTCCTCTACTTGACGTAAGACACGGTGATAGTCAGAAGGATCAACCACAACCGTTACATCGCGATGGTTTTTGGCAGCGGAACGAAGCATTGTTGGGCCACCAATATCAATATTTTCAATCGCCTCTTCATACGTTACGTCTGGTTTTGCAATGGTTTCCTGGAAGGGATACAAATTCACCACAACTAGATCAATCGGTTTAATATTAAGCTCATTCAACTGTTCTTGGTGATCTTCATTATCACGCACAGCAAGGAGTCCACTATGTACATTGGGATGGAGTGTTTTTACTCGGCCATCAAGAATTTCTGGAAAACCAGTGACGTCTGAAATCCCGATCACATCGACACCAGCTTCTTCAAGGGCACGCCTTGTTCCACCGGTTGAGATCACCTCTACTCCTTTGTCCGCAAGACCTTTTGCAAATGCAGTAATATCTGTTTTATCAGAAACGCTAATGAGTGCGCGTTTAATCGTCATGTTAACTCCTCCTACTCTCTCTCGTTTTTTTCCTGAAGAAGGGAACGAATGACAGCAGGATACAACAGGTGTTCTACGGCCTGAATTTTGTTTGCCAGGTCTTCCTTTGTATCTCCCTCATCAATTCGAACGCTGTCTTGATCAATAATTTTCCCCGTGTCCATTCCCTCGTCTACAAAATGAACGGTAACACCAGTGATTTTAACCCCTGCTTCAAATGCTTGCCCGATCGCGTCTTTTCCAGGGAAAGAAGGCAGTAAAGAGGGATGGATATTAATAATTCTGCCTTCATAACCTTTCAAAAGTGTCGGACCTATTAATCTCATATAACCAGCAAGCACGATCCAATCAACACTCGCTCCATTCAACTGTTGCAAGATGAAGTTTTCAAAATCTGCCTTGGATTCATACGATTTAGGATAAAAGGAAAGGACAGGAATGCCAAAGCGTTCTGCCCTTTTTTCAACTTTTGCCCCAGGACGGTCGCAGACTACTAGCGCGATTTCTGCTTCAAGCTGCCCCTTTTCAATCGCAGCGGCAATCGCTTCGAAGTTCGAGCCGCTCCCAGATGCGAATACGGCTAGCTTCTTCACGACAGGTCACCGCCTCCAAATTCAATTCCCTCTCCTTTAACGACGCGACCAATCATATAAGCACGTTCGCCATCCTGCTCAAGTGATTTAATCACATTAATTGCCTCATCTTCAGGAACTGAAAGGACCATACCAATCCCCATGTTAAATGTCGTAAACATTTCTTTGCGTGCCAGGTTTCCTTTCGTCTCAATCAAGTCGAAAATAGGAGGAACCGGCCAAGAACCATAATCAATTCGTGCAGCTAACCCTTCCGGAAGCATGCGCGGGATATTCTCTTCAAAACCACCGCCCGTAATATGAGCTATGCCATTCACAGTAAAAGATTTAAGCACATTTAAAACCGGTTTAACATAAATACGCGTCGGGGCAAGTAACGCTTCCCCAAGGGTTGAATCAAGCTCCTCATAAAAGGCTGAAAGGTCCATCTTATGATCTTTCAGCAATACTTTACGTACAAGAGAAAAACCGTTACTGTGAATGCCGTTTGAAGCAAGACCGATCAGGACATTTCCTTCTTTCACATTCTCTGTCGTAATCAGCTTCGATTTTTCAACAGCTCCCACCGTGAATCCAGCAAGATCATAATCATTCTCTTGATACATATCAGGCATTTCAGCTGTTTCCCCACCAATTAAAGCACAGCCTGCCTGTGAGCACCCTTCTGCCACGCCCTTTACAATTTCTTCGATTCGCTCTGGAGCAAGCTTTCCAGTTGCAATGTAATCAAGAAAATAGAGGGGTTCCGCTCCCTGTGCGACAACATCATTTACGCACATGGCAACGCAATCAATACCTATCGTATCATGCTGATCGAGTTGAATCGCAAGCATGAGCTTTGTGCCAACACCGTCCGTTCCTGAAACAAGAACTGGTTTCTCGTAATCTAGTTCAGACAGATCAAACATGCCGCCAAATCCACCAAGGCCTCCCATGACGCCTTTGCGCATGGTTTTCTTTACGTGAGGCTTCATACGATCAACTGCTTCATAACCTGCTTCTATGTTAACGCCTGCCTGCCTATATGCTTGTGCCATAATGGCCTCCTTCGGTTAAACTTTTTCGTAAGGATGAACGGTATCAGGATAAATTTCTGTTGGATAGTTGCCAGTGAAACAACCTAGACACTGACCACATGAGGGATCTTTATCCTCTCTTCCAATTGCTGTTGTCATGCCATCCGTTGTAAGGAATGTTAGTGAATCGGCACCAATTTCGTCACACATCTCTTCTACACTCATCTTCGCAGCAATCAGCTCACCCGAGTTCGATGTATCAATTCCGTAATAGCATGGACTGATAATCGGAGGCGCACTAATGCGAACGTGAACTTCTTTCGCTCCCGCTTCACGAAGCATTGTAACGATTCGTCTACTTGTTGTGCCTCGTACAATGGAATCATCAACAATCACAACTCGCTTGCCCTCAACAACTCCTCGAACTGGCGAAAGCTTCATTTTCACACCACGTTCACGGAGCTCCTGAGACGGTTGAATGAACGTTCTACCCACATAGCGGTTTTTAATTAAGCCCATTTCATAAGGGATACCTGATTCTTCTGCATACCCGATCGCAGCCGAAATACTTGAATCCGGAACACCCGTTACGATATCCGCTTCAATTGGCGCTTCTTTCGCAAGCTGTTTCCCAAGCTGTTTCCGAGCTGTATGCACGTTAATGTTTTCAATGTTGCTATCTGGTCTTGAGAAGTAAATATACTCCATCGAGCAAATGGCACGTGAGATGGAAGAAGAAAAACGCTCAGATTCTAATCCATTCTCGCTAATAATCAAAAGCTCACCTGGTTGCACATCACGAATATATTCTGCTCCGATTAAATCAAAGGCGCACGTTTCAGATGCCACGACATAGGCGCCTTCTAGAATGCCTAAGGAAAGAGGTCTCAATCCGTGCGGATCAAGAGCGACCATCATTTCTTTCTCCGTCATCATAATGAAAGCATAAGCACCTTTCACCATTGTGAGGGCATTCTTCACTTTTTCACGCTGACTTAAATAGCCACTTCGTTTAATAAGGTGAGCTAGGACTTCCGTATCAGACGTTGTTTGAAAAATGCTACCCTGTCCCTCAAGCTGATGTTTAAGGGCATTGGCATTTACTAAATTTCCATTATGCGCAAGAGCAAGGCCACCGTTTTGTGAGCGGAACACAAGCGGCTGAACGTTCTCATATCCCCCGCCTCCAGCGGTGGAATACCTCACATGTCCGATCGCACCATTTCCTTCGAGCTTATCAAGATCACCTGGTCCAAAAACATCATTCACAAGTCCAAGTCCTTTATGGTTATAGAGACGATCGCCGTCAGTCGTGACAATCCCGGCACCTTCCTGACCACGATGTTGTAAACTATGAAGACCGTAGTAAGTTAACGACGCAGCATCTGGGTGACCCCAGATACCAAATACGCCACACTCTTCATTTAAGCCTTTGATTTCACCAAACATGGAATGGCTCCTTTCCAGGCTGCTTCAAGCTCTTGAACTGGAGCATCGAAGATATGTGTTTCATCTTCATGCATAATCGTTAATACGCCTGTACCGGTTACTTCACCGATGAGCGTAGCTCCTGTTCGTTGCTCAAATACCTGCTGGTGTTCTCCCTTGATGCTTACGAGAAAACGAGATTGTGTTTCACTGAAGAGATCCGTTGTGATATCTCCATCAATTCGTACATTCGCTCCAAGTTCTGTGCCAATGAGCGATTCGGCAAGTGCTACGCTCAGACCACCTTCTGCAAGATCGTGAGCTGATTCAACGAGACCATCTTGAATTGCGGTTAGCAGTTGGTTTTGACGTTCTTTTTCAATTTCAAGATTAAGCGTCGGAGCTTGACCTGAAATCTTTCCATCAAGGTACTTTTGAAGCTCACTTCCACCAAAGTCTTCACCTGTTTCTCCAAGCATATAAATTAAGTTTCCTTCTTCTTTAAAATGCTGGGTAGTGACGTGACTGAGATCATGAACAAGTCCGACCATACCAACAACCGGTGTTGGATAAACAGCAATACCGTTCGTTTCATTATAAAGGGATACGTTCCCACCAATAACAGGAGCATTCAGCATGCGACACGCTTCACTCATGCCATCTGTTGCTTTTTCAATTTGCCAGAAGATCTCAGGTTTCTCCGGATTACCAAAGTTCAAGCAATCGGTAATGGCTAGTGGCTCTCCACCTGAACAAACAATGTTACGCGCTGCTTCCGCAACCGCAATTTGACCGCCAACTTCAGGATCAAGGTATAAATAACGTGAATTACAATCCGTCGTCATCGCTAACCCTTTGTTCGTTCCACGCACGCGAACAACCGCAGCATCTGAGCCTGGTGCAACCACTGTGTTTGTACGTACCATATAGTCATACTGATCAAAAACCCATTCTTTGCTTGAAATTGTCGGCTGACCTAGTAGTGTGTAAAGCATTTCTTTCGCATCTTGTACGACAGGAGTTGGCTTATGAAGCTGTTGATTTTCGATGTAGTACTCAGGAATACGAGAAGGCTTATGATAAACCGGCGCTTCCTCTGCCAGTGCATCAACCGGTACGTCTGCAACCACTTCCCCTTTATGAAGAAGTCGGAACTGCTTATCTTCTGTAACGACCCCAACCTCTTTCGCTAAAAGACCCCAACGATCTGTAATGGCTTTGATCTCACCTTCATGTCCCTTTTTCACCACAACGAGCATACGCTCTTGAGATTCAGATAACATCATTTCGTATGGCGTCATTCCTTTTTCACGCTGTGGAACTTCATCAAGATTCATTTCAAGGCCCATTCCTGCTTTACTCGCCATCTCTGAAGCAGAAGATGTTAATCCCGCTGCTCCCATATCTTGAATACCAACAAGCGCATCACAATGAACAAGCTCAAGACATGCTTCAAGGAGAAGCTTTTCCATAAATGGGTCCCCCACCTGAACAGCAGGGCGCTTTTCGTCAGAAGCATCTGTCAATTCTTCAGATGCGAAGGTTGCGCCGTGGATGCCGTCACGTCCAGTGCTCGCACCAACGTACATCACCGTGTTCCCAGCTCCAGATGCAATTCCTTTCTGAATGTCTTTATGATCGATTAAGCCAACACACATCGCGTTCACAAGTGGATTTCCATCGTAAGAAGAATCGAACTGTACTTCTCCACCTACCGTTGGGATTCCAATACAGTTTCCGTACCCTGCAATACCAGCAACAACTTCTTCAAAGAGATACTTCACTTTCGGATTGCTAAGTTCACCAAATCGAAGTGAATTAAGAAGAGCAATAGGACGCGCTCCCATCGAGAAAACGTCACGGATAATGCCGCCAACTCCTGTTGCCGCACCTTGATAAGGCTCGATTGCAGATGGATGGTTATGACTTTCTATTTTAAATACGACTGCCTGCTCGTCACCGATATCAACAATTCCAGCCCCTTCACCAGGACCTTGAAGAACGCGCTCACCTGTGATCGGGAATTTTTTCAGCACTGGTTTTGAATTCTTGTAGCTACAGTGTTCCGACCACATCACGGAAAAAAGCCCGGTTTCCGTGTAATTCGGTGTTCGGCCAAGAATCTCTTCCACCATACCGAACTCTTCATCTGTTAAGCCCATCTGACTGTAGAGCTTCTGGTCTTTAATCATCTCAGGTGTTGGTTCATGCATGTGTGACATGGGATTCCCTCCAGTTGCGTAGTATCGATTTAAATAGATTTAATCCATCTGCACTTCCTAACAGCTCATCTACCGCTCGTTCTGGGTGAGGCATCATCCCGAGGACGTTGCCCTTTTCGTTTACGATACCAGCAATATCTTCAACCGATCCGTTCGGATTATCCGCATAGGTAAACGCAATGCGATTTTCCTGCTTCAATGTCGCAAGTGTTGCTTCATCGCAATAGTAGTTTCCTTCTCCATGTGCGATTGGAATCGTAATTTCTTCGTGTTTTTCATAAGCTGAAGTAAACATTGTTTCATTGTTTTGAACGCGTAGTGTCACTGGACGACACATAAACTTCAGGTTTTTATTTCGCTTCATCGCTCCTGGTAACAGACCTGCTTCCAAGAGAATTTGGAATCCATTACAAACACCGAGGATCGGTTTCCCAACTTCAGCTGCCTTCACGACCTCAGCCATAATCGGCGCGAAGCGTGCAATAGCACCACTGCGAAGGTAATCTCCATATGAGAAACCGCCTGGTAAAAGAATCGCATCATAGTTTGCTAGATTTTGCTCATCGTACCGGACATAAACCGCTTCTTCTCCAAGCTCATCTTTGATAGCGTGATACATATCCACATCGCAGTTAGAACCCGGGAACACAATCACCGCAAATTTCACTGTGCGACTCCCTCCTCGATTTCATAGGTGTAGTCTTCAATAACCGTATTCGCAAGAAGCTTCTCGCAAATCTCTTTAATTCGCTGATCGAGATTCTCCGTATCTTTCACTGTAAGTTCCATGTATTTCCCGATCCTTACATCTTCAACTTCATGATAGGAAAGGCTGTGTAATGAATTCTTTACAGCACTTCCTTGCGGATCTAGAACACTTTCTTTTAATGTTACATAGACTTTTACTTTGTACATGATTCGGAGCCCCCCAGGCGAGTTAAAATTTGTTCGTACGCTTCTGTCAAATTTCCAATATCTCTTCGAAACACGTCTTTATCTAGTTTCTCATTTGTTTTGCTGTCCCATAAGCGGCAAGTGTCTGGAGAAATTTCATCGGCCAACAGGATCGTGCCTTCCGGTGTTACACCAAACTCTAGTTTAAAATCAACGAGCTTTACGTCACGCTCAAGGAAGTATTCGCGTAATAGTGCATTGATCTTTAAGGCGTGTTCTTTTAATTCTTGAACGGTTTCTTCTGTTGCAAGCTCAAGTTCTAACACATGATCAAGCGTAAGAAGAGGATCACCAAGGTCATCATTCTTGTAATAAAATTCAACGATCGGCTGTTTTAGTAACTTCCCTTCTTCCACACCCGTGCGTTTGGAAAAGCTTCCAGCTGCGATGTTTCGAACAACCACTTCGAGTGGAATAATCGATACGCGTTTCACAAGCTGTTCAGTAGAAGAAAGCTTTTCAATAAAATGACTTTCAACGCCAGCACTCTTTAAATAATCAAAGAGCAGGCTTGTAATTTCATTGTTCAGGCGGCCTTTGCCTGTAATCGTTGCTTTCTTCTCTCCGTTATAAGCGGTTGCTGAGTCTTTGTATTCGACCCAGACAACCTCTGCTTCATTCGTTGCGTAAATCCTTTTTGCTTTTCCTTCGTACAACAATGCTTGTTTTTCCATGATGATCCCCTCCGATGCTTAATTAAAGTCCGAGACGTTCAAAAATCATATCCACCGGCTTCAGGTGGTAATTGTAGTCAAAGCAATCTTCAATTTCTGCTTCACTTAGCTGATCTGTAATCTTAGGGTCTGCTTCAACAAGCTCTCTAAATTGAATGCCTCGTTCCCAAGCATCCATTGCTTTTGGTTGAACGAGATCATATGCCGCTTCACGTGCCATGCCTTTATCAATAAGTGACAGCAGAACGCGCTGGCTATAAATCAAACCATATGTTCTTGTCATGTTACGCTTCATGTTCTCAGGGAAGACCGTTAGTTTCGAAACGATTCCTGCAAAACGATTCAGCATATAGTTAAGTGCAATCGTTGCATCCGGAAGAATGACGCGCTCTGCTGACGAGTGAGAAATATCACGTTCGTGCCAAAGAGCAACGTTCTCATAAGCTGTTGTCATATAGCCGCGAATGACGCGTGCCATTCCAGTCATGTTTTCAGAACCAATCGGGTTACGCTTATGCGGCATAGCAGAGGATCCCTTTTGTCCTTTCGCGAAAAACTCTTCTACTTCACGCGTTTCACTCTTTTGAAGACCACGAATTTCAACAGCAAACTTTTCAATCGATGTCGCGACAAGTGCTAGTGCTGACATGTAATGCGCATGACGATCGCGCTGAAGCGTTTGAGTTGAAATTGGCGCTGGTTGAAGGCCAAGCTTTTCACAAACATACTGCTCGATAAATGGATCAATGTTTGCATACGTTCCAACTGCTCCTGATAGTTTTCCGAAACGAACATTATCCGCCGCTGTTTTAAATCGCTCCAGGTTACGTTTCATTTCCTCATACCATAGCGCCATCTTGAGACCGAACGTCGTTGGTTCTGCATGCACACCGTGGGTTCTTCCCATCATGACGGTATACTTATGTTCCTGTGCTTTTGCTTTTAGAACGTCAATGAATTTCTCGATGTCTTTAATCAAAATGTCGTTCGCTTGATTCAGCTGATAAGAAAGTGCAGTATCAACAACATCTGTTGATGTTAGGCCGTAGTGCACCCATTTTCGTTCTTCTCCAAGCGTTTCAGATACCGCTCTTGTGAAAGCTACCACATCATGGCGCGTTTCTTCTTCAATCTCATGAATGCGATCAACGTTGAAACCAGCGTTTTCACGGATTTTTTGAACATCTTCTTTCGGGATGATGCCAAGTTCAGCCCAAGCTTCACATGCTAAAATTTCTACCTCTAGCCACGCATTGTAGCGGTTTTCCTCTGTCCAAATCGCTCCCATTTCAGGGCGAGTATAACGTTCAATCATTGTAAGTCCTCCTGGTCTCTTGTCTTTACTGCCATAACTTCCATGAGTTCATTCGCTTCATTGCTTCTTCGGTTGAAGTGGCAAGAAAGTTAATGTGACCCATTTTACGATTTGGCTTTGCTTCATCTTTTCCATATAAATGTAGCTTTGCATCGCCGAGCTCTGAAATACTGTCCATTAACGGAGTGACATGCTGACCGAGCAAATTCCCCATCACCACAGGCTTTAGAAGTTCTGTACTTCCAAGCGGCAAGCCACATATCGCTCGAATATGCTGCTCAAATTGTGATGTTTCACATGCCTCCATCGTATAATGACCCGAATTGTGTGGCCGTGGTGCTAGCTCATTTACATAAATCTCATTATCTTTAAGAAATAGCTCTACTGCAAGTGTACCGACAAGATTTAGCTTATTAGCAATCTTCTTTCCGACCTCACCTGCTTTGGTTTTGACCGTTTCATCTACTCGAGCTGGAACGATCGTTTGATGAAGAATATTGTTCACATGAACGTTCTCACCAACAGGGAAGGTCGTTGTTTCCCCCGTCACACTACGTGTCACAATCACCGACAGCTCTTTTTGGAACGGAACCCAGCTTTCAAGAATACAAGGTACGTTCGGAAAAATGAGATCTTCCACATCTTTTTTTGTTTTAAGCACCCACTGCCCTTTTCCATCATAACCACCTGTTCGTGTTTTAAGGACTGAAGGGAGACCGATTTTATCAAGAGCAGCCATAAGATCTTGATGAGAGTCGACCGGTTTAAAAGGCGCTACTTGAAGACCAGCATCTTGAATCGCTGTCTTCTCAACAAAGCGATCCTGTGTGACTCGAAGCAGTTCTCCACCTTGAGGCATATACGCGTTTTCTTCCAGCCACATTGCCGTATCATGTGTTATATTCTCAAATTCATAAGTAATCACATCACTTACATCAGCCAACTGACGTGCGCCTTCTCGATCATCATAACCACTCACCACTTCATGATCGGCCACCTGGCCACAAGGCGAACCCTTTTTCGGTTCAAGAACAGCGATTTGATAACCCATCTCTCTTGCCTTCAATGCCATCATTCGTCCTAGCTGACCGCCACCTAAAATGCCAATGGTGCTTCCAGGTAAAATGGTTTTCCTCATAAACTGTCACTACTTTCAAGTACGGCTTCTTTCATTTGCGCTCGGTAGATACTAAGTTGCTGTTCGACTGCTGTATCATTCGTACTTAATATTTGTGCAGCTAGTAAACCTGCATTTTTTGCTCCCGCTTTTCCAATCGCAACAGTTGCGACTGGTACACCACCTGGCATTTGTACGATCGAGAGAAGGGAATCTAATCCATTTAATGTGCGCGATTGAACAGGTACGCCGATAACAGGAAGAGTCGTTTTCGCAGCAACCATACCTGGTAAATGGGCAGCCCCACCGGCTCCCGCGATAATGACATTCAAGCCTCGTTCTCTTGCCGATTCTGCATATTCAAACATTAATTCTGGGGTTCGATGAGCCGAAACAACTTTTTTCTCATAGGGCACTTGAAGCTCTTCTAGTATGTCACAGGCATGCTTCATCGTATCCCAATCAGAAGTGCTCCCCATAATAACGCCAATTTTTGCGGACATGCTATTCCTCCTCTTATGCAGGTGCTAATTTATTTAAATAGTGTGAAAATAACAGAAAAGCCCGAGATAGAATTCTTCTATTTACTTAGAAGAAGCTTCTACCTCGGGCGAAAACACATCCGTCCTGATCTGCGCGTACGCAAAACACGACTTTCCCCCTCATAGTCCGACGATTTAAGGTCGTCAGGTAGAAACTTATGGGCCTTATTCCCAAGATTATATGAGGTATCCTTTTTGCTCCTCTTACATAGTAACAAGAGCGACGTTCAACTGTCAACGAAAAATCGAACGATGCGTTTTATATATACCGTAATGTTCGGTTTTTACTTTAACTTTCCATCAAAAACAATTTTCCGACCGCATAGCTCTGGTTCTTTGGAACCTTTCGTCTCTTTAAAGACAGGCTCCTCCCGTCTTCTAACAGGCATGTAGCCTTCTTCATCCATTCGTGTTAAGCAATCCGAAAGGGATTCATTTTCCTGAACTTCAAACTTCTTTTTCTTCGCTTTCTTTTCCATACATTACCTCCGAATTTTTCTAACCCAGAATCCACCCTGGAAGGTACGGGGTTCATAAGAGATAACGAAAGCTTTCGGATCAAGGTCTTCAATTGCTTTGTAAAGCTTTCTTTCCGATTTACGTGACGTTAGCACTTGCATCACGAGACGTTCTCCCTGTCTACCATGCGCAAGATAGTGCGTAACCCCGTAACCGATATCTCTTAATTTATTTGGAATATCATCTTCAAGCTTTGTTGTAATAGCATTCACTGTAATATAACCGAGTGCAAGGTATTCTTCGATCTTCATTCCGACGATAATTCCTACGCCAAAACCAAGGGCGTAAGCAATAACGTTTTGGATTTGTCCAAGATTATCGAGGACGAGACCAAGTCCTATAACATATATTGCAATTTCAATTGTTCCAGTAATTGCTGCAAGGTATCGCTGACCTTTCAGTGTAAGAATCGTACGCATCGTGAGAAACGATACATAAACGATATTAATCACAAAAATAGTCGCAACCATGCCAAGACCACTATCTAGCATGTCCATCCTCCTTTTCCCTTATCGTTCAAACTCGAACTTTCCCTAGCATAACACGAGGAAACAGAAAACCGCATGCGATATTTATCGAATTTAGCTAAAAAGTTTCGACTAATTTTTCCATCTTTCTTGTCTCACCACGTTAGCCATCGCTCCTTTAACAATCATAAGTTAGGTGCATATACTGGGAAAAAGCCCGGGGGAGGAAACCCAATGGGAGACTATTGGAGTCAGATGTATGATTGGAAAAACAAAATGAATAAATTTATGGGGGATGACTTCTGGACAGATTTTCAAGATATGTTCGTTTCAAACGGCCCTCTAGTAAACCTTTATGAAGCAGGAAACGAACTCATTTGTACAGTCTACCTTCCTGGCATTAAAAAAATCGATGATGTTGATGTGTATATTCATTATCGTACACTTAAAGTAAAAGGTCAGACATCAATGAACCTAAAAGGCTATCGAAACGTTCAGGAAGAGTATAAGCATGGTCCATTTGAACGCATTGTTGAACTACCATTCCCAGTTCGTGATCAACCAATCGATGCGAGTTATAAAAGGGGCATTTTATTAATTCATCTTCACCGATTGATTGAATCAAAAGAAGATAAGAAGCGATTGAAAATCACCGATGTCGAATTAGATGAATCCTAAAAAAACAGAGGCAATCGACGATTGCCTCTGTCACCCCCTCTATAGAAAGCTAAATAAGCCATCTATTACGCCAATACGGTAGATATAATAGCATCCAAACCCCACTGATAGAACGCCAGTCAGCTGAGTTAGTCGATGGTTTAGCTTCATTTGTTTTCGTGTAACGACGAACGGAATACCAAGGATAGTGGTAAATCCTAGCATGCCAACACATGTCCCAACACCAAAAATGAGAATATAGATCGCTCCTTGCCACAGCGTCTCTACTGTCCCCATCGTTAAAAGAACCATCGCTGCACTTCCGGCTAACCCATGAACAAATCCAATCATACCTGATTGGAGGTAACTGTGATCACCCTTCAATTCTTTATTTGCTGTTTTTGTTAAGAACGTTTTAATCCCCAGAAACACGAGCATAAATCCTACGAGCATTTCAAGCGACATCGCCCAAGTGTCTGTAATCGTTGCATTAAAGAGAAAGAGAAGCATGCCGATCAGGAAAAGCGTTGAGGTATGTCCAATTCCCCAGTAAACACCCGCTAACGACGATTTCCACAAACTACGCGTTTTGCTCGCTATGGTTGAAACGGCAATCACATGATCTGGTTCAATAGCATGTTTGATACCAAGTAAAAAACCAATTACTAATATGGATACTAGACTAGCGTCCATCCTTTTCCCCCTCTATGTCTCCTACTATTTACGCCAGGATATCGCGCTTTGATTGTAAATTGTTCGATGAATGAATGTTTCAATTGCAGCAAACACCTTCTCAATACGAGAAGTCCGCTTTGCAAGAATTCGAAAGCAACAGCCAGGAATCGGTAACATCGAAACGCCGAAATGAGCATCAGGAAAGGAAGAAAGTTCCTCTCTCAACGTCTCAATCCATTCCTCACTTACACTCGGGTGGATAAAAAATAAGGATCCGATGTGGGTATTCCCTTCTAATTGAAGCAGGCTTCTTACATCCTCATCAGGCTTTAATCGTAAATGGTCATAAACGGCTAGCTTTTCATTCTGATAGATTTTCACCTTAGATGTCACACACGTATAAGGGAATAGTTCCCCATCCTTCGACCAGCCTGGCGTCACAATATCGCTTAGAAATAAAACGGCGCTTTTATCCATGTATACATCCGTTTGTTGGATAAAGCGCGCATCTCGATACGCGATGAGCGGAATCCAGCTTTAGATGTAATTGACTCTGTTCATCTAGCTTATAAACGCTTTTCTGCTCGACTTGCTTGTTTCGTGTTTTATAAACCTTCGTAGATGCCTGCGTCGTCACTGCTAACTTCGCATTCTTTCTTACATTAATCTTAGTAAAATATGTATCGCCATCAACATAGCCACCGCCTACGTGAATCAACTGTACAAGTGGGAGACCTTCTTCTGTGTAAGTAGGACGTGAGATTTTAAATACTCCGTTGTAATAAGCATCTGACAGAACGGACTTGCCATATCTCTCAGATGCTTCTAACTGAAGATAGCCTGTATAGGTCACTGCTCAAGCCCTACAAAAAATGCCTGTTCTTTGATCCAGTTCACTACATCACTAACCCCTGTTTCATCCTTTAAGTTCGTGAAGAAAAATGTGCGATCTCCTCTTGATTTCAGCGTATCCTCACGCATGATATCAAGATTCGCGCCAACGTAAGGAGCAAGATCCGTTTTATTAATAATAAACAGATCTGACTTAATCATCCCCTGCCCCCCTTTACGAGGGATCTTCTCTCCCTGCGCCACATCAATAATATAAATGGAGAAATCAACGAGCTCAGGACTAAACGTAGCAGCGAGATTATCGCCTCCGCTTTCCACAAAAATAAGATCAAGATCTTCATGACGTTCGTTTAATTCATCAATAGCAGCAAAGTTCATCGATGCATCTTCTCGAATCGCCGTATGCGGACACCCTCCAGTTTCTACTCCAATAATTCGATCAGAAGGTAAGATCCCATTCTTCGTTAAAAACTTTGCATCTTCTTTTGTGTAAATATCATTTGTAATAACCGCCATGCTAAATTCATCTTTCATCGCTCGAGTTAATCGATCAACTAATAATGTTTTGCCAGCACCAACTGGCCCTCCGATACCAATTCGAATCGGTTCACTCATTTTCGATCATCCTTTCCTTAACTCATAAATAATCGGACATTAATCGTCTCATGCTGCATTTGCGCGATCTCAAGACCTGGGGACCCGATTCCGAAGTCACTCTCATCAAGTGACATAATCTTTTCTACACTCTTGGTGAGGAGAGGCTGGATCTCGACAAGAATACGCTGACCATCTGTTTGCCCAAGCGGCACGCCTCTGACAGCATTTTGAACGAGTGACGAAGCCGTCGCAAACCCATAGCAGGAAACCGCTGTTTCCACGTCGATCCCAAGATGGTGAGAAACAATTGCAAAGACTAAAGCACCATGTCCATAAACGTTCTTCTCTTTCAATTCATCGAGGTACTGTTCAAAAATGAAATTGGGATAAAGTGTTGAGACGACCTTAACAAGGCGATCGCCAATTCTCCTGTTCCCTTCTCTTGTTTCTCGCGCCATTCCAAGCGCATACAGCGATTGATCGAGCTCCCAAAGCTGATCTACATCGCCCGATTCTAACCACTCATAAGCGAACCGACAGGCTAATCCATCCGTGTAAACAAGCTGATTCATCAGAAAAAGCTCAAGCACGTGTTGAAAGGAGGAGGAATCATGAACGGTACCGTTCGAGATATACGTCTCAATTCCAAACGAATGCGAGAATGCACCTGATGGAAACTGGGAATCACTCATTTGGAGCATTGGAAAAAGCACATTAGTCATGCCCAATGTATTTAAACGCTTCTTTCATTTTTCGTTCTTCAATAACGTGGGTAACGTTCATTTCAGTTAACAACCGAACGACGAGATAATCATGCTGCACAATCATCTCGTTCCCCTCAAATTGTGCGGGCAAATGACGGTTGCCAAGCATATGCGCTACTTCTCCCATCTGTTTTAATGAATCTGGCTGAATCACGATGACTTCATCCTCCAGTACACTAATAACAATCACATTTTCTGGTGTGCGATGAAGAATATCACCATCGATCAAATCGACGGGTTTGGATAGTTTAATCCCAATCTCTTTCCCGTGATCGGTTTTCACACGCTGAATTCGTTTCACGAGCTCATCACTACGAAGATAAACACGCTCTACATGCGGTAGTGCTTCTTTTTCTTCGTGAATGTTTCCCTTTATTTCACTAATAATCATCCGCCATCACCTCAAAATAGAAAATATCGTTGAGCAAGTGGTACGCTGGTTGCGGGCTCACATGTAATCAGCTCACCATCCACTTTCACTTCATACGTTTCTGGATCCACTTGAATATCCGGTGTTTCGCCATTGTATTTCATATCTTTCTTTCTAAGCTTTCTAATATTTTGGACAGGTTTAATCATCTTTTGTAGACCAAGCTTTTCATGAACCCCTTTTTCAATAGCTGCTTGAGATAAAAAGGTAATAGAGGTTCTTGATTTCGCTTTTCCAAATTGCCCAAACATCGGTCGGTACAGAGCCGGTTGTGGCGTGGGGATCGAAGCATTCGGGTCCCCCATCACGCTCCATGCAATCATCCCGCCTTTCACGATTTGCTCCGGCTTCACTCCAAAAAAGCCTGGCTTCCATAAAACAAAATCTGCTAGCTTCCCTACCTCAATAGATCCAACTTCATCTGAAATGCCGTGTGCAATCGCTGGATTAATCGTATATTTCGCTATGTAACGTTTCACACGTTCGTTATCATTGGCATCGTCTTTTGGCATGGTTCCGCGCTGCTTTTTCATTTTATCAGCCGTCTGCCACGTTCTAGAAATCACTTCGCCCACTCGTCCCATCGCCTGCGAGTCAGAGCTAATAATGCTAAAGACGCCCATATCATGCAAAATATCTTCTGCTGCAATTGTCTCTTTCCGGATTCTCGAGTCTGCAAATGCCACATCTTCTGGTACGGAAGAGTCGAGATGATGACAAACCATCAACATATCAAGATGCTCTGCAATTGTATTTGTTGTAAAGGGACGAGTTGGGTTCGTTGAAGACGGAAGAATGTGTTCATAGGAAGCCGCCTTAATAATATCGGGAGCATGTCCTCCTCCAGCGCCTTCTGTGTGATATGTATGAATCACTCTTCCGTTAATGGCATTCAGTGTATCCTCTACAAAGCCACCTTCGTTTAATGTATCGGTATGAATCGCTACTTGAACATCATACTGATCGGCAACCGTTAATGCCGTATCGATCGAGGCAGCAGTTGTCCCCCAGTCTTCGTGAAGCTTTAGCCCAATTGCTCCTGCTTCAATTTGCTCTTGTAATGCTTCCTCACCTGAAGCATTTCCTTTGCCAAGAAAGCCAAGATTCACTGGAAATGCTTCTGCTGACTCCAACATACGATGAATATTCCACTCACCCGGTGTACAGGTTGTCGCATTTGTTCCAGTTGCTGGACCCGTTCCTCCTCCAAGCATTGTTGTAATTCCAGATTCGATTGCAGTCTCAATTAATTGCGGACAAATAAAATGAATATGCGAATCGATTCCTCCTGCTGTGACAATCATCCCTTCAGCTGCAATAACTTCAGTAGAAGCACCAATCACAATATCGATATGATTCATTAAATAAGGATTGCCAGCTTTACCAATCGAAGCAATACGACCATCCTTTACACCGATATCTGCTTTATAAATACCGGTATAATCCACAATAAGAGCATTGGTGACAACTAGATCGACAGAGTCACTTCTAGTCGCTAGGGGATGCTGCCCCATACCATCGCGAATCACCTTGCCACCACCGAATTTCACTTCATCCCCATAGCTTGTTTCATCCCGTTCTACTTCAATAAATAACTCTGTATCAGCTAATCGAACTTGATCTCCAACTGTTGGACCAAACATATCCGAATAAGCTTTTCTTGAAAGTTCAAAACTCATCGATTCACCTCACCATCTAACGAACCATTTGTTTTATTATTAAGTCCGAACACTTTACGATCACCTGAAAATTCAACGAGTGTCACTTCTTTCGCATCTCCTGGTTCAAACCGAACAGCCGTACCTGCAGCAATATTTAAATGCATACCAAAAGCGCGCTCGCGATCAAAATTTAGCGCTTCATTCACTTCGTAGAAATGAAAATGCGAACCTATTTGAACTGGTCTGTCTCCAACGTTAATGACTTCCATTTCAATCGCTTCTTTCTCTTGGTTACATACAATGGTAGTTGACTTTAACTTGTACTCACCTGGAATCAACGCTTCACCCCCTCAAATAATCGGATCATGAACTGTGACTAATTTGGTACCATCCTGAAAGGTAGCCTCTACTTGTATATCCGTAATCATTTCTGGCACACCTTCCATAACATCTTCTCTAGTTAAAATCGTTCTTCCATATTGCATCAATTCAGCAACACTCAGTCCGTCTCTTGCTCCTTCAAGCACTTCATATGTAATAATCGCAATGGCCTCCGGGTAATTAAGCTTTAGCCCTCTATCCTGCCTCCTTCTCGCTAAATCTGCCGCAACGACAACCATTAATTTCTCCTGTTCTCTCGCCATTAACTTCAAGTAAATCCTCTCCCAACTCACACTAGAAACCGAAAATTATGATAATTCATATTATACATAAAATAGAAGGTTATAAAAGAACATAAGATTATTTTTAATTTACAACTTCACATAGAGATACAGATGCCACATGAACAAGAACCCTAATATGTCAGCTTTTGTTAGCGCATTCAATAATTCATTTTAAACTTGAAATAATATGTTAGATTAACTTACATACGAGGGATTTCATACCAAAAAAAGAAGAAGCTTTTCGCTTCTTCTAAATGATTACTTATGAAAAATTACTCTTTCTTCAACTGGTTGAAATTCTTTTTCCCCTGGGGGAGCCGTAGGGTTTCCAAAAGGCATCTGCGCAATAAGCTCCCAATTAGATGGTACATCCCACTCTTCTTTTACCTGATCATCAATTAATGGATTATAATGTTGAAGAGATGCACCTAGACCCTCTTTTTCTAATGCTGTCCAGATAACAAACTGAAGCATACCAGAAGAATGCTGTGACCACTTCGGAAAATTGTCAGCAAATGTGGGAAGCTTTTCTTGAAGTCCTTTAATCACGTCTTGATCTTCGAAGAAAAGAACGGTACCATAACCACCTGCAAATCCGTTCATACGTCCTTCAGTTGCCTCAAACTGATCTGCAGGAACGATAGCTCGAAGTGTCTCCTTTGTAATCTCATTCCACAGTTTTGTGTGGTTCTCATCTAAAAGAACAAGCACTCTTGCGCTTTGTGAGTTAAAAGCGGAAGGTGTGTGCTTAACCGCATACTCAATTACCTCTTGCAGTTTTTCGTCTGAAATTAGGCGCTCTTTTCCAATCCCGTAAATTGACCTTCTTGCTTTTACATCCTCGTAAAACCCTTTCTTGTCTGTACTTGTCTCGTTTTTTGTTGAACCAAAAATCCTATCTATCATACTCAAGTTGATAACCACCTTTTTCTTTATTTTTTCAAACTCAGACGAATCCTATTCCCTGAAGGATCTTCTGTATAGTAATCATCATCCTTCTGCCATACGTTGTTGAACTTTTTCAATTGCTCTACGCATTTACTTCTTTCTAACTCACTTGTAAAAACAAGCGAAAACCACTTAAGACCAATACTTCCTTCCTTAGAGGGCAATGCCCCAGCGCTTTGCCAGGTATTCAATCCAATATGATGATGATAGCCCCCATACGATGCGAATACCGCATGGTCACCTAACTGACTTACAACTTGAAAACCTAAACCATTTTGATAGAAGTATTTAGCTTCTTGTAGATTAGACACTTGAAGGTGAACGTGTCCAAGAACGGTATGCTCAGAAAGACCTTCAAAAACCCCTGACGACGCTTCTTTCATTAAGTCTTCGGCGTTCAATGCATTTGTTGTCATCACTACTTGATCTTCCTCCCACCTCCACTGTGTTGAAGGTCGATCTGCATAGATTTCAATCCCATTTCCATCAGGATCTCCTAAATAGATCGCTTCACTAACAGAATGGTCAGCAGCACCTTGAAGGGGATATCCAGTACTTAATAGGTGCCTTAGGACATTCGCAAGGTGCTTTCGTTCAGGTACAAGTAAAGCAAAGTGATACAGTCCAGTTGAAGGGTGTGCTCTTCTCGTGCTTGTTTGTTCAATTGTGAGAAGGGGCGTCTTACCATTCGTTGTGAAAACGACAGTATCGTTGGATTTAGTAAGTATTTTGAACCCGACTATTTTTTTATAAAAATTAATTGATCGATTTAAATCACTTACATACAACTGGATTTCACTAGTGTGAGGAACAAATTCAGAATGAAATTTCATAATCGATCTCCTTTAAGAGTTCTTAATACACTCATTTACTTACTTTATGTAAGTAACTATATGATTATAAATAAGATACGTCAAGTTACTTGATTTCAATCAATAATCTTTTGATTTGAATTCATACTGAGTTATAATAAATTTGGGAGTGAGTAATTATGAATAAATCGTCTCTATGTCCTAGATTTGAAAAAGCAATGTCCCTTTTGAGTCAGAGGTGGACAGGTCTAATTATTCATCAACTTTTAGAGGGACCTCAGCGATTTTGCACGATAGAAACTTCCATTTCTATCAGTGGTCGTGTACTCTCAGAGAGGTTAAAGGACCTTGAGCAACAGGGGATCGTTATCCGAAATGTATATCCTGAGACACCTGTTCGGATAGAATACTCATTAAGCGATAAAGGGAACGCACTCGCTCCAGTTTTGCATGAGATTGAAAACTGGGCAGAGCATTGGATAGAAATTGATGATACTGATAAGTAAAATAGCATAAATAAAGCCGATTGCTCTTATTTTGAGCAATCGGCTTTTGTTTTTAAGAAAATCGGCAGCTTTTTGGAGAACCAGTACTTTTAATGCGGGAATTGGGGATAAATCAGGTGAGAAAGTTAGAACTGACCAGAAATTCCGCGATATTTGAGATTTTTCCGCGATATTCGATTTTATTCCGCGATTATCCTTATTAATTCCGCGAATTTGAGATGAATTCCGCGAACGTAGTCCATAAGGGCTTTCAGCTAGTCAAAACCACATCCGTAAAACCACAAAAAAAAGCGAGAAACCATTTGGTCTCTCGCCTTTTATCTTTGCCCAGCGACGTCCTACTCTTGCAGGGGGAGATCCCCCAACTACCATCGGCGCTGAAGAGCTTAACTTCCGTGTTCGGCATGGGAACGGGTGTGACCTCTTCGCCATCGTCACTAGACTTTTACAGGGTATTCCCTGAAAACTAGATAGCACTCGCAATTTCTGTCCAATATGTGTCCAGCTACGTAAGCCAAATCCTCGATCGTTTCACCTTTTGATTCTGACGCAAAAAGCGCGTCTGATTCAAAAGCTTCCAACGCTTGTCGGATTTAAACGGCTTACTTCGCTTTTCGTTTTAGGTTAAGCCCTCGATCGATTAGTATTCGTCAGCTCCACGTGTTGCCACGCTTCCACCCCGAACCTATCTACCTCATCATCTCTAAGGGATCTTACCAGCTTATTGCTGTGGGAAATCTCATCTCGAGGGGGGCTTCATGCTTAGATGCTTTCAGCACTTATCCCTTCCACACGTAGCTACCCAGCTATGCTCCTGGCGGAACAACTGGTACACCAGCGGTGTGTCCATCCCGGTCCTCTCGTACTAAGGACAGCTCCTCTCAAATTTCCTGCGCCCGCGACGGATAGGGACCGAACTGTCTCACGACGTTCTGAACCCAGCTCGCGTACCGCTTTAATGGGCGAACAGCCCAACCCTTGGGACCTACTTCAGCCCCAGGATGCGATGAGCCGACATCGAGGTGCCAAACCTCCCCGTCGATGTGGACTCTTGGGGGAGATAAGCCTGTTATCCCCAGGGTAGCTTTTATCCGTTGAGCGATGGCCCTTCCATGCGGAACCACCGGATCACTAAGCCCGACTTTCGTCCCTGCTCGACTTGTAGGTCTCGCAGTCAAGCTCCCTTGTGCCTTTACACTCTGCGAATGATTTCCAACCATTCTGAGGGAACCTTTGGGCGCCTCCGTTACATTTTAGGAGGCGACCGCCCCAGTCAAACTGCCCACCTGACACTGTCTCCGCACCGGATCACGGTGCTGGGTTAGAATGTCAGTACAGCCAGGGTAGTATCCCACCGACGCCTCCATCGAACCTGGCGGTCCGACTTCTATGGCTCCTACCTATCCTGTACAAGCTGTACCAAAATCCAATATCAGGCTACAGTAAAGCTCCATGGGGTCTTTCCGTCCTGTCGCGGGTAACCTGCATCTTCACAGGTACTATAATTTCACCGGGTCTCTCGTTGAGACAGTATCCAAGTCGTTGCACCTTTCGTGCGGGTCGGAACTTACCCGACAAGGAATTTCGCTACCTTAGGACCGTTATAGTTACGGCCGCCGTTTACTGGGGCTTCGATTCAGAGCTTCTCCCGTAAGGGATAACCCCTCCTCTTAACCTTCCAGCACCGGGCAGGTGTCAGCCCCTATACTTCGCCTTACGGCTTTGCAGAGACCTGTGTTTTTGCTAAACAGTCGCTTGGATCTTTTCACTGCGGCTCCCCTGGGCTATTCACCCGAGGAAGCACCCCTTCTCCCGAAGTTACGGGGTCATTTTGCCGAGTTCCTTAACGAGAGTTCTCCCGATCGTCTTAGGATTCTCTCCTCGCCTACCTGTGTCGGTTTGCGGTACGGGCACCTCTTTCCTCACTAGAGGCTTTTCTTGGCAGCGTAGAATCAAGGACTTCGGTACTAAATTTCCCTCGCCATCACGACTCAGCCTTCACGGTGAACGGATTTACCTATTCACCAGCCTAATCGCTTGGACGCGCATTTCCAGCAGCGCGCTCTCCCTATCTTTCTGCGTCCCCCCGTCGTTCAAACGGAAAGGAGGTGGTACAGGAATATCAACCTGTTATCCATCGCCTACGCCTTTCGGCCTCGGCTTAGGTCCCGACTAACCCTGAGCGGACGAGCCTTCCTCAGGAAACCTTGGGCTTTCGACGGACAAGATTCTCACTTGTCTTTCGCTACTCATACCGGCATTCTCACTTCTAAGCGCTCCACCAGTCCTTTCGGTCTGACTTCACAGCCCTTAGAACGCTCTCCTACCATTGTCGTAAGACAATCCACAGCTTCGGTGATACGTTTAGCCCCGGTACATTTTCGGCGCAGCGTCACTCGACCAGTGAGCTATTACGCACTCTTTAAATGATGGCTGCTTCTAAGCCAACATCCTGGTTGTCTAAGCAACGCCACATCCTTTTCCACTTAACGTATACTTTGGGACCTTAGCTGGTGGTCTGGGCTGTTTCCCTCTCGACTACGGATCTTATCACTCGCAGTCTGACTCCCGCGGATAAATCGTTGGCATTCGGAGTTTGACTGGATTCGGTAATCCGGTAAGGACCCCTAGTCCAATCAGTGCTCTACCTCCAAGATTCTTGCCGCGAGGCTAGCCCTAAAGCTATTTCGGAGAGAACCAGCTATCTCCAGGTTCGATTGGCATTTCACCGCTACCCACACCTCATCCCCGCATTTTTCAACATGCGTGGGTTCGGGCCTCCATTCAGTGTTACCTGAACTTCACCCTGGACATGGGTAGATCACCTGGTTTCGGGTCTACGACCACGTACTCTTTCGCCCTATTCAGACTCGCTTTCGCTGCGGCTCCGCCTTCTCGGCTTAACCTTGCACGGGATCGTAACTCGCCGGTTCATTCTACAAAAGGCACGCTGTCACCCATTAACGGGCTCCAACTAGTTGTAGGCACACGGTTTCAGGTTCTCTTTCACTCCCCTTCCGGGGTGCTTTTCACCTTTCCCTCACGGTACTGGTTCACTATCGGTCACTAGAGAGTATTTAGCCTTGGGAGATGGTCCTCCCGGATTCCGACGGGGTTTCACGTGTCCCGCCGTACTCAGGATCCGTCTCGGAGGGCAGCGGATTTTGACTACAGGATTGTTACCTTCTCTGATGGACCTTTCCAGGTCGCTTCGTCTATCCGTGCCTTTGTAACTCCAAAGAGACGTCCTACAACCCCAGAGGGCAAGCCCTCTGGTTTGGGCTGTTTCCGTTTCGCTCGCCGCTACTCAGGAAATCGCATTTGCTTTCTCTTCCTCCGGGTAATGAGATGTTTCAGTTCCCCGGGTCTGCCTTCCATTCCCTATGTATTCAGAAATGGATACCATCCTATTAAAGATGGTGGGTTCCCCCATTCGGAAATCTCCGGATCAAAGCGTACTTACAGCTCCCCGAAGCATATCGGTGTTCGTCCCGTCCTTCTTAGGCTTCTAGTGCCAAGGCATCCACCGTGCGCCCTTAGTAGCTTAACCTTCGATTTGTGTGGCGTAAGCCATCACGCATCAGTTATTACTAAGTGTTGCATAAAAATAATTATTGGATGTCGTTGTTTGTGCTATCTAGTTTTCAAGGAACAAAGCTACTAGTTAATTAAACGTTTGTTTAACGATATAGTAGATGTTTTGGTGGAGCCTAGCGGGATCGAACCGCTGACCTCCTGCGTGCAAGGCAGGCGCTCTCCCAGCTGAGCTAAGGCCCCAGGATTCTTTTATGGTGGGCCTGAGTGGACTCGAACCACCGACCTCACGCTTATCAGGCGTGCGCTCTAACCAGCTGAGCTACAGGCCCACAAAAGAAAAGTAAATACTCCGACATAGCCATTAGCCGGAGGTGTTTCTACGAAGAGACTTGCTCTTTTTCAAAACTTACCTTTTCAGTTGAAAGAAATAATCATTCTTTCAAAACTAAACGAAACGCTCATGTAAGGTTGGCAACCAATGTTGCCTCGTAATTCTCCATAGAAAGGAGGTGATCCAGCCGCACCTTCCGATACGGCTACCTTGTTACGACTTCACCCCAATCATTTGTCCCACCTTCGGCGGCTGGCTCCATAAAGGTTACCCCACCGACTTCGGGTGTTACAAACTCTCGTGGTGTGACGGGCGGTGTGTACAAGGCCCGGGAACGTATTCACCGCGGCATGCTGATCCGCGATTACTAGCAATTCCGGCTTCATGCAGGCGAGTTGCAGCCTGCAATCCGAACTGAGAACGGCTTTATGGGATTTGCTTCACCTCGCGGTGTCGCTGCCCTTTGTACCGTCCATTGTAGCACGTGTGTAGCCCAGGTCATAAGGGGCATGATGATTTGACGTCATCCCCACCTTCCTCCGGTTTGTCACCGGCAGTCACCTTAGAGTGCCCAACTGAATGCTGGCAACTAAGATCAAGGGTTGCGCTCGTTGCGGGACTTAACCCAACATCTCACGACACGAGCTGACGACAACCATGCACCACCTGTCACTCTGTCCCCCGAAGGGGAACGTCCTGTCTCCAGGATTGTCAGAGGATGTCAAGACCTGGTAAGGTTCTTCGCGTTGCTTCGAATTAAACCACATGCTCCACTGCTTGTGCGGGCCCCCGTCAATTCCTTTGAGTTTCAACCTTGCGGTCGTACTCCCCAGGCGGAGTGCTTAATGTGTTAACTTCAGCACTGAGGGTGGAACCCCCCAACACCTAGCACTCATCGTTTACGGCGTGGACTACCAGGGTATCTAATCCTGTTTGCTCCCCACGCTTTCGCGCCTCAGCGTCAGTTACAGACCAGAGAGCCGCCTTCGCCACTGGTGTTCCTCCACATATCTACGCATTTCACCGCTACACGTGGAATTCCACTCTCCTCTTCTGCACTCAAGTCCTCCAGTTTCCAATGACCCTCCACGGTTGAGCCGTGGGCTTTCACATCAGACTTAAAAGACCGCCTGCGCGCGCTTTACGCCCAATAATTCCGGACAACGCTTGCCACCTACGTATTACCGCGGCTGCTGGCACGTAGTTAGCCGTGGCTTTCTGGTTAGGTACCGTCAAGGTACCGCCCTATTCGAACGGTACTTGTTCTTCCCTAACAACAGAGCTTTACGACCCGAAGGCCTTCGTCACTCACGCGGCGTTGCTCCGTCAGACTTTCGTCCATTGCGGAAGATTCCCTACTGCTGCCTCCCGTAGGAGTCTGGGCCGTGTCTCAGTCCCAGTGTGGCCGATCACCCTCTCAGGTCGGCTACGCATCGTCGCCTTGGTAAGCCGTTACCTTACCAACTAGCTAATGCGCCGCGGGCCCATCCTGCAGTGTTAGCCAAAGGCCAACTTTCAACATTGCACCATGCGGTGCGATGTATTACCCGGTATTAGCTCCGGTTTCCCGGAGTTATCCCAGTCTGCAGGGCAGGTTGCCCACGTGTTACTCACCCGTCCGCCGCTAAGATCAGGGAGCAAGCTCCCATCTCTTCGCTCGACTTGCATGTATTAGGCACGCCGCCAGCGTTCGTCCTGAGCCAGGATCAAACTCTCCGATAGAAAGCTTAATCTAGCTTTTTAAAACAATGTTTGTTTCCGTAGAAACAACTACTTACATGGCGTTTCGTTCAGTTTTCAAAGAGCAATTCATTTCTTTCGTTGTCGTTTTCAGCGACCCAACTAATATAACATGTTGTTCCGTTTGATGTCAACAACTTTTTTTGAAATGTTTTAGATGATGTTACGCGCTCTTTTCAGCGGCAACGTTATCTATAATACACGATGATTAAAATGAAGTCAATCATTTTTTTATGTGTTCGTTGTTGTTTTCTTAACAACGTTCTCTACTTTATCAGTAAAATACGATATGGTCAATGGCTTTTATCAAATTCCTGAAAACATTTTGATGAGCTTCGTTTGAAAAAATGCATAAAAAGAGAATTCTCTATCCCCTTTATTCGATACCACATAATGAAGTTTTTCTTATAACCAATCCAGATATGACCTTTTTGATGATTAAACAAACGTTTGATTAAGCACTTCAAAGTTAATCATCCATTGATCACTTGTCCATTCTCATAAAAAAAAGCAGCCTGTTCGGCTGCTTTTAAACTCATTATGCTAAAAATACAAAATAGGCGATAAAGACGAAGAACAGTCCGTACATAATTGGATGGATGTTCTTTCCTTCCCCTTTCACAACCATTGTGATCGGGTACATCACGAATCCAAGCGCAATCCCCGTGGCGATACTGTAGGTTAGTGGCATGGCAATAATGGTGAGAAACGCAGGTACGGCAATCTCAAATCGTTTCCACTCAATGTTTCCAAGTACACTTACCATAAGAACACCTACAATAATCAACACTGGCGCTGTGACGGAAGGTGTCACGACTGCTAATAGTGGTGAGAAAAATAATGCGAGCAAGAAAAATCCTGCTGTTACGACAGAAGTAAAGCCTGTTCTTCCGCCAGCGGCTACTCCTGATGAAGATTCAATATATGCGGTTGTTGTAGACGTACCAAGTACAGCACCAAGAACTGTTGCAGATGAATCTGCAAACAACGCTTTTCCGGCTCTTGGAAGCTTATTGTCTTTCATAATGCCAGCTTGTGTAGCTACTGCAATTAACGTACCCGCCGTATCAAAGAAATCAACGAACAAGAAGGTTAAAACGACTACAAGCATGTCAATCGTAAACAAATCACCTAGGTGACCAAAAGCAACGCCGAACGTTGGTTCAAGACTTGGCACGCTACCGACAATCCCACTTGGAAGCGGCACCTGGTTAAAGATCATTCCTACGATGGCTGTGATCACCATTCCATAGAAAATCCCACCTGTTACGTTACGAACCATTAAGATAACTGTAATAATTAAACCGAATACCGCAAGCAAAGTCGGTCCTGCAAGAAGGTCCCCTAGCTGGACTAGCGTGGAATCGTTGTTTTGAACAATCCCTGCGCTTTGAAGGCCAATAAAGGCAATAAACAGGCCAATCCCGCTTGCCGCTGCGTATTTTAATTCCATTGGAATCGCGTTAATAATCATTTCTCTAATTTTAAAAATGGTAATAATAATAAAGATAATTCCTGAAACGAGCACACCAGCAAGCGCCGTCTCCCAAGGTACTCCCATCACGGTTACGACAGAGTAGGTAAAAAACGCATTTAAGCCCATTCCTGGAGCAAGAGCAATTGGATATCCTGCTAGCACACCCATAATTAAAGTACCAAGTGCAGCAGCAAGAGCTGTAGCAGTAAAGACAGCGCCTTGATCCATTCCGGCATCAGCTAGCACAGCTGGGTTAACAAATAGAATGTAAGCCATTGATAAAAATGTTGTTAATCCTGCAATTGTTTCTTTTCTATATGTTGTATTATGCTCTTGAAAGCGAAAAAAACGATCCATTTCTTCATTCCCCCTTATTCCCCTTCATCCATCTTTCTAATAGTTTCATTACCATTGTTTTATTCTTCGCAAGAGAATCGTAACAATTCACGAAAAAGAAAAAGCTCCGGGTTCTCTACCCGGAGCGGACTAATAGGAAAAGAGAGAATAGGTCTAGAGTTGCTACACGAGCAACCTCTTTCACTACTTTCACTGTTTCCTTCGTAGTCAGGTTATTTACGGTAACCTGGTAGAGACTTTCGGGCCTTATTCCCGATGTTATACGATGGATGGTCGTTCTATTTATTTACTTTTGTAGTGTATCAGCTATCTTTTGTGACGTCAACACTAAACACGAACATTTTATCTTTATTTTTATATTTTGTTCGTGTTTACTCCCACTCAATTGTAGCGGGCGGCTTAGAAGTAATGTCATACACAACGCGGTTAACGTGATCCACTTCGTTGACGATTCTTGTAGAAATAATTTCAAGAACTTCAAATGGAATTCGTGCCCAGTCTGAGGTCATGCCATCAATAGACGTTACAGCACGAACACCGATCGTGTAATCGTAAGTTCTTGCATCTCCCATTACGCCCACACTCCGGAAATCAGGAAGTGCTGTGAAATACTGCCAAATTTCACGATCAAGGCCCGCCTTTTTAATTTCATCACGAAGAATGGCGTCTGATTCACGAACGACTTTTAACTTTTCTTCTGTCACTTCGCCGATGACACGAATACCAAGACCAGGGCCTGGGAATGGCTGTCTCCAAACGATTTCGTCAGGAAGACCAAGCTCTGTTCCTACTTTACGAACCTCATCTTTGAAAAGCATATTTAACGGCTCAATTAAATCGAGCTTCATATCTTCAGGCAGCCCACCTACATTGTGGTGAGATTTAATCGTTTGAGCCGTTGCTGTCCCACTTTCAACGATATCTGTATAAAGTGTTCCTTGTGCCAAGAAGGACATGTCTTCTAGCTTTTCAGACTCTTCTTCGAACACATAGATAAATTCGTTACCAATAATTTTACGTTTCTTCTCTGGATCCGTTACGCCTTTTAGCTTTGTAAGAAAACGTTCTGCAGCGTCAATTTTGATCAAGTTCATGTCGAATCCTTCACCAAAGGTTTTCATAACGCTGTCTGCCTCACCCTTACGAAGAAGACCATGATCCACGAACATACATGTTAGCTGATCACCAATTGCTCGGTGAATTAACGCCGCTACTACAGAAGAATCGACCCCTCCACTTAGCGCACAAAGAACTTTTTTATTTCCAACCGCTTCACGGATTGTATCGATTTGTTCATCAATGAAGTTCTCCATTGACCATTCACCTTTGCATTCACATACCTTGTACACGAAATTCTTTAGCAATTCGTTTCCGTGCTCTGTATGACGAACTTCAGGGTGGAATTGAACACCATAAAGGTGACGAGAAGCGTCACTCATTGCAGCTACTGGACAAGATGGATTCGTTGCAGCTACATGAAATCCTTCAGGTGGGGCTTTCACTAGATCACCGTGGCTCATCCATACAGATTGTTCTTCTGGAAGACCATCATATAAAGGGGACTTATCATTAATTGTAAGCATTGCCTTTCCGTACTCACGATGTGTGGCCGCTTCGACACTTCCACCAAAGTGGTGCGTCATTAATTGCATACCATAACAGATTCCAAGAACCGGAATACCGAGTTCGAAAATTTCTTCATCACAGCGCGGTGCACCTTCTCCATACACACTGTTCGGGCCACCCGAAAAAATGATTCCTTTCGGGTTGATCTTCTTAACTTCTTCGGCCGTAATTGTATTCGGATGCAATTCACTAAATACGCCAAGATCACGAATACGTCTCGCAATGAGTTGATTGTACTGCCCACCAAAATCGAGGACAATAATGGATTCCTGTTCTTCTAACATCACATTCCCTCACTTCTATTTAGTCTCTAGTAGCATTTCCAAAATCGAATAAAAAACGAAAGATTGATAAGCTTTTCGACCTCTAACCTCCAAGTTATATAAAAAAGCCAGAACTCTGCCATGGTACAAAGGCAGAATCCTGGCGTATACTAGGAGTGTCTGCCTTCATAGTCAGATCATTTACGGTGATCCGGTAGAGACTTCTGGGCCTTATTCCCAGGGATATACGAAGGTTACAACTTATTGTTCAAACTATGGATTCATTCTATCAACCGTCTATACAACGGTCAAGATTGCATCTTTTTAATTAAATTTTCCCACAATTTCTTCATTTCATCCCAGCCATCAGTAGTCGTTTTCCCGCGGTAGTAATTCTCTTCATAATAACGCGTTAATTCTTTCATATCCTTTGTACGAAGTTGCTGATCAACTTGCACAGCATACTCTCTAAGCGTCTGATTTGCGCCACGTTTAATGCCATGCAACTCGAGCAACCAAAGCAGTCTAAAGTAAGCTTCAGATAATGCTTTGTCATCATCCCGTTTCTTGTATTTTGAAATGATCAATCGCTTTAACCAGTTCTTATAGTTTTTAAATATGACATAGCATAGCAGAAGAAAGATCCCAATGAGCACAACCGTATACCACACCGACCATTCAAATGAAGCCGATGACGATTCTGATGCTGCCTCTTCCTGTTGCAGCTGCTCTTGTTGCTGTGCCTGCTCTTCCTCAGCTTGAGCTGGATCCGGCGTTTCCGTATTCGACACTTCATCATCACTATAATCACTTACAAAGTCAGCCTGGTTCGAGAAACCTCGCGTTGGTTCAAAAGGAACCCAGCCTACTTCAGGAAAATAAGCTTCGACCCATGAATGCGCATTATTATTCGTTACTTCGTATTCACGATAGTCACCTGCAGCAGCTACAAATTCGCCTTCCGTAAATCCTTTCACCCATCTCGCTGGAATACCGAGACTTCTCAAAAGAACGGTCATCGAACTTGAGAAATTATCACAGTAACCGAGCTGCGTTTCAAAAAGAAACTGATCAACATAGTCATCATTTTCGCCTGGAATGGCAACATCTGTTGTTTCATACACAAACCCATTTCCGACAAAGTAATTTTCAATTGCGCGTGCTTTATCATAAGGGTTTTCCTCTTCACTCGTTATCTCTTCAGCAAGATCTCCTACTCTTTCTGGGAGAGACTCAGGTAATTGAAGATACGTATTCGCAAGTCGTTCTGGATATTCAGTCGATGCTTCTCGTAACATTTTTTCTGAAAACGTAGGTGATTCATATTCTAAGTTGTAATTATTCAGCACAACCGATTCACCAAGATTTTGCGTAAACACTTTTCCAGTTAAGGGGTTTTCCAGGAGCTGTACGTCTTTTCCTGTATCAATCGAAGTTACCTGGCCAGGATGAACGATGAAATCGAATTCTTCGTTTCCTGTCATGTTCATCTTCATATCAAAGGCTTCTACTTCCACGTCATCTTCAAATAACGTTTCTGTACTCCCTTCAAACATCACGCGGTCACGAACGGAAGACTCCCACCCTTTTCCGGTGTAGACATCCTTCGTTTCAACTCGCCAGTATCCTCGATCCTTAATTTGTGCGGTGAATACGGGCGTATCGTCCATCACAAATGGCCCACCAAGCTGTGAATCATCCTCTCCGTACCCAATCTTGCTAATACCGTTCCCGTTATTACCTTCGCCATCATCCCCAGTCGTTTTTTTCAAAAAGGGGACAGGATCTGGCCACTGAGGTTCAGCTTTCGGCGCAATATAACCAAATAAAGAGGAGAATGCAATGACAACGACAAGCGGCATAAGCCAGAAGACAGGGAAGCGGCCTTTTGAAAATGAAACACCTTCCTGTTCTTGAATGCGGAGAATTTGTAGTAACCCCAGTAATACGAAACCGATAATGACAATGCGAATAATGGCCTGATCAGCTTCATAAGTTGTGAACGTATCAATCACTGAAATGTAGACGATCGTCACCAAAAGAAATAAGAAGATACGCCTCGTTTGGATAAGCCAGTACTGCATTAAGTAGCTAATCAACCAAAGTAAAATAAAAAACAAAAACGTTCGAAAAACATTTGAAAGGCTATCAAATTGACCATCGAGTAAAAATCCAACATTCTGAGAAAAGTCCGATAGAAAATAATTAAGCCACAAAAAGTCAAAGAAGGAGCCAGGAAAAAACATCGCATGCAAGGCATACACCATAGCAACTCCTTTGATCGGAAAGGAGAGCCAAAATGGCAGTTGAAAATACGAAAGCAAAAACAAAAATGCTGTAAATAAGATAAAGATTTCAGATTGACCTGTATCCGAAATAATCGAGAGAGGGCGTAGCCATTCCCAGAATAATAGAAAACCTAATCCGTAGAGGAGAAGAGCGTAAAGCCAGTCTGTTTTTTCATTAGCTTGTTGCACGCTTTCCACCCCCTTTTAATTCCTTACTAAATGAATTTCCAACAATCACGTGAGCCTTAATTCCATACTGCATAAGCTGATTAATTTCAGCTTGTTGTTCCAACGTAATGTGCTCAGCCACATAAAAAAACTCCACTTGGACCTTTCTGGCAACGAGCTCTTTCAACGTCGAGGTAAGTGATCCTTCGAGTGAAGGACTAATCAACAACACACCTGTTCCTGCAGGAAAATGGTGCGCTTCTCGTTTAACAACCGTATCAAATGTCGTACTCCCATTCGCTTGAACTCGGGCTAAGTGATGAAACACTCTTCTCCGTTGTGCTTTTCCTCCATTAATGTTCAGAACGGAGTGATCTTTACCGGACGAAACAAGTCCAATCATCGCATTTTGCTTTAATGCAGCATTTGTCACAGAAGCAGCAAGTCTTACCGCTTTCTCGAACAAAGGAGATTCGATCCGACCGTAGTGTGCTGTTTCTCGATCTAGAAATACCATATAGTCCTGACTAATTTGCTGTTCAAATTGCTTCGTGAGTAATTTCGAACCCCGCGCCGTCGCTTTCCAGTCAATCCACGACAGTTTGTCTCCGGGTACGTAATCTCGCACACTTACAGCAGTCGAATAATCCAAATCTGCTTTTCTTGGAGACGGTCTTGTCCCTGAAAGTTGTTGATTATAAGGCGACCATGAAATTTCCTGATAATTTGGGAGAACATAAATTGATTGCTCTCTCTCAATCACATTTTCATGCTGTACAAATCCGAAGAGATCACCCGTTTTACAGCGAATCTTCTTAAAATGGTACTCTCCCCTCGGAATCGATTGAATTGTATAGCGAAATGTTAACGACTTTCGAAACATTGGGAGCAATAAGGCAAGTGATCGCTTTTGATAGTTAGAAGATGTTTCTTTCGCATAGGATACGAGTTTTTCAGGCAGTACGTCTTCCACTACTAAATAAAAAAGGGGAAAACGACTGTTTCGCTCAACATTGATCGTAATTGTTAACTCCTGCCCATCCGTTAATTCCGTGTGGCTCACTTCACGCGTCATCTTAATTGCCTTCAGCGGATAAAAGATTAGAAGGAAAGAATAAATAACGAACGGAAGAAAGCTATAGAAAAGAAACCAGCTGACAAAGCCGCCTTGAAACATGGCATAAGAAAACGTAAAGAGAAAAAGAAGTCCTAAGAAAAAGAACTTTAATACCCTGTTGTTAGCAAGCTTGTCTCTCATTTCACTTTCTCTTCCCTCCGGAGAGGTACCCGAACGCGATGAAGAATCTCTTTAATGATCTCTTCTGGCTTTTGTCCTTCAAAGGCAGCTTCTGATTTAAGGATGACACGATGAGATAACACGTACGGCGCTAGGAATTTCACATCATCCGGTAAAACATAATCTCGATTGCGCATAAATGCATAAGCCTGGCACGCTTTCATTAAGGAAAGCGATCCACGAGGACTTGCACCAAGGTAGATCGACGTATTGTTTCTCGTTCTACTTACAATATCAATAATGTATTGTTTTACTGATTCCTCAACAAATACGGCTTTTACTTTTCTCTGCATATCGAGTAGTTCTTCAAGCTCGAGAGCTGTGCCAATTTCATCGATTGGGTGTGAATGCTCTGTCCGATTAAGGACTTCAAGCTCCTCTTCCGGAGATGGATAGCCCATTCTCAATTTTAATAAGAAGCGATCAAGCTGAGCTTCTGGCAACGGATATGTTCCTTCATATTCAATCGGGTTTTGGGTCGCCATCACAAAAAACGGCTGTGGGAGAATATGAGTTTCTCCATCAACAGTTACATTCCCCTCTTCCATCCCTTCAAGAAGAGCTGATTGTGTTTTAGGTGACGTTCGATTGATTTCATCTGCGAGAATAATATGACCTAGAAGGGGGCCTTTTCGAAATTCAAATTTCATTTCACGTTGATTAAAGATGGAAACACCTGTTAAATCGGAAGGTAGCAAATCTGGTGTAAACTGAATTCGGTTGAACTGAGCACCAACTGATTTTGCCAGGGCACGAACCATCATCGTTTTCCCTACGCCCGGTACATCTTCAAGTAGCACATGGCTACCAGCAAGTAACGCGACCAAACTTAGCTCAGTGACCTCTCGCTTGCCGACCATCACCTTCTCAATATTTTCAATCACTTGCTTAACAGCTGGATGATATGCATCAAACTGGTACGATGAACTCATAATTGATTCCTCCAATAATCTTGATCTGCTCTAAATATCCTAAAAATAGGTCTCATTTCCTATCATCTATGCATAAAAGTAGCTCGAATAAATGTCTGAATACTCATAACCTTATTGTAACAAAAAAGTCTTTCGTCACGTTAATAAGAAGTGCGTTTTCCTATATTTTCATTTTTTATCAATCCTACGATGACATCAGTCGCATGAAGAACCGTTTTATACTGGATGAAAAAGGGAATGCATCCTACAGATGATAACACCAAAAGAATTTCGAAGCTTCATACCATTACAATGAGGTGAGTACATAAGGTCATCCTATGCCTCTCGTCCCACTCGTCCAAAAACGAAAAGGAGGAAATACAAATGGCAGGAAATCGTGGTGTCGTCTATACAGGTGAAGGTCGTGTAGAAGTTCAGGATATTAGCTATCCCGATTTAGTTCTACGTGAGGGTCCAGGTGTTCCAAAGAGTAACGTCGGCCGTAAATGTGAGCACGGGGTGATCTTGAAAAATATCGTAACGAATATATGCGGGAGCGATCAGCATATGGTTCGCGGTCGTACAACAGCTCCATCCGGTTTAGTACTCGGTCATGAAATTACAGGTGAAGTTATTGAAGTAGGACGAGATGTGGAATTTATTAAAAAAGGAGATATTGTCTCCGTTCCATTCAACGTAGCGTGCGGGCGATGCAAAATGTGTAAACGTCAGAATACCCATATTTGTCAGAACGTGAACCCCGAACGTCCGGGTGCTGCTTATGGATACGTCGATATGGGAGGTTGGGTAGGCGGCCAATCTGAATACGTGATGGTCCCTTATGCAGATTTCCAATTACTCCCCTTCCCTAATAAAGAAAAAGCGATGGAGAAAATTCTCGATTTAACGATGCTATCGGATATTTTCCCTACCGGGTATCACGGAGCCATTAGCGCTGGGGTGACAACGGGATCCACTGTGTATGTAGCGGGAGCAGGACCAGTTGGACTCGCAGCAGCCCACTCTGCTCAGTTGCTAGGAGCCGCAGTTGTCATCGTAGGGGATTTAAAAGAAGAACGTCTCGCTCAAGCTAAAAGCTTTGGTTGTGAAACGATCAATCTTAAAGAACATAACGACCCAGGTGAACAAATTGAACAAATTCTCGGTATCCCTGAAGTTGATTGCGCGATTGATGCAGTTGGATTTGAAGCTTATGGACACGGAACAGATAACGAAGAGCAGCCGGCTATTGTGCTAAATACGATGATGGATGTTGTAGAAGCTGGAGGAAAGATGGGTATACCTGGGTTATATGTAACAGAGGATCCTGGAGCTGATGATAAAGATGCCAAGCAAGGCTCCCTTAAAGTACGATTTGGACTTGGATGGTCAAAAGCCCATCATTTTGTTACAGGGCAAACACCCGTTATGCAGTATCACCGTCAATTAATGATGGCGATTTTAAATGGAAAAGCTGATATTGCAAAGGCCGTAAATGCAACCGTTATCAGTCTTGATGAAGCCCCTCAAGGCTATCAGGAATTTGATAGTGGGGTATCCAAGAAATTTGTCATTGATCCCCATGGAATGTTGAAGAGGTAATGAAAAAAGGTAGCCCCTGATGGGCTACCTTTTTTAGATTCAAGTTATACTAGCTCACGATCCCAATGACGATGCGTCGCAATCGCTTTACTAAACTCATTTACAAATTCACTCATATCTTTCCCAGTGACAACACCAGGTTGACCGACTAAGTCGTTATTCTCTAACCATTTCATTCCTTCATGTGTTCCGCCAATCGGTTTAAAGTGTGAGAAGGCTTCATTTATAAAGTAATTAGCAGACTGATAGAATCCTTTACTTTCCTGATTCCCACCAACTGCATAAATCGCATCAAAAAGAACAGAATCACATGTAAGGAAGGTATGATCAATCTCTGCTTCAGCGCCATCAGTAGCTGTTTTCACGCCGCGCTTATCACTAATGAGTTCAGGCTTAATCCCTTTTTCCTTCAATTCATCCAGTACCTGTATAAGCTCTTTTCCATTAAAGCCATTGTCTACAATCACGCCTACTTTTCGAGTATCTGCGGTAAACGTTGTATTTAATTGGCTAAGTGCAGGTGAAGTCTTCGTAATATCGGATCCGCCTTCTTTAGGTTCCTTCGCTCCGATATTTTGAGCGACCGTTTGAGAAAGATCTAGATTGATATTCGCAAGCATATCCACAACTTGTTGTTGAACAGATTTACTTTCTAGCTTACCTAGTTCAAAGCTAAAGGCATTCTTAATGTGTTCTTTTTCAACGTCACTCATACTGTTAAAGAAAAGGACAGCCTGAGAGAAGTGGTCTTTGAAGCTTTCACTACGTGCTCGAACCTTATGCCCTTCTACCTTCTCCTGATAATGAACATAGCCGCCTTCTTCTTCTGTCGCTGGTTCTGGCTGGTTATCAGCAAGAGAGTTTTTGTGATAGCTTACCTGACCTTTGTTAATTGTCTGGCGCATAAACCCATCACGCTGGTTGTTAAAGAACGGGCAAACAGGTCGATTAATTGGCAGTTCATGATAATTCGCGCTACCAAAACGGTTAATCTGTGTATCAGTATACGAGAACAAACGCCCTTGAAGGAGAGGGTCATTTGAGAAGTCAATCCCTTTTACAACGTTACCTGGATGGAACGCAACCTGTTCATTTTCAGCAAAGACGTTTTCGACATTGCGGTTTAATGTCATTTTCCCAACGATTTTGACTGGGATGTCTTCTTCTGGCCAAATTTTCGTTGGATCTAGCACATCAAAGTCAAATTTAAATTCATCTTCTTCATTAATGATTTGCACGCCCAGTTCCCACTCAGGGTAGTCACCGTTTTCAATAGACTCATATAAGTCGCCACGGTGGAAATCAGCATCTTTACCCGAGATTTTTTGTGCTTCATCCCATACAAGGGAATGGATCCCTAACTTTGGTTTCCAGTGAAACTTAATAAAGCGTGCTTCTCCTTTGGCATTTACAAAACGGAAGGTATGAACGCCGAATCCTTCCATCATACGTAAGCTTCTAGGAATCGCTCTGTCCGACATGGCCCACATCGCCATATGGGCGGATTCCTGATTATTCGCAATAAAATCCCAGAATGTATCATGAGCAGAAGCAGCTTGAGGCATACCATTATGAGGCTCTGGTTTAACAGCATGAATTAAATCAGGGAATTTAATCGCATCCTGTATAAAAAAGACCGGTATGTTATTTCCAACTAAGTCATAGTTTCCTTCATCCGTATAGAAACGTGTTGAAAATCCTCTGACATCTCGAACCGTTTCAGAAGACCCTTTTGAACCTGCCACTGTTGAAAAACGGACAAAGACTGGTGTTTTTCTGGAAGGATCTTTTAAAAATTCAGCATCTGTAATTTCTTCAAGAGACTCATAGACTTCAAACTCTCCATGAGCTGAGAAACCTCTTGCATGGACAACGCGCTCAGGAATTCGCTCATGATCAAAATGCGTCATTTTTTCTCTAAAATGAAAGTCTTCCATCAATGTTGGCCCGCGTTCGCCTGCTTTTAAAGAAAATTCATCTTCCGAAACTTTAAGTCCTTGATTTGTGGTCATTTTGCCTTCGTCAGTCGTGCTATATTGGTCTAATTGCTTTTTCTTTTTATTCTCGCTCACTATTATTCCTCCCGCTATGTCGATATGTAAAATCTCATATAGAGCGGTTCCCCAACTGACTGAATTCAAACATCATTTTTCAATATATTAGGTTATTTTACCAATAAAAAAACTCCATTATCTTCATTGATAACGGAGTGCGTTCTAGCTAAAAAATCCCCTTCTATTTGATTAATCCACATTTCTTAACTCATGAAACCTTATATACACAAAGCAGGCATACAAAACCACTAATATAGCTCCACCTGCCATAATGTGATTAATCCCAATGCCTGTCGAAAGCAAAAGGGCCGTCATCGCATAGCTGACAGGGATAAGCCCCATCGAAGCAAGAGAGATTAGTCCCATCACTCGTCCTAATACCTTCTCCTCAATCATGCTCTGGATAGCAGACATAAAAGGAATATTGCTTGCAGATAGACACGCACCAAACAGCACAAGCATAAGAATACTCACCCATAGCACGGACGAGAAACTTAGACCGATAAAAGCTATACCAGAAACGATAAGAGTCAGCAGCGCAATTTTCCCACGTCTTTTCGTTAAATTAAGAACGCCAACGACAATGGAGCCGATCAGCATCCCTACAGCCGCTCCTGCTTCTAACAAACTAAACGTCATTGCATCCCCATTTAGAATGGATTTCACAAAAAGGGGAAGACCCATTGACATGGGACCAACAAGAAATAAATTCATAAAAACGGTTGTTAGCAGAACGACAACTAAAACTCTTGATCCCTTTACATAGAGAAGCCCTTCTTTAAAAGTCTCGAAAAAAGATTGTTCATTCGTCTCCTGCTCTACTTCTCGTTTTGGAATCTTCATTAAGTAGATTAACATACTACCAAGAAACAGCATGATTGCTGTTATCGTAAAGACGAGTTCATAGCTGCCAAACGCAATTAATAACCCAGCTAGCATGGGAGCAATGATAAAAGAAGACTGGTTTGTCATTTGGATAATGGAATTACCTCTCGTAAGGTTTTCCTTACGGATAATGGATGGAATCACAGCACTTTCCGCAGCCCAGAAAAACGCATCAAGAATACCAAAGAAAAAAGCAACTCCGACAAACGTCCACAATGTCACATCTCCGAAGATAAACCAAAGAACTAGCCCACCGAGCAAGAGCCCTCTCGAAAAGTCAGATAGAAACATGATTTTTGTTTTACTCATTCGATCGGCAACTGTTCCGCTTATTATCATAAACAATAATCTCGGAATGCTTGAAGCAATATAAATCAGTCCTAGTGAAGCTTCAAGATTTAACACATTGACGATATACCAGCTTTCCGAAAAAAGAAAAAAAGAAATGCCAAAACTAGATAAAAATGCCGCTCCCCATAAGAGAAGAAAGTTTTTGTTTCTAAATATAGAATCGACTTTCTCAATGTGCTCATTTTGTTCAAGCACGCTTTCCTTTACTGCCATCCCCAACACCTCTGCTTTTTTGATAGCTTAAGTGTATCGAAAAGCAGTAAGGTAAGACGATGACCCATGGTTTGAAATCCCCTCCGCCTTAAGGCGGATTCACCTCATTCCTTTCCTTCCCCTTGCTCCATTTTCAATTCTTGAAATTCTTTCTGATCATTCTCCAGGGCAATGCCTACCATCTCACTCTCATCACTTTTATCAAGTTCGATTAAATTTAATAATGGCTCCTGTTGCACACCTTTTTCAATCACCTGGATGGTGACACTCCCATCCTGACCAAGCTCAGGCTTGATCCATTCAAATACTTTCGTTAAATCTTGTACAACGTAAGGATGTCCAGGATAAAAACCATCCGTTTCATAGTAAAGCGCTAGCAGCATATTCGAACACTTGCCATCCTGATCGATTGCATTGCAACTGATCCAATGCGCTTCATGTGTATCCTGATCGGAAACGTTTGGGATGATCCGCTCTTCCTCTAACGTCTTCATTTTCGGTATCATTCGTTCTTCAATCTCATGACTAAGCGTACTTGGATGTTCTTCTGCAATCTCTTTTTTCAAATCCGCTATCGATGAAATCAACTGGACGTCTTTAATTAGTAACTCAATCTGATAGCCTTCCTTCGCTTCATCCGGGCGGCCAAACACCATCAATTGACCAATATCCACACCTTTTGATCGAATCCATTCAATCAGTTCCATCATATCTTTTAACTCTTCTTCTTTTAATCCGTAGCGACTCAGTAAGTGATCATCCTGAACATTTAAGCGATAAAACCCTTCCTCCGTATAATCGAGGTATGTACTGTATTGACCTTCTTGTATTCTAGTAAAACCAAACTCGCTAATATCCAACATGTCCTCTTCAATCGTTTGGTACTTCTCGTAAGTTTTCTTTCCTTTCTCGTAGTCATCTCCCTCAACAATGGTGCGAAAAAAGCCGTTAACATCAATCCAAAAATCAAAGTCAGGGTTATCTTTTAGAGCGACTTTATGCTCTGTATCTCCTAAGTTTGCTTCATTACGATTACCAGCATAAACGAGGGTAATTTCTTCCCCGTACTTTTTTTTCATATACTTATTTAATTCATCTTCAGGATCAGCAAAAAATCCACTAAAATACGTCATCACGATCCAGATAATGATACCTGTCAAGATGAGAAGAAAAAGGACGACACCTCCAACAATCCAGGCAACCATCTTCCCTGTGGAAGACATCCCTTTCTTTTTTCCTTTTTTCTGTTTCTCCTGCACAATTTTAGCCTCCTTTGGCGGCAACTCTAGCTTTCATTATAGCGATCAATAAAAAGGATTCATACAAAATATTCCTTTCAAACAAACGAAAAACCCTTTTGAAGTTTTATAAACTTACAAAAGGGTCCGCTAATGACTTGGCACATTAAAGATCATCGACAATAATATAAGTTGCTTTTACCGGTCCATGTACACCTACTATTAAATTCATTTCGATGTCCGCGCTGTTGCTTGGCCCCGTTACAAAGCTTATGCAGGAAGGAACAAGATTCCCTTTCTTTTCTTCCTCATGAATCAATTGACTCGCTTGCGTCATTCGTGGCACGAGCGTACTCTTCGGGATAATCGCAATGAACGTTTCTGGTAGTAAGCTAATTGAGCGACCATTAAATCGATCGTTAAACAACGTCACGGTTCCAGATTCAGCTAGCGTGATATCACTAAAGACAATCCCTGCCCCTGCTCGTTCAGCAAACGACACATTTTCTTGCCCTTTCGCTTCATCCCATACATGAACGTCATAGCCCTCCAGTTGAATTTCTTGATAGAAATTTGTTAAGCCGGTTGCTTCATTCCTTGATCCACCTGCACCGACTACTTTCGTTACATCATAGTTTAGAAGGACAGAGCGTAACGTATCTCCTAGCCTCTCCAAATCCGTTCTCATAAAAGACGTATGAATGATTTTACACTGCTCCTCCAATTTCTCGACGAGCTCTTCTTGCGTTGCTCCTTGAAACACGCGTTCCTGCGGATGAACGGAATAAAGGGGAGCTTCTACATTCGTTTTCCGTGATCGCCCTAGCTGCTCTGCTAGATTGTCCAAAAATGCTTCACGATTATGAATGGCCATTACTGATCACTCCTTTGCTCTCGTTTCTGGTACCAATCCCTGAAGCGCTCTGTCGCTGGCGCTGGAAAATCTCGTTGCTCTGTCCAGCCTTTCATTGGCCCTGGCCCTTTTTCAATATACTCCTCTTTCGTCCATGGTTTTAGCGTCGTTCTTGCCATTTTCGTCGATAGCTTATATGCGGCAGGAGTGGAAACCCACTTCGCAAAACCCATCATCATCATTTTTTCCGCTTTGGTCGTCATTTTTTCGCGTTCCACAATGATTTCGCGATGTCTGATTAAATGCTCATGAAGCGGAATTTTGACAGGGCAAGCTTCCGTACATGCAGCACACAATGTCGAAGCATACGGGAGGTCCTTGTGATCGTCGTACCCATCCAGTAAAGGAGTTAGGACAGCTCCAATCGGTCCTGGATAAATCGATCCATATGAATGCCCACCAACGTGACGATAAACGGGACAAGCATTAATACAGGCAGCACAGCGAATGCAATGGAGAGCTGATTGAAATTCCGTCCCAAGTATTTTCGAACGTCCATTGTCGACAATGACAAGGTGATAATCTTCTGGCCCATCTACTTCATCTTCAAGACGTGTTCCAGTTAATGCTGTAATATAGCTCGTAAGCTTTTGCCCTACAGCAGCTCGCGTTAACAAACTCACAACAACTTCTAAGTCCTCCCACGTGGGCACAATTCGCTCCATGCCCATGACGGATATTTGGGTATCAGGAAGAGACGTCACCATTCTCGCATTTCCTTCATTCGTCACGAGTGTAATCGCCCCAGATTCCGCAACTGCGAAGTTACAGCCTGTTACCCCAATATCTGCTTCTAAGAAATCCTGACGCAGTTGTCCTCTAGCAAAAGCAGCGAGCTCAACCGGATCATCTGAACCAGTATAGCCTTTCTTCTTCCTAAACGTTTCGCGAATCTGCTCTTTATTTTTATGAAGCGCAGGTGTCACGATATGAGAAGGCGGATCCTCGTCCAGCTGTAAAATCCATTCACCAAGATCGGATTCAACAACTTCACACCCGCTTTTTTCGAGTGCTTCATTCAAGCCAATTTCTTCAGTGACCATCGATTTTGATTTCACGACTTTTTTCGCTTGTTTTTTCTTTGCAATCTCCTGAATGTACTCGTTCGCTTCTTTCGCTGTTTCTGCAAAAAAGACGGTTCCGCCTCGTTTTTCCACCTGCTCACTTAATTGATGCAAATAATAATCCAGGTTTTCCATCGTGTGAGAACGGATTCTCTTCACCAAGCGTTCTCCAATCTTCCCAATCCCCTAACTCTTCTGCTGCTTTTAATCGTCCTGATCTGAAACGTCCTTGAGCGCTGGAGACAGCTTTTCTCATAAAGGCATTATTAAGACCATCTTGAATTCGTTCAGCATAAGGTTTATGACCAATTTTAATACTCATCTCTATCCCTCCTCACTTCATATTCAATACTTGTGCGATATGAAGAAACTTCACTTCCTGTCCATTTCTTCGTAACCGACCGCCCATATTCATGACGCAACCCATATCGCCACCAATTAAGTAGTCAGCGTGCGTTTCTTCAATATGCTCGGCTTTCTCTTGCACCATCTGCCCGGATATGTGTGAATTTTTCACAGCGAATGTTCCGCCAAACCCACAGCAATCCTCTTTCATTGGAAGATCAATGAGATTTAGCCCTTTCACATTTTCTAATAAAATTCGTGGCGCGTCCTTCACGCCTAACAAACGCGTCATGTGACACGATGGATGATACGTTGCTGTTCCCCTAAATGTAGCACCTACGTCTTCCACTTTTAGGACATCCACTAAAAATTGCGTGAGCTCAAATGTTTTGTCCGAAAGCTTACGTGCTCGCTCAGCCCACTCCGGTTCAGCAGCTAACACTTTCGGATATTCCTTCAGCATATGGACACAGGAACCAGATGGTCCAACAACATATTCCGCTTGTTCAAAGGCCTTAATCATTTGCTTCATCGCTTGGATTGACTCGCTTTTGTATCCGCTGTTATAGGCTGGCTGTCCACAACACGTCTGTCCAGTTGGAAAGTCGACTTCACATCCAAAGCGCTCTAACAGCTCGACCGTATCCTTCCCAACATCAGGGGTGAATGTGTCACATAAACAAGTAATAAATAACGAAACCTTCATAAATAATCCCTCCTACTATAAACATAAGGTCATCTGATGACTATAAGAAATAAAAAGGAAACTGTATCACTCAGATCCCTTTACTTAATGAAATTCGCTAGTGAAGCTTCCACATTATTAAGGTGCGCTAACATGGCTTCCCGTGCTTTTTCCTCATGACGAGATTCAATCGCGGCTAATATGGTTTGATGTTCTTGCAACAAACGTTCCGTACCTTCAGGCGTATGAAGCAGTTTGCGCGTTTCTCGCATCGCCTGCATCATAATTTCCGAGACACTATTCATTAAATTGATGAGCATCTGGTTGTGAGTCGCTTTCACTAACGCCATATGAAACGCTAAATCAGCCTGATCCCCAATCTCACCACTGCCCTTGGCCTCTTCCATTTTCCTAAGGGCGTCCTTCATCGGAAACAAATCTTCTTCTTTATGTGAGGAAGCTGCTGATCCCGCTGCGCCAACTTCCAGAATCTTTCGTACTTCCAATAGCTCCTTCAGATCCTCTGACTTCATCAAAAATGCGACGGATACAGGAAGCGAAAAACGCGAAGCGTCAAAGGACTTCACATACGTCCCTTCTCCTTGGCGCATTTCAAGAATGCCCATTGCTCGAAGCGCACTTAATGATTCTCGAATAGCTGAACGGCCAACATTGAAGTTTTTAGCTAACACTTCCACGCTATCGAGTTTATCTCCAGACTTTAACGTGCCATTTTTTAACGATTCGAGCAAAGAATCTGCGACTTGTTCATAGATCTTTTTCGATCGAATCGGTTTATATTCCACCATACTTCCTCCAACTTCCCATCATGTGTTACTTCTATTTTACTCTAAAACAGACAATTGGAAAAGTTATCGGGTCATTAAAACACCATGGTCGTAACGAAAGCGGCTAACCCTACTAATAGTCCGTATAGTAACGCAGGCAATAGCGTTTTTCGAATGATATCCCCTTCTTTTCCAGAAAGGCCAACAACTGTACCAGCTGCAACCACATTATGAACGCAAATCATATTACCAGCAGCAGCGCCAATGACTTGTAAGGATAAAATGGTATCCTTCGCAAGGGCCGTTTCCTCTGCAATACTATATTGAATCGGTGAGCTCCTAATTCACCAAGAAACGGAGCCGCAAATACCCACATGGAACCAAATCCACTCGCAAGGGTTTGCGCTATGTATTGAGGCATGCTAATCAAATCATTCGCATTCATTCCTGTGTTCGTAAAAACTTGTACAAGAGCTAAGGTGGCGAGTAATGCTAATGCGGCATCTTTCATCGATATAATCGATTCCTTTGCAGCGGCCGAAAAATGACGAAAGGATTTTCGTTGAATAACCACGGCAAGTAGAGTCGCCAAAATTAATACCGTACCTGGTGAATACAAGACCTGCCATTTGGATGTGATCCCCTCGATTCCAATAATATTCGTCCAGGATAAATCCACCCAGCTTAACACAAAGTTTTTAACCGACGGTACAATTCGGGTCATTAACAGAAGGGCAACAATAATCAAATATGGAGACCATGCGGACGCTAATCCCATATTCGAACCTTCTTCTTCAATAACAAAATCCTCCTGAAGGGCATCCTGCCATGAAGTCTTTGGAAGCAAAAATCCTTTCTTTGCAGTGAGAGTAGCGACAACTAAACCAGTAAGAGAAGCTAAGATCGCAACAAATTCATGACCGAACAAAACCGCATAGAGATACGCTGATGACGTATAAGTAAGCCCAATCATCAATGTCCACGGCAGCATCTCAACCGCATCCTTCAAACCCTTCTTCTTTCCAAAAAAGACAGTGAGAACGACAACTAATATAAACGGAATAAACGTGCCGGCAAATAAATCAAAGAAAGCAATCTGTACACCAATTCCTTGGTAAAAAGACAAACCCGCATCTGGTAAATTACTAAGTCCAACTTGGATGGGCGTACCAACCGCACCATATGAGACGGAAGAACTATCTGCAATCAGAGCAATTGCCGCAGCTGCCATCGGTGTAAATCCTAATGCGACAAGCAGGGGTCCTGTGAGCGCCGCCGGGGTTCCAAAACCTGCAGCCCCTTCAATTAAAGCGCCAAATAAAAAAGCGACAATGACAATTTGGACCCGCATATCAGTTGAAATATTTCGAAACCCCTGATTAATGCGATTCACAGCACCCGTTCGACGAAGCGTATTTAATAAAGCGATCGCCCCGAACAAAATAAATAAGATCGTGAGCGCCTTATGCGATCCCTCCAAAACAGACGCTAATATGACGTCTCCCTCTACTCCCCATACAAAAAAAGATAAGATGATCACAATGATTGCGCTGAAAAACATTCCCTTTTTAGCCGGCATCCGAAGAAGCACCAAAAAGAGAAAGGGCGCTAAAATGGCACTTAAAGCTACAAGCAACAACATCTCCATACCTCCACTTCATAGTTCGATAACTCGTGTTAGCGCTTTCAATTATTGTTAATAAAAACAGGTCATCAGATGACCTGTTGTTTTATTTTATACTGAATCTACCTACGGTTACAAGCCTTTTTTTATCAGTTACATCTTCGGAAGTTATTCTATTTGCCTGAATGAATGATCTTATTCCAGGAATCATGGAAGCATCAACAACTTAGTTCGAAGTATGGGAGTTTGTTCACTTTTTTAAACTTTATGAGTATCGATAATACTAAGAACTTGTTTTTCTCCGACTTAATCGGGAATTCGGCATGAGTGACACAAAGATGACGAGATTAATCCATCAAATTCTTTTTTGAAGATAAACTAATAAATAGATAAAGGGAGTAGCCGATTGCTACTCCCTTTATCTATTTATTAGAAACCAACTTGGTCCGCAGCGTATACTGCATGTTCGGTGCTGAATCCTTCATAACTTAATTGGTCAATTAATCCTTGTCTTGAAAAAGAAGTGTAATCAAGATAGTCCTGAGCCATGATAACCGCCTGTTCTTGCCAGTCAACCGTAATATTCTCTACAGCAAAGGACGCTTCCTCTTGGCTGAATCCCTCATACACTAATTGGTCAACCAAGCCTGATTTAGAGAATGCAGTGTAATTAAGATAGTCTTGAGCCATAGCAATAGCCTGTTCCTGAGAAAGAGTTAAGCTGTTTTCCTGAGCCTTACGTTCCTCTTCTTCTTTCTTTGCTTGTTCCTCAGCTTCTTTAGATTCTTGCTCTTTCTTTGCTTGCTCCTCAGCTTCTTTAGATTCTTGCTCTTTCTTTGCTTGTTCCTCAGCTTCTTTAGATTCTTGCTCTTTCTTTGTTTGTTCCTCAGCTTCTTTAGCTTCTTGCTCTTTCTTTGCTTGTTCCTCAGCCTCCTTAGCATCCTCTTCTTGTTTAGCTGCCTCATCAAGCTCTTTAACTTCCGCTGAAGCTTCAACTGTCACATCTTCAGTTGCAGGTGCTTCTTCACTCATTGATCCTACAATCCCTGCCAGGACTAAAAACACCAACAACCCCCCGCCTGATTTAGCAAAATTTCTGCGTCTATTATCCTTACTTTTTAAAGCTAAGACAAAAAAGACAATCATACCTGCTAAAGCTACTAACATTAAAATTATTAAGAACGTTTCCACTAATCATTCCCCCCGGTTATTATGTTTATAAATTTTTTCTCATACCCAAATGACATACCTTATTGTCATACTATTATACCATGACAAAAGCCATATTTTTCTAACAATATAGAAGTGAAAAGAAAGAAAAATGTCTACAAAGTTCCTCTCTACTAAGAGATATCCTCAATAATTAATATTATTGCTTATCTAGTTTCACGGAAGGTTAATCAGTAACGTAACCCTCTGTTAGAATGACTTTCATAAAACCTTTATTACATAAAAAAGCTTCCCCCAGTCCTAAAACTGGAGAAAGCTTTAAATCCACTCAGATGTTCTGAGCAGATGGGAGCATGAATTACATCATGCCGCCCATACCGCCCATTCCACCCATGCCGCCCATATCAGGCATGCCAGCGCCGCCTGCGTTTTCTTCAGGCTTATCAGCGATAACCGCTTCTGTTGTAAGAAGCATAGCCGATACAGATGCTGCATTTTGTAGAGCAGAACGCGTTACTTTAGTTGGGTCAACGATACCAGCGTCAACCATGTTTACCCACTCACCAGTAAGGGCGTTGAAGCCAATACCGATTTTTTCGCCTTTAAGGCGCTCAACCACAACAGATCCTTCAAGACCAGCGTTGTGAGAGATCTGACGGATTGGCTCTTCTAGTGCGCGAAGAACAATCTTAACGCCAGTTGCTTCGTCACCAGTAGCTTCTACAGCTTGAACAGCCTTAACGACGTTTACTAGTGCTGTACCACCACCGGATACGATTCCTTCCTCAACCGCTGCGCGAGTTGAGTTAAGAGCATCTTCAATGCGAAGTTTACGCTCTTTCAATTCCGTTTCAGTTGCCGCACCAACTTTGATGACAGCTACGCCGCCAGCAAGTTTAGCAAGACGTTCCTGAAGCTTTTCTTTATCGAACTCAGAAGTTGTTTCTTCTAGCTGAGCTTTGATTTGGTTAACACGAGCAGCGATCTTGTCAGTTTCGCCAGAACCTTCTACGATAGTTGTATTTTCTTTTGTTACAACAACTTTAGAAGCGCGACCAAGCTGAGTGATGTTCGCTTGTTTCAGGTCAAGACCAAGATCTTCCGTGATCACTTCAGCACCAGTAAGTGTACCGATGTCTTCAAGCATTGCTTTACGACGGTCACCGAAGCCAGGAGCTTTAACAGCTACTGCGTTAAATGTTCCGCGAAGCTTGTTCACAACAAGTGTTGCAAGAGCTTCACCTTCAACGTCTTCAGCAATCATAAGAAGTGGTTTACCTTGTTGAACAACTTGTTCAAGAACAGGTAGGACATCTTGGATGCTCGCGATCTTCTTATCCGTAATAAGGATATATGGATCTTCTAGAACAGCTTCCATTTTGTCGGAATCTGTCACCATGTATGGAGATGCATATCCGCGATCGAACTGCATACCTTCTACTACTTCAAGCTCAGTAGCAAATCCTTTTGATTCTTCAACAGTGATAACGCCGTCGTTACCAACGCGCTCCATTGCTTCAGCGATCAATTGACCTACTTCTTCGTCAGCGGCAGAGATAGACGCAACCTGTGCGATGGACTCTTTGCCTTCGATTGGCTTAGAAATGTTTTTGAGTTCTTCAACAGCAGCTCTAGTAGCTTTCTCGATCCCCTTACGGATGACCATTGGGTTCGCACCAGATGCTACGTTTTTAAGACCTTCGCGTACCATTGCTTGTGCAAGAACAGTTGCAGTTGTTGTACCATCACCGGCAACATCGTTTGTTTTGCTTGCTACTTCTGCTACGAGCTTCGCACCCATGTTTTCAAATGCATCTTCAAGCTCGATTTCTTTCGCGATCGTTACACCATCGTTTGTGATTAGTGGAGATCCGAATTTCTTCTCGAGGACAACGTTACGTCCTTTTGGTCCGAGTGTAACTTTAACTGCGTTCGCAAGAGAATCAACACCGCGAAGCATTGCGCGACGGGCTTCTTCACTGAACTTAATATCTTTTGCCATTTGTTACCCTCCTAATGTATGTAGTGCTTTTATTTTTTGTAGTTACTTACTTACGACTGCAAGAATGTCATTTTCACGAAGGATTAGATACTCTTTACCGTCATACTTTACTTCAGTACCAGCGTATTTGCTGTAGATAACAGCATCGCCTTCTGATACTTCAAGAGCAACGCGCTCTCCACCATCCGTTAGTGCACCGCTACCTACAGATACGACGCGACCTTCTTGTGGCTTTTCTTTCGCAGAATCCGGAAGCACGATTCCACTGGACGTTTTTTCTTCTAATTGAATTGGTTCGATGACAACACGATCACCTAAAGGCTTTAACAACTCAAACACCCTCCTCAGATGGAAATTATGGTTTGATTCGTTTTTTAGCACTCACCATCGTCGAGTGCTAACACATGTATATAATAAATAATTCACTATCTATTTGCAAGTAGTAAAGTTGATTTTTTTTTCAGTTTTTTCTTTTCTTCCCTTCTCGCCAAGATCTGACATGAAAAGATAAGACTTCTGACCTGTTTTTCGAGAATATTCGATGAAACGATTGAAACTGTTTTAAGAAGTCTTATGAACGGCATTCCCTTTTCAAAGTGTGTTAAACTAATACGAGTATGCAAAGTGCCTTTAAGGCATGAAACCAATTAAAGGAGTTATGCTTCTTGGCTAAACACTATTGGACTATATTGATTACCTATATTGTCATGCAGCTTTCAGGACTTTTAGGTGTTCCATTACTTCAAAAACTTAATGTAGCTGATCCTGTTGTCATATGGTCAGTCTTTAGTTTTCTAACTGCTTTGATCATTATGTTAGTTCTTCTCCGCTCCACTCCTGACGTTCCGTTTGAACGCTCAACGCGTGTATCAGGGGGTCAGGCCGTAGGTTGGAGTATTCTAGGGGTATTTATGGCTTATGCGTCTCAAATTGTGGCGGCTATGATTGAGATGAATGTATTTGGCATTGATCCTGGCTCTGAGAACACTGAAATGTTGATAGAAGTAGCAAAGGCTTCTCCTATCTTTATTATCGTGACGTCCATTATTGGACCTATACTTGAAGAAATCGTTTTCCGAAAAGTTATTTTCGGATCATTATACAAACGATTTAACTTCTGGATCGCTGGTATTCTTAGCTCTGTTATTTTTGCGGCGATTCACTTTGATTTCTCTCACATTCTCATCTATACAGCAATGGGTCTAACCTTTGCCTTTCTATATGTGAAAACAAAGCGTCTGATCGTACCGATTATTGCACACATGACGATGAATACGTTTGTTGTGTTAATTAACGTCTATTTTGCTGATGATATTATGGAGATGGAAAAACAGCTTAATCAGACGCAATCGTTTATTGGAGGACTCTTTTCATGAAACTCTCACCAATTGTTATGGGTTTTTTCTATTTAGGACTCGGCTCGCTTTTCACGTACCTTGCGATTCAAAACGCGAGTAGTAACGGTGAAATGTGGAACTTTTATACGATTCTATTGATGGTTCTTGCCACTATTGATTTCGTTTATGCCATCCGCTTCTTCGTCCTAAAAAAACGAATCACACAACTGAAGAAAAAAGATGAAAACAAAAAGCGGTAGGGACCCCTACCGCTTTTTGTTTTGCATTTATTGATTTGCTTCTTCCTGAGCTTCCTCAAGAATCCGTTTCGCTTCAGCCTGTACTCTTTTTCGATAACCGTATCGTGACACAATAATGCTAAATTCATAAAGAAGCAAAAGCGGCACTGTAACCATAAGGTGTGAAATAATTTCAGGTGGAGTAATCATACCCGCGATCACAAGAAGAACAAAGTATGCATACTTTCGAATTTGGACGAGCATGGTTGGGTTTAACATCCCGAGTCTTGTAAAGAAAAGAACGATTACCGGCAATTGAAAGACAAACCCAAACGGCAGGGTTAATTGAAACAGAAAGCTAAAATATTGATTGGCTCCATACATTTCTTGAATGTTAAGACTTTGAGCAAGATTTCCTACAAAGTCAATGACAAATGGAAAGAGAACAAAATAGGAAAAGGATACGCCCCCAAGAAATAGTAGAAACACAGCTGGAATATACGATAAGGTTACTTTCCGTTCATGTTCAAATAAACCAGGTGATATAAACGCCCACAGCTGATAAAGTGCCAGGGGTGATGTCAGTATAAAAGCAATTAAAAAGGCGAAGCTGAAATACACTTTCAATGGGTCAGTTAGATGAAATGCGTTCATCGGTATACCCTGCGCTTCAGGAGCATGTTGCAAAAATACAATGACTGGCTTAGCCAGAAACAGCCCCGCAATAAAGGAAAGAATTAAGAAAACGACTGTAATGATAATTCGTTTTCTTAATTCCTCTAAATGATCATAGATGGATTGCTTCTGATCCTCCATTCACTATCCGTCCTAACCGATTACTTGTCGTTATTTTTCTTTTCGTTTGGTTCATCGTCGTCATCCGCTAAACCTTTTGTTGCATTTTTAAACTCACGAAGCGTATTACCTGCTGCTTTACCTAGCTCAGGTAATTTCTTCGGTCCGAATATAATTAAAGCAACCACGGCAACTAATGCGATACTTGCGCCACCCATTCCCATGCGTGTCACCTCCTTATCATTTAAACTGGATAATGTTTCATGAAATAAACGAGTGCTTGTAATTCAACGGCCAGATCAATATGATGAACGCGAATATGATCTGGAACAGTTAATCGAGCTGGGGTAAAATTCAATATTCCTTTGATGCCTGTCTCATCCATTTGATCAGCAATGGACTGGGCGACATGAACAGGGACTGTTAAGATCACGACAGAAACGTCATTCTCTTTCAATCTCTTTTTGAATTCATCAATGTGATAAACGGGTACTCCGCCAATCTCCTGTCCTACTTTTTCAGAATCGGCATCAAAAGCAAGCTCAATCTTAGTGTTATTATTTTTTATAAAATTGTAGTGCAGAAAAGCAGTTCCAAGGTTCCCTACGCCAATCAGGGCAACTTTTGTCGTTTCATCCTGATCAAGGGTCTTACTAAAAAAGGATAACAAATAATGAACGTTGTACCCATAGCCTTTTTTACCAAGAGCGCCAAAATAGCTAAAGTCTCTTCTGATTGTGGCAGAATCTACTTTAATAGCATCACTTAGCTCTGCTGATGAGACGCGCTGCTTTCCTGATGCGCTTAAATTCTTTAAATATCGATAATAGAGCGGCAGTCTTTTTGCTGTCGCCTGCGGAATTTTTGTCTGATCAATATCCATACACTACCTCCATATTGATCTCCGCGCTCCATCGTCACCTTACTTGCGCGCATAATCCCCGCTTTTACCACCTGTTTTGGTAACAAGATAGGTTTCCCCGATAACGATGCCTTTATCCACTGCTTTGCACATATCGTATACCGTCAATGCTGCAGCTGATGCTGCCGTCAGCGCTTCCATTTCAACGCCAGTACTTCCGCTCGTTTTCACATGAGCCTCAATAATCAGCTCATAAGATGACGACTTCTCCTGCCAGTCAAAATGAAGGTCAACGCCAGAAAGCGCTATCGGATGACACATGGGGATGAGATCTGATGTTTTTTTTGCTGCCATAATGCCGGCAATTTGAGCGACTTGAAGGACATCGCCTTTCTTCATCGTTCCAGACTGTATACCTGAATAAATTTGTTCACTCACCTGAACGCTCGTGCGGGCAGTAGCCGTTCGAACCGAGGGAGTTTTATCCGTAATATCGACCATTCTTGCTCGGCCTTCTTCATTAAAGTGAGTAAATGAACTCATGTTTGCCCCTTTCCTCATACTGAGATGATAGAAGGTTAGTGCTGCTACTTGTGACTATACACCATTTTTTGCGATTTTGCTGTTTTTTTGATGACTTTTTTTGTTAAATCATGAACATTCGTTTAGTTGCTCCACCTGTCCCCTCTAAGGTAAACTTAAAGGAACGTCGGATCATGCCGAATAATCGGTTATAAACAAAGATTAGCTTATCCTTACTGTCCGTTTTTACAGTCATAAGGAAGGAAATAGAGGTGAACGAACATGATCGTATTGCAAGTCAATGGACTCACGAAATCATTTGGTGCTGATACCATTTTATCGAATATTAAATTAGAAGTACAATCACGAGACCGGGTTGCGCTTGTTGGCCGGAACGGCGCTGGTAAATCCACGCTATTGAAGATGATTACTGGGCAACTTTCATATGATTCAGGAGATATCATTAAACCAAAAGATGTTGCAGTTGGCTATATGGCACAAGATACAGGCCTTGAGTCAGGACTATCGATCTGGGATGAAATGCTAAGCGTCTTTGAGCGATTTCAAAAGATGGAATCTGAACTAAGACAATATGAAGAAAAAATGGGTAATCCCAAAGTTTACGAGAATCAAGTTGAATACGAACGTATCCTAAAAGAATATGATGAGCTTCAAGTTGCCTTTAAAGATCAAGGTGGTTATAAATACGAAGCAGACATCCGTACGGTATTACATGGACTGAACTTTAAAGACTTTGATTACAGTACAAAAATTTCAACCCTTAGCGGAGGGCAAAAGACACGCCTCGCTTTAGGAAAGCTTTTGCTTACAAAACCTGAACTACTTATTCTAGATGAACCGACAAACCATCTAGATATTGAAACACTTACATGGCTTGAAGGTTATCTCCAAAACTACTCTGGCGCCTTATTAATCGTTTCGCACGACCGCTATTTTCTCGATAAAATTGTAACAAAAGTATATGAGATTTCGAGACACCGGGCGGAACGCTTTGAAGGCAATTACAGTTACTACCTTGATGAAAAAGAACAGCGATATGAGCAACAGCTCAAAGAATTTGAGAAACAGCAAAAAGAAATTGCGAAACTAGAAGACTTTGTTGCGAAAAACCTTGTGCGAGCCTCAACTACGAAGCGAGCGCAAAGTAGGCGCAAACAACTTGAGCGCATGGAACGTCTAGATAAACCTAAAGGTGACGAAAAGTCAGCTAATATTTCATTTGGCATTGATAAGCAGACAGGCAATGATGTTTTAACCCTCAGAGAACTCGCGATTGGGTACCCTGATAATGTCATTAACGATCATTTAACATTTGATCTGAAGCGACAGGAAAGTGTCGCCCTTGTTGGTCCGAACGGAATAGGTAAATCAACATTGCTAAAAGCAATCGTATCAGGTGAGACGCGACTCGGTGGCGATATTCATTACGGAAGCAATGTACAGATTGGTTTCTATGACCAGGAACAAACGAACTTGCATTCAAACAAGACCGTTTTAAAAGAATTATGGGATGACTTCCCACTTACCGATGAAAAAGATATTCGCGCCGTACTAGGTCGTTTCTTATTTACCGGAGATGATGTTCTGAAGAACGTTTCTGATTTAAGCGGTGGCGAAAAAGGACGGCTTGCGCTTTCCAAATTAATGATGCAAAAATCAAACCTTCTCATTCTAGATGAGCCAACAAACCACCTTGACCTTGATAGCAAAGAAATATTGGAAGAAGCACTCATTCAATTCCCTGGTACCATCCTATTTGTCTCTCACGATCGATACTTTATAAATAGAATCGCAACGCGTGTCATTGAGCTTTCTACAGACGGTGTGACTCCTTACCTAGGGGACTACGATTATTATGTTGAGAAAAAACAGGAACTAGCAGAACTCGCTGCACTTGAACAACAGAATAATGAAGTAGCCCAACCTGTTGTCTCTGGTAAATCTAGCTTTAAGCAAGATAAAGAAGCAAAACGCCAGGAACGTCAAATGCTTCGACGAATTGAAGAAATTGAAAAAGAAGTTGATGATGCTGAAATGCGAATCGCAGCCATCGAAGAAGAGCTCTGTATCCCTGACATTTTTGAAGATCATGAAAAAGTCATGAAGTTAAATGAAGAAATGGATCATTTGCGACTTCATACCGAAACACTGATGGAAGAATGGGAACAATTGCAGGAAGCCTAACAAAAAACAGTCCACAGTGGACTGTTTTTTTATTAGGAAAGAATTTTCCGACATATTCACACTATCCACATACTTATACACAATTAGATAGCCGATGTATCTCGTTTTCTAAAAATTATTAACATTATCAACAAGATAACAACTAGTTATCCACAAATTTAGCACATTTCAGAAAACGGCTTAGAAGTAAGGTTTCTCTCTCTATATCCACATTATCCACCATTATGTGGATAACCTTTCTTATTAACAGCTTTCCAATTAGGATCATCTGTATGTAAGAAAACATTTGCTGTGTGGAACAAAAAAAACCGAGATTAGATTCCCAGTTCTAATCCCGGATTTGCGTTAAGTTGAAGGCTAGAGCGTTTTCCCTTTCGATACGCAATGGTTCCAGCAGCTGCAATCATCGCAGCATTATCGGTACAATAGTACAATGGTGGAATCACAAGAATCTGTTCCACTATCTTGAAAAGCTTTTGTTAAAGAACTTCTTAGCCCTTTGTTTGCTGCTACACCACCAGCAAGAAGAACTTGCTTTACGCCATACTCTTCTGCCGCTCGCACCGTCTTTGTGACAAGGACCTCAACTACGGAAGCTTGAAAACTTGCCGCAAGATCCTCCGGCTTTATTTCTTCATTCCGTTGTTTCGCATTATGCACAGTATTGATTACGGCTGACTTCAAACCACTAAAGCTGAAATCATATGACCCTTTCTCAAGCCATGCACGTGGTAGCGGGACAGACTCTTCTCCTTCTGCTGCCAGTCGATCAATATGCGGTCCGCCAGGATAAGGAAGCTGAAGCGTTCTTGCTACTTTATCGTAAGCCTCTCCAGCTGCGTCATCGCGTGTTTCTCCGATCACTTCAAACTCACCCTCTGAAGGCATATAAACAAGCTCTGTGTGCCCTCCTGAAACGACTAGCGCAAGGAGCGGATAGGTTAACTCTGTTACAAGCTGATTGGCATAAATGTGTCCTGCAATATGGTGCGTGCCAATTAGCGGTTTTTGATGAGCGAAAGCAAGAGCTTTAGCTGTATTCACACCAATTAAGAGAGCTCCAACGAGCCCTGGCCCTTCCGTTACGGCAATGCCATCAATCTCATCCATCGTAACGTTTGCTTCATCTAAGGCTTCTTGTAAAATTAGCGTCATCTGCTCCACATGGTGCCTTGAAGCAATTTCAGGGACCACTCCTCCGAAACGCTTATGACTTTCAATCTGAGAAGCAACAATATTCGCTAATACTTCTTTGCCATCTTTTACAATGGCAACGGCTGTTTCATCACAGCTTGTTTCAATTCCTAAAATAAGTTCATGTTTAGTTTCCATTTAAATTCACCCACATTACTAGCGCATCCTCTTGATTATCTGTGTAATAATTCTTGCGAATGCCGCCTTCTTCAAAACCAAATTTGCGATATAGATTCTGTGCTACGATATTAGACACGCGAACTTCAAGCGTCATTTTCACTGCTCCGCGTGATTTTACAAAATGAATCGCCTTCTTTAAGAGCGCTTCCCCTAGCTTTATTCCTCGATAATCTGGATGCAGCGCAATATTTGTAATATGTGCCTCATCAATAATGACCCACACACCACAATAACCTGCTATTTCTTCTCCAACTTCTAGCAGAAGATAGGTCGCGAAATGATTTATGACGATTTCATTATAGAAAGCAGACCTGCTCCATGGTGTCGGAAAAGTGGCGTGTTCAATCCGCATCACAGCCTCGATATCTTCAATGGTCATCGATCGAAACGATACCGTATCATTCATTCCTATCCCCTACTTTTTCTGTGAAGCTAACCACTTCGCTTCAGCTTCAGCCATTCTTACATAGTTTGGTGTAAACTGATGGACATCCTCCACCGGTTCATAACCTGCTCCCAACCTGGCAAGATCAGAAGGTCTAGCATTCAAACTACTCGTTGGTGCGAACACTGCTTTGTCCCCTAAAATGGATGCAATCTTCTCTTTGTGAATATCTAAATCTCCACTAATAAATAAGAAACGTTCATATCTGTCCTTATTTTCATGCAGCCATTCTTCAAATAAGACAATCTGATCTTCCGTTTCTCTTTCAATCTCTGTTCCATTCGCTTGATAGACACTCATATACACCTGTCCACGCCGGGCGTCAAAAAATGGAACGATGGCCCCAGAAAAATAACGGCCATTTTGCGCGAGCACTTCTAAACTAGAGACACCTACAAGGGGGATCGTTAACGTCCATGCTAACGTCTTAGCAATGCTAATTCCGATCCGAAGACCTGTATAAGAGCCTGGCCCTTTAGCGACTACGATACGATCCAGATCAGCAGGCTTAACCTGAACCTCGTCCAAAAGCTGTTCAATGGCTGGCATTAAACGCACCGAATGGTTTTTCTTGATATTTGTTATCAGTTCTCCGACAATGATGCCATCCATCATAATGGAAACGCCCATACAGTAGTTCGAAGAATCAATGGCTAGTACTTTCATGTTGCAGCTCCTTACATAACGACTCATAAAAAGCACCAAATGGTCTTAAAATAAGCCGACGTTCTGATTCTCTTTGATGATAAATTTCAATTCTGAGGAGTTCATTAGGCAGCATATCCTGAATGAATTTTGCCCATTCGACGACGGTCACCCCGTCCCCTTCAAAGTATTCGCTAAAACCAAGGTCTTCATCACTCTCTTCAAGACGATACGCGTCCATATGAAACAGAGGGATGGTTCCTTCATATTCTTTAATAATCGTAAAGGTAGGACTATTCACTATTTTAGTAACTCCTAACCCTTTTCCGATTCCCTTCGTAAAAGTTGTCTTGCCAGCACCTAGATCTCCCTCAAGCGTTAACACACAGCCTGGCTTCAGCTTTTCAGCAAGCTTACTGCCAAATGCCATGGTTTCTTCTGGAGATTTCATGATGAAAGCATATCCACTCATGTTCATCACCTATTCTTTAGACGAGAAGTGATTGTATCCCTTCTTGTCCAGTTTGAATTTTTGATCTTTGTAACTCATCCAGACACTTGTTCCTTTGTCCTCTACATAGCCGATCTGATAGATCGATTCCTGGTGCTCTTGAAACAATTCTTTCACACTACTCCAGTCCTCTTTTGCAACCGTACCGATCAGTTCATAATCTTCTCCGCCATTTAACATCCATTCTAACCGTTGAAAAGAAGAATAAGCCTCAAAGCCCTCAGGAGCCGGGATCGCATCTTGATCAAGGACGATCGAAACGCCACTTGCCTCTGCAATCTCGTGGGACTCACTTGCGATTCCATCACTCACATCATTTAATGAAATACGGTATCCACTCTTAGCGAGAATGCGACCTTGCTTGATGCAAGGATTCGGCTCCTGATGGTACCGCACATAAGCGCCGTCACTGCCCTCGCCCTTAAGTAAGGAGGAAAGCCCAGCAGCTGAGCCGCCTACAGGTCCAGTAAGAAAAACAACGTCTCCCACCTTCGCATGACTCCTTAAAAGTTTTCGTCCTTTTTCAATTTTACCAATAACCGTAATCGCAATATGGAGATCTCCCCTAGTCGATACCGTATCGCCACCGATCATGTCCATCTCATAGAAGTCCCCGATCTCTTTAATCCCTTTGTATATTTCTTTTAGCTGTTTCGATGACCATCCTGTTTGGGGTACAGAAATAGACACAAGATAAAACATCGGAATGCCACCCATAGCGGCAATATCACTTATATTCACAGCAAGGGCTTTTCGACCGATCTGAAAAGGGGATAGCGTACTCTTTTTAAAATGGATTCCTTCCACCATTGTATCCGCACAGGCAATTTCATCCCAATCTGAATCAATATGATACAGAGCGGCATCGTCTCCAATGCCATGAATCAACTCTTCTCGAAATGTATAAGCTGGCGTAATGGATTGAATAAATGCAAATTCATCTTTCACCAAACTCATCTCTCTTTCTATTTTATAAAAAAACCTTAGGAATTTCATCCTAAGGTGCTTTTTCTATCAGTTTATCTTACTTAACGACAAATTCACATGTTTGTTTCAAAAAATTTCAGTTTTAGCCAACACAAATTTGAGTATAAAAAAAAAGCGATCCAATCGCTCTAGAAAAATGGCGGTCTCGACGGGAATCGAACCCGCGATCTCCTGCGTGACAGGCAGGCATGTTAACCGCTACACCACGAGACCAGTATGTATTGTTTGAACACGATACACTTACCATTGTGAGAAATAATACCAAGTTATCAGCTTAGGTTGCCCCTAAAGGGACTACAATAAAAATTTAACAAGGAAGATTAATCGACGTAGGTAAATTTTTGGTTGCGGGGGCAGGATTTGAACCTGCGACCTTTGGGTTATGAGCCCAACGAGCTACCGAACTGCTCCACCCCGCGATAATAGGAATGAATTATTGCTGCACCTGCTCATTACGCTGTGCACTGTTTCTTTCTCTACAAGGTTATGCTTCGATGCGTATCCGTCGAAACAACTCGATGTTGATTCTTAGATGTAACGCTCGTTGCTCCACCCCGTGACGATTAATATGGATGTATGTTACTTAATCTATAACACAAATTAGTATGTGATATGGACACAAGTAATACTATACCAGATAAGGGCAATGAATGCAAGCATTAGAAACAAAAGAAGAAATCCCCTGTTACAGGGATTTCTTTACTGCATTTTTGAAAGCATCGATAATATCATTTTCATTTTCAATTCCTACAGAAATACGAACGAGCTGTTTATTAATCCCTAGCTTCTGTCTCGTATCTTCTGGAACTGTACGGTGAGAAGTGGCAATCGGATATGATACTGTCGTATCTAGACCTGCCAGAGTCGGTATAATTTTGACCCATCCTAGTGACTTAAAGAATGTGGTCACATCGGTTTCCTCATCTAACTCAATAGAAACCATCGCTCCTGAGCCTCTTTCAGCTACATATTCAGGGTAATAGACATTTTTAATCCCTTTAACAGCTTTTAATTCACTTGCAAGAATGGCTGCATTTTTCACATGCCGTTCCATTCGTATGCTCATTGTTTTTAACCCACGGCATCCAAGCCAAGCCTCAAATGGACTAAGATTAGCTCCAAGGTTAATCACTTTTGCCTTTGCTTTTGCCATCAGATTCTTCTCTACCTACTAGTACGCCAGCGGTTACATCACTATGTCCGCCAATATATTTTGTGGCGCTATGTACTACAAGATCAATGCCTAATTGGTAAGGCTGTAGAAGATATGGTGTAGCAAACGTATTATCTACCATCGTAACTAGCTTATGTTTCTGCCCAAGAGTTTGAAGAAGGGTTAAATCCTCGACCCTTAATAGAGGATTAGTGACGGACTCTGTATACAGTAATTTTGTATTTGGGCGTATCGCACTCTCAATTTTTTCTCTGTCCGTAAAATCGACAAAAGAGACTTCTATTCCGAAGTCAGGAAGTTCTCCATTAAAAAGAGAAAAAGTTCCTCCGTAAAGATCTTCACATGCGACGATGTGATCGCCAGCCTTCACAACAGCAAGAACTCCTGCAAGAATAGCAGATAAGCCTGATGATGTCGCAACGCCCTTAGGAGCTCCCTCAAGATCCGCTACACCCATTCCAAGGTCATCTGTATTCGGATTGCTAACACGGGTGTATAAATAGTCTTTCTTACCTTGATAAAATGATTCAAGATCATCGAGATCTTCAAACACAAATGCAGAGGTTTGATAAATTGGCTGAACTTTACTTACTGTATCTGATTTTAGCTTTCGTGGAAAACGTACGGCTTTTGTATCAAAATGAAATTCCATTTATTTTCTCCTTTTCCTTAGATAAATTCTTTTTCATTAACTGTACGTCTTCTAAAAGGTAATTTCAACAGATATGGTTCGAAATTTTCAATTTATTGAGGTGCAGGCACTTGCTAGGTAGAGGTTCAAAGCTTATTGATAAGTTTTTTCCGCGATAGTTGAGATTTTTCCGCGATATTCGATTTTATTCCGCGATTTTGTGTGGTATTTCCGCGAATTTGAGATGAATTCCGCGAACGTAGTCCATGAGGGCTTTCAGCTAGTCAAAACCCCATTCGTAAAACCACATAAAAAAAGCGAGAAACCATTTGGTCTCTCGCCTTTCATCTTTTGCCCAGCGACGTCCTACTCTTGCAGGGGGAGATCCCCCAACTACCATCGGCGCTGAAGAGCTTAACTTCCGTGTTCGGCATGGGAACGGGTGTGACCTCTTCGCCATCGTCACTAGACTTTTACAGGGTATTCCCTGAAAACTAGATAGCACTCGCAACGTTTTCCAATAATGTGTCCAGCTACGTAAGCCAAATCCTCGATCGTTTCACCTTTTGATTCTGACGCAAAAAGCGCGTCTGATTCAAAAGCTTCCAACGCTTGTCGGATTTAAACGGCTTACTTCGCTTTTCGTTTTAGGTTAAGCCCTCGATCGATTAGTATTCGTCAGCTCCACGTGTTGCCACGCTTCCACCCCGAACCTATCTACCTCATCATCTCTAAGGGATCTTACCAGCTTATTGCTGTGGGAAATCTCATCTCGAGGGGGGCTTCATGCTTAGATGCTTTCAGCACTTATCCCTTCCACACGTAGCTACCCAGCTATGCTCCTGGCGGAACAACTGGTACACCAGCGGTGTGTCCATCCCGGTCCTCTCGTACTAAGGACAGCTCCTCTCAAATTTCCTGCGCCCGCGACGGATAGGGACCGAACTGTCTCACGACGTTCTGAACCCAGCTCGCGTACCGCTTTAATGGGCGAACAGCCCAACCCTTGGGACCTACTTCAGCCCCAGGATGCGATGAGCCGACATCGAGGTGCCAAACCTCCCCGTCGATGTGGACTCTTGGGGGAGATAAGCCTGTTATCCCCAGGGTAGCTTTTATCCGTTGAGCGATGGCCCTTCCATGCGGAACCACCGGATCACTAAGCCCGACTTTCGTCCCTGCTCGACTTGTAGGTCTCGCAGTCAAGCTCCCTTGTGCCTTTACACTCTGCGAATGATTTCCAACCATTCTGAGGGAACCTTTGGGCGCCTCCGTTACATTTTAGGAGGCGACCGCCCCAGTCAAACTGCCCACCTGACACTGTCTCCGCACCGGATCACGGTGCTGGGTTAGAATGTCAGTACAGCCAGGGTAGTATCCCACCGACGCCTCCATCGAACCTGGCGGTCCGACTTCTATGGCTCCTACCTATCCTGTACAAGCTGTACCAAAATCCAATATCAGGCTACAGTAAAGCTCCATGGGGTCTTTCCGTCCTGTCGCGGGTAACCTGCATCTTCACAGGTACTATAATTTCACCGGGTCTCTCGTTGAGACAGTATCCAAGTCGTTGCACCTTTCGTGCGGGTCGGAACTTACCCGACAAGGAATTTCGCTACCTTAGGACCGTTATAGTTACGGCCGCCGTTTACTGGGGCTTCGATTCAGAGCTTCTCCCGTAAGGGATAACCCCTCCTCTTAACCTTCCAGCACCGGGCAGGTGTCAGCCCCTATACTTCGCCTTACGGCTTTGCAGAGACCTGTGTTTTTGCTAAACAGTCGCTTGGATCTTTTCACTGCGGCTCCCCTGGGCTATTCACCCGAGGAAGCACCCCTTCTCCCGAAGTTACGGGGTCATTTTGCCGAGTTCCTTAACGAGAGTTCTCCCGATCGTCTTAGGATTCTCTCCTCGCCTACCTGTGTCGGTTTGCGGTACGGGCACCTCTTTCCTCACTAGAGGCTTTTCTTGGCAGCGTAGAATCAAGGACTTCGGTACTAAATTTCCCTCGCCATCACGACTCAGCCTTTATGGTGAACGGATTTACCTATTCACCAGCCTAATCGCTTGGACGCGCATTTCCAGCAGCGCGCTCTCCCTATCTTTCTGCGTCCCCCCGTCGTTCAAACGGAAAGGAGGTGGTACAGGAATATCAACCTGTTATCCATCGCCTACGCCTTTCGGCCTCGGCTTAGGTCCCGACTAACCCTGAGCGGACGAGCCTTCCTCAGGAAACCTTGGGCTTTCGACGGACAAGATTCTCACTTGTCTTTCGCTACTCATACCGGCATTCTCACTTCTAAGCGCTCCACCAGTCCTTTCGGTCTGACTTCACAGCCCTTAGAACGCTCTCCTACCATTGTCGTAAGACAATCCACAGCTTCGGTGATACGTTTAGCCCCGGTACATTTTCGGCGCAGCGTCACTCGACCAGTGAGCTATTACGCACTCTTTAAATGATGGCTGCTTCTAAGCCAACATCCTGGTTGTCTAAGCAACGCCACATCCTTTTCCACTTAACGTATACTTTGGGACCTTAGCTGGTGGTCTGGGCTGTTTCCCTCTCGACTACGGATCTTATCACTCGCAGTCTGACTCCCGCGGATAAATCGTTGGCATTCGGAGTTTGACTGGATTCGGTAATCCGGTAAGGACCCCTAGTCCAATCAGTGCTCTACCTCCAAGATTCTTGCCGCGAGGCTAGCCCTAAAGCTATTTCGGAGAGAACCAGCTATCTCCAGGTTCGATTGGCATTTCACCGCTACCCACACCTCATCCCCGCATTTTTCAACATGCGTGGGTTCGGGCCTCCATTCAGTGTTACCTGAACTTCACCCTGGACATGGGTAGATCACCTGGTTTCGGGTCTACGACCACGTACTCTTTCGCCCTATTCAGACTCGCTTTCGCTGCGGCTCCGCCTTCTCGGCTTAACCTTGCACGGGATCGTAACTCGCCGGTTCATTCTACAAAAGGCACGCTGTCACCCATTAACGGGCTCCAACTAGTTGTAGGCACACGGTTTCAGGTTCTCTTTCACTCCCCTTCCGGGGTGCTTTTCACCTTTCCCTCACGGTACTGGTTCACTATCGGTCACTAGAGAGTATTTAGCCTTGGGAGATGGTCCTCCCGGATTCCGACGGGGTTTCACGTGTCCCGCCGTACTCAGGATCCGTCTCGGAGGGCAGCGGATTTTGACTACAGGATTGTTACCTTCTCTGATGGACCTTTCCAGGTCGCTTCGTCTATCCGTGCCTTTGTAACTCCAAAGAGACGTCCTACAACCCCAGAGGGCAAGCCCTCTGGTTTGGGCTGTTTCCGTTTCGCTCGCCGCTACTCAGGAAATCGCATTTGCTTTCTCTTCCTCCGGGTAATGAGATGTTTCAGTTCCCCGGGTCTGCCTTCCATTCCCTATGTATTCAGAAATGGATACCATCCTATTAAAGATGGTGGGTTCCCCCATTCGGAAATCTCCGGATCAAAGCGTACTTACAGCTCCCCGAAGCATATCGGTGTTCGTCCCGTCCTTCTTAGGCTTCTAGTGCCAAGGCATCCACCGTGCGCCCTTAGTAGCTTAACCTTCGATTTGTGTGGCGCAAGCCATCACGCATCAGTTGTTACTAAGTGTTGCATATAAATAATTATTGGATGTCGTTGTTTGTGCTATCTAGTTTTCAAGGAACATGAAAGAATGCAATCATTCTTTCAAAACTAAACGAAACGCTCATGTAAGGTTGGCAACCAATGTTGCCTCGTAATTCTCCATAGAAAGGAGGTGATTCCAGCCGCACCTTCCGATACGGCTACCTTGTTACGACTTCACCCCAATCATTTGTCCCACCTTCGGCGGCTGGCTCCATAAAGGTTACCCCACCGACTTCGGGTGTTACAAACTCTCGTGGTGTGACGGGCGGTGTGTACAAGGCCCGGGAACGTATTCACCGCGGCATGCTGATCCGCGATTACTAGCAATTCCGGCTTCATGCAGGCGAGTTGCAGCCTGCAATCCGAACTGAGAACGGCTTTATGGGATTTGCTTCACCTCGCGGTGTCGCTGCCCTTTGTACCGTCCATTGTAGCACGTGTGTAGCCCAGGTCATAAGGGGCATGATGATTTGACGTCATCCCCACCTTCCTCCGGTTTGTCACCGGCAGTCACCTTAGAGTGCCCAACTGAATGCTGGCAACTAAGATCAAGGGTTGCGCTCGTTGCGGGACTTAACCCAACATCTCACGACACGAGCTGACGACAACCATGCACCACCTGTCACTCTGTCCCCCGAAGGGGAACGTCCTGTCTCCAGGATTGTCAGAGGATGTCAAGACCTGGTAAGGTTCTTCGCGTTGCTTCGAATTAAACCACATGCTCCACTGCTTGTGCGGGCCCCCGTCAATTCCTTTGAGTTTCAACCTTGCGGTCGTACTCCCCAGGCGGAGTGCTTAATGTGTTAACTTCAGCACTGAGGGTGGAACCCCCCAACACCTAGCACTCATCGTTTACGGCGTGGACTACCAGGGTATCTAATCCTGTTTGCTCCCCACGCTTTCGCGCCTCAGCGTCAGTTACAGACCAGAGAGCCGCCTTCGCCACTGGTGTTCCTCCACATATCTACGCATTTCACCGCTACACGTGGAATTCCACTCTCCTCTTCTGCACTCAAGTCCTCCAGTTTCCAATGACCCTCCACGGTTGAGCCGTGGGCTTTCACATCAGACTTAAAAGACCGCCTGCGCGCGCTTTACGCCCAATAATTCCGGACAACGCTTGCCACCTACGTATTACCGCGGCTGCTGGCACGTAGTTAGCCGTGGCTTTCTGGTTAGGTACCGTCAAGGTACCGCCCTATTCGAACGGTACTTGTTCTTCCCTAACAACAGAGCTTTACGACCCGAAGGCCTTCGTCACTCACGCGGCGTTGCTCCGTCAGACTTTCGTCCATTGCGGAAGATTCCCTACTGCTGCCTCCCGTAGGAGTCTGGGCCGTGTCTCAGTCCCAGTGTGGCCGATCACCCTCTCAGGTCGGCTACGCATCGTCGCCTTGGTAAGCCGTTACCTTACCAACTAGCTAATGCGCCGCGGGCCCATCCTGCAGTGTTAGCCAAAGGCCAACTTTCAACATTGCACCATGCGGTGCGATGTATTACCCGGTATTAGCTCCGGTTTCCCGGAGTTATCCCAGTCTGCAGGGCAGGTTGCCCACGTGTTACTCACCCGTCCGCCGCTAAGATCAGGGAGCAAGCTCCCATCTCTTCGCTCGACTTGCATGTATTAGGCACGCCGCCAGCGTTCGTCCTGAGCCAGGATCAAACTCTCCGATAGAAAGCTTAATCTAGCTTTTAAAACAATGTTTGTTTCCGTAGAAACAACTACTTACATGGCGTTTCGTTCAGTTTTCAAAGAGCAATTTTTCTTTCAATGTCGTTTTCAGCGACCAAACCATCATACCATGATGAGATAATCAATGTCAACAACTTTTTTTGAAAAGATGGTGGGCCTGAGTGGACTCGAACCACCGACCTCACGCTTATCAGGCGTGCGCTCTAACCAGCTGAGCTACAGGCCCATCTTTAATGGAGCGGGTGATGGGGATCGAACCCACGACATCAGCTTGGAAGGCTGAGGTTTTACCACTAAACTACACCCGCAATATTGATGGTCGGGAAGACAGGATTTGAACCTGCGACCCCTTGGTCCCAAACCAAGTGCTCTACCAAGCTGAGCTACTTCCCGACATTTTTAAATTAAGTAATATGGCGCGCCCGAGAGAAGTCGAATCCCTAACCTTCTGATCCGTAGTCAGACGCTCTATCCAATTGAGCTACGGGCGCATATTCTATTTGGTGCGGTTGAGAGGACTCGAACCTCCACGGGGTCTCCCCCACTAGCCCCTCAAGCTAGCGCGTCTGCCATTCCGCCACAACCGCACATCATTACTTGATGAAACGTTAGGTTAAAAAGAAATTGGTGCGGGTGAAGGGACTTGAACCCCCACGTCGTAAGACACTAGATTCCTAAGTCTAGCGCGTCTGCCAATTCCGCCACACCCGCAAATTAAGTGGTGAGCCATGAAGGACTCGAACCTTCGACCCTCTGATTAAAAGTCAGATGCTCTACCAACTGAGCTAATGGCTCAACATGGCTGGGCTAGCTGGATTCGAACCAGCGCATGACGGAATCAAAATCCGTTGCCTTACCGCTTGGCTATAGCCCAACATATTATATAATCAGGTTAATTTTAAAATAATGGCGGTCTCGACGGGAATCGAACCCGCGATCTCCTGCGTGACAGGCAGGCATGTTAACCGCTACACCACGAGACCTTTATAACTGATTACATATCATGTTGTTGAAACGTTTTGTTTTCAAAATCATGTTGGTGACCCGTACGGGATTCGAACCCGTGTTACCGCCGTGAAAGGGCGGTGTCTTAACCGCTTGACCAACGGGCCATAAAAATGGCGGAGAAGGAGGGATTTGAACCCTCGCGCCGCTCGCGCGACCTACACCCTTAGCAGGGGCGCCCCTTCAGCCACTTGGGTACTTCTCCGTTTGGCTCCACAGGTAGGATTCGAACCTACGACCGATCGGTTAACAGCCGATAGCTCTACCACTGAGCTACTGTGGAATAATGTTTAAGTTGTTGTCTCCGTTATCGGCGACATTTAATATAATAACTCATCTAGCAAACAAAGTCAACAGCTTTTTTGAAATTAATATTTTGCTATGTATTCGTTTAGGACGTGCTCTCCGAAGAGACTTTATTAATTTACCACATACAATCTAGGGCGTCAATAACAAGTTTTAATAAACTTGAATTAACTTCCCTCTGCACTTTCCGCATACGTAACGAGAGGTGTCCATCTTTCTTTTCCTTCTATACTTTGTCTTACATGCGCTACACTCATAGAAATACTTGAATGCCTCTATTCTCCTTTGACCTGGCACGACCTGACAGTATCGAGAGCCCCCAACCTCTTTTAGAAGGCGTTTGAAATCTTGATCCTGATGCTTGTACCCTTTTTTCTGAAGGTGTAAATGATAATGGCAAAGCTCATGTTTAATAATCCCTACCAGTTCGTCAATCCCGAATTGGTCATAATGCTTTTTATTGAACTCGAGATTGTGTGAGCGAAGCAAATAACGCCCTCCTGTTGTTTTCAGTCGGGTATTGAATACAGCCCGATGGCGAAAAGCTAGCCCGAAAAACTTCTCAGATATGGTTTCAACTAACTCTTGTAATTCCTTTTCAGTCATATGGGTTTCTCCTCTCTCTTTCGAACACATACAAGCCGTTTCTCATAAACTAATTTACATCATCATTTACAACGTGTCATTACTTAAGGGGGAGATGAAGTTGCCTGTTTGGTTCAAAAAGCAATTGAAACAAGCTTACCTCGAAAAAAACCGACGTCAAATTAAACTGTTAAATCAATGCTGGTTTTTCTATAAAAGAAAGCACCACCCCTGAGGGCAGTGCTAGTGCTTATGATGGTTGAAGCATTGTTAAAGCAATACGCTCACGTTTAAGGTCCACTTGATCAACCCAGACAGTTACAACTTGTCCGACGTGGACGACTTCCATTGGGTTTTTCACATAGCGATTTGTTAACTTCGAAATATGAACAAGCCCATCCTGTTTTACTCCTATATCAATAAAGGCACCAAAGTCAACAACATTTCTAACTGTACCTTCTAATTCCATACCCTGTTCTAAATCTTCCATTTTCAAAACATCCGTCTTTAAAATCGGTTGTGAAAGTTCGTCTCGAGGATCTCGACCGGGTTTTTGTAGAGAAGTCACAATATCTTTCAACGTTATTTCACCTATATTAAGAGCTGAGGCAGTATCTTTCATAGACAAGTCAGAAAGAGACGCCACAAGTTTTTCTGTTCCAATATCCGCGGGCTTACAATCGATCCGTTCTAAGAGAGCTTTTGTAACGTCATAGCTTTCCGGGTGAATTTCAGTTTGATCAAGAGGCTGTTTTCCTCCCATGATTCTAAGGAACCCGATGCACTGTTCATATGTTTTCGCACCTAGTCTCGGAACCTTTTTTAACTGCACTCGACTTGTGAACTTCCCTTCTTCATCTCGTTTTTTTACAATATTCATAGCAACCGCCCTAGACAGACCCGCCACGTATTGTAAAAGCGATACTGAAGCTGTATTTACATTAACGCCAACCTGGTTTACAGCCGTCTCCACGACAAAGGTTAGTTGATCATTTAATTTTTTTTGAGATACATCGTGCTGGTACTGACCAACTCCCACAGACTTTGGATCAATTTTCACTAGCTCTGCCAGTGGATCTTGAACCCTTCTCGCAATGGAAACAGCTGAGCGTTCTTCGACTTGAAGATCAGGAAATTCCTCTCGTGCAAGGTCAGAAGCTGAATAAACACTTGCGCCTGCCTCATTGACAATAAGATAAACCACTTTTTGTTCAACTTCTTTAATGACATCCGCAATAAATTGTTCTGTTTCACGTGATGCAGTACCGTTTCCAATCGCAATCATTTCAATATCGTACTCATTGATCATTTTCATCACAGCTGCTTTTGACTTTTCAACTTCCGATTTCGGTGGTGTCGGATAAATGACCGATACATTTAACATCTTGCCTGTATCGTCCACAACAGCTAGTTTACACCCAGTTCGATAGGCAGGGTCCACACCAAGAACTCTTTTCCCTTTTAGCGGCGGTTGTAGTAATAGGTGCTTTAAATTCTCGGAAAAGATATGAATGGCCTGATCTTCAGCTCGTTCCGTTAACTCTTTTCGTATCTCCCTTTCTACTGAAGGTTGAATAAGTCGTTTGTAACTATCCGTAATGGCTTCTTCAAGGATCACTGCACAACCTTGTTTTTGATTTTTAATGGTTTTTCGTTTTAGATAGTCGTGAATAGAATCAGTTGGAGGCGTAATGGATGCTCGTATAACTTTTTCCTTTTCTCCTCTATTAATGGCAAGAATACGATGTGGGACAATCTTGGATATGCCTTCTTGATAGGAATAGTACATTTCAAATATCTGTTTAGGATCTTCTTCTTCTGATTTCACAGCCGTTTGAAGGAGTCCATGTTGAAATGTCCTCGCTCTTATCCATTTTCGAGCTTCAGCATCATCGGAAATCCATTCTGCGATGATATCCTGCGCTCCTTGAATGGCATCTTCCACTGAAGCGACTTCATTTTCATCTGATATGTAATTCTTAGCAATCTGTGATGGATCGTCACTTCCATCCTCTAGAATCCAACGGGCAAGAGGTTCTAACCCTTTTTCTTTAGCAATGGTAGCCTTTGTACGCTTCTTTTGTTTATATGGACGATAGATATCCTCTACTTCTTGAAGCTTTGTAGCAGCTTTTAGTTGCTTCTGTAGTTCATCTGTTAGTTTATCCTGCTCTTGAATAAGACGGATCACTTCTTCTTTTCGCTGATCCAAATTCTGAAGGTAGGTCCACGCTTCCTGGATATCTCTTAGCTGAACTTCATCTAGCCCACCTGTTAACTCCTTACGATAACGGGCAATGAAGGGAACCGTATTCCCATCATTTAATAATGTGATTACTTCTCTTACACTTCGTTCAGCAAGCTTCAAATTTTGAGCAACTTTACGAAAATGTTCAGATTGTTTTTGCTCTATTGTCATTTCCAAAACAATTCCTCCTTAAGAGCCATTCCATATTAGTATCAGTTTACCGGATAAGTTGAATTGTTAAAAGCTCCCCTCAAAAAAACTACCATGAATGGCTTCCATATTTTTAATGAAAATAAAAAAAGTTCTTCCTATATTAAAACGGAAGAACTTTTATACTGTTTTCCCTACAAGTAGAGTGATGTCATCATTTGTAGATGGAAGCATATCCGTTAGATGTTGAAACGACTCATGTACGGAATCAAAACGAGCGATCATCGAATAGTTTTTTGAACTGATTTGCACGCCATCAGAATAGGTGACAAATGAAGAACCTGAAGGATAGTCAATGGTTTGCACTTTCACTTTTTGAAGCTTACCTGACAGGTATCCTGAATAAGAGATCGGGCGAAGGATTTTTCCATCTGGTTGATAGATAATCAAATTAATATTCCCAATTCCACTATACTCAAGTTGTCTTGTCTTTAAATCAAGCTTGAAAACCGAAAGAACACATCCACGTTTACCTCTCATCTCTTCATTTGCACGGTTCATTAACGCCTCAACATCTTCATCTTGATGTTTCTTGACGGCATTAATAGCAGCTAGAGAAGAATCCTTGGCCATATCCCCACTGCCAAGACCATCTGCTACAGCACAAATGAAATAATCGGATGTTTCAGCTACATAATAGCTGTCGCCGCATAACTGATTGCCCGCCTTCGGCTTTTGGTACGCCGCCACCGTAAGCTTTTCAAATTCATGATGATGAATCATGACTAGAAAGCCTCCGTGGGTTCAATTCGGATCGCTTGTCTTAACTTTTCAAGTGCTCTTCTTTGCAGACGGGAAACATGCATTTGTGAAATACCGAGCTTCTCACCCGTCTCTTTCTGACTCATATTCTCGAAGTACGTACAATTTAGAATTTCTTGTTCTCTTTCTGTTAAAACGGCAAAAGCTTTCTTAAGAAGCATCTGTTGGTCTACTAGATCAAATCCTTGTTCTTGATCGCCTACAAGATCGAGTAAGGTAACTGTGCTTCCTTCTTGATCTGCTTCAATTGAACTATCAACAGAAAGTGCTTGATAACTTTTGCCCATTTCCATTGTTTCAAGTACTTCTTCCTCAGACACATTTAAATACTCGGCAAGTTCGTCAACCTTAGGAGAACGTTGAAGTTCATTTGTAAGTTCTTCGACTGCCTTTTTAATACGAGGCCCAAGCTCTTTGATCCTTCTTGGAACATGCACGCTCCACGTTTTATCTCGAATAAAGCGTTTAATCTCCCCAACGATGGTAGGAACAGCAAAGGACTCAAAGCTTCTACCGAATTCAGGGTCGTAACGACGAAGCGCTGCAAGTAATCCGATCATTCCAACTTGAGAAAGATCATCGTGGATGCTTTTCCCTTTAGAAAACTTACGTGCGAGCGATTGAACAAGATCTTGATATCGTTCGACTAACTTCAGTTGAACAACTTCATCAGTCGGATCCTTTTGATATTGTTCAATCCATTCATATACCTCGTTGTTATTGTTATTGCGGGGATGATGAGATTGTGTCGGCATCTACTTCCACCCCATCTCTGTGGAGGAACTTCGTCATCATGACTACTACTCCGTCCTCTCCACTGATTTCCACTTTATCCATCAGTGATTCAATCAGAAAGAGTCCCAATCCTCCCTCACTGAGTTGTTCTACTGATTTATCACTATCAACTGGTCCTAGTTTTTCAGACACTTTTGTATAGTCGAAGCTTTGACCACGATCTAAAACCATCATTTCTAGACGATCTTCATAGATACCAAATCCAATCGTGATTTGGCCTTTTTCATCTTCTTTATAAGCGTGGTTAACAGCATTCGTACATGCCTCTGATAAAGCTATCTTAATGTCTTCAATTTCATCGTAAGAGTAGCCCATTCGGTTTGCAATTCCAGATACCGTCAATCTTGTCACACCAACAAATTCTGCTTGTGCAGGGATTTTCATTTCAACAAAGTCTGAAATGTTTATCACTTTGATCCCCCCTTTACGTCTTCAATGTCGATCACTTCATCAAGTCCAGTGATTTCGAAAAGACGCTGTACGCGTGAAGTCATTCCAGTCAATTTCAACGAGCTACCGTGCTCTTTAGATGATTTCAGCGCACCAACAAAAACACCTAAACCTGTGCTATCCATATAATTAACATCACTAAGATGAACGAGCGTCTCATGACCTTCTTTACCAGTTAGCGGAAGTAGAGCTTCTCGTAACTGAGGCGCTGTGTAAGCGTCAATCTCCCCACCTATATGTAAATGATGTGTATTCTCATGATCTTCTTGTTTGATCTGTAAATTCATAACATTACCCCCTGTTAGGTTGCTTCTAATTTTTAGTTAAAGCCATTATTTCCTTATTCCACTCTTAGAAAGAAGTTAAACCTCGCGTCGTAAAATAACAAGGGTGAAATCATCTCTGAGTTCAAACTCTTGCAAACGCTCAAGTTCACGGTAAACCTCTTCCACAATTTCTTGTGCTGAGAGGTGAATATATTTACGAATCAACGCTACGATTTCATCACGTTCAATAAAACCATTTGTCGAACGGCATTCAGTAACACCGTCAGAAAGCATGATAACCATATCATTTCCATTAAGTACTCGCTGGTATTCTTGATAGGAGGTTTTCTTTGATACTCCTAAAACAAGCCCTTTTGTAAAGAGCTCTTCAAATTCATCTTTTTGCGAATCGTAAAAAAAGCCCGGTTCATGACCGGCTCCAGCGTAATAAAATGAATGAACCCTTGGATCATATAAACCATAAAACATGGTAATAAACATATTAGGATCAACATTTTGTTCGACAACGCGGTTTAGATTTTCAAGAACAGCTCCAGGCTGCATTCGCTGCTCAGGCGCACTGTCCATTGTATACTTAATCATACTCATACAAAGCGCAGCAGGAATTCCTTTGCCGATGACATCGGCGATCGCTACACTTACACAATCATTTTCATCCTGAACAAAGTGATAGTAATCCCCGCTCATTTTCTGGGCGGGTTTACTAATCGCACCTATATCAAGATTCGGAACTTCCGGTTTATCCCCTGCAAGAAGCGTTTGTTGCATATTTGCAGCAATTTCAATTTCGGATTCTAACTGCTGCTGACGACTTCGAAGACTTTGATGCTCTCGATAGGCAAAACCGTAGCCAATCATCATTTCAAGCAAAAAATCATACGAGTTTTTAAGCGGCTCAGGAATATCAGGAAATAGTTCCTCTAGAACACTTACGTGGAGACTGACTGCTTCTTCAGGCGATATCTTCTGTTCAATCATCTTACGACTAAACTGCTGTCCTTTATATAATGTTTGTTCAGACTGCTCTTCTAAATAGTTTTCTAATATTGCTTTATACTTTTGATATTGAAGATCTCGGTCGTCCATTATGCTCTATCCTCCTTAACGGAGCCATTTAATAGAAGTGATAACTGTTCCTTCATTCTCTTTTGAATCAATTGTAAACTCATCCATTAATCGTTTAACTCCCGGAAGACCAGCTCCAAGACCACCAGAGGTTGTAAAACCATCTTCCATTACTTTTCTAATGTCTTTAATTCCTGGACCCGAATCGGATGCTTCGATTTTAAGTCCAAATTTACCACCGCTTTCTACACGTTCAATGGCTACTTCGCCACTTCCAGCATAGAGATATATATTACGCGCTAGTTCAGAAATAGCCGTTGTAATACGAGCTTGATCGACCGTGCCGAAGCCTAGTTCTTTCGCTATATTTCTCCCAGACTGCCTCGCCTTCACGATATCCCATTCATTTCGAACTTCCACACAGGATTGGATATTCATAACTTATCCCCCCAATTCCTGTTGTAATTTCTCTAACCCCTGTTCTAAATCTAATGCAGTTGGGACATTTTTCATCATGATACCTAAATCAATTAGCGTAATAGCGACAGCAGGTTGAATTCCTGTCAGCACTACCTTTGCCCCCATTAAATTTGACATGCGCACAACATCACCTAGAACCTTAGCGATGAAGGAATCAATCATATCGACAGATGTTAAATCAATTACAACGCCCTTTGCTCCTGTTTCATGTATCTTCTCGAGCAAATCCTCCTGAAATTGAAGTGCTGTTTTGTCATCGAGATCGACTTGGATTGTAATTAATAAATATTGATTCAGTTTTAATATAGGAATTCGCATGGTCTTCCCCCCTTACTCAATCTCAATCATTTGGCGTTTTGTCATTTCTAATGCCGTTCTAATGCCTTTAAATAACGTGCTTTTTGTTGGGAATTGACCAAGGTCAATCCCAAGATTAACGATTGTTTGGGCAATTTCTGGTCTGATTCCGACTAAAATACACTGTGCTCCAACAAGACGAACAGCTTCAGCTGCCTGAATGATATGATGAGCAACCATTGTATCGACAACAGGAACTCCGGTAATATCAATTAGAACTACTTGGGATCTATGTTTGATGACTCCCGTTAACAAGTTCTCCATGATTAACTTCGCTCGTTCAGTATCAATGGTTCCAATCAGCGGCATGACACTGATATTTTCAAATACTGGAATAAGTGGTGCTGATAATTCCTGTAGCGCCACCTTTTGAATTGAAACCGTATTTTCCCAGTTCTTCGCACTTTCATTAATTAGCTGGTTGACGATCGGATCAATCCAGCGATCAATTTCATCATACATACTGTATACTTTGTCATTGGATTGATTTGCATCTAGCAGAACAGCTAAAATAATTCGGCGGAAAGTTTGCAATCCTTGCGTGATATAGCTAAGTCTCCAGCCTATCTTCATTAAATGTTCAGCGAACTCGGTCATCCGAACGGTTGGCTTATGAACATTTTGCTCGATATGTGTGTAAATGATTTCAAAAAGTTCTTTGTTCGTTTCTTCATAGGCTGTATCCGTTATTGACTGAAGCCGGTGCTCATCACGAACCCTTTCCATTTCATCCATCCATTTGGTATAGATTCGTTCACGACTTTCATTCAATAGTTGTATGACTAACTTGTCCATCTTGCTCCTCCCTACGATCTTTCTACATTCATTTATCATCTCATTACAAGAAATGTCTCGCAATTATTATGCTTTCCTAGTCTTAGCACATTACATCATTTTCATCTTAACACACTTTTCGACATAACTAGAAAATTCCCTGCTGTCCTTACTACTAAATGTTCGGAATTAGAAGGGGATTATCTGACCTATATTCCCAATAATTAACTTACGTTTGAATGAATTGATATAAAAAAAACTGCTCATAGGAGCAGCTTCGCTTAGGTATTATACGTTTTCAAAAATCAATAAGTCCAAGGCTGATCTGCAAGGCTTCTTGTACCCGTTGCATCATACCCTCATCAAGGTGAGTGATTTTATCAGTTAGACGCTGTTTATCAATAGTACGAATTTGTTCTAGCAGAATAACCGAATCACGTTCAAATCCATAGCGCTTCGCATCGATTTCGACATGAGTGGGAAGCTTTGCTTTTTGAATTTGTGCCGTGATTGCAGCAACAATGACAGTAGGACTAAAACGATTCCCAATGTCGTTCTGAATAATCAAGACAGGTCTTACACCGCCTTGTTCAGAACCTACAACAGGAGAAAGGTCAGCAAAATACACATCACCTCGTTTGACAATCAAGCCATTACACCCCGCTTACTAAGCGGTCCACGGTGTGCTCTGCTTCCTCCTCAACAAGAAAGGCTTCTGCTGCAAGGTTCAAGTTAATCTTAGCCATCTCCATGTATCCCTGGCGCATGGCGTCACGAATTTGTCGCTTCTTTCGTTCGCGAATATACATTGTCGTGGCCTGTGATATGAACTCGTTACGATCAAGCTGTTCCTGTTGAATAATACCATCCACCTCATTTAAAATATGTTGTGGGAGAGTTACAACAATCGATTTTTTGTTTGCCTCTGACACAAACATACACCTCCGAAGCACTGCTACTCATATTGTATTCCACCATTAATCTTACCATTGCACGGGACGCATTGCAAAACAACTTTCCACAAGACTATTTCATCATATTCTTGCAAAATCCTTCTTTTATTTTACTATTTTTTTAAAATTGTATTCATTACGCCTTTTTTTTCTCCATTTTCATGAAAAAGTCTCGGAACACGCGGTCCGATTATACAAGGAATTTCATAGTTTATCGTGTCAAGTCGCTCAGCAATGTCATCTATTGTAATTTCTTCTGAACCCTCTTTCCCAATCAACGTCACTTTCGTACCGACCTTTACTTTCGAAGGTAAGCGAACCATCAATTGATCCATACAAATTCGTCCAACGATTGGAGCACGCTCCCCGTTCACCAAAACATACGCTTCACTAAGCTTGCGTATCCATCCATCAGCATATCCAATAGGGATCGTTCCAATCCATTCCCCTTCTGAGGAACGATAAGTAGAACCATAGCTAATTGGCTCTCCTTCTCTCATCTCTTTCACATGCACAATCTGACTGTAAAGACAAAACGAAGGCTTTAATTCAAAGGTTTGAATTGACTTCATTTCCTGAGAAGGACTTAAACCATACATCGCGATGCCCAGTCGTATTAAATTTCCGACTCGTTTTGGAGATCGGATAGCGCCAGCACTGTTTCCGAGATGAATCCACCTCGGTTGCAAGCCGTACTGCTTAAGATAAGAAACCATTGTTTCAAATCTCTCTATCTGATCTTCCATAAAAGAGTTTTCAGGCTCATCTGCAGTTGCAAAGTGTGTGTAAACCCCTTCAACTTGAAAAGAAGGTGATAAGGCCAAACTGTCGATTAGACGTTTAGCTTCCTTTTCGCTCTTTATTCCAAGTCTCCCCATTCCAGTGTCGATCTTAAGATGAATATTCAGAAGCATGTCATCCAATACAATCGAGGCTTCCTCCAACCATTTCTCTTGAAAAACGGTTAGAGTAATATTATTTGTAGCCGCTATTTTCGCATAGATTGGAGGAACCCATCCCAATACAAGAATTGGAGCTTCTATACCTGCTTCTCGTAATGCAATGGCTTCATCTAAAATTGCAACTGCTAAATATTCTACTCCGGCCTTTAACGCTTTCTCCGCCACAGCCACAGCCCCATGACCATAGCCATTAGCTTTCACAACAGCCATCACTGCAACATCATCTGATACGTATCGTTGATATGACTTTATATTCTGTTCAATAGCACCTAGATCTACTTCAGCCCAAGTACCCCGATAATACACTTGATTGTCCATTCCAACTTCCTCCCACAACAATACACTCTGCCCTCTATTTTAGGAGATTTTAAGAAAAGCGCAAGCGTCTTGTTTTGTTCCGACAAGCGCTGGAAGCATTTGATCGGAACACGCTCTTTGTGTTCTGGTCAAATGCTGAAGCGACTTGAGGAACTAGACGCTGGAGCTAGACAAGAAAAGCGCAAGCGTCTTGTTTATCCCCGACCAGCTTAAGACGAATCTCAATGTGGTGGTTTTTACCACAATGAGATTTGGCTTAAGACCTCGAGGGGATAGACGCTGGAGCTAGACAAGAAAGCGCAAGCGTCTTGTTTTGGTCCGACAAGCGCTGGAAGTTTTTGAAAGGATTACGACGTATGGACCATCTCCTTTTCAAAAAAGGTCCAGCCATTAATCATAGCTGAACCTCACTGAAGTATTATTTAATTTCTGTCATGCCGTACACCGATCTTGCCACTGCTGCCATTTCTTCCTGAGATAAATCATTAGATGCAAGGAAGAAATCAACCCCGTTATGGTGCCAGGACACAGTCGTATCTGTCATAATTCCCATTGTGAAGCCTAAGTCAACTGGTTGGCCATCACTGACGCTAACAGGAGCACTCGTTTCAAGGGCAGCTTCACTTTTTTCTTCTATTAAGGTAAATGATTTTTCACCAGTAAAGCTTAGCATCACTTTGTTTGTTGCCACTTCTTTCTCGTCTGTTAGACCTGTTCCTTGTGGCTCATACATTGGGTACACGACTTCAAATGGTTCGTTTGTTGTCGCAAGAACTGGCACCTCTAGCTGAGCAGCGGTCATGTTTCGTTCCATATCAAATGCGCCTTTGTCAAATGAAGCATTGAATTTCATATTCGAAAATTCAATATCAACAAGAGGTTTTTGATCCTGATTCATGATCGTCACTTTTTCTGGTGCAAGGTCTTTTTTGTTTAATTGAATGGATTGCGTTGATAAGTTCTTATTCTGATAATTCGTTTTCGTCGTAAACACATAATCGTTTTCTTTCGCTTCAAATTTCGCTCCAGAATCATTTAAAATATCCTGCACGAGTGTGTTATAAAGATAGGCTTGACTTCCATTCTCTGGCCAATCACTTTGGAAACGAAAACTTTTGTTTAAGGCTGGCGTTAGAACAAAGACACCTTCATCGTTCCGTAAGATGATTTGACTTTGCTCTTTGGATTCATTTTTTAACTCCACGCGGTAAAAGGATGGCTTCTGGTACCATATCTCAACATCATAACGCTGTGGTTCTTCCCCTGTTTCAAGGGTCATTTTCGCATTAACCTTGTAACCTTCCATTTCGTTCAGTTTCTTATCAAGCGCATTCACAACGTCTTCTTGGCTTTTTTGACCACAACCTGCAAGAGCCACAAGCATCAATATGCCAATTAGTAAAACTGAACCGAACTTTTTCACGCTATCCCCAACTCCTTTGCCTCATTTAAAACGACAAAGAAGGTTCCTGTATGGTGAAAAACCTATCCGTGATGTTTCTTAAGAAATGAATGCAGAACGGTTGGTATCGTAGCAATGACGTCTGTTGCCAGTACATCGAGAGTTGAATGAGCTGTTTGCACCAGAGTATCTGCAGATTGGCCATGTAGATAAACGGCATTGCTGATTCCTTCTTGAACAGAGGAGCTATGCATAACAAAGGCAAGGATCATGCCTGTTAATACATCACCAGATCCTCCTTTAGCAAGAGCAGGATTACCTGTAGTATTTACGTACTGACTTCCAGTCGGGGTAGTCACAATCGTATATGGACCTTTTAAAACAAGATAAACACCATACTTTTTTGCAAATGCTTGCGATATATCAAAACGCTTGCTTTGCACTTCTTTTATTGACAGTCCTGTTAACCTGGCCATCTCTCCAGGATGAGGCGTCAATACAGTTGGCGCCTTTCTTGTTTTAAGGCGATCCTTTAATTCCGTTAAGTGGTACAAAGCATCTGCATCTAAAACGAGAAGTGAGTCCGTTTCTAGCGTTGATTCGACGATTTGTTTACACCCTCGTTGCCTTCCAAGACCTGGTCCAACTGCAATCCCGTCAAAAGAGGAAAGGTCCTCTGAGACTTCGCCAGAAAAGAATCCATTATGAGAAGGCCATCCCTGAAAGATCGTTTCAACTACAGAACCTGCTGCCATCGAAAGAATCTCTTCCGGTACAGATGCCTGTATTAAACCAGCCCCGCTTCGGTAAGCTGCTTTCGCTGTCATAATTGGTGCGCCAACCATTCCTCTTGATCCGCCAATCACCAGACCTTTTCCATGGCTTCCTTTGTGTGAGGATGCCGCTCGATCAGAAAGCGTGCGATGGACATCTGGCTTTTGCCAGAGTGCTCGATGATAAGATGAAAAAGCCACTTGAGGAATACCAATATCAATTACCTCTAATACTCCATAAAAATCGGCATCAGGATAATAAAAGGCTCCTAGTTTTGGGCATTGGATGGTATACGTGACATCAGCATGAATGGGATCACTTTCCTCATCGTATCCCCCATTCGCCTGTAGTCCACTTGGCAGATCAACTGATAAGACTTTTGCAGATGAGGCATTTACTGTCTTAATTGCATCATCATATGGGGAACGAACAGGCCCAGATAGCCCTAATCCTAATAAGCAATCAATGATCACGCCATATTGTGGAAGTTTGTCTTTAAACTCTTTTCCATCTTCATACGGCATCCACGTGTAATGGAGATTTTGATAAATTTGAAAATGGGTTTTTGCATCCCCTTTAATTTTAGATTCTGGTGGGATTAACCAAAGGTCCACAAGATATCCGTGTTCTTTTAGATATCTCCCAAGCACAAACCCATCGCCTCCATTATTACCTGTGCCAACTAATAGAGCGATTCGTTCATTTTTATGAAGCTTGCTTTTTATTGCTTCAAATAAAGATTTTCCTGCATTCTCCATCAACATGGCACCGTCTATCCCGATCTCCTCCATGGCAAACCGGTCCGCTTCATACATTTCTTCTCCGGATACGATTCTCACAACAGGTCCCTCCTGACCGTGGTAAATTATATGAGGCAAGTCTCCTTCATATGCAGACTAGCTTGACGAGCATTCAATAATGACCTGCGCGATAGCATGCTGCTTCGTATGTGAAATGGAAACATGTACTCTCTCATCTTTCACTTTAGATTCGATATAAGGTGCACCTTCTGCAGACTTTTGCACGCAAATATCTTGCCAGCTGAGTGAACCAATCCCCGTCCCTCTAGCTTTTGCATAAGCCTCCTTAGCAGCAAAGCGACCCGCTAGAAATTCAATGCTACGCTGCCCCTTTAGTAAGTGAAAGGTACTTAACTCGCTTTCTGTTAAAATGCGTTTCGGAAACGAACCATTTCGTTGAACGGCTTTTTTTATGCGATCAAGCTCAATCATATCGATCCCTGTTCCTACAATCATGTCAAAACTCCTTCGTACTATATCCTTTAAAGTTAGCATAATGTTTTCAATAGAGATTTTTACTTTGGCTATGCTAAACTAAATAAGAAATAACCCTATCCATTTAATATAAACGGGCAACACTTCACTTTCCAAGAAAGGTGGTTGATTTATGTTTGTTCGAAATGAAGATTTTCGCTCATTTATTCGTTATTATCCTATCATCTCCATACTTATTGGTATACATATCCTCCTCTTTATTCTCATAAACGTATTTGGCGCATACTCCATTTTAAGACTTGGGGTCGGTTACAATCGAGCCATTGAACTAGGGGAGTACTGGAGACTAGTCACTCCTATTTTCCTACATGGTGGATTTGCACATGTTCTTTTTAACTCCTTTTCACTTTACCTTTTCGGACCCGCTCTCGAGCAAATGCTTGGTAAAGGCAAATTCCTGATTGGGTATTTTGGAGCTGGAATTATTGCAAATATCGCCACGTTCTACTTACAGGGTAGTAATTTCAGTCATGTTGGCGCTTCTGGGGCAATCTTTGGCCTATTTGGAATCTATTTTTATATGGCCTTTTATCGCAAAGAATTAATTGATCAGGCAAATTCTCAGCTTATTCTAATGATTCTTGGCATTGGGCTCGTTATGACATTCATTAGTCCTAACATTAATATTCTTGGGCACCTTTTCGGCTTTATTGGCGGGGCTGCACTTGCACCTATCCTCTTAATTAGTGCAAAACCTTTTATTAATCGCGGCATCATTCGCGTTAGGCGTACAGCAGATAGTGGTGAGATTCGTTTCAAACCGAATCGATGGCAAAAGAGAAAAATTCGAACCGGTTCTTCTAGTGGGGGAAAAATCATTTGGGGTATTTTTATTGCACTTGTCATACTCGGCTTTATTGCACGCTATTTATGAGAAAACATTTTAAAAGACCAGTGATGAATCCCTTCATCACTGGTCTTTTATATGGATGAATCAGTTAAATAATACGTTACTGCGTTTTTCAAATTCCCTGTCACGTCAAAGTGCTGATTCAATTCAAAGTCATGTTTTGCTAGATGCTGAGCGTGTATTGGTTTAATGCCACATAAAACTGGCGAGACACCTACAACATCAAGCATACTACAAAAAGAAAGAAGCCCAACAACACCACTTGGTTGCACTTCACCCACACCACTAAAATCTAGAATGACTCGATCATAATTTCCATCTTGAAGCGTCTGCAACAGATGATGGGCATTCACATGAAAGAGATTTTCATCTAGTTCACCAAACAATGGAATGATTCCAAGTGAGGATGAAATGGGCAGGAACGGACTTGAGAGCTTTTTCACTTTCACTAAAGCTGCTTCAAGCTCTTCCTTTTTATCCAGCAAATCAAAGTTCGTATCCGCAAGCCTTTCTTGCTGTTTCTGCAACGCTTCTGACAGCTTTTCCAACCGCTCATCTTGCCTGACACAAATTAACTGCCCGCTTCCATTCGATGACCATTTTGCATAAACTTGAAACAAGGTATAAGGAGACTGAGCAGTTCCCATGACCAGTTCTACCTCTGCTTCTTTAAGAAGCGGGTTCAAGATTTTACTAGCTTTTTTACGACTATCTTGATCAACTAACTCTAAAAAAGAAGAGCGTGCAGAAAAAGCTTCCGTTGCAAGCTTTGATTGCGAAAGAATGTTGAGATCTTCATCAACCATAAAAGCAGGGAGTGGATGATCATTTATATCGAACATTATTCATACTCCCTTTCCTCTCTTCCAACCATTGACGAACATGATAGAGATCAGGTACCAACGTTGTATGTTTCGAACAATATTGAGACAGGTTGTAAAGTGAAGTAAGCCTCCCTCCTACTAAGACCTCAGGTGGGTTTTTCAACGCTTCAAGTTCTGTAACATACCGATTCAGGCGCTCAGCATGATACAAAATTGCTACTGATATACCAACAACAGTTGCGCCCCATTTCTCCGTTTTATCCAAAGCATACTCAAGAGGTAAATTAGCTCCAAAAAGCTTCGTTTGCCATCCATACTCTTGAAAAAGCAGTGATATCATCTTTAACCCTAAATAATGTTGTTCTTGCTCAATACATAGAAAAAGGGCTTTTGGACCATCTTCATTTTTATTCGTAATTTTTCTATAATGCGCATAACGCGAAAGAACATAATCACACGTGGTTGTAGCTAAATGCTCGTCTGCAACTGAAATTTCATTTTCTTCCCACAGCTTTCCAACCCGTTGCATGGCTTTCGTAAGAACTTCAAAGGTTAGATGGGTATTTGCCATGAGTTCAGGCTGCTCTATGATTCTTTCCCAAGCTTGATCCTGGTCACCATCAAGAAAATCATCTGTTAACCTTTTTATATCGATCGTCACATGCTCACCTCTTTGTGTAAGAAGAACTTTCGACTGTAAGTTCTTCAAGCTCTGCCATTCCTTTTTTCAGTGTGCAGAGATAATCTTCCTTTTCTTCAAAGGGTTCAGCTGCACTTATTTCAATCTCCAGGCGCTTAAAATTATCAATTAAGTGCTCGGTTTTCATTCCTCTTACTGTTAATATGTTATTTAACCATAGTGCATAATCAACAAAGAATTCATCAGAATTTAGATTACGGGCTGAATTTAAATGCTTTATATGATGATAGTTGTCTTCACGACATTTCACTCGACCCTGTTCTCCAAATCTTTCTAATAGCCCCGGCATATCACGATAAATTCCTTCAACGACCCGGTCAATGATCTCATCAAGCTGACTCATCATTCTGCCACAACCTTAAATCGTGAAACCTTTGGTTTAATGGCTGCCAGTTCCTGATCAGGATATTTCTTCTCAAGATCATGAATTTCTTTATAGGAAGGACTTTTAATCCATGCTAGAAAGGATTCTTTAGTCTGCCATTTCATTTGAACCGTAAGTTCTGAAGGCTTGCTGTCGTTTTGAAGAAGTCGAAAAGATTCAAACCCTTCAAATTCGTCCACCTTCCTTGACCGTTTCTGGTAGATGGCAATTACTTCGTCTACTTTCTCTTCTGGTACATTTATGACTGAATTAACAATGTACATATATACCCTCCTTACGTAAAAGTTATTCCTTAATGTTTGTATTTTTATAAGAACGGTAAGAATACCAATTTAGAAGTTCTTCTCCGTTTGCTTGTTCAATATCTTTCACTTTGAATTGTTTCCCAGCAAAGCTTGATAAGATTGATACTTTCACTGTCGTTAATTCCTTAGGATGTTGAAGAAACGTGGTATCTAACTCCATTGATTGAATGTTCTTTCTCGGAACATATACACGCGTTTTTGAAATTTGTCTAAATTGCAGTAAAGCCACATCTTTCGTTACGCCCCATGCCGCATCACGATAATGAACAAAACCAGCAACGCAGCAGATTGGCAACAATACGAGTGAATAGGAACCATATGGTACAAGATAGCTCACAATCCCTACTGGAACTAAAACCGGTAGCAGAAAGCGAAACATATAACGTTTTCTTGCTCTTACTGGTAAGGAAGAACATTCTTCATGAATGGCCATCTCAGGTAGGATTTCCCCTAATAATGTTTTCACTCGTTTTCGTTTCACCAGCGGAAATAGGATTGTTGAGAATTGTTCTTCTTTTCCACCGCCCCCGCCACTTTCTACGTATAGCACTGAATATCCAAATGGCTGGCGTAGCAGTCCTTCCACAATGCGAATCGCCTGAATACGATGAACAGGAATGGTTAGCTGGCGCTTTTCAAGAATTCCTCGGTTGATGATTAAGTCATCACCTTGACGTGTCAAAACGAAACCACCGTACTTTAGGACTGTCCCAATGACCGAGAGAAACCATGATATCAGGAGGAAGAAGGCAACTGCAACTAATAGCAATGGCACAGTCGCATCCATTACTCGCTCTGTAACACTTTCGTAGAAACGATTCTGGTATAAAATCATCTACTTGAGAAGATATTGCCGCTACAAAAGAAAGAACAACTCCAATTCCACCAGAAGTTGACGCAGTTATCAATAATTCACGCCCTGAAAGCCGATAAGTAAGTGACTGTTCTTCTCTTTCTTCTACTACATTATTCGTTATAGCATTACGTTTTAGGGAAAGCTCACTTCTCAGTGATTCAGCATTGGCTCGTGTTAAAGCTGATAACACCACTTCGGGTTCTCCACCGCCCCCAGCGGTTTCAATTTGAACTTTCACGAGTCCAAATGCTCGCTGGATGATACCTTGTGATAAATCGATGGATTGTATTCTTTCTCTAGGTATGAATCTCTTTTTACGGAATATAAACCCCTGATGGATTCTTAACTCATCATGTTCAACTTGATATGTATAAAAGATCCAACTAAGGATTCCATTTCCTACGGTAAATAGGAGCATTAGTCCAATGATGACAAAGTGCCACCAGGAATAACCGTTCCCGCCTCCTACAAATACGAAAAAAATGAGCGGAAGGGCAGCTTCTCTGGCATACCTTATTACTGATAACAGCATTGCTACTGGGTGCAGGTGCTTTTTCTCAGACATCTTCTTCCGCCACCCTTGCAAGAACCGAAATACGATTTCGTAATTCATCAGCAATGTCGTTAGAAAGTGCTGGAATTTCATGTGTCGTAGCCGCAGTAGAAATGGTAACGGATGAGAGACGATAGGCTCTAAGCAATGGCCCTTGTCTTGTATCAACATGCTGAACGCGAACCATTGGAATTAGCGTGCGCTTCACAATAATGACGCCGTGTTTCAGCTCAATTTCGTGTTCAGTCACCTCGTATCTCCACTTTTTCCAACGAAGCTTTGGTAGTAGCCATGTTTGAAGAATGACAAATAGAAGAGCGAGTACGCAACCGATCGCTAAGCTCCATATAGGCAGAGGGCGAACGATGAAATGAACAACGAATAGTCCACTTAAAAGAACAATGGCAAATAAAGAAAAAAAACCGCCTGTAATTTGCCATACTTTTAGTCCTTTAGGATCAATTCGCTTAGAAGGTTCCAGTCGCATTCGTTTCCTCACTTTCTATGATTAAACTTGAGTTTATTTAAATAATTATATCATTCTTAAGTTTCTCCTTCTATTCCTCTGCTTTAAATGAGTGAGAAATAAAAATATTATTGGGAGAAGTGGATTCAAATTAAAAAAGGCTTGAGCTTTTTCAGCTCAAGCTTCATTCATACTGATTAAAAATGCTTTGTTAAAGAAGGGCGTTCAGACTCTCTCATACTGATGATTTCTCTTTGTTGATGATCCCATACAGATAATATTTTCGTTTCTGCATGATAAAAAGTTAAATGTTGATCTGAGCATTGAACAAGCTCACCACTTGGAATTGGGAACTTTTCCTGACATCCTGTTTTTGAACAGATGTACACAAGCTGATCACTCTTCCCAGTTCTTCTATTAATGCCATGAACGATTAAATAACCGTTCCAGGAATGAATGGTTCGTGGAGAGAAATCGAGCTTAAAGGTATGTTTAACCTGGTACGTATCATCAAGAAGAAGGACTTGATCCTGGTAAGAAGCAGAAATCGATAAAGCAGCAACATAAATGCCTTCTTCAGCTACCATCATGTTTACTGGCGAATAACCGGTTTCTAAGGGAATCACTTTTTTACCAGAATCATCAAACGTTGTTAAAAGGGCTTCATCCCCTTCCACATGATAGGAGGATACAAGAAGTTGGTTCCCTCTTCGTTTCAAATCACAAAAGATTCCATTCACATGCCACTGATGCGTTATGCGTGGATCTTGCTTTGAAAATTCATAAATCCACCCGTTCCATTCTTCGCCCTCACAAGCGATGCAAATAGTTTCAGGGTATTCATAAAAACTTGGTTTGCCATTTACTTGGAACGTTCTCAATTGAGCAAGGCTGTGAACAAAGACATAAACCTCGACATGGTTAGGCGAAAGTTGCTTGGTGAACCAGTAGTTTTGGTTTGAGTCCCTCACAACATTTGAAAAACCTTCTTCACTTGCAATTGGTAGTTTGGGTACATTGACCCGCTCAGATGTTTGGGTGCGCTTATGTCCATCAGATTTTAGTGCTTTGTTCCCTTGCTCAAACGGCATCCTAAACTCTCCCTTCATAATCAGCTGCCTTTTTCCATTGAGGCAAATAGGAAAAAGGATAGATGTTAACAACCGATCCTTGCTGTTATTACTAGTTTAACAAACAATTCGTCAAGGGGGTATTGGGAAATACCAATAACTTTCGTAGGATTATTAGGCTGATTTGTTTCCTACTTTCCCAAGTATCGTTTCTCCTTATAGTACTTTACTCCTCACCATATCTATTGAAGGATGTTCGATTCATGATCACTCGTCCTTTCTGTGTTGCTCCAAATGGACAAGTTTAACCTTGACAGTCACCATTCCCTGCATAACAATGAGTACGAATCCATTTATAATAGGAAGGATGAGAATCCGCTTGGCACGTAACCACGATGAGTATATTCAACACCTATTCGGAAATGAAGACGAAGCACTGCACTCAGTCAATGAAAGTATTCGTAGAAATGGTATGCCTGCTATCTCAGTTAAACCAGAGGTTGGACGCTTTCTCTCTTTACTTGTCCACATAGCCAAGCCTCGAAACGTAATGGAAATTGGAGCCCTTGGCGGCTATAGTGGAATAATGCTTGCTAGCGCACTTGATAAAGAAGGCTCATTAACTTCTCTTGAATTAGAAGAATCGTATGCAAATGTAGCCAAAGATAACTTGACTCGAGCAGGCCTTGGCGACAAAGTAAAATATGTCATTGGTCCCGCCCTCCAAAACATGGATTCTTTACATAGCGCTGGGCAGCAGTATGACTTTTTCTTTATTGATGCTGATAAAGTAAATTATCCAAATTACTTTCAAGCAGCGTTAAAATTAGCTACACCAGGAGCGGTAATCGTAGCAGATAACACACTTCAAGGTGACAAGGTTATGGATGAAAATGACACAAGTGAAAGTGTCGAAGCGATACGTACATTTAACAAGCAAATCGCGTCAGATGAAAGAGTGGAAGGGATGCTCCTTCCCCTATGTGATGGACTAACGGTTTGTAGAGTGAAACCTTAGCTTACAAAAAGAAAGGAAGCAGAGCGATGCTCTGCCTCCTTTTTTTAAAACGCAACAATTGTTCTTCCACGAACTTTTCCCTTTAAAATATTTCGTAATACATCAGGTAGTTCGTCAAGCGTAATTTCGTTTTGTATTGCCTCAAGATGCTCAGACGGCTTGTATTCATCAGCGGCTTTCTTCCAAATTTCTTTTCTCTTTTCCATCGGGCAGTAAACAGAATCAATTCCAAGTAAATTAACCCCTCTTAATATAAATGGAAACACGGTCGTTGGAACCTTAGGACCACCTGTCAGACCACTAACAGCCACAGCACCGCCGTACATCGTATTACTTAGAACTGCCGCCAGCGTATCTCCTCCCACTGGATCAACGACGCCTGCCCATTTCTGCTTCCCAATTGGTTTAAATCCTTCTGGTGCGACTTCTTCTCTACTAACAATCGTTGTTGCACCTAACTCTTTTAAATAGTTATGCTCAGATTCTTTCCCTGTGCTTGCGGCTACTTCATAGCCTTTTTTCGCAAGAATAGCAACGGCCATACTTCCTACTCCACCAGTAGCACCCGTTACAAGAACCGTTCCTTTTTCAGGAGTAACTCCTGCCTGTTCGAGCTGATAAACAGAAAGTGCTGCAGTGAACCCTGCTGTACCGTATACCATTGCTTCTTTAAGAGACAGCCCATCAGGTAGTGGGACAATCCAGTCAGATTTTACTCTAGCATATTCGCTAAAGCCACCGTAATGAGAGACACCTAGCTCATAGCTTGTAACAATGACTCGGTCGCCTTCCTGCCAATCTGGATGATCCGATTCAGCTACAACACCGGCTAAGTCAATTCCTGGAACATGGGGATAGTTTTTTACGATATTGCCTTTTGGATGTGCTGCTAATCCGTCTTTATAATTTACGCTTGAATAATGCACTTTGATTAGTACGTCACCTTCAGGAAGGTCTTCCTTCATTCGTTCCTGAACCGCTATTCGTGTATCGTCTTCAATTTTGTCGACTACTAACGCTTTAAATTTATCCATTTTCAAACTCCTCCTTAAGCTCTCTTTCGGAACAAGCTTAACAGAAATTATTCTGACCGGTCAATTAATCTGAATTCTTTAACCATACATCAAATTTATGTATAATAAGCTCAGTAAGGAGAGGAATACAATGAATCGTAAAGCAGAGTTGAAGCGACAACAAATCATTAAAGCAGCTTATCAAGCCGTTTCTGACAAAGGTTACGAAGCTGTGACACTACAAGATATTGCGAATTATGCCAATGTAAGTAAAGGCGTCCCGAATTATTATTTCGAAAATAAAGAGGACGTTCTTGCGCATCTTCTCGCTCAAATTACGGAACGAATATATAAGAAAGAAAAAGAAGCGGTTGAAAAAGAAACTTCTGTCCAGGAGATGCTTCAAGCTTATATTAATACCGTCTTTGTGAGTCCTGAAGAAAACGAAAAATTCTACCGTGTTTATTTAGATTTTCTAGCACAGGCTACAAAGAACAACCGTTACCGTGAAATTAACGCACGCTTTTACCAAAATTGCGCTTCTATTTCTAAGGAGATTTTAACCCAGGCGAGAAAAGAAAATGTCTTTGTCATCAACGATTTTGAAACGGCTAGTCGTGCCATTCGTACGATGATTGATGGGTACATGATTCAATGGATGATGACAGGAGATTACGCCCAGCATCGTTCCTATAAACAGGCATGTTATCAAGCCATCACCACCTATTTATCCTAATGCGGCTCATTATTTGATAGCCGCATTTTTTCAATCCATTCGACCTCTTCTCCATTCGGGCCAATAGCATAAGCGACCTGTGTTCCGTGTAGCGTGTAGCGCTCTACTTTAGTAAACACTGTTCTGTATTCTCGTAAAAACCGCTCAAGATGATCTATTTCAAAAGCAAGGTGACCAGATAGCCTGACCGGAAGACTTCGTGTTGTTACCTCTTCAATCAGTTCTACCATCATCCCATTTTTCTTTAGAAATGCTGCCCTTTCCTCATTCGAACAATACGTCTCTACCTTAGTAAAACCTAATTTCTCATAGAAAGAAACCGACGTTTGGAGATCAAGTACGTTAATCGCAGCGTGATGAAACCTCATTTACTCACTCCTAGTATTAGATTAACATCACCAAACTCATGCCAGAGATACTTCTCTTGTATGGCGATCTCATAGGCTTTATCCAACTTTTCCTTTGATACAAAAGCAGAAAGCATATCTAAATGGCTAGCTTCTGGTTCATGAAAACCAGTGAGTAGTCCATGAACAGCCTGAAGTTTCGTTTGGGAACGTATGTATAGGTTTGTCCACCCTTTACCTGAGTTCACTTCAGTATCAAATGCAGACTCAAGAGCACGAACAACGGTTGTTCCCACTGCGATAACTCTCCGTCCCTCTTTTATTGCTTTATTTACAGTGTGTGCCGTTTTTTTAGGAATCGTATATTCTTCCCAATTTTCATATGGATTTGGAGACCAATTCTCCTGAAGCAAGTCACTTATTCCAGTATGAAGTGTAAGGTAGACAAGATTCACACCCAATGCTTCTAATTCAAAAAGCATTTTACATGTAAACGCTCGACCAGCAGAAGCCATCTCTACAGAACCAGGAGCCGAACTATAAACCGTTTGATACACTTCAAGTGGCCATGGCTCATGAATATATTCATAGCGAATTGGCTCTCCAATTTGATAAATATCATTTAGTAGTTCCGTTCCTCCTTTTGAAAAAGATAAATGATCATAAGCTCCCGCATTTTTCCCAATCAAGGCGCATAATGATTTCGAAAACCAAATCGTTTTGCCACTTTCTGCTACACCTTCAGCTACAATAACAGCCCACTTCTTATCGCTTATCCTTCTCGCAAGCCGGATAACCATTTTCTCTCCTTTTTCGGTAACTCCCTTTAATTCCGCAGGCAACGTACGACTATCATTGAAGACGAGAACATCTCCTTCATGCAAGAATGAACCTAGCTCGTGAAATTGAGTGTGCCTTACTTCTTCTCCATCTAGAACCATCATCCGAACATCGTCTCTACATCCAGATCGATGTTCAGGCGGGACATTCGCGTGAAGCACTTCAGGTAAGCAAAAACGGTTTCCCATCAAGATCCATCACCATCCTTTAAGCGTTGAGCTTCCACTCTCACACCTGTATCATTCGATTCCGCTAAATGAAGAAAGACATTTGTTACATTCTCAGGTCGTTCCAGTAAATAATCACAATCTGGTACTGCTTTCTCATGCATCTCTGTGTCCATTTCACCGGGATCGACCATATTTACTCGAACGCCTGACCCACTTAACTCATCAGCCCACGTCTCTGTCATACCTTCAAGCGCAAATTTTGAAATACCATATGCGCCCCATCCTGCATAGCCTGTGCCTCCAGCTTCCGAAGTAACATTAATGATGGATCCTTTTTTCCTTCGGATCATTCCAGGTAGGACGCGTTTCGTTACAAGAAACGGCCCTTCAGCATTGACCCTCATGACTTCTCTAAATTCAATTGGCGAATAATCCAGTAAAGACGGAATTGGAGATGGGCCTAGGTAAGATGCGTTATTGATAAGAACATCAATATTTCCATAAGCATGCTCCGTAATCGAAACGAACCGTTCAACTTCTTCTGTTTTTGACGCGTCTGCAACGATCGCGATCACTTCTGCACCCTTTCCAATCAAGGCATCTCTCACTTGTAAGAGCTCCTTTTCTCCCCTTGCACAAATTGAAAGGCGGTAGCCTGCATCAGCAAAAGAAAATGCGAGTGCTTTCCCAAGTCCTTTGGACGCTCCTGTAATCATCACCGTTTTCTCTATCATTCTTTCCTCCCCTTTCTTTTTCCTATTTCTAGTTTATCGAGACAAGGAAAAGTAGGCTTCGGGGATTCGTTGTAGAAAGAGCTACTGAATAAGTCCTGTATCCTTGCGAAATTTCTACACCTTTTGACTGAGTGACGGAATAGGAAACATCTACATGAAATGAATAGCCCCTCCAAGATTAGGATAAAACCCGATAGAACGGACACGCTAAGCTCATGTAAGGAGGAGATTTTATGGCAAAGGAAAAAAAGCGTGGCATGAAGAAAGAACTCTCTCAGGCAGTAGAGCATGCCAATGAAACAAAACCTTCAACGAAACAAAGAAGCAAAAAAATCACAGAATAAAACCGGGCCTGCAGGCCCGGTTTTACTTTATTTTAAATGTGGAAGCGTCAATGAGCTCGATATCGCTCCGTTTCTTAATGTTTTCCATTAATTGAAATAAAGCCGCATCCTTTTGCTTTGCTTCAATCATACAATCGATTTGACCGGTACTTCCTTTTACGCTATTTAAGAAGGAGAAAAACCAATCAACATCTACATAATCAGCATGACTTCGAAATTCTTGTTCACTTTTAGGTGATGAAATATGCATCTTCACAGGGAGTGGAGAGTTTCGCCACGTATCTACCACTCTCCCCCAGTGCGCTTCCCACTCTTTCGTTTCATGACAAGCCAGGTGGTGATGATAGTCAAAAACCATCGGAACATTTAGTTTCTCGCATAAATAAAGGGTGTCCAATAGAGTAAATGTCGTGTCATCATTCTCTAAAATAATGGTTTCTTGTATTTTCTTTGGGGTATACATCCAATTATGGATAAAGCGCTCTAGAGACAATTCTTTGTCATCATAACCACCGCCCACATGAAGTACACACCGATGAGTCGAATCGATTCCCCATACTTTCAAGAAGCCTGACGTGCAATGCGAGCGTTTGAACAGAAGCCTGTAGAATTTCTTTTTTAGGAGAATTCAGTAACACAAAGTGATCAGGGTGAAAGTCAATCCTCATTTTTTCTTTTCTTGCAAACTCACCTAATTCTTTTAATTCTTTCTTTAGTGGGGTTAAATAGTCCCATCCTTCGAGTGCCTCATGGTTGGCAAGAGGAATTAAGCGTGAACTTAGTCGAAAGAAATGAATGTCATTCCCTTTGTTATGCTTTAAAAGTCTGAGGCAATTTTCAAGATTTGATTTAGCGATTCGTTCGAGCTTACGTATCGCGGCCTCTTTGTTTTTGATTTTCTGAAATTGAGCGTAAGTCATCGTCTGAGACGGAGAGCTATTTATAAGTTCTGTACTCATGGCTACATAGCCTAGTTGAATGATTGTCATTTCGTTCTCACCTCTCAAAAATCTTTTTATTAGGCTGTCCATTTCACTCTTCATCCATGAGAAATATCTTCCGGTCGATTAGGCATGAAAGCGTGGTACAATAGACGTAATACCTGGATGCGGGTAATAATGAAAAAGGGGTAATTGTATGGCAACTCGAATCATTACTGACAGCAGTGTTGACTTCCCTGAAGAACTGCTAACTGAATTGAACGTAACGGTCGTTCCACTCAACCTTCTCTTCGGTGATGAAGAATACAAAGCTGGAGTCGATCTTGATACACCGACTTTCTATCAAAAACTAAAAAAATCGAAAGAACTTCCTAAGTCTTCTGCCCCATCACCCCAGGACTTTCTTACAAAATTTGAAGAAGCAAGTCCGGAAGACGATATTCTTGTTATCGCGCTTTCTGGAGCACTTAGTAGTACGTATGATAACGCTGTTCTGGCGAAACGAATGTTCCATGAGGAACACCCTGATCGAAAGATAGAAGTAATCAACTCTAAAACAGCTTCTTCCGGTCTTGGGATTATCGTTTATCATGCTGCAGAGATGGCGCGCGATGGGGCAAGCTTTGATTCTATTGTCGAACAAGCAAATGACTATACTGAAGATACCCTTACGATGTTTTTACTAGACACCCTTGAGAACGTTATCAAGGGAGGACGTCTTGATCGAGTAAGAGGAACGATTGCTTCTGCCCTAAATATTAAGCTACTTATGAAAGCAAGTGATGACGATGGAATCGCTTGAAGTGCTTGATAAAATTCGTGGTAATAAACGAGCCGTTCGTCAATTCATTCAAAAAATCGGAGACTATGGCCATAACTTGGAAGATAAAGTAATTGCGGTTGCTCATAGTAACTGCGAAGACAAAGCGAAAGCATTGATCGAACAAATTCAAGAACGCTATCCGTTTAAACAAGTGATCCTTTCTACTATGGGTCCACTTATTGGAACATACGCGGGAGAAGGTGGACTTCTCGTCGCCTTTAAGAAAAACTAAAAGACATGCCTAGAAAGAGCGCCGTGGCGCTCTTTTTTGACGTCTTATCATCGTTACTCATAAAAAAAATAAATAAAAAAGCGCTTTCTTTACAGGAAATGAATGACCATTCATCGAAATGTGTTCAAAACGAAGAAGTGTGGTGAATGGTAAATGAAATGGGAAAAACTATTTGAACCTATTCAATTAAGACGATTAACACTACCAAACCGAGTCATGATGGGGTCCATGCACCTTGGCATGGAAGGAAGTAAGGAACATGAGGATGCTCTTATCTCCTTTTATACTGAACGGTCAGGAGATAATGGACCAGGTCTCATCGTAACGGGCGGAATTTCAGTGTCTCCCGAAGGTGATGGAGGGCACCATTTTTTAGGATTTTATCGGGAAGATGATCTTCGAGTGATGAGACGATTAACAGAAAGTGTCCACGCGGCAAACGGACGCATTGCTGCGCAACTTTTTCATGCTGGTCGATATGCCTATTCACAAATGAATGGCGTACCATCTGTCGCCCCCTCTCCTATACAATCGCCTATACACAGAGAAGTTCCTGAAGAGTTAACTGAAATGGATATCCTGAATTTGCTTGAATCCTATGCAGAAGCAGGAAGAAAAGCAAAAGCTGTTGGCTTTGACGCTGTAGAAATTATGGGTTCTGAAGGGTACTTAATTAATCAATTTCTCTCACCAAGAACGAATAAACGATCAGATAAATGGGGGGGCAATTTTGAAAATCGTACTCGTTTTGCAACCGAAGTCCTGAAATCTGTTCGAGCAGCGGTTGGCGACGATTATCCCATTATTTTTCGGATGTCTGGGCTCGATTTAGTTCCTGATTCGTCAACACCAGAAGAAACGATTCAACTGGCAAAGAAGTTAGAAGAGCATGAAGCAGATATTTTAAACATTGGAATTGGTTGGCATGAATCTACTGTTCCGACAATTTCAATGATGGTCCCGCGTGCTGGTTTCATTGAACCGGCTCTCAAAATTAAAGAAGCCGTTACGATCCCGGTCATTGGCAGCAATCGCATTAATGACCCACTTCTAGCAGAAGAATTGCTTTATAAGCTCGATATGGTTTCAATGGCTAGACCTTTTCTTGCTGACCCTTTTCTATTAGCAAAAGCAAAAGACCAAGCGCTCGATCAAATTAATACGTGTATTGCCTGTAACCAGGCGTGTCTTGATCATGCCTTTGAAGGAAAAGCCGTCTCCTGTCTTGTAAATCCTCGTGCTGGAAGAGAACATAAATGGACAATCAAAAAAGCAGACAAAACAAAAACTGTTGTCGTAATCGGTGGCGGAGTGGCTGGAATGGAAGCAGCAAGAGCTCACGCTGAGCTGGGCCATACCGTTACGCTTTACGAAGCGAACGCAGCGATTGGCGGTCAGTTTAATCTTGCGAGAAAAATTCCAATTAAGAAAGAATTCGATGAGACCATACGCTACTATACAACTGAACTAAACCGATTAGGCGTCCAAATTAACGTTAACCACAAACCAAATGCTGATGACTTGCTCGCTCATTCGCCTGATCTTATTGTTCTTGCCACTGGAGTTGTTCCAAGACAGCCTGTTATCTCCGGTATTCATCACGCGATTCCGTATCCTGAAATTCTTGCTGGGAACCGAGAAGTAGGAAAGAAAGTCATTATCATTGGTGCAGGTGGAATCGGGTGTGATGTCTCACACTTCCTGATCGAAAAAGGAATTCACGACATTCTTCTTCTTAGACGTAACGGAAAAATGGGCGAAGGACTTGGTAAAACGACAAAATGGGCGATGCTGCAAGACTTGAAGCAAAATGGTGTTACGTTCAGAACCAATCTTTCATATGAGGAAATCACTTCAGAAGGAATAACCATTACAAATAGTGAGACGGGTGAGCAGGAATTCCTTCAAGCAGACACCGTCATCCTTGCTGCTGGTCAGGAATCGAATATCCCTGAGGAGTATGAGCAACTATCAAAGAAAGGAATCGATATAGCCGTGATTGGAGGGGCTCGCCTTGCTGGTGAACTTGATGCCAAGCGTGCAATCTATGAAGGAGCGAAAATTGCTTTTGAACCCGAAACAATTTCCATTAAGTAACTTCTTATCCGTTAAGGTACTCCAATCAATCAGGGTAAGAAAACCAAATCGGTAGAAAAACTGAAAAAGGTGCCCACGGCACCTTTTTCGTTTCCCTTTACTCACTTTAACTCGATCATTCTCTTTATAAACGAGCTACTATACGTTGTTCCATCAAGCTGATCAAGTATCCAGGCTTCCTCTTCTTTAAGCCAATCTCGTATGTAGCGTACGGCCTTATCATGATCGTCAATTGTCATGTGTTGATAAATATCTTTCACTTTCTTAACATTCGTTTCTTCAAGTGTTCTATGTAATGTTTTTAATCCAAGTTGCGCTCGCTCCGGATGATAATGGTGGAGCAATACTCTAGAATAGTGCGTCATCACTTGATGCAATAAATGAACCGACCAAATATCATTTCCTCTTCTTCTGGACTTTTCATATTGAAATAAGAAAAATGCCGTATCATCCACATGATTAATAAATTCTTGTTTTGATAAGGTTAACTGTTCGTTAAAATGACTTAGACATTGATATGGATCGTAAAGCACTTTGCAAAAATCTTTCTCAATTAACGATTCAGCTGTCACTGTAAACAAATCAAGGTGCAACAAATTGTCATACACGGCAATCACTTGTGGTGCAATAATAAAGATTTCATCATAAAACAGAAGTTTCCCATAAACTTCTAAATACTTTTTTCGCTTCTTTAGAAAAGCCTCCATGTCTTCCTCATTAACGAGACAATAGAGATCCACATCTGAATGCTCGTCATACTCGTTCCGACCCATCGATCCTTTAAGAAAAATAGCTTTAACGAGAGGATCTTCTTTTAGGTGATTTGTTATGACTCTCACCGCTTCTTCCTGTTTCAACTCCTCAACCCCAATCCATTATCAAAATCAATCTAGCGAAAAGGCTAGTAAATGAAGAAAAAAGAGTGACAAAGCACTCTTTTCATCCTAGCTTATCGCCATTCTTTACTTTTTGATCAGGCTGTATCAAAACCACACCGTTATCCCCATAAACACCCAGCACAAGTACTTCTGACATAAAATCAGCAATTTGCCGAGGAGGAAAGTTTACGACAGCCATCACTTGTTTACCAACTAAATCCTCTACCTCATAAAGATCTTTGATTTGGGCACTGGACTTCTTAATCCCAATTTCTTCCCCAAGATCAACTTTTAATTGATAAGCTGGCTTCTTTGCTTTTTTAAAATCGTTGACTTCAATCACTTCGCCTACTCGAATATCAAGCTTCATAAAATCATCAAACGTTGCCATTCTGTTCACCCTGCCTTTTACTTCTTTAAGTGCATTCGTCTACTCTTAATCAGATTCTCGTTTCATGAGCAAATTCCTGCTTAAGCGGTTTTGAACAAACCGGTTAACCGCAAGACGAATTTCATCTTCCTTTTGGGTGTTTTGACCAAATAAGTAGGAAGAATAAAGCTCCACAAGAAAGCGATCGTTCTCTTCGTATTGAATGGAATAGAGTTCTGAGAGGGTAAGAGGATATTGAGAAGTAGCAAAAAAACGCTCGATGCGAAGAATGTACATAAGATCATTTAGTAGTTCGTAAAGATTAATTGTTGAAACAAATTGATTTAAGCGAGTGTCAATCGAGAGCAAGAGCGTTATGACACCACTCTTTATCTCATTTCTTGAAGGAAGAACAAATGGCGTTTCTCCATAGATTTTTAATTGCTCAAAACAAGGAGCTACATATTCTTTCGATCCATCCGCCACCTCATTAAAATCTCTTAAACATACCTCCCTCACATCCAGCGATATCCCTGTTAATTCAGGTAGAGAAGGCAAATTAATATGGTCTTCATTATAAAAACACCAAATATCCAAATCAGAATGCGGACCTGCTTCTCCCCTTGCAAAGCTTCCTGTAATCACAACGCCTTTTAAAAATGGGTTTTTCAAACGATCAACAAGACGTTTGGCGTATTTTTCAATCATTAGTGGAGTGATTAGGGCGTGTCGCATCTCATTTTCTCCTTTTCACCGAGAGCCTGCAAGCACAAAGCCGGTGGGTATAATTAAAAGTTCTTTCTTAATCTAGTGGTTTTCAACGTCTTTCCCTATTAAAAAGTGATAAACCGCATCAATGACCTCATCACGATCTTCCCCATGGCAAATCAAATGTTTGGAATTCTCCATTAACCTAACCTGTTTCTCATTTGAGCCAATAAGTTCATAAATGATATCCGCCGTTTTGTATGGCACCATCCCATCAAGCTTACCTTGAAGAATGATTGTAGGTGTTAACACATGTTCAAACGAAGGCTTAAGATGTTGCACAAGTTTACGAAATTCTAATGAAGCAACAAAAGGTGTCCTTTTCACCTTTTGACTATAGCGAATAAACAATTCATTGCTAAGAAGCCTTCCCCTACAAAGGTCCGTTACCATCCCTCCAATATCTTTCACCATTTGGATCGGATGAATATAATGAATGGCTGCGCTTAATAAAACTAACTTATCTACTTTATATTTTGTCGCTAAATAACCAGCGAGAACGCCTCCCATAGAAAAGCCTATCAGGTAAACGGTATCGCATTGGTCCAGTAAATGTTGAAGATGGGCTTCTGCTGTGTCAATCCATTGCTGAAAAGTAATACCGCGAAGAGAATCCTGCTCTCCATGCCCTGGAAGGGTTGGAGACGAAACGATCCAATTTGTATGGTGGCGAAAATAATTGGCTAGTGGTTCAACTTCATAGGGTGCACCCGTAAAACCATGTATGAGCAAACAACCGATCATGCTCGTTCCCTCACCTTTCCTCCTGAAGTTTATTTTTATAATACCACCAGGAGAAAAAAGTTAACCGCTTAATAAACTCTTTTAAGATGGATGGCTTATTGCTTTGACGCATTCGATCCTTTGCCAAAATGAATCGTTAAAGCTGGACTCTGGTCCTCTTCCCGAAGCGATGTTGAACAATTTGGACAAATCACCGCTTTAGAAGGAATGGATGTACAGCAATAAGGGCATTCCTTTCGAGTCATGGAGTTGATCGGATCCTGTCCAGGTTTACGCCATCTGTTTAACTGACGTACAACAAGAAATACAGAAAAAAAGACGATCAAAAACCGAATGGAAGTTGTAAGAAAGACCCCATAATTGATCGTAGCTGCTCCTGCTTCTTTCGCATCGGAAAGAGAGGGATAGTAGTGACCATTTAAACTGATATATAAATCTGCAAAATTAATCTGCGCTAGTAAAAGACCGACTGGTGGCAGGATAATATCGGAAACGAGTGACTCGATAAACCGACTAAATGCTGCCCCAAGAACAATCCCTATCCCCATATCAGCCGCATTTCCTCTAATAGCAAAATGACGGAACTCCTTTAATAGACCGATAGGAACCCACTCCTTTAATCTTTCTCTACACAATATGTATGCATTTTGCATACAAGCTATGAATTTTTTTAATGGTTGTAATTTTCCTTTAATTTTTATTATAAGCGTATCGGGTGCGATAGATGATATAATGATTCTTTGCGACTATAGTCTAACATCAAGGAGTGAACAATCATGACATTTGCACTAGCCTGGTCAAAGGCGAATCCTTTAATAGAAGATCCAATGGCTGTCTTTGTCTATCTAACGGTTGTCGTTGGACTCATCTTTATGCTTGGCGAATCAAAGAACAACGTCTTGCAAAAGATTTTTCATTACGCACCTCCGTTAATTTGGACATATTTTATTCCAATGCTATCAACGACCTTTGCTATTATTCCGCAAGAGTCAACGTTATATGGCTTTGTTTCTACGTATATTCTTCCTGTTGGATTACTGCTGTTACTGTTATCTGCTAACGTTCCAGCTACCCTCCGATTAGGACCAAAAGCATTACTTATGTTCCTAGCTGGTACAATTGGTGTGATTATCGGTGGTCCGATTGCACTTGCTATTTTCCAACCATGGTTACCAGCCGATGCTTGGACGGGAGTTGCGGCACTTGCAGGAAGCTGGATTGGTGGATCTGCGAACATGGCTGCCATGATCGAAGCAGTAGGAACACCAAAAGAAATTCTCTCCCCTATTATCGTTGTTGATACGGTAGTTGGTTACAGCTGGATGGGGATTATGATTTTCCTTGCAGGCTTCCAGCATAAATTCAATAAATGGAACAAAGCGGATGATTCCGTGATCCAAAGCGTAAATAAAGAAATGAATGATATTCAACGTAAGAATGAACGTCCTATTCAAGTTCCGCAGCTACTAGGTTTACTTGGACTTGCCTTTGGTGTCTCTTATGTTGTATTAAAGATTTCTGAGAATCTTCCACAGTCAGCGGTTCTTTCAACAACAACCTGGACGGTTATGATTATCTCAGCTATCGGGATCATCTTCTCATTCACCCCAGTTAAAAAGTTAGAGGGTTACGGTGCTAGTAAAGTCGGCTATACGGCCATCTATCTACTGCTTGCAACCATTGGAGCAAGAGCTGACCTTGCTTATGTAGTTGATTCACCACAATACGTATTAATGGGTATTGTGTGGCTCAGTATTCATATCCTCGTTATTTTCATTGCAGCACGATTGTTACGTGCCCCGCTGTTCTTCGTAGCAGTAGGTTCACAAGGAAACATCGGTGGGACGAGCTCAGCTCCGATCGTTGCCTCTGTCTTTCAACCTTCACTTGCTCCGGTTGGACTTTTGATGGGAATTGTAGGTAACGTTGTTGGTAGCTACGCAGCTGTTCTCTGTGCGCAATTGGCAAAAATGGTTGCCACAATGTTTTAATTTTCATAAAAAAATCCGTCCCCTAGTTTCTGGGGACGGATTTTTCTATATCTTTATCCTTGTGAGGTAGGACGAACGAGTACTTCGTTAATGGAGACACTATCAGGTTGACCGACAGCATAATAGATTGCATCAGCAATCGCTTGTGGATCTAATGGATCCAAGCCTTTCGGACCACGATTGTTTAACTTCTCCTGTACGTCTTCATCTGTGATGGTGTTTGTTAATTCAGTGGCAACTGCTCCAGGGGAGATAATCGTTGCACGAATGTTTGAAGAAGGAGACATTTCTTTACGAAGACCTTCTGTAATCGCTCGTACTGCAAATTTCGTTCCGCAATATACGGCACCTGCTGGCATGATTTCATGACCTGCAACAGAAGATATGTTAATAATGTGACCGGATTTTCTTTCCTCCATATGAGGAAGAACGCCAGCAATACCGTAGAGAACACCCTTGATGTTCACATCAACCATCTTATCCCACTCATCGATTTTCAGTTTGTTCATGAAGGATAGTGGCATTAATCCTGCGTTATTAATAATGACGTCGATCTGTCCATACTGCTCAATCGTTTTATCAGCAAGAGCTTGCATTTGCTCTCTTGACGTCACATCCGTTTTTTGAATGATCGCTTCTCCACCGCTATTTGTGATTTCTTTCTTCAGCTCTTCAAGGCGGTCCTCACGTCGCGCTGCAAGGACAACTTTCGCCCCGTCTCCTGCCAGTTTCTTTGCCGTTGCTTCACCGATTCCGCTACTTGCTCCAGTAATAATTACGACTTTTCCATTAATATGACTCATAATGATCCACCTTTCCTTTTATCTACGTCTTTCTAGTTCCCGCTTGACTCACCGATAAACATTTGGATGTGTTCAAACAAAAAAAGCACCTGGCATAGGTGCTTTCGCTAGTTACTTATTTTGTTCAATCCATTGTTTAAACGTTTCTTCTGTTTGGGTACTAACAATGCGATCCACTTCTTTCCCATCTTTAAAGCGGACAAGGGTTGGCGTCGATTCAATTTGATAGTCATTCCAACCTTGTTCAAATTCTAGGATATTATATTTCTTTAGGTCAATATCCATATCTTCTGCGAGTGGCACAAGGATGGGAGAGGTGTTTTTACAATGAATGCAAGTTGGGCTATAGAAATAGACAAATGCATCTTCTTCCTTAGAAAGTTTTTTATCGAGCTCATCAGGAAGAATTTGATTTTGGTAAAGCGGATCATCGAGCTGATCGATCGTTGCAGGATCTAGTGAGTCTTTTCCGTAAGGATTTCCCTCTGCTTTTTCGCTATTGCTTAAATTTGTAACAAATGCGAGCGCTCCAAATAATACAATAATAATACCAAGAAAAATGATGGCTTTCTTCATACGTTTTTCTCCTTTTTTGTATGTTTATTTAACAACAACATGATGATCGTAATCGAAAGAAAAGCGATGAGTGCTAGAAAAGGAATCGTAATAAACCCGGCGTAGTTAATATACTGTCCGGTACACGGAACTCTCCCGCAAGCGGGCGCTGAATCTGCAAAAAAAGATGTTTTTTGAATCAAATAATGATAGAGAGAAACACATGTACCAATAACGGATAATGGCAACACATATAGCCATTGTGAGGCATCTTTTCTGACCATAGCCATACCGAGAATAATGACCAAAGGGTACATAAGAATACGTTGGTACCAACAAAGTTCACATGGTTCATATTTAAGTACTTCGGAAAAATACAAACTTCCAGCGAGGGCAAGAACGGAAGCCGCCCAGGCGCCAAATAACAGATACTCACTCTTTTGCTCAGGTTTCACAGCTGTACCTCTCTTCTTTTCACAACAAAATGTAGTTCCATTATACACCACACCAATCGACTTTTAAAAAGATGAAACGTGACAATACGATTACAAAGCCGACTCCTTATCAGAGTCGGCCCTGGTTTTTCACTTATTCAATAATTTGTAATTCCTTCGGATACTTCGTTAACGTCTCATACCCATTCTCCGTAACAAGCACATCATCTTCAATCCTTACCCCACCAACGTCCGGCAAGTAGATGCCCGGCTCAATCGTGTAGGTCATTCCTTCTTGTAGCAAACTATCGTTTTTTTCACTCAAAGATGGAAACTCGTGTACTTCAATTCCGATACCATGACCGATTCCGATGCGGAAAATAATCTCCGTATCCTGCATTTGAAATGACATTTCGAGCTGCAAGATCAATATCGCCAAGTCGAGTTCCTGGCTTTGAAATATGAAGTGATTCCGTTAGAGCACGCAAAACAGTATCATAAATTTCTTTCTGTTTCTCATTCACTTCACCGAATGCCACGGTCCGCGTCATATCAGAGCAATACCCGTTTAATACAACGCCAAGGTCAAATAAAACGAGATCCCCTTTCTTCAACTGACGATCGCCAGGATTACCATGCGGTTGGCCTGATTTCTCTCCAAACAAAACCATGGTTGAAAAAGACATTTCACGAATACCTTTCTTTTTCAATTCATATTCGATCGTAGCGAGCACTTCCATTTCAGTTACACCTTCGCGTAAAGCTTTCACTCCGGTCTCTACACCAAAATCAGCAAGTGCGGCTGCTTCACGTAATACTTCAACTTCCTTCTCATCTTTAATAAGACGAAATTGATTCAATCCAAGCTCTGCAGAATGATACTTTAAACCAGGAAAGCGATTCTGCAATTCTTCAGCGCGCTCGTAAGCAAGCGTTCCTTTTTCAATTGAAGCACTTTTAGGCTGATGAACACCGCGCTCTTTCAAAGCTTTATCAATAAAATCAAAAGGATTTTCTGAATCACTATAGCCGATGATTTCATATTCCCATCCAGCGTCACGCGCTTGAGAAGCTTCCATTCCTGGTACTACAAGGAATGGATCATGATGAGGTACGATAAAAAGACCAAGTAACCGTTCATGCGGTTCACAATGGAAATTCGATAAGTAAAAGACATTTGAAGGGGAATGAATATAAGCAAAGTCTTGTTTTTGTTCAATAAGCCAATCTGTCATTTTCGATAAACGTGTGTTCATAGGGCCACTTCCTTTTATAAAAATTAAACTTTCTCTCGCTTTCCCTCTCCTAGCTTATCATAAGTGAATTCTCTTCACTTATACAACGCACAAAAAAAACCCTGCAATCTAAGCAGGGTTTGTCGGATCTATTCTAGTTCTTTCGCAAAGCTTGGCTTAATAAGACCAGTGTCTTCGAAAACCTTACCCATCTGATCTTCAAAATTTGTGAAATGCTCTGATGCTTTTTCTTGTACGGTAGAGTCTTCAATGTCTGCTTGCTCTGCACGAATGTGATAAGCTTTTGTTAATTCATCAAATGAGCTCATAATTTCTTTTTTAGACTCATCCAATTCAGCTGGAATAGTTAAACCTTCAATGCCTTCTACCGTTGCTTTACTGGCTTCAACAGCTTGACCTTTTAAATCTTCAAGTTCTTCTGTAGAAGGCTTGTCAGCATCAGGCGTTTCATTATCAAGATAAGCGGCCTTTGCTGATTCGTAAGCAGAGATCTCGTCATTGTTTTCCTTTAAAACACTCACGACTTCTGCTTGAAAATCAAGTAAAACACTTTTCGTATCTACTTGCTCTGCTTCTCCACTTGTTTCACTTTCACTGTTTGTATTTGAGCCACATGCTGCTACGATTAGAAGCATGGATAAACTTAAAACAGTCAATAACTTCTTCATATGTCAAACCCCCTATTGATGTTTACTTCCAAAAAATAGTTTAGCACTAAATTTATATTTGTAAATGAGAATAAATGGATTAAAACCTCCTTTAAATCCTGATGTAAGGAGGCCTTTGTATAATTATAGAAGTAAACAATTAAAAATAGCTGCCAACGTTGGCAGCTACGATAATCAAACAATTGGAGAAGGGGGAACTTCTTTGGCTTTGTTTGAATTATATAGGACAATATGTGTCGGGGAACACCATGTCTCTTATCTTCTATGTTGATAATGATAATCTTTATCAATTAAAAAGTCAATAGCTTTTCTTAAATGCAATGGACGGTGTTGATTGGTATGCACTCGCCTTCTTTTCACGTCTATAGCCACTTTTTACTGCTTCTGCTCTAAGTACTAGGGCAAATGCAGTAAACGATAAGAGCAAAATAAAGAGAAACATCGATATTTGTAACGTTTCAACCATTTTATCCACCTCTTATGATCAATTTTTTTCATTATAGCACGCCTCAATGATAATGAGAAGCATTATCATTGACAAAGTACGCTTGATAAGACTGTTTTGTTGTGCAAGCGGTTTAATTCGTCTATGATTAAACAAGTACTTAAACAGGAGGATCCAACGATGCAACGTATAAACTTAACAGAAGATTTATCTTTTTCTCGTATTATTCATGGTCTATGGCGACTGGCTGACTGGAATCAAACAAGTGAAGAAACCCTTTCACTCATTGAACATAACCTTGAGCGAGGGATTACAACATTTGATCATGCTGATCTTTATGGTAGTTATGAATGTGAAGAACTTTTCGGGAAAGCGCTCGCGCTGAAGCCCTCCTTACGCGACCAAATGGAGATCGTAACAAAATGTGGGATTGTCATTGAATCACCCAACAGACCGACACATCAATCACATCATTACAATACAAGTAAAGAGCATATTATTGCTTCTGCTGAGCAATCGCTCACCTCACTTGGTATTGATCATATTGATGTTCTCTTAATTCATCGCCCGGATCCGTTTATGGATCCAGAACAAGTGGCTGAAGCCTTTTCTACATTAAAACAAGAAGGAAAGGTTCGTCACTTTGGCGTTTCGAATTTTAAACATCACCAATTTAATATGCTCCAGTCGTATGTGGAGCAACCTTTAATTACAAATCAGCTTGAGCTTTCGGCTTATAACCTTGAGAATTTTGAGGACGGCACACTTAACCTGTGTCAGGAAAAACGAATGAAGCCGATGGCATGGTCTCCTCTTGCAGGAGGGAATGTATTCACTTCGAATGATGAAAAAGCCGTGCGTCTGCGTGAGACAGTTAAAAAAGTCGCTGCTGAAATCGGTGCTGAAGGAATGGACCAAGTTCTTTATGCATGGCTCCTTAACCACCCAGCAAACATTATGCCAATTGTGGGCTCAGGTAAACCAGAACGCATTGATAGTGCAGTCAATGCCCTATCGTATTCATTAACTCGTGATCAATGGTTTGAAATCCTTACTAGTTCAATGGGGTATGATATTCCATAAATAGTAATGATTTTCGAGATCTATTCCTTTTTTCTTAAATAGACTAAAACGCCCTCTCATTTGAGAAGGCGTTTTTTAAACTAATAAAATGAAACAAACGTTTATTTAATCCTAATGAGTTACTTTACTTTTCTTCGTGATCACTTCAGATATCGCAAATTTTCGACTACCAGTAAAAGCTAAAATCACTGATATACCAAGAAGAGAAAGTGGGAATTCATAACCTCCAATAAGCCCCATTTGAAGCTTTGCCAGAACTATAGCACCAATCATCGTTAACCCAAGAAAGATCGCTGATGGTATGACAAAGATTCCAGTAATCAAGAATGCTCCCCCAATTGCTTCAATAATCGCTGCTGTATATGCTAGTGCTGCAGGTTGACCAATCTTATTAAACATTGCAATCGTATTTTCCATCGTACCAAGTTTTTGTATACCATGAGCTAACATAATGATCCCAAGTATTATGCGACCACATAATAAGCCCCATTCCATTCTTTCTTTCACGGTGGACACCTCACTTTTGTTTCCTAGCTAACGAATGAAGTGTAATGATGGATCAGTCGTACCTCGTTTGTATGGACGATCTCTTTTCTAAGGCATGCTCTCATCAATCATTTCAAATCCCGGAATCATTTGAGATAGTGGCACAATGACCGCTTCATTTTTATACACTGGAATAAATTCATTTAAAACTGCAACCATTTTCTCTCCGGCTATTCCTACATGACCGATGGCGATGTGAGCTTGATCATCTTTAAGCTTTTTCGCAAGTTCTTGAGCCTTCCTACTCATGTGCTGAATCGTGTATACATCATCAAAGAACAGTTCGTTTTCAAGATAAGGTACTCCTATTTCATCTGCTAGCCTTGGGATAACGCTTTTCCCCGTTGTTTTACTATCTAAATAATAAAGCCCTTTTTCTCGACATACTTCAAGAACAACCCTCATCACTCTTTCATCAGCTGTCGCTTTTGATCCCATATGATGATTCACACCAACTGCATGTGGCACAGCGTCAATGGCAGCTCTCACCCGCTTCTCAATTTCTTCATCAGACAAGTCTGTTGTAACCGCGCCTGGTCCCAACCAGCTCTTCTTTCCTTTCATTGGCTCCATCGGTATATGAACAATCACTTCATGTCCAAACTTATGCGCTTCTTCCGCATCTTTCTCGGTCGTTTCAAGAAATGGCATAATGGCAACAGTTAAGGTGACAGGAAGTCGTAGCATTTCTTCCGTTCCCCCCATATCATTTCCGAAATCATCAATCACGATGGCGAGCTCCCGGTTCTCTTCTGCTGATACCTGAATCGGAACGAGCATAAGCAATAACAATACGAAACCCCACTTTTTCACACTCTCACACCCTTTTTCTTTTAGTATCTCCCAAGTGAAATACTTCATGAATGGAGAGGCCGATTTATTGCTTTAACAAGAGAACTACATGAAAATAGAAACAGAAAAGAAAGGAGTTTATAGATGAATGTTGAGAGCTATTTAGAGAGAGTAAACATCAATCACGTACAAGTGGACCTTCCTTCTCTTCAGTTACTACAGCAAAAACACATGCTCCATATTCCCTTTGAAAACCTTGATATCTCTCGAAAAAAATGGATCGATTTAAATCTTAAAAAAATGTATGACAAAATCATAAAAAAGAAGCGCGGTGGACTATGCTTCGAACTAAATCCACTTTTCAACTGGCTCCTTACGCAACTTGGATTTACAACTACATTGATTACAGGAACGGTCGCTATCGATGAAAACAGATGGGGGAAAGAAAACACCCATTTAACGAACCTTGTCAAAATAAAAGAAACGACTTACTTAGCAGATGTAGGATTCGGAAACTCGAGTCGCTTTCCAATACCTCTTTCAGGGGAGGTTGTTGATGATGGCTTTCATCGCTATCGAATTGTTCAACGCACAAAACAAATATATGAGCTTCAACAAGCTTTAAGCAAAGGATGGAAGACTCAAATTCGATTTTCAACTGAACCTCGAACGCTGAGTGAGTATGAGCCATTAAGCACTTTTATTCAAACAGATTCCTCATTCACCATTTGTCAATCATACGTTAGTGACAATGGCGACAACCGAAGGCAGAGTTACGCTTACAAAAGATTCACTTATTATCACAAAGCACCATCAAAAAAAAGTTTTTGACGTAAACGAAGAGAAATGGAATCATTTATATGACAGCTATTTCACATAACCTCTTTCGTCCTTCATAAAGACAGAGGTTTTTCAGCTTTCAATCAAGGGCATAGTAAAGATAGACTACAAGAAAAGCATACTAAGGAGAGACAATTATGGAATCTAAATATATTCGTGAATCACGTGTTGTCAAAACAAGCCATGTATTCCCAGAAGCAACAAACAACCACAACACTTTATTTGGTGGACAGCTGATGAGAGACATTGATGATATAGCTTCAATTGCAGCTATGCGTCACTGTCGAAGTGAAGTTGTCACAGCCTCAACCGACTCTGTTGACTTTTTACACCCCATTACACCAGACGACTCGGTTTGTCTTGAAGCTTATGTAACATTCACCGGAAAATCTTCTATGGAAGTTTTCGTAAAGGTTATTGCCGAACATCTCTTATCAGGTGAACGACATATCGGAGCAACAGCCTTTCTTACATTTGTCGCACTGGATGAAAATAAAAAACCAATAGCTGTTCCAAAAGTCATTCCGGAATCAGAAGAAGAAAAAAACCTACACGAAACAGCACCGGCAAGAGCAGAAAAACGAAAAGAACACAGACAAGCCAGTAAAGAACTAGCCGGCCTCCTAACCACAGAAAAACCATGGGAATAACAAAAGCGATCGAGAGGCTGGTCACTGCAGCTGGATGAATCAAAAGCGGAAGGGACCCGGTAGGCCCGAAAAGTATAAAAAAACCTAAAAAAAGGCGACGTCCCACAAATGGAACGTCGCCTTTTCATTTTAAATCCAGTTATACCCAATAGAAATAATCACTAAAATAAGAACAATACACGCAACCCAAAGCATTTTTGTTGATTCAGCGCGCTTTCTTTTCCCTACAATCATTTCCATAACCCCGATTAATACAATCGCCAAGATACCTTTTAGTACATAGATCAGTGGAAAACCAAGGATAAAGAGCATCCCGATCCCTGTTCCAAGCATAATCAAATAAAATAGGCGTTGGATCATAAGCGAGATTTTTTGCTTAGGTGCAAAATAACTGATGACTAAAAGCAATACAAGAATTGCCCATGAACCTGAATGAGACTGAAGTAAAATATTAAACATTCGTGTTCCCCTTCCCATTAAAAATGGATATGACTGATGTCATACCCTAATAGTAGAATTGTATCGAAGCTCGCACAAGTCTTAATGCAAAATCGTAACAAAAATATGCGAATTGAACATGAAAAAGAGAAGCTCTAAGAGAGCCTCTCCTTTTTTTTAGCTATGCGCCATTTCTTTATAATGATGACGAATGAGATTAAACAAAGTCTCCCCTTCTCTGACACCTGTAAAAGTAATGATGGCGCTTGTAAGACCTTCATTCTTGATCGTATCCTGCATCTTTAATGCCTCTTCATCTTCTTTAGGATCAAATCGCAACGCTGCTGCAATTCCTTTTGCAAGGTAATTGGGCTCTTTGTTTAACTCTGCAAGCTGTCGTGCCGGGCCAACAAGGCGGTCATTAGGTCCAATTTTACGTAACGGAGCACGCCCTACACGAGTCACTTCATCCACTAAATGTGGATTTAGGAAGCGACTAAGAATTTTTGTAATATAAGCTTCATGTGCCTCTTTTTCGAAACCATGCTTATATTGAAGCAATTCACCAGACTCTTCAAGAGCACTTTTAACATCATGATAGATATCTTTGTCGTCTAATGCTTCTTTAATTGTCTTATACCCTGCCTGATAACCAAGATAAGCTGTCATGGCGTGACCAGTGTTCACTGTGAACAGCTTCCGCTCAATGTACGGAGCAAGATCTTGTACGTACGTAAGTCCAGAAATATCAGGAACCTCTCCAGCCATCATCGTTTGGTCGACGACCCATTCATAAAAAGGTTCGACCGCAACCATTAACGGATCTTCATGAGTTTGATTCGGAACAATGCGATCCACTGCAGCATCTGGGAAGCCAGCGTATCGATCAAACACTTGACGCTCCGCTTCATTCATCTGTTCTTCTACAGCATTTCGAAGCATTGTACTGCCACCGATCATATTTTCACATGCAATCACGTTAACGGGATCTTTTCCATTAGCGATACGCTTTGAAATGCCTTCTTTAATAGCTGAAGATATCAATTTCAATACGGTCGGACCAACAGCAGTTGTGATCAGGTCAGCTTGATAGATGGCATCAATTACCGCCTCAGCATCTTTTAGACTGTTAATGCCTCTTACGCCATTAACTGCAATCTGTTCCTTATCCTGACCTAATATTTCTACTGTATAACTCTTTCGTTCATTAAGCTCGTTAATCACCGTCTCATTGATATCTACAAAGCATACGTCATATCCTGATTGAGAAAGAAGCTTACCAATAAAGCCTCTTCCAATATTTCCAGCACCAAAATGAACGGCAAGCATAATTAATTCACCTCGTTAAACATGGAAATTAACGTTTCTTTGGAATCCGCGTGAATCAGCTCTTCTACGTTTTCTTCTTCCGAACATACGATAGCAATTTGAGAAAGAATCTCTAAGTGTTCATTATCTTTACCGGCAATACCAATGATAATTTTCGCAATGTTGCCGTCTCCAAAATCAACGCCTTCTCGTAATTGAATGATCGATAGACCTGAATGCTTTACTGCTTTCTTAGCATCTTCTGTCCCGTGCGGAATCGCAACTGAATTACCCATATAAGTCGTTGTGATTTTCTCACGTTCTTGCATTTGCTCAAGATAGCTTTCATCCACATAACCGTTGTCGACTAAGATTTGACCCGCCATGCGGATCGCCTCTTCTTTTGTTGCTGCTGTTTCGTTTAATAATACGTTCTCCGTTGATAGAATTTCTTTAGCCATTTCAATCGTCTCCTTTAAATTTCAATTGTTTTTCTACATAACTTTTCATTTTGTTGGCGAGGTACAATCCAATTGACTCTTGATTGCTCTCCGAAAAAAGCGCGATACTTTCATCTGATTCAATGATAAGAGAACTAATGTAGCTCATGATCTCAATACTTTCAATCGGTGAATCTTCAGGCGCTAGTTGTAAAAGAACAGTGTCCATATCAATGAGTGAACCATCCATTGCTTTTCTCTGAATAGGTTCCATTAATCTGCTAATTGTAAACACAGGCTTCTTCACTCCAGGTGCCTTCGTATGAAACAACGCAAGTGAAGTTTCGGGAATCCCTACTCCACTAATGGTTTCACGCTTCAACAGCGCCTCTTTAACCTCTGATGAATCATTAATCGCATGAAGTGTTTCTAGACGCTGACACTCTGCATCTAATAGCGTTTCTACCTCATTGTGTTCAGATTGCTTTACTCGAAATAAGTCTATTACCGAAGAAACAGTCGTGCTATATATTCCAGCTCTACGGAACCAGATATTCGCTTCATCGTTTGAATGAAATAAAGATTGCTTTTCCCTTTTAGGTTTATCAACCGCGCTTCTTTTTTTCATCATCGACTTTTTTTGAAGTGTCGAGCGAATGCGTGTTGTCTCTTCTTCTGTTAAAAAAGGGTTCACCTTTATATACTCGCCCTCATATTCAGGAAGAGGAATGGTGGAAACAATCAGGTCATAACCATCAGGATCTTCATCTTGGAGTTCAAATAAGGAAGCACTTTTAATCGTCTGTATTTCTGGTAGCTCCTGCTTCAACCGAGTTGCTAGCATTTTGGATGTTCCAATCCCGCTTGAGCATATCGCAAGAATATTCACCTCATGATGTTGATAGCGCCCCTCAAGAGCGGATCCAAAGTGTAGAACGAGAAAACCAACTTCTTCTTCAGGAATGGATACACCCGGGTAAATTTCTTTTAACGCTTCTTCAAGCAGTTGGAATAAGTCAGCATAATCTGCCTTTATTTTTGTAAGTAATGGATTATGGATATTCATGTTCTGCCTAACGCGATGCGTAGCAGGACCAAGATGCGTCACTAATCCCTCTAAAAGTGATTCATTTGTTTCTAAATCCGCATTGAGATGCTGATCTACATAGCGAATTAACTCCTTGGTTTTTAAAAGAACGGGATAATTGGTTTCTTCTAAATAGTAGTCCCCGGTATTTCTTAACTTTGCTCCGCGTAAATGCATGGTGATATAACCAATCTCTGCTTCAGGTATTAAGACACTAAAAGATTTTTCAAGTTTGGTAGCGATGATTCTAGCAAAATCAAACTCTTTCGTATTCTTCAAGGTTCTTAAATACTCTTCATCAATCTCGATTTTTTCACCTTTTTGAATACGCTCAACTGCCAAAGTCAGGTGCACAATTAAACCAATATATGCGCTATCAGCGATCATGTATGGTAAGTCCTTGTTTATATCATCTATGATTGTCTCAACCTTTAAGAGTTTATCTCGATCAACTAACCCTAGTAATCGCTCGGAAGCAGATTCAAGAACATTACCTTGAGTTTTCTTTTCAATCGACCTCTTTAGCAAAGTGAAAAAATCAGAATCATTGAACTCAAGTGCAAGTAAGGAGCTCATAGCGTGCCTCTTCAGGGCTTCACTCCCTTCAACCTGCACGCCATAACCCCGCCTTCTTATTAATGAAAGCTGCATACTCTCAAGCCATTCTTCCGCTCTGTCTAAGTCGTGACTAATCGTTGCAACTGTCACTCTCAAATCATTGGCTAACACAACTAACTTAATAGGATCAGCTGATTCTAACAGCTTGCATAGAATCAGCGTCTCCCTTTCCTGTTGCGTATATTCTGTAATGGTTAGATCAACTAGATAGCTTTTTAACTCTGCTCGGCTAGTTTCTTCACCATCAATTTGAACACCTACTCCAGCTTTCTTTTTTAAAGTTAAATCATACTGAGTCAGAATATCCTCTACGCCGACTAAATCACGATGAACTGTTCGTTCACTGACCTCAAGTTCTTGAGCGATCCCTTTCACTGTATAGGAATCGTTTCCCTCTAAAAGGAGCTGTAAAATTCTCCGTTCTCTTGCTGAAATAAACACTTGGTTCACCTCAAATTCCAGCCTTACCTATTTTTTAACCTTTCAACAAGCTCTTCGTATTTCGGGCTATTCATAAAGTTTGCTACTGAAATATGCTCAGCATCAGGACGTTTTGCTTTTGCACGATCGGTTAAGTCCTGGTGTGTGACAATTAAATCAGCGTCATCAGGTAAATTGCTGATCGATGTATTTGATACATCGATATCTTCTAGTCCTGCTTTTTTAAACTTATTACGAAGAACAGAAGCACCCATGGCACTTGATCCCATTCCGGCATCACATGCAAAGACAACTTTATTAATTTCGTTATTTTCCACTTGCTTTGGTTCTTCTCGCTTCACCGCTACTTCACCTGCAGTAGTTAATTCAGATACAAGCTCATCATATTTTGGACTGTTCATAAAATTTTTAACCGAGATGTGATTCGCTTCTGGTAGCTTATCCTTCGCGCGATCGGTTAAATCTTGATGTGTTATCACTAGGTCCGCGTCGTTAGGTAGATTGCTAATTGACGTATTCGTCACTTCAATGTCTGTTAACCCTGCTTTTTTGAATTTGTTTCGCAGTACCGATGCTCCCATGGCACTTGAACCCATTCCAGCATCACATGCAAAGACGACTTTAGCGATATTGCCATAAGAAGATTCTTCTACTTTTGGCTCGTCCTTATTGGTTTTTAGATTAGACGAAACGCTACTTTTCTTACCTTTCATTGCTTCCATTTTTTCAGTCGCTTCTGAAATATCTTCTCCGCTATCTTTTGAGCGTTTAAGAATGAAGGAAGCTACAAGGAAGGAAACAGCGGTCGCGACAACAACTCCTGCTAAAACTCCCAGATACCCTCCACGAGGTGTCATAATCATTAGCGCAAAGATACTACCTGGTGAAGGTGGTGCAATAAGCCCAGCACCGAAAATTGTTAATGTAAAGACACCACTCATCCCGCCAAGAATTGCTGCCAATAGAAGTGCTGGTTTCATTAAAATGTATGGAAAGTAAATCTCATGAATACCACCAAAGAAATGAATGATTGCTGCACCTGGTGCCGTTTGTTTTGCAGTTCCTTTTCCAGCAAACCAAAATGCAAGTAAGATCCCAAGACCTGGTCCAGGGTTTGATTCTAATAAGAAGAGAATTGATTTCCCAGTATTAGCTGCTTGCTCAATACCAAGCGGGCTCAAAATACCATGATTAATGGCATTATTTAAAAATAGTACTTTCGCTGGTTCAATTAGAATACTTGCAAGTGGTAAAAGACCAGCATCAACAATGACTTGTACACCGGCCGCTAGTGCTTTATTTAAACCTAGTACGACAGGTCCGATAGCTATTGAAGCTAATATGGTTAAAATACCACCAATAATTCCAGCAGAGAAGTTATTTACGAGCATTTCAAAACCAGATTTTATTTTTCCGTGAATCGCCTGATCGAATTTTTTAATTGCGTAACCACCCAGTGGTCCCATAACCATAGCCCCAAGGAACATTGGGATATCAGCTCCAACGATCACCCCCATTGTAGCAGTAGCACCTACAACTCCACCTCGACCACCATGCACGATCTTACCACCGGTGTAACCAATCAATAACGGAAGCAGATAGGTAATCATTGGACTTACTAACTCACCTAAACTCTCGTTAGGTGTCCAACCAGTAGGAATGAACAGCGCCGTAATTAACCCCCATGCAATGAACGCCCCAATGTTCGGCATGATCATACTACTTAGAAAACTTCCAAACCGCTGAACTTTTACTTTGAATCCAGATTTCTCTGTGTTTTGTTCACTCATCGTAGATCCTCCTTTTCATCTGCACATTAAAAGCGTTTTCATTTTGTTTGTTCGTTTGAACGCTTTTCCCCACGTGCGACTTTCTGTAATTCTAATCATACGAGCGTTTTGGGTCATATACAATGAAATCCAAATGCAAATTCGGCATAACACTTGTTGACATGATTAAAGAAAGACCTTGATGGATCAAAAAAAACCTCTGGATTCCCAGAGGTTTTACGAATGCTGTGGCTCAATTTCTTTCTTTATCGTTGGCTTTGCTTTTTCCTTCCGCTCCCATAAGATCGTTAAACTAATCAGTGTCACAAGAATTGTTGCGCCCATATCAGACAAAATGGCAATCCAAAGTGTTAATAGTCCAGGGATCGTTAGAAGCAAGGCTATGAGCTTCAGGCCAAGGGCTAGCGCAATGTTGACACGAATGGTTCGATTCACTCGCTTTGCAATCGAGACCGCCTCTGGCAGTTTACCAAGATGATCCTGCATTAAGACAATATCTGCTGTTTCAATTGCGCTATCCGTCCCTTTCCCCATCGCAATACCAAGATCAGCCGAGGCAAGAGCCGGCGCATCATTAATTCCGTCACCAATCATGGCTACTTTTCCATTGCTTGTTAATTCTTTCACTTTAGCGACTTTATCTTCAGGTAAGAGACCACCGAAGTAAGAACGCACCCCCACACGGTTTGCCACTTTCTCGGCCGTTTTCTCATGGTCTCCCGTTAACATCACCGTATTCTTAATCCCTGCATGATGTAGGGCGTGTATAACAGTCTGACTTTCCTCTCTAATTTCATCTGCAATACCAAACATCCCAAGAATCGTTCGCTCATCAGCGACAAGAACAAGCGTTAATCCTTCACGTTTCATCTGATCAATTGATACTTGCACATCCTGAGGAATGGGGACATGTTGAACGCTTTTTTCATTCCCTACCCAATATCTCTTACCAACTACATCTGCTACAATCCCCTGCCCTGAGACAGTTTCAACGTTGGTTGCTTCAAGCTCTCGGTAAGGAAAATCAGCTACTTTCTTCATAATGGCTTTAGCTAATGGATGCGAAGAATGCTTCTCGACTGCTGCTGCGACTGCTAAAAATTTTTCCTCATGATAACTTTTATACGTTTCAACATATGGAAACCCTTTTGTAAGCGTCCCAGTCTTATCAAAAGCAAGCGTATCGATTTTACCGAGCTGTTCCAGATAAACCGATCCTTTAACAAGTATGCCATTACGCGCATTCCTTGTAATACCCGAGATGTTTGCAATAGGTGATGACAAGATAAGGGCACAAGGACACCCTACAATTAATACGGCAAGTCCCTGATAGAACCAATCAGTCCAAATTCCCTGAAAGAATAGGGGCGGTACAAGCATCACAAGGGCTGAGATAATCATAATAATCGGCGTATAGTATCTTGAAAAACGATTAATGAATAATTCAGTTGGTGTCTTTGTTTCTTGAGCTTCTTCCACTAAATGCAATATTTTTGCGAGAGAAGAATCTTCATAGGATTTCGTTATTTTAACTCGAAGAATGCCCTCATTATTTATACTTCCACCAAAAACAGATTCACCGACGCTTTTTTCAACTGGCATCGCTTCTCCCGTAATAGCAGCTTCATTAACAGAGCTATATCCCTCTGTAACAATTCCGTCTGAAGGAATCTTTGCACCAGACTTAATGAGAACAAGATCATCTACTTGAAGATCGTTTATTGAGACAATAACTTCTTTTCCATCTCGAATCAGAAGGGCTTCTTTCGGGGCGATTTGAAGAAGAGATTCCATTGATCTCCTTGCCTTCTCCATACCAAGGCCCTCTAAATATTCGTTTAAACCAAACAAAATGGCTACAAGCGTCCCTTCTTTCCATTCTCCGATGGAAACAGCACCGATTAACGCAATGGTCATTAAGGTTTCAATATTAAATGTGAGTTTCGTTAAATTACGAAGCCCTTTCACAAATGTTTGATATCCACTTAGAATGATTGCAGCAAGGTAAAATGGAACCGCCGTAATCGTAGTAGCGGCATCCAAAAGAAGAGCCACTAGAAAGATCGTGGTGGAGATGCCTAGTAACATCTTGATGTTGGAATGATTATGAGAATGTTCATGGGCATCCTCGTCTTTCACTATAGAAGCATGATCGGAATCAAGGATTTTCTCAACCTGTGTAAGGTTCACTCTTTTGTCTACTTTTAATTTGCCTGAATTGTATTGAATCTGGGCTGATTCACCGTATTCAAGCTTTTGAATTTGTTGTTCCATACCAGCAGCACAATTTGGACAAGATAAGCCTTTAAGACGATATTCTTCCACTGTGAGTCACTCCTTTCTCTGTTCATTTACTTATTCTATTCAATATATGAGCATGTGTTCATATTAACCTATGTACAATTTTACTGAATCTTTCGCATGTTGTCAAAAGAATTTATGAGCCACTTTTAGATAGAACGATAATAGAAGTATTCCCAGACATGTATACAAGTACAACTCTCTTTTTGAAACTTTTCCAACCACTTGGCCAATCATTTCGTGAATCGCTACATAAGACAAAGAACCGATCGCAATGCCCATAAATATTCCGTTAATCAAACTTGAGTGATCAGAAATCCCTCCAACCCACGCTGCCGCTGTTAGAACAATGGTGATGACACCCGCTGTGATAATCAAAACAATGCGATGAATCCTGTTCATTCTCATTAAAATATAAAGCGCCACTCCTTCTGGTAAATGGTGAATGAATAAGGCAAGAAGCAACGATTCACCAATCCCGTCCTTTAACGTCATCCCAAGCGCGACGCCAACAGGCACATTGTGAAAGATAATGGCAAGAACAAAAGCAATCACTGGTAAATAGCTTATTTCACTGTACTTCACATGTACGGCTTGCTCTGTCCAAACACACAAAAAAACCGCCAAGGATGCTCCTGCCAGAAGGGCCCAGAAAGAGTAAGTACGAATACTTTCAGGTATTAACTCAAGCGAAGTGACACCAATAAGCATCCCACCACAAATGAGATAAAGAGCTTCCAGACGATGTTCGTAATATGTAAATGCCATTCTCCCAGCAAATGAACCAATCATAAGTCCTCCAAAACCTATCATAAAAAGAGTGAATAGTGACGTCATCATGACTGCATCCCTCCGTAAATGGTTCATAAAAAGCGTTTAAATCCACTTGTCCTATTAGCGCATTTTATTAATGGAGAGAACAACATATGTATAATAAAAAAGCGGAAGAAAGGTTTTATCCTTTCTTCCGCTTTTTTAGTTAGACAATATCATATCCCTGTTCTTCCACCGCTTCATTCATTTCAGAAATCGAAACGTTAGAAGAGTCGTATGCTACTTTCGCTGTTCCTTCTTTGACATTCACCTCTACGTCTTTTACCCCTTTAAGTTCAGTTAATGCATTGGTTACGGCAGCTTTACAGTGATCACATGTCATACCTTCAATTTTTAACGTTGTTTGTTCCATGTTCATTCTCCTTTCAATTCTTTTAAAGTTTAACTCGCTTCAAGCGAAGGGAATTCGTGACGACGGATACGGAACTAAAAGCCATCGCTGCTCCTGCAACCCAGGGCGCCAACAAACCCAGCGCAGCAATTGGAATGCCAACGGAATTATAGAATAATGCCCAGAATAGATTCTGGCGAATATTCTGCATTGTTTTTCGACTTAAATGAATCGCCTTCGAGATATTTTGAAGATCCCCACCTACTAGCGTGACATCTGCCGTCTCAATCGCGACATCCGTTCCTGTACCAATGGCCATTCCAATGTCAGCTGTCGCAAGAGCAGGAGCGTCGTTAATACCATCTCCTACCATCGCTACACGTTTTCCTTCTGCTTGTAATTCTTTGACTTTACTAGCCTTTTCCTCAGGAAGGACTTCAGCAAACACACCATTTACCTTTACTTGATGACCGATGGCTTCCGCCGTACGTTGATTGTCACCCGTAATCATATAAACATCAATGCCAAGCGCACGCATTTCTTCAATCGCTTTTGCGGATGTTTCCTTCACTGTATCCGCAACGGCAATCATTCCTTGTATGTTGTGATCAAACGCAATAAACATTGCCGTTTTTCCATCCAACTCGTAGGAAGACATTTGCTCTTCATACGAAGAAAAAGGTATATGCTCCCGTTCCATTAGCTTTCGTGTCCCAACAAATATTTGCTTATCTTGAACAGTTGCTACAATGCCGTGTCCTGGAATAGCCTGAAAATGTTCTGCTTCAGCTACTTCTACCTGTCGATTTGCACCGTACGCTACAATTGATCGTGCCAGAGGATGCTCTGAAGCTTTTTCAGCCGCTACCAATGTTTCTAGAACAGTCTTTTCATCACTTCCAAATACTATAAAATCAGTTACTTCAGGTTTCCCTTTTGTAATGGTGCCAGTTTTATCAAGTAAAATGGCATCAATTTTATGAGTGGCTTCTAAAAACTCACCACCTTTATAAAGAATTCCTTGCTCAGCACCTTTTCCTGTCCCAACCATAATGGAGGTTGGGGTAGCTAAACCAAGGGCACAAGGACAAGCAATAACAAGAACCGCAATCCCCACTTCAAGCGCCTGAGGTAGATTATATGGATCTACGAGAAAATACCAAATAATAAATGTTAGTGTGGCAATGGCGACAACAATAGGGACAAATATTCCTGAAATCACGTCTGCTAATCGTTGGATTGGAGCTTTTGAACCCTGTGCGTCTTCCACAATCTTAATAATGCCAGCAAGCGCTGTATCCTTTCCGACCTTTTCAGCACGCATTGTTAATGTCCCGTTTTCATTTATTGTAGAACCAATTACGCTAGCTCCTACTTCTTTCTCTACTGGAATGGATTCACCAGTGATCATCGACTCATCAACAGATGAATTTCCTTTTTCCACAATGCCGTCTACTGGAATCTTCTCACCAGGACGAACGACAATGTGATCCCCTACCTGCACTTGATCAACAGGGACTTTCGTTTCAACTCCATCACGAATCACACTAGCTTCCTTCGCCTGAAGGTTAAGCAGTTTTGTAATCGCCTGCGTTGTTCTTCCTTTTGCAAGATCTTCAAATAACTTACCTACTAAGATGAGCGTAATCAGAATAGCACTTGTTTCAAAATACAGAGCAGGAGTATACCCCTCCGTAAGATAACTTCTAACACCCTCGATTACACTGTAAAAATAAGCTGCGGATGTTCCAAGAGCAACGAGGACATCCATATTAGCGCTTTTATTAACGAGAGCACGATAGGCACCAGAATAAAATGGGGCTCCAATCACAAATTGAACCGGTGTAGCTAAAAGAAATTGAAGCCACGGCTCCATAAGAAGATGAGGTACCGGTATCGCTAATCCACCAGGTAAATGACCTAACATCGTTATAAGCAATGGTAACGAAAGAAGGGCTGAGATGAGTAAGCGCCTTTTTTTCTTTTTTATCTCTTCCTCTTTATAAGACTTCTGGTCTTTTCGCTCTTTCTTAACGACAGCTTCATACCCAAGTTTTTTAACCTTTTGAAGAATTTCCTCTAACGTCACTTCTCCAGGCTGGTATTCAACAACACCAGATTCTGTTGTTAGGTTAACGGAAGCAACCTCAACACCCTCAGTACGATTTAAGCCTTTTTCAATTCTTGTTGAACAGGCTGCACATGTCATACCATGAATATCAAGCTCGATCTTTTCCTTTCGTACTCCGTATCCAAGCTTTTCGATCTTCCCTATTATCTCTTCCGTTTTTACTTTGTCTTTATCATAGCTTACGTTTGCTTTTTCCATTGACAGATTGACGTTCGCATCGACGCCATCCATTTTGTTTAAAACTTTTTCAATTCTTGTTGAGCAAGCTGCACACGTCATGCCTGTCACATCAAGTGAGATCTGCTTCTTAGATTCCAATTCGTTCACCTCCCTATTTGGAGAACTGCTGAATCACTTTCATTAACTCCTCGATCTGCTCATCACCTGTACCTTCTTTAATCGAATTCGCGACACATGTTTTCGTATGACGTTCAAGAAGGGTATAACCGACCTTCTTCAATGCTGCCTGAATGGCTGACAGCTGAATAAGGATGTCTACACAGTAACGATCTTCTCCAACCATTTTTTGAATGCCACGAATCTGACCTTCGATACGTTTCAAGCGATTTTGAAGCTGCTGTTTTTCTTCTTCTGTTCGTGGTTCCGTTGGTTTCTTCTCCGGCTGCAAAGGAATATTCAAATCTTTCATTCGAATCCTCTCCTCTATCTTTACTTACATTCAATATACCCCCCTTAGGTATAACTGTCAACTAAATCGCTTCACAAAAAAAGCCTACAAGAAAGTAGGATTTTTAAAGATGGAATGCGGTTTTCACTCTCTTTCTAACGGTAATGTCATACACCGGATCCCCCCGCCTCCCTTTTCTAATTCCTCGACTTCAACTTCAACCAGCTTTTTCTTCTTTAAAATGGAATGATCTTTAAAGATGTTTTTATTCGCTTTTGTACTGATTAAAAGCGTCTCCGGGTTGAGATTCAAAAAATTGATATCGGCTACCGTGTGTTTAATATCTGAAGTCCATATGACTTCAATTCCATGGCGTTTCAAGAAATCTGTCGTCATCTCATATCGAAAGGATTTTGCCGTAACAACCTGCACAGGCAGATAGCTCATATAGCTTTTACCGATAAAGACATTCTCGCCTGCTACATTACAATTCATATCAAGATGCATTGTATCTGGTCGACGTGGAAGATCGATTACCCCAATTTCCTGAAAACCTGCATTAAAAATATGCTCTTGTAAGGCTTCTACACTTTCAATGCTTGTCCGAATACCTGCATTAATAAAAACCGCATTTTTATTGAGAATCATTACATCACCATATTCAAGAGCCTTCAAGTCATTATTTGTTTGCAAAGAAAACGTCTTATCATCAAACCATTGTTGAAACAAACGATGACTTTGAAAGTATTCAGGTCGCCTCATGGAGGTTCCAGCTGCGCCAGGTAATATCGTATTTCCAAAAACACAGGCAAGGTCTCGTACAAAAATACGATTAATTAATTTTTCATTTAGTAAAAGCTCTTCTCTTGATAGATGGACAGAATAATCAATAACCTGAACGTCAGCCTCCTCCATAGCTCGGATCATATCTTCATGATTTTCTTGCGCTTTCTTTTGTTTAACCGCTTTTTCCCACTGTACATCCGTAGCTGTTTGCTGATCTGGTACATCTAAGTGTGAAGGTGAACAAACGACCACCGTTTTTAAGCTTCCATACTCATTCCAACAATTTGGCTGGATGTTCATTCAATCCAACTCCTTTATCCTTTATGGTCTTCTTACTTTCTCCTCATCTAAAAAAAAGATTCTCCTATTTGTAATTGACACATAAACCTTCTCACTCCTTCTCAAACTAAAAGATAGGAGGGGATGTTACCTTGAGTCAATCGACAAGTCACGAAAAAAAATTAACCTGGTGGCAAATGTCGTTCATCGGGGTGGGGTGCATTATTGGAACCGGTTATTTCTTAGGTTCTAGTATCACGATCGAAAAAGCAGGTTATCTTGTTCTAATTGCCTATTCTCTGGCAGCTATAGGTACTTGGATTGTCTATGAAGCACTTGCGAAATTAACGGCAGAGCATCCAGAGAAAGGTTCTTTTCGTACATATGCCAAGCATGCTTTTGGACCATGGGCTGGCTTTACTAACGGGTGGGTCTACTGGTCATCTGAAATGCTTATTATGGGAAGCCAACTAACCGCGCTCGCCCTTTTTGCACAGTTCTGGTTTCCGAAAGCTCCTTTGTGGCTCACGGCTTCTGTATTCGCTTCGCTTGGCCTACTCGTGATTCTAATCGGTGTTCAACTCGTAGAAATGATGGAGAATGCGTTCGGGGTGATGAAAATTGCGGCGATCGTCATGTTTCTCGCGATCAGTGCTGCAGCCTTACTTGGATGGCTCGACCCGGAGAAAGGTCAAGTCGGAATGGAAATGACAGCGAAAGACTTTTTTTCAGGTAGTGCAATGGGACTTTGGGTTGCCCTTGTTTATGCGTTCTATGCGTTTGGGGGGATTGAAGTGATGGGATTGATGGCGAATGAGCTGAAAGATCCTAAAAACGCCCCGAAAGCTGGGAAAATCATGCTATTCGTCCTAACCCTGCTTTATATCACGTCTTTTTTCATTGTCTTAAAACTCATTCCAATCAAAAAAATCGATCCGAATGAAAGTCCATTTTTAACAGCTTTAACTCAGTTTGATCTTCCCTGGATTCCACACGTCTTTAATGCGATTCTCATTATTGCCGGTTTCTCTACAATGGTCGCATCGCTCTATGCCGTAACGACCATGCTTGTCACGCTTGCTGAAGAAAAAGATGCACCAGCACTCTTCGCAAAAAAACGCAGGAAGATCCCTCTCCCTGCGTTTAGTCTCACTACTTTTGTGGTCTTGCTTTCAATTGGGGTTGCGCTACTTTTACCGGAAAACATCTTTGAATATTTGACGACAGCGGCTGGTTTAATGCTTCTCTATAATTGGATGTTCATTCTTTTTTCATATCGTAAACTAACGAAAACAACGTTTAAAGATCATCTAAAAATAAGCATTGGCGTTGTCCTGATTGGTACGGCCATTTCTGGAACTTTATTTGATCGCATCAGCCGAGCTGGTTTTTTAGTTAGCTTATGTTTTCTACTGCTCATTGCTGGAGCGACCTTTCTAAAATTAAAGAGAAAACACAATTAAGAGCGAATGCTCTTCCATTTGTTTTTCATGGCATGAAATGGACATTTGGAAAGTGAAGCCTCGTCATCTGACAAAAAATATTGTTCCCATTCATAGTTATCTTGCTGACCGTACCACTTCAAGGCGGGGTGCGCTGGAATTCCATCATAAGAAACCAACCGCTGCCTGATCGCTTTCTTCAATTTTTGACCAAATATTGTTTCCGCATTAATCTCATCAAAAACCCATCTCGGTTGAAAAGCAATCAGAAAACAAGGAAACTGACGACTCTTTCGAACTTGATGAGCTGGTGTTGCACAAAATGCAAAGTAAGGTTCTCCATTAAAGCAGAATTCCCATTTAGGGTCGTGGGGATCTGTAGGGATGTCTTCTGGCCAGGGCTTCTCATCGAGTTCATGAACTTTGTTTAATAACGACCAAAAGTAAGATTGATACTGCTCCACATCTACTTTTTGGTCTACCAGTGTTCTAGAATCAAAAAAAACAACGAGAGAAGCATATTTCCCTGTATCCCTCGCTACTTCACCGTACTCTTTTAACAAAGTAGCTAACTGAGCACAGGTGATACTTTTCGTTGGGTCTTCCACAAATCCAAATCGTAAATGATCCTGATGAAATCCCTGCTTACCAGGAATGCAGGGATAAGGTTTTTCACCATCCTCTAACATTGCGCTAAACTGAGCATATACGTCCCTCTGCCACTCTTCCATTTCTTCTCCATGTTCATCAATCCACGATTTCTTATATAAATCCAAACCGAATCCCTCCTTAACACTACACGCGTTATCCTATTAGGAGGGACAAAAAGAGGTGCTAGTCTATCCCACGAACATCTTAACGGCTTGCATACCGAAATAAAGACCAAACCCAACTAACGTCATACCCGATAAGATCGATATTCGCTTCAATATAACTGGATTTACCCATGCACGTGCCCCTGATGCAGCACTCGCCATCGTGAGATTCCCAAAGCGTGATGCCAAGGAAAATTCCTGTACTATATAGAAACAGCTGGGCCGTCCCAAAAACACTAGAAGATTGAGCGAGTATTGAACCATAAATGCCAAGCCAGAATAAAATATTCAATGGATTAGATATGGCGATAAAAAAACCAGTTCGAAATGATTTACGGTTTGTTTCATGACGTCCAACTGTCTGTTCAACTCCAACTGAATTAGCTTTGGCGATATTTTCAATTCCTGTATACGTTAAAACAAAGAAACCGAACAGCCATAGAAATGTTTTCATAAACGGGGTGTCAATGACATGAGACAGTCCAAAGTAAATCAGCATCATAAATACACCATCCGCTACCATTGCTCCAAATCCCACTAGCCAGGCATTCATAAACCCAAACCGTAGCCCCCTGTCGAGCTGGGCTGCATTAATCGGTCCCATTGGAGCTGAAAGGGATAGTCCTAACAATATGTAGCTTACAAAGATACTCATACGCCTCCACCCTTCCTCGTATTCGTATCATTGTATTCGGACATGTATCGAACTATTTGCATATTCTGATTTTATGACATGCTTCCATTAGGTAAAACAACGGTGAAACAGGAGCCTTTACCAATTTCACTTTCTACGATCAGTTTTCCATTGTGTGCTTCTACGATAAAGGCCGCAATGGAAAGTCCAATACCATTGCTACCTTGTTCACGAGAACGTGCTTGATCGACCCGAAAAAAACGTTCGAATATTTTATCTTGATACTCTGATGGGATCCCTATGCCTTCGTCCCGAACCGATAAAATCACTTCTGAGTCGATAACCTCTAAGGAGACATGAATACTTCCATCTTCCACATTATACTTATAGGCATTATCCAACAATAAATAAAGCAGCTGTTGTACGCGCTGTTCGTCCCCAGTGAAGTACACGTCATCCTCTAAGTCACTTGTGATCGAGATTCCCTTGGCTGTGACGATTGTTGTAAAAGAACGAATCGAACGTGAGGCGAGATGAGTTAAATGAAATAGCTCTTTCTCCAATACAAATTTTCCTGAATCAGCTCGTGCAAGGAGCAACAAATCGTTCACTAATGAACTCATACGTTTAACTTCACTTGCAAGATCATCCACTGTTTCTTTTGAAAAATTTGAAAGACGATCCTTTTCTTCCTGAATAATTTCAAAGCCTGCTGATAAGATACTAAGCGGTGTTCTAAGTTCATGAGAGGCATCGTTCACAAATTCCTGCTGCCTCTTATAAGAATGAACTATTGGTCTAATAGCTTTTCCAGCCATAAAATAAGAAAAAAGCGTAGCTGCAAAAAGAAAAACTGCCATTAGAATAAGAAGAATTGTAAAAAGACGATTTAAGACTTGTTTATGCTCGGTTATATCGATTCCAGTATAAACATATCCCCCTTCCCTTAGAGGCTTCGCCGCAAGCAAATAGTTATGATTGTTGTCTTGATCAACTTCTTTTGTTTCAAGTTGCTCCGGGTTCCATCCGTCAATCATTCCCTCTATTCCATCCCCTTGCGACTTTATTACAATTCCTGAAGCACCAACAACAGCAAAGAGATCGTGATCCAGCCTTTCATGTGGCTCATTCGCTTCATGGATAAGACGAGATAAGGATTCATCCGTTAACATATCGACAGCTTTTTCTTTCTGTTCATTCATGATTGATTGAGAAACAGATAGATAAGCAACAGCAACAAATAATACTAGAAAAAGCATCGTTAACATGGTAAAAAACCACATAAGCCTGCGCTTTGTTTTATTAATCATCTTCTTCATCCGATTTGGTACCCAACATTCCGGACACTTTTGATCGCTTTGTCAGCTTTCGCGTCTTTTAATTTTTTACGTGTCAGCTTTACTAGTACATCAAGGTTATTATTAGAAACCTCAGCATCAAATCCCCAAATACGTTCAATAAGTTGGTCTCTCGTTAGTACTTTACCTGCATTTGTTATAAGTACATCCATTAATTGATATTCTTTATAAGTTAGTGGGACTTGCTGATCCTGTACATGTAAGGAGTGTGCTGTTCGATTTAATTGAATCATTCCGACATGAATGACATCTTCTTGTATCGTGTTGTGAGAGCGTCTTGCAAGCGCTCGAATTCGTGCAAACAACTCATCAAACTCAAAAGGCTTTACAACGTAATCATCTGCACCCGAATCAAGTCCTAATACTCGATCATCGATGCTGTCTCGAGCAGTTAGCATCAGAACAGGTACTTGTGACCCTTCCTTTCTAATCTCGGCACAAACCTCTTGTCCCGTCAATTTTGGCAACATCCAATCAAGGATGACGACATCATACATTTGCGAAACCGCATAATCGAGAGCAGATTCTCCATCCTTAACCCAATCGACCTGATGAAACTCATTTTTCAGCTTATGTATCAGAAGACGACCTAATTTCGCATCATCTTCTGCAAGTAATAGATTCATGATGAATCAACCTCCCGAGCCATTATTCGCCTTTGAGATCCGCCACTCCTTCTTTTTAAAAGATATGTGATGAGTAAAAGAATTGACGTTCCTGTATAAATCAGTTGCATGAAAGAAGATGTACGGTCGGTACCCAGTAAGGTGCCGTGAACTAGTGCAAGAAGATAAGCTGGTAGAGAAAATAAATGAATCTTCTTCCATAGGGAACGCCCTACTTTCTTCATCATATCTGAAGATAGCAATATAAGGAAGATTCCATAGAAAGCAAGGGTTCCAATTCCGACTAATAATCGATGCTCATCAGACATGAAGGGTAGAAAGACTTCATACCACCTGTAACTAACATACTGATCGTATAATAAAATCATCGCATGAAAGATAATAACTAAAAACCCCAGCCAACCTATCGTTTGATGGAAGAAAAACAAACGAGTCTTCCATGCCTTTTTCACAGTAGGAGTGCTATGCCAAAGCCCTGCAAGTATTGATAGAAATAATAAAAAAAACGAAATTAGCCCAGAAGCTCTTGTCCATTCCCAGGTTGTCAAGACCATGCCGTCTCCACTCCTTCACAATACTTATAAATGTTTTTAGTAATCCTAACTTTTCTATCTTTCGTTATGATAATGGCTGCAATGGATAACCTTTTCTTCTTCATCCAGCTTTCTGCCGCTTCTGCATCCATCATGCAGAGCACCTTCGCATATACTTCTGCTTCCCGAACGGTAGATGCAAGCACTGTTACTTGTACAACATCTGAGCGTGGATTCATTCCTGTATGACCGTGTAACAGATGATGGTGCACCTCACCATTTTTCGTTTCCCAGCGTCGATGCATCACGCTGGAAGTTGCCATCGCACCTGTACTCATTTTCAATTGGATAAGGTCAGACTCAAAATGAAAAGGATTTATTACGCCAATAACGATAGGCTTCTTTAACGAAAAGCGCAAATCGCCCCCTCCATCAATAAACCGCTCATCACCTATGGCCATTCCGTATGCTTTATCTACGCTCCATCCCTTCACAAAACCCCCTAGATCAACATAGACATCATGAAGCTTTTTGATCATTGATTGCTTAGAATGGAATAAAAAAGGCGATTCATCTATAGGTTGAGTTACTCTAATTTGTTCACTCGCACCATTGTTACATTCATAAAAGGACTCACCATAACCTAAAGAAATTAACTGTTGACCAAGAAATGGGTTGAAGAGACCATCCGTAGTTGTCATATAAGATACTGTTAACCATAGAATGTCGTAAAACTCTTTAGAAATCGGAATCCACTCTTTGGAGACGGGCAAATGATTTAACCTGGATAACTCACTATCTATAATAAATCGTGAATATTTTCCTTCCCTCTCTCTAATCCATTGACGAAGTTCTAAACCATTACTAGCTTCCACAGAGAAGGTAGTGCCCATGCAAGAAAAAGTTTCTGTCGTTTTCATGAGTGTCTAGTCCTTCGCTCGGAAGCTTGAAATCCTTGATTCGACTGTTCATCGTTAACTCCAAACTGACTTTCATTAAACTCATGATCATCCTGAATGCTATTTTCGTTTCTGACATTATCACCTAACGAATGAAACTCTGTTTCGTTAGCATTGGCCTTTACCTCTGGAGAATGCGTTTGGACAAAACCAATAAATGAGGCTGCGGTAACAGCAGCCGTTATTCCGGAAAACCACTTCATACTTGTTTGTTTTTTCATTTTCATCCCTCCATTGCAACTCTTTCTAAAAAGATAGCAAGGTGAAATGAATTTTAACTGAAATTTATTTAAAAATAATTTATCCAATTAAAAAAACGTGTAAGCATAAGCCTGCACGTTATTTTTTATCTATTACGGTCTGTCGCTACAATTCCCAATAAAAGACTGAGGAGTGACGGCAGAAGTAAAAGTTGTATTAAACGTTGAACCTGTTCCATTATCAGCTGATACCGTCCACGTAGCAATCCCTCCAGTAAGAGAGATACTAATGAAGACATCAAATATTCCTATTAACCCTGAAGTTCCACTTGCTAAAGCACTACCTTCAAGAGTTGCCTGGGTGTTACCGGTACAGGAGATGCGTATTCGACGACCTTGAGTGAGGTTAAATGTCGTTCCTCCTGAAGCGAAAGAGACACTAAAGCTATCTACAGCTGTATTACAGTTTGGTCCCGCAGTGTAACACTGTACAGCTGATACATTAATCGTACCAGCAAGTATGGAAGGCGGAACTCCTGGTCTTGTTAGAGTAGCAGTAGCTGGCGCGCTTCCCCCTGACACCCCAATTAAAAACTTACAAGGACAAGGTGGTTCAGGTATTGGACAATCGACTTCCACGCCGACATCTGCAGAAGCTGAGTTAGGACCTGATACAGCGGTAGCCATAATAACAACTGAGGTCAAAGAAGTACCATCTGGAACCGTAATTGTTTGAGTAAAAAACCCGCTTGCATTGGTAGTTGTGGGTGGTATTGAGAGACCGGCACTTG
>NZ_JAIUKZ010000001.1 GCF_020165985.1 Bacillus sp. RAR_GA_16
TGCTCATCATTTAATAGTTGTTTGATGAACTTAGGAATTACTGCTGCATATGCACCATTAGGATCCTGCCTTCTACCGAAAACATTAAAGTAGCGTAAACCATATGTATCTAGACCATATAATTTACTATATAGTTTTCCATATTCCTCATCTACTTTTTTAGTAAGTGCGTAAGGTGATAATACGTTCCCCTCGCGACCTTCTCTTTTAGGTAACGTCGGCTCGTCCCCATAAACCGATGAACTAGAAGCATAGACGAATTTTTTCACACCATTCTGCCTTGCTCCTTCCATCATATTTAATGTACCTTTTATGTTAATTTCTTCATAAAGCAAGGGCATTTCTATACTACGTGGAACGCTCCCCCATGCGGCTTGATGTAGAACGAAATCTACGTCTTCACACGCCTTTACACAAGTACTTAAATCTCTTATATCTCCTTCAATAAATTCAAAGTTAGGATTATCTTTTAATTCATTAACGTTCTCAATTTTACCAGTTGAAAGATTATCAAGACCTCGTACTTCATAGCCCTTCTTCATAATCGCCTCAGCCAAATTAGAACCAATAAAACCCGCAACACCAGTAATTAAAAATCTACTTCCCTCTGGAAAAACTACATTTTCATATCCCATTTTATAACCTCCAATAAGAGAATCCTGTTTTCTCTGCTTCTTTTCGATCGAACATGCCTTTTATATCTACTAATACTTTTTCGTTATTTGTATTTTTACCACTGTTTTCAGAACCTGCCGCTACTTCTTTCATTGCCTCTGAATTATAAGGCATATTAGATCCATAGATTGTTTTAATGTCATCTAAGTTTATCCCTTTAAATTCTTCATGAGGAACTGCAAAGATAACAGCATCTACTTCATCTATTTGTTCAAATGTGCTTGGTTCAATATTATATTCATTCCATAGATCTTCTTTATCCGCAACCGGATCTACTACCTCTACATTTACTCCGTACTCTTTTAGCTCATCAATAATATCTACTACCTTGGTATTTCTTACATCCGGACAGTTTTCCTTAAAGGTTACTCCAAATATAGCTACTGTAGAACCATTTATCTGCTTGTTAGCTTTAATCATTTTCTTGACAGTATTTTCAGCAACATACTTACCCATATCATCATTAATCTTTCTTCCTGAAAGAATTATTTGAGAATCATAGCCTAACTGTTCAGCTTTATAAGTTAAATAGTAAGGGTCTACTCCAATACAGTGTCCCCCGACTAATCCTGGGGAGAATTTCAAGAAATTCCATTTTGTCCCCGAAGCTTTTAATACTGCATTTGTATCGATATCCATCTTATTGAAGATGATAGATAGCTCATTCATAAATGCAATATTTATATCGCGCTGAGCATTTTCAATAACTTTCGCAGCTTCAGCAACTTTAATGCTTTCTGCTTTATGTACGCCTACATCAACTACTAATTCATATACCTTCGCTACAGTTTCTAACGTTTCATCATCCATACCAGAAACTACTTTAATAATTGTCTCAAGTCTATGTTCTTTGTCACCAGGATTAATTCTCTCAGGAGAATATCCTACTTTGAAATCCACTCCGCATTTCATTCCAGATTCCTTTTCTAGAATAGGTACACAAATCTCTTCTGTGACACCTGGGTAAACCGTTGATTCAAATACTACTATTGATCCCTTAGTTAAATTCCTTCCTAATGTCCGTGTGGCAGATTCAACTGGGGTTAGGTCTGGTGTTCTATCTGACTTAACTGGGGTTGGAACAGCTACAATGTGAAACTTAGCTTCACTTAGTCTTTTTTCATCTGAAGTGAAATCAACAGTAGTATTTTTGATAACCTCATTGCCAACTTCCTTAGTTGGGTCTACACCATTTTTGTAGCTTTGAATTTTCCCCACATTTACATCAAATCCAATAATGTCAATCTTTTTTGCAAAAGCTACCGCTATTGGCATGCCCACATACCCTAATCCAATCATTGAAACCTTTTCTTCTCTATTGATAATTTTTTCATACAGACTCATATCGGTTCTCTCCAATCAATTTATCCCCATTGTTTCCATAATGGATTTATTTACAATCTCAACATCATACTTTTGTTTTGTAATAGAAGCAGCTACAGCCCCCATAGAATGGCACTTTTCTGGGTTATTAACTAAATCTTGCATTCTATTAATTAAGCTTTGTGTATCTTTAACTCCTACTAGATATCCATTTACACCATCTCGAACGGTTTCCCTACACCCTGGAGCATCACTAGTAATGACAGAACGCCCCATTGCCATTGCTTCTAAAACCGTTTTCGGTGTTCCCTCATGGTAAGATGGCAACACAAAAGTGCTGCATTGAGAAATATATGGTCTCACGTCGTTCTGCTCACCAAAATATTCTACTATTCCTTTATCAATATAAGGTTTTAATTCTTCAGGTTTTAAAGCAGAGGGATTACTATCATATGGACCAACGAGTAAACAACGAACCTCTTGGTTATGCTCTTTTATCTTTTTACAAGCTTCTAAGTATTCTAATATTCCTTTATCTTTTATTAGTCTTCCTATGAAAAGGAATGCGTTTTTCTCTGGAAAAGGAGTAGGTTTGAATTTCTTTAAATTAACTCCTGATCCATTAATAATGGCGGTCTTATCCATGTTGATCAAACCATGATTAATAAACTCATCCCTATCATCATGATTTTGAAAGAAAACCTTTTTGCTGAATTTACAAGCTAACCAATATTCAGTTTTCATAATGGTTTTAATCAAACGGTTTTTCAATCCAGCCCCTCTAAAAATCGAGCCTAATCCAGCTATTAATGGATAAAATTCAGAAATTCCGTTAAATTTAGCAGCAACACTTCCATAAACAACGGTTTTAGCTTGATAAGCAAAAATTTTATCTGGTTTTTCTTGCTTCATAAATTTATAAAGATATAAAAGTGTTTTTATATCTTTTAGGGGGTTAATTCCGTTCCTGTCTACTGGAAGTTGTTTATATTGAATGTTATACTCATTAAACTTTTCCTTCCATTCAGTTTCAGGCTCGGAACCTAGTGCAATAACCTCATTTCCATTTTTGATAATATCTTTCATCATGTCCATACGAAACCAAAAGAGCGATGACGTATGGCTAGAAAGGACTGCAATTTTCATAGAATAACTCCTAAATTCACTTTAAATTAGACTTTTTGTTTTTCAAGATACTCTTTGACTTCTAATCGGATACCTATATCAATTGAAAGGGGCTTATAGTTGAAATCTGCCCTTGCTTCCTTATGAGAATAGCTTCTATCCTCTCCCATTCTCTGAACTCTTTCAATATAATCGATTTTTCCGAGTGTTAAAATTTTTACAATACTAGCAATTAGGACTCCTGCTTTTAATGGCACACTGATGAATACTGTTTTTTTGTTTAATTCTTTACTAATTAACTTAAATACTTCAATCATTTTTATTGGTTGATTACCTGAAAGTGTATAGTTTTTCCCTGAAGTTTTCTCAGGTGATACCAACACCTCATAGTAAGCAGCTCCTAAATCTCTTGCATTAACTGGTTGGATTAAGCTATTACCTTTGTCAATAATAGGCATAACAGTAAATTTATCAACAAGTTTAATAAATTTACTCATATTTGCATCACATAAATCGCCGTAAATCATAGTTGGTCGAAGTATTGTAACTTCTGTCTTGCCTGTACTGTTTTCAATTAATTTAGTGATTTCTTTCTCAATATTCTTGTATTCTTGAGAAGCATTTTTGAATTGAGAATATACCCCAGTTGTATGTACTAAGATCACTCTGGAGACGTTATTTTCTATTGCTGCTTTTACAATCATAGGAGAGTGATGAATATTATAAATATGCATCACAGTATTAACACCGATCATTGCTTCATTAAATAAACTATTATTAGATAAATCACCTTCAAACTTTTCTATCCTTAATCCACTATTGTCTAAAGAAGTCGTATCTGAAGTTTCTCTAACCACGCAACGAATTCTTCCTTCATAATTATGCTTGATTAATTCATCTAAAAAATATCTTCCAGAATGCCCTGTAATTCCTGTCACTAATAGCATAAAGCCACCCCAACTATTAATAAGCCTTTTTCATCAGAACTTTTTATTTTTTTGAGACTTTCCCTCAACTACACCATCACTTTTTAAGACGCTAATGAAGGTCCCAAAAAAACACCTAATATCCATCCAAAAACCAATGTTTTTAACATATTCACCGTCTAGTTTTGCTTTAATGTCTATTGGAAGTTCATCTCTTCCATTAATCTGAGCCCAACCAGTTAGACCTGGGTAAATATCATTTGCTTCAAATTTATCTCTTTCTTCTATTAAATCGAATTGATTCCAAAGGGCTGGTCTAGGTCCGATAATAGACATTTCACCTTTAAAAATATTAATGATTTGTGGTAATTCGTCTAAAGAAGTTTTCCTCAAAAACTTACCTACTTTTGTAATGAACTGTTCAGGATCATCTAACAAATGAGTTGGGGTATCTTTAGGCGTATCAATTTTCATCGTTCTAAATTTTAAGATATGGAAATGAGTTTTATTGATTCCAATTCTTTTTTGCTTAAATAGAATTGGTCCTTTTGAATCCATCTTAATTGCAATAATTAAGCTAACGAAAATTGGCGATAGTAGAATAATTCCTATTGAAGATAATACAATATCTATCAACCTCTTAATTTTTAAATACAGGTTAATCACCTTCTTCCTAACTCAATAAAATATTTTTATGTGAAGTCTAGTCTAGCTATCCAATAATATTCAAAATCTACTTCCTATTTAGCATAAGAAAGTTGTTTTTCACTAACACTAACTCTATTATGCGCAATATCCAAAGCCCTCTCTCGAACACCAAACTTATCCATATCCTCAAACCGACCAACAAAATCCATCACTACGCTCAAATCCGCATTAATCGACTTTCCAACATAAATCTTCGGATAAATCTGCTCGTCATGAACCTCATCTTTTCCAAGAAGCTCTTCATACAACTTCTCACCAGGTCGCACCCCAGCAAACTTGATGCCAATTTCATCTACTGAGTAACCAGATAATTTAATGAGGTTTTCCGCAAGGTCGACAATCTTAACCGGCTCACCCATATCAAGTACGAAAATCTCTCCACCCCTTGCCATCGCCCCAGCTTGAATCACAAGTCTTGAAGCTTCCGGAATCGTCATAAAATAACGAACCATATCTGGATGCGTGACGGTAACTGGACCACCTTTTTGAATTTGCTTCTTAAAGAGTGGAATCACGCTACCACGACTACCTAGGACGTTACCAAAGCGAACAGCTACAAATCGTGTAGCGCTGATCTTGTCCATTTGTTGCACAATCATTTCTGCAAGACGCTTTGTTGCACCCATGACACTTGTTGGGTTAACAGCTTTATCTGTTGAAACCATCACGAACGTATCGACGTCCGCATCGCTTGCAGCTTCCGCAACATTTTTGGTTCCAATCACGTTATTTTTCACCGACTCATGTGGATTTGCTTCCATTAAAGGAACGTGTTTATGAGCAGCTGCGTGATACACAACGTTTGGACGATGCGTTTTCATCACTTCGCCAAGACGTTCGCGATCCTGCACATCTGCGATAACTGGAATGAAGGTAATGGTGTCACCGTATGTATTGCGGAGCTCCATTTCAATCGTATAGATGCTGTTTTCCCCATGACCTAGTAGAATCATTTGATCTGGATTGAATTTCGATACCTGGCGACAGATCTCAGAACCAATGGATCCACCAGCACCTGTAACGAGTACCGTTTTACCCGTTAGTGTTTCTGCGATGTTATCTGTATCCAATTTAATCGGCTCGCGTCCTAATAAATCTTCTACTTTTACATCACGGAAGCTGTTGATCGACAATTTACCAGTCATTAAGTCTTCAATCATAGGAATGATCTGTGTTTTCGCTGTTGTTTTAGAACACTCTTCATAGATGCGTTTCATCTCTCCTTTAGAAAGAGATGGGATCGCGATGACGATATTATCGATTTCAAGTTTTCTCACTTGTTCTTCAATATCATCCGTTGAGCCAAGTACAGGAACACCCATAATTTCTAAGTTCTGCTTTCTAATGTCATCATCAATAAAGCCAATGGGATTCAAGTCGGAATCAACACTCTGTCTTAACTGCCTAACAATCATTCGACCGGCCGACCCAGCACCGATCACAAGAACGCGTTTCTTTTTATTCCTTGTATTCATATACGTATCTCGGAACATTCGCCATGCGAAGCGCGATCCACCGATGAGTAGCATATGTATCATCCACGTGATCGCTAGCGCTCGGAAGTAAATATCCTGTAGCATCACGAATTGCGCAAGTGCTGCTAGAGCAATCGAGAACGTTACAACTCTGAAAATCACGACTAGCTCCCCGATACTCGCATACTGCCACGCTCGTTTGTATAGCTTGTAATAGTATGAAAAGAAATGATGACCAAGTAAGAGTACAATTGAGCTTGCGATAATGGGTTTTGATGATAGAAAATCGTTATAATTTAAAAGAAAGCTACTAATAAAAATCGCAAAAGCTACAATCAATGAATCTATCACGATTAACGACGATAACCGCTTTCGATAAGTCATTTACTTGCACCCCACTTTTGATTTTGCCATTCGCTCTTCAATCGATCGGTTTAGCAACCCCTGAATTTCTAGCAGCTTCTGATCTGGCGCATCCTGTTTAATGTACCGAATGGCTTTTCGAATCGATTTAGGTAATTGATCCGTCCCCTTCATTTCACCACTCCCCCTTTTGTTTAACCTTATGCCCCTTAAAACAGTGATTATTTCCATAAAAAAACACTTCTAAAATAGAAGTATTTTTTATTTAATTTTGCGCGTAATAGTAATAGTAACTACCTTCTTGCATTTTTTTACGGTTTAAAACAACTCCGAGTAGTTTGCTATTTACACTTTCTAAGCGCTCTTTTGCTTTCACTGCTGCTTCTTTATCGGTGGTACCACTACTTACGACAAGAACCGTCCCCTGCACTTTATTCGCAACAATTTGTGAATCGGCCACCGCAAGAATCGGAGGACAGTCGAATAGTATGACATCATAATGACGTAACGCTTCTTCAATCAGGTTGTCCATTCCTTTTGAACCTAATAGTTCCGATGGATTGGGTGGTACAGGTCCACTAGTAAGTACGTGTAGATTAGGCACTTCTGTTTCCTGCGTTACCTCGACTAACTCAGCCTGACGGGTGAGGATATTTGTGATTCCTCTTGTATTCATTGTACGGAACGTATAATGAACGGTTGGTTTACGTAAATCAGCATCTATGACTAGAACGCTTTTGCCTTGCTGCGCAAGAACAACGCCAAGGTTTGCAATCGTTGTTGATTTCCCTTCCATAGGTCCAGAAGACGTCACCATAATCGTGCGAATGTCTTCCTCTACGGATGCGAATTGAATATTTGTACGAATGGTACGGTATTGTTCCGCTATTGGTGACTTAGGATTTTGGTGCGTTAAGAGACTTCTTTCTTTATCTACATGGACGGATTTGCGATTTTTACGACTCAACGGCTTCACTCCTCACTGACTTTTTCGAAGATTTTCGAGAGCCAATTTCCTTATCTTCAATAACGGCAATCGTTCCAAGAACTGGCACACCAAGAATTTTTTCAATATCATCTTCATTTTTGATCGTATTATCCAGATACTCAAGAAGAAACGCAAGTCCTACGCCAATCATTAATCCAACGACAAGCGCAATCGCCATGTTTAGTACTGGTTTAGGATTGACTGGGGAAGGCGTTCCTTCGAAATTCGCTTCTGAAAGAACACTCACGTTATCAACGTTCATAATAGTGCTAATTTCTTTTTCAAATACACTGGCTGTCGTATTCGCAATGTCTACTGCTAATGCTGGAATCTGCATCCTGCACTTCAATGGAAACAACTTGAGAGTTTTGCGCATTGTTGACAGATATTTTTTCATTTAATGCGCCAGAAGACATATCAAGATCGAGCTTTTCGGATACTTGATCAAGAATCGTCGGGCTCTTAATAATGACGCTATATGTATTTATGAGTTCTACGTTTGTTTTTACCTGGTTATAATCGAATGCATTTTCATTATCTGCTTTTTGATTGACGAGAATTTGGGTTGATGTTTGATAAATTGGGGTAAGAAGGAAATAGGAGACAACTCCGCTCGTCGCTGTTGCAATTAAAGTAATTAAGAGAATGAGCATTAAGCGCTTCTTAAGCACCTCAAAAATTTCCTTTAAACTAATCGTTTCTTCCATAAATGCCTCCAACGCTGTCATAATATTTTTAATACGTAACCTTTTTCAGTACAGATTTCACTATAACACAGAAAATCAGTAAAATTTAGCCTTTTTTTTCATGAATCACCATGCGAAATTTGTCATGGTACGATTTTACTATACATTTTTGTCGAATATTGTAGAAGAAAGTGCTTACATAAGATTTTTTCTACAATATTTGACGAAAACTTTTTAATATTCCTCTTCAAAAAAGAAAAAAGTGACTAATAGGCCACTTAAAACAATCCTAATATTTTCTTTTTTCGAATTGGCTCAGGGATTTCTTTTGCGATCACTTTTCCCTCGATCATATCTACCGCATTTTCTTGTAACGCATACCTGTAAGAGCTTCCAAACTCTTTCTCAACTGTCTCAAAAGCTTCACCTAAATCGAACGGTCTGTTTGTCGTATTATGGGCATCCGAGGCGATAAAGTGTGTCAAATCGTGTTTGATCAAATCCAGTGAAAATTTTTGTATCTTTTTACCCATTTTTCCTGATACACTTGTGCCAGTTAGCTGGCTGAGTGCCCCTTCTTTTACAAGGTTATATAGCTTATCTGGATTCTCCATGATCTCACGGTTTCGTTCAGGGTGGACAATAATGGGTACAATTCCCTTTACTTGAAGATCAAATAGGAGTTTATTCGCGTAACGTGGCAAATGACTTGAAGGAAATTCAATCAGCATATAAACGCCATTGTTGTTTACCGTTAGAAGTTCATCCCCTTCTAGATCGTCTACCAATTCACCATAAATCCGGTTTTCTTGCCCGGGTAAGACTTGGACATCAATCCCTGTTCGTTGTAACTCCTCGTTTAAATCTTTTACGCCCATCACGATCGTGCTGTACTCATTATCAAATGTTCCATTTTTGTTATGTGGTGAAGCTACAATCTTTGTAATTCCTTGTTCATACGCCTGTCTTGCCATGGCGAGGCTATCCTCAAGCGTTTTTGCTCCATCATCAATTCCCGGCAAGATGTGTGAATGTATATCAATCATTGCCATTCTCCTCTCTTTTTCCAATTCACTTCTTTTAGATTAGCATACTTTGATTTTCAAAGCCGAAACTTTTTGACAAGCTATGTCGTTAGGTTACTAGAGGTGTTTACTAGTATCCTGTCCACGTTATATTTTTTGGTAGGTATTTACTTTCCAAAAACGTTCGACTTATAATGATAGATAGACTTTTAACCTTTGCGACAAGACAACTACTCTATGGAAAGATGGAATGTAAAATGAAGAAGTTCCTAATCGTTGTTGGTGTGATTCTTGGTGTTCTTGTACTAGCCGGCGGTGGATATGCCTATTATTTATACGATTCCGTGAAAGACACCGCAAGTGACATGCATGAGCCTATTAGCCGAGAAACGTCTACCTTACGAACGGAAAAAGTAGAAACGAAAGAGAAAGACCCGATTTCCATTCTTTTAATGGGCGTCGATGAACGAGAGAACGATCAAGGTCGTTCCGATACGATGATCATGATTACTGTTAACCCAAATGATAACTCGATGATTATGTTTAATATCCCACGTGATACAAGAACAGAAATTATCGGTCGTGGAACAGTTGAAAAAATGAACCACGCTTATGCTTATGGCGGAGTGGAAATGGCCATGGATACCGTTGAGAACTTCCTTGATGTTCCGATTGACTATTATTTCAAAGTAAATATGGAAGCGTTCGAAGATGTTGTGTCCGCATTGAATGGCGTTACGGTCAATAACCCATTTGCTTTTGACTACGGTGGCTATACGTTTCCAAAAGGAGAAGTAGAGTTAAATGCAGACGAAGCCCTTGCTTTTTCTCGCATGCGCTATGAAGATCCGAAAGGTGATCTCGGTCGTAATGATCGTCAACGTGAAATTATTAAAGCGATTATCGATAAAGGTGCTAACGTTGGTAGCATTAACAAAATCGACGATCTGCTTGAAGCTGTTGGGAGCAACGTTAAAACAAACATGACGTTTAAAGAGATGAATGATATCTTCAAGAACTACAAAGGTGCACGCAATAATCTTGAGACATTCGAGATCGACGGTACTGGAGATATGATTGACGGACTCTGGTATTACATCGTTTCTGATGAAGAGAAGCAGATGATTACACAGAAATTGAAAAATCATCTTGAACTGAACTAGCAGTCTAGAAAAAAGAAGGCCTCTTCCATTTTGTTTGGAAGAGGCCTTCTTTCTACTATTCGGTTTCTAGTTTTGATAGCGACATGTTCTTCGATAGGATATCTCGAATCTGGTCTATGTAAGGCTTTGCTTCACCTGCCTGCTTCACTTCTCCCTCGACCTGCTGCACAAATTGCTGCAATTCATCCCACATGGGGTTTTGAGCCTCTTTCCCTTTCATTTCAAATCCTCCGTTTTCTCGTAAACTATTTTGCGATTATACCATTTATTACAAAATTATCCTACAGAAAAATTGTTAATTAATTGTAAAATTGTTTTTGTGATTTTAGATTCTTATAGTAGTCATTCAATGTGTTTGTTCAGGTATATTTGTACCCGTTCAGGGGAATAGTAAACTAGTAAAATTGAGTGAAATGAGACAAAATTATCGTTTTTCTTTTCCGTGGGTCGACAGATTTTGCTAGTCCTATCGCTTATAGTAGAGAGAAGGTATGTCGAGAAGTTTCTTTCATCATTTTTTATAGATTCAGCATGGTAATCGCTCATGATTTTATAAAAGGAGATGAGGACATGTACTTCGAGGAAGAAGGCAACTTTGCTAAAGGTTTTGTGTGGGCCGTTTCGTTAAGTATCCCTCTCTGGATTGCAGTATTTGGATGGGCGAAGATTGCGATGAATGTGATAAGCTAACTTGTATTTAAATTAAATAGCAAATTAAAAGACGGATCTCTATGAGGAATCCGTCTTTTAATTTGCGACTAAAGTGATTAGTGCACCAATCATTATGGCGAAAACAGGTATTAATGCATATCCAATATTTTTATTTCTATTTTTTCTCCAAGCAATCTCTTCTGGTGTTAGCCAGGTCCCCTTCATCCAATTCCCCCTGAAAAAAATGGTAAAATTATCACATTTTTCATTATACACATATAATGAGTAATTTTGAAAGCGTTATTTAAGAAAAAATATCATTTTGAAGAATTATTTTCCATTAAACTTGATAATCTTTGCATGTTTCTATATAAAGAGAACGAATCACTTATCTACTGAACATAATTCTCGTATAAGAATGGACTTGATTTGATCAATATATGGCTTTGCTCGTTTCTGACCCCACTTCTCTTTATTTGCTATAAGCTACGACTCCTTCCGCTACATCCGTCATAAGTTTGCGAAGGTAATTTGGATCCGAGAGATTTTGATCATCTTCTTGATTTGTCATAAAGCCCATTTCAATCAGTAATGTCGGGACTTGAGACCAATTAAATCCAGTGATATCACTTCGAAATGAAATACCGTTCGTGTCAATTGACTGGTCACGTTGAACAGCGCTGAAAATGACTTTGGAAGCTTCAAAGCTTTGATTAAACATCGGGTGACCTTCCCCTGGAGTGAGAATGTGAAATCCTTTTACGCTGCTATCATTTGATCCATCCGCGTGTAATCGGATAAACAAGTCTGCTTGATGTTCGTTCGCCAATTCTGCTCTTTCTTTGTTACTAATATCTACTTCATTCTCTTTTCTTGTTAATACGACCTCAAAACCACGCTCTGCAAGTAATTCTTCTAAAATTAGAGCTGCTTCGAGCGTTAGTTCGTACTCGGGTTTTCTCGTGCTGATCCCACTTGTTCCTGAGGACACCTTCCCCTTCGTTTCTTTGCTGCCAGGAGCTACTGGCTCTTGATCATTATTGGCACGTTGCTGATGGCCAGGGTCTATGACGATGGTGAAGTTTTTCTTAGGACTTGGAGAAGGGAGTGCTCTTTTTGGTTTAGCTTCTTTTTCAGTTGCTTCTGTCTTTTTTGTTTGATCTCCTTCAATGACCGGCTGCGCTGACACTTGACCCTCTTCAACTTGATTTGTCTCCAGCGCGTTATGGAAGATTAAAAAGGATAGAAATAGGCAAACATTAATAAACGAAGCAAGGAGTATCGACTTTTTTCTTCTCCCTCTCACTAATAAAGTTCCTCCAAATTCTCAATTAATTTCACGTTGTATTCCTCAACGTTATTTAAGGAGCCATCGTAGTAAGGATCAGGGTAATACCAGGTTTTTTCTGCGAAGTAACTTTCTAGATCATCTGATTTGAACACATATCCGTTTCGAGCAAAGATTTCATTTCTGGCTAATCGAAGTTCGTCTATATTGAAAGAAGTGAGTTCACTTTCAGATAGTTTGATCACATCACTGTGAGGTAGAAGATAGGAATTAGTGCTCTCGATATAATCAAACACAGGAATCGGCTGTGTATTGTGTCATCATTTTTTCATCAACAAATAATGTCATCTCTCCCCAGTTTGAAGCCTCTAGAACAGGGATGGAATAACCACAGGAGCCAGAGTACCCGCTAATAACTGCTGGTGGAAGTGTTTTTGGATACTGAGCGACGCATTCAGTTCCGACGCTGATGTTCCAATCTACCTGCATTCGTTTTTCTAATTCATAGACAACCTGCAACACTTCGACTGACCACTTTTTGATTGGGGATAAATTTTGTTGATCATAGAGCGTGAATATGTGTTCCAGGTTAGCTGGTGGAATTTTATCCGCTTGGATTAAGAGTTTTCCATCGTTCTTTGTGATCTCCCATTCGCCTAAGGAAATGTCTCGCCCGTTGGCATGAATGGAAAGATTGTTAAGTTCTTTGATGGCAGTGTCGATGTCTAGGATTTTCATATCTGCTTCGGAGGTGTTTTTCTCTGATTTGGCTTCTTGATTGGGTTCTGTTTTTTCTTTGGTCCCTTCCTTGGCTTGTTTTTGGTCTGTGTTACCTTTCTTGTCATTAAGTACCTTTTCTTCTTTTTGGAGAGTGGAATCATTGCTCACGGCTGATGGTTTTTGATCGCTATATTTCCCTCCAATATAGAAGGCGCCACCTACAAGCAAACCGATAAGGACGAATAAAGTAATTCCTAAAATAGGTTTTCTGAATGGTCCACTTCTTTTTACTCTGGAGGTCGTTACCTTCATCACTTGTTGGACCGGCTGACCGCAACCTGTACAAAATCCTCGCTTTCCTTCTAACTTCTTCCCACAGTTGGTGCAATGATCCACGCTTTCTGCCCCCTTAACAAATCGCATGTCAATTTCCCTCAACCAGTATATGGGACATTTGGTAGGGATAGCACTTTTGTATGAGGGTATGTTTTCACATGTCCGTGTGGGGTGGATTTTGTGAGAGGTTTGTCTTTGAAGGGGGTCAGGCTCGAGCCTGCCCCCCTTCAAAGACAAACGATGAAAATACAAAAGAACAAAAGAAAAAACAAAAAATACAAAAGAAAAACGGTCAGCACATGCTGACCGTTCACTCCCTATTCAAACATCTCCCAAATCTCATCTTCTACATCTTCACTAATCGCATTCGGTCCACCGAAAATAGTGAAGAAGAAAGATTCTTTTTTAACGAAGTAGTCTTTTACTTCCTCTGGCAGCTCATTTTTCTTTGTTAAGAGCACTGGCTCATAGAAGTTTGCGGCTAGGACGGAGCCGGATAAGGCATCCGCATAGTTTTCACCTGTGGCAAGGTTAACGGCGTATCCTGGCAGATCCAGCTGCTTCGCTACTTGAACGGACGTTTCGTAGCGGTTGTCTCCAGCGATTCGTTTTGGATGTGGCAGCTTATTGAAGACGGTGTTGCTTACGACGGCAGTTCCACCGATCACATACGTGTCATTGTAGTTTTTGATTACTTTTGCCGTAGCGGCTGGAAGTTCTTTTGTTTTCGTTAGAAGGATTGGGCTTCCCTGGCTTGCTGCAACGGATGCGACGGAAAGGGCATCCGGGAAGTTGCCGCCGTACGTGACAAATGCGGTATCGCTATAAAAAGGATCAATTTGTTTTGCGATCTTAGCAGCTGTGTCATAGCGGTCTTTTCCTTCAATGCGATCAAAATCGATTCCCATTTTTGTGAGTGATTTTTCTACGTTTGTTGAGATGGCTGTTTTTCCACCAAGGATCGTCACGTGCTCAGTTCCGAAGTACGTCATGGCTTCTTTCACAGAAGCAGGTAACTCTTTTGTTGGGGTAAGAAGGATTGGCGCTCCTAATTGAAGGGCAAGCGGTGCCCCAGCTAGCGCATCAGGGAAATTTTGTCCTGTTGCTAGGACGACTTCTGGCGTATAACCTTCTTCAAATCCAGTTTGCGCGATTTCTACCGCTGTTTCATAGCGGTCCTCCCCTGCAATTCTCATGACGACCGGGTCATTTGAATACGTGAAGGCCGAAAAATAGTAGTCGACGTTATTATTTTTATTCGCTGTATCCGTTACTCGGAAATAGTAGGTACCTGGCTCAAGCTCTTCGATTGCGCCGTAGTAACCGTATTCGGCATCTTCAAAGTCAGGCGTTAACTTGTTTTGATTTTCATCATAAAGATCAACCCAAAGCTCCATTGTTGGTTCTTCTTCATCTGTACCCGCTCCAAAAGACAAAGACAATGGTTCATCACCTTCGAATTCCACTTTATAAAAATCCTGATCTTGATCCGTTAGTTTACCAGTTGCTACTTCATCATTTAGTAGTGTGTTAGCTTCAGTGAAATCATTGTTTGGCTCTACTTCAGATGAGTATTCCCAGTCATCGTACTCGTCGTTCATGGAAATCTTTTGCGCTTTTTTCATAAGCGCATCGTGGGTGGAAGCAGAGACAACAGGTCCTCCAAGCAAGCTTCCTGCAAGGATCGCTGTCGATAATAGTCCAAGTGCTTTTTTCATTCGTATCGTTTCCCCTATCAATCTCATTTTTTAAGCAAAACGAGCATGTCCCCTGCTCCTTCATCACCCTTCCATTTCTTAACACTAAGAGGATTATATAGGAGAAAAGGCGGGTGCGCTATAGGCTAATTTTGTCGAATGGAAATAAAATTAAAAAAAAGGTCAGACACGTGTCTGAACCCTCTGTAGGCCTTAATCAAATAAATGGTTGATGTCGTTTTCCACACCAATTCCAAGAGCGTTTTTCCCACCTAGGATGGTGTAATCCATCGTTTCATAATCAAGGAAAAGATTAGCGGCCGGAGTGGACAAGCCATCTTTTTTCGTTAAAACGACTGGTTCATAGTTATTTGCCGCATAGACCGAACCGGTTAAGGCATCAGCAAATCCTTGACCCGTTGCAAGGGTTGCACCGAAGACCGGCATGTCCAATTCATTAATGACCGCAACGGAAGTTTCATAGCGGTTTTCACCTGAAATACGTTTGCCATTCGGAAGCTTTTTCACAACATCAGAGCTAATAACAGCCTTACCACCAATCGCATACGCGTTTTTGTAATCCTTTAACGCTTTCGCTGTTTCAGGTGGTAGGGATTTTGTATTCGTTAGCAGAATTGGACTCCCTTCAAGTGCGGCAATGGATGCGACGGACAGCGCATCAGGGAAATTCCCTCCATAGGTGACGAACGCGGTATCAGAAACTCCAGGTATGAGTTCAGCCGCAATTTTGGCAGCCGTGTCGTAGCGATTCGCTCCAGAAATGCGATCGAACGATATGCCCATTTTCTTCAGTTCATTTTCAACGTCTTTCGAGATCGCCTTTGTGCCTCCAAGAATCGTCACGTGCTCAACGCCAAAATACGTGAACGCGTCTTTAACCGATTTCGGAAGCGATTTTGCATTTGTTAATAAGATTGGCGCATCCATCTGGTAAGCGAGAGGCGCTCCGGCAAGGGCATCTGGGAAGTCGAGGCCAGTCGCAAGGACCACTTCAGATACAGCTCCTTTTTGGTAGTCAGCCTTCGCAATTTTAACCGCCGTCTCATAGCGATCAAGACCCGCAATACGCGTGATTTCAGGTACGCCAGTATAAGCAGAGGCAGAAAATAAATACTCCACGCCATTATTTTTGTTTAACGTATCGGAAACGACAAACGTATATGTTCCAGGAGCAAGCGCTTCAAAACCAGCGAAAAACCCACCGTCTTTATCGGTGAAGTCAGGTGTGATTTTCTTCTGCGAGCTGTTATAGATGTCGACTTGAAGCGCAAGTGATGGCTTGTCTTCATCTGCTACAGCAAAAAAGTTGAAGAACACATCTTGATTCGCATCAATCACAAGTTTGTAATAATCCTTATCATTGTTTGTCAGTTTGCCAATAACCAGGTCATCATTTTGAATTTTGTTCGCCTGATCAAAACGATTATTTGGTTCATCTTCATAGAAAAAGCCGTATTCGTCATACCCGTTCATGGAGATACTTTGCGCTTTTTGCACAAGCGCTTCATGGGTCGAAGCTGAAGCTGCAGGAGCACTTAGGATACTTCCTGCCAGGATTGCGGTTGATAATAGTCCAATTGCCTTTTTCATTCGTTCTTTTTCCCCTATCATTCTCATTTTCTCATGCAAAACGAGCATGTCCCCTGCTCCTTCATCACCTCTCCGATACTTACGCTAAGAGGATTATATACAGAAACGAAGGGTTTCGCTATAACATTTTTTGTCGAATGAGAGACGAAATGAAAAAAAGACTCGGACGTTTGTCCAAGTCTTCTAATCTTTTAATCGAATAGGATGCTAAGGTCGTCTTCAACACCTTCTCCAACGGCATTCTTTCCACCTAAAATGGTGTAAGCTTTCGTTTCTTTTTCAAGGAAAAGTTGCGCAGCTGGCGTTGAGAGTTTGTCTTTTTTTGTCAGGACAATCGGTTGAGACGTATCGGCCGCATAGACAGAGCCTGCTAACGCATCCGCAAAGTTCATGCCAGTAGCTACCGTAGCAAATTTCACCGGTACATCGAGCTGCTTGATGACTTCAACGGATGTTTCATAACGATTGTCACCTGCGATTCGCTTGCCTTCTGGGAGTTTTGTTAGTACGTCATCATCGATAACGGCTTGTCCACCGATAGCATAGGTGTGATCAAAACCAGATAGCGCTTTTTCTGTTTCAGCAGGAAGCTCATTCGTTTTCGTTAATAGAATCGGGCTTCCCTCCTGTGCTGCGATGGAAGCGACGGATAGGGCATCCGGGAAGTCGCCACCGTACGTGACGTACGCTGTGTCGTCATGATCTAGTTTACTCGCAATTTGGGCAGCGGTATCATAGCGGTTTTCACCTGAAATACGGCTGGAGGCAATGTTCATGTCTTTCAGTTCGTTTTCCACATTTTCCATAATTGCAGATTCGCCGCCTAAAATGGTGACGTGATTGACATCAAAGTAGCTTAGCGCTTCTTTTACCTCATCAGGGATCGTATTGGTTTTTGTTAAAAGAATCGGAGCATCCATCTGATAGGCTAGCGGCGCTCCGGCAAGTGCATCTGGGAAATCGAGTCCTGTCGCAAGAACAACTTCAGGGGCTTCCCCTTTTTCAAAATCGGCTTTTGCAATTTCAACCGCTGTTTCATAGCGATTGTCGCCTTCAATGCGCGTGATTTCTTGCTCGCCTGTCGCGATTGAAGCGGTGAAATGGTACTCTTCCCCATTGTTTTTGTTGCTAGTATCCGAAACAGCAAAGTAATACGTGCCAGGAGACAGCGCTTCAAAACCGGCGTAGAAACCTTCTGCTGTATCCTTATAGTCTGGTGTGAGTTCTTCTTGTGCGTTGTTATAGACTGTTACCTTGAGATCAAGGGAGCTCGCATCTTCATATGTACCAGCAAAAAGTTCAACAGGAAGCGCCTTGTCGCCATTAATGACGACCTTATAGTAGTCTTGATCACCGTCCGTTAGTTTCCCGATCGCATAGTCATTTAACGGTAGATGATTCGCCCAGTCAAAAGCATTGTTTGGTTCTACTTCCTCCATAAAGTGAAAGTCCTTTTGAGCAGTTTCGTCAGCCGAGGCCGCTGGAGCACCTAGCATCGTGCCTGCCAGCATGACCGACAGCAAGCCAACCGATTTCTTCATTTCAATCTCCCCAATCTGTTAAATTTTTTAACCGATCCCCAAACAAATTTTTCCATCCCCTTGTTCATTGTGAAGTATATAGGAGATAAGCCGCTCTGGCTAGAGGGGATTCATGTTGTTTTTGTAAATGCTCCAATAAATTTTTAGATTATTTTTACAATTAAAAGGGATGCTTGCTCAGTGTGACGAAAGGAGTATCCAGTCACTTCCAAAAAAGGAGCGGTACAATGAAGCTTGTGCTAAGTCGAAAAGGATTTGATGCGGGTAGCGGCGGGAGGTTATCGCCTTATGATGAGGCGACAGGGAAATACGTTTGGCTGCCGATTCCTGAGCGGAAAGCGATTTTTCAGGCGAGGATTAGGTATGATGAAATTCCGGTTGAGCGAGGCTATTTAGGGAGTGTCGTTGGGACGAATGTGAGTGATGTTTATCAGGAGATCTATGGGACTTCGAAGATTAAAGTGCGAGCTGTGGGTCAGCGCGATATTAACGATCCGGATATATATGCCCACTTTGACCCGATGCTTGGAAGGGCTCCGTGGATACCGGAAAATAGTGCGTTTCAGATCGGGAGAGGATTTGGGCAGGCCAATGCAGCGCCACATTTGCGGAAAATGGATGTGGGGGATGGAGATTTGTTTCTGTTCTTTGGAGGGTTTAAGGCGATTGGGAAAGCTCGAAAAGGACATTTTCTGTATGGGTGGATGAAGGTGAAGAAGCGGTTTGAAACGTATGCGGATGCCAAGGCGGCTTCGGATGAGTATGAGCTAGGCCGTCATCCTCATGTGACGAAGGATGCTTTTTCAAAATTAAATTATGTGTACGTCCCGGATGAGTGGTTGTTTGAAGACCTCGGGATACCTGGGTGTGGGTATTTTAAGACATTAAATGAAGGGTTGCGGTTGTCTGAGCGACTGGATGGGAAGCATGGCACGTGGCGGTTGCCTTCGTTTCTCTATCAGAACATTAGTCAGGTTCATCATCGTACGTGGTTGCAGGATCATGACGGTTGTACCGTTTCAACGGGGATTGGGCAGGAATTTGTTTGTGCCAATCCAGGTGCTGATGGAGAAGCCTGGATCAGAGACCTGTTTGTGCGGAATCAAGGGAATGTTTTTCGTGAAGGGATCAAAAGCGTGTGATTTTTTTGGGTACATGTGCCTGAATGAAAGTTAGAAGCTGGATAAAACTAGACTTTTGATGGGAATTGGGAAAAATGAAAAAAGGTACTCCGTTCCATATCTTCCCTCTATTTCCTGTATTATAATGAGGGTTAACTTATTGAGAGGGGCTTGCTAATGAAATTTGTACATGTACTTGGTTCTCTGGTTCTTGCTTCCTGCTTTTATTTATTCTTCTTAGAGGACAATGCGGCTGCGATGATGGACACCGGTTCGAGAGGATCAGAGGTTGAGCACATGCAGAGGGTGTTGGAGAAACTCGATTACTTCCATACGACTCCCACGGGTTATTATGGTTCAGTAACGGAACAAGCGGTTCGTGATTTTCAGACAGACTTTGGACTGAGCGCGGATGGCGTTGCGGGAACAAATACGCTGAACATGCTGAATAACCTTGAAATGATTGCGCATGTTGTTCACGGCGAGTCCCGCGGTGAACTTTATGAAGGAAAGGTGGCGGTTGCGGCTGTAATCTTAAATCGCGTTAAGTCATCATCATTTCCAGGCAGTACATACGGGGTGATTTACCAGCAAAATGCTTTTACAGCACTAAATGATGGCCAGTATTGGCTCACGCCTGATGCTTCTTCTTACCGAGCTGCGAAGGATGCGTACTTCGGATGGGATCCATCTGACGGCGCAACGTATTACTACAATCCGAGCGGTGTGTCGGATGAGTGGATTTATTCGCGTGATGTGATTAAGACGATTGGGCAGCATGTGTATGCGAGGTAAAGGATGAGAGAGTGAATGCGATAAAGTCCGCGTGAGGCGGACTTTATCGCATTTTTGTTTGTGAAGGGGGTCAGGCTCGAGTCTGACCCCCTTCACACCGCTTTTCACTCCTTCCCACATTCTTTGTTAATTTCTTCACAATTTCTTAACACACACAAGGGCGAAAACACGTTATGCTAGAGTCAAATGGTATAGTAAAGGAAGGAGGTTGTGTTCATGGGAGTTCAACTCCGTAAAGGCATGATTGATCGTCGAACCTACCTAATTCGTAAGCTACTAAACTCACCTGATAACCGAAATGATCTTAGTAAGTTACACAGTCTCACATTAACTGAGCTTGAGAAGATGTATGCGAATGATCGCCGTAAACAAGCATTGTAATGGTAAATGATGTTCGATAGATAAGGAACAGGGCATTGTCCGCCTGAGGCGGACAATGCCCTGTTTTTTGTTGTGTGGGGGGTCAGGCTCGAGCCTGACCCCCTGCTACAGAAACGTCAACATTTATAGTCGCTTTCATTCGCATTGCAGTCATTACTTTTTCGATCTTCTCTGTCGTCGCTCCATAGTATTCATTCCTTTCATCTCTTGAAATTTGAGCTGCTGATACCTTTAACTTATCCGCTAATTCTTGTTGAGTCATCCCAATATAGATTCTATAAGCTACCAAAGTTTTTCCAATATCAGTGAATTTATGAATAGGGTTAAATGATCCCCTTTTTATTCGTTCATAGTAGTGAACTTCTTCTTTTAACTGTTCATGGAAAGAAATTAAAGGTGAAATGGCCATTCTAATTTGTTCTTCATTTAATCCCATGTTCGTAAAACGTTCTTTTTCACTTTGTATAAACTCTTTATCTTGTTTTAATTTTTCAACTGCTTTTTGATAGGAAGACTCATTTTTAATCATTGAGTTCCACTCCCTTATTTAATGATTTTAATAATTCCCTTTGGCTGAAATGTTTCTCTCGTTTTTCTAAACGCTGCAGGAAATTTTTGTTCATTTCCAAACTCATCTGTTATTCCCGATCCTTGACCAACATGTGGATAGAGTTCTACTTTATAAACATGCCACATTGGCAACTGCGCTTTTGCAGAATTCCGATCATATATCCTGTCGTTCCAATCCCATGTCCAAACTTTATAAGGATCGATGCTATTCAACTCTCTAACAAGGTCTGGAAGCGTCATAATATCCGCTACAAAATAGCCATCTATATCTCCAGGACTCGCTTTATCTTCAACAAATGAACCATCAATATAAATATCTTTTAATCCAACTCGCCATAGCTGATCAACTAAAATCTCTAAATTATTCACTAACATTAAACGTTTTTCCGCGTCCCAGGGAAGATTTTTTAATCCCTTTACTAAAAGAGAATCTTTCAATTCATCGATAGTCATTGGAAAATCATACGGTGGTAATAAACCATCTTCATTAAATTTCAACATTAAGTTCCCTCCAACGCGATTAATTATACGCCTTGTAATAAAAACTTTTATGTTAAGTTAACTTTATTGTTAATATATAGTTTATGTTGATTACTTCTTCTTGTCAATTTAGTTATCAAAATATTAATGATCCCCTACCCTCTATAATGAAAGCATGGATAACAAAAGCATCCTATTGTCCGCAGTTAGCGGACAATAGGATGCTTTTGTTTATAATGGGGGTCAGGCTCGAGCCTGACCCCCATTATATTTACCTCTTTATTTCCACTCTATGAAAATGCTTCCCAGCTCGCTCTCGCAGTGGGTCTTCTACCACTCCATCATAAGCCACGATAAAACAAGTAGACGGCCCTGAGGATTTTTTGAGATCAAGCTCAGAACGCACCATACTCTCCTCAACTTCTACACCATCTACAAGCTCATCCAACTCATAAAGAATCCCTTTCGATCCAACTGGAAGAACGGCTTGAACACCTTCCTGCTCACTTATCCAGTGAAACAGTTCAAGAGGAGCGATCTCACTTGCTTCTTTCACCACTTCTTCTCCAACAAGCGGTTTGCCTATCACCGCGAATTTCGTTGTATCATCTAAGCGCACTTCAGATAACGCGCGATTTTGCTTCCCGATCACGACTACCCCAAGCGCTGACTGAAGCAGCGGCATATTCGTTTCCGAGCTTCCTGTAATCGTGATTTCGTGGTCAAATCCAAGCTCTCGTTTCCCACGTTCCAAACCGCTCACAAGTGCTTTCCACTCCGAATCACCGCAAAAATTATGCAGCACAACGGAAACGGGAGCGCCGCCAAAAGCGATGTTTTCCATCACCGCAACGCGAAACGCGTAATAAGAAACAACGTCGTATGGCACTGCTACATGATCTTGATCCTTCAGGCCAATCGCGCCGCTGTTATCGCTTGTGATTACAAGGGTTTCTTCGCCAAGTCCAATGACTGTCCCATCTCTCATAAACTTGCCAGTCCCCTTTTCTCAAAAAGGGGCACAAGTCGCGGAATCAAAATGAGCGCAAGCGCGAGATTTAGCACAGACGCAATCACCAAACTTGGAAGGATTGCCACATAAAATCCTGTACCTAGAAGGAATAAGAACGGAAGCGGAGCGACTACTCCATTGCCGATCGCAAACGTGACAGCGGCCACCTTCCTTTTATTCGCTTCATATAGTTTTCCAAACAGCCACACAAGTGCCGCCATTTCCCCTGCAATGACAAGGTGCATCGGCCCAAGCGGAAATCCGACGATCAGCGCAGATAACAGATGCCCGAAGCTTGCGATCAGTGCGCCACTTCTATTTCCTATTAGAACTGCCGCAATAAGCGCTGGAAAGGCATCGAGTGCGATACTTCCGACGGCGGATGGCATTTTCAGAATGGCGCCAACAACGGAGAGCGCAATGAACATCGCAAGAAGGCTTGCGCGTTTACCTGACATGTCTTACTCTCCTTTACGCTTTCCGCCCCGGAACACCTTGGCGCTTCTTGCGTACTCGATATCTTTTACCTTTAAGCGGAAGTTGATGACGCGTGCGAGTGCGAAAAAGTAGTCAGATAGACGGTTTAAGTATTTCATCGGAACGGTTGGCACGTTTTCGGCTTGCTTCATCAATGTCACCACATGACGCTCAGCGCGACGTGTGATCGTCCGTGCGATATGGATTGTTGCGGACGGCTTGCTGCCGCCTGGCAGGATGAATTTTTCAAGTGCCGGTGCTTCTTCAATAAAGGTATCGATTCGGTTCTCAAGATAAGTGATGGACTCTTCCTTCAGCTTCAGTTCACGCTTTGGCGAGACGTTCGCAAGGTCGCCACCGCAGTCAAAAAGCTCATGTTGAATTTTTTCGAGGTCGTCGATTAAGTCATTCAATGAATCTTTCCCAATTTCACTTAGCTCGACAATCGCCTGTCCAACGAAGCCGTTCACTTCATCAACCGTTCCGTAAGCGTCGACACGGACATCATCTTTATCGACGCGGCCTCCAATAATACTCGTTTTTCCTTCATCACCTGTTCGCGTATAAATTCTCATCCCTAAAATCCCCCTTTGATTATTTAAGCTGCTGATTTAAGCCATACCAGATCACGTCAACGCGATCGGCGACGGCAGCGAGGTCTTGATACGCCCATCCGGTTAGATCACGCCAATCGCGTTCTTCTTTTTCCATCGGTACAATACCTTTGGTAATATCCGTGCCAATGATGACGACAGTTCGTTCGTGACGCTCGCTTTCCCACGTCCGCCAGATTCCAAGTAGCGACTGCCAGATCGCCCGGCATTCTTCCAATCCTGATTCGACCGTTAACCCCTTGAGCCACTGTTCTACCCCTTCTAGAACGACCACATCGCCATAAAAGCGACTCACATTGAGCGGAATTTTTGTTTGATCATAAGCCGATTTCCAGCAATGATCTTCGGTTAATCCGTAGAAGTTCTTCACCCATTTTGATTTGCCATTATAGGCACCACCCGTAACGAAGTGCATCGCGCGTCCCTCCTTAGATCTTCTCGTTTCCATTCAAGTTCAACCGCTGAACCGTGCGGAACCTTCCATTCCCAGAACGACTTTTTTTCAGGCGCATATTTCATTAACAAATAGCGAATAACCCCACCATGCGTCGTGAGAATCACCTTTTTATTCAACTGCACATCCAGTTGTTCAACAAGCGCTTGAAATCCCTGATCAATTCGCTCCGTAAATTCCGTAAAACTTTCCCCGCCAGGTGGCGCTTCCGCAAGCGGATCGGTCACCCAACGTTGATATTGCCTATCATGTTCAAGGTCGGCATACGTTTTTCCTTCCCATTCCCCGAAGAGGATTTCGCGAAAAAGCGGCATCGTGATTGGTTTTCGATGCGGAAAAAGTCGTTTTGTCGTTTGCAGGCAGCGATCCAAATCACTCGTAAAAATCAGATCGTAGTCATCCGGCACGTCCGCAAATTCAGCACCTTCACTAATCGACGGGTTCGTCCATCCAATATAAGCACCGCGCTTATTATCGTCGGTTACCCCATGACGAAATAATGTAATAACCACACGCTCATCCATAACAGCACCTCCATTCCTTCTACGCTCGCCCCGAGCACGTCTCCTGTTATGCCGTTAAACCAACTGACAATTTTTCGTTTCATCCATAGCGCCACAATAAGAGTCATCAGGCTAAGGAGCACCGTTAGTCCCATCGCTTTAAGTGAAATCATCGCCGCAATGCCAATGATCAGCAGCCAATAAATCGGATAAATCCAAAGGCAGGATCGCTTTACTCCATTTTGAAAAAAAGCGGCAAGTCCCTCTGCTTTTGCCGGCTGAATCTGAACGAGAAAGATCCCCATCACACTTTTGCTAAAAAAGGGAACGAGCAGGACGAAAAGATACGTCAGTTCACTTGCTCTCTGTGCGATTTCGTAGAGAAACAGAAATTTTGCAGCAAGAAGGATGATCACGGAAAGCACCCCAAAAGCACCAGTGCGCGGATCTTTCATAATTTCAAGGCGTTTCTCAAGGTCACGATAAGAAAAAAATGCGTCGCTTGCGTCCATCCATCCGTCAAGGTGAAGACCGCCTGTTAACACGATCATAAACAACCAGACAAAAAACGTGATCGATAGCGTTGAAAATGGTGTCCATTGAAGGAGCGCGTACAGAAGGCCTGACGCGAGCAATCCCTGAAGAAGTCCGAGCAATGGAAACGTTTGGACAGATCGCGTTAGCTGCTTTTGCCCCATCGGGATTTCGCGCCGAATGGGAATGACGGTAAAAAACTGAAGGTTAATCAGCATCCCCTGCCACACGTTCATCGCTCCGCCCCTGTGAACATCAAGTCTTTGATAAGCCCCCATTTTAAATATGGCTTCAAGTCATTTGCGAGCTCGTCATACGTCTTTTCTTTCAGTTCCCTGTGGTTGATTTGCTTCTGCGGAGGAAGGCCTTTTTTTACTCTAAGACCATTCAGCCACAGCGTCCGCCACGCATCATTATGAAAAAGATGATGCAAGTACGTCCCAATCACGCGACCATTTTCTCCATAGTAACCTTCTGAACGATCACCTAGCTTGAGGAAAGGTTTTTCCGGTTGGGTAAAAGCCGTTTCGCCAAGATGAATTTCATAGCCGCTCATCGGCGCATCGAGATCTGTTGCCCTGTGAAGCGCACCATCGATGCGAATCGTAGTTTTCTTTTCGTGAAAGAACGTTTTCGCTGGAATGAGGCCAAATCCGCTCATTTTCGCGCCTGGGTTTCCGGTATCAGATCCGTACTCATCAATTAATTCGTCCGTTAGCATTTGAGAGCCACCGCAGATTCCGACGATGTGCCCACCACGTTTTTGGAACGTTTGTAACGCCTCATCAAATCCTTTTTTCTTTAACCATGCGAGATCACTCATCGTGCTTTTCGTTCCGGGAATGATGATGGCGTCAGGTTCGCCCAGTTCACGTGGTTCCTGGACCCATCGCACCGTGACGTCTTCCTCGTTAAACGGCTCCATGTCGCTATAATTGGAGAGGAACGGGAGCTGGATCACCGCAATCTCTACCGCGCCATTTTTATGTAAAAAACGATCCTGGAGTGAGAGCGAATCTTCGCCTTCAACACGATGATGAACGTATGGCAAGACGCCGAGAATCGGGATGCCCGTTCGTTTTTCAAGCCATGTGATGCCGTCTTCGAAAAGCGCCGGGTCACCACGAAATTTGTTAATCAGGATTCCTTTTACTCGCGAACGTTCTTCCTCCTCAAGCAGTTCGAGCGTGCCGACAATGCTCGCGAACACGCCACCGCGATCAATATCAGCGACAAGCAGAACGGGAACGTCCGCCATCTCCGCTACTTTCATGTTCACAAGCTCACGATCTTTTAGATTCACTTCAACTGGACTGCCCGCCCCTTCCATCACGACAACGTCATACGCTTTTTCTAAGTGATCAAGCGCAAGGGAGATACTTTCAAGTCCCATCTCGTAGTACGACTGACGGTAATCTTTCCCGGATAGCGTTCGGTAAGAGGTGCCGAACTGAATGACTTCTGCATGCTGGTCGGAGCGAGGCTTAAGCAGAATCGGATTCATCCAGACGCTTGCCTCTGTTCGCGCCGCCTCCGCCTGAGCGCCCTGCGCCCGGCCGATTTCTTTTCCTTCTAGCGTGACGTAGGAGTTATTTGACATGTTTTGCGATTTAAACGGGGCAACCGCATAGCCTTCATTTGAGAGAAGGCGACAAAATGCTGTCACGATCAGGCTTTTTCCAACGTCCGAGGCCGTTCCCTGGATCATGATGCCGTTCATACGCCTGCTCCTTTCATGAGTCGCGGGATGCCATTTTCCACTAAATACGCCTCGTCTGCTTGAGAGACAATCCATTGATGGAGCTCGCCAAGTTGCCGAGCATAACTCTCAACGCCGCTGGTTAACGGCTCAAATGTTAATTCATTGCTCACAATGATCAGGGCGTTTGCGCGTTCCCTAAGTTTTTCGATGCCAGACTGAATTTTTTGTTTCGTCTCCTGTTGAAGTGTGCCATCTTTCTGAAACAGTTCATTTGAAAGAAGCGTCGTTACGCAATCGAGAAGGACGACCGATTGTTCGTTCAAACTTGCTGCCGCGCTTCCAATATCCGTTGGGCATTCCACTGTTTCCCATGGAACATTTTTAGAGGCGCGGTCGTGCTGGTGCCGGCTGATGCGTTCCTTCATTTCCTTGTCGCTCGGCTCTCCGCATGCGAGATAGTGAAGCGTACCGTTCTCACGGAGCGAAGCCGCTCGCCTTTCCGCAAAGCGACTTTTTCCACTTCGCACGCCACCTGTTATAAAAATGAGCTGCGCCATGTTGCTAACACCTCCATTAACCGATCGTTTTCATCAGGCGTTCGGACCGCAAATCGTAGCCACCTGCCATCAAGACCAGGAAAATTTTCCGTATGTCTTGGGATCATCCCGTTTTGCATCAAATAGCGCATAAGTGGTTCTTGATCGTCTCTTTCTGGATCGCGCAGGAGATAAAAGTTGACGCTCGATTTTGAGTAAATAAAGTTCTTTTGATTAAAAAAATGAAAGCACCTTTCTCGTTCTTGTTCGATAAGATGATGGGTTTGTGCTACATAATCATGTTCTTCAAGACAGAGCTCGCCAGCTCTCAGTGCGAGAGCATTCACACTCCAGTGCGGCTGAAGCTTTTTGATCGCTTCGATCACGCTAGGGTGCGCCATCATGTAGCCGAGGCGAAGTCCTGGAATGGCGTACATTTTTGTTAATGAACGAAGGATAACTAGGTTCGAAAACGTGTCGAGAAGAGATGAAAACGATGATTCATCGGATAAAAAGTCAGCGAAGGCTTCATCAATGACCACCTTGCAATCGTGCTGTTCGGAAGCTTCCAATAGTGAAAGAACGGAAGCCGGGTCGTAAGCGACGCCGGTTGGATTGTTTGGCGAACATAGAAAAACTGCATCCGCGTGTTTTTCCGTTAAGTGAGAACCTAACGTCCATTCCCCTTCCGCGAGCGTGTGATATGTCACTTCGCATCCAGCACTCCGGCACGCTTCTTCGTACTCAGAAAAAGCTGGCTGAACGATGCAAACGCGTTTCCCAGCGAGAAAACGTCCGACAAGGGTAATGAGCTCAGCGCCACCGTTTCCGATCAGGAGTTGGTTCGCCTGAACATCATGGTGACTGGCGAGCTTAGCGGTTAATGTCACCGCATGTGGATCAGGGTACGTTGTCATCAGTTCAAAAGCGTCCTGCCAATTTTCCTTAAGAGCAGGCGGAGGACCGAGCGGGTTTAGGTTCGCACTGAAATCAATCGTTCGTTCAGGTTGGTCGATTTGGAGTGCTTCGTATAAGTAGTGAGCGTTAGCGCCATGTGATGGTAGCGTCAAAGAGTAGCCCTCCAATCCAGAGTAAGAGTAAAAAGAGAATGGTTGTGCGATTCATAATGGTGATCGCTTTTGGAATGTGGATCGCGCTCAGCTTCATGATCGGGTCTCCCATTCGCGCACGGTTCGAGACAACGCCTTTGTACGTGTTTACCCCACCAAGCTGAACACCAAGAATCGCGGCCGTTGCCGCTTCACCCCAGCCACTGTTCGGGCTCGGATGCTGTCTCGCATCGCGAAAGAGTACGTGCCACGCCCGACCGCTCGAGGTGTGCGCAGGCTTTTGGACAAGCATCATACAAAGACCGGTGAGCCGAGCGGGAATCCAGTTCACGACATCATCAAGCTTTGCTGAAGCGTATCCAAATGCTTCGTATTTTTCGTTTCGATAGCCGACCATAGAATCGCATGTGTTGATGGCTCGGTAGGCCATCGCCCCAATACTTCCACCAATGAGCGCCCAGAAAAGCGGTGCAGTAATGCCGTCGCTTGTGTTTTCAGCGACCGTTTCAACCGTGCCGCGCACGACTTCACTTTCGTCGAGGTGTGCAGTGTCACGTCCGACGATCCAGGAAAGCTTTTCGCGCGCTTCCGTCATGTTGTTCGTTTGAAGAGGCTGATAGACGTCGAGCGCCGCACTTCTTAGGCTTTTTTGAGCGATGGTGGTGGCGATTAGAACGGCTTCATAGAAAATACCGACGAGCGTGTGCACGGTGTAAGCGAGATACACCGTAAAACCAGTTATCGCCATAACGATGATCAGTACGGTACCTATCATGAAGACCCCGTTTCGCTTGCGGTGGTTTCCGTGATTCCAATGTTTATCGAGAAAGCCAATCAGCATGCCAAATCCTTTTACCGGGTGTGGCCATTTTGGCGGATCACCGATCAGACGATCGAGGAAAAACGCCACCGTGATCGCAAGCAGGTGATTCAGAATCATCGGGACAGCCTCTTGCGATAATGTTCAAGCGCCTCTGTCGTAGAAGCGTAAACGCCTTCGCTAATCAATTTCCCAAGCGTTGTGATGGTGCCCGCATACGCCTGATGCCCGCCCCGCTGCGTGGCTGCAATGAGAATGCTGTCGGTAGACGTTCCCGTCGCCGTGGTGCCTGTCACCGCGTCTTTTACTTGCTGGTCGTGCAGCACTTTGACCTTCGCTTCCGTTGCCGTCATGATGCTTTGGATGAACGCTTCGTCGGTAAGCGTGCCGTTCACGAAAACCCACGTATTGATCGTGCCAGGGAGCGGCTCATAGGCGTGTTCACGGCTTTTCGAGGCATCAACGGCATTGCCAACGCCAGCGGTGACGACGACAAAAACGGAAACGCCCTCGTCTTCGATGAAGCGATAAGCGACGTCTTCCAGTCGAACGGCCGTCATCATGCCGACCGTTTCTGTTGGATCGATGCCGTGATCTTCGAGAATGCGGGTCATCTCCCCTTTGTGGTCGGAGCAGTTATACGTTTTATCAACGTGACGGTTCACGAATGTGCGGTACCACCCTGTTCCTGAGCCGACGACGCCTGATGACATCGTTCGAAGCGGGAAAGGGGCGTTTAGCGTAATCATGTCTTTTTGATGCGTGAGACATTTTTCTGTAATGTGCAGATCACTTAAATCCTCCGCTTGCTTTTCCGGTAGCAGCAGCATTTGTGGCTTTGGCACGGTTGGATGCGGATGTTTCTCAATTTTTGTACGATAAACAGACTGAATGCGCGCTTCGTTTAAGACGTCATTCGGCTTGTTGTGCAGATTGATTTTCCCGTTTTCAAGTAGGAGCAGTCGGTCGCAGTATAGTCCAGCCAAATTCAGGTCGTGAAAAATGGAAATCACCGTAAGTCCCTGCTCACGCGTCCACTTTTTTAATAGATCGAGCAGTTCTTTTTGATAAGAAAGATCCAGGTGATTTGTCGGCTCGTCTAGCAAAAGAATTTCTGGTTCTTGGGCAAGCGCCTGGGCGAGAAAGACGCGCTGGCGCTCGCCGCCTGAAAGTTCGTTCACGTAGTGATCCTGGAACATTGAAATGCCGGTTTGCGCCATCGTGCGTTGTACGACTTCCTCATCATGTTCGCTCCACGATTGGAACCAGCCGGATTGGTGGGCGTAGCGGCCGAGCGAAACGGTTTCTTTCACGGTATAGGGAAAAGCCTGTTCTGCGTGCTGAGGCAGGACGGCGAGCACACGTGCCAGCTGTTTCGCTGAGTAGCTTGCGATCGGCTTTTCTTTTAGCGAAATCGATCCGGATTTTGCCTTTAAAATACCGCTGATCATTTTGAAAATCGTTGTTTTGCCGCTTCCGTTTGGTCCAACGATTCCGAGCAGCTCACCTCTTTCCACCTCAAACGAGATGTTGTCGAGCACGTCGTGACCGGGATATCCTCCTGTAACAGATTGTACGCTTAGCATGCTTATCCTCTACTTTCTTTCCGTCTTCTAATTAATATAATCGCAAACACCGGCGCACCGATGAGCGATGTGATGACCCCAATCGGAAGCTCCGTTGGTGAAATGATTGTGCGCGAGATCAAGTCGGCAACGATCAGAAAAGCGGCGCCGAGTAAAATCGAGAGCGGCAGTAAATGGCGGTGATCCGGTCCCCATAGAAGGCGCGTTAAATGCGGGATCACAAGGCCAACGAAGCCAATCGTTCCAGATACAGCGACGGCTGCTCCAGTTAAAATGGAGCCACCGATCAGAATCCATAGTTTTCGTTTGGCGACATTGACGCCAATATGCTGGGCGCGTTCTTCCCCAAATGACATGGCATTGAGCTCTTTTGTGCTAAAAAGGAGAATGCCGGAGCCAATGATGAAAAAGGGCAGCATAATTCCGATATACTCCCACCCGCGCATGGACACACTTCCAAGAAGCCAGCCGATAATCTGTCTTAATTCCTCTCCAGTTAGGGCGATCATGAGTGACAGTAGCGAGCCTAGGAAGGAGCTAAAGACGATGCCAGTAAGAATGATTGTCTCGACGCGCATCGAGCGTTCGATTTGTCTCGCAAAAAAGAGCACGAGAAAAATCGTCAGAATCGATGCGGCGATGCTCATGACCGGTAGTGTAAACATGCCGACAAACGGAATCGATAAGTTTAAAAAGAGCACGAGCACGGCGCCGACCGATGCACCTGATGAAACGCCGAGTACGTAGGGATCGGCTAATGGATTTCGTAGTAAACCTTGAAAGGCGGCTCCTGCTATCGCAAGAGACGCCCCCACAAGACCTGCCAAAATGACGCGCGGCAGGCGAATATCCATCACAATCGTCGTAAACATCGGATCCGTTTTTCCTAAGGAAGGAAGGTGAAGCACTTCTGTTCCGATTAATTTTAAAATCGTGAGCACCGGAACGGAAACGGTACCGATGGAAATGCCAAGTAGCATCGCGACGATTAATAGCGCTGTGGCAATTGGGTAGGCAATGAAGCGTTTATTCAGCAAAAACATCCGGGTAAACCGCTTTTGCAAGTTCCTCTACTCCTTCAACGAGACGAGGGCCTGAGCGCGTCACAAGGTCAGAGTGCACGTCGACAACCTGCTCTTCTTTCACAGCCGTTACGTCCTGCCAGCCGTCGCGGCTTAACACTTGCTTGATCGGATTCTCTGTATAATAACCGTACGTTGTGATGATCACGTCTGGGTTTGCTTTAATGATGGCTTCTTGATCAATTTGGTTCCAGCCGTCCTGGTCATGCGTCACGTTCTTGGCGTGAATCATCGTCAGCATGTCATCCATGAACGTGTTTTTCCCTGGAGAGAAGATTTCAGGTGCAGGAGCGACTTCAACAAAGACCTCTTTCTCATCGTCTTCCGAAATTTCTTCTGCTTTTGCTTGAATGTCTTCGAGCTGCTGCTTCATGTCACTGATGGTTGTTTCTGCTTGTTCCATTTCCCCTGTTGCTTGTCCGATCATTTCGATCGAATCATACACGCCGTCAAAGCTTGTCGCGTCGTTTACAACAAGAACAGTGATGCCCGCGTCGCGAAGCTGTTGTAGACCTGCTTCTGAGTTATGCGCGCTTGAGCCGTGGGCAAGTACGAGATCGGGCTTCAGTGAAATGATTTTTTCAACGTTAAACTCCATGCCGCCGATTTTTTCAATGTCAGCCGTTTCTTCGGGATAGTTTGCGAAATCAGAAACGCCAACGAGTTCCTCACCAGCGCCGAGGTCGAAGAGGATTTCCGTGTTACTTGGAATGAGGGAGACAATTTTCTCAGGATCTTTCTCGATCGTCACTTCCTCATCGAGCGCATCGGTAATCGTTACCGGGAAAACGCTATCTTTTGTTGATTCAGCTTGGTCAGTTGTTGCATTTCCTTCATTTGTTGCACTATTTTCCTCGTTTGCACCGCAACCGGCGATGATTCCTGTGACGAGAAAAAGTAAAACAAGTAGTGAGTAGAGCTTTTTCATGTGTGTTTCTCCTCCTGTACTGTGTCTCTAAACGAAAAAAATCCCCACGCCGGAGGGCATGGAGATGGTCGAATGGAAGTAACGGTGCATGTAGCACCTGAATCCGTTCGCACATCCCTATCCTCGTAGGCTGTTCGCGCTTGATTCAGGCAGGTCTCCTGGCTCATGGTTCTCGCGTGCTGCTCCTTCCCATTCGTTGTGCGAACAGTGGATTCTGCAGCAAGCGACCATTTACAGTGGCGGGACCGCGCTGGAATTGCACCAGCTTCCCTTTTAAGTCTTCTTTGAAAAGACACCTGAATCGATCACTATGGACTTTCGTAACACGTTCTATTATACATGATTGTACGAGGAGGGGGAACTGTTGTCTTTTTAGGGGGTCAGGCTCCTCCCTGGCACCGCACGACTTTACTACTACCTTCTCTTCGTTAAGAAATACAAAAACCAGACAGCATGGTTTTGCTCATCTAAAGCTGCTCCAGTAAATGCCTCTTTGATGAAGGGGTTATTCGTTTGATCGGCCACTCTTCGATAGAAATCAGCTGCGTTTTGCTCATCGTTCAGAGAGGCATCAAGGCCCGCCCAATAGTTTGTCGGACATTCCTCGGTTAGCTGAGGGGAAGGCTCTTGACCCGTCAGTTGGGTGTAAATAGACTTAAACAATTTAAAGTGCCTTTTCTCGTCTTTTCGTATTTCAAGGATACGATTTCGCTCCGTTTCATTTGGAGCGAGCTGAGCTAACTTTTTGTAACACTGAATGGCGCTATATTCTCCGTTAATGGCCGTCGCAATGTCTTCTTCGAGGGTGCGATAGTATGGGTACATGATCGAACTCCTTTTTGGGGATGTGATAGGCACAGTATATGGGAGGGGGGTCAGATTCGAGCCTGACCCCCTTCGTTTTCGTTCACATCGATCACCCTTACCCCTCAACGCTTCGAAGGGATTTTCATATTTATAAAAAGCAGCAAAAGTGTCTTCCATAGAGAGACACTTTTGCTGCTTTTGTCTTTTTGAGGGGTCAGGCTCGAGCCTGGCCCCCCTCAATAAAATACTTACACATTCTCCTGCTTTAACGTATCCACAATATTGTTCTTCTCTAATTTCTTAATCGAATAGAACATGGCGGATCCGACGATGATGAAGATCGCGATGACGACAAAGAGAAGACTCATCCATGGAAGGCTGAAGCCATAGACAAATGTATTTCTAAATGAAAGATACATTCCATACATGATCGCAAGACTAATTGGAATGCCATAAAGGATTGCTTTCATGCCATAGAAGATGCTTTCATAATTCATCATTTTATTAAATCCTTTAGGCGTCATCCCGATGGATTTGAGCATGGCGAATTCTCGCTTTCGAAGCGAAATGCTCGTTGAGATCGTATTGAAGATATTGGCGATGGAAATAAGAGAGATCAAGGTAATAAATCCGTACGTGAAAACAGATAAGAATAGGATAATCTGCTGATCGCGCTCTCGACTTTGGAAGACGTTATACACATACAAGTCGGTTCGATCTCCTTCTTCAATCGCTTCTTGCGTTGCCATCGGATCGGAACTGTTCAGGAAGAGATACGTTTGCACCTCTCCTTCTACGCGTTTATCGATTAATTGACCCATGACTTCCTCTGAAACGATCACATCAACTCCTCCGGCGCTTGCCGGATTCACTCCCATTGGCACCTCATCCGTTAAAGTACCAATCTCAACTTTATTTAAGAACGTTCCTTCTCGTGTGTCCGTCGTATAAAGCTCAATGCTTTCGCCAGGTCCGGCGTCAATCGCTTTTGATTCCTTAAATTGACCCGTTTCCATGTCTCTGTAAGAGATATTTTCGATGACGATCCCCGCGGGGTTCTCTGGATCTTGAAGCTTCTCCGCCTCAACTCCTACCTTTTTTGCATAAGCGTTAAAGCTTTGCTGATCTAATCCATGTAAAACCACATAATAGGGGTACTTGCCATCTTCGAGAAGGCTCTCATCCTGAATTAAGTTTTTTTCTAACTCATCCGGGATCGCGTCACGATCAACATGCGTGCTAAGGTTCAGCTCCTTCATAGTTGTGGATTTCGTAACATTTTTTAGACGACTAAACGATTCAAGCTCCTCTTTTTCCAGGTTATTCCCGCCTACTTGAATATCATAATTGATGTTTTGCTGAGAGAGCGTAACCGATTTTTCTAAATTCGATGTAAAATAGGACACGGATAGGAAAAGGATAATGCTGATCACGAGTGAAAACACGGTCACTTGATACCTTCTTTTATTCCGCTTTAAATTCTTCAAGCCTATTTCCGCTTCAATCCCAAATAATTTTCGAATAAGCTTTGACGTTTTGACAGTTTTGCCAGTTAGCTTGATATCCTGCGTTTGACGAATGGCATCAATGGCGGAGATCTTCGACGCTTTACGCGCAGGCATATAAGATGAAATGAAGATCGTGATGATTGAAATCACGCAGGCGATGAGAATGGATAGCGGCGTGACAACCACTTCAAGCTGCTCCGTAGCACCAAAGGCCCCTTCCATAAAGGAGTTCGTGAACATAAACGTAACCGCTATTCCCCCAATGCCAGCAAGAAGGCCAATTGGAATACTGATCCCACCAATAATGGCTCCTTCAAAAAAGACTGATGTTTGCTTTTGTCGTTTAGTTGCTCCAACACTCGACAGCATGCCTAGATGTCTGGCTCGTTCCGAAACACTAATCGCAAAAGCATTGTAAATCAACGCAACCGACCCAATAATGATGACAGCCATAATGATACTTAATAACAGAATCATCGTTTGATACAAATTATCGTTATCTGTCACGCCATAATAACGAAGCAGTTCATCGTTAAACGAGACGTTTTCTATGTTGTTTTGTGTTGCTAGTGTTTCTGCGTGCTCGAACAGGGAGCGCTTCACCTTATCCAAGACAACAACAGCATCAACCGTATCCTTGCTATTCATGAGGTTTTGATCGACGTAGCTTATGGCTGTATAACCCGGAGCCCACGCTGGCTCCCATGTAGGACGTTTCATTGTTCCTACAATGGTATACGTCTTTGATTCCTTCTTTTCAACTGACTCACTAGCGCCTTCCACATCCTTTTGCAAAGGATCATTTTGAGAAAACGGCTGTGCCACGCCTTCCATCTGACGTTCCCCGATGTCTAACGTAAGCTGATCGCCAATGCCTTTGTTCATAGCAGAGTTTGCGGCAATATCTTCCGACAAGACAATTTCGTTGTCATTTTTCGGCAAGCGTCCTTCGCTAATCTCTAGCGGGAAGTTTTTGAACCCCTGCTCATTGTATTCTTTAAGAAACAAATACGGCTTGCTTTCATTTTGCGGTTCGTCTAATTCGGCATAACCTAAATCATTGGCAAGAATCAAACGACTGGTCGATTCGTCACTTTCGATCGCTTCGATTTGATCTGTATCAACGTTTTCATATTGAACGTGCCATTCGCCGTCTGTGGCGATCGATTGGCGCTGAAGAAGATCCAGGAATGAGACGCCAAGCGTAGCCACCGCTGTCACCATTGCGACAGATATAATGACGCCAATGATCGTAACGAGCGTCCGCCTCTTGTTTTCTTTTAAATGCCTGACGGTTAATTTGTTGACGATGTTCATGGACGAATCACCTCGTCTTTGGCAATCCTTCCATCTTCAATTGAAATAACACGATCCGCTTGCAACGCGATGCGTTCATCATGTGTAATGACAATGAGCGTTTGGTTATACGTTTTATTAAACATTTTCAGCAGTTCCATGATTTCGCTGCTGTTTTGACTATCCAAATTTCCAGTCGGCTCATCCGCGAGCATAATCGACGGATTACTAATGAGCGCTCTTCCAATTGACACACGCTGCTGCTGTCCTCCAGATAACTGGTTTGGCAAATGGCCCAGTCGATTTTGCAGGCCAAGTGTGTTGACGATACTTTCAAGCTGTTTCGGCTCGACTTGATGTTCGTCTAATAGCATGGGAAGGGTAATATTTTCTTCCACAGATAAGATCGGAATTAAGTTATAAAATTGATAAATCAGTCCAATTTGTCTTCTTCTAAAAATGGCCAGCTGCGTTTCATCAAGCTCATAAATATTAGTGTTATCAACAAGAACATTGCCGCTTGTCGGGCGATCCACTCCCCCAAGCAAATGTAGCAACGTTGATTTTCCTGAACCAGATGGCCCGATAATGACCACAAATTCTCCTTTTTTGACCGAAAACGAGACGTCATCGAGCGCCTTCACGGCCGTTTCTCCTTTTCCGTACACTTTAGACAGATTTTCTATTTTTAAAATTTCCATTGCAGATTCCCCCATTAATTTGTTGTACCTTTAGTCTATCTGCCTAAAATGACGGTAAAGTGACTCTTAAGTGACAGTTTGGTCACCTGGCTATATTTAAACCACTTGCTTGTAAAACTTGATCGTAAACTCGGTGCCCGTGCCTTTTTCACTTTTTACTTCAATATCACCATTCTGGCTTGTCACAATGCTGTAGGCCATCGCGAGACCAATGCCGACACTGTCATCTCCAGCGTTCTTCCCCCTATAAAACCGCTTAAAAATATACGCGAGATCTTCTTTCGGAATGCCGTCCCCATTGTCAGCAATCGTCATTTCCGTATAGAGCGGATTATCGGTATAGGAGATGGCAATCGTTCCTCCCTCTTCGGTATGCTCAACGCAGTTTTTCAATAGATTCAGGAGCGCCTCAGCCGTCCAATTGAAGTCACCAACGAATGTGATGGAGTCATCTCCCGTGATCGTGAGGTTTTGCTGTTTAATATCGACTGGAATGAGGATAGGCTGAACGGCCTTCTCGATGACCTGGCGCGGAGAAATGCGCTCTTGTTTAAACGTAATCGTCCCAGCATCGATTTTCGATAATTTTAATAAAGAAGAAACGAGCCATTCAATTCTTTCGAGTTGAACGCGGATGTTTGTCGTGAACTCGACGCGCTTCCTCTCATCTAAATTCGGATCACTCACTAAATCCACCATCACGAGCATGGACGTAAGCGGGGTTTTAAGCTGATGAGAAATATCGGATATGGCGTTCATTAGCTTCACTTTGTCTTCCTGTAAAAGGGCGTGCTGCTCTGAGAGCATCATCGTTACTTTATAAATGTCATTCTTTAAAATGCTAAGCTCACCTTCATGATTGTTTCGAACATCTAAATTGTAATCGCCATTACTAATTTGCCTTAAGTAGCCTGAAAGCTGCTCAATTTCGCGGTAGCGCCACCTTGTGAAAAGCAGAAAGCTACCGACGAGGAGGATTGAGGTAATAAAGGTGAAAAGCGCCGCACTAAAGGAGAGAGTGAATGCGGCAAGCATGGTAGCGAGCACAATCATACCGGAAAGAACGAGCAGAAAAAGTTGAATTTCACGATTACGCAACAACTTAATCACCCACCTTATAGCCTAATCCACGAACCGTTTTAATGATTTTCGGGCTCTGTGCGTTGTCCTCCAGCTTTTCTCGGAGACGCTTAATGTAAACGGTTAACGTATTGTCATTCACGAAATCACCAGCCACATCCCAGATCCGTTCTAATAGCTGATTTCTCGTTAAAACTTGTCCAACGTGATTAGCGAAAATAAGGAAAAGCCTGTATTCAAGAGCCGTAAGAAGCACTTCCTCGCCTTTTTTGTATACCTTGCCTTCTAGCATATTGATCCGAATATCTTCAATCGTAATGACGTTTGTGGACTCTGGATGCGGCTGTTTATGGTAACGACGCAGCACCGACTTAATTCGTGAAAGCAGCTCACGAATGCGAAACGGCTTTGTGATGTAATCGTCCGCCCCCATATCAAGACCCATCACTACATTCACTTCATCATCAAATGCTGTCAGAAAAATAACCGGGACGTCCCGACGCTTCTTCACAAACTCACAGAGATCGTACCCACTCCCGTCTGGTAAGGATAAATCAAATAAACACAAATCGATTTTATGTAGTTGCTCGGTAAGCACGTTCCTTGCTGATTCAGCATTATGGCATACGATCGTCTCATATCCCTCATTTTGCAGGGAGTATTCAAGTCCTGTCGCAATCGTCTTATCATCTTCAACCATTAATAGTTTCAACTGTAAGCACCTCACTTTGGTTTGTTCTTTTGATGGGTGTGATTTGGTGGGGGTCAGGTTCGAACCTGACCCCTTACCTCCACCCCACCCTTTAAACCCCTCTACTCATAAGGTTTCGAAGCACTAAGTGCTTTTATACAATGGGAAAAGTGTCCCTGTGGGAGGAACACTTTTTACGTTTTTGTCTTTTGAGGGGGTCAGGCTCGAGCCTGACCCCCTGCCCTTCTCCCTCACTTTCAATTGTACAATATTTACATCACATATCCATTTGTACTTCACAAAAAAAGCCGTCAGTGACTCACACAAGGTGAACCACTGACAGCTTCTATTATCTATCCCTACTTCGCTTCCTCAACCATTTCTTTCAAATCCTCGATCGTCTGCCCTTCAAACGGTTCACCGTTTACGAATAGCGCAGGCGTGCCGCTGACGTCTAGATCCTTCGCACGTTTCAGGTCGTACTCCACTGCCTCTTCTCCAGCACCATCTTGAAAGGCGGTAAGTACTTGCTCTGCTTGTTCTTCATCAGTGATTTCTTTCAACGTTTCGACGAGGTAATCTTCTGTATAAATATCCTCCTGCTCCGTTCCTTCCGTTTGCTTTTCGTACATTAAGTGATGAAATTCCCAGAAAACATCGTTGCCCAGCTCTTGGTACACGACTTCAGCAAATTCCGCCGAGCGATTGGAATCCACATTAATAAACGGATAGTTGATGAACGTAAATTTTATATCGCCTGTTTGGATGAGCTCCTGATCAATTTGTGGAAAGAAGGATTGCTCGAACGCTTTGCAGTAAGGGCATTTGTAATCACCAAATTCAATCACTTCCACCTTGGCCTTTTCATCTCCAAGAAAAGGCTGGTTCATTGCTTCTTCACTCGATCCGTTTGAATTAGAACCCCTCGCCATTACGATCACAATGATAATTACGACAGCTACCACAGCCGCTAATCCGTAGATCCACGCTTTTGACTTCGTTGTTGGGTTCTTCTTTTTATTTTTCGAATTTGCCATTATCCTTGTACCCCTTTCGATTCTTTTGAAAAAAGTTTGCTGTCGACAGAAATGGTTCCGCCACCGCTTATGAGGAGCGCAAGTGACATACCAAGAAGCGCGAGATCAAGCTCGTAGCCTCCAATAAATCCGGTTCCGCTTTTTACAGTCACAATTGCGCCGAGCATCACGATGATAAAGAATGCTGCGACAACACGCGTTCCTAGTCCTAGGATCATGAGAATACCTCCGATCAGTTCAATCGTAGCAACGACGTAAGCTAATCCCCCACTGATCCCAATACTTTCAAAAAATCCTGCAGTATTCCCGATCCCACCTGCAAACTTATCAAATCCATGAACAGTAAATATGAGGCCAAGCGCAAGACGAAGGACGACCAGGCCGGCGTTCGATGATAATGTCATAGCTGAATTCTCCTTTTTACACTACATCACGTAGTGTTTATTTCCGAAAAAGAATTAGGGTGTCGCCATTGTAAACATGACGGTTAACCCTAAGACGATATAAATCGAATAGACGATGGTTCCTACAGGTAGCGTAGCGTGCACTTCTTTCTCAGGAGAAAGAATGTGCTGAATGCGATCGTTGACCGACGTATCGGCAAACGAAACGGCAAAAGCGTGGCGCAACCGGTGTTCATTTTTTAATAATTTTAAGAGCGCACTACTCAGGTCGACCATATTATTCGTTTGTTGCATCGCAAATCGATCGGCCTCAATTTCTCTAAGTGTTTGATAGTGTTTCGATACCCATTTGAGAATCGGCACATACCAAAGCGCGGTAAAGAGAAGCGTGATGAAAAACTTTTTTAACGGGTCGCGATGCTGCTGATGAAACTGTTCATGACAAATGACAGCGCGAAGCTCTTCTTCCGTCAGCATGTTTACAAGCGCCGTTGAAAGAACGATTTTTGGTTTTATAAAACCATATGTAAGGGCGATTGGTGCGTCGCTTATGATCACATTAAGCGAATGACGCAGCTCAGATTGCTCAATGATGTGGTTTGTCATTGACTCATCCGAGAGCACGGCCAAGCGCTTTGAAAAAGTAACGTAGCGCACGATTTGCTTGACCAATGTGATCAAAACAAGCCCAACTGTTGAAAGAATGAGCATTTCTAGCATCACGTTCATCGATGATATCCCGATCGCTCGAAACAGATTGTGACACGCTTCAAGAACGGTGAACATCAGATTCCAGTTTGAGAAAAGATGAAGACTGTACATCGCCATTTGAACGATCAGAGCGACAACGAGAAAAAAAGACAGCGTAAAAACGAGTTCCGGCCGTTTGATTTTCATCTTACTTCTCCTTTAACTGCTTGATTTTTTGCTCAAGCTTTTCAATCAGAACAGGATCCGCTTCCTCAAGGGCATCAAGCATGTGATTCACAGCAAGTGGACCGAACTCATCCATTAAATCTTGCGTGAGTTCCTTCGACTGCGTTTGTAAAAATTCTTCCTTAGAAAATAGCGGCTTGAACATCGAGGTTCGCTTCTCTACCCTTTTCTCTAGCACTCCTTTATCCACGAGACGGTTCATCACCGTCATCACCGTGTTAAAATTCGTGCTCTTTTCCTCATCAAGCTTTTTCTTCACATCTTTAATCGACATCTCAGGTCCATGCCAGAGAATATCCAGTATCTTCGCTTCAAGCGAACCAAAGAAGCGATTCAACCCTGTTTCATTTGTCTTGAACTGCTGAATTTTCATCGCGTCCACCTCACACTACACAGTGTAGTTTAAAAGAGCGGAAGGGTCAAGAGGGAGAAAGGGAGGGGTGGTATTCTTTGTAGGCGGACAGTTGTTTGTTTTGGGGGTCAGGCTCGAGCCTGACCCCCAAAAGCAAAAACAAAACCTATTTTCCTATTAGCCCTCTCTTCTTCCTCTCTTCTTTCATAAGCTAGTAGCATCAAATAGCATCACGATGTATGATTCTGTGAACGAGCAAGAAAGGAGAAAATAGATGATTGAACCACATGGCGGTCACTTAGTGAACCGCATACCTTGTGAAGAGGATCGACTAGCGCTTCTTGAGAAAGCTTCCATGTATCCAGCGATTACGTTAACTCCATGGAATCTATCTGATTTATATATGATCGCAATCGGGGCCTTCAGTCCGTTAACTGGCTTTATGAATCGAACCGATTACCAGCACGTTTTAACAAATATGCGGCTCGCAAATGGGACAATCTGGAGCTTGCCCATTACGCTTTCCGTTTCAGAAGAAGTACGTGACCAGATTTCTTTTAGTCCTACTGTTTGCTTAAAAGGAGAAGACGGCGAGATCTACGGATTATTGGAATTAGAAGATATTTTTGAAACCGACAAACAGGAAGAAGCGCAATTGGTCTATGGAACGAACGATCCAGCACACCCTGGTGTACAAAAAACGTACGAGCAGCAGGCTTTTAATCTTGGGGGACCGATCACCCTCCTTCAACATCCAAAGGCACTTCAGGAACATTTTCAAACGCCAGCTGAACTGAGAGAATCATTCAAACAACGAGGTTGGAAAACGATTGTGGGTTTTCAAACGCGCAATCCGATTCACCGTGCCCATGAATACCTGCAAAAGACGGCACTTGAAACGGTTGATGGCCTTCTCATTCATCCGCTTGTAGGTGAAACGAAGAAAGATGATCTTTCAGCGGACATTCGCATGAAAAGCTACCTGACTCTTTTAGAAAACTACTACCCGACGGATCGCGTTATTCTTTCTGTGTTTCCCGCTGCTATGAGGTATGCTGGTCCGCGCGAAGCCGTTTTTCATAGTCTTGTTCGAAAAAACTTTGGCTGTACGCATTTTATCGTTGGTAGAGATCACGCAGGCGTCGGAGACTTTTACGATACGTTTGCTGCTCAGGCTATTTTTGATCAGTTTCCAAAGGATGAAATCGGTATTGAGATCATGGCCTTTGAACACGCTTTTTACTGTGAGAAATGCGGAAACATGGCAACGACTAAAACATGTCCGCACGATGGCGAATTTCACCTTCACCTGAGCGGAACAAAAGTGCGAGAGATGTTAAAAAATGGCCAGCACCCTCCAAAGGAATTTTCTCGACCTGAAGTGATCGATCTTTTGATCAAAGAGGTGCAACAGCATGACTCCGAAGACACCTAATGCTGGCATCCTACTCTCATTATGACTGCCTTTTATATTGTCATCATCACCATGGTCGCAATGCTCATCGGTCTTTTCTTTGAATTGGGACGGCCTGAGATGATTCTCGGTTCCGTTCTCGTTTTATTTCTTTTAACAGGAATCATTACCCCAGAGGAAGCGACGGTTGGATTTTCAAATGAGGGAATGCTTACGATCGCCCTTCTATTCATCATTGCTGGGAGTATTCAGCGGAGTGGCATTATCGATCGAACATTTCAGCGTCTCTTAAAAGGGACACAATCAACAAAGAAACGTCTTTCAAAATTGCTCATTCCTATTGCGATGATTTCAGCTTTTGTGAACAATACGCCGATCGTCATCGCTTCCACACCAATGGTGAAAAAATGGTGTATGGAGAACGGCGTATCGCCTTCTAAATTTCTCATTCCACTTTCTTACGCTACGATTCTAGGCGGCACGATAACATTAATCGGAACATCAACCAATTTGGTTGTTCACGGCCTTCTTGTTGAAAACGGCTATGCTGGCTTTTCTTTTTTTCAACTTAGCGTGATTGGGATTCCAATCACATGTCTTGGACTTTTGTATTTGGTTATTTTTAGTCGTCACCTGCTTCCAGAGCGTCATCCTTCTCATCTCTCTGAGCCAGACCTGAAAGAATACACCGGTGAAGCGCTCATAACAGCACAATTTCCTTATATGGATCTTACGGTGAAAGAAGCCCAGCTAAGAAGCTTAAAAGGATTATTTCTCGTCAGCATTTTACGAAATGAACGCGTGATAGCGCCTGTATCTGGCAGCACGATTTTAAAGGAAGGTGACCGTTTGGTGTTTTGCGGTGACATTTCCACCATTACCGAGCTCCAACGGATGAAAGGACTGGAACTTCAAGAGAGTTCCGGCTCCTCTTTTCCAGCTCATCACCGGCTTGTTGAAGCCATTGTTACCCACCATTCGTCACACCTTTTTAAAAAAGTGAAAGACTCCAATTTTAGAAGTCATCATCAAGCAGCGGTCATTGCCGTTCATCGACATAACCAGCGTTTACAAACAAAAATCGGTGAGATTGTGTTAAAGCCTGGTGATGTACTGTTAATGGTGGCTGGAGAAGCGTTTGATAAGAAAAACGATTTCTACGCCATTACGCCAATCGATCATAAGCTTTTGAACATACGAGATATTCGTATGGGCTGGCTATCGATCATATGGTTTGGAATGATGATTGCACTCGTCACGTTCAACGTTCTTTCGATGCTTACCGCGATGGCTGTGACCACTCTACTTCTCTTTTTAACAAAGCTTGTCACACCTGGCGAAGCACGGGATCTCATTCAATGGAACGTTCTCTTGATGATCGCCTGTTCGTTTGGGATTGGAACGGCCCTACTTAATTCAGGCGTCGCTGCTTCCATGGCTCATTTCTTAATTACGATCACCCACCCTTTTGGCCTTCTTGCTACGCTGCTCAGTCTTTATTTATTAACGAATATCTTTACCGAAATGATGACAAATAGTGCCGCTGCCGTCTTTATGTTTCCTGTCGCGATGGAGGTGGCACGAACGCTTGAAGTCGAACTCCTGCCACTCGCGATCACGGTTGCGATCGCTGCCTCCGCAAGCTTTATGACACCAATTGGCTATCAAACCAATTTAATCGTTTATGGCGCAGGTGGCTATCGGTTCCACGACTTTTTGAAAATTGGATTCCCTTTAACGGTAATCGTGATGGTCACCACTTTAGTCATTGTTCGATTTTATTTAATGCCTTAAGGAATGGAGGATGATTTGATGGAAGAAAAACATATTACCTGGCACGAAGGAAGTGTGATGAAGCAGGATCGCGAAAAGATAAAGGGTCATAAAGGCGCCGTTCTCTGGTTTACAGGTCTTTCTGGATCAGGTAAATCGACGATAGCGGCTGAGCTTGAGAATGTTTTACACGCTGCAGGTGTTCATACGTACCGTCTCGATGGCGATAATGTGCGCCATGGGCTAAACAGCGACCTTGGCTTCAGTGATGGGGATCGGGTCGAGAACATCCGGAGAGTTGGTGAAGTATCTCGCCTATTTGTCGATGCTGGTCTCATAACCCTGACAGCCTTCATTTCTCCTTTTCAAAAAGACCGGAAGATGGTTCGTTCTCTGTTCAATGAGGGAGAGTTCATTGAAATATATGTGAAGGCTAGCCTTGAAGCATGTGAAAAGCGGGATCCTAAAGGACTATATGCAAAGGTCCGAAAAGGAGAGATTCATCAGTTTACTGGTATCGACTCCCCCTATGAACCGCCAACTGCTCCTCAACTCGTTCTAGATACAGAAAAACTTACAATAGAAGATGCCGTCCAGTCGATTGTGTCTTATTTGCAGAAACATAAGTATTTAAAGAGTTAAATACCAATACAATTACGTTCTTTTTGGTCAAAAAGTGCCATTAGATTATTTTAAAATAAGGAGGTTTTAAGTTTTGAGTCAGATTGTCATTCCACGCTTTTTCTTAAATTCAATTCCCAAAAGCGGTACCCATCTCTTAAAACAGCTGCTTCTTGGGATTCCTGGTATCCAATACAATTCTCAAATTGGGTTATACGAACATCTTCATTATCAGACTGATGAAACACTCCATCCAATTAAAAATCTTCCCCCACACTCTTTTGCAAATGGACATCTTCATTACTCAGTGGAATGGGAGAGGTTCTTCAACGAACTCAACATGAAACAGGTCTTTGTACTGCGTGACCCACGAGATGTATTGATTTCCTATGCTCACTTCATTCCTGGTACGCAAATCGACCATCTTTATCATACTTTCACACAAGAAGGGTTCACACATCGTGATCGTATCAAGTTTCTAATCGAAGGAGGGCCAGTTTTAGAGAATGGAATGCCAGATCACCCAGGCATTCGAGAGTGGTATCAAAGCTTTTCAGGTTGGTTAAACCGTCCAAACGTTCACGCTGTACGCTTCGAAGATATGATTGGTTCTGAACAAATGAAACGGAAAACCACTGGCGAATTGCTTGATTTCCTATCTGATGGAGTCGACCATTCCCATTATCGAGAAGACTGGATCACTGCAATGATTTCAAACATCCGACCAGAAGCTTCCGTTACATTCCGCAAAGGAAAAAGCGGTGGATGGAAAGATGAGATGGATAACGAACTCAAAGCACTCTTTCAAGCGTGTGCTGGCGATTTACTTGAACAATTAGGGTATGAGTAGGGATTTACTTTTACTTTATGCCCGTCATCAATTCAAAGAGTCCTTCTCTGAGGGACTCTTTGCTTATTTTGTTTGTAAAGGGGGTCAGGCTCGAGCCTGACCCCCATTCTGCTCTCTCTTCACTTTTCCACCCATCATTTACCTCTTCCTTTTCCCCTTTCAACCCCCATCACTCTGCCTTTTGTACTACTTTTTTGAGAGCGTTAACAATCATCAAAAAAAGTCCATTAACTGTTATTTATTTGTAATATTTGTCTTAATTCTTCTCTTAAAATTGAACAAACCCTTATGAAATATAGAAACTTTTATTACAAAAGTGTTGAAAAATCCAAAAAGATGTTTGAAAAATGTCTCTTTTAAGATTTTTACGGATTTGTGATGGTTTCAAGGGCGTCCGACCGAGGTATATTCCGAATTAATCAACGTTCAACTCTACTAAAAAAATCCAGTTAAGTTCAAAAGTCTCATACCAACTATTTACGGACAAAGGAGTGAAAACATGGGTATTCAAAAAAGTGCTGATAGTTCGAGTTTAGCGGAAGTGATTGACCGTATTCTCGACAAAGGAATTGTGATTGATGCATTTGCGAGAGTCTCTCTTGTTGGGATTGAAATTTTAACCATTGAAGCCCGCGTGGTCATCGCAAGTGTGGATACATGGCTTCGATATGCAGAAGCCGTCGGGTTACTTCGAGACGACGTGCAAGAAGAAGGTCTCGCAGAGCAGCAAGATCGCTCACCACAGTTCAGTATTTAAATTTGTTCTTACCTACCAAATAGAAGCGAGGGAATAATATGAGTGAAAATGAAGTCAATCATACAAGTGGCAAAATCTTATCCCAGCCGTCAAATGGGGAACAAGAAGAAACAAATGAGCGCTCATCGATGAATTTGGCGATCATCGGTGGGGTCGTTGGAGCCGGTGTCGGTCTACTTTCGAGTCCTGGGACAGGAAAAAAAGTGCTGGATAGTATTGGCAAATCGGAAGCCGTCCGCAATGCTGGACAAGAATTAAGACGGTCCGCTCAGGAATTCATTACTGAACAGGCGCTCATTACGTTAAGACAAACAGCGACTGGCTACATGAGTAAATACGAAGGGCGACTCCTCCCTGGGTCGAAAAAAGGGAACAGCGAGCAACAACAAGCGAACGATGAAGTTGCCGCTTCCTCCTCCAATGAGGAAATTGATGAAATTAAAGAAGAAAACAAGCAGTTAAACCAACGATTAGATCGTATAGAAAACATGCTTTCTAGCTTAGTAGATTCAAAATAACAGACCTCCCTTAAGGGGGAATTCGATGAGTATCGGTAAGAAAATTGCAAAGAAAGTGGCAGAGCATACGCCTGATCCTCTGAAAGAAAAGGTGATCGACAAAGCGAAGGAAAAGTTCGCTGATGATATGCGCGATCACGTGGAGGAAGGTGTCCATTCAAAGGTAAATGACGCTTCTGAGAAATTACAGAAAGCGAAAGAAGAGAACGCTGAAAACGTTCATTCTAAAGCGGAAAATGCGAAAGAGAAAGTACAAGATGTGCTTTTATCGGTACGTGAAAAGCTCGGAAATGCAAAAGAAGCCGGCGAAGAGTTTCAGGAAAAAATGTCCGATTCTGATCAGAAAAAGACAAAAGTGAAAGGCGTTGGAAGTCTTAAAGGTGTGAATGATATCAAAAGTTCACTCGACATTAAAAGCTCGACAGAAATCAAACGCTCGGAAAACATTAAATCCTCAAAAGACATTAAACGAATCACATCTTAGAAACGAAAGGAGAATGATGATGGCTATTCAGAAAAGTGCTGATAGTTCGAGTCTAGCTGAAGTAATCGACCGTATTCTTGATAAGGGGATTGTCATTGACGCCTTTGCGCGCGTCTCTGTTGTAGGAATTGAAATTCTCACAATTGAAGCCCGTGTCGTCATTGCGAGTGTTGATACGTGGCTCAGATACGCTGAAGCTGTTGGGCTCCTCCGTGATGACGTGCAAGAAGAAGGTCTCGCAAATCAGCCCAATGAACGCAACGCCCAATTTAGTCTTTAATTGAAATTAAATGTGAGGTGGTCTTTCCACCTCCCCTATTAAACTAGGAGGATCCTATGGAAATCAAAGAAGTGATGAGTCAAGTCGCAGATTTTTTTAACCAGCATGTGGCTCCTCTCCATAAAATCACTTCCGTCGAAATGAACGAACAAGAAGGCTGGAAAGTCATTGCGGAAGTGATTGAAGAAAAGGAATACATGAAAAAGTACGCAAAAGACGAAATGCTGGGAACGTATGAAGTGCTCTTAAATAATGACAAAGAAGTGGTCTCGTTTACAAGACGTGACGTGCGCTATCGAAGTGCAATCGGACAAGAAATGTAGGCGACGAGCAGGAGGGTTGTGATGTGACCGTTTTAACAAACCATAAGAAAAAAGATAAACGAGCACTCATACAGGATGATGAAACGAAGGAACTGCTCTCACGTTCCCTTCAATACTTGAAAGCCGGCTATCCTGTCCACTATATCGGTCCATCTGGCGCTGGGAAAACGTCTCTTGCTCTTGCCTTAGCCAAAAAGCGCAATCGACCGGTGATGCTCATTCACGGAAATCATGAATTAAACAACAAAGATTTAATTGGGGATTTCACTGGCTATACAAGTAAAAAAGTGGTCGATCAATACGTCCGCTCTGTTTATAAGAAAGATGAAAGCGTCACGGAAACGTGGCGGGATGGGCGTTTGTTGGAAGCTGTCAAAAATGGCTATACGCTTGTCTATGATGAGTTTACCCGTTCGCAACCAACAACAAATAATCTTTTTCTTTCCATTCTAGAAGAAGGCGTTCTCCCATTATACGGATCCAAGCTAACGGAACCTTTTATCCGCGTCCATCCCGCATTCTCGGTTATTTTCACAAGTAACCCTGCTGAATATGCGGGGGTTTATCAGACGCAAGATGCCTTGCTCGATCGGTTGATTACGATCAACGTCGATTACAAAGATGCTGAACGAGAAGCGCTAATCGTATCGGAAAAGGCGAATCTCGTCATGCCCGAAGCACGTGCAGTGACCAACTTGATTTCAGTGCTACGCAGTCACTGTTCCACTGGGCAAGGTCCTAGTTTACGCGCATCCATTATGATCGCCACGCTTGCGATTGATTCTGATATTCCGATCGACGGTGAAAACGCTGATTTTCAACGTCTCTGTCTGGATATAACCGCTCATACGATGAGTGAATGCATGGAAGAGAAGCAAGACTCGGTAGAACAAGTGATTATTGAAGCTTGTGAAAAGATGAAGGTTGTTGAGGAATAAAGGAGTGTCAACGATGAGTGAAGCAGAAACAACAGGGATCTACATTTTTTGTGCTATTCAAACGGATCAAGAGGATGATTTTGGAACGGTTGAACTTGAAAATGAAACGCGTGACCTTTTCACGATTCGCTATAAAGATGCCGCGATGGTAGCCGCTGAAGTACCGATGAAAATCTATCATCCTAAGAAAGATAATCTCTTATCCCACCAGAATGCCGTTTCTCAAGTAATGAGTCAGAAAGATACGGTCATTCCAATTAGCTTTGGGAACGTATTTAAATCGAAAGATGATGTGAAGGTACTGCTCGAGAATCTCTACCCACAATTCGTGAATCTTTTTCCAAATATTAAAGGCAAAATCGAAGTGGGATTAAAAGTAATGGGTAAGAAAGAATGGCTTGAAGCCGCTGTGAACGACAATCCAGAGGTTGAGAAGATGGCAGCATCGGTCAAAGGTAAATCAGAAGCAGCTGGCTATTATGAACGCATTCAGCTTGGAGGAATGGCGCAGAAGTTCTTCGCCTCTCTTCAAAAAGAAATTGAACAGGAGATTTTCGTTCCATTAGAAGAAACAGCCGAGGCAGCAAAAGTGAATGACCCCCTTGGTGAAAAAATGCTCTTAAATGCTTCCTTTCTCATTGACCGTGATCGCGAGGAAGCATTTGATCAGAAAGTAAATGATGCTCATGAGAAGTGGAAGGACAAAGTCGATTTTAACTATACCGGGCCATGGCCGGCCTACAATTTTGTCAACATCCACTTAAAGGTAGAAGAAGCGTAATGATACACAAACTGGTTACCGCGCCTTTTGATCTTGTCATTAAAGTCGGTGAGAAAATTAAAGAAGAAGCTGATAAAGAATTATACGATCTTCCCACCATTCAAAAAAAGCTCATTCAGCTTCAGATGATGTACGAGCTTGGCGAACTACCAGAAGAAGCTTATACGGAAAAAGAAGAAGAATTGCTGTTGCGCTATGAAATTGCAAAGCGCCGAGAAATGGAGCAATGGGAAGAGTTAACGAAAAAAGATGGAAGGTGACGATATGGGGGACCTCCTCTACTTATACGGTCTTATCCCAACAAATGAAGCGACCCATCCCCTCCCTTCTGTAAAAGGGTTTGATGGTGAGCATGAGATTTTTATGCTTCCGAATGAAGACGTGACAGCGATCGTTTGTCACCTGGATCACGTCGCCTATTCAGAAGAAACGATTAGCGACAAAATCAACAATGATATGGAATGGTTGCAGGAAAAAGCGTTTCATCATCACGAAATGGTTCAAAAGCTCGCAAAGCAGTATACGACCGTCCCATTAAAATTTTGTACGCTCTATAAAAATGAAGAAAGTTTACGAGATACAGTTGAAAAAAACAAGGTAAAGCTGAAGGAAACGTTTGACCTTCTTGATGGGAATGAAGAATGGAATCTTAAAATCTATTGTGATGATGAGCAGATCAAGCAGCAAGTAAGTGAAAGCAACCCGGTTATTAAAGCGAAACGTGAAGAAATAAGTACCTTACCTCGTGGCAGGCAGTTTTTCGAGAAAAAGAAAATGGACGAGCTGATCAATCAAGAACTTGAAGAAGAGAAAAACCGTTTCTGTGAAAACATTCATGAGCAGCTTAAGAGCGTTTCTCTCTTTGGCAGTATTAAGAAGACCTGGGGTAAGGATGTGACGGGCCGCAAGGAAAAAATGGCGTGGAATAGCGTCTTTCTCCTCCCTACGCCTAACGTTGAACAGTTTTTAGACAACGTTGAGCAATACGAAGGAGACTTTCAGGAAATTGGATGGAAATTTGAAGTATCTGGTCCGTGGCCATCCTACCATTTTTCTAGCTTTTCTTAATGAAGACAGTGAGGATGAATTGCGATGACGGTTCGAGAAACAATTGAAAACAAAGACATTGCCTTGATCGATATTTTAGACGTCATTCTTGATAAAGGGGTGGCGATTAAGGGAGACTTAATCATTTCCATTGCCGGAGTTGATCTCGTCTACCTTGACTTACGCGTGCTGATCTCTTCTGTAGAGACGCTTGTTCAACACAGGCAGCGAAAAGTCATAAACTCAGAACAATTTGATCGAGATAGGGAGGCATTGGACTATGCAGCAACAAAACCCGACGAGTGGTCGTATTAACGTTGACCCTGATAACGCCGAGCAAGGACTCGCCCAGTTGGTGCTTACCGTCGTTGAACTATTGAGACAAATTGTGGAACGGCATGCGATGAGACGCGTCGAAGGCGGCACCTTAACCGATGAGCAAGTTGAGAACCTCGGCATAGCGCTAATGAATTTAGAAGAAAAAATGGAAGAGTTAAAAGATGTATTTGGCCTTGATGCAGAGGATTTGAATATTGATCTTGGCCCCCTTGGCAACTTGCTTTAATTCGCTCCAAATAAAGGAGGCATTCAGATGGCTATTGAGCATCAGATGCAGTCAAATACGATTGTTGATGTGTTAGAAAAAGTACTCGATAAAGGCGTCGTGATTGCCGGAGACATTACGGTCGGGAATCGCTGATGTCGAACTTCTTACGATTAAGATTCGCTTAATTGTCGCTTCCGTTGATAAAGCGAAAGAAATTGGGATGGACTGGTGGGAAAATGACCCCTACCTTAGCTCGAAAGCCGCCGATAACAAAACGGCCGCGCTTGAACAGGAGAATAAAAAGTTACAAGAACGATTGGACGCTCTTGAAAACAATGTAACCCAAAATCGTCTTAGCTTTGAAAAATAAACTATTGGAGGGATTTATTATGACAGAACAAAACACGAAAGTTGAAGGCCAAGATCAGCAACAGAACGGAACGGATAAGAAAAAGACGGGGATGAACGGCCCCCTTACAAGAACCGTGACAGGAAGTATTCTTGGTGCTACCGTTGGCTACCTCGCCACTCCAGAGAATGGGAAGAAATTAATTGGCAAGATTGATCAAGAAAAGCTAAAAAACAAAGGAAAAGATTTTGGACGAGCAACGAAAGAAAAATCAAAGCAAGCAGCTGGCTCGATTCGAACTTCAACAGCTAACCTTTTTAAACGTGATAAAGAAGAAGATCAAGAAAAGGAAGAATCGAATGAGACGAATGAAACAACCCTCGCTTCTAATGAAGCAGCACCAACGATTGAAGCTGAAGAGCAAACTCAATCTGATCAGGAGCAGGATTCTTCTAACGAGGACTACAACTCGTTGAAAGAAGAAAATGAATCACTTCAAAATCGTCTTAGTCAGATTGAAGAAAAAATAGACCGCCTCACACGTGCCCTTGGGGAAGATGTTGAGGAGGAAGACGAAGACGAGGATGAGGATGATGAAGAAAGTAAACCTTCTTCAAAAAAGCAGAAACAGAAAACGTCTCGTAAAGCTAAGAATAAGAAAGACGATCTGGACGAAGACGATGAAGATCGTGAAGACGAGGAAGAAAATGAAACGAAAACACCTGGGAATAAGCAATTAAAAGCCGATACTGAAAATAGTGAAGAAGATGATGAGGATGACGAGGAAGATGATGAGGAAGAATCAGAGGAACCGAAATCCTCGTCCAACAAAAAGAAACGAAGCACTTCTCGAAAATCAAACAGTTCGAAAAAAGCGAATGATAAAAACGATGAGCAAAACCGTGAACGGGAGAAAGTAACGACACTTTCTAGTAATGACGACACGTCTTCTTAATCACCTGCCGAAAGGAGAAGTGAACATGGCTTCTGAATCAAACAAAGATAGTATTCTTGAATTTTTCACACACGCATCGAACAAACATGATTTTGCGCTCGATATTACATTAAATGTCAATGGCGCATTGATTACTGGAACAACGATTTCAGCAAAAGAGTATTTTGATACGTTGAGTGATTCTATAGGAAATGGAAATGAAGTTGCACAGAAATTAAGCGAAAAACTTGCAGATGCCGGACAGTCTCTAGAAGATACCGCTGACGCGCAAACCAATTTTATTCATTTAAAGAATACAAAGGTTTACCTTGGCGACAGCAAGCCTACACCTTCACAGGGAAAGATCGTGTGGCGAGGGAAGTTAAGTGAAGTCGACGGATTTTTCTTAGGGAAAATTTCAAATTCGAAATAGCATTGAACAGGGACAGAGAGGGCTTTTCGCCACTCTCTGTCTCTTTTTTCATAGAATTTCTTCAATCAGGGTAGCATACGAGTAACCAGACCTATAAAGGAGGAAACCTGTCATGACCATGAAACTCGTAACGATTGCTGCCTACTTGTATTTGCTTGCCTCTTCCCTTATTTTTTCAGGAGATATGGTAGGCGGAAATGATGTTCTCATTGCCCCTGCTGGCTACACGTTCGCCATCTGGTTCGTCATCTATTTGCTACTTCTTATTTCACTCGTTCGGCAGTTTACAGCAAGTGAGTGTGATCAGGTGCTTTATGTAAAGATCTCCTACCTTTTTGCTTCTAGCATGCTTTTATCAGGAACGGCACTACTTGTAAGTGAGTCGGTTGCGCTTTTGTTTATCGCCGGTTCATTGATTACACTCGCCATCCTTTACACAATCATCACGAAAAACCCTGAGCGCTCTTCTTTCTTCAGCGTGCCGTTCTCGTTCTACCTCGCCTGGACATCGATTGCTACAATCGTAGATGTGTTTGTTATGGCAGAAGCAAATGACGTCGCATTGATCTTTGGAATGAATGAGCTCGCCTGGACAATTATTATGCTCATCATCGGAGCAGGTCTCGCCGTCTACTTCAGCCTCTACAACGACGATTTGATTTATCCTATTGTGTTTTTATGGGGTTACTTTGGCATCTTTGTGAAAGACGATAAACCGCTCCAGCTAACGTATACGCTGAGTATATTGATTATTGGACTTGGTGTGTTTGTGATTTGGAAAGTCGTGCGAGAGGTGCGCGGGCGGAGGATGAGAGCTGAGGCGGTTTGATGGAGGTGGGAGGGTGTTAGTAGGGGGTCAGGTACGTACCTGACCCCCAATTGATTTTACTTAATTATTCTTCATCAATGTCCCACATTTTCCGCTGCTTACGATCATTCGAATCAACAATAACGGTTCCTTTGCCATCCGTTTTCACTCTTTGGAATAATTCTTCTCCGGTAAGCTTTTTGTATGTTTCATTTTGCTCCTGTACTACTTCTTGTAGTCGGATAATTTCCTTTTCCATTTCTTCTTCTGTCATGTTTTTATATGCCAAGATAATCCCTCCTCGTTTTTATTCAAGCCTGCCTATATTGGACAGACTAAGCAGAAAAGCAATGCTTTTCTAAAATGGTTTGAACGAGCTTCTCGTCGCTTCCTTCCACGATCGTGACGCCACTTGTGTAGTAAAAGGAGCTTGCTTCTATATGATGAAACTCTTGTTCACTGAAGAGATAAACAGGGATATCTCGACCAAGCGCTATGCCAAGTTCAACATGTGTCCCCTTGCCACCTGGAAGTATGACAATCAAGAAATCAGCCTTTTTCACTGCCTGAAGTTCTGCTTCTCCAATTGAAGCAAGGTCCTCTAACGTAACGGCTTTTTCATTTTTCGTCCAATCGTATGTATGCGTGTAGCCGTAATTCTTTAGTTCTGACGCGATCGCTTGCACGTGTTGTTTGTTTTGAAAACTTGAAGCAATGTAGAATTTCAATTGATTCGTCACTCTCCTTACGTCGTGAAACAAAAGGCGCAGTCGCCATCAGCGCCCCCTCGCCGTACCCGATAATGCTTTCACCCGCTTGCCACCAGCTGTTTTTGAATTTCTTTTTTCAATTTCCGCTCTTTCCGCTCTTCATACATCGGGGACTGCTTCATCTTTTTCATCTTCATTTTTCCTATTACATATCGGACTGATGGATTCTCACGAACGAACTTGTCATATTGGGGCTTCTCAATAAGCTCAACAAACCAGCTATATGCCATCAGTGCTGCAATATTCGCTTCAATCCGCGGCTCGTCTGGAGGATCACCCCACCAAATGAACTCACTCGCTAAAGCTAATATCTCCAAAATCAAATCCAACTCCTCGCCCCCTCTCCTAAGTCCATTTTACAATAATGACCAATCTTTCTATATATACGTTTGAGGAAAGCAATTGTTTCAAAATAAATGGAAGCAAAAAAGCGATACTGTCCTTAGTATGTGGACTTTTTGGTTATTTTGTATTTTAGAGGGGTCAGGCTCGAGCCTGACCCCCTATAAAAAAACTCACTCTTCTCCCCACACCGCATCCGGCACCAGGCTCCCGCCGGTAGCCCACACAAGGTGAGTGCCACGCAAACTCTTACCTTCTACTGCTGTAACTAACGGACCGCTCATCCCTGCAAGAGCGGAAGGCTCAAGCTTAATTCCTTCCGTTTCGTACACCCATCGTAATTGTTCCTTCATCCGCTCATCAGTCACCGTATAGACACCCTCAAGCATTGGTTGTATCACACGACCAACAAAACCAGATGGTCGCCCGACAGCAAGCCCATCTGCCACTGTCTGGTTATTGATTCCAAAGTCTTGAACAGATACTTGCTCATGTAATCCCGTCATTAACCCGATGAGCATCGACGGTGAATGCGTTGGTTCAGCAAAGTAACAGTGAACATGCTTGCCAAACACTTGATGTAAACCAAACGCAATCCCTCCTGGACCACCACCTACACCGCATGGGAGATACACGTGTAGCGGATTTTCAGCATTTACTTTTATGCCTCGTTCATCAAATTGCTTTTTCAAGCGAAGAGCTGCGACGGCATATCCCAGAAAGAGGTCTTTCGAGTTTTCATCATCAATGAAATAACACGTGAGCTTCTTCTCACACTGCTTTCTGCCTTCTTCTACGGCCGTGCCGTAGTCTGCCTGGTGCTCAATAACTTGCACGCCCTCTTCACGTAAGAGGTCTTTTTTCCACTGCTTTGCGTCACTCGACATATGTACCGTGACCTTAAACCCAAGCTTTGCCGACATGATGCCAATACTTAATCCGAGGTTCCCCGTTGAACCGACGGCTAACGAAAAAGCCGAGAAGAATTCGGTAAACTTTTTATCAGCGAGAATCGAATAATCGTCGTCCTTCGTTAAAATCGCATGGCCAAGCGCTAGTTTCTCTGCATGTTTAATCACTTCATAAATACCGCCACGCGCCTTAATGCTGCCAGCGATCGGAAGAATGTCATCGCGTTTCATGAGGAGGTCCCCTTCAATGCTGATCTGTTCTTCTTTTTCGAACTTCGCTTTCATGTTGCTAATAGTTGAGATCGGCGATTCGATGATGCCGTTCGTTTCGGGTAAAACTTTTCGAAAATAGGGCGCAAAGCGTTTCATTCGAGCTTCTGCTTCAAGAATATCTGCTAATGAAAGGTCAGCCGTCTTCGAGAGCTTACCTTGTTTAGGATTTTTCCAGTTCACTTCCTTATATTGAAGCAGATCGTTAAACAGTGGATACTCCGTCTTCCACTGCTCAAGAGATTTTCCAGCTATGCTCATGGATCCTTCACTCCTTTACTGTAGTCGGGGGCAGAGAGGGGTCTGACCCCTTACCGCTTGATCTCTTCCCGCTAGTTAAAAACCCTCTGATCGAAATCAGAGGGTAGTTATCATTATTTTACCGCAAGATTAGCAAGCTCGGAATCCACTTGGATAGCAGCTTTTCCGCCTAATAGAACAAAACGACTGAGTTGTTGGTCAACAATCGTGGTTTCCATCGGTTTTGAAAGCTCAGATTTCTTTGAGAGGATTAATGGGGCATCATTTTTAGCGGCAAGAACTGCACCCGTTAGAGCGTCAGCAAATCCGTAGCCATTGGCCACATAGCCTGTCGACATTCCATAACCAAAGTAATCCATAATTTCCTTCGCTGTGCCAAATCGATTACTCCCAGCAAGACGTACGCGGTCACCTGATAATTGTTGATAAACATGTTCGTTTACAACAGCAGAACCGCCAACTACGATGGTGCTTTTAACACTTGAAAGGGCGTCCTTTGTTGCATCAGGTAGTGAGTCTTTCTTTGTCAATAAAATGGGCATGCCTTCTTTCGCAGCATATGGTGCTACTGCGAGCGCGTCGGGAAAATCCATGCCTAATGCTAAAACAGCCGTGTTGCTAGTAGAATGAAGTTCAGCTGCTATGAGCTCAGCCGTTTCAAATCGATCCTTGCCACCAATTCGGTTAATGTTCATTCCCATCGTAGAAAGCTCATTTTCAATGGCTTGACTAACCGCATTTTCACTACCGAGAATGATCGCCGTTTTTGGATTAAGACGGTTTATTTCAGTTCTAAGTTCATCTGTTAACTTATCATCAGGCGTCAGTAGAATTGGCGCATCTTCTTGATAAGCTAGTGGAGCACCAGCTAAGGCATCTGGAAAGTTTCCACCACGGCTGATTACTACTGTGTCTGCACCGTCCTGCCAGCCATCTTTGGAAATTTCTATTGAGGTATTGTATCGATTGCTCCCTGAAAGGCGTTCGGTTAACGGAATCAAGCTACTTGAAGCCATGTAACCTGTTCTTCCATCTGCAAGTTTTACTTGGTAACGAACCCAATGTTCCGTAGGGCTGTTTTTCGTTTCGTCAATGTAAAATTGACGATCCAGCACAGTCGCGATTTGAGCTTCGTTGATCTTCGTCTCTTTTGTACCGCTTGGAGAATCCTTCATAATCTTGCCTTTTACAGTAGAAACCTTATCTCCTTCTTTTAATAACGATCTTGAACGAGTCAGTTCTTTTTTCACTGTATAATGCATCTTATTGAATACGATTGGATCATCTTTCTCAGCATCATAAGTAAAATCATCTCGCTCAAAATGGATCGCTTCCGTATTCAGATCCATATAATTTCGATCTTCAATGATAGTAAAAACCTTATCCTGGTACGTATCGATATTCCTTGTTCCATCACTGGAATCACGGAAATAGGGACTATTAACAGGCACAGTGCCATTGTAGGCCATAATCGCAAAATACCAGTGTTCTAAAATATCTCGATCATTTGTATTAATTGTTGGAATAATGCCATCAACACCGTAGCTCCATTTTTCATTTAAAATATCTAAACCGGCATCAATGTTGTATCGCACATCATTTCCAAGTTTTTCAGGATCATAGCAACCTTTTGTTTCATCACCTTCACAAACATGACTAGTCACTTGCATTAAACCAATACCGCCATCTTTCGAGTTAACGTATGGCTTAGTTTGTGCGTCATCTGACCATTGTTTCCATGCGCTCTCTTTCAATGCCACCGCTTTCGCAATTTCTGGTGGAATATTATGATCTAACGCACTCTCTGTTAGCAACCGATTCATGTCATTATAAGTCACCTTTTCTTTCTCCGCTGCTGCCATTGATGGCATTACTAGCGTTAAGATTAGGCATGTTACTAGTAAACTCTTTAATTGTTTCCCCATCATTTCCCCCTCTTAGACCTCTTATTAAACACTTCTTTCATTCTAGCATTACTAGAAATAGATTCCAATTTTTATCATAAAATTGGAATCCTTATCACTTAGTTCTTTCATACTTCCTACTAAAATAAATGAGTTGAAACATGCCGTCATTTCTCGTATTAGGAATGTCAGGTACATCTCCGCTCCCATTTAATTTTCATAGTTTCTCTTCTTCTTTACAAGCAAAAAGTGTCCGCCTATGACGGACACTTTTTGCGATTTGTCTTTTAGAGGGGTCTGACCCCTTCGTTGACCCCTTCGTTACTCCACAACATTCGGTCCACCAAGAATGGTAACCTCTTCAATCGTGTGCTTTTTCATGACTTCTTCGGTTGCTTTAGGAACGCTATCCTTCTTTCCTAATAACATAGGAGATTGCGTTTTAGCTGCTAGTACGGATCCTGTTAACGCATCTGCAAAGTCCATGCCTGTTGCAAGGAATGCTCGCTCGGACGGGAGATTTAACTCTTCAATCAGCATGGCTGCTGTTTCGAAACGATCCTCTCCTGCGATGCGTTTGCTTTTAGGGAGCTGATTTAGAACTGATTCATTAACAACTCGCTCTCCTCCGACAACGATTGTTTCATCGATTCCCGTTACCGCGGCTTCCGTTGCTTCTGGAAGCTCGTTTGTATCCGTCAGCATGATCGGGTATCCATTACGTGCTGCGTATGGTGCCACAGCGAGGGCATCTGGGAAGTTCATGCCATATGCCACAATCGCTTTTTCAGGATTGCCGCCGAGGCGTTCTGCAATTGCCGCTGCGGTTTCGTAGCGGGTTTCGCCACCAAGGCGCTCAACGTTCATCCCCATGCCTTCAAGATCTTCCTTCACATTAGTTGAAACGGCATTTTCACCACCTAAAATGATTATATTCTTCGCTTCGAGCCGTTTTATCTCATTCTTCGTAGCCTCATGTAAATCATCCGTTGGTGTTAATAAAATTGGGGCATTTTCTTTATAAGCAAGCGGTCCGCCCGCTAACGCATCCGGATAATCGTCTCCTCGAGATAAGACAACCGTCTCCGCTTTGTCAAAGCTTTCCTTAGAAATTTCTACTGCTGTCTCATAGCGCGTTTCACCATAAATACGTTCTGGTAATTCTGGCTTTACCATTTTAAATCCATCAACATTTCTGCCGTCACGAGTTGTGACATCAAAAGACAGTTCATTCCCATCAATGGTAATACCTGAATAGATTTGAGTATCTTCATCAAATCCAACGCGAATCCAATCTTGATTACCCATTTGATAGAATTTTGGACCAGCTGTACCTCCGATAATGTAAGTCGTCCCTTGCTCTTCTTCTACTTGCTCGCCGTTATAGAGGGGCCAGCTTCTCATATAGGCATGGTCGTGCCCCGATAGGACAAGATCGACACCTGCTTTATCAAAGTATGGGGGCCATGCGTCCTGTACATCCTGACTACCACGTGATTCATGACTGTGATAAGGGGAACGATGGAACGAGACAATTTTCCATTCCTTATCACTGTTGTTCATATCCTCAAGCAGCCATTCCGCTTGCTTTTCAAGGTCGCCTTCCGTATTTAATACAGCGACATGTAGGTTTTGGTAATCAAACGAGTAGACATTTTCGAGCTCGCCTTCAGGGCCGTTTTGTGGAAGCTGGAACTGTGCCGCAAAGTTTAACTCACCTGTTCCGACGACATCGTGGTTCCCAAGCGTCGGCACCATGTTAACATTCGGTAAGTGATCTTTCGCCGCCTCAAACCACTTTTCCCAGTGAATTTGCTGATCACCATAGTCGACGATATCTCCTGAAAGAAGCATAAAGCGTGCATCCGGATAATCGGCTAACCCTTTATCAAAAATTTCGCCCCAGATGCCATATCCAGTCGTTGTATCGCCATTTGGAATGGCTTGCGTGTCTGAAGTAAATAGGAATGAAAAAGCTTCCTCCTCATTTGCTTCTGTTGTGAAGGTTCCTACTTCACTCCAGCCTTTATCTGACCAGTCGCCAACACGATACGTGTAGGAAGTGCCTGGTTTCAGGTTCGTAGCATCAACTTCGTGCATTTGCATGACACCTAGATCGGATTCAAACTGGAAGCTTGATCCGTCGACGCGTTTGACATCGGCATCAGGAAAGCCGTCATATTTATCCGTTTCTACAATTTCGAGCACAGAATCCGTGACATCAGGGGTAGTTCTCCATGTGATGCTCTGGGATGTTTTTGGATCATGCTCCCAAGTAAGAACAACGTGCTCCGGTTGCTCTCCACCAAGTTTTGGCTTTATGACAACTGTTTGAACTGGGCTATAGTTGTTTTCCTGAACGGCTTGAAGCTTGTATTCCCCAACAGCCAGCGTCAGCTCATCTGTCACAACTTCCCCATTCTTGTTCGTTTTGCCAAGCGGTAAGCCCCAATCTTTTACCGACACAAGATCGGTCTTGATCCAGCCAGTTTCGCCATCTGGTAGAATGACTTGAGTCCAGCCATCCTGCGCCCTTTGCACAAGCAATTTTTGCCCTTTTTCCACATCTCTTGTCACTTTGCTTGCCGCGTCTTCACTTTCATAAACTTCTGTATCAGCTTTCACTGTCGCAAGGCGGTTTGTCGGTGACAGTACGTTGATGTCGGCATTTTTCACTTTGTTGCCGTCTGTGTCTTTAACAATGATCTTACTTTCAAGTCCAGAGGCAATGCCATCCACTTCAATGGAAAGATCATGTTCGATCTCTTCTGTTACATTTTTAAGAAAAATAGGTAAAGATTCTTCTTCCTCTTTTAGCGTGATCGATCCGCCTTGTTGCGTCACTTCAAACGTTTCTTTTGCATCTGAAGCAATTTGGAAATGGATTGTTGCGAGCGAATCCCTCTCATCTGTAAAAAGACCGGTGAACGCATCCATTAAGCCGCCAGAAATCTCATGAAGATTTGTCAGCTCAAGTTCGATCGTTCCATCATCATTGTTTACCGCATTTTTCACAATGTTCTTTTCTTTGATAGCGTCTGCCAATTCCACTTGCACGCCATCTTGTTTATCATCAGCATCGACGACAAATGCTTTCTCAGGATCAAATGTAAGCATGATCGATGCGCCTTTTAATTCGTCAAGGTGACGTCCGGCAAGATTCATGCTGTAGTCATTCCCTGCTCGCGGGACATCGTCAGAGGATAGCGCAAGCATTGGACCGTCTGTATCCACCTGGAACGACCATGTTGCTTCACCAGGGTTTCCAAAATGGTCAAGCACTTTCACGTACACTTGGTGAATTCCATCGGAGAGCTTTTGCTCAGGTTTATAGTGAATTGTGCCTGTAATCTCGTCATATTCTGGGCTAACTTCCTGTCCATCCAACTGCATGGTAATGCCATCAGGATTAACCCCTGTGCCACCTTCATTGTCTTTTACTTGCAAACTGATTTCAGGGGTGTTGCTTTCAACTTTCTCATCCATCTCCGGCATGATGTTCGAGATTTCAGGATTCGTTAAGTCATCAAACGTTTCTCCGTAAGTTGCACGAATGTTATCAACATAAATCGTTCCTGCATTTTTGTTATCGTTATTCGTCTCCATATAACGGACGGCAAGATCAAGCTTAATAGGCGTAGGCTTTCCTGCAGGAATATCAGCTTCAACGTACTTCCAGCCTGTCCATGAAACGTTTGTGTCAAAATCGATTGCGAATGCTTTGTTGTCGCCATCACGTAATTGCGCGCGTAGCCAGTGCCTCATTCCATCACCGTATACCCACATGCCAATGGTTTTTGGATAGCCTTCAATTTCAATATCTTCCTTCGGATAGGCGTAGGCACCCGATGTCCCTTCTGTTTCTGTAAAATCATAGTCCAGTTGTAGTGAGTGATTGCCGAATCGAACTTGTTCAGGGGAAGAAGTTTGAGCCATCTTGATGGATGTATAGCGCGCTCCACTCGTTGTCCAATGATCAATTCCATTCTCGAAGTCTTCAAGAATAATCGGTTCTTTTCCAACTTCAATGATCATTTCAGCGGTTTGATTACCATAGCTTACGATCACTTTTCCTTTGGCAATTCCGTCTGTTGCATGGAATTCACCTTTTTCATTAATCGTTCCAATCTCGCCTTCTGTTTTCCAATCAAAAACATTTTGGTCCGCAATTACCGGCTGGCCATTTAATGTGCCTGTTGCCTTAAGTTGTACCGTTGCACCAGGATCAACCGTCAATTCTGTTTGTTGTAGCATGATGTCTGTCATTTCATCTACAACGGTTATCGCTGCCGTGCCCGTCATGTCACTTACGGATGCTTCAACTGTCCCTTCTCCAGCGTTCGAAGAAATGAACGTGCCTTCTTTATCAATGCTACCGATGTCTCCGGTTGTGCTCCACGTTACTGGCGTAGCCATGTCAACCGGATTGAATGAATCATCCTGTCCTTTCGCATTGAAAGAATAGGACGTTCCAGCAAGTAAACGAATGGTATTAGGAAGAACGGTAATTTGACTTAGTTCACCCTGTGGTGCCTTACTTATTACGAAAAGAGAATTTGCCACTGCACGAGCACCGCCATCTGATGGTGAGTTAACGACCGATATAGCGTTATCACCAGGCTGGCGTGCTGCAAAGGTAGAAGAGCCTCCTCCGTCAAGATTAATGCCGGAAACAGCTCCCATTTCAATCAACATATCAGCTGCCTCACTTAGGGTAACTCCTTCACTAAAACCAGGCTGTCTTCCATCAATCACTAAGAAAAAGACTGACCCATCAGCTTTTACACCAACTGCGGTACGAGGGGCTATTGCTGTGCTGGAATCAGCTATGTTTGTGCCATTATCAACGAGAACAGGTTGTCCACCAATGGCGGTGACAACTTCGTTCCAATTTTTGTCATCAAAGTTAAAAGAAAGAGAAATGGTGTCACCAGACTGGAGGGTATTGAGGTAGTCTCTCGCGGAACCGTGTCCTGAGAGAATCATTTGACCTTCTTCAAGCTTACTATCGCCTTGAAGGTAGCGGACTTCTTCAACTGTCGCGGTTACTGTTTTTCCTGCTTGAACATTCCCTTGAACGTTCGAAAGCACAACTTCTCCACCCCACTCATTCGTTTGAGTGGATGAGGCAAATGCAGGTGTATAAAGCACAAGCTGTTCTGCTCCACGCGTTTTGTTGATCGCATCTACTTGAACAGATTCTTCATCGTTTACCGTCATTGCGATAGAAAGCTCTGGTTTCCCGATCATAGCTCTACCATCTGCTTTAAAGCCAAGTAGTGCCAGTTTGCTAAGCTGCTGAACATTTCGACTCGAAAGAATTTCGCCGTTTTTTATCATGGCATCAATCATCTCACCTGAACTTGTGTTATAGAAATCACCGTTCACGGCTCCGATCACGCGGTGTCCTTCTTCATGAACCGCTGCAGCTTGTTCTACGACAGGTTGCATGCCCATCACAGTCCCGTTCGAAAGACCTGCTTCAAACGAGATGGCTGGATTGCTAGGATCGACATCAAGCTTGTACACCTGCTGTGGTCCTCTCTCTGTTGCAAGCTTCATCTTTGTCTGAGTAACACCTGGCCCAATTGAAAGTGTTGATTCATCAAGAATCTCACCAATCGATTGCTGACTTTTTTGAGCTGTTTCTGCTAACGCAACCGGCTCAACAATCGTTGAGAACGGTGACCCAAGCATAAACAACGCAAGAAAGACGACTAAGCTCTTTCTTAACCTTGTAAGCATTTCCCTTATCCTCCCCCGGATATGTAATCTGTTCAGCTCTGCACTGAACATCTACAAGATTAGCACCTTACTGTTAAGAGACTGTGAATTTAGACTGGATAAATGTTAATGTTCGAGATGCATTGAAAACACAAAAAAGTGTCCGCCTGGGGCGGACACTTTCGTAATCTTGTCTTTTGAGGGGGTCAGGCACGTGCCTGACCCCCTATTCAAACATCAATGCGCGCGCTTCGCTCCTAAATACCTTGGCGCCCAGTAGCTTGATGTCATGTCGCTAATGGTAACGCCTGTCGATGAGCCAGCGTGGATGAATTTATTGTTACCGATGTAAATTCCACCGTGAGAAGCACCCGGTTTGTAAGTAGTGAAATACACGATATCACCAACAGATGGGGAGCTTACTGCCGTTGTGACGTTCCACATTTGGGCCATCGTTCTTGGCAAGGAAACGCCCTGCTTGTTAAAGACATAGACGAGGAAACCGCTACAGTCGAACCCTTGTGTTGGGGTGTTACCGCCCCAAACGTAAGGAACACCTATGTATAACGATGCGTCTGCAATCAGGTCCATGACGCTGAAGCTTGAATTCGAGCTTCCAGTGTCGCTGTTACCGTCATTGCTATTTCCTTCATATCCGGTTGATTGCTTTAGCTTTTCCCAAGTTGCCGGTCCGACGATGCCATCGACCGTTAACTTGTTACGCGATTGGAAGTTTCGAACTGCCCGCTCTGTTCCATTTCCAAAATCACCATCAAGAGGACCGCTATATAAGCCAATCGCTTTTAACTTTGATTGAAGTTCTTTCACAAGTGACCCTGTTGAGCCCTTTTTCAATACATCGCCGTAATCTTCTCCAGTGGAAGGCGAAGAAACAACTTTTTCTGTTAAGCCGTCAAGCGCATCCATCGTTTCTTTTGTCGCAGTACCTGTCACCTGCAGTTTCTTTGCTTTCTGGAAGTCCTTGACCGCTTTCTCAGTGACAGGACCAAAGTATCCTGTCGCTTCCGCGTGGAAGGTTCCGGCTTTCTTCAACTTATTTTGGAGCTCTGTGACCGCACTTCCCGTTGATCCTACCTTCAGGACGGTCGCCGTCTCCTGTGAGCTTCTTGACTTCAAAGCATCAATCGTTTTATCATCAGCAACGCCTGTCACCGGTAATCCTACGATACTTTGAAACTCTTTGACTGCTTTTTGCGTAATACTACCAAAGATCCCGTCTATGTTATAGGAATAGTAACCACGGTCTTTTAGCATCTGTTGGAGATTTGTTACGGCGCTTCCTCGCGATCCAACTGTCAGTCCGCTCGTTGCAGGTTTTACTACATCGCTGCTTTTTGACAGGGCCGATAAGGTTTTGCTGTCCGCTACACCCGTTTGGGAGAGTCCATTTGCCTTTTGGAAGTTTTGAACTGCCGTCTTTGTAATCTGTCCAAAAATGCCATCTACATTATATGTATAATAGCCTTTTGCTTTTAATTTCGTCTGAAGATCTGTTACTGCACTTCCCCGCATCCCAACTGATAGGTCAGAAGTTGAGCCAGACGATTTTGAACTTGTGCTCGTATTGGAAAGAGCGCTAATGGTCGTAGCATCGGCTTTTCCTGTGACAGAAAGTCCCTTCGCCTTTTGAAAGTCCTGTACGGCTTTTTGTGTGATCTGACCGTAAATGCCATCCACATTGTAGGAGTAGTAGCCTGCTTCTTTCAGCTTGGCTTGAAGATTCGTCACGTCTTGACCACGCGATCCAACTTGTAAAACGGATGACGATGTGGAAGCTGATGACTTGCTAACCTTACTTGCCCCTAGCTTCTGAAGGGTATCCGTTGTCGCCACGCCTGTTGCCTTTAAACCAACTGCCTTTTGGAACTGACTTACAGCATCCTCAGTAATTGGACCATAGTACCCAGTTGATGTGTGGTAAGTAAAATACCCTTTTGCCTTCAATACATCCTGTAGCTCTTTCACATCCTGGTTGTTCATGCCTAGCTTAAGCTCTTGATCCCCAAACGCCGCTTCTGCCCCATCAGGTTGAACAAACATGACGCCCGCGACGAGCGCAGATCCCGTTATTGCTTTCTTGACCAATGAAGGTTGCATCCAGATCCTCCTCATTCCAATTAAGTTGCTGACCAAATATCGACACTCTGCCTATACTATCGGCTATAATTCAACAAAGTTTAAGCAATATCCTGTTATTTTTTCCTAAAATTAAGAGATACAGGTCAAATTCCCTGTATCTCTTAATCATGGAATGCATCTTTTGTCGCATTATTCCTGATACAAGCGCTGCTGCACTTTCTCGTTTATAGCGGACGGTCCACCTAGCAAGTGAAAGTTCCTCACATTTTTTATCGCTTCGACCGTTTCTGAAGGAAGTTCATTTGACTTCACTAACAAAAGTGGTGCACCTTCTTTCGCCGCGAGAACAGAACCCGCTAGCGCATCCGCAAAGCCAAAACCAGTGGCCAAATAAGCCGATTTAGCGTCTGGATAAAACGCTGTTTTCACTTTCGCAGCCGTTTCAAAACGGTTGATTCCGGCAATACGCTCTGGGGATGGAAGACCATCATACACGCTCTTCGTGATCACACTTTCTCCCCCGATTACGATCGTATCGTCAATGTTTTTCAACGCCAGTTTTGTGGCTGACGGAATTGTGTCTTTATTGACTAATAAAATCGGATAGCCTTGTTGCGCGGCATATGGGGCAATCGCCAAAGCATCTGGAAAATTAAACCCATATGCGATTACAGCTTTCTCTGGATCACCACCCATGCGCTTTGCAATTTTGGCTGACGTGTCATAGCGATTATCACCGCTAATCCGCTCCACTTCTAAACCGAGTGCCTTAATGGCTTTTTCCGTCGAAACAGAAATGGCGCTTTCTCCGCCAAGAATGATCGCTTTCTTGGCTTTAAGGTCCGTGATTTCTTTTATTGTTTCTTGTGGAAGCTCATTCGTTTTAGCAAGCAGGATCGGTGCTTTTAACTGATACGCAAGCGGTGCACCTGACAATGCATCTGGAAAATCGAAACCTCTTGCGATCACGACCGTTTCCGCTTGATTATACGTTTTGGCACTAACATTTGCTGCCGTTTCAAAACGATTTAACCCTTCAATTCGCTCAACGGTGTTTGCAGACGTTTTTACTGTTAATTCTGGTCCGTTAGAGGTCGCAAATCCTTTTTTATCAACGGCTTCTACTTTAAAATTGTACTCTTTATCTGTCGCAAGCCCTTTAACTGTGAGCTTTCTCGTAGAACCATCAACTTCTTTTAAAACCGTTCCATTTTTATAGATGATGTACGACGCAATACCTGAATCATCTGTTGCTTCTGTCCAGTTTAACGTTAGACGATCATTTTGGATCGTTGTCGCTTTCAATTCTGCTTTTGACCATAGTGGCGGCTGCTGATCCTCGCCTTGAGGTACTTTAACCGAAACCGTCATTGCCTCACTGTTCGGATCAAGTACGGTCACTGCAACACCTGAACTTGCCCCAGAATACACTTTACTCGTTGGAGAAGAAGTGGTCGTGAAGCGATCATAGCCATTTCCGCTAAAATAATGATCATAATACATTCGGAAAATATGCTGCTGATCGAGCTCCGCATAACCAAGTCTACTTTCATTGGCCTCTTCCAGATCCACTGCTTTATGAGATTCGTTCGTATTATATTGACGATTCTTCAGCTGCTGCTCGTCAATATGCCAAATGGCAATACCAGGAGAAACAACATCATCTGCTAATCCTAAATCAAAACCAGTAAACTGTCGGTTTTCAATTAAAAAGTATTCCGATTCATCGGTCGTCTTTAATTTTAATACGGCTGGTTGGTCCGCTTTAAAATTCGCTACTTCGTAAGTACCATTGTTTTGAATTTCGACAGGGCGGATAAATCCAAGCACCATCTTAGACCATGGGTCCAGATGGGTTGGAATGGCCCCTTCAAATTGATCGTCGTGGGTTGTCCAGGAGCCACCACCCATTAAACTATGAATGCCAACGCCTTCAGAAGAGCCGTCCGTATCATATAAATCTGGTAAACCAAGGTCGTGTCCCATTTCGTGTGCAATAATCCCAACCGTTGCCATGTGACCACCATGTTTTTCCCCAAACATTGTGTAGCCGCCGTCAGACTGATACGAACCAACTTTCACCCCATCCAACACAGGAGCTTCGCTCTCATACAAGCTAGACATGTGACCCCAAACCACTTTTCCTGTATCGCCGTAGCTTGCTTCACCACCAGCAGCAATTGTCACAATATGTAGCTCTTCGGAAGAAAGAGAACCGTCTTTATTTTGATCAAATTGCGCATAGTTCACCTTTGCATTAGAGGCTTTTAAGGCATCCTTTACAATTTTTGTGTAGGTGCTATCCGGATTATCGGCCGTTTCAGGACGAGGATGCGCATAAGGAAGCGTTACTTTCACGATGCCATCACTCGTTCCACTGGATTCAGTGGCCCCTTTAAATCCTAATTTCCCATTTGAAACTTCTTCATAGTAAGCATTGAGCGTACTACCTTGTGTGCCAAAAAAGCGATTTCGCCACTCTGCTTCAGAATAGGTAGCTTTCGAATCGCTAAATTCGACTAATAAAACAAGTGTATTCTCTTTCTCCCCTACGCTTAATAAATCAAAATCTTCATCTGGATTCGGTATCTCTTTTTGCTTTGTATCAGACGGTTGAAGCCGTAAAATTTCTTCGAGTTTTGCCGCATCAGAAGGTTTGGCATCAATCGCATATTTTGCATTCGTTACTTGGAGATTCTGACCGACGATTGTAGCGTAATACCAGTAGTCATCCTCTCCTTTTTTAATCACATCACCATCCGTCGTCCACCAGTTCAAACTTTCATTTCCACTGAGTGAAGCGTTAAAGGTTTCCCCTGATGGCTGCACAAGCTCCTGCATTTTTTCTAGTGCAGGCATGGCACTGGCTTCATTCGTTCCATACATCATTAAAAAACTAAATAGTAGTAATCCAATCCCATAGATGCTTTTTTTCATTATCTTCCCCCTAAACTTGAGCATCACATACTCTACAAGTCTATCACTAGCGAGTTAAAATTTGCCATAATTCTGCATATTTTCATGTAAAAAAGGGAGCAGCAACGAGCTGCTCCCTTTTGGGTTACCCTTTATTTCACGCCGATCAGCTGTTTTTCGATCGTTGGACTAACGGCTTTTGGTCCACCTAGAATCGTAAAATGATAGATTTCAAGATTTTCTTTAGCATCTAATACGGCATCCTGCATCTTGTTCGGATCCACAAGGAGAAAGCTATTGTCTTTTTTAGCAGCTAGAACGCTACCGGTTAGCGCATCCGCGAATTCTAATCCAGTAGACACAAAGGCTTTGTGCGAAGGGTTAAGCTCCATCGCAATAATTGAAGCTGTTTCATAACGGTCCTCTCCACCATAGCGCTTCGCTTTTGGTAATTTTCCAACGAGACTTTCTGAGAGTACGGCCGTCCCACCAACGGCAATGCTTTCAGGATAACGTTTTAAAACCTCTGCTGTATCCTCTGGAATCTCATCTTGTTTTGCGAGTAAAATGGGATACGTATTTTCCGCTGCATATGAAGCAATGGAAAGAGCATCAGGGAATTTGGTTCCGTTCGCAATAACGGCCTTGTCTGCATGAGGTAAAGTTCCGGCAATTTTAGCAGCCGTTTCATAGCGGTTGTCTCCTGCAATTCGTTCAACAGGGATCCCCATGTGATCTAGCTCATCTTCAACGTCTTTCGAGAGCGCCTTCTCTCCTCCGAGAAGAATGGCGAATTCTGGATTGAGTCGTTCAATCTCCTCCTTCACGATTGGATCAAGAGCATTCGAATGCGTTAATAAAATCGGTGAATCTAAATCGTAGGCAAGCGGCGAACCAGCCAGGGCATCTGGAAAATCATCACCGCGCGCAATGACAACTCCCTGAGCATGTTCCTTCCACCCTTCCTGAGAAATTTTAACTGCCGTTTCGTAGCGATTAACTCCCGCTATTCGCGTCACGTTGGTTGGCAAATTTAATTTCACTTGTTCCCAAAATTCATCTGCAATCGCCATATAACCCGCTGGCGATGGATGAACATTTTTAGGATTGGGCAAATACGTCAATGGATCAGTTGAAATGGCATCATACGTCGGAACATAATGACTGTTCGAATCGGATGCAATTTGTTTAATGATGCTATTCACTGTTTGCATAATCTCCACGAGAGGTCGCTGCTGGGCCTCAGGGAAAGCGTAAAAACCATTGTAATAGCCCATTAAATAAATCTCAGCCGAAGGGTTAACATTCCGGATGATGCTCATAATGGAGACATAGTTTTCAGAGAGCTCAGTAATGATTTTTTGGACTTCTTCAGGGTTTTGTAAGCGCTCTGGGTTCTTACTGAGCACTTGCAGAAAATCATTGGCCCCGATCGTAATCGTGATCATATCTTTCGATGCGATTTTGATTTGCATATCACGATCCATGAGAGCATCCAGCATATTTTGAGACGTAGCACCTGGCACAGCATAAGGCTTTTCGTAGCTTCCTAATAAATCCACTCGCTGTAGATCTTGAGCTATGTAGTCTGCATAACTTAAACCAATTGTATTATCTGACAGGACGCCAGCAGCCAATGAATCCCCAAACGCAGCGTAATGCACCGCATTCTTTTCTTCATCGACGCTCGCAATCGCAAACGCTTGAGACGGTATAAGCATGGTGATCACGAGAATGAGCAGTAACAGTGGACTGATTTTCCGCTTGCCAAATCTCTTCAATCAGAACCCTCCCTCAGATCAAATTCGTTATAACGAATGATACTATATACATTAGCTTTCCATACTACAATACCTGCCTATACAAAAAAATAAATTTTAAAAAGCGTAGGAGGCACGCCCCCTACGCTTTGCATGATTATTTTTTCAACTCGTCTACAATTTTCTGACTAACGGCATTCTCTCCACCTAGAACGTTGAAGTCATAAGCTTCCATATCCTCAACGGCTTCTGCTGTTTCTTTCGGAAGCATATCTGGTTTAACAAGAAGCATCGCTGCATTTTGTTTTGCTGCAAGAACAGATCCGGAAAGAGCATCCGCAAAGTTCATGCCTGTTGAAACGTAAACCCGTGCAGAAGGGTTAAGATTTGTAGCAATATCGGCCGCTGTACCGAAACGATTGTCTCCTGCATAGCGCTCCTCCGCGTGTAGCTTCGAATCGAGCTTACCGTTAACAGCTGTTTCGCCACCAACGATGATCGAACCATCAATGCCTTTAAGCGCATTGCTCGTTGCTGATGGAATTTCATCCGCTTCAGTTAAAAGAATCGGGTAACCATTCTGTGCTGCATATGGTGCAATCGCAAGCGCATCAGGGAAGTTCATTCCATTTGCTACGATCGCTTTATCAGGTGATCCACCGAGACGTGCTGCAATGTTTGCAGCTGTTTCAAAACGATTGTCACCAGCAACACGCTCCACTTCGATGCCCATACCCTCAAGCTGGAACTCGACATAGTTGCTAACTGCACTTTTACCACCAAGGATAATGACGTCTTTAGCTCCAAGTCGCGCAATTTCTTCTTTCGCCATTTTGTTCAGTGATCCGCTTTCTGTTAAAAGAATTGGTGCATCGTATTTATAAGCTAGTGGGGCTCCTGCTAGTGCATCCGGAAAAGAGTCGCCGCGTGCGAGAACAACAGTATCAGCTGAATCCCAGCCTTCTTGTGAGATTTTCACAGCTGTTTCATAGCGTGTTTCACCCTGGATACGTTCAGCGTCTGCTTCAACGATACGTGCTTCGTCTTTCGCTTTTACAGTTCCAATTTCATCAAGGTACTCTGTAAATACTTCAAAGTCTACGAAGAAAAGTTCGTTTAAACGACCATCAGCAGCTGCTGCACCCATTGCATCATATCCGTCTCCGCCTTGTGCGATATAAGCATTCGTCGCTACCGTGTATGTTGCTTCTGGATCAATGTCTTCATAGCCATTCTCTGTTTTCACGTTAACATCTAGGATTCGCTCACCAGATGGAAGATCTTTATCAAATGAGTACTGAAGACCTGATACTTGCGCAAAGCGACCTTCAGCCGTTTCAACGCCACTAACGCCATGTTCTAATGAATCGATAATTTCTTGACCAGTCAGATCAAGCGTTACGAGGTTGTTTCCGAATGGCATTGTCGTTAACACTTCACCTAATGTAATTGGGCCTTCATCGATTGATTCACGGATTCCTCCGCCATTTGTGATCGCAATTGTCGCATCAGTAAACTGCTGGGCTTTATAAAGCATGCCGTCTGTAATTAAGTTTCCTAGATTTGTTTCACCTGTTCGAACGTCATCACGTTTACCGTTCAGATAAACGTCAGATTGACCAACGATTTCTTTTTCAATCTCTTCAAGAGGCTTTTTTAATTCATCGTAAAGCTCTTTTGCTTCTGGATCTGCTTCATAGCTACCTTTGCTACTTAAATCTAGTAGTTCATTGTCCCATTCAGTTAAAACACCCTCTGAATCAAATGTTACTTCCAGATCACCTAAATATTTGCTATATTCATTAGCTTGTACAACAAGCGTTGGATCTTCAAATGTATCAACAAGAACTGCCTCTTCAATTTTCGTATGGCTATGTCCCCCAACGACCACGTCGATGCCTTCGACCGTTTTAGCAAGCTCTACTTCTACTGATTTCCCAAGATGCGTAAGAGCAACGATTTTGTTTACGCCTTTATCCTGGAACATCTTCACCATTTTTTCTGCTTGTTCCTGATGGTTTTGGAAAGAAATAGTTTCACCAGGGCTTGAAAGCTCGTCTGTTGATTCAATTGTTAATCCAAATACGCCAACTTCTTCTCCGTTCACATCAAGAATAACTGCTGGATAAATTGTGCCATCGTCACCAGTCATCGCCATTTCATTTTTGTATAACGGGCTAAGGTAAGGGTCCTTGCTATAATCAATGTTAGAGCTGACAATAGGGAATTTCGTTTGTTTTACAAATTCAGAGAATGTTTTAGGACCTTCATCGAATTCATGGTTACCAGGAACCATGGCGTCGTATTTCATCATGTTCATAAATTGAACATCAGCAAGACCTTTGTATTTATTAAAAAAGAGGGTACCAGAGAAAACATCGCCAGCATCTAATAGAATGGAATTTTCACGAGCTGCACGGATTTCTTCAACAGCCGTTAGGCGTCTTGGCGCATTATCAAGGTGCGCATGTGTATCGTTTGTATGCATAATTGTAAGATCAAAATCGCCCGCTGCTGCTTCTGCAGGAGGTGACGGTGATGCTGCCGCAATCCCCATTGCTAGTGCAGCTGTTGATAGAACACCGAAAAGAGGTTTTTTCATATTCATGTACGTAATCCCTACCCTTTCGAAAACTCAGATTTTGTCGGAATGTCTCCGCGATTTTCATTATATACTAGACTACTAGGTGAATGGTCCCTTTTGTCACAATAATTAACAAATTCAAAACAATACTTTTTAACTAGTTTCATAGAAAAGGAGAAGGCGGAGATGACCCGCCCTTTCCTCACTTTACTTGTTCTTTAGATCATTCATAACATCATCACTGATGGCATTTGGACCACCAAGGATATGGAAGTTATTAATTCCATTCTGTTCAATTGCTTCTGCAATTTTCTCCGGAATCTCATCCTTTTTCACTAGAAGAATCGCTGCGTCTTCTTTCGCTGCAAGGACTGATCCAGAAAGCGCGTCGGCAAACTTCATTCCAGTCGCAACTACAGCTGTATCTGCATTCGGTGTTAGTACTGTTGCGATAGCTGCTGACGTTGCATAGCGATTTTCTCCACTAATACGAACGGCATTGGAAAGACTACCTTCGATTTTTTCATTAATGGCACTTTCTCCACCAACAACAATTTGCTTATCTGTTGCGTTTAAAATTTTTTTTGAAACAGCCGGAAGCTGATCGTCATCTGTTAGCACGATTGGGTAGCCGTTTTTCGCTGCATATGACGCTACCGAAAGAGCATCTGGGAAATCAAACGCATTTGCTAGGATCGATACTTCAGGTGATCCGTCAAGCTTCGCTGCAATATTCACAGCTGTTTCATAACGGTTTTCTCCACCAATTCGATCTACTTTTAACCCAAGGCCTTTTAGTTCATATTCTGTGTAAGAAGAAATCGCTGACGTTCCACCAAGTACAATTACTTTCTTAGCGCCAAGACGCTTAATTTCTTTCTTCACCGCTGCATTCAACCTGTTTTGCTCAGTTAAAAGAATTGGTGCGTCATATTTGTACGCTAGCGGTGCTCCTGCAAGAGCATCTGGGAATTTGTCACCTCGTGCAATCACGACAGTGTCCGCACTTTCCCAACCTTTTTTCGAAATTTCAACTGCTGTTTCATAACGCGTTTCTCCTGAAGTACGGTCCACGCTGTTTTCCATTTGGATTTTTGCAAGCATTGGATCATGGTCACTTGCGCGTCCATCAGCTTCACTAAAATCAGAGTTAATGTTAATGCTATCAATCATCGTACGTTTTGCTAGATTGTTCGATACGAGAATATGATCAAGCACTTGCGCATTCCCTTGATAGTTGTAGGAATAGCGTTGTTCTGTTGGAAGCTTTTTGACCATATTTGTTAAAACGTCGCCTTCAAGTGTTTGGATTGGCTTTGAGAATTCAAAGTCATTCAAGTCACCAAGAACAACAACGTTGCCATTATCCATATTCGTCACGACATCATTGACGAAGTTGTTTAAAACAGAAGCCTGTTTCACACGCTGTACTTCACTTCCTAAAACGACTGGGTGATCCGCGCCAAAGAGTGCGCCATCTCCGCCTTTTGAGTTAAAATGGTTCGCTACAACAATCACTTTTTCACCTTTAAACTCAAATTCTGCTGCAAGTGATTTACGGGAATCGTCAAAAGCTTCATTTGTTGGATCAATACGACCAGGGTTCAGCGTTAGTCCGTTTTCATCGACGCCAACTGAAGTAGTTGCATCACCAGATTTCTTATCAGAGAAATCAACGCGATCAGGATTATAGATGAATCCAACGCGAATATTTCCGCCAGGCTGTCCACCATCTGTTTTATCCTCTGGTGCGATTTCAGTAAATTTGTATGTCGGGCCGCCTGCTTCTTCAATCGCTTTAATAATCGCTTCATAAGATTCGTTTGCACTTGTCGTACCGTCATCTGTTGGGCCGTTGTTATCTTGTACTTCAACCAAACCGACAATGTCTGGTGTCTTCATGTTCTTTACGATCGATTCAGCAATTTTTCCTGTTTTCTCTTCCCCAACACCAGGATAGTAGTTTTCGATATTGTAGGAAGCAATCGTGAGATCACCATCTGTAGTTTCCATTTTTGTAACTTCGCGCTCTGTGTCTCCTTCAATGACAGAAGGGAATGTCCCGGTTGGGCGAATTTTAAAGTTGCTGTAATCGTAGCTCACAACTCCTGTAACGGATCCGTCAAGGCGATCGCCAGTTGTTACATCAATATTAATGCCATCAACGTCGATTAAAAGGCGTTCAGGATTTGGATCGTCTGCTGTCAGCAGTAGTCCGTTTGCACGAGTGAACAATTGATCTTCACTTGCATTTACGTAAACAGGAAGCTCATCATATTTCACTGTACCGGTTACCGTTGCATCCGGAATATCGATTAACATCCCTTCAAGACTTTCATAAAAGTCGAGTCCATCTGTTTCAGGATCAAATGTCTTCATTTCATCATCTTCTACAATTTCAGTTGGAGGTGTGCGGTCTTCTCCAATCACAATGGCTTCTGGTAAGGTGTTACCTGAAGAAGTGACTGAAACGTTGGAAGCAGTAATTTGAGTAGTTAAAAGATCTTTCGCATCGCTATAACCATCTTCTCTCCACTCTTTTACCTGACCATCTACTTCTACTTTATCGCCAACGTTAACGCCAGCGCTTTTTTTATAAACGTAGATACCTTCTGAAGTGGCGATGTTAGTGTCAGGGTTTTCTTCTTGCATGTAAAACGCGTTGCTTCCTGCTTTAGCTGTCACGATGCCAGTAACTTTAGTTACCGCTTTTCCTTCATAAGGAGAAGTGTGGCCAGCGCCTTGAATGTCGTGAATGCTAATGCCATCAGCAGATTTTAGAACAGTGTAGTTGAACGTAGCCACTTCACTTGTTTGATCATCTTTTGCTGCAATCGCTTTGATTGTTGTATCCTCTGTTAATTCAATAGGAGCAGTATATTCTGTGCTTTCAGCAGTTGGGTCGCTACCGTCCGTTGTGTAATGAACCGTTGCGCCTTCTTCTGCTGTGGCAAGTTTGACCATCGTGCCTTCAAGAACAGAGCCTGATGTAGGATTAGCTGTTACAGAGAAAGCTTTTTCGATGACGTCAGCTGCACTACGAGGTACGAGTTTGTATTCATTAAAGTTGTAGTCGATAACGCCTTTAAGAATCTCATAGTCTTGGCCGACTTCGAGAAGGGATTTATCGGCTGGCTTAATGACAAATTCACCTGTAGCGTCTTCGGTCGTGAAGTTTCCGTTGCTGTCGACTGACTTAATGGTAACGTCGTTAAATTGAGTGAGTTCAGCTTCATGCTGTTCACCATTTTCGTTAGAAAGATCTGTTGATTTAAGGGACTGAGGGGATGGAACGCCTTTATTTTCTGTTGTGATGACCACATCAGAAGCACTTGTCATGACTTGCTGCATTCCATAGTAATCAGACATTGTTCCTTCTACTATCACTTCATCACCAGGTTTGGCAGTGATTCCCGCAGCACGAACGATAATGCCCGCTGTATCATCTTGAATAAATAGATTGGTTTGGCCTCCTGCTTCAAAGGCTGCAGTTGCCGTTCCTTTAATTTTCACTGGTGTACCGTTTGCTACTTTTCTAGCATCATTGATTGTTGAGAGTTCGATAGGTTCTGGGTCAGGAGCTGTGCCGTCGGAAAAAGTATAGGCTGTTGGGCTTTTCAGACCTGGTACACCGAAGTATGTTGCGAGGTCTCCAGTAATTTGGATCTTCTTACCTTTGTTTGCTGGATTTGCTACTAAATTGAGCTCATCTCTTAAAGATCCTTTAGGTAGTTGAACCGGAATAATCTTGTCGAACTGGGTTTCACTGGAAGAATCTGCAATGGCTATGTTCGTTTCTACTCCATTTGCGCCATCGAAGTTATAAGAAGGGCCGCTTGAAGTTGTTCCTACAATATAACCTTCTACTGTTGCAGAACCAGTATTGTTAGCAATCGCTTCTCCAACAGAAATAACGTCTTCAGCAGAAGCTGAAAGCTGTGAAACTGGTAATGCAAAAAAACTAAGAACCATTGAGAATATTAGCGCAAAGCTAATAAAACGACTGGTTGGCTTTCGTTTCAAATTTCATCCCCCCGGATATGTAGTCGAATTTTGGTGAACATGCCACCAATTGTCAGTATACAATAACTTTAGACTCATATGTGTAAAAATAGCGTAAATTGTCTAACTTTTGAATGCGCTTACATACTCTACGGGGGGTCAGACTCGAGCCTGACCCCCCTTAAAGACAAAACCGCTAATTTAACTGCATTTGTCCACGCTGACGGGACATCTTTTTTTGTAATACATTGGGTTATATGAAATATGTCTTTGTAAAGATTGTTTAAATTTAGTATATGACGATAGATTTATATGTTTTTCTTCGTTCTTATCTAATCCCTCATCTCTTAGTCTAAAGTACTAGTTTCTAGTCTTTCCTTTTCCATAAAAAAACCACCTAATCGATGGCTCGATGAGGTGGTTTAGAGGCAGGTTTATCTTCTTCTGTCTTACTTCTCTTCCCTGATGGGTTGGAGGCCATCATGCTCTAGTCGGGGGAGAAGCTCTTGAAGAACCTTGAGGGATCAAATCACGGTAAGCTTGCGAGGGTCATTAACCGTTTAAGAGAGTTTGATGAATTCTTTTGCAATTGATTGAAAGCTATAATAAGGGCGTATACCTTGTTTTCTTAGACAGTCTGTTCCCTGCCTAAATCGAGCATCACTACTTATGAGTACAAAGACTTCTCTTGCTTGCTTTCGAGCGAAGTGAGCGGTCGTCATCGCACCACTTTTCAAGTTAGCTTCCATAATTACCACATGACTTGACCATGCACTGATTAATGCGTTTCGCTGAATAAATTGCTTCGGTGTAGGTGCTGTGCCAGGTGGATACTGCGAGATGACAGCGCCTTCATTTATAACTGCTTCGTAGAGCGAGCGGTGCTCTTTCGGGTAACAGTCGTCAACACCATTTGCAACAAAAGCAATCGGGTACCCACAATTTGCGAGGCAGGCAGAGTGAGCAGCTTCATCGATTCCTTTCGTGAGTCCGCTAACAACAGGAATGTTCAGGCTTGAGAGTCTGGTGGATAACTCTTTTGCAGCACGTCGTGCGTAATTGGAACAAGAGCGAGAACCGACGATGGCAACAGAAGGAAGATTCGGCCTAATTTGGCCTTTGTAATATAAAAGAACGGGCGATTCAGCAACATTTTTGGCATAACTTGGGTAAAGCGGGTCATCCCGGGGTAGTAGCCAGATCTCCTTTTGCTGAACTCGTTCAAGAATGCGTTTTGGTTTCTCAAGCGATCGTGCCATTAAAATGGATTCATATGCTCGTTGAGAAACCCTTATTTCCTTGAGTTCAGAGGGAGAGGCATCATAGACTCGTTCCGGACTTCCGAAAGTGGCCAGCAGTTTCTTTTGCGTAACTGGGCCTACGTAAGGAAGGGAACTTAGCCAGATCCAGTGCTCCATTCATTCACTTCTCTTTCGTTAGATTTTAGCGTTTTTACTGTGGCAAATTCGAAAGCAAATAAACTTTTTTCCCTTTTCTCTCTGGCAGTTGTTTTATAAGATCAGGCGGTATTAATGGTCCTTCGCTTTCGACATAGCGCTGATAAGCTTCCCGTGAAGGTTTTTGAAACAATGAGAGTATGTAATCAGGGTAAGCATGTAGATTCTTTCGATATGAAATATAGGCACGATAACTGCTCCACAAATAGTCCGCTGGTTTGGTTACCATTCGGGCTTTCACTGGATTAAGGTGAATGTATTTACTAACGTCAATTTCATAATGAATCGAATCAAGCAATTCAGCATTATAGCGACCTTGAAAGACATGGCCTGTGTACTCATATTTGTCGTTGAAATATCTAGCATAGTTGGAGTTGATCACTTTCATGATTTCACCAGGGGGATGATCGAAGGTTTCAATGGAGAGATGCACATGGTTAGTCATGAGACAGTATACGTGTAGGCGAAACGGGAATGCGAGACGAGCGTGTTCTAGAATTTGAAAATACTTTAAACGATCGGTTCGTTCTTCAAACAATGGTGCCTTTCGATTTCCACGGCAGGTAATATGATACTTTGCACCAGGAAACCAGGTTCGTTTCTTACGAGGCATTCAAATTGCTCCTTTGGTAAGGAAATGGGGAATTTCTACTATAGCGGGGCTGATATTTGTAGTATACCACTTTTCAAGAATTTGGGAATAGTTAATTAATAAATTATTCAGAAATATTTTTTAATTATTTTGAAGGAAAATGGAGAGTGAGGTAATAGGGAGTTAGGATGGGGGTCAGGTTCGAACCTGACCCCCTGCTTCTTCTTTCCTACAAAACCCCTTATACCATCTAGCTTTTCAAGCGTTTTAAAGAAAGATCTAAACTAAAAAAGTGTCCGCCTCAGGCGGACACTTTTAGAGGTTTTGTCTTTTGATGGGGTCAGGTTCGAGCCTGACCCCTGCATTCTGACCCCCGCATTATTACTTCATCCCCTCAACAACCTTCTCACTTACAGCACTTTCGCCACCAAGGATCGTGAATGTATCTGCATTTAACCCTTCTAACGCTTCTGCTGTTTCTGCCGGTAGTTCATTCGGTTTCACAAGAAGCATTGCCGCATCTTGCTTTGCCGCAAGAACGGATCCTGTTAAGGCATCAGCGAAATCCATGCCGGTTGCCACAAAGACATGCGTGGATGGATTCAATTCCGTCGCGATCGATGCCGCGGTTCCAAAACGATTTTCACCTGCATAGCGTTTGGCATCTGGCAACTCACCCATCACCTTCTTGCTAATGACAGCCTCGCCACCAGCGACAATCGTGTGATCAACACTACGAAGGGCTACTTTGGTTGCATTTGGAACGACATCCTGTTTTGCAAATAAAATTGGGTAACCGTTCTCTGCTGCATAGGATGCGGCAGAAAGAGCATCTGGGAAGTTCATTCCATCTGCCACAATAGCTTTATCAGGGTTCCCCCCAAGGCTTGCTTGAATATTTGCCGCTGTTTCAAAACGATCGTCGCCATAGATTCGTTTTACTTTCAGATCAAGACCTTCTAACTGATAAGCAATAAACTTCGGTACGGCTGATGTTCCGCCAAGAATAATGGCTTTCTTTGCACCCAGACGCTTAATTTCATTGATAACCGACTTTTCAAGTCCCTTTTCACGTGTTAACAGAATTGGTGCATCTACTTTATACGCGAGCGGTGCTCCGGCTAAAGCATCCGCAAAGTTATCTCCTCGAGCAATTACAACTGTATCTGCTTCGTCCCAGCCTTCTTTAGAGATTTCAACCGCTGTCGCATAACGATTGTCTCCAAACAACCTTACAGGCTCTTTCGCCTCTGCTTCCCCTACATCCGAAGTCACTTTCCACGTATAGCTCTTCGTATTCTTTCCAATCGCGCCCCCATCGTTATTAAAGATCGCAGATTTATTTTCTTCTGAAGGTTCAATCGTAATTGGAATTTCATTTTCACCGTTTTCTAGCTTTACTTCATGAGTGAACGTCATATCCTCATTCACAGGCACTTTTTCACCATTAATTGTGAGGATTCCCTCTTTAATAGCGTTTCCTTTAAAGGTCACCGTGTCCCCATCGACAACGGCTCCATTTTCCGGAGAGTTGACGACCACTGGCATGTCGATCCAACGAAGAATTTCATCTTGAACGACCATTTTATTGCTACCCTGGTTCGTTACCGTCACTTTCAGATCGGTGCCTTCCGCTCCGTAACCATAATAGCTCACATCATCATCTGACTTATCGTTACGCGTGTGATCTGCAAGACCTTCCTGATCCCATGATTCCCCTTTTACATATTTGTACGTTAAAATCGTTCCTTCCGGGAACGACTTTTGGATCTCCCAGTCTGGTGACACCGCTCCGTTACGAGACATCTCCCATGCGCTTGTGCTCCAGCCATTTTGATCACCTGGCATCGTTACTTTCGCACTAAGCGGTGTATCGTCTGGGGCGTGCACTTTAAATGTGACGTCGACCATGACAATATCTGGCGTGACCTTTACTTCATTGGAAGCGGTTTGGTTTCCAGCTTGATCATATGCCACGATGCGATACGTATACGTCTTTCCGTTCTCTACAGCGAAATCGGTATAGGAGATCGCCTCTGCATCTTCTATTAGCTCAAGGATTTCGCCATTCCGCTCTACCGCTAAAAGATAGGCTCCATCAGCTGCTGCAAGCTTCCAGTTTAACGTCACTTGACCGGATTCTTTTAGAGGCTCCTCCAGTTGCACGGCATCTGCAGGGGCTTTCGTGTCCTCCTGATTTTGCGTGAACGTTACTTCTTCTGTGTTCGTCGTTTTCCAAGTCCCGCCGCGATCCGTTGAGAAGGCAAGTCGATACGCATAGGTGCCTTTTTCGATTGGTCGGAAATCCGCTTTAAACTTGTTAAATGCGCCATCTTGGCCTGTGTATGTGGCCTTCGACTCGTGCCAATCGCCGTCACCATGTTTCACCTGAAGCTTGCCAATTAACCCTTCTGCAAGTCCCGATTCCGTAGCACCGTCAATTTTCACACCGGCTTCAATCTCAAATGTATTGGCTAGGTCGAGTACCTGGTCTTCGATGGTATTAACAGAAGAAATGTCATATTTTCCGTCTTTCCATTCGATGTGTGGAATGGTTGCTTCCACCGTTTCTACCTTCACCGATTCATTTCCATCTTCATCAAGCGCCGTTACGGCAAAGAAGTAAGACTGACCGTTTGTTAATCCATCGACCGTGACTTCTTTCTGATCAGTTACGGTCACTTCTTCATACATCGCTCCTTGAAGCGTTGAGCGATACACTTTGTATTTTGCCGCCTCGCCTTTCCATGAAAGGGTAGCGCTCCCCTCTCCTGCATTTGCTTTCAAGTCTGTCGCTGCTTTCGGAAGTTCAAAATTCTGCCCTTGGTCCGCGACGAGCATACGACCTGTCATCGCAGGAATTGTCACAGAAACCTTGCCATCTTTCACGGTTACGCTGTAATCCTTCATAAGGCCATCTGTAAACGAAATCTTATTTTTCACAACGTCTTTTACATCGAGCTCGATCGTTTGCGCTTTGCTGCCGCGGTTCACTGCAATAATGGCTGCACCGTCTTTACTCGTACGCGCGAATGCATAGACATCGCCGTCTGCATGTAGCGTTGTGAGCTTTCCATAAGCTAAAAGATCAGCATGTTTCGTACGAACTGCACCTGCTGTTTGATAGTGCTTGATTAAGTCTGCATTCTCCTCACCCCACGGATAAGTGCGGCGATCATCTGGATCCTTTGAACCCGTTACGCCAGCTTCATCACCATAGTAAATCGTCGGGGCACCCGGGTAACCCATTTGAAGCACGGCTGCTAGCTTTAAACGCTGCACGCCAAGCTCATGATTGTAATTCGGATCAAACTCTGCACGCTCATACGTATCTGTTCCGCCTCCAAGGACGTAAATTGCACGTGGCGTATCGTGGGAACCCATTAAATTCATGAGCGCATGAAACGCCTCATCAGGATAATCCTCCTGTACAGCCATTAGTTTCTCGTCTGCACTCGCTGCATTCCCATTTTTTAAGAAATCGAGAATCGCTCCTTCAAATCGGTAGTTCATCACCGAATCATATTGATCACCAAGGAAGTACTTTGAAGCATCATCCCAGATTTCACCAAGGATCAATGGCTCTTCTCCTTCTTTCAATGTTGCTCCGGCACCGGCCATGTCTTCAGACTTTAATTCATCACGGAACTCACGCCAAAATTCCATATCCACTTCATTCGCCACATCAAGGCGCCAACCGGACGCACCGTTTGTTAACCATGACTTAGAGGCGGAATCTTTGTCATACATAATGTAATCGGCAAATTTTTCATTGTTTAACTCGCTATCATAATCAACAGCATCGCCTTCAATGCTTTTGATTTCAGGAAGGGAATCATAGCCCCACCAAGCCTGGTAATCATAGCGTTCCTTCCCGTTTTCATCGGTTACTTTTTCATTTTTAATGTTAAACCAGTTATGAAAGCCATATTCATCGTTAAACGTTTGTCCTTCTTTTTCAAGTTGTTGACGCGTTTCTGCTTTCGCGTCTTCTTCACTCATGCCCTTTTCATTCATGAGGTCATAAATGCGAGACCAGTATTCATAAGCACCAACTACTTTATATTTCCCGTAACGGTCAAAATAGATGGAGTCATCACCAACGTGATTAAATACCCCGTCCATAATGAGATGCATGTCTCGTTTTTCAAGCTCATCTGTAAAAGCTTTAAATTCTTCCGGTGTGCCAAACATCGGGTCAACCGTTTTCCAATCCGTTGCATCATATTTGTGATTTGACGCTGCCTTCGCAATTGGGTTTAAATAGAGCGTATTAACACCAAGGGATTGAATGTAATCAAGCTTTTGCTGAATTCCTTTAAGATCACCACCAAAGAAATCATTGCTCCAAATCCCATCACCCTCGTAATCTGCGCTATCCGCAAGCCTCGGATTATCCGGAAGCTCTCCCCATTCCTGGTGCTCAATTGGTTCAGGACCTCGCGCCGTTTCCTTTGCATCGTCATTGTTTTTATTCCCATTGTTAAATCGATCCGGGAAAATTTGATACACCACAGCTTCTTTCATCCAGTCTGGCGTTTCATATCCTGGATCAAAGACTGTTAATTGATAGAGCTCTGCATTGGCATCAACCGCTTTACCAGCTTCCCCCTGTTTCGTATCTTCTCCGTACTCCGCTTTAGCTGAACCGTCACGGACAATGAATTTATAGCCGTAAAGTCCTTTTTCTTCTGGCGTTACTTTGGCTTCCCAGTAATCTTTTCCTTCTGAAGTAGCCGCCTTTTCCATTGAAACCACTTTGCTCGTACCTGTATTTTGATTCTTCATATAAAGATCGGCTTTTGTGAGATCATCTTTCTTCGCTTCTAGACGTAACGTTACCGTCTTTCCTACTGGTACAGCACCGAATGGAGCACGATAAGCTTCTTCCCATGAATTATGTAGAAGACTAGCTTTTGAAACGGCCCCATCTGATCCAGCCGCACTGTAATCTGTGCTCACTTCTTTCGTCTTTGTGTTAAAAAAGAACGTGACATCCGCTTTTTCGATCACATTCAGCTTTGCATTGTCTGTTGGATAATCTTCTCCCCATTGATCTCCAACTACAACTTTATATTCATAGTTTCCTTTTGGCACATTTGTTGAAAAGGAATAAACGTTATCAAAATTATCATCCGTGAAAAGAGCCGTTGACTGATCTGGACTCCACTCTGCTCCAGCATTAATGGCAGGCTGGATGGAACCCACTAGTCGTGGCTGCTTTTCACTAGGCGTATATGTTGTTGAATTTGCAATGGCATGCGTATCATCGTGATAATAAAAAGTTACTTTCGTTTTCTCAGTAAGCGTTAGTTTAAGGTTATTTCCCCCGTCACCATAGCTTTCTCCCCAAGACTGATTGATCGCTACTTTATATTCATAAGTCCCAGCCGGAAGTTCACCAGAGAATTCATAAAAGCCGTCTCCTTTTTCTTCCATCACCGTTTCTTCAGCGGCAGGGTCCCATTCCTTCGATGCACCAAGCTCGTCCTGCAAATCTCCTACTAATGTGACGATGCGGTCATCTGAGACTTCACCGATTGTAAACGTACTGTTATCGCTGCCATTTGGATTTAAAGGATCTTTCATCCATTCATCTCCCACGATAAATTTGTACTGATGAAGGCCATCGGTTAAGTCATCGACCGTTACCTTCCAGATGCCATCTACCTTCTCCAGTGGGAGCGCTCCTTCCTGCCAATTAGTAAAATCACCGGCAACAAGGACGGACTCTTCGCTTCCATCTCCTTCAAAAATAAATGTAGCTGACGATTCCGTCAATGACAGGACTAGATGCAGCCTTCACACCTACCGGGATTACCACAGCAAGCAGTTGAAGCACTAGCACGAGAACAAGTGACAGTGAAAGTTTTCTTCGATTACCCCTTTTCATCCTTTTCCCCCTTATGCGAAATGTGAAAACGTTTGCACAAAATCATAAAAGTAAGGAAACCGTTTGTCTCCCCAAAAAAATAAGCCAATTGTTCCAAAATTAAGCAAACGCTTTCACGCTCTATTTTGCCACAGGGTTTGGAAGGAATCAACTTATTTTTAGAATATTGTTTCATTTCTCGTATAATTCAATTGGGAGACCATCTGGATCGGCGAAGAATGTAAATCGCTTATTTGTGAGTTCATCCACTCTGATCTCTTCAAGTGTGGAGACACCCTTTTTCACTAACTGCTGAACCGTTTCTTCAAGATCCGTTACTTCAAAAGCCACATGTCTTAACCCTTTTGCTTCAGGATAACTTGGTCTCTCGGGAGCATCAGGAAATGAAAACAATTCAATTTGAGTATGTTCTCCTACTGCCAAATCAAGTTTATAGGAACCTCGTTCTTTCCGATACGTTTCTTCAATGATTGTTAAACCTAGTGTATTTGTATAAAATTGCTTAGATCGTTCATAATCCGAACAGATAATGGCCACATGGTGCATCTTTGTAAACATTTTCTTCACCTCAAACTAAACCTTATTCCTACTAGTGGCCTGAGTCAATCAGAAATCCTCTTTCCTACTTATAATAAGGACTCTGCCCCATCGACGTACATGGCCGTGCCTGTAACGTGACTCGATGCATCCGAAGCTAGAAAATAAACGACATCAGCCACTTGTTCTGGAGATCCTGACTTTTTCTCAAGAGGATGACTTCCTTCTGGATACTCTACCGGTATTTCGATGTCTTTCACACTTTCTTTCTTATCAGTATTTTGTTCAATATTTGTTTCAATCGCTCCAGGACAGATGGCATTGACACGAATGCGGTATTGCGCAAGTTCAAGCGCTGCCATTTTCATAAAAGCAACCTGTCCTGCCTTTGATGTACTATAGGCCGACATCCCGAAGTTTGAAAACGTCCGATTCCCATTGATTGAACTTGTAATAATCATGCTGCCTCCGTTTTCTTTCATATAAGGGATGGTGTGCTTTACCATCAAAAAGGTGCTGCGTAAATTCGTTTCAATCGTTTGATCCCACTCGTCCACTTTCATCTCTTCAATCGGATTGAGCGTCCCGTTGATCCCCGCATTGTTAAATAAAATATCAATGCGTCCCCATTCTTCCATCACTGTTTGTAAGCCATATGTAACTCGTTGCTCGTCGGAGACATCAACATCTACTACGAACGCTTCGCCACCATCGTTGATAATCGCTTCCTTTACCTTTTCCGCTCGACTTTCTTTGAGGTCAAATAAACAAACTCGGATTCCTTCTTTTGCAAACCGCTTTGCTGTTGCCTCTCCAATTCCGGATCCTCCACCTGTCACAATCGCTACTTTATTCATCTTCTCAACCTCCTTTTTTCTGCTTATTCCCGCTCACTCTTTTTTTAGACAATTTTTCCAAAATAAAAAGAGACCCTCAGAGGTCCCTTACTGTTGCTCTTTCGTTTCATCGTTTGGCTGTTTTTCCATGTCGTCCATATCGCCTTCTTCCATATTCCCATCTTCATCTGGATCGCCTTCTTGCTTGCCATCTTTATTCATCGTATCGTCATCTTCTTGATCAATGGTTCCATCATCTTCATTTACATTCTCTTCATCCTCAGGTGCATCTTCTTGCATTTCTGGATCTTCAACCGGTCCTTCTTCTTCATTTGCATCAGAACACGCTGTTAGGTTAAAAGCAAGTAGGCAGGTGAAAAAGGATAGCATCCACTTATTCAAATCAATTCCTCCTCAAAAGTGTTTCTAATGCTATCTTTGCCATCATTATGAAAAATATGTAATTATCCACTTTACTATGAATGAGAAAGGATACAGTTTCCCACGTTTACCTACAAAAAAAGCTATAATAAACTGTTATTTTTTTCAAAATTCTACACCTTTCGTAGGTTGAATGTCCTATGATGAAAGTAGTTACTTTCGTTAGGACTCGTTAATCGTACAGCGTATCCTCCAGAAAAGGGCAACCATTTTTGAAAAAAATTGGACGCAAAGTAAACAGATCTAAGGAAGATCCTTGCAGAGCTTCTATGATGGCTGTACTACCTGGAAAGACTTGAAGGAGGAGTTATATGGGCGTACATACTGAGAAAAAGCTTGATGACGAATGGGTTGAATTAATAAAGGAAGCGAAGGAACTTGGTATCTCGATTTCCGAGATTCAGTCATTTCTTCGTCATCAAAGTAACTGAGGCAAAAGCGGCATATCCTTGTATGCCGCTTTCGTTCTATTTACGGAACAAAAACATACTGGTATAATTAATGACAACAAAGAATTTTGTCGAAGCATCGGAGGGATAAACGTGATCGGAGAAGAAGTTAAAAAATATCGTTTACGTAAAGGGTTATCACTTTCAGAGTTAGCAGAACGTGCCAATGTCGCAAAATCCTATTTAAGTTCTATCGAGCGTAATATACAATCAAATCCCTCTATTCAATTTTTAGACAAAATATCGAACGTTTTGGATGTTTCAGTCGAAGTACTCCTTCAGGGGGATGATCCGATTCATCAAAGTGAATTAGATTCTGAGTGGAAAAAGTTAGTGAAGGAAGCAATGGAATCTGGTGTAAGCAAAGATCAATTCAAGGAATTTCTTGAATTTAATAAATGGCGGGCGAAACAGGGACCAAATTAATAAAACTTCATGGAAGGGCCAACTTTCTGTTAGGCTCTTATTTAGTTTGTTACCACTCGTACAAACACAAGGTTAGTGACTTATGAAGCAACAATTAATAACCCTCGTATTAAAATGGATTTTAACTGTTCTAGCTTGAACAGAACTCCACATAATAAGAGAGATCATTCATTTTTGGACATCAAGAAAATAATAAGTGAACTCACTTCAATGAAAGCCCGCATGATTGAGTTAAATTCCCCCATTCGTTAGGGAACCATCGCGTAGATTAATGCTTGCAAGATAAAAAAACGATATCACTCGTTTTCCTTTACTCATAATGTTGAGAGATGGTTTGATTTTTTAGGATGTGACTCAGTTCCTCATACATCTTTTGTTCATCTGCCATCAGGCCTTTAATATCCTGCTCTTTATATTCAAGGCTATGAATTTTCTCGATAATAAAAGAAAGCTCACATTTACCTTTGTATTCATCATTGATATAAAGCTTAGCAATTTGATTATCGATCGTCATCACTTTTATCCTTTTACCTAAGATATAGGATACAAAAGTTCCATCACCTAACTTAATCACCATCATTCCTCCTTACTTTTTTGAGGAATTGATTAAAAATCGTTTCACTTCCTCCTTAGATAAACCGATATTTTTGGCGATTGACATAAGGGTCACCCATTCTTGATCCAATTTTTCGTCAGTATACGTTCTCATTCCCCATCCCCCTTATTAAATTCAGCAATAACCGACACGTATAAAGAACGTTTTGTTCTTTATTTAGAATGTACATCTAATATAGTCTTATTTTGGAAGTTTAAAAAGATTTAAAATTCTTTGTTTTTAGGGAATTTCCCTAGTAAATCTCTTAATTACTAATATTTCCTCTCTCAATCTTAATTTTCCGTTAATTTTCTCAAACATCTAGTTCATAAAATCTATGACTATTGTTCTGTTTACAGAACAATGTGTTCTTGATAAAATTAAATCATTAAATAATGATAAAGTCGAGGTAAAGGGATGATCGGTGAAAAAATTAAACTTTATCGGAATCGGATGGGGTTATCTTTAACAGAGTTAGCGAAGCGAGCAGGCGTTGCGAAGTCATATCTTAGTTCCATCGAGCGAAATCAACAAGCGAATCCTTCCATCCAATTCCTCGAAAAAATCGCAGCAGAACTTAAAGTCCCAATTGAGGTGTTTATACTAGAAGAAGATCATGAAGAGCCTGTTCTTGATACAGAATGGAAAGAATTGATTGAAGAAGCGATGAGATCAGGTATTACAAAGGAAGACTTTGCGGATTATCTGGAATTTAAGAAGTGGCAAATGTACCATGGAAAAAACGGCGAATCATAGAAACTCCTGTCCAGGATGGACAGGAGAGTAAGTTCTTATTCAGCAGAGTTCTCGGAGTTTTCGTTAGATGCAGGCTCTTCGGTGTTATTTCCATTATTCATAGAATTATTGCCGTTCTCTGAATCATTATTACCGCCGTTGTTACACGCTGTAATTAACATAACAGCTACTAACGAAGTTGCAATTTTGAGCATGAATTTCTTGTTATTCATTTCCAAAATTCCTCCCTGAACTCGATAAGTTTTACCGCTAATGAACGGTTGAGTTCATCATATCAGGTCAAAAAGGCAAAATGTTGAAATTTACATAGTCTCTATGTTGGTTTTACATTGCTAATGACTGGTTAACATTAGATTAATATTTTCATTATTGCTTGATGTCATACTTTATACATAATAAAGAAAATCCCCATTCCTAGGTTCAGGAATGGGGATTAACTCGTCCTACTTCAACGCGAACATAATTTCAGCTTCAGCAGCAACTTCACCGTCAACAGTAGCTGTTGCTTTTCCTTTGCCAATCGGTCCCTTAATGCGGATAATTTCCACTTCAAGTCGCAGCTGATCACCAGGCTTTACCTGTCTTTTAAAACGACATTTATCAATACCAGTAAAGAAAGCCAGCTTCCCCTGATTCTCTTCCTTCTTCAACATCGCTACAGCACCTACCTGAGCAAGTGCTTCCACAATGAGAACCCCTGGCATAACCGGATAGTCTGGGAAATGCCCATTAAAAAATTCTTCATTCGCTGTTACGTTCTTTATACCGACCGCTCGTACTTCTTCTTCAACTTCAAGAATACGATCAACAAGAAGGAAAGGGTAGCGATGCGGGATAATCTTTTTGATGTCCTGACTATCTAACATATCTCATTCTCCTATCTGTTACTCTTCTTTTTTCACAATATCACTTATCTTTACCCATGTGCTCTTCTTAAACACATCTCCTGGGCTACCGTCTCCAATTACGCCGTAACCGATCATCGCACCTGCTAGAAGTGAGGCCATAAGCAATAGGGCAACGAGAAGAAGGCGTAGCCAAATCGGAATTAACCGCACCTGTGGCTTACGCTCCTTCTTATCGCGATTTTTATTCGTTTGTTCGACCTCTTTCTTAAGAATGACTTTTTCTTCGGAGGCCTGGTTCACCTTTTCATGGTTGTTCGCCATTATGATTACACCCTTACGAATAGTTTCCGTTCTAATTTAGATTAGTTTTTTCTTTGCTATTTTGTCAATATGCTCAAGCATAAGGCCTGTCCCTTTTGCTACACAGCTCATTGGCTCTTCTGCTACAAGGACTGGGACCATAAGTTCCTCAGCAAACAGCTGATCAATGCCGTGAAGCAATGCGCCTCCACCTGTCATAATCACACCGCGGTCAATGATGTCCGCTGAAAGTTCTGGAGGAGTTCGTTCAAGCACGCTCTTAGCAGCCATCACCATGTGAGAGATTGGCTCTTGGAGCGCTTGCTGAATTTCATCAGACTTCACTGTGATGGTTCGTGGTAGTCCTGACACCATGTCTCGTCCACGAATATCAAGTTCTTCCTTCCGGCCGCCTGGAAATACCGTTGCTACATTAATCTTAATTTGTTCTGCTGTCCGCTCCCCGATTAGAAGCTTATACGTTTTCTTGATGTAATCCAGGATTTCGTAATCGAACTTGTCCCCTGCCATTTTAATGGAAGAGGCGGTGACAATATCGCCCATTGAAAGCACTGCGATATCTGTCGTTCCACCGCCAATGTCCACAACCATATTACCGCTTGGCTGAAAAATATCCATGCCAGCGCCAATTGCAGCTACTTTTGGTTCTTCTTCAAGAAAGATTTGTTTTCCACCGCTTTTTTCAGCAGCTTCTTTAATCGCTTTCTTCTCAACAGAAGTAATGTTCGTTGGCGTACAGATTAGAATACGCGGCTTCGAAAGAAAGCTTTTTACATTAATTTTATTCAAGAAATGTCTTAGCATCACTTCTGTAATATCGAAGTCTGCGATCACGCCATCCTTCAGTGGACGCGTTGCAACGATGTTTCCAGGAGTCCGGCCAACCATTTGCCTTGCTTCTTCACCAACAGCAAGCGCTCTTCCAGTTCCAGTGTCTAGTGCTACAACAGACGGTTCATCCAAAACGATGCCTCGCCCTTTCACATAAATCAGTACGTTCGCCGTACCTAAGTCAATCCCAATATCACGTGAAAACATGACTTATCCTCCCTGTATTCTAACACTCATCTATCGTTTCAGTCCTAGTATGTTTAAACTACGTATCCATTAGTATATTGTACCATAAATTAAGAAACAGGAAGAAAGTATTTAGAAAAAATTGTCGTTTTTAGGCGTATTATTTGACAGCTTCTTCTTTTTCCGTATCCTTTCTATATTTTATTCTCGTCGCTTCGCCGCCGCGGAGATGGCGTATCGATTTATGATACTCGAGAATCCCCTTCACCTCATTGGCGAGGTCCGGATTAATTTCGGGAAGTCGTTCTGTTAAATCCTTATGAACGGTACTTTTAGAAACGCCAAATTCCTTTGCGATCACCCTCACCGTTTTCTTAGTCTCCACGATGTAGTTTCCAATCTTGATGGTTCGCTCTTTGATGTAATCGTGCACACCACTCGCCTCCCTAAATTGGATGTGAGAGATGCGAAATGAGACTGATAAAGTGATCATGCTACGAAGCTCTAGTCATCAGGTGACCTACATGATGTCAGGAGTATTGCATGCAAGAATACTTCGAAGCCTTACCACAACTTCTCACCTCTGCCCCTCATTTACTAAGTTTTGTAACATTTTATTAAAGCGGAGGTGGTTATATTCCTAAAAGTCAAGAGGGACAAGGGATTTATTTAAATTTTCTTGCAAATTAGTCTTATTCGTCTTTTGTATGTTACCTCGCATGAAAAAAGAACCTCCTATTTTCATTTGAAATAGGAGGTTCTTCAATCAGATCACACGGTCATCTTTCCATACTTCTCCATCTTTGAAAGTAAGCTGTTCAGGGTACCTGAGATCCATGACCTCATCCTGAAGCTTCTGAGAAGGTGGTTTTGTACTCAATGACACGATTACGTTCGTTAAAATGGCTGAAGTTGCACCGAAGATTCCCGCTCCAGTATCAATAATGCCTAAAATCGTGAAGTCACCGTATTTTGCTAGGAAAATATACGTTAAGGTGACCAACAATCCTACGATCATCCCAGCAATAACTCCTGGTGCATTCGCTCTCTTCCACCACACCCCAAGTATAAGAGCTGGAAAGAACGTTCCTGACGCAAGAGCAAAAGCCCATGCTACAATTTGCGTAATGACGCCTGGAGGATTTAGCGCAACGATCCCTGCTACGATCGTCGCAATCAAAATCGACCAGCGCGCAACAGACATCCGCTTTCGCTCCGTTGCCCTAGGATTAATGATCCGATAGTAAATATCATGAGAAAAGGAAGAAGAAATCGCAATAAGTAATCCTCCAGCCGTTGATAACGCTGCGGCCATCGCTCCTGCTGCGACGAGACCAATAACAAATACACCCAGATCAGCGATTTCAGGCGTTGCCATCACGACAATATCATTACTAATCGCAATCTCTTGCCATTGAAGAATCCCATCCCCACTCGTATCGGCCATCGTTAGAAGTCCGGTGTTCACCCATTTATCAGTCCAAGCAGGCAAAGAATCGATCGGACTGCCAGCTACTTGCTTCATCAAGATAAACCGTGAAAATGCAGCATAAGCGGGAGCAGATAAATAGAGAAGACCAATAAATAGTAGTGCCCAGGCACCGCTCCAGCGCGCTGCTTTCATCGTTGATACCGTATAGAAGCGAACAATGACATGAGGAAGTCCAGCAGTTCCAGCCATTAAGCTAAACATAAGGGCAATGAATTGCCACTTTGAAGCAGATTCGAATGGCGCAAAATACTCAGAAATCCCGAGTTCACGATCCAACTCACCAAGTTCTGACACAACATTTCCATAGCTTAACCACGGTATCGGGTTATTCGTAAGTTGAAGTGACATGAAAATAACCGGTATTAAATAAGCCAGAATTAAGATAATATACTGGGCCACCTGGGTCCACGTGATCCCTTTCATCCCACCAAATGTAGCATAGATGGCAATAATGACAACGCCAATCATCACACCAATTTTGGCATCGACTTCAAACAATCTTCCGATCACTACCCCAGATCCTGCTAACTGACCAATGGAATAGGTAAAGCTAATGATAATGGTCGCAATCGCAGCAATGACTAAAGCCGTTTTACTCTGAAAGCGATCTCCAATGAATTCTGGAACCGTATAGCGACCGTATTTCCGAAGTTGAGGCGCAAGTAGAAAGGTTAAGAGCAAATAACCGCCTGTCCACCCCATAATATAAGCTAGCCCATCATAACCAAGTACCATAACTGTTCCAGCAAGACCAATGAAAGAAGCCGCACTCATCCAGTCTGCTCCGATCGCCATGCCGTTGTAAATCGCGGGCACGCCTCGACCAGCTACAAAGAACTCGGAGGTTTGACGCGCGCGATTAAAGACAGCAATCCCAATGTATAACCCAAATGATGCGACAATAAGTAAAAGTGATACTAGAAATTGTGTATCCATCCCTTATCCCCCTTAAGATTGTAAGGTTTGCCCTTTCGTTGCTTTCGCACGTTTTTCAACTAACCCATACTTTTGATCAATTCGATCCGATATGTAAGCGTTAACAAATAACAATATAATAAAAACGAGAATTGAACCTTGTGCGCCCATAAAGTAATGAAGTGGAAAGCCATTAAACGTATATTTCGCAAGCGTTTCTGCAAACAGAACCATTCCAAAAGACACCACAAACCAGAAAAGAAGTAAGATGGAAATTAACCTCACTCTCGCATGAAAGTAGGCATCTGCCTTTTTTTTATCAACCTTCTTCATGATTGGACCTCCTAACTATTTTAAGTTAAAAATAAGTTCGATCGTTTCGACAAAACCTAGTGGAACTCTAGCAATTTCAATCACAAAATAGACTCCCATTAGCGCAATTGGGATGAACAAATACACGCCTTTTCGTTTTTTAATTGTAAAGATTAGACTAACGACCGCAGCAGCTAACAATACGTATAAAATAAGTGGTCTCTCCCTTCTTGTATAATTATCTGAATTTTCTAAAATACATCTCTCATTATGTTTCTACTATAAAAGGAAGTCAATGAGACGATATTACCAGTCATTGTCTCTAACGACATGACAATTGACCTGTGTTCTCGACACAAAAAGCGAATCTTTCCATTTCTTAAGGAATGACAGCGCTATTTCCCGGGAAAGGTCGAATCGTGTCCATTTTCAATGCACAGAAAAAAAGCCCCCAGTTGGGGACTTTTGTTATTCTGAACCCTTTGTATCTGATTTTTGATCGTCCGATTTTTGCTCATTGCTTTTTTGCTCGTCGGATTGATCCTCGTCTGCACTATTGGCATCTTTTTCGGCGTCTTTCTCAGCATCCATTTCGGATTCTGTACTGTTGTCCTGTTTCTCAACATCAGTACCTTCTGAGGCTGATGGATTTGAAACTTCATCACTTTGCGCCTTTTCAGGAGCTTCTACTGCTGAAGACGGTTGATTAAAGACATCAAGCGGGTTTACCGGAATGTCATCTTTGCGAACTTCAAAGTGTACGTGAACGCCAGCATCTGTATCAAATGCGTTTGTACCAGCTGTACCTAGCTTCTCGCCTTGCTTAACCGTATCACCTTGTTCTACATCAAGAGCTTCAAGGGATTCGTATACAGTCACAACGCCATCGTTATGCTCTAAATGAACAACATTGCCAAGTAGCTGATCGTTTGTAGCTTTCACTACTTTACCACTCATTGCGGCCTTTACATCAAAACTCTTGCCATCTTCTTTAGCATAGTCGATTCCTGCGTTCTGGTAGTAGGTATTATTATAGAAAACAAGGGCTGCTTGTTGTTCTTCCGTGCTAGCTGAAGTGTCATAGAATTGTTTCTGCACAAATACACCACTATCTTCAGATGCAGGTACTTTAAAGACTTCTGAATCACCAAGAACTGGAACAGACTCGTCATTTGTGTCAAAGGCACTTCTTTCTTCATCAATACCAGTTAAATCTTTTGCATTGTCTTGACCGCCTTGCATCCATAATACGGCTGCAAGAACAATTGCTGCAAAACCAAGATAGACTGCTGGGTAAATCCAGCGTTTTCTTGCTAGCTTCTGCCATTTAGAAGCGCTTTTTTCAACAGGATGAGATCGTTGTTTTTCGTCTCCCATTTGTTCATCACCTCAGCAACATTGTGGTCAGGTTGCGAGATTTATATACCTATTCCGAAAAAAAGTTCTATTTATTTTTCGACAAGGTCGTTTTTTTTATGCATAAATATTGTAAGTTCCTTTTTACAAATATGCGAACGGCTATTATTTTTGTTGTCAATTCAGGATATTGAAGCAACATCTTTGTAGATTTTCTTAATGCAAAAATATGAAATGGATTAAGAGTGTTTTATTGGTTTAAGGGTAAATAGAATATAAGATCAAAATTAAACTAATTTTTGAATATATCATTAGTAAAGGAGTACAAAACGATATGCATTATGTGATCACATCGACATTGCCCGCACAGTATGGAGGGCGAACTAAGTCATTATTAGACCGAACAGACAAGCTTGTCGAGAAAGCTGGCATGGACTACACACTCGTTACCACTAACTATAACCCTTTTTATGGTGAAATCTATAAACAATATTACGAACAAGAAAAAGTACCATCAACTGTAAAATTTATTAACCTTTACGATTTCATATCAAAACGTACATACAAAGGAACTAAAATTAATCACCCTGTTGAGGAATCAGGGCTAATTGCGCATGAAGTGAAAAAAAATAAAGTTTATCGCTATTTCGAAAATGGCGAATATGTTCTTTACAAAAATTTTGATACTGAGGATGGATCGTTAAAAATTGTAGATCATATAGATTCATATAACCGCATTCGATTGTGCAGAAAAGAATATAACGCTCTGGGACAATGTCATCGAAAAACAAATTACAAACAAGGAACAACAAATAAACTTGAGGAAATTTTTTATGATGAAATTGGAAATGCCTATATGAATAAAACTTATAATGGGTCTAAAGAAAATAAACTAATTAGACTTCATATTTTTACAGAAAATGGCATTATAGAATTTAAAACTGAGAAAGATTTCTTCCGTTATGCTCTTGAATTAATAATTGAGGATAATTCCACAATTATCAACGATGCAAGACTATTAGACAAGCCATTGATTGAAATGGAAGGCACAAATATTACGAAAATATCTATTTTACACAGTTCCCATTTAAATAGCAATGATCTACTTGATGTTAAATCTTCGTACAAATACTTAATTGACCACATAGCAGATTTAGATCATCTTGTCACATTGACACATGACCAGAAAAAAGATCTCCTTCAGTTCATTCCGGATGAGGAAAAAATAAAAGTTATTCCTCACTCCATTGAAGCTTCCAACCTTACTAAAAATGTCGAAAAAGATAACAAATTTGTTTATATTGGACGGTTAGCAGAGAGCAAACAAATTGACCACCTTATCGAGGCTTACCAGTTGAGAAGATCTGAGTTAGCTAGCATTAATTTTGAGATCTATGGAGAAGGACCAGATCGAGAAAGACTTCAAAAAATGATAGAAGACAATCATCTAGAAGAGCATATTTCTCTTAAAGGATTAACGAATGTTCCGGAGAAAATATTTGCGGGAGCAAAAGCGTCATTTTTGCCCAGTCAATTCGAAGGACTTCCTCTTTCTATTATGGAAAGTTTAAATAATGGTTGTCCTGTTGTAGCTTATGATATTAGGTATGGTCCCAATGATTTAATTACTCATGGAAAAAACGGGTTAATTGTTGAAAAAGATAACATTTCAGCTCTTGCAACTGCCATGGTAAAAGTACTTGATATAAAGCCTTCCTCCGTTTATTTGGATAAGGAATTTAGAGAAGATGCTTTTATTAAAAATTGGTCTAAACTATTGAAAGTTCAAGGAAAATCTCGATTTAAAATCCCATTTTTCCAATAGCTTTGACATCGCATTTTACACCCCCATTCTAGAGGGGTGCCCATCTTTTACCACTTATTTAATGGAACAAAAATTTAGCTACCATTTATTTTTTGATTAATAACAAAAAGCCGCTAATCGCGGCTTTTTATCGTTGTGCAGTATAATCCGTCACGTAGGTCTCCATATCACTAATCGCTACGCCCTGATAATAATATTTCACGATATCTGAGTATTCTTTTCCATCTTCAGCCATTCCATTTGCACCGTATTGACTCATTCCCACACCGTGACCGTATCCTTTGGTAACAACATTGATCGTATCCCCATCTCGTTCCCATGTGAAGTCGGAAGATCGTAGTCCAAGAAGATCTCTTATTTCTCTACCTGTAAACGTTTTTCCACCAACTGACACCTCAGCAACTCTTTTTCCTTCTGTTAAGTTTTTAATTGTACCGATCGAACTTCCAGAAAGCTTCACGCCAAGTTTTTGTTCAAAATCTGTTACGGTAAATGTCTCTTTATCTTCGTATTTTGGAGAATCCACATCCCATGGACTTTCGACACTTCTTAAATAAGGGGCTTTGTTTTCCCAATAGTCCTCCGAATTCTCTGTATACCCATTACTTGTTGAGAAAAAGGAAGCGTAAATCGGATTATTCTCATAGGTTAGAATCTGACCGGCGGTTGCTTGAACCGCTTCTTCAATCCTTGCAAACTTTTCGTCAAATTCGTCTCCCCACGCTTTCTTTAACTGAGCTTCATCCTTATAAACCTGGTCTTGGATCGTATCCGTTACGACCGCTTGATCAGGTAGGTTGGTCGAAGGGTTTTTGAGCTTTGTTACAACAAACGTCCTTGCTGTTAACGCCTGGGCTTTTAACGCCTCCATATTAAACTCTGAGGGCATTTCAGCAGCTACCACGCCTTTCACATAATCTTCGATCGGAATGTTCATTGTTTTTTCTTGTGCTGATCGAAAGACCGGAACATCCACTTCCACCACTTCAGTTGCTTTCTCCTTCGTCATCTGATTCCCTTCACTAGCCGGCGCCGGTCTCATCTCCGTTGTTCCATAAGGTAAAACCAGAATAGATGGGAGAAGGATTAGAATCGTCGCAAACAAAATCAGTGAGCCAACAATTCGCCTCATTCACATGCCTCCTTCTCGATTGCTTACCCCTATCATCGTATGGAATTGGACAACCATTTAGAACAAAATTGGCGATTCGGCGGGGAGTGTTTTTACCATATATATGTAAAGGAAATTGCGAAAAAGCCTACTTTTGCGCATAAAAAAAAGGAGGCGATCGCCTCCTTTTTGCATTCACATTATGCGAATTTTGGTTTCATATTGACAGCTTGATCATCCGTTGCTTCTGTTGCAGGCTTTTCTGTTTCATCAACTGTTACACGTTCAACGTCAGCTCCAAGACTTGCAAGTTTACCGGAGAAGTTAACGTAACCGCGATCCAGGTGCTTCAACTCATCCACGCGAGTGTAGCCATCAGCAACAAGTCCAGCAAGGATTAACGCAGCTCCAGCGCGCAAATCAGTAGCCGAAACTTCTGCACCTTGAAGTGTAGAAGGTCCTTCAATAATGGCTGCGCGTCCTTCAATCTTGATGTTTCCGTTCATGCGACGGAATTCTTCCACGTGCATGAAGCGATTTTCAAAGACTGTTTCTGTAATCACACTTGTACCCTTCGCTTGAAGTAGCAGCGCCATCATCTGAGATTGCATATCTGTCGGGAATCCAGGATGAGGCATTGTTTTCAAGTCAACTGGCTTCAATGTTTCAGGTCCAATAATGCGAAGTCCCTGACCTTCTTCAGTAATCTCAACGCCCATTTCTTCCATCTTCGCAATCAATGGACGAAGATGTTCTGAAACAGCATTTTCAATCAATACGTTACCACCTGTAATTGCAGCAGCTACCATGAATGTTCCTGCTTCAATACGGTCTGGGATAACAGCGTGCTCTGCTCCAACAAGCTTTTCCACGCCTTCAATGCGAATCGTACCAGTACCTGCGCCGCGTACTTTCGCACCCATTGCGTTGAGGTAGTTGGCAAGACAAACGATTTCAGGTTCTTGAGCAACGTTTTCCATTACCGTCGTACCTTCTGCAAGTACAGCTGCCATCATAATGTTTTCTGTGGCGCCTACACTTGGGAAATCAAGATAAATCTTTGCTCCTTGAAGTCTTCCTTTAATACCAGCTTCAATAAAGCCATTACCTATTGTGACTTCTGCACCCATTGCTTCAAAGCCTTTAAGGTGCTGATCAATTGGTCTTGAGCCGATTGCGCAACCACCAGGTAATGCTATACGAGCATGACCCACGCGGGCCAAAAGTGGTCCCATCACAAGAAACGAAGCTCGCATTTTACGTACTGCTTCAAATGGTGCTTCTGTTTCCAAAGGTTTTGTTGCGTCTACTTTAATTGTATTGCCTTCTATTTGCGTCTCAACATTAAGATAGCTTAATACTTCACTAATCGTGTGTACATCTGAAAGGGCAGGCACATCATTTAACGTGCTCGTGCCTTCACTTGCTAAAATAGATGCTGTGATGACGGGCAAGACTGCATTTTTAGCTCCTTCAACTTTCACAGAGCCAGACAATCTCCTGCCACCTCGGACGATGATTTTTTCCAACGTATTCCCCTCCGCGTCCTATTTGTATATTAATATTCAGTCGTAATTATTGGTGTGCCAATTGTAGCGGTAATTCCACCGCCTATTCCTGTATTCCGTAATGCTATTTGTATGTTCATTCTCTGGTTGTTCGTTACAAGATCTTCTTCCCACTCTTCATGGTATGCGGAAAGAGATACAAACGTCTCTTCATTGATTTCTTCTACTTTTGAAGCGGAAAAAGCCCCTAACAGCTTGTCTGCTTCATTGTACAAAACAATGTCCATTGTATCATTTTTCTCGCCCACAATACAAGAGAAAACTGGGGCATCTTGCGTGACTAATTGTGACTTTTGCGCCTTAAATTGTTCGTACGTTGTTCGCCATTCCTCCTGAGAAAACCCTTTAATTTCCATGTTATAAATAAGATAAGAGCTAATGCGATTTGCTTCTGGATAAGACACAAGTGTCAACGTTTCTTTCGTACCCACTTCTGAATCAAGTCTTGTCCCAGTTACCTTTACATGACCGTCACTCTTTTCCAGAATCACCCCATTGAAAACCGGGTGCTCTTTTGGAAAGCTCGGACATAATACCTTTGTACCCTAACGTCTTTGGAATGAAACTCACTTTTTCTCGTGTGTAAAGAGACCACTTTTGTACTGAATAATTGTGGGTCAGTAAAACATTCGCCATCTCGGCAGTCTTTACTTCCGTTTCATCTTCAATTGAGACGGATGTACCATTTGAAAAGCTCGCTAGAAGTAAAATGGACAGTACTGCGATTAGAAGCCTCATCTTAACCCTCTCCCCGTTCTGGTCTTCTTATCTTTCAGTGTGACCATGGGAGGGGAAGGCATACATGGAAGTTGTAGTCAGATCCCGACAAATTCCGTACGACGCTCCTATATGTGAGTTGTGATTGAACTTGTCTAGCTACTGCGCCCAGACCCTCGAGTCGCTTCACCTTGGAGATTGAACACAAAGACCGTGTTCATTCTAAAAGGCTCCAGCGCTTTTCGGGACTAAGCGGGGGTTTACGCTTTTCGTTGTCTAGCTACTGCGCCCAGACCCTCGAGTCGCTTCACCTTGGAGATTGAACACAAAGACCGTGTTCATTCTCCAAGGTTCCAACGCTTGTCGGGTCTAAACGGGCGCATTCGCTTTTCATTTTTAAAAGAAATATTGTAGACGGAGTGACCAGTTGTAGTAATCTAGGAAGAAACTGCTTGCGAGGGAACCGATGCTTAGGGTTAGCAAGATCATGAGGACTTTCGCCTGTGGACTGTTTGGTTTTTTAAAAAAGACATCGAACCGAACGGTTTGTAACGCCCACCAGGTTATCATAATGAAAACCAGATTGATCACAATCGTTAAAATCGATTGCTGCGCCAGTGCTTCTGTCATCTTATCTACCCCCTATCTGCAAGTGCACCATTCGACAAACATACATTTTTCCATCTAATAGCCTATTATAAAAGATTTCAACTTAATTGAATATCCTACTTTCCCCCTATATGAACGGTTTTTCTGCTTAAAATAAGGCATTTTCGTCATATTCTTCCTAATTGTCTTCATTTAACTAAAAAACAGCAGATTTCTCTGCTGTTTTACGGATTGAAAATTTCTAGAAATTGAAAATAATCATGAATAAAGGTGAGTGCAATAGAAGGAAAAATGCCAAGTAACACGGTTCCGACTGCTGTAATTGCCAGTACAGTGACGAGTCCATTCGAAGCCAGGAGCGGCGTTTTGTTTTCCGCTTTTCGGAAATACATCTGAACAAACAAGCCAAAGTAATAAATGTAAGAGAGGACCGTTCCAGCCAGCATCGCAAGCGCTAGAATGAACCGCTTCGGCTCGGTCCCGAGTGCGCTCATGAAGATTTCAAATTTCCCGATAAATCCTGCCGTAAGTGGAATGCCAGCGAGCGACAAAAGATAAATTGTCATGGCGATGGTCACGTAAGGAGACCGTTGAAATAACCCGGCAAACGATGCGACGGTTACTTCATTGTTCTCTTCACCTAAAGCATGAACCACCGCAAATGCCCCGAGGTTCATTAACAAATAGGCGACGAGATAAAACCATACGGCATCGAAAACAAGCTCTGATAAAGCAGCCAATGGAACGAGAAGATAGCCAGCATGAGCAATACTTGAATAAGCGAACAGCCTTTTCGCATTTAACTGTCTTAACGCAATAAGGTTGCCCACTAGAATCGTTAGAATCGCGAATAGCACAAGGTAGGGGCGAACCGAGACAAGCAGCGTTTCATAGCTTACCCCATCAGGCGTGATCACTTTTCCGGTGCCGGGGGCAAATACAAACGGAACCATGATTAGCCTGAGCATGATCGCAAAACCTGCTATTTTAGATACAACGCTAAGGTAAGCTGTAATCGGCGTTTCGGCCCCTTGATAAACGTCTGGTGCCCACATATGAAAAGGCGCGGCCGTTATTTTAAAGGAAAGCCCAACAAAAATCATAAGAAAAGCAAACACGGCGATGTACCGATTCTCTGTAACGATATCGCTTCCCATTAAGGCTTGAATGTCATAAAGGTTCGTTTCACCTGTCAAACCATATAAGTAACTCATTCCAAACAGTGTGATGGCTGTTGCAATTCCTCCATTCACAATGTATTTAAAAGCAGCTTCATTGGCTAACTGATTCTTTTTTCGAATGCCTACAAGAATGTAGGAAGAAAGGCTAAGGAGCTCTAAACCTACAAATAGCGTAATGAGATCTGCACTCGAGGCCATCATCATCCCACCAAGCAAACCTGTTAGCAGGAGATAAGGATATTCCCCTTTCACCTCATCAAGGTCATTTGCTTTTATTCCTAGCAGTAATACGAGTCCTGTTCCAACTAGCATCAGCAGCTTAAATGCTTTTGCAAATGAGTCAAGGCGATACGTTTGATTCAAGATTGTCTCCACGCCATCATCAAGCTGAAAAATAAGAAAGACAATTGCCATCGCAATGCCAGCGAGGGCAAACCAGATGAGAATCGCTCGATCCCTTTTCTTTGGCATGAACAAATCAAGTAGTGAAAGCACCACTGCCGTCAGGAGAATTGTAAACTCTGGCATCATGCTGCTCCATTGGTAGTCTAGCAACTGATTGATTTCCATATCTTAACCCCCAATCCCGAGCGTACGCGCCATTTGAAGTGTGTTGGATAACACGGCAGGATAGACACCAATCCAGATAATGAGACTAAGCAGAATAGCGGACGACACAAGTTCAATGGCCGATAAATCTTTTTGCTTATCAAATTGGGGTTTTCTTTCTCCAAACGTTACGGCAAGCACGGCACGAAGGACATAAACTGCGGTTAAAATCAGTCCAATCACCCCAATACTGCCGATAACGGGCATTGTTTCAAACAAACCGAGAAATGCGAGAAATTCACTAATAAACCCACTCATCCCTGGTAATCCAAGTGAAGCGAGCCCTGCAGCGAGAAAAAAGCCTGCAAAAAGCGGCGTCTGACTCGCCACTCCGCCTAGGTCAGAAAGCTTTGTTGAGTGAAAGCGATCAATGATGACACCAACCAATAAGAACAGCAGCGCTGCAATGAGGCCGTGTGAAATGGTTTGAAAGACAGCCCCTTGAAGACCAGCCGTGTTAAAAGATGCGATGCCAATGATGACAATGCCCATATGGGAGATTGACGAGTAGGCAAGCACCGAGCGAAGCTCCGTTTGTACAAGAGCGATGAAGGCGCCGTAGAGCAAGTTAATGACGCCTAGAATCGCGAGGATCACAGCTGTTTCCTTCAGCTGTTCTGGGAAAAAACCAGCCCCGAAGCGAATCAGACCATAAGCGCCTATTTTTAATAACACCCCTGCGTGAATCATCACGACTGCAATGGGAGCTTCAATATGAACGCGAACCATCCACGTATGCAGCGGCACAATCGGAAGCTTCGTCCCGAAACCAAGGAGAAGAAGAAGAAAGAGCCACATTCTTGTATTGCCTGATAGAAATTCATAAGAATCGGATTCCTGCAAAAGAGCAGTTAGTTCACTAATGTTCATCGTCCGCAACTCAACGAAAAGCACAATGATGACAATTAAAAGCAGAATTGAGCCGATCCCGTTATAAACGAGGAAGGAAAAAGCAGCCTTTTCCCGCTCGAATCCTCCCCATTTTCCAATGAGTAAGAACATCGCAACAAGCGTTACTTCAAAAAACAAGAAGAACAGAAATAGATTTTCACTAGAAAAGACGCCTAGAATACCAAATTCAAGTAGCAAAAAGAGCAGATAGAACGCTTTTACTCCTTCCTGAATGCGAAAGGCAGCGAGCGAAGCAAGAAACGTAATGAGCGCTGATAGCATCAAAAATAGGAGCGATAGCCCGCTGATCCCAAGATCGTAGGTGACCGGATAAGGCTCATTCGGACTGATTGCCGTCATCAGCTCAAACCATCGATAGCTTTCGACAAATTGAACTCCAGAAAGCGTACGATCATATAAGCTAAAAACCACAATGGTTAACATTAGAGGTAAAACGGTTCCAAGGACGCCAATTATTTTAATAGACCGATGCTCCGCAGGCATCAGGCTTAACACAATGACGCCGAGCAATGGGGAGAGAATTAAAATCGTAAGCAAACCACTCATTAGAAATACCCCCCTAATACCGCAATAAGCACGATCACAACGACAAGACCTGAGAATGCTACTGTACCGTACGTTTGCACCTGTCCGGACTGAATATCTGATCCCGCTCTCCCCAGTCGTTTCACAAGTCCTGTGAGCGCCTTTGTGCCTCCTTCGATGATGAAACGATCAAAGTACATCCAGAAGTAGCCGATCACGCGCGTCCCTTTAACAACCGTTACGTGATAAAACTCATCAATAAAATATTTATGCGTTAAGAGGCGATGCACCGGATCCGATCGCTCGCCAGCATATTTTTGCTTTTTGGAGTACATCATCCAGGCAAGTGCAATACCCGCTAGTGAGACAAAAACGGCACTGATCGGTATCCATGATGGTGCCGTATGATGAGCCACTGTGATCGGATAAGGAGTTGTTTCTAACCAATCGCCAAGAAACGTTCCAAACCAGGCTGTTTGCATATAACCTGCTACGATCGAGAGGAATCCAAGAATAAGCATCGGAATAAGCATCACTCGAGAAGATTCTTTTCCTTCACTTGAACGGTTGCCTGTAAAGACAAGAAAGTAAAGTCTGAACATATAGAATGCGGTAAGTAAGGCAGTCAGTAACGCAATCGCAAATAAAATGTATTGCCCATCTGCATACGTAGCGGCGAGAATTTCATCTTTACTAAAAAAGCCTGCCAAAAGTGGGAATCCTGAAATTGAGAGGCAGCCAATCAAAAAGAGGGCTGCTGTGATTGGGAGCTGCTTTCTCAGTTCTCCCATCTTGAAGATGTCTTGTTCATGAACGGCATGAATCACACTGCCTGCCGCAAGAAACAGAAGCGCTTTAAAGAAGGCGTGCGTGGTTAGATGGAAAATACCTGCTGTGTACCCTGCTGCACCAAGGGCAAGCATCATATAACCAAGCTGACTAATTGTCGAGTAAGCGAGAATTCGTTTAATGTCTCGCTGCACGAGAGCGATGGTAGCAGCAAAAATTGCGGTAAATCCTCCTGTAATAGCAACGGTCGTCATCGCTATTTCAGAGCTTGAGAAGAGTGGATACATGACGGCAACAAGATAGACCCCTGCAGCCACCATGGTTGCCGCGTGTATTAATGCGGAGACTGGCGTTGGTCCTTCCATCGCATCAGGAAGCCACGTATGCAGCGGGAACTGCCCTGACTTCCCGACCGCTCCAATAAAAATCAGGATCGCGATCAGCGTAACCATAGAGGAAGCGATGTCACCGGCTAGCACTGCCTCAAATATCACATCAAGCTCAAAACTGCCCGTTTGCCAAAACAGTAAGAAAATCGCAACAAGCAGTCCAATGTCCCCTATTCTCGTTACGATAAACGCTTTTTTCGCCGCGGCTTTGGCTTCAGGCTTATAGAAATAAAAGCCAACAAGTAAGAAGGAACAAACGCCTACAAGCTCCCAAAACACATAGAGCTGTAGAAGATTAGGGGATAGTACAAGCCCCGTCATCGCAAATGTAAAGAGACCAAGGTATCCAAAAAACGTCGCAACCCGCTCATCATTCGCCATATAACCGATGGAATACATATGTACGAGAAAACTGACAAGCGTCACGATGACAAGCATTAACGCATTTAGCGGAGTCACTTCAAAGCCTACTGTCAAGATGACTGAATCGATCGAGAACCAATTAGCTTCTACAAGCAGATTCCCCCTGGCAAAATGACTGAAAAGCACAAACAAGGCAAAGCCAAAGGCAGCTCCTGTAAAGATGGTGCCAATAAACCCGGCTTTTCGATAGAGGATTGGCCGGGTAAACAGAATGACAAGAAATGAGAGAAGCGGCAATATCGGGATAAGCCAGACAACGTCCACGTTTCTACCCCCTTCGCTACTTTTTAAGTGTGTTCATTTCATCTACATTAACGGTAGCTCTGTTTCGGTAAAGCGCGATTAAGATAGCAAGCCCAACAGCCGCTTCTGCTGCCGCAACCGTAATCGTAAAAAGAGAAAACACCTGACCGCGAATCGAAGCGCCTACTCCATATTTTGCGAATGCGACAAGGTTTAAGTTAACGGCATTTAACATTAATTCAATTGAAATTAACACGATGACCGCATTGCGTTTCGTTAAAGCGCCGTATAGTCCAATACAAAACAGAAGCAAAGCAGTTAATAAATAAGCGGAAAGTGGAATCGAGCTCATCGCTTCTCACCTTCTTCTTCATCCTTTTTCGCAAGAATAATTGCGCCAACAAGGGCAACGAGAAGCACAACCGATACAAGTTCAAATGGAATAACATAATCTGTGAATAACATTAGCCCCACCTGCTCAGTATTGTTTTCATGTAGCTTTTCCGCCTGTGGACCGAGTGACATCGTTCGAATGCCCTTAAATACAATTAAGAAGAATATGGTGATGACGGTTAAGACAATGCCTTTTTTCGCCCAGCTTGTTCTCGGCTCTTCTTCGGAATGCTTTGTCAGCATGATCCCAAACAGCATAATGATCGTAATCGCTCCAGAATAAATTAAAATTTGAACGACCGCTACAAATTCAGCAGAAAGCATCACATATAGCCCAGCAATACCTAGAAACGTGAGAACAAGGGCCATCACCATATGAATGACTTTTGATAGATTGATCATAAGTAAGCCACCGGTGATTGTCACAAGAAAGAGGAAAAGAAAAATAAGCAGCTCCCCGGTCATACTTTGTTTTCCTTTCGAAGGTTCGTATCATTTTCATCGAGCCACTCTAAATTTTTAAAAAGATCGTCTCGGCTATATGTCGCAAGCTCAAAATTATTTGTCATAATGATCGCTTCCGTCGGACATACCTCTGTGCAAAGATCGCATAGGATGCAAATTTCGAAATTAATGTCGTACGTATCAATGATTTTTCCTTTTTTATTCGGATCAGGATGCTTGATCCCCGTTAAGGAGATGCAGTCAGTCGGACAAATCGCGACGCACTGATTACAAACAATGCACTTTTCAGGATAAAATTTTTGGATGCCACGAAACCGATCGGGTAAGGCAAGTGGCTGATCAGGATACTGATACGTCACTTTTTCCTTCGTCATATTTTTGAGGGTGTAAGCTAAGCCTTTCGCTAATCCACGCATGTTGGCTTCCTCCCTTGTTTAGAATGAGCGAATGATTTCAATCACAACGGTCGTTAGAAAAATATTTAATAAAGCGAGCGGCAAAAGAATTTTCCATCCGAAAGACATTAGCTGATCGGCTCGGAGACGAGGAAATGTGCCGCGAATCCAGATCATCAGGAACACAATCGCGATAAATTTAAGCGCAAACCAGACGGCGCCCGGTATAAAGGTTAAGAATGGAATCGCCTGCCAGCCCCCGAGAAAGAGAATGGTCGTTAAGGAAGCCATCGCAAACAAGTAAACGTATTCCGCTAGCATAAAGAACGCAAACCGAAACCCTGAGTATTCAACATGATAACCTGCTACGAGCTCTGATTCTGCCTCAGGCAAGTCAAATGGCGTTCGATTCAATTCGGCAACAGAAGCAATTAAGAAGATTAGAAACGCAAGCGGCTGTTTAAACAGAAAGGCAACGGATTCCTGCTCCGCAATAATGGTATTAAGATTTAACGATCCTGTTAACAGCACAATTCCTACAACGCTCATCACAAGCGGAATTTCATAGGAAATCATTTGAGCAGCTGATCGCATACTTCCGAGAAGGGCATATTTGTTGTTTGATGCCCATCCCCCTGCAAGAATGCCGATCGTAGAAATACCAGAAATCGCAATATAATAAAGCAAACCAACGCCGATATTCGCAAACGAAACTTGCTCTGTAAGTGGTAGTGCGGCTATGACGATAAAAGCTGGCGCAAAGGCAACCACAGGCGCAATGATAAAGAGTGGCCGATCCGCATTGCGTGGGATCGTATCTTCTTTTAATAGCAGCTTTAATACATCAGCCACTGTTTGCAGCAAACCGAATCGGCCGCCCACTCTGTTTGGTCCATGACGCAGCTGCATAAATCCAAGCACTTTTCGTTCAGCTAAAATCGCATACGTGACAAATCCTAGCACCACCATCAGCATGGCTGCACCAACAAGGAAAAAACCAAGCGTCTGCCAGTATCCTGGTTGGGATGCAAGCATATCGTTGATCATTAGCCGTCCACCTCCCCGAGCACAATATCGATGCCTCCAAGAATCGCGATTAAATTCGAGATATTTTCTCCTTCTAATAACTCAGGTAGAATTTGAAGGTTATAAAAGGAAGGTCGACGAAATTTCAGACGGTACGGCTCTTTTTTTCCTTTCGATGCAATGTAGCACCCAATTTCTCCACGGGGTGATTCAACACGAACGTAAGTCTCACCAGCAGGTGGCTTAATGATGCGCGGTACTTTAGCCATAATCGGTCCATCAGAAATTTGCGCCACTGCCTGTTCCACAATTTTCAGTGCCTCTTCGATTTCAGCCATGCGACAGTTGTAGCGGGCTAGCGCATCACCTTCTGCAAAGATCGGCACCTCAAACTGAAAGCGATCATAAAGAGAATAAGGCTCGTTTTTCCTGAGGTCCCACTGCACGCCTGTACAGCGAAGATTGGCGCCGCTCAATGAGTAAGCAAGCGCTTTTTGCTTAGAATAAGCGCCAACTCCCTTCATTCTCGCCATGAAAATTTCATTCCCAGTGACGAGATCATGGTAGCCAGCAAGCTGTTCTCTCATATACGGTACAAACTCCCGCACCTTCTCGATCCAGCCTTCAGGCGCATCCCATTTCACGCCACCAACGCGCATATAATTAAAGGTCAGTCGTCCTCCTGAGATCTCCGTTAATAAATTAATGATTACTTCTCGCTCTCTGAACGCATAAAGAAATGGACTCATCGCGCCAATATCGAGAAGGTACGTGCCAAACCAAACAAGATGACTCGCTATCCTTCCGAGCTCCATCACAATAACGCGAAGATAATCTGCGCGTTCGGGAATGTCCATCGCCATCATCGTTTCAACGGCATGACAAAGGATATAATTATTCGTCATGGCTGCGAGGTAGTCCATTCGATCCGTATACGGAATAATTTGCGTATATTGCAAGTTCTCAGCAATTTTTTCCGTACCTCGATGCAAGTAGCCAATGACGGGCTTTGCTTCTTTGATCACTTCTCCATCAATTTTAAGCACGATGCGAAAGACGCCATGCGTACTCGGATGCTGCGGACCGACATTTAACAGCATTTCCTCTGTCCGAATCATCGCTACACCTCCACATCATAAGGCTCATAATCTTTTCGAAGCGGATGACCGACCCAATCATCTGGCATCATTATTCTCGTTAAATTAGGATGACCTTTAAAAACAATGCCAAGCAGGTCATAACCCTCTCGCTCAGGCCAGTTTGCCCCAGTCCACAGCAAGGTGAGCGAATCAATGACCGGCTCGTCTCGGTCGATTTTCACCTTAAGTGCGACGCTCTGCTGATTTTGATACGAATAGAGGTGGTTGTAAATTTCCATATGCGTTTCAAAATCAGTACCGTGCGTTTCCGAAAGATAGTCAAATGCAAGAAGCTCATTGTATTTAAGGAACTGCGCGACTTTAAGGTACGTCTCTTTCTTTGCAACAAGCGTTGGAACGTCTTTTGCCAGTCGATTAATATAAGCATCATCGAGAACATCCTCACCAAGGTTTTCTCGAAGAATGTGCAGGTATCGATCAAGCACAGGCTGATTTGGTGAAGGGCTTTCGTCTTTTATAGGCTCTTCCGTTTCCGAAGCAGCCTTCTTTGCTTTTGCAGCAGCGGCTTTTGCCTTTGCAGCTGCGATCGCTTTTGCTTTCTCGTCTGAACCACCTGTGGCCTCTTTTTGTTTTTTTAAGGCTGCTGCCTTTGCCTTTGCAGCCGCAACTGCTTTCTTTTTCGCAAGTTCAGCGTCTCCGCCTTCTTCCCCTTTTTGTTCGCTCTTTTCTTTTTGCTTTTTCAGTGCTGCCGCCTTCGCCTTCGCAGCAGCAACCGCCTTCTTTTTCGCAAGGGCGACATCGTCTTCCGAAGCTTCCTGATCCGTTTTGTTTTGGTTCATTTCTTTTTTCAGCGCCGCTGCTTTTGCCTTTGCGGCTGCGACCGCTTTCTTTTTCGCAAGTTCAACGTCTTCTTCCTCCACTACGCGATTCTGTTCACTTTTCTCCATTTCTTTTTGCTTTTTCAGCGCTGCTGCTTTTGCTTTCGCCGCTGCGACCGCTTTTTTCTTTTGAAGTTCAAGGTCGTCAGAAGAATTCTCATCTTCCGCTTTCTTTTTTCTTATTTCAGCGGCCTTCCGTTTCGCTTCTTCAACGGCTTTTCTTTTTTCTTCTGCAAGCTCTTCTGGGGTTTTGCCATCGCTCATCGATTCGTCACCCGCTTTCCGGTGCGCGCTTCATAGCGAATCTTTTCTTGTAGTTTATTGATGCCGTAGATGAGGGCTGCTGGGTTTGGCGGGCAGCCAGGGATATACACATCAACAGGGACGATTTGATCCACTCCTTTAACTACAGAATAGGAGTTAATATAAGGTCCGCCAGCAGTCGCACAAGAGCCCATCGCAATAACCCATTTCGGTTCAGGCATTTGATCATAGAGACGCTTTAGGACAGGAGCCATTTTTTTCGTTACGGTTCCGGATACAATCATGACATCTGACTGTCTCGGTGACGTTCGAAAAAATGTTCCAAAGCGGTCAAGGTCATAATGGGAAGCCCCTGAACCCATCATTTCGATTGCACAGCAGGCGAGACCAAACGTTAACGGCCAGAGCGAATTGCTTCGTGCCCATGCCTTTACATTTTCAAGCGTTGCGAGGAAGACATTGTGCTTCATTTCCTCGTATTCTTCCGGTGTAATGTTTTCTAAGTTTAAATCCATTTCAACACCTTCTTTTTCCATGCGTATAGTAAGCCAATTAATAGCATGACAATAAAGATCATCATTTCGATGAACGCAAAGAAACCAAGCTTTTGATAGGCAACCGCCCATGGATATAAGAAAACGGTTTCGACATCAAAGATGACAAAAAACAGTCCGAATAAATAATAACGAACGTTATACTGAATCCAGCTTTGGTGAAACGGCTCAATGCCGCTTTCATAGGTTGTTTGTTTCTCAGATGTTGGTTTTGAGGGACGAAGGAATCTTCCTGCTGTTAGGGCAACAGCTGGAAGGAGAAGCCCAAGGAAAAGGAACATGATTACGAAGAGGTAACTATTTTGGTACACGTTAAGCGATTCACCCATGAAGGTCTCTCCTCTCATCGTGCTGTAAAGTTGCTAGTCTTGTATACTAATTCAACATCCCCACTCTTATTCTTGCTTTTATTTGTAAGTTTTTTTAAAATTTCGAACAGGGGTGGTTGAATGAACGACAAACGAATCCGACGATTAACAGAGAAACTGTGGGCAAGGAACAAATATACGGTAATGGCAAAGGGTTATGAACACTATAAAGAAATAGGGGAAGCATTAAAGAAAGCTCAAACACCTAAAGAGCTGCTTGGTGTCTATGACTTACTAAAAGAAACCTTAACTCTTCCCTATACTAAAAAAGGTATGCGGACAACACTCCAACATATGTGGGGCTATTTAAAAAAAAGAGCAACAAGTGAAGAAAAGGAACGTTTTTTTGTGATTGTAAACAAGCGCGTCGAACATTCCGTGCCCTTAACCGAAAACGATATTGGCGCTATTCAAGAACATCTGGTCCAGGTACTCGAAAAATATCCATCAGAATATTTAGCAGAAAGTAGCTTCATTCAATCATATAAGCCGTGGAATGAAGTATATGACAAAAAACAAATCTTCCTTGTTTCAAGAAACGATTATTTTTAAGGAAGGACTTTCTCCCTCCCCTCTCGTAGTTAAATCATAAAGGTGGGGATTGAATGGCAACTTATGTTGGGTTATTAAGAGGCATTAACGTCGGTGGTAAAAATAAGATTAAAATGGCCGAGTTACGCGAGGCTCTTGTAAGTGAAGGATTTCAGAATGTGAAGACGTATATTCAAAGCGGAAATGTTTTGTTTGAATCTGAAGAAGCAGAAAACCTTTTAAGAAAAAAGATGGAAAAGATCATTGCCGAACAGTTTGGGTTAAGGGTCCCGATCGTTTTAAGGACGGCGTATGAGTGGAAGAACATCATCGGAAACTGCCCATTCACTGATGAACAAATTTCAAAAGCACAGATAACGGCGATTGGGGAGAGTCTTTATGTGGCCATGTTAGCAGAACCCCTTTTACAAGATGGGGAAATCGTTACCTACGCCTCTGAAACCGAAGAATACGAGATTAGAGATAGGGAAATTTATTTACTGTTTCATGAAAGCATTCGAAACTCAAAACTAGCGGCATTCATCACTCGCTCAAATGAGTATGCGACCGTACGGAATTGGAAAACGATAAACAAATTAAATGGCATGCTACCGAGTGTACAAGTATAAATATAAAAAAGCACCGGCGGGAAAATCCCGCTGGTGCTTTCCTTTTATTTACCTGCCAAATCCAGGCGATTAATTGCGCGCTTGAGCGCTAGCTCTGCGCGTTTGAAATCAACGTTGTCCTGCTTCGCTTGATTCAAGCGTTGTTCTGCTCGTTCCTTCGCTGCACGTGCGCGTTCCACGTCAATGTCGGAAGGTAACTCAGCAGACTCAGCAAGGATCGTGACCTGCTTTGGTCTTACTTCAACAAACCCACCGCTAACGGCCAGTACGTGTGTATCCGCTCCATTTTTGAAGCGAACCGCATTGATTGTAAGAGGGGCAACAAGCGGAATGTGTCCAGGTAAAATTCCGAGCTCTCCGCTCGTGCCTTTTACGCTGACCATTTCAGCTTCCCCTTCGTATACCGGGCCGTCAGGGGTGACTACACTGACATCCAATGTATTCATTGTACCCCTCCCTGGGTGTGGTGATCGTAATTAGAGAAAGAATTCAAACGGCGAGAAAGAGACCTATAAGAGTATAAGAGACACTCTCTGCACTAGAATGATCTAGCTGCGGCTCCTTGGCCCTCGAGTCGCTTCACCTTTTCGATTGAACACAAAGAACGTGTTCATTCGAAAAGCTTCCAGCGCTTGTCGGGCCAAAGCAGTCGCCTCCGCTTTTCATTACGCCATTTGTTTAGCCTTTTCAACCACTTCTTCAATTGTTCCAACAAGACGGAATGCGTCCTCTGGAATATCATCGTGTTTACCATCAAGGATTTCTTTGAATCCTTTGATTGTTTCTTTAACTGGTACGTAAGAGCCTTTTTGTCCAGTAAACTGTTCAGCTACGTGGAAGTTCTGAGAAAGGAAGAACTGAATGCGACGAGCGCGCGAAACCGTTAGCTTATCTTCATCAGAAAGCTCATCCATACCTAGGATTGCGATGATATCTTGAAGCTCTTTATAGCGCTGAAGCGTCTGTTGTACTTCACGCGCTGTGTTGTAGTGCTCATCTCCAACAATTTCCGGAGAAAGCGCACGAGAAGTTGAAGCAAGTGGATCCACCGCAGGATAGATACCTTGCTCAGATAGTTTACGTTCAAGGTTTGTTGTTGCATCAAGGTGAGCAAACGTCGTTGCCGGAGCCGGGTCAGTGTAGTCATCGGCTGGTACGTAGATTGCTTGAATTGAAGTAACAGAACCTTTATTTGTAGAAGTGATACGTTCTTGAAGTTGACCCATCTCAGTCGCAAGTGTAGGTTGGTAACCTACTGCTGATGGCATACGTCCAAGCAATGCCGACACCTCAGAACCAGCTTGTGTAAAGCGGTAGATGTTATCGATAAAGAGAAGAACGTCTTGTCCTTGCTCATCACGGAAGTATTCTGCCATTGTAAGACCGGAAAGGGCAACACGCATACGTGCACCTGGTGGTTCGTTCATCTGACCGAAGACCATTGCCGTTTTCTTAATAACGCCAGAATCTGTCATTTCGTAGTAAAGGTCATTCCCTTCACGCGTACGTTCACCAACACCTGCGAATACAGAGATACCGCCGTGCTCTTGTGCGATGTTGTTGATCAGTTCCTGGATCAGTACCGTTTTACCTACACCGGCACCACCAAAGAGACCGATCTTACCACCTTTAACGTATGGTGCAAGAAGATCGACTACTTTAATTCCTGTTTCAAGGATATCCGTTGTTGTTGAAAGGTTTTCGAATACTGGTGCTAGACGATGAATCGGATCGCGGCGTACTTCGCCGAGCTCTTCATTAAGGTCAATTTTCTCACCTAGTACGTTGAATACACGTCCTAGTGTAATATCTCCAACTGGAACGGAGATTGGTGCACCTGTATCGAGAGCGTCAACTCCACGTACAAGACCGTCTGTTGAACCCATTGCTACGGTACGAACAGAGTTATCGCCAAGGTGAAGCGCGACTTCAAGCGTCAATTCGATGCTCTCTTCAGCACCGGTTTGAGCGATATAGTTAACTTTAAGGGCGTTGTAGATTTCTGGAAGCTTTCCGCTCTCAAACTTAACGTCTACAACCGGACCCATAACCTGGGTAATGTATCCCTTGTTCATCCTGTTCCCTCCTAACTTGCTTTAAGCTGCCAAAACTAGAATCGTCCTTATTTGGCAATTAAGACTATCTATTTCATTCCATTTCTATTCTAACGCCGCTGCCCCACTTACAATCTCAGTTAGTTCCTGAGTAATCGAAGCCTGACGAGCACGGTTGTAAGAAAGTGTAAGATCGCCGATAAGATCGTCCGCATTGTCTGTCGCACTTCTCATCGCTGTCATTCGGGAAGCGTGCTCGGCTGCTTTCGCATCAAGAAGCGCTCCGTAAATTAAGCTTTCAGCATATTGAGGAAGGAGTACTTCAAGAATTTCTTCTTCAGACGGCTCATACTCATAGCTTGCGAGTGATTTGCCTCCACCTGTCTCAATATCCGTTAACGGAAGAAGTTTCTTCTCTGTTAAGTCCTGCTGAATGGCACTTACATAGTGGTTGTAGTAAAGATAAAGCTCATCGAAAGCTCCATCTTCAAACATACCTACTGTTCGAGATGCAATGTCTTTAATGTCTGCGAAAGATGGCTGATCGGAAAGACCAACAATGCTTTCAACAACAGGCATTCCGCGCTTTTTAAAGAAGGAAAGCCCTACTTTACCAGCTACAATAATTGCATACTCATCTGTAGAGTTATGACGCTCATTAATGGTTCTATAGACATGACGTAGTACCGAGCTATTGTATGCCCCAGCAAGTCCACGGTCTGATGTGATGACCACATAACCCGTTTTCTTGACTTCACGGCTTTCTAGCATCGGATGACGTACGCCGCTCGATCCATTCGCAATGCTTCCAACAACCTCTTGAATTTTCTCCATGTATGGAACGAATGACTTTGCATTCATTTCAGCACGGTTCAATTTCGCAGCGGAAACCATCTGCATCGCTTTTGTAATCTGTTTTGTTTTCTTCGTCGACGTAATTCTCGACTTAATGTCGCGTAAAGATGCCACTCATTTCACCACCTTTTAAGCTGGCCGCGGCGTTTCCGCCGCATCCCTCTTATTCAGATACTGCGAAGCTCTTTTTGAATTCTTCGATTGCACCGTTGAATTCTTTTTCATCAGGAAGAGCTTTTGTTTCACGAATTGTATTGAAGATTTCTTTCTTATTGTGTTCGATCCATGTCATCATTTCAGATTCAAAACGCTGAATGTCGCCAACTGGGATATCATCAAGGAATCCACGAGTTAGTGCGTAAAGAATCGCAACTTGCTTCTCAACTGCAAGTGGCTTATTTAGTCCCTGCTTTAGAACTTCAACCGTACGAGCACCGCGGTTTAGCTTCGCTTGAGTTGCTTTATCAAGGTCAGAACCGAACTGAGCGAATGCTTCTAGCTCACGGTATGATGCAAGGTCAAGACGTAGCGTACCCGCAACTTTCTTCATCGCTTTAATCTGAGCGGAACCACCTACACGGGATACGGAAAGACCGGCGTTAACCGCTGGACGTACACCCGAGAAGAAGAGATCAGATTGAAGGAAGATCTGTCCATCTGTGATGGAGATAACGTTAGTTGGGATATAAGCTGATACGTCACCAGCTTGTGTTTCAATAAAAGGAAGGGCAGTTAGTGAACCTGCACCTTTTGCATCACTAAGCTTCGCTGCACGCTCAAGAAGGCGTGAGTGAAGATAGAATACATCCCCTGGATATGCTTCACGACCTGGAGGACGACGAAGTAGTAGGGAAAGTTCACGGTATGCAGAAGCCTGCTTTGTTAAGTCATCGTATACAACAAGAACGTGCTTGCCGTTATACATGAATTCTTCACCCATTGTGACACCAGCATATGGCGCTAGGAAAAGAAGCGGAGATGGCTGAGATGCGCCAGCTGTTACAACGATTGTGTAATCAAGGGCACCCTGCTTACGAAGCGTTTCAACAACACCGCGTACCGTAGATTCTTTCTGACCAATCGCAACGTAGATACAAATCATATCTTCGTCTTTTTGGTTTAGAATTGTATCGATCGCAATCGATGTCTTACCCGTCTGACGGTCACCGATGATAAGCTCACGCTGTCCGCGTCCGATTGGAATAAGAGAGTCAATTGCTTTGATTCCTGTTTGAAGTGGCTCATGTACTGATTTACGATCCATAACCCCTGGAGCTGGGCTTTCGATCGGACGAGTTTTTGTTGTACCAAGTGGGCCCTGTCCATCAACAGGTTGTCCAAGTGGGTTTACAACACGGCCAAGAAGCTCTTCACCGACTGGAACTTCCATGATGCGTCCAGTACGACGTACTTCATCGCCTTCACGAATTTCAGTGTATGGTCCAAGGATGATGATACCAACGTTGCTCTCCTCTAGGTTCTGAGCCATACCCATAACACCGTTTGAAAATTCAACAAGCTCTCCTGCCATCACGTTATCGAGACCGTGGGCACGAGCAATACCATCACCAATCTGGATAACGGTACCAACATCATCAACTTTAATATCAGTTTGATAATTTGCGATTTGCTGCTTGATCAGCGCACTGATTTCTTCAGCATTGATGCTCATGCATATTCACCCCTATCTTCTAGCTCTTCGCTGAAACTAATTCTCGTTCCATGCGTTTAAGTTTTCCGCTAATGCTTCCGTCAAAAATGCGATTGCCGACGCGTACTTTAATCCCACCGATTAAAGTAGGGTCGATCACATTTTCAATACGAAGCGTTGTTTTGCCTACTCGTTTCGCAAATACAGTCGAAACTCTCATCTGCTCCTCTTCCGTTAGAGGCTTCACAGAATAAACTTTCGCTGCTGCTGTTTGCTGTTGTTCATACGTCAGTCTTTCAAATTGATTCACAAGATCAAAAACGATCGCCACACGCTTTCTTTCAATCAGTGTCAGAAGCGTATTCATAACCGTTGGTGATAAAGAAGATCCAAAGCTTGTTTGGACAATTTCTTTCTTTTGTGCTGTCGTAAATTTCGGATGTTCAAACACGTTCATCAGATCCGGCGTTTGATGAAAAACATCCTTTACGATGACAAGCTCATTCTTGACCTGCTCGACGTTATCGTTCTCACGAGCGATGTCAAAAAGAGCACCGGCATAACGCTTTGCGATTACTTCAAGATCTCTACTCATTTCTGATCGCCTGCCTGATCAAGGTACTCATCGATTAGCTGCTTCTGAGCGCGCTCATCCAGTTCCTTCTCAACAACTTTTGAAGCGATCATAACGGATAGTGACGCAACCTGCTCGCGTAGAGAGGCAACTGCACTTTCACGCTCACGTTTGATTTCAGCAGTAGCTGCTTCTTTCAAACGTTCTGACTCAAGACGAGCCGCTTCGATCATTTCCTGACCTTTTTGGTCAGCCATTTGCTTTTGGTTCTCAAGCATTGCTTTTGCTTCCTGACGAACACGCTTCATTTCATCGCGCTGCTCATTCAAGAAAGCTTCTGCTTCTTTACGATTCTTTTCAGCTGCATCAATTTCGTTCGCAATGTGCTGCTCACGCTCTTTCATGATGCCCATCAGAGGTCCCCACGCAAACTTCTTTAGTAGCGCAAGAAGGACAATAAATGCGACAAGCTGATAAATGATATCTCCTGCAGCAAATCCTGCTCCTAGAATTAAACTATTGAACACCGTGTTCACTCCCTTCAGAGGTCATACAAAACGAATGGCGAAGGTTTCATTTCGAAACTTTCTTCGCCATCATGAAACGATCCAACATCACTATAAAGTTCTTAAATTATTGACCTAGTACGATGAAGGCAATAACAACACCGATGATCGGCAATGCCTCAACTAGTGCGATACCGATGAACATTGTTGTTTGAAGAGTTCCGCGAAGTTCTGGTTGACGAGCGATTCCCTCTACTGTACGTCCTACGATAAGACCGTTACCAATACCGGCACCTACTGCCGCTAAACCTACTGCAATTGCAGCTGCAATTAAACCCATGCTAAACTTCCTCCTTATAATTCATAAAATAGTTTTTATATAATCAAAACTCATTGTACCCAGTGTTTAGTGGTCATCTGCCACTTTGTGTGCCATATAAACCATTGTTAGCATTGTAAAGATAAACGCTTGAATTGTACCGACAAAGATACTGAATCCTTGCCATGCGAGCATAGGAAGAAAGGCTCCAAGCGCTCCGCCAAATCCACTAGCACCAAGACCAGCTAGAAGTCCTAGTAGGATTTCACCAGCGTAAATGTTTCCATAAAGTCGAAGACCAAGCGTTAATGTATTAGAGAATTCCTCAATTAACTTAAACGGGAATAAGAATTTAAGCGGGCTAACAAACCCTTTTCCGTATTCCTTAGGTCCTTTCATTTTCACACCATAATAGTGTGTAAGCACCACGACCATCGTTGCTAGAGTTAGCGTGATTGTCGGGTCTGCAGTTGGAGACTTCCACCATAATTCTTCATTGAACGAAATGGCAAATGGAAGACCAAGCATATTTGATACGAAAATATACATGAGTAGCGTCATCCCGAGAAACAGGAAGCGCCCACCGGTTTTCCAGTCCATCGTACTTCCAATAAGTCCTTTAACAAAGTCCATTACCCACTCAATAAAGTTCTGCAATCCCGTAGGACGCATTGCTAACGAGCGAGTTGCTACAACAGCAAGAATAAAAACAATAGCAGAAGCAATTGTAATCATAAGAACATTGGAAAGGTTGAAAGTAAGTCCTAGAAAGTCATGTGTAGGTGCATGATGTTCCAACAGCTTTTCACCTCTCTTCCTACTTAAAGCGTATTTTGGATATTAAATCTATGAGAATGATAATATAGGTGATCATTAACCCAATTACCACACCTAGCAAGCTGAAATGTTCCGGATATCTTGTCGCAATGGCTACGGCTAGTCCTGCAACGGCCAGTCTCGTTAGAAAACCGAGCGATTTTGCCTTTTTACCTTCTGCAGCAGCTTCACCAAGACGATTGATCTTTCGAAACATATTAAATAGGTTGTAAATACTGAAAATGGTGCCAAGAATTAACCCGAGGAATAATGCTTTATAGGAGGTAATTCCCCAACCCATTACGAAAATGGCGAGCAAATACAGGGTAAATTGCATGTAGCGGCGAAAACTTTGAGTATATTCTGTCATTTAATCTTCCCCTGTAAACTTATGTAGAAGACGAACCAATCCATAAATTCCTCCGCCCAAACCGAGCAAAAGACCAATGATGAGAAAAAGTGGAAAAGTGTCGAATAGACGATCCATCCATCTTCCCAAAAATACCCCCGCAAGGATCGATCCAACAAGATAAGAAAGGATTGTTGTATAGAGTGCCATCGCCTTCAAATAAAGCGCCCCTTTGCTATAAAGGTGAGTCATTGAAAAGGATGTTTTGAGTAAATGAAAACCTTATCACTATACCCTTTGTAAGTCTACAATAGGGTGTACTTGATGTCAATGCGTTTCGGGGAAATGGTGTGATCAAATTCACAAATAGAAAAATGCTTAAAAAACCCTGTAATACCAAGGATAGTAACGCTTTCACGAGCAGAGTTGTGTTATTCAGAGAAAACAGGGAATCATTCCCTGTCATTTAAGACGGAATTTGTCACTTTTTCATCACATTTTAGGACGTTACAACGAAAAAATCTCTTCCAATTTAGGAAGAGATTTTTCGTACTTATTTTGTTCCGTATAAACGGTCTCCGGCATCGCCAAGACCTGGGACAATGTATCCTTTTTCGTTTAGCTTCTCATCAAGACCGGCGATGTAAATGTCTACATCAGGGTGCGCTTCATTCAGAAGTTCTACACCTTCAGGGGCTGCGATCAGACACATCATTTTAATATTTTTTGCTCCACGTTTCTTAAGGGAGTTGATCGCTTCAACTGCAGAACCACCTGTTGCAAGCATCGGATCAATCACGATGAATTCACGTTCTTCAATGTCAGCAGGAAGCTTCACATAGTATTCTACCGGTTGAAGCGTTTCAGGATCACGGTAAAGACCAACGTGACCTACTTTTGCGGCAGGAATCAACTTAAGGATTCCGTCTGTCATACCAAGCCCAGCTCTCAGAATGGGAACTAGTCCAAGCTTTTTACCTGAAAGAACTTTTGATTTCGCTTCCGTTACAGGAGTTTTCACCATCACTTCTTCCGTTGGAAGCTCTCTTGTAATTTCATAAGCCATCAACGCTGCTACTTCATCCACAAGTTCACGGAACTCCTTCGTTCCTGTTTTCTCATCGCGAATGTATGTAAGCTTATGCTGAATCAACGGATGATCGAACACGTATACTTTACCCATCGTATGCACTCCCCTTTTCGTTTTGGTTTCGTTCCTAAATCTTCTTCGCAATTTTACAGAAAAACGTGGATTGATTCAAGGCTTTCAGAGATGATGAAATATTCACGCTCTTCCCATTAAATAACGAACGCCCTTCCTTTTAGAAAAACGCCGGGATGTGATGATCTCCCGGCGTCAGTGTCTATTTAATAAGAAAGGTTTTCATACATCGGGAATTTGTCAGTAAGCTCTTGCACACGCTTCGCTGCTTTTTGAAGAGCGTCCGCATTTTCATGCTGCTTCAACACATCACCAATGATACTTGCGATCTCTTCCATCTCTGTTTCTCCAAATCCGCGTGACGTAACGGCTGCTGTACCAATACGAAGGCCGCTCGTGACGAATGGACTTTGGGGATCGAATGGAATCGTATTTTTGTTCGTTGTAATGCCAATATCATCAAGTGCTTTTTCAGCCACTTTCCCTGTTAAATCAAGGCTTTGTAAATCGAGGAGGACAAGGTGATTATCCGTTCCGTTTGACACAAGATCAATGCCTTCCTTTTCAAGCGCTGAAGCAAGTTTTCTAGCGTTCGCTACAACCTTTTCAGAATAAGCTTTAAAATCATCAGAAAGAGCTTCACCGAAAGCCACCGCTTTTGCAGCAATCACGTGCATCAGTGGTCCTCCTTGAATACCAGGGAAAATCGACTTATCAATTTTCTTCGCAAATTCTTCTTTACAAAGAATCATGCCGCCACGCGGTCCACGAAGTGTTTTATGAGTAGTCGTCGTTACGAAATGGGCGTGTGGCACTGGGTTTGGATGATGTCCTGTTGCAACAAGACCTGCAATATGGGCCATATCAACCATCAAGTAAGCATCTACTTCATCCGCAATTTCACGGAATCGTTTAAAATCAATTTCGCGCGGATAAGCACTTGCCCCCGCAACAATTAGTTTTGGACGATGGGTTTTTGCTTTTTCAAGAACATCCTCGTAGTCAATACGGTGGGAGTCTTTATCGACGCCATACTCAACGAAGTTATACTGGACGCCACTGAAGTTGACAGGGCTTCCGTGCGTCAAATGACCACCATGGGAAAGGTTCATTCCAAGAACCGTATCACCCTGCTCAAGAATCGTGAAATAAACAGCCATGTTGGCTTGTGCGCCTGAGTGAGGCTGTACGTTCACGTGCTCTGCTCCAAATAACTGCTTCGCACGGTCTCTTGCAATATTTTCAGCGACATCGACATATTCACAGCCACCGTAATAACGTCGGCCTGGATAGCCCTCCGCATACTTGTTTGTTAAAACTGATCCTTGTGCTTCCATTACGGCTTCTGATACAAAGTTCTCTGATGCGATAAGTTCAATCTTGCTGCGCTGTCTGCCAAGCTCATCTTTCATTGCCTGTAAAAGTTCTTGATCCTGCTTTGCTAGGTTTTGCATTGATATCCCCTTTCCATCCCACACAAATTACCATTCGTAAACACGAACAGTTCGTATTTCATCTCGATTGCATTGTACCACAGAAGTTCGTATCCGTATATTAGATAAACGAACTAAATTAATGTTCGGTTTTTAGTCTAAAAGCAGTGCTCGTTCTTCCCTGGATAGGAAGCCCGTTCTCCACCAATTAACTTTGGTCTTGAGCGTGCCATTGTGAGGTGAGCCTCGCCGATCGACGTATGTCTTCCTCTCACAGGTACTGCGACATGGCGTATGTGCATACCAATAAACGTATCACCAATATCAATCCCAGCATCTGCAGAAATAAACTCCACAAGTACAGGGTCACTCATATTTGCATAAGCATGAGTTGCCATTGAACCGCCTGCTCTTGTGGTTGGAATCGCAGCTACAATATCGTAGCCTCTTGCTTCAGCGGTTTCACGCTCTACAACAAGAGCTCGATTCAAATGCTCACAGCATTGAAAAGCAAGCTGAACACCCGTTTCTTGTTGGAAGGCTTTCACACTTTCAAAAATCGCCTCTGCCGCTGAAATCGTACCGGCCGTTCCAATTCGCTGACCGATGACTTCGCTTGAGCTCATTCCAACCACAAGCAGGTGACGGCGGGAAAGACGCGCATCCAGTTGAAGATCCTGAAGTGCTTCTAACGTATGATGTGTGATTTGACGCGCTGTTTGTTCATTCACAGATAACGCCTCCTTATGCCTTTGCCTCATATTCCGTAATTTTACCGACTCGCTTCGCGTGACGTCCTGCTTCATATTCTGTCTCAAGCCAGACTTTCGCAATCTCCGTTGCAAGACCCGGTCCAATGATCCGCTCTCCCATTGCTAAAACATTTGAATCATTGTGCTGTCTCGTTGCTTTTGCACTAAACAGGTCATGAACCAGCGCACAGCGAATGCCGCTTACCTTATTTGCTGCAATGGACATTCCAATTCCTGTACCACAAATCAAAATGCCGCGATCCGCTTCGCCAGCTGCTACTTTTTCAGCTACAGGTATCGCATAATCAGGGTAATCAACTGAATCATGGCAATCACAACCTAAATCAATCGGCTCCATCCCTAACTCTTTAATGACATGAAGAATGTCTTCCTTAATCTTTACACCCGCATGATCAGCACCTACGGCTACTTTCATCACTATCCCTCCAACTCTTCTTCATTGAGACGCTCAATCATTCGCTCAATCGCTTCTTCAATTTCACGGTACGTTAATCGATATTGTTCAATGGTACCGCCAAACGGATCCGATATATCCATTGAAGGTAACGCTTGTTCAAGCGCTTGCAAGTCATTTAACTCTTTTCTCATTTCTGCTTCGAACTGCTGACGCTTTTCCGCTTGTTTTTCTGTATCCAGCTTTGTGATGTCATGAAGAAAAGCCGCTCTCTTCATTTCAATTTCTGCCGCCTTCTCCTGATAAGCATCATATTTCTTTTCATTTTCAGTTGCGGCATATTCCTTCAAGGTATACACCTTATGAGCAAGTTCTGGAAAATCCCGTAACACGAGCGCTTTGTGGCTACTCGTCATTGTTAAAAGCAGATCGCCCCATTCGGCGAGCTCTCGGTCCAGCATTTTTGCCGTATGCGTAAAAGGGACGTTTTTCTCTTCTAAAAGAATTTCAACCTGACGACTTGCCGGTGCGCCATTTGCTGCAAAAACGCCTGCTGACTTCGCTTCGATTTTGTCGTTTTTATTTTTTAAAATCACTTCCGCCATTGGACTGCGGCATGTGTTACCTGTACACACAAATACAACTCTCACCTTGTCCACTTCCCTTCTCTTCTTATTATGAAAGATGGAACGGGATAAATCCACCCCTCCCACGTGGAGAAAAAGACTGGAAGTTCTGAAACCTTTTTGTCATCTGAACGTAATACTTGTTAGAAGCCAATCAAGGGGGGAAAGTCGCATGTCACAAAGAAAAATTGTACTTTTAGCAGGATCCATCGTTCTATTTCTTATCCTTGGTGTCATCCTCGTTACAAGTTGGTATACCGTGGATGAATCCGAGCAGGCTGTGATTATGACATTCGGTAAAGTGGATGAAGAAATTAGCGATGCCGGTCTTCACTTTAAATTACCATGGCCCATTCAACAGGTCGACGTTTTACCAAGAGAAACATTCAGTTTAACGTTCGGCTACGATGAAGAAGAGGGGAAGATCGTGGATTACCCAGAAGAAACAAAAATGGTTACTGGTGACGAAAATATTGTTCTCGCTGACCTCGTTGTCCAGTGGCGCATTACAAATCCAAAACAATACTTATATTACTCAGATGAACCAAAAGAAATCCTGTATAACGCAACTTCCGCATCTTTAAGAGGTGTAATTGGAAGCTCTGAAATCGATGAAGCCCTCACATCAGGAAAGGCAGAAATTGAAGGCAACGTACGAGACATCCTTACAAAATTGATTGATCGCTATGATATTGGTATTTCCATTCTTGATGTAAAACTTCAAGACGTTGAATTACCAAACGATGAAGTACGAAAAGCGTTTACGAATGTAGTGGATGCACGGGAACAAAAAGAAACGACGATTTACGGAGCGAAGAAATATAAAAACCAGGAACTGAACGTTGTAGAAGGTCAAAAAGATGCGCGCATTTCAAAAGCAGAAGGTGAAAAAGCGCAGCGAATTGAGCAGGCACGAGGAGATGTCGCTACATTTAACGCTCTCTACAATGAATACAAAAATAACCCTGAGATTACAAGACAACGTCTTGTCCTAGAAACACTTGAAGATGTGCTGCCTGATACAAAAATCTATATTACCGATGAAGGCGGAGACACCGTGAAATATTTGCCGATTCAACCGGCAAAGGATAAAGCAAGTGAAGCGCCAAAGCAAAAGGAGAGTGAAAAGAATGAGTGAGAACATTTTTAATCTCGATGAACACCGCCGTAAAATGAACCCAGGTAAAATTGTTAAAAGCATCTTGCTCATCGTTGCTCTCCTTATTCTTATTGGCGGGATTTTCAGTACGCTGTTTGTGGTAAAGGAAGGCGAGTATAAAGTGATTCGTCAATTCGGGGACGTTGTGAAGATTGAAACAGAACCTGGGTTAAAGTTAAAAGTACCTTTTATTCAATCCGTCACGACACTTCCAAAATACCAAATGCTTTATGATGTAAATCCAGAAGAAATTACAACGAAAGATAAAAAGCGTATGACAGTGGATAACTATGCGGTCTGGTCTGTTAGTAATCCACAGGATATGATTTCTAACGCAAGGACCATCGAAAATGCTGAAGCCAAAATGGGCGAATTTATTTTCTCTGTTATCCGCTCAGAACTTGGTCAACTTGAGTACGATCAGATTATTAATGAGGAAAAATCCAATCGAGGTAGTTTTAATGACAATGTGCGCGAGCGCGTGAATGAATTGCTTGAACGCGACTCATACGGCATTCAGGTAACCGATGTGCGCATGAAGCGAACTGACCTTCCTGATGCGAACGAACAGTCTGTTTTCCAGCGTATGATTTCAGAGCGTGAGTCAAAAGCCCAGGAATATTTATCGCAAGGGGATGCCGACTCGGATCGAATTAAAGCTGAAACGGATAAAGAGGTAGATACCATTCTCGCTAAAGCCGATGCTGATGCGGAAGAAATTCGCGCAGAAGGCGAATCGGAAGCGGCGAAGATTTACAACAAAGCATTCAGCAAGGATCCCGATTTTTACGAGCTTTACCGCACGCTTGAGTCGTATAAAACCACATTGAATGACGAAACCGTCATCATGCTGCCAGCCGATTCGCCGTACGCGAAGCTTTTACAGGGAATTACGGAGTAAATCTTACCAGGGAGTGCGCGATCAGCCTCCCTGGAACTGTTTTATTGGCTAAAATCTGATCTTATTGGCCAAATTTGATTTTTATTGGCTAAACTCGCCATATATTGTCCAAAATCCATTTTTATTGGCCAAACTCTCAATCCCCCAATCCGCATTAAAGAATCAATAGCTTTAGTCCAAAGCAAAATAAGATACACCCGCCGAGAAGTTCGCTGTAAGAACCGATCCATCGCTGAAACTTCCGACCCATCATTAATCCGGACCAGGTTAAAAGCATGCTGAACAGGCCAAATAACAAGATCGTGATAAAAACTCTGGCCCCGTAAATTCCCAGACTTAATCCAACGGAAAAGCTATCGAGGCTCACGCTTAACGAAAAAACAAGCAAGCCAAAGCCCACAGGGGTTACAAACGGTTTATCGCTCGATGAAAGCGAGGAAAGTCCCATTTGAATACCAAGCAACAGCAATAGGCCGCCGCCGACCATCGTTGCTACCGTGCCAAAGTGTTCTGAAAGAACGCGACCAATGAGCATCCCGGCTAGCGGCATCCCCATATGAAACAGTCCAATCACCACGCCAATTTTAGCAATTTGGCGGAGACGAAGTGGAATCATGCCCATGCCAAGACCAACTGAAAAAGCATCCATACCGAGAGCAAATGCCATTATGCTTAAAGTTGCCAGCTCTCCGATTAACGCAGTGGAAATCATTCCATCTCCTCCCGGGACGTGCTATTCAACTTTTATGCACGTCCTCTTGAAAATAGAAGGGAAAGAATGAATAATAGATTACGTAGGACTCTTTAAGGGTAATGTTTTAGTAATGATTGAGCAAAATTGGAGGAACTAATACTATGAGCGTTCACAAAGGGATATCGAATCAGCTTAGTCAAAAGAACCGTGAAATTAACTTGTTTATTCAGTTAGATAAAGAACGTGAAGAAGCCATTTCTCATGCCGTTCAATTATGTAAAGCAAATGAATCCTTTACAACAGAGCGCATTAATGAGCTTTCCGCTCAAATAAATGAGCTTGCCAAGCAGGGAAGCATCCCATCACGCTCTTACGTAACACCACAAATGGTGAAAGAATTCGTTGAGAAAACAAGCAAATAGCGCATAAAAAAACCCGCTCGATTAGAGCGGGTTTTTGCTATTCCCTGATGACACGGTTGCTGGCTGCCTTTGATAGCCGGTTCATCACGGCTGCTCCGACGCCATCTTGTGAAAACACTTCACTATATATTTCATCCACATCAGCTTCATCAAATTGACGTAAGACATCATATAAACGGTTCGCAACGGAGATGAGGTCTTCTCGTGTACCGCACGGAATAATGACATCGGCCCGATAGGTTGCTTTCGATTCCTCAGTTGCAAGAACCCCAACCTTTACTCCTTCCGCTCTACGCTTGTCCACAATCGACTGCAAGTATGAAATCGATCCATCCACAAGCGTAACCGGAGCCGTTGGCGCATAATGCTTGTACTTCACACCAGGAGACTTCGGTCTTTGCCCTTCATCACTTAGGGCTGGATCGATGATTACTTCTCCTACCACTTCTTCTAGCTGTTCTTTTGTCACACCGCCTGGACGAAGGATCGTAACACGATCGCCCGAACAATCCACAACCGTCGACTCTAGTCCTACGCCCGTTGAACCGCCGTCCACAATTCCTGCAATTCTTCCGCTTAAATCATGAACAACGTGTTGAGCCGTTGTTGGACTTGGTTTCCCTGATAAATTTGCACTTGGTGCTGCTAGCGGTAAGTTAGCAGCCTTTAACAATGCAAGTGCTACCGGATGATCCGGCATACGGATCGCCACCGTATCAAGGCCCGCCGTCACATTTTGAGCAACGCTTTTACCACCAGGTAACACAATGGTTAGCGGCCCTGGCCAAAATGCATTCATTAAGTCATCTGCTTGTTTTGAAATATGTGTTACTAACTTTTCCACATGTGGACGACTCGCTACATGTACAATCAGTGGATTATCAGCCGGCCGGCCTTTTGCACTAAATATTTTTGCTACAGCTTCTTCGGATAACGCATTCCCACCGAGTCCATAGACGGTTTCAGTTGGAAAAGCGACGACTTCATTACGTTGTAAACAATTGGCAGCTTCCACGATCTGTGGATAATCATTTTCACTATCCACATTTTCATCCACATACCAAACATTTGTGTGGATACCTTCCACTTTCTTCACCTTCTTATTCTAAAAATGCTCATAAACCCGCTTATTTCGGGATAATCTATGATCTTTCCACAGAATTCTACACAATTCGTAAAAACGCTTCCTTCCGCTAAGGGAGCATATATCCACATAATGTGGATAACGTATGTTCGGATTGTGCATAACCTTGTTGATGAGAATACCTAGTTCAATCGTTTTCTCATGATGACTCGCTGCTCTGACTGTTTGGAAAACAGCTCATTTTCCCTTACTAACGTCGGAACTTCTTCGAAAGAAATTGTCGAGAAACCGAAAACTTTAAAGAAAAATGACTCTTCTTTGGAAGTAAGAAACAACTCGTCCAAGTTCGCTTTTTTCGCAAAAAGAACGACCTGATCAAAAAAACGTAATAGCCGTTCAGAGGTCGATTGAGAACGATTTAATACGAGTGCCCTTAAGAGTCCTGATGTACCGATTGTTTCAAGCCCGATCACACCAAGCAATTCTTTCGTATCTGATTCTGCGAGTAGAAAGGACTCAATAGCAGGGAGCCCGTCCACATTCAATCCGGACCTTGAGATAAACCCCCAAACAGCTTCGGCATCTTCTGACGTTGCTTTTCGAACAAGAAACAAATGAATCTCCTCCTTCACGTTGTTCATAAAACCGTTCTGTTATGGTCTTATGCGCTGAAAGAGGAGAATAGACCTGTTAGCTGAAAATTCCTTTCACCCAATCCACAATCGAATCAATGATTTTCACTAGGAAGAAATCGACTTCCACTTCTTCTGCTGGCTCTTCTGCCGGCGCATCGTCTGCCGCCTGAACGGCGTCCCCATTTGAGAAATCAAGGAAACAAAGAGGTGGGAATAAAACGCACCACCAGTTATCCCCAAGCCCTTCCCCAATGGTAATTAAAACGGCCTCGTAATCACCGGCAGGATAAACAAAGTCTCCATACAGCTTTGTTGGAAAAGCGACTTCTCCAAAAGAAACAGAAAATGATTCATTGCTTCCAATCTGATTAAGCTCTTTTTTTACAATCGCTTCAATTTCGTTCAAATGACTTTTAATCACACGTCGCGACGCTTCGATAGAAGTTAAGTCAGCAACCCACGTATTAATGGATTTGTTCACTTCATCGCGAATGCTACGCTTTACAGTCTGGTCTTCCTCACTATTACTATTGGCTAAAATGCGAAGACGAATCGCTTCGTCTGGAATGATCTGCTGATTTGCTTTCACAATACCCGAACCTTGGAGACTTGAAGCAAGAATAAAAAATGAGATTAATAGATTAATAAGTCCTTTTTGATTCATCTTGTATCCCGTCCCTTCTAGCTCTCATTCTGGCCAGATTCGTACGATTTAAACGTAGAACTGTTCACCAGAATGCGAGTAGAATCGACAGGGTTACTTCACAATCCCAAATACCATCCGTTCTTTTCCACTTATATCGTTTACAACTTCGACCTGAATGCTCTCACCAAAAGAGGCTTCGAGCATCGCAGCAACCTTTCGCGCCTGCTTTTCGCCTACCTCAAATCCAATTAACCCTGGCGAAGCGATCAGCTTCGGTAGTCCTTCCGCAAGACGGCGATAAAGTTCGTAGCCATTTTCTCCCCCAACGAGCGCTTGAATCGGTTCATGATCACGCACTAACGAATCAAGATTCGCATAGTCTTCTTCTGAAATATAAGGAGGATTTGATACGACAATATCGAGTTTTCGTCCTTCTAGCGGCTGAAGTAAATCACCGTGAAGAAATGAAATCGGCGCCTCTAACCGTTGCGCGTTTTCCTTTGCTACCTTAAGCGCCTCCTCTGAAATATCCACAGCGGTCACATCTTGGTTGTGAAGTTCTAAGGCAAGACTAATCGCAATAGCTCCGCTTCCCGTACCAATATCGGCGATCGTTGCTCTTGCTGGATCTGAGAACAGTGCTTTTGCTCGAGACAGAATGCCTTGCACAAGCTCTTCTGTTTCAGGTCTTGGCACGAGCACATGATGATTCACACGAAAGGTTCTTCCGTAGAACTCTTCTTTTTCAACAATATGCTGAACGGGAATGCCACGCGCATGCTCGTTTATTTTCGCTTCAAAACTAGGGAAATTCGGCATTTCATCCTGCATTTGAAGTAATAGTTCCGTTCTTGAGACGTTTAACTCATGCTTGATTAACCATTCAGCTGCCGATGCTTCACGTCCGTGCTTCTCTAAAAAAGAAGAAGCCCATTTAAGGGCTTCGAATACAGTCGTCATAGGGTCACTCTCCAGCTTCCGCCATTAAGCGCGTTTGCTCTTCAGTAATGAGCGCATCAATGAACTCATCAAGTTTCCCTTGAAGAATCTGATCAAGCTTCTGGATCGTCAGGTTAATTCTGTGATCCGTTACACGGTTTTGTGGGAAGTTGTACGTGCGAATACGTTCAGAACGATCACCAGTACCTACAGCTGATTTACGGTTATCGTCGTACTCTTTCTGTGCTTCCTGCTGGAACTTATCATACACACGAGCACGAAGAACCTTCATCGCTTTTTCTTTGTTCTTGATTTGGGACTTTTCATCCTGACAGGAAACGACTACGCCTGTTGGTAAGTGCGTTAAACGAACGGCTGACATCGTTGTATTTACACTCTGTCCACCCGGTCCACTAGACGTAAAGGTATCCACACGGATATCTTTGTCATGAATCTCAACTTCTACTTCTTCTGCTTCAGGCAGTACCGCAACTGTTGCTGTAGACGTATGAATACGACCACCTGATTCTGTTGACGGAACGCGCTGAACGCGGTGTGCTCCATTCTCATACTTCATTTTTGAATAAGCGCCGGCGCCGTTGATCATAAAGATAATCTCTTTAAAACCGCCGAGCTCGGTCGAACTTGATTCAATCACTTCAGACTTCCAACCTTGCATTTCAGCAAAGCGGCTGTACATTTTGTACAAGTCGCCAGCAAATAGTGCAGCTTCGTCTCCACCAGCTGCTCCGCGAACCTCGATAATAACGTTCTTATCATCATTCGGGTCTTTCGGAAGAAGCAGCACTCGTAAGCGTTCTGCATACTCTTCTTCTTTTGGTGTAAGCTCAGAAAGCTCAGCCTTCACCATTTCACGCATTTCTGCATCTTTTTCTTCCTCAAGCATCGCTTTCGCATCTTGAATGCCTTCGAGAATTTCCTTATATTCACGATACACCTGAACGGTTTCCTCAAGGCTTGCTTGCTCTTTGGAATATTCTCGGAGTTTCGTCGTGTCATTAATGACTTCTGGATCACTCAACAATTGATTTAACTTATCATAACGTTCTTCTACTATTTCTAAACGGTCTAACAAGATCTTTCACCTCGTTTTCGTTGCATAACATTCTAATTATAGTATAGGACATTTCACAGGTCAAAAGCAAAAATAGCTTTAACATCATTTATTCAGGGTAAACTGGGAGTAGACCGAACGATTAGGAAAGGGGCTGCTTATAGATGAAGTTTGTCATTATTGGTGGAGATGCAGCTGGTATGAGTGCAGCGATGCAAATTATTCGAAATGATGAGGAAGCAGAGGTCGTCACGCTTGAGAAGGGGAATATTTACTCTTATGGACAATGTGGATTACCTTATGTCATAAGTGGAAAAATTGAATCAAGTGATAACCTTATCGCCAGATCCGTGGATACGTTTCGAGAGAAGTATGGCATTGATGCCCGCGTGTACCATGAAGTAACAAACGTGGATACTGAAAAGAAACGGGTCAAAGGAATCCATTTAGAATCAGGTGAACACTTCACAGAAACTTACGACAAGCTGCTCATAGCGACCGGGGTTAGTCCTGTTAAACCAGACTGGGAAGGAATCGACCTTGAAGGAATACATACATTAAAAACGATTCCTGATGCGGAGAAGGTGATCAGTGACCTAGATGACTCGGTTCAAAATGTAGCTGTCATTGGAGGCGGCTACATCGGACTTGAAATGGCGGAGACGTTCCGTGAACTTGGTAAAAATGTGCGCATCATTGAACTAGGGCCACACCTTGCTAGCATTTTTGACGAAGACATGGCTAAGATGATTCACGATGAAGCCGAGCGAAACGAAGTGGCCGTTCATACAAACGAAGGTGTGCAATCATTTAAAGGGGACAAGCGCGTGAAAAAGATTGTAACAGATAAAGGCGAATATGAGGCAGATCTCGTGCTCGTGTCTGTTGGGGTAAAGCCTAATACTGGTTTCCTTAAGGAATGTGGTCTTCACACAGCTTCCAATGGAGCAATACAGGTAAATCGCTACATGGAAACGAGCAAGAAAGACGTATACGCGGCTGGTGATTGCGCGACACATTATCATCGTGTCAAAGAACGTGATGATTTTGTTCCTCTTGGAACGACGGCGAATAAACAGGGGCGAATTGCCGGACTGAATATGATCGGCCAGCCAAACACATTTAAAGGAATTGTCGGCACTTCCGTTATTAAATTCTTCGGTCTAACACTTGGACGGACAGGCCTTTCAACAAGTGAAGCAGAAGAACTGAACTTACCGTTTGCTAGCTGCTCCACAGAGGCGACAGACATCGCTGGTTACTATCCTGAAGCACGTGAACTTTGTGTTAAAATCATTTTCAGAGAAGATAACGAACGCATTCTTGGCGGACAGTTCATTGGAAAGTATGGTGTAGATAAGCGCGTCGATGTCCTTGCTACCGCCCTCTATCACCAGATGACGCTTCATGACATCGAGGATCTCGATCTGGCGTACGCACCCCCTTATAATAGCGTCTGGGATCCGTTGCAACAAGCAGCAAGACGAGCACAGCATTAATGAAAACAACCCTCTCATTGTTGAGAGGGTTTTATCTTGCTCGGACGTGAATTTTGTATCTTGGAACGGCTTGATAAATTTTAGCCGCTAGCGTTTTTTTCTGATTCGTTAATTCCGCTTCTTGTTTATTGGTGAACTTTACATTTACCCATGCATGATTCCCTGTAATTGAAATCAGTCCAGCATCGAAACCTTCCGCTTCGACCACTTCTCGAATTTTATCCTGATCATCACTGATCGTTGGCTTATCTACACTCATATTTCGATAGGACTGTGGGTTTAAGTTAATATCCGTATTTAACTTTTGCCCTTCTCCCGCCTGCCCATTTGCTTCTGGCGGCTTGAGCGGCGAACAGGCTGACACAAGTAACACAAACGCTAGCATCATCCAGGTCATTCTTCTCATCAGTTCGTCACCTCCTGTTTTTAAGGTGCCCAAGTGAACTAGGGAAGATTCAATCCGGGTCTTTCTTAACCGTTCATTCTTTTTGAAAAGTGCTTTTAAAAGCACAAAAAAAAGCCCGGTTCCCCGGACTTACTTAGAAATTTTTTGTTCTTGATTATCTCGTGCCGTTGGCTTGCCTGGTACCTTATGACAATGACGACAGCGAGGCTCATACGACTCGGATGCCCCGACAAGAATGATTGGATCTTCATAATGAGCAGGCTTACCATCAATAAGGCGCTGCGTACGACTTGCTGGAGAACCACACACGACACAGATCGCTTGAAGCTTCGTAACCGATTCAGCAACCGTTAAGAGCTTAGGAACCTGCCCAAATGCTTCACCACGGAAATCTTGATCCAACCCTGCTACAATCACACGAACACCTTCATCGGCAAGTTGCTGAGCGACATCGACAATGCCCTCATCAAAAAATTGGACTTCGTCAACCGCTACCATATCCGTGTCTTCTGAAACGCGGTCCAGGATCGCCTGTGAATGATCAACCGGAACAGCGATGACAGACATTCCATTATGAGATACAACAGATTCTTCGCTATATCTGTTATCCACTTTTGGTTTAAACACCTGGACTTTTTGCTTGGCGTATGTCGCTCGTCTCACACGACGAATTAATTCTTCCGACTTCCCAGAAAACATACTTCCGCAAACAACCTCAATCCAGCCGCTGTACTTCATAACATGCATTCAACCGCTTCTCCTTTCCCAGCATAAGCATAAAAAAATGACTGATCAGCGCAGTCCTTATTTTGCGTATACCTTCATCCTATTATTGATGGCAAGGGTGGTCACACTACTCACTCACCAATTTTCTAATTCAATCTTCTTAGTAAGACATCCATTATAGGAAGAAACGGATGAACAAATCGTTTGCTAAACCGTTTCTTCCTACAAGTAGGTCTTCAACTGAGTTAAAAAACAGGCAAGGAGTAAAAACTTGCCTGTTCTATCATTAACCTTTTAGGTTGTATTTTTTTCTAAACTTATCTACGCGTCCACCAGCGTCATTAAATTTCTGACGTCCAGTATAGAATGGATGGCACTCAGAGCAAACCTCTACGCTCATGCCGTCCTGTTTTGTAGATCCAGTTTCGAATTCGTTACCGCAAGCACATTTAACCATAATGGTTTCATAACCAGGATGAATCGCTTGTTTCATGAATTTCATCTCCTTCCGCCCTGATTCCTGAGGAACCAGAGTTAAATGAAGCTAAAAGGGAGTGCCCTTTTAGCTTCTGCACACATAGACGTATTATAGCAGGCTGTCTATAACAATGCAATTGATCATCTTGTGACGAAATCCTTTCCTAACCTATCTGGAAGAACCGCTTTTTTCCTTCTCAAACAGATCAAAAAACTCGCGATTTTCTTTTGTTTTCTTCAAGCGCTTCAAGAAGTTATCGACAAATTCAAAGGAATCGTCCATGCTCTTACGTATTGTCCATAACATTTCAAGCTGTTCTTTCGGAAGAAGCAACTCTTCTTTACGCGTACCAGATCGACGAATATCAATCGCAGGGAAGACACGACGTTCTGCAAGACGACGATCAAGATGAAGCTCCATGTTACCTGTTCCTTTAAATTCTTCATAAATCACGTCATCCATACGCGAGCCTGTTTCCACAAGCGCCGTCGCTAAGATCGTCAAGCTTCCGCCTTCTTCAATGTTTCTTGCAGCACCAAAGAAGCGCTTTGGACGGTGGAAAGCAGCAGGATCTATCCCACCAGAAAGGGTACGTCCGCTTGGAGGAATCACAAGGTTATAAGCACGAGCGAGACGTGTAATACTATCAAGAAGAATCACAACATCTTTCTTATGCTCCACTAAGCGCATGGCACGTTCGAGAACAAGTTCTGCTACTTTAATATGATTATCTGGCGTTTCATCAAACGTTGAGTGAACGACATCACCATCAACGGAACGCTCAATATCCGTTACTTCCTCAGGTCGCTCATCGATAAGAAGGACGATTAATTCCGTTTCAGGGTGGTTTGTTGTAATACTATTCGCAATTTCCTTCAGAAGCATCGTTTTCCCGGCTTTTGGCGGTGCTACGATCAGACCACGCTGACCAAACCCTACCGGTGAAATCATATCGATAATTCGAGTAGAAAGGTTGCCTGATTTATTTTCGAAATTCATTCTCTTCTCAGGATATAGCGGTGTGAGCGCTGGGAAGTGAACACGTTCTTTTGAAGAATCAGGGTCTTCCCCGTTTACTGCCGCGACGTGCAGAAGGCCGTAGTAACGTTCATTTTCTTTTGGAGGACGCACCTTACCCGAAACGCGATCGCCGTTCCGCAAATCAAATCTGCGAATTTGAGAGGCTGAAATATAAATATCCTCTGCGCTTGGCGAATAATTAATCGGTCGAAGGAAGCCAAATCCTTCCGATGAAATAATTTCAAGAATGCCTTCCATAAAAAGAAGCCCTGATTGTTCTGCTTGTGCTTTTAAAATGGCAAAAACAAGCTCTCGTTTGTTCAACTTACTATAATAAGAGACTTTGTACAGTCTTGCCTGTTCATAAAGCTCTTTTAATGTCATTTGTTCTAATTCTGATATATTTACTGCCATGTTGACACCACACTTTTTAAATGATTATGGGGTTTTCCCGATTTGATATGAAATAAGTGCAAGAAGATTCATAAAAACAACAAAGAGAAGTTGCTTATAGGTCATCCGTTTAGAAAAAAAGAAAGAGAGAAAGAGTTTGTTGAGATCCTGTGAGAGGCTAGTATGTGATCCATTCAGGCATCTCTTAAGTGAGAGTAGAGGAAGTGCACAACGAAGGTGTTGCTTAACAATCGTTACTCTTATATACGTTTCTTTCATGATTTTTGGCTCATTTTCGCCATTATCAACAAGGAGAACGAGCGTCCACTAAGCGAATGACGACATTTGAGCCAAAAATCAACTTTTCAACTCAACGATGTTGAGCGAATAGTAATAGGAAATAATACAGCACCTTATAGTTTTACCAGATTCCTAAAAAATATTCAACATGAAATGAGTTCTGCACGTGAGAATGAAGTGCCCTTTGTGAACATTTTCTATCGAATCACGAGGTCTGGTTTCTTTTTCAAGCTGTGTTTCCCGTCGATAAAGCGAACGGTTCCAGATTTTGCACGCATAACGACCGATTGGGTTGTACCAGAAGTTCCCTGGAATCTAACACCCTTCAGCAATTCCCCGTCGGTTACACCGGTAGCCGCAAAGATGGCATCTTCACCTTTTACGAGATCTTCCATATAAAGAACGCGTGAAACATCTTCAATTCCCATTTCGTTACATCGCTTTAACTCTTCGTCGTTTTGAGGAAGAAGTTTCCCCTGGATTTCTCCACCGAGACATTTCAATGCGACTGCTGCAAGGACACCTTCTGGAGCACCGCCGGATCCAAATAGAATATCGACCCCAGTGTCATCGAAAGCTGTGTTAATTGCCGCTGCCACATCTCCATCAGAAATAAGTTTAATTCGTGCGCCTGCAGAACGCACTTCTTCTATAATCTTTTCGTGACGTTCCCGGTCCAATATGACCGCCACGCAATCTTCAATATCTTTACCTTTCGCTTCAGCGACAGCCTTCAGGTTATCAAGTACGGAAGCGTTAATATCAATTTTGCCAACCGCTTTTGGTCCCACCGCGATTTTGTCCATGTACATATCAGGGGCATGAAGTAGATTCCCATGATCCGCAACGGCTAATACAGCCAGAGCGTTCCACGTTCCTGCTGCTACAATATTCGTTCCTTCTAAAGGATCTACTGCAACGTCTACACGTGGGCCATAACCTGTTCCCAGCTTTTCACCAATATAAAGCATTGGAGCTTCATCCATCTCGCCTTCTCCAATAACCACTGTTCCCTTCATCGGTACGGTGTCAAACACATCTCGCATCGCCGTGGTCGCTGCGTCATCTGCTTCTTCTTTCTTGCCTCTCCCCATCCAGCGTGCTGAAGCTAAAGCAGCAGCTTCCGTGACTCTCACAAGTTCCATCGTTAAACTTCTTTCCATTTTGCTTTCCTCCCCCGGGGTACGCAACATTAGTAAAACGCTTTCAAAAAACAGGTGACAGAACGGCGGTTTTCACCGCCATTCTGCCTTTCACCTTAAGTACTCTCTACTTGTTTTAGCTCTTCTTGATCCATTTTTTCACGCCAAACCCGCGCTCCAAGGTTACTGAGCTTCTCTACGAGTCGCTCATAACCGCGATCAATGTGTTCAAGACCCGAGACTTCCGTTATCCCCTCAGCCATCAAACCAGCTACGACAAGAGCTGCACCGGCTCTTAAATCCGAAGCGCGTACTTTTGCTCCCTGGAGCTTAACGGCACCGTTAATAATTGCAGATCGTCCTTCTACCTTGACATTCGCACCCATTCGACGAAGCTCATCGATATGTTTGAATCGCGCGCCATAAATGGTATCTGTTACAATACTGCTTCCTTCAGCGTTCGTTAAAAGCGATGTAAATGGCTGTTGAAGGTCGGTTGGGAATCCTGGATAGACAAGTGTTTTAAGATCAACGCCTTTCCAGCCTTCACGCGGCGAACGAATGTAAACTTGGTCTTCATTCGTCTCAACTTGCACACCCATCTCACGGAGTTTTGCGATCAGCGATTCAAGGTGTTGAGAAATGACGTTATCAATCACAACTTCATCACCCATTGCAGCTGCCATAATCATGTACGTTCCTGCTTCAATGCGATCAGGAATGATGGAATGGTAACACCCTGTAAGCTCGTCCACTCCATCAATTCGGATGACGTCGGTTCCAGCTCCTTTAATCTTGGCGCCCATGCTTGATAAAAGTGTGGCAACATCAATAATTTCAGGTTCTTTGGCTGCATTTTCAATAACGGTACGGCCTTTCGCACGAACCGCCGCAAGCATAATGTTAATCGTCGCGCCAACGCTTACAACATCGAGATAAATGCGAGCGCCTCTCAGTTCATCCGCGCGAAGATAAATTGCACCTTGCTCATTCGTTACTTTTGCGCCAAGCGCTTCAAAACCTTTAATATGCTGATCAATCGGACGTGGCCCAAGATTGCACCCGCCTGGTAGTCCAATAACCGCTTTGTTAAAACGACCTAACATTGCACCCATTAAATAATAGGAAGCTCGAAGCTTCTTTACTTTGCCATTCGGCAGCGGCATGGCAATCATATCCTGCGGATTTACAGTTAATGTATTTCCATTTAGCTCAGCTTGTCCCCCGATTTCTTCAAGCAAATCACGGAGAATTCCAACGTCAGAAATGTTCGGCAAGTGATCAATAGTGACAGTGGAATCTGCTAGAATAGCCGCCGGGATTAATGCAACCGCACTATTCTTGGCACCGCTCACTTGAACGGTTCCACTTAAACGGTGGCCTCCAGCGATCATCAACTTTTCCATAACGGTCTCCCTTCTTCGTCCGTATCGTATGTTTCCATTCAGTCATGACAGTTCATAAGAATAGTATGGGCAAAAACAGGAAGTTCATGCCAATTTTGTATGACTATTTATTTGCTTTCTTTGCTTCTTCCCAGTCAGCAAGGAATTGATCGATTCCTTTATCTGTTAGAGGATGCTCTAGCATTTGTAGAACAACCTTAAGTGGCATCGTGCCAATATCAGCACCACGAAGCGCCGCTTCCGTTACGTGCATTGGGTGACGGATTGATGCTGCAATGATTTCAGTTTCAATGCCATGAACTGCGAAAAGCTCAGAGATTTCAGAGATAAGATCAAGACCATTTTGACCGATATCATCAAGACGACCTAGGAATGGTGAAACATAAGATGCGCCAGCACGAGCTGCAAGCAGTGCTTGATTCGCAGAGAAAACAAGCGTTACATTTGTTTTAATACCAGCTTCAGAGAATGCTTTGACCGCTTTCATTCCTTCACGGTTCATCGGCACTTTCACAGTAATATTTGAAGCAATTTCAGCAAGCTGTTTTCCTTCTTCAATCATTTCTTCAGCGGTTGTTGAAACAACCTCGGCACTAACCGATCCGGATACTAAGCTAGTAATTTCACGAAGACGATCATGAAAATTGACGTTTTCTTTCATCACGAGGGATGGATTTGTGGTTACTCCTGATACGATACCCATATCGTGTGCTTCTTTGATATCATTTAAGTTAGCGGAATCTATGAAAATTTTCATTACGTTCGTCCTCCTTTGATTTTAGAAAGCGGTTACGAGAAAAATTTTAACATATTTCGTTTGACGTTAGCTGATTTGAATGTAAATAAATGAAAAAAATAGTTGTAGCGGTTGGGGGATAGTAAAAATGGAAATCAGAAACCGCTCAGGTTGAGCGGTTTCTGATTGTCCGATCTTTAAGAAGATTATGCTTTGTTTGAAGAACCAAATTCACGCATTTTACCAATTACTGTTTCTTTAATTGCATCGCGTGCAGGTCCCATGTATTTACGAGGATCGTAAAGATCTGGCTTTTCTTCAAGTACAGAACGAACTGCTTTAGCAGAAGAAAGTTGGCTCTCCGTGTTCACGTTGATTTTAGCATGTCCAAATTTGATCGCTTTTTTAACGTCAGCTGTTGGAATACCAGTACCACCGTGAAGTACAAGAGGAACACCAGTCATTTTGCTGATTGTTTCCATGCGGTCAAATCCTAGGTTAGGCTCACCTTTGTAAGGACCGTGTACAGAACCAAGTGCAGGAGCGAAGCAATCTACACCAGTTTCGTTGATTAGGCGCTCACACTCTTCAGGAATTGCGTATGCAGCTTCAGCATCGTCAACGATTAGATCGTCTTCTTGTCCGCCAATGCGTCCAAGCTCAGCTTCAACAGAAACACCAACTGCGTGTGCAGCTTCTACTACTTTTGTAGTAAGAGCGATGTTTTCGTCTAGTGGGTAGTGAGAACCATCAATCATAACTGAAGTGAATCCAGCATTGATTGCTTGCATACACTTCTCGAAGCTAGAACCGTGGTCAAGGTGAATCGCAACTGGTACTGTAACCTTGTACTCTTCCATAAGAGCTTCAACAAGCTTAACGATTGTTTTGAATCCGCCCATGTAACGAGCAGCACCTTCAGAAACACCAAGGATTACTGGTGATTGTTCTTCTTGTGCAGCTTGTAGGATTGCTTGAGTAAACTCAAGGTTGTTAAGGTTAAATTGGCCAACTGCGTAGCCTTCTGCTTTACCTTTTTCGAGCATTTCTTTCATAGAAACTAAAGGCATGATAAATCCTCCTCAATCTAATTTAAAATTGCCAGGTCTGCCCTGGAACATCTTAATAACGAATACCTGTTATTGAAGCATGCAGATGCATCCAGAAAAAACTGTCTTCTTCAAGATGGCACAAACACGAAGTTTTTATGTATGCCACTGCCTAAGAATTTTCCGCTGATCTGAATTGATTTCCTCTACAATTTCTCCAAAAACACGGTTCTATTATAGCATATCACTTCTATAAAAGAAGGGGAAAAAGCTTGATTTAATAGGATTTATTCATGTAAGCGTTACCTTTGTTTATGTAAGCGATGCTAATTCTTTTTTGACAGCTGCTCGAATCTCATCGATGTCAAAAGGCTTCGCAAAATGCGTCACAGCTCCAAGATCCATTGCTTCATGGATCATGTCCAATTCACCGTAAGCCGTCATGATAATGACGAGGGCTCTTGCTTCCATTTTTTTAATTCGCTTTAAGATTTCAAGTCCATCCATTCCAGGAATTTTCATATCAAGAATAACTAAATCAGGATCCTCACTTTTTACGATAGAAAGTGCTTGAACGCCGTTTGCTGCTTGAAACGTTTGATACCCTTCTTTTTGGAAAATCTCATTAAGAAGGATGCGAATGCCGTATTGATCGTCTACGATTAAGATTTTTTCATTCATGTGTGAGCACCTACTTTTCCGTTAGTCTTATGTTTAAGTTCGCTTAAAGATGGCGAATCCCTTCCTGATTATACATTGAGGACTGATATTCGCAAGTGTTCGCCAGTTTCGTTATAATAGGAACGCCATTGTGGCGCATGTAATGGCAATATCAATTCATTCCTCTATACCCAACTTTAGACAACATTTCAACCTAAATGAATGGAAATAAATGAAAGGAAGTGGTCAAATGCTTAAAATTTTCACAACGCAGCTAATGGGCAAGTTTAAGGGAATTCAAGATCAACATGAAATGGTGATTGAAGATAGTTCACGTTTGTTTGCTCAAGTTATTACAGGTGGAGGGACCGTTTATTTTTATGGAGAGAACGAACTTCAGGGAGCGGCGCTAGAAGCTGTCTATGGCTCTGAAAAGCTACCTTCAAGCGCGATCCTTCATGATCCAGCCGATTTAACAGAAAACGATTGTGTTCTGTTATTTTCTAGGCTAAGTGAAGACAAAAGAGCTGCCGAACATGCCAAAGCGTTTAAAGCTGCTGGAGCAAAGGTGGTCGGTATTTCCGCTACGCGAAAAGAAGCGGACCCTCTACTTGAACAAACGAGTGATTTTCATATTAACACCGGGTTAACGACAGGGCTTGTCCCAAACGATGATGGAGAACGTATTGGCTATCCTTCTCTACTCACTTCGTTATACGTGTACCACGCGCTCTATTTAACGACTCGCGAGATATTAGAAGAGCATGGATACGCATTATAAATCCAGACAAAAAGACATCCTTCTCATCAGAAAAGGATGTCTTTTTTTTTATTTGCTATTTGCCATAGAAGCGCCGATAAATTCTTTAAATAGCGGCTGTGGACGCGTTGGGCGTGATGTGAATTCTGGGTGGAATTGTGATGCCACAAACCATGGGTGATCCTTCACTTCGACGACTTCAACAAGACGACCATCAGGGCTCGTACCAGAGAAGATAAATCCTGCCTCTTCCATTTCCGCACGGTACTGGTTGCTGAATTCATAACGGTGACGGTGACGCTCATAAACAACTTCATCATTATAAGCTTCATATGCTTTTGTGCCTTCTGTCAGCTTACAAGGGTAAAGACCTAGACGAAGCGTTCCACCAAGATCTTCAACATCCTTTTGTTCGGGAAGCAAGTCAATGACAGGGTATTTCGTTGTTGGCTTAATTTCAGCTGAATGCGCGCCTTCAAGGTTGAGGACGTTACGAGCAAATTCAACAGAAGCAAGCTGCATACCGAGACAAATTCCTAAGAAAGGTACTTTGTTTTCGCGCGCATACTGAATCGCTGTAATTTTCCCTTCGATTCCACGATCGCCGAATCCACCAGGCACTAGAATACCATCAACATCAGAGAGAAGATCTTTCACGTTTTCTTGGGTCACGGTTTCAGAGTTCACCCATTTAATGTCGATGTCTGCATCAAATGCATAACCAGCGTGCTTAAGAGATTCTACGACAGAAATGTAAGCATCTTGGAGCGCTACATATTTACCAACAAGAGCAATTCTCGTTTTTCTGGAAAGGTTTTGAACCTTATCAACGAGTTCGTTCCACTCGTCCATGTCCGCTTCCTGACAGTTTAGCTTCAGGTGCTGGCACGTGATTTCGTCAAGCTTCTGCGCTTGAAGAGCAAGAGGTACTTTATAAAGCGTATCTGCATCCTGTGCTTCAATAACGGCGTGTTCATCAATGTCACAGAATAATGCAATCTTGTCTTTCATTTCTTGTGGAACAGGCTGCTCCGCACGTACCACAATAACGTTAGGCTGAATACCAAGGCTGCGCAGTTCTTTCACGCTATGTTGCGTTGGTTTTGTTTTCATTTCGCCCGCTGCTTTTAGATAAGGAAGAAGCGTACAGTGAATGTACATCACGTTTTCCTTACCGATATCGCTCTTGATTTGGCGAATCGCTTCAAGGAATGGAAGACTTTCGATATCGCCGACCGTTCCACCGATTTCAGTAATCACCACATCAGCGTTTGTTTCATTACCAGCGCGGAAAATGCGCTCTTTGATTTCATTTGTGATATGTGGAATAACCTGAACAGTACCACCCAGGTAGTCACCGCGACGCTCTTTACGAAGAACAGTTGAGTAGACTTTACCTGTTGTGACGTTTGAGTTTTTTGAAAGGTTGATGTCGATAAAGCGCTCGTAGTGACCAAGGTCAAGAATCTGTTTCTGCGCCATCATCTGTTACAAATACCTCTCCGTGTTGATAAGGGCTCATTGTCCCCGGGTCAACGTTAATGTATGGGTCGAACTTTTGAATCGTTACACTCACGCCACGGTTTTTCAAAAGACGTCCTAGTGAAGCCGCTGTAATTCCTTTACCAAGTGACGAAACGACGCCGCCTGTTACGAAGATGTACTTCTTATGTTTTGCTGTCATCTTTCTGCCCCCTCATGGTTTGTATTCTGCCCTTTTAGAAAGGGAGAGGATTCATCTGAAACGAGAGATTTTATTTTTTTTCATAAAATCAATGCAGATGGTTACAATTTACTTAACTTAAACGGAAGGTCCACTCGCATTTCTTAATAGGAGTATAAAAACAAAAAAAACAAAAGTGGCACCTGTCCCATAAATGGGGGGCACTTTTGTTTTTATATCTTATCTATCAATTAGTTTAGTATTTTGGTGAAGCCCAAAAATGATTCTACCGATTTCGCTACTGAAAGTCAAGAAGCGACAGAAATTATTTCTCGTCTTCTTCGTCGTCTTCCAAATCGTCATCATCGTCATCGTCAAGGTCTTCATCATCCAAATCTTCTGTATCATCATCAAAGTCGTCGTCATCAAAATCGTCAAGATCATCGACTTCAAGATCTTCAAGATCGTCTTCATCATCTTCGTCGAAACCAAGGTCATCATCGTCATCAGACTTCTTGCGCTTCTTCGGTTTGATGGTTGTTGCAAGCTCTTCTTGTGACTGTTCAACTGGGTACCAGCCTTTTAGACCCCACTGGTTGTCTCCAAGCGTTACAAAACGACCATCTGTGTTCAAGTTTGTATAAACTTCTGCAAGCATTTCTTGAAGCTCTTGCGAAGATAGACCTTTCATCTTTCCGATTTGATCCATCAACGTATAGAAAGAAACGGGTTTCTTTTCGTCCTGCAGGATGTAATACATAATATCAATCATGGATGTTTCTTGAATGTCTTCAGCAGACAAATGCTTTAAGCTACTCACGATATGGGCACTCCCTTTCAATTATCTCTATGAATAATAGCTGTTCATGTAAAAACTAGCTTTTCGCTAAGCGATTCTATTGCAAACATACCATTCATTATAAACAAAATTACACAATCTATGCTACGATTTTTAAACAAATCTATTGAAATATAAGGGTAATCCCTGCCTTTTGAACAAAAAGGAGGAAGGGAAGTCCTTCCTCCTACAATAATATGAACGCTTGCATTTGACAAGTTCTTTACTGTTTACATATTTCGACGGTATTTACCGCCCACTTCATAAAGTGCTCTCGTAATTTGACCTAGACTTGCTACCTTTACTGTCTCCATTAACTCTTCGAAAATATTTCCTTTACTTAAAGCAGCACGCTTTAAGCGATTAAGCGCTTCTTCAGTCTTTTCGGAATGCGTTTTCTGGAACTGGTTTAAGTTTGCAATTTGCTGTTCCTTCTCTTCTTTGCTCGCACGCGCTAGCTCCATGTTCCACTCTTCTTCTGCAGGTGGATTGGGGTTTTTATACGTATTCACCCCAACGATCGGAAGCTCACCGCTGTGCTTCAACATTTCATAGTGCATGGATTCTTCTTGAATTTTACCACGCTGGTATTGCGTTTCCATCGCACCTAACACCCCACCACGCGCGTTAATTTTCTCAAATTCGCTAAGCACAGCTTCCTCTACAAGATCGGTTAACTCTTCAATAATGAAAGAACCTTGCAGTGGATTTTCGTTCTTCGTAAGTCCGTGTTCTTTCGTAATAATCATTTGAATCGCCATCGCTCTGCGAACAGATTCCTCTGTTGGCGTTGTCACTGCTTCATCGTACGCATTCGTATGAAGCGAGTTACAGTTATCATGAATCGCCATTAAGCCTTGTAGGGTGGTGCGAATATCGTTAAAGTCCATTTCCTGCGCATGTAGGGATCGACCTGACGTTTGCACATGATACTTTAACTTCTGACTACGCGCATTAGCACCGTACTTCTCTCGCATCACGGTCGCCCAAATTCGGCGCGCCACTCTTCCTATCACCGTATATTCGGGATCCAGTCCATTGCTAAAGAAGAACGATAGATTCGGCGCAAATTTATCGATATCCATCCCGCGGCTTAAATAGTACTCCACATACGTAAACCCATTAGCAAGCGTGAAGGCCAGCTGCGAGATCGGATTGGCACCGGCTTCAGCAATGTGGTAACCCGAAATCGATACGGAATAGTAGTTACGTACGTTTTCACGAATGAAGTATTCCTGAATATCCCCCATCATCCGTAGCGCAAATTCTGTTGAGAAAATACACGTGTTTTGTCCTTGATCTTCTTTTAAAATGTCTGCCTGAACCGTACCACGCACGGTGCTTAACGTGCTTGCTTTAATATCTGCAAGCTCCTGCTCATTTGCTTTTCGACCTTCTTTTTCTTCAAAACGCTGAATTTGCTGCTCAATCGCTGTGTTCATAAACATGGCAAGAATAATTGGCGCGGGGCCGTTAATTGTCATCGATACCGAAGTCGAAGGCGCACATAAATCAAATCCTGCATAAAGCTTTTTCATATCATCAAGCGTACAAATGCTTACGCCACTTTCTCCAACTTTCCCGTAAATATCCGGTCGATAGTCTGGATCTTCTCCGTAAAGCGTAACCGAATCAAACGCTGTGCTTAAGCGCTTCGCATCTTCGTTCTCAGATAGATAGTGGAAGCGGCGATTCGTCCGTTCCGGCGTCCCTTCACCTGCAAATTGACGCTTCGGATCTTCGCCCTTCCGTTTAAACGGAAACACACCGGCTGTATAAGGAAAAGAACCTGGTACGTTCTCTTTTAGTACCCAGCGAACAATTTCTCCCCAGTCTTCATACTTCGGAAGCGAGACTTTTGGAATATCCAGTCCAGACAGACTCTTAGTCGTAAGCTCCGTCACGATTTCCTTCTCTCGAATCACCGTAACAAATTCCTTTCCGCTATACTTCTCCTTCACTTCAGGCCAGTTTTCAATGATTTTTCGCGTTTCTCCATGCATATCGTCCATGTTTTGCTTTTTCATTTTCGTCAGCATGGTGATTGTCTCATCATTATCCACACCCTCAAGCATTTCAATCGTCCCTTGTAGCTGAAATGCTTTTCGCGCAAGCTGAACCTGTTTGTCAACATATTCATGATAGCGACGCACAGAGCCGGAGATATCCTGTAAATATTGCTGGCGCTGCGGTGGGATAATTAAATTTAGTTTTTCAACAATGTCACTCGTTTCAATGTTCGTTGCCCAGTCATTGCGACATTTACGGTGAATCGTATCAATCAATGCTTTAAAAAGCGTATTCGTGCCCGGATCATTAAATTGGCTGGCAATCGTTCCGTATACCGGCATTTGATCAAGATCCTGTTCAAACAGCATATGACTGCGCTGATATTGTTTCTTCACATCACGCAACGCGTCTTCAGAACCCTTTCGCTCGTATTTATTAATGACAATCAAGTCAGCAAAATCAATCATATCAATTTTCTCAAGCTGTGAAGGCGCGCCGAATTCACTTGTCATCACATACATGGAAACATCGGAAATTTCAACGATTTCGGCATCCCCCTGGCCGATTCCGCTCGTTTCAATGATAATCAAATCATACCCAGCCGCCTTTACGACGGTTAATGCTTCGCGAATGGAAAGCGAAAGCTCGGTTTTTGATTTACGCGTTGCAAGGCTTCTCATAAAGACACGATCATTATGAATCGCATTCATCCGAATTCTGTCACCTAGTAGTGCGCCGCCAGTCTTTTGTTTCGTTGGATCAATGGAAAGGATGGCTACCGTCTTATCATCAAATTCATTGATAAAACGTCGCACCAACTCATCTGTTAACGAGCTCTTCCCAGCTCCTCCCGTTCCCGTAATTCCAAGAACAGGTGTATCCGTGGCCATATTTTTCAACTTATCGAAGACTTGCTCAGCAGCGGCTGCCGTTTCTTCTGTCCGTTCTCCTCCATAGCTTTCAGCAAGCGTAATGAGACTCGAAACAGCCTGCGGATCGCGCTCATGCAAGCGATCAATCTGGTTATCAATTTGTTTAAACGTCGGGAAATCACATTCCTTCATCATCAAGTCAATCATGCCTTGAAGTCCAAGGTCGCTCCCATCGTCCGGAGAGAAAATGCGAGATATTCCGTAAGCGTGAAGTTCCTTAATCTCTTTCGGAATAATAACCCCCCCACCGCCGCCGTATATCTTGACGTGGGAAGCCCCTTTTTCCTTCAAAAGATCATACATATATTTAAAATATTCCACGTGCCCGCCCTGGTAAGAAGAGATCGCAATTCCCTGCGCATCTTCCTGGATCGCAGCATTCACAACCTCCTCAACAGAGCGATTATGACCGAGATGGATCACTTCGGCCCCACTCGCCTGTAAAATACGACGCATAATGTTAATGGACGCATCATGACCGTCAAACAAACTTGAAGCGGTTACAAAACGAACGTGGTTAACCGGTTTATACGTTTCAACTACACTCACTGCAGTTCCTCCTCTATACGTTTTTAGCTTCGATCGGGTTTAACGCCTGCATCAAAAAACTTTCTTGCATTTTGGTGTATTCTTCAATGGAATAATGTGAATGAAGCGCCCAGCGCCTAAACGTCCACATTTGTCCTTGTACAAGGATGTTATGCGCAGCACCGTAGATTTCATTTTCTGTAAGATTCATCTTCCCTTCGGTGACACACTCTTCAATCAGTTGTTCAAAAATTTCTGCCATGCCCAGTTCTTTTTTCAAAACGTAAGGCAGCGTTTCTCGAGGAAGTGATTTAGCTTCCTGATACATGACAAGCACTTCATCCTGCATATCATCCATCACATGATAAAACGCATGAAGGGCCTGCCTCAGCCGCTCGATCCCGGTGATATCAGGTTTAAGCTGCTCCTCAAGCCGCTCACGAACTTCGTCATAAATGCTATCGCAAACAAGATACAGCACATCTTCTTTTTTTCGAATGTATTCATACAGCGTTCCGATGCTAAACCCGGCAACCCGGGCGATCTCTCTCGTTGTCGTCCGATGAAATCCTTTTTCCTTAAAAAGAGAGACCGCTGCTTTAATCATTTGTTCGCGCCGTTTCTGGATTAGCTTCTCATCTTTCACCATCGAAGGAACGTTTTTCTTCACCTTCCCATCCCCTTCCTCTCAAGGCCGCCCACATAATCCTGAAGTAACTTCACTGCCGCAGAGTAAGGGTCAATAGAACCGCTTGTTACTTCCTCAACCCAGCCTCTCTCCTCGGCCTCCTCACGCTCCACAAGCTTCTTCATCATTTCAGCATGCACAACTTCAATCACTTCTCGTTCAAGTGACGTCTTGCGTCTCGCATCGCGTTCACCAGACGCCTTACTGTATTCAACATGCTCCTGCATTCGTTTCCACACATTCTCAAGTCCTACATTCTGAACAGAGATTGCCTTCACGATCGGTGGACGCCACGGCGCATCGTGCTTGACAAGATCGAGCATGCTTTCGAGCTCAGCAAGTAGCTTCGGGACACCTGGCAAATCAGCTTTATTGACGATAAACAAATCCGCAATTTCCATAATGCCCGCTTTAAAGACTTGCACCACATCTCCACTACCAGGGTTCAGAACGACCGCAATCGTATCTGCGATCTTCATAATATCGAGCTCCGATTGCCCAACCCCAACCGTTTCGATCAAAATAACATCAAATCCAAAAGCATCCATTAAGCGAACCGTTTCTTTCGTCGTTCGAGAAAGCCCTCCCAGGCTCCCTCGTGTTCCCATGCTTCGAATAAAGACACCAGGATCAGTAAAATGTTCCGCCATCCTGACGCGATCTCCTAGCAGAGCCCCACCGCTAAACGGACTAGTTGGATCAACCGCAACGACGCCAACGGTAAGATTTAACTTTCTAAGGTACGTAATCAGCCTGTTAACGAGTGAGCTTTTCCCAGCCCCAGGCGATCCGGTCATCCCGATATAATGAGCCCGCCCTGTCATGGGATGGATATCTTTTAGCAACTCCAGTTTGTCTTCGGCATCATTTTCAACAAGACTAATGGCTTTTGCGAGTGCTCGCTCATCCTGCTTTGAAAGTCGTTCTGCGAGTGGATGCATAGTGCTTCTTAGTCAGCCATCAGCATTCTTGAAATAACAAGACGCTGAATTTCATTTGTTCCTTCATAGATTTGCGTAATTTTCGCATCACGCATATAGCGCTCAACCGGATAATCTTTCGTATAGCCATAGCCACCAAACACTTGAACCGCTTCCGTTGTTACTTCCATCGAAATATCGCCAGCGTAGAGCTTTGACATTGCCGATTCCTTTCCGTACGGAAGACCTTGACTTTCTTTCCATGCAGCCTGATACGTTAGTAATCTCGCAGCTTCAATTTTCGTTGCCATGTCAGCAAGCTTAAAACCAATGCCTTGGTTTTCGCCAATTGGTTTACCAAACTGTTTACGCTCTTTCGCATACGCCGTTGCCGCATCAAGCGCACCCTGCGCAATTCCAACAGCTTGAGCGGCGATGCCGTTACGTCCGCCGTCAAGCGTCTTCATCGCAATTTTAAAGCCCTGCCCTTCGTCACCAAGACGATTTTCAACCGGTACACGGCAATCTTCAAAAATAATTTCAAGTGTTGGAGAGGAGCGAATGCCGAGCTTTTTCTCTTTTTTACCCATGGAGAATCCAGGCGTACCTTTTTCAACGATGAATGCCGTAATTCCTTTGTGACGCTTTTCTTTATCTGTTTGAGCAAACACGATATAAATCTCCGCTTCGCCGCCGTTTGTAATGAAAATTTTTGAACCGTTTAAAATGTAGTGATCACCATCAAGCTTCGCTGTTGTTTTCATCCCACCAGCGTCAGAACCTGATCCTGGTTCTGTGAGACCATACGCTCCCATTAGCTTGCCTTCTGCCATCGGCCGAAGGAATTTTTGCTTTTGCTCTTCTGTACCAAAGGCATTTAGCGGCCAGCCTGCAAGAGACGTATGCGCAGAAAGCGTGACGCCTGTAGAGGCACATACGCGAGAGAGTTCTTCCACTGCAATCACGTAGCTTAAGTAATCGGAACCAATGCCACCGTACTCTTCAGACCATGGTATGCCGGTTAAACCAAGCTCCGCCATTTGATCAAACAATTTGCGATCAAAGCGCTCTTCTTCGTCACGCTCAGCTGCTGTTGGTTCGACTTCTTTTCTCGCAAAGTCGCGCACCATTTTTCGTAGCATTTCATGTTCTTCTGATAGTTGAAAGTTCATCCTGTTTCTCTCCCTTTTTGGTGGTTTGGACAATAAAAGTAGATTTTGGACAATATATTTCGAATTTGGACAATAAAACTGAAGTTTGGCCAATATATCCCGAATATGGCCAATAAAACGCCGGATACCCTCGGCAACCCAGGCATTCTCTACTTCATGAGGTTCCGACTAATGACGATCTTCTGGATTTCGCTCGTACCTTCGTAGATTTCGCATACTTTTGCATCGCGGAAGAGGCGTTCGACAGGGTAATCTTTCGTGTAGCCGTAACCCCCGTATACTTGAACCGCTTCAATGGATGCTTTTACCGCAGCTTTCGAAGCAAAAAGTTTCGCCATCGAAACTTCTTGCATACAAGGAATGCCGTGATTTTTTAGGTCAGCCGCACGATAGGTTAGTAGCTTTGCTGCCTCGACTTCCGTTGCCATATCCGCGAGCTTGAATCCAAGCCCCTGATTCTGACCGATGGGCTTGCCAAACTGGTGGCGTTCTTTCGCGTATGCCGTCGCATAGTTCAGCGCCGCTTCTGCAATACCTAGTGACTGAGCAGCAATTCCGATGCGGCCGCTCTCAAGGTTCGCCATCGCAATTTTAAATCCATGCCCCTCTTCGCCAAGACGATTCTCAACCGGTACACGGCAATCTTCGAAAATGATCTCAACGGTATTTGAACCGTTTAAGCCCATTTTCTTTTCTTTTTTCCCAACGCTAAATCCGGGCATATCACGCTCGATAATAAAAGCTGTCACGCCTTTACTTCCTTTTTCATCGGGATTTGTTCGAGCAAAGGCCACATACGTATCCGCTTCACCACCGTTAGTAATGAAGACTTTCGAGCCATTCAAAATGTAATGATCGCCATCACGAACAGCGCGCGTTTTCATGCTGCTTGCATCTGATCCCGAACTCGACTCTGTTAAAGCGAAGGCACCGAGATATTCCCCCGTTGCTAGCTTTGGAATGTAGCGCTGTTTCTGCTCTTCCGTTCCAAACGCTAAAATCGGCAGCGTGCCAACGGACGTATGAACCGATAATATAACGCCAACAGTGGCACTTACTTTTGAAAGCTCATGAATTGCAATAATGTAAGACGTATAGTCCATCTCGGCTCCGCCATAAGCTTCTGGAATCGGAATCCCCATCAAGCCGAGCTCACCCATTCGTTTGATCACTTCGCGTGGAAAGCGATCGGTTTCTTCCATTTCCTCAACGATTGTGGCGATTTCTTTTTCCGCAAAGTCACGCACCATTTTCTGCATCATTTCTTGCTCTTCCGTAAATACAAGCTCCATGCTCGTTCCTCCTCGTGGTGTTAATCCTGGTATTGGTAGAAGCCTCTTCCTGTCTTACGGCCGAGCCAACCTGCTTTTACATATTTACGTAATAGCGGACATGGGCGGTATTTGTCATCGCCAAAGCCATCTTGAAGCGTTTCCATAATATAGAGACACGTATCTAATCCAATAAAATCAGCGAGCGTGAGTGGTCCCATCGGATGGTTCATGCCGAGTTTCATTACGCTATCGATATCTTCAGGAGATGCCACACCTTCATATACGGTATAGATGGCCTCGTTAATCATTGGCATCAGAATGCGGTTGGAAACAAAACCAGGGAAATCGTTCACTTCCACCGCTGTTTTTCCAAGGTCCACTGCAAGCTTTTCAACAGACTGATAGCTTTCATCCGTCGTTGCCAAACCGCGAATGATTTCAACAAGCTTCATAACAGGCACCGGATTCATGAAATGCATTCCGATTACTTTTTCAGGTCGCTTCGTGGCTGCGGCAATTTCGGTAATCGGAAGGGACGATGTATTTGTTGCAAGGATTGTATGGTCTTGAGCGATTTCGTCCAGTCGTGCAAACAAATTACATTTCACTTCCATGTTTTCAACAGCCGCTTCGATTACGATATCGACTTGCTTTGCATCCTGCAAATCAGTTGTTGCCTTCAATCGGTCCATCGTTCCAGTCAAATCGTCCTGCGTGATTCGCTCTTTGGAAACTTGTTTTGACAGATTTTTTTCAATTCGTGCAAGTCCTTTATCAATAAATTCCTGCTTCAAATCATTTAAATAGACGGTATAGCCAGAGGCTGCACATACTTGCGCAATTCCAGCTCCCATTTGTCCTGCACCTATCACCATAATTGTTTTGATCTCCATCGTTATGCTCCCTTCCTATACCTGAACCATGATCGCATCGCCTTGACCACCGCCGCTGCAGATTGCTGCAACGCCAATGCCGCCACCGCGTCGCTTTAATTCATGAATGAGCGTAATCAAAATACGCGCGCCACTTGCGCCAATTGGATGTCCAAGTGCCACTGCACCGCCATGTACATTCACTTTTTCTTCATCAAGAGAAGCAATTTTTCCGCTTGTTAGTGCGACAGCTGCGAATGCTTCATTGATTTCAAATAGGTCAATTTCTTCAAGTGATTTCCCAGTTTTCTTTAAAAGTTCATTGATGACAAGACCCGGCGTTTTTGGAAAGTCCTTCGCTTCAACTGCAATAGCCGTATGCGCAAGAATGGTTGCCATCACTTCTTTTCCTTCTTTCGAAGCGCGTTCTTCTGACATCAGAACGAGCGCTCCTGCTCCGTCATTTACACCAGGTGCATTCCCCGCAGTAATCGTTCCGTCAGCACCGAATACAGGCTTTAGCTTTGCGAGCTGCTCTTCCGTTGTGCCCTTTCTTGGCGCTTCATCATGTTCAACGACAAGTGGATCTCCTTTTCGCTGCGGCACTTCAACAGGGATAATTTCCTCTGCGAAAATACCCGCTTCCATCGCTTTTACTGCTCGTTCCTGACTTCTTGTCGCCCAGCGATTCCTGCTCTTCTCTCGAAATCTCATATTCTTCGGCTGTTGTATTTCCATAAACACCCATATGACACCCATCAAAAGAGCAAGTCAATCCATCATGCACCATGAGATCAACCACTTGTTTGTCGCCCATTCGCATGCCCCAGCGCGCGTCCTTCATGATGTATGGCGCATTGCTCATCGACTCCATTCCTCCAGCCACAATTACCTCTTCATCGCCAGAGCGAATGATTTGATCAGCTAGCGTTACACTGCGAAGACCTGATGCACATACTTTGTTAATCGTCTCTGTTTTCACTTCCCACGGAATGCCTGCGTGGCGTGCCGCCTGTCGTGATGGTATTTGACCCTGACCTCCTTGAAGAACCGATCCCATAATGACTTCGCCAACATCAGCGGGTTCAACACCCGCGCGTATCAACGCTTCTTTAATCGCTGTTCCACCAAGTTTCGATGCCTCAATTGATTTTAAAGCTCCTCCAAATTTTCCAAATGGCGTTCTTACGCCACTAACGATGACCGTTTTGCCCACAAAAACCTCTCCCCTCTTTTTTGTAAACGCTATCATTATTGCGTAAAATGCGACTGAACGCTCGCTCACCTTACCGACAAAGTAACAAAGGAAAGAGCTCATGCCGGTCGTAAAAACCGGCATAAGCTAACCCTTTGTCAAACAGTCTATTGAAGAACGGCTTCTTTTTGCACAATTGAGCGTTCTAAAATCTCAACAATATCAAGTGTCGCAACTTCATCTTCTACTTCCTTCGCTTTCGTTCCATCACTCATCATTGTTAAACAGTACGGACAAGCGCTTCCGATGACGGAAGGTTTTACACGGAGGGCCTGTTCCGTTCTCGTGACGTTAATACGAGAACCTGTGTCTTCTTCCGTCCACATTAGACCTCCACCTGCGCCACAGCACATCCCGTTTTCGCGGTTGCGGTCCATCTCGATTACTTCAACGCCTGGAATGCTGCGAAGAATTTCCCGTGGTGGAATCGTACACTTCGTTGTAACGTCCGAGGTAACAAGAATCATGATAAGTGATTCTCTCGTTTACTTCGTGCTTCGGCTTCAGTTTTCCTTCTTTAATCCAGTCATATAATAATTCGGTGTGGTGATAAACCTCTGCTTCAAGCCCAAACTCTGGGTACTCATTTTTAAGTGAGTTATAAGCATGAGGATCAATCGTGACAATTTTAGTAATGTTATGCTTCTGGAACGTTTCAATGTTCTTCTGCGCAAGATCCTGGAACAAGAACTCGTTTCCTACGCGTCGTGGCGTATCGCCAGAGTTCTTTTCTTTGTTACCGAGAATTGCGAATGAGATGCCTGCTTCATTCATGATCTTTGCAAAGGAAGCGGCAATCTTCTGGCTACGGTTATCGTAAGAGCCCATCGAGCCAACCCAGAAGAGGTATTCGAACTCTTCGCCTGCTTTTTCTTTTTCTTTTACCGTCGGAACAACGATATCGTCTCGCAAATCACGCCAGTTTTCGCGTTCTTTACGGCTAATACCCCATGGATTGCCCTGACGTTCAATGTTTGTAATCGCTCGCTGAACATCGCTGTCCATTTTCCCTTCCATTAGGACAAGATGACGACGCATGTCGATGATCTTATCAACGTGCTCATTCTCAACCGGGCACTGGTCTTCACAGTTACGGCACGTTGTACAAGCCCAAATTTCTTCTTCGGTAATGACGTTCCCAATTAAGTCTCCGCTTACAAGACCTTCCGCTGCTGCAGCTGTTTCCTGTTGTGCACGTGATTGGTAAGCAATTTGATTTCCAGCTGTGTTTGAAAAAGCATAAGCTGGAACCCAAGGTGTTCGTGATGTGACGGCAGCCCCTTTTTCCGTCAAATGATCACGTAACTTAACGATCAAATCCATCGGAGAAAGAATTTTTCCCGTTGCGGTAGCCGGACACATATTTGTACAGCGGCCACATTCTACACAAGCGTACAGATCAACAAGCTGTTTTTGGTTAAAATCTTCAATCGTATTAACACCGTATGTTTCTTGACTTTCATCTTCAAAGTTAATGGAGGAAAGCTGTCCTACTTTGTGTGTGCGACCAAGAAAAACGTTCACTGGTCCAGCAATTAAGTGAGCGTGCTTTGATTGCGGTACATACACCATGAACGTGAGTAGCACGAGCAGGTGAATCCACCAGAAAAAGAAGAAGAGCACAATCGCTGCTGTTTCATTAATCCATGAAAATAGGAATGCAATCCCTGATGCAACTGGTCCACTCCATGAATAACCAGCATCATGCCAAATGATTTCCATACCGCCTGCAAATAGGACCGAAATCATAAGAAGACCGATAAACAAAAGGACAAGACCTGCTTTGAAGCCTTTTTTCAAGCGAGCAATGGCTTCAATATAGCGACGATAGAATGCCCATACTACTGCTGTTAAAATCATGAGCGTTACGAGCTCCTGGAAAAACGTAAATGCTGGGTAAAGCGGTCCAAGAGGGAGGTGTGACCCCGGCGATAAACCTTTCACAATCATATCGATTGCACCGAATTGAACGAGAAGGAAACCGTAGAACATCATCACATGGATGGTTCCACTCTTCTTATCTTTTAATAATTTCTTTTGCCCAAATACTTTAACTAGAATGGCTTCTAGTCGTTCTTTCATGGAATGATCAAATTCTGCTTTCTTTCCTAGCTTAATGTACTCGTATCTCGTCTTCACAACATATCCAAACAAAAACAAGGCGTAAGCGGTTACAAGAATGAAAGCAATCCAGTTGGCGATCAATAAAACATCCATGTTGGCAAACCTCTCCTTTCGAGTCATTCCTTCTTAGCCTCTTCGACGATGCTTGAACGATGATGCTCCCCGAATGTCCAAACCATTTATGAAAACGCTTTTAAGTCAGAATGAAAGTAATTTTCTGACTTTAGTATAACACAAAAACAAATGAATGAGCATTCAGTCAGAGATTTTTTTTTACTTTTTTCAAGTTTAGGACAAACTATGTCCATACAGTTGGTGGAAAGGAGGGAATCGTGTGAGGTACTTTTTTATCGTTCTTCTTGTTTTGGTCATATGGATTGTCATTGATTTGCACTTAGGAAGGAAAAAACGAAAACAAACTCCTTCATTATGGGTTGAAACGACTGGTGATTCGACTTTTATTGCGGATGGAGATGACTTTTTCAGAAAGCTCCTTCACGATATCAACCAGGCTAGCACAGAAATCCAGATGATGTTTTACATCTTTCGTGATGATGAAACTGGTCAAAAGGTGATTGAGCACCTTTGTAAAAAAGCCGATGCTGGAGTGCTTATTTATCTGCTTGTTGATTATGGGGGCAGTCATCGATTAAAGAAATCAACCACCCATAAAATACGCTCATGCGGCATTCATTTTTCCTATTCTAGAAAAATTTCTTTTCCTCATCTCTTTACTTCTTTAAACGAGCGTAATCATCGTAAGATAACGGTTATTGATGGAAACGTTGGCTATGTAGGTGGCTTTAATGTGGGTAACGAATATGCAGGCAAAGACCCCAAGTTCGGTTATTGGCGCGACTATCATGTACGCCTAACAGGAGAAGCAGTGAAAGGTCTTCAGGATCAATTTATACTCGACTGGAAGGAAAACAGTTCATTTCCAATTGAAGCTCTTTCATCCGATCTGCAAAAAGGACCTAAATCCATTACTTTTCATATTACAAATGGAAATGCTATCGAAGAAGCATTTGCTTCTTACATTGATAAGGCCACAACTTCAATTAAAATTGGGACGCCTTATTACATTCCAGGGCAAACGGTTCAAACAAGTCTATTGCGAGCGTTAAAGTGCGGAGTGTCTGTGCAAATGATTTTACCAATGCGAGCAGACCACCCTCTTGTAAAAGAGGCCTCTTATCCTTATCTTGTTGAGCTTATTCAGGCTGGTTGCGAGGTTTATCAATATATGAACGGGTTCTATCATGCAAAAGTGATTGTGATTGATGATACTTTTTGTGATGTAGGTACTGCGAATTTTGACCAGCGCAGCTTTCATATTAATGGTGAGATTAACAGTCTCTTCCATTCTATCGCTTTTGTCACTGAAGTGAAAGAAGTGATTGAAAAAGACCTCCTACAGTCGGAACGTCTTGATTTAGCGCGACTGCAAGACAGGACGATCGGAAACCGTGTCCTTTCTCCTATCGCACGGCTGCTTAGTCCTTTTCTTTAAATGACAATGTGCCGTATTCTGTTTTAATGGGAAACAAACGGGTATGTTACTTGTTCAGATCTTTTTGAAAGGAGTCGTCCCTATGCAAATTCGATTCGGTTATGTATCGAATGCACTTGCTTTGTATGAAGCTTCTCCAGCGCGGACGATGACGTTTGCGACATGGTCGAAGCTATCAGAAGAAGAGCGTAAAGCCAAGCTATATTCTATTACAGAAACGAATTTAAAAAATACCCTTCGAGCTCTTCACTACAATATTGCGCATGAAATTGATCTTTATCGCATGTCTTCTTCGATTGTGCCACTTGCGACGCACCCTGAAGCAACATGGGATTATATCACACCTTTTCAAACGCTTTTTCAAGAAATCGGTGACCTTGTAAAAAAACACGGTCTTCGTGTGAGTTTTCATCCAAACCAATTTACGCTTTTTACGAGCCCGAAACCCCATGTCACTGAAAATGCTATTGGGGACTTGCATTATCATGTCGCTATGTTACAAGCAATGGGGCTAGACACTCGCTCAATTGTCAACATTCATATCGGAGGAGCCTATGGCGATAAGGTGGAAACGCTGAAACGTTTTTACAAGAACTTTGATTCAATCCCCAAAAACCTTCGCTCTCATGTGACGCTTGAAAATGATGACAAAACCTATACGGCGGAAGAAACGCTCGAAGCATGCGAGCAAACTGGTGTCCCGTTCATCTTTGATTACCACCATCATATGGCTAACCCAGGCGACGGTCTTCCGGAGCGCTTTTTTGAGCGAGTTTATAAGACGTGGGAATCACACAACATTCGACCAAAATTCCATCTCTCATCACCTAAATCAACCAGTGCTTATCGCAGTCATGCGGATTATGTGGACAGCGAATTTGCCATTCCATTTATCAACATGTTAAAGGACCACGGAGAAGATGCGGACATTATGATTGAAGCAAAGAAAAAAGACCTCGCAGCAATTCAGCTGATTGAAGATCTTTCAACTGTCCGCGGGGTCAAGCGACTTAATGGTGGCTCGATTCAATGGAAGTAGCGAAGTGATAAATAATTTGATTAAGTTCTCTCCATGATTTTGTAGATAATTCATGATACGCATTTGAGACACGCACGAGCTTGCTGTGCGGTACATATTTTTGATACTTTTTTTGATAATGATGAAAATAAAAGGCGCGCTCACCCGTTACGTGTAGAAACGGAATTTGGAGCGTGCTTAGTTTGTCAGTACACACATAGCGACGCCCTTTTTCATAAAAACTTTCAAGAAGGGTGGGGTCTGTGCTAAGGATGTACGAACGTAACATTTTGAATTCGGCTTCACTTCTCGCATGTCCTTTGCTAACGATCCACGAGAGTAACTTCATGTTATGAACAAGTGCTTTCCCCGCTCTAAATTCAGCTTGCAGAAATGGATCACTTACCTCAGAGAAGCCTCCACACAATAGGAGGCCTGCTACTTTTTCTTGATGCTGAATGGCAAACTCCTGTGCGACACTTCCGCCACTTGAGTAGCCGATCAAGATCGCTTCTTTCATGCTAAGTGCCTCCATAAGAAGGTTTAAATCATTTGCCAACAGTGCAATCGAAAATGGCTTTGAACCTAACCCACTTCTTCCGTGCCCTCGCATATCAAAAACAATGGTGCGAAAATGCCGGGCAAGCTTTACCTGTTCATGAAAAACAACATGCCCCATCCCCGGTGGATGAAGAAAGATAAGCGGCCTCCCGCTCCCCTTTTCTTTATAAAATAAGTCGATATCGCTGATCTTTACATACGCCAAACCATTTACCTCTTTTCCTTATAATGAAAAAAAGCCTACCATCCAGTCGTACACTTTAAACCCAAGATAAATGCCAACTATACCGGCAATTCCCGCGAAAGCAGGCGGAGCCGGAATCGGAAGTTTTAAGAGTGCAAAGATAAAGCCAACTAAAAATCCGGTTAATGTTGCAATAAATACCGTCTTCATCCCATCACCTCTTCATTAAAGTATGACCGAATGAATGAATCATTATAAAAAATGATTAGAATCTCCTCATTATTAAGAAAAAAGCCCTATCGCAAGTGCGACAGGACTTCGTTTATTACATTTTTTCTGGAGCTGTAACGCCGATAATCTCAAGCGTGTTTTGAATCGTTTGGCGAACGGCTTTCATGAGCTTAAATCGAGCCGCGCTTTTCGCAAGATCTTCTGGATCAAGCACGCGCTCTGCATTATAAAAGCTGTGTAGGGTTTGAGCAAGTTCAAAAGCATAGTTCGTGATGCGGTGCGTCATGCGCTTCTCCGCTGCTTCTGCGATTGCTTCAGGAAGTTCACCGAGCTTCTTCAGAAGATCCATTTCTTTCTCAGATGTAATAAGAGAAAGGTCCGCGTCTTCCGTTAATCCCATTTCTTCTCCCTGGCGAAGAATGCTGCATACGCGAGCATGCGCATACTGCACGTAATAGACTGGGTTTTCGTTCGAACGAGAAACAGCAAGGTCCATATCAAAATCAAGATGAGAATCCGAACTTCTCATTGAGAAGAAATAGCGCATTGCATCGATGCCCACTTCATCCATCAATTCACGAAGCGTAACAGCTTTTCCTGTTCGCTTACTCATCTTCATTTTTTCCCCGTCTTTAAAGAGGTTCACCATTTGAATGATTTCGACTTCAAGCTGTTCACGCTTATAACCGAGCGCTTCGATCGCAGCTTTCATTCTTGGAATGTATCCGTGATGGTCTGCTCCCCAGATGTTGATCAGCTTATCAAAACCGCGAGAAAGCTTATCCTGGTGATAGGCGATATCCGGCGTTAAGTACGTATACGAGCCGTCGCCTTTAATCAGTACGCGGTCTTTATCATCACCGTAAGTAGTAGAACGGAACCATGTCGCGCCATCCTGTTCAAACGTTTCACCACGCTCTTTCAACTTTGCAAGAACGTGATCGATCTTATTGGATTGGTAAAGAGACGTCTCAGAGAACCAAACATCAAATTCAACGCCAAATTCTTTCAAATCTTTTTTAAGCTTCTCAAGCTCGCGCTCAAGTCCATACTCGCGGAAATAAGCGTAGCGCTCTTTCTCATCAAGTTGAAGCAGGCGGTCGCCTTCTTTTTCAACAAGATCTTTTCCGAACTGTACGATATCCTGGCCTTGATAGCCATCTTCTGGCATGTCTTTTTCTTTACCAAGCGCTTGCATGTAGCGTGCTTCAAGAGACACCGTTAGATTATGAATTTGGTTACCTGCATCGTTAATGTAATACTCACGTGACACGTCATATCCGGCACGATCGAGTACGTTACAAAGCGTATCTCCTACTGCCGCTCCTCGTGCGTGACCAAGGTGCAGACTTCCAGTTGGATTCGCTGAAACGAACTCAACCTGAATTTTCTCATTCTTGTCAGCTGAACGTCCGTAGCTGTTCCCTTTATCAAGAATCGTTGGAATAAGCTCTGTTAAATACGCTGTATCCATGAAAAAGTTAATAAATCCTGGACCGGCAATATCAATTTGCTTGATTCCCGCTTTTGTCATATCAAGGTTCGCTTTTAGATCTTCTGCAATCGCACGCGGTGCTTTCTTCGCAATGCGAGCAAGTTGCATGGCCATGTTTGTAGCATAGTCACCGTGAGCCTTGTCCTTTGGTGATTCTAAAATCACTTCTGGCATCTCACTTTCGGATGCAAGGTTCGCTTTTAAGACGGCTTGTTTGATTTCTTCTTTTAGCTGCTCTTTCTTTTGTTCCACACTGTTCATTGACTTGCTCCTTTCCAGCTTAGCGACAGCTCATGTCGCTGCGTTTCATCTTCTTCAAGGTAAAGCAAATAGCGTAGCGTTAAACGACCTTTATGTTTCTCCATATCCACTAGCTGCTCAATACGTTCTGTTCGGATTTGCATCGGCATTGCTCCGAACGGCGTTTTATAAAGAGATTCAGACACCTGTCCTGGTGCAAACTGCTGTCGCATGGAAAGGGCCCCTCTTCGAATTACAGTTACTTGTTCTTGATCTATTTTCACCGTTGTTGAAACCTTCCCTATCTCAAGGCTTTCCTCATAACGCAAATAAAGCGCATTGCCTTTTTCGATAAGATTTCCCTGAACGGAGTAATTTGTAGACTCTTTCTCTTTCCCTGACTGAATCCGGGAATCAATCGTTATTTCAATCGGATGATCACTCATCACTTCACGTCCTCACTAAATCATTAACTTACTTATTATAAGAAAAGCGGAGGTGGCTTGTCCACCCCCGACCAGCTTAAGGGCCCTCTCAATGTGACGGTCTTTGTCACAATGGGTGGGAACTTAAGACCTCGAGGGGGTAGCCACCGCAGCTGGATCAAGAAAAGCGAAGGTGGCTTGTCCACCCCCGACCAGCTTAAGGGCCCTCTCAATGTGACGGTTTTTGTCACAATGAGTGGGAACTTAAGACCTCGAGGGGGTAGCCGCCGCAGCTGGATCAAGAAAAGCGAAGGCGGCTTGTCCACCCCCGACCAGCTTAAGAGCCCTCTCAATGTGACGATCTTTGTCACAATGAGTGGGAACTTAAGACCTCGAGGGGGTAGCCGCCGCAGCTGGATCAAGAAAAGCGGAGGTGGCTTGTCCATCCCCGACCAGCTGAGGAATAATTCCTATGAAAAGTTATTCCATTCTTTCCAATATAAAAAGACTGTATTCAAAAGGAATACAGCCTCTTTGCTTTATTTCTTATGTGTCCAGCCTAGCAGCATTTCACGAATGAATTTACTAGCCGCAATTGGCGTTTGTTCAGATGGGTCATAGGCTGGTGCTACTTCAACGAGATCAGCCCCAACCACGTTGATTTCAGAACCTGCAATCGCTGAAATCGCCTCAAGTAACTCTTTTGAGGTGATGCCACCCGCTTCAGCCGTGCCTGTCCCAGGTGCATGCGCTGGATCAAGCACATCAATGTCAATCGTCACATAGACATTGCGCCCTTTTAGCGTTGGCAAAACTTTTTTCAAAGGTTCAGCTACGTCGAACTTATGCATGTGCATGCCGGATTCCTTCGCAAATTGGAACTCTTCCCGCATACCGGAACGAATCCCAAAGGAGTAAACGTTCTCCGCACCAATCAACCCACATATTTTGCGAACGGGGGTAGAATGAGAAAGCGGTTCGCCTTCATACTCTTCACGTAAATCCGCATGCGCGTCGATGTGAATCAATGCGAGATCATCGTATTTTTTATGAAACGCCTTAAGGATTGGCCACGTCACAAGGTGCTCCCCACCCATACCAATTGGAAATTTCCCAGCTTCAAGCAACGAATCGATGTATTCTTCGATCATGTCGATGCTTCGCTGTGGATTTCCAAATGGAAGCGGAATATCCCCTGCATCGAAATAACGAATTTCTTCTAGGTGACGATCCGCATAAGGGCTGTACTCTTCCAAACCGAGCGATGCCTCCCGGATGCGGCCAGGACCAAAGCGAGAACCCGGACGGAAGCTCACGGTCCAGTCCATTGGCATACCATAAATCACAACGTTACTGTCATCAAAAGATGGGTTGCTTAGAATAAACACATTACCTGAATAAGCTTCATCAAACTTCATGCTCATTTTACGAGATCCTGTACGAACTTAGGAAGTGCAAAGCAAGCAGTGTGAAGTTCTTTCGTATAGTACTTTGTGTCAATTTCATGAAAGCGACTTTCAGGAACTTCAAGCGGATCGTTCTTTTTCGAACCAATGGTAAATGTCCATAGACCACTTGGGTACGTAGGAATGTTTGCTGTATAAACGCGTGTAATCGGGAAAATTTCTCTCACATCTTTCGATACTTGTGTAATCAAATCAGCTTTAAACCACGGGTTGTCGGTTTGTGCAACGAAAATACCGTCTTCTTTAAGCGCCTTTGAAATCCCTTCGTAGAAGCCGCGTTCAAATAGCTTTGCAGCTGGTCCCACAGGCTCCGTTGAATCAACCATAATCACGTCGTATTCTCCTTCGCTTTTCGCGATGTGCATAAAGCCATCATCCACAAGCACTTCAACCCGCTCGTTATCAAGTGCGCCTGCGATCGAAGGCAAGTACTTTTTCGAATACTCGATGACTTTGCCGTCAATTTCAACGAGCGTTGCTTTTTCAACAGATGGATGCTTTAACACTTCACGAATCACACCGCCATCTCCGCCTCCAACGACTAATACGTGTTTCGGATTTGGGTGCGTGAAAAGAGGCACGTGAGCGACCATTTCATGATAGACGAACTCGTCTTTTTCCGTTGTCATGACCATTCCATCCAGAACGAGCATGTTACCAAATTCTTCTGTTTCAATCATATCAAGACGTTGGAAGTCCGTTTGCTCCGTGTGCAACGTCTGCTTTATTTTCGCCGTAATGCCGAAGCGTTCTGTTTGTTTTTCTGTATACCATAATTCCATTTCAACCACTCCTCTATATCGAATTGCTACACTAAGTCCGTTCCCGAACCATAAAGGTCCAAACACCATTAGTATGTAGCAAAAAAATGGATCTAAGCATTAGGAAAGTTTGCACCTAAGCGGAAGCCATGGTTCCCTTATACTTTTCGTCCCTTTATTTTTTCTTAAAGTACAAGAAAAGTATAGTCGACTCTGTGTAAAAAGCAAGAGAAATTTCTACTTTCATTTCTTGCTTATGAGCGTTCTTTCCACACCTACTTAGAATAAGACCATCCACACAAAGAGAGCGAGCATGAAACGGTAGATTGCAAATGGGATAAGCCGAACACGTTCAATGAATTTAATAAATGTTACAATAGCGAAAAGCGCGACGAAAAAAGCTACTAAAAAGCCTGTTGCGAAAACGGGGGAGATCTGCCACAGATAAAAATTGATAACTTTTTAATAAATCATAACCGCTCGCTGCCACCATCATCGGCACGGCTAAAATAAACGAAAACTCAGCCGCTGTTTTGTGATTTGTTCCGAGTAAAACGCCGCCTGAAATCGTGGCGCCTGACCGCGAAAATCCGGGCCAAAGAGCCAGGCACTGAAAAAGACCGATGGAAAAAGCCTGCTTGAGCGTTAACTCATCTAAAGTTGACGTAAAAGGCGTTCGTTTTTTTAAATCAGCAAGAATCATCAGTACTCCGCCAACAACAAGTCCAATGACAACCGTATAAGGCGAGAAGAGATAACTTTTAATAAATCCGTGCAAAAGAAAACCCGCTACCACTGCAGGAATCATTCCTAAAATGAGATGACTAAGCGTTAATCCACTCGCTTTATTCGGCGAGACTAACGCCACAAATCTTTTTCGATACATCACCACAACCGCAAGAATGGATCCAAGTTGAATTACAATCTCAAACGTTTTGGCTCTTTCACCAGTAAAATTGAGCCAATATCCAGTTAAAATCAAATGACCTGTTGAGGAAACTGGTAAAAATTCCGTTAACCCCTCTACAATTCCAAGAATGATCGCAATGATGATCTCCATTCTCTCTCCCCGCTTTCCTTAAAAATGATGATTCTTCATTCTATTCAAAAACTGGACAACTATTTTTCAAACTGATGGCTTTCGTCATTGTTTTATAGAAAATAGAACGATTTCACCCGGAAACGTGTTTAAGAGTTTCTAGATTGTCACATACTAGATTTAAGACGATGTGGGGGTGAACCACATGAAATGGCTCAATGATGAGCGATTCCATTATTGGAAGCGGTGGACAAAGCTTCTAAGTAAATTAATGATGATCGGTATAGTGCTAATCGGGATGTCTATGGGGCTTCTTTATGTGATAACGGTGTTCATGGGTCCGCCGGAACTTCAAGTCCCACAAACAACCATTTACTATGACCGTGATGAACATGTGATTAGCGAATCAAACCAGGATGGTCAGAACCGCTATTGGGTTGATCTTGAACATATTTCTCCTTACGTGATTGATGCAACGATTGCCATTGAAGACAGGCATTTTTATGATCATATGGGATTTGATTTTAAGCGAATTGGTGGAGCGATCCTGGCTGACATTAAAGCGATGTCTAAAGTTCAGGGAGCTAGTACCATTACACAGCAATATGCGCGAAATCTTTTTTTAGAACATGATAAAACGTGGAAACGAAAAATAACGGAAGCTTTTTATGCGTATCGACTTGAAGTGCATTATTCAAAAGAAGAGATTCTTGAGGGGTACTTGAACACGATTTACTATGGACACGGCTCTTACGGCATTGAATCTGCCGCGAGAACGTACTTTGCCAAAAAAGCGGAGGATCTTTCTCTCGCAGAAGCAGCAATGCTTGCCGGTATTCCAAAAGGACCCGGCTATTATTCTCCTTATGCCGATGCCGAGCGGGCAGAGGAACGCCAGAGCACCGTTCTTCAAGCGATGGTAGCGAATGAGGCGCTCACTGAGGCGGACGCAGTACAAGCGAAAGCAGAAAACATGGCCCTTCAAACGTTTACAGAAGAAACGAAGTCTGAAATCGCACCGTATTTTGCGGAAGAAGTGAAAAAAGAATTAAAATCCGTTCTTTCACTTGATGAGCGTGTGATTGAGCAAGGAGGCCTTCACGTTTATACAACACTTGATGCCACCATGCAAAAGGCAGCAGAAAAGTGGGTTGACTCAACAATTGATCCGAAAAGTGACATTCAAGCAGCACTCGTTGCAATGGAGCCTACATCAGGTGCTGTGAAGGTGATGATTGGTGGCCGAGATTATTCAGAAAGTAAATTTAACCGTGCAACGATGGCGAAGCGAACGCCGGGATCGACGTTTAAACCGTTGTTATATTATGCAGCTATTAAAAATGGTTTCACTCCATCAACACTCGTACGCAGTGAGCCAACCACCTTTTATTATGACAACGAGCAGAAAACCTACTCTCCGCACAATTTTGGAGACGTGTATGCGAATGACGAAATTACGCTCGCGCAAGCTTTAGCGCTCTCCGATAACGTGGTTGCAGTGAAAACGCATATGTTTTTAGAAGAAAAAACGCTCGTCAATACCGCAAAATCTTTCGGAATCAAAAGTAAGTTATCGGCGATCCCATCTCTCGCACTTGGAACAAAGCCTGTCGGGATGATGGAAATGACAGAAGCTTATAGCATGCTAGCAAACGGCGGCTATAGCGTTTCTCCTTATTACATCGAGAAAGTAACCGATCGTGACGGCAAAGTCATTTATGAGCATGCCTCACAACATGAGCTTGTTTTAGATCCCGACGCTGCTTTCGTAACAACTAGTATGATGACAGGTGTTTTCGATGAATCACTCAATGACTACACGCGCGTTACGGGATCTGGGGTTGACCACCTGCTCACACGCCCTGCTGCTGCAAAAACAGGTTCAACGTCAACGGATAGCTGGATGGTCGGTTTTACGCCACAGCTTACTGCGGCGGTTTGGGTTGGTTATGATAAAGGAGAGACACTAAATCATCGAAATGATGGCGTCTATACGAAGAAGATCTGGGCAAATTTTATTGAAGAGGCGCTAGCTAAAGAGAAAGCGGCTGATTTTAAGAAGCCAGAAAACGTAATTGGGATAGAGGTCGATCCTCAAACAGGACTGATCGCTACTGAGAATTGTCCAGTCAAGCGTTTAACCTATTATATAGAAGGAACTGAGCCGTCTCAACTTTGTGAAGACCACCCTGGTACACCTTCTTCCGAGCAAGAAAAAGAGAAAAAAGGTTTCTTTGATCGGTTCTTCCAGTGGATGAGATAAAAGACGGGTGCAACACCCGTCTTTTATCTAGCGATTTACTTCTGGATCCGGCTTTTTTAAAGCCTCGAGGTCCTGTTCAATGCTCATCCATTTCTGTTCCGTCATCCCAATCGCATCCGATATACCTGCATTGTAAAGGGTTGGACCAATCTCGGACATGACGAAATGTAAGACGTTTTCAGCAGCTAATTCACCAATTTCTTCGCCTCGCTCTTCATAGAAGAACGACTGAATGCGTTCAATTAGCTCTTTCTTTTTCTCACGTGGCATTTGATACAAGGTATTCACCCTTTCTTTATGAGAAAAACGCTTGAGAACTTTCCCTAGAACCAGAACAACCCGGGGAAAATTCCCCGGGCCGTTTTGGGTCCTAGCTATATGTGTTGCGTACTCATAAGTTTACGCTCAGTTTCTGGAAACCTCAAGCGATTTTATCAATTAGTCAGAAAACAATTGAAAGTTAGTCTTGAAGTCCTGCTTTCACTTCATCACTAGAACGTTCATAGACGTCTTTATCGAACTCAATTAAATAGTTGCGAAGCATTTCTTTGGATTTTGCATCCATATGATCGACCACTACCTTGCCTTTCATGGATTTATCCATGTTGTTTACATGCTCTGGCATGCTTTTCCATGCGCGTTTTGCTTCCGCATTTAAGAAAAATTCACATGCGCCAATCCCGTGATAGTATGGTCCTTCCTCATTACGTTGAAGCGTCACCCATACGATCCATGCCGTATGACCATCTGGTACTTCTTCACGCGTTTTTACAAGCTTCTTACGCTTTTCAAGCGCACTACGTGCATGAAGGGCACCAACATCCACATAGATCTCGTCTGTCGTTGGATCGATAATCACAGGTGAAACGTTATCGAGGTTAATCGTACCGACTCCATAACCGCCATGTCCGTCTGTAGAGTCACCACTTAAAATATTAAAACCTGTAGAAGGCTTTTTTTTCGGCTTCTTTTCTTCTTCATTTGCCATTTCTTTGTACCTCCTTCCATCGCAATTGTCCGCTATCATTTTATCACAATTACTAGTACGGATTCATGTCACAGCCATTCAAGCATTTATCACAACTGATTTTAGATTACCCCTTGTCAAACGCGTTTATTACGAATATTATAGTATTTGTGCTTAAAAAACGTTCGTATTTAATGGAGGTCTTACCATGTTTAACTCCTTTTTCCGCTTAAAAGAAAATGGAACAAACGTTAAAACAGAATTTCTTGCAGGATTAACCACTTTCCTGACTATGGTATATATCGTTATTGTTAACCCAATTATCCTCTCGTCGACGGGGGTTCCGTTCGACACTGTGTTTATCGCAACGATTATTGCAGCGGTTGCTGGAACACTTTGGATGGGCCTATTCGCAAATTACCCAATCGCGATTGCGCCTGGTATGGGGCTAAACGCTTACTTCGCCTTTTCCGTCGTCGGTGGAGAAGCAGGCGTATCCTACCAAGTTGCCTTCGGCGCTGTTTTCATCGCAGGATTATTGTTTATTATTCTATCCTTAACCCCATTCCGCGAAAAGCTTATCGAAGCGATTCCAGCTAACCTTAAGCTTGGGATTACAGCTGGGATTGGCTTGTTTATTGCCTTTATTGGTCTAAGAATGACGGGTATCATCGTCGCAGATGAAGAGAACCTCGTTGGTCTTGGCAATCTCCATTCGCCAGAAGTTCTCCTAGCGCTTGTTGGGCTCATCATTACACTGATTCTTATGGCTCGCAACGTTCCAGGGGCACTCTTTTTTGGAATGATTATCACGGCGATTATCGCCATCTTTACAGGACAGCTTGAATTCAAAGAAGGCTTCATGCAAGCCCCATCTGCTCCCGAACTCTTTATCTTCGGCAGCCCGCTTCAAGCATTTAAAGATATGATCGAATACGGCTTATATGCTGTTGTGTTCTCCTTCTTACTTGTAACGCTATTCGATACAACTGGTACAATGGTTGGCGTTGCCGAACAAGCTGGTTTAATGAAAGGGAAAAAGATGCCGCGTGCACGTCAGGCTCTTCTTGCTGACTCAATCGGTACAACCGTAGGGGCGATTTTTGGAACAAGTCCTACGAGTGCTTACCTTGAATCCTCTGCCGGTGTTGCAGCTGGTGGACGAACAGGTTTAACATCTGTTGTCGTTTCCGTGCTTTTCATTATTTCGGCATTCTTTGGTCCACTCGTTGGTTCTCTATCAGGGCTTTCAGCGATTACAGCTCCGACGTTAATTATTGTTGGTAGCTTAATGATTGGCGCCGTTGGTAAAATTGATTGGAGCGAGTTCGACGAGGCATTCCCTGCTTTCTTAATCATTCTCACGATGCCACTGACCGCAAGTATTGCAACAGGTATTGCTCTCGGATTTATTACGTACCCGATCTTAAAAATTGTAAAAGGAAAATGGCGTGACGTTCATCCGCTGCTTTACCTTTTCGCTGTCTTATTCTTCTATCAACTTGCTTTTCTACCTCATGCCTAACGTAAAGCTCTGCCTCTTCGGCAGAGCTTTTTTTAGTGTTCTACATTTCCTTCATTTTTTCTTACTCCCACTTCATCATTTTTTTCAGTTCATTGCTTTTAAAGGCAAGCTCAATTACTTTAATAACATCCAGCGCATCTTCCGCTGTCACAGGCGGAGCACTAGATGTGGCGATCGCCTGGTACATTTCTTTATAATACGTTTGATAAGAGCCTGGTAACGACTCGATGATACGTTCACCATCTTCATCGGTAAGCACTCCATACTGCTCTGAGTTTTCTTCTCCCCATCCCTCATCTCCAGGAACTCTCCCTGCTTTCAACGCTTCCTCTTGAGGATCAATGCCCCACTTCAAAAACGAGCCTTTCATCCCATGTATTTGATAACGAGGACCGTGTTTTTTCACAAGAGATCCTCCATGAAGAATCACTCTCTTATTCCCATATTGTAAAATAAGATGAAAGTAGTCATCCGTTTTGCCTTCTTCGCGCTGGGCAAGGATATCAGCATAGACGCTATCCGGTTTACCAAAGAGGGTGAGCGCCTGGTCAATTAAATGCGAACCGAGATCAAACAGGATCCCTGACCCATTCTTGTCCTGTTCTCGCCAGCGATCACGGACCTCCGCTCGATAGCGGTCATAATGAGCCTCGTAGGTCATAATCGCTCCCAACTGCTCTTCTTTTATGAGCTTTTGGACCGTAAGAAAATCACTATCGAAGCGCCTGTTATGATACACGCTTAGCAAACATTCCTGTTCTTTTGCAATTTCAATTAAGCGTTCCCCTTCCTCTACGCTAACAGTGAATGGTTTTTCAAGAACAACATGTTTTCCTGCTTCAAGTGCCTGTTTGGCCATTGGATAATGAAATTCATTTGGTGTCGTGATGATAACTAGCTCGATTTCCTTATCAGTTAACATCTCATCAAGAGACGAAACAACATGCATTCCTGGAAATGAATGATGCACTTTGTCTGCATTCGAAGAGACGACTGTTGTCATTGTTAATCCTTCCACCTCTTGTATGACCGGCGCATGAAACGTCATACCAGAAAACCCAAAACCGACTAAGCCTGCTTTTACTTCTCTCATTTGATCGTCCTCCCATGTGATAAGTCTTTTGACCCCTTTTTCCAATTCGACAAAATCGTACAAATTACTCGACTTCTTTTTCCAAATTTTGATGATATGAAACGATTATACTAATGTTCAGAAGGGTATTTATGTAATGATATCGAAACAATTGTAAAAAAGGTGGCTTTATTATGAAAAAAATCCTTTATTCCCCTATTATAGTTAGTTTCATTCTTGGATTACTTGCTTCTGTCATTTATACGATCATTCTAGCAGCAGGCGGCTATCATCATACTGGATTAGCTGGCTTCTTTTCCATTCTCGCCCTCGTGGTAGCTTATCTTCTACTTTCGACGTACTGGCTCCCTACCCTTCTTGAAACAAAAACGACCATTGCGCTCGGAGTGGGAGTGACATTCCATGTTATTAGTTCTTTTACACTCGTTGTGATGATGGCAGGGACATTACCGGAGATTTCAGAACTGCTTCTGCCTTACTTAAATACCCTACTTATTTCTTTTCTAGTGATGATCATCATTGTGATCGCTGGATTCATTTTTGAAAAAGTTGATTTCACAAAGCTTCCTTCAACAGATAAGAAAATGTCGATGAAAAGTTAAATTTTACAACAAAAGGTGCCCCAATCGGGACACCTTTTGTTGTCTATTCATCTATTGTGCCAAAACGGCATTAACAGCCGAGCTTTTTCATAAAAGCATAGGCTTGATCAATTTCATCGTCGGAATAATTCTGTTTTCGTTTAATTGTACGAACCTTCTCAATCACTTCTTCCTTTGAAAGGCGATCGAAAAAGAGAATCGTTGAGACGAGTTCAAGAAAACGTGAGCTCTGACTATTAATCTCATTGATGCACTGGCGAAGCTCAGGTAATTGAAAATCGTAATGACCTAAAAACTCATTACCTTCTTCCGTTACTGTGTATTTATATTGGTAATAGCCGCCTTTACTTTCCTTTACTTCTGTCACAAGACCTAGGTTACAAAGTTCCTCCACTCGTAGCGTCAACTCTTCTGAGTAAGGGCCATAGAAATGGAATTGATATTTTTCATTAAATGGAAACTGCAGCTTTTTGCAAATGTAGATGATTTTTTGTAATTTTTTTCGTCCAATGACCTCTCCGGCTTCTTTCAACACAGCTATCACTTTCGCGTGATCTTCTAGCAACCTGCACCCCTCCCATGTACTTTTTACAGGTTGTCCAAAAAGCATTCTTTGTTTAGTAGAAAATGGTCAAAAAACGAGGCCAAACCGCTCACCTCTTTTTTTGAACACAGAGCAGACCTGCAGCGGAAGCAACCTTCATGCCAGGACTCACTTTCTTTTTGAACAGCTAATCGATTTGAAGCAATGACTTAATACGACGAGTAGCATCTGTATTTCCTTCAAGAATAAAATCTGCAGGGAAATATAATTTATGATCGGTTCTTTTTTTACCGGAAATGGCTTCCACCACATCAGATTCACGCGAAAGCTCACGTAAATCGCCCCCCGGTTTCAGTAAATGAATTGGCAAACGTTCTTCCTCTTCTCCAGGCCGATAGAAATCATACGGCAAATCGGAAGATGAATCAACCACAAGATAGTAATCAGGATCAATGCCCGCTTCATGAAACGATTCATAAAGCTCTCGCCACGCATTCATCTGCTGCATAGGGTTAAATTCAATGTACTTAAACAACCTTCGATTCATAAACCGTTCGCAGAGATCGCTCAGGATTTGATCCTTCTCCTCCTGCCAAATTTGGAAATAAAACATGACCACAGAATCATCCAGTTTCAAAAAATCTTCAAGATGAATGTCTTCTTTGAAAAGAGAATAAAAGTGAATGGGCTCATATTGAAATTCATAGCCCTGTTCAAATAATTGCTTTGCGCGATGAAGAATTTTACTTAAAATCACCTCTGCACTTCGTGTAACAGGGTGAAAATAAATTTGCCAGTACATTTGATAGCGGCTCATAATATAGTCTTCCACCGCGTGCATGCCACTTTGCTTAATGACAATTTGATCTTCGCCCGGGCGCATGACCCGTAAAATGCGTTCAATATCAAACTGACCGTAGCTAACACCCGTAAAGTACGCATCACGCAGTAAATAGTCCATTCGGTCCGCGTCAATCTGGCTAGAAATTAAGCTCACCACAAGTTTATTATTGTGCGTTTTGGCAATCACATCAGCAACTTGTAGTGGAAAATCCTCGCTCACTCTTCGAAGCACCTTATTAATTTCCGTGTCGCCAAGAATGACCATTCGAGTAAAATCTTCATGATCCAAGTTAAATACTTTTTCAAACGAGTGTGAGAAAGGTCCATGCCCAACATCGTGTAGCAAGGCTGCGCACATGCTAAGTAACTCGTTCTCTTCATCCCAACCATCGTACTGTGAAAAAATCTCATTGATACGTCTCACAATCTCATAAACACCAAGTGAATGACTAAAACGACTATGTTCCGCCCCATGAAATGTGAGATACGTCGTTCCGAGCTGACGAACTCTGCGCAAACGCTGGAATTCTTTCGTACCAATTAAATCCCAGATTAAACGGTATCGAACGTGGATATAGCGATGAACAGGGTCTTTAAATACTTTTTCTTCGTTTAATCGTTCGAGCATTTCGCGGCAGGCTCCTTCCGTCAAATTCATCCCTTCATTATATACCACCCCATCCTAAATGAAAACCTTCCCCCGTTTATGGGAGAAGGCTCATGTTGATTGGGTATAGAGAAAAGGATGGAAAGACTAACACTGATCATAGCATTTAACTTTGTAAGAGGAATCGTTCCTCTCTTATCAGATGTTATAGAACAGTCTCAGCTTCTTTGCCTTCGCGCTTCTCTTCAGATTTTGCGATATACATAGCACATGCCGCGTCACCTGTAATGTTAACAGCTGTACGAGTCATATCGAGAAGACGGTCAACGGCAAGAATTAAGCCAATCGGTTCGACTGGTAGACCAACTTGCTTTAGAACCATTGCGAGCATAATGAGTCCTACTCCTGGTACACCTGCAGTCCCAATACTAGCGAGTGTTGCCGTTACCACAACGATAATTAGTTGTGTAAAGGTTAAGTCAACTCCGGTAATTTGCGCAATAAAAATCGTTGCAACACCTTGCATAATGGCCGTTCCGTCCATATTAATTGTCGCTCCAAGCGGCTGGACAAAACTACTAATTTGCTTTGGTACTTTCAGGTTTTCCTGAGCGGTTTTCATCGATACTGGTAGCGTACCACTACTAGAAGATGTACTGAAAGCAACAGCCATCGCTGGCGCAAAAGCTTTATAGAATTTAATTGGGTTCTCTTTACATAGGAAGTAAATCGCACTACCATATGTGAAGAGAAAATGAATGAGCAAGGCACCAAGTACGACAAGGAAGTACATCCCCATCGACTGTAATGCTTCTTTCCCCTGACCACCGACAGCAGAAGCGATCAGCGCAAAAGCACCATATGGCGCTGTTTCCATAATAATTTTAACAAGATACATCATCACATCGTTACCTTGTTCAAAAAGGTCACGTAGTGCTTTCGTGCGTTCGCCAAGAATCGCAAGAGCGAAACCTACGAAAATAGCAAATGCGATAATTTGAAGCATGTTTCCTTCAACCATCGCTTGGATTGGATTGGTTGGAATAATATTAATAATCGTATCCAAGACCGGTGGCGCTTCTTCCGCTTTAAAATCCGAATTTCCTGAGAATGAACCTTCCACACCAGGCTTAATTAAGTAAGCTAGTGCCATGGCAATCGAGATCGCAATGGTTGTTGTGACTAGGAAAAACGCAACGGTTTTCCCACCCATGCGTCCTAGCTTCTTCGGATCGCTAATTCCAGCTGTTCCTACAACGATGGAGAAGAATACGATTGGTACAACGAGCATCTTAATTAAGTTCAGAAAGATTTGCCCAACAGGACCAAAGAAATATTGATCGACAGGTCCAAAGGCATCTGGTGCAAACAAATTAAAGATCACACCAACAAGAATACCCAGAACAAGACCTGCAATAATTTTAACCGTTAGCTTCATAAACATGTCCCCTTTCGTCTTATCGACATCACTACCATCATCGTGTGCATAATACGGACCGCACAATGCTGGCTTCTATCTAGGTTATGTAAATTCTCCTTATGAACTGAGTCATAAATGAAAGCTCTTACATAGATTACCATTTCTTTTCTATCTATACCCGCTCGCTCGCTAACTTGAAACTACCGTAATTCTCATTATATCATTTTAGACAATTCTCGCAATTTCCTTTTTTTCGCAAGTGGTCATTTTTCTTATAAAATCAAAGTTTAATAGGGAAATAAGGTATGAAATTGGGTAAAAAGGATCAGCGATTTTGTCATCACCCGGGAAATACTGTCGGATGATGTCTTAAAACTCTTTACGTCTGCTATAATAAGAACGATGAGTACGTGAAGAAGGGGTAAGAAAATGAGAAACAAGGATTCAGTTCTTTATCAGCCTAAATGGCGGATTATCGACCAATCAACACTCGGTCCATCGTTTGATGCACTCCAATCGTTCGCAATGGATGATACGCTATGCAATTCCGCTGGAAGCGGCGAATCACCACCAATACTGCGCTCATGGGTTCATCACAATACGATCGTCCTTGGCATACAAGATACGCGCCTTCCTTATTTTGAGGAAGCCGTTCACTATTTAAACGAAATAGGCTATCGCGTCATTGTAAGGAACTCTGGTGGCCTTGCTGTCGTCCTTGATGCCGGCGTATTAAATCTTTCACTTGTATTTGCTGAAAAACAACAGCACATTGATATTGATACCGGGTATGAGGCCATGGTGGATTTTGTTCAGGAAATTTTGTCACCGTACAACGTAACGATAGAAGATAGAGAAATTGTCGGTTCGTACTGTCCAGGTCGCTACGATTCTAAGCGTGAACGGCAAAAAATTTGCCGGTATTTCGCAGCGCAGGCTTCGAGGAGGCGTTGCTGTACAAGTCTACTTATGTGTCGATGGAAGCGGATCGGAACGGGCTTCTGTCATTCAGGAGTTTTACAAACGAGGTGTAAGCGGGGAACCAACAAAATTCACTTATCCTGAAATTGTTCCAGAAACGATGGCTTCGCTAAGTGAATTAATTGGAGAAGAGCTTCGTGTTCCTGATATTATGATGAATACCTTAAAAACACTTAAGAAGTATACCGATTCAATGACAACTGCTCAACTGTCTATTCCAGAGCTTTCTCTTTACGATTACAATTACCAGCGCGTCTTTACACGTAACGAAAAAGCGCTCGGTTAATTCGAAAAAGCCCCTGAAGGCGTACCTTCAGGGGCTTTTCATCTCTTATAGGCTTTGCATTGCCGTAATCAATGCTAGCTTGTACACATCTTCCTCACTGCATCCGCGAGAAAGGTCGTTTACTGGCTTGTTTAATCCTTGAAGGACTGGACCAACGGCTTCGTATCCACCAAGGCGCTGAACCATTTTGTAGCCGATGTTTCCTGCTTCAAGACTAGGGAATACAAACACATTCGCTTCCCCTTTAAGTGGTGATTCAGGTGCTTTCTTTTGCGCTACTTCTGGAACGAAAGCGGCATCGAATTGGAATTCCCCATCAATGACAAGGTCAGGAGCCATTTCTTTTGCAAGACGCGTCGCTTCTTCAACCTTCTCTGTTTCAGGAGATTTCGCTGATCCTTTTGTCGAAAAGCTTAACATCGCGACTTTCGGGTCGATGCCAAACATTTTCGCTGTTTCGGCACTGCTTACACCAATTTCAGCTAGATCATTGCTATCAGGAGAAATGTTAATCGCACAGTCAGCGAATACATACTTCTCATCACCTTTGACCATCACGAAAGCGCCGGATGTTTTCTTTACGCCTTCTTTTGTTTTAATGATTTGAAGGGCCGGGCGCACCGTATCACCAGTTGAGTGTGCCGCCCCACTTACAAGGCCGTCTGCTTTGCCAGTGTGAACGAGCATTGTACCAAAGTAGTTTACATTCTGAAGAATCTCCTGCGCTTGCTCAGTCGTTGCTTTTCCTTTACGACGTTCTACAAATGATTCCACTAGCGCATCCATTTCAGAATAAGTCGCTGGATCCATCACAGTGAGATCACTGTGCAATGTAAGGTTTAAACTTGCCGCTTTATCTTGAATCGCCTTTTCGCCACCAATTACGATCGGCTTCAGGATACCATCCTCCGCAAGGCGGTTTGCTGCTGCTAAGACACGCTCATCCGTTCCTTCAGGAAATACGATTGTCGGATTACCTGCTTTTACCTGGTCTTTCATGTTTGTAAAAAGATCACTCATTGCTTTCACCTCATTAATTTTAATATCCAACTCCTACGATAACCCTTTTTCCCGAAAAACGAAAATAAATCCCTAAGTGTAAGCCCTTGCATGTAAAAGTTCTATTTTTCAGACGAATCCAGATGCCGTCCACGGCGCTGTTCTTCTTTTTTCCTTTTTTAATATAAACCAACCTTCCTGTCATTAAACATGCCGAGCAGTTTCTTTATTCATCTTATCGTCACTCTCAATCGCTTTTAATGAAGAAGAAGTATTGGTATAGTAGGTAGTGGATATAGTGAAACTTCCATCAGGACGTCCCTTTTCTCTGATGGTGAGTTGGACCAATCGGACCTTTATTGGAGTAAACTGCGTAAGCTTTTCCCCTAAAGGTGTGATATTAGATAAGGAGTGAATCAGATATGAATCAAGCAGCTGTAACTCTTGATGGCTGGTATTGCCTTCATGACTTTCGAAGCATGAACTGGACAGCTTGGAAAAAGCTTTCAAGCGAAGAACGCGATCTTGCGATGAATGAGTTTCTTACGTTCCTTGAAAAATGGGAAGTGACCGCAGGCCATAAACAAGGAAGTCACGCACTTTATTCCATCGTTGGTCAGAAAGCGGACTTTATGTTAATGCTCCTCCGCCCGACTATGGAAGAATTGAATGAAATCGAAAATGCTTTTAATAAAACAACGCTAGCTGAATATACAGTGAAAGAATACTCTTACGTTTCTGTCGTTGAGCTCAGTAACTACATGGCTGGAAAAGATAGCGATCCGGATAACGATCCTCGCATTCAAGCTCGCTTAAAGCCAGAACTAGCAGAAGCGCCTTACGTATGTTTCTACCCAATGAACAAGAAGCGCGAAGGCAACGACAACTGGTACATGCTTTCCATGGACGAGCGTCGAGACATGATGCGAAGCCATGGCCTGATCGGTCGTAGCTATGCCGGAAAAGTAAAGCAGATCATTACAGGTTCTGTTGGCTTCGATGACTGGGAATGGGGCGTAACGCTCTTCGCAGATGACGTCCTTCAGTTTAAAAAGCTCGTTTATGAAATGCGCTTTGATGAAGTGAGTGCACGTTACGGCGAATTTGGAAGTTTCTTTGTGGGAACGCACCTTCCAAAAGAACGCCTCCCTCAATTTTTATACGTTTAATCCCAAGCCCTTCTGACACTTTCCCGTGTTTAGAAGGGCTTTTTTTGGTTTCGATCGGTCATTTCCTGTTAGGCATATTCTTCTATTTCGTACATACAATGAGTTACGTAGAGCCATGGCATTATCTCTTCTTTTATTGCGTGCCATTAGTCCATTCTAATAGCAATTCGCTTTGGTTCTTTAAGCATTGCGTCCCCCTTTCTAGTGATAGAACCAGTGGGTAGACGAAAAGTAAAATTGTTTCAGCCGACTGAAAATTAACGGGCGGAAGTGTACAACAATTTGGTAAAGAATGCTTAAGGAGGGTTATGATGAACAATCAATACTGGAACACCTCACCGTCACAAAACAGGGGAGGCGGCTATGGTCAAATGCCTCAACAAGGGCAAGGCGGACAGATGGCACAGTATCCTTCAGGCTTCCCAGGGCAAGGGCAGCAGGTTCAAGGTGCATCAACCCAGGGAGGCGGATTCCCAGGGCAGCTTGTCGTTGAACAATCCTACATTGAAAACATCCTCCGTCTCAATCTAGGAAAGATCGCTACGGTGTACATGACGTTTGAGAATAACGACAAATGGAACGCCAAAGTGTTTAAAGGTGTAATCGAAGCAGCCGGAAGAGATCATATTATTCTTTCAGATCCTCAAACAGGCAAACGGTATATTTTACTTATGGTTTATTTGGATTATATTACATTTGATGAAGAGCTCGAGTATAATTATCCTCTACAGCAAATGACACAGTATACGCCACGTTAGCACGTATAAAAAAAGCTGCCGGAAATCCGACAGCTTTTTGTTTTGGCCAATAAAAAGAGAATTTGGCTCATATATCTTGATTTTGGCCAATATATTGCACTTTTGGCCAATATCCCGAGAATTCGGCCAATAAACTTCTCCCACCTGCCATCGTTCGACAAATAGCGGGTGGTGACAGGCACTTTTTTACGCTTTAAACGCCGCCACTACAACTAGAATCCATGCTGCAATAAACGCGACGCCACCAAGTGGTGTGATCGCACCTAAAATCTTGATTCCGCTCAAGCTAAGTACATACAAGCTACCAGAGAATAGTACAATACCGGCAAACATAAGCCAGCCCGCCCATTGCATAAGCCCTGCGGATTGAAGCTTATCTGCCGCAATGGCCACGCCAACTAAACCAAGCGCATGGTACATATGGTATTGCACGCCCGTTTTATACGTTTCAAGCATTTTCTCTGATAATTTTCCTTCTAATCCATGTGCTCCGAATGCGCCAAGTCCAACCGCAAGTGCCGCATTAATCGCACCAATAATTAAGAATATCTTTATCACGTTATCCGCTCCCTCATCTGAATCTTCTCTCCCATCATAGCGGAAAGCGCTTGAATGAAGCAACGAATTCTGAAATTGTTCATACACCTTTCGAATCTTGCCACTTCACTGTTTGCATACTGCGGTGCACAAGTTGCACACTTTCGTTAAAAACAAACCAACCTGCTAGCGGAAAAAGCACAAGCCCGAACCATCCAGGAAATGAGAAACCCGTCACCACACATAGCAAGAGGAAGCACGGCATTGCCACTAGCTTTAACGCTTGTTTTCCAGCTTTCTCACGTAGCGATGCCTCCCACTTGAATAACTGAGCATAGCCACCTTCCGAGAACTCACGCCAGTCCGCTTTTGATAGCCCAATCAACGCATAGAGCGCAAACAGAAGCACCACTACTTTTACAATGAGCGGAAGAAGAAGGATCGCTGCCGTTCCCCAACCGATCACTTGTAGATAATATTGCACCTTCCCCATTGATCGGAGGACCCACTTCGTATAAAGATCAACCATTCTCGCCTCAGGAGTACGTTTCTTCCTTAACCTTCTTGATCCACGGAACAGAAAAGGTCGTGTTCGAGTAAATAGGGGCGCCGGCGCTACCCCAACGCGCCCCATTAAAAATTTCGTGATGCTTTGCTTATGACCCCGCTCTATCACCGCATCGTGAAAAAAGGTTCCCTTCATCTTCACACGCACCCGAAGCTGAACAACCAACAGAAGCAGTAAACCCCCGATCCCAACAACCACCACCCATTCGTACATCCAGCCAACCTGGCTCATTACGAGAAGAATAGCAACGGACAGTAGGTTCACCAATCCAACTGGCATCCACTTGACCCAGATCGATGGCACAAATAGATCGATAAAATACCGACATGTTCTCACGTTCCAACTCACTACAAGAAGAAAGAGCGCTGTGACTACAATTTGTTCTGAACTCCAGTCCCAACCAGTAACGAGTATCGGAAGAACAACTCCTATTCCAAGGGTAGTCATCATCACTCCTTTTCCAAGCGAATGGGCAATGCCCCACTTTTTTAGCCCTTGACTAAGGGATACGTTTTGCAGCAAATACACTTGATCCGCTTCTTCTGTATAAATTCGTAGCGACCATGTCGTCGCGATCACAATTAATGGAAAAACAGCCGCCTGCTCCGGCACTCCCGCGAGCCAGTCTGGGGGTGTCATCCACCAAGATCGGTAATAAGCGATTCCGATAACGAGCGCTGGAATCAGGATATAAAGCCAGACCGTCCAATCAAGTGCTGTACGGAGATCACGAAGTTTATAGCGACGATCATCACGTACACGTTTTTGCAAAAGTTGTCGTCCGGTCATATTCGCTGCTCCATTAACCGATCCACACAATCGAGTAGTGAACTCTCTGAACCCATGCCCGATTGTTCACGCATTTCCTCTAGCGATCCTTTTGCCAGAAGTGTCCCGTTCGATAACAACACAAAGCGATCACAAAACCGCTCTGCCGTATCAAGCACATGCGTACACATTAAAATCGCCGCTCCCCGCGCTCGTTCTTTTTCAATCAGCTTTAAAAAGTCTTTCGTCGCACGTGGAATCGAGTCCTAGAAACGGCTCATCTATGATATACACATCAGGCCGCAGCATAAACGCGGTAATCAGCATAACCTTTTGTCTCATCCCTTTTGAAAAGCTTGACGGTAGATGATGCTTTACGTGCTCAAGCTGGAAGTAATGAATCAAATCCTGTGCACGTTCCTCCCACTCTTCATCAGCTAATGCGGTTGCCGCCGTCGCGAGCTCTAAATGCTCCCAGAATGTTAAGCTGTCATAGAATACGGGCTGCTCTGGTACGTAAGCGTAGCGTGTCCCATTTTCAAACGTGACGCTTCCTTTCCACTCTTTTAACAATCCTAGAATGGTTTTAATCGTTGTACTTTTCCCCGCTCCGTTTGATCCTAATAAACCAAGCAGCTCACCGCTCTTTACTTCGAATCCAATCTCTCGAATTTTACTCTCTCTTTTTTCGTAACCCGCTTCTTCAATCGCAACTTTCAGCATCCGCTTCACCTCTACCTCTTTATACGAGAGTCATCACATAAAAGTTTCCTATTTCTTACCTTTTTGGGCTTCGATAAACTGTTCAAAGTTTGGCACATCCTCCATCTTATATTTCTCAACAGCTTCCATCACCTTAATCACTAACTCCTGACGTAAATCATCCCTATTTTGGAGGGACGTTTGCCTGAGCTCTGCTTCGATTTTTTTCTCAAACTGTTGGATCACTTCCTTCAATCCTTCTTCATCCTTCTGCTTTGCTCGTTGTAAAGCTGAATACAATCTTTTCTCCATAGTCATCCCTTCTTATTCGTATCCTGATCCGTCACCGCATTCGTTAAATCATCTATTTTCTTCTCCAATCGAACGAGTAAATAGAGAGAAATCACGATTGGAAATCCGAGATCACCGATAATGGCGTTTATTACCGTTGTGATACTCATACGCTCCCCTCCTTTCCAGCAAAGCTGAGTTTCTCAAGTGCTCGCTTGCGCCTTCTACTAATGGCCTGCTGTGAAATGCCTGATGCTCTCGCAATTTCCGTATCGGAGTATTCAAATCGATAAAAGAGATCGAGCGCTTCTTTCTGTTTGCCCGTTAATCGGTTATAAGCTAGAAAAAGAGATTTTTCTAAAAAGATTTCTTCAAACGAATTTGTTTCTCCCTTTGTTTCTGGATCTTCAATTAAATCAATCCAGGCAGTTGACGCTCCTACAGGCTGATCAAGTGTGAGAGGAAAGCGAAGATGACCTAGCCTGCGCTTTCGATCAAAGTTAATGGCCGTGTAACGAATAAGCTTCGTCACGTAAGCGATAAAGCGAATTTCCGTATAGTACTGACGAAAAAGAGTATTGAGCCTGTTTAGCGCTTCCCGATTCTGCATTGCGTCCTTAAAACTCGCCCAATGCCTTTCCTCTTGAATAAACGACTGAAACAAGAGATTTTCCTTTAACTCCTCCATCATGTTATCTGTTAAATGCAATCCACTTTTCATATCCTCACCTCTCCTTTCTCTGTCTGTAGGAATGAAAGGGTCCTGGCATCACCAATTCACAACCATCACTTCGAACGTATGTTCTTATTTTTATTATAGAAAAAACTCATGCAAAAGAACATGAGTCAATACTTCCTTTTTTAGATGGGTCAATCGAACTAGAGAGAAAGATCAACGAGCAGCCCTTTTATCTCACCAACAAGGGATAACAAGGTCATCCCATTCTTCTCTTTTTCTCTCAGTTCCTCCTGTATTTCAATAAGTTTGTTCTCCACCGTCTCCACCAGTTTGTACGTGCGACTTCTTCCATAGTGATCCATACTGTTTTTCTCCGATAGCGTAAGTCCCTGGCTAACCGCTTCTTCAAGGAACTGTTTTACCATCCGCTTGTAGGCAGATAAATTCTGAAACGTTCGTTCCTTCCCAAGCAGCTCACCCTGACGATCAATTTGTTGCAGAAGTCGCTTGAGCTCAGACCCTTTCAGCTCTTTAGACGCCTCCTGAATCACAGACTGAAATTCCGCTTGCTTGTTTCCTTTTGGTAGATCCATCTTTAGCGATTCAAGTGATGGTTTCCCATGCTGCTGAATCTTCATCGCTGTTCAGACCTTCCATGCAAATTCACGATGAGCTCTACTTCTCCAATTCCGCAGTGTAAAATTCGCGCAATGTCAGCTACCGAAAAACCTTGCTGATAAAGCTGAACGGCTTTTTGGTTCCGCTCATTGTGAACGGAAGGATGTTGAATGATGACGGGCTTTTGAGGCTCCTCTTCTTCAGGAGCACGAGCCTGCTCTACTACGCGCAGTCGCGTATCCAGCTGATTTTCGCGTTTGTCGACGTAAGCTTTCACTTCATTTAAGAGGCGGTCGTTGTCTTCCTCTAACTGCTCGATATAGACTTCCATACTAGCCGCGATTTCGTCTCGTCCTTCTGTTCCCTTCGTTTGTTTTAGAAAAAGAAGCACAATACAAAGAAAACTAACAAGGTGAAGCGCAACGCTAATAAAAATGAATGAATACATGGTGATCACTCCGATTACATTGATTGAACATGTTCTTTGTTAGCTCGGAGGACACCCTTCATACGAAGGAGCGCTCTCGAGTGTAGTTGGGAAATGCGACTCGTTGATAATCCTAGAATTCTTGCAATCTCAGTAAGCGTCAATTCTTCAAAGTATACGAGGGAGACTACAAGCTTTTCTTTCTCAGGTAAGCGGTCAATGGTTTCAGCTAATAGCTGTTTAATAAAATGATGATGTAGCTGTTTTTCTGGTAACTCAGCCTGTTCGTTCTCAATGACACTGTACCGTTCAATTTTTTGCTGATCATCCTCTTGTACAGGCTCATCCACTGATACCATTGTCGATAAAGAAGCATCTTGGATAACGCGCTGAACTTCCTCAACTGACATCCCAAGATACGAAGCCACGTCATGATCGCTGCTCGACGTTTGATTTTTCTGTTCTAAGACAGCATAGGCTTCTTCAATTTTACGCGCTTTGTCACGTACGGAACGAGGCACCCAATCATTTTGGCGAAGGCCGTCAATGATCGCGCCTTTAATCCTCCAGCCGGCGTACGTTTCAAATTTCAAATCACGTTCTGGTTCGAATTTTTCAAGTGCATCAAGTAGCCCCTGGTACGCGAAGCTCGTAAGGTCATCACGCTGAACGGTAGATGGGAGCGCAGCTGCATAGCGTTGTACAGCGAAATCGACAAGCGGGCGATAAAGCGATATGAGATGGTTACCCGCTTCTTCTTTTTTCTCTTCTTTCCACGCCCTCCAATATTCGATTGTCTGTTTATCCATTTTGGATTTCATGAAGTTCACCACCTGAAAAATTCTACCCTTTATTTATGAAACAGGATCTTTGTTAAAAAACCTTTCACACCAAGCCGATAAACCGAGGGAAGATCTAAATACGAGCGAACTAATTCGTCGATCGCTTTAGCTGCCTTTGATTTTGGATATTCAAGTAAATAGGGAGACTGCGCAATTACCGCTTTACGAACATAAGGGTCATCCGGAATTGCCCCAAGTACATCAATCGTCTTATGTAAAAACTGAGCAGAGGCTTTTTGAAAGTTAAGAGAGGTCTGTTCAGCTTCTTCCTTCGTAACAGATCGATTTACGATCAATTTGACAGAAGCCTCGTTATGTTTCGCATAGAGCGCTTTTAGGACGCTATACCCATCCGTAATGGAAGGTGGCTCAGGATTAATCACAAGAAAGACATCATCAGCGGCTTGCAGAAACCGCAATCCTTCATAAGTAAGCCCTGCGCCTGTATCAAGAATGATGTAATCGACTTTTCCCTGAAGAGAACCCACTTCATTGAAAAAATGATTCAATTGCTGTCCGTCTAACGTAAGAATTTTCCCGATTCCATGTCCACCCGCGATATATTGAAGACCATTTATGCCAGTTTCAACGACAGCTTCAAGGGGTAGCTCTTTCTCCACCATTGTCATAATCGTTTCTTTTGGCGTAACGCCCATAAGCACATCTAGATTCGCCATCCCGACATCTAAATCGAAAATCACTACTTTTTTATTTAACGCCACAAGGCTAAGCGCAAAATTAAGCGAGACATTCGACTTTCCGACGCCACCTTTTCCACTTGTTACAGCAATCACTTTTGTTTTTCGATGACTTGAAGCAAGGAGCGTGCGCCGCTTCACTTCTTCACGTAATTGATTCGCTTGATCCATCATCGCTCCTCCCTCAGCAAATTAAGAAGGAGATCTGGCGTCGTTTTTACAAGATCGTCCGGGACGTTCTGTCCAGTTGTTAGAATCGTAATCGGAAGATGATAATCCTCCATAAAATTAAAAATTGGCCCTCGCACTGTCGTTTCATCCATCTTCGTCATCATCACTTCCGAGACACCGAGTGAATGAAAATTATCTGCAATCAATTTCATATCAGCATAACGATGGGTTAGGCTTAACATGAGCGTAATAGCCATTTCTTGACCGGATAGAAGCGATTCGAGCTGTGTAATATAGCTATACTGCTGATAATTCCGACCTGCCGTGTCCATGAGAATGACGTCGCAGGCAGAAAGGCGTTCAAGCGCCTCTTCTAAATCGCCAGGAGACTGGACGACTTCCATTGGAATGCCAAGAATATCAGCATACGTTCGAAGCTGTTCAACGGCAGCGATTCCGATACGTATCTGACGTAATCAGACCTACGGATTGACGCTCTTTCAACAATAAGTGTCCTGCGATTTTGGCAATGGTCGTTGTTTTTCCTACACCTGTTGGTCCAACGAAGCACCGTACTTTCTTCGAAGCAGTTCCTATATTAGGATAATTCTTGATTCGTTTCGCAAATTCCTGTCTCATCCAATCAAAAGCATCATCTTTTGTAAAACCTGGGGATGATTTTGATTTAATCAGCAATTCCGCCATGACACCTGTGCGAATGGCCTGCGAGAATTCTTGTGCTTCTAGAAAGGACTGAACTGGCTTTAACGGTTTTGGTAAGCGCTCATTTTCCATCAACTGCATCATAATTTCTTTCATGGATTTTAGCTCACCAAGCACGTGCGTGTCCGCTTCAGGCGGTTTGCTCACCGTTAGCTCTTCCACTTGTTCCGGTGTCTCTTCCCGCCGTTTTTTTTCAGACTGTAAGAGCGTCGCAAATTCCGTTTCTTCTTTTATTACTTTTTCTTCATCAAATGCGGCGAGCACTTCAAGACGCTGTTTTCGAAAGAGACCGAGGATCCCCCCCACTTTTATTTTTTTCGTATTTAATATAACGGCATCCTGGCCGAGCTCCTGCCGAATAAGAGGCATCGCTTCGCGCAGCTGGGTAACCACATAACGTTTGATTTTCATGGTAGATTAATCACTCCTACACTCTGGACTTCAACATCAGGCTCTAATTCGCTATAGGAAAGAACCGTTAACTCAGGCATATAACGCTCTAAAAATTGGCGTAAATACATGCGAATCGCTGGTGACGTTAAGAGAATCGGCTGGATGCCCGACTGCTGAAGGCGATTGACCTGTTGCAATACTTCCTGATAAATCGTTTGCGACGTTTCAGGATCAAGGGCTAAATAACTGCCCTGATCGGACTGCTGAACCGATTCCGCGAAGCGCTTTTCAAGTCGCGCTCCTGCCGTCAGGACCTTAACAGGTTCTCCAGGTACTGTTACCTGAGATGTAATCTGGCGTGATAAGGACTGCCGAACGTATTCTGCCAGGACATCGGTATCTTTTGTTCGCACCCCGTTGTCCGCTAACGATTCGAGAATCATATCAAGCGAGCGAATGGATACTTTCTCTTTCAGAAGTCGCATCAGCACTTTCTGCACATCCCCAATTGTCAGGATGTTTGGAATGAGTTCTTCTAAAACAGCCGGAGACGATTCTCTTACGTTATCAAGCAGATGTTTTACTTCCTGGCGACTTAACAATTCATGCGCATGGCGTTTGATTACTTCTGTTAAATGGGTGGACACAACCGACGGCGGATCAACGATTGTGTAACCAGAAAGCTCGGCGCGATCTTTCATTTCTTCCGTTACCCAGAGAGCCGGAAGTCCAAAAGCCGGTTCAACCGTTTCAATGCCTGCGATGCTGTCATCATCTAAACCGCTGCTCATCGCTAAGTATTGATCCAACAGAACTTGTCCGCCAGCGACGCGATTGCCTTTGATTTTAATGACGTATTCGTTTGGTTCAAGCTGAATGTTGTCTCGAATGCGAATCACTGGAACGACGATTCCGAACTCAAGCGCAATCTGTCTGCGAATCATAATGACGCGATCGAGAAGATCACCGCCCTGCTTTTGATCGGCAAGCGGAATCAGTCCATAGCCAAACTCAAACTCAATCGGATCAACTTGAAGAAGGCTCGTTACGCTTTCTGGCTTTTTCATTTCTTCGACTTCTTCCTCGCCTGCTGCTAATTCGACTTCTTTCGTTTGATCCAAGTTCTTTTGCATCATCCAGCCTCCATAGACGAGAAGCCCTGCGATCGGAAACGTAAGAAGCGGATTAATCGGTGTTGCAAGGCCCAGGAGCCCAATAACCGCTCCAACTACGTAAAGCAGCTTCGGATATGCGAATATTTGCGCGGTAATATCTGATCCAAGATTGCCGTCTGATGCCGCTCGCGTGACCACAATCCCTGTCGCTGTTGAAATGAGAAGCGCAGGAATTTGACTAACAAGTCCATCTCCAATTGAAAGAAGGGTAAACGTCGTTGCTGCATCGCCAACTGGCATCCCATGAACAACCATTCCGATAATCAATCCGCCAATAATGTTAATGAGCGTAATGACAATACCTGCAATCGCATCGCCTTTCACAAACTTACTGGCTCCGTCCATCGCCCCATAAAAGTCAGCTTCACGCGCTATTTTCTCTCGGCTTGCTTTCGCCTCCCGGTCTGAAATCATGCCTGCATTTAAATCCGCATCAATGCTCATTTGCTTTCCTGGCATTGCGTCGAGAGTAAATCGAGCAGCTACTTCCGCTACTCGTTCAGACCCTTTTGTAATCACGATAAATTGGATAATCACAAGAATCAGGAACACAAGGAGTCCGATCACAACACTTCCTCCAACTACGAAGGAACCAAACGTTTCAATCACCTGACCACCTGTTTTATTCGTTAAAATTGACCTAGTTGTAGAAACATTTAAGCCAAGACGAAAGAGCGTTGTTAATAATAAAAGCGATGGAAAGATGGAGAATTGGAGCGCTTCTTTCGTATTCATCGCTACAAGAATAATCGTGAGCGCCAGGCTAATGTTCATCATAATGAGAAAATCGAGTAAAAGCGGAGGGAACGGAATGACCATCATGATCACAATCATGATGACGGATACGAGCACGGCATAATCTTTTATCTTCATTCTTAGTTCCCTCCTCCTGGGTAGCCTTTTATGCTATACACGTAAGCGAGCACTTCAGCTACTGCTTTGAAAAGCTCTTCTGGCACCCCTTCCCCGATTTCCACCTGATGGTAGAGGGCACGCGCAAGCTGAACATTCTCTGTCGTCATGATGTCATGCTCTTTCGCTTTTTCTTTAATCTTTTGCGCAACATAGTCCATCCCTTTCGCGACGACCGTCGGCTTATCCATTTCTTTCGGATCGTACCGAAGCGCCACTGCAAAGTGCGTTGGGTTCGTAATAACGACGTCTGCATTTGGAATTTCCGCAATCATGCGGTTCATTCCGAGTGCGCGCTGCTTTTCTTTGATTTTTGATTTAATGAGCGGGTCTCCCTCGCTCTTTTTATATTCATCTTTAATGTCCTGTTTTGACATCCGGATGTTTTTTTCAAAGTCATATTTCTGATAAACATAGTCTAAGAGAGCGAGGAATAATAGTAGAATTCCCACAGCTAAACCCGTTTGGACGATCAGTGAGCCTATAAGAGCAGTTGCTTCCCCGATCGACTTTTGCGAAATAAGCATGACTTCCTCTCGCTTATTCCAAAGAACAATAAACGTCACGGCTGAAATAAACGTGATTTTAATTAATGATTTTAATAGTTCGACGAGCGTTCGAGCCGAGAAAATCCTCTTAGCTCCTTTTAATGGATTAATACGCTCAAGCTTTGCCTGGAGCGGATCGGTCGAAACGAGAAAGCCAACTTGCATATAGTTTCCTAGCACACCCATCACGAGCGAAATGCCCATGAGTGGTGCCGCGATCATTGCCGCTTGCCAGACGTTTTCTTTTAACATCCGATCGACATTTTGCTCTGTGAGCGTCCAGTTCGTAATCTGGACAAGGTTTCCTCGAATCATCGATTGGAGACTTTCGATCATCCATCCGCCAATGAACGACATAAACAAAAAAACGCCGATCATCATAAATGCAGATGGGATTTCTGCACTTCTTGCCACCTGACCTTTTTTACGAGATTCCTGTTTCTTTTGTGGCGTTGCTTTTTCTGTCTTTTCTTGTGAAAAGAACTGAAGATCCATCCGGAAACGAGTTGTTTGCATCACGCTACCCACCCAATAGTTGAATAAGCTGGCCCATCGTCTCGAGCATCTCTTGAAAAACCCCTCGGAGTAAAAAGAAGAACGTCGGGATCGTTACGAGAATAAGAACAAAGCCAACAAAAATTTTCAAAGGCAAACCAACGACAAAGATATTTACTTGCGGGACGGCCCTTGCGAGAAGCCCTAACGCCACATCCACAAGAAAGAGAGAAGCAACGATTGGTAGCGCCAGTTGAAACGCGGAAAAGAACATCCCGGCAAAAACTTCCGCAATAAATCGAGCAAGCGACTGGCTATCTGCCTGGCTAAGAAGCACATCTGCTGGTAAAAGTTCATAGCTTCTGACAAGACCATCAAGCATCATATGATGACCGTCTACGGAAACGAGAAAAAGAAGGGCAAGCATGTATTTAAAATTCCCGATAATTGGCACCTGTGTTCTTGTCTGAGGATCAATCACATTTGCAATGACAAAGCCCATCTGAAAATCGATGAAGGCACCTGCAACTTGTACTGTATAAAGGATGAGGGAAGCAATAAATCCAAGTGACAGACCGATAAACAGCTCTTTTAAAATATAGACAACAAACATGAGATCAAGGGTTAAGTCTGTTTCAGCTCCAAACCCAGCCGTCACAATCAAAGCAATAAAAAACCCAAGTCCTACTTTAAAGCGGTTTGGAACGCTTCTAGTTGAGAATACCGGGGCCGTTATAAAAAAGGACGTTGCCCTCATGAAGACAAGTAAGAATAAGGGCAGAGCGTTAACGATGATTTCCATTTTTAACCGATAAACCTGTATAAATTTTGATATAAATTCGTTGTGTAATCGAGTAGCGTTGTCAGCATCCACGGTCCAAACAGAACGATCGTCAACAGTACGGCAACGATTTTTGGAATAAAGGCTAGCGTTTGTTCTTGGATTTGCGTCATCGCCTGAAACACACTCACAATTAGTCCTACGCCAAGAGCAATTAATAGAAGCGGAGCTGAAATAATAATCACGGTATAAACAGCATCTTCTGCAAGTGAAATGACCATATCCGGCGTCATCGTCGTCCTCCTTAGAAGCTTAATAGAAGTGATTCGACGACCAGATACCAGCCATCGACAAGCACAAATAATAGTATTTTAAACGGCAGCGAAATCATTACCGGCGGCAGCATCATCATCCCCATCGCCATGAGTGTTGAAGCGACAACCATATCGATAATGAGAAACGGAATAAAAATAATAAAGCCAATCTGAAACGCAGTTTTCAGTTCTGAAATGGCAAAGGCAGGAACGAGTGCGGTTAAGCGAATGTCTTCCACAGAATCCGGTTTCTCTAGCTCTGCGTACTTATAAAAAAGCGCCAAATCTTTTTCCCGTGTATGCCCCGCCATGAATTCTTTGATCGGCTGTTCAGCCGCATCGAGTGCTTCTTCCTGTCCAATTTCTTCATTCAAATAAGGCTGAAGCGCCTCACTATTAATCTCTGAAAGGACCGGAGACATTACAAAAAAGGTTAAAAACAGTGCTAAGCCAATGAGTACCTGGTTCGGTGGCATGGATTGTGTCGCAAGCGCTGAGCGAACGAAGGATAACACGACTACAATTCTCGTAAAACACGTCATCAATACAAGAATCGCTGGTGCAAGCGAAAGAACAGTTAAGAGCAGGACAAGCTGAATGGTGACGGAGACATCTTCTGTGGCGTTTGATCCGAAATCAAGGCCCGGAATCGTTAAGTTTATGAGCAAATCCATTACTTATCGTCGTCCCTTTCATCGCCATCGTCCCAAACGTTCTTACGTTTGTTGCGCTGTTTCTTCAAACTTGCCTGAATCATCTCTTGAATGCCCGCTTGCTTTTGATTCATAAAGGAAAAGCCAGACTTCTGATCTTCCGCCTGTGATAAGATATGCTCTACTTCATCCTTATCTTCAATTTCTTTCAGCAAGTTCACATTATCTCCAACGCCGATCATATAGAGTGAATCGCCAACCTTCACCATTTGAACGGATTTATTGTTCCCGAGCGGGGTTCCACCAATCGGCGTAAAGACGGAATGATGCTGAAGCTTTTGTTGGCGCTTTGACAAAAAACGAATGAGCAGGTAGATCAGTCCTACCACGACGATCGTATAGAAAACGAGTTTGATTAGAAGGAAAAAAATGTTCGTGTTCGCGCCTACCTCAGCCGGCTCTTCTTGAGGGGCAGACGGCTCATCCCCATTTTCCGTCAGCCAATCTGTCACGCTACCCTCTGTCGCCGCCATTACTTGCTGTGGCATCAGTAGTCCAAGGAAAAGGAGGATTATCATGATGCCGATCATATGCTGTCTCACCTGTAAAAACTCCCTTTAACGCAGCTTCGACAAACGCTCTGCTGCACTTAAAATATCCGTTACTCTGACACCAAAGTTCTCATCAATTACAACAACTTCACCCTTGGCGATAAGCTTACTATTAATTAAAATATCGACCGGCTCTCCGGCAAGCTTATCAAGCTCTAAAATCGATCCATGGGAGAGCTCAAGGATGTCTTTTACAATGCGCTTCGTTCGCCCTAATTCGACTGTCACCTGAAGCGGAATATCTAATAACATATTTAGATTTCGTTGCTCACTGTACGGATGATCTTCCTGGTTGAAATTTGTGAACTGAACGTTTTGGATATTCGGCTCAGGCTCTTTCACACGTGAGGCAAAAGCGTCCATTGGTTCCTTTTCTTCTGTCACCTGTTCTGGCTCGTTAAATGATTTTGGGTGCAATTCGTCCTCCTGCTCTTCTGCCTGCTCGATCTCTTGCTGCTCAGCAGCTTGAAGGTCTTCTACGCTGACGAGCAGTTCGCTAATTTGTTTGGCTACTGTTGCTGGGATGACATGATGAACGACAGTTTGCACAATCGATCCAATGGAAAGCTCGAATGACATGTCGATATAAACCGATTCTGATGCATTTTCTAGCAGTACAGAGTTAGCTAATTCTGAGACAACTTGAAGATTCGTAAACGTCCCAGAAAATGAAGAGCCGGAAGCCATGCTAAGTCCTTTATGTAGACTTTCCATCATGCCAGTCATGACAGAAGTTAAGCTTTTATCAACGCTTTCGTCGCCATCATCTCCTTTTGCAACTAGCCATATATCAGCCATATCTTGAGCATCTGGTGGGTTCACCATCATGATGGTTTCGCCCGCAGCCGCTCCTTCATAGCGGATTGCGGCTTCGACGTAAGGAAGGGAAACCTCTTGTTGCAAACGATCTTCAGGAATGAACTGCATCGTGAAATTTGATACAAAGACTTCTTGCATAAAAACAGACGAGAGTGTCGTTGTCAGACTTCCAATCGCGACACTAAACAGCTCACTCAGCGCTTCTTTTTCAATTTCATGAAAATACACGTCGTCTCCCTCCTTTCCTGCTGCTGTTTCTTGAAACAAGGCATTGATTTCTTCTTTAGAAAGACGATCATCCGTCATGGCCTATTTCCTCCTCTTCTTTCACTTCAGTGATTTGTACGGCCATTCGACCTTTTGATGTACCAGGCTGCCCATGAAACTTCACCCGGTTATCCACCTTAACGATAAGCGGATCAGAAACCGTTTGATTTAAACGAATGACGTCCCCATCTTCCAAGTTCAAAAATTCTTCAATGGTAATTTCCGAATGACCAAGCTCAGCGATAATCCCTAAATTCGTCTTTTTTAGTCTTTTTTCAAGTTCCTTGCTTTCTTGCGGCTCACGATCCTTTTTTTGATTGGATAGCCAGTGATGTGCGGAAAGCCTTGGCATAATGGGCTCAAGAACAACATGTGGAAGACAGAGGCGAATATCGCCGCTCACCTCTCCCACTTTTACACGTAGGGTAACGGTTACGACCGTTTCGTTCGGCGATACAATTTGAAGAAAATGTGGGTTCACTTCAAGCTCTTTTAATTCCGTTTTCAGCTTAAGGACGGACGTCCAGGCGTCTTGAAAGCTTTCAAGAATCTTACTAAAAATCCGTTCAATCACCATCGTCTCAATTTCGGTTAAATGGGAGAGCTTATCCGGTTGAATCCCCTGCCCTCCAAGCATGCGATCAAGCATCGCATAGGCGAGCTCTGGCGCCACTTCAAGCACCATCTGTCCTTGCAAGGGCGAAGCAACAAAGAGACTAAGAATGGAGTTCTCTGTGATCGACTTCACAAATTCTTCAAAAGGCATCTGTTCAACAGAATGAACGGAGGCTTGAATGATCGTCCGAAGCTGAGCGGATGAATAGGTCGTCATGAGTCGCGCATAGTTCTCATGAATACGCGTTAAAATTCGAATATGGTCTTGTGAAAAGCGAAGCGCTCTTTTAAAATCATACGTTTGCACTTTCCGTTCTTTCGTTGGCTTCTTCTGGCCAGGCTCATCAATAGCAGCAAGAAGCGCATCAACAGTTGCTGGCGATAGCATATCAGACAACATGGTCACCTCCGTTCGTCTATTTTTTCTCTAACACGTTAATGTCACGGTAAAATTCCGTGACGAGCTGCTTCACTTGATCGATCGTTTCCAACACAACATAACGTTTGCCGTTCGTTAATAAAATCATCGTATCTGGTGTTGATTCAATCGTTTCAATGTAGATCGCATTTAACATCATCGTTTCTTGATTTAATTTCGTTACCGGTATCATATGAACAGAGCAGGCCGAGGAAATCCCTCAGCCCTTACCCCCTATCGTTTTAAATTGACGATTTCTTGAAGGATCTCATCTGAAGTTGTAATGACTCTTGAGTTCGCCTGGAACCCGCGTTGTGCTACGATCATTTCGGTGAACTCTTCGGTTAGGTCAACGTTGGACATTTCGAGTTGGCCGGAGACGACACGGGAACCATCCGGAAGTCCATTAGTAAAATCACCAGATTTATCCGTTACTTTATATGTTGAACCTCCATCTTTTGAAAGGCCAGCCGGATTGGCAACCGTTCCAGTTCTTATTCTTCCAAAAATAGTTGAGTTACCATTTTGATCAGTTTGAACAATTTCACCCTGACGATTAATTGCAAAATCAGCAGGTAGATTTGTAATTGGTTGTCCAGCATCATTAAGTACGCTATAACCTTGAGAAGTTACTAATTCATTATTATTGTTAATATAGAAGTTCCCAGAACTTGTTAAGAGATTAGTAGTTGTTCCATTTGCTTCTTTACGTTGAACCTGAAAATATCCTTCTCCTTCAATTGACAGATCTGTTTTTACTCCTGTTGTCATAAGTGATCCCGCTGTGTGCATTGTATCAATGGCAGAGTTCGTTACACCTAGCCCAACTTGTTTTGTATTAACCCCACCGTCGCCCATATTTTGACTCAATAAATCTTGAAACATCACCCTACTTTTCTTGAAACCCGTTGTATTCACGTTCGCAATATTATTCCCAATCACATCTAGCTTTGTTTGAAAGCCTCTCATTCCTGAAACGCCTGAGTACATTGATTTTAACAAGTTGTTTCCCCCTCTAATTGTGTCGCTGCTTCAATCGGTCCACAGCGAATCGGCCTCCTGCTCGGTCCGGCCATTATAAAATAAGTGCTGAATCAATGTTCGTTACGATCTGGTTTTCCATGTTGTCCTGCTTCATCGCCGTAATCACTTTGTTATTTTTAACACTAACCACAAATGCGAGATCCTTCATCAACATGAGCGATTCTTTCGATCCTTTTTCTCGGGCTTTCTCCACTCCGTCATTTAACTGTTGAAGCTGTTGATCTGAAAGCGAAATCCCGTTTTGCTCGAGTCGAACTTTGGCGTGATGACTGAATGAAACTTGTGACTCGATCGATTGCTTTAGCTGCTCAGCAAAAGAAGTTTTTGCCTCCTGCTTTTGAGAGGATTGAATTGGCTGCTTCGGGTAATATACTTGATTCACTTGAATGTTCGCCATGCTATTCCCCCGTTTCGATACGCTCTAAGAGGGAAACGGCTACTTGTTTGCCACTGTCAAGTTCTGCGAGTACAGTGCCTTCTTTGTACAAAACAGCCTGAACCTTCCCAGAGCTAACCTCGCTATTTTCTTGCCACTGAACGCTTTTTCCAATTAAATGTGCATAGTCTGCCATAGAATCTTGTAATTGACGATCGAAAAATTTATTCATTGATGAATTCATATTTGTCATTTGCTCGAGTGAACTAAATTGCGCCATCTGACCGATAAATTCGGTGTCCTGCATCGGCTTCATTGGATCCTGGTTCGCAAGCTGAGCAACAAGAATTTTCAGGAAATCATCTTTTCCTAGCTGACCTGGTGCCTCTGTTTTTTGTGTTTGTGTCGCTTGAGTTGCTGTAACGGAGTTTGTATTCACGTCATCCCTCCTTATATGGCGTAGTTTATTCCGCCTAACGTGCTTTCTTCTTTTTCGCTTGTTACAAGCGGATTGTCTTCTAACTCATATTCGCCTTTTCTTCCCTGGCGCTGCTTTCCTTGTTGAAACTGCTGGCCCTGGTCTCCCCGGCCATCCTGCATGAAGGGTTGTTGGGATCCCTGCGGTTGCTGAACCACTTCGATCTTATCAAGCTGAATGCCCTGCTGAACGAGTGTATGACGTAGCTGATGAAGCTGTGATTCGATCAATTCTTTTGCACCTGCAGTTGCGGTCACGATATGGGCCGTCACTTTTCCATCTAAGGTCGTTAACCGAATATCAAGCTGTCCAAGATTTTCTGGAGAAAGCTTGATTCTGATGTTTGTTTCATCACCATTTTTAGAAAGCTGCATGCGTTCCGTTATCATTTCACTTAGTTCTGAGTTCAAGTAACGAGCTTGAACGGTGGCTTCTTTAACCGGAGCTTCATTACTTTGTTTTATTAGCGGCAAGCCCTCCGGCTTTTCATCCGACTGAACATCATCTAAAATTAATGATTCAGTAGACGTTTGATCGAGATTTTCCAACTGCTCAGTACCTTCCGTTTGATCAACTTGTGACTTTCCTACCTCCCCTTCCTTTAGGGCAGGTCTTTGCTCACCGTCCTCGACTATAGCTTCTTTCTCTTCTAGTGGAGTGTTTTGCTCAACTGTTCCATAAAGGTTTTTTTGTTGGGATGTTGGCTCAGCTGTCATTTGCTTCATCATCTCAAGAGATGTTTTCGCCTCTTGACCTTTTGAAACTTCTACCACCTTTACTTCTTCAATTGGGTTAGCTTCACTTAACGGGCTAGCTAAAACTTCTTTGGCACCTTGTTGCTTTAACCATTCACGCTTCAAAAAACCAGGCAACATTTCTTCTCCATTATGAAAACCGCTTATTTTCTGTAGTTGCACACTTAATTCATTACTCAGAGGAAGCTTTGGAGCTTGTTGTTCATGAGAGATAGGCTTTCCAAACTGTTCCAAGTCCATCAATTCCTGCTTTGTAAAACCAGTTAAGATGCCCCCCTGTTGACCCTCACCTTTCATTTGTAAGGTCCTACTGCTTTCAAGACCTAATTGAAGCTTAGGGGAACTGGACGATTGGCCTTGAACAGTTAACGGAAGTGCTGCTAGAAGATCGAGCGGTAGTTCACTTTCCGAGAAGGGAGTTTTTTCATCACCCTGCTCTAATTCGCTCTTTCCTTCTGTTCCTTCACTACTGCCCGCTGCTTCAGTCATCTTTATTCCTAACGCTGTTAGCAAAGTTGAAAATCCAGTTGAATTACTATCCGTTGACTTAGGCTGGATGATCACGCTTTTTCCAAGTGATTGGATGGCGTTCACTTTTTCACCTCCTCTCAGTTCGCTAAATCCGTAACGTAACTAGATGAAATCGATTCTTCCATTTCAGCAAGTAACGCCATCCGCTTGTCGTCTCCAACTTCTTGAAGAATGGAGAGTCCCACTTCTTTCTCTTCATCAGACTGTGCCATTTTTGAAAGGATCGCGGCCGCTTCTTCTTCAGGCATTTCGGATAGATCTTTTGCAACGTCTGAAGTGGAAAGCGTGCTTTTTTTTCGGTCGATTGCATTCATAAGAAGCGCCACTCTTTCCTGCATCGCTGCAAGTTCTGGATCGTCCGCTTTTTCAAGATCTTTCAAAGCAATCGTCAAATCAGCGGCTACGGCCGAATTCATTTTGCCTAACACAGCCGCCTGCTCCGTACTTCCCATCGCATTGAGCAGTAAAGCTGCTTCGTTTAAGGTGAGATTTTCCATAATAGATGCAGATTTTGAAGCTGACATCCCTTCATAGGTTTTCGCTAGCTGCTGAAGCTTCTTCTCACGCTCTTCCTTGTCAGCTAACTCACTTTTCATCTCCTCTGCTAACGATTCCAGCTCCGATTGCTTTTTCGTTAGCTCTATTTCTTGTTCATCAAGCTGTTTTTTTAACGAGGATATTTCGCTTTCCTTATGATCAATCTCTTTTTTCAGCAGATCTTCTTCATTTTGATCTGTTGCTTCAGCCGTCAAATTCTTTTCAACATAAGCAATTGGTTTCTTCGTAAGGGAAGTGGCTACGGCAAACAGGTCATAGCCAAGAAACGGAAGAACAACGAGCAGGACGGTTGCCATAAAGGCAAGCGGTAAAAGAAAACCGTGGATGATGCGCTCTTTCCATGAACTTTTCTGTCGCTTTCGCATCCCTCTCACTCCTTTTAGCCGTTTCTTGCCAGCATGTACGCTCGAACGGTGTTTAGATCGTCCAGTTCATTTTGTTCAATCATTTTCTGATCATGATAAAACTCTTCTTTTCGCGTTTCTTTAATTGATTGCCACGTTTTTTCTTCTCTGACTTTTGAAGCAAGCGTTTCCTGCTGCTCGCTCACCTTGTGTTCTACCTGATTCAGTTGATGGCGTTTTCGTTCAAGCTGCTTTTCGAGATACGCAATATGCTCTTCTTCTTTTAAAAGCTCTAGAATGGGAAGGCCATCTAACTGTCGCTGTTCAAGCCTCTCTCGCATGGCGTAAATGTTTTCTTCAAGTTGATGTGTTTCGTACTCAAGATCCACTTGCACTTTGAGCGACTCGGCCATTTCAAGCTGAGCCTGAGACTTTTCGTTTTCTTTCACATCCAAAATTCGTTGAAACGGGAATTGAAAAGCTGCGATGGTTAGTCATCCTTTCCAAAACGAGATAGTAGCCGATCTTTACTTTCTTCAAATGAAGCCTGATCATCAATGCCCTGTTTAATGTACTTTTCAATTTCTGGATGGATCGAGATCGCTTTATCGATGTTGCTGTTTGTTCCCGCTTTATAAGCACCAATGTTAATCAAATCTTCTGAGGACACGTAGACAGCAAGCAGTCGTTTAAATTCTTCCGCAGATTTCATATGGGTGGGCGTCACGATTTCTTTCATCACCCGACTCACGCTTTGTGGAACGTTAATAGCCGGATACTGTCCTTTTTGCGCGAGCTTTCGATCAAGAACGATGTGCCCGTCCAAGATACCTCGGACTGCATCTGCAATGGGCTCATTCATATCATCGCCATCAACGAGCACGGTGTAAAAAGCGGTAATCGATCCCGTCTCCGCCGTCCCTGATCGCTCTAACAATTTAGGCAAGAGAGCAAATACGCTTGGGGTATAGCCTTTGCTCGTCGGTGGCTCGCCAATCGCAAGCCCTACTTCTCGCTGAGCCATCGCAAATCTCGTCACCGAATCCATCATCAGCATGACGTTTTTTCCCTGATCTCGAAAAAATTCGGCGATGGCCGTTGCCGTGAGCGCCCCCTTAATGCGCTGCAGTGGCGGCTGGTCAGACGTTGCGACAACGACTACGGATTTCTTTAAGCCCTCTTCGCCAAGATCGCGTTCGATAAAATCCCTTACTTCTCGTCCACGTTCACCAATAAGCGCAATCACGTTCACATCGGCTTCTGAGTTTCGTGCAGCCATGCCCATTAACGTACTTTTTCCAACACCACTTCCGGCAAAAATCCCGATTCTCTGCCCCTGACCGACTGTTAACAGCCCATCAATCGCGCGAACGCCAAGTTGAAAAGGCTTCGTAATGCGCGGTCTGGTCATCGGATTAGGCGGCTTCCGGTTCGTAGAAACCGCTCTAAGCCCACCAGGAAGATCCGTTTGATCAAGTGGTCTACCACGTCCGTCGAGTATCGTACCTAACAATGAATAACCAACTTTCACTTCAAGAGGCTGACCGGTCGCCACAACAAGGCAACCCGGACCAATCTCTGACAAATCATGCATGGGCATTAGAAGAACGCGATTTTCACGAAAGCCAACGACTTCGGCTTCGATCGGTTCTTTTAATGGTCCGGGATACAAATAGCAAACCTCACCGATTTTCACTTCAGGTCCAAGCGATTCAATTGTAAGTCCGATTACCTGTGTTACTTTGCCATATTTCTGGACCGTCTCCATTGCCTGAATTTGCGAAAGATACGACTCAATGTTCATGCTCATCGATTGTTCGCTCCTCAAACATCGCCAGTAGCTGCTTTTTCATTTCAGAAAGCTGGCTGTTAATGGAGATATCGTACGATCCACTTGGCGTATGAACAAGACCAGAACCAACTTCTAAATCGACCATCGGAACAAGTTTCAGACTCGCGTTAACATCCAATTGTTTTTCTAGTTCGTCTACCATCGGCATCACGTGTTGATAGTCTTCTGTTGATACTTGAACAACCACTTCGCCCCGATCCTGCACTTTTTTCAAAGTATTCTGTACCATATCTCGTAACGTGTCAGGGCTTTGTTCCATTTCTTTTAAAATGATCTTTTTCGCAATAGCGGTGCTTAATGATAGAAGAAACGGCTCAGCGCTTTGAATGAGCTCTTCTTTCTTGTTGTATGCAACCTTCACCATCTGTTCCATCTCTTTCTTTTGCTGATCGAACTCAAAATGGATTTGTTGCATGCCCGCTTCATATCCCGCTGCATAGCCGGTTTCTTCCGCTTCACGCACCGTTTTTTCCGTCATTTCCTGCCACTCAAGTTCTTTTTCCTGCTGTTTCTTCTCTAAGTTCTGATGCACGTTCGCTTCTTCTTCGCCTAGCCTCGTTCGAATCGTATGGTAGAGATCTTCAAGGCGAATCATCATTTCGAGAAGATGAGATTTCTTTTCTTCTATTGTCATCGTTCGCGTTGGAAGAATACGGTTACGCTTTGGTTCTGTTAAAGTACGTTGTTCAAGTACCTTTGGAACAGCTCGTTTCTCTCCAGAGGTTTTTCGGATGATGTTAGACAATCAAATCATCTCCTCCACCGCGCGCAATCATAACGTCTCCTGTTTCTTCAAGATAGCGAATAACGGAAACGATGCGCGTTTGCGCCTCTTCCACTTCACGAAGGCGAAGAGGTCCCATAAGCTCGATCTCTTCTTTCACAGTATCAACTCGTCGGTTGGACATATTTCGGAAAATGGTGTTTTTCACATCGTCACTTGCGACTTTTAACGCAATCGATAGATCTTCATCCTTCACTTCGCTAATCACGAGGCGAATCGATCGATCATCAAGCGTCACGATATCTTCAAACACAAACATCCGCTTCTTAATTTCTTCTGCCAGATTCGGATCATCTTTTTCGAGTGAACTGAGAATCGTTCGTTCCGTGCTTCGATCAACGCTACTGAGGACCTGTACAATCGCTTCGACACCACCAGTAAATGTGTAATCCTGTGAGCCCGTTGCATTTAACTTTCCTTCGATAATCGTCTCAAGCTGACTAATCACCTCTGGCGACGTGCTATCCATTAGCGCAATGCGACGCGCAACGTCTGCCTGACTTTCTTGAGGTAGCGATGATAAAATTTGCGAAGACTGTTTTGCATCAAGATAGGAAAGAACGAGCGCAATGGTCTGCGGGTGCTCTTGCTGTAAAATATTTAAAATCTGATCGGGATCTGCTTTTCTAGCAAACGCAAACGGCTTTACTTTTAAATTGGCTTTCAGGCGTGTTAGGATTTCTTCAGCCTTCTTCGCCCCGAGCGCCTGTTCAAGAACATGCCTTGCATAATCAATGCCACCAACAGCGATATAATCTTTTGCTTTTACCATTTGAATGAACTCGTCTACAACCGCCTCTCGTTCATCAGGATCGACTTTTCGAAGCTCTGAGATGCCAAGCGCCAGCTGATCAATTTCTTTCTCGGATAAATGTTTAAACGTTTGTACGGATAAGTCAGGTCCTAAAGAAGTAAGAAGGATCGCCGCTTTCTGAGTTCCGGTTAATTCATCTGTGCTAGTCATCCAACCCCTCCTATTCTTCTTTCATCCAAAGTCGTAGTAGTTTCACAAATTCCTCTGGATCATTTTTTGCAAGACTTTCAATCTCATCTTTTCCAACAAGCCTCTCTGGCGTCATATCGACTTCACGTTCTTCACGCGGTAAATAATGATCCTCAGGAGCGCTGTAAGACTGCTCAAACTCCATGAAGTCATCCTCCTCTTTGCTTCCTCTCCGTCGGAAAAATAGCAAAATTCCACCTATAAGAAGAATACCAACGCCACCTGCAATCGCATAAAGCACCCAGGCCGGAACGCTGTCCATCATGGTTGAGAAGATGCCTTTAGACGGCTCTTCATAGTCGGCGCGCCCTTTAAATTCATTGGCAAAAACCGAAATTCTTTCTTCAAGAGCGGCATCATCTAGAGGAACATCACTTTCACTTAACGATGTACGGACAACATTCTTAAGAACCGTACGAATATCTTCTATATCAGCAGCAGTTAATGTCGTGATATCATCAGCCACAGGTGGCTCTACGCCCACGTTAATCGTAATATCATCAATGAGATAAGGGCTTTCCTCGATCTCTTTATGAATGCGATTCACTTCACGGTTGATGCGATCTTCTACTTTTTCATAAGAACCGTCGCCTTCGGCATTCGGATCATCTGCGTTATAGTTTGGAATTTCACCTTCATCTGTACCTGTACCATCTTGCACAGCTGCTTGGTCGCCAGAATACGATTCCATGATTTTCTCAACACTAATATCAATGCCTTCGCCTGTTTCTTCATCAACAGGTTCAACGAGGTCTTCTGTTCGCTTTTCTTTTGTAAAATCAACGCTCGCCATGACGGAGACAACCACTTTGTCCTGGCCAAGAATCATGCCAAGCATTTGTTGGAGTTCCTGCTGCATATCTTTTTCAATGTCGCTACGGATATCTTCTTGCTGTTGGTAAGCGGATAATGTCGGATCTCCGCCGCCTTCACCATAGTCAAAAGCCGTACCGTTTTGATCCATAATGACGATGTTTTCAACAGGGAGATTCGGAACACTTTTACTGATGAGATGATAAAGACCGGTGATTTGACCTTGATCAAGCTGTACACCCGGGTCTCGTGTTAAAACAACGGAAGCCGAAGCAGTTTCACCTGTTTCATCAAGCCAAACGCTTTCTGCAGGTAAGGTGATCATGACTTTGGATTCCTTGATGCCACCAATTTGTTCAATGAGATAACTGAGTTCATTTTGCATCGCATCACGTTCAACGACATCAAATTGACGATCCGTCATGCCCATTCCCATGTTTTCACTAAAAACGCTGTAATTCACATTACCGCTTTTGGGAATTCCTTCAGCAGCTAAGCTTACCTTTAAATCAGAGGCTTGTTCTTTAGGCACGCTAATTGTCGTTCCATCAGCTGAAACTTCTACTGGAATGCCTTTCTGTTCAATTGCTCCTTTAATTTCGCCAGCTTCTGTCGGTGTAAGATTTGAATAAATAGGTGTTAAATTAGGTTTAGACATCCAAAAAACGAGGAATACAAGCAGAAGAAGAGTGACGAGAAACGTCCCTCCAATCAGCCATTTCGTTTTGTTAGTATAACTTCCCCACGTTTCATTCCAGCGACTTTTCAATTTCAATAGTTGTTGGTTCATTTCTTATCCATCCCTGACATGCTACATTTGCATACGCATGATTTCCTGGTATGACTCAATCACTTTATTTCTCACTTCTACTGTTAGATTAAGAGATAGTGATGCTTTTTGTGCTGCAAGCATCACTTCATGAACGTCCTGAACTTGCCCGGTGACAAGTTTATTTGTCATTTGTTCTGAGGCTACCTGATTGTCGTTCACTTGTTTTATTGCATCTTGAAGCATTTGACCAAAATCAGCTGTCGCTTCACCAGCGGAAGCTTGAGGCTTCGCTTGAGCCGGAAGCTGCTGTAGGGCATTAATTGTGTTCATGTAATCCTCCTATGCTCAAACCTTATTTCCCAAGCTCGAGCGCTTTCATGTACATACTCTTTGTCGCGTTTAGCGCCGTCACGTTTGCTTCATAGGAACGAGAAGCTGACATTAAATCAACCATTTCTTTCACCATGTCCACATTTGGCATCTCGACGTATCCTTCTTCATTCGCATCAGGATGCGCGGGATTATACACGAGCTTATTGGGAGCGTTATCCTCTTGTATGTTCGATACTTTCACCCCAGTAGAAGTCGACTCGTTTCCCATCGCTTGTTGAAGTTTACTTTCAAACGAGTTTTCCTCAAGTTCTACCACTTTACGCTTATAAGGCTGCCACTCACCATCAACGAGTTCAGAACGTGTTGTCTCAGCATTCGCAATATTGGAAGAGACGACGTCCATTCGAAGACGGTTTGCTGTTAACGCTGAAGCGCTCGTATTGAATCCATTAAATAAATTCATTCTAGTTAGCTCCCTCGAATTGCGGTTTGTAAATCACGGAATTGGCTATTCGTCTTTTCGACCATTGCATTGTACCAGAGCTGGTTTTTCGCGAGCTCAGCCATTTCAACATCCATGTCAACATTGTTTCCATTCGATTGATTGATTGTATTTTGATCCGTTTTAACAACGGGTTGTACTCCATTTTTTTCGTTACTAAAAGGGACGTGATTGAGGTTTGATTTATAGCTTTGCAGATTTTTAGTAGCTTCCTGCAGGTTGTCTTGAAATGAAACGGTTTGACGTTTGTAATGAGGGGTATCCACATTTGATATATTTGACGTAATGGTACGCTGCTGCACCATTGACGCATTTAATGCTTGTTCAAGCGGTTTGATCGATTGAAAAACATTCACGAAGCCTTTCACACTCCTTGTATAAATGTGTTTTTAAAGGTAAATATTGTAATTATATACATAAGTATACTTATTCGACAATATTTTCGATAGTGTTAGCATAGCATTGTCAAAAATAATAGTAAATGAGTGTTTTCACCTAAAAAACGACTTTTTTCACTTAATTTTCCCACATCTTAACGGTATAATAGAGGTATAATTTTCTAGGTACACGTACGATCGTACTACGATGGGAGCGAAAAAATGTTTAAAGGCATATACACAGCCACCTCCGGCATGATGGCAAGTGAGCGAAAGCAACAGTTCCTTACAAATAATCTATCAAATGCTGGAACACCAGGCTTCAAGCAGGATGAAGCAACGTTCCGTTCCTTCCCTGAATACTTAATGAAAGAAAGAAATACGAACACACTCACCCCTAATTCTTCCATTGGCACTCTCCAAACCGGCGTCTATACTCAAGAAAGTATACCTAACTTTTCAAGTGGATCTCTCAAGGAAACGAGCAAACAAACGGACCTGTCTCTTGTCGATGAAAATCTTCCCATCGATCCAGAAACCGGTAAAAAAGGCCTAGTTTTGTTTGGCGTTCGACTTGATGATAATGCCATTCACTATACTAGAAATGGAAATTTTTCTGTAAATGAGGGCGGATTTCTAACAACAAGTGAGGGTTATCAAGTGGTTGACGAAGATCTACAGCCGATTCAGCTTACGAGCGATTCATTTACAGTGACAGATGATGGCACGATTCGTGAGGTAAATGGTAATGAGCACCAGCTGTGGATTGGCTATACGGGAGATCCAGCCAATCTCACTCAGCAGGGAAACGGAGTTTTCACTTGGGAAGGCGATGAAAATGAAGCGCCAAGAAGCATTGAAACGACGGACTACTCACAGTATGCGGTAAAGCAAGGATTTCTTGAAGGTTCGAACGTGGACATGACGACAACGATGACCGATATGCTGAACACCTATCGTTTATATGAAGCAAACCAAAAAGTACTACAAACGTATGATCAAAGCATCGACAAAGCCGTCAATGATATCGGTCGCGTTTACTAGGAGGGCTACGATTGAACATTCAAATGGCAACCGCATCTTCTTCACTTAGTCAGACACAAAAAAAGATGGATACAATCGCGAACAATATTGCCAACGTGAATACGGCAGGCTATAAAAGCCGTGAAGCAACGTTCCAAAATCTTTTAACTCAAACATATGCCAATCAAACAGGAGAAGAAGCGGAGCCCGGAAGAATAACACCTGAAAACCTTCGGGTTGGCTTCGGGTCAAAGGTTGGTTTAACGACTCTTCGAAATGAGCAAGGGGCCGCTCAGGAAACCGGTCGTGATCTGGATGTCATGCTTGAAGGAGAAAATGTCTATTTTCGGGTTCAAAACGGAGACGCCATCAACTATACAAGAGACGGATCGTTTGAGATTCAGAATCAGAACGGAGTCTTTTCACTCGTGACGAGCCGCGGGAATACGGTGTTAGATCCGAATGGAAACGAAATAACATTTGGAGCGAACCCTTCACAGGTATCAATTTCTGAGACTGGAGAGTTGGTCGCGACAGATGCCAACGGAAATGAACAAACGTATCAGCTCAGCATCGCTAAAATTGATCGCCCGCAGGCGCTCGTGAACGTGGGAGGAAACGAATTTTCTCTACAAAACGGTGAGCTTGAGCTTGTCGTGATAGATGGCGAAGAATTTAAAACAAGACAGGGTTTCCTTGAAATGTCGAACGTCGACCTAACGAATGAAACAACGGAGATGATTTCAACTCAGCGCCTTCTCCAATTCCAGAGTCAGGCGATTAAAATGGCGGATGAAATGATGGGGTTAGCGAATACGATTAAGAGATAAGTTCTCGTCTGATTACATGCTACATAAAAAAGCTTGGAGCCTCCAAGCTTTTTTCTATGTTAAATTTTTGTATAGGTAAGATCGTAGTTTTTAAATGATTGTTTTTTCTATGTAAATTCCTCTCTAATTTCGCTACCGAAACATAAAAAAACAAAGCAAAAAACACGGTTTGCTTTGTCGTAAAATTTCTCATGTATGGAGCTTGCTCTATCTAAGGAAATCTAATAGCGAGGGTTGGATAATCTTTGCACTTGCGGCAAGAGAAGCCTGGTAGACGCTTTCTTCAGTTTTAAGTTTCATGATAGCTTCGGCAAAATCCACCTCATCATTTTTAGAAACGAGCGTTTGCAGAGAAAGATTTTCTTCCTTTAAGCGTTGATTCATCCCTTCCACTCTCGACTGCTTTGCGCCAAGGGTAGTCCAGCTATTTAACACTTGCTCCTTACCTGTCTCTACCTTTTCAAGTGCACTACTAATCCCATCCTGATCCCCATTCACTAATGCGCCTGAGAGCTGATCAAGTGCCTTAAACAGATTGACGCTTCCATCAAACACTTCTCCTGTAACGTTCATTTCGATCGTATTGCTAGAAGACATCCTCTGCGTGATTGACTGATTGTTATAAGTAAGGTCGCCATTCGCTGCAACTTGTATTGGTTGATCCGTTTTCTGTCCATTAAAGATGTACTTTCCATCAAACTTCGTATTGGCAATATCCTGTATCTCAGCGCGTAATTGCTCCACTTCTTTTGCAATCGTTTGCTGATCTTCTGGGGAGTTTGTCCCGTTCGATGCCTGCAAACCTAGCTCATTTGCACGCTGAAGCGCATTGGAGATACTATTTAGTGCCTGATCGGTTGTTTCCATCCAAGAAAGAGCGTAATCCGTATTTCGTTCATACTGCTCGTTATCGGCTAACTGAGAGGCTAGTTTCAAAGACTTCTGAACGCCAATCGGGTCATCAGATGGCCTGTTGATGCGTTTCCCTGTCGAAACTTGTTCATTCGCTTTCTCATAGCGTGAGAGATTTTGTTGTAACTGAGAGGTCGTGTTTGAGCTAAGCATTTGCTGTGTAATCCTCATTTGATGATCTCCTTTCTACTAAACGCCCATGCGATTAATAATCACGTCAAGAAGCTCATCGGTTGTACTGACATAACGAGCCGCCGCATTATAGGCATGTTGAAATTGAATGAGGTTTGCCATTTCTTCATCAAGTGAGACGCCACTTACGGACATCCGATTTTGATCAATTGACTTTAAGACGGCCTGGTGAGATTCCACTGATCGTTCTGACGCCTGCGTTTTTGCACCAATTTTTGAAATGAGCATACCGTAAAAATCGCTTACGCTAGCTTCTGCCTTTACGTTTGAACCTGCCACATCAAAAGAAAACGTTTCGTTTTTCAATTCACTTATTGCAGTGGCGATCGCTCCGTTACTAACGGCACTATTATTAGAAGAAGCAGCGATTGTGGCTGGGTTTGCTTTGACTTCTTGATTCATGCTTAGACTTTCAAGAAAAGTTGTTCCTGTTCCCGTTGTATCAAACATAGCTTGTCCTTGTTTCATCGAACCGTTCGCGTCTCTTACTAATGAAAAACCAGATGTCATCAAGTCATTTAACCCATTAAATTGTTTTGGTGTTCCATCAACGTCTGTCGTAACTGTACCGTTAATAAGCTGATTAAACATTTCATTTAAATCGTCTTGAAAGCTTTCCACTTCACTAACTGACTGTTTAAGACCTTCAAGCTTTCCGGTATTCTTTGCATTTGTAAGTCCTGACATCTCATCCATTAATAGATCACGCCGGTCTTTTAACTCGTTCGCTTCAGGTTTTAATGCGATCTCCTTGTTTAAACTATCAATTTGTTTCGTTAATTCGTTGATTTGGCCATTCACGGCTGTCACTTGTTGATTTAAGCTTGTTGATAGACTCGTTAATCCCTCATTTAACGTTTTCCCCTGTGACAGCAATTCTTCCGAACGTTCGACAAGAACTGACCGGGCAGCCAGACTATCAGGATTTGAAGCAAGATCTTCCCAAGCTGAAAAGAAGCGATCTAAGGAAGCACTTAGGCCATTCTCACCTGGCTCCCCTGTTAATGCCTCCATTGCTTGAAGCGTCTCAAGCTTCGTTGATTCAGAACTTAATTGACCATTTCTTTCTCGATACTGGGTATCTAGATATTCAGAACGAACTCGTTCAATCGATTCAACACTTACACCAGTCCCAAGCTGAGAGGATGAGCTACCAGTTTGATAAGGATAAGGGATGGAAGACGTTGCTTGCATGTCCACTCGCTGCCTCGAGTATCCGGGAGTATTTGCATTTGAGATATTATTTCCTGTCGTCGTGAGAGCTGTCTGTTGCGTATAGAGACTTCTCTTACCGACTTCTAATCCATGAAACGTAGACGTCATTCAAATCCGTTCCTTTCTCAACCTGATCACTCAGGCTTTCGTATCAAAGTATCCTCGCGGTGTTTGCAATGGCTTCTGGTTGGGCCTGCCGTAAGTGATCGATTGATTTGTAGTCGTTAAATGACCAATCATATGATGGATAAAGGCCATGCCATCTCTTAACAATTCTTCATTTAAGTCATTCATACGCTGAAGTTTCTCCGCTTTTTCCTTTAGATCAGCAGCTCGATTTTCAACCATTCGTTTAACAGGGGGACTTAACAACCCTAAAACGTCTTGTAGCGTTTGGTCTGTTCGACCTGCAAGCTTTTCAGTAATCTGTAGCCGTTTCTCTTCACGATCACGAAGTTCTTGAAGAAGCTCCTTTTCTTTGTTGATGACTTCCGTTAATCGTTTTACGTCTCGCTCTACTAATGCCTCTTGTTTTTCTTCAGAAAGAACGATTAACTTCTCATGAAGAAGAATCATTTCACCCATTACCGCTAAAAGTTCCTGTCCCATCGTGACGCCTCCTGTTAAAACCACTGATCAAACAGCTTCTCAGCTGTCTTTTGACTGTCGACACGATACGTACCTTCTTCAATCTGCTTCTTGATGGCCGTTACTTTCGCTTCTCGCTCTTGTTCGGTCTTCATGTCGTACAGTTCTCTCGCTTTGTTTGAAATTTGAAGCTCATCTTCTCGAGGAGCCTTTTTAACCTGCTCAACCTTTGTAACAGGATTATGCTTCTGATAAGGGTTTACAATAGGTGGTGCTGATGGTTTATTGACGTTCATATCCGGTCACCTCTTTCCGACAATTTATCATACTACTCCTATTCTATTATTCGTACCCGAATTTGAGGATTCTACCGTTATTATCGGAATATTATTGAAAAAAGTTAACCGCTTACTGAATTTTAAAGTCCGTCACAAGGACGCGTTCGACTTTTCCATCATGCATCACTTGATTCACTTCATTTTTGATTGTTTCTTCAAACTTCTTTAGACCCTCAGATCCTTTTAAATCCTCTTTTGTTAAACCAGCTAACGTTGAGATGACGATTGCTTTTAATTCGGGATTCCGAACTTCAAGTTCTTTATAACTTTTCTCCTGATCAGCTAGTAAGTTTATCTGCACAACCGCAAAATGATCTGATGATAAATTCGTTGTCAGTGGTTCCATGCTATAGCTTCTTGCCGCCAGCTCTTCAGCGGTTGGTTCCTTCTCTTCCTGCGCCACCACTTTCTTCAAATCAATATCGAGGAAAAACACTGCTGCGGCAGCCCCTGCACCTACGATCCCAAGAGCCGTAAGGAGGATGATTAAGATCCGTTTCATTTTGTCACCTCAGTTCTAGTTTTCTACGTTGTATGGAAGAATAAGAACTTCAACTCTTCGGTTCTTTGCCCGGCCTTCTTCCGTTTGATTTGATTCAATCGGGCGATATTCTCCGTATCCTGTAAAACTAAATAGCTTTGGATCAAGCTTTTTATTATTTAATAGCTCTGTCATAAAATTCAGCGCTCTCTCAGAACTTAAATGCCAGTTTGACGGATACTGCGACGTTTTAATCGGACGATCATCGGTATGACCGGTAACTGTAATCCGACGTGGTGGATCCGTAACGAGAAGATCCGAAATTTGCTTCGCCAGTGGTTTTGCATCGCCTGTTAACACCGCTTTTCCACTTTGAAACAGCGCCGCTTCTTTAATGGTAATTAAAAGCCCCTCTTCTGTTAGCTTTGTTTTTAAATAAGAATCGAGATCTTCTTCTGCGATATATTCATCAATTCGCCCCTGTAATTTCTGGAGCTTATTTTGATCCTGTTCGATCGCTTTTTCTTCTGCTTCCTCTTCTTTTGGCTCTTCCTTCTCGGGCTCATCCGTCATGCCAACAAATGATCCATCTTCAGGATCGAGCATCGCAGGTTCGCCTTCTAAAATCCCAGTTCCTCCACTTAGCACTTCCTGAAAAGATTGCGTTATCGCTTCATACTTTTTTACATCAACCGTACTTGCCGCAAAGAGGACAATAAAGAGCGCAAGCAGAAGCGTTAACATATCAGCGTACGGAATAAGCCAGCTTTCGTCGACGTGATCTTCGTGCTCTTCATGTCTCTTCTTACGCATCAGCGCCTACTCCTTCACCGACCTCTGATTGACTTGCTTTCTTTTCATCCACTAAATGACGCTCTTTCCTAGGAAGATAGACAAGTAGCTTATCTTCCACCATACGCGGAGATGCTCCCGCTTGAACAGCCAAAAGTCCTTCAAGCATAATCATCTTAATACGAGCTTCCGCTTGTGATTTACGTTTTAGCTTATTCGCGAATGGATGCCAGAGAACGTAGCCTGTGAAAATTCCAAATAGCGTCGCAATAAATGCCGCTGCAATGGATTTCCCAAGCAGTTCCATATCACCAAGGTGACTGAGAGCTGCGACGAGACCAACTACTGCTCCGAGAACACCGAGGGTTGGGGCATACGTTCCAGCCTGTGTAAAAATCCCCGCTCCCATACGATGCCGTTCTTTCATGGCCTCAATATCTTCTACAAGAATCTCTTCAATCGCTTCATGCGAATGGCCGTCAATGACCATTTGGAAGCCGCCTTTTAGAAAGTCATCATCAATGCCTTCAAGATTATTCTCAAGGGAAAGGAGCCCTTCACGACGAGCGACCGTCGCCCATTCTCGAAACATCGGAATGAGCTCTTTTTCAGTCAGAAGCTTCTGATTGGAGAAAATAATTTTTAATAAGGTTGGGAATTTCTTAATCTCGTTAAACGGAAACGCGATCAGTAGTGCTGCCGCTGTCCCAACAAAAATGATGACGAGGGCAGCGGGATTTAATAGAGCAGCCGGATTCGCTCCCTTCAGGATTAATCCGCCAACTAGGACGAAAAAACCGAGGAGTACACCGAACAGAGATGTTTTTTCCATTGCTTTCACCCTCTTTGTTTAACTTACTTCTTTGCCTGTTCCATCGCTTGTTTCCACGTATTTCGGAACTCTTCAGCTAAGTTCTCGACTTCTTTTAAAATACTAGCGTCGTTTTGAATATTCGCCGTCACAAGCTGTGAAATCATATACTCATAGAGAGAATCCATCGTTTGGGAGAGCTCCATCTCCATATTTAATGATGAACGCAATTCATATAGAATGTTTTGTGCTTTAATGATGTTGGTATTCTTCGCTTCCATATCGCCTTTTTCCATTGCGATATTGGACAAACGGATAAATTTGATACAGCCGTTATAAAGCATTAACGTTAATTCCTGTGGTGATGACGTTGCGACGGCATTGTTTTGGTACGTTTGATATGGATTTTTCATAGCCATTTAAATCCCTCCTATTTGCGCTGATCGAAAAAGGCACCGTCTGTGTATGAGGCTTGAGGCTTGTATTTGTTTGCAGTCGCCTTGCCATTCTGGAGGCGTCTCATCTGATCAGAGAAAGCGGCATAAAGCTCGGAAAGTTTCGGTTGAATGGTTTCTTCAAGGAGGCTCAACTGTTGAAGAAGGCCCTGCTCGTCTTCCGTCCAATCCTTTCCTTCTTTTTCCATTGCTTCATCTAGAAGTTTAATCGTTTCTTCACGTCGCGTAATCATGTGATTAATGCCTTCAAGCTGTTCCGACCCCTGATCATCCATTGAAGGGTTTACGATCTCAAGTGATTTCGCGATTTGATTTGTCACAACGTGCAGTTGATTCAATGCGTCAATTCTTCTCATTTTACATCCCACCAAGTAAGTTTTGTTGTACCCAGGCGCTTTGCTGATTGAGCTGACTCATCGCCGTTTCAAGCGCCGAAAATTGTTTCCAATACCGATCTTCAACGGTAACAAGCTTATCTTCCCAGTTTTGCATCTGTTCATCTAAATCTTTTAATCTTGTGGAAAGAAAACTACTGTCAACAAGTGTGCCCGGCGTACCTGCTTTTTCACCAAGCTGATCGATGCCTTTATTGACTGAGTCATACAGACGATCACCAATCCCGCCTGTTCCGCTCGTAAACAGATTCATGACCTCTTCAGGCTTTTGTTCCAGAGCGCTCTTTAATTTCACTTCATCAATAAAGAGTTTTCCTCCATCTTGATAAGAACCCGTATTAATTCCCACCTGTGAAAGCATGTTAAGCTCACCAGCAGGAATACCACTAACCGGCGACATCCAGGCACTGCGGAGATCACTCACAATTCCCCGAACGGTCGCATCGCTTTGAAGCATCCCGCTCTTCGCTTTCTCTTCCCAAAGTTCGATCTCTTTCTCAGTAAGATCTTCTCTTTGCGAATCGGTGAGCGGTGGAAAATCGCGATTTCGCTTTTCAGTCAGCATCCCCTGCGCTTTATCAATGAACTCGTTGTACTTCTCAACAAAATTTTTAATCATGTCAAAAGGCGCCTGAACATCACTTTGAACAGATACAGTGGAAGTCCCTTTTTGGACGAGATCCAGCTTAAGATTATTAATCGTCGTGGTGTTTGTTTTTAAGTTATCGACAACAATCCCATCAAACGTAACTGAACCATATTTCCCATGTGCTGTATTGGCGGCTCCGCCGAGAATACGATTTTCCACAGTTGGATCACTGAAGCCAAGCGTGAATGACTCATCCCCGCCCATCGCTTTTGATGAAATGAAAAAGCGAGAGGTCGTGTCATCGAAGCTTGCTCGTAAGCCAAGTGATTCACCTGTTGTACCATCGGTTGCACCCGCCATTTTTTCTGCGAGACTTTTAAATGTGTCTGAAGCAGTGATGCTAATGGAAGCCGTTTGCCCTTTGCTATTGGTAAGCTGGAGCGTAGTATTCGCTTCACCTGTTTGAAGCACTTTATCTGTTCCTTTTGCGGCTGTACCCGCTTCATTTTGAATGGCCTGTCCCGATGTGAACTTGGCGCTTTGGGCGAGTTCGTTAACGGTTACTGAATATGAACCTGGTACAGATGCAGATGTCGTTTTCGCTGTAACGGCACCTGTATTAGAAGAGATCGTTTTATAAGCATTATAGCCAGACTGCAAGCGCATCGAAGAAGCTGTGCTTCGCATATCCGACATCATCGAGTTCAACTCACGATACGATTCCTTTTGCCATTCGATCGTTTGTTTCTTTTGAGACAATTTATCGAGCGGCATCCGCTCCGCCATCATCAGATCCTTTACCATCTGATCCGTATCCATCCCCGTCGCTAACCCGGAAATTCTCATGACCATCTCCTCCGTTCATACCTTCTATTGATACTATCGGCAGGGTTAGGGGATTCTTTAAGGTGTAAAAAGACCTAAAAAAGAACCCTCAAGCGAGAGTTCGCACACTTAAATTTTCTAATCGACCATAAAGCCGAGCAGCTCAGCCGTTGCTGCGTAGCGATCAAGGAACTTTTTTGAAGGGATTTCTTTGATGACTTCTTCGGTTTGCGTATCGATGATCTGGACGTAGTATTCGTTTAGTTTGTCGTGAAGTTGGAATTTTAGTGAGGTTTGAGTTGGTTCGAGGTAGGCGTTTAGGGTGTTGATGTGGTGATTGATGGTGTCTTTTGATAAAGCTTTTTCTTCTACCTCACGCTTTTAGATTGTCTTAGTCATTTCAGTACTAGTTGTTTGAGTTAATTTAGTTGATCCAATAGGGATGATTGAAACGTCTTTTAGTTCCATCAGCTAGTCTCCAATCTCCGAAAAATTTGTTGTTAAAAAAGGTGGCCTTCAGTTGAAGACCACCTTGTAAGTAAATTAACGAAGAAGTTGTAGTACAGCTTGTGGCTGTTGGTTGGCTTGCTTTGCCGCTGTTCCTTTCGGATACAGAATAGACTATATCTTCACCTCTCGTGTTCGAAAGGGCCGGGCACTTCGAATGGCGTTTGCCACCCTACGGATTTCATCACCATAGCTTTCGCCTTAGATGGTTTATCCTAGTCGTTGAACCTTCTCCACTCTTTCGAGACAGGAGCTTGGCTGCTGATTATCCAATCCAGATTCTTTTCAACCCATCACGCTCACCGTTTCCAGTCACGTTGTGGGGAATCAAGCTTAAGGAAGTTCCAGCAATTCACCCGGTTATGCTCTTACCCGTTACCAGATAAGACGCCCTGTTCAATCAATTATCTTAGCAGTTGAAGCACTGCGGAAGAACTTTGATTGGCTTGAGCTAACATTGCTTGTGACGCCTGGTTGAGGATGTTGTTCTTAGTGAAATCCATCATTTCTTTTGCCATATCTACGTCGCGAATACGGGATTCTGCGGCAGTTAGGTTTTGAGAAGTAGTAGCAAGATTGTTAATTGTGTGCTCTAGACGGTTTTGGTTTGCACCAAGTTGTGATCTTTCTAGAGAAACAGTATCAATTGCAGTTTGGATGGTCTGCATAGCAGTTTTAGCACTATCGGCATCAGCTACACTCAAATTTTTAACAGTTAAACCAGTTGCAGACATATCATTAATAGAAAGACTTAGTTCTTGATTTAAATCCTTTTCTGACCCAATTTGAATAGATTTCGCAGCATCAGCTGTTGTTACAACCGTTTCACCAGATATTCCAGCAGCGGTCCAACTTGAGTCAACCGTAACTTTTACACCAAGTTTATCAAAATTCAATGTTCCTGCTGTATTGTCAGCAAGCGCAACTGTTTGTGTATTACCGTTAGCAGCCCCGTCATCTAATGTTAATGTACCGTTTGAGTTGTTAGTGATTGTGTAAGTCGTACTTGCTTTAGTACCACTTATATCCACACCTGTTACACCCGTACTACCAGTTGTTAGAGTAGAAGATACATCTGATTGAACCCCGAAAGTTCCATTAAGTACTGTTGTACCATTAAATTTTGTTGTCGTAGCAACACGGTCTACTTCCTCTATTAGTGCATCCATTTCTTTTTGAACAGCTGCTCTGTCATTAGCTGAAAGTGTTTCACTTGCTGATTGTGTTGCAAGTTCGTTCATTCTCTGAAGAATACTATGAGTTTCGTTAAGTCCACCCTCAGCAGTCTGAATCAAAGAAATTCCATCTTGTGCATTACGACTTGCTTGCTCTAGACCGCGAATTTGTCCACGCATTTTCTCAGAGATGGAAAGTCCAGCTGCATCGTCCCCAGCTCTGTTAATACGAAGACCCGAAGAAAGCTTTTCCATGTTTTTAGATGCGTTCAATTGGTTCGCACCCATTTGACTGTACGTGTTCATTGCTGAAATATTGTGATTAATAATCATCCCTAAATCTACCTCCATGTATTTGTTTTTATCAAGAAAATCCACATCCGTTTGGACTTCCTAACACCACTATTATCGGCAGGCATTTTAGGATGTTTAATACTTTTTGAAAAATATTCAAAAAAGAACCGCATTCCAAAGATAGCGGTTCCATTCCTAATAAGAATTTATCTTAAATGCGCATACTCTTCCTTCTCATACAGCCCAGGCAAATAAGCCTCAAGCGCATTCCCATCCGGATCATAAAACTTAAAATGAGCGATTCCATCTTCTTCATCAACCGAAACACCACGCTCTCGCAGCTCATTCTTAAACGTCTCCGCATGCTCCACCGCTAAATGTAGCACCGGGTAAGACCCACTCTCACCAGCCGAAGGAGGCTCTTCGCCTTCCTTCAACTCAATTAAGCAAATGGCCGTCTGCCCTTCTCCAACGCTAAGCACCACGGTATCTCCGTAGTCCTTTGTCACGTGCAGACCAAGTATTTCTTCGTACCACTTCACAGCATCCTTTATATTCCGCACACGAATGTTCACTTGATAAACGCCTTCAAAAAAACTCATCCCAAACCTCCCTATAATCTCGTTTTCTTTTGAAATTCCTTCAAATCCTCCAGGCTAAATTCCTGTATGGCCGCGAGCTTATTTTCTGATTGGATCGCTTCATATACTTCTTTTCGGTGGATGGCGATGTTCTTAGGGGCTTCTACTCCAAGCTTTACTGTATCGCCTTCGATGCTAATGATTTTTAGCTCAATTTCATCGTTAATCACAATTGATTCGCCTTTTTTGCGTCCGAGTACGAGCATTTACTCTCCCTCCTCTGTGTTCACTTGCTTTAAGAGAGGTTCTTTGATGCCATACTCCTGTTTTAGGACAAGCTGTTTTCCAGTACGAGATTCGGTGTTGAAAATTAGCGGTGCTTTTAAATTCATCGTCGCTTCTTTTAATGAGCCCTGGACTGTAAGGATGGAGAGCACGAGCGCATGGGCTAGATCGGTTAGATTAAGCTGGGCAAGCGTGCTGTCGTCAAGGTTTACTTCATAATTTGGGTAAAAGGAAAACGGATCTGCCAGGAAAAAGCAAAGACCGCTTTCTTCTGTTGATTGTAAAAAGTAAAAAGGAGACTCATCTTTGTCGTCGGCGGGTAATAGACAGTAAGTTTTAAAGTGCTCAAGGCCAGGAATGCCATTTTCAAACGTGACGAGACGTTCTTCGGTAACATCCATTTCTCCAAAGCGTGCAGTATGTAGTTTCATAGCGATCTCCTTTGTTGATCAGTGTGTACCCTCATTATAAGGCCTATAGCGCTTTTTTCCATGGATAATTTGTTGTCTTTTTGAAATTTCGGTAAACTTAAAGAAGCAGAGAACCGCTTACAAAGTTGAAACTTGTCGAAGTTCTATTCTTACCATTACAACGAGTAACATGAAAGGAGAAAGTGTCATGAAAATCACCTTTTATCCGCTCGGTGAAGCAGCTGTGAAGTGCTGTTTTCCTGAAGACATTTCAGCTGCTCTTACGAATCACATTCAATCATTTTGTAAAAAGCTCGATCCTCACAAGCACCTTGGGATCACGGAATGGGTGCCTGCCTATGATTCTGTGACCATTTACTATGAGCCGTGGAAGCTTTCATATGAGCAAATCACGAACGTGCTTCAACCAATCGCGAACGAAATGGACACGCATCACCAAAGGACAAAAACGGTGATTACAATCCCAACCGTTTACGGAAGCAACTTCGGTCCGGATCTTGAAAATCTCGCAGCTGCCAACAACCTTTCTACAAAAGACGTAATCAACCTACATACAAAGTGCCACTACCTCATCAACATGATTGGCTTTTTGCCTGGTTTTCCTTACTTAAGCGGCTTAGATGAACGCATCGCCATGCCGCGCTTTGAAAATCCAAGGCAGTCCGTTCCCGCTGGATCGGTTGGTATCGCCGAGAGTCAAACAGGCATTTACCCGCTTGAATCACCAGGCGGCTGGAATCTTATCGGCCGCACGCCGCTTACGCTTTTTGATGCTGAAAAAGAAGAGCCATTTTTGTTTGAGCAGGGCGACTATTTACAGTTTAAAGCCATTTCGGAAGACGAATACAAACAGATTCAGCGTGAAATGGAAAATGGTACGTACAAACTTGAACGCAGGGAGGAATCTGAATGACGTTTCGTATCGATTTAAACAGTGATCTCGGAGAAAGTTTCGGCACCTATGTCGTGGGACAGGATGAGCAGGTGCTTGAGCTTGTGTCTTCAGCAAACGTGGCGTGTGGCTATCATGCCGGTGATCCACACATTATGAATAAAACGGTTAAATGGGCGAAGGAGCATCACGTCGGTATTGGCGCGCATCCAGGCTTCCCAGACTTAGTGGGATTTGGGCGAAGAAATATGAACATTACGCCCGAAGATGCCTACTCGCTTGTTCTTTATCAAATTGGAGCACTGCACGGGTTCTGCAAGGCACATGAAGTGCCTCTTAAGCATGTGAAACCACACGGGGCGCTTTACAACATGGCTTCGAAGGATCCTGAACTTGCGAACGCGATTGCGCAAGCCGTAAAGGATTTTGATTCAGAGCTGATTTTATTTGGCCTTGCCAATTCAGAACTCATTCGCGCTGCGCAGGACGCTGCACTTCCTTATGCTTCTGAAGTGTTTGCCGACAGAACGTATCAGCCTGACGGAATCGCTTACACCACGAGTAGAAAAACATGCGATGATTCGTGATGAACAGGCCGCGATTGAACAGGTGATTCAAATGGTGAAAGAAGGGACGGTAACGGCTGTGGATGGCTCGATCATTGCGATTGAAGCCGATACGGTTTGCGTGCACGGAGATGAACCGTCAGCGCTGGCATTTATTAAAGCGCTACGGAAACGGTTTGATGAAGAAAACATTGAAATGGAAAGGGTCGGAAACCGGTGAAATTATTCTCAGTTGAAAAGCCAGGATTATATACAACTTATCAGGATTTAGGACGTGTCGGATATTTGAAATATGGCGTACCGGCATCTGGAGCGCTTGACCGCTTCGCTCTTCAGGTTGGCAATATTCTAGTTGGAAATGAACGAGGGGCGGCAGGGCTTGAGGTGACGATGCAGGGGCCAGAACTGCTTGCAGAAGAAACGTTTGTGATGGCTGTTACGGGTGGTGATTTATCACCGATGATCAACGGAAGGCGCATTCCGCTCTGGAAGTCGGTCGTTATTAAAAAAGGGCAGGTGCTCGAGTTTGGACAGCCTCGTCAGGGCGTTCGTGCCTACCTCACTGTTTCAGGTGGCTTTCATGCAAAAGAATACATGGGGAGCCGCTCGGTATATGAACCAGCAGGTCTTGGAAGAAAGCTTGAAAAAGGTGATGAGCTAGTTGGTGAGCCTAGAAAACAAAAAGCAGGAACCGGGCTCTTTTTCACCGAGATTCCTGATTATGATCGTGATGTTGCCGTTCGCGTTGTAAAAGGACCTCATCATGAGCAAATTTCGGATAAGGTTGTTTCGGACTTTTTCGCTATGACTCATGAAGTGTCACCGCAATCAAATCGGATGGGCTATCGCCTTCACTCTGAGCTTCAAACGAATCATGAAGCGAACGTTGTTTCGGATGGCGTTCCGCTTGGCGGCATCCAACTCCCTGGGAACGGTCAGCCGATTATTTTACTTGCCGATCGGCAAACGACAGGTGGATACACGCGGATTGGGACAGTCATCGGTCCTGATTTGCCACTCATTGCCCAGCTTCCTCCCGGCGGCAAAATCCGCTTTAAAGAAGTTTCCGTGGAAGAAGCACAGGAGGCGGCAAAGCAGGAAGAACAAAAGCTTAAGATTTGGGAGCGAATCACCCGCTAATGCATTCGGAGGTAACTGTGAAGCTCGTCCTTCACGACCTCCCCCTGATCCTGTTCGGTCAGTTGCAAGTGGTAATGATCGCCTTCAGCTTCAGCTTGGAAATTGTAAAACCCTTTACTATTTAAATAGTCGCTCAGATCTTCAATCTTTTCACACTGAGAGAACAAAATTTTATTGCCCACATAATCGTCATTCACATAAACGTTATACGTATGTGCATTTTTCATCTCTTGCTCTTGATTAAAAAACGGGATTGGTTCCGGCATTCTGTCTCCCTCCTTTCTTTAGGGATTACTATCAATTTGTCCTTCCTTTCCGATTTTATGTTGGAAAAACATGCATGTGCGAAAGTGTGTTTAATCCTTTGAACGATCGGGAACCTTCTTTAACGTACACTAAAGGAGGATGACTCATGGCTAACACATATACAAAGCAATTTATTAACGGTGAATGGGTTAACGGTTCTAGTGACAAAACTGTAACAAATTATAATCCATTTTCCGGCGAGGAAATTTTCACATTAAACTCTGCATCGGAAGAAGATCTTGATAAAGCTTACAAAACGGCAAAAGAAGCACAGAAATCCTGGGCACAAACAACGCCAGGCAAGCGTCAGCAAATTCTTGATAAAGTAGCGGCGCTTATGACCGAACGAAAAGAAGAAATCATCGATTGGCTAGTGAAAGAATCAGGAAGTACAAAAATCAAAGCGAATGTTGAATGGGCGGCCGCCACTCGTGTTGTAAAAGAATCGGCCTCCTTCCCGTATCGCATGAAAGGACAAATTGCGCCTTCTGATACGCCAGGGAAAGAAAACCGTATTTATAAAAGTGCAAAAGGCGTTATCGGCGTCATCGGACCGTGGAACTTCCCGCTTCACCTTTCCATGCGTTCGGTAGCTCCAGCCATCGCAACAGGGAACACAGTCGTTCTAAAACCAGCATCTGAAACGCCTGTTACAGCAGGGTTCCTCATCGCTGAACTGTTTGAAGAAGCTGGGCTTCCGAAAGGCGTCCTAAACGTTGTAGCCGGACGCGGATCTGAAATTGGCGATGCGTTCGTCACTCACCCCATTCCGAAGCTGATTTCCTTCACAGGTTCAACTGAAGTTGGCCAACATATCGGTGAGCTTGCTGGTAAGAACATTAAAGAAACGGCGCTCGAACTCGGCGGTAACAATGTGTTTATCGTGCTTGATGATGCGGATATTGATCAGGCTGCAGAATCTGCTGCTTTCGGTAAGTTCTTGCACCAGGGTCAAATTTGTATGGCGATTAATCGCATTATTGTGCATGAAAGCATTCACGACAAATTTGTGGAAGCATTTAAAGAAAAAGTGGCGTCTCTTCAAGTTGGTGACCCGTCTGACGCGAAAACAGCCGTTGGTCCACTGATCAACAAAGATGCCGTTGAGCGTATTCAAGAATCACTTAACGCTTCATTAGAGCAAGGCGCTGAGAAAATTCTCGGTGGCGAAGTGGAAGGAAACGTGATGCATCCGGTTATCCTAACGAATGTCACAAACGACATGCCGATCGCGAAAGACGAAATCTTCGGTGCTGTTGCCCCAATCCTTAAATTCAGCACGGTAGATGAAGCGATTGAAATTGCAAACGGCTCTCCTTATGGCCTTAGTGGATCCGTTCACTCTCGCGACTTAAACCGCGGAGTACAGGTAGCTCAGCAAATTGAAACAGGCATGGTACACATTAACGACCAGCCTGTAAACGATGAAGCACACATGGCCTTTGGCGGTGAAAAAGAGTCTGGTCTTGGCCGCTTTGGTGGCGAATGGGCACTCGATAAATTTACAACGGTAAAATGGATTTCCGTTCAGCAAGAACGTCGTCAATATCCATTTTTCCAATAAGTAGTTGAAAGCCCTCGATTCATTCGAGGGCTTTTTTAGTCCGCTAGCCGAATGGGTTACCCGGGAAATAGTGGGAGAATACTTAAACGGCTATTTTGTTGCTTTTTATTTTCATTTTTGAAAAAATAGATAGAGAGAAGGAGATGGGAGCATGATTGAAGTTCGTGAAGAGAAAGGACAGGATCATGAGGAAGTCTCAACCATTTTACGAAAAGCGTTTGATGGAGAAGATGAGGTCAAGTTAGTCAGTGAGATTCGAGAGTCTACGCACTTTATTCCTGAGCTCTCCCTTGTTGCGCTACATCATCGACGTGATCCAGTCGGTTACATTCTTTTTAGTGAGATCACCATTTCTACAGAAAAAGAAAACCTCACGTCTCTTGCGCTAGCTCCTGTCGCAGTGGTTCCCGAATTACAGGGAGAAGGCGTTGGGAGCCTGTTGATCAAAGATGGCCTGATGCGAGCGACTTCGCTTGGCTATCGTCACGTCGTCGTCCTTGGTCACAAAGAATATTACCCGCGATTCGGTTTCGTCCCTGCTTCAGAGCAGAACCTTTCTGGCCCATTTGATGCAGGAGATGCATTCATGGTGAAAGAACTTAAGAAAGACGCACTGAAAGATGTTAGCGGAGAAGTGATTTATCCGAAAGCGTTTGGCGTGTAAGGCATACAAAAAGCCGCATATCTGCGGCTTTTTGTTAAAAATCAAATATGGAATCTTCGTTCGCATCATCGTCTTTCATCGGTTTAGAAGACAGAGATTGTTGAACCGGCGCGGCCACCTGTTGTTGAAGTGGTCTGGCTGATGGTGCTACAGGCTTCGATCGACTGCTTCCCGATGCCTGAAGGAGCATGTCGCAATACGTTTTAATGGCAATAAGCTCTTCGCGAATGCCGTCAACGTCAGCATCATTTTCTTCAACATTATACGTAAGCTGCTTCATTCGTGCATTCATTTGCTGAATCAGCTGATCAATTGGGATATCTTTCATTTTAGTTAACTCCTTTAGTGAAGGATCTTATGTCCCTAGTGTACCAAACTACAAACCAAATGAAAAAAATGAATTGAGAAGGAGATTAAACAATGAATACTCTTCAAGAAGCTCTGAAATTTAATGAGGAATTTGTCAAAAACAAAGAATACGTCTCATATGAAACAACGGGTTTGCCAGATAAAAAAGTTGTCATTCTTTCTTGTATGGACACGCGTCTTGTTGAACTTCTTCCACGCGCGATGAATTTAAAAAATGGTGACGTGAAAATGGTTAAAAACGCTGGCGCTATCGTGACGCATCCGTTTGACAGCGTTGTGCGCAGTATTCTTGTTGCCGTATATGAACTTCAGGCGGAAGAAGTATGGGTCATCGGCCACCATGATTGTGGAATGGGGAAAGTGAAGCCAGATGCGTTGCGACATAAAATCGAAGAGAGTGTAACGAAAGATGTCGTGTCTACTATGGAACACGCTGGCATCGACCTTGATTCGTGGCTTGAAGGATTTACAACCGTACAAGACGGCGTTCGTAACAGCGTGTCGATCCTTCAAAACCATCCACTTCTTCCAAAAGATCTTCCTGTTCATGGACTTGTTATTGATCCTGCAACTGGAAAATTAGATCAAGTAACTGAATAATTCTAAAAGCGCGCTTCTCGATGAGAAGCGCGCTTTTTTAGACTATTTCGCTAAAACATCAGCAAAAGCTTTTCCGTACTGTGGAAGATCCGGCGGACGTCGGGCAGATACGAGATGTCCGTCGACCACAACAGGCTCATCAATCCACGTTGCACCTGCATTTTCCATGTCATCACGAATTCCCGGGGTGCTCGTTACTTTCTTTCCTTCTAGCACCTTCGCAGAAATCAGCACCCATCCGGCGTGGCAAATCTGGCCGATTGGTTTTTTGTTTTCTTCCATATGTTGAACCATTTTCAATACTTCCGGGAAACGACGAATTTTGTCAGGAGCCCATCCCCCAGGAACGAGAATCGCATCGTAATCAGCAGGGTTAATGTCTTCATAAGCATAGTCGGAAACGACCGGTACGCCATATTTCCCAACATATTTCTCTCCTGCCTTCTCACCTACGTAATGAACCGTTGCCCCTTCCTCGATCAGGCGATAGTAAGGGTATGTGAGCTCAAGATCTTCAAATTCATGATGTACGAGACTAATGACTTTCTTATTTTCTAAACGCATACTTCCACCTCCACTTCTAACCTTAACCCATTTTTCGTCCAATTCAAAACGAATCACCTATTTCAGGATAGATCTCCCTTTTGAAGCATGTATTGTCTCGTATGGTCCTGTCCGTCTGGGAATACTAATGACAAGGTAAAGGAGAGATAACGATGGATGTTGGTCTTTTACTGGAATATGGTTGGGTGCTTCTCGTTTTAATCGGACTTGAAGGGGTGCTAGCTGCAGACAACGCCCTCGTCATGGCCATTATGGTCAAGCACCTTGATCCACAAAAACGTAAAAAAGCGTTGTTTTATGGACTTGGTGGAGCTTTTGTTTTTCGCTTTGGCTCTCTCTTTATCATTTCTTTTCTCGTCGATATTTGGCAGGTACAGGCGATTGGCGCCATTTACCTGTTGTTTCTCAGTTTAAATCACCTTGTGAAAAAGTTTTTCCTAAGCGATCGTAAAGAAAGCAAAAAGGAAAAGGAGCCAACACAGGGAGCTGGCTTTTGGACAACCGTTTTAAAAGTTGAGCTGGCTGACATTGCGTTTGCAGTGGATTCCATTTTAGCCGCTGTTGCGTTAGCCTTAACGCTTCCAAATACAAATTTACCTAAAATTGGTGGCATGGATGGCGGTCAATTCCTTGTGATTTTAACCGGCGGTATTGTTGGGCTTATTATTATGCGATTCGCTGCAAATTATTTTGTGAAGCTTTTGCATCGTAAGCCTGGTTTAGAAACCGCAGCATTTGCGATTGTCGGCTGGGTTGGGGTGAAGCTTGCTGTCTATACCCTTGCGCATCCAAACCTCGGTATCCTTGCAGAAGATTTCCCGAAAGAACCTGCGTGGAAAATTACGTTCTGGGGTGTTCTTGTTGCCATTGCCCTTGGCGGCTGGTTTTTATCATCAGAACGAAAGGAAACAGATCGAGAAGACGAGAACGAAGATACGCTTGAAGAGGAAAATGATGAAGCGAATGATTTTTCATAATAAACAACAGGTGCCAAGGCACCTGTTGTTTATCGTTTCTGAAACTCTTCTTTAATTTCATTCATCCGCTTTTTATTAACGCCCATATCCGAATAGCCTGTCCGAGAAGCGGATCGAAAATGCACCATTTCGCTCGCGGTATCAATGTAAAATTCAATATCGTCAACAAACTTAAACAGCTTTGATTTTTCCTCCGCTCGTAGGTAGTGTGTTCCCTCTTCGACAATTTCTGTTCGTTTCCGATTCGTTAGTATCGTTTTTAATTTAGCGAGAGCCTCGTCTGCGGTTCCTTTATACGGGATCGGTTTCATGCCGTGCTTTTCGTCATTGCTTTGACTCAATACGCAGTTTGGTTTATCTGGGCAGGGAGCTAACTTCCCTTCTTTTACACCTAGTTGTTCTGAACTCACGTCAATCGCCTCCTGAAATCTTTTTTCTATTCTACCTATACCCTATCACTGAAGCATTTGAACTTATTATGCCTGACAATGTGTGAAAAAAGCAGCACATTGATGTGCAAATTTATCGTTTAGAACGTTCAGAAAGCGTGAATAGTACTTCTGTGATCAAAAAAACAGGATTTTAATCTTTGAAGGAGGCAATATTGTGAGTAGACCAGTGGTACGTGAATATCAGAATGACGAGAAACTAAAAAGTGATATCGAGGAGCTAAGCAATATCGGCGTCTCAAAAGATGACATCTACGTGCTTTCCCATGATGACGACCGCACAGAGCGCGTTGCAGACGGCGTTGATGCAAACACAATCGGCAAAAAAGAAATGGGACTTAGCAGCTTGAAGAACGTATTTAGTAAAAAAGGCGACGAACTGCGCAGCAAAATGCAGGAAATCGGGTTTTCGAAAGAAGAATCAGAACGTTACGAAGAAGAAATGGATAAAGGTAAGATTTTCATGTTTGTAACGGATACAGATAAAGTGACGAATTGGAAGTAAGGAATAAGCAAAAGCCGCTGATTAGGTGATGAATCAGCGGCTTTTTTGCGGTGTTGTGGGCGGTGGGGGTCAGGCCCGAGCCTGACCCCCACCGCTTTAAAGTGTTACACTTATATTCCTATTATTTATCGTGCCGCCATTGATCCAATCTTGAAAATGAACCGTAATCACTTCTTTCCCTCCTGCTATCACCGTTTTAAATAAGCGTTCTTTCGGGTTCATCATGACAGTATGAAGCGTTCCAAACAGATTGTCATAATCTCTAAAAAATAGGGAGGAAGCTGGATTTCTAAATTCATCAAACCATCCCGTCATTTCAATAACCGGGTGATTTTCTAGATAGGTTAATCGTTGAATTGAGCTTTCTGATGCCCGAGGCGAGTTAGACTTTTGAAAATGATTTGTGCAATAAAGCGTTTCTCTACGTCTCACCTGGCTACCCGAAGGTCCAATTTCAACAACCGCTGATTGACCTGAAGCATCTGTTAGTGAGTAATTATACTCGTCAGCATGGGGCAAGTCTTTTAATAGGGTGATGGCTTCTTCCACCGTTCGGCATGTATCTAATACGATTCTCACGATAGTGCCCGCCATTAATCCTTTTTGATGAAAGCGCGTAGATACAAAATGAAGTCCCGCCGTAAGTCCATATTCATTCATCCCATCATGTAGCCCAATCCCAAACAAACTGTGACCGCACGTAGCATAGCATTCAGATGGCTGCCTTAAAATCAACCTACCATCATAGTAATCAGGACCAAAATCATAATTCCTCACATACCCTTGATTGGTCATGATTGCCGTACATCCTAATCCTTCGAGCTTTGGTAAATCATATCCACTAAAAAGAGAGAGACCGTTACTAGGCGAGATGGCTAATGCTTTACTGATTCCTTCGATTTCACCCAGTAGATGTGGAGCAAAGCGTTCATAAACAGTGCGGGCTTCCTCGATCTGAATCGGCTGAACAAACTCTTCACATCGCGTCTGTACAGCTTTCATTTGTTCATGAGCACCCACCCCTTCACCGATCTCAAAGGAAGAGCCACGATAAGACTCAATCGAAACCTTTAGATCACTCACTCTTTTTCTCCTTGTACACCTTTAACAATTCTTCCACAGAAATACCGTCAATCGTCATACCTTCTACTTCTGACTTCTCGATTTTCACACCTTTTAGGTTACAATCCGTCAGCGTGCTTCCATGTAGATCACATTTTTCAAAAAGAAGCGGCATGTGCTGTTCTCTTCTTCCCGCTGCATGATGATCTTCTGGCGGAAGCCCAATATTTCGAAAAACTGCACCACCCATTTGCGCATCCTCGATTTTAAGATCACTCAGATCAATATCTCGGAACGAAATGCCGCTCATGTTCATATTTTTAAATGTTGCTTCCACCATATATGCATCAGTAAAGATAGACTGCGCTAAGTTCGAATTCATGAAATTCGCGTTCGTTAACTCAACTTGATCGAATAAAGCACTGCGAAGACGCAGTTCTTTGAATACTTTCCGCTCAAATTCTTCCCCAACGCTTTGATCCTTCAGATTTTTCTCAACCAATTCACTCATCTCCTTTTTCAACGTTGCTCTAGCCCTTCGGATTCGACTTTCGACGGCAGAGGTGGAACAGGTTAACATGGAAGCAATTTCTTGCATGGAATAGCCGCCCATGTAGTGAAGAACGACAGAAGTTCGAATGTCTACCTTTAATTCATACAGTGCTAGCCAAACAAGGTCGCTTGTTTCGGTTTCTTTCGTTTCAAGCAGCTGAAGTGCCTTTTCTTGAAAGGACCGTTCCATCACCTGCACCATTCGCTTTCGCTTTCTTTTTAAATCTAAGCTTAAATTTCGCGCAATACTCGTTAACCAGCTTCCTAACTTCCCGGGAGCTTCAAGCGTGTGGCGCTTTAAGTAGGCTTTTATGAACGCTTCTTGCGCTACGTCCTGGGCAAGATGATAGTCTCCAAGAACGCTATAGGAAACGGCATAGAGCGCGTTCGAGTATCGGTTTATCACCTCACGGAAACCTTCTTCCGTCTTCCATTCAACTACCGGTTGCTTCAACATGTTCACCTCACTAGAGCTTTCACTTATATAGACGTTTCCCATGCATTGATTCCGTCAACAAACCGAAACTTTTTTCTTCTTTTTGGCTTTGTCTTTTCTAGGAGGACAAATGTATGTATAGGGGGTCAGAGAGGAGCCAGACCCCCCTCTAAAAAACTTGTTCTTCGCTCGTCTCTCACCGCATATATTTGTAGGGCAATAAAAATATTTCTTTCAAAGGGAGTGCTGATATGTTGGATCGAACATTGCTTTTCGTAGCCGCTATGATTGCTGGGTTTGCATTACTTCGTTTATCTGAAGCTGATTCATTCCTCGAGAGTCTTAATCCGGTCTTCGAAGTTGTTGGCTTTCTAGCAGCGCTGCTATTTGCACTTGTCTTGATCTACAAAGGCATCATGGCTATTCTACCCCGGAAAGCGTAAGCGCTTTCCGCTCCTGAAAGAAACGAAAAGCGGGATCGCTATGATCCCGCTTTTTGCATTATTCTTTTGGTGCAATCATATCTTCAGGACGCACGATTTCATCGAACTGTTCAGCGGTCAGAAGGCCGCTTTCAAGAGCAGATTCGCGTAGCGTTGTGCCGTCTTCATGCGCTTTTTTCGCAATTTTCGCCGCGTTTTCATAACCGATATGCGGATTCAATGCTGTGACAAGCATGAGCGAGTTTTTCAAGTAATCTTGAATCACTTCTTCGTTCGGCTCGATGCCTACTGCACAGTTATCGTTAAAGGACTTCATGCCATCTGCAAGCAAGCGAGAAGACTGAAGGAAGTTATAAATAATGACAGGTTTAAAGACGTTAAGTTCAAAGTTCCCCTGACTCGCTGAAAAACCAATTGTTGCGTCATTCCCCATTACTTGCGCTGCTACCATCGTAAGCGCCTCGCTCTGCGTAGGGTTTACTTTACCTGGCATAATCGAGCTTCCTGGCTCATTCGCAGGAATGGTTAGTTCCCCAATGCCACAGCGTGGTCCACTCGCAAGCCAGCGAACGTCGTTTGCGATTTTCATGAGATCCGCCGCAAGCGCCTTTAGCGTACCGTGTACGTGAACAATTTCATCATGGCTTGTAAGCGCATGGAATTTATTTTGAGCAGATGCGAACGTCTTGTCCGTCATTTTGCTAATTTCTTCTGCCACCATATCCCCAAACTTCGGATGAGCATTTAGCCCAGTTCCTACCGCTGTTCCGCCAATCGCAAGCTCCTTCATGTATTTCACACTTTCAAGAAGCATATTCTCACACTTCACAAGCATGCGATGCCAGCCACTAATTTCCTGACCAAGCGTTAGCGGCGTTGCATCCTGAAGGTGCGTACGGCCAATTTTAATAATATGTTCATTGTCCTGCATTTTTTGATAAAGGGTTTCCTTAAGCTCGATTAGAGCTGGATACAGGTGATTCCTCAACAGAAAGAACCGCCGCAACGTGCAGGGCTGTCGGGAATGTATCATTGGAAGACTGAGATTTATTCACGTCATCATTTGGATGAATACGTGCTTCACTCCCCTGTTCTTGTAAAAGTTCATTCGCACGGAAGGCGAGCACTTCATTCATATTCATGTTAGACTGCGTGCCGCTTCCTGTTTGCCATACGACAAGTGGAAAGTGTTCATTATGTTCGCCGTTAATCACTTCATCCGCCGCTTTCACAATGGCTTCAGCTTTCTCATCTTCAAGCTTACCAAGACGTTGGTTCGCGAGTGCTGCACTCTTTTTCAAAATCGCAAAAGCTTTCACGACTTCAAGCGGCATTTGCTCATTGCCGATTTTGAAGTTCTGCTTGCTTCGCTGTGTTTGAGCACCCCACATTTTATCTGCTGGTACTTTGATTTCTCCAATTGTGTCTCGTTCAATTCGATAATCCATTGTGATCCTCCTTCAGAGTATAAGCTAACAGGTTCCACTTCGATAAAAAGAAGAAAAGTCCTCTCCCTTCGTTCAAATTCTATTGATGACGACGCTTTCATCATAACACACTCTCCTTCTAGCGGGAATCAGGAGATCGTTGCATTTTCCCATAAAAAAACCGCTCACGTTGGAGCGGTTCTCTAGACATTTACAAACTGTTTTTTCTGATCATCTAGCTTAATGATGAACTGTAACGTAAGTAGCCCGATAAATAGACCCAGTCCAAATAGATCAGTTGATCCCTCTGGATAAATCAGCATGACACCTGCCGCTACGGCTGCAATTCGTTCGATAAGATACGTGCGGCGGTACCAGTAACCAATCATACCTGCGCCAATGCTGATCATACCCGTCAAGGAGGTAAACAGCACCCAAAGAAGACTTTGCCACGTTGTATCGATCATCATAAGCTCTGGTGAGAGCACAAAAATGTAGGGAATGATAAACGCGGCAATCGCGAGTTTGGCGGATTGCACCCCGGTTTTAAGAGGCTCACCTCCTGACACGCCTGCTGCCGCAAATGCAGCGAGCGCCACTGGCGGCGTAATATCCGCCACAATTCCGAAATAGAACACAAACATATGCGCTGAAAGTTCAGGCACAGATAGGACGATTAGCGCCGGCGCCGCGATCGTTGAAGTGATGACGTAGTTCGCGGTTGTCGGCGAGCCCATTCCGAGAATTAAGGATGCAATCATCGTAAAGAAAAGCGTTAGCAGTAAATTTTCTCCGGAAAGAGAAACAAGACTATTCGCAAGCTTTAACCCGAGTCCGGTTAGGGTAACGACGCCAACAATCATCCCCGCTGCAGCCGTTGCAGCAGCAACGCCAAGTGCCGTTCGTGCCCCATTCGCAAGAGCATCAATAAAGTCACGAATGCCCATGCGTGTCTCTTTGTTAATTGCACCAACAATAATCGCTGATAATATTGCGTAAAGGGCAGCACGCGTAACGGAGGTACCTGACATTAAGAAGAAGATAACCGCAACGATTGGAAATAGAAGATAAATCCGAGCGAGTACAGCTTTTCGGTTTGGCATTTCATCTTCCGTTAATCCGCGTAACCCAATTCGCTTTGCTTCAAAATGGGTCATGATCCAGATTCCTGTAAAATAAAGCACAGCCGGAATGGCAGCCGCTTTCGCAATTTCCCAGTAGGTGATGCCTCCAATAAATTCAACCATGAGGAACGCCGCAGCTCCCATAATTGGTGGCATGAGCTGGCCACCTGTTGAAGCTGCCGCCTCAACGCCACCAGCGAACTCTTTTCGATAGCCGAGCCGCTTCATCATCGGAATGGTAAAAGATCCTGACGTGACAACGTTCGCAACGGAACTTCCGCTAATCGTTCCCTGAAGCGCACTTGAGAAGATCGCGACTTTTGCAGGACCACCAACGCGCTTTCCTGCAATGACAAGAGCAAGGTCATTGAAATACTGTCCAACCCCTGTTTTAACGAGAAAAGCTCCGAAGAGAAGGAAGAGGAAAATGAAAGTGGAAGACACCCCAAGTGGCGTACCAAGAATCCCTTCTGTCGTGTAATACATCGAGCGAATAATTCGATCAATGCTTAGCCCACGGTGCTGTAAGAAGCCCGGCATATATGGACCAAGGTAGGCATAGAGCAAAAAGATCGATGTAATGATGGTGATTGGTAACCCAACGACACGGCGCGTCGCTTCTAACACGAGCACAATCGCTAGCAAGCCGACGATTAAATCAAGGGTGGTTAAACGTCCCACTCTAAAAACTAATTCATCGAAGTTAAGCGGCCAGTACATCCCAACATAAACCCCGATTAGGGCAAGTAGTCCATCATACCAGGCGACTTGAAATTTACCCTTTGTTTTATCACGAAGCTTCTTTTTGGAAGCTGGAAATAAAAGAAAAATAAGTCCGAGGGCAAACGCTAAGTGAATGGAACGCTGCAGCTGGGCTGTAAAAACACCAAATATCGCAGTATACAGCTGAAAAACAGAAAATCCAACGAGCCCGGCAAGAGCGATCCATCCAATTATTCCTGTCAGCCTGCGATGTCCTGCTTCAGGATCGAATTTTGCCATTAGTTCCTGCGTTTCTTCGTCTGTCATCTGATCTTTGTCTTGCTTAGTTTTCGGAGGCTGATCTTTCTCACTCAAGTACGTTCACTCCTTTCATCCACTGCCATAAACTGATGTTTTCCGATTCAAGATGAAGCCAGGACCCAGGTTCGATAATCCGACTTAATTCAATTTCTTTGTCTTGTACAAGGAGTACGTGGTTTGCAACAACCTGTCCGGTCCTAAGGTCAATAAACGGAAATTTTCGGTTCATGTCCTTGATTTTATAACCATCCTTATCCTGCACAAAGCGCTCTCCTGCATCTGCATTTGAAGGCATTCCAATTGCGAAATTCTCATAAGCAAGCTCATACTGCACAATTTCACCTGACTCCGCTACATAATAGGATTCCTGAACGGGCGTTTTGTGAACAGAGTGCGTATAGCGAATATCAAAGTTCGCAGGATCATCCTCAAATGGCACATAAGCAAGTACCTTACCGGAATCTCCCTTTTCTAAGGCCACAACAGGAAAAAACGGATAAAGAAAAACGATTAAAATAAGGATTAGGGCAATCGACGTCTGATATAGAAATTGTTTTGTTGAATCAGAAGGTTTCATCGTAAGAAGACGCAGGCTTTTCAACCTGCGTCCATCACATCCTTTTTTGTAGATTCTTACTTACTCGACACCTTTTTCATCAAAGTATTTCTTCGCTCCAGGATGAAGATCAATCCCAACGCCATCTAGTGCAGAATCAGCCGTAATGAACTCCCCTTTTGCGTGGGTAATTTTATCAGAGTTATCAAAGATCGCTTTCGTTACTTGATACACATAATCTTCATCAAGATCTGATCGAGCGACAAGCATCGCAAGAACCGCAACGGTTTTCACGTCACTTTCAATTTTATACGTTCCGCTTTTCACCGTATCTTCTGCATAGTACGGATGCTCTTCAATTAGCTTATCGATTTTATCTTGTTCGATCGGAAGGATGCGAACTTGCTTTTGAGCAGATAACCCCTCTACCGCTCCTGTCGGTGTACCAGAAGTAATGAAGGCCGCATCGATTGTGCCATCTTGAATGCCTTCTGTAGATTCATCGAATGCAAGGTGCTGAGCATCAATGTCATCCATCGTAATATCGTGAGCTGCGAGCACTTGCTCCGCATTCGCATATGTTCCGCTTCCCGGCGCTCCAACCGATACTTTCTTGCCTTTTAATTCATCAACCGAAGCAATCCCGCTTTCCTCAAGCGTTACGATTTGAATGGTTTCAGGATAAAGTGTTCCAATTGCCTGGATATTGTCCACTTTTCCATCTTCAAACATGAGCTCCCCGTTTGTTGCATAGGCCGCTATGTCTGTTTGCGTAAAGGCAATGTCCGCGTCTCCATCCTGGAGAATCTGCATGTTTTCTACGGAAGCACCAGAGGATTGTGCATTTGCACTTTCAATATCCGTTTCGTCTTGAATAATATTGGCTAGTTCACCGCCGAGAGGAAAATAGGTTCCTCCTGTACCACCCGTTAATAAACTAAGCTCTGAAGGTGAACCGTTCGCTTCTCCCCCTGATTCCGATCCTCCTCCACACGCACCGAGGATCATGGCCATCGATAAAACGATGACGAACAAGCTAATTTTTTTCTTTCCCACGACTTTCTCCCCCTTCAATAATTAGAAAATTTCAAATTTACTATACCATAATGTACCTGCAAATGGTACACGCTGTTCAATGACACCGTCTTAAACGGAAACTGTACTAATACAAAAAAAGCCACATTTCTACTTCTTTCGTTTTTTTTCGACTAAAGCTCTTGCGAGAGGAGTTGTCGAAATAAAACGAAATGTCGTAAAAACATGGATTCCATTTTGTATCTATTTATCAAATTAGTTCGAGATTTCCCAATTTTGAAGCGTTGCCTGTCGAATCATCGAGTCAGGCGTAAAAATAAATGTCCATGGTACAGCCGTGTTGGCTGGAACGGTTAGCTTGTGTGTAAAACGTTTCTCGGCTACGAGTTCGTTGTCTTCATAATAAAACAGCAAACGGTTTTCAAGTTTCCAATCATCTGTCCCATTTACGATGCACACGGAAGCAAGCAAATCATTTCGATGGTTGAACGCAATTCGAACGGGAATAAACTGTAGTTTCCCTTCCTGAATGGGATGCTTTGCATAGATTTCCTCAAACATTTGACGATCGCGCTCCGCAATCGTTCGATCCCATTTTTCCTCAAAGATCAGCGTCACGCTTATCCCCCCTGCTTTTGTACCTTTTTTCTTTCTGTTCTAAAATAGACAGGTCATCAATCACATCATTTAGAGATAGCAGTTCAAAAATAACGATCATCTTTCCTGTGAAATGATGGCGCGGGTCTGTCGTTTCATCTCTTATATCGTCAAGGTCGTGGAAAAGCTGATCTAACTTTTCGATGCTTTCCTGGTGTGCTTCAGTGTTCTGTGTGGAAGGGTTATGGAACGCTTTTGAAATGGAACGCCCCGCTTCAATAATAATGCGATGGTCCTCTTGATCAATCGTATTTTTCGTCTCAGTAAACAACATATTTCCAAGGTGATAAAGGATCTTTTGAAGGTACTCGAGCTTTTTAAGCACAACGGAGAAGCTACGCACTTCATTTATGCTGTGTCTGCGGTATTTCCATTCCTCACGCTGGTAAGCAATTAACTTATACGTCCGTTCTAGATCACGACTGAGCCGCTGGTAGACGAGCGTTTGTTTTTTCGCATGAGGGAGATCCATAATAATTTGATCTAATAAATCACCCGCATTACGGTAAAGCCGCTTAACGCCTTGATTAATCATCGTATGGAATTTTGGTGGCATGACAAAATAGTTCACAGCCGTTGAGACAACAATCCCAATTAACGTCGTACTAAGTCGTCCTACAAAAGAGGTCATGTAATCGCCAGTTGTATCCGGGATCATCGCCACTGCCGTAAGCGTCGCGACGAGCATTCCGTCATCAAGACCAAGCTTATGACAGGCGATTAACGTGAAGGTTGCGGCTAACGCAAACGTGAAGGGAGATTGGTGTAGAAAAGATTCAAACAACATTGCAAATCCAGCGCCGATCGCCGCGGCTGGAAAGCGCACTAGTCCTTTTTTAATGGAGTCAGAGGCGGTCGGTTCAACTGTTACAATTGCGGTGATCACCGCAAAAAGTACAGGTAATCCAAGCGCATCACAAATCCAGGCGGTTAGAAATGCCGCCAGTCCTGTTTTTAAAATACGTCCACCAACAAATTTAAATACTTTATGCCTTATGTCTATCATTCGTATCAGTCCGTTTCTATTCCTTCATTATAACGTATGCAGAGGGTTTACATGAACCCATTTTCCACTTATTGTTTACTTAATTCGGATAGAAGGAGCGGCAGTTATGAAGCAGTATGCAGGTATTGACTTATCAGGTCCATCAAATACGAAGGATACGTCTTTAGCCATTTTTGAGGGGGACGAGACGCATCTTATGTTTGTTGAATTATCAGAAGGTGTTACGGATGAAGAAATCTATGAACAATTCCAACATAAAACGGAGACTTTCATCGGCATAGATGCGCCCCTATCGTATCAGCCAGGTGGCGGGGATCGCCCTTCAGACCGTGCTCTTCGACAGCGTATTGTAAAAGCGGGAATGCGAAGTGGGTCCATTATGACACCTACGATGACGCGGATGGTGTATTTAACGTTAAGAGGCATTTCACTCTCAAGAGGTCTCGTTCACGCACATATTGTCGAGGTTCACCCTGGTGCAGCCATTGGTTTACGCACGTCCTATTTAGAAGCGGTTCTTGACTACAAAACCAATATGGAAGCACGCGAGGAGCTTAAAACCTTTCTCGAGAGTGAGGGGGTAATCGGGATTCCAAACGAAGCGCTTCAGTCCTCGCACTCTTTTGATGCTTGTCTTGCTGCGTATGCCGCCTGGAAATGGGAGCAAGGGAAATCAACGTTTCTCTATCAAGCAGAACCACCTTTCCACCCATTTGATTTGAGCTGTTGATGTAAGAAATTTTGATACAAAAAAACCCTGCGTACTAGTTACGTAGGGTCTCATCAAAGACTTTTGGAACGACGTCGCGAACGACAATAAATAATATCCCTATAAAAAATGCTGTAATTGCCATCGCAAATGAAGGAAACACATCCCATTCACGGTCCATGCCCCATCCACTGAGCATCGCTCCTGAAAACGTGCCAATCATATAGCATAACGGAATCCACCATTTCATTTTGAATCATCACCTCAGAAATGCTATACCCCGTTTCGACAATTACTGAACCTCTATTCGAGCATTTCCTCAATATCTTTCTTTACATCAGCCGGTTCAGTCGTAGGTTCATACCGTTTCACAACTTCACCTTTTTGATTTACGAGAAACTTCGTAAAGTTCCATGGAATGTCGTCATGTTCAACGCCTGGCGCTTCATGGATTAAATACTTGTAAAGAGGATGAGCATGTTCACCGTTCACATCAATTTTAGCGAACATTGGAAAACTGACGCCATAATTGATTGAACAAAATTCCTCAATGTCTTCCTTAGATCCAGGCTCCTGCTCGCCAAACTGATTACAAGGGAAACCAAGAATTTCAAACGGCTTGTCTTCAAGTGATGTATATAGTTCCTGAAGTCCTTCATATTGCGGTGTTAACCCACATTTACTTGCCGTATTAACGATCAGAAGTACCTTTCCGCTATATTCCGAAAGCGGCATTTCTTTCCCTTGAAGCGTTTCTGCAGTGAATGAATGTACACTCATATTACCCCTCCTAGTCATTGTCTCCCTTCACTTTTATCATAGTTCTGAAATAAGTGCGAGCATTTAGCGCGCTCGTGCAATAATGCCATTGTGCACCTTGATATAGCCGTGTCTGACAATATCCATCCCGTTCTCATAGGCATAGAGCCCCATCTGACGGATATCCATTAGCTCTCGATAGGTGTGATTCATCATATCGGCCATCACGTGATAATAAAGACGTGATTTCATCTGGTTGCGAGGCGTGGTCATGATGACATAGCCATCATCCTTCACAAACTTTCGGTGCCAGTCTAGTATCGCTGGCTTGTGCTCATCAGGGACATGCTCAAGTAACCCAACGCTCAAGACAATATCAAACTCTTTATGAAAATCAAGATCACGGATATCTTTTACAAGATAGCTAATATTCATCTGATCTTTGTACCAAACTTTTGGCCCACCAGTTTGTGGGTTTGTACCAAGAAAAGGATACGTATTTGGAAAATGTCCAAAACGATCGGTCTTACAGAATTCATCATAATCAACCATAACGACTTCGCCCCCAGGATACATCGCATGAAGCTGCATCGCTTCATATCCTTCCGCTGCGCCTAGAAAGAGAATACGAGGGTTTTTTACATCGAGTCCTTCAAAAAGAGCCCGCTTCCCTCTTGGATCCCAAATGCCATCTTCAATGCGGTGCACATAGTTCCAAAGAGACAGGCGCACCATCTCTCCAAGTCCATGCTTGACATCGCGTAGATGAAAGCCTTTGAAACTCTCTTTTATAGAAGACTTCACTCGCTGTTGTTCCGTTGGTACATCCTGCATGAACAGCTGATGAAACGAACGGTTAAAGTATTCCCATGACGTTTTGACAGGCATGTCCTGCTGATGCTCCGCTTCCCAGTCCCGTCGCTCTTTGGCAAGCTTCTTTACTTCAAACGGCCTTCCGACTTGTTTCCACGAAAGCGCTGACCAGTCGCTAACAACATTTGCATTCACAAAACGATCCAGCTGCTCGTTTCGAGGATTTCTTAAATCGACACGATAACTTGGCATTAGCGCAGTATACTCGAAATCTTGTTCAGTGAAAGGGTGTTCAGGCGTTATTGAAGCAAGTTCCAATTGCGTCACTCCCCAGTTTTTGTTTATTTTCTCATGATAACGCTTACATTACAAATATTTTTCCGAATAATCAGACGTATTTTTTTTAGGGAAATCAACCATTCTGGTGATATAATGAAAAGATTACTAAACCAGGAGTTGGAAAAGAATGAAGATAGTTGTCAGTACGTTAAATGCGAAGTTTATTCATACTTGTCTCGCATTACGTTATTTAAAAGCCTCCGCTGCCCCTGACTATGAGATCAAGATGGCAGAATATACGATTAAAGATCCTGTAATGAATATCGTAAGTGACCTTCACAGCATGAAAGCTGATGTGATTGGCTTTAGCTGCTATATCTGGAACATTGAAGAAACCATTCCCGTTATTGAAATGTTAAAAAAAGTAAACCCGTCACTTAGAATTGTACTTGGTGGACCAGAAGTGTCATATGATGTGTATGAGTGGCTTGACCGCATTCCACAGGCTGATTACATTGTCATGGGAGAAGGAGAGCACACTTTTAAAGAGCTACTTCATTCCATTGAAACAGGTGGATCAGTAGAGAATGTCAAAGGCATTGCTTACCGAAAAGATGGAGAAAACCAAATCAATCCACCAGCACCGAAGCTTAGCTTAAGTGACATTCCTTCTCCGTTTCGTTTCGAGGAAGATCTCGCTGATCTTGGTCGCCGTGTGACTTATGTTGAAACGAGTCGAGGCTGTCCTTATTCCTGCCAGTTCTGCCTCTCTTCTATTGAAGTTGGCGTAAGGTATTTTCCAGCAGAGCGAATGAAGGACGAGCTTCGTTACTTGATGGACAATGGGGCAAAAACGATCAAATTCGTCGATCGAACGTTTAACATTCGACGCAACTATGCAATTGATATGTTCCAATTCCTGATCGATGAGCATCGCCCTGGCTGCGTCTTTCAATTTGAAATCACAGCTGATATTATGCGCCCAGAAGTGCTTGAGTTTCTCAATCGCGAAGCACCATCAGGTCTTTTCCGCTTTGAAATCGGGATACAGTCGACGAATGACGCAACGAATGAGCTCGTGATGCGTAAGCAAAATTACGAGAAGCTTGCCAGAACGGTGACAATGGTAAAAGACGGCGGAAAAATTGATCAGCACCTTGATTTAATCGCGGGACTTCCGGAAGAAGATTACGCATCGTTCCGTAAAACGTTTAACGATGTTTTCTCGTTTCGTCCCGAAGAGCTACAGCTTGGTTTTCTAAAAATGCTTCGCGGAACCGGAGTAAGGCTAAGCGCGGAAAAGCATGGCTATCTTTACATGGACAATGCTCCTTATGAAATTCTTGGCAATAACGTTCTTTCATTTGATGACGTTATTCGCATTAAACAGGTGGAAGATGTGCTCGAAAAATACTGGAATGATCACCGGATGGATCCAACGATTGAGTATCTCGTCACAGAAGTGTTTGCATCACCCTTTGATTTCTTTCAAGCTTTCGGTAGTTATTGGGAAGGCAAAGGATGGTCACGCATCGGCCATCAGCTTGAAGATCTTTTCAGTCGTCTCGCTGATTTTATTAAAATGCATGCGCCTGATCACCATGCACATGTTTCCACGCTTATGAAAATCGACTATTTATCGAAGTCAAAGAAAAAACCGCGGACGGTGTGGTGGAGCGATCGCTTAGACAAAGAAAAAGAAGGAACACTTTTAAAATTGATCAACGAACAGCCAGCTTTGCTTGGTGAGGACTATCAGTCCTTACAATTATCAGAACGAGAGCTTCATAAGCATACTGTCGTAGAACTGTTACCAGACGCTAAAAATGGGCACGCTGTGCAAACACTTCTACTCGTATACTACCATCCTAAAACAAATGAACGACGCCTCTTTCATGGCAAACTTCCTTCAGATTCGTCTGTTGCGATATAAGAATGGTGAAAGGCATTTCGATGGCCACGGAATGCCTTTTCTAATGAGCGGATTCATTCGTTAGAGGATTTTGTACTTTCAGGACGAATATGGTAATTAACCAATGCCGGAGGATAGGCCGGTAACCTATGGAGGGATAGCATGAGATTATTAGAAATGGATGCCCTGTCCCTGTCGAAGAAGATTTCCAACCGAGAAATTTCATCGTACCATGCCGTTCGAACGTACATGAATCATTTGAATGCGATTAATCCTGTCCTGAATTGCCTTGTCGAAGATCGTTTTAACGAAGCGATTGAAGAAGCGAGAAAAGCCGATTATACCCTTACGACTGGAGATGCAAAAGGTCGATTGTTCGGTGTTCCAATTAGTGTGAAAGAGTGTTTTCATGTGACAAACATGAAAACAACCGGAGGACTGAGTTACCGCGCTTCTACACGGGAAAAAGAAGATGCTGAAGTAGTGAGACGCCTTCGAGCAGAAGGTGCCATTATACTCGGCAAAACCAATACACCAGCCCTCTGTTTTTGTCAGGAAACCGATAGTAAGCATTATGGTAGAACGAACAATCCTTGGGATGTCACAAGAACCTCCGGGGGATCAAGTGGAGGTGAAGGGGCTTTAATTGCTTCAGGTGGTGCTGCTGTAGGTCTCGGAGCCGATATTGGCGGCTCCATTCGCTTCCCTTCTCATTTTAATGGCATTGTCGGGTTTAAATCCGGTAATCGCCAGGTGTCACAAGAGGGAAATTTCCCTTATGTTGATAAGCCAGAACAAGAACGTATGCTAGGCATTGGCGCGATGAGTAAGACTGTTCAGGATGCGCGGTTAATGAACGAGATTATCGCTCACGAGCCGCCTTCCGCACGAAAGCTGGATGATTTCAAACTCGTTTATCCCATTCCTCATCATCGCTATCCAATAAACCGAGAAACCTTCCAATTGATCGCAGGCATAAGAGATGCGTTTGATGGAGAGCTTGCTGAAGAACAGGCGAACCCTCCTTTTTTTGAAGAAGCAGCTCTTATGTGGCAACAAATGATGTCGATAGACGGAGGAGCGGATATGGCAAAGCTTATGTCAGACAATGAACAAGCGAGCCCTTTCGGTGAATATATGAAAGAAAAGCTCTTCCGAAGTTCAGATGTTCATCCTTATCTCTCCTGGGCGCTCATCGGTACACGGCTTTTTAAACCGAATCAGAAACAAATCAAACAGCTTCATGCTTCACTTAAACGCGGGGATGAAATGTTAGACGACTACCTGGATGACCGCATTTTAATTCTGCCTGTTTATCATTCTCCAGCCCCACGTCATGGCGAACTGTATCAAGAGCTGTTCTCGATTCGAAAAACGTTTTTAAACTACATGCCATACATTGCCTACGCCAATGTGTGGGGACTTCCTTCCCTCACAATTCCCATTGGAACGAGTAAGGAAGGTCTTCCAATTGGTGTCCAACTCGTTAGCCGGGTTGGTCATGAAGAAGCGCTCTTTCAGCTAGGTGAACAGATTGAGCAGCGAATCGGTGGTTATCAGCGCTGTGTTCATCATGATGCTAAAAATGAAGAAGTTGAGGCAGAACTCGTCTAAGCTAACAGGAGGATTGACTACGAATTGTTTACGAATCAACATATGAAGCCTTATTTCGCAATTATGATCGCCATTTTATTTATTTCAACCTCCGCTGTTATTGTTAAGCTCGCTTCAGCACCCGCTTCGGTCATTGCGATGTATCGTCTTGTGTTTGCGATTCTTATCATGGTACCGCTTGTTGTTCGAAATTATCGCGGTTCATTTAGACAAATCAAAAAGTCAGATTGGGGATTTGGTAGTCTTGCAGGCATCAGTCTTGCGTTTCACTTTATTCTCTGGTTTGAATCACTCCATTACACATCTGTCGCGAGCTCAGTCGTTCTCGTTACACTGCAGCCGCTCTTTGCTTTCATCGGCACTTATTTATTCTTTAAAGAAAAGCTCACCCTTCTAGCGATTGCTGGAGGGGTGACAGCTGTGGCAGGATCGATCGTGATTAGCTGGGGTGATTTTCGCATTAGTGGCATGGCTTTATGGGGAGACCTCCTCGCGCTCACTGCGTGTGCCATGGTTACTGGATACCTTCTCTTTGGACAAAACATTCGCAAGCGATTGGATCTGATCCCTTATACGTTCATCGTTTACGGTATCGCAGCGCTAACGCTTGTGATCTATAACCTTTTCCTGCGCTATCCTTTCTTTTCCTACCCAGGGTCAGATTGGGGATATTTCCTTTTACTCGCCATTTTCCCTACGTTGCTCGGACACTCCCTTCTTAATTGGGCGGTAAAGTGGGTGAGCGTGAATGTGATTTCGATGAGTATTCTGTTTGAACCAATTGGGGCTAGTATTCTCGCATACTTCATCCTTGGTGAGACGTTACATGTGATGCAGTGGATTGGCGGCGGAATTATCATTACGGGGCTTTATCTCTTTATCCGAAGCTACGCAAAAAGAAAACCAAAAAACAGCGAGGCGCACCCTTAAGGGTGCGCCTCGCTGTTTCGACATCGTTCGAGCTAAACCGGGTGGTGCCTGTCACCCGCGGGCTTTTGGACACGTTTTACAGCACGCGCCGCCTTCAGAGACTTGATCATATAAACAGCACGTGCGACGGAACCGGATTGCTCCTTCTTCTCGCTCCAATTTGTCCGAGTAATACGGCATAAACGGATTCGCCCCGCAGGTGAAGCTTGTGCAGTTAAACTCTCTGAGTAAGTAATGAAAGTCTTCTTTCGCTCGACTCACTTGCTCCGCATTTCCCTCGTTAGGAATAAGGGTTTCATAGACCCAAAAAAGATAGATTGCCGCATTCTCCCATAGAATGGCTGCGGATAGTTTAGTGGCTTTTACCATCGTTTCCACGAACGGGGCAAGGTTTTCATTAATGAGCTTATTCGCAAGTTCTGCTCTCGTATCCTCCCGCTCCTGATCGCTTTTCATCAACGGATTCGAAGTTGTTAATTTCATTATAAAAGGTGCTGCCTGTGTATTTAGATCGATCTCAAGTTCATCAGGTCCTGCAAGAATCGGTTTCTCCCACATCGTAAACGCATATAAGAATCGGTGCTAATGTCATAAAACCATATCGCTTCATGAACTGTGAACCTGCGACGATTACCGATGGAAAATGTCCTTCCGAAACTAGTCGTTCAAGTAGGGCTTTTAATCGATCAGGATCCAGAAGTTGTTGAACAGTAAACTCGCCTTTTCCAGCAAACGTAAGGCGAAGCTGCTCCAGTTTTTCTTTCTCCTTTTCGTTAAACATCCGTTGTTCCTGCACGATGTACCCTCCTCCCTTTTCCATGCGGGACACAAAGCGGCGTCCCAAATAGCGGATCTTGGATAATATCACATTGAAGACCAAATACACGCTCTACCAGTTCGACATTTACGATGTCCTCAGGCTTTCCCTGATCATAAATGCCTTTATCTTTGACCGCAATAATATGATCGGCATAGCGGCAGGCCAGATTTAAATCGTGCAGAACCATTAAAATGGTCCGGTTATTTTCTTTATTTAATTCAAACAGGAGATCGAGCACCTCTACTTGATGCGCGAGATCCAAATAAGTTGTCGGCTCATCTAGTAATATAATGTCCGTATCCTGCGCAAGGGTAAGCGCAATCCACGCACGCTGACGCTGTCCGCCGGAAAGAGAGTCAACATTTCGCTCTGCATACTCTTCCATGTGCGTTGCCTTAAGTGCTTTTTGCACAGCATTTTCATCGTCCTCTGACCACTGACTGAACCACGATTGATACGGATAACGTCCCTGCTTAACGAGCTGCAACACCGTGAGGCCTTCAGGGGCGACAGGAGATTGAGGTAGAATAGCCATTTTCCGAGCGATTTCTTTCGTTGGCTTATTCGAAATCGCCTCTCCGTCTAACACAATATCACCTGAATGTGGCTTTAAAAGACGGGCAAGACTTCGTAAAAGCGTGGACTTGCCACAGCCGTTACCGCCTATTAAGACACTCATCTCTCCTTTTGGAATAAGTAAGTTCAGCTGATCAATGACCGTCTGTTCTCCATATCCGAGCGTTAGATCTTTCGTTTGCAGTGCATACATGTCGCCAACTCCTTATTTGTTTCTCGAGCGATACAATAAATAGATAAAATACGGAGCACCAATCGCTGCCGTAAACACACCGGCTGGAACTTCGAGCGGTGAAAAAAGCGTCCGGCCAATTAAGTCCGCAATCATGACGAGCATGCTGCCAACAAGAGCAGAGACCGGAACAAGTACACCAAAAGAAGAACCGACTAATTTCCTCGCAATATGAGGCGCCATTAATCCAACGAAGCCAACGCCACCAGCGAATGCAACGGCGCCTCCTGCAAGTGCCGTACTTATTAAAAGCAATACGACGCGGTCTTTTAAAAGCATAGCGCCTGCTCCCTTTGCAACATCATCGCCAAGCTCTTGTAAATTCACCCTTCTCGAGTAAACCATCAGCACGATCAGTAAGGTGACAACCCACGGCAAAAGCGTCAAAACGTCCTGTCCATTCGTGCCATGAACGCTCCCTGTAATCCAGATGTTTGCTTCAGAGGCTCGATAAATTGGCCCAACGATCATTAATAGCGTCGTTAGCGCCTGCAGCAAAGCCGTTAAGCCAATTCCAATTAACACTAACCGAATCGGCGAAATGCCATTTTTCCAGGATAAAAGAAACACCAGAAATCCCGCCAAAATGGCTCCAGTAAACGATGCGAGCGGCATCCACTGAATGCTGACGGTTAGGGCATTCGCCTTATCACTAAACACTGTTAAAAAGCCAATTGTCGCTAGGGCACCGCCCCAAGTTATCCCTAAAATATCAGGCGATGCAAGCGGATTTCGTATCATCCCCTGCAGAATCGCTCCTGATACGGCTAGGGCTGCACCGGCTAATACCGCCATAGCAATTCGTGGGAAGCGAAACTGCTTCACAACCAGCTCATTCATTTCATTACCATAGCCGAATAGCGCCTTCACCACTTGATCTGGTGTCATAAAAATCTCGCCAAGACCAATGCTAAGGAGCGCAGTGACAAGAACCGCACCAACGAGACCAGCGATTACCCATAGCGCCCGCCGATCAAGTAAAAAAGAAATAGCTTTCATTCGAAAGGAAGTATATTTCGTCATAGCTGTTTAAACTCCCTTCGAGCAATGTAAATAAAAAACGGTGTTCCGATGACAGCGGTCAATACCCCAACAGGCGCTTCGAGCGGCATAATCACATAGCGGGCTGCAATATCTGCTGATAGTAGCAGGATAGCTCCTAATATCGCGCTATATGGGATCACCCATCGGTAATCCGGACCAGTAAAAAAGCGAGCTACGTGCGGGACCACTATGCCAATAAATCCGATTGGGCCTGCAACCGCAACTGAGCCACCGGCAAGAAAGACAATCAATAGCGCAGCGCCAGCTTTCACAAGAAGTGTCCGTTGACCAAGACCTTTGGCGACGTCCTCTCCGATGACAAGCGTATTAATTTTCGTGCTAATCAGAAGTGCCCCGATTAAACCGATGCCAATATACGGAAGCACGGAGGAAAGCATGGCGAGACTGCGGCCTTCAATCGACCCAGCAAGCCAGAAAAGGACATCTTCAAGCGCTTTCTCATTTAAAACAAGCATGCCTTGCGTTAACGAGGAAAACATTGCGGCCATCGCTGCCCCGGCAAGTGTCAACTTCATCGGAGTCAGTCCTTCTCTTCCAAGTGAACCAAGGACGTATACGAGGATTGATGCGATTGCTGCTCCAAGAAACGCTAACCAACTATAGGTTGCAAGCGACGATACCGAAAAAAAGGTAACAGCGATCACGATCACAAAGCTAGCACCTGCATTTACACCGAGAATCGACGGTGAAGCGAGGGGGTTTCGCGTGATCGCCTGCATCAGTGCACCTGCGACAGCGAGACTCGCCCCAACAGCGGCACCAATGAGGGCACGCGGTACCCGATTTTCAATAATAATAATATGGGCATTACTTCCATCATATTGTGTAAATGCACGCCACGCTGTTGCCCACGTGATACTCGTTAGCCCATACACAACGCTTGCTACCATTAACATCATAACGAGAAGCAGCCCAATCACGATTCCTAACCATTTTCTATTCAATGAATGCAATTTATGCGTCATAAAGGTTAATCCCTTTCCTAATCATCCTTTTTAAGTGTAAAAAAAGAATGAAAACGTGTCAATGATTTTGAGAATCAATCTCATTTAACAGTTGACTCTTGTGTGACAATTCAGTATGATTACATCGTAAATGAAAACGATTATCACTGAAAAGGGAGGATTTACATATGGTTAAAAAAAGCTGGCTTATCCTATGTCTAGCAACGTTCATGATTCTAGCTGCTTGCGGAACAAGCGGAAATAACGGGAACAGCAGCTCAGATGAAAAACAAGAAGAGGAAGGTACTCGCACCGTAACCCACGCAATGGGAGAAACAGAAGTACCAGAGAATCCTGAAAAAGTTGTTATTTTAACAAATGAGGGAACGGAAGCATTACTCGCGATGGATGTGACCCCAGTTGGTGCCGTGCAATCTTGGCTCGGTGATCCGTGGTATGACCATATTTCAGACGACATGAAAGACGTTGAAGTGGTTGGAACAGAAAGTGAAGTGAACCTTGAAGCGGTTGCCGCTCTAAAGCCTGACCTTATTATCGGAAATAAACTTCGTCAAGAAGACATTTATGATCAGCTTAGCGCGATCGCTCCAACAGTTTTTTCCGAAACATTAAAAGGCGACTGGCAGGAGAACTTTGAATTTTATGCGAAGGCACTAAACAAAGAAGATAAAGGCGAAGAAGTCATGAATGCCTATAGCGATCGCATTGACTCGATGAGCGAAGAACTCGGTGATCAGCTCGATAAGAAGGTTTCCGTTGTACGTTTCTTAGCTGGCCAAACGAGAATTTACTACAAAGATTCTTTCTCAGGGGTTATTCTTGAGCAGCTCGGATTTGATCGTCCAGAATCTCAACAAAAAGAAGATTTCGCTGAAGAAGTAACAAAAGAACGTATCCCCGAAATGGATGGCGACGTCCTCTTCTACTTCACATATGAAGCAGGAGACGGTGAAGCGAATTCTACTGCTGATGAATGGACGAATGATCCGCTTTGGAACAATCTACAAGTTGTAAAAGACGGAAATGTTCATGAAGTAAGTGATGCGATTTGGAATACGTCCGGCGGCGTACTTTCGGCTAACTTAATGCTTGATGATATTAAAGAAGTCTTCTTAAGTGAATAAGATATTGGAAAAGCTCGGCTAACGCCGGGCTTTTTTGCTTACCTTTACACGATTAAGGGAACTAGAGTAGAAGAAGATTTTCTTTTCATAAGAAAATAGCAAGAAGACAAGTTCTGATCAGGTATACTAATAGAAAGACACATAAGGAGGGGATCAATCGATGCCAAATGTCTGGACACATATTTTATTCGGAGAAGAAGCTGCGATGGAAGCCGGCATATGGAATACGATCAAAGGTGACCTGCCTTTTTTTCGACTAGGGGCACAGGGGCCTGACCCTTTCTTTTATCATCATTTCTGGCCTTGGAAAAAGAATAAGCCTGTTCAAGAAGTTGGAGCAGTTCTCCATCAAGATCATTGCGGCCCATTCCTCATGGAAATGATTGAATATGGAAAACAAGATGATCCGATGCTTCGCGCCTATATCCTTGGGTTCGTCACCCACCATATCCTTGATCGAAACACCCATCCTTATATTCACTACCGTTCCGGTCTAGAAGGCAATCGTCATCAGCAATTAGAAATTATTATCGATACCATTCTAATGAAAGAATATAAAGATGTGGAAACGTGGAAAACCCCCGTTTATGCCGAGATTCAGATAGGTAAATCGCTCTATCCCCCAATTGAACTCATGCTGTATGAATTGATTCAGTCCTTTTATCCAGAGACGGCTGAACGTATGCCCGAGGACTTTATCAATCAATCTTATCGTGATATGGTGCTTGCGCTCAAAATTTTATTCGATCCGCACGGATGGAAGAATCAGCTTTTAAAAAAACAAGTCTCTTCCTTTTCCTATCGCAAACAAATCGGCGATGAAGATTATTTAAATCGAGAAGGCACAACGTGGATTCATCCAGCTGTGAAAGATGAGGAATCGACAGCGACTTTTGAGGAGCTGCTTGAACAAGCGGAAGAAGAAGCAACCACGATCCTGCCTCTGATTCATGACTACTGGCATAATGAAGAAGACTGCATCACGGAGTTAAAAACACAAATCGGCAACCGCTCCTATGACACAGGAAAAGATTGCACGCTGCCACTTGAATTAAAGCATTTCGATCCAATTTTGTAAGGGGTTTCACCACATAAAAAGGCTCAGAGCACTGTTACATGTTGCTCTGAGCTTTTCTACGGGTTGCGGGAAGAAGAAAAGCGCTTAATTCCGCGATATTCCTGATAATTCCGCGAACTTTCATTTTTTTCCGCGAAAATGACGAGTAATTCCGCGAATTTAAGATTATTTCCGCGATTCCATCAGTCCTACACGTCCACACCTTCATTCACCATCACCACTTTCGCCTGCTCTTTTCCTTGATCAATGTTTACTTTGCTAAGTAAATAGATGCCCGCTAGGAAAAAGACGACGAGTGAAACGATACCGAAGCGACTTGAGCCAGTTATTTGACCCACAAAGGCAAAGAGAAACGGACCGAAAATCGCTGAAAATTTAGCTGAAATACCGTAGAAACCGTAAAATTCTGCGTGTCTGTGATCGGGGACCATGCTTCCAAAGATGGATCGACTTAAGGCTTGAGCACCACCTTGAACAAAGCCGACCATTATCGCCAGTAGATAGAAATGGGTAGCTGTTGTCATAAAGTAACCGAGAAGGACAATTCCAACATAAATCCATAGTGCAAGCATCAGCGCTCGCTTTGGTCGGATTTTTTTCGCTAAGTAGCCAAACAAAAAAGCAAAAGGGATCCCGACAAACTGCGTAATCAAGAGTGCTGCGATTAGATCGTTTGCATCAATTCCAATGTCTCTCCCATAAATTGTTGCCATTTTAATGATAGTGGAAATGCCATCGTTAAATAACCAGAAGGCGATAAGGAATAGAAGAAGCTGCTTGTAATGGTTTAGCTCCTTAAACGTTGTGCGAAGCCTCTTAAATCCAATCGTTGCGTAGGAACCGCTTAATTTCGGCTGGGGATGAGCCACTTCTTTCACGTTTTTGAACATTTGAATAGAGAAAACAAACCACCATACGCCAACGCTTGCGAATGATAATTGCGTCGCAACGAGTGTATTCGGAAGGAAAAACCAGGACGGATTCAGAATCATCATCAGGTTTACCAGAAGAAGAACTCCACCACCAATATAACCAAAGGCGTAGCCCCGTGCCGAAATACGATCGATTTCTTCTCCTTTTGCAATTTCGGGCAAGAACGCATCGTAAAAGACGTTGCTACCCGAAAAACCGATTGTTCCGAAGATTAATAGAATCGAAGCAAAAAGATAGCCACCCTCTCCAACAAACGCCATTAACAGACTTGCTATCATGCCCATATAAGCAAAAAAGCGCAGAAATGTTTTTTTCGAATTGGAGTAATCCGCTATTGCCCCCAGAACTGGCGCAAGGATGGCGACAATCAAAACAGCAATGGATTGTGAATAGCCCCAGTAAGAAGTAGCAAGACTTCGATCAATATTTTTGGCAGCAACATCATAGTAAAAAACGGGTAGAACAGCCGCCATCATCGTTGTAGCGAAAGCAGAGTTTGCAAAGTCATACATCATCCAGCTACGAATCTCTTTTTTTCTCATCTTTTTGCCCCCATGACGTTCGTTTTCTTTCAGCATAGCAGGTATTGACGCTACATTGCCCTTACTGGAATATTCTTCATGAACCTTTTACAACACGTACACTTGCCACACATTCGCGCTGCGAGTACACTAGCGGTAGAGTGATGAAACGGAGGTCGTCCTATGGACCAAAATGACATTCAAAATAAAGTAATCGAAAACTATCAGCGTGATGAAAACATGATGATTCTCGTATTTGCTCAGTGGTGCGTGAACAATGATCTGAATCCAGAAACGCTTTATGAGAAAGCTTATCCTGATCAAATCCATAACCCTGCACTGAAACAAAGCATCGAACTCGTTGTGCCGAAAGAGGAATCAGAGCTTATTCCAGATCAAACGGTCATCGGCGTTCTTTCCCTATTTGGAAATGATGATCTTGCATTTGTCGTATCAGAAGAAATTGAAAAACGTTCGAAAAAAGAGAAATAATCGTTTCATAGAGTTTATTCGATAGAAGATGGAAACTTCCCTTTTATCATGAGTAAAGACCCGGAGCCTGTGCCCCGGGTCTTCGTTTAGTTTGCGTCGCGAAATAACTTTACAAGCGCCTGCGTGCCACTATCTTCTTCTACACGCTCAGCAAGATCTTCATATAACTTCTTCGAAAGCTCAAGTCCTGGCGTTAGCATCCCCATTTGTTTAGCGGACTCAAGGGCAATCGTCATGTCTTTAATAAAATGCTTCACATAAAATCCTGGCTCGAAGCGATTGGAAATCATTCTTGGCGCTAGATTGCTTAGGGACCAGCTTCCAGCAGCACCAAATTCAATGCTCTCTAGGACGGTAGTCGGGTTCAATCCAGCTTTCTCGGCATAAACGATTGCCTCTGAAACACCAATCATGTTGCTTGCGATCGCAATTTGGTTACACATTTTCGTATGCTGACCTGCTCCAGCCGGTCCTTGAAGCACGATATTTTGACCCATCACTTCAAAGATAGGCTGAACTTTTTCAAAGACTTCTAATTCACCACCGACCATAATCGATAGCTTGCCTTCTTTAGCACCTACGTCTCCTCCAGATACGGGGGCATCAAGCGCATATAGCTGCTTTGATAAAGCATGCTGGTAGATTTCTTCTGCTAGCGTTGGGCTTGAGGTCGTCATATCGATTAAAACCGAATGCGCTCGTGCGTGTTCCAGCAGCCCATTCTCACCTATGTAAACCTCCTCCACATCTTTCGGATAGCCGACCATGGTGATGATGACATCAGCGTTTGTGGCCACATCCTTCACGTCGTCGTACCATTCTGCACCTTCTTCAATAAGTGCTTTTGCTTTCCTTTTCGTTCGTGTTGAAATAATCGTACGATACCCGGCGTTCATCAAGTTTCGTACCATGCTTTCTCCCATAACCCCGATACCAATAAACCCTAGTACTGGCTTTTTGTCCATACTAAATCGCCTCTCTTCCCAGAATTTCCTTTTCTATCCCTTCTCTTCATCGTACACTAAAAGAGAGGTGAAATCCTAATGAAAACAAGTAGTTTTGCCGGTCTATTTCTTTGGATCGCGTTCGTTGTGACGAAATTAATCACAACGCCGATCGATACGCTTCAATATGTCATGATCTTATTAATGTTTGCTTACCTGGTACTCGTACCGTTAACGCTGAATCTTGTAACGCAAAAGAAGAATGCTTTCTACCGCTATGCTACTCGTTTGCAGCTCATTGCAGCGGTGTTAGCAGGCATTTCTTTTTTTCTTGAACAAGGGACGATGGCCGTTTTGTTAGCTATTCCATGGTTTCTCACAACCATTCTAATTGCCCTATATGGTCTAACCCGACTCTTGCAGACGTGGAAAAAAAGCACGATTTTTGATGTCTTAATCCAACTTGGATTAATGTATATTAGCATCGGTGGCTTCTGGCTCGTTTTACATCGAACAGGTATGCAGATTCTGCATTTTAGCGACGTCATTGTACTCCTTACATCCATCCATTTTCATTATGCTGCATTTATCACACCCATTACGATGTCGTTTATCGGAAAACGTCTGTTAGCAAAAGTGCCGGCGTTGAAGCCCTGGTTTAAAGTGATCGCCATTCTTGTCTTATTAGGGCCTCCATTTATTGCAGCGGGCATTACGCTATCAGATTCATTACCCGTACTTGAGTTTATTTCCGTTGTTGAATTTGTGACGCCACTCATCGTCTTTTCGATTCTTTGCCTTGTTTACTTCGTACCAACGCTTGAGTATTCGGTTCAAATGCTGTTGTCGATCTCTTTTGCCTCCCTTTTGTTTTCGATGAGCTCCGCGATGATCTATGGCTTTGCTCACATTAATGAAACCGTCATTCTCGGCATTCCTTTAATGGTCTTTTTTCATGGGTTTGTTAATACGTTTGGCTTCTCACTCTTTGGGTTGCTTGGTGTAACGGCCATGCAGGAGACGACGCAAGTTAAAAAAACCAGCTTCTCGGTGTGAGAGAAGCTGGTTTTTCGCCTATTTTATATTTTTTAAGGCGCCTGCAACCTTTGCAACGCGTGCACCTAGTCTGGAAGCCATCGTTAATTCAGCTTCAACTGGCGTTCTAGACCCATCGCCACCGGCAAGAGTTGAAGCGGCATAAGGAGAGCCTCCAATGCCATCTGTTGTTAGCTGCTCCGGATTTTCACCGTAAGGCAGTCCAACATAGATTAAACCAAAGTGCATGAGCGGAACAAACGTTGTAAGTGCGGTCGTCTCTTGTCCCCCGTGAATCGAAGCGGTGCTTGTCACAACCGCCGTCGCTTTCCCTTCTAATTCACCATTCATCCAAAGTGATCCCGCCGAATCAAGGTATTGTTTCATTTGAGCAGGCATGGAACCATAGCGAGTTGGAACACCCCAAATAATCCCATCAGCCCAACGTAAATCATCCAGTGTCGCTTCAGGCATATTGCTCTGCGCCTCTTGGGCTTCCACATAAGGTGGCTGATCTGACATCGCCTGCTTTACGACATCAAATTCCGGTATCTTCACGATCTTCACTTCAACATCTCCAGCGCCCTTTGCTCCTTCGGCTACAGACTGAACCATTTCATAAATATGGCCATAGGCGCTATAATACGGAATTAAAATCTTTGTACTCATTTTTCCACTCCTTTTTATGGTGAGGATGATACTCGTTATTTACTTTTAATTCATTTATCTCTATTTCAAGATATACCCTTTTCTTCTTTTTCCAAACGTTAAAAAGGGTATAATTGGATAAAAAAAAGAGAAGCTTTTACAGCTCCTCTGCATAGTGACCCAGTTTTTTCAATAAAGTAATGGCCGTTTCTTTCTCCTGTTCGTCTAACCCAGCAAAAATCGATTGCACCTGCAGTTCGTGTTCAGGAAAGATGCGATCCATTAATTCTTTTCCTTCATCGGTAATCACCGCATGTGTGATACGGCGGTCATTTGGACATGGATTACGCTTTAGATAGCCTTTTCCTTCAAGCTTATCGACAACATACGTAATGCTTCCACTTGCGAGTAAAATTTTCTCACCAATTTGCTGAAGCGGTTGATTGCCTTTGTGGTAAAGCAATTCAAGGACAGCAAATTCCGTTGGATTTAGTCCGTAACGTTGAATATCTGTTTTAATATGATCTGTCACGGAGCGACTGGCCCTCGCTAGAACAATAAATAGCTTTAACGAAAGCTCCCGATCTTTTTCATTCATCACGTTCACCCTTAATTTTCTAATATCTTGAATTCGAGATAATTATACTTGTATCCAATTCCTTCTGTCAACTCTTTCTAAAAAGGAAGTGACTATTTTTCATTTACAGAATGAATATGATCAAGCAGTTGTTGAAATCCTGTTAATGCTTTCTTGAATTCTTCTTTTGATAAACCACTATTGGCTGCCATCGCATCAGGAATAATTGACGCTTTGTCTCTTAACTCTTCCCCTTTCGATGTTAGATGAACCATTACCCTCCGCTCATCTTCTTTTGAACGTTCTCTTTTCACCAGACCCGCTTCTTCCATCCGCTTCAAAAGCGGCGTTAACGTACCGGAATCTAAATAAAGCTCGGCCCCGAGCGCTTTCACTGTGGTTTTAAGATGTTCCCAAAGAACGAGTAAGACAAGATATTGTGGATACGTAAGACCAAGCTGATCTAAATAAGGACGATACATCTTCGTAATTTCTCTTGAGCAGGCATATACAGAAAAACAGAGCTGATTCTCTAGTTTTAATTGTTCATTATGGTTCATGGTAACCCCTTCTTTACAATAAGTTGTGCACAATCAACTTATCCCGATTTGGCCGTGTTGTCAATATGAGCGCATTGCTGAAGGCTACGAATTGACAGATGAAAATCACTGCGTTATATTTAATCTTGTAAAATTAAATTGTGCACAACTTAAATATTGAGGAGGAATTTGATTATGAATTCGTTATACACAGCAAAAGCATCCGCTCACGGTGGCAGACAGGGTAAAGTAGAATCTTCAGATGGTGTCATCAACATGGATCTTCGCATGCCAAAAGAACTTGGAGGTCAGGGTGGAGAAGCAACGAATCCTGAACAATTGTTTGCAGCAGGTTATGCTGCTTGTTTCGATAGTGCCTTAAATATGGTTGCACGCATGAAACGTATTAAAATTAAAGATACGGTCGTAGAAGCTCACGTTTCAATCGGAAAAGAAGAAGATGGCGCATTTGGCCTTAGCGCGAAACTTCAAGTAACGATTCCCTGGCGTTGATCAAGCAACTGCTGAGGAACTTGTTGAAGCTGCCCACCAAACATGCCCTTATTCAAGAGCAACGCGAGGTAATATGGAAGTGGAGCTAGAAGCCATCGCGAAGTAAACTTCTAGCAATGGAAAGAGCTGCCGACAGTCGGCAGCTCTTTTTTAGTGTGGTTTTGGGTTTTGGCCAATAAATATGGCGTTTGGCCAATAAAATCTTCATTTGGCCAATAAATTTCGATTTTAGCTAATAAAACAAAATTTTAGCCAATATCCCTCAATGCCCCACTAGAAGATAAGCTTTTTTTCCACTTAAAAATCGCTATACTAGAAGTAGATTAGCGGAAGGTGTGATGGATTGTGCTCGCCGTTTCAGAATTCGAGGGTATTAAAGCGATAAAAGGGACCTTTCAACTCGGTAGCGTAAGAATGAACGTTTATCTGTATCTTGTGGATGAACTTTTAATCGACTGCGGCCCTAGCCGTCTTCGAAAAGAAATAACTGATTTCCTTTCTACAGAGAACTATACCCAAATCATTTTAACGCATCATCACGAGGACCATACAGGGAATGCTTCCATTGTGCCATCCTCGATTCCAATTTATATTCATCCTGAAGGCATACCGCTTTGTCGAACAAGGCCTCACCTGCCACTCTATCGTCGTGTTTTCTGGGGCTCACGAAAGCCATTTGAAACGAAAGGAATTGAACATCAGCTCAAAACAAGGAACCATACATTCGATTTGCTTCATACGCCAGGCCATGCACCTGATCACCTTGCTCTTCTTGAAAAGGAACAGGGCTGGTTATTTACGGGGGATCTTTACGTGATGAGTCATCCCAAAAGCATTTTCGCATTTGAGTCTATACCAGACGTCATCCAATCGCTTCACAAAGTATTATCCTATGAGTTTGATACCGTATTTTGTTCGCACGCGGGGATTTTACATCATGGACGGAGGCGTTTAGAAGAAAAGCTTGATTATCTCCTTTCGATTCAAGCGCAGGTTCTTCAAAAGCACAATGATGGTAAGCCCGCATCTGTCATTCAGAAGGAGCTTTTTCCCGACCGACATGTGCTGAATTATTTTTCTTTATTTGAAAATTCCTCCAAGCATATCATCACTTCAATATTAAAGAAAGAGGTCACGCACTAATCATCCCCCTCTCACAAAAAGGCTCACGCCTCCCCTAGAACCGGGAGAGCTGTGAGCCTCTCTCTACATTTTGGTTGTACCAGAAGATTTGATTTCTTCCCTGTTTCTTAGCTAAATACAATCGCTCATCTGCACGCTTCATACACGAAACCATGCTATCTTCGAGAGGAAATAGTGCTGTTCCAAAACTCATCGTGACGCTAAATCGCTCACCGTCTGCTGTAAAAGTTGTGTTTCGAATAGCAAGTTGAATGTTCACCAAGCACTCTCTCGCTTCTTCTACATTCGTTGAATCAAGTAAAATCGCAAGCTCCTCTCCACCATACCGGTAGGCCCGTCCCCTCGCTCCAATTTGCTTTTTCAGTATTTCACCAATTTCCCGAAGCACCTGATCTCCAACCAAATGGCCAAATTCATCATTAACTGCTTTAAAATAGTCAATATCCGCTAGAACGACGAGAATTGGTTTTTCTTGATTCGCACAGTAGCGCAAATCCTCTTGAAAAGAGCGATGATTGTACAAATCCGTTAAAAAATCCTTTCGGGCAATGTCTTCTAATTGCGAGTTTTTTGAACGCATTGTACGCTCTTTTGAAACTATGATTCCGCCTAAGACCCCGATGAATATTAAGAACATCCAATTAAAAAGATAAGTAATGAGATTTTCTCCGGTGAACGAATAGCCACTAAAAACGAGAATACCGGTATACCCTCCGCCAAGAAAAAGCGCGGCAAGCATGCCTCCACTAAATTTCCAGTAAACCGCTACATGTAAGATAATTAAATAAGCAATTGGAAACAAAGGACTCTCACCGCCACCCGTTAGTACAATGAGCCAAAGGAAAGCCACATAATCAAAACCGACGCTTACTTTTGTCATATAGTAATATTTCTTTGAATTCAGCGGAGTCTGATGTAGCGCAAATTCAGCAGCTGTCATATAGGCTACGGCAAATAAAAGTAAAGCCAAAAAGGAGATACTTGTCCCCTGCATGATGATATAGTAATAACCGCCTGCAATGATCAAAAACACCCATCGAAAAAGGGATAAAATCTTTTCAATCATATGATCATTTTCATTCGAAACATTCACTTTTCTTTTCACCCTTTTCATGTTGACTTTGCGCCACTATGAAAAATTTTCCACCACCTTCATTATAACGTAATTTAAAAGCAACAATCATGTATTTTCGAAACTTTCGAAAATCTCTCTGGATAAAAAAAGAAGGCTTCACGTAGAAGCCTTCTCGTTCAGATATTGCTGCAATTCTTCGGCTACTGATAGCCCGGAAAGGACGGCACTTTCGACGCGCGTTTTTTCTGCCGGATCCCCTTCATGCAAGAAAGCGTCACCCGCAACATAGACGGCTTCATGAGGAGAAACTTGCAGAAACGGATGGTGATGCACGTGCTTTGCCTGAGCATATCGCCATCTTTTTAACTGCTGAGAAGATATGGCTGCACGAGGAATCACATGCCCCAATTTACTTAACATACGATCCAGGACGCTTTTATCCTCTTGATCATAGTAAGCATTCGAAAAAGCAGCTGTTGCATAAATTGTTATGATTTTTTCGTCAGAAATCCCTTTTACCTGATTATCCACGATTCGCTCAATTCCATCAGGAAGACCTGAGTCTATGTGCCCTTCAGGGGACAGACCTGCTGTTTCCCCGTCAAGGGTAAGAAGACCAACGAGGGCAGGATCGAAAGTCATTTCATCAAGGGCTTTCACGGCCTCTTCAGATAGAGAAACCTTACTGCTTTCAAGTAGCTGAAGCGTTTGCGGAGCTGGGGGAGTAAAAAGGATCGCGCTGGCTTTTACTTGTTCCCCTTTTTCAGAAAAGACGACGTACTTTTCCTCATTCCGCTCGATGCGCTCGACTTTACTAACAAGCTGAAGCGGGACTCCATTTGCCAGATTTTTCACTAACTGATTCATCCCATTCACTGCTTTGTATCTCGGATGTTTCTCTCCAAACCACTTGGATACCCATCCGTTTGTTTTCCACTCATCTACCAGCTCTTGAAACGAATCAGTTCGAACAGTAAAAAACTGGGCACCGTGATCAGCACGGCCGCCCCCTATCCTTCTGGTAGCGAGACGGCCCCCAACACTTTTACTTTTATCTAGCACCAAGACACTCCATCCAGCATTCATTAATTTTCTTGCCGCTAGAATGCCCGTCATTCCGCCACCTACAATGGTAACATCAGCTTCCCTCATTCAAATAGAACTCGGTATTCGCCGTATCCTTCTTCTTCAAGATTTTCTTTTGGTATAAATTTCATTGCAGCAGAATTGATGCAGTAACGAAGACCATTTTCTCCTGGACCATCATTAAAGACGTGACCGAGATGAGAATCAGCTTCCTTGCTGCGCACTTCGGTTCGGATCATAAAGTGACTGAAATCTTTCTTTTCTTTTACAAAATGATTCTTAATCGGCTGTGTAAAACTCGGCCAGCCGCAGCCTGCATCATATTGGTCGGTTGAGCTAAACAAAGGTTCACCCGATACGATATCCACATAGATACCTGGTTTAGCATTGTCGTAATACTCATTCTGGAACGGACGCTCAGTACCGTTCTTTTGGGTTACTTCATACTGGATATCGGTAAGACGGCTTCGAAGCTCGTCATCATCCTTTTGATAAGCCCAGTTTTTCTCGATAAAGTCAGCTCGACCTGATCCCTTTTTGTAACGATTGTAGTGAGCAGGATTTTTTTTGTGATAATCCTGGTGATAATCTTCAGCTGGATAAAACGGCTTAGCCGGAATAATTTTGGTTACGATCGGTTTTGAAAAACGACCGCTTGCTTCTAACTCTTGACGTGACTGCTCGGCAAGCTTTTGTTGCTCTTCATTATGATAATAAATTGCTGTAATGTACGTGCTGCCACGATCAAAGAATTGCCCTCCCTCATCAGTCGGGTCAATTTGACGCCAGAATAGATCAAGCAATTTACTATATGGAAAAACGCTAGGATCAAACGTAATTTGAACGGCCTCAACGTGACCTGTTGTTTTAGAAATGACTTCTTCGTATGTTGGATAAGGTTTTTCTCCACCTGTATAGCCAGATACGATGCTCTGGATACCGGGCATTTCTTCAAATGGTTCCACCATACACCAGAAACAGCCTCCGGCAAATGTTGCAAGCTCTAAGTTCTTACTCATTCTCTACCACTCCAATATAGAAGATTGACCTCACTTAAAAGTGAGGGTGATTGTCTCGCATTAGTTATAGAAGTTTCATTATGTATAACATATCCGAAATGGACGGTTTATTGCCAGAAACTTGCTTTATGGGTATGCAATCAGGGAATAATTTACTAAAATTACTGAAATCTGCTACAATTTAGATGTAAAACTACGTGAAAAAAGGAGACCTTCGACTATGGCTACGTTTCAAGAGAACCTACAGAAATACGCAGATCTAGCGGTTAAAGTTGGCGTAAATATTCAAAAAGGACAAACACTTGTTGTGAATGCTCCTCTTACATCAGCTGATTTTGTGCGAAACATTGCTGAAAGCGCTTATGAAGCCGGAGCAAAGAATGTTCATGTGGAATGGAATGACGAAAGCTTAACACGCATTAAGTATGACAAGGCACCCGACGAAGCTTTCAAAGAATTTCCGACATGGAAAGCAAAAGGATTCGAAGAAATGGCGGAAAACGGAGCAGCCTTTCTTTCCATTACCTCTTCAAACCCGGACCTTTTGAAAGGAGTGGACCCTGAACGAATTTCCAATGCGAGCAAAACAGCCGGAAAGGCAATGGAGGGCTATCGAAACTACATTATGTCTGATCATAACAGCTGGTCAGTTGTCGCCGTTCCTTCAAAAGGATGGGCTGAGAAGGTTTTTCCTGAGGCACCTGAAGACGAACAGGAAGCGAAGCTGTGGGAGGCCATTTTTGAAGCAACGCGCGTTTCAACAGGCGATCCTGTTCAGGCTTGGAAAGAACATAGTGCTAACCTCGAACAAAAAGTGGATTATCTCAATACGAAGCACTACAGCAAGCTCCACTATCGAGCGCCAGGAACAGATCTTACCATTGAACTACCAAAGGCGCATCAGTGGGTGGGCGGCATTAGCGAAAACGTGAAAGGTAATCATTTCGTTGCAAATATGCCGACAGAAGAAGTCTTCACCATTCCACACAAAAAAGGTGTCAATGGCGTTGTTTCTTCAACAAAGCCGCTCAGCTATGGCGGAACAGTCATTGAAGACTTTACTCTTACATTTGAGGAAGGTCGGATCATTAAAGCGGAAGCAAAGCAAGGCAACGAGACACTTCAACACCTCATTGAAACAGATGAAGGCGCTCATTATCTTGGTGAAGTAGCACTCGTTCCTCATGATTCACCTATATCAAATGCCGGCATTATTTTCTTTAATACGCTATTCGATGAAAACGCATCGAATCATCTTGCAATCGGGAATGCCTACTCCTTCTGTTTGGAAGGTGGCAAGACGATGTCGAAAGAAGAGCTTGAAGCGGCTGGAGCGAACGAAAGCGTGACGCACGTTGACTTTATGATCGGTTCAGCAGATATGGATATTGATGGAATAAAGGAAGATGGAACGAGTGAACCGGTGTTCCGTAAAGGAAACTGGGCCATTTAGTTATTTAAGCAGAGCGAAACCGCTCTGCTTTTTTTATTCTAAAACAGTTTCACTGGGATTTTTGATTCATCTCCTTTATACTTGATTAAAATGATGGGTTTTAACGGGTATTGATCAAGGAGGTTATAAAATGAGTGCTAAAGTTTATATCATTCATGAAAACGAAGAATGGACAAAGCCGCTTAAGCAAGAGCTAGAGGCACTTCATGTCCCTTACGAAGATTGGTTTCTCAGTGAAGGAAGTTTTGATTTAAGTGATGTACCACCAGACGGTATTTTCTATAATCGGATGAGTGCTTCTTCACATACGCGCGATCACCGATTTGCCCCTGAATATACAGGAGCCGTACTCGCATGGCTTGAGAGTCACGGTCGAAGAGTGTTAAATGATAGCCGTGCCCTCGCTCTTGAAGTAAGCAAAGTGGCCCAATACGCGGCCCTTCGAAAACATGGTATCGTCACGCCGAAAACCATCGCTGCGGTCGGGAGAGATCATCTTGCAAAAGCAGGGGATGCGTTTTCTGACTCTTTTATAACGAAGCATAATCGAGCTGGAAAGGGGCTGGGGGTTCAGTTATTTAACAATCCTGAGACGCTGAAAGCTTATGTGAAGAGCGATGCTTTTGAAGATTCAATTGACGGGATTACATTGCTTCAACAGTACATTTCATCACCTGATGCTTCCATCACGCGATGCGAGTTTGTCGGAGGAAAGTTTCTCTATGCCGTTCGCGTCGATACATCTGAAGGTTTTGAACTCTGTCCAGCGGATGCGTGCCAGGTTGGCGATTCCTTTTGCCCAACAACGGAAGAACCAAAGCCTAAATTTGAAGTCATCGAGAATTTCGATCATCCTGTTCTCGCTAATTACGAAGCTTTCTTAAAAGCGAACGGCATTGCCTTTGCAGGGATTGAATGCATTCAAAATGAGCGTGGCGATCTTTTCACTTATGATGTTAACACGAATACGAACTACAATGCGGAGGCAGAGAAGAAAGCAGGTGTTTCAGGTATGAAAGCCATTGCCGAAACGCTCGCTCACGAACTTTCTCACCTCCACTCACTTCAAAAATAAAGAGCGCCACGTGCGCTCTTTATTTTGCTCTTTGGTCTACATACTTTTCTTTGATTTGAAGAAAATCATTTGCATTTGCTAAAAAAACGTCCACGAGAACAGGATCGAATTGCTTGCCTCGTTCCTTTTTAAAATGAGTAAGAATTCGCTTCATCTCCCACGCTTTTTTATAAGGACGGTCCGTCGCGAGCGCATCAAAAACATCAGCAACAGCAACAATCCGCCCGTAGATGTGAATGCTTTCCCCACTAAGACCTTCGGGATAGCCCTTTCCATCCCAATGTTCATGGTGCTCTTTTGCAATAATCGCTGCCGCTTTTAAAATACTTCGTTTTGAATTCTCAAGAAGGTGGTAGCCGATGTTCGCATGTTCTTGCACCGCAAGAAATTCCTCTTCCGATAGTTTCCCAGGCTTATTTAAAATTGCATCAGGAATGGCTACTTTTCCAATATCATGCATGGGCGAAGCAACTTTAATGAGGTCTGCTTCCTCTTCGCTAAACCCAGCTTTAATGGCAAGAAGCTTGGCATACTCTGCTACGCGTTTGACATGGGCACCCGTTTCTTTTGAACGAACTTCCCCGATCTCCCCCATTTTAAAAATTATTTCTTTCTGCGCTTCTTCCATCTCAGTGTTCATAAGGACCGCTTCAAGCGCCTGTGCTGTATAAGAGGCGGCAAGACTTAAATTCGTTACGTCGTGCGGCGTAAATAAGGCTTCCCTCGTTAATTTATTGCTCACTTGATAAACGCCAAGTGTCTGATTTTGCTTATTTTTAAGGGGAATTGCCATAACGGACTTCGTTCGATAACCCATCGTATGATCAACGTCTGCAAGGAACCTTTCGTCTTGATACACGTCCTCAATAACGAGCGGTTCTGATGTCTGATACACGTAACCTGCTAAACCACTCTCAGCAGGTACACGGATCTCCTTCTTCCCATCAGCCACTTTCGCCCATAGCTCATCCGAATAGTTATCATAAAGCCAGAGTATACAGCGATCGGCAACCGTCATATCCCGCCCCATATCTGCCATAAGCAACAAGAGACGATCGAGATTGTTCTCACTCGTCATACGCCCTGCATAATCAAAGATGATTTTAAGAAGCTCCTCTGATTCTAATTCCTTCTTCCATTGGCCATTTGACATGCACCATTTCGGCCTCCTTTCCTAACGTCATTGAAAAAATAGGTAAAGTGATCAATTTCCCAAATGGCAAAAAAATATCGTACTAATCTTTCGAATACTTCTATCATACACGCATATGACGCACAGTGGAAGATTAAGGAAGGTCAAGTGCACCCTCCTCAAAACGTCCCTCCTCTTTCTAAAAAACAGTCTTCTTTCCTACACGAAACAACATACGTATATAGAAACGAGGTGTTAGGGGGAAAACAGTATGAAATTCTCATTTTCCTTATTTCCATTTATTAAAAATCAGGATACCCCTCTTATAAAAGAGTTGAAGAACGCAACATTATCCCAAGCTCCCGACTTAACACCTGAAGAAGTAAAGCTATCAAATCACATTCGTGAACGAACGGAACGAGCAAATCAAAACAATCTCACGCGAACAAAGGCCTACCTTGATTTCTACTTAAAGCACCCAGAAATTCACTGGGCCCTTCTCGCTCATTTGGTTTCACGTAATGCTGGTTGGACAATGACTGATTTAAAAGGAGAGTACCTTCCTCGCTTTTTATCACAGGAGGACCAGCAGTCCTTTTTCTCATTTCTTGAACGAGGAAACTGGCTCATTTTTCAGGATGCCTTTCCTCAACTATTAATCTACGAAGAAAGTCTTAAAGTGAAGAAACCCCTTTTTCACCTTCTATCATTTTTTCACGTTTCTTCTTTTATGAAAGTGGTTTGGCGTCGGTTCTGGTTCGACAACGATTCAGATACCCTTTCAGTTGCACTCATTATGAACGAGCAACACTACATCGATTCACGCGTCATAAACAAGGAACATTTTAAGAAAAGTGTTTTTGCGACGCTTCCCTTTCAGCTTCAAGAATTTTTAAATATGAACGTGCTCCTTTTCCCTATGGTACGGAACAACTCGATCCAACTCATTGGAGAACCTGCTCACCACTTTCTTTATGTGAAAGAGCGGATTGAACTAGGAAAACGACTTTATCAGCTCGTCTTCTCTAAAAAATCTGTTTTAGATGGGATTTTACAGTGGGCCAAAAGCTCCCCTCATACTGGATCTCGAAAAGATTTTTGGCCGGAACTGTTTCACTCCGTAAAAGAAGGAAGATTAGATGAAAAACGGGTCCTTGAACAATGCAAGCTTGAAAAAGGACCGCGCATTTATAGTCCTTATTTGTCTGTTTGGAAAAATGTGCAGCATGAATCACCTGATCGAAGCGATTGGTTCATAAACACTTCAGTCCTTTCCTTATTTTCATTACCAGAACCAGACTTTTCAGGAAATGCCCAAAGAATTTACTGCCGGTCCCTTCACTTACTAGACAGTCTCGCGTGAACATGGTTACCTCCAACAAAAAAACTTCCACAAAGGAAGTTTTTTCAACCTATATAAGATTTTGCATACGTAGAACCACTTCAGCAATCAATGCTGAGCCGAGAAACGTTCCTACCATAACGAACATAGCCACAACCACGCTACGCCATCCAAGCTTTACAAAATCCGTCCAAGAACGTCCAATGGCAATACCTGCATACGCAAGTATTGGGGTTGCTAGGGCAAGAATGTTAATGCTTTCGGTCCACTTAACGATATACGCTGAACCTGGCATAACTGGCATTGATACAAGAATTCCGATAATCCCGATATAAGCAACGCTTGGGATGTTCACCGGCAGAACGTGCTGAAGAATAAGTCCCGCTAAACAAATCACGATTAATACTGCCATACCTGGTAAAGAAGAACTTGGAACAACACTGTAGCCAATCCAGTTCCCAACGGCCGCAATTAGGCCGAAGATAATCAATAACCACGTCCACTCTTGCACATTTTTTAGCAGCATCTTATGCCCCCTTCCCTACGCTATGTGAGGATTTTTCTCTGGCCATCAGCTGATACATCTTTTCTGTTAGTGGAAGACCAATGAAAATACTCATGTATAATCCCGTTGATAGCGACAGCAAATTGCTCGCGCCTGCAAATGCAATAATGTCATCAGAAAATGCAGGAAAAGCAGCCACGAGCGAGCCACTTGCAGCGGCCATCATACTCCCACTTCCAATGCCAGATGCCATTGCGAACGATAACGGATGTAATGGTGTAATTGTCGCAAGGAATCCGGAGATTACGCCCATAAATACAGCACCAAAAACAGTACCAAAAATATAAATTGCCATCACCCCTCGTCCCTCAGGGGAATTAAAGCCGTATTTATCAACAATCAATCCAACGTTTGGCTCCCGTGCTACAGAATGCGTCATTCCAATGCTCTCTCTTTTCAACCCAAGTAAAACGGCGATTGGAAGAGCAATGAAGATTGTACCTAAATTGCCAAATTCCTGCAAAAGCAAAGCCGGCCCTGCTTCAATTAATTTCGGTAGGGATGGCCCAATAATCACGCCTATTTTCGCAATAAGTAAGGTAACCCCAAGCACGATAAGAGGTTCAGCATTTAACGCCTGTGCTTTTTTAATGATTGGTGTGAAAAACAAACCCAGTCCAATGAGCATCGCATATAGCATGGGCAATAGCAGGATCACACCTGGCCCCACTGTAAATTGAAAAACCCCTATCCACTCCGTTAACGCAACAATGCCTAATACAAGTAAATGCAAGCGCCAATCTTTCCAAATCCCCTTAAGTTCTGTCACCCATATCCCCCGTTTCCTTTTCTGCATGAAAGCTCTAAAGTTATTGTTATCTTAATATTTTGATTGTTAAAAGTAAATGGATTTTTCTTACACTTCAATGAGATGTAAGAGGGTTCTTAATTCGAAAGGGGAACGAACTACCTAATCTACAGTCTTTTTCTAGAGGAAGTTTATAGAAAAATAAAAAGCCAGGCATCACGCCTGACTTTTTGTACAGATTAATTTTCGTTACTTTCCTTTTTTTGATTAATAATGGTAGCCCCAACAAGGTCTCCTGTTACGTTAAGACCTGTGGCACCCATGCCAACTAATGCATCAACAGCTGTTAATAAGGCAACGGTTTCCATGGGCAAGCCTACTTGGGCAAACACGGTGGCGATCATAACAATACCAGCACCTGGAACACCTGCTGTGCCAATCGATGCGAGCGTTCCAACAATCACGACCATCACCATATCGGTAAAACTAAGCGGTGAGCCAACGACGTTCGCTGCAAAGACGGCAGAAATCGCAATCCGTATGGCCGCTCCGTCCATATTAATCGTTGCGCCAAGTGGCAAACTAAAGCTATAAAGACTTTTCGAGATACCTAATCCTTTAGCAGCATTCATCGTAAGCGGCAAGGTACCAGAGCTACTTTGCGTCACAAACGCGGTAATCATTGGTTTGTTTGCATGACTGAAAAACTTCCTTGGACTTACTTTAAAGAACAGCAAGAACAGGAGATAGATTCCTACTTGTACGATCAACGCTATATAAAGGACAGCGATCATGTTTCCGAGCGAGAGAATCGTATCCAGCCCCTGGTTCCCAATTGTTTTCGCTATTATGGCAAAAATCCCAATTGGAACATATTGTAGAATCACGTTCATGATTTTAAACGTGGCTTCATTTAACCCTTCAACGACTTTATAAAGATGTTCGCCAAGGTCACCATGTTCTTCAGAGTTCCTTAAAGCAGCGATTGCGATCCCAAAAGCAAAAGCTGTAAAAATAATACCGAGGAGATTCATCTCGCTAAATGCTGTCACAATATTTGAAGGTACGATATTTAATAGTACGCTGACAATCCCTGGGTTATCCGGTACATCGAACGATTGATCTGGTTCAATGGATAAACCCGTACCTGGATGAAACAAGTTCGCTACGGTCAACCCTACAATAATCGCTAGTGCAGATGTTAACACGTAATAGAGAAATACCTTACCGCCCATGCGTCCAAGGTTACTCAGTTTCGTTTGATTGACACCGACGATTAATGTAAATAAAATAAGTGGAATGATTAAGAACGATAGCAATTTAATTAATAAGTCTCCAAGTGGTGCAAGAACGGCTGCATCTTTTCCAAAGATTAGCCCTACAGCAACTCCAAGAATAAGGGCAACCGTAATTTTTATAATTAACGAAGCATTTAAATAGCCTCTTAAGATTTTCTTCATCGTTGTCCCTCCTTCAAACGAAAATTCGCATACGTATACTAGGAAATAAGATACAGCACTATAGATAGCATGTCAAAAAGTTAGCTTTATCATCCAACTAAATCCACGTTCGAAACTTCTAATCTTTTATTCTCGTATTCAAGTATACAGCTGAACTTATTTGGGTAGACTGCTTCTTAAAGTCTATTAAAAAAGTTGGAGGTTCCACATGAACAATTTAGAAAGTTTTCCTGTTACCCCTTTTGAAACGTACCTTGAAATGACCCAATACGGAACGGAGGTACACTTCGAACACGACAAGTACGAGCTCTTATCAGGAACGACTGAAGATGGAAAAATGTATTTTCTCATCGATTACCACACAGGTCTCACGTATGAAGTGGCAGAAAGCATGGCGATCACGTTGCTACAGTTAAATGAGCAAGGAAAGGGCAAACAGCTTGTTGAAACCATCTTACCGCGCTTACGACCGACGACCACTCTTTCCCATATGTAAAAAGTCCTGCTCGACGGCAGGACTTTTTTTCATTTATCAAAACCTTATTCAATGGTCATTGCAATATCATTCTCTTTGTTGTTATATGAAACAAATAAGACTCTGTTATCAAAGAGAATGGTATCAGCGACTTCAATGTAAAAAACGATTCCATCTACTTCGATAGACGAAGCAATTTTGTAAGGAGGCGTTATGATAAATTTTAATGTGAAACCAGGGTAGTAAGGACGATTCATCACATCTTCTTCATAATTAATTGTAAATCGAACATACTCTCCTTTTGTAACTTCGGCTTCTCTTTTGAACCATTCAATGGCGTTAGAATCGATTGCGATTTTCATATCCAACCATCCTTTTTATAACGCGGGGACCTAGCCACGCTTCACTCTTTTTACGCCTGCGACAATGCAAATCATTGCAATTCCTATCGCTGTTGAGCCTTTCACATAACGTTTTCGATCTTGTTGTTTGATGAATCGTTCTTTCCATAATTCAGCCATGTTGAACCTTCCTTATTAAGCAGATTTACGTTCTAATCCTCTTAACCATGCTGTTAGTAGGACTGCTCCAAGTACCATAATGGCGCCAATCCAAGGTGTATGAATTAACCCAATCCCATCGACAATCATTCCTCCAACAAACGATCCAATCGCAATCCCTATGTTAAAGGCTGCAATGTTCAATGCTGAAGCAACGTTTACAGCGGATGGCACATACTTTTCAGCCAACTGTACAACCAACACCTGAAGTCCAGGAACGTTCATGAAAGCAAATAATCCCATAAAGAAAATGGCAATCAAACCAACAACTTTAAATGGTGCGGCAAATGTCAGCGCAAATAAGATAATCGCTTGGAGTACAAACATTGTAAGCAAAGCTTTTAATGGATTTTTATCGGAAGCTTTTCCTCCAATGACATTCCCAATTGCAACGGCTACACCGTAAACAAGAAGAATGATACTAACCCATTTAGGGCTAAAGCCAGTCACATCTTCAAGCAATGGCGTTAGATACGTAAACGCTACGAATGTACCACCATAACCTAATGCTGTAATCGCAAAAGCGAGTAACAGTTTTCCGTTTTTGATAATCTTCAATTGCTCACTAAATTTCGCTGGCGGTGCTTCTTTCAAGTTCTTCGGCACTAGAATGGCACTTGCCACAATTCCTACAATACCAAGGAGTGCAACACCCCAAAACGTAGCTCTCCAACCGAAAGCCTGTCCAATAAATGTACCAAGTGGAACACCTGTGACAGTTGCAACCGTTAAACCTGTAAACATAAAGGCAATCGCACTTGCCCGCTTATGCTCTGGTACTAAATCGGCCGCAATCGTCGAACCAATCGAAAAGAAAATACCATGTGAAAATGCGGTGATAAACCGCGCCACTAATAATAATCCAAAGCTAGTTGATAAAGCAGCTACCGAGTTACCAATAATAAAAACAACCATAAGTGACATCAGAAGTGACTTACGACTTATTTTACTTGTAAGGGCGGTTAATACCGGTGCACCAATGGCAACACCGATCGCATAACCTGAAATCAATAAACCTGCGAGCGTGATCGATATACTTAAATCATCTGCAATAGAAGAAAGCAGTCCGACCGGAACAAATTCCGTTGTTCCAATTCCAAATGCACTAATCGCAAGCGCTAAAAGGGCAAGCGTTCCTCCTTTTGCATTTGAGTTTTGATTTGACTGAGCTTGAGAACTCATTGAAGAATTCCTCCTTATTTTCTTAAATATGATTAATAGAAGCACTACCAAATTCATTACATTCGTCATTATAGGTAGTGCCTAATACAAATGGAAGTACGCACTTCAAAGTATTGTAGTTACTTAAAAGTACCTATAGAAAGGAAAACAAACAGAACCTATTTGGATTGCATTTCATTCGTTTGTCTCTTTCCACTGACGATTATCTACGCTTTTCAACACTTTGAGAAGTACGTACTTTCAAGTATGATAGGCACTTAAAAGTAACAATTTGAACACTTCAATGGTTCTGGAGCTAGTTTATATCGGGCAATATCGATTCATTTGCACCGCTGAAAATCTATGCTATTCTATGTAAAATGGAAACGTGCTAAGTATTGTCTAGTTGCTTCTTTAACAAAAGAGGAGGAACTATTCGTGCAAAATAATCACTATGCTTTACCAGTAGAAGTCGCTCTTGAAGTCCTAGGTGGAAAATGGAAGATGATTATCTTATGTCATTTAAGAGATACGATAAAACGTACGAGTGAATTGAAGAAGGTCATCCCAGGGATCTCTTATCGAATGCTGACACAACAATTGAAAGAGTTAGAAGAAGATGGTGTCGTTGTTCGAAAATCCTACAATCAAATCCCCCCAAAAGTCGAATATTACCTTTCTGATTATGGGAAAACACTTCGGAAAATTCTCGACTCGTTGGATCAATGGGGCGAAATGCATATCGAAAAATGTTCAAAAGAACATGAGTAAATTTGAAATGACCATAAATGAAATAGTTTAGACATAAAAAAATCCAAGGCTCCCCTAACGGAGCCTTGGATTTTTATTTACACGTTACATATCCGATACATTCACGAATTCAGATTGAATCACATATCGCTCTGGCGCACTTCCGATAAAATCAAATGGGTAACACGTTGTTAAGGTCAAGGTTGCTTCCTCTTTATCAACAATCACCGTTCGATCGCTTTCATCTACGACCTTCATGTTAACTACAGCATATTCATAGCGTTTTCCATCGTATTCAAGAAAGACGGCATCCCCTTTTTTCACGTCTTGTAGACCAGTAAAAACCGTGTCGCGATGACCGCTCAGAACGGTGTGGCGCTTCTGATCTGGTGTCGTGGTGAATGGACTGACATACATGCCCACTCCCTGACTTAACGTATCTTCATCTGTTCCCCAATAGGTTTTAAACCCTTTTTCAATCGTAGGGATGACTAACCTGCCTACTTCTTGTCCAGGGTCAAACTGCTTCATCTGATCACTCATTAAAATTTCTTGTGGCTTCGTACCTTCTTCCTTCGCAACCTCCGATTCTTTCGTACTCTGCCACTGCTTCGTTTCTACTGCAGAAACCTCTTCTACTCCTTGTGTACCCTGCCACCATTCGTACCCATAGTAGCCTGCCATCACGATGCCTGCACACATGAGCAAAGCATATAATTTGTTCAACATCTTCACCTCACTAAGAAAAGCGAAAAAAACCGCTTATTAGGCGGTTTTCAAGCCATATTAACAGCTAATGGAACGTCTTCTGTAAAGAAGTAAACCACCTGCAGCTACCGCCAACGCTACTCCACCCATAGCAAGCATTGGATTGGCAGTCGCCGTTTCAGGCATTTCGCCGCCTTCCTCCATTCCTTCAAGTGGTTTAGCTGAATCAATCACGTTTTGCGGAACGGAAATCGTATCCACTTGATTAAAGTTATCGATTGACATTTCCAGCGATTGTTTCATGTTCATGCTTTCGTCTTCAATCTTCATATCCATATCAAGATCCATCGTTAAATTCTTCATGTAATACGTGTCTTTATCAACTGTTACTTTATAGGTAACGTCATTAATCGTCATTTGTTCCATGAGACCTTTCATCGATCCGGAACCTTCTTCACTTGACATGCTTTCTTGGAACATCTTCATGGATGCTTCCATTAATGTTTTGCCGTCCCCTTCGTACGTTAACACATAACCTTCATCTGTCTCTTCAACGCTCATCTCTTTGCCAAGTTCTTCAGCTTGAGTCATTTGTGCTTCAACTGAAGACATGCTTTGAAGTTCCTCTAAACCTTGTGTGAGTTCTTCCGGCATCTTGATCCAGCCTTTTTCGGGATCTTCTTGATAAAAACCTTCTTCAGTCCAATACGATTCTAATGAAATTTCGCCTTCTTCAGGTGATTTGGTTGTAACGACCTGATGCATCGCAAAAGGCTTTAACGTAATGTCTGCTTCGGATTGGCTGGAGATCATCACTGTTTCTCCTTCAAGAGGCATCGATTGTTCCATCTTTGTTTTTGTAGAATAGCTCTCAACCTCAGTCATCGCTTCACTTGACTGCTTTAAAATGTCCGTTGCACTCATTTCCTTTGCTGATGTGTGAAACGGAGCTCCTACAAAAACAACTGCTGCTACCGATAGAGGGACTAACTTCTTTAACATCAAAACACTCCAATTCATTTTTTTGGCAAGAGAAGGCGAGGGATGTGATGTGACAGTAAATGATGTATGAGGCTACCCGGATGGGACATCTAAAATTCACCAGTTTCTTTCACCTAAACCTTATTTTCCCAATAGAGTGAAATTAAAACGCTTTTTTACCGTTCTCTCTAACATATTTTTTGTTGGTATTTCGCTTTTTTAATAGAGTATGAAGAGGTTTAAGTATTCAAGAATCACGTCTGTTCACTTTTGCAAATTAACGAAATACAAAAACAACACATTGCAAACCCTTTCATATTTGTTCTATCGCCTATATACTTAGCACTATCAAATCATGATTTGTTTCATCCGTATCATTTTGCACTCGTAAGGGAGTTGGAGATCTCCATGTCACTTGATGAAAGAAGCACATTTCTATTAACCAAACTCGTGAATGCAACTGAGTTAGTTACGGTTGATCATGTCATCGACCAGCTCGGGATATCAAAACGAACCGTTCATTATGATCTACAAAAAATAAACGATTGGCTCGATGAGAACAACCTACCCATTATCCAAACAAAACAAGGATTAGGTTACTATCTCTCAGAGGAGACCAAACAAACCGTTCCTAAATTGATGAAAGAACTAAAAGAATGGCAGTACCACTATTCACAACCAGAACGCATCACCTTAATTGGTGTCGAACTCTTAACAAATGGTAAGCCAATCTTTATGCAGAACTTTATGGATCGAACTCAAGTAAGTCGTGGAACAGTTGCTAAAGATTTAAAGCTCGTTAAGAAAGTTCTGGCTGATGAAGCATTAACGTTACAGTTTGAACGGTCTACAGGCTATCGTGTGGAAGGGAAAGAGGAAAACAAGCGGAGAATATTGAGTCGTTTTCTGTCCGAGGTCCTCACCAATGGACAATTAACCGAAATGACGAATTTTCTTTATCCGCTCTTAAAGAACGGGGATGAACACACCTATTCGCACCTCATACCGATGAAGCAAATTATCATGAACGCGGAACCCATTCTAAAAGTAGAGTTAACAGACGATACAATCCATGTTCTAGCCATTCAGCTTGTCGTTCTTCTTCAACGTTTGAAAGGCGAACATCGGATCCAGCTCGATCCAGATGAAAAACACGCTCTTTGTTCAACAAGAGAATTTGAAGCAGCAAAGAGCATTGCGAAAGAATTAGAAGCTCAATTTAAACTCTCCCTCTCACTGGATGAGATTGGCTTCATCACCATGCACCTTCTTGGCTCAAGAATCAATTATTCTGAAGTAGGCACGGTAGGGAGTCTTGAAAGTAATAAACTTAGAAAAGTTGTTACTGAGATCGTGAACGAATTTCAAGTTTATGCTTGTGTCTTATTCGAACAGCGCAGTGAATTAGAAGAAGCTCTTTTTCTTCATCTCAAACCAACGTACTACCGGCTGAAATATCACGTTCCGATCACAAACGAATTAACAGCGTCAGTCCAACAGGAATATCCAGATGTCTTTTCCATTACAAAACGAGCGGTTTGGCCGATTGAATTGATGATGTCTCAAAAGCTCCCTGATGATGAATTAGCTTATCTCGCCATGCACTTTGGAGCTTGGATGCAGAAGGAAGAGCTTCCAGAAGTAACATTTGGTAAAGCAATTATCGTTTGTGAAAAAGGAATTGGCACATCAAATATTTTAAGAGGACAGCTTGAAAAACTTCTCACAAATGTAGAAATCATCGGGACAGTTTCAAGGAGGCAGTTTCTACAAAACCACTACGACGTAGATTATGTCTTTTCTACATCACCTTTGGAGCACGAGACGTTACCCATTTTAACGGTTAACCCGATCTTAACACAGCAGGGAAAAGAGAAAATTCTGCATTGGATGGAAGCACAAACAACTCCAGGTGAAGAGAGTGGTCCTACCCCTGACGTGATTGTTGAAATCATGAAAAAACACGGCACGATTACGAATGAAAAAGAACTAAGAAATGAATTACAGCAGTTATTCGCGCCATCACCAAACACCTTATCAATAGAAAGGTTTGAACGACCTATGTTAAATGACTTATTACACGAAGAAACGATCCAATTTGCTACAGATACACCCGATTGGAAAGAGGCGATTAAAACAGCAGCAATGCCGCTTCTTGCAACAGAGCAAATCGCCCCTTCCTATATCGATGCGATGATCAAAAATGTCGAAGAGCTAGGGCCCTATGTCGTGATTGCTCCAGGAATCGCTATTCCTCATGCCCGTCCTGAAGAAGGCGTGAATACGGTTGGAATGAGCTTGCTTCGACTAGATCAAGAGGTACCTTTTTCATCTAAAGAAAAGCACCAGGTTAAGTTGCTCATTGTGCTTGCTGCAGTAGATAACGAAACCCATTTAAAAGCTCTTGCTCAACTATCAGAGCTTCTATCAGAAGAAGAAAACCTAGAAATGATTTATCGAGCAGAGGAAAAAGAAGAAATTATTAACCTTGTATCAAAATACTCAAATTAAGGGAGAGAATAAAAATGAAAAAAATTCTTGTTGTATGTGGAAATGGTCTAGGAAGCAGCTTTATCGTAGAAATGAATGTAAAAAGTATCCTAAACGAACTTGGAATTGAAGCAGAGGTTGATCATACGGATCTGACAACTAGTAAATCTGAGAACGCCGATTACTACTTAGGCTCAACCGAGATTGTTGAAAATCTAGAAGACGGCAATCGAAATGTCATTAAGCTTAATAATTTAATGGATAAAAAAGAATTAAGGACGGCGATTGAAGCAAACTTGAAAGGAGCATAAATCATGGTCGATCTCATAATGAAAGACATTCTAGGTACACCAGCGATTCTTGTAGGGTTATTTGCCCTGATCGGTTTACTTCTTCAAAAGAAAGATGTCGCCAATGTCATATCAGGTACGCTAAAAACGATCATGGGGTTTGTTATTCTGGGGGCAGGCGCAGGTGTGCTTGTCGCCTCCCTTGATAACTTTAGTAGTATGTTTGATCATGCATTTAAAATTCAAGGTATCATTCCAAACAATGAAGCGATCGTTGCACTAGCTCAAGATGCATTTGGTGCAGAAACGGCAATGATTATGCTTTTCGGAATGGTAGCCAACATCCTACTAGCGCGACTCACACCTTTTAAGTATATCTTCTTAACAGGTCACCATACCATGTTCATGGCTTGTCTGATCGCCGTTATTCTTTCAACCGGTGGCTTTAGTGGCGCAACAATGATCATCACTGGTTCCCTTATTCTCGGATCTTTGATGGTTCTGTTACCTGCTCTATTGCAACCATACACTAGAAAAATTACGGGTAGTGATGACTTTGCGATCGGACACTTCGGCTCATTCGGCTATTTAATCGCAGCCACTGTCGGAAAAGCAGTTGGAAAAAATTCTAAATCGACTGAAGAAATTAAAGTACCGAAGTCATTCAATTTCTTGCGAGACACTTCTGTATCTGTGTCACTTACAATGGCGATCCTATTTTTCGTCGTCGCTCTTTTCACAGGACCAACCTTTATTGAATCCGAACTAAGCGGTGGGACAAACTTCCTGGTCTTCTCATTTATGCAAGCGTTAACGTTCGCAGCTGGCGTCTACATCATTTTGGCTGGGGTAAGAATGCTCCTATCTGAAATCGTTCCCGCATTTAAAGGAATCGCAGATAAAGTTGTACCAAATGCAATCCCAGCCCTAGATGCGCCGTCTGTGTTCCCTTTCGCAAACAATGCGGTCATTATCGGTTTCTTCTTTAGCTTTGTTGCAGGACTACTCAGCATGTTCCTTCTACCGATCTTAGGTCTAAAAGTGATTGTGCCAGGTCTTGTCCCTCACTTCTTTACCGGTGCAGCAGCCGGCGTATTCGGTAATGCAACTGGCGGGCGAAAAGGAGCAGTGTTTGGCTCGATGGCGAACGGCGTGATCATTAGCTTCTTGCCGGCGCTACTTCTGCCAGTGCTTGGTTCACTGGGCTTTCAAGGAACGACATTCGGAGATTCAGATTTTGGCGTAGTTGGACTCCTTCTCGGAGGCTTGATTGAACTACTCTCTTCTAACGTTCTATTCCTTGTCATCGTTGCTGCCCTACTCATCGCTGTATTTGTTGGAGCTGCCTTGATTAAACGTTCTTTAGCAAAGAATGATTTAGAAGAAAAACATGATGCGATTTAGTTGAGAAAGACCATCCTGGGTAAAAGGATGGTCTTTTTTGCTATTCTATCTCGTTTTCGGCAGTCACCACATAAACCAACTGATCCGTCCACTTTTCATTCTCATAAATGAACCCTTTTCTCATACCCTCATACACCATGCCTACACTTTGCGCTAGTTGAGTCGATGGTTTGTTATCAACGTTAATATGGGCTTCGATGCGATGAAAACCAAGATCATGAAAAGCGACCTGAAGCGCTGCGCTCACCGCTTCTTTGCCATAGCCTTTTCGCCAGTATTGATTATGTATTGTATAGCCAATCCGTGCCCATTGAAAATTCATTCTCGCTAAGGTTGAAAAATCAACCACTCCTAAATGCGTGCCATCCTCTTTATGAAAAACACCAAACACATGAGCTATATCATTTATAGCCAATTCCTGGTGCTTATTCACTAAGTCCCTAAACCACTCTTCTGTACACTCGCTCATATCCAACTTCCCAGGATCATAGGCGTGTTGCGAGGGGTGCCTTTCATTAAATTGGCGTAACCAGTTTTGGTAGTCTTCCATTTTTAAGGGTCTGATTACTAACCTTTCTGATTCTTTTTGTAGATTAAACTCACTCAAATGAACACCTCTACCTCATTTATTAATAAACTGGTGAACCATGCTGTTATATAGATCAGGTTGATCAATATTAGCCGTATGACCAGCATCAGGAATTAGTCCAACATTTATTTTATCATTGTTTCTTTTCAAAAATTGAACAGCTTCTACTTCATAAAGCTCATTTCCTCCGTTAAGCACCATAAGCGGTACTTCAAGTTCAGCAATCTCTTTTTCTGAAACGCTCGGATAATGAAAAGTCATTATTTTATTTACTTTCTGTAACGTATCGAACCATTTATCGCCATGAATTTGTTTAAAAGAAGCGGTAGTCTCTTGATCGTTTTCTTGAATGTTATTGAAATATGTATATTGCTCTTCCATGATGCTCTTTAAATTATCCGGTATATACGGTGTATAGCCTGTTAAAACTGCACCCTTTACAAGCTCTGGTCTCTTTAAGGCGAGATGAATGGCTAATGAAGCACCTAAAGATAATCCAACAACATACCCTGATCCTTTGTTGGTTACTTCCTCTATTAACCACTCTAAAGCACTCTCAAAATAGTCTTCACCTGCAGGAACACTAGAATGCCCATGACCTGGTAAGGGTAACGCGATCACTTCCATATCACGCTCAAAAAAAGCCTTTTGATGCTCAAAGTGTAAATCCTCTGTCCCCATAAACCCATGAAGAAAATAAATTCTTTTCGTCAAAACACCGCCCCCAAATGATTCACATTTTACTGAATATCTTTTCCGCTCTTAAACTTTAACATAAAATGGAATCAAAACTCAGTGAATATTATCAAACTTATTTCTTTCCTAAATCTATCTTTCTATTAATTTAAATGAAGCCCTCAAAGCAATCAACCTGAAATAAATTCAATATCGACTCCAATTTCTTGCAGCGGTTAAAGTAGAACTCCAACTATAGTCGATAACCCCCAACTGTTATTTACATCCAAACCAAAAAGAGCAGCTACCATTATGGCAACTGCTCCTCTCCTACTTTATTAAAATATCTTAGGATGGGAATCCTAATACTGCTTTTGTTTCAAGGTACTCTTCAATTCCGAAGTCTCCCCACTCGCGGCCGATACCAGATTGCTTGTAGCCACCGAATGGTGCTGAGAAGTCCATGTCCGCATTGTTCACTTTAATGCGGCCAGCGCGGATGCTTGTTGCCACTTTGCGAAGTGTTTCTTTATCTTCGCCAAAGACATATCCAGCAAGACCGTATACGACGTCGTTCGCAATTTCAATCGCTTCATCAATTGTTTCATATGTGATGATCGACATTACAGGGCCAAAAATCTCTTCTTGTGCAATGACCATGTCATTTTTCACATCTGTAAAGATCGTTGGTTTTGTATAGTAGCCTTTCTCAAGACCTTCTGGCTTACCAGTTCCACCTGCAATCAAGTTGGCACCTTCGTCGATTCCTTTTTGAATGTAAGACTGCACGGTATTCCACTGCTTTTCAGAAACGAGTGGTCCCACATAGTTGTTTCCATTCGGGTCACCTACTGGGAATTCAGGAAGAACGTTTTTCACGGCTTCTTCAAATTCTTCTTTTCGAGAAGCAGGAATGATCATTCGAGTCCCAGCCGAGCAAACTTGACCGGAGTTTGTTGCAATATGACTAACAGCAGCTTTAGCCGCTTTCGTAATATCCGCATCTTCTAGCATGACAAATGGAGATTTGCCTCCAAGTTCAAGTGCAACTGTCTTGATTGTTTCTGCCGCGTTTTTCATCACTTTCTCACCAACGCCTGCAGAACCAGTAAATGATACAAAGTCGATGTCAGGATGTGAGCTAATGCCGTCACCAATCACTTCGCCAGTTCCGTTCACGAGGTTAAATACACCTTTTGGTACGCCGACTTTATCAAAGATTTCGGTTAAAATAATGGCAGCAAATGGTGTGATTTCAGCTGGTTTTAAGACAACTGGACTTCCCGCTGCAAACGCACTCGCAATTTTCGTAGACGATTGGTTTGTTGGGAAGTTCCACGGTGTAATTAAACCACTCACGCCAATGGATTCCTTAAAGATTGTATGATCGCCACGATCTTCTGAGAAAGAATACTCTTTTAATGCTTTTGCTGCTTCAGAGAAGTGTTGATAGCCCATGTTGTAATGAACTTTCTCTGAAATAGAGCGTGGAGAACCGAGTTCTTGTGTAATGACGTCAATAATTTCTTCTTTACGGTTCGCGTATTCCTCTGCGATATCTTCAAGCATCTTAACACGTTCTTCTTTGCTTGTTTGAGAGAAAGAAGGAAATGCTGCACGGGCTGCTTTCACTGCTTTATCCAAATCTTCTTTCGTTCCAAGACTAATTTTGCCGATAACTTCCTCTGTCGCTGGATTGATTACTTCATGTGTTTCTGAACCAGTTGATTCAACCCATTCGCCATTAATGTAATGTTTTAAATGATTACGCATGATGTAAAAACTCCTTTTTCTATTTTATCGATTTATATTGATATAGCTTTTCTTTGCTTCCACAGTAACTGTAACCGTTAAGAACTATAGTTAAACATATGGATGCTTTCGTGAAATGTAGAAAGCGATTGCTTATCTTTGAATCCGAGGATTATTAGCTTTAGACTAAAATAGAGAGATTTGCAGAAAGGATGAGTGAGAATGGGACAAACGATTAAAGGAAAAGTGGCTTATATTACTGGAGCAAGTAGCGGGATCGGACGTGCAACTGCGCTTCAACTCGCGAGTGAAGGGGTACATGTTGGCTTAATCGCCAGGACAGAAGAGAAGCTGAAAGAAGTTGCGACTGAAGCAGAATCTTTCGGAGTTAAAGCAATCGTTGCTCCAGCTGATATTTCGAAGATTGAAGAAGTGGATACTGCGGTAGAGAAACTAAAAAACGAACTCGGTACGGCAGATATTTTAATTAATAATGCTGGAATGGGCCGGTATGGATCGTTTTTAGAGATCGAACCCGATGACTGGAAGGAAACGTTCGAAGTCAACGTTTATGGAACGTATCATGTAACACGGGCTGTTCTTCCACAAATGATCGAAAAAGACAGCGGTGATATTATCACAATCTCCTCAAGTAGTGGTTTAAAAGGGACTGCTGGATCTACATCATATAGTGCTTCTAAATTCGCCATTCAGGGCATGACCGAAGCACTTATGCAAGAAGTTCGTCGAAATAACATTCGCGTTTTCACCCTTAATCCGAGCCTTGTAGCGACTGAGCTCGTCTTCGGTGACAAGCTTGATGAGCAAGATAAAGAAAAGTATATGCAACCAGAAGATCTTGCGGAATATATGGTGGGGCAGTTGAAATTACATCCTCGTATATTTATTAAGCAGTCCTTGCAGTGGGCGACAAATCCGTTTTAAACTATATTCACTGAATAAAGAGAGGTAACGAAACAGCCGTTACCTCCTTTTTGTGTCACCGCCTCCATCTTTCATAAAGACGCTTGATCTCTTCAGGATTTGTCCGACAACATCCACCAATTAAGCGCGCACCGGCATCAAACCATTCATTTGATCCATCGACAAGCCCATCGCATGATTCACCAACCCGCCATGTTTTGGTCTCAGCATCATAAATCTCTCCAGAATTCGGGTACACAATAATCGGTTTATCGGTTTGAGAAGCTAATTGATGAATCGCTTTTGTCACAAGCGAAGGAGACGCACAGTTCATGCCAATTGCCGCAACCTGATTATTTTCCTTAAAGTATTGAGAACATACTTTTAAAGCCGTTCCATCGCTTATTTTCTCATTGTTTTGAAGAGTGAAAGAAATCCAGGCATAAGTGGTTGGAAACTCTTGTAACAGGGAACCTAAAACTTTCGCTTCTTGAAAAGATGGAATCGTTTCGAACGCTAAAACATCAGCACCCGCATCAATCAATGCTTCTATTCTTGGACGATGAAACGCGGTAAGTACCTCATCGCTAACATGGTAATCACCCCTGTACTCGGATCCATCAGCTAAGTACGCTCCATAAGGTCCAACGGAAGCTGCTATAAAAGGTTTTGGGCGATTCAACTGTTCTTCCTGTTCCCAAAAATCATCGCGTGCCTTGCGCGCAAGAAAAACCGTTTTCTTTATTAGTTCCACAGCTTCTTCTTTGCTTAAACCACGGCTCGTTAATCCTTCCATTGTAGCCTGATAACTTGCCGTTATCGCACAATCAGCTCCTGCACGGAAATAATCTAAGTGAACCTGATAGATAAGCTCTGGATTTTCAAGTAAAACGCGAGCGGACCAAAGTGGATCATTTAAGTCACAGCCATATTTTTCGAGCTCTGTTGCAAGCGCCCCGTCCAGTATCACCAAATTAAACTCTTCTAATATCGCCTTAATAGGATTCTGTTTCTGCCACATCACTGACTCCTCTTTTCTTTATTCGTTTTGATAAATAATAATTTCCATAGCAAAGTGCAATGAACGGAATCCCGCAATATAACGCGATTCGCTGGGTTGGATCAAAAGCAATCCCAATCAAAGAAGCGAAGCAGAGGACGAAGGCTAGGATCGGAACAGTTGGATAGAATGGCGTTCGATAGCCTAGGTCTTTAATCGATCTGCCGTCTTTTAAGTATCTTTTTCTAAAAAGAAATTGTGACGCGCTAATACTCATCCAGACAATGACAACGGCTAGACCGGATATCGAGACAAGCACCACATAGACGGTATCTGGTGCAATGATGCTTGAAAAGAGTGCTAGTGCACCGCCTAACATACTTAAAATCACCGCATTAAGAGGGACACCATTTTTGTTGAGCTTAGAAAAAATTGGAGAAATCATTTGTTTGTCTGAAAGAGACCAGAGCATTCTTGATGATGCGTATAATCCTGAATTTGCAGCGGATAAAATGGCTGTAAGGATAACGAAATTCATGATATCAGCCGCATAAGGAACCCCAATTCTTTCAAGCACCGCTACAAATGGGCTTTCAAGAACGCCAGCTTCTGAGGCCGGCAGAAGAGCTGATAAGATAAAGATCGAACCAACAAAAAATAGAATGAGCCGAATTAACGTGGTTCGAATCGCTTTTGGTATGGTTTGGGCTGGGTTTTCTGTTTCTCCAGCTGCAATTCCAATGAGTTCCGTTCCTGAGAAAGCAAAATTCACTGCCAGCATCGTCATTAAAATGGCAAATGCGCCATTCGGAAAGATCCCTTCATTTGTAAAATTAGCGAACAAGGATTCATTCGCTCCAGATTCCATCGGAATAAACCCGAAGATCGCTACCGCACCTAAAATAATGAACAACACGATGGCTAGAACTTTTACAAGAGCAAACCAGAACTCACTCTCAGCAAAAAATTTAACTGTTAAACTATTTAAAATGAAGATCATTGCAGCAAATAAGCCGCTCCAAATCCATACATTAACGAATGGAAACCACCTCTGCATAAGCATACCCGCAGCTGTAAACTCAGAACCAAGCGCGACAGTCCAAGTTAGCCAATACAACCAGGCAACGGTATAACCGGTTCCACCACCAATGTATTTAGCCGCATAGCTGTGAAAGGCACCTGTCTCAGGCATATGAACCGCCAGTTCCCCTAAACACAGCATCACCAGATAAACGACAAGTGCTCCTACCAGATAAGACAGGATCGTCCCAACAGGGCCAGCCTGCTGGATCGTGTATCCAGAACTTAAAAACAATCCTGTACCAATGACCCCTCCAAGTGAGAGCATCACTACATGTCTTGACCTCAGTTCCCTTTGAAACCCTTGTTTGTTTTCCATGTTATTTCTCCTTACTTTTCCATCCAGAAAAACAAAAAAACGCACTCGAATGGAGTGCGTTACTGACAAAATAAAACCGAAGGCTCTCATCTATCAGGTTTATCACCCGCTGGAGTTAGCACAGTGTCCCAAGGACCTGTTGCTGAGGTTTCGTAGGGCCAGTCCCTCCACCTCTCTGGATAAGAAAATATATTTTAACAAAAATATCAAGTTAGACAGATTTTGTCAAGACACAATTATAAAACCACCTACCAAATATCTCTTTTCCATTGACGACTTCCCTGCATTTGTCTTTGAACAATTGTTTTCATCCCATCCCGTTTCTTTACTTTTGAAAATCGCGTCATCGCTTCCCTCATATCTTTCTCTGCCTGCTTTAAAATGTACTCATTTTTCATTCCCTTTCCCTCCTCCTAAAAAAAAAGATGGCTCCCCCTAAGAAAGTGGAAGCCATACTATGATGTGAGAACGTATATTCGGTTGATAATCTAAGTTTAACGAACATTTGTTCTTTTTGCAAGGATTACTTTTGTTTAAATATCGAAAAGTCCACCGTATCTGCCATTTTCTTGTACCCTTTATCATTCGGATGCAAATGATCCCCAGAATCATACTTTGAAAGGTATTTTTTTGGATCATCTGGATCTCTCAATGCTTTATCAAAATCAATGAACGCATCAAATTCTCCGCTTGTTCGAATCCACTCATTCACTTCCTGCCGCGTCTTTTCTCCCTCTTCTGTAAACATACTGGAATCTTTATAAGGGGTTAAGGTACCTCCATAAATCGGTATCCCCTGTTCGTGAGTCGCTTTAATGATTTTTTTCATTCGATCAATTATTTTCTGTGAGTCGTATTCAGGATAGTGTCTTAAATCGTTAATACCTTCATGCAGAATCACACCTTTAATGCCTTCTTGACTTAGAACATCTCGCTCTAGTCTTGCCAACGCGTTTTGTCCTTTTCCTTCTTCACTATTGATCAAATGGTTTGCAGAAATTCCTGCATTTAATACAGACATTTTTACATTGGCATCTTTCGCATTCATTCGATTGGCCAAATAATCAGGCCAACGTCGGTTTGCGTTTAATGTAGAATAGTTGCCATTTGCAATTGAGCTTCCCATTACAACCACAGAACCGTCTACAGATTCTTCAGGAACAACCTCTAAACGGTCTAGCCAGAACCATGCTTCTTCTTTTGCCGTGTACGCAGAATCTTTTTCATCTCCTGCATGGTTTCCTTCTTCAGACATATAGACCGTTTGATTTGAACGTTGATGCCACGTTGTTGGCCCTGTTTCACGATCTACATACAAACTAACCGTTATATTTTGATCATCTTTTACCTGAAAATCTATTGGAATCACTATATTGCGTTTCTCCTTGAGGAATGGTTACGGCTTCTTTACCATTAAAGGTAATCAGCTGGTCCGTCTCCTTATCAATCCTTGCACCTTCCTTGGATACCGCAACTCTGACTTCTTTCATAGATAAAGGGAGTGAACCAAATTCATTGGATAATCGAATTCGCATCTTATCCCCTTCCATATGCGGTCGAAGAATTAACCGAATGGTTTGATCTTTAAACCCGTCATGAGAGTTTCCATCTTTGTCAGGAGCCTGCATGCTTGCTGTCCATGAACCCACCCATTCACTCTTCTTGGCTGCATCCTTCATAGAAGAAGGCCATCCTTTGGCACTAACTAAGCCCATTAATCCAATCATTAGAATGATGACGATTGTCGTCAATATACGTGTCATGTTAAATCCCTCTCGTTTGCTAATTCGTCTTCCCATAAAAGTCTTCGCACTAAATTGATCATCTCAGTTCGTCCTACTACTTCTATTGCATAATTGTTAACAGCGTACCCCTATCCTATTTGATTCATGCCGTTTCTCGTAGAATGTTATGGATTTGCAAAGCGTTTGACATATCGAAGATCATCGATTAATATAAACGCATGGAAAATTACGTTGATATTTTTAAAGTGCTGGCGAATCAAACACGTATTGATATGTTGATGTGGCTTAAGAATCCAATGGACCATTTCGAGAAACCTACCGCCCACCTCTCTAAGAACATTAGTGAAAAGGGTGGCGTGTGCGTTGGCGACATTCAGGAGAAAGCAAACATGTCACAATCAACCGTTTCGCATTATTTATCCATGATGCAAAAAGTAGGTTTACTCGAGTCCGAGCGACATGGAAAATGGACGTATTATCGTAGAAATGAAGAAATTATTCAGCAAATAGCCGCTTTTATTCAAGAAGAGCTTTAGGCTCTCTTTTTTTCTCAACGTATCGACATTCCTCGAAGTATAAATATGAAGGGAGCTGTTAAAGATGAAATTTGGTATTTATCTCCTTGCTTTACTAGCTGGAGCTGCGCTAAGCGTCGAAGGAGCAATTTACGGGGAGTTAGGAAAATCCATCGGTAAATTGGAAAGCAGCTTTTATAATTTTGCCGTTGGTACTGTCATTATTGGCATTGTGGTTTTATTTCTTGGAAAAGGCTCTTTGTCTTATACATTTAAGGCACCAAAATGGCAATTAACTGGGGGTTTTCTTGGTGTCATTTATTTAACTATCCTTGTTATTGGAATTCCAATTGTTGGGGTAGGTCTAGCGATGATTAGCGTAATCGTTGGCCAAATGGCAATGAGTATGATCATTGAACATAAAGGGTGGTTAGGAAGCAAAGCAACAAAGGTCAAGAAGGAAAAAATAGTAGCCGTACTATTAATGGCGGTTGCACTTGTTTTAATCTTTTAAGGAGTTGGTTCACGATGTCGATTCTTATTCTACTCGCCTCTGTCTTTGGCGGTATTTTTTTAAGCGCTCAGTCTTCCATCAATGGAGCCTTTAGTAAAAAAGCAGGGACATTCGAGAGTACACTGATTACTTTTTTCACAGGAGCATTACTCTTATTTATCGTTATTCTTTTCTTTGGAAATGGAGACTTGCTTAAAATCCTTGAAGCGCCGAAATGGCAGCTTAGTGCCGTATGGTTTGGAGTAGGTTATCTTTTTCTTACGATACTTGCTGTTCCAAAGATTGGTGTCATTGCAGCCAATATCTCAACCGTAATCGGTCAGCTCTCTATGGGGATGCTAATTGATCACTTCGGTTGGTTCGGCGGCTTGCAAGTTTCCTTTGATATAAAACGATTGATTGCCATCCTACTCATGCTTGTCGCTTTACGCTTCATATATGTCGGAAATAGGAAGGCTGAAAGAGAAGCTTCGACTGAAGTGCATGAGTGAAACGAAAAATCCCTTCTCTCACCTTGTGAGAGAAGGGATTTTTTTATTAAAAAAAGTCCATGAAATTTGTTTCCTTTGTCGAACGTATGCTTTGCAACAGCAATACTTCTTCCTTTGATCCTTCTAATAAACCAGCTTCATAAAGAAAGAAAGGCTCCTGGTATCCAGTCAAAGCAGCTGTCAGTGTATTAATGTTACATCGAAGGCCTCGTTTTGGTGGATGAGCACAGGCTGCATTCGCTTTATCTCCCTTAAATACCCTCACTCCTTCACGATCGATCAGGTAGGTTCCATTGTTCCACTCTGCCTGATCATCGGTAATATGGAGGAAGAGAGTTTCATCCGACTCTAATGCAAACGGATACTCCTTTAGAAAATTTTCGACATCAACAATGCGCGCCATAAAGTACGGCTCGACTGTTGTTTTTACTTTTGGATTGGCTAATAAAAACGTCAGCTGATCGCTTTCATTCGTTAGAATTGTTGCGCGATCAACCATAGAATCATGCTGACAGAGGTAATTCCATAAACCTCTTCTTGCCTCACCATCGATACAAACCAATTCTTCAACTTCCAATGTCCGATTTTCAATTTTGTAAAAGATGTAACCAGTTACATCCCCTTCTTTATTTTTATAAGTTGCAAACCGAAAACCTTTCGAATAAACACGTTCCTTCCACCAACTTTCCGTTCGAACGAGCATACCATTAAAGCGAGTGGCAAACGTTTCGTAAACAGGATTTAGGACTTCAAAAACATGATCAAGTTCCACACGCCTTACTTTTCCACTTACAGCACGAAGAGGCTTAAGATCCTCCACTTTCAACTCTACCTTCTTCCAGTTATTCAACACTTCATACCCAAATCTTCGATAGAAAGAGATTTGAAACGGATGGAGGAAAGAAATGGTTTGGCCTTTTTGCTTCATTTCAAAAAGACCATTTCGGATCAGGCGTGCAACCCTTCCTCCTCTGCGATGTTCCGGATACGTCGCAACTGATGCAACGCCGCCCATCTTTATTTTCTTTCCTGCAAGCCATGTTTCAAAATCAATGAGATGGAGCTTCGCAGCGAGTTCATCCTCCTCAAAATCACCCCATATTTCATGTTCGCTATATCTGTTAATTTTGTCATCTAATTCTTCTTTAGGCACCGTATATTGAAAAGCGTATTCTGAAAGTCTTACCGCATCAATTACTTCATTTTTATGTAATTTTCGCATGGTTCCTCTCCTTATCGTTTTTTAGTGTAGATAAAATATAGTGGGCCGATAATTGGGAAGAACCCCATCCAGCCAGCGATCCCATCCCGACTCCTTAAAGCGAAAATTGAAAGTCCCGTTAATACAAGAAAATCAATGGTCATCACATGAACAAAATTTGATTCTAGAAAAGCTTTCTGATATAAAGTCGCTTCCCCGGCAACAATTCCATAGACCATTAAACCGATTGTTAAAAGGATCAGTATAGTTAAGAGAATTTTCGATTCAAGAAGTCTTTTTAACTTATTAGGTGTACGATTCGGTCGATGTGTTTTTTTATTTAAAACAAAGTACGGAAGTAAACTAAAGGCACCTAACGCAAAAGAGCCAAGAACAAATGGCCAGGCTGGAACTGATTCCGCTATCCTCTCGTAAAAGTAATATAGCAAATACAGCCGGAAAAATCCCAAGTAAAGAAAACATGGCAAGCAAGCCAGCATCAGGATGATTCATTGTAATAAGATCTGATAGGTATGATCCATTGCCACTCGGTGCTACAAAAACCGCATAGTAAATAAATCCAAGCCATATAAAAAGTAAAGAAATTCTCTTCATAATGGTCCCTACTTTCTTATGTATCTTCTTAAATCATAAAGTTACCGGAAAAAAATCTCAAATATATGTAGAATTTTCGAACAATTGTGGTATACTAATTGTAACAAAACATTCACAAATTATTCTTTATTTTGACATAAGTTTAATTTGTAAGCGGTATCATAAAAAGGAGTTGTTAACTATGGATGTCTATATGGTCTATCTTTTCGTTATTACAGCAACCCCACTCTTTCTCTGGCAGGATTATAAGAAGCTCGCATTTATACACACGCCTTTTATTGTAGCAATCTGGGCGCTACTTATTTTCTATATTGGTGGCGGTATGACTCCAGTTGCACATACACTCTTTATTACACTTTTTGCGATTAACGTTCTATTTGCTCATTTAGCGGCTTACCTTATCTTTGCTCGTCCTTTCCTTAAAGAACGTCAGCTTGCAAAGAAAATGTCCCGCGTTGAAGAATAAACATATATCAAAAAAAACCGTTGTTCCCTCCAAGAAGGGAACAACGGTTTTTCGTTTACATGTTCATATTGTGCATTCCGAAAGACATAACCCAGATTGAGCCAGCTACAATTGCAGCGGCAATAAAGACCGCATATAAAATCGTACCAACTTGAATCCGACTACTATCGCTCTCTGTGATGTGCATAAACATCAAGAGTTGAATCGCTGCTTGAATTAATGCCAGAATGACGACAATAATCATAATCGTTCTAAAGCTAAAGTCTGAAGCAAAACCTACCCACAAAGCAAATAATGTGAGAATGATCGAAAGACCGAAACCAATTAAATGGCTCCATGGAAAGTGGCTATGACTGTTCGTCTGCTCGTTGTTGGACATCTTACATCACCATCCCATACAAGTAGACTGCTGTGAAGATAAAGATCCACACAACGTCAAGGAAGTGCCAGTAAAGACTGGAGATAAAGACCTTCCTTGTAGTATCTGGTGTTAAACCGCGTTGCTTTAACTGAATTAGAATAAGTGAAATCCATGCGATACCCATTGTAACGTGGGCACCGTGCGTTCCGACTAGTACAAAGAAGCCAGACCAATAAGCACTTGTAGTTAGTGCTGCACCTTCATGAATGTAATGAACAAACTCATAAATTTCAAAGCCCAGGAACCCTAGACCTAATGCTAGCGTAACACCAATCCAAAGAAATACACCTTTTAATGAGTGATTTCTCATATAATGAATAGCTAGTCCACAAGTAAAACTACTTGTTAGAAGTAAAAACGTTTCTATAAGCACACCTTTTAGTTCAAAAAGCTCTTCTGGTCCTGGACCGCCTGCTGTACGACCTACTAACACTAAGTAAGTCGCAAACAGAGTAGAGAATAGAGCAATCTCTGCGCCGAGGAAAACCCAGAAGCCTAGAATATTCAGTCGGCCAGTTTCCGACTGATATTCTAAAGGCGTGTTAGGAGAATATTCGACTGATTCCATGCTTCACGCCTCCTTTATAAGGTAGTCTTTTTCTCAGTTTCTTCGATTTCTTCTACGCTAACGTAGAAGCCTTTGTCATAATCAAACGAACGGATCACCATTGTTGCAAGAACACCAATTAGTCCAAGGATGGACATCCAGTGCCAGGAGAAGACCATACCGAATCCGGCAATAAAGAAGAACACACTCATAATAATCGGTACACCAGAGTAACTTGGCATATGAATCGGTTTATAAGGTTTCTTCGCAGGTGCTTTTCCTTGTTTCTTCTCTTCTTTCATAATCCAGAATGCATCATGACCTTTCGCTTCAGGAAGATGAGCGAAGTTATAATGCGGAACTGGAGCTGGTGTAGACCATTCAAGTGTTCTAGCATCCCAAGGGTCACCAGTTGTTTCACGTGGAGAATAACGGAAGCTGTAGTAGATGTTATAAACAAGAATCAAGAAGCCGATTCCCATTAACACACCACCGAACGTAGCAAGTACGTTTAAGCTCATCCAGCCGTCTCCAATTCCGTAAGTGTAAATACGGCGCGGCATTCCTGCAAGACCTAAGAAGTACATTGGGAAGAAACATAAGTTAAATCCAGCAACGAAAATCCAGAAGCTCCATTTACCAAGACGTTCGTTCAAACGATGGTTGAACATTTTTGGATACCAGAAGTATAGACCTGCGAAACAAGCATATACGGTACCAGAAATGAGTACGTAGTGGAAGTGAGCAACTAGGAAGTACGTATTATGATATTGATAGTCAGCTGCTGCCATCGCTAGCATAACCCCTGTTACCCCACCAATAACGAAGTTCGGGATAAAGGCAAGCGACCAAAGCATCGCTGTCGTAAATCGTATTCGTCCTTTGTAAAGCGTGAAGAGCCAGTTAAAGATCTTCACACCTGTTGGAACGGCGATTAACATCGTAGTGATGGAGAAGAATGAGTTAACTGCTCCACCTGCTCCCATCGTAAAGAAGTGGTGAACCCATACTAGGAAGCTTAGTCCGGCAATAACAACCATAGAGTAAACCATTGCTTTATAACCGAAAAGCGTTTTACGTGCAAATGTACTAATAATTTCAGAGAACATACCAAACGCTGGAAGAATAACAATGTATACTTCAGGATGTCCCCAAATCCAGAAGAGGTTTGCCCAAAGCATTGGCATACCGCCATCCATCATTGTAAAGAAGTGACTTCCAAACAAACGGTCAAATGTCATTAGTGCAAGTGCCACAGTTAGAACCGGGAATGCAAAAATGATGATAACCATTGTAATTAATGAAGACCATGTAAACATAGGCATTTGCATCAGCTTCATGGAAGGTACTCTCATTTTCAAGATCGTTACCAGGAAGTTAATCCCCGTTAACAAGGTACCAATACCTGCAATCTGCAAACCTAGTAAATAATAGTTCTGCCCTACTCCAGGACTAAGTTCAAGACCTGCTAGTGGTACATAACTTGTCCACCCAGCAGATGGCGATTCCTCCGATAACAAATGAAATGTTAAAGAGCATTGCCCCCATGAAGAAAGTCCAGAAACTTACTGCGTTTAGAAACGGATAAGCAACGTCGCGTGCACCAATTTGTAGTGGAACAACAACGTTAATTAAACCAATTAAGAACGGCATGGCCATGAAGATAATCATGATTGTACCGTGCGTTGTGAAAATTTCATTGTAGTGATTCGCATCCAAAAAGCTTGAATCCGGAACGGTAAGCTGTGCCCTCATGAGCAAGGCATCTACACCACCGCGGAATAGCATTAGGACGGCTGCGATGATATACATGACACCGAGTTTTTTATGGTCAACAGTTGTTAGCCACTCTGTCCACAACCACTTCCACTTCTTGAAATACGTTAGTACGAAAATGGCACCGATCAGTGTTAACGCGATCGAAACATCCGCACCGTAAATCAGCGGATCCCCGGTGACAAAAAATTCATCCAATTTCATGGTGTCTTCCTCCTCTCTTAGTGCGAGTGTTCCTCTGAATCTTTTTCGGAATCATCATGGTTCATTTCGGAATGATCCATTTCTGAAGAATCTTCTTCATCGGTTGATTCCCCATTACGGACTTTTGTTGCATATTCAGCATCCATTCCGTGATCAACCCACTGTAAGTGTGTATCTGAGAATGTTTGCTCTTCTGCATGACCTTTTTGCATCAACTCATTGTATTTTTCTTGAGTAAGCTTAGGTGCGTCTTGCGCCTCTTCTACCCACTCTTCATAATCTTCTTCTGATTCAGCGGTTACGGTAAATACCTGTTCCGTAAAGCCTTCACCAGTGAAGTTAGCATTGCGTCCGCGATACTCCCCTACTTCATCTGCTTGTAAATAAAGTTCGGTCATCATGCCGGACATCGTGTACTCTTGCCCACCAAGTGACGGAATCCAAAATGATCCCATTGAATCTGCAGAAGCAAGTTTAAATAAAATTGGGTGATCTTCAGGAATGTGAAGATAGTTCACCGTTTCAATATTTTCCTCTGGATAACTAAAGACCCACTTCCAATCTACGGATGTTGCGTGAATAACAATTGGATCTTTATGTGACGTCGCTTCCGGTGCCTCTTCAAGCGCAAAAATCGTTTGTACAGTCGGCACTGCAAGGACAATAAGGATAATAACCGGAATAATAGTCCAAACAATTTCTAGAAAGACGTTCCCCTCGATGTGAGGAGGTTCATATTCAGGACCACTCTTACGTTCACGATATTTAACAAGGATGAGTGTAAATAGCACGAACACGACCAAAACAATAAACAGCATAAATCCAATAGAGAAAAGAATTAAATTTGCTTGTTGTTCTGCTACAGGTCCTTTTGGATCAAGCACGGTTAAGTTACTACAGCCGCTCAATACCATTACTGCAAGAAACATACTGAGCGCAAAGAATGATTTCATTCGCTTCACCGCCAGGCCACCTTCCTTTCTTCCTATATAATAGTTAAGTAGATTTTAAACAATAAATGACATGGAACAACAGTTACCATTGGCTATTGTAGCAGGTTCCTCATATAAATGTGACTCGTGTCACAAAGTGTCAAAAGTTGCTCATGCATTTATCACTTTTTCGACACATTTCGTTCATAATTCGTTCAAATTTGTGGATTTTTTTAACTTTAATGGATATGACAGCGGTTGCTTTGTTTACAAGATATCCCATCATCACTCAATCTCATTTCTTTTCATATGAAAGTGACATTGCCTGTGATTCGTTTTTTACTAAACGTATAACCCCACTGACTCAGTCAGTGGGGTTTCGCTTATTTCCTCTTATGTTAATAACCATTTCGTTACTTGAAACGATGAATGACCGCTCGCTTCAAATACAAGGCTTTCGTCGTTTTCCTCAGGGAAAAATCTTGAGGTAAAGACCTCTTCCCCATTATTTACAAATACTTCAATCGAAGAAGAATCAACATAGAAACGGAGCTCGTTTACGCTCTCGATCAAGCAGCTACGTGTTTCTTCTTCCCCATTCACAAAGCTTTTTCTCTTAAATGTTAACACTGAATTTTGACCATCGTACGTCATTGAAGCATGATTTCGGATGGCTACAGAAAATGTCTTTTCTACCTGACCAAGTTGAACAAGTAATTCATATACCGATCCGTTCAACTCACTCCACTCTTTCCGCTCATTCGAAAGACTTACTTCCTTCGTTATGCCACTATGTCTCATTGCCTCAAGTTCTACAGCTGGACGTTGAATAAGTAGATCTCCCTCATAATGAAGCTCACGCGGGATGGTTAAAAGATGAACCCATTTATGAGCGATCGTTGGTTGATGCTGTTCTCCTTGCTCAGGTACCCCCATCCATCCGATCAACAATCTTCTGCCAGTCTCATCAAGCGTCGTTTGTGGAGCATAGAACTCAAAGCCACGATCCAGTTCTGTAAATGCTCCATGACTCATTTTCCCACTAGCATAATCGAGTTTTCCAGACAGGTAACCGGTTTGGTAGACGTTTTGATACAGATAACCATTTCCTTCTAGACCTTGTGGTGAAAAGAGGAGGATGTCTTTTCCGTCTAACTCGAATAAATCTGGACACTCCCACATATACCCGAGGTCACCAATTGCTTCTTGTCCTGAAGCTGTTACATCACCTTTTAACGTCCACTCTTTTAAATCAGAAGACTCGTATAACACGATCCGCCCTTCCTCATTTAAATCCTGTGCGCCAATGACCATATACCACTTATCTAAATGCTGCCATACTTTCGGATCACGAAAATGTGGGGTATACCCTTCTGGCAATTCAATGACTACACCCTTTTTATCAAAATGAAGCCCATCCTCTGATTCGGCTACACATTGATATGTTTCACGATTTCCGTTTTCATCTTTCACATTTCCTGTATAGAAAAGTTGCATCTTGTTATCATGAACGACCGCACTTCCTGAATAACAACCATTCTTGTCATACCAATCACCAGGGGCTAATGCTATTGGCGCAAGCTCCCAGTTCACAAGATCTTTGGATGTATAGTGCCCCCAGAATTTTGCCCCATGCTCCGTCTTAAACGGCATCCATTGGAAGAAAACATGATAAGTGCCTTTCCATTGAATAAAACCGTTTGGATCATTCAGTAAGCCTATGGGTGGCATTAAATGAAACTCTGGACGGTAAGGATCACGCTTAACCGTCTCTTCGTGCATTTCTATCTCTTTTATCGCTCGTTCTTTTAATTCATTGTTTCGATCTAACATGAAATCACCTAGTTTGTTTAAATTTTGAAAAAGGGGATCCGCTCTTCTGAGGACCCCCTTTCATGATTATTTATCTAGCATACCGTCTTTATAGCCAAATGCCCATGTAAGACCAAAGGCAATTGCGATCGAAATCACATTCACAAGAAGATATAAAACGATCTGACTGTTTAAAAACAAGAGAGTACCTGGAATAACGGTAACCGCAAGACCAGTGGCTTTTAGCTTAAAGAGTGACGCAAGGAATCCGCCAACTGCTCCACCAATCAGTCCCATAATAAAAGGTTTCATGTAACGAAGATTGACACCAAAGATTGCCGGCTCTGTAATTCCAAGAAATGCAGATAGTGAAGAAGGAAGTGCTAATGCTTTTAGTTTCTTCGATTTTGTTTTCATTCCGACTGCAAGTGCCGCCCCACCTTGAGCTGCGATAGCAGCAGAAATGATTGGGTTAAACGGATTATAACCAAGATTCTCAAACAACTGAATTTCAAGGAAGTTAAAGATATGATGCACACCGGTAATGACAATGATTTGATGGAAGAAACCAATAATTAGCCCACTTAAACCAAATGGAAGATCCAGAATATAGATCGTACCATCCATAATGTATTCTTCTACCGTATGGAAAACCGGTCCGATCGCAAACAGTGACAGAGTAATCATAATGAGCAATACTAAAAATGGCGTTAAAATAAGATCCAATGCTTCAGGAACCATTTTCCGAATACGTTTCTCTAACTTCGCACCGAGTAAACCAGCAACGAATGCAGGAATGACGGAACCTTGATACCCAACGACTGGTATAAATCCGAGAAATTTAAGTGGTTCTGCATTTCCTGCCGCTACTTCCCATGCGTTTGGAAGAGCTGGAGTCACTAGCATTAATCCGAGAACGAGACCAATGGTTGGATTTCCTCCGAACACTCGGAATGTCGACCAAGCGACTAGCGCAGGTAAGAAAATAAACGCTGTATCTGTTAGAACTTGTGTAAATAGAATAAAGTTATCTGAGATATCGCCCGGTGTTAACCCGAAAAGAGCGAGTATCTCTTCTTGTAGCACAAGTCCACGTAGTCCCATAAATAATCCAGTTGCGACCAGTGCAGGAATAATCGGCACGAAAACGTCCCCAAATGAGCGAATGGCACGTTGAAAAGCATTTCCCTGCTTAGCTGACTCTTCTTTAATTTCGGACTTCGTGGAACCAGTTGCTCCTAGTGCCGTCACTTCTTCATAAATCCGGTTTACCGTTCCTGTCCCAAAAATCACTTGATACTGACCGGAATTATAGAAAGCACCTTTTACTTTTTCTACCCCTTCTACTCGCTCCTGATCAATCTTTTCTTTGTCGTGTACCATGATTCTAAGTCTAGTAGCGCAATGGGCAACAGATTGAATGTTTTCTTGTCCTCCAATAGCATCAATAACTTCCTGAGCAATTTCACGATTTGTGGCCATATTATTTTCTCCCTTCACGGTTTATCTTGCGCGTGGTATCGATTCCATATTACAAAAAACTGAATGCGAGCGTTTTCATTTACTCGCTCTTTTATTATTCTAATAGTAATCTTATTTCTGAATGGTGTGTGAACGATTCCACATTGGTTAAAAAGAAATTGACATCGTTTTCATTAGTTACTATACACTATCTCGTTCAATAAGTCTATAGTCAAGTTTAATTTTTTCTTTTTCAACCATTTTCCCAGATAACTGTTCTAAAATTAGCTGAGCTGTCTTCTGTCCGGCATCTTCATTGAAATAATCAACCGTTGATAGTGCAGGTGTCACATGTCTCGATAAATCTGACGCACCAATGCCAAATAAAGCCATCTCTTCAGGGATACGAATGTTTTTTTCTTTCAACAGGCCAAGTGCCCCGATTGCCATTCGATCTGTTACAGCAAAAAGAGCTGTCGGCTGCTGCTCAGATTGCTCCAATACTTGCCTTGCTGCTTCATAGCCAGATTCAAACGTAAAGTTACCATATTGAATCCATCCTTCTTCAACTGACAAACCATGCTTTTTCATCGCATCTAGATAGCCCTGTTTTCGCACAACTCCAACGGCGTGGTCACTCTCTGGTACGCCAATAAACCCAACATTACGATGACCTTTTTCAATAAGCAACTCGGTTACACGAAAGGCAGAATGATAATCGTCATAAACCACAGACGTCACTCCGCTTAGCTCCTGTCCAATCGCCACAAAGGGGATGGAAGCTTCTGAGATCGTATCGAGTAAATCTTGATTACGATTTGTGGCAAGCAAAATAATGCCGTCTACTTGACGACTTTTCAGTAGTTTAATATTTTGTATTTCTTTCTCAGGCTGTAACTGTGTATTGGTTAATAGAATTTGATACCCGTTATCTGCAAGCTCTTTTTCAATTCCGTTCACAACGCGACTGGCCGTTTCCGTACTAATCCTTGGCAAAATAACGCCAATTACTCCCGAGCGCTTCGTTCGCATCGTTTTGGCATGTGCACTTGGAATATAACCCATTTCTTCTACAGCCTCAACGACCCGCTGTCTTGCTTCATGACTTACGTAGCCATTATCGTTAAGCACTCGTGACACTGTTGTACGAGAGACACCCGCACGTTTTGCTACATCCTTAATTGTTGGCATAACCGTTCCTCCATTAATGCAATCTTTCCTTCTATCATCATAATCGAAATAACCTCTAAAGTCTATAATTGGGAAAATATGTGCGATTAAACTTTTTAGACAGGCAAGTTAGTTTACTTCTCACAAAAAGGCCACTATGATTAAATGGAATATGTTTTGTTTCGGGATACTAAATAAATGATGTTGAACGACTACCAAACCAATTAAAGGAGGGCAGCTATGTCAGACTATACAGAACACGAAAAATTAGATGCCCAAGCTCGGCAAAAGCTGATCATTCTCGTTTGTACGATTTTAGCTTTTGCTGTGATGAATGGAACGATGTTTAACGTTGCCATTCCCGATATTGCTGCATCGTTTAACCTTAGCCCTTCAGAAGTAAGCTGGGTGTTAACAGGATATATCCTTGTGTTTGCGATTGGTTCGCTCATGTACGGCAAGCTGGCGGATCTCTATCCAATCAAAACACTTTTTACAATAGGAATTAGCATTTTTGCTACTGGTGCTTTTATTGGCTTTCTTTCCCCAAACTACCCGACTTTATTAGCAGCCCGAATTCTGCAAGCGATCGGTGGAGCCACAATTCCAGCTCTTGCCTTTATTGTACCTATTCGTTTTCTTCCTAATGAAAAGGGCAGAGTATTTGGATTGATTTCATCTACTGTTGCATTTGCTTCCGGAGTGGGCCCGATCATTGGTGGTGTTGTAGGCGGCACCCTTAACTGGCGCTTTCTTTTCCTCTTTTCTGTTGCTACCGTCTTTGCGATACCGCTGTTTCGAAAATGGTTGCCCGACGAAGAAAAACGCTCAGGGTCAATTGATTTACCAGGCGCTGCTCTTATGGCTGTATCGGTTGCCTCTTTGTTGTTCTATATCACTACGTTCCTATGGTATTTACTTGCTATATTCATTGTATTTTTCATTCTTTTTCTATGGCGGACATTTACCATTACTCACCCCTTTATCGATCCAGTGATATTAAAAAACACCAAGTATACAATAACTGTTTTAACGAGCTTTCTAGGTACTTCAGCACTTTTTGGACTCATATTTGTCATTCCGATTATGTTACGAGAGCTAAACGGGCTATCTACGTTAAAAATCGGACTTGTCTTATTCCCTGGCGCCATGGCGGCTGGATTAATTGGACAGATTGGCGGGAAAATTATTGAACAGCGCGGCGCCATTCTCGTTGTTAAAATCGCTTTGCTTCTCATTGCAAGTGGAACATTTTTCATTTCAACATTTGCAGGATACAGTGCTTGGGTCATTGCACCATGTCTGTTAATTGCTTATCTTGGATTTCCGCTCATTCAAAGTTCTACAGCTGATTTATTATCGACTATTTTACCCGACAATCAAAACGGTGTAGGAATGGGCGTGTTCAATTTATTGAACTTCCTTGCAGGGGCTTTTAGCTCGGCGATCTTTGGAAGACTTCTCGACATGAAAAACGTCTCGTTTTCCATGAACCCCTTCTCACTTTCGGGAAGCAATCTTATCTTTAGTAACCTTTACCTTGGGTTAACCTGTATTGGCTTACTCGCTTTTTCAATCTTCACATTGAAGTTTTTCTCTAAGCGGGAAAAAACGCTATCTGAATCATCCGCTTCTTCATAAGATAGGAAAAGATCGGCCTCCTGTGAGCCGATCTTTTTTCTTATATCATTTGGGCAGTATATAAACCGCTGGCTGCTGCCTGTGATAAGGAATGGGTTTCACCTGAGCAATCTCCAATCAAAAAGAGTCCACTCACTTCTGTTTCGAAATGGTCATTTGTTGGGATTTTTGCTTCGTAGAACTTCCCATCTATCCCATAGAGCAGCGTCTCTTCATCGATTGGTTCACCGATTAGCTTTTCAAGGCTATCGAAAAACTCTAGAAGCACATGTAGATAGATGTGAGGAACTTCGTTTATCAAGTTTCCGGCATCTGCATCAAGAGAGGGGACGATTGAATTTAATTTCAGAATCTCAGTAGTTGTCGTCTGCTGATTTTTTAAATCCTTTAGACGCTGAACAACAATCCGATCCTCTTCTCTATTAATGCCACCAATTACCTGTTTCGTAACTTGATCGGCTTCCTCTTTTGACGAATAAAAAGAAGGTACGAATAGTGTAAAGTTTAAATTATTTCCTGGTAGATCCTTTTCCCTTTTATTTTGTCCATCAGGCATGACAAAGCCGTGTTGATACTTCCTAATAATTCTCCCATTCGGATTCATGCAGTATGTTGTTCCTTCGTAGGTATCTCTTTTGATATGAAGCTTGGTTTCAAATGTGTTTTTTAAAATGGATTCAAGCTGATTGCCTCGCATTTCAACACGAATGCCCAGATCAAGACGAGCAGGACCGGGGAGTAGACCGAGCTGTTCACATTGGGAATACATCCACTCACTTCCGCTGTTCCCTGTTGAGACAACAACCTTTTTTGATTGTATTGTTCCTTTTGAAGTTTTGATATTGAAACCTTCAGCTTTTTCAATTGAGTAAATATCTGTTTCAAATTGAAGCTCAATCCGATCTCGTAAATACTCGTATATCTTTTGAAAAACAAGACGAGACCGTTTCGTTCCAAGATGTCGAACGGAAGTGGTGAATACATCTAATCCCGCTTTTTTCGCGTCTTCTTTTAACTCCGAGCTATGCGTATGGTAAAGCTCCGCTCCATCTCCCCCAAACGTACAAAGAATACGATCGACTTCCCACATCAGCTCTTCCGCACGATCTGTTCCAATTTTTCTACCGAGATTTCCACCAAAGTCGTTCGTATAATTAAACTTTCCTTCCGACTTACCGAGTCCACCAAATCCTATGTACTGATCACAAACGTCACAAGAACACGTTTGTTTTGATCGAGCCTTACATTTCCGTTCTGAAAGTCTCTTTCCTTTATCGAGCAGCATAATTTTATAATCCGGGTGTAGCTCTGTCAGCTGATAAGCCATAAAGATGCCACTGACCCCAGCTCCAATGATGGTTACGTCAAACATGACAACCTTTCGCCTCCTATTAGAAGTAGCATATCATAATATAGTACAGGAACAGTGCTCGCGCTTCTCCCTGTTCTCTCTTCTTATAAATGAAAAAGCCCCTATGAGGGGCTTTACTCACTTCCTTTCTTCATCTCTTCCTTTTCCTTTACGTTCTTCTCATCTGTTCGCTGCTTTTCTAACTTTTCACGGATTCGATTAAATTCTTTACTAGGTGGCATCAAGCTAACGATGACATCACCTGCTTCAGCTCTTGTTTGAGAGTCATGTGCAAAAAACTCTAAACTTCCAGAAGGCTTTTTCACAAAGAGCATGATTGTTTCTTCATCTCTTTCCTCAAGATATTGTTCATAACCATACTGCTGTGTAATATTTGTTTTTCTGAAAACATAGCCACTTTCCACTTTGCGATTCAGGCTTTCCCACGTGGCACCTTCTTTAAAGGCAACACGTCCTCCAATCGTGTGCACGAGCTCCTCTAAATCATCCCCGCGATCATTCCGTAAACTTAATTGAAATAGATTGTTACGTCCAATTTCAGGAACAAAGGTTGTACAAACAAGTGCATTATAAGAATCAAGCTCAGTAGCTGCAATCATATACTCGTATGGTGTTAAATCAAGGCGATATTCGGTTTGTTCGGATAGAATTTCTCCTCTATAAAACGGGACACCAGCTTTTCTCGTTGTAAGTAGCCTTTCCCAAGACGAATCCGTAATTAAAACTGGAATTTTTAATTCTTGTAGCGTTTTAGATAAAGCGGTTGAGAACGTACTGCCACCAACGATCAGAACACCCGGCTGACCCTCGCTTGCAAGTCCAAGCTTCTCTGCCGTCCATCGGATCGAAAATCCGTGTACAACAACAGTAGCAAACACTAACGCAAATGTAAGAGACATTAAGATCTTCGCGTCTTCAAAGCCAGCATCAAGTAATACACTGGCAAAATAGCTCGCGACAGTTAGCGCCACGATTCCTCGCGGTGCAATCCAACCAACAAGCGTTTTCTCCTGCCAGGATAAGTCCGTTCCAATGGTCGATAGCCAAATGGAAATGGGTCTAACGACAAATAACATAAGAAGGACAAAGGCCAGAATTTGCCAATGGAAAATCTCAAGAAGTGTTTCAACAGATAATGAAGCGGTTAGCATAATAAAGATCGTTGAAATCAATAATACCGAAATATTTTCTTTAAAGTGCCTCATATCGTCGATTGATGAAATGTGCATATTCGCAAGCGTAATTCCCATTGCAGTAACAGCAAGTAATCCTGTCTCATGAGTGATTTCATCCGCTACTGCGAAACAAAGAATAACAACTGCGAAAACGACGGGAGACTTTAAGAACTCCGGTACATACCCCTTCTCAAACATCCATCCTACGCCTCGTCCACATAGGAAACCAAATAGCGTCGCAAATAACGATCCTAAGAAAAAGACGAGAAGAACGGTGGGCGTTGCTTCTTCTACTTTTAAAAATTTTATAATCTCAAATGCAAAAACGGCAAGAAGCGCTCCAAGTGGATCGACGATGATGCCTTCCCACTTTAATATTTTTGCTGGTCGTGGCTTTAATTTAGCCTGTCTCAAAAGCGGTAAAATAACGGTTGGCCCCGTAACGATAAAGAGACCGCCGATGACAAATGCTACACCCCAGGATAATCCCGCAACGTAATGGGCTGACAGTGAGCCTAAAAGCCAGGCTAGAAAAGCGCCGACCGTAACAATTCTTCCAACTGGTCGACCAAGCCCTTTAATTTCTCGAAAATCAAGATTCAAACTTCCTTCAAATAAAATGATGGCAACCGCAATTGAAACGAACGGATCAAATAAATCCCCAAATACATCTTCAGGATGAAGTAAGCCAAAAATTGGACCGACAAGCAAACCAATAATCGACATAACAACAATGGCGGGCAAGTGAAAACGCCAGGCAATCCATTGCGAAAAGATACCGAGAGCACCAACAAGCATAATATTAAATAAAATCGAATCGACCATGGATAGCCTCCTTCTGTTTAACAACTACTCTTGCTTCATTTCTATTCTGTCCTATGTACCTAACTTCACTATAGTCGATATGAACAGAAATGTTTGAAAATATGCTCAAAAATGGCGTTATTAGTAAATATGAATGGAACATCTGTTACATGTCGTCATTTTATATGCAAACCATACAATATGGCAACTATCTACTCTTTTTACGAAAGAGGACCCTTACTTATTTTGGATATGAACGAGTTATTACCCTTTAGATGATGAAACTAATCCCTTTCCATTCAATATTATTTTTTGATGACATGAATCACATTAAAATGAAAAAGAGCAGGTCACCCTGCTCTCTCCTACTTATTTTGGTCTAATTTTAATTTTGCTAAAGCATCAGCAAGTGCGGTGTTAACCGGCTCGTCTTTCAGCTGATTTTTCATATAACTTGATACATCTTTCTTCGTCGCTTTCGTATTTTTCTCTTTTTTACGACGTTCATTAAAAGTCGACAGTTTTTCACGATGGCCACATTTACAAATAAAGGTTTGGGCATCGCCCTGACCATGAAGCTCAAGTTTCTTCTTACACTTAGGACATCTTGCATTTGTAACTTTGCTTTTTCCTTTGCGGTAGCCACATTCACGATCCTGGCAAACGAGCATTTTGCCTTTTTTACTCTTTACTTCGAGCATTAAATTTCCACAATCCGGACATTTTGTTCCTGTGACATTATCATGTTTATATTTCTTCGTACTTGATTTGATTTTCTGAACAGTTTCATTGGCATAAGCTTTCATTTCATCAATAAATGCCTGCTTTGAAAGATGACCTTTGCCAATCGCTTCAAGCTTTTGCTCCCACTCAGCAGTTAGCGCTGGAGATTGCAATTCATCCGGAACAATCTCAAGCAATTGCTTGCCTTTTGATGTGATTGTTAAATCCTTACCATTTTTCTCGATTAAAAAGCTATTAAATAATTTTTCGATAATATCCGCACGCGTTGCGACTGTGCCTAGTCCGCCAGTCTCTCCAAGCGTTTTCGCAAGCTTGTTATCTTGCGCGCTCAAAAATTGTGCTGGCTTTTCCATAGCAGTTAATAAGGTTCCTTCGTTAAAGCGTGAAGGCGGGTTTGTTTTCCCTTCCGTTCTAGTAAGAGAGAGCACACGAAGTTCCTGACCTTCTTTCAACTCCGGAAGCACGACATCTGCCTCTTCTGTTTCATATACTTCTTTCCAACCTGGTGAAAGAACCCTTTTTCCCTTTGCATCAAAATTGGCTTCACCAATCTTAGCTTTCACCGTTACTTGCTCATATTCAAACGGTTCGTATAGCGCAGCTACAAATCGTTTCACAATCAAATCGTAAACTTTTCGATCCTTATCACTTAATTCACGAATAACCGGTGTTTGCTCTGTCGGAATAATCGCATGATGATCGGATACTTTTCGATCATCAATAATATGCTTCCCTGTTTGAATCGTTTTACCGAGTACTTTCCGTGCTGTTCTTTCATAAGGAGCTATGGCTTCTAGTCTTTCTTTCAACGTATCTTTCATATCAGAAGATAGGAAACGGGAGTCCGTTCTCGGATAGGTAACCAGCTTATGCTGTTCGTACAAGCGCTGTGTAGCTGAGAGCGTTTCTTTCGCTGAAAAACCATAACGTTTATGAGCATCTCTTTGAAGCTCTGTAAGGTCATACAAACCAGGGGCAAACGACTTTTTCTTAACTTTTTTCACTTCTTCGATCCGTGCTGTTTTCCCTGATAACACTTTAAGATCAGCATCGATTCGTTCCCGATCAAATACACGAGTATCGTTCGATTTTGGATCACGATACGTTAATGTGAAACCATCCACCACCGCCGCTATTCCATAATAACGTTCAGGTTGGAATGATTTTATTTCCTCTTCTCGCCTGGCAATGATGGAAAGTGTCGGCGTTTGTACCCTTCCACTTGAAAGCTGTGCATTGTATTTGGTTGTAAGGGCTCGAGTTGCATTTAACCCAACATACCAATCTGCTTCAGACCTAGCTGCTGCTGCATGATAAAGGTTCGTGTACTGATTCGCATCTTTCAAATTTTTAAATCCATCACGAATCGCTTTGTCAGTAACAGAAGAAATCCATAATCTTTTAAGAGGCTTTTTAGCGCGTGCTTTCTCAATAATCCACCGTGCCACAAGCTCTCCTTCACGTCCCGCGTCTGTCGCAATCACAATTTCACTAACATCGTTACGATTCATCTGCGTTTTTACAACGCTAAACTGCTTTCCACTTCTTTTAATGACGACGAGCTTTAGAGGGGCTGGAAGCATTGGCAAATCCTCTAACTTCCATGTCTTGTAGGAGTCATTATAAACTTCGGGATCAGCAAGTGTCACTAAATGACCAAGCGCCCAAGTTACAATATAGCGGTCCCCCTCTAGAAAACCATTTCCACCTTTTGTACAATTCAATACCCTCGCAATATCGCGTCCAACGGAGGGTTTTTCTGCAAGAATGAGCTGTTTACCCACAATACCAATCTCCTCATAGTTCGATTATTTCTATGTTCTATCATACCAGCTTCAATGTTACACGTGAAACATTGCCTCCTCGTAATTTTCACAAACAAAAAAGAAGATGTCTTCCATCTCCCTTTGGCTAGTTGCTATTTAAAATGCTCTCCTCTATTAAAACCGCTTCAAGGGCATCGACCACTTCAGCATCGTACAACACGCCTGAAAGACGCTTTAATTCATTCATTGCATATTCAGGTGTATAAGCTTTTCGATAGGAACGATCATCCGTCATCGCATCATAGGAATCACTAACACCAATAATTTTTGCACCAATCGTGATCTCATCACCCTTGAGACCATCTGGGTAACCAGAACCGTTAAGTCTCTCGTGGTGCTGTCGTATAATCGTGCTTATATCGGAATAATAGGAATCTTTAACCATTTCTGCACCATCAACTGGATGTTTCTTAATAATGTCATATTCTTCATCCGTAAGACCGCCTGGTTTATTCAATATTTCCTCAGGAACATTTATTTTCCCTACGTCATGAAGAACTGAAGCAACAATTAGTGTATCTAACTCATCTTTTAGCAGCTTGAGTTTTTTGCCCATTTTAATACTAGTATTCTGAACTCTAATACTATGCTTAAAAGTATATCGATCTTTCTCTTCAACCTTACTTACCACTTCTAGTAGCAAAGAAACTTTTTGACTTATTAAATGGAAAACGGATTCATTTATCATCCAAATCATTGAGACTTCAGAACCTGCTTCAAAAAACACGATATCTTTAAGATCTTTTACGAAAAAGTAATCACCTTTTTTTAAAGTAATGGAAAGTTCTTCACATACCAGTTCACCTTCTAAAATATAAAAGAATTCGAAGCTTTCAGGATTATTTCCAGGATATAAATAAAACACGGTTCCTTCATATACTACTTGTTTCATGACCTCAATGCCAGAACCTCTACCTAATAAACTAAGTTTTGCAGATTCTTGCACTACTTCTTCCAAACTCTCCTGCTTACGTCCGATAGATAAACCGTCCAAATTTACACCTCTTTTTCCACTAACATACATTTCATCTATATCTTATTATATAGTACTATACCTATAATAAAAAGCATCTCAAAAGAGATGCTTTTTCAATTAAACTCCTACAATTTGAATCGGATCAACCCAAACCCAACGGTCTCCAATCTGCACATATACCCATGAACATTCTGCTTGAATGCCCGCTTCTGCTGCTTCATCAATCATATCCGCAGTCATTTTGTTTGTTTTATTAATAAGGTCATCGATTAATGTATCAAGTTTCTGGTTGTACTTATCAACGAGCACTGCTTTTTGCTTTTTTACTTCTTTTTCAATGTTTGCAATTTCTGCTTCTGAAGCACCGTTTAGACGTGCGTTTTCAAGCTTGGCATCGAGCTTAGCGGTTTCGAGGGAAAGCGTCGACAATAACTGGTTTCCTTTACTCTGAGCCGTTTGGATTTCCGCTTCAATCTTTACATTCGTTTCGTCGATTTTTTGTAAGATTTCAGCGTGATCATTTTCTGCTGCAAAAGCGCCGGTACCCATAAACATAAATAGTGCTACTACTGAAAATAAGGCTACTATGAACTTCTTCATGTGAATCCTCCCCTATTAAACTAGTATGTAGTGAAAGTTTGAATTAGGTCATACCTCCCACTAATCAACACTATACGGTAAATTTTTCAAGAAATCTATCCTTTTTCACCCTGTTTTCTCGACAAAATTGGTAAATTTTAGACATATAGGTGTCTTTTGAAACCCTTTTTTCTACCTAGTAAAAAGACAGTCGATCAAACTCGACTGTCAATTTTTAACGATTTAGGCGATAAACCCTTGCTTCGTATGGCTTTAATACGATCGGATCGTTTACTTCTCTTGCCACAGGGTAGTTATTCAAAAGTAATTGTTTCGATTCTAGCTTAAGTTCTGTGTTGAATACAGCAGGTTTCATAGATAGATTTGTAACCACTAGGACTGAATCATCGTCTGTCGTTCTTGTATACGCGTATATTTGGGGATCTTCTTCAAGAAGCAATTCGTAGCTGCCATATGTGAAAACAAGGTTCTTCTTCTTCAGTTCAATCATTTTCTTATAGAAAGATAAAATGGATTGATCATCCGCTTCTTGCTTCTCCACATTAATGTCCACATAGTTTGGATTCACTTTTAACCATGGTGTTCCAGAAGAAAAGCCAGCGTTAAAATCGTTGCTCCACTGCATTGGTGTGCGGCTATTATCCCGAGAGGAAGCCCAAATGACTCTCATAATAGCTTCATGTGGAACTCCTGCTTCGCGCTGAATGCGATAACGATTTTTATCGGCCACATCATCATAATCTTCTATAGAGGGAAACTGGACGTTCGTCATACCGATTTCTTGTCCCTGATAAATGAATGGTGTCCCTTGCATAAGAAAATACATGGCTCCCATTGAGGTTGCACTTTCTCTCCAATACTCCTGGTCATTTCCCCAAGTTGAAACAACACGTGGCTTGTCGTGATTTTCCACAAATAAAGCATTCCAACCTTTGTTTTCAAGTCCCTTTTGCCAGCGTGTTAATACTTTCTTTAAAGACACGATATCAAGATCAGGGTTTTCTTCTGCGTCCCATAGTCCCAGATGTTCAAATTGAAAAATCATATTCATTTTGCCGTCTTTTTCGTCCACCCATTGATCTGCCTCATCAATGCTGACACCGTTTGCTTCTCCAACCGTCATAACATCGTACTTCGAGTACGTTTTATCCTTAAACTCTTGAAGGAATGATTGAATTCCCTTTTGATTCATATGCATATCAAATGAAGAAACGTATTTTTCCTTTTTTGGATTCGGCATATCCGGAAACCCTGAACGCTTCTTAATATGACTAATCGCATCGATGCGAAAACCATCGATCCCTTTATCAAGCCACCAGTTAACCGTATCGTAAAGTGCTTCACGAACATCTGGATTTTCCCAATTCACATCAGGTTGCTTTGTTGAGAAAACATGCAGATAATATTGATCGGTTTTCTTATCATATTCCCAGGCGGATCCACCGAAAATGCTCTCCCAGTTATTCGGTTCTTTGCCACTCTTTCCATCTCGCCAAATATACCAGTCACGCTTTGGATCTTCTTTTGATGAACGTGACTCAATAAACCACTGGTGCTCATCGCTCGTATGGTTTAAGACAAGATCGATAATTAATTTCATGTCCCGTTTATGCACTTCTTTTAACAGCAGATCAAAGTCTTCCATTGTACCGAAGTCTTCCATAATGTCCTGGTAATCAGAAATGTCATAACCATTATCATCGTTAGGGGATTTGTACATTGGACATATCCAAATGACATCGATACCAAGGTCTTTTATATAATCCAGTCGCTGAATTACCCCTTGTAAGTCCCCAATTCCATCACCGTTTGAGTCCTGGAAACTTCGAGGATAAATTTGATAGCCAATCGCTTCTTTCCACCAGATTCGTTTCATATCTCTACACCCTCATCTATTTTATAAAGTTCGTTAAAGTGCAAACGTTTGCTCAAAACGCGATAAAAAAAGCGCTTTCTTTTTATCTTATTTACTTCTACCTACTTGTAGTTTACTTGGATTTGACTTAATTATCAATACGAAGATGAAAGTATTTTTTGTTGTAGACGGTGACAGGCTATTGACGAGCGACCTAGACATCTATAAAATACGCTATTAATACGTACCCGTTTTCGTATAATTTTGGAGATATGGTCCAAAGGTTTCTACCAAACTACCGTAAATGGTTTGACTACGATGACAATTCTGGCAATGCGAATTTGTCATCCTCTGTCTAGACTGAGAGGAGATAACGAATGGATAAACTAACACGAAGAATACAAACTGCTGCCGGAGAACGTGTGGCCGACTACGTTATTAAAAATGGACTGATATTAGATAGTTTTAACCTCGAATTTATTGAGGCTGATGTAGCCATCATTGATGGCGTTTTTGCGGGCATAGGAAATTTTGAAGGGAAACACGTCATTGATGCAAAAGGAAAATACGTCGTCCCCTCTTTAATTGATGCGCACGTTCATATTGAATCCGCTATGGTTCCTCCATCTGAATTTGCCAGGGCAGTTCTTCCTTGTGGGGTAACAACGATCATTACCGATCCCCATGAAATTGCGAATGTATCCGGGGCGGAAGGGATTTCTTATATGCTGCAAGACTCAGAGAATGTTCCGATGGACATCTACTACATGCTCCCTTCAAGCGTTCCTTCTACACCTTTTGAAAATAGTGGAGCGGTTCTTTCGGCTGAAGACCTAAAGCCGTTCTATGAACATAACCGCGTTCTCGGGTTAGCTGAAGTGATGGATTATCCATCTGTCGCAAACACCTCCCCTTCAATGATGCAAAAACTTTTCGACGCACAAACTAAAAAGATTGATGGCCACGCGGCAGGTCTTGATACCCGGGCTTTGAATATTTATAAGTCAGCTGGCATTGGAACAGATCATGAATGCATCACCGCCGAAGAAGCACTTGAGCGAGTGAAACGCGGAATGTATGTTTTTATTCGAGAAGGCTCTGTCGCAAAAAACTTAAAAAAGCTTCTTCCCGCCGTAACTGAACGAAATGCGAGACGCTTTATGTTTTGTACGGATGATAAGCACATTGACGACTTGATAACAGAGGGAAGCGTTGATCATAATGTTCGCCTTGCTATCCAAGAAGGACTTGATCCTCTGCTCGCCATTCAAATGGCTTCCCTAAACGTAGCGGAGTGTTATCATTTATCTACAAAAGGCGCTATCGCACCAGGTCTTGATGCAGATTTCATCCTACTTAACGACGTTACAACATTTTCGATCGCACAGGTCTATCGAGCTGGAGAGCTTGTTGCAGAAGAAGGCAAGACGAAGAGAATCGAGACGGTAACGCCATCTCAAAGAATAACCAATTCTGTTCATCTACCAAAGTTAACGAAGGAACACCTGCATTTAGCTGTAACAGATAAAGAAGCAAATGTAATTAAAGTAATTCCAAATCAGATTGTGACAGAAGAAAAGAAGTTCACCGTTAAGCGCAATGCTAACAATGGCTTCGTCTCCTCTTATGAAAAAGACCTCATGAAACTCGCCGTTATTGAGCGCCATCATCACACTGGCAACGTTGGTCTTGGCATTGTTAACGGTTTTCAGTTTAAAGAAGGGGCCATTGCAACAACTGTTGGCCATGACTCCCACAACTTGATTATGGCTGGAGTTCGCGACGAGGATATGATTAAAGCTGCTGAAGTCATTCAAGAAATGCAAGGTGGTTTAGTGGTTATACGCAACCAGGAAGTGCTGGCAAAATTGCCGCTACCTATTGCGGGACTCCTTTCGACTAACGATTACCATTCTGTCGTGAGAGAACTTGAAGCAATTGACCTTGCGTTGAAAGAGATTGGTGCACCTGATCACTTCAATCCTTTTCTTACGCTTTCTTTCTTAAGTCTTCCAGTCATTCCAGCGCTCAAGCTAACAGATATGGGGCTCTTTCGTGTTAAGGAGTTTCGCCATATTTCCATTAATGAATAACAAAAGCAGCATGGCCGCGCCATGCTGCTTTTTGCATTAGAGTGATCGGGTTAGGATATCCCGAACACTTTCCCGGTCAAGTTCTTTATAGGTGCCGACGCCTGGCTTGATAAAGGTCTTTTCCACCATACTATCAAATTCAGTATCATCGATTTCATAATCTGCGAGACGAGATGGTGCCCCAAGAGAGTTCCAGAATTTACGAAGTGCTTTCGCTCCTTCTACAGCAACTTCGTAATCACTTTTCCCTTCTGGCGATACGCCAAGAACGTTCATGGCTAGCTGTTTCACTCGAGAAGGATCTTCTTCAAGGACATGTTCCAACCAGTTCGGGAATAGAATCGCCAATCCACCGCCATGAGGAATATCGTAAACGGCAGATACAGCATGTTCGATGCGGTGTGTAGCCCAATCACCGCCATCAGTGCCGTTGCTCAACGTGCCATTAAAAGCTGTTGTACTAATATACATCATCGTTTCGCGATGCTCATAAGATTCCAGGTCATTTAGTAGCTTTGGACCTGTTTGAATCGCCGTGCGGAGAAGGGATTCAATAAATCCGTCAATCATCGGCGTGTTGTTTGTGCGGTGGAAGTAATGTTCCAACGCATGTGACATGCTATCAACGATTCCATAAACGGTTTGATTTTCTGGAACTGAAAATGTATAGGTCGGGTCAAGTACAGAAAACGTTGGAAAGACGTGCGGAGAGCCCCATCCTAGCTTTTCTTTCGTTTCCCAATTTGTGATAACTGAAACCGAGTTCATCTCTGAACCTGTAGCAGCAAGAGTTAACACTGTTCCAAATGGTAGAGCTGATTCAATCGGTTCCTTTTGCGTGAATAAATCCCAAGCTGAACCTTCATAGTGAGCGCCTGCAGCAATTGCTTTCGTACAATCGATTACGCTTCCACCGCCTACGGCTAGAAGAAAATCGATGCCCTCTTTTTTACAAATAGCAGAACCTTTTTCTACTGTTGTCAGACGAGGGTTGGGTTCTACTCCAGAAAGCTCATGCACTTCCGCGTTTACTTTCTTAAGTTCAGTCATAACAGCGTCATAAACGCCGTTTCGCTTTATGCTCCCGCCTCCATATACCACAAGAACTTTCACCCCATAATGAAGTTCTCCTGCTAATTCTTTTATTTTGTCTTTGCCAAAATAAAGGCGGGTCGGATTGTATTGTAAAAATGGTTTCATAAGACACCTCATTATCATTAGTCGAAGCTAGTGTACCATACTCCAATCCTCGAACTGTAGGATTGACTATCGGGGATTGATGACAACTTCAGACTTTGTTTTCTCCGCTTGATAAGTTCTCTCCATTAACACGGTTAGATCAAGAGCAAGCTTAATGTTTTCATCTGTTCCTTTATCCGTTTGAATGTGATCAATCCATTGTGAAAATGGAGAAGGTTTATCCGTTGGGATCATCACTTCTTCCCATTGATCCGAAACTTTTTTGATTAGTTTTTTATCAGGTATTCCATAGATAGCTGATCCTTTTGTTCCATGTATTTCAATGGTAAATGGGGAGTGAGCTGTTACAAAACCCGTTTCCACTATTCCATAGGATCCACTCTCATATCCGAATGTTACGATCGCCTGATCCTCTACTTCTTTCTTCGTTACATAACCAAACTGAGCGGTAACCCGTTCCGGCATTCCGTGAAAAAGTCTTGTTAAGTAAACCGGGTGACAACCAAGGTCAATTAACGCTCCACCCTGACACTCCTCTTTGTTGTAGAAATGATTTGGAAGCCAATCAGCAGTCGCTCCATTATGAGCAAGCCGCACGCGCGTCTGCGTCAGTTCTCCCAACTCATCTGATTCAATCAACTTTTTGATAGCTTCCGTATAACCATCATAAACGCGCGGCAATGAAACAAATAACTTTACCCCAGCTGCTTTCACTGCATTCAGTATAGCGATCGCTTCCTCTTCAGTAGACGCGAGAACTTTTTCGGTAAAAATGTGCTTACCGGCTTGAGCGGCTTGTATCATCACTTCTTTATGACGGTTTGTCGGTGCGCTAACCACAACTGCCTCTATATCTTGGCGGTTCAGTAGATCTTCTATATCACTTATGTACTCCACTTCTCTCATTTGAGCTTCTTTTCTTCCACGCTCTTCATTCTCATCCCAGATTGCCGCAATTTCAGTATCTGGATGAATTCGAGCTTCTTCCGCATAATCTTTTGCGTGTACATGCCAAAAACTAATCATTCCAATCTTCATTATGTAATCGCCTCCATTGTTGGTGAGAACCAGTTTTGTCTATTATTGTAATGGAGTTGGCAACGATCAAGCAATCAAACTGCAAAATCCAAAAAAATAATCCATTCGTACAAATTAATTGTTTATGTTATAATAGGAGATGTGCTATAATTTATAAATTTGGGGGTGGGCGCTTGTTTGAGGTAGGCGATAAGATTTTTTATCCCATGTACGGTGCAGGTATAGTCGAAGCTATCGAAGAAAAAGAAATACTGGGTGAAACTCAGATCTATTATATTCTTAATATGCCTTTTCGAGATATTCAGGTGATGATTCCAAAAGGAAAGACGGAAAACCTGAAAATCCGTGAAGTGTCTGATGTTAACACAATGGACCAGGTTCTTACTTCTTTTAACGAAGAAGTAGACGTGGAAGAGCCCAGTGCAAATAGAAACCAGCGTTACAGGGATAATATGAACAAGCTTAAAACAGGTGACATCCACAATCATGTGGAAGTGATTCCGTGAGCTCGTTGCCCTAAACAAGAAACGACCACTCGGAACTGACGATAAAAAACTACTGGAAAACGCCCAGCAGTTTCTCATAAGCGAGATCGTTCTGACAAAAGATGTCGAGTTAGATCAAGCAACTGTTATTTTAAAAGAAGCGATTAAGCATTAATATTAGCAATACAAAAAGGACAGCCTCGACGGCTGTCCTTTTTGTATTGTTTGTATTGATGGAGGCGTGACACATATGCTTTAGCTTGTGCTAGCTACAAAACCCCAGACCCTCGGCCACTTCACCTTTCAATTTGAACACAAAAAACGTGTTCATTTTGAAAGGCTCCAGTGTCTGCCGGGTCTAAACGGGGTTTTTTCGCTTTACTTATTCCCTAATGTTTTGTTTTGGAAGTTGGCTATGGCTGTGTATTCTTCGGTTAGTTTTCTTGAGATTCTGATGTAGATTGGGAGTAGTTCTGAATAGATTTGGACGTTTTCTTTTTTAGGTTCATGGCTAAATGTATCTCCTACTAGATCTGAGACGATGCTTAGTGAGTCGATTTCGCGGAGCGCTTTTTTACCAAGAACGATGGCACCGAGGCAAGAGCTTTCATAGCTTTCTGGAACGGTTACTTCTTGGTTAAAGATGTCGGCCATCATTTGTCTCCATAGAGCTGATCGAGCAAATCCGCCTGTTGCTTTAATTTGCTTCGGTTCACCAATTAGCTCTTCAAGTGCAAGCAAGACACTGTATAGGTTGTAAATAACCCCTTCAAGTACGGCACGGATCATGTGCTCTTTTTTGTGATGCATGGCAAGGCCGAAGAAACTTCCGCGCGCATCTGAATTCCATAATGGAGCACGTTCGCCAGCAAGGTATGGATGGAAAAGAAGACCGTCAGAGCCAGGGTTCACCTGTTCAGCAATACGCGTGAGTATTTCATACGTATCAATCCCAAGGCGTTTCGCTGTTTCTGTTTCAGATGCTGCAAATTGATCGCGTACCCATCGGAATGTAATCCCACCGTTATTTACCGGCCCCCCTACAACCCATTTATCTTCAGTAAGTGCGTAACAGAAAATGCGTCCTTTTGGGTCTGTGACTGGGCGGTCGGTTACGGCTCTAATCGCTCCACTTGTCCCAATTGTGACAGCTACAACGCCTGGCTCAATCGCATTAACGCCGAGGTTCGATAAAACGCCATCACTTGCACCGATGATGAAATTAGTGGAAGAAGTAAGTCCTGTCTCTTCAATATATGGTGCTTTTAACCCTGACATCATATGCGTTGTTGAAACAGGCTTTGATAATTGTTCCGCTGTGATTCCAGCAATTTCAAGCGCTTCTTCATCCCAATTAAGCTGTTCTAAATTAAATAAACCTGTTGCAGAAGCGATTGAATAGTCAATCACATACTCATGGAAAAAGCGATAGAAAACGTATTCTTTTATTGAAATAAACTTTGCTACTGATTGAAATAATTCACTTTCATCATTTTTTAGCCAAACCAGCTTTGAAAGGGGTGACATGGGGTGAATAGGCGTGCCTGTACGGCGATAAATTTCATGCCCATCCATCTCATTTTTTATCTTCTCAGCCCACTGTGCACTTCGGTTGTCTGCCCATGTAATGCAGTTCGTCAGTGGTTTTCCTTTTCCATCTACTCCAATTAAACTGTGCATAGCTGAGCTAAATGAAACAAATTTGACTTGCTTACCACTCAGCTGATTATCTTGTATCACCGTCCGAATGGACTCGACAACAGCTAGAAGAATTTGTTCAGGATCTTGTTCTGCCGTTGCTGGTGTTGGAGTAAAGAGCGGATACTCCACATTATGTTTTGAAACAGGCTGTCCGTCATTATTAAATAGAACGGCTTTTGTACTCGTTGTACCGATATCGACACCGATCATATATTGTTCATTCATCGTCATAAGCCATTCCTCCTACGTTGTTGTTTATTCCACTTATAGTATAGCTTTTACATCCGCATGATACGAATGTTCTTCTGAGCTCAATGAGCTCATCTGTAAGCGCGTTCAAATAAGTTAAATGAGTAGTTCCTACACAAAAGATCAGGAAGCATGTTTATGTCAACATGCTTCCCTTCTCTACTTTTTTAAATTAATTACTTTTTTCAGTTGCATGACCGCCGAATTCATTACGTAGTGCAGCAACAACTTTACCAGTGAATGTATCGTCCTCTAATGAACGATAACGCATCATTAAGGAAAGAGCGATTACAGGCGTTGCTGTTTGAAGATCAAGGGCTGTTTCAACTGTCCATTTTCCTTCACCTGAAGAATTCATCACTCCGCGAATTTCATCAAGGTTTGCATCTTTAGAAAATGCAGACTCTGTTAATTCCATTAACCATGAGCGAATAACAGAACCATTGTTCCATACGCGCGCCACTTTTTCGTAATCAAAGTCATATTCACTTTTACTTAATAGATCAAAGCCTTCCGCAATGGATTGCATCATGCCATATTCTACGCCATTATGGACCATTTTTAGGAAGTGACCACTGCCAGACTCGCCAGTATAGAGATAGCCATTTTCTACACAAATGTCCTTAAATAAAGGCTCAATTGTTTCAAATACAGTGCTATCTCCACCGATCATAGTACAAGCGCCATTTCGTGCACCTGACTTCCCACCACTTGTTCCAACATCAAAGAAGTGAATACCTTTTTCCAAAAGCATTTCGCCTCTGCGTTTTGAATCCTTGTAATGAGAATTACCACCATCAATGATAATGTCGCCATTCTCAAGAAGCGTAGACAATTCAGTTGTGACCGCTTCTGTAATATCACCTGAAGGAACCATCATCCATAGGATACGCGGTGCCTCTAATGATTCAACAACTTCTTTAAGAGAGTGCTTTCCAGCAAACCCCTCTTCATTCATTTTTTGAACCTGTTCATCGTTTGCATCATGCACGATGACGTTATGTTCATGATCACGTAAATTTAGGGCAAGGTTGTAACCCATCTTGCCAAGACCAATTAATCCGACGTTCATATGAAAAACTCCTTATACGAATGAAATATTTTTTCCTATATACTAATTATACATTAAATATTTTTTGTTTCAATTGGTTGAGCGGAATCTATTTTCATCTTAATTGTAATCGGTTACAATGATAAAATCAGGAGTGAAAGAGAGGAGAATGAACATGTCCGACACGGAAACCCGTCACTGCCTTCCTAGAATCCGCTCTTCTTACTCGCAATTTAGCGAAAAAGAACGACAGGTTGCGGATTATATATTAAATAATTCAAATAAAATTATTCATAGTACCATTAATCAGGTAGCTGAAGACTTGAACGTAGCTGATGCTACCGTCTTCCGGTTTTGTAAACGAATTGGCTTCAAAGGTTTTCAAGCGATGAAGATTGCCCTTGCAGCTGAAATTGTAAATCCCATTCAGGATATTCATGAAACGATTACAGAAACCGACTCCACAAAAGAGGTTGCCGAAAAGGTCCTTCGGTCAAATATTCGGACGCTTGAAGATACGTATCACATTCTGGATGACGCAACGATTGACCAGGCTGTTCAAATTTTATTAAAAGCAACGCATATTGAATTCTATGGGAATGGTGGTTCTGGAATTATTGCGATGGACGCTCAGCATAAATTTATTCGAACAGGATTACGTTCTACGTCCTATAGCGATGCGCATCTGCAAATCATGTCAGCTTCTCAGCTCTCAAGTAGCGATGTTGCTGTCTTGATTTCTCATTCTGGTACGAATAAAGATATGTTACGTGTTGCTGACATTGCACGTGGAACAGGTGCAACGACAATCGCCATCACGAACCTAGCTACTTCCCCTCTTAGTAAAAAAGTCGACATTCCTCTCTATACTGTTTCACAGGAAACAGACTTTCGCTCGGAAGCCCTCGCATCTAGGATTGCACAGTTAAGTCTTGTTGATGCGCTTTACGTGAACATTATGATTGCTCGAAAAGAAAAATCCCAGCACTCCCTTCAATTAATGCGCGAAGCGATTTCATCAAAGCGAATTTAATTTTACACTTTCAACCGCCAATTTTGGCGGTTTTTTATATCGTTCCATCTTAGAATGCACATGATAAGACAAAGAATGATCTGCCATGCTAAACTGTAAGGGTTGGAATTACAGTATAGGTATAAAAGGAGGAACACAATGACTTCGAATCGAAAAATGCTACAATCGTATACGCTACCTTCAGGGATAGAATTAAAAAATCGTGTCATGCTTGCTCCAATGACCAATTTCTTATCCAATGATGATGGTACCGTATCCGCACAGGAGCTCGCTTATTATGAAAAACGCTCTGGCGGAGTAGGCGCCGTTATTACCGCTTGTGCTTATGTGCTTCCGCACGGAAAAGGCTTCGCTGGTGAAATTGGGGCAAACCGAGATGAACAGATTCCAGGCCTCAAGAAATTGGCAGATACCCTTCATGCTGAAGGTGCAAAAGCCATTCTACAAATCTTCCATGGCGGCAGAATGTGCCCGCCAGAGCTCGTTCCAGATGAAGAAATCCTTAGCGCAAGTGCGGTCCCAGCTGAGCGTGAAGGTTCAAAAACACCTCGTGCTATGACAGAAGATGAAATTCAAGAAACCATTCAAGCTTTCGGTGAAGCAACGCGAAGGGCAATTGAAGCGGGGTTTGATGGGGTAGAACTTCATGGTGCAAATACGTACCTTCTTCAACAGTTCTTTTCTCCTCATTCAAACCGAAGAGAAGATGCATGGGGTGGAAGCCTTGAAAATCGCATGAAATTCCCATTAGCTGTCTTAGAATCTGTCCAAGCAGCAATCAAAAAACACGCTAGTGGTGCTTTCGTTCTTGGTTATCGCATCTCACCTGAAGAACGTGAAAATCCTGGAATCACAATGGATGACACTCTTCAGCTTGTAGATGTGCTTGCCACACGCAATCTGGATTATGTTCACGTCTCCCTATCCGATTTCTATCAAGGTTCGATGCGTGAGGAAGACACAACACCACGAATGGAAATGATCAAAGAACGAATCGGTCACATTGTTCCTGTTATTGGTGTCGGCTCTCTTCATACTCCAGATGATGTAGAAAAAGCCCTAGATACGGGCGTGCCTCTCATTGCCCTTGGTCGCGAAATGATCATGGAACCGAACTGGGTAGAGAAAGTCCAGAACGGAGACGAAGAAAACATTCGTGTAACGTTACGGAAAGATGCACAGCAAGAACTCGTTTTACCTGATCCGCTTTGGAACGCGATATTCAGCGTACCTGGCTGGTTCCCAATCGAAGAATAAAATGAAGAAAGCCCCCGCAATTTTTCTTTTGCGGGGGCTTTCTTCATTTCAATACAGGACGCAGATCTTCTAGCTTTTCAAACAAATGCCAAACAAAATCATCGACGCCAAGCTCACGATGTGGGTGTAAATCTTCAAGGTTAGGATCATTCACGTAGTTGTAAATTCCTTCTTTCGATTCCCACTCAACAAGCATCATCACTTGCCTCGGCGCAATGTCTCCCTCTGGAGATGAGTGAAGCTTCCCATAGGCTACAACTTTGCCACCATATTGGCGCAGCGGTTCTTCTGCTCGCCTCGCATATTCAGCATATTCTTCACCATCTTTTACGTTAAATAGATTCAGTGCGTACAGCGCCATGCTTCTCCCTCCTACTACCTATTTTGCTAACTTTAATGGGAATGCCATTTAATACGGCGGTTCCTGAGACAGCATCAAGTCGTTTTTCATCACTTAATACATTTGTATTCACGCCTTTGTTTTCTTTTGCCACCCCCATCTTCATACCGCTAAGTCCATGTCCATAGCCGTGGGGAATGCTACCTACTCCCGGCATAATGTCGTTTGTTAACTCTACGATTACCTCAAGACGTCCTACCTCTGATTGCACCTCAACAAGTTCGCCATCTTGAATCTTAAGCTTCTCTCCATCTGTTGGATGAAGCCATAGTGTACACCGATCTTTTCCTTTCATCAGCACAGGTAAGTTATGCATCCATGAATTATTCGATCGTAGATTTCTTCGACCGATTAAGAGCATAGCGGAGCTGCTCGCCTCTTTCTTAAGCCTTGTGACATCTTCTAAAATTAATTTAGGAGCAAGCTCAATTTTCCCCGTATGCGTGAGCAGGATTTCTGGAATTCGTGGTTTTAACGCTCCTAAATCGATCCCATGTGGGTTCTCTTTAAGTTTCTTTAAACTTAACCCATCCTGCTGTTTGAAATGATCGCCGTAAGGTCCTGAACGGAGCATATAATCAAGCATTCGCTCTGGGCCTGTTTGTCCCTCTAACGCTTTTACTATATCCTTTAGATTGCACCCATAAATTGGTGACCGATCATTTGTAATGTCCTTTTTGATAAGGTAGTGAATTGTCGCATTATCTAGCTTGGTAATACCATCTTGATCTGGCTCATCCTCTCCAACTAACATCGCAAGATTGAGTAGAATTTCCCACTCATCGAGCTGACCTTCTTTCTTTTCAAAAACAGGTGGCGAATAGTGAGAAATATCTCGAACCGAAAGCTGGTAAAAGGAAAGGTCATAATGTGAGCGTTCAAGCGGTGTAGGTGCCGGTAAGATCACGTTTGCCTTTCTGGTCGTTTCATTTAGGTAACAGTCTACACTTACCATAAAATCAAGATTTTCCAACGCACTTTGTAAACGCTTACTATTCGGGGTAGATAGAACAGGGTTCCCTGCAACTGTAACAAACGCTTTCATTTGTCCGTCGCCAGGTGTATCCATTTCTTCCGCCATACAACTAACAGGTAGCTCCCCTAATACTTCTGGCCTTCCACTTACTCTGCTTCTAAAACGATCAAATCGATAGCCTTTCTTAGACGTTCTTCCTCCAGTAGCGGGTGTTGTGAACATGACTCCGCCTTCACGATCTAAATTGCCTGTTACATAATTAATTACATCAATTAACCAGCTATTAACTGTTCCAAACGACTGCGTACACGTTCCCATTCGTCCATAAACAGCAGCGCACGTGGCAGAAGAAAGATCCCTTGCAATGCTTCGAATCGTTTCTGATTCAAGACCGCACACGGCTGCCATCTTTTCAGGAGGAAAATCTTTTGCCAATTCCTTTACTTCTGATAGGCCATTTACATGTTCAGCAAGATATGACTCCTTCGTTAAACCCTCATCAAACAAGGTGTGAAGAATGCTAAATAATAAATACCCATCTGTACCTGGTTTAATAAAATGATGGGAATCCGCTAGTTTTGCAGTAGCTGTACGAACTGGATCGACAACAACGAGACGCCCTCCTCTATCCTGCAAAGCTTTAAGTCTCGCGCGCATATTTGGACCCGTCATTAAGCTTCCGTTTGAAATGATCGGGTTCGCGCCAATAACTAGAAAATACTGCGTACGATCAATATCTGGGATCGGTATGCTAAAGTCGCTACCGTACATAAACTCTGCTGCTAGCTGTTTGGGAATCTGATCAACAGTACTAGCAGAGTATTGATTACGACTTCCAAGCGCGCGTAAAAAAATCGGCAAGTAAAGCATACCTGATAAATTATGCACATTTGGGTTTCCAAGATAGACGCCAACTGCATCCCGCCCGTGTTTTTCAATCACTCCTCGAAGCCCTTTTCTCACTTCCTTAAAAGCTTCTTCGTAGCTCACCGTAAACCATTCTGAACCTTTCCTTACCATTGGTTCTCTGATTCTGTCTGGGTCGTGATGAAGTTCCTTTAAACTAAATCCTTTTGGACACAAATACCCTTTACTAAAAGGATCCTGCTTATCTCCCTCAATATGCGTCACTTCTCCATTAACAGTGTGGATTTCTAAACCACACGTCGCTTCACAAAGCGGACACGTACGGTAGTGAACGTTCTTAGCCGACTCCATTATAAAATCCTCCTTCACTTAAAATACCAACTGGTCAGTATTTTAAGTTTACTGAAAATTCCATCAATATTCAAGAAAAGTTTAGGCGATGAGCTATTGAATCCACTTTTCTCTCAACGCGTTTGCAACAGCTTCTGCACGATGATTGGCTTTTACCTTGCGAATGGCTGAGCTCATATAATCTCGAGCTGTGAAGTCACTTATGTGTAACATACCGGCCATTTCCTTCGTGCTATAACCGTCAGCTGCATACTGTAGTACTTCCGTTTCGCGTTTACTTAAGGGACTTGGTGTAGTTGGAGTGGAAGGTAGCAAATAAGCGAGTGCGTGTTGAAAATAAATCATTACATCGTCAATAAGACCTTGATGAATCGTTACCCCTTCTTCTTTTTCATCGAGAAGCACGCATCCGATGGCAATGCGTTCAATGCTTAACGGGATAATTAAGACAGAAGTTAAATCATAGGCTTCGATGTATTCCTCGGGGAAAAGTTGATGATGTTGATCCATCATCAAAAAGGCTGGTTTATTCGTAAGAAGGGCACGTTGGATGGGCGGAATGCGCCTTACGTCTTCACGAATGGTGTTCATCGAAAAGACACCATGACGGTCAACACGAAGAATCCCTTCCCCCATACTTGTAAAATAGGAAAAAGTGAACATACTTGCCCGCATGAATGGAAAATGATTAAGGCACTGCTGAATCATGACTTCACAACGATGGATTGGATCATTTATCGCGATGATCCGATGAAAAGAGCGCATCCACACTTCCTCATGCATCGACATAATTCCCCCCTATCTTTTCAGGAATATAATCTTTGGACATCGTTCGTTAAACTAATTATGTAAGCGCTTTCTAAGATTGCTCTTTTATTATAGAAGGTGCTCATTGAAATCGCAAGGAAGGGCGGTATGAGATGCGAAAAGAAATGATTACAACGAGTGCTCGTGGCCTTAATAAAGATTTGCTACCTTTTCGTCTTTATCAAAAAGCGAAGAAATTTGGGAGTTGGAACCCAGTAGAGATTGATTTCACTCAAGATGTGAAAGACTGGCAATTTCTTACCGGCGATCAGCAAGAAGAAATACTAAGACTCGTCTCTCAGTTTCAAGCTGGGGAGGAAGCCGTAACGCTTGATCTCCTTCCTTTAATTATGGTGATTGCCAAAGAAGGAAGATTGGAAGAAGAGATGTACTTAACCACTTTTTTGTACGAAGAGGCCAAACATACAGAGTTTTTTCGCATTTTTCTAAACGAAATTGGTCAAACAGGTGACCTCTCACGTTTTCACTCGCAAACCTACCATGACATTTTTTACTCAATCTTGCCTGAGGCCATGGAGAAGCTCCAGCATGATCACTCACCTGAAGCATTAGCGGAAGCTTCTACTGTGTACAACATGTTCGTCGAAGGGGTTCTAGCCGAAACAGGTTACTTCTCTTTCTATGAATCTCTTGCCAAAGCAAATGTGATGCCAGGACTAATGAAAGGCATCGGATTACTTAAGAAGGATGAATCGCGTCATATTGGTTACGGAACATTTTTGTTACAACGGCTCATCGCTGAGCATCCACAACTGTTTGATCTTGTTCAGAACAAGATGAATCAACTCGCTCCCCTTGCAGCACAGTTAACACAGGAAGGAATCGGAGATAGAACGCATAGCGCCTTCGGAAATACGCTCGATGCGACAATGGCTTTTTCGATGAAGCAACTCTCCATTCGAATGGAGATTCTTGCGCGGGCAAAAGGAAAAAGCATTAACGAGATTTATCGCACCACGGAATCAGATGTCGGAGTTCTTTAATGTAAAGGAGGAAAAAAGATGTCCGTTAACGTTGAAATCAAATCATTTCCCCTCTTCATCAATGGAGAATGGTCTCCATCAAAAGGAGGGCAGCTATTTGACGTAAGGAATCCTGCGACAGGCGATGTGATTGCAAAAGTAACAGGTGGTACAGCAGAAGATGTAGACCTGGCAGTTAAAGCCGCTTCTGAAGCTTTCGAAAAGGACGATTGGCGCGATATGCCTCCTAAAAAAAGATCGAAAATGCTGTATGCCATTGCTCAGAAAATCATGGAGAATGCTGAAGAGCTCATTGCTTTAGAAGCGCTCTCTTCAGGTGGTACAGTCAGACGCCTTGGTTCAAATGACCTTATTCAAATGGTCGATCTCTTCCAAACGCTCGGCAAGTTTGTGCTTGATTACACCTATTCAGAAACACTCCCTTCGCCACCATTTCCAGGACCTGCTCATAACTTTATTTGGCGTGAACCAATCGGCGTATGTGCAGCCATTACGCCATGGAACATGCCAATGTTAATTGCAACGTGGAAAATCGCTCCAGCCCTCGCTATGGGAAATACGATTGTGATTAAGCCTGCAAGCTACACACCGCTGACAACGCTTCGCCTGGCGGAAATTATTTCTGAGGTTGTGCCTAAAGGCGTCATCAATGTGGTGACAGGTAGCGGGAAAGACGTTGGTGAATCACTTGCAACACACCCTAAAGTCGACAAAATTGCCTTTACCGGGTCCACAGAAGTCGGCCGTCATATTATGAGTCTCGCTTCTGGCACAGTAAAAAATACAACGCTCGAGCTCGGGGGGAAATCACCTTCTATCATTCTTGAAGACGCAGATCTTTCCCTTGCTCTACCGGGTAGTCTGTTCGGCGTATTTCTTCATTCAGGTCAGCTATGTGAAAGCGGAACGAGATTATTTGTTCCAGATCAATTGTATGATCAAGTAATCGATGGTCTTAAAGAGCTATCTGAAAAACTTGTGCTCGGTAATCCGATTGACCAAGCGACAGATATGGGACCAGTCATTTCTGCCACACAAAAGGAATCCATTCTATCGTATATCGAGAAAGGCAAACAGGAAGGCGCTCGTCTCATCTGCGGTGGTCATGAGGTGAACGTGAAAGGCTGCGAGAAAGGCCATTTTATCGCTCCAACAATTTTTGCTGATGTGACAAATGACATGACCATTGCGCGGGAAGAAATTTTCGGTCCTGTCCTATCTGTCATTCGCTATAGCGATGTTGATGATGCGATCAAGATGGCAAATGATACGATCTATGGCCTTGCTGCGGGTGTTTGGACGCGTGATGTCAACAAAGCCTATCAAGTTGTTCGAAAACTACGTGCAGGTGTTGTTTGGATTAATGACTGGCATATGCTGAGAAATGATGCGCCATTTGGAGGATACAAGCAAAGTGGGATTGGTAGAGAGATGGGCAAGCATTGCCTTGATGCGTATACTCAGGTAAAGCATGTTCATACGTCCATGGTTCCAGAAGTTGAGAAGCGATCCTGGTACAGTCTACTCTTTTCAAATCAATCTTAATAAAGGAGGTTGAAACGTATGTCTTTAACTTATTCACAGTATATGCTTCGAACCGCCATTCATAGGGGCGCTGGTACTCGCGCACTTGTCCCCGATCTTTTCAAAGGACTGGAAGCAAAGCGAGTGGTTCTCTTTAGTGATCGTGGGCTTGAGCAGGCAGGGATCGTTGAGAAAATCAAGGAAATCTTTGAACTAACCCCGCACGGGACTGGCCCTGAACTTGCAGGCGTTTACCTTGATATCCATCAGGATGCAGGGAGTAAAGACGTGAACGCAGCACTTAAATTTGCTCGGGAAGTCAGTGCTGATGGGCTCCTTGCTGTCGGAGGAGGAAGCGTAATGGACACCGTTAAAGGAGTTAAGTATGCCCTTCATCACGGAATAACGGATATCAAAGAAGCAATCCCTGGTGGCCTTCTTTATTTATCTTGGCCAGAAGCAACCTACATGCCAATCCCCCATATTTCCATTCCGACGACTGCAGGAACTGGATCAGAAGTATCACCGATCGCCGTCATTTATAACGAAGAAATAAAGATGAAGACCAATATCATACATCCATTCATTAATGCTGATATGGCTATTTTAGATCCTGAATTGACCACCGGATTGCCGGCTAAAATTACTGCATTTACTGGATTCGATGCCTTAACACATGCAATTGAAGCCCTGGCATCCCCAACAGCTACGGCTTTAACCGATGCCTATGCCCTTCAGTCCATTCGCCTTATTGAGTCCCACCTTCCCATTGCGGTAAAACACGGAGAAAATCTTCATGCACGCATGGAAATGCTACAAGCAAGTATGATGAGCATTACCGCATTTAGCTTCGCACTCAATGCCATTCCTGTTCACAATTTTGCTCATGCTTATGGCGCACTATTCCGTATTCCACATGGCCTGGCCAATGCGGTTTTTCTACCGGTCGTGATGGCGTCTCTTCCAGATCTTTACCTTCCAAAAATTAAAGAGCTTGCTGAAGCCCTGCATTTAGAAACATCAGGCAAGGAAAAACAGGTGCTGTTAAAGGAAGTCATCGCAAAAATTCAAGACATGCAGCAGAACATTGGACTGCCTGCAAATTTTAAGGATTATTCGATTCCTCCTGAAGCACTCGATGCTACTGTTGCAGCTGTGAAAATGGATCCAGCCGCTCTTAATTATCCCCTGCCACCAGAGTTAATCAAAGCTGTAGGTGAACAAGTCATTCACGCTCAAGAAGTTTCTGTATAAGGAAAAGCACCGTGAAGGAAACCTTCACGGTGCTTTTCTAGTAGGCAAGTCCAATGGATTCTCGAAGATAAAGATGATGGCTCACCGTTTGAAGCATGAAGTCAGCTACATCTTCTCTTGAAATACGGCGCCCCCCTTTAGGTATCCCTTTGCGAGCTTTCCGATATTCCCCAGTACGGTCATCGTTCGTCAAACCCATCGGACGAGCAATTGTCCATTCCGTTTCACTTGCTTCAAGAACATCAGCTGCCCTTCGGTGATCAGCTAAAACGTTCTGTAACAGTTTTCCTGCAATGAAACCTGTTACACCCGGAATTTCTTTATAGATCCCAGCAGAAGCCATATACACGATGCGATGAATACCATGAAGACTCATCGCATCTAGAATGTTAGTCGTCATCGTTGAAAGTTCAGTTGTTTTGCCAAGTCCACTTGCCCCAAGGCACGAAACAACTGCGTCCACTTCTGATGACATTGCTTGCTTTACATCCGCAGCCTGCATGGCATCACCAATTTCAACTGATAAGTTCTTGTGAGATGTTTCAAGTTTTGAAGGCGTTCGAACAAATGCTGTAACGGTATGACCTGCCGCAATCGCTTGCCTGACAAAAGCATTTCCTGTACCACCAGTAGCTCCGAAAACGAGTAGCTTCATTGTTTCTCCCCTTCTCATTCGTTATATCTCTTTTATTCCCTTTTTATAAGGAGAGTGAAACTACCTCACTTTTTTGATAAAAACGACTTTCAGGTAATTTCCTTCCCGAAACTCTTTTACCGTTCGAAAATCTTCTGGAAGCGTAAATTCTTCAAGCAGCTGATAGCTTCCATTCGATTCTTTAAACGCTTGGTCTATAAAGCCTTTAAACTTTTTCATGTCATAGCCGCTATAGTTCGTAGAAGCAACAATCACACCGTTATCCTCTGTAATCGAAATCGCATCCTTCAGAAGATCTTTATAGTCTTTTGCAGCACTAAACGTATGTTTCTTAGATCGCGCGAAGCTTGGGGGATCTAGAATGACCATATCGAACGATAAATTTTTCTTAACGGCATACTTAAAATACTTAAACACGTCCATAACAAGAATATTTTGTTCTTCATAATCAATGTCGTTCACGCTAAATTGCTCAATCGTCTTATTTAGACTGCGATTCGCAAGATCAACACTTGTTGTGTGAGTTGCCCCGCCTTCAACCGCAAACACGGAGAATGCGCCCGTATAAGAGAACGTATTTAACACCGTTTTTCCCTTCGCATATTTATCGCGAATTAATTTACGAACCGGACGCTGATCAAGAAAAACGCCAACCATTGCTCCTTCGTTTAGATATACTGCAAAGTTCACACCATTTTCTTTTACGATTAGCGGAAACTCGCCACGCTCCCCAGCTACAAAATCATCATCTTCTACATACTGCCCTTTCGCATCAAATCGCTTTTTCTCATAGATTCCTTTATAATCAACGAGCTGCTTTAACGCCCCAATAACAGCGTCCTTAAATGAATAAACTCCCTCACTATACCAGTTAATGAGGTAGTATCCATCAAAATAGTCAATCGTTAGACCCCCCAGACCATCTCCTTCACCATTTACAATGCGAAAGGCAGTCGTCGACGGGTCGTTAAAAAAGGAGCGTCTGTGTTGAAGCGCGGTTTGAATTTTCCTAACAAAAAAATCGAGATCAATTGCTTCGTTTTCGTTTTGTGAAAGGACCCACCCGAATCCCTTGTTTTGCCTTCCATAATAGCCTTTTGCGATAAATTTTCCTTTCTCATCTTCAAGCCTGAGAATGACTCCTTCTTCTTTTAAGCCATCTGCATTTACGATTGCTTCTTTAAAAATGAGCGGATACCCTTTGATAAATTTCTTCTGATGCTTTGCTTGCACCTGCACGCTTCGTTCGTTCCTCATCGTGTCATCCTAACTTTTCGTGTTTTTTATTCTGCTTGCATTATATCACGTATTCTTTCCCATCTATTAACCAGGATTCTTAAAGGATAAATGCCCCTGTCAGTTCAGACACTAAGGAGGAAAGGTGGTGATTCATCATGAAAACAAAATCAGGAACGGATATTGAGACGGTAAAACGCCTTAATGCAAACTCTGGTCTTTCCTACAATCAAGCCAAGGAGCTTTTGGCAAAAAGGATGGGTAAGAAACAGAATGAACAAAGCTGAAACCGTGAAATGAGACGAACTGTGTCTTTATCGTTTACAATAAGCTGGTGCTTTACTAACGCATCAGGAGGGTTTTAATGAACGAAAAAACAACTTCAAGCTATTTCAGAACCATTCTTCTTCTAAGCGTGGCCGTATGGCTTGTCGTGATGAATACAACAATGTTTAATGTAGCACTTCCTAACGTACTATCTGAATTTAACCTATCCCCTGCAGATGGCGCCTGGATTGTTTCAGGTTACTCAATCATCCTGGCGATTTTTACGATTACGTACACGCGCCTATCGGATTACCTTCCAATCAGGCGTCTCTTAATGACAGGAATGGCTATATTTGGAGTAGGCTCAATCCTTGGTTTCTTTGCGACGACATTTCCACTTCTACTTGCTGCACGACTGTTACAAGCAACAGGAGCAGCTGCCATTCCAGGACTAGCCATGGTCTTCGCAGGACGGTTCATTCCATTTGCACGGCGTGGAAGAGCCATGGCGCTGATTGCCTCTGCCTCATCACTTGGTTTCGGTCTTGGTCCAGTTGTAGGCGGTGTGGTAACGGAGTATCTTAACTGGAACTACCTTTTCACCGTCACGTTGTTTGTTGTTTTACTTATTCCAATTCTCTTTCGTCGTCTGCCTGAAGAGGAGGTTCGGAAGGGAAGCTTTGATCTAACTGGCGGCCTATTAACTGGAGCTACTGTAACAAGCTTTCTGCTCTATATCTCAACATTTAACTGGCTGTTTCTAGCTATTGGGATTATTGTGGGTGGACTGCTCTGGCTTCGGATCACAAGAACCGATGCTCCTTTTATTCAGCCTTCTCTTTTTAAGAATAAAGGTTACCGAAAGCTTCTTTATATGAGCTATCTTGGATTTACGACGCATTTTGCTATCTTATTACTTATGCCGCTCATGCTGCAGAACGTTTACGAGAAAGGTCCTTCTGTTGTTGGGTATATTATTTTCCCAGGGGCTATGCTTTCCGCTGTAGCAGCTATTTACGTGGGGAGACTGCTTGATCGCTATGGAAATAGGAAGGTGATCTACCTTGCTCACGGGCTGCTTCTGCTATCAACCGTGATATTCTATTTCCTTTCTCCACTTAATGAGTACATGATTATGATTGGCTACATGTTCACAAGCTTCGGCTTCTCAAGTCTTTCATCCAGTACGACAAATGAAGTATCGCGTATCCTTCCTTCTGAAGAAATCGCAACCGGAATTGGGATGAAACAACTCATCCAATACGTCGGGAGCGCATCCGGTTCAGTAGCTGGAGGAATACTACTAGAGCTGAACGGCTTAACGTACAGTACGCCATCCTTCCAGCTAACGTATGCCTTTTTGTTCGTCTTAATGGCTTTATCTGCAGTCATTATGGTGATCTATGCAAGAAACATGAAGGGGAATGAAAGCATCTAATCGATTGATTCGTACCACATGAAAACCCGCCCTAAACGCATTAGGGCGGGTTTTCATTCGACAAAATGCGCGGGTGCCTGTCACCGTTGAAGTCCTTTCTGCCATGTAAGTGGAACAACCAATAATAGAATGAGGAGATAGGCCCACGTGCCGAATGGAACATAAGTGAGGGCGAAATGAATACCCCCAAATACAGGGATTAATAAAGCAAACGGAATTGTTTTCCACCCATCACTTTGTCCAGCAGATTCAAATGGCTGTGAGAAAGGAAGCGTCCCTTTCAGAATTCCGAAGCAAATCACACTATAAACGATAGCGATTAAGAGAACGATCATCAGGTCAGGAATAATTCGGATGCCAAATAAAAGACCGTAAAGAATACTAATCACAATAAATATCGGGGCAAAGAGACGAGTCAGAAAGGCTTTTAGTGTCCCTTTTATCATTACTCCAAAATGTTTAATTGGCGTTACGTGATAAATCCATGCCCCTTTGCTCTTGCTAGAATATTGAAGCATAATCACAATGCCCGGAATCATCATCATACTGGCATAGATCGTTAAATACATTCGCCCTGAACGAATACTTTCTAAAGATTGTCCAGCAGAGTAGCCATTGTAAAGAAAAACAAACGGAAAGATGATCGCAAACCCTAATGAAGGATAGATTTTAAGCTTTAAATCTCGTTCATTCTTCAACATTCTCTCTGCAAATTGATAAAAAGCATGTTCCTCTTTACTCGTTGTTAAAAGCGAAGCTAAGCGGTTCATTCCTTTTGTCGCTTTCTTTTTAGATGGTCCTGTTTGGTCCATTAATTTCAGTAGATTTCTTTCAAATGTCGGTAATAGTGAAAGGTAAATCCATAAAGCAATGATTGGTATGAGAATGGCTAGTGCTATAAAAACATCGTAATACCAACCGTTAGCACCATTGAGAACAACAGCAAATGGCGCACCGAACCAGACTGGCGGCAAAAACATATTCCACCATACTGGTTCAAAGCTCGCCTGTACTCCCTGAAACTCAAAAGCGCGAGCAAGCACTTGATAACCTACGACAATTGTAAAGGAAAGACCTATTTGCACATAGTTAATAATATCCCGCAAGCGTTCCCCACCAAAGAATTTTAAAATCACATAATAAAGGAGGGCTGTGATGGCAACAATGAACAAATCGCTAAATAGTACAGTGACTACAAATAGGATCCCAAATACAATGCCAAATTGAACTATCCCAACGATCAGAGGAACAAGGACAATGGCTGCAGTTAGAAATAGCAAATAAATGGTGACGTGAATCGCTCTTGCTGCACTAATTGTTCGAGAATCAACTGGTCTCGTTCCTATAACGGTCTGATCACGTACATCCAATAGAACCGAAGAAAAGTCCGAAATCATCGCTGTCATAATTAGAAACATGACTACACCGAAAATCAAGCTCATTTTGAACATGAAATTGTCACCTATAAATAAAAGAGGGACTAACGTTAATCCAATAAAAGCATAAAACCAGAGTGATTTAAGAAACTGGTTCGAATCCTCCTTTTTCTTACCATTCCTATTCTGGCTCATAATTGTGGTGGGCCGCCTACCATCCATTGTTAGCTTAACCTGAAGAATACGCCTCATTGTTGGATAATCAATCTCAAATCCTTCAAACAACTTACGAAACAGATCAAGCACTTTTAACGTCTGATAATTTTTCATAGCTGTTCACGCTGCACAATTCGCACAAAATCCTCCGCAAGATGTTGATGCTCACTAAATCCTGTTAGTTGGTTAAAAATCTCTTCCAAAGACCCCTCTTTATTTTTCTCCCTCAGTTGCTCAAAACTTCCATCCGCGACGATTTTCCCATCATTTAAAAGAAGAATACGACTGCTTATTTTCTGAACAACCTCCATAATATGGGACGAGTAAAAAATCGTTTTTCCTTGTGCTGCGAGCTGTGCAAGAATTTCTTTAAAAACCATGACACTGTTCGCATCAAGACCGTTAATCGGTTCATCTAGAAATAGAAGGTCTGGATCATGAAGCAAGCTCGAAATCAATAAAACCTTTTGTTTCATCCCTTTTGAGTAAGAAGAAATGCGAGAATCATAGACTTCTTCAAGCTCAAAAACTCGCATGAGTAACCGAGCTTTATAATCTGCTGCATCAGCCGTTAATCCATAAAGCTCTCCTGTGAAGGTTAAATATTCTCTCGCTGTTAAATTATCATAAAGATCGGCTGCTTCAGGTACATATCCAATCCTCTTCTTATAACCAACACCGCTTTCCTTAATATTCTCTCCGAAAATTTCCACTTCGCCTGAATAAGAGGTTTCTAACCCAAGCATGATTTTAACTGTTGTACTTTTCCCTGCTCCATTTGGTCCTATGTAACCGATAATTTGTCCTTCATAGACATCAAGATCGATATGATTAAGGACAAGCTTCTCGCCATACCATTTTGTTAATCCCTTTAAAGAAAGAACCTTGCCTGGTCCGTGGTTCATAAAATCCCCTCCGTCTGTAACCTTCTCCTTCTTTCTACGAAACTTACAAAAAAAGGTTTCACTAGTGATGGCAAATTTCTCTACAACGAAAAAGACGATGCCTACCGCATCGCCTAGCGTCTCTCAATCTAATAGCAAATCCGCCTTCTCCGTCAGCATAAAGCCTTTTAAAAGCTTCTCGAGAAAGCCGTCTTTCTCCATCGATTTAATGGCTTTCACCACGTGTTTTTCTTCCCAGGAGTTCAATACACCGAAGTTTTCATCTTTATGCAATCCTTGGGTTCGTATCGCGTTTGTTGCTTGTCCTGTTAATACTTTTGTTATCACGTGCAATGGCGCCTGTTCGTGTAAAGAGATGAATAGAAGCACTCCCTTCATTTCCCCATAGGTTAGCACGTTCCCCTTTATCGTTACATACGGATCTCCATCCCCAGGACGATACGTACTTAACGATAGAAGATTGTCTAAATAGGCTCTTACATGTGTTAGCTCTACCTCGTTCACAGGAGGTAAAATCGTTCTCGGTTTAAACGGCTCAATAGTATCAGTCGAAACGTTTGAAAACCAAAGGAGCGGTGAGCCTTCTCTTTTTTCCGGAAGACTCACCTTTCTAAGCTGCTCATACAAAGAGACTGAGGGTGGTGCTTCTTTTGTTGCTTCTATTCTGCTTTTGAGAGCCAGCACCTCATCATAAAGTCCTTCATACGGTTTAAAGGACAACATCGCATTCGCTACTTCTTCTATTTTCTCAACTAAACGCGGGGTTTTCTCTACCATTTCATTAAATTGGCGTTCAATAGTTGCAATACGTTTCTGTGCGCGATTCATATCTATTTCTTCTTTCAGTCGCACCTGGTCTTTAGTGATATAATAGAAAGCCGCAAATCCGCACGATTCACAAAAATATTCAATCTCCCAGGCAGATGAGTGAAAAATCATTTCTTTGTCATGTGAGCAAACTCTTTCCCATAACCACGCATTTGGAATGGCCCGATACGGCCTCATGACAATCTCTACACGGTGTCGCCAAAAAGAAAGATCTTCAGGAGAATTCAATAGCGAAATGAGTGGGGAATGATTGATTTTTTCCACTGCTTGAACGACTTCCTTCTTCTCTTCTGCTAATCGAACAAAAGGATGCCGGTGGAAACTATCAACAATTCGTTTTTCCCAGTCGCCCCGCTCTCTTTCAGCTAAATTTGCACAAAAAAGATAATCGCGTAGAACCTGATCGAGATGATGATTAAGCTCCTCTGTTGAAAGAGTTACATACGATTGGCTATAGGTTGAAGATTCGTAAATTGGTATACCGTGCACCGGTGAAAAAGATTGCCAGATTAATTGCTCTGGTCTTAGGAAGTGTGGATATAATTCATCTTCTTTATTTAAGGGAATCGGCAATATAGCCTCCATATCATGCTCAAGAAATGCTTGTAATTTCCTACGCTCTTCCTCCGTGAAAGTATCGACTTTTCGTTTTACATGTTCGTGAAGGCGATGAAGCAGCCCTTTTTGTACTTTTTGCCCAACTGACCGAATTCGTTTATTTTTCTTTCCCATTGGTATAAAGGCAAACAGCGGATATGTGTCAAAATGATACGTATGTTGTTCCATTGTCATCAAGAAAAACCTTCTTTCTGTCTTCCAGAGGTTATCCATCAGTATAAGCCTAAGGACAGCATCCGAACAACATTTGAACTTGCTAAAAAACACATCCATTGATGGGATAGTTTTGTACGACATAGGGTATATAAACAGAAAATAGAAGATAGGGAGCAAGACTTATGAAAAAGCGGCCATGGTATCGAAAAAAACGTTGGATATTATTTAGTATTGTCATTCTTATTTACGTATCGGTTATAACCTATCATCGTTTCAAGCCCTTACCAGAAGGAGTTTCGTATGCAAGTGAAATTCATGAACTAGGTGGGGATGAAATCGAATTTCTCTATGATTTAACGTATGATAAAAATAACAAAGAAGTCTATGACCAGAGCATTTTTGAAGAAGTGAATCAAACGATTAAAGAAGCGGATGAATTTCTCATATTAGATCTTTTTTTATTTAATGGCTATACAGATGGTAAGCGAGATTATCCAAAGATTAGTGAAGAATTGTCTCAAACAGTCGTAGAGACAATGAAAAAGAAACCTGACCTCAATGTGATTCTAATAAGTGATGAAGTAAATACAACATATGGTTCCCATGAAGCAAAACAAATCAAAAGAATTGAAGACATGGGGGCGGAAGTCATTTTCACAGATTTGGATCGACTTCGCGACCCTAGCTTGTTTTATTCTGGATTATGGAGAATGGTATTTTCCTGGTTCGGACAGGACGGAAAAGGTTGGCTTCCAAATCCAATGGCTCCCTCTGCACCAAAAGTGACGGCGCGATCCTACCTTGAACTGTTAAATGTAAAGGCGAATCATCGAAAAACCGTTACAACAGAAGATGCTGGAATCATCATGTCTGCCAATCCTCACGATGCGAGTGGGTTTCACTCCAATATTGCATTCAAGGTGAAAGGCTCTATCATAAATGAGCTTGTTAAGTCGGAGAAAGCTGTCGCTGGCTTTTCCGGAGGAGATGTATCAAAATTCCCGGATAAACCGATCTCTGATGAAGATGCTACCAAAGGGATTAAGGCACAAATTGTAACAGAAAGTAAAATTCAGGATAGCGTTGTAACTGCAATTGATGACGCCAAAGAAGGTGATCTCATTTATATCGGCATGTTCTACCTTGCCGATCGAGACATCATCGATGCCATCGTTGACGCAACAGAACGGAAAGTCGACGTAAGGTTGATTCTTGACCCTAATCAAAATGCATTCGGTCAACAAAAAATGGGGTTGCCTAATTTACCTATAACAGCTGAACTTACGAAACAGGGAAAGAAACACCTGACGATCCGCTGGTATGATACAAACAAAGAGCAATTTCATACCAAACTTCTCTATATTAAAGGGAAAGAGAAAAGCACGATTGTTGGTGGATCAGGCAACTATACCTCTCGCAACATGGATGATTACAACATGGAAACAAACATCCAACTACAAGCTTCAAATGATCAGGAAGTTATCCAAGAGGTTGATCGTTACTTTGAGAGAATATGGACGAATGAAGATGGAACATACACAGTGGATTACGAGAAATATCAAAACTCCCTTTCTTCTTATAAATATGCCTTGTACATTCTTCAAAAATTATTCCAGGTGACAACGTATTAACTATAATCAAAACCCCTGTGCTTAAGCACAGGGGTTTATCCTTGTTATCTTGTTCTTCGTTTATTCCGCATCTTTTTCACAATCGGATAAATAATGGGACCGTACTTGATCGCTTTCTTAATCAGGTTTCTCATTAAAAGAACCCCTCCTCTGTTACTTAGGGCTATTCCCGATTTCCAATTTCATAAACGAAAAATTAAAGGAATCGCATACTGATGAGTAGAAATAAAAACAAAGCTTTCAAATTAGGAGGAGTATCCCTTTTATGATCAAACAGGTGAGTCAAATTGCCATTCCCGTCAAAAACATGGAACGAGCTGTCCAGTTTTACAAAGAAATTCTTGAGCTACAGTTATTATTTGAAACTGATCAAATGGCCTTTTTTGATTGTAATGGACTCCGTCTTCTTCTTAGCATTCCGGAAAAAGAAAAATTCGCCCAAGCTAGTTCTATTGTCTATTTTGAAGTCAAAGACATTGAAAAAAGTTTTGAGCGATTAAAAAAAGATGGTGTTCTATTTAGTAGTAAGCCTCATTTGGTCGCGAAACTGGATCATAGCGAAACTTGGATGGCTTTCTTCGAGGATAGTGAACAAAATACGCATGCTATTATGAGCGAAATTTCTACGAAGTAAAGAAAGGATGCCAGTTGGCATCCTTTCTTTACTGTCATCAATCTTCATCTTTTACATCTGGATCTTCAGGAATCGGTTCATTGGCTTCCTCTTCAAGTCTTTGCTTCATTTTCTCAAGCTGTTCGAAATGAGTATTGAATTGCTCTTTATACAACAAATATTGCTCACCATCAAAAATCGTTCGAACGCGCTTTTCGCGAATGAGCGTTTCAATATAAGATTCAGGTAGCGATAAATATTCTGCCGTCTCTTTCACTGTGAGGTACATAGGCTTGCCTCCATATCTTCATTTACGCCTTTAGTCTTATTCCATGTTACTGCTCTGGTTTCTGTTTTAACTGAATCAGCTAGTATAAGATTACCATATAGAATGCAAATACGCGGGGGTGTGCGATGTGAGAAGTGGATTTTTTGTGATTGTTGGATTATTAGCCGTTGGTGCCGTTTGTTTAATCCTCTATGAGAACACATCATTATTTACTGGAAGCAGGGACGAGAATCAACTAAAAGTTACGGAGAGAATAGAGGAAATAAACATTAGGACGCACAGCAGTGATATGGAAATCGTTCCTGAAGCACGTGATGATGTTGAAGCAGTGCTGACAGGAAAGGGAGAGCTGTTCTTACGACAAAAAGGAGATACGATTGAAGTAGAAGTGAAGAAAAAATGGTATCAATTTTTTAATTTCAATAATGACTCTGATGTGACGGTCTTTTTACCAGAAGATTTTAAACAAAACCTTAAACTTGAAGTTGGTTCAGGAAATCTTGCATTACGTGCAGGAAACCCACTCGTTCTAAATGATGTGGAGATCCAAATGAGTTCTGGCGATGTAGAACTTTCGAATCTGCAAACAGAAAGATTTGAACATGATGGTTCTTCTGGAAGACTAACGGTTGATCAGCTTACAACGAAGGAAGGTCGCTTTGACATTAGCTCTGGGGACGTGATCTTAACGAACTATTCAGGTCCACTTGATGGAGAAATGTCATCAGGCGAAATGAACGTTCAAATGGCTCAATTAAAAGGGGATGTTTCGTTTGATCTTAGCTCAGGCGACGTTGAACTAGATCTCCCAGACAATGCTAATTTCACGCTCGATACAGAAGCAAGCAGTGGCGACATCTCAACAAGCTTTAACCTAAAAGACCAGACTGTTAGCAACAAAAAGATTTCTGGTGTCCATGGTAGTGGAAAATACCAGGTAAAGATTTCACTTTCAAGCGGAAATGCTCGTGTTTATTAGTCTATCCTCCTTACTCACCAAATTATTGCCGGGGCAATGATTTGATCAGTAACAACAGCCCCCTAAAGATAATGAAAAAATGAAGTCAACTTCATGAAAAAAAGCTCTCCATAGTGGGGAGCTTTTTTAGCTTTGATGACTTTCAAGAAGAGGGATGCGCGACTTATATTTCGCAATCAATGTTTGATTCCACTCGTCTGAACCATCTACATTCCCACTTTTAAATACAGGAGGGTGAATCCCTCGATCAATAAGCTTCTGAATGGCGGCTACTGTAATGCCGTTCATAATGACCATTCCAAGAACAGTAGAAGTTGAACCAAAAGAAAGTTGGCTCTCCGGATCCTGCATTGCTGCATCTCCTGGCGCCACGTGGTGATTTATTTCAAGATCCACCGTTTCATACAAGTACTTTCCCGTATGATGCCTGGATGGCTGTCCAATTGAAGCATTTCGCGAGGTTAATCCAACTACAAAAGCCCCTTTTTCTTTACTTAGAAGAGCCACGTCAATCGGAACGGGATTCCGACCAGATGTCGAGACAACAATGACCACGTCACCTTGTTGAATGTCTTGATGGCTCATAAACTCGGCAGCTAGACCATTGGTTCTTTCGAGAGCAGAAGAACGCATACCGCCCCTGTGTAACATGAGATCTTCGATAAAAATAGGACGAATGGGGACGAGACCTCCTGCCCGATAAAAAACTTCTTCTGCCATCATATGAGAGTGCCCACAGCCAAAGACATGAACAATTTTCCCATTCTCGATAGTAGTCGCAACAGCGCTAGCTGCTCGTTCTATTGAGTGTTTTTCATAGTCTTCAATCATATGAAGAGCTGTATTAATTTTATGAAAGTACTCGCTAAACAAGCGGTCCCCTCCTTTAACGCTTAAGTGTAATCATAAATTTATAGCGATCAGCTCGATACAAAGACTTCACCACTTCTAGCGGTGTGTCATCTGCAAGTCTCGTATTTCGCTGAATAAGTAAGATTGGTGCACCTTTTTGAATGTTGAGGTATTCTGCCTCTTGCTGCGTCGCTACAGACGACTCCAGCACTTGAGTCGCCTCTTCAATCTTGATGGCGAGCTGATTTTCAATGTGATGATACAATGAATGTTGGACAGTTTCTTCGGTTAGCCCTTTCACTAAATTCGCAGATAGATACGTCTTTTCAAGCGCCATTGGAATGCCATCCGCTAATCTAATGCGCTTAATTTCGTATACAGGGGCGTGCTCCATGATGTTTAGCTGATGTGAAATATACGTGGGAGCAGGAACAATTTCAAACCCCACGAGTTTGCTACTTGGCTCCATGCCACGTGATTTCATATCTTCAGTAAAGCTTGTCAATCCCATTAGCTGCTGCTCAATTTTCTTCTCTGCTACAAACGTCCCAACGCCTTTTTGGCGATATAGGTACCCTCCGTTCACAAGCTCCGTAATGGCTTGTCTCACCGTCATCCGACTAATACTAAATCGCTCTGCATACTCTCGCTCTGACGGTAGCGAATCTCCTGGTTTTAACTCACCACGTTCAATTAACCCTTTTATCCACTCGACTAACTGATAGTAAATTGGTAATGGAGACGTTTTATCAATCATCGGAACAAACTCCTTTCAGCGCATGGTTACGCCTGACAACGCTTTTTTATCAGCAATAATTGTAACATGAGAATGCTTGTTTAATACCGATGCAGGAAAGGATTCATCGACTTCGCTTTTCACCAATTTTTTCATCGCTTCGTTTTTCGATTCACCTGATACGAGTAATAAGATTTCTTTACTTTTCATAATGGTGGCAATCCCCATTGTAATGGCTTGATGGGGGACTTCACGAATATCACTAAAAAAACGAGCATTGGCTTCTCTGGTCGATTGCGCCAGTTCAACAATTTGTGTTGTTGCTTGAAAGGATGTCCCCGGCTCATTAAAGCCAATATGCCCGTTACTGCCCATTCCAAGAAGCTGAACATCGATTCCACCAGACGCCTCGATTTTTGCCTCGTACTCTTTGCATTCTTCCACGAGATCAAGAGCGACACCGTTAGGAAGATGGATATTGGATGCTGGAATATCAACTTTTCCAAATAAATTTTCGTACATAAAAGCATGATAACTATTTGGATGATCCGATGAAAAACCAACATATTCATCCAGGTTATAGGTGGTTACTTGTTTATAAGTTGTGCCATTCTGTTCATGGTCCATGATTAATTGCTGATAGGTTCCAAGCGGGGTCCCTCCAGTAGCCAGTCCAAGTACCATCGCCGGATTCGTTTGAACTTTATCAACTAAATAATTAGCAGCAAGCTCACTCATATGCTCATAATCTCTTGCTTCAATCAATTTCATTTTTTCCACTCCTTCCATTTGAGTAGGCAAGATGCCCCTTACAGAAAGTCATGATCACTTCTCCCTCTTCCGATCGTAAGAAAAGATCTGCATCTTTTCCAACGGCAAGACTTCCTTTTCGATCAAAAACTCCAAGCTGTTTTGCTGGATTTTCAGATGTCATTTTAATTGCGCTTGCAAGGGAGCATCCCGCATAAGCTTGAATATTCTTAAGCGCGTCTTTCATCTTCAGCACACTGCCCGCCAAAGTCCCGTTCTCTAAAAGGGCTTTACCGTCTTTTACTTGTACCTCTTGCCCTCCTAAATCATAACGGCCATTTTTAAGGCACTTAGCACGCATAGCATCTGTTATTAAAATCATCCCAGTGGATGTTTTTTGTTGATAAGCGAGTTGGATCATCTCCGGCCGAACATGATACCCATCTGCAATCACTTCCGTTTTTAATTGATCGAATAATAATGCAGCACCTGCCACGCCTGGCTCTCGATGATGCATTCCTCTCATGCCATTATAGAGGTGCGTAACATGTGTGGCACCATTTGAAACAGCTTCCATTACCTGCTCGTAGGTTGCATCAGAATGACCAATTGAAGCGACAATCCCTCTATTGGATAAATAACGAACAAGCTCCATACCGCCTTCTTTTTCAGGAGCAAGTGTGACAAGTTTAATTTTCTCTTTCGCAAGTTTATTCCACGATTCAAACACATGATGATCAGGGCGCTGCATCGCATGCAGTGGCTGTGCACCCGCTCGCTCACTGTTTAGAAATGGTCCTTCTAAATGAATACCTAGCACTTCAGCATGGCCAGCCTTTTGCTCGTTCTCTATATACTCACCTGCATTCTGAAGAGCGCGTTCAATCGCTCTTGATTCTTGAGTAATCGTGGTCGCAAGAAAGCTTGTGGTACCTTCGTGAGGAAGTGCTTTCGTCATCGTATCAAGTGCTTCTGTAGTTGCATCCATCGTATCTGCTCCGTTTACCCCGTGAATGTGCACGTCAATCATGCCTGGAAGTAAAGATACTTTTTCATGAAACGTATATACTTTTTCACCATCACTTTCAATTCGTTGTTTCGCCTCTCCTATTTCAGTAATGATGCCGTTCGCAACTTTAATGTAACCATTCTCAATGGTTTCTCGCTCACAAAATACTGTTACTTGATCAATAACAAAATGATTATCAGTCACTACCAAACACTCCTCATGTTTCTATTAATTGAATCGTACCACCATTAAGTACAGTTGTCTATACCAGTAATACCACTTAAATGGCGCGACTTCAGATTATTGGTATAGACAACTATATTGTGTGCTGTTATGATGAACAGGACAATAAAACGTTTTCAAATAATGAAAGGGGTTGAACGTTTATGCTCGGAGCTTTACAGCGTATCGGTAAGTCGTTAATGCTTCCCATCGCCGTACTACCTGCTGCCGCCTTACTGTTAAGGTTAGGACAAGACGACCTGCTTGGCATTCCATTTGTCGCTGCTGCAGGAGGAGCGATATTTGATAACTTAGCACTGATATTCGCCATTGGGGTGGCAATTGGTTTCTCAAAAGATAGCAATGGGGCAGCTGGATTAGCAGGTGCGATTGGTTACTTGGTCCTCACCCAGGGAACTCAAGCAGTCAATGAAGATATCAACATGGCAATTCTCGGGGGGATTATATCTGGTATCGTCGCTGGGCTGCTATACAATCGATTTCATGATATTAAGCTACCAACATGGCTTGGTTTCTTTGGAGGGCGACGGTTTGTACCCATTATAACCGCAACAGCAATGGTTATTCTTGCCGGGATATTCGGCTTTGTCTGGCCTCCTATTCAAGACGGAATTAACGCAATTGGTCAGTGGATTATTGATGCAGGTGCCCTTGGTGTTGGGGTATTTGGATTCTTAAATCGATTGCTTATTCCTTTTGGCCTGCATCATGTTTTAAATAGTTTAGTTTGGTTCGTCTTCGGAGAGTATAACGGCGCAACAGGAGATCTTAATCGATTCTTTGCCGAAGATCCTTCTGCCGGCATATTCATGGCTGGCTTCTTCCCAATCATGATGTTTGGTCTCCCTGCAGCGTGTTTCGCCATGATAGCCGCTGCTAAAAAAGAACGCAGAGCTGAAGTAAGCGGTATGCTAATAGGAATTGCCTTTGCTTCGTTTTTAACAGGGATTACAGAACCAATTGAATTTGCCTTTATGTTCTTATCACCTTTATTATATGGCATTCACGCTCTTTTAACAGCAAGCTCCATGGTTCTCGCCTACGTACTGGACATTCACCATGGATTTGGCTTCTCTGCTGGCGCCATTGACTTTTTCCTTAATTATGGACTAGCACAGAAAGCGGGCTTACTCCTTGTTATTGGATTAATTTATGGGGGTTTATATTTTGTTATCTTCTACTTCTTAATCAAAAAACTTAATTTGAAAACACCTGGACGAGAAGATGAAGATATGAACGTACAAACGACTTCTCATTCTGAAGGTGATAAATATGATGTAATGGCCGGTCACTTTATTCGAAGCATCGGCGGGATTGATAACATTTCATCGATTGATAACTGTACAACGAGACTTCGATTGCAAATGAACGATTTGTCCAAAGTCGATGAGTCAGAATTAAAACGATACGGTGCTCGAGGCGTGGTGAAAGTAAATAATCGCAACCTCCAAATCATCGTTGGTACGGATGTTGAGTTTGTAGCGGATGCAATGAGAGGAACGCGCTCAAATCCTTCTAAAGAGAACAGCAATCCTTCCATCAACTTAACAAAAACGATAGCTGATCAAGCGTTTATTATGCCAGTTAAAGGTAAAATCATTCCACTAAAAGAAGTTCCAGATGAGGTGTTTTCTGCCGGAATGATGGGAGATGGTTTCGCCATCCTTCCTGAAGATGGCCATTTTGTTTCGCCTGTTGACGGTGAAGTTATCAGCGTATTCCCTACAAAGCATGCAATCGGTCTCAAATCTGAAAGTGGAATCGAAATATTGATACATGTCGGCATTGATACGGTCAATTTAAAAGGAGAAGGATTTACGACTCATGTAAAGGAAGGAGATACAATCAAGAGAGGGGATAAACTAATGACTGTTGATTTAAGTAGCGTCAGACGTGCTGTACCATCTCTTGCCACTCCAGTCATTTTCACAAACTTACAAACATTAAAGATTAAAAAGACAGGAAACATTCCTCAAGGCGATAGTGGCATCATTTCCATTGATTAATCGCTTGAAAATGAAAAAGGCAGCGGAGATCCGCTGCCTTTATTCATGTGCTATTTATTCATTTTATCAAGAAATCCGCCAAGCAAATCATCTACACTTTCTTCTTCCTCTTCTTCAACAGCTGAACTTTGCTCTTGTTTCGCCTGATGCCAATCAAAGTTCATTAGATCATCATCAGACGTCACTGGTAAGGCTGCAACAGGTTCTGACACTTCTCTGTGTACTGCTTCCTCCTGCAAATAAAGGGCCTGATCAATATCAATCGAGTTGCTGTTAAACGATGCGAGGAGTGATGCAGCGCGTACGGGATCTGATAAAATTTGGTAAACGATGTTGCCAAGAAGCGCTTCTGAATGCTCATGCTTTAGCCAATCTCTTTGCGCTTTACTTAATCCTTTAGGTAAAGGCACTGTAATCGCATCATTATCGCGTCTGATCGTTTGCGTGACACCATCTAATACATATTCTGCAATGCGGCTAGAGAAGTTACGTTTTTCTTCTTCCTTCAACTTCTGCAGCTGCTTAAGAATATGATCAGGTGTATCAGAGGGAAGGCGAAACGTGATCGCCTGTCCTCTCTGTATCCCCGTCATCCCCGCCTTTTTCATCAAATCACCCTACTAGTTTTTGACCTTGTTCTTTTCGTCTTTCTTTTCCTGGTGCTGAGGCTTGTTGTTTTTACGAGTGAAATCAGAGATCAGCTTATAGTAAGCATTTGACATCATCCAGATGCTTTCTTTCTCATCTTCAAAGAAATCAATGTTGTATCCATCTAGATTATTGTTCAACGTTTTTAAGTAGTCTTTAAGAACAATGGAGCCGCCGCCAACGAAATAGCAGATTTCCGATTGAGAGTTTTTCTGCCATACATTACGAAGGTGACGATATTGTTTCTTCGCTAGCTCTAGTAGAATGCGATCCGTAATATCATGAACGCTCGTACGGCTTCCGCGAACCATAATGTGATTACGATCGTTCTTTTTCGTAATAATATCCACTACATCACGACGGCTATCAAGTTCAACGCCATGTTTCGAGCGGATTTCTTCACGAATCGCTTCAAGAGACTCAGCAACACCAAGGTTAAAGCCCTGTGCCTTATCGTCATCCACATTACGGTTCTTGATAACCGCAATATCAGTAGATAGTCCACCAATATCCTGGATAAGGATACGCTTATCAATTAAATCTTTATTAATAATATTAAGATCATTATCCATCACAAGGTTAATGTATGCTGCAAAGCCTTCTGGATAAACTTTCACTTCATCAAACTTAATGTTTACTTTCTTTCCTTGATATTTCGGAGTGACAAGAAACTCTACCTGGTGAACAGAACCAAGAAGTCTTGAACGGTAACCTACGTCTTTTCCTTCTTTTACTTCACGGAGTGGAAGCCCTGTTCCAAGCGTGTAGTTGGCATCAATCACGCCGTTTTGGTTCTTGAAGTTAGCTGAGTTCTTTGGATCAACTGCATCCAAAGCGAGAGATGCAAACAGCATAACAAGCGTTTGATCTTCCTCTGATTTTGCACTTCCAGGGTCTAATTCAGTCGGATTGTCACTCTTTGTTGCTAGATTACCAACTCGATAGATTGCATTGTTATCTTTTAGAGCAGGGGAGTGAACGCGGATATGAATCCCATCAAGTGGATCCTTTGTATCCAATTCTTCGATTCCAATAACTGGACGGTCTTCTATATCTCTTGCTATTACATTTGGTATGTAGAGGTCAGATTCAATTTTTCCGTAGATTCCTTTTAATGAGTCGTTACCTACATCGACTGCTGCAATTCTTGAATTACTCATAAAAACGATCCATCCTTTCATTTTTAAAATCTAGTATTTCTACTATTACTTTAAAATTTATAGAATTTTTTAAATGAAGTCAATGAGTCAATCTATCTAGTTTACATTTTTGTATACATGTGTACAATTACGTGTACATGTGTACAATTAAAGTTTACTTGTATACTAATTTGTACACATACCTACAAATCAACAAGTGTACGCATTTGTGTACTTGTGTACATTAAATGTTTACAAGTTTACATTTTTGTGTACTTGTGTACATTATTTGTATACAAAATATTTTCTTTAGTATTCGTTCTAAATGGGTAGTCCCCTACACTTCTTATTCTATCTTTATTAGTCTATAAGTAAGTGCTAATTTCTATGATGATACAAATGATAAAGTATAAGAAAAAGACTGCTATACTGAACTAGAACTGCAAAAACCTCTCTTAAGTTCCCAAAAGAGGAAGTGACCAATCACATCTAAAACCGATGAAACAACAACTAGATACAGATTGAGTCCATATATTTGCACCCAAATAAAAGAAGCGTGTGGCATTGAAAACAGCCACACGCTTCTTTTATTGCTACAAATCAGCTATACACGGGTTGTCCTTCATTAAGACCAAGAGTCTGAGAGACTGCATGATTAATTTCTTTAAACAGTTCAGGGTTTTTCTCGAGAGCGTAACCATGAGATGGGATCATTTCTTTAATTTTGGGCTCCCATTCTTCTAGATACTCAGGGAAACACCTTTCAAATACTTCTAGCATTACATGTACAGCTGTGGAAGCACCTGGCGAAGCACCAAGTAACGCTGCAATCGATCCGTCAGATGCCGTGACCACTTCTGTCCCAAATTGAAGTGTTCCTTTCCCCTGATCTTCAGTATCCTTGATTACCTGTACACGTTGTCCAGCCACTACAATGTCCCAATCTTCCTTCTGTGCAGTTGGAATAAATTCACGTAATTCTTCAATGCGCTTATCTTCTGATAACATGACTTGTTGGACGAGGTATTTCGTTAAACCCATTTCCTTTACGCCTGCTGCCATCATGGTTAACACATTATTAGGCTTAACAGAACTAATGAGATCCATGTTTGAACCGGTTTTAAGAAATTTCGGCGAAAATCCTGCAAATGGTCCAAATAACAAGCTTTTCTTATTGTTAATGTACCTTGTATCTAGATGAGGTACAGACATTGGGGGAGCTCCTACCTTTGCTTTCCCGTAAACCTTTCCATGATGCTGCTCAATCACTTCAGGATTATTACATACCATGAACAGCCCGCTTACCGGAAACCCTCCGATATGCTTTGATTCAGGTATTCCCGTTTTTTGGAGTAAAGGTAGACTACCGCCTCCTCCACCAATAAAAACAAAATCTGCCGTATGGAATTCAAGGTTATCATTGGCCATATCTTTTACTTTGACTTCCCAAAGTCCTTCCTTCGTACGTGTGATATCCTCTACACTATGTTTATATTGAACTTGAACATTTTCGCGTCCTAAATGTTCAAACATCAGACGGGTTAATGCCCCAAAATTTACATCCGTCCCAGAATCGATTTTTGTCGCAGCCATCGGTTCATCCGAAGTTCGCCCTTCCATAATGAGTGGAATCCATTCCTCAAGTTTGGCACGATCTTCAGAAAGTTCCATCCCTTGAAAGAGTGGATTTCCTGACAACGCTTCCAAACGTTTTTTCAGAAATTTTACATTCTCTTCTCCAAATACTAGACTCATGTGCGGAATTGGTTGAATAAATTCTTGAGGGTTTTTAATTAACCCTTTATTGACGAAATAAGACCAGAACTGTTTTGACAGCTGAAATTGCTCATTAATTTTGACCGCCTTGCTAATATCGATCGATCCGTCCGCTTTTTCAGATGTATAATTTAGTTCGCATAAAGCAGAATGGCCTGTCCCAGCATTATTCCATTCATTCGAGCTTTCTTCTCCTGCACTTCCAAGTTTCTCAAAAACTTTCACATTCCATTCAGGTGCTAATTCTTTTAATAAAGATCCCAAAGTTGCACTCATGACTCCAGCACCAATTAAGATAACATCTTTTCTTTGATTCTTGCTCATGATACCCTTCCTTGTCTCATTTATTTGTAATAAAAAGAATACGCGCTCATGCTCATATGCTAGAAAAGCAAGGCGATACATGGTTAACTAACATGTTCTATCCTAATTATACCTTATCATAAGCAATTATTATAATTGTAGGAAAAATAACAAATAATCTAATGCGTTTTTACTAATTTTTACACATTCTAACGAGTCTACGAACACATTTTTACCATTAAAGACCTTTTACAGCTGATGGTTGAGCTTTCTACAAACGAAATCTCCTGCTACCATCCCGATTCATCCCCTTGCACTTTTCATTTAATACGATTAAAGTATATACTGGTTGAAATCCATTCTATAATGGATCGTATAAGACCATTTTACTTTTTAATTTTGGGAATGAATTTCCCTTAAGGAAAGGGTTCAGATAGATATGAAAGATAATTTTTGGAATGAGCTGCCACGACCGTTCTTTGTTCTCGCTCCAATGGAAGCCGTAACGGATGTCGTTTTTCGTCATGTGGTGAGTGCTGCAGCAAGTCCTGACGTTTATTTTACAGAGTTTGCAAATACAGAAAGCTACTGTCATCCAAAAGGAAAAGACAGCTTGCGCGGACGTTTGACGTTCACGGAAGATGAGCAGCCAATCGTAGCCCACATTTGGGGTGATAAGCCTGAATACTTCAAAGAAATGAGCATCGGTATGGCAAAGATGGGCTATCGAGGCGTAGATATCAACATGGGCTGTCCTGCTCCCAATGTCGCACCAAAAGGAAAGGGATGTGGCCTTATTCGTCGCCCTGATGTCGCAGCAGACATCATTCAAGCAGCAAAAGCTGGAGGGTTACCAGTCAGTGTCAAAACCCGCCTTGGGTACACAGAGGTTGAAGAATGGCGCCACTGGTTGAAGCACCTTCTTGAACAAGATATTGCGAACCTTTCGATCCATCTCCGTACAAAAAAGGAAATGAGCAATGTTGATGCTCACTGGGAGCTGATTCCGGAGATTAAGAAACTTCGTGATGAAGTTGCTCCTAATACGCTTCTAACGATCAACGGGGATATTCCTGACCGACAGAAGGGCCTTGAGCTTGTTGAGAAGTATGGCGTGGATGGCGTAATGATTGGCCGTGGTATTTTCCACAACCCATTTGCATTTGAAACTGAGAAGAAGGAGCATACGAGTGAAGAATTACTTGATCTTCTTCGTTTACAGCTTGATCTTCATGATAAATATTCCGCCGAACTCGAAACGCGTCAGTTTGTAACACTTCGCCGCTTTTTTAAGATTTATGTCAAAGGGTTCAGAGGCGCGAGTGATTTACGAAATCAACTGATGAGTACTGACTCAACCGACGAAGTGCGTGCACTAATCGATGAGTTTATGGAGAAAGAGGCATTGAAACAGAAAGGATTTACGGTTTCTTAAGACTTTTTGTTGCAACAAATTTTTAGAGAGAAAACCCATCCGGGCTTTCTCTCTTTTTTTCTTTTAAGCATAAAAAAAGGCACTAGTAAATGACTAAGTTACCAATGCCTTCTAAGCCCAATTAAAACCTTAGGTATCGACTGCAATCCAAAAGTTAAAAACAGATAAAACCTCTGTTTATTTATCTCGATCTCTCGCCACCTGAGTATCCCGAATATTTTTCTGTATTGTAATGGCTGCAAATAGACTTAGAACAAACGACATACCGTAAAATCCTTTTTCACTTAAGATAATGCTTCCGGCATTATAAAGCCCAATCGCCATTAATGCGATCGCTACAATCACTGCAAACCAACTAAGCCCATAATAGATGCCCGAAACAGGAACATCCTCTTCTTTATCCCGAACCGCTTTTTGAAGAGATACAGCCGCATAAAGTCCAAATACCAATACAGCAAAGTAATATCCCTTCTCATTGAGCTCCATAGAGGCGTTAAATAGGCCAATGAGATACGATGCTACTCCGACTACTAAAGCTGCCCAACTAGCCCCTTTAAAAGCTCCTGTGGGCTCCCCTTCTTTTCTTTCCACCTTGATCTTTGGTTCCTTTTCGCTCATTAACGGATTCTCGTTCATTTCGGACATTCGCCAATCCCCCTTTCCTGTCATACAAAATGTAAGTTGTTACACTTTCCCTATAAGAATCATTATAGCAATTTCCCACAAATTGTCTTTAATAAAATTAAAAGAATAATGAAGAACAACGGAATCCGATTAACAGGCTCAAACAGTTCCATTGAAAAAGGCACGGATCCATCATGATCCGTGCCCTAAGTGATACACTCCTAGTAGTTTGCTAGTATTATGTCTTTATTTTATTACAACCTCAACAAAATCTATTTATGATACGGTTCCCCACGATTAATCTTAAACGCACGATACACCTGCTCCACTAAAATTAGCCTCATTAACTGATGAGGAAACGTCATTTTAGAAAAAGAAAGCGTGTCGTTTGCTCGTTGAAGGACATCGTAACTTAAACCAAGTGATCCCCCAATCACAAACGCAATTTTACTTTTTCCATACGTAGCCAATTGATCAAGGTCATGAGCGAGCTGCTCCGATGATTTCATTTTTCCGTTAATCGCGAGCGCAATCACATGCGCATCGGGAGAAATCTTAGAGAGAATGCGATCGCCCTCTGCTTTCTTAACCTGCTGCATTTCCGTTTCACTTAAATTTTCTGGCGCTTTTTCATCGGGAACTTCAATAACGTCTATTTTTGCAAAGGGGCCTAGGCGTTTTGTATATTCTTCAATTCCCTGCTTTAAATATTTCTCTTTCAACTTCCCTACCGTTACGATACTGATATTCAAAAGTTATCCCCACCCGAGCATTTTTTTGTAAGTCCACAGAAAATAAACAGGTTATCCACAGATTTTATCCACATATACACATTTTCCATCCACATATCGTGACCGAATATTAGTTCGACACCATATATGTTGCGTTATTTTTACAATACTCACATTCTGTGGACAACTTTTCAGAAGCTTTTTCGATTTTATCTAAAACTGGAAACTGCCCTGTTTCATCAACTGCGACATCCAAAGCCAACTCGACGTGCTCGTCACAACAATAGAGTTTCATCCAATCGTTCCTTTCATGTTCGTTCTCATTTATTTCTTCAAAAGCAAACAGGAGAGTCTCCTCCCCTGTGCTGGTTTATGAATGTTGCTGCTCAGCAAGTGTTACTTCAACCTCTTGCTTTGTTCCTTCCCGGTATATGGTTAATTTCACACGATCGCCAATTTCTTTCTTGGTGTAAAGAAACTTACGAAGATCGATGGAATTCTTAATCTTTTTCCCATCCATTGCTGTAATCACATCTAACTCTTTAAGCCCCGCAATCTCTCCTGAAGATGTAGGAAACACGCTCATTACAACAACACCATAATCGATCTTACCGGGCAACTTAAGCGACTCACTCCAATGATAAGTTGGTATTTCAGATAATGATTTTGTGCCAATTCCAATTTGAGGTCTTCTCACTTCACCGTATGATTCAAGATCGTTAATAATGGGTTCCGCTATGTTAATCGGAATCGAGAAGCCGATACCTTCGACGCTCGATTGAGCAATCTTCATGGAATTAATTCCGACAAGTTGACCTGAAATGTTAATTAATGCACCGCCACTATTTCCAGGATTAATGGATGCATCCGTTTGGATCACGTCAGCATTCCAATCAATCGTGCCATTCTGATCGGTGTCGACCGGAAAGGAGCGCTCTGGATTACTGATAATTCCCTGGGTAACCGTTCCTTCTAAGAAACCTAACGGGTTACCAATCGCAATCGCTGGCTCACCTGGTTTTAACTTATCGGAGTCTCCAAACTCTGCAACCATTGTAACGGCCTCAGAAGGGATTTTAAGCACAGCAAGGTCCATAAGAGGGTCAGTGCCTACAAGCTCTGCTGAAACGCGTTTCTCGGCGTTTAAACTCACTTCAAGCTGTCCTGCACCTTCAACTACATGATTATTCGTTACAACGAAGGCATCTTTCCCCTCTTTTTTGTAAATCACGCCTGAGCCCGCTCCGGCTTCTCCATAATCCTCAGCCCAAAAATCTGTTTTCTGCAAATTAATGACTCCTACTACGGCATCCCCTACATTGGCAACAGCTGATGTAATATCATTTGTCACATCCACACTAATATCCTTCGTAATCGATTGCTGTTCTGACTGAGAATCGGCTTCTTCCTTTTGAGGAGGCTCAATATCAGGCAGAACGCCTACATCTGATAGAGCAGGAACCGTAAACAGAATAAGCAGGGCACCGAGGATCGCACCAAATAGTCCCGCCATAAAGGCGCCGCCTCGGTTTCCTTTCTGCCGTTTTGGTTGATTGTTTTCTTCACCATCATAATAGCCCAAAGTGTTCACCCATCCTTTCAATGAAAAAAGGAGACCGTTCAAGACGTAACTTTAATCTAAACCCTTTGCGAATCGTTAAAGTTTTGTTACTACAGTGGGGGAGGCAGGATCAGTATCATATAACGATAGTTGTTCCCCAACCGCAAATCCATTTTGTTCAAGGGTTTGTTGGACAGAAAGTCTTGCCAGGTCTTTCATGTTATTATCTTTACTTAAATGGGCTAAATAAATACGCTTTGTCTGATCACCAATGATGTCAGAAAGGGCTGCTCCGGCATCTTCATTAGATACATGCCCCATATCCCCTAGAATACGTCGTTTGACGTTCCATGGATATCGTCCCATCATTAACATATTAATATCATGGTTGGACTCAAATACGAGCATATCTGAATTGCGAATTGTTCCCTTAATGCGATCACTTACGTAACCAAGATCCGTTGCGATACTGAGCTTTTTCCCTTCATGATGGAAGGCATAAAACATTGGCTCGGCCGCATCATGCGAGACACCGAATGATTCCACATCGAGGTCGTCAAACGTTTTAACCGTATCCATATCAAATTGAAATTTCTGTTCAACAGGTATTTCGCCAATTAACCCTGTCATCGCTTCCCACGTTTTTGCATTCGCATAGATCGGGAGTTTGTATCTTCTAGCAAATATTCCAAGGCCTTTAATGTGATCGCTATGCTCGTGCGTCACAAGCAACCCATCCAGATCCTTTGGATCGAGATGGGCTTTTGCAAACAGTTCTTCAAGTTTTTTTCCACTTAATCCAGCATCGACTAGAAGCTTGTGCTTCTCGGTACCAACATAAATGGCATTCCCCGTGCTTCCACTCGCAAGCACACTAAATTCAAGAGACATAGAACATTCCTCTCCTACTTATCGCTTGTTACCGACTTCGGCTTTGAAGGATCAGGCTGATCGGTATCCTTCTCATCCTGTTCATCTTCCGTGTTTTCTTCTGGCTCGCTAAACACCGTTTTTTCAATCGCATTTACATAATAGTTATCCAATGGATCATCCGTCTTTTTGTTTGAAACGACCACGTGCCACGTTGGAACAAAAACGAACGTATCCCGCTCATCTTCATTTGCGACAGTTGTATAGTAACCAATCGACATATCTTCGACTTTATCATTTAAACCTATATCTTGTTGGTTTAATAGCAATCCAATCGTTTCAGAAGCAGGATCAATTTTACGTTCTTTACCTATTTTTTGCAGACTTAAATAAGTTTGCGTATAGGAAACAACCTTATCGTCCTCAAGGGTTACGATCAACATGCCTGATTCTTGACCATATATCGGACGGCCTTCAAACGTTTCCACGAAATACCTAATGTTTGGATTGTTTTCAGCTGGACCGTAATATTGATACTTCCCACCTTCGTAAACATATGTTTCAAGAAAAATCGAGTAAGCAGAAGCTACTTTTGGATCACTTATTGGAAAAGGTTTTTTAAGCGTAGAAACTAACTTTTCTTCATCAAGTGTAATATCCTGGCTTGTGCCTTCTTCTAATGTTTTTTCTTCTTTCTCAGTAAATTCATGAACGTCTCCACTTATAAAAGACATTTTTTCTGATTGCACAGGTAGGTTCTTTTCGTATGTGACATTTAAATTTTTCAGCTGGTCTTCAATCGTCACCTGTTTTTGTTGTTCGATTTCACTTAATTCCGTTTGCTTTTTAAATAGGTCACTTGCGAGAAAAATATTAAATACCAGGAAGGTTAAAATTAATATCGTTTTCGTTCTATTCCAATCCAACTTCTTAACCTCCCTGTTCATTGCTAATGGTTTGTAGCGGTGTCCAGGTACCATTCAATTTAACAAACCATTGGGGAATCAGCGAAAAATCATATGTCTGATTTGCTGAACGATCAATTGTATAACCAATTGTCATGTTTTGTATCTCACTCGTTTTAAAGCTTCCTTCTTCCAGAAGGGCAACAACGTCCTCATAACCTGGGAGCTGGCGTTCATTGATTTCTTTCGTATACTGAATAATTTTCAACATCCGCTTGTACGTGGTAACATCATTATTTTCTAACGTCACATTTATTTCATCTAAATCTTCAGTCGAAGAGCTATACACAGGGTAGCCTTCTGTATAAAGACGAAAAGAGATTTGATCCGTGTTGTTCTTAGAAGACGTCACCCATTCACTAAGAATATACTTATCGTCGTTTAAATCAGTAATCCGAAAGCCAAAATGCTTGTTAACAAAGCCATACGCATCTAATATAGGTGATTCATTTGCTACAAATTCTCTTGTCGTTGATGGCGGGTTTTTAAAGATCATATATTCATTGTCGTAATTAAACGTTAAATCACGACTTCCATCCGTATAAAGATCTGAAATGTTGTTAAATGAGTTCTTTTCAACCGTATCTTGTTCAGGAAAAAGCGCTTCTTTGAAATCTTCTTCATTCGCTAGTTCATCTGTACTCCCACCGAATGAAGCAATCGTTTGACCTTGAATCGGCAAATAAAAGATAGGTGACTTCTTAGATACTTGAAGTTCTTTTGCACGAGCCATCTCCATTTCTTCCGCATCACTACTAGCAATATCGAAAGAAGAAAAAACATTGGCATACCATTCCTTCATTTCACTCGAAGCCTCAATCGTAGCACGCATCCCAACCTGACTCTTTGTGTTGAGAAAAACAATCTCATTGTTTTTACCAGAAGCGATGGAAGGAATGACAATCCGATCAAATTTTGAAAGGGGAATATCGTCTTTAGAGATGCTCACTAATTTCTTTAACACATCATTTGAAAGTAAGGTAGGGAAAATAAGTTCAACGCTATCCCCTACTCCCTCTAAATCCTCTAGATCATTTTCAACTGTAAAGGATTTAATTTTCACCCCTGAAATAAAGTTAGCATAAAAGTCATTAATCGTACTGGAATTGAATGAAGTAAAATGCTGATTATCCATATGATAAACAAGCTGATTTGGTTTCACAACATCACTGATATTGACATCCTGGATGCCCACCGGACTCGCTTCCGTAGGTGCTGCTTCTTTTTCGTATTCAGGTTCAAACGTCCATATTTGCCAGGTGAGAAATAAACTCGTTAAAACAAGAACGTTCAACAAGACTGTCTTAAAATTCTCAAACTGCTTCTTTGTCATTCTCACTTGTCCTCAACCTCCCTTATTCGTTTATAAGGGAGAGTAAAGTAGATCGTTGTTCCTTGTCCCCACTTACTCTCTGCCCAAATATCACCATGGTGGGCATGGATCATTTCCTTGGCAATAGCTAAACCAAGACCCGTTCCACCAAGCTGTCTCGAGCGGGCTTTATCGACACGATAGAACCGATCAAAAATCTTTGAAAGATTATTTTTAGGAATGCCTACGCCTTCATCACTAATACTGATTCGTATCTTTTTACCAATCGTCCAGCACCTTGCGGTAATTCTACCGCCATCTGGTGAGTATTTAATGGCATTCGAAATAATATTATCGAGCACCTGCGTCATTTTGTCTTTATCCACCTGTGTATAAATGGCTACACGTGGGAGCTGTCTCATGATCTCAATGTTGTCGCGCTTCGACATTTCAAAACGATCAAGTATATGATCAAACATCTCTACAAAATTGACCTCTGTAAATTCTAGACGATATTCTTTCTTATCCATTTTAGATAATTGAAGTAGGTCGTTTACTAGTCGAATCATTCGTTCGGTCTCATTTTGCGTCACACTTAAGAAGCGAGGAGCAATCTCAGGATCCTGCAGTGCCCCATCTTGAAGAGCTTCGAGATAACTTCTCATCGTTGTCAGTGGGGTACGCAGTTCGTGTGACACATTGACAACAAATTCACGGCGCTCCTGCTCAAGCTGCTCCTGTTCTGTAATATCATGAAGAACAGCGATTAAACCATTAATCGGACCGTCCTCTTTATGGATAATGGAAAAGTTAACGCGAATGATAAACGTCTGATGATCATCACTTAAATCGAGAATCATGGAATCAGGGCCATTGTAAACATCATCCCACGTTTTTTCTTCTGAAAACTGAAGAATTTTATTCAGCGATGTCCCGAGTACCGTTTCACGTGAAACGCTCATCATTTCCTCTGCTCGATCGTTCATTAAGATAATCATGCCTTCTCGATCTGTAGCAATAACGCCATCTGTCATATAAGCAAGAACCGATGTCAGCTTGCGACGCTCTCCTTCGGTAATCGCATTCGCTTCCTGCAGTCTACGTGTTAAATCATTAAACGCAAGAGCAAGCTGGCCAATCTCATCCTCACCATATACCTTTACTTTTCGCGTGAAGTCTCCCCGTGCCATGACAAGCGCCTGTCTTCGCATATCTGAAATCGGTCTTGTAATTGTACGAGAAATAATAATGCCAAGTAGCCCGGTTAAGACAAGCGCAATAAGAGCCGATTGCGCTAATAAACTATTAACTTCATCCGCTTGTTCAAAAACTTGATTCATATTTGCCTGAATGTAAACAGCACCGACAGTTGAATTTGTTTCCCCCTTAATAGGGTAACTGTACGCAAAGAAGCGCTCTCCTTCACTGTCAATCAATATATTTTCCTTGGACACGCCATTTAGAGCGCTATTCACGTAATCATTAGTTGCGCGCGTTCCTTCAAGACCGTCATCATTAAGCGTCCCGACAACCTGGCCTAATGAATTGACAACGAATATTTGGCGAATCTCGTTTTGTCTAAAATTCCTGATCAAGCTTGTGACTGTATTTTCTTCTTCATCACTCTTACTATTCACTTGATCAGACACATTATCAGCAAGAAGCTCAGCACGATCCCGAATTGAGCTCATATAGTTTTGTTGAAACTGATCTTCTAGTTTGTCATTAAAATAAACAGAGATAAACTGAATCGCAACTAGAATGAGAAGAACATAAACAATTGCAAACTTAAAATGGATGGACTTAAAAAAACCGACCTTTCCCATCTAAAGTTTACTGCTCCTGTTCCGGTTCACGCATATAGTATCCCACGCCGCGCCTTGTAATAATCCACGTCGGGTGGCTTGGATTATCCTCTACTTTTTCTCGTAATCGACGTACGGTTACATCGACTGTTCTTACATCACCAAAATAATCATAGCCCCACACAGTCTGTAATAAGTGCTCACGCGTCATTACCTGACCGATATGCTTCGATAAATAGTGCAACAGTTCAAACTCACGGTGCGTTAATTCAATTGATTCCTCACGCTTTGTCACAAGATAAGCATCTGGGTGAATCGTTAGCGCTCCGACTTTTATAAGAGAATTCGGTGACGACTCTTTCTCTGGCTCCTGCTGACGACGACGCAAATTAGCTTTCACACGTGCAATGAGTTCTCTTGTGCTAAAGGGTTTCGTCACATAATCATCTGCACCTAGTTCAAGTCCTAGCACCTTATCAATTTCTGAATCCTTTGCCGTTAACATAATAATAGGCATTTCGTATTTTTTCCGAACTTCGCGGCATACTTCCATCCCATCACGCTGAGGTAACATGATATCTAACAGAATCATATCTGGATTCTCTTCCTCCACTTTCGCAATGGCTTCATCGCCATCGTAAGCGCAAACAACTGTAAAGCCTTCTTTCTCTAAGTTAAATTGCAAAATATCCGCAATTGGTTTTTCATCATCTACAACAAGAATTTTCTTGTCCATTATGAACGCTCCTTCTTTGATATGACAATATCAATTTACCGTTGATATGAAACATGCATACTTTCATCTATTTTATCATATTATGTAGGTTTTATTACGATCTTCCCTACAGCTCTTCCCTTAACTTCTTGAAGAGAAACGCGATTCCCTTTCATACCGTGCCCCAAACACCTAATCAAAAAGAAACCTTCAGCTCTCACTGAAGGTTCATTTCTTTAAATAATCCATTGGATTCTCTAACTTACCATTTTTATATACTTCAAAGTGAAGATGGATACCGGTTGAATCACCAGTTGTCCCCATTACACCGATTTTTTCACCCTTTTGAACAGTATCACCTACAGATACAGAGATAGAGGCTAGATGAGAATAGGTAGTCTTCATTCCGTTATTATGACTGACAGTGACCTGGTTGCCATAACCACTTCTCTTACCTGCGGCTGTTACCTTGCCGTTATCAGCCGCTCGAATGGTTTTATCTTTCACACCAGCAATATCAATTCCTTTATGATAAGACCCCCAGCGTTCTCCTTGCTTACTAGTAATTGTTCCTCCGACAGCTGGCCAGCCAAACGCACCCGTGCCCTTGGAGGAGATTTCCTTCGTTCCAATCACGACTTCTTTAGCAACAGGTTCTTTCGTTACGTCTTCCTTCACAATATCGTTCTCTACTACATGACCATTCTCATATTCCTTGGAATAGGTGACAATCTTCTTTCCTTTTTCCCCATCTTTCTTAACTTTCTCTTTTCCTTTAACAAGCTCACTGCTTTTTTTCTTAATCACTTTATAATCGATTTCTTCTGTTTTCTCAACTTCGATCGTTTCTAAAACAGTGGTGAACTCTTTTTGTCGAAGAACCTTGAGCTGATCGCCTTTTTTGATTTCATCATCATGTGACAGGTGATTGTGATCCAAAAGTTCTTCTGTCTCCATTTTAACTTCATCCGCAATTTCATTTACAGATTGTTTTTTGTTCACTTCAAATTCGGTCTCTTCTTCATAACCATTTTCAAGTCGTGAAACGCCATTTTCTTTAGACATCATGTCGTTCGGATGGACCTCTACCTTTTCTATCGTAAAAGGAGTGGAAAAGTTAACGGCTTCAACCGGATGGAACGACTCATTTGAATCTTCCATGCTTTTTACGTTCTTTTCAATTTCCTTTACTTTTTCTTCAGATAAAAACGATTTAGCGTATGTCCACAGAGCATCCTTTGCGTCATTTTCACTCGCAAAACGACCAACCTGTTCACCATCAAATGAAAGCGAATACCCCTCACCAATAAACGTGATTTCCTCGTCTAATTGATCAAGAGCTTCTTTATTATCATAAGTTGGCTTAAAAAGTCGCTCCGTTACGACTTCCACATCATTCTCAACAGAGAGTTCAATACCTTCACTGCTTTTTTCAGACTTGAGTTTTTCAATATTTTTATCTAATACCGCTCGACTATCAACTGTGCCAATATTTTCTCCATCTATATAAACATGATAAACTGGTTTCATTAAATTATGAACAGATGCTCCAACTGGTTCGATCCAAAGAAGCAAACTGAAACTTGTAACGATCATGGAAAGCTGTAAGAAACGACGTACATTCATTCTTTTCATGCGACTTCCTCCTGCAATAGCTGAAACTATCTTTTTACTCACGTTTCGCACTTTATCATAATTAGGAAGTCACTTGGGTACAAGTACTCAACTTGTAACAAAAATGTAGTCTTTTCGTCACGATCGTGGCAAGTCATGGTAACCTTTTGGAAGCTTCTTCATGGGTTTCCACTTAAGTCGAAAAAGGTGAACTTCAATAAGAGTTTTCTCAGACAAAAAAACGCATATCCCTCAAAGAGAGATATGCGATATATGTACGTTGTTAATTGAAAAATCATGGTGGCTCCGGACGGAATCGAACCGCCGACACGTGGATTTTCAGTCCACTGCTCTACCGACTGAGCTACAGAGCCATGGGATTACGATCTTTATGTTCCATTTAATAGATTAAATGGCGGTCTCGACGGGAATCGAACCCGCGATCTCCTGCGTGACAGGCAGGCATGTTAACCGCTACACCACGAGACCAGTATGTAATATTTGAACACTATACACTTACGATTAATTTTAAATTGGTTGCGGGGGCAGGATTTGAACCTGCGACCTTTGGGTTATGAGCCCAACGAGCTACCGAACTGCTCCACCCCGCGACGATATAATTGTCATTATCCTGCACATGCTTCATTATGCTGTGCACTGTTTCCTCTTCACTATGTAAAAAGGAAATGGTGAGCCATGAAGGACTCGAACCTTCGACCCTCTGATTAAAAGTCAGATGCTCTACCAACTGAGCTAATGGCTCGTCATAAGTATCGTGTAACGACGACAAGATTTATCATATCATTGGAATTCATAAAAAGCAAGCACTCTTAAAAAGAAAATAAAAAAACAGTCATGGAGTAAGGTGGTTCCCTCTTACTTTACCCCTTTGCCTGTTTATTTAGACGCTCTTTCATCATTTCGCGTATTTCTTGTTTTCGACGATGACGTTTAATGGCAAAACGATTGACTTCTTGAAATATGAGAGAAGATTCCTTATCTGTTGTAAGATGAAACTTCACACCAAAAAACTGACTTGCTCTTGTATTGGGATCGCTAGGATCGTTCGGTTTCCCCCATACGACTTCACCTGTGATACGAAAAGGTTCGTCGTTTAACTTAATCGAAAATTCCATATTTGTATGCATTGGTACATCTAGATCTACTGAGAAACCAATACCTTCAAGACCAATATCATGAATATAAATCTTATGATTGAATTCTGGATCGACAGGTGATTCTTTTTCAATCACTCTCATTCTTGCAGCAAAAGGAACATCCAATTGCTGTCGAAAAACCTGCCTTTTATTACGACTCATATGCACACCTCATCAAAGTTTACCGATTTTGATAATTTAAGTTTATCATAAAACGTTTTTTTCTGCAGAATTTTCCAACTTCTAAACCTGTAAAAAAAAGCTGACAGTTGTATACTGCCAGCTCTGTACATTAAGCAAACACGCCGCGAATCATATTGGTTTGATTGCGATCTGGTCCGACTGAGAAAATCGACAATGGAATCCCGGTAAGTTGTGAAACTCGTTCAATATAATGACGTGCATTAGGAGGTAGCTCACCTAAGTTGTTCACGCCTGTAATATCTTCCGTCCACCCAGGCATCTCTTCATAAACAGGCTCACATTCAGCCAGTACTTTAAGGCTAGCAGGAAATTCTTCGATGATTTCACCTTTGTACTTATAAGCTGTACAGATCTTAAGTGTTTCAATTCCAGTCAATACGTCAATTGAGTTCAAAGAAAGGTCTGTAATCCCACTCACACGACGTGCATGACGAACAACAACGCTATCAAACCAGCCAACTCGGCGAGGGCGTCCTGTTGTTGTGCCATATTCATTTCCTACTTCGCGAATTTGATCTCCAACTTCGTCATGAAGTTCGGTAGGGAATGGGCCATCTCCCACTCTTGTTGTATAAGCTTTTGAAACGCCAACAACATGATTGATTTTACTTGGTCCTACTCCTGAACCAATCGTAACGCCACCAGCAATTGGATTAGAAGATGTAACAAATGGGTACGTCCCCTGGTCAATATCAAGCATAACTCCTTGAGCACCTTCAAATAGTACGCGACGACCTTCATCAATGGCATCATTCAGAACAACGGAAGTATCCACGACGTATTTAGCAATTTGTTGCCCATACTCGTAGTACTCCTCAAGAATATCTTCTTTTTTGAAGCCTTCTACTTCATACATTTTTTCTAGAAGGCGGTTTTTATCTGTAAGGTTTCGTTCTAATTTCTCTTCAAAAACTTCACGGTCGAGTAAATCACAAATACGGATACCAACTCGTGCAGCTTTATCCATATAGGCTGGTCCAATTCCTTTTTTCGTCGTACCGATTTTATTAGCACCTTTGTATTCTTCCTCAACTACATCAAGCTTTAAGTGATAAGGAAGAATGACATGTGCACGATTGCTGATACGAAGGTTATCTGTATTGATATTACGTTCATGTAAATATGAGAGTTCTTCAAGAACGGCTTTTGGATCGACTACCATTCCATTTCCAATAACACAAATTTTATCATCATAAAAAATCCCTGATGGAATCAAGTGAAGTTTGTACTTTGTATCGTTAAATACAATAGTATGTCCTGCATTGTTTCCACCCTGATAACGAGCGACAACTTCTGCATTTTCTGAAAGGTAATCCGTGATCTTTCCTTTACCTTCATCGCCCCACTGTGTACCTACCACAACTACTGATGGCATTTGAGCACCTCCAGATGCTTCCTTGAATGATTTGTCAGAAGCATACTACTTTTTTAAAAAACCCAGGCTAAGTGTACCAATTCACTCTTCATAAGTCAACAAACCCGAACGATTATATATATAAAACTAAATATGTTCGTTATTTAGTTTCGCAAAAACATTTATTAAAACCAATAACGCTCTCTTATTATACGCATTATTGGTCTTCATAATAAACTTTGCGCCCTATCACTCAGCTATGGCTCATTTCAACTAAAGAAAAAAGCCTCGAAGAACGAGGCTTTTTAAGCACCTGGCGGCATGTCACCTTCTTCATGACGCCTCTCCAGGTTAACGAATTTATTATATTCTTTTACAAATGCAAGCTCGACTGTTCCAACAGGACCATTTCGCTGCTTCGCAATAATGATTTCAATGATGTTTTTATTCTCAGATTCCTTATCGTAATAATCATCACGGTAGAGGAACGCTACAATATCGGCATCTTGCTCAATACTCCCAGATTCCCGAATATCAGACATCATCGGTCTCTTATCCTGTCTCGACTCAACTCCACGTGAGAGCTGAGAGAGAGAAATAAGAGGGACTTCAAGTTCACGCGCAATGCCTTTTAAGGATCGCGATATTTCAGAAACTTCCTGTTGTCTGTTTTCTCCAGAATCCATTTCCGCGAATCAACTGCATATAATCGATTAGAATCATGCCAAGCCCTTTTTCCTGCTTCAGTCGCCTGCACTTAGCCCGTATATCACCTACTCGAATACCAGGTGTATCATCGATATAAATCCCGGCATTCGATAAACTTCCCATTGCCATCGTAAGTTTCTGCCAGTCATCACCTGTCAGGCCACCTGTTCGAAGACGTTGAGCGTCGATGTTGCCTTCCGCACAAAGCATACGCATGACAAGCTGTTCTGCCCCCATCTCAAGACTAAAGATGGCGACATTCTCATCTGTCTTCGTTGCAACGTTTTGAGCAATATTAAGGGCAAATGCCGTCTTACCTACTGAAGGTCGTGCCGCTACAATGATGAGATCATTTCGCTGGAAGCCTGCTGTCATACGATCAAGCTCTGAGAACCCGGTAGGTATCCCTGTAATGTCCCCCGTATTGTTTTGGAGCGTTTCAATATTATCGTAAGCTGTAACAAGAACATCTTTAATTGAAATAAAAGCTCCCGTATTTTTACGCTGGGAAACCTCCATAATCGACTTCTCGGCTTCTGAAAGAAGATTTTCAATCTCATTCTCTTTCGCATATCCATCAGAGGCGATATCCGTAGCTGCTCGAATTAGCCTTCTTAAGATTGATTTTTCTTCTACAATTTTTGAATAGTACTCAACGTTTGCTGCGGTAGGTACAGAATTAGCCAGATCACTTAAATAAGATACTCCGCCAATTTCCTCAAGAATTTTCAGATCCTGAAGCTCAGATGTCACTGTGACAAGATCGACTGGTTCTCCTTTTTCAGAGAGATCGATCATCACAGAGAAAATCTTCTGATGTGCCGCTCGGTAAAAATCTTCTGGTTGCAATACCTCGGTTGCTGTTGTAAGAGCATCGATTTCAAGGAAAACAGCACCGATTACCGCTTGTTCAGCTTCTATATTTTGAGGTGGCGTACGATCAGCAAATAAATCACTCATGTTGTTTTCCCCCTGAGCAGTTCGCTATTTTCCACCCGTCATCACCTACTATTGCTCGACCACGTGTACTTTAACAGTTGCTGTTACATCATGGTGCAATTTAACGGGTACATTTGTGTAACCGAGGGAACGGATTGGTTCATCTAGTTCAATTTTGCGTTTATCAACTTTAATGTTGTGCTTTTTTAGTTCTTCAGCAATATTTTTACTTGTAATGGAACCGAACAAACGGCCACCTTCACCAGATTTTGTTTTTAATTCCACTTCAAGGCTTTCAATCTTTTCCTTCAACGCTTTCGCTTCATCAAGCTCTTCCTGAGCTTTCTTATCGTCGCTACGCTGTTTCGCCTTCAATGTTTTCATATTTGCATTATTTGCTTCTAGAGCAAGATTATTCTTTAGCAAGTGGTTACGAGCATATCCGTCCGCTACATTTTTCACTTCACCTTTTTTGCCTTTACCTTTTACATCTTCTAAGAAAATCACTTTCATGATTCATCTTCGCTCCCTTCCAAATAGTTATCGATTGTTTCCTTCAGCATTTCCTCAGCCTCTTCAATTGACCCTGAGTCAATTTGTGTCGCCGCGTTTGTTAAATGCCCGCCGCCATTCAAGCCTTCCATAATAATCTGGACATTCACTTCTCCAAGCGACCTGGCACTAATGCTAATTTTACCATCATTTCGTTTCGAAATAACGAAAGAAGCAATCACCCCGCTCATCGATAGCAGTGTATCTGCAGCTTGCGCAATCAATACTTGATCATAAGTCTGATCTTTTTCACCAAGCGCAATGGCGATTCCGCTTCGGTAAATATGGGATTTCTCTATAATCTTGGCTCTTCTAATATACTGTGCAATGTCTTCTCTTAGAAATTCTTGAACGAGGACAGTATCAGCACCATGAGCCCTTAAATACGACGCAGCATCAAACGTTCTAGAACCAGTTCTGAGCGTGAAGCTTTTTGTATCCACAATAATACCGGCCAGGAGAGCTGTCGCTTCCATAATGTCCATTTTAAGCCGTTTAGGCTGATATTCAAAGAGTTCGGTCACAAGCTCAGCTGTGGAAGAAGCATAAGGTTCCATATAGACAAGAACAGGATCCTCAATAAACTCTTCTCCGCGTCTATGGTGATCAATAACAACAACGTGATCAAGCTTTTGTAAAAGTCGCTCTTCCATCACAAGGGAAGGTTTGTGCGTATCAACCACAACTAACAGCGTATTTGGCGTACAATTCTCAAGCGCATCTTCAGGATCAATAAAACGAGCCCAGAGCTGTTCATTCCCCTCAATCTCTTCCATTAATCTTGAAACACCGCTTGTACGTTGATTTTGATCAAAAACGATGGACCCTTCTTTTCCATTTGCCTGCGCTACTTTAAGAATACCAATGGAAGCCCCGATAGAATCCATATCAGGATTTTTATGCCCCATAATAATGACTTGATCACTATCAAGGACAAGCTCTCGTAAAGCATGGGAAATGACTCGTGCTCTTACCCTTGTTCTTTTTTCAATCGGGTTCGTCTTTCCACCGTAAAATTTCACTTTTCCTGTTGTCTGCTTAATGGCCACTTGATCACCACCGCGACCAAGCGCTAAATCAAGACTAGATTGAGCTAACTGCCCAAGTTCGGTTAGCGTACTATGCCCACTTCCAATCCCAATGCTTAAGGTGATCGAAACATTTTCTTTAGAAGTCGCCTCGCGCACTTCATCGAGAATGGAAAATTTATTTTTTTCTAAGTCCTGAAGAATCTTTTGGTTTAAAACAGCGAAGAACTTTTCAGATGAACTGCGCTTTAAGAAAATCCCCTGTTCATCTGCCCAGTTATTTAGAATGGAAGTGACAGAGCTGTTTAAATTACTCCGCACCTGATCACCAAGTCCCTGGGTGACTTCTTCATAATTATCAAGGTAGACAATTCCAACAACCGTTTTTTCTTCATTATAAAGACGCTGAATTTCTACTTTTTCACTGACATCAAAGAAATAAAGCAGTCTTTCTTCTTGTTTAAAATACGTTTTGTACTTTCGATCTTGAATTGTTAGGATTTCCTCATTCGCCTCTGATTTTAGAAACGGAATAATTTGTTCGGAAATATCATTTAAAGAAAGTCCAATCAATTGTTCTTTCTCCATCATGATAGGCAAATAAGGATTCGTCCATTCGATATGATATTCCTCATCATACAGCAAGATCCCAAACGGCATTTCCATCAGAGCCTCGTCTCCAACTTTCTTCACCCGATGTGATAGAGTCGAAACGTAGTCTCTGAGAGCAGCTTGAAATAAAGACTCAGCTCGAATTGCTGTATAAACAAGAAGCGTCATAACCACTACGCTCCCAACCCCTAATATCCAGTTGTAATAGGTGATGATGCCGATAAACAGGATGGAAATGACGAACAAGGCTACCACATGATAACCATGCCACCGTTTCGTTAAAAACTTTGGCATACTTTCAGCTCCTACCTATGATTTCATTCTCCTTCGCAATTCGAAACCAAGATCAATGATTCCAAGAATAACAACAAATGATGTTAGCGCGAAGCCAAGAAACGTTAACAGAATTGGCACGACGATTGGCCATCCCTTTCGATGACTAAAAAAGTAAAGTACTGCAAGGCCCTGTACAAATATCAAAGCATTGAGTATCGCATACACATTAATGGCTGCAACAAAGACAGCCGATCCTTCTTCTAATCCTACCATCATAACAATAGTAACAACTAAATAATACCATAAAAAACTCTTCGGAAATGTCCATTCTCGAATTGGCGGAAAGACAGGCGGTTGAAAATTGCTGACTCTCTTTAAAATTGGACCTGAAAGAAGCTGTGAAATAAGGGCAATCACAACACCCATCAGCACAAGACCTGTTGGAATTAAATAGCGCAGTAAACTAATTTGTTCTTTAAGCTGATTAAATTGACTCGTATCCTGACCTAATGATCGATAGATAGACTCTGCTTGTTGAAAAGATTGGTTCATCATTTCAACGAGAAGATCAGCTGGGTTCTGACCAATCACGAGGATACTGGATACAAACGCAACTAAAAGGCCAATGATATACGCTAAACCGCTCCCCACCAGAACGGCAAGAGCAGACTTACGAATCGAGTATAAATACCCTGCAGTTACCCCCCCAAGCCCTACCGTAAAGGTAAGCGCAAGAGAAGGAAGACCTGCCGTTAAAACGCCTAACACAAGTGTGACCGCCCACATCACAAATCCACTCTTCAACCCATTACGAATAACCATTAATAGAAACGGAATAGGAAGAGCCCAAATCGTTAATGAACCTAGAAGCGGTACATAAATGGTAATCACAAACAAAACAGCAAACACGGCCGCAAGCGCAGCCCCTTCAACTAACTGCCTAACAGTCTGATTCTTCAATAGTCTTCTCCTTTTTGTAAAGCGGAAGTGGGCGTTTAGACCCGGCAGGCACTGGAGCCTTGCAACTTGAACACGGTCTTTGTGTTCGAGTTGCAAGGTGAAGTGACAGAGGGTCTGCCCACTGCAGCTGGATCAATGTAAAGCGGAAGTGACCGGTTAGGCTCGACAAGCACTGGAACCTTTTCATTTGAACACGGTCTTTGTGTTCAGAGGAAAAGGTGAAGTGATCGAGAGCCTGGTCACTGCAGCTGGATCGTGTAAAGCGGAAGTGACCGGTTAGGCTCGACAAGCACTGGAACCTTTTCATTTGAACACGGTCTTTGTGTTCAGAGGAAAAGGTGAAGTGATCGAGAGCCTGGTCACTGCAGCTGGATCGTGTAAAGCGGAAGTGACCGGTTAGGCTCGACAAGCACTGGAACCTTTTCATTTGAACACGGTCTTTGTGTTCAGAGGAAAAGGTGAAGTGATCGAGAGCCTGGTCACTGCAGCTGGATCGTGTAAAGCGGAGCGGGCCCGTTTAAATCCGCAGGGTGTTGGAACCCATGAGATTGAGACGCTTTTTGTCTCATTCGATTGGGCGAAACAACCGGAGGATTTGGCCCGCGCAGCTGGATCAATGTAAAGCGGAAGTGGGCGCTTAGACCCGGCAGGCACTGGAGCCTTGCAACAACTTGAACACGGTCTTTGTGTTCGAGTTGCAAGGTGAAGTGACAGAGGGTCTGCCCACTGCAGCTGGATCATGTAAACCGGAAATGGGCGATTAGCCCCAAACATTTAATGACAGTCTTTCAATCAACTAACACCCTATGCACACAGTATATCCATGTCGTTTATCAACCTGCTTAATTGAAATACAAAAAACGGGTCGAAATCCCCTTACTACATTGTAAGAATTTCTGCCCGTTTCAGCAAATGTTTCATTAATTTGAATAGTAAGCAATAAGAAAAGGCTGTATCGGTAACAGCCTTTTCTGAATTACATAAGAGAGAGCGTCTCTTCATTCTCACTATTCATTTCATTTTGAAGCCACTCTACTAATTGCATAGATGCTTCCTGCGCATCTTCACCGTCCGCAATAAGGAGAATTGTATCATTTTCTTTTACGGTAAGATTAAACGTAATGACGCTAGTTAAATTCTTTCCGTTGATACTATGACCATTCCGATAGAGCGATATGTGACTATGATACGTTTTTGCTTTCTTTACAAATGCCATAAGAGAATTCATATTAAGCTGGGCAGTAAGCGTTATTGTTGAAGTTTCAACATTCATTATTGTGGTCCTCCTCACAGGATTCTTGTAAAGGTTGTATTCCCTTATCCTATAGGAGTGTAAACCACTTATTCTAAAATCATTACTCTCTTAGAATAACTTTGTAATTGTATAGAAAAAAGCAGTAGGACATCATCCTACTGCTTTTCTTACTTACTCACCAAGTACGTATGGTAGTAAAGCCATTTGACGAGCACGTTTAACCGCGCGAGTCAATTGACGTTGGTATTTAGCGCTAGTACCTGTTACACGACGTGGAAGAATTTTTCCACGCTCAGATACGAAGCGTTTAAGAAGATCTACATCTTTATAGTCGATGTAAGTGATTTTGTTTACTGTGAAGAAACAAACCTTTTTACGACGACCTCTGCGTCCACCTGGTCTTGCCATGGGTAGTTACCTCCTTTGCATTTAAAATTCGTTCTCTGCTTTCACCGCTCGAAACAGAGAGTATTAGAACGGCAAGTCATCATCTGAAATGTCGATCGGCTTGCCATCGCTCGCAAACGGGTCATCTCCAAAATTGGAGTGATCACGGTTGTTATCACGATTTTGGTTCTGATTCCCGTAACCGCCGGTTTCTCTGTTTTGGTTGCCGCCACCGTAGTTGCTGCTTCCGCCACCGCCCTGGTTTGAACCTTTAGGCTCGAGAAATTGGACGCTTTCAGCCATCACTTCTGTCACAAACACACGCTGTCCCTGGCTATTATCATAAGAGCGAGTCTGAACTCGTCCATCTACACCAGCAAGGCTGCCTTTTTTCAAGAAATTGGCTGCATTTTCTGCCTGTCTGCGCCATACAACAATGTTGATAAAATCAGCTTCACGGTCTCCCTGCTGATTCGTAAACGGGCGATTCACAGCAAGTGTGAAGTTCGCTACCGCCACGCCACTAGGGGTATAACGCAATTCAGGGTCTTTTGTTAAACGTCCAACTAATACGACGCGATTCAGCATCAGAACCCCTCCTATTTATAAAACAATTACTTTTTAGCTTCTTCTAGGTTGATCGTCATGAAACGAAGAACATCGTCGTTGATTTTCATCAAACGGCTGAATTCATCAATCGCTTCAGTGTTACTGTTAATGTTTAGAAGCATGTAGATCCCGCTGTTGAAATTCTCGATTTCATAAGCAAGGCGCTTCTTACCCATTTCTTTTGTCTCATTAATTTCCGCACCATTGTCAGTAAGGATGTTGTTAAAACGCTCAACAAGAGCTTTCTGTGCATCCTCTTCAATGTTTGGACGGATAATGTACATAATTTCGTAGTTACGCATTCCGTTCACCTCCTTTTGGTCTAACGGCTCTTAACTGGAATTAAGAGCAAGGAGTAAGTATACAAAGATAATTACTCACAGCTTTAGATTATACCAAATTAATTCTCTCTTAGCAAGTTTGATTTCAACCTTATACGTTAAAGCGGAAGTGAATGACATCTCCGTCTTTTACAATGTACTCTTTACCTTCAAGACGCACCTTACCTTTTTCCTTTGCAGCAGCCATTGTACCTGCTGCAACTAGGTCATCATAAGCGACAATTTCTGCGCGGATAAAGCCACGTTCGAAGTCTGTATGGATAATGCCTGCTGCCTGTGGAGCTTTCATACCAAGACGGAATGTCCACGCCCGAACTTCTTGCTCACCAGCTGTGAAGTAGGTAGCTAGTCCAAGAAGATCATAGGAAGCACGGATTAACTTATTCAAGCCTGGCTCAGAGATTCCAATGTCTTCAAGAAATGCATCTTTTTCTTCCCCATCAAGCTCAGCAAGTTCAGATTCAATCTTTGCACAAACAACGATGACTTCAGCGCCTTCTTTTGCAGCATACTCCCGCACTTTAGCAACGTATTCGTTATCTGAAGGATCAAGTAAATCATCCTCATCAACGTTAGCTACGTAAAGAACTGGTTTTTTTGTTAAGAGGTGATACCCATAAACAATTTTCTCTTCTTCTTCCGTTAACTCTACGCTTCTAGCAGGCTGCTCTTCTTCGAATGCTTCCTTAAGCTTCGTCAGAACATTAAACTCTGCCAATGCTTCTTTATCTTTTTGCTTCGCCATTTTTTGAACGCGAGCAATGCGCTTATCAACGGATTCAAGATCGGCAAGAACAAGCTCAAGATTAATTGTTTCAATATCAGAGATAGGATCTACTTTTCCGGAAACGTGTGTAATATTTTCATCATCAAAACAGCGAACTACTTGAGAGATTGCATCAACTTGACGAATGTGAGAAAGAAATTTATTTCCTAGACCTTCTCCTTTACTTGCGCCTTTAACAATTCCAGCAATATCCGTAAATTCAAAAGCCGTTGGTACAGTTTTCTTTGGATTGACGAGTTCTGTTAGCTTTTGAAGACGCTCATCTGGAACTTCTACAATTCCAACGTTCGGGTCAATTGTACAGAACGGGTAGTTGGCTGACTCTGCTCCTGCCTGTGTAATTGCATTAAATAACGTCGACTTCCCAACATTTGGAAGCCCTACAATACCGGTGGTTAATGCCATCTCGGTCACTCCTTTAAATTGCCTTATGAGGCGATATTTATAAAAAGACGGCTATATAAGCCATTTCTAGACTTTTTTCAACATACTCATAATCAAACGACATACCCTATCAATTATAGAGATGACAACGTAAAAAAACAAGCGCCCACCATTTCGCTTCAAGTAAAATGACCGCCCGAAATGGACGGTCAAGATTCTGCGTGCTCAAGTACTTTCTTTAACTTTTTGGAGAACTCTTTTCGAGGAAGCATTACACTATGATCGCATCCAAGACACTTGATTCGAATATCGGCTCCCATTCGAATCACTTTCCAACGATTTTCCCCACATGGATGAGCTTTCTTCATTTCAACAACATCGTTTAGGCCAAATTCTTTATCAGACATAAGGATTTCCCCCTCTATGCTTTTTCTTTCACTTCACCCTGTTCGTCACGCTGATACATGACAACACGTGGGAATGGTATTTCAATACCACTTTCATCAAGCCTTTGTTTCACTGCTTTACGAATTTCTCGTCCAATGACCCAATGCTCCATTGGTTGTACTTCAGAGATGATACGAAGAACGACTTCTGATGCCCCAAGATTCTGTACACCTAAATATTCCGGCTTCACAATCATCGCATCGAATTTCTCGTAAAGCTCGTCCAATAATTCAACAATGACTTCTTCAGCTTCTTGAATTTGCTCTTCGTACGCAATACTCACATCTACTACAGCAATACTATTATGAATGGAATAATTCGTCACTTGATTTATATTACCATTCGGTAAAATATGAAGTTCTCCTGTCCAGCTTTTAATCTTTGTCACGCGTAGTCCAATTTCTTCAACAAAGCCTTCCACTCCAGAGATACGCACATAATCGCCTACGGAAAACTGTTTTTCAAAAATAATAAAGAAACCGGTAATGACATCACGAACGAGGTTCTGCGCTCCGAAACCAACTGCTAAACCAACGACACCTGCTCCAGCAATTAGCGTTCGTACATCCACCTCAAACTCACTTAAAATCATAACAAGCGCAATAAAATAGGTGACGTACGTTAAAATATTTTCAATTAAACGAATGAGCGTTGCTTCTCTCCGTTCAGATAACCGAAGTGGGCTTTTCAGACGGATTGCAAAAATTTGGGCTAGAGCCGATTTTGCAATCCGCAGAAAAATCCATGTTCCGATAATGATGGCAAGGATTGTAAATCCTCTTTTTAATACATTTCCCCAAAGATCACGATTGGATAAATACTCGTATGCAGAATGCCACATTGGCTCAAACCAATCCAAGCATCATCCCTCCCAGTTTTTAGTGTTATGATAACAAATCATACCGTTTAAGAACTGGGAAAATCAAGATAGAAGCCAAAATATAAAGATTGAGCACACCATAGAGAGGGTATAAAAAAGCAACCAGCGCTGAAAAACCAAACGACGTAAATGGAATCATCATCAATACAATCAAAAACGCAACAAGCCATAGAGGTAATCCAAGTAAATCTCGGAATCTTGAAGTAAGACCAAAAACACCGCTAACCGCTGTTGTATAAATCGCTAACCACAATAAAACAGACATAATTAAAATCATGTAATAAGGATAACTTTTTAATATCGCAAATAGTGGAATTTCATAGAGTAGTAAGTCATGAGCAACTTGTATTAATGATTGATTATAGAGAAACGAAACGCCCCCAAGAATAACCCCGCTTCCAACGCTCGCAATCCAAATCTCTCCTCGATGTTTAATTTGATGACCAACAGCTGAAAGAACGGCAACAAGCGGTAGAATATTAAGAGCAGTAAACGTAAATGCAGCCGGCCAATTTGACTGTTTTGTCCAATTAAAAAGGATCGCTGAAGGATTGGCATAGATAAACAATGTCAAAACAGAAAGTAGTAAAATAATAAGAAGGGGTAGAATGAAGGCATTCATGGATAACATGCCATTTATATCCCAAAAAAACAAGATAACGACAAGTAAGGCGAGAATGCCGATTCCAGACCAATACGGCAGATGAACCACTTCCATTGTCGCACCACCACCTGCCAACATTACAATCGTTGTCGTAAATAAATACAGAATGATTAATAAATCATAAATACCGGTAAGTCTTTTCCCAACAAGTCGCTCCAAAATAGGAATATAGTGCGTTGATTTCGTTTCATAACTGATTTTCATAATAACAAAACAACAAATGGAGAACATCAGCGTAAACAACAGTATAGCCAGTACACTTTCATGTCCAAAAAACTGCCAAAGCTCTCGTCCTGAAGCATAACCAGCGCCGATCATCGTTCCTAATATAAGAAACAGCCATTTCAATCCACCGCTTAACATGGCATTCCCTCCCTGGCCTACTCGTTATACGATCGAAGTGAAATACATCGCAAAAATCATCTTGTATGTATAGATCACGTCAGATTTCCGTATACTGTTACTACTATTACAAAGGAGAGAATCCTATGAATCTTCGAGACAAGTTTTTTCAAAAAAAGCCTGCTATGTATCGAATCCATCATGAGGATACTCTGGCTATAAAAACGCTTAGTGAGAGACTTTCCTCACTTTTACCTGCACGAAGAACGGATTCAATTGTTATTGTTTGTATTGGAACGGATCGTTCAACAGGAGATGCACTTGGCCCACTCGTAGGTACTAAATTACAACAGCTAAAACCAAAAGCGACAGTCTACGGTACACTTGAATCACCTGTTCATGCTGTCAATTTAAATGAGGTAATGGAATCAATTGCTCAAGCTCATGCCCGCCCGTTTATCATTGGAATTGATGCTTGTCTCGGACGTCTTCACTCGGTTGGTATTATAACGGCGGGAGAAGGTCCAGTTAAGCCCGGAGCGGGAGTTAAGAAGGAATTACCTGAAGTAGGAAATATTCATTTAACAGGTATTGTGAATGTCAGTGGCTTCATGGAATACTTTGTTCTACAAAATACACGCTTAAATCTGGTGATGAAAATGGCAGATGTGATGGCCGTCAGTCTTCACGAGTCGATTGAAGCATATGAAAGAAACCTTGCTTTTGAAAAAAATAAAGCGTCCAATTGGGGAGATGATTTGGTTCAACTTCCCTAGCTATAAATAAAAGCTCATGTTCCGGCTATCTAGCCAAAACAGGAGCTTTTATTCTTTCCATTAAAAAATAGCAGGAGATATAGTCATAGCAGTGACAAGAATAGCGGCAATCAATAAAGCAGGTAGGAAATTAGCTACTCGAATATGGATGATGCCAAGCAAATTCAAGCCAATCGCCATAATCATAATGCCTCCTGCTGAAGTCACTTCTGCGATAAAAGCATCAAGGAGCACTTGAGGCACAAGTTGGTTAATTTGAGAAGCAAATAAAGCAATCACGCCTTGATAAATCATAACTGGAATAGCTGAAAACAACACGCCATACCCAAGAGTCGCTGTAAACATAATCGCTGTAAAACCATCAATTAGTGATTTCGTAAATAGAATGGAGTGATCATTTCGAAGACCGCTATCGAGTGCACCAAGAATCGCCATTGCCCCAACCACGTAAACAAGAGTAGCGGTTACAAAAGCCTGGGCAACGCTTCCTTCTGAAGAAGCACCCGTTTTCTTCTCAATCCACCTCCCTAATGTTGCGAGCTTCCCTTCAAGATCCCAGTATTCTCCAAGCATCCCACCAAGTACAAGGCTACCAATGACGATAAGAAATTGTTCACTTTTCATGGCCATTTGAAGACCAATCACGGTAATGACAAGAGCAAGCCCTTGCATAATTGTTGTTTTCATTCTGTCTGGAATTCGCCTGCTAAATGTTCCGATTAAAGTACCAACCACAATAGCTATCCCATTAACAACTGTACCTAAAAAAACCATTCCCTACATCTCCTCAGCCGAAGTACCCCTCAACAATTTCTTCTATTGCTTGAATGACTTTATACACTTCATCTTCTGTATTATAAGGGCCTACACTTAAGCGAACCGCTCCCGTACTGCTAGTCCCAATCGTTTCATGACCAAGAGGAGTACAATGCAATCCTGCTCTTACTGCTATGTGATAATGCTGATCAAGAATAATCGCAATTTCTTGGGCATCAATTCCCTCTATCGTAAAAGGAATGACCCCAAGTCGCTCAGCGGGTCCATACACGGAAACATAATCTATTTGACCCAATCCCTTTATCAACATCTCGGTTAACTTCTGTTCATGCTTTCTTATTTCAAGCAAACCCATTTTTTTTATAGCGCCTAGACCAGCCAATAACCCTGCAATACCTGGCGTATTTAGTGTACCGCTCTCAAGACGTTCTGGTAATTGATCCGGCTGATCGATTAATTCTGAGCTACTTCCAGTTCCACCATGATACAGGGGGGTTAGCTCCATTCCTTCACCCACCATAAGCACACCGGTCCCTTGAGGACCTAACAGCCCTTTATGACCAGGGAAGGCTAACAAATCGATGCCCATTTCTCCCATGTGTATAGGGAGTATACCAGCGGTTTGAGAGGCATCCACTAAAAACGTGATTCCTTTTTGTTTTGCAATCTCTCCAATCATAGCAATAGGCACAATGTTACCAGTTAAATTTGATCCGTGTGAAACGATAATCATTTTAGTATTTGGTTGAATCGCCTGGCGAAATGCTTCCCTATCAAACTCCTCTGCTTCCGCTATGTTTAAATAATCAACTTCGATTCCAATTACTTTTTTCAGATATTCTAGAGGGCGGCGCACAGAGTTATGTTCATACGAGGTCGTTAAAACATGATCTCCTTCCGCAAATTGAAAACCTTTAATTGCTTGATTTAGTGACGCAGTAGCATTAGCGGTAAAGCAAACGCGTTCAGGATAGTCGAATCCGAAAAAGTCCGCTAGCTGTTCACGTGTTTGAATAATCATATCGTTAGCACGACGAGATAAAGCGTGGCCGCCACGACCTGGGTTTGCCGCATAATCTGTCATCACCTCTGTCATTGCCTGAACAACTTCTGGCGGTTTAGGAAATGATGTCGCCGCTTGATCAAAATATATCACGTTATCACTCCATCACATTTCGTTAAATAAGAGCATGACCGAAGCTCATGCTCTTATTTCTTATTTTCTTCTAATACATCTAAAATACGATTAAGATCTTCTTCTGAGAAAAACTCAATTTCAATTTTCCCTTTTTTCTTTGATCGTTTAATTGAAACAGAGGTGCCAAACTTCTCACGAAGAGAACTTTCTTTTTCTTTCAAAAACGGATCAGATTTTTCATCTTTCTTTGTTTCACGTGAAACGTTTTGATTCAACTGTGTAATTAACTTTTCAAGCTGCCGAACGTTTAACTTCTCTTTCAATGCTCGATCAGCTAGCGATTTTCGAGCTTCTTTTTTCTTTAATGCAAGAATCGCACGCCCGTGGCCCATTGAAAGCTTTCCTTCAGAAATATAATCCTGCACTTCAGATGGTAATTGCAACAAACGCAAAAAATTCGCCAGATGTGGTCTACTTTTTCCAAGGCGCTGAGCTAATTCTTCTTGTGTGACATCCGTTTCGTTCATTAATTTTTGATAAGCTCGTGCTTCTTCAATTGGATTTAAATTTTCGCGTTGCAGGTTTTCAATTAATGCGATTTCCATCATTTTCCTATCCGTTAACTTTTTAACAACAGCAGGAATGGTTGTAAGACCTGCTTCTTTTGAAGCACGATACCTTCGTTCACCAACAACAATTTCATACCCCTTAATACTCTGTCGAACAATTAATGGCTGAAGAACACCGAAAGTTTCGATTGAAGCACGCAATTCTTCAATGGCTTCATTGCTAAACTTCTTCCTCGGTTGGTAAGGATTAGGACGAAGTTCATTGATTGGTATTTCTTTCACTACCTCGTCCTCTTTTTGGGAAGGGAAAAAGGCGTTAATTCCCTTGCCCAAACCACGATTAGCCATTGTCTAACACTTCCTTTGCAAGTTCTAAATAAGTTTCAGCTCCTCGAGATTTTGGATCATATACAATGACTGGCTTGCCATGACTTGGCGCTTCACTCAACCGTACATTCCTAGGAATAACCACTCGATACACTTTTTCTTGAAAGTATTTCTTAACCTCTTCAATCACTTGAATCCCAAGATTTGTCCTGGCATCAAGCATCGTTAAGAGAACACCTTCGATTTTCAATTCTGTATTTAAATGCTTTTGGACAAGTCGAACTGTGTTCAGTAGCTGACTCAGCCCTTCGAGTGCATAGTACTCACACTGCACCGGAATTAGCACTGCATTTGCCGCAGTTAAAGCGTTTATCGTTAATAGTCCTAATGATGGAGGACAATCTATTATAATATAATCATACTTTTTTTCAACTTTATTGAGAGCCCGCTTCAATCTTACTTCCCGGGAAATGGTTGGAACTAGCTCAATTTCTGCACCTGCAAGCTGAATTGTGGAAGGAATTACATGCAAATTCTCGACAATCGTTTCCTGTATAACTTCTCCTGCATCCACGTCATCAACAAGAACATTGTAAACGCATGTTTCAATATCCCCTTTTTCGATGCCAACGCCACTTGTTGCATTGCCCTGAGGATCAATGTCCACAAGTAACACTTTCTTTCCTAGATAAGCAAGACATGCACTCACATTAACTGAAGTTGTCGTCTTTCCAACTCCACCTTTTTGATTTGCGATCGCCACAATAGTTGCCAACTTGCCACCCCACTCTCATTCAAAACAGTGCTCTCTTTAGTTTATCATGTTTCCAATTATCTGGATTCTTTTTTCAATAGTCGTTCACTTCCACTCTTCGACTTGGCCTACCATTTTTGTTAATAAAAAACTCATCCGGATGGATGAGTTTACTTCTTTTTCGGTATACGAATGGTAAATTGATAGTATTCATCGTGGTCTTCTTCATCTGTATCAATCATTAAACCAGTCTCTGTTACCATATCAAGCGATTGACGTATTGTATTTACCGCTAGTCTCATATCTTTACTAACCGATTTCTTTCTTGGCTTAGGTTTTTGGACAGTGCCCTCTAACATACGGGCGACTCGTTCTTCCGTCTGCTTGACATTCCACTGTCTTTCAAGAACCTCACTTAGAACTTTTACTTGAATTTCAGGATTTTTTAGTGGAATTAATGCTCGTGCGTGTCTCTCCGTAATTTTCTTCTGTAAAAGAGCTTGCTGGATTGGTTCAGGTAACTTTAATAATCTCAGTTTATTCGCTATTGTAGATTGCCCTTTACCAAGCCGCTGAGCAAGACTTTCTTGAGTTAAATCATGTAACTCAATCAGCTGAGCATAAGCCATCGCTTCTTCAACAGCCGTCAATTCTTCACGCTGCAAGTTTTCTATCAATGCAATTGAAGCGGTTTGAGAATCATTAAATTCCTTCACGATTGCAGGAATTCGTTCCCATCCAAGCTTCTTAACTGCTCTCCAGCGCCTTTCCCCGGCAATAATTTCATACTTGCCTTCACGTTCTCTAACCACGATCGGCTGAATAACTCCATGAGTCTTTATCGTCTGAGATAGTTCAGCAATTCTCTCATCTATAAAAATTGTTCGAGGTTGGAAACGGTTCGGAATAATATCCTCAACAAGAAGCTGCTTCACTTCCTCTTGTTCAATTTCCATCGTCTCGCTTTTTTCATCGTTCAAACCGAAAAGACGTGAAAACGTATGCTTCATCGCCTAACACCACCTTTAATCGACTCCTTAACTGATTCGCTGCCTGATAACAAATTCCTTCCATCGTTGCAGCGTTCCATGTGAAACACTTAACCGTTCAAATGCAGTCCATCTTCATTATAAAGGATTTTTATTTGGTGTGCCTGGCTTTCTTGGATATTTTTTAGGAGTCGTTTTGATTTTTTTAATCGTTACGATATTTCGCTCACTTTTTTCACCTGGTAAAGTTAGCGTTTCTCGCTTAACGACTTCTCCGCCAAGAAGCTTAATGGCTTGCTTTCCTGTATCCAGCTCATCCTCTACATTTGGACCTTTTAACGCCACAAAGTAGCCATTGGTTTTAACGAGAGGCAGACACAATTCACCAAGAACAGACAGTCGCGCTACAGCTCTTGCCGTGACAACGTCATACTTTTCGCGGTGATCTTTGTTTTTACCGAATAATTCTGCACGGTCATGATAAAAAGAAACATTTTCTAATTGAAGTTTAGAAGAAAGATGCTCCAGGAAACCAATTCGTTTGTTAAGTGAATCGACAATCGTAATGTTTAAATGAGGAAAACAAATCTTAATAGGTAAACTCGGAAAGCCAGCTCCTGCTCCCACATCACAAATATGGTAATCAGAAGAGAAATCAAATGAGAACGCGGCCATAATCGAATCAAAGAAGTGCTTTTCATACACTTCTTCTTTATCCGTAATAGCCGTCAGATTCATTTTCTCATTCCATTCAACTAAAATCTCATAGTAGGTTTGAAATTGTTGAAGCTGTTTAGGAGAAAGGCTAATTCCTTTCTCCTCTAACAACTCCTGAAACTGTTGCTCGTTCATAGACCCTCCACTTGTACATTATTTTGCAATTTTTGCGATTTTACCTTGTTCGATATACACAAGCAAGATCGATACATCAGCCGGGTTAACCCCTGAGACACGAGAAGCTTGACCAATTGATAGAGGACGTACTTCATCCAGCTTTTGTTTCGCTTCAGTCGCAAGGCCGCCAATCGCATAATAATCAATGCCATCAGGAATTTTCTTCTCGTCCATCTTCTTCATACGCTCAACCTGTTGCAGGCTCTTGTTAATATAGCCGCTGTATTTGACCTGAATTTCAACTTGTTCTGCCACATCCTCGGGGATATCATGATCCGCTGGAGCAAGTTGATGAATCTCTTGATACGTTACTTCCGGTCGTTTCAATAAATTCGCTGCATGCATCGCTTCTTTTAATTCCGTACTTTTCTCTGGAAGCACTGCATTCACTTGTTCGCTCGGCTTAATAACTACTTTCTCAAGCCGCTTCATTTCTTGCTCAATCATTTCTTTCTTAGCGATGAAACGATCGTAACGTTCCTGTGGAATCATACCGATTTGATAACCTAGCTCTGTTAATCTTAAATCAGCATTATCATGACGCAGTAGAAGGCGGTATTCGGCACGAGAAGTTAACAAACGATACGGCTCATTCGTTCCTTTTGTTACAAGGTCATCAATCATCACGCCAATGTATCCTTGTGAGCGATCTAGAATCACGGCTTCACGGTTCTGTGCATTCCTTGCAGCGTTAATTCCCGACATAATTCCTTGGCCTGCAGCTTCTTCATAACCTGAAGTACCGTTTAACTGTCCTGCAGTAAAGAGGTTTTTCACTGTTTTCGTTTCAAGTGATGGCCATAACTGTGTAGGAACCATTACATCATATTCAATCGCATAACCTGCACGCATCATCTCAACATTCTCTAGTCCTGGGACGGTTTTAAGAATTTGCTGCTGCAAATCCTCCGGCAGACTTGTTGAAAGCCCCTGCACATAAACTTCCTTTGTATTACGTCCTTCCGGTTCAAGGAAAATTTGATGACGCGGCTTGTCGTTAAAGCGAACAATTTTATCTTCAATCGATGGACAATAGCGTGGTCCTGCGCCTTCGATCATGCCAGAATACATTGGGGAACGATGCAGATTATCATTAATAAGCTTATGCGTTTCTTCCCCTGTATACGTTAACCAGCATGGAAGCTGATCGGTAATATATTCTGTTGTTTCATAAGAAAAAGCTCGAGGCTTTTCATCACCAGGCTGAATTTCCGTTTTACTATAATCAATTGATTTATGATTAACGCGCGGCGGTGTCCCGGTTTTAAAACGAACTAATTCAAAGCCAAGCTCTTCTAAATGGTGTGACAAGTTAACTGACGGCTGCATATTATTAGGACCACTTTCATACGATAGATCACCAATAATAACGCGACCACGCATAAATGTCCCTGTTGTTAAAACGACTGATTTCGCTTCAAACTCTGCGCCTGTTTTCGTAATAACGCCTTTGCAGACACCATCTTCTACAATTAACTTTTCAACCATTCCTTGTAGAAGAGTCAGATTATCTTGCTCTTCAATTGTCTTCTTCATTTCACTTTGGTAAAGTACTTTATCCGCCTGTGCACGTAATGCACGGACTGCAGGGCCTTTACCTGTGTTTAACATACGCATTTGAATATGTGTTTTATCAATATTTCGACCCATTTCTCCACCAAGTGCATCAATTTCCCGCACAACAATCCCTTTTGCAGGACCTCCTACACTTGGATTACATGGCATAAAAGCAACAGAATCCAGGTTAAGTGTAAGCATGAGTGTTTTCGCACCCATTCTTGCTGAAGCAAGTCCCGCTTCTACTCCTGCATGGCCTGCGCCAACGACAATAACATCATAAGAATCGGCTTTGTAACCCATTGCCGTATTCCTCCTTTAATCTTCTTATTTCCCAAGACAAAACTGTGAAAATAACTGATCGATCAAACTATCAGAAACCGTATCACCAATGATTTCTCCAAGAATCTCCCAGGTGCGCGTAATATCAATCTGCACCATATCAACCGGCATTCCAGCTTCAACTGCATCTAACGCATCTTCAAGTGTTCTTCTCGACTGCTCTAGTAATGCAATATGACGAGAATTTGATACATATGTCAAATCCTGTGACTCAACTTCACCGGCAAAAAACAATTCAGAGATTGATTGTTCGAGTTCATCAACGCCCTGTTCATTTTTAAGGGAAGTTGTAATCATTGGATGTTCTTCCGCTAACTCTTTCACTCTGTTTAAATCAAGTTTTTCATCAAGATCAGTTTTATTAATGATGACAATAACGTCCATTCCTTTAACAGCTTCAAAAAGCTTCTCGTCTTCATGTGTAAGCTCATCGTTATAATTTAGTACAAGTAGAATGAGATCAGCTTGTTTTAAACGCTCACGTGAACGCTCAACACCAATTCGTTCGACAAGATCTTCTGTCTCTCGAATACCTGCTGTGTCTACTAGGCGTAACGGTACGCCTCTTACATTAACATACTCTTCAATCACGTCCCGTGTTGTGCCAGGGACATCCGTTACAATCGCTTTATTCTCATGAACGAGGCTGTTTAATAAAGAAGATTTCCCAACATTCGGGCGTCCCACAATAACCGTTGAGAGACCTTCACGTAAAATTTTCCCTTGTCTTGCTGTAACAAGAATTCCTTCAATTTCTTTTTCTACTTCTTTTAACTGAGTTGTTAAGAGATCCTTTGTCATTTCTTCTGCATCATATTCAGGATAGTCGATGTTAACCTCAACATGTGCAACTGTTTCAAGCAATTGCTGTCTTAAGGAAGCAATTAGTGTCGACAAGCGACCTTCCATCTGATTTAAAGCAACGTTCATGGCACGATCTGTTTTCGCTCGAATCAAATCAATAACCGCTTCAGCTTGCGATAAGTCGATACGGCCGTTTAAAAAGGCTCTCTTTGTAAATTCACCTGGTTCCGCAAGACGCGCTCCACTACGTAAAACCAATTCAAGGACGCGATTCACAGAAACAAGACCTCCGTGGCAGTTAATTTCAACAATATCTTCACGTGTAAACGTCCGAGGACCCCGCATTACTGAAACCATTACTTCTTCTGCCGTTTGTGCCGTATCTGGATCAATCAAATGCCCATAGTGAATCGTATGGGTATCTACAGACTCAAGTGGTTGCTTACCTTTATATAGCCGATCTGCTATTTTAATGGCTTCTTCTCCGCTAAGTCGGACAATCGCAATCGCTCCTTCCCCCATTGGAGTCGATATCGCAGCAATTGTTTCATATTCCACTTACATTCACCTCTCTATCCACACTTTGTCTTTATCATTTAACGTTTCTATCTATTAATAGGTACTATTAGTTTAACCAATTATCCACAGTGGATAACTACCATCCTGAAAGTGACAGACTAATCCACAATACCTTTTAGTGTAACCGATTTTCATAGAAAAAGAAATAAGGATGCTTATTGCACTACATGACAGAAGGGCCAAATCGAGTAATACACCTTTTCCTCAAAAAAACCTCCGGGCTTAGAGCCCGAAGGTTTTCGTTTATTTATTACGCGGAACAATAACCACACGGCGGTGCGGATCTTTTCCATCTGAGTGAGTGGTAATCCCTTTTTTATCTTTAAGATAAAGATGGATTACTTTTCGTTCAAGCGACGGCATCGGTTCTAGCTGTATGTCCTTTTTCGTAACCATCGCTTTGTCGGCAAGACGGTCCGCCAATTTCTTTAGCGTATCTTCACGTCTTTCGCGGTAGTTCTCAGCATCGAGTACTACGCGGACAAATCGGTCAGAAAATCGATTTGCGGCAAGATTTGTTAAATATTGTAGAGAATTAAGAGTTTGGCCACGTTTCCCGATCACGATTGCAATTTTTTCGCCAGATAGCGTAAAGAAAAGATCGCGATCTTCCCTTCTACCTTCTATACGAGCTTCAACTCCCATGTTGCGAATGACCTTTTCTAAAAAAGCCCTTGTTTGCTCCATGATGTCAGGTTTCTCGCTCACTTTGATGCGGGCGGGCTTTCCTCCAAAGCCTAAAAATCCTTTTTTAGGCTCTTCTAACACTTCAACATCAACCTTTTCTTGAACAGTTCCGATTTGATTTAGCGCATCTTGAATGGCCTCTTCAATCGTTTTCCCCGTTACCGTAACGCTTCTCACTTCTTCGCTCCCCCCGTATTCGTATCAGCGGTTTTAACAGCAGGTTTCGTTACAAAGTAAGTTTGCGCAATCATAAAGATGTTACCTACAACCCAGTAAAGTGCAAGCGCTGCAGGGAAGTTAATAGCAAAAACGATGATCATGATTGGCATAACGTATAGGAGCATTTTCATTTGAGGCTGCACCGTACCGCCACTACCCATCATAATTTTTTGCTGAATAAATGTTGTCAAACCAGCAGTTAATGCCAGGATAATGTCTGGATCACCAAGACTAAACCATAGGAAGTTATGCGTTGCAATTGCTTCGGTACGCATAATCGAATGATAAAAACCTAATAGAATCGGCATTTGAACCAGGATTGGCAAACACCCAGCAAGCGGGTTAACCCCATTCTGTTGGAAGAGTTGCATTGTTTCTTGCTGGAGCTGCTGTTGCGTCTTCTGGTCTTTACTGCTGTATTTTTCTTTAAGTTTCTGCATTTCTGGTTGCAGTTCTTGCATCGCTTTCGAACTTTTCGTTTGTTTAATCATTAACGGAAGCAGTAGAAGTCGAATTAAGATCGTTACAATAATAATCGCAAGACCGTAATTTCCCTCACCCGTTAAATCTGCGAAAAATGTTAAGGTCATAGATAATGGATAAACAATATATTCGCTCCAAAATCCTGTGCTTTCTGCGTTAATTGGCTCATTAATGTTACAGCCTGAAAGGACCGCAACGAGACCAATTAATAGAAATGCGAGGGTTAGTTTTTTCCTCACGCTTCATCCTCCTTGCAATCATATCTCGACAAAATTTATGTAGTTAAAGCATACCGCTATTTCTTTTTATCTGGAACGGGATCAAAACCGCCAGGATGAAATGGATGGCATTTCGAAATTCTTTTCACCGTCAACCAGGATCCTTTTATAAATCCATGCTTCTGAAAGGATTCGAAACTGTAATGAGAACAAGAAGGATAGAAACGACAGGAAGGAGGAGTTAATGGAGAAATGAATTTCTGGTAGACGCGTATTAGCATCATAGCCAGCTTTTTCATTTAGCATCCCTTCCTTTACCAGTCTGTTTCACTCCTCTTAATACACGCGCGCGATTAAGCACATGAATTAAGCTGCTCTTTACTTCTTCAAAACTCATCTCTGAAGTAGGTTTTCGAGCAATAACGACAAAGTCATATGGATACTTAATTTGATCGGACAATTGATGGAATGACTCTTTTACAAGTCTCTTCACACGATTTCTTGTAACCGCATTGCCGATCCGCTTACTTACTGAAAGACCGAGTCGAAATTGAGGTTGATCATTTCGCTTTAATACGTACACAACAAATTGTCTGTTTGCAGTTGAGTTGCCATTTTTAAATACTTTTTGGAACTCAGAATTTTTTTTAATCCGGTAGTTGCTGTTCAATCCGCACACTCCCAGTGTTACTTGGATAAGCATATTATAAACCTTATCTTAAAAAAAGACCACTGATGATCAGTGGTCTATGCAGACAATACTTTTCTACCTTTACGGCGACGACGAGCAAGAACTTTGCGTCCGTTAGCTGAGCTCATACGTGCACGAAAACCGTGAACTTTTTTACGTTTACGTGTGTTTGGTTGAAACGTTCTTTTCATTCTATTACACCTCCCTGAGGATAAACTGTATAAAGACAGTCCAAGTAATTATAAGAAAAGAGGGGGTGAATTGTCAAGTTTAATAAAAATATAAAAGACATTCTTATAAATTAGCTTTTTCCATAACACAATGATTCATGGGCTTGTCCATAATAAAAATCATTAACAAAAACGCTACAAAGGGTCATGTGGATAACTCTTTTCGACACTTTTCACTTATTCACATCACTTATCGACAGGTTCTACACAAAATCTAGTGCTGTGGACAGTTTCGATCCACAAGATATGCGCTCTGTGGATAACCTCCCAAAAAACATTGCAAACACGCTATTCTTTTGTTATGATATTTGTGTTTTAACTCGTGAATAAGATTAGCGACATCAAAATTAGTCCACAGTCTGTGGATAAAAGTGTGGACAGTTATTAAGAGGTGTTATTCATCGTGTCCACAACATTGTGAACACAGTCGATAATTCGACTTTCTTCTATATTATATGATCTGCTTCGCTATTGTGGATAGTATAATTATTCGTGAATATTCAAATGATTGTACAAAGGTTGTACGTTGGCATATTAGGCGACTATCGTCAGCGATTACAGCCTGTTTTTATTTTGGGGAAAAGCACATGTGGCTGTTTGAGATAACGATTCAGCTGATAGATACCCCTGCTTTCCCTAGTTAGATATTTTTGAACAAAAGGAGGGACTTCGTTGGATAACATCACGGATCTCTGGCAACAGGCTCTATCTGAAATCGAAAAAAAATTAAGCAAGCCAAGCTTTGAAACTTGGCTTAAGTCGACTTCTGCCAATCGAATGGAAGGCGACACGATCATTATTACAGCTCCCAACGAGTTCGCTAGAGACTGGCTAGAGTCACGATATTCAAGTTTAATAACAGAGACTTTGCTTGAGCTGACCGGAAGTGAATTACAAGCAAAGTTCATTATTCCTCAAAATCAGTCCGATGCTGATTTGGACCTTGAACAAGCTATGAAAAAAAAGCCTAAAGCGAATCCAGCACATGAAGAACACCCTCAGAGCGTACTTAATTCGAAATATACGTTTGATACGTTCGTGATTGGATCGGGGAATCGCTTTGCACACGCTGCTTCTCTAGCCGTAGCTGAAGCACCAGCAAAAGCATATAACCCGCTATTTATATACGGGGGAGTTGGACTTGGAAAAACCCATTTAATGCACGCCATTGGACACTATGTCATTGAGCATAATCCAAATGCAAAAGTGGTTTATTTATCATCAGAAAAGTTTACAAACGAATTTATTAATTCGATTCGTGATAATAAAACGGTGAATTTTCGCAATAAGTATCGCAATGTAGACGTATTGCTAATTGATGATATTCAATTCCTGGCAGGAAAAGAACAAACACAAGAGGAATTTTTCCATACATTTAATGCACTTCATGAAGAAAGTAAGCAAATCGTTATTTCAAGTGATCGACCGCCTAAAGAAATCCCTACACTCGAAGATCGTCTTCGGTCCCGCTTTGAATGGGGATTAATCACGGATATTACACCTCCTGATCTTGAAACAAGAATTGCTATTCTTAGGAAGAAGGCAAAAGCAGAAGGTCTTGATATACCAAATGAAGTGATGCTCTATATAGCCAATCAAATTGACACGAACATCCGCGAACTTGAAGGTGCACTTATTCGAGTAGTAGCCTATTCTTCTTTAATAAATCAAGATATGAATGCAGATCTTGCAGCTGAAGCATTAAAAAACATCATTCCATCTTCAAAACCGCGAGTGATTACAATTCACGATATTCAAACGGTGATAGGCGATCATTTTTCAGTTAAACTCGAGGACTTCGCGGCAAAGAAAAGAACAAAATCTGTTGCATTTCCTCGTCAAATTGCCATGTACCTTTCAAGAGAGCTAACAGACTTTTCGCTTCCGAAAATCGGAGAAGAATTTGGGGGAAGAGATCATACCACAGTGATTCATGCTCATGAGAAGATCTCAAAACTAGTGGATTCTGATCAATCTTTTCAGAAGAAATTGCAAGACATCGTCGAACAATTAAAAAACGGATAAAATCCTTTTTTGTGGATAGTGGTTAATAGAGTGTGTACAATTTCAAATAGTTACTCACACACTGTCCACAAGTGGATAACTTATCTCATATGGGTTTGTGAACACTTATCCACACATTCACAGCCCCTACTAGTAAGACTACGATATTTTTAAGTAATAATTATATAATCTGAGTCATTTATTTAGGAGGTCAATTATGCGTTTCAAGATCGAAAGAGATTATTTAGTATCAAGCGTATCCGATGTAATGAAAGCTGTGTCTTCACGAACAACGATTCCTATTCTTACCGGAATTAAAATTGTAGCAAGTGATGAAGGCGTTACGTTAACGGGTTCTGACTCAGATATTTCAATCGAATGTTTCATACCCTCAGAAGAAAATGATAAACAAATTGTTGAAATCTCTCAGATGGGGAGCATCGTTCTTCAAGCTCGTTTCTTCTCTGATATCGTTAAAAAACTACCAGGCGATCAAGTCGAAATCGAAGTTCACGATAGTTTAACAACACGGATTCGTTCTGGTTCTTCAGAATTTAACTTGAACGGCTTAGACCCAGAAGAATACCCTCGGTTACCAGAAGTGGAAGCGCAGGAAGGATTTCAAATTCAGGCCGATTTACTTAAAAACATTATTAGACAAACCGTTTTCGCTGTTTCAACATCAGAAACTAGACCGGTGTTAACAGGTGTAAACTGGAAGTTAGAGGATGGAGAACTCAACTGTACTGCTACAGATAGTCACAGACTTGCGCTAAGAACAGTTAAGGTTGAGCCGAATGGTAATAACCTTTCATTCTCAAATGTTGTTATTCCAGGAAAAAGCTTAAGTGAATTATCGAAAATCATTGATGATAACGAAGAGCTTGTTGATATAACGGTTACCGAAAACCAAATTCTATTTAAATCGAATCATATTCTTTTCTTCTCAAGACTTCTTGACGGAAACTACCCGGACACAAGCAGATTGATTCCTAATGAAAGCAAAACGAATGTCACGGTTTCGGCAAAAGAGTTGTTACAAGCAATTGATCGTGCTTCCGTTCTTGCACGTGAGGGAAGAAACAATGTTGTGAAACTGGCAAGCCTTGAAGAATCAACTTTGGAGATTTCATCAAATTCACCTGAAATCGGGAAAGTTATTGAACAAGTGCAATCTCATTCCTTTGATGGAGAAGAGCTTAAAATTTCCTTCAGTGCGAAATACATGATGGACGCCCTTAGATCCATGGATTCCAATGAAGTGAATATTAGTTTCACTGGTGCAATGAGACCTTTCTTAATTAAACCAGTGGAAGGCGCTGCAATTATGCAGTTGATTCTTCCAGTACGAACTTATTAATTATAAAAAGAGTATAATCATTATTAGGCTGCTGAGAAGTTTACTTCCAGCGGCTTTCTTTTTAGCTACTTTACAAATTTTCCATTGAATTATTCATGCGTTTTACTTAAAAAAGAGTTATAATAAACTATTGTCTACCTTCAAACTCGATATAGTAAAATGGAGTAGGAGGAAAATGAGGTGAACGAACATGAATGAAATTAAATTAATAAAAGAATATATCACTCTTGGACAACTTCTTCAGGAAGCTGGAGTGATTAATACAGGCGGAATGGCAAAATGGTTTCTGTCAGAGTATGAGGTCTATGTAAATGGAGAACTAGAAGACCGACGCGGCAGAAAGCTCTACAACCAGGATACAGTCATGATTCCTGGAGTAGGAGAGTTTGTTGTATCTAGCTGAATGGGGGTATCCCGTTGCATCTAAACACATTAACAGTAACGAATTATCGAAATTATCGTAAGCAAGAACTTCAGTTTGAAAACAATGTGAATGTTTTTCTAGGCGAGAATGCGCAAGGAAAAACAAATATTATGGAAGCCATCTATGTCCTTGCTATGGCCAGGTCCCATCGTACGCCAAGAGATAAAGAATTAATCAATTGGGATGAGGAATATGCTAAAATAGAAGGTAGAATTGAAAAACGTAATGGTCCCCTCTCCCTCCAACTGGTTATTTCCCAAAAAGGTAAGAAAGCCAAACTAAATCAATTGGAACAGCAGAAGCTTAGTAATTACATTGGCGCAATGAATGTGGTCATGTTTGCACCAGAGGATCTTAATTTGGTTAAAGGTAATCCTGGCGTTCGTCGACGTTTTATAGATATTGAAATTGGCCAGGTTCAACCGGTTTATTTGTATCACCTGGGACGATACTTGAAGCTTCTTCAGCAGCGAAATAGCTTATTGAAAACTTTGCGCTATCAAAAGAATCCCGATTATGTCATGCTAGATATTTTGACCGAACAATTAATTGAAGCTGCTGCGAATATCTATATACGTCGAGTTCGATTCGTTCAACTCTTGCAACAATGGGCTGAACCGATTCATTATGGGATTAGTAGAGGGCTAGAGAAACTTGAAATCCATTATAATCCGACGGTTGAGGTATCAGAACCAACGGATTTGTCGAAAATAGTAGATGGATATAAAGAAAAGTTTGATAAAATTAAAGAGAGAGAAGTGGAGCGTGGTGTCACGCTCGCGGGACCGCATCGAGATGATTTGTCGTTTTTTGTAAATGGAAAGGACGTTCAAACGTATGGGTCTCAGGGACAGCAGCGAACAACTGCTTTATCCCTAAAACTCGCTGAAATCGAATTGATTCATAGTGAAGTAGGCGAATACCCTTTACTTCTACTCGATGACGTACTGTCTGAGTTAGATGATTTTAGACAGTCACATCTTTTAAATACAATTCAAGGAAAAGTACAAACATTTGTTACAACAACGAGCGTGGAAGGCATTCATCATGAAACGCTTGAAAAAGCGACGACTTTTCAAGTCCATGAAGGGCTAATCGAAAAGGTGAAATGAGGTGAAGTGTTGTTTATACACTTAGGAGAGGACGTTGTCGTCCAATCGAGAGATGTTGTCGGGATCTTTGATTGGCATGTTATGGAGGAAGCAGAAATCACGAGTGAATTTTTGCATCGCCATCAAAAAGACAGGCTAGTAGAAGACATCGGTGGTGATTTAACGAAATCAATCGTTATCACGACTGATATGGTCTATTTGTCTCCTTTATCTTCACTCACGCTTAAAAGACGTGCTTACACAATATCAGACAGTGTGGAAGTTACATCAAATGAAGAATCATCTTAAAACCAGGTTGTCTGATCATCAGCAAGCTGAATTGAGTCTATCTTTGATAGAGAAATGTAGGTGAACAATATGACATTAGAGCAACAGTCTAATAAAGAAAGTTATGATGAAAGTCAGATTCAGGTTCTTGAAGGACTCGAGGCTGTTCGAAAACGACCAGGTATGTATATCGGTTCTACAAGTAGCCGTGGACTGCATCACCTTGTTTGGGAAATTGTTGATAACAGTATTGATGAAGCCCTTGCAGGATACTGTTCGCAAATTACTGTAAGTATTGAAAAGGATAACAGTATTACGGTTGAAGATAATGGACGAGGGATTCCAGTCGGAATCCAAGAAAAGATGGGTCGTCCTGCAGTAGAAGTTATTATGACCGTACTGCATGCCGGCGGGAAGTTTGGCGGCGGCGGATATAAAGTTTCTGGTGGACTGCACGGTGTAGGCGCATCAGTCGTAAATGCTTTATCCTCAAAGCTTGAAATCACAGTAGAGCGTGAAGGGAAAGTCTACTACCAAAGCTATACACGCGGTGTACCAGATGAAGATCTTAAAGTAATCGGAGAAAGCGATGTTACGGGTACAACCATTCACTTTATCCCAGATAACGAGATTTTCACTGAAACGACAGAGTATGAATTTGATATTCTTGCTCATCGACTGAGAGAGCTTGCTTTCCTAAATCGTGGCATTAAAATCGTTGCTCAGGACAAGCGTCCAGAAGAAACAAAGCGTAATGAATATCATTATGAGGGTGGTATTAAATCCTACGTTGAACACTTGAATCGTTCTCGTGAGGCACTGCATGAAGAGCCAATCTTTGTGGAAGGTGAACGGGAAGGGATTTCTGTAGAGATTGCCGTTCAGTATAATGACGGATTTGCGAGTAACATTTATTCCTTTGCGAATAACATCAACACGCATGAAGGTGGAAGTCATGAGTACGGTTTTAAAACGGCACTTACTCGCGTTATTAATGACTATGCACGTAAAAACAGTTTGTTCCGAGAAACGGATCCAAACCTGACAGGTGACGATGTGCGTGAAGGGCTAACAGCCATCATTTCAATTAAGCACCCTGACCCTCAATTCGAAGGTCAGACGAAAACGAAGCTTGGCAATGCAGAAGCTCGTACTATTACTGAGTCGATCTTTGGAGAGAAGTTCTCTATGTTCCTTTTTGAAAATCCTCTTGTTGCAAAACAAATTGTTGAAAAGGGTCTTATGGCTTCAAGGGCACGTGCTGCAGCAAAGAAAGCAAGGGAATTAACGAGAAGAAAAGGAGCACTTGAAGTCAGTGCACTTCCTGGTAAGCTCGCAGATTGTTCCTCGAAAGATGCATCGATCTCGGAACTTTATATTGTTGAGGGTGATTCAGCGGGTGGATCTGCAAAACAGGGGCGGGATCGCCACTTCCAGGCTATTCTACCGTTGAAAGGTAAAATTCTAAACGTTGAAAAGGCGCGCTTAGATAAAATTCTCTCAAACAACGAAATTAGAGCCATTATCACGGCTTTAGGAACTGGTATAGGAGAAGACTTCGATTTATCAAAAGCACGTTATCATAAGTTAATCATCATGACAGATGCCGATGTCGACGGTGCACATATTCGAACACTTTTATTAACTTTCTTCTATCGCTATATGCGCCCATTAATTGAAAACGGCTATGTTTATATCGCTCAGCCGCCACTTTATAAGATTTCTCAAGGTAAAAAGGTAACATACGCTTATAATGATCGTGAGCTTGATCTTATTTTAGAAGAGATTCCGAAAAATCCTAAGCCTGGTATCCAGCGATACAAAGGTCTTGGAGAGATGAACCCGACGCAACTATGGGAAACAACGATGGACCCAGAGTCACGAACAGTGCTACAGGTTGAATTGCAGGATGCTATTGAAGCGGATGAAGTATTTGATATGTTAATGGGAGATCGTGTTGAACCGAGACGAAACTTTATTCAAGACAATGCTCATTACGTAAAGAACTTAGACGTGTAAGAGACACAACAAAGGGGGATATCCCCCTTTTCTTCTGTTAAAAGCGTTTTTTGATAGAACAATAAAAGATCTTTAGTTAAATGGTATGAGATGAACAAGAGTATAATTGGAGGTTTTCCGTATGTCTGATATGGAAAGATCGAGAGTTAAAGAAATAAATATTAGTCAGGAAATGCGCACCTCCTTCATGGATTATGCGATGAGCGTTATTGTGAGTCGTGCTCTTCCTGATGTGCGAGATGGTTTAAAACCAGTACATCGTCGTATTTTGTATGCCATGAATGACCTTGGTATGACTTCTGATAAGGCTTATAAAAAGTCGGCACGTATTGTGGGAGAAGTTATTGGTAAGTATCACCCACATGGTGATTCAGCTGTATATGACACAATGGTGCGTATGGCTCAGGACTTCAGCTATCGTAATATGTTAATAGATGGACACGGAAACTTTGGGTCTATTGATGGCGATTCAGCAGCTGCAATGCGTTACACAGAAGCAAGAATGTCCAAGATCGCAATGGAAATGGTGCGAGATATTAACAAGGATACGATTGATTATCAGGATAACTATGATGGTTCTGAGCAAGAACCAATCGTTCTTCCGGCAAGATTTCCGAATCTACTAGTCAACGGCGCTTCAGGTATTGCAGTTGGAATGGCGACGAATATTCCACCACATAATCTAGGAGAAGTGATCGAAGGCATCTTAGAATTGAGTCGAAACCCTGAAATAACCATCCCTGAACTGATGGAATTTATCCCAGGACCAGACTTCCCAACCGCTGCTGAAATTCTTGGACGTGAGGGAATTCGCAAAGCTTATACAACAGGTAGAGGTTCAATTATTCAGCGTGCAAAAGCTGAAATTGAAGAATACAGCAACGGAAAGAAAAGCATCATAGTATCTGAACTTCCTTATCAGGTTAATAAAGCTCGCCTTGTTGAAAAAATAGCAGAGCTTGTTCGTGATAAGAAAATTGAAGGAATTACAGATTTACGTGATGAATCCGACCGTACAGGTATGCGAGTTGTCATTGAAGTCCGTAAAGATACAAATGCAAATGTTCTTTTAAATAATTTATATAAACAAACAGCTCTTCAAACAAGTTTTGGTATCAATACACTTGCTTTAGTAGACGGACAGCCTAAAGTATTAACGCTGAAAGAGTGTCTAGAACACTATCTCGAGCATCAAAAGGTTGTTATTAGAAGAAGAACGCAGTTTGAGTTAAACAAAGCGGAAGCAAGAGCTCATATATTAGAAGGTTTGCGAATTGCACTTGATCACCTAGATGAAGTGATTAAATTGATTCGAGCTTCAGAGACAACAGATATTGCTAGAGAAGGTCTCATGACAAAGTTCTCTTTAAGTTATGATCAGTCTCAAGCCATCCTTGATATGAGACTTCAGCGTCTTACTGGTCTAGAACGAGATAAAATTGAATCTGAATATCAAGAATTAATGAAACGAATCGCTGAATTAAAAGCCATTCTTGCTGATGATGAAAAAGTTCTTGAAATCATCCGTGAAGAGCTAACAGAAGTGAAAGAAAGATTTGCTGATAAGCGTCGTACTGAAATCACAGTAGGTTTCGATATGATTGAGGATGAAGATCTTATTCCTAAGCAGAATATTGTCATTACCTTAACGCACAAAGGCTACATCAAGCGTTTACCGATTGATACGTATCGTAGTCAGAAGCGCGGTGGTCGTGGAATTCAGGGAATGGGTACGAACGACGGTGATTTCGTTGAACATTTATTTACAACGTTAACGCACAATACCATTCTATTCTTTACGAATAAAGGTAAAGTCTACAGGCTGAAGGGATATGAAGTACCTGAACTCAGTCGAACAGCGAAAGGTATCCCAATTATTAATCTACTTCAAATTGAAAAAGATGAATATATTACCGCGATTATTCCTATAGAAGAATTTGTCGATGATTGGTTTGTCTTCTTTGCGACGAAGCAAGGTGTTGTTAAACGCTCCCCTCTTTCTGCTTTTGCAAACATCCGCAAAGGTGGACTCATTGCGATCAACTTTAAAGAAGATGATGAGCTCATGGGCGTTCGTCTGACAAACGGATCAAAAGAACTTATTATGGGAACAAAACAAGGAATGGCCATTCGTTTCCATGAGGAAGACGTTAGATCCATGGGACGAACAGCTACTGGTGTTAAAGGACTGACGTTACAAGAAAACGATCAGGTTGTAGGGATCGGCATTCTAGATGAAAATCAGGATGTTCTTATTGTAACGGATAAAGGATTCGGTAAACGAACTCCTGTGGAAGAGTATCGCGTTCAGACGCGAGGCGGTAAAGGAATCAAGACGTGTAACCTTACTGAGCGTAATGGTGTGCTAACAGCTCTAAAAACTGTCACGCTTGAAGAAGAATGTATGATCATTACGGAGAGTGGCGTTATTATTCGTATCGATGTACAAGATATCTCTCAAACGGGAAGAAACACGCAGGGTGTGAGATTAATCCGTATCTCTGAAGGAGACTCTGTGGCAACTGTTGCGAAAGTAGAGATTAATGAAGAAGGCATCGAAGGGGAAGATATTGAAGAGTCTGAAGCTACCGTTGGAAGTGATCAAGAGATCATAGAGGGTGAAGCTGAGGAAGTCTCTGAAGGTGACGAAAGTAACGATTCTACAACTGAAGAAGAATAATTTATAAGGAAGAGGAGAAATCCTCTTCTTTTTTTGTTAATTACTATTGCATAAAATAATATCAGGTGGTAAGATGTAATTCCGTCGCTTTGACGGCGTCTCCAAAACCTTCATTAATTGGTTTTAAAAACATTTTAAAAAAGTGTTGACGAGACAGTTCGATACATGATATATTATTTAAGTCGCCGATAAACAACGGCGAAAACGAAAGAAACGAATTGCTCTTTGAAAACTGAACGAAACGCCATGTAAGTAGTTGTTTCTACGGAAACAAACATTGTTTTAAAAGCTAGATTAAGCTTTCTATCGGAGAGTTTGATCCTGGCTCAGGACGAACGCTGGCGGCGTGCCTAATACATGCAAGTCGAGCGAAGAGATGGGAGCTTGCTCCCTGATCTTAGCGGCGGACGGGTGAGTAACACGTGGGCAACCTGCCCTGCAGACTGGGATAACTCCGGGAAACCGGAGCTAATACCGGGTAATACATCGCACCGCATGGTGCAATGTTGAAAGTTGGCCTTTGGCTAACACTGCAGGATGGGCCCGCGGCGCATTAGCTAGTTGGTAAGGTAACGGCTTACCAAGGCGACGATGCGTAGCCGACCTGAGAGGGTGATCGGCCACACTGGGACTGAGACACGGCCCAGACTCCTACGGGAGGCAGCAGTAGGGAATCTTCCGCAATGGACGAAAGTCTGACGGAGCAACGCCGCGTGAGTGACGAAGGCCTTCGGATCGTAAAGCTCTGTTGTTAGGGAAGAACAAGTACCGTTCGAATAGGGCGGTACCTTGACGGTACCTAACCAGAAAGCCACGGCTAACTACGTGCCAGCAGCCGCGGTAATACGTAGGTGGCAAGCGTTGTCCGGAATTATTGGGCGTAAAGCGCGCGCAGGCGGTCTTTTAAGTCTGATGTGAAAGCCCACGGCTCAACCGTGGAGGGTCATTGGAAACTGGAGGACTTGAGTGCAGAAGAGGAGAGTGGAATTCCACGTGTAGCGGTGAAATGCGTAGATATGTGGAGGAACACCAGTGGCGAAGGCGGCTCTCTGGTCTGTAACTGACGCTGAGGCGCGAAAGCGTGGGGAGCAAACAGGATTAGATACCCTGGTAGTCCACGCCGTAAACGATGAGTGCTAGGTGTTGGGGGGTTCCACCCTCAGTGCTGAAGTTAACACATTAAGCACTCCGCCTGGGGAGTACGACCGCAAGGTTGAAACTCAAAGGAATTGACGGGGGCCCGCACAAGCAGTGGAGCATGTGGTTTAATTCGAAGCAACGCGAAGAACCTTACCAGGTCTTGACATCCTCTGACAATCCTGGAGACAGGACGTTCCCCTTCGGGGGACAGAGTGACAGGTGGTGCATGGTTGTCGTCAGCTCGTGTCGTGAGATGTTGGGTTAAGTCCCGCAACGAGCGCAACCCTTGATCTTAGTTGCCAGCATTCAGTTGGGCACTCTAAGGTGACTGCCGGTGACAAACCGGAGGAAGGTGGGGATGACGTCAAATCATCATGCCCCTTATGACCTGGGCTACACACGTGCTACAATGGACGGTACAAAGGGCAGCGACACCGCGAGGTGAAGCAAATCCCATAAAGCCGTTCTCAGTTCGGATTGCAGGCTGCAACTCGCCTGCATGAAGCCGGAATTGCTAGTAATCGCGGATCAGCATGCCGCGGTGAATACGTTCCCGGGCCTTGTACACACCGCCCGTCACACCACGAGAGTTTGTAACACCCGAAGTCGGTGGGGTAACCTTTATGGAGCCAGCCGCCGAAGGTGGGACAAATGATTGGGGTGAAGTCGTAACAAGGTAGCCGTATCGGAAGGTGCGGCTGGATCACCTCCTTTCTATGGAGAATTACGAGGCAACATTGGTTGCCAACCTTGCATGAGCGTTTCGTTTAGTTTTGAAAGAATGATTGCATTCTTTCATGTTCCTTGAAAACTAGATAGCACAAACAACGACATCCAATAATTATTTTTATGCAACACTTAGTAATAACTGATGCGTGATGGCTTACGCCACACAAATCGAAGGTTAAGCTACTAAGGGCGCACGGTGGATGCCTTGGCACTAGAAGCCTAAGAAGGACGGGACGAACACCGATATGCTTCGGGGAGCTGTAAGTACGCTTTGATCCGGAGATTTCCGAATGGGGGAACCCACCATCTTTAATAGGATGGTATCCATTTCTGAATACATAGGGAATGGAAGGCAGACCCGGGGAACTGAAACATCTCATTACCCGGAGGAAGAGAAAGCAAATGCGATTTCCTGAGTAGCGGCGAGCGAAACGGAAACAGCCCAAACCAGAGGGCTTGCCCTCTGGGGTTGTAGGACGTCTCTTTGGAGTTACAAAGGCACGGATAGACGAAGCGACCTGGAAAGGTCCATCAGAGAAGGTAACAATCCTGTAGTCAAAATCCGCTGCCCTCCGAGACGGATTCCTGAGTACGGCGGGACACGTGAAACCCCGTCGGAATCCGGGAGGACCATCTCCCAAGGCTAAATACTCTCTAGTGACCGATAGTGAACCAGTACCGTGAGGGAAAGGTGAAAAGCACCCCGGAAGGGGAGTGAAAGAGAACCTGAAACCGTGTGCCTACAACTAGTTGGAGCCCGTTAATGGGTGACAGCGTGCCTTTTGTAGAATGAACCGGCGAGTTACGATCCCGTGCAAGGTTAAGCCGAGAAGGCGGAGCCGCAGCGAAAGCGAGTCTGAATAGGGCGAAAGAGTACGTGGTCGTAGACCCGAAACCAGGTGATCTACCCATGTCCAGGGTGAAGTTCAGGTAACACTGAATGGAGGCCCGAACCCACGCATGTTGAAAAATGCGGGGATGAGGTGTGGGTAGCGGTGAAATGCCAATCGAACCTGGAGATAGCTGGTTCTCTCCGAAATAGCTTTAGGGCTAGCCTCGCGGCAAGAATCTTGGAGGTAGAGCACTGATTGGACTAGGGGTCCTTACCGGATTACCGAATCCAGTCAAACTCCGAATGCCAACGATTTATCCGCGGGAGTCAGACTGCGAGTGATAAGATCCGTAGTCGAGAGGGAAACAGCCCAGACCACCAGCTAAGGTCCCAAAGTATACGTTAAGTGGAAAAGGATGTGGCGTTGCTTAGACAACCAGGATGTTGGCTTAGAAGCAGCCATCATTTAAAGAGTGCGTAATAGCTCACTGGTCGAGTGACGCTGCGCCGAAAATGTACCGGGGCTAAACGTATCACCGAAGCTGTGGATTGTCTTACGACAATGGTAGGAGAGCGTTCTAAGGGCTGTGAAGTCAGACCGAAAGGACTGGTGGAGCGCTTAGAAGTGAGAATGCCGGTATGAGTAGCGAAAGACAAGTGAGAATCTTGTCCGTCGAAAGCCCAAGGTTTCCTGAGGAAGGCTCGTCCGCTCAGGGTTAGTCGGGACCTAAGCCGAGGCCGAAAGGCGTAGGCGATGGATAACAGGTTGATATTCCTGTACCACCTCCTTTCCGTTTGAACGACGGGGGGACGCAGAAAGATAGGGAGAGCGCGCTGCTGGAAATGCGCGTCCAAGCGATTAGGCTGGTGAATAGGTAAATCCGTTCACCGTAAAGGCTGAGTCGTGATGGCGAGGGAAATTTAGTACCGAAGTCCTTGATTCTACGCTGCCAAGAAAAGCCTCTAGTGAGGAAAGAGGTGCCCGTACCGCAAACCGACACAGGTAGGCGAGGAGAGAATCCTAAGACGATCGGGAGAACTCTCGTTAAGGAACTCGGCAAAATGACCCCGTAACTTCGGGAGAAGGGGTGCTTCCTCGGGTGAATAGCCCAGGGGAGCCGCAGTGAAAAGATCCAAGCGACTGTTTAGCAAAAACACAGGTCTCTGCAAAGCCGTAAGGCGAAGTATAGGGGCTGACACCTGCCCGGTGCTGGAAGGTTAAGAGGAGGGGTTATCCCTTACGGGAGAAGCTCTGAATCGAAGCCCCAGTAAACGGCGGCCGTAACTATAACGGTCCTAAGGTAGCGAAATTCCTTGTCGGGTAAGTTCCGACCCGCACGAAAGGTGCAACGACTTGGATACTGTCTCAACGAGAGACCCGGTGAAATTATAGTACCTGTGAAGATGCAGGTTACCCGCGACAGGACGGAAAGACCCCATGGAGCTTTACTGTAGCCTGATATTGGATTTTGGTACAGCTTGTACAGGATAGGTAGGAGCCATAGAAGTCGGACCGCCAGGTTCGATGGAGGCGTCGGTGGGATACTACCCTGGCTGTACTGACATTCTAACCCAGCACCGTGATCCGGTGCGGAGACAGTGTCAGGTGGGCAGTTTGACTGGGGCGGTCGCCTCCTAAAATGTAACGGAGGCGCCCAAAGGTTCCCTCAGAATGGTTGGAAATCATTCGCAGAGTGTAAAGGCACAAGGGAGCTTGACTGCGAGACCTACAAGTCGAGCAGGGACGAAAGTCGGGCTTAGTGATCCGGTGGTTCCGCATGGAAGGGCCATCGCTCAACGGATAAAAGCTACCCTGGGGATAACAGGCTTATCTCCCCCAAGAGTCCACATCGACGGGGAGGTTTGGCACCTCGATGTCGGCTCATCGCATCCTGGGGCTGAAGTAGGTCCCAAGGGTTGGGCTGTTCGCCCATTAAAGCGGTACGCGAGCTGGGTTCAGAACGTCGTGAGACAGTTCGGTCCCTATCCGTCGCGGGCGCAGGAAATTTGAGAGGAGCTGTCCTTAGTACGAGAGGACCGGGATGGACACACCGCTGGTGTACCAGTTGTTCCGCCAGGAGCATAGCTGGGTAGCTACGTGTGGAAGGGATAAGTGCTGAAAGCATCTAAGCATGAAGCCCCCCTCGAGATGAGATTTCCCACAGCATTAAGCTGGTAAGATCCCTTAGAGATGATGAGGTAGATAGGTTCGGGGTGGAAGCGTGGCAACACGTGGAGCTGACGAATACTAATCGATCGAGGGCTTAACCTAAAACGAAAAGCGAAGTAAGCCGTTTAAATCCGACAAGCGTTGGAAGCTTTTGAATCAGACGCGCTTTTTGCGTCAGAATCAAAAGGTGAAACGATCGAGGATTTGGCTTACGTAGCTGGACACATATTGGACAGAAATTGTGAGTGCTATCTAGTTTTCAGGGAATACCCTGTAAAAGTCTAGTGACGATGGCGAAGAGGTCACACCCGTTCCCATGCCGAACACGGAAGTTAAGCTCTTCAGCGCCGATGGTAGTTGGGGGATCTCCCCCTGCAAGAGTAGGACGTCGCTGGGCAAAGATGAAAGGCGAGAGACCAAATGGTTTCTCGCTTTTTTTATGTGGTTTTACGGATGGGGTTTTGACTAGCTGAAAGCCTCATGTCCTACGCTCGCTGACTTCATTCCAAAACGACTTTATTATACTCTCCATGCAACCAACGTTTATCACTACTGCCCTCTTTTATCTAAAAATGCGTAAAGCAGCTTCGGAATTTTTTCAGAAGTTACCTCAAGAAATTGCAAAATAAAAGGAAGATCGACAGACTCCTGCGTATGAAACAAATCACCCCACCATTCCGTTTCATATCGGCAAATCATACTTAAATTATATAAAATTAAATAATGTACCATTACTTCTGTTATAGGATTGTATTGGCCGCGTTCTGCGGGAAGATAAATGCCATTCTTATCATAGAGAAAAGGTCGCTCTTGTATCTCTCTTACAGGCTCCTCAAGTACTTGCAACGTAATCAAATCTCGTGAATGCGTAAGAATTTCAACAGAAGAGATACCCTGGTGCTGAAGATAAGACTCAAAACGCTCGACTGTCATATTTAATGAATCAAGAATACTTGAAGAGACCGTAAATGAGTTGGGCGTAAGAGAGATCAGTGAGAACGTTGTTGCTTTTTGATTCAGTTTCATGAACAGCGGACTCATCTCAGGAATAAGCGATAAAAGATCTTCCATCTTATACTTTTCACCTTCCACCTGTTTCACATGAAACATTTTCCTTGAAAAGTATTCAAAAAGGCCGTTTTTTTGTCCCTTTACTTCATCTTGTAAAAATGAATAATGCCGTTTCTTCCGTTTACGTGATGTAACACCGTGTGCAAGTACATGAGTATCACCAGGATAATTTGGATCAATTGTAACTAAACATGCCTTAAGTAACTGAATCATCCCGTAAAAGAGAAGGATTGGTTTTAATTCAGTATTAGCTGTCTCAGCGTGTCGGTAGTAGCGATCTCCATACTCAATAAAATACATAAAACGATAGCAGGTATCGTAGCTCTTTCGTTCGGCATCTGGAAGTTCAATTTTAGAATAACATTCCTTTAAATATTGCTGAACATACGAGGCTGAGTGATAGGCAAAGCTGTCTGATTGATGATGTCCAGAATATCCCATTGGAGCCCTCCATGTTTGATAATTCAAACTTATTCTATCTTTCTTGACAGTAGTTTAACCAATTGATAAGCTACTAATAAAATTTCGGACAATTCGATTAGAGGAGGATGACAGGAATGTGGGAAACAAAGTTTGCTAAAGAAGGGCTAACCTTCGACGATGTATTATTAACACCAGCTTTTTCAGATGTACTACCGAGGGAAGTATCGGTGAAAACTCAGCTTACAAAAGATCTTGAATTAAATATCCCGATCATTAGTGCTGGCATGGATACCGTAACAGAGGCGCCTATGGCGATCTCAATGGCAAGACAGGGTGGATTAGGTATTATCCATAAAAGCATGTCAATGGACGAACAAGCTGAGCATGTTGATCGTGTAAAACGATCTGAAAGTGGTGTTATTACAGATCCTTTCTTCCTTACACCAGAGCATCAAGTATTTGATGCTGAGCATCTTATGGGCAAGTATCGCATTTCTGGCGTTCCTATTGTGAATGATGAGCGTAAGCTTGTAGGTATCCTTACTAATCGTGATCTTCGTTTTATTGAAGACTACTCTATTCAAATTAAAGAAGTCATGACTAAAGAAAATCTTGTTACTGCTCCAGTTGGCACGACATTAAAAGAGGCTGAGCGCGTGCTTCAAAAACATCGCATTGAAAAGCTTCCACTTGTTGATGAAGACGGTACGCTAAAAGGTCTTATTACCATTAAAGATATTGAGAAAGTTATTCAGTTTCCGCAGTCCGCTAAAGATAGCAGAGGTCGTTTACTCGTAGGAGCTGCTGTAGGTAATACAACAGATGCCCTGAAACGAGTTGAAAAACTTGTCGAAGCTGGTGTAGATGTTATTGTTTTAGATTCGGCACATGGTCATACAGAAGGCATTATGACAAAAGTTAGTGAAATCAAAAGTGCTTATCCGGATCTTCCTATCATCGCAGGTAATGTTGCGACGGCTGAAGGAACAAAAGCTTTAATTGAAGCTGGCGCAGATATTGTAAAAGTAGGAATTGGACCTGGATCGATTTGTACGACCCGTGTGATTGCTGGTGTTGGTGTACCTCAGATTACTGCAGTGTATGAATGTGCAACAGAGGCACGTAAACACGGTGTTAGCATTATTGCTGATGGAGGCATTAAGTTCTCAGGAGATATCGTTAAGGCAATTGCTGCAGGGGGACATGCCGTTATGCTAGGTAGCATTCTTGCAGGCGTTGATGAGAGCCCAGGCGAACGTGAAATTTACCAGGGACGTCAATTTAAAGTTTATCGCGGTATGGGATCAATTGGAGCAATGGAAAAGGGAAGTAAAGATCGTTATTTCCAGGAAAATATGTCTAAGTTAGTTCCAGAAGGTATCGAAGGACGTGTACCTTACAAAGGACCCCTTGCTGATACTATTCATCAGCTAATCGGTGGTTTACGATCAGGAATGGGTTACTGTGGAACAAGAACGTTAAACTCTCTACGTGAGGATAGTCAGTTTGTGCGGATTACCGGTGCCGGACTCCGTGAGAGTCATCCACATGATGTTCAGGTGACGAAAGAAGCACCAAACTACTCGGTCTAATAGGGCTTTAGGCATAAGTTATAACAGGTATGTGACAAAAACAGTTGAATAAGTTCGAAAAGTAGATAGGGGACTTTCCTCTATCTATTTTTTTAATTTTAGGTGTGATAGAATAGCGGTTATGTGAGACTTATTTGGAGGTGTAGGGGTTGAAAAACCTTGGTTTGAAGGCCATGATTGCAACCATGGCGATGGTAGTATTATTAGCAGGAACATTTGGTGGAGGCAATGCTGCAAAGGCTGCAGAGGCGCCAGACATCAAAGCGGAAGCAGCAATCTTAATTGATGCAAGTTCAGGAAAAATTTTATATCAAAAGAATCCTGAATTAACACTCTCACCTGCAAGCATGACAAAAATGATGTCGGAGTATTTAGTGCTTGAAGCAATTAGTAAAGGTGAAGTTAGTTGGGATGAGAAAGTTACTGTAAGTGATACGATCCAAAAGTTATCGCAGAACCGTTCTCTTTCAAACGTACCACTTCGTGTGGATGAACAGTATACAGTTAAGGAATTATATGAAGCGATGGCGATTTACTCTGCCAATGCTGCAACAATGGCTCTTGCTGAGCATGTTGCGGGAACAGAAGCAAAATTCGTTGACATGATGAATGCTAAAGCAAAAGAAATGGGCATGAAAGAATACAAGTTCGTTAATAGTTCTGGGTTAAACAATAGAGACCTTTTAGGAAATCATCCTGCGGGAGAATCCGGATGAAGAAAACATGATGTCTGCTCGTTCCACAGGACTACTTGCGTATAATCTTTTGAATGATTATCCAGAAGTGCTTGAAACAACAAGTACTCCTGTGAAAAAGTTTCGTGAAGGTACAGATGATGAAATTACTATGAAGAACTGGAACTGGCTATTGCCTTCTCTTATCTATGCAAATAAATACAAAGTAGAAGGTATTGATGGTCTTAAAACAGGTTCAACTGATTTAGCTGGTTTTGCGTTTACTGGAACTGCTAAACAGGGAGATATGCGTTTAATTTCAGTAGTAATGAAAACGAACTCTTATGAAGCTCGCTTTGAAGAAACATCAAAATTACTGAATTATGGTTTTGATCAATTTGAATCAAAGACAATTGTTTCAAAAGGCGATAAAGCAGATGGAAAATCATCGGTTAATGTTGTAAAAGGAAAAGAGAAAGAAGTTGGCGTAGCTGCTGGTGACTCGTTTGCTTCTGTAACAGAAAAAAATACGGAAGAACCATTTAAACTTAGTTATGAATATGATAAATCTCTTCTTAACGAAGATGGAGAATTAACTGCACCGATTAAAGAAGGCGACAAGATCGGAAAAGTTGTTTTAAAATCAACAGGAGAAGATTTTGGTTACATAACAGGAGATAAAGGTTCTTCAGTACCTCTTGTAGCAACTGAAACAGTAGAAAAGGCCGGTTGGTTTACACTAACTATGCGTGCCATTGGTGGCTTCTTCTCGGGTGTTTGGACAAGTGTAGCCGATGCAGTAACAGGGCTGTTTTAATTCATAATAATAGGCTTTATTGGAAAAAATACTCTTCGATGCGGTAATCGAGGAGTATTTTTCTAAATCTTTTACGAAATCAAGCCACATGTGATAGGACAAGTCATAAAAAAATGTTACAATAAAAGCGTTTGATAGATGTCGTGTATAATAGACGTTTCTAAGTATAGATATGGGAGGAATATAGATGAATCAACAAACAGGTACAGATCGTGTAAAACGTGGTATGGCTGAAATGCAAAAAGGCGGCGTTATTATGGACGTTGTCAATGCAGAGCAGGCGAAAATTGCAGAAGAAGCTGGTGCAGTAGCAGTAATGGCACTAGAACGAGTACCATCTGATATTCGTGCAGCAGGCGGCGTAGCACGTATGGCTGATCCTACAATTGTAGAAGACGTAGTGAATGCTGTATCCATTCCAGTAATGGCAAAATGCCGTATTGGTCATATTGTAGAAGCACGCGTTCTTGAATCAATGGGCGTTGACTACATTGACGAAAGTGAAGTTCTTACGCCAGTTGACGAAGAATTCCACCTCGATAAGCGTAAGTACACTGTTCCATTTGTGTGTGGCGCGCGTAACCTCGGTGAAGCACTGCGCCGTGTAGGTGAAGGTGCAGCCATGCTTCGTACGAAGGGTGAACCTGGAACTGGTAACGTTGTTGAAGCTGTGCGTCATCAGCGTCTTATTCAATCCCAAATTCGTAAAATCAAGAGCATGTCTGAAGATGAGCTAATGACTGAAGCGAAAAACCTTCAGGCGCCATTTGAGCTGCTTCTTCAAATTAAAGAACTTGGACGTCTTCCAGTTGTTAACTTTGCTGCTGGTGGTATCGCAACACCTGCAGATGCAGCGCTAATGATGGAACTTGGTTCTGACGGCGTATTCGTTGGTTCGGGAATTTTCAAATCAGATAATCCTGAGAAATTTGCTAAAGCGATCGTTGAAGCAACGACTCACTATCAGGATTATGAGTTGATCGCAAACATTTCAAAGAACCTTGGTATCGCAATGCCAGGAATTGAAATTTCTTCACTTAAGCCATCAGACCGCATGCAAGAGCGCGGTTGGTAAAATGATTGATCCCCACCTGCGCAGTCGTAAGGTGGGGTTCTTACTTAGATAAAGATAAGGAGTCGAGAGCAGTATGGTGAAAGTTGGCGTCCTTGGACTGCAAGGTGCAATTAGAGAACATGTGAAAGCACTTGAAACAAAAGAAGCAGAGATCGTAGTCGTAAAACGTGTTGAACAGCTTGAGGATTTAGATGGACTCGTGCTGCCTGGTGGAGAAAGTACGACAATGCGTCGTTTAATAGATCAATATGGTTTTCTTGAACCACTGAAGGCTTTTGCAGCTGAGAAGCCTATCTTTGGAACGTGTGCTGGATTAATTCTTCTTTCAAAGCATATTGAAGGAGTGGACGGATCTCATATTGGTGTGATGGATGTAAAAGCAAAAAGAAATGCATTTGGGCGTCAGCGTGAAAGCTTTGAAGCTCCGTTACCAATTAAAGGATTAGAAGAAGATTTTATAGGTGTCTTCATCCGAGCTCCTTATATTGAAGAAGTGGGAGAAGAGGTTGAAGTACTTGCTACGTTTAATGATAAAATTGTAGCGGCACGACACGGACGTTTTCTTGCTTGTGCTTTCCATCCAGAACTAACTGACGATGATCGCATGCATCAAATGTTTATTGACATGGTTTTGGAATTTAAGAAAGAAGGACTTGCAACGGAGTAACTTTTCGTGTAAATTATTACGTACCAAGAAGAAGAGTATTCTTTTTCTGCAAATGACGAATGATAAACGAAAACGTTGACGGGAAATAGTAATAGATGTTCAATGCCAAGAGAGTCGATGTGTGGTGCGAATCGATCATTGAACCCTGTGAATCCATCCCTGAGTAGGAAGCTGAAGGAAGTAAGCTTTCTCGGAGCAGACCGTTATTCTGTTAAGAGGCAGACCATTGTCTGCAATCAGGGTGGCAACGCGGGTAGCTCTCGTCCCTTTATAGGGGATGAGGGCTTTTTTGTATTCAAAAACCGTCCCTATCACTCTTAATGGTTTTCCTTAACGCGTTTATCATTCATTAATAAAGGAGGAAAAAGCATGATCGATTTAAAGTATTTACGTAAAAATTTCGAAGAAGTGAAAGTAAAGCTATCAAAGCGTGGAGAAGATCTTGTTGGACTTGATCGCTTTGAAGAGCTTGATCAACGCAGAAGAGAGCTTATCGCTGAAACAGAGCAGTTAAAGAGTCAGCGTAATGAAGCTTCTAAAAATGTGGCCGTATTTAAACGTGAGAAGAAAGATGCCGACCACCTTATTAAAGAAATGCGTGAGGTTGGCGATAAGATTAAGACCATTGATGAAGAACTTCGTGCTGTCGAGACAGAGCTTGAACAAATTCTTCTTCAAATCCCAAACATCCCTCATGATAGCGTTCCTGTAGGTGATACGGAAGATGATAACATCGAGATCCGTACATGGGGAGAGAAAAATGATTTTACCTTTGAAGCAAAGCCTCACTGGGATATCGCAACCGATCTTAATATCATTAACTTTGAGCGTGCAGCAAAAGTAACGGGAAGCCGCTTCGCTTTCTATAAAGGTGCTGGAGCTCGTCTAGAACGTTCTTTGATTAACTTTATGATGGATCTTCATGAATCTGAGCATGGGTATGAAGAAATCCTTCCTCCATACCTTGTGAATCGTGAGAGCATGACTGGTACTGGTCAGCTTCCTAAATTTGAAGAGGATGCTTTTAAAATTCGTGAAGAAGATTACTTCTTAATTCCAACAGCTGAAGTGCCTGTAACGAACTTCCACCGTGATGAAATAATGGACGGAGAAGATCTTCCGCTTGCTTATACGGCATACAGTGCTTGCTTCCGTTCTGAAGCTGGCTCTGCAGGGCGCGATACTCGTGGACTGATTCGTCAGCACCAATTTAATAAAGTAGAGCTTGTTCGCTTCGTGAAGCCTGAAGATTCTTATGACGAGCTTGAAAAGCTTACGGGGCATGCAGAGAAAGTACTTCAACTATTAGGACTTCCGTATCGCGTTATGAGCATGTGTACTGCGGACCTTGGCTTTACTGCAGCGAAGAAATACGATATCGAAGTTTGGATCCCAAGCTATGGTACGTATCGTGAAATCTCTTCTTGCAGTAACTTTGAAGATTTCCAGGCACGTCGTGCAGGCATTCGTTTCCGTCGTGAAAAGAATGGAAAGCCAGAATTCCTTCATACGTTAAATGGATCTGGTCTTGCCATCGGAAGAACCGTTGCAGCTATCCTAGAGAATTATCAGCAAGAAGACGGTTCCGTTATCGTTCCAGAAGTGTTACGTCCATATATGGGTGGTCGTGAAGTCATAAAGTAAACATGATAAAGAGCAGAGAAATCTGCTCTTTATTTTTTATCTCTAATCGTGTATAGTAATAAGTGTCGATTTTCGACATCATTCGTCTAAATGTTTAACGAAAACTTTTTTTAAAAAGTTTTGTTATTCCGTTGACATTATTCTAAGACGATGATATTATATTACTTGTCGCAGTTAGTTAATAACTTTTTAACACGGAGGAATACCCAAGTCTGGCTGAAGGGATCGGTCTTGAAAACCGACAGGGGCTTAGTCGCCCGCGGGGGTTCGAATCCCTCTTCCTCCTCCATTTACTAATTAATAACCAACGCGCATATAATTTGGAGATTATATTTCGACCGCTGTCATCGCCGACAGCGGTTTTTCTATGTGCAATTATCGTAAGGAAAAAAGCTATCCATTTTGGATAGCTTTTTTTAGATTAACGACTTAGTTGTGGGATTTGCTGAAACTTCTGTTCAATCCGTTTTAAAATAAGTTCAACAGAAGATGGATCGTTTACGAGATCATACTCATTTATATTTAAGCGAAGAATCGGACAGGCGTTGAAACTGTCGATCCAGTTTGTGTAGCGCTCGTACATTTCTTCCCAATAAGCGATTGGAGTTTGTTGCTCCATCGGACGACCGCGTTCTTTAATACGACCGACAACATCTTCAAAAGAGCCTTCGAGGTAAATCATCAGATCTGGGTGTGGGAAGAAGGGTGTCATCACCATGGATTGAAAAAGGTTTGTGTAGGTGTCATAGTCAACAGCCGACATTGTTCCTTTCTCATAATGCATTTTCGCAAAGATACCTGTATCTTCATAAATAGACCGATCTTGAACAAACCCTCCACCATATTCAAACATTCTCTTCTGCTCTTTGAAGCGTTCGGCGAGGAAGTAAATTTGCAAGTGAAAGCTCCAGCGAGAAAAGTCATTATAGAATTTCTCTAAATAAGGATTGTTATCTACTTTTTCAAGAGAAGTCCTAAATTGTAAGGCGTTCGCTAATGAACTTGTAATCGTAGACTTCCCAACGCCAACCGTACCAGCAATTGTAATAACGGCGTCCTGCGGGATGTTATATTTTTCTCTGAGATTCATTTTACAGGGTCTCCTTCTTTCAATGTTTTTTCGAGGGATTGGAAGATGGTGAGTAAATCATCTTGATTCGACACAAAATCCATCTCATCACCATTGAAACGGAGCACAGGAATATTTGGATGTTGTGCTTCAAATTCTTGCATAAACCGTTCATAATCAGAAGAAAGACGTTCGAGGTAAGCGGGATCGATGCTTTTTTCAATCTGTCTTCCTCGCTGTGATATACGATTTAGCAGCGTTTCAAGGCTAGCATTTAAATAGATAATGACGTTCGGTTCCGGCATTCCCTCGGTTAGAATGTCATAGATCTTCATATATTTAGAAAAGTGCTTGTCACTAAGTGTCTGTTGGGCAAATATCTTATTTTTAAAGATGTGATAATCGGAAATAACGGGAAGCTGCTTTGATAAATGATGCTTCTCCATTTCCTCTAACTGTTTGTATCGATGGCTGAGAAAAAACATCTCGGTTTGGAAGCTCCACTCTTCAATGTTGTCGTAAAACTTACCGAGAAATGGATTCTCTTCTACGATTTCTTGAAAAAGTTCAAATTGATAATGAGCAGCAATGGCTCGTGATAGGGAGGTCTTTCCAACTCCGATGGGGCCTTCGACGGCAATAAATGGGGTCTGATTCATACGTATCCTCCTCCGTCGTTTCCTATAGCAGACCTTGCTTATCTTTGAATAGACAAAGATTATTGTAGCATACACCACGATCTGTTGACAGGGCTAAAGCAAGCAAGTTAGAGGTAAATAAAGCCTGCCAGTTTGAAGTCTAAATGGTGTAGGGAATGACACTAACAAAGGAGTGAAATCATGGATTCTAATCAGATCTTAATTTTACTGTTCATTGGTTATTTAGTGTATACAATCGATAACAAGCAAAAGAACTTTCCGGCACCACTGGTTTTATTAGGGTTAGGAATTGGCCTTTCTTACCTTCCATTCTTTAGTTCCGTACATATTACGAAAGACATTATCTTTGAATGGTTTCTCCCTGCCCTTCTGTTTATTTCCGCTTATCAATTTCCATTCGCCCATCTAAAAAAGCACGCTGGTATCATTGCTGCATTAAGCACGCTAGGACTACTATTTAGTGCTCTTATTCTAGGAAGTTTCCTCTTTATTGTGAGTGGGGCATTTTTGTCATTATCCTTTGTTGGCGCTTTATTAATTGCCTCTATCCTTACTCCAACCGATCCTGTTTCTGTCGTCTCGATACTCAAACAGGCTTCAAAAGATCCGAAAATAGCCGATGTGGTTGAAGGGGAGTCAATGGTTAACGATGGAACGAGTATCGTTCTTTTTACAGTGTTTGCTGGCATGTATCTTGGTGGTGAGAGATTTTCGATTAGTTCGTTTATTTATGACTTTGCTTTAGTGTCTATTGGAGGAATTGCGATCGGGGCCATATTTAGTTGGATCGTCTGTCGAGCCATTTCTTTTACACATCAGCGACAATATCAGGTGATGCTAAGTATCGTTCTCGCTTATGGGAGTTTTTATGTAGCAGAAAATCTTGGTGTATCAGGTGTTCTTTCTGTTGTGGCTGCAGGGATCATGCTTTCTTATGAACTTGATGGCTTTATTAAAGAATCGCACTATAGAGAATACCTCAATAGCTTCTGGGAAGTCGTAGAGCCAAGTATTCTTGCCCTAATTTTTCTATTGATCGGTATTGAAACAACGAACTATCTAGACTTTAATCATTGGATATTTGCCGGATTGATTTTTCTCGCTTCCATTGTCGTTCGATTTCTTGTCCTCGCTGGTATCATTAAATCGTTTTCAGCATGGCGCAGCGAATTTAATTGGAAGGACATTTCGCTTGTGACGTGGTCTGGCATTCGAGGAACAATGTCGGTTGCACTACTTTTAAGCTTGGAATCAGAATATGGAACAGGAGATAGCACATTAATTTCACTTACATTCGGTGCCGTATTGCTCTCGCTAGTGTTTCAAAGCGTGACAATCTATCCGATGTCGAGTTATTTTGAGAAAAAGGCAAAATAGACGCTGAACATGAAGCGTCTTTTTTTTGTTGCGCCATCATTTGAAGCAAATAGGAGTCTATATTCACTCGTAGAGTCCTTCAAGTATACGGAATTCCGCGATATTTTCGTTTTTTTCCGCGAAAAGCACATTTATTTCCGCGATAATCGTAATATATCCGCGAAAATAGAATTAATTCCGCGAACGAGCGGGGTGGGAGTTTTTCAAAGAGCGCTTTAGTTTTGCCTGCCGTGTCTAACCGCCCACTTCCGCTTTTCATGTCTAGCTGCAGCGCCCAGCCTCTCGATCGCTTCACCCTATAAAATGAACACAAAAACCGTGTTCTTTTTATAGGGCTCCAGCGCTTGTCGAGGCTAAACGGGCACTTCCGCTTTTTATAGATCCAGCTGCAGTGGGCAGACACTCGGTCACTTCACCTTTTCATCCGCACACAAAAACCGTGTTCAAATGAAAAGGCTCCAGTGCCTGCCGTGTCTAAACGCCCACTTCCGCTTTTCATTTAATGCGTTATGGCTTTAGCAGATGTTCTTGAAAGGAAAGGGAAAAAGCTATACGTTTAAGCTGAGTGACAAACTAATTTTGGAGGGATGATTGTGCAGGAGCAAATGTTGAATCAAAATCAACAGGAAACAGCTGATTTTTTCCCCGTACGAGATGTGGATTATTTGGAGATTTATGTTGGAAATGCGAAGCAGGCAAGTCATTATTTTTGTAATGCGTTTGGATTTAAGCCGGTTGCTTATTCAGGGCTTGAAACAGGGGAATCGTGACAAAGTTTCTTATGTGCTACAGCAAAATAATATTCGCCTCGTTTTGTCCGGTGCGCTGTCGAATGATCATCCTATTGCAGAGTTTGTCAAATTGCACGGAGATGGCGTGAAAGATATTGCTTTAACAGTAGAGAATATTGATAACGCTTACAAAGAAGCGGCTGAGCGTGGAGCGATTGAATTAAGTCCACCAAAAGAATACAAAGATGAGCATGGAGTCGTGAAAATGGCGGTCATTGGAACATATGGTGATACCATTCATACGTTAGTGGAACGTAAAAACTATTCCGGACTTTTTCTCCCAGGATTTAAAAAGTTTGAAGGGAATATTCCTTCAAAGGAAACGGGCTTGCTTGGGATTGATCACTGCGTTGGAAACGTAGAGTCAATGGAAGAGTGGGTGTCTTATTACGAAAACGTGATGGGCTTTAAGCAAATGATTCACTTTGATGATGATGATATTAGCACAGAATACTCTGCATTAATGTCAAAAGTAATGCATAATGGAGGACGTATTAAATTCCCAATTAATGAGCCTGCAAATGGGAAACGAAAGTCGCAAATTCAAGAATACCTTGATTATTATAATGGCCCAGGTGTTCAGCACATTGCTGTTCTAACGAATGATATTGTGGATACTGTTGGGAAACTTCGTGATGGCGGAGTAGAGTTTCTTGAGACACCGGACGACTATTATGACGTGCTCACTGAGCGAGTCGGTGAGATTGATGAAGAGATAAGCAAACTACGCGAGTTAAAAATTCTTGTTGACCGTGATGATGAGGGGTACTTGCTTCAAATATTCACAAAGCCTGTTGTGGATCGTCCAACCTTATTTATTGAGATCATCCAGCGTAAAGGGGCGAAAGGCTTCGGAGAAGGAAATTTCAAAGCACTATTCCAGGCGATTGAGCGAGAGCAGGAACGTCGAGGCAACTTATAGAAGTTAAGCGTTAACCTATCGAAGAAGGAGTTGCCGGTTTCATGAAAGTTCAACCTGATACGTTAGCCTGGAAAGACGCGTATAAACTATTAATTGGATCTGTGTTACCTCGTCCGATTGCTTTTGTCTCCACAGTTAATAAAGGGGGCGAAGTTAACCTTGCCCCCTTTAGCTTTTTTACAGGCATTTGTGCTGACCCAATGATGGTTTGCTTTGCGCCAATGCGAAAAGCGGGGGAAGGCAATAAAAAGGATACTCTTTTAAATATCGAAGAATCCAGGGAATTTGTGATTAATATCGTTAGTGAAAAAATTGTCGAGCAAATGAATGAGTGCGCAACCCCTTTTCCAAAAGGTACAGATGAGTTTCTGGAATCTGGTCTAACGAAAGCTGAAAGTGATCTGGTTAGCCCTCCCAGAGTGGAAGAGAGTGATGTGCAGCTCGAATGTGTTCTTGATCAAATCGTGGAGTTTGGTGATTATGAAGGCTCAGGTAGCCTTGTGATTGGAAAAGTTGTGATGGTGCACGTACGTGATGCATTGTACCAAAATGGCAAGATTAATACGGAAGGGCTCCAGCCAGTAGGGAGACTAGCCGGACAGGAATATACAAGAGCCGTAGCAGATACGTTTACATTATTAAGAAAAACATCTCCTGACGGAAAGAGCTGAGTCGTTTGAAGTTCGTTACCTTTGAAGTAGATGGTAGAAGACAAGCTGGAATTTACAAAGACGGACGGATTATCGGATTATATGAAGCTTCTAATGGCGTTATTCCGGAAGATCTTATGAGGATCATCGTCGATTATCCTCGATATCAACCGCTCATTGAGCAATGTCAGAATGGAGATTATACACTTGAGAATGTCAGGCTATATGCACCTCTTCCCCATCCAACAAGCATCAGAGATTTTTATGCCTTTGAAGAGCATGTGGTGACTGCAAGGGGAAAAAGGGGACTAGATGTTGTGCCTGAGTGGTACGAGATTCCAGTTTTCTATTTTTCAAATCATCTTGCTGTAAGAGGGCCGAATGATCTCATTCTACGGCCTCAAACATGTAAAAAACTAGACTATGAACTCGAAATTGCCTGCGTTATTGGAAAAGAAGGTCGCAACATTAAAGCAAGTCAGGCGAAAGACTACATTTTTGGTTTTATGATTATGAATGACTGGAGCGCACGTGACCTTCAAGCACAAGAAATGAAAGTGGGCTTAGGACCTGCAAAAGGAAAGGATTTTGCTACTTCATTCGGTCCGTTTCTTGTTACGACAGACGAGTTCTCTTTTGAACAAGGAAAGCTTGATTTGCAGATGGAAGCGTTCGTCAATGGCGAGCGTTATTCCTTGGGAAATGCGAAAGAGATGTATTATTCCTTTGGAGAACTTATTGAACAGGCATCGCGTGACGTCACCTTATATCCTGGTGAAGTAATCGGTTCAGGCACCGTGGGAAGCGGATGTATTCTTGAACAATCGGAACGTGAATTCCTAAAGCCTGGTGATCGAGTTGTTTTGTCTATTGCTCATCTAGGCACACTTTCAAACGTCGTAGGAGAGGAGGCTGCACATGGTTTACTATCAGAAAATGGGAGAGATCCCCTCTAAGCGCCACACTACATTTAAAAAAGCAGATGGATCTTTATATCGAGAACAAGTGATGGGGACGAAGGGATTTTCAGGAATTCAGTCAATTTTGTATCATCACCATTTCCCAACGGCGGTTACAGAAGCAACGTTTATAAAATCAACTGCTCCCGAATATGAAGCAGAGAGCGCACTGCGACACCGTCATTTCCGAACGGCACAATATGACAAAAAAGGGGATGCAATTGTCGAGCGTTGTTATTTCCTGGGGAATGAGGATGTGATTCTTGGGGTAGTAAATCCAACAAAACCCATGGACTATTTTTATCGAAATGGTGATGGAGATGAGCTTTTCTTTATCCATCATGGAACTGGGAAGATCGAGTCGATGTTTGGGGAGCTCTCTTATAAGCCGGGCGATTATATCGTTATGCCAATCGGAACCATCTATCGTGTTATTCCAGACGGAGAAGATAACCGTTGGCTCGTAATAGAAGCAAACAGTGCGATTACGACGCCGAGAAGATATCGAAATGAACACGGTCAGCTAATGGAGCACAGTCCTTTTTGCGAACGTGATATTAATGGACCGGAACGCCTTCTATCTAGTGATCAAAAAGGCTCGTTTGACGTCATGACGAAAACGCGAGGCGGACTGCATCGCCATGTGTTTGATCACCACCCCCTTGATGTTGTTGGCTGGGATGGTTATCTCTATCCGTGGAAGTTTAACATTAATGATTTTGAGCCAATTACCGGGCGAGTGCATCAGCCTCCACCCGTGCATCAAACCTTTGAAGGGCATAACTTTGTTGTTTGCTCCTTTGTTCCAAGGCTTTATGACTATCATCCTGATGCTATTCCAGCACCGTATTTTCATAGCAATGTAGATAGTGATGAAGTGCTTTATTACGTAGAGGGGAATTTTATGAGCCGTAAAGGAATCGAGGAGGCATCCATAACGCTTCATCCTTCGGGCATTCCACACGGTCCTCATCCAGGAAAAATAGAAGCAAGCATCGGCAAAAAAGAAACGCTTGAGCTTGCTGTAATGATCGATACATTCCGTCCGCTTAAAGTCATTGAGCAGGTGCAGCAATACGAAGACGACAATTATATGAAAAGCTGGGTTACGGAATAACAAATTGGGGAAATGAACGGACATCGCGCGATCCATCGATCGCGCGATCATTATTTTGCATGAGACTTTTGCTTTATAGGATTTTGTTGTATAATATTACTCATTCGGCCCCGTAGCTCAGGGGATAGAGCAACGGTTTCCTAAACCGCAGGTCGGAGGTTCGATTCCTCTCGGGGCCACCATTTAAATCCTTAGTTTATAAGGGTTTTTTATTTTGTCTTTTTTTCCTCTATATTCTCCCTTCATTTTTCTTACTAGCTTTTAGAGAGATACTATACCAACTACATAAAAGGAAACGGACATCTTTATAGCGAAACAGTTACGAAAGATCGAGCGGAAATGAGTGAATTCGTATGGGGAAGCGTAAATGGCTTGCGCTCCTTGTTCTTTTGGGAGCGGCATTTATTACGTTTACAGTCATCGGGAGGGACAAGAGTTTGTCCGATGATGTGATAAATGTGGAAAAGGATGAGGAGATCGTTCCTTATTTTGAAAAAACAACTCCTGGACTTGAACTTGCCATGAAATTTGGAGATTATCAAGCATTAAACGACATGACCTTACCAGATGATTTTAACATCATCTTGGATGGCATCTGGTATTCTCGTTATAACGTCTATGTTTACTATCATGTTGACGTATCAGATAGCGAATTTGTTCTAACGAGAGATAGAAAAGATCTACCGACAATTGATCAACTTGTGGTAGAAGATGCTTCTGGTCAAGCGACTGTATTGAAAGTCGCTGATACGGAAGACGGTGTTCTCTTTGAAAATGACTATTATATGAAGGGAACGTTTCAATCCATTGTTAACTCCGAGACAAACGAGCCTGTGCAAGAATGGCATGGAGCCATTAAAGGGGTTGTCAGTGGAAAGCGAACTGCATCAATTGATGTGCCTGTGTCTTATCAGTACGAAAATGAACCAAAGAATACGAAACAAATCAATGTAACAAAGAAGTTTGATGAAACAACCATTACAGCTTTGCGTTGGGAGGAAACGCCATCTGATAGCCGCCTCATTCTTGAAGTGAGCTCTCCTTTTTCACGTATTGTTACGATGGATATGTTGCTTTTTGTCAGAGGTGAAGAGGTAGAGCCGTTACAAGTAGAAGAACTTAGCGGTCAAACCGTCATCTCCTTTCCAAGTGGAACTGAGCTACCGAATGAAATTTATTTTAAAGGGTTAATAGGCTTACCGCCAAAAGAAGTGAGTTTTGCGGTGGATCCTAATCAATATGAAATTTATAAACGAATCAAAGAATCAACTTATACGCATCAGTTACATGAGCCGATTGCCTCCATTTATGGCTCGGATTTCATTAAAGATACACTCTTTTATAACGAGGATGGTGTCACTTTTAACTTATTGGTTAATTCAATGACTTCAAGTGAGTCTTTTGTGAATATGAAATATAAAAAACAAATCGAGATCGAAGCTGTAAACGAAAAGGGAGAAAAGCGTAATCCTCGTTTACTTCAAGCCGAACAAGATCGAATCGTTTTCATGATTGACCGTGGGTTCTATGAAAGGTCTGAAAGCATTCAAGTTCAGGTGTCTCAATTACCTGTGTATATGAAGATAGATTGGATCATTAAACCTCCTATCGAGTAAGATACATTGTTAAAAAATGCAAGCTAAAGCGACTTAAAGGTGATATGATAGAAGTAGTATGGAGAGTTGGGAGGATTTTAAGTTGGACGATTGGAAAGGGACATTGGCTGAACTATTTCGTGCCGTTGGGATCAATCTTAAATCAGAGCTTTCTCCCGTGGTTGATGGATTACAATCGGTATTCTCAGAGAATCCGTGGGGACAGCTTTTCTTATTATTACTTATCCTTCTCATCGCTGCTCAAGGGATGAGTGCGATTGCTCGGCAATATGATCGTGCCTTCAGGCAAACGATTGAGCGGAAGATGGAAACAAATTCACATCTACATAATTTTTTCAAAGGTTTCTTGCATAATAAGCGGTCTGATGGCTGGATGAAAGATGCGGCGTGGCAGCAAAAAGAGCTACAGCGTTTTGATTTATATGAGCTTGAATGGCTTAAAGCAGAGCTTGCCACAGCAGAAAATGACTTTCGCGATTATCGACCTCAAACCTTTCTAGCGGGCCTTCTTTTTTCGATTGCCGTTCTTTTTCTCATTTGGTATTACGATTGGACGATTTTCGAAAAGGAAATTTTAACGATTTTATTCCCGATTCTTATCGTGACATGGTGTATGGGCCTCGTGTTTTATAAGGTTGGTATAAAAAAACGTTTTTATCAGTCTTTAAATACAAGTGTCCAACTCGCAATATCAACGAAAAAGGTTCAAGATGTCATGATCTATATCGATTCTGATTTAAAACGATATAAGACGGAGCGTGTAGCCACTGACGGAGGATATTACGAAGTTGTTCGCTGCATGACATGCCTTTACCATTCCAAGTATCTTGAAGAAGTTCGCTTTCAGATTAATGACACGACCCTTACCTTTACAGCTAAGGAGCGTGTGATTGAAGTAACAGTAACTAGTGGCTTCGGCCATTCTTTCCTAATTGATCGCCTTGAGTTTAGAGACGGATACTGTCAAAGCCTTCGAAAAGGTAGCAAGCTTTTCGATGATAAGCTTATGGTGACTTATTTAAATGCTGCATTTGAACAAAGGCCGGCATATTTTCAAACAAGCTCATAAATGGTGGCCCCTCTTTACTTAAGAGGGGCTTTCTTTATCCTTCGTATGCAGTTATTGTTTTACGCTTGTTTGCTTTTTCGATGAGGCTGTCTAGTTCTAATTCGTTAGACGCTTGAGTATTTGCTTTTAAATTCCCTTCCATTAATCGAAGGGCGTAGTCGTTGTCTTCTTTCACATTAGACGCACAGCAATCAGAAGGGATATACAGATCGTATTCTCTCATATAAGCATCGTTTGCAGTAAAAAGCACACAAATGTTTCCTGCAAACCCGGTTAGAATAAGCGTGTTCACATTCAGGTATTTAAGGAGCGTTGAGAGTGGTGTGGAGAAAAAGCCAGAGTGCTTCGGTTTTACAACAGTATAATCATCGTCCTCTGGTTCAAGTCGATCAACGAGGTGTTGCCCATTTGCTTCTGCAGCATAGTTAATCACTTTTTTGAAATCAGATTGCCATAGACCATAATTATCATTAACATAGATCACGGGCATTCCTTTTGCTTTAGCTTTTTCTTTTAAAGACTTTATATTGTCAGCTGCTTCCTCTGTGTATCTTGCTAGAAGTTCAGCATCTTCAAAATCCATCGTATTGATCACATCGATTAATAAAAGTGCAGCGGAAGTGTCTTGATGACTATGCTCAATATGTTCTTTACTCATCTGAACTCCTCTCCTTTTAATAAATATTTGGAATAATATGTAGTTTACCCAAACCGTTCATAGATAAAACGACCGTTATGGAGGGAAAGAAATGCAGAATCAACTTGAAAAAGATGAGTATTTTATGCGACTCGCAATGGCGGAAGCGGAGAAAGCTTCCGCTATAGGAGAAGTACCAATTGGTGCAGTCATTGTAAAAGAAGAAAAAGTGATTGCGTCAGCTTATAACCTTAGAGAAACGGAACAACGAGCCGTTGCGCACGCTGAGTTACTTGCGATTGATAAAGCATGTCGGAAAGTAGGCTCATGGCGTTTAACAGACTGCACGCTCTACGTTACGCTCGAACCCTGTGCTATGTGTAGCGGCGCCATTGTGTTGTCACGAGTGGAGCGAGTGGTGTATGGTGCTACTGATCCAAAAGGTGGTTGTGCGGGTACGTTAATGAATCTTCTTGATGACGACCGATTTAATCATCAAGCCGCTGTCACAGCTGGAGTATGTGAAGAGCAATGTGGCACGATGCTATCGTCGTTTTTTCGCCTCTTAAGACAAAAACGAAAAGAGGAAAAAGGTCGATTATCATTCATTGAAAATCCTGAAAAGACATGATATAGTTTTTTTGTCAGTGAGACAGCGATTGATGGAGGCGTACCCAAGTCTGGCTGAAGGGGGCTGACTCGAAATCAGTTAGGACGTTCACGCGTCGCGGGGGTTCAAATCCTCTCGCCTCCGCCATTTACAATTAATGGTGTCTTTGACCTGTTGCTAAAAAGGTCGAAATGCGATATACTTTATCTTGCACCATTCGAGTGCGCAACAATATTATCAAATTTGCCGTGCTAGGTGGGGAATTAGCGGTGCCCTGTACTCGCAATCCGCTATAGCGAGACTGAATCCCTTCCCGAGGTTTAGCCACTGCAGGGTCTGACCTGAATAAGTGGTGTTGACATTCGGGTCCTGCGCAACAGAGTCCTATGAACCCTGTCAGGTCCGGAAGGAAGCAGCAGTAAGTAGGTACCCTCTGTGTGCCGCGGGAGTGCCCGGATCGAGCTAACTGTTCAGGTAACGCCTGTGGTGGCTTTATCGAAGGAAGGTGCACGGTGTACTTAATTTAATTATTCAAACTCACTCTTCTATAAGGGTGAGTTTTTTCATATCGTTTTTGTAAGATTGACTTTTGAATTAGATGCGATGAAACGGTATAATAGAAACGTATGAAGAGGTTAGGAGGAGAGTAGGCGAATGAGTTATCAAGCGCTATACCGCGTTTGGCGACCGCAAACGTTTGAAGATGTGGTCGGTCAAAAGCATGTCACCAGAACAATTCAGAACGCACTCGTACAGCAAAAAATCTCTCACGCCTATTTGTTTACAGGACCTCGAGGAACGGGAAAAACGAGTGCTGCCAAAATTATTGCGAAAGCGATTAACTGTGAGAAGGCACCAGTGGCTGAACCGTGTAATGAGTGTTCAGCGTGTCTTGGGATTACAGATGGGTCGATTTCTGACGTCATTGAAATTGATGCGGCATCCAATACAGGAGTCGACGATATTCGTGACATTCGCGATAAAGTGAAGTATGCGCCAAGTTCTGTTTCTTATAAGGTGTATATTATAGATGAAGTTCACATGCTTTCAACTGGAGCGTTCAATGCTCTTCTAAAGACATTGGAAGAGCCTCCAAAGCATGTGGTGTTTATTCTTGCAACGACAGAGCCTCATAAAATCCCATTAACGATTATCTCAAGGTGTCAGCGTTTTGATATGAGAAGAATTACAGCGCAGGACATTGTGGGACGTTTACAAACGATTATTGATGCGCAGGATATTGAGGTAGAAGAAGATGCACTTTATCAAGTTGCTCGAGCGGCAGATGGCGGAATGCGAGATGCTTTAAGTATTCTTGATCAGGCAATCTCTTATAGTGAAGCAGAAGTTGTATTAGATGACGTGCTTGCTGTAACAGGAAGCGTGTCTCAAAAAATGATTTCGAAAATCGCAATGGCTTTCTATAATAAAGATGTTGCTGAAGCATTAAATGCAGTGGAAGAATTAATGGATCATGGAAAAGATGCTGCGCGTTTCCTAGAAGATCTGATCTATTACTATCGTGATTTATTACTTTATCAAACGGCACCTCAGCTTGAAGAAGTTGTGGAGAGAGTGAAAATTGATGAAACGTTCAAGCAGTTAGGTGATCAATCTGCGAAAGAGTGGATCTACACCGTCATTGAAACGTTAAATCGCAGTCAGCAGGAGATGAAGTGGACAAACCACCCACGAATTTTTCTTGAATTAGCGCTCGTCCAAATATGCCAGGATGAAACGACTAGCCAAAATCAGCCTGCTCAAGACCAAAGTGAATTAATGGATCGCATTCAAAAGCTCGAAAATGAGCTGAAGACACTGAAAGAGCAAGGCGTTACGGTGAAGCAAGAAGAAGCAAGTGAACCGAAACAGAAGAAACAATTTAAACCTTCCAGACAGAAATCTGGTGTATCTCATGGTAGAATAAAAGAGATGCTGAAGAAAGCGACCAAGCAGGATTTAATGAAAGTGAAAAGCGTTTGGGGCGAAGTGATGGAGAACGTCCGTCAGGAAAAAGTTTCTGCACACGCTTGGTTAAAGGATAGCGAGCCAGTTGCAGCTACTGATAACTCCTTCCTGCTATCTTTTCAGTACGACATGCACTGCCAGATGGCAACAAAAGACAACATTCGTGGTACGCTAGAACAAGTGCTTTCACGCACGCTCGGGAAGCAACTTGAAATGGTTGCGATTGTTGAAACAGAGTGGAAGGAAATTCGTGCTGAGTTCTTGAAGACAAGAGATGAACCAGAACCAGATCAAAATGGTGGGGAACCAGCAGAAGATCCATTGATTGCTGAAGCAAGACGCCTTGTTGGCGATGATTTATTAGATATTCAAACTTAAAATGAACGATAACTAAGGAGGAATTTTATTATGAAACGTGGCATGGGTGGCGGAGGAAACATGAATAACATGATGAAGCAAATGCAAAAGATGCAGAAGGATATGGCCAAAGCGCAAGAAGAACTAAAAGACAAAGTTGTTGAAGGTTCAGCTGGCGGCGGTATGGTTCTTGTAAAAGCAAATGGACATAAAGAAATTCTTGAAGTTATTGTAAAAGAAGAAGTAGTGGATCCAGACGATATCGATATGCTCCAAGACCTTGTACTTGCGGCAACAAATGATGCACTTCGTAATGTAGATGAGTTGGTTAACAAAGACATGGGCAAATTCACGCAAGGGCTTAATATGCCAGGAATGTTTTAGGGGGTACGCAGGTGCATTATCCTGAACCAATCTCAAAACTGATCGACAGTTTTATGAAATTGCCGGGAATCGGACCAAAAACGGCGGTCCGCCTGGCTTTTTTCGTTCTTGAAATGAATGATGATGACGTACTGGATTTCGGGAAAGCGTTAGTGAATGCGAAACGTCAGCTAACGTATTGCTCTGTCTGCAATCACATTACTGATACGGACCCATGTCGAATCTGTTCAGACAGTCATCGTGATGATACAGTTATTTGCGTGGTACAAGATGCAAAAGACGTCATTGCTATTGAGAAAATGAAAGATTATACCGGACTTTATCACGTACTTCATGGTGCCATCTCTCCTGTAGAAGGTATTGGCCCGGAAGATATCAAAGTCCCGGAGTTATTAAAACGTCTGCAGGACGATAAAGTGACGGAAATTATTCTTGCCACCGATCCTACAATTGAAGGAGAAGCAACGGCAATGTATATTGCTCGTCTTGTGAAACCAACAGGAATTCGAATTACGCGTATTGCTCATGGCCTTCCAGTTGGAGGAGATCTTGAATATGCGGATGAGGTCACCCTTTCGAAAGCAATGGAAGGACGTCGTGAATTGTAGCGTCAGGAGGAAACGATATGTTCTTCAAGCGGAAAGGTTATTTACGTAAAGAAGCTGATGAGCGTTTGATTCAGACGCTATATGAATTAAAAGAAGTTTGGAACAAGCAGAAAGAAATTGTAGAGCGTAGTGTAGAGCCCTCTGGAGCAGTTCTCGCTAAGCTGAAGGTTGATGAAGCGAAGTATTTCTTTCTATTAAAAGAAGCAAAACGAAGAAAGATAAGAATGGGATAAATCTCCCGTTCTTTTTTATTTGGACAGACATATGATTTAGTAATTCTGAGAAAAAAGAGCGGAGGCCTACTATGGACCCAAAACTCATTATTGGCTTATTTGTTCTAAGTATTGTTTTGCTTCTTTTCATAGGAGCCCCACTAAGACCAATGCGTTGGATCGGCCAGGGGTTAATTAAGCTTGCCATCGGCGCATTACTGCTATTCTTTCTAAATACGTTCGGAAGTCCATTTGATTTACACGTTCCGATCAACCCCGGAACGGCTGTTGTTACTGGTTTCTTGGGCATTCCTGGTCTTGTAGCACTTGCTGCTATACAACTTATTATCATAGGGTGAGACAAAAGGATCCTCTAATAAAAGGGTCCTTTTTTGTTTTTCTGAAATAATTTTTAAAAAGGGGGTTGCATATCAATATTAACCCTGATATAGTTATATAGGTCGCCGCAACAACGCGGTGGACACGAAAAACAATTTCAAAATAGTTGTTGACATCAACTGAGTTAATATGGTATATTAATAAAGTCGCTGAAAACGACGTTGAAAGAAAAATTGCTCTTTGAAAACTGAACGAAACGCCATGTAAGTAGTTGTTTCTACGGAAACAAACATTGTTTTAAAAGCTAGATTAAGCTTTCTATCGGAGAGTTTGATCCTGGCTCAGGACGAACGCTGGCGGCGTGCCTAATACATGCAAGTCGAGCGAAGAGATGGGAGCTTGCTCCCTGATCTTAGCGGCGGACGGGTGAGTAACACGTGGGCAACCTGCCCTGCAGACTGGGATAACTCCGGGAAACCGGAGCTAATACCGGGTAATACATCGCACCGCATGGTGCAATGTTGAAAGTTGGCCTTTGGCTAACACTGCAGGATGGGCCCGCGGCGCATTAGCTAGTTGGTAAGGTAACGGCTTACCAAGGCGACGATGCGTAGCCGACCTGAGAGGGTGATCGGCCACACTGGGACTGAGACACGGCCCAGACTCCTACGGGAGGCAGCAGTAGGGAATCTTCCGCAATGGACGAAAGTCTGACGGAGCAACGCCGCGTGAGTGACGAAGGCCTTCGGGTCGTAAAGCTCTGTTGTTAGGGAAGAACAAGTACCGTTCGAATAGGGCGGCACCTTGACGGTACCTAACCAGAAAGCCACGGCTAACTACGTGCCAGCAGCCGCGGTAATACGTAGGTGGCAAGCGTTGTCCGGAATTATTGGGCGTAAAGCGCGCGCAGGCGGTCTTTTAAGTCTGATGTGAAAGCCCACGGCTCAACCGTGGAGGGTCATTGGAAACTGGAGGACTTGAGTGCAGAAGAGGAGAGTGGAATTCCACGTGTAGCGGTGAAATGCGTAGATATGTGGAGGAACACCAGTGGCGAAGGCGGCTCTCTGGTCTGTAACTGACGCTGAGGCGCGAAAGCGTGGGGAGCAAACAGGATTAGATACCCTGGTAGTCCACGCCGTAAACGATGAGTGCTAGGTGTTGGGGGGTTCCACCCTCAGTGCTGAAGTTAACACATTAAGCACTCCGCCTGGGGAGTACGACCGCAAGGTTGAAACTCAAAGGAATTGACGGGGGCCCGCACAAGCAGTGGAGCATGTGGTTTAATTCGAAGCAACGCGAAGAACCTTACCAGGTCTTGACATCCTCTGACAATCCTGGAGACAGGACGTTCCCCTTCGGGGGACAGAGTGACAGGTGGTGCATGGTTGTCGTCAGCTCGTGTCGTGAGATGTTGGGTTAAGTCCCGCAACGAGCGCAACCCTTGATCTTAGTTGCCAGCATTCAGTTGGGCACTCTAAGGTGACTGCCGGTGACAAACCGGAGGAAGGTGGGGATGACGTCAAATCATCATGCCCCTTATGACCTGGGCTACACACGTGCTACAATGGACGGTACAAAGGGCAGCGACACCGCGAGGTGAAGCAAATCCCATAAAGCCGTTCTCAGTTCGGATTGCAGGCTGCAACTCGCCTGCATGAAGCCGGAATTGCTAGTAATCGCGGATCAGCATGCCGCGGTGAATACGTTCCCGGGCCTTGTACACACCGCCCGTCACACCACGAGAGTTTGTAACACCCGAAGTCGGTGGGGTAACCTTTATGGAGCCAGCCGCCGAAGGTGGGACAAATGATTGGGGTGAAGTCGTAACAAGGTAGCCGTATCGGAAGGTGCGGCTGGATCACCTCCTTTCTATGGAGAATTACGAGGCAACATTGGTTGCCAACCTTACATGAGCGTTTCGTTTAGTTTTGAAAGAATGATTGCATTCTTTCATGTTCCTTGAAAACTAGATAGCACAAACAACGACATCCAATAATTATTTTTTATGCAATAACTTAGTAACAACTGATGCGTGATGGCTTACGCCACACAAATCGAAGGTTAAGCTACTAAGGGCGCACGGTGGATGCCTTGGCACTAGAAGCCTAAGAAGGACGGGACGAACACCGATATGCTTCGGGGAGCTGTAAGTACGCTTTGATCCGGAGATTTCCGAATGGGGGAACCCACCATCTTTAATAGGATGGTATCCATTTCTGAATACATAGGGAATGGAAGGCAGACCCGGGGAACTGAAACATCTCATTACCCGGAGGAAGAGAAAGCAAATGCGATTTCCTGAGTAGCGGCGAGCGAAACGGAAACAGCCCAAACCAGAGGGCTTGCCCTCTGGGGTTGTAGGACGTCTCTTTGGAGTTACAAAGGCACGGATAGACGAAGCGACCTGGAAAGGTCCATCAGAGAAGGTAACAATCCTGTAGTCAAAATCCGCTGCCCTCCGAGACGGATCCTGAGTACGGCGGGACACGTGAAACCCCGTCGGAATCCGGGAGGACCATCTCCCAAGGCTAAATACTCTCTAGTGACCGATAGTGAACCAGTACCGTGAGGGAAAGGTGAAAAGCACCCCGGAAGGGGAGTGAAAGAGAACCTGAAACCGTGTGCCTACAACTAGTTGGAGCCCGTTAATGGGTGACAGCGTGCCTTTTGTAGAATGAACCGGCGAGTTACGATCCCGTGCAAGGTTAAGCCGAGAAGGCGGAGCCGCAGCGAAAGCGAGTCTGAATAGGGCGAAAGAGTACGTGGTCGTAGACCCGAAACCAGGTGATCTACCCATGTCCAGGGTGAAGTTCAGGTAACACTGAATGGAGGCCCGAACCCACGCATGTTGAAAAATGCGGGGATGAGGTGTGGGTAGCGGTGAAATGCCAATCGAACCTGGAGATAGCTGGTTCTCTCCGAAATAGCTTTAGGGCTAGCCTCGCGGCAAGAATCTTGGAGGTAGAGCACTGATTGGACTAGGGGTCCTTACCGGATTACCGAATCCAGTCAAACTCCGAATGCCAACGATTTATCCGCGGGAGTCAGACTGCGAGTGATAAGATCCGTAGTCGAGAGGGAAACAGCCCAGACCACCAGCTAAGGTCCCAAAGTATACGTTAAGTGGAAAAGGATGTGGCGTTGCTTAGACAACCAGGATGTTGGCTTAGAAGCAGCCATCATTTAAAGAGTGCGTAATAGCTCACTGGTCGAGTGACGCTGCGCCGAAAATGTACCGGGGCTAAACGTATCACCGAAGCTGTGGATTGTCTTACGACAATGGTAGGAGAGCGTTCTAAGGGCTGTGAAGTCAGACCGAAAGGACTGGTGGAGCGCTTAGAAGTGAGAATGCCGGTATGAGTAGCGAAAGACAAGTGAGAATCTTGTCCGTCGAAAGCCCAAGGTTTCCTGAGGAAGGCTCGTCCGCTCAGGGTTAGTCGGGACCTAAGCCGAGGCCGAAAGGCGTAGGCGATGGATAACAGGTTGATATTCCTGTACCACCTCCTTTCCGTTTGAACGACGGGGGGACGCAGAAAGATAGGGAGAGCGCGCTGCTGGAAATGCGCGTCCAAGCGATTAGGCTGGTGAATAGGTAAATCCGTTCACCATGAAGGCTGAGTCGTGATGGCGAGGGAAACTTAGTACCGAAGTCCTTGATTCTACGCTGCCAAGAAAAGCCTCTAGTGAGGAAAGAGGTGCCCGTACCGCAAACCGACACAGGTAGGCGAGGAGAGAATCCTAAGACGATCGGGAGAACTCTCGTTAAGGAACTCGGCAAAATGACCCCGTAACTTCGGGAGAAGGGGTGCTTCCTCGGGTGAATAGCCCAGGGGAGCCGCAGTGAAAAGATCCAAGCGACTGTTTAGCAAAAACACAGGTCTCTGCAAAGCCGTAAGGCGAAGTATAGGGGCTGACACCTGCCCGGTGCTGGAAGGTTAAGAGGAGGGGTTATCCCTTACGGGAGAAGCTCTGAATCGAAGCCCCAGTAAACGGCGGCCGTAACTATAACGGTCCTAAGGTAGCGAAATTCCTTGTCGGGTAAGTTCCGACCCGCACGAAAGGTGCAACGACTTGGATACTGTCTCAACGAGAGACCCGGTGAAATTATAGTACCTGTGAAGATGCAGGTTACCCGCGACAGGACGGAAAGACCCCATGGAGCTTTACTGTAGCCTGATATTGGATTTTGGTACAGCTTGTACAGGATAGGTAGGAGCCATAGAAGTCGGACCGCCAGGTTCGATGGAGGCGTCGGTGGGATACTACCCTGGCTGTACTGACATTCTAACCCAGCACCGTGATCCGGTGCGGAGACAGTGTCAGGTGGGCAGTTTGACTGGGGCGGTCGCCTCCTAAAATGTAACGGAGGCGCCCAAAGGTTCCCTCAGAATGGTTGGAAATCATTCGCAGAGTGTAAAGGCACAAGGGAGCTTGACTGCGAGACCTACAAGTCGAGCAGGGACGAAAGTCGGGCTTAGTGATCCGGTGGTTCCGCATGGAAGGGCCATCGCTCAACGGATAAAAGCTACCCTGGGGATAACAGGCTTATCTCCCCCAAGAGTCCACATCGACGGGGAGGTTTGGCACCTCGATGTCGGCTCATCGCATCCTGGGGCTGAAGTAGGTCCCAAGGGTTGGGCTGTTCGCCCATTAAAGCGGTACGCGAGCTGGGTTCAGAACGTCGTGAGACAGTTCGGTCCCTATCCGTCGCGGGCGCAGGAAATTTGAGAGGAGCTGTCCTTAGTACGAGAGGACCGGGATGGACACACCGCTGGTGTACCAGTTGTTCCGCCAGGAGCATAGCTGGGTAGCTACGTGTGGAAGGGATAAGTGCTGAAAGCATCTAAGCATGAAGCCCCCCTCGAGATGAGATTTCCCACAGCAATAAGCTGGTAAGATCCCTTAGAGATGATGAGGTAGATAGGTTCGGGGTGGAAGCGTGGCAACACGTGGAGCTGACGAATACTAATCGATCGAGGGCTTAACCTAAAACGAAAAGCGAAGTAAGCCGTTTAAATCCGACAAGCGTTGGAAGCTTTTGAATCAGACGCGCTTTTTGCGTCAGAATCAAAAGGTGAAACGATCGAGGATTTGGCTTACGTAGCTGGACACATATTGGACAGAAGTTGCGAGTGCTATCTAGTTTTCAGGGAATACCCTGTAAAAGTCTAGTGACGATGGCGAAGAGGTCACACCCGTTCCCATGCCGAACACGGAAGTTAAGCTCTTCAGCGCCGATGGTAGTTGGGGGATCTCCCCCTGCAAGAGTAGGACGTCGCTGGGCAAAGATGAAAAGCGAGAGACCAAATGGTTTCTCGCTTTTTTTATGTGGTTTTACAAATGGGGTTTTGACTAGCAGAAAGCCCTCATGTCCTACGTTCGCGGAATTAATCTCAAGTTCGCGGAATTAATGAAGAATATCGCGGAATAAATCCGATTTTCGCGGAAATCTCTCAACTATCGCGGAAAAAGCTTAATGACTTCAAATCACTCCTTCAGTTATAAAGCTAATATGCCTTGGAAATTTACTTTCTTTTCGTAAATCACAGACACGGGATAAGTTACAGGCACATATCCTTAGAAAGAAGTGTAAAGTTAGCTTGAATTGAAAGAAACTTGTATAGATCTACTATAATTGGGCAATGCTTTTACCATGGAGGTGGGAAGATGGAGAAGGCAATCAACGAGATCTTTAGTGAGTGTTGTCTTGTTTGTGAGGAGCATAGTTTCAAAGGCATCCACATTTGTGATCGTTTTATCTGCTATGACTGTGAACGTAAGGTGATACAAACCGATACCAGTCATGAGAACTATCAATTTTATCTTGAAAAATTGCGCAAACTACGACTAAGTCGATTAGCATAGGCAGGTAGCTATTTTATAAGCTATCTGCTTTTTACATGGCTTAAAAAGGCGAGTTAACCGAATTGGCTCTTTACTTCTCCGAAAGTCTAGAAAATGATAGAATACGAGTATACGTAATGGAATCTTCGATAGATAGAAGTGGGTTTAATGAAAATACAGCAAGTACCATTATATGAGGCTCTGACCGTTTGGAAAGATCAGAATCCTCTTTCCTTTCATGTTCCAGGGCATAAGAATGGAACGATTTTTTCTTCCTATAAACGTGCAGATCATCTGTACAAAGAGTTATTGAAAATAGATGCAACAGAGCTTTCAGGACTAGATGACCTTCATCATGCTGAAGGCCCCATTAAGGAGGCAGAGGAGCTTACAGCCGATCTATATGGAAGTGTTGAAACGCGCTTCTTGGTCGGTGGTTCCACAACTGGTAATCTAGCGATGATCATGGCAGTTTGTTCTGAAGGAGATATGGTTCTCGTTCAAAAGAATTGTCACAAATCCGTTTTGAATGGACTTCGCTTAGCGAAAGCACAACCAGTATTTCTCACTCCGTTGATTGATGAAGAAAGCCAGGTGCCAACTGGAGTTTCGGTTGATCTTATTGAACGAGCCCTTTCGAGATATAGCAATATCAAAGCAGTTGTCCTGACAAACCCAAATTATTATGGAATGACTTTGAACTTAAGGCCAATGATCGATTATGCACATCAGCACGGAGTAGCGGTATTGGTCGATGAAGCGCACGGAGCGCATTTTATAAGCAAGCGTTTTTTTCCTGAAAGTGCTGTAAAGCAAGGAGCAGATGTCGTTGTTCAATCTGCTCATAAAACACTTCCAGCTATGACGATGGGCGCTTACTTACATCTAGGCAATGAAGAATACAAGAGGGCAATAAATGACTACCTACAAGTCTTTCAGTCAAGTAGTCCTTCGTATCCAATAATGGCTTCCCTCGATTTAGCAAGACACTACCTCTCTTCTCTTACAGTACAGCAGCTGGGTCAAATTTTAGAAGAGATTCGCCAGTTTAAGAAGCAATTGAGTGAAGTTCCTGGCATCAAAATAATTGGCGAGGTAAGTCGTGCGTATCATCAGCTTGATCCTATCAAAATAACGGTTCAGCTAGCTGGGGTGTCAGGATATGAGTTAGCAAAGAGGCTTGAAGATGAAGGTATATTCGTAGAGCTTAGTGATCCTTTAAACGTCTTACTCGTTTGCCCAATTGCTTCTAGTGAAGAGGTTTATACGCGAACGTTACAGGCATTTAAAAAGATTTCCATTTACAGAAAAGAAGCCAATTTTAATAAATTTCGATATGAGTTGGATCATGAAGATATGACTTTTCCTGCTTATTCCTTTGTGAAATTGGAGACGATGAATACAAAGAGGGTTAAGTTAATAGAGGCCACTGGCATGATAGCTGCAAGAGGTTTGATTCCATATCCGCCAGGGATTCCTGTTGTGCTACCGGGTGAACGTATTCCAATTGAGAAGGTAAAACGTTTAGATTCGATTCTGCTTTCTGGAGGACATATACAGGGAATACAAGATGAGATGATTGAGATTGCAATAGAAGAGGAGTAGGGCATTGAAAGGATTATTTATCACATTCGAAGGACCGGACGGGGCGGGTAAATCGACCCAGGTTCAGAAATTAGCCGATTATTTAAATGAAGAAGGTATTCCATATATTCATACAAGAGAGCCAGGGGGTACGGCGATCAGCGACCAAATTCGATCGCTTATTTTAAATCCGGAGCATAAAGAGATGGTGGATGAAACAGAGGTCCTTCTTTATGCTTCATCGCGTGCACAGCACGTAAGAGAGAAGATCATCCCTGCATTAAATAAAGGATACCTAGTCATTTGTGACCGTTTTGTTGATGCATCGATTGCTTATCAAGGAGTAGGACTTGGGTTAGATGTTGAAAAAGTGAAGGTTATTAACGAATTTGCTACCGGTGGACTTACACCGGATCGGAGCTATATGATTGATCTCCCGGTTTCCGTAGGTAAAGAACGAATGATTGCTCGGAACCAATTGGATCGAATTGAACAGAAAGGTACGGCTTATCATGAAAAGGTAAGGGAAGCTTTTTTAGAATTATATAAAGAAAATAATGAACGCATCCATTTGATCAATGGAGAGAAACAAGTTGAGGAAATTTTTTCAGCAATAATAGAGGATTTTAAAGTCCTTTGGGATAACTATTCTACTAATAACGAATAAATGGGTTCATTCACCCCGGGGAGGATAATTATGAAGTTAGTTATGGCTGTCGTGCAGGATAAAGATAGCAATCGCTTATCCAATGCCCTGGTCGACTATAATTTTCAGGCAACCAAGCTTGCGACGACTGGTGGATTTTTACGTGCTGGGAATACAACATTCTTAATTGGTACAGAAGATCATCGCGTTCAAAAGCTTCTTGATATTATTAAAGACAATTGCCAGAGCAGAGAACAGATGGTAGCACCGGTATCGCCAATGGGAGGTAATGCGGATTCTTATGTCCCTTATCCTGTTGAGGTGTCGGTGGGAGGAGCAACGGTGTTTGTTCTTCCTGTAGAGGCTTTCCATCATTTTTAAACTAGTAGGATGAGGGATAGAAATGACAGATTGGATTGAATTAAAAGAGCGCCAGCCTACGGTTGTTAGGATGGTCATCAACAGTTTTAAAAAAGAACGTCTGTCTCACGCTTACTTATTCGATGGTGGAGCAGGTACTGGAAAAAAAGATATCGCCGTTCATATGGCAAAAACTTATTTTTGCCAGGAGCGAACAGGAATTGATCCGTGTCAACAGTGTAAAGACTGCAAACGAATTGATTCAGGGAACCATCCGGATCTCCATCTTATCGAACCCGAGGGACAATCGATCAAAATTGACCAAATTAGAAAACTACAAAAAGAATTCTCCTATCTTGGAGTAGAGTCACGTAAAAAAGTATATATTTTAAATCATTCTGATCGTATGACCACTCAAGCAGCAAATAGCTTACTTAAATTTCTAGAAGAGCCAGGGCAAATGACGATGGCTATTTTATTAACAGAACAAAAGCAACATATTCTTTCAACGATTTATTCAAGATGTCAGGTTATCACCTTCCAACCTCTTTCAACAAGTGGAGTAGAAGAAGCACTTATTAATGAAGGAGTGGCGTCATACCTTGCTAAAACAGCTGCTCAGCTAACAAATGACCAGCGCGCAGCAAAGGAGCTTGCGCTCGATGAGTGGTTTGCACAGGCAAGAGCGATAGTGATACAATTGAGTGAAGAGTTGAAGGAAAGACCTCATCAGGTTTTCCTAACGATCCATGACAAATGGCTAGTACATTTTAAGGATAAAACGCAGCAGGATATGGGCCTTAATCTTATGCTTTTTTGGTATAAGGATTTAATGAAAATACAACTGCAAGATAATCGAATTGTCTATGCAGATCAGAAGGATAAGCTCGAACGTTATGCCCTTCAATTCGGAAGAAAGAAGATAAGTCAGCATATGATGGCGATACTTGATGCCAAAAGACGTCTGAGTGCAAATACAAACCCGCAGTTTGTGATGGAACAGCTAGTGCTCAGGTTACGGGAGGGATAAGTTTGTGTATGAAGTAGTTGGCGTTCGCTTTAAAAAAGCGGGGAAGATCTATTACTTTGATCCGAGTAGCCTCCAGGTGTCCGACAAGGAATTTGTTATCGTGGAGACTGCCAGAGGGGTTGAATTTGGAAAAGTTGTTTTAGCTAACAAGCAAGTGGATGAAGAAGATATTGTTCTTCCTCTTAAGAAAGTGATTCGCATAGCGGATGAGAAAGATCGCCTTGCGGTAGAAGATAATAAACATGCGGCTGAAGAAGCTTTTGATGTGTGCGTTTCTAAAATTGAAGAGTACAAGCTTGATATGAAGCTTGTTGATGTTGAATATACATTTGATCGAAATAAAATCATTTTTTATTTTACAGCAGATGGAAGAGTCGATTTTCGCGAACTTGTGAAAGGGCTCGCATCCATTTTTCGGACAAGAATTGAACTTCGTCAAATTGGAGTACGTGATGAAGCGAAAATGCTTGGCGGTATTGGACCGTGCGGCAGAATGCTTTGTTGTTCAACGTGGCTTGGCGATTTTGAACCTGTTTCGATTAAGATGGCGAAAGATCAAAATCTTTCCTTAAATCCTGCTAAAATATCTGGACTATGCGGCAGGTTAATGTGCTGCTTAAAGTATGAAAACGATGCTTATGAATCCGGTAAAAAAGAGCTTCCAGACGTTGGGAAGACGATCCATACCGGACAAGGCAAAGGGAAAGTAGTTGGGTTGAATATATTGGAGCGTCTTGTTCAGGTGGAATTGTTCGAACTTAACCGCGTGACAGAATATACGCTTGATGAATTAATACAAGACGGCGCAGTATCTACGCAAGCCACAGATTGATTGAGGTGGAACGGAAGTGGAGAAAAAAGAAGTTTTTTCACGTGTAAGCTCAATGGAAGAACAGATTGGTGACTTATACAAACAATTAGGCGAACTTAAAGAACATCTTGCAGGACTTCTGGAAGAGAATCACCATCTCGAAATTGAGAATCACCACTTGCGAGAGCGGTTAGAACAAACTTCAGAGCCGAAGAGTCATTCATCTGGCAAGAAGAAGCGTGGTAAACCAGAAGTTGGAGAAGGATATGACAATCTAGCTAGGTTATACCAGGAAGGTTTTCATATTTGCAACCTCCACTATGGGAGTATTCGGACAGAAGGAGATTGCCTCTTCTGCCTGTCGTTCTTAAATAAGAAGTAGTGATCTGGTCTTTCCGCAAATGGAAAGACCTTTTTTACACTTTGAAGTGAAGAGATAAACAATTGATACAGATAGGAGAACAGCATCATGCAATTAAGCGGTGATGAACGAATTGATTACATCATTGAAAACGAACTTAGCATTATTCAAAGTCCAACCGTTTTTTCCTTTTCCTTAGACGCCATTTTACTAGCGAGGTTTGCCTGGGTTCCAATTAAGCGGGGAAAGATAATCGATCTGTGTACGGGAAACGGGATAATTCCATTGTTGCTTTCACGTCGAAGTGAAGTGCCAATCGAAGGGGTAGAAATTCAAGAGCGTCTTTTTGACATGGGAAAAAGAAGCATTGAATTCAATCAACTAGATGAACAATTAACGCTCCACCATGCAGATATTCGAGAGTTACCGGTTACAATTAAACAGGAATCATATGATGCTGTTACGTGTAATCCCCCCTATTTTAAAAGTCAGCGACATGAGCAGCGAAATGTAAATGAGCATCTAACTATCGCTCGACATGAAGTGATGTGTACCCTTGAAGATGTCATTCAATCGTGTAGCCGATTAGTTAAACAGGGCGGAAAGGTTTCTCTTGTGCATCGTCCTGAAAGATTACTGGATATTATGACGTTAATGAGAAAGTATCGAATTGAACCAAAAAGAATGCAGCTTGTGTATCCGAAAGTTGGGAAAGAAGCCAACATGCTTTTGATAGAAGGGATTAAAGATGGGAAACCTGATTTAAAAGTGTTGCCCCCATTCATTGTTTATCGAAATGATCATCAATATACCGATGAAATGAGCGGCGTATATGAAGAACTCTAATCACTTCGTATATATATTGGAGTGTGGAGATGGAAGCTACTATACTGGTTATACGACGGATGTATCCCAGCGGTTAGCACAACATGAATGTGGAAAAGGGGCTAAATATACAAGAGGGAGAGGGCCACTGACTCTCGTCTATCAAAACAGATTTGAGACGAAGCGTGAAGCGATGCAAGTAGAATATCAAATCAAACAATTGTCGCGCCAAAAAAAAGAAAAGATTATTAAAGAAGAGAGGCAAAATCATGTGGAGTCAACAGAGTTACAAAGAGAGTGAGACAGGAAAACTTTATCTCGTCCCGACCCCAATCGGTAATTTAAATGATATGACCTTTCGAGCGATTCAGACATTAAAAGATGCTGACCTTATTGCTGCAGAAGACACGAGACAATCCAAAAAATTGACCAATCACTTCGATATTGAAACAAAGTTAATTAGCTATCACGAACATAATAAAGAGTCGAGTGGTTTTAAGTTATTGGAGCGATTAAGAGAAGGGCAAACCATTGCTCTAATTAGTGATGCGGGGATGCCTGCCATTTCTGATCCGGGATATGAAATTGTTACATCTTGTCTCGCTGAAAATATTCCTGTTATCCCATTACCAGGAGCAAATGCTGCCATCACGGCACTCGTTGCATCAGGCTTACCAACCCAGCATTTCTATTATTATGGTTTCCTCTCACGACAGAAAAAAGAGCGGAAGAAAGAACTATCCCAATTAAGAAGTATTCCTTCACCAATTATGTTCTATGAAGCTCCTCATCGATTAAAGGAAATGATGAAAGCTATTCTCGAAGTACTTGGAAACCGAGAGATTGTTATAGCAAGAGAATTAACAAAGCGATATGAAGAGTTTATTCGTGGAACAGTCGAAGAAGTCCTTGTCTGGTGTGAGCAGTCAGAGATTCGAGGCGAATTTTGTGTTATTGTCGATGGTGGTACTGAAGAAGTGGCTAGTGAAGAACAGTGGTGGACAAACTTTTCATTACAAGAACACGTGGAACATTATGTTAATGAAGGAATGAAAAGCAAGGATGCTATTAAACAAGTGTCTGTTGAAAGAGAGCTTCCAAAAAGAGATGTGTATCAAGCTTATCATGTCGAATAACGATGTCGAAAAAAAGCTCCTGCCGCTGGCAGGAGCTTTTCGATACGATTATTATTTTGCAAGAGCTTTTTGAATTTCTTCCAATACTTGCTCTGCGCCTTCTTTGCTAAGGATTAGCTTTCCGTTACCAATTGCTAAATTGTCATCGGATACTTCACCAGTTACCTGGCAAGTCATGTTAGGCTTATACTTTTTAAGAATGATGCGCTCGTCGTCAACGTAGATTTCAAGAGCGTCCTTTTCTGCGATGCCAAGAGTACGGCGTAGTTCGATTGGAATAACAACACGGCCAAGCTCGTCAACTTTACGTACAATACCAGTAGATTTCATGTTTTATACTCCCCTATTCCCAATTTTTTATTAATTACGTCAGGATTCGACAAATTTCTCTATTTATGTTCTATATAATACCAGTGTTTCCCATTAGCGTCAATCCTTTTAAATGGGTAAATATTTCCTAGAAAAGGTCCGCTAAGGGATTGATAGTACTATAAAATTGCCAAAACCTGACTTGCCTATATTAATAATTCGACAATTTTCTTGTAAATCCTTCGACATGAATTGTAAATTTGTGTAGGTAAAAGGGATTTAAGCCTCGCTTCCTTGCAATTATTCCTTAAATTAGTTATATTTTGATGAAGAAGAATTGCGATTAATGTACATAGCGGTACGCTATTGCGGGCTGTAGTTAAAAGTTGCTAACGTTCTCGTCCATGGTGGGACGGGAGCTTTTTATCTAGTAACCCCATCTCAAAACGTGACGTTAAGGTGGGGAATTCATTGTTTCTTAAGAACGATCTGACGTTCCACTTATAACTGTTTAATCAAGGAGGAAGCAACATGGGTGACAAGACGTTTTATATCACAACACCGATCTATTATCCTAGCGGTAAGTTACACATTGGCCATGCCTACACAACAGTAGCTGGCGATGCAATGGCCCGTTACAAGCGATTAAGAGGATTTGAAGTCCAATACTTAACTGGAACGGATGAGCATGGACAAAAAATTCAAAAGAAAGCTCAGGAACAAGGTGTTACCCCTCAGAAATATGTTGATGATATCGTTGCGGGTATTAAAGACCTTTGGGATAAATTAGACATTAGTTACGACGATTTTATCCGCACAACAGAGAAGCGACACGAAGAGATTGTCGAAACCATTTTCCAAAAGATGTACGAGAAAGGCGATATCTATCTTGACCAGTACGAAGGATGGTATTGCACTCAGTGCGAGTCTTTCTTTACTGAACGTCAGTTAGTTGATGGCAAATGCCCTGACTGTGGACGAGAAGTAGAAAAAGTAAAAGAAGAATCTTACTTCTTTAAAATGGGTAAATACGCAGATCGACTACTGAAATTCTACGAAGATAACCCTGATTTTATCCAACCGGAATCTAGAAAGAATGAAATGATTAACAACTTCATTAAGCCTGGTCTTGAAGATCTTGCCGTATCTCGAACTTCTTTCGACTGGGGCGTTAAAGTACCTGGCGATCCTAAACATGTTATTTACGTATGGATTGATGCATTATCGAATTACATCACCTCCCTGGGGTATGGAACTGAAAATGATGAACTCTATAATAAGTTTTGGCCAGCAGATGTCCACCTTGTTGGAAAAGAAATCGTACGTTTCCATACGATTTATTGGCCGATTATGTTAATGTCACTTGATCTTCCGCTTCCTAAGAAAGTTTTTGCCCATGGTTGGTTATTAATGAAAGATGGAAAAATGTCGAAATCAAAAGGTAACGTCGTTGATCCCGTAACCTTAATTGATCGTTATGGTCTAGATGCTTTGCGTTATTACTTACTACGTGAAGTACCGTTTGGTTCAGATGGTGTCTTTACACCAGAGAGCTTTGTTGAACGAATTAATCACGACTTAGCAAACGATCTTGGTAACTTGTTAAACCGTACAGTAGCTATGATTGCGAAATACTTTGACGGTGAAGTGCCTGTTTATCAAGGATCTATTACTGCTTTTGACGATACACTTGTTGAAATGGTGAATTCCACTATTTCAAAAGTAGAAAACTCTCTTGAAAACATGGAGTTTTCAGTAGCGCTCGCATCTATTTGGCAGCTTATTAGTCGTACGAACAAGTACATTGATGAAACAGAACCATGGATTCTAGCGAAGGATGAGACGAATAAAGAACAGCTTGGAGCAGTAATGGTTCACCTTGCTGAATCATTAAGACAAGTTGGCATTCTTTTGCAGCCATTCTTAACTCAAACGCCTAAAAAGATTTGGGCACAGTTAGGGATTGCAGAAGGTGAGCGAACAAATTGGGATTCATTAGGATTCAAAAAAGGATTTGGTGGCACTACTGTTCAAAAGGATGCACCACTTTTCCCACGCCTTGATCGGGAGGAAGAAGTTGCTTATATCGTCGAACAAATGGGTGGCAATGTTGTGAAAGAAGCACCATCAGTGGAAAAGCCAGATTTAGATGAAATCACCATTGATGACTTTACAAAAGTTGATTTAAGAGTAGCTCAAGTGCTTGAAGTAGAGCCGGTTAAAAAAGCAAATAAGCTTCTAAAATTAAAGCTAGATCTCGGTTATGAAACAAGACAAGTCGTTTCTGGAATCGCAAAACATTATAAAGCAGAGGAATCTCATTGGCAAAAAGGTCGTATGTGTATCCAATCTTAAGCCAGTAACGCTTAGAGGAGAATTATCTGAAGGCATGATTCTAGCAGGTGAACACGATGGAGAATTAAAGTTGTCGACCATTGCTGAAAGCTTGCCGAACGGAACTCAAATTAAATAATCTTTCAAGACTCGGTCTTAACAGACCGGGTCTTTTTTACTTCTTATCTCACAAATTATGCCTGTGAATAAACGGATTATTTGTGAGTATCTGTCCTTCTATTACCTCATAATAAAAAGGATGAAATACCTAAAAAACACTTTAATATACAGAATATTCTAACTTATTTTGTGTTCGTTGTAAACAAAATGTAATTGAAATGAAACTGTTTAGACTTAGAAAAAAACTAGGACGTTTGGTACACTAGCATCGTACTAGAGCGGAGAAGGAGTTTTGACATGTTATTCGACACGCACACCCATTTGAATGTTGAACAATTTTCCGAAGATCAACAAGAAGTGATTGAACGCGCTCAGGCAGCAGGAGTAAGCAAGATGATTGTGGTTGGTTTTGATCGTGAAACGATTACACAGGCCATGGCACTTGTTGAAAAGTATGATTTCCTTTATGCAGCTGTAGGCTGGCATCCTGTTGACGCCATTGACATGAAAGAAGAAGACCTCGAGTGGATTGAAGAGCTTGCAGGTCACCCAAAAGTAGTGGCAATTGGTGAGATGGGACTTGATTATCACTGGGACAAATCACCTCATGACATACAAAAAGATGTTTTTCGTAAGCAAATCGCGCTTGCGAAAAGAGTGAATTTACCGATCATCATACATAATCGTGAAGCGACGAGAGATGTCATTGATGTATTGAAGGAAGAAAATGCAGCAGAAGTAGGCGGCATTATGCATTGTTTCGCTGGAACTGTAGAAGAGGCAAATGAGTGCCTTGAAATGAATTTCTACATTTCTCTTGGCGGACCAGTGACATTTAAGAATGCGAAACTCCCTAAAGAAGTTGCAAAAGAAATACCGATTGACCGTTTGCTGATTGAAACAGACTGTCCTTTCCTTGCACCACACCCAAACCGTGGTAAGCGAAATGAACCTGCGTACGTGAAACTAATTGCAGAGCAAATTGCAGAATTGAAGGAAATGGACTACGAAGAATTAGCAAATAGAACATCTGAAAATGCGATGAACCTCTTCGGAATTAATCGCTAATCAAAACCGTTGTCGTTAAAAAGAATTGATCTTAAGCTTTTTTGAAAAAACATCTTCCCTCTTTCAGGTTCAGTAGATTATTTATCTACTAATCTTGCAAAAGGGATAAGTGAGAAGCTTTTCTTTAAGAAACACAGTCGGTTCAAGGAGGATCTATGACAATGAAATCGAACATGGAAAACTTTTTTTTTCGTCTTAAAGGCGGAAAGAACGTATTCATGATTTGCTTAAGTGTAATTGTACTGGGTTTAGTCTCCGGCTTTATCGTGTTTGAAACTACAAAAGCTTCGGTAACACTTGTCCTTGATGGGGAAGAGAAGTTAGTAGATACACATGCAGATACAGTTGCAGAGTTATTAAGTGATGAAGATTTGACCCCAAATGCTCATGATTATTTAAGTCACGACTTATCAGCAGAGTTGAATGCAGGTGACGTCATTGAGTGGAAACCTGCTACACAAGTAACCTTATCGGTTAATGGTAAGGACCAAAAGGTATGGTCGACAGAAGATACTGTAGAAGACTTTCTGAAAGATCAGCGCATTGAACTAGGTAAGCATGACGAAATGTCTGTATCACTTGAAGATGAATTAAAGGAAAATATGACAATTGCCGTTGATGAAGCTTTTAAAGTTGCTGTAAATGACGGTGGAGAGAAAAAAGATTTTTGGACAACTTCGACTACGGTCGCTGGCTTTTTAGAACAGCAGAACATTCAACTTGGAGAACTTGATCGCGTAGAACCGGGCAAAGATGAGGATGTAAAAGCGAACTCGGAACTTAACGTCATTCGAGTGGAAAAGGTCACCGATGTAGTGGAAGAACCAATCGATTATGCAACCGTTAAGCATAATGATAGCTCTATGCAAAAAGGTACTGAAAAAGTAGTAGAAGATGGACAAGAAGGAAAACAAGAGAAACATTATGAAGTGGTTTTAGAAAATGGCAAAGAAGTTTCCCGCGAACTTATGAAAACGGAAGTTCTGAAGGAAAGCAGTGACCAAATCGTTGCAGTTGGCACACAAGTGATTACCCAAACAGCTGTCAAAACAAGTAGTAAGGCTTCGACACCTTCTAAATCAACGAAGTCTAGCATGCCTGAAACAAAGAAAGCCGATCCACAACCTAAGAGTGAACCGTCTGGTAAAGTCTTAAACGTATCTACAACGGCATATACAGCGAACTGTGCAGGTTGTTCAGGAATTACGTCGACTGGGTTTAATTTAAAATCGAATCCGAATGCGAAAGTGATTGCAGTGGATCCAAGCGTTATTCCACTTGGCTCAAAAGTGTTCGTTGAGGGATATGGAACAGCGATTGCTGCGGATACAGGTGGGGCAATTAAAGGAAACAAAATTGACGTCTTTTTCTCTTCGAAGTCAGCGGCTTATGCTTGGGGAAATAAGACCGTTCAAATAACGATTCTCGACTAGTGATCGATCTATGATATGCTATTAACACAGAGTGAGGCAAATCTCTCTCTGTGTTTTTTGTATGATAAAGAAAAGCTGAATGAGGAAAACTAAAAAAATTAAAGCAGTATAAATAGATACGGTTACGTCTTATGGAGGAAACAGAGTGAAAGTAAAAGAAGTTATTATCGTAGAGGGTAAGAACGATACACTGGCTGTAAAGCGTGCTGTAGATGCTGATACGCTTGAAACAAATGGTTCAGAAATTAGTGAAGAAACACTTAAACGAATCGAACTTGCTTGGAAGAGAAGGGGTGTCATCGTGTTTACAGACCCAGACTATCCTGGAACGCGTATAAGACAGATTATAAGCGAACGTCTTCCTTCATGTAAGCATGCTTTTTTGAATAAAAAGCTTGCGATTTCTTCAAATGGGAAAAAGGTTGGGATTGAGCATGCTTCTATACAAGATATTCAAGAAGCCATTCTCTCCGTTAGAGAAGAGTTTGCGACACCAGATGTCATCATTGAATGGGAAGATCTCATCGCTGCAGGACTAGTAGTCGGGGATCGTGCCAAGGAGAGAAGAAAAGCCCTTGGTGAGAGGTTGCAAATGGGTTACATGAATGGAAAACAGCTGTTCAAGCGACTTCAAATGTTTCAAATATCAAGAGAAGAGTTTCGTGAGGCACTCGAAGAAGTGTTACAGGAGGAAGAGAAATGAATAAAGAAATATCCACACCCGTTAGAACGAAAGAAATATTAGCGAAATATGGATTTACTTTTAAGAAAAGCCTTGGCCAAAATTTTCTTATCGATTCAAATGTTCTAACTAAAATTGTCGATCAGGCGGAGCTAATGCCTGAATCCGGTGCCATTGAAATTGGTCCTGGAATTGGTGCATTAACAGAGAAACTTGCGAAACAAGCGAAGAAGGTAGTCGCCTTTGAAATAGACCAGCGCCTTCTCCCAATCTTGGATGATACGCTGTCCCCTTATCCACACGTTCATATTCGCCATACGGATGTGTTAGAAGCAGATGTTCATCAAGTTATTGCCGAAGAATTTGAAGAGGGTCAAGATTTAATGGTGGTGGCGAATCTACCTTATTATGTGACAACTCCAATTCTGATGAAGTTATTAGAAGAGAAGCTTCCGGTTCGTGGGATTGTCGTTATGATTCAGAAAGAAGTAGCTGAGCGTATAGCTGCCAAGCCTGGATCCAAGGAGTATGGATCCCTTTCGCTCGCTGTGCAGTATCATGCAGTAGCAAAAACAGCTTTAACTGTACCAAAAACAGTGTTTGTCCCTAAACCTAATGTTGATTCAGCCGTTCTGCACTTAGAACTGCGTGACGAGCCTCCAGTTGACTTATTAGACGAAGCATATTTCTTTGAAGTGATTCGAGCAAGTTTTGGACAACGAAGAAAGACTTTATTGAATAACTTGCAGAATAATTTATTGAGCAAAGACGAGAAGCCAATGATTGAAGAGGTTTTAATGGAAACAGGGATTGATGGAAGGCGTCGTGGCGAAACGCTTTCGATGGAAGAATTTGCAGCATTGAGCAATGCTTTTTACAAGAGAAAAGGCTAATACGAAAAAAACACCTGATTGGTGTTTTTTTATTTCCGGTTACATTTATGAAGTGGAGAAACGCTAGAGCTCCCCAATCAATTCTAGAAAATTCATCTTTTCAAAAACTTCTCATATAGTAGAAAAAGGAGCCAACGTTTCGTTTAAAGGTCAAGCGGCGTGGAGGGAAGAGATGACGATGAAAGAAGGAGATATCGTTGCCAGACGTTCATATGGCTGTGATTTAATCTTTCGAGTAACGAGGTTAAATGAATCGAACAAGTCAGCAGAACTTGTTGGTGAAGATATGAGGCTCATTGCGGATGCCCCGTTCGATGACCTTGTACTAATTGACTCGAGTGAACATAAAATGAGGCGAGAGCAGTCGAAAGAAAAAGAGGACTATTCCTTTCGTTTATTCAGGCAAGATTATCAACTGTTACGAATGAAGCGTGAATATTCGGCTACTAGTCACTTCAAAAAAGAAACGAGTTTTTTTGAACTTCCAGGTAAAATTCTTCACATCGATGGCGATCCGCTTTACCTTAGTAAATGTCTGGAGATGTATAAACGTCTAGGAGTACCGGTCTATGGACTGTATATGAAAGAGAGTGAAATTCCTGAGAATATCATTAAATTAGTTAACAATGTAAGGCCAGATATTCTAGTGATTACTGGACATGACGCTTATATGAAACATAAAGGTGAAAAGAAAGATCTACAGTCTTATCGCAATTCACGTTATTTTGTTCGTGCAGTGAAAGAAGTGAGAAGCGTTTTTCCAAACCTTGATCATCTCGTTATTTTTGCAGGAGCGTGCCAATCTCACTTTGAATCGTTGATACGAGCTGGGGCGAATTTTGCAAGCTCGCCATCGCGTATTAACATTCACATGCTTGATCCCGTTTTTATCGTCTCTAAAATCGCCCTTACGTCATTTACAGACCATGTGAACGTGTGGGATGCCCTTAGAAACACCTTAACTGGTGAAGATGGCTTAGGAGGCGTTGAAACAAAAGGGATATTGCGAACAGGCATGCCAATGAAAGAAAACGAGGATTATTCAGAGTGAAAGAGCGGATGGGAACAAATCTCATCCGTTTTCTTTTTGGCTCAACCATTAACATAGCCTTCTTTTTTCATTAGGTCTGATTAAAAAAGCACTGGGTTTTCCACGAAAAAACGCTTTTAAATAAACAGGTTTCATCAGTAATACATATTTTTCGACAAATTAAGAAATAATAAAAATGCACATCATTAGTAAATAACAATTGACATTGTTTTTGCTTCGTTGTTATAATTTAAGTTTTATTTGACAAGATGATGCAAAAGATGTTATAATTTGTCTAAGTGAGGTGGAGGTTCCGATGGCAAAAACGATTATTGAGATCAAACAAACGTTACAATCTCAGGTTGGCAAACGGTTGACCTTAAAGGCAAACGGAGGTCGCAGAAAGACAATTCAACGTTCAGGCATCCTTGAAGAAACCTACCCGGCAGTGTTCATAGTTAAGCTGGATCAGGACACCAACGCATTTGAGCGTGTGTCGTACAGCTACACAGATATTCTTACAGATACAGTACAAATTACATTTAATGAAGAACAAGCGGCAGTAAGCGGTTAAGGCAATCAGTCTAACTGCTTTTTTGCTTTCTTTCGAAAGATTTATTCCCTTTATTGGTTACATATTCATCGTATATTGCTTGCTTTCAATCCCCACACTAAGTGTGTCACAGGATAGAAAGGAGCTTGATTCGCATGGCAAGACGTAGAGGGATTATGTCTGATCATTTGAAAGAAGAAATTGCGAAAGAGCTTGGCTTTTATGATACGGTTCAGAAGGAAGGTTGGGGTGGAATAAAAGCTCGCGATGCAGGTAACATCGTGAAGCGTGCCATTCAACTAGCGGAAGAGCAACTTGCAAACCAACAAAAACACTGAACCCTGTGACGATGGACCCTGGTGAATAGCCGGGGTTCTTTTTTTGTGAAGAAAGCTGCTCTTAATCTGTTTCTTTCTTTTAGGTTTGTTGTGTTACAATAATTCACAGTAAGTTAAAATGTCGAACGGTAGGACGAAAATGTAGGTGAACGAGATGAGAAAAAAATTGAGTGTGAAAGCGCCGGCGAAAATCAATTTAGCACTTGATGTGCTTCATAAACGACCTGATGGCTTTCATGAAGTGGAAATGGTTATGACGAATGTGGATCTGGCGGATCGTCTTGAGTTAACGGAGCTAAGACGAAATGAAATTATTATTGAATCCACCAGTGGCTTTGTTCCAGATGATCAAAGAAATTTAGCGTTTCAAGCAGCAGCGCTTTTAAAAAAGAAATTTAACATTCGCCAGGGAATTGCCATTAAAATCGATAAACAAATCCCTGTCGCTGCTGGTCTAGCTGGTGGAAGTAGCGATGCGGCCGCAACGTTAAGAGGTCTTAATGAGCTTTGGGAATTAGGACTTACTTATGATCAACTCGCTGATATTGGTTCCGAGATTGGTTCAGACGTCGCGTTTTGCGTATACGGTGGTACAGCGCTTGCGAAGGGAAGAGGCGAGATTATACAGCCTATTGAGGCCCCTCCTCCGTGCTGGGTGATTCTTGCAAAACCATCAATAGGGGTATCGACAGCAGAGGTATATCGCCGTCTACGAACAAATGAAATGAATCATCCTGACGTAAAAGGAATGATGCAGGCGATTGAAGATAAGAATTATGAAGGCATTTGTGACCTACTTGGAAATGTGTTAGAAGATGTGACCTTAAAACTACACCCAGAAGTTCGTCAAATTAAAGAGAAGATGGAAAGTCTAGGGGCAGATGGGGTTCTTATGAGTGGAAGTGGACCAACCGTCTTTGGACTTACGCGTCATGAATCAAGAATGCAGCGAATTTACAATGGATTACGAGGCTTTTGTGGTCAAGTTTATGCAGTTCGACTGCTAGGTGAGAAGAACCCTTGAATAAATCCGTACATTAGTGATATATTATGAGTAATTATTCGGATTTTTTGGAGGTTCTTCTATGAAGATGAAACGGAGTTCTCGGCTAGTGGATATGACAAGATATTTGTTAGAGCATCCACACCGCTTAGTTTCACTAACTTATTTTTCAGAGCGCTATGGCGCAGCTAAATCATCGATTAGCGAAGATTTAGTTATTATTAAAGAGAATTTTGAACAGCAGGGTGTTGGCTCGTTATTGACGGTTCCAGGTGCAGCCGGTGGCGTTCGCTATATGCCGCTCATTAGCGATGAAGAAGCAGACCGGGTCGTTGGAGAGCTGTGTGATTTTCTAGAAAGCCCTGATCGTCTTCTTCCGGGAGGATATTTGTATTTAACGGATATTCTTGGTAATCCGGAGATTATGAATCAAGTTGGTCGCCTCTTTGCATCTGTTTTTGCGGATCGTAAAATTGATTGTGTGATGACTGTTGCAACGAAAGGAATCCCCCTTGCGTATGCCGCTGCTAGTCACCTTAACGTACCTGTGGTTATTGTTAGACGAGATAGCAAAGTAACAGAAGGATCGACGGTAAGCATCAACTATGTATCCGGCTCATCTAAACGCATCCAAACGATGGCCCTAGCTCGTAGAAGCTTAAAACCCGGCGCGAACGTTTTAATCGTTGATGACTTCATGAAAGCGGGTGGAACAATACAAGGAATGGTGAATCTCCTTGAAGAGTTCCAGGCTGACGTAGCCGGAATTGGCGTTCTCGTAGAAGCAGAGGGTGAAGGGGAAGAACGACTAGTTGAAGAGTATGTCTCAATGATGAACCTTGGTGGAGTCGATATGAAAGAGCGTTCGATTCAGGTAGCACCAGGCAATTATAAAGATTTTCTTACGCGATTAACTGAAGGAGTGGAGAACGAATGAAAACTGTCTACACGAAATCAGCACCAGAAGCCATTGGCCCTTATTCACAGGGAATGATTGTTAATAACCTTTTTTACAGCTCAGGTCAAATTCCATTACGAGCAGATGGCACATTCGTTGATGGCGCAATCGAAGAGCAAACTCACCAAGTTTTTTCAAATGTAAAGGCTGTTCTTGAAGCTGCTGGAACATCACTTGATCGTGTGGTAAAAACCACTGTCTATATTAAAGATATGAATCAATTTGGAGCGATTAATGAAATCTACGGTGAGTACTTTGATGAACACAAGCCAGCCAGGTCCTGTGTTGAAGTAGCACGCCTTCCTAAAGATGCTCTTATTGAAATAGAAGTGATTGCCTTAGTTGGTTAATCAAGTAGACGTACTCATTCACTGAGTGCGTCTTTTTTAATCTTCATTGTTTAAAACCTTCAATTTGTGTCGAACATGGATTTTGTGAATGGATTACATCAAATTTTTATAACATTTTTTATATTTAGAAGAAGGAATTATTGACTATAAGTTGAATAGTGCATATATGCTCTAATTAATGGAAAAAGGTGGTGCACTCGAGTTGGAAATTACAGATGTTCGCCTACGTCGTGTGAATACGGAAGGACGCATGCGCGCAATCGCTTCCATCACAATGGATCATGAATTCGTCGTTCATGATATTCGTGTTATTGATGGGAATAACGGCATGTTTGTAGCGATGCCAAGCAAAAGAACTCCAGATGGAGAGTTTCGCGATATCGCTCATCCAATTTCCTCGAATACAAGGGAAAAGATTCAAACAGCTGTTTTAGCTGAATACCATCGTGTTGGTGAAATGGAAGCTGCTTACGAAGAAGCAGGCGCTTCCTAATTGAGAGAAGCCTGGTCGAATGACCGGGCTTTTTTTGTGTTGTGGAACTGAAGTGGGGAATTATGATCGAAATGTTCACTAACCTTTCTTTTCCAGCTTCATATGTCTCGTAGATTTTAGGAACTTCCTTGAAAATGAGGGGTTTTTGAGATATAGTCAAAGTGGAAAAATAGGATGCGATGGAGGAACCATATACATGAATAGATTTGCAGTTGTATTAGCAGCAGGTCAAGGAACAAGGATGAAATCTAAGCTTTATAAAGTACTGCATCCCGTTTGCGGGAAGCCAATGGTTGAACACGTTGTGGATCAGCTTGAGGAGCTTAAGCTTGAGAACATTGTCACTGTTGTCGGTCATGGTGCTGAGAAAGTTCGTGACCAGCTTGGTAATCGAGTCAATTATGTCCTCCAAGAAGAACAATTAGGAACGGCGCATGCTGTTATGCAGACTCAGGGTACACTAGCGAATAACGAAGGTGTAACGCTTGTTGTTTGCGGAGATACGCCTCTCATTACGAAGGAAACAATGGATGCTCTTTTATCCTATCATGAAGAGAAGGGTGCAAAAGCAACGATTTTAACGGCAGACGCTGTGAATCCATTTGGTTACGGTCGAATTATTCGTGATGAAAATGGAAGCGTTCAGCGCATTGTTGAACAAAAAGATGCAAGTCACGATGAACAGCAAGTGACAGAAATAAATACAGGTACATACTGTTTTGATAACAAAACGCTTTTTGAAACGCTTCAGTTAGTGAAAAATGAAAATGCGCAAGGAGAATATTATTTACCCGATGTTGTTGAAATTCTTCAAAAACAAGGTGAAATTGTAGCTGCTTATCAAACAGACGATTTTGATGAAACGATGGGAGTAAACGATCGAGTAGCGCTTTCTAAAGCAGAAGGTGCTATGAAAAAGCGCATTAACGAGAAACATATGCGTAATGGTGTCACGCTCATTGACCCCGAAGCCACCTATATTTCTCCAGATGCTGTGATTGGGCAAGACACGGTCATTTATCCTGGAACGACTATTAGTGGCACAACGACTATTGGTGAAGAAGCTAAAATCGGACCCAATACTGAAATCAAAGATAGTAAAGTTGGCAGTATGACTGTTGTGAAACAATCGGTTATTCATGATAGCGAAGTAGGAAATGCTGTGAATATTGGACCGTTTGCTCATATTCGACCAGCCTCACAAATTGGTGATGAAGTGAAAATTGGAAACTTCGTTGAAGTCAAGAAAGCCGTTATGGGTCATGGAAGCAAAGCATCCCACTTGAGCTATGTAGGCGATGCTGAAATCGGAAAAGATGTGAATCTTGGCTGTGGTTCTATTACTGTCAATTATGACGGTCAGAAAAAGTACTTAACAAAAGTTGAAGATGGAGCTTTCATTGGTTGTAATGTGAATTTGATTGCACCTGTCACCGTAGGAAAAGGCGCCACTGTAGCGGCCGGATCTACGATTACGGATGATGTCCCTGAACAGGCTCTATCAATTGCTCGCTCTCGTCAAACGAATAAAGAGGATTACGCAACAAAAAAGAAGGACAACTGATTTTCAAAGGATAAGAAGGTATGAAATTGTGACGTTTCTCCAGTTTTGAGGAGAAGATAAAACGATTGTGCTTTTCTTATTAATAAATGGAGGGGTACCGGCCGATGGCTAATTATTTAGATCCAAATTTGAAGGTGTTTAGTTTAAACTCGAATCCTGATCTTGCAGAAGAAATTGTAGAACACATTGGTGTTCCAATGGGAAAATGTTCTGTTGTACGTTTTAGTGACGGAGAAATCCAAATTAACATTGAAGAAAGTATTCGTGGTTGCGATGTCTATGTCATTCAATCAACATGTGCTCCTGTTAACGAAAATATTATGGAGCTCCTGATTATGATTGACGCATTAAAGAGAGCTTCTGCTAAAACAATCAATATTGTTCTCCCATATTACGGATACGCTCGTCAAGATCGTAAAGCAAGATCTCGTGAGCCGATTACGGCGAAGTTAGTAGCTAACCTTCTCGAAGTAGCCGGAGTTACTCGTCTTATTACGCTTGATCTCCATGCATCTCAGATTCAAGGTTTCTTTGATATTCCAGTGGACCAATTAATGGGTGTTCCAACGCTTGCGAAACATTTTGAAGAAAAGAATCTTGAGGATATTGTCGTAGTATCACCTGACCATGGTGGAGTAACTCGTGCTCGTAAACTTGCCGAGCGCCTCAAAGCACCAATTGCGATTATTGATAAACGTCGCCCGCGTCCTAACGTGGCTGAAGTGATGAATATTGTTGGTAACATCGAAGGCAAAACAGCGATCATTATCGACGATATCATTGATACGGCCGGTACGATTACGCTAGCAGCAAACGCACTTATTGAGAATGGAGCAAAAGAAGTGTTTGCTTGCTGTACGCATCCTGTTTTATCAGGTCCTGCAATTGAACGAATTGATAATTCTAAAATTAAGGAACTTGCTATTACAAATACAATTCCGCTTCCGAATGAGAAGCAAATTGATAAAATCAAACAGCTTTCTGTAGCTCCTCTTCTAGGGGAAGCAATCATCCGTGTGCATGAGCAACTTTCGGTAAGTAAATTATTTGATTAAATGAAATACGTTTATTGCCGCCTGATTATGGGTATTCATAATAGTAGAGTAAAACCTAATCAGGAAGGTGATTAATAATGGCAGCAACATTGAAAGCATTAGATCGTCATACGACAAAAAGAAGCGAACTAAGAACACTGCGCGAAACTGAAGAAGGTCTTCCGGCCGTTCTTTATGGTAAAGACCGCAAAAGCGCACCGGTACAGGTTGACGCTCTTGAGTTCATTAAGGTATATCGCCAGGTCGGAAAAAATGGCGTTATTGAATTGAATTTCGAAGGACAGGGTACTTATCCTGTTATGGTATATGATATGCAAGTTGATCCAATTAAAAATCACGTACTTCACGTTGACTTCTATTCCGTCGACCTTAACAAGGAAGTAGAAGCGGAAGTTCCGGTTCACTTAACTGGTGAAGCTGCAGGAAGTAAAGAAGGCGGCGTTGTTCAACAAATGCTTCATGAAATTCTTGTGAAAGCTAAGCCGAATGATTTCCCTGACAGCATTGACGTTGATATTTCAGAACTAAACATCGGAGACGCTGTACAGGCTGGAGATCTTCCGAAAGGTGATAAATACGAAATTCTTCTGGATGCTGAAGAGCCAATCGCTTCTATCGTACCTCCAACAGAAGAACCTGCTGAAGACGAAGAAGAAGCTGATGAAGTGGCAGAAGAGCCGCCAGCAGAGCAAGAAGAAACTGGAGACGAAACAACAAAAACAGAATAATTTTTAGGGACGTAACCGAACGGGTTACGTCTTTTTTTCAAGATAAAGAGACTTCAGGTGAATAAGTACGTGAATTTTTGATACGATAGAAGAAAAGCAATGAAAGGTAGGGCATCAGCCGTTGAAATTAATTGTTGGCCTCGGAAATCCGGGGAAGAAGTTCGATAACACAAGACATAATGTAGGGTTTATGGCAATAGACCAGCTTGCAAAAGAAATGGGAATTGCATTAGATCAAAAAAAGTTTCAAGGTATATACGGTAAAGGGATCGTGAATGGAGAAGCTGTTTATCTTCTGAAACCGCAAACCTTTATGAACTTATCAGGAGAATCCGTCCGTCCTTTGATGGAATATTTTAATATTGATGTGGAAGATTTGCTCGTTATTTATGATGATCTGGATCTTCCGACTGGTAAAGTGCGCATACGTCAAAAAGGTAGCGCTGGCGGACACAATGGAATGAAGTCGATTATTACTCACCTTCATACTCAAGAATTTAAGAGAGTTCGAATCGGAATCGATCGATCAGCGCGCCAATCGGTGATTGACTATGTATTAAAGCCTTTTTCAAAAGAAGAAGCAGAGCCGATTCAACTTGCTATTGAACAGACTGTAAAAGCTTGTGAAGCCTGGACAACTTCGGCATTTCCAGAAGTGATGAATCAGTATAACGCTTGAATATCCTGCCATTCTCCCGTCCATACTAGTAAAAGGTAAGGAACAGGGAGGATTATTTATGGATATTCATTACGTATGTCGTCACTGTGGAACGGAGATTGGGAGATTGTCTCAACAACACCACACAGCAGACGAATTGGGGTTTCAACAGCTCACTGAGAAGGAACGCCAGGCAATGGTTCATTATCAGCCTGATGGAACAATTGAAGTAAAAGCCATTTGTGAAGACTGTCATGAAGCCATGGAACGAACGCCATCTTTTCATGAGCTTGATACATTTATTCAGTAAGAAGCTTTGGGAGTGCGTCCAAAGCATTTTTGCGTTAAAAAAGGAACCGTTCAATTTATAGAAAAATAGGATTTAGAGAAGGTTAGCTTCTGTAACACGTCTGTTTAGAACCACCATCGTCTTTTTGCATACTAAAGCGATGCTAGTGTTTGAAGACGTTGTACGACACGCTTGCACTTTTCATAGTGAGAGGGGAGAATAACTTACCGATGTTAGGCTTAAGAGAATATTTTAGTAAGGGCGATGAATTTCAGTCCGTTTTTACCGGGGTGAAAGAGGGGCTTAAAGAACAACTTGTTGCAGGGCTAGCTGGTTCTGCTCGGATGCTTCTAATGGCTTCTCTCTATCATGAAACGAAGCGTCCTCAGCTCATTATTACCCACAATTTGTATCAAGCTCAGAAGCTTTATGAAGATATGTGTGAGCTTGTCTCTCAAGAAGAAGTTTACTTATATCCGGTGAATGAGCTCATTTCGTCGGAAATTGCCATTGCAAGTCCCGAATTAAGAGGGCAACGAATGGAAGCTTTAAATTATTGGATAAAAAATAAAAAAGGTATCGTGATTGCCCCAATTTCGGGCGTTAGAAGGTACCTTCCGCCAAAAAACATTTGGGAGAAAAGCCAAATCTCCTTTACTGTCGGTGATGATATCCCTCTTGAGGAAACCCTCTCCACATTTGTAGCTATGGGCTATGAACGTGTACCAATGGTTTCTTCACCAGGCGAGTTCAGTGTTAGAGGCGGTATTATTGATATTTATCCGTTAACAGAAAATAGTCCAATACGAATTGAATTATTTGATACAGAAGTCGATTCGATTCGATTTTTTGATATTGAGTCCCAACGATCTGCAAATAAAACAGACCGCATTACAATTGGCCCTGCGGATGAAGTGGTGTTATTTCCAGAGAACTATAAAAATGGGGCAGAGCGTCTACAAAAAGAATTGCAGGATTCTTTAAAAAAAGTGAAGGATCAGAAAGTAAAAGAAGCAATGCACGAGAACATCACGCATGAAATTGATCAGCTGAAAAATGAGCAAAATTTTCAGGGTATGATTAAGTATATGGACTATTATTATGATCAACCTGCAAGTTTACTAGATTATTTACCAGAAGAGGGACTTGTTGTTTTTGATGAAGTGAGCCGAATTCAAGAAATGTCATCTGATCTGGATAAGGAAGAAGCAGAGTGGCAAACCGCCCTCCTTAATCAGGGAGAAATTGTTTCATCTGTTTCCTTGTCGAGATCTTACGATACGTTGTTTGCAAAACCAGCTCACTCCACCATATACTTATCGATTTTCTTACGACACGTTCCATACACAAATCCACAGAATATCATTAACGTTTCAAGTAAAGCGATGCAGAATTTCCATGGTCAAATGAAAGTATTAAGCAGCGAAATTGAGCGGTGGAAAAAAAGTGGCATGGCAATCGTTTTTCTAGCAGCAACTGAGGAGCGAAGAAAGCGACTTGAGCGAGTACTAGAAGATTATGAAATCAATGCGATGATGGTGGAGCAGGATACGCCGATTTCCCATCAGCAGCCTCAGATTTTAATCGGTAGTTTGAACGGTGGATTTGAACTTCCGATGCAGAAGCTTGCCGTTCTAACAGAAGCGGAAGTTTTCACAAAACAATCGAAAAAGCCAAGACGTTCACAAAAGATGTCGAATGCCGAACGAATCAAAAGCTATTCTGAATTAAAAGTAGGCGATTACATTGTTCACGTCAATCACGGAATAGGCAAATATTTGGGGATACGCACATTAGAAGTAAGTGGCATTCATAAGGATTATCTCTATGTGAGCTATGCAGGTAATGACAATTTGTATGTACCGGTGGAACAAATTGATCAGGTTATGAAATACGTCGGTTCTGAAGGGAAAGAACCGAAGCTTTACAAACTTGGCGGTACAGAATGGAAGAAAGTGAAGCGTAAAGTACAATCTTCTGTTGAAGACATAGCGGACGACTTAATTAAGTTGTATGCCGAACGTGAGGCAAGTGTTGGCCATAGTTTTGAAAAAGACACAGAAGAACAAAGAGAGTTTGAAGCCGCATTCCCTTATCAGGAAACGGATGATCAGCTCAGAGCGATACAAGAAATTAAAGAAGATATGGAAAAAACGCGTCCAATGGACCGACTGTTGTGCGGTGATGTTGGTTATGGGAAAACCGAGGTTAGTATTCGAGCAGCTTTTAAAGCTATCATGGATGGCAAACAGGTTGCTTTACTAGTCCCAACGACAATTCTTGCGCAACAGCATTTTGCGACGATACAGGAGCGCTTTGCGGATCACCCGATTAACATTGGTTTACTAAGCCGTTTCCGCTCAAGGAAGGAACAAAATGAGACGTTAAAAGGTGTTAAGAATGGAACAGTGGATATCGTAATTGGCACACATCGACTTTTATCGAAAGACGTTACGTATAAGGATTTGGGCTTGCTGATTGTCGATGAAGAACAGCGGTTTGGCGTGACACATAAAGAGAAAATTAAGAAATTAAAAGCAAACGTTGATGTGTTAACCCTTACAGCAACGCCAATTCCTAGAACGCTTCATATGTCGATGTTAGGCGTTCGGGATCTGTCTGTTATTGAGACACCACCAGAGAATCGCTTCCCCGTACAAACGTACGTTGCGGAATACAGCGGTACACTCGTTCGAGAAGCCATTGAAAGGGAACTTGCCCGAGGAGGACAGGTCTACTTTCTTTATAATCGTGTGGAGTCCATTGAGTATATGACAGATCAAATTCGAACCCTTGTCCCTGAAGCGAGAGTTAGCTATGCTCATGGGCAAATGAGTGAAACTGAGCTCGAATCAGTCATGATTGATTTCCTTGATGGAAATTATGATGTGCTCGTTAGTACAACGATTATTGAGACTGGAGTCGATATTCCAAACGTCAATACACTTCTTGTGTATGATGGAGATAAAATGGGACTTTCTCAACTTTACCAACTTCGTGGTCGGGTTGGGCGTTCGAATCGAGTGGCTTATGCCTATATCACTTATCAACGAGATAAAGTCCTCACTGAAGTGGCGGAGAAACGCCTTCAAGCAATTAAAGAATTTACGGAACTAGGCTCAGGATTTAAAATTGCAATGCGCGATCTTTCCATTCGTGGCGCAGGTAACCTTCTAGGAGCAGAGCAACATGGTTTTATCGATTCAGTCGGATTTGATTTGTACTCGCAAATGTTGAAAGATGCGATTGAAGAGAGGAAAGGGGACGCACCGAAAGAGAAGGCGTTCAGCGTTGAAATTGATCTTGAGGTAGATGCTTATATTCCTGGAACGTATATTCAAGATGAGAAGCAGAAAATTGATATGTACAAACGTTTCCGCTCAATCGAATCACTAAAAGACATTATGGACTTACAAGATGAAATGATGGATCGCTTTGGAGATTTCCCAGAGGAGGTCGAGTACCTCTTTCAGGTTTCACGAATGAAAGAACTGGCGAAAGAAGTGAAGGTTGAAAAAGTAGGGAGAAGTAAGAAAGACATTCAGCTACTATTCCATGAATCGGCAAGAGAAGAAATTGGCGGAGAAACGATCTTTGAGGTTGCGAATGAATTTGGAAATAAGCTTTCCCTTGGTGCAGATGGTAATAAAGTAAAGGTAGTTGTGAAGGGAAGAGGCCTTGAAACAAAGGGGCATCTTCAGCTTGTTGAAAAAGTTTTAAAGAAAGTAAAAGGAGCAAAAAAGCAGCCAATGAATGCGAATTAAAGCCGATTTTGGAGGAAACTCATAATTTTGACAGGTTTGTGAATAGAACTCATACGTCGAAACGATACTAATGGAAACATATTGTAGAACATGCAATAGAAAAAGTGATTGGAGCAATCACCTACAACTTCCAGAAAGCGAGGCAACTTAGATGAAAGCAACAGGTATCGTGCGTCGTATTGATGATTTGGGACGTGTTGTCATCCCAAAAGAAATTCGCAGAACACTTAGGATTAGAGAAGGCGATCCACTGGAAATTTTTGTAGATCGTGAAGGCGAGGTTATTCTTAAGAAGTACTCCCCAATCAGTGAACTTGGCGATTTTGCAAGAGAATATGCAGAGTCTCTTGCGGAGCATTCTGGGCATATTGCCCTTATCTCTGATCGCGACGTTTACATTACAGCTGCCGGTGGTCCAAAGAAAGAGTACTTAAATAAAAGCATTGGTGACTCTGTCGAAAAAGCGATGAATGAACGAAGATGTTTACTAAATGAAAGTAAGTCTGAACTCATTGAAGGAGTTCCTGTTGAAACAGGACATGTCATTGCTCCCATTATAGCGAATGGCGATTCCAATAGGCACAGTCATCTTACTTGCAAAAGAAGATGAAAAGGTGACGGAATTGGAACAGAAGCTATCTGAGACAGCAGCAGGGTTTCTTGCAAGGCAAATGGAACAGTAACAAAAATGGAGGCGAATGCCTCCATTTTCTCTGTTTAAAAATAAGATGTGAGCTTAAACCCCCGATACAGTTGAAGCCCTCATTTTGTCAGGAGTGAACGAGTGCCTTAAGCTTCTTTTATCCTACTTCAAAAGTTTCCCATCTTTCTTCATATGATATAATTCGTACATAAATAGGTATACTCGGCAGGTGTGTATGAAAATAAAAGAAAATCAAAAAGGGTTCTGGCACGGAGCGCTGTTGCTTACTGCAGTCGCTCTTTTCATGAAGGTGCTGAGTGTTGGGTACCGAATCCCTTATCAGAATATTACCGGTGACATTGGTTTTTATGTCTATCAACAAATTTACCCGTTTTACTCGATTGCCATCATTCTCGCTACATATGGTTTTCCTGTCGTTATTTCACGACTTATCTCTGAAAAGCTTGCCAAAAACGATTATGATCAAGCAAAAGAGCTTTCTCGCTATAGCTTTTACGTGCTTGCCTTACTTGGTTTAACTGGCTTTCTTCTTCTCTATGCAGTCGCTCCCTTACTTGCACTGTTGATGGAGGACCGCGAGTTAATCGGGCCGCTGCGGACCACAGCATTTTCTTTTCTAATTATGCCAGGAATTGCGTCAATTAGAGGGTATTTTCAAGGGCAAGAAAATGTCGTTCCTACCGCATGGTCACAAGTTACCGAACAATCCGTTCGCGTGCTTGCGATTCTTACCATTTCGATCAGTTTAGTTGCTGGTGGTGCAGACGCATACGCAGCAGGTACAGGGGCTGCACTTGGTTCATTAATAGGAGGCATTGCAGCGTTTACCTTGCTGATAATCTTTCGCTATCGACATGAGCCAATTCGTTTACATTCAATGAAAACCCATTCCGTTCGTTTTTTTGGTGTCGCGCGCAGAATTTTAACGGAAGGAACGTTGATTTGTGTTAGTGCCCTTGTCATGGTGCTTTTTCAGCTAATGGATGCTTTAACAATTGTACCTGGGTTAATGGAGCATGGCCTTTCCTCAATAATAGCTCGTGAGACAAAGGGAATATTTGATCGCGGCCAGCCGCTCATGCAAGTTGGAACGGTGCTTGCCACCTCGCTTTCGTTGTCAATCGTACCTGTGATATCGAAAGCATCAGCTGAAAAACAAAAGAATTTCATTCGAGAAAAGGCTGGTCTTTCTCTAAAAATAAGTTTTGTTATTGGGCTTGCAGCTTCCGCGGGGCTTGCCATCATTATGAAGGAAACAAATGTCATGTTATTTAAAGATCAGTCCCTTTCATCAACGCTTAGTGTTCTTGCGTTTGCGATATTTTTTAGTTCGCTTTCAATGACAGCAGCAGGAGTATTGCAGGGGGTTGGTTTAGCAAGAAATGCTGCTCGTTATGCAGTCATTGGAATCCTGGTGAAAGGTCTGTTAAATCTTATTCTGATTCCAATCATAGGCATTAATGGGGCTGCAGTTGCTACTGTCATTGGCTTTGCAGTCGTTGCAGGGCTTACTATTTCTGCTGTGCATCTTAAAGTCGGACTGCTGCCATATCCTTTCTATTTAGCGCGCGCTGTAGCGGCTATATTGATTATGAGTATCACTGTCATGTTTCTGCAATTCTTTATTCCATCCTTCCTCTCAAGAGGGTTGTCGAGCATCTCGGCTCTTGCCGGAGCAATTGTAGGAGGGCTTACGTTCGGGATCGCAGCACTCTTTCTGGAAGTATTTACAGAGAAAGAGTTGATGCAGTTACCTAAAGGGGGAAAGATCTCGTTATTTCAAACTAAATTAAAGAAAGGAGCCTGAGTGATGACAAAAATTACGATTATTGGAACCGGAGCGGGTGACCTTACTCAGCTCTCTCTCGGTAGTTATCGTCAGCTTAAAAACGCTGAACGAATTTTTGCTAGAACGATTGACCATCCCGTCCTTAGGGAATTAATCAATGAGGGACTTATCGTGACGGGCTTTGATGATATTTATGAAAAGAATGATTCTTTTGAGGAGACATACCGCACGATAGTGGATCGTCTCTTCGAGGAGGCGCAGCATGGCTCTCTTATTTATGCTGTGCCAGGCCATCCGATGATGGCTGAAGCGACTGTGCAGCTCCTGCTAGAAGAGCAAGCAAAGCATGGCGTCGAAGTGCATGTCGCAGGGGGGCAAAGTTTTCTCGATGCACTATTTACGGCTGTTCGAATAGATCCAATTGAAGGGTGCCAGATTCTTGATGCTACGCGGTTCACGAAATCTGAGGTTCAAGTACGGAATCATTTAATTTTTGTACAAGTTTATGATCAGTTTACTGCTTCCAGTGTTAAATTAACGTTAATGGACATTCTACCTGATGATTATCAGGTGACTGTACTGCAAGCAGCGGGAAGTCAGGAAGAGAAAATAATCACTGTCCCATTATTCGAATTGGATCGTTCCATGGAAGTCAATAATCTGACGGCAGTGTACGTTCCACCTGTAAAAGATGAAAAACTTTTATATCAGGATTTTGAATGGCTTCGTTATGTAATAGCGAGACTGCGCGGTCCAGGTGGCTGTCCGTGGGATCAAAAGCAGACACATGAATCGCTAAAGAAATATTTAATTGAAGAGTCGTATGAAGTGTTAGAAGCAATTGACGATTCAGGACGATGAGCACCTTGCTGATGAGTTAGGGGATGTCTTACTTCAAGTCCTCTTACATGCTCAAATCGGTGAGGACGAAGGAATGTTTTCAGTCGATGACGTCATTGAGAAGTTAAGCGATAAATTGATTCGGCGACACCCACACGTATTTGGAGATGAAAAAGCACAAACGGCTGAAGAGGTAGTCGGACTGTGGGATCAAGTGAAAAAGCAGGAAAAGGATGCTACTCCATCACAGTTTGAAACGATTCAAAAAGGCTTACCTGGTCTCATGCGTGCAAATGAATTACAAAAAGCCGCTGCAAAAGTAGGTTTTGATTGGGATGAAGTTGAGCCCATTTGGGAGAAGATTCAAGAAGAACTAACTGAATTTAAAGAAGCCGTCAATAATAAGACGTTTCATGATCAAGAAGATGAGCTTGGAGACTTATTATTTGCCCTCGTTAATTTAGCTCGCTACTATAAAATTGATCCAGAGGTAGCCATTCACCGCACAAACCATAAATTTGTTAGTCGTTTTCAATATATTGAAGAGCGAGTAAAGGATAAAGGACTTGAGATCGAGAAGTTATCTCTTGAAGAACTCGATTCATTCTGGGATGAAGCAAAGAAAAAAGGAATCAAATAGGGAGCGTTGAAACAAATGAGACTAGATAAATTTTTAAAAGTATCACGACTAATTAAACGCCGATCCATTGCAAAAGAGATTTGCGACAAGGGTCGTATTGAAGTGAATGGCAATAAAGCAAAAGCAGGGACAAATGTTAAAGCGGGTGATGAGCTAGTGATTTCATTTGGACATAAAAAAGTAACGGCTCGCGTGGATGAAATAAAGGAAACCACAAAGAAAGAAGAAGCCAACAATATGTTTACGATTTTAAAAGAAGAAGCAGCAGGTGAATAAAAAGACCCAATTGGGTCTTTTTTTGTTAGGAAAAGGAGTCTCCTATCAGCGTCTCTCCCCATAATATGGCTTGTTCTAAAAGACACCGCCTCTTCATAGACATGTATCGAGAAGAGGGGGAGAGCGATGGATAATTATTATGAGTACGGCACATATGATAAAGCTTCAAACACACCTGAACATGATTTAGTGATGAAGTCACGTAAGTCGCTTGAAATCACAGGAGTAAAGCATGTCGATAGCTTCGATAATGAAGAATTTCTTCTAGAGACCACCATGGGCTTTCTTGCCATAAGAGGACAGCACTTGAAGATGAAAAACTTAAATGTAGAGCAAGGACGCGTCTCAATTGAAGGGAAAATCTTTGATCTTAGCTACCTCGACCATCATGAAGGGGAAAAAGCTAAAGGATTCTTTAGCAAACTATTCAAATGACGTTATCGGTGCAATTCTATACGATGGTTGCCATGGTGGCTATGGGAGTGTGGCTTGGTATAGCCATGGATACCTATAGCCGTTTTCTTCATCCTAATCGAAAAAAAAATGTTTGGCTTTATGCGAATGATGTTATTTTCTGGTTATTACAGGGACTTTTGATTTTTTATGTTTTATACCTTGTTAATGAAGGGGCGATACGATTTTATGTCTTTTTAGCCATACTATGTGGCTATTCAGCCTATCGGGCTCTTTTTCAACCGTTATATCGTCGATTGTTAGAACGAATCATTTTAGTAATTCTAGCAACGAGTCGGATGATTCGAACGCTGTTTTTTTATCTGATTCTATCAGCCAATAAGGTTCATATTGAAAGTTTTATTTAGCTTATGTATGATGATAGTAAGTATGATGACAACCATTTTTTGGTTTATCTTTAAGGTTTTTTGGGTACCGTTAAAGTGGGCAATCTCGTTAGTGTGGCGATTATTCCCACAACAGGTGAAGACACCCCTAACAAAATTAGCAGGAGTTGCCGATACAATAAAGAACTACATATACCAATGGTTAACTAAAATACGAAAGTGAGGAGGGAACAGCTTGGTTACTGCGAATAAGCACAAGCCTAAAGTAACAGAAGTTCATTCGGAATACCATCAAGAGAAACAGCTACAGGATAAAGTGAAGGAACGTAGAAAGAGAGGTCTTGTTCGACGTCTTACTGCATTCGCGGTAGCTGCTTTAGCCATAGCTATTCTATTTATCTCCGTATTCACTTCACAGGCAGCAACGATTGAAGAAAAAAACATACAGCAAAAGCAGGCTGAAGAAGAATTAACGAAATTGAAAGAGCAAGAAAAATATTTAACGGAAGAAATCGAGAAACTTAATGACCTTGATTATATCGGTGAATTGGCAAGAAGAGACTACTTTATGTCAAAACCCGGCGAGACAATCTTTAAGCTTCCTTCTTCCTCAAATTGACACGTTGTTTTTTGAAGGGGTATAATTAGCGTACGACTGATCTTTTAAAGATTTTAAGGAGGAGCTTTTTTTACATGGCAATCGAAGTAGGCAGCAAGTTACAGGGAAAGGTAACAGGTATTACAAATTTTGGCGCGTTTGTTGAACTACCAGACGGCAAGACAGGTCTCGTTCACATCAGTGAAGTTGCAGACAATTACGTAAAGGATATTAATGATTTTCTTTCAGTTGGCGATCAGGTTGAGGTCAAAGTCATCCAGGTTGAAAACGATGGTAAAATTGGATTATCGATTAAGAAAGCAAAAGATCGACCAGCTTCTGAACGTCCACAGGGACGTCCTCAAGGTCGCCCACAGGGTGGAGGCCGTCCGCAAGGCGGTGGCAGACCTGGTGGCGGCGGTTACAAAGGTAAGCCTCGCGGTGGTGGACGTCCACAGGTAGAGTCATTTGAGGATAAAATGAGCAAGTTCCTTAAAGACAGTGAAGACCGTCTTTCAACTTTAAAGAAACAAACAGAGTCAAAACGAGGTGGTCGAGGCGCTCGTCGCGGCTAGAGCTTGTTGTCTACTAATGATATTTATAAACAAAACCAGCGTGTGCACACGCTGGTTTTGTTTATGATAAAGAAACCAAGTCATGCGACCCATTCGAAATTTTTTAACATATCCAGTTTTATTTGTTTATATGCAAAAAATATAAAAAAGAAGTTGACACATACTTTTCTGCAATGTATTATATAACTTGTGCTTAAGAAAGCAACAGTCTTATGGCGGTGTAGCTCAGCTGGCTAGAGCGTACGGTTCATACCCGTGAGGTCGGGGGTTCGATCCCCTCCGCCGCTACCATTTTTATAAGTTGGCCCGTTGGTCAAGCGGTTAAGACACCGCCCTTTCACGGCGGTAACACGGGTTCGAATCCCGTACGGGTCACCAACTTATTCAAGAAGATTGTACGGTCTTCTCACCCAAGGGTCCCCCTGCAGAAGTTATTCAAGATGATGGACAGCAGGACTAGCTACGCGTCGGAATCCCGTACGAGTCACCAACTTATTTTTTAATAACTATACATACAAATGATTAGAATATACAAAGTTTAATAAAAAGGTCCGACATGATCTAAAATGTCGGGCCTTTTTTTAGTTTGTTCATGAAAAGTTACGTTTCCTTTATATGACAAAGAGGCGGGAAAGAACACCGTTTTGATTCTTTTATCGCATTTCTTTTCTTTTTTATCTTTAACATTTCGACCTTTTTATCTATTTAGACCCAATGATGAAGGAAAAGTGGATGAAGCTACATTTTTCTTATACTAATTCCGCAATCTTGATGAAAGAATTCACGACCTTGGTTACAGATTTCTTCTTCTGTCTACATGTGATTGACAAGCTTCTCTGAAAGAAGTCGAGAAATTTTTAACATATCTCTTCTTTTTTTTGACAAAAAGCGAAATTTGATTATGTTTTAATAATTTACACAAACTGCTTCAAGCAGATCGGTGAAAAAATAGAATCAATGAAAGCAGGTGGGGGAATGCAAAGCGAATTAGTCATGGAAAGGTCAAAATCGAGGGTGGGAAAATGGATTTATGGGACAAAAACTCGGTTAGAAACGATTCTTTTTCAACGTGGGCTACTCCTGTTTGTCATAGGCTTTTTGCTTGGACGAGCTGTCATTCTTACACAAGTTACTCCGTTTGCCATTCCTTTCTTTGGAGCTGTGTTTTTTCTAAGACGTGAACGAGCGCCAATGATTATTGCGGCATTACTTGCCGGCGCCATTTCTACTTCCAATCTGCAGAACACCGCATTTATTATGTGTGGGATACTTGTTTTTCTTATCATTAATCGGTTTGTGAAATTATCTTCTCTTTCTCTCGTTAAGACGCTACCCGTGCTTGTTTTTATTACTAGTATGCTTGGAAGATTGATTTTAAGTTTACTTACAGAGCGAACCTTAGCCAATACAAATTGGATTTTAGCAGTGGTTGAAGGTGCGCTTGGAATGATTCTAACCATTATTTTTATTCAAAGCATACCGGTCCTTTCCATAAAGAAAAGAACGCAGGCTCTTAAAAATGAGGAGATTATTAGTTTTATTATTTTGCTTGCAACGATGTTAACTGGAACGATTGGTTGGGTTGTTTATGGGTTTTCGATTGAAAATATCCTTTCTCGCTATCTCGTATTGATTTTTGCCTATGTTGGAGGCGCGGCGATCGGCTCAACGGTTGGTGTCGTAACAGGATTAATTCTGGCACTCGCTAATGTAGCTAGCCTCTATCAAATGAGTATGCTGGCGTTTTCAGGACTACTAGGAGGTTTACTGAAAGATGGGAGAAAAGTTGGCGTTGGGATGGGGTTACTTATTGGGACATTATTAATTGCGCTATATGGGAGCGGTCCTGAATTTTTGTATCCAAATCTTATGGAATCTGTCATTGCTGTACTCCTCTTTTTCTTTACACCATCCAAAGTAACGTCTCAACTTTCGAAATACATTCCTGGCACAGTTGAGCACGCTAATGAACAACAGCAGTACCTACGTAAAGTTCGTGATGTGACAGCCAATCGAGTCGAGCAGTTTTCAAGCTTATTTCAAGCCCTTTCAAGTAGTTTTACAGATTCTGACCTTCAGGCAGATGATCAGTCTGAGCGTGAGGTTGATTATTTTCTTAGCCACGTAACAGAAAAAACGTGTCAAAACTGTTTTAAGAAAGAAACGTGCTGGGCCAAGAATTTTGATGCTACCTATGGGTATATGACTGGAATTATGGAAGAGCTTGAGCAAACGACTGAGTTAACAAACTATAGTTTAAAAAGAGATTTTGATAAACATTGTATTAAAGCGAATAAAGTCATTGAAATTATCGGAAAGGAGATGAGTCACTATCACGCAAACCGGTTGTTAAAAAAGCAAGTTCGTGAGAGTCGGAAAATTGTGGCAGATCAACTGCGTGGGGTATCCCATGTGATGGGAGATTTTGCGAGAGAAATTCAAAAAGAGCGTGATAACCTCCATCAACAAGAAGAGCAAATTATGGATGCGATTCAAAGTATGGGTTTAGAAGTAGGACAGGTAGAAATTTATAGTCTTGATGAAGGAAATGTTGACATTGAGATGAAAATACCAGCATGTGGCGGTAGAGGAGAAGGAGAAAAAGTCATTGCGCCAATGCTATCGGACATTTTAAAGGAAAACATCATTGTTAAGAGAGAAGTTTGTGCTGAACACGAACACGATACTTGTCACCTTTACTTTGGATCTGCAAAAGATTTTGTTATTGAAACAGGTGTTGCAAACGCAGCTAAAGGAGGAGCTTGGATTTCAGGAGATAGCCATTCTACCATCGAATTAGGTGCAGGGAAGTATGCTATTGCAATTAGTGATGGCATGGGGAATGGAGAGAGAGCGCATCAAGAGAGTGCCGAAACGATTCAACTTCTCCAAAAGATACTTCATTCTGGAATTGATGAAACAGTTGCCATTAAATCGGTTAACTCTGTTCTTTCTTTAAGAAATACCGATGAAATTTTCTCTACACTAGATTTAGCGATGATTGATTTACAAGATGCTTCTGCTAAGTTTCTTAAGATCGGCTCTATTCCGAGTTTTATTAAGCGAGGCGATCGTGTGATGATGGTGGAATCAGGGAATCTACCAATGGGAATTATTCCTGAATTTGATGTTGAGGTCGTGAGTGAGCAATTAAAAGCAGGAGATTTATTAATTATGATGAGCGACGGGATTTACGAAGGAGTCAAAAATATAGAGAACCCTGAATTTTGGATGAAACGGAAGATAAGAGAGCTTGATACTGATAAGCCGCAGGAAATTGCAGACCTGATTATGGAAGAGGTGATCCGAACGGAATATGGCAGAATTGATGACGATATGACGATTGTCGTTGCGAGAATTAAACGAAATGTGCCTAAATGGTCAACGATTCCAATTTATTCCGCCCCTTCTTTCAGAAAGAAAAAGGCGCAGTAGGTAAGTATAAACTCTCCTCCTAAAGGCGATGCTTGTAACAGCAAAAAAGGAGGAGTCCACATGAAGAAAGGAACACTACGGCAAATACTTTTGATAACAGATGGATGTTCGAATCAGGGGGAAGATCCGGTTGCTATGGCAGCTCTAGCAAGAGAACATGGAATGACCGTTAATGTAATAGGGGTACTTGATGAAAATGAGCGGACAGAAGGATTGAAGGAAATTGAAAATATTGCTTTATCTGGCGGGGGCATCCACCAGCTAGTTTATGCGAAACAGCTATCGCATACGGTGCAAATGGTGACACGGAAAGCGATGACTCAAACGATTCAGGGATTTATTCACAAAGAACTGCAGTCGATTTTGGGTCATGATAAAGAGATAGAAGACTTACCACCTGACAAACGGGGGCAGGTAGTCGAAGTGGTTGACGAACTGGGGGAAACGATGGACCTGGAAGTATTAATTATGATTGATACAAGTGCGAGTATGCAGCATAAGCTTCCAACGGTAGAAGATGCCCTGCTCGATCTTTCCATTAGTCTACATTCAAGAATTGGTGAAAATGAGTATGCATTGTATGCATTTCCCGGGAAACGAAAGCAAGTAGAACGTCTGATGGATTGGACACCGATACTTAAGGATATTCATACCATTTTCCCAAAACTAACCACTGGTGGTATTACGCCAACTGGTCCAGCTTTAAAAGAAGCCATTGATGCTTATCAGAAAAAACGTACAAAGAGAGGGCTATTAGATGACGGGTACATCGAAGAATCAAGTAGCTGATGTTCCCCGTGGAACAACCATTAGCGGAAAATGGAACAAGCAAACCTATCAGATTATGAAAAAATTAGGGAGTGGAGCACTAGGTACTGTCTATTTAGCAGACTCCGTCAAAGGACGAGTTGCTTTAAAGGTCGGTACTGACAGTATGTCCATTACGTCAGAGGTAAATGTTCTAAAACAGCTTTCGATGGTCCAGGGAACAGTTCTTGGGCCGTTTTTCTATGAGATCGATGATTGGGAACGGAGTGGAAAGAAATTTCCTTTCTATGTGATGGAATATATTGATGGAGAACCACTTTTCACTTTTATAAATCGAAGAGGGAAAGAGTGGATAGGAATCCTAATGCTTCAATTGCTTCGTGATCTTTCCGTGCTTCATCGAGAGGGATGGGTTTTCGGCGATCTAAAGCCTGACAACCTTCTAGTGGAGGGCTCGCCTCCTACAATGAGGTGGCTAGATGTGGGAGGAACGACCCCAATGGGAAGGTCTGTTAAGGAGTTTACGGAGTTTTTTGACAGAGGTTATTGGGGGCTAGGAAATCGTGTAGCAGAGCCTTCTTATGATTTGTTTTCAGTAGCCATGATTGTCCTGAATGCAGGCTATCCGAAGCGCTTTGATCGTCCTAAAAAAGATGCAGAACACTATTTGATGAATAAGATTGAGAGTAGTCAACTATTAAAAGAATATAAACCAATTCTTAGAAAAGCTTTGCTTGGAAAATACGATCATGCTTTTGAAATGAGACAGGAACTATTTGCGCTTTTACAAGGAGAGAAAACAAACGTGCGTAAAAATAGGGTGAGCCCTTCTCGAGTAGCTGCACGTCGAACTCGTCCGCCGGCAAAGAAAAAGCGCACAGGTTGGATTGAAACCGTTCTTCTCGTTGCTTTCCTTCTATTCTTCTATACTTTATACTTAGTTGGTCACATTTTTTAGAAAAGATATGTTTGAAAATGTACGGGTTAGGTTAATAGTACTAAAATGAAAAACTGTTTATTTCAAGCAGGAAGTGAGAGGAAGACAGAGGTTGTTGCAAGATGTCGACCAATTTATCCATAAGCATGAATTAATCAACTATGGGGATACCGTTGTCGTTGGAGTTTCTGGAGGACCAGACTCAATGGCATTGCTTCACTATTTGGGTACAATTGCACCCTCTTTTAACCTGACAATTGTTGCTGCACATGTCGATCATAACCTTCGTGGCGAGGATTCGGCTCAGGATTTAGCGTTCGTAAAGCGTTTCTGCCGGCAGGAAGGCATCACTTTTGAAGCTTCGACGATTGATGTGAATCAGTATAAAAAGCAACACCAGGTTTCGACACAGGTGGCGGCTAGGGAATGTCGCTATCACTTTTTCCAAGAGGTGATGAGTCATTATCAGGCAAATGCCCTTGCACTTGCTCATCATGGAGACGACCAAATTGAAACCATGCTTATGAGACAAGTTCACGGAAGTATCGGTTCAGGACTTGCTGGTATACCTGCAAGACGTGCGTTCTCAACTGGTTATATCATTCGACCATTTTTAGGTGTAACCAAAGAAGAGCTCTTGCATTATTGCAGCGTTCACACGTTGGATTATCGAATTGATCCTTCAAATAAAAGTGATAATTATATGAGGAATCGTTTTCGTCATCATGTCCTTCCCTTTCTTAAAGAAGAGAACCCAAATGTTCACAAGAGATACCAACTCTATAGCGAAAGAATGCAAGATGATGAGCGTTTTTTAGTGGAGTTAGCTAAGCAACATTTAAACAAAGTCATCCTTGATCAAAATGACAAATTTGTGAAGATGGACAACAAGGCGTATCAATGCCTCCCTATTCCTTTACAAAGAAGAGTGATTCATCTAATATTAAACTATCTTTATACAGGCAATGCTCCTTTTTCTTCTATACATATTGAGGATTTGCGGTTAATGCTCGATTCTGAGCACCCTTCTGCTTCCCTTAATTTACCCCTGGAATTGAGGGCGGTAAAATCTTATACCACCTGTTATTTTTCTTTTGAAACCTTTTTGCCACCAGAACCGTATACGTATCATCTCCCTTTATGGGGTTCTGTGGAAACACCACATGGAACGATTACAGCCGTTCCAATAGAGGAGGTTCCACAAACACTTACGGGAAATGATCTTATTATCGAGGAACAGCTGCTTCCAGCAGTGGTGCGCTCAAGGCGTCCTGGTGATCGAATTCAGCCAAAAGGCATGATAGGGACGAAAAAGGTAAAAGATATTTTTATCGACCGTAAAATAGACCGTTCAGAACGCGATGTTTGGCCAATTGTTGAGGATGTAACGGGTCAAATCATCTGGGTCGCTGGAGTAACCCGTTCTGAAAAGGCAACACTGTCTGCAAGAAAGAAACAGATTGTGCATTTGCACTATGAGAAAAAAACACTTACATAGGTTGGGAGGGCAATACTACTGATGTTAAATGAAATTCAAGAAACATTAATTAGTGAAGAACAGATTCAAGAGAAATGCCGCGAGTTAGGGAAACGGCTCTCAGATGAATATGAGGATCGCTTTCCGCTTGTGATTGGCGTCCTTAAAGGTGCAATGCCTTTTATGGGTGATTTAACAAAGCGCATGACTTGTCATCTTGAGATGGACTTTATGGATGTTTCAAGTTATGGAAACTCAACGGTTTCTTCTGGTGAAGTAAAGATCATTAAAGATCTAGATACTTCGGTAGAAGGACGTGACGTGCTCATTCTCGAGGATATTATTGATAGTGGGTTAACGTTAAGCTATCTGATTGACCTTCTAAAATACCGTAAAGCAAAGTCCATTAAGATTGTAACGCTGCTAGACAAACCAACTGGAAGAAAAGTTGACTTGAAGCCTGATGTGGCAGGGTTTATTGTTCCGGATGAGTTCGTTGTTGGATACGGTCTTGATTTCGCTGAAAGGTATCGTAATCTTCCGTTTATCGGGATTCTCAAACCCGAGATTTATCAAGGTTAATTTGTTGTAGTCAGTTGTGCCAGTATGGTAAGATAATCTATGGTTTCCTGTTCGTGGGAGGAGGTAAGGAATGAATCGTATCTTCCGAAATACAATATTTTATTTGTTAATTTTCCTCGTCGTAGTAGGTGTTGTCAGTTTCTTTAACGGAACAAATAATGACACAAATGTCCTCGATTACGGCGAATTTCAGTCCAAATTGAATAATGGTGAAATTCAAGAATTAACGTTACAACCTGAGCGCGGGGTTTACACGGTTACTGGTAAATTAGCTGGTGGCGGTGAAGATAGCGAGGATGCTAATACATTCGTTACGAATGTACCTGACTCAGAGAGAGCTGTAGAGAATATCTTAACTGCAGCTGATGAAGGAAATGTAGAGTTAACAACAGAGCCAGCCCCTGAACAAAGCGGTTGGGTTACATTTCTAACAAGTATCATTCCTTTCGTCATCATCTTCATCCTGTTCTTCTTCCTTCTTAACCAGGCTCAAGGCGGCGGTGGCCGCGTGATGAACTTCGGTAAAAGTAAAGCGAAGTTATACAGCGAAGAGAAAAAGAAAGTTACTTTTAAAGACGTAGCAGGTGCTGATGAAGAAAAGCAAGAGCTTGTTGAGGTCGTTGAATTCCTTAAGGATCCTCGAAAGTTCGCTGCAGTCGGCGCTCGTATTCCGAAAGGTGTTCTACTTGTAGGACCTCCGGGTACAGGTAAGACATTGCTTGCACGAGCGGTTGCTGGTGAAGCAGGCGTGCCGTTCTTCTCAATCTCTGGTTCTGACTTCGTAGAAATGTTCGTGGGTGTCGGTGCTTCTCGAGTACGTGACCTATTCGAAAATGCGAAGAAAAACGCACCGTGTATTATCTTTATCGATGAAATCGATGCAGTTGGTCGTCAACGTGGCGCAGGTCTTGGTGGCGGTCATGATGAGCGTGAACAAACGCTTAACCAACTTCTAGTTGAAATGGATGGCTTTAGTGCAAATGAAGGTATTATCATCGTTGCAGCTACAAACCGTCCTGATATTCTTGATCCGGCGCTTCTTCGTCCAGGACGTTTTGACCGTCAAATCCCGGTAAACCGTCCAGATGTAAATGGTCGTGAAGCCGTCCTTCGCGTCCATGCACGCAACAAGCCGCTAAGCGATGAAGTTGATTTGAAAACAATCGCAATGCGTACGCCAGGATTCTCTGGTGCTGACCTTGAGAACTTATTGAATGAAGCTGCTCTAGTGGCTGCTCGTCATAATAAGAAAAAGGTCGATATGAACGATATTGATGAAGCGACTGACCGAGTTATTGCTGGTCCTGCTAAGAAGAGCCGCGTGATCTCTGAAAAAGAGAAAAACATCGTTGCTTATCACGAAGCGGGTCATACAATTATCGGTACACAGCTTGATAATGCCGATGTTGTTCATAAAGTTACAATCGTTCCTCGAGGACAGGCTGGTGGTTATGCTGTAACACTTCCTAAAGAAGATCGTTACTTAATGACGAAGCCAGAGCTAATTGATAAAATTATTGGCTTACTCGGTGGTCGCGTTGCAGAAGAAATTACATTCGGTGAAGCAAGTACCGGCGCAAGTAATGACTTCCAACGTGCGACAGCCATTGCCCGTAGCATGGTTACGGAATATGGTATGAGTGAAAAGCTAGGTCCGATGCAGTTTGGTTCAGGTCAGGGAGGTAATGTCTTCCTTGGGCGTGACATTCAAAATGATCAGAACTATAGTGATTCATTTGCCAATGAAATTGATTTAGAAGTTCAAAGCATCATCAAATCAGCATATGCACGCTGTCGTGACATTCTTTTAGAAAATCAGGATAAGTTAAATCTTGTTGCTGAAACGCTAAAAGACATTGAGACGCTTGATGCTGAACAGATTCGCTCTCTTGTTGAAGATGGAAAACTTCCAGAGGGTCACCATGCAACGGGTAGTTCTGAAGATGTGAAAGTAAACATCTCTAAGAAAGAAGAAAATCCTGAAACAAATGAAGAGCAAGAGTAACGGAATATCAAAACAGGATGTCATTATGACATCCTGTTTTTTTGTTCTCATGAAAGGGAAGGTTAATTTGCTTTCTCAATTTCATTAGTTGGTAATCGTTTTCAAAAAAGATCTTCGTGTTTGATTCCAATGTGTGGTATAACTATAGAGAGCATGACTGAAGTTAAATTTTTAAATAAGGTGATAATATGATACTTGTGCTTGATGTAGGAAATACAAATATTGTTCTCGGTGTATATGAAGGTGAAGAGTTAACGCACCACTGGCGAATGGGGACAAGCCGGAAGCAGACAGAAGATGAATACGCAATGGTTATTAAAGGTCTCTTTTCTCATGAAGAACTTTCTTTTGATGATGTAGAAGGCATTATCATTTCATCTGTTGTGCCTCCTATCATGTTCGCTCTTGAGCGCATGTGCCAGAAATATTTCCATCATAAACCATTAGTGATTGGTCCTGGAATTAAGACAGGGCTCAATATAAAATATGATAATCCCAAAGAAGTGGGGGCCGATCGGATTGTCAATGCAGTAGCTGGCATTCATCTTTATGGAGCACCACTTATTATTGTTGATTTTGGTACGGCGACAACCTACTGCTATATTGATGAGCAAAAACAGTACGTTGGTGGAGCAATTGCACCAGGCATTAACATTTCAACAGAAGCGCTTTACATGCATGCTGCTAAGCTGCCCCGTATTGAAATTGCAAAACCAAACCATATCGTTGGGAAAAATACAGTGAGTGCAATGCAGAGTGGGACGCTGTATGGGTATGTTGGTCAAGTAGAGGGAATTGTTTCTCGGATGAAAAAACATTCTCCTAAAGAACCGACTGTTATTGCCACAGGGGGACTGGCTTCCCTCATTGCAGAAGAATGTGACCTTATTGATGTTGTCGATCCGTTCTTAACATTGAAAGGCCTGCATTTCATTTATAATAAGAACAAAGAAGAGTTAAACGCATACCGATAAAAAGGGATGCGTTTTTCATTTTGATTTTTTGGGGAAATTATAAATGTTACGTAGTTAGGTTTAACATTTTGTAATCCTGAAGGTTTTAGGAATACAAGCATCGTGTAGTGAACGCTCCTTAAATCCTGACTTAGTTTCTCATAATGGAAGTTCTTGAAAAAATGATGTATCGTGTAAGTGGGCAATGGCCCATTAGTGAAAGGAGCTATAACATAATGAATGATTATTTAATAAAAGCACTTGCGTTCGATGGAAATGTGAGAGCTTATGCGATATCTAGTACCGAAATGGTTTCAGAGGCACAGCGCCGTCATAATACATGGCCGACTGCATCTGCTGCGCTTGGTCGCGCCATGACAGCATCGACAATGATTGCAACTGGACTAAAAGGCGAAGAAAAAATCACCGTAAAAATTGAAGGTGGCGGCCCGATTGGTGCCATTATTGTTGATGCGAATGCAAAAGGTGAAACGCGTGGATATGTTAGTAATCCACACGTTCATTTTGATTTAAATGAACATGGAAAGTTGGATGTAGCTCAGGCTGTAGGACGCGATGGATTTCTATCTGTAGTGAAAGACATTGGTATGCGCGAGAAATTTACAGGGCAAGTTCCTATTGTTTCCGGTGAATTAGGTGAAGATTTTACGTATTATCTTGTAACATCAGAACAAGTACCTTCTGCAGTTGGTGTTGGTGTACTTGTTAATCCAGATAATACAATCCTTGCCGCTGGAGGATTTATGATTCAATTACTTCCTGGTGCAGGTGAAGAGACCATTCGCTTTATTGAGAAGCGCATTGAAGCCATTCCGCCGATTTCAAAATTGATTGAAGCTGGTAAAACACCAGAAGAAATTTTAAACGCCCTTCTTGGAGAAGAAAATATTAAAGTCATCGACAACATGCCTGTACAATTTGAGTGTAGCTGTTCAAAAGAGCGTTTTTCAAATGGAATTATGGGACTTGGAAAAGAAGAAATCCAAAATATGATTGAAGAAGATGGCGAAGCGGAAACGGCTTGTCACTTTTGTAATGCACACTACCACTTTTCAAAAGAAGAGCTTCAAGAATTATACGCTGAAAGCAAGGTATAAAAGGTTCAAATTGACAGTTAAGTTCAGTGGTGATATTCTTTTAATAAGATAATCCCTATAAAAACACTCGGGTTTGAGGAGGCGCGATGATGAGAGTAGCAAATTCAATTACAGATCTAATCGGTCAAACACCTATTGTGAAACTTAACCGCATCACTGATGAGGACCATGCAGAGGTGTATCTAAAGCTTGAATTTATGAACCCTGGAAGCAGTGTAAAGGATCGTATTGCACTTGCAATGATTGAAGCAGCTGAAGAAAAAGGCGAATTAAAGCCGGGAGACACGTTTGTTGAGCCTACAAGTGGTAATACGGGAATTGGACTTGCAATGGTTGCAGCAGCAAAAGGATACCAGGCTGTTCTTGTTATGCCGGATACGATGAGTATGGAACGACGCAACTTGTTAAAAGCTTACGGAGCTAAGCTTGTTCTTACTCCTGGATCTGAAGGAATGGGCGGAGCGATTCGCAAATCTGAGGAATTAGCAAAAGAACATGGTTATTTCATGCCCCAACAGTTCAAAAATGAAGCCAATCCTGAAGTTCATCGTCGTACAACGGGTCAAGAAATTGTTGAGCAGATGGATCAGCTTGATGGATTTGTTGCAGGTATTGGAACTGGGGGAACGATTACCGGTGCAGGTGAAGTGTTGAAAAAGCACTTTCCATCAGTCAAGCTCTATGCAGTAGAACCAACTGACTCGCCAATTTTATCTGGAGGTAAGCCGGGTCCTCATAAAATCCAAGGGATTGGTGCCGGTTTTGTACCAGCCGTTCTGAATACGGATGTCTATGATGAAGTCATTCAAGTTCAAAATGAGCAAGCCTTTGAGTGGGCAAGAAAAGCAGCGAGAGAAGAAGGAATTCTTGGCGGTATTTCTTCAGGTGCTGCAATCTTTGCAGCGCTCGAAGTGGCTAAAAAACTTGGTAAAGGTAAGAAGGTTCTCGCTGTGATTCCAAGCAACGGAGAACGTTACTTAAGTACACCACTGTTTCAATTTGACGACGAATAAGTAAGTGTAAAAAGCAGTCCTTCAGTGGGCTGCTTTTCTATTTTCAGGGAGAGGGAAGGGAAGAATTTCTAATTGGGTATTCTAGAATGTTTGGGGAGCATAAAAAAGATGAAGCGTTTGTTAACTTCATGTAGAATAGAGGCATAAACTGAGCGGTAGCTTATGCTTAAGCTTTTGATAGGGTGTGAAAAGTTTGCCAGAACAACTAGAGAAAATCGCGCGTCATTCGATTTATGAAAATATAAATGTAAAGGCAGATGAGTGGTTTTTACGATACAAATCATTCGCCGAACAACACGAAGAGCATATTTTATTAGATAGTACGCGTGGTGGCCGGTATAGCATGTTTGGAATCAAGCCAATTGCCTCGCTGATTGGAATCCGGTACTTCTCTTACGATAATAGAGGAAGGGAAGGATCCTGAATCGTTAGAAGGTAACTTGTTGCAGTTAATGGAAGCATGGATGCAGCGACATGTGGCAGTTAATGACGAGTCATTGCCAGACTTTCAAGGCGGTGCGATGGGGTATCTTAGTTATGATATCGTTCGTCAAATTGAAAATATACCTCAGCTTGCTGCTGATGATCTAGAGCTTCCAGAACTTTTCTTTATTGTGTATGAAGATGTCGGTGTCTATGATCATTCATTAGAAACGCTCTGGTTCATTTCTCAGGTTGAACGAGGTGAGGAAAAACATGCTGAACAGCGCCTTAAAAAGTACAAGCAGCAGTGGATGGAACCTTGTGGAGATGAACCATTCCAATCTCGTTCTTTTTCTGAAGAAAACAGGCAGGTGTTTTCAATGGACGAGCACGCGTTCTCTGCAGCTGTTAAAAAGATCCAAACCTATATTTCCGCTGGGGATGTTTTTCAGGTAAACCTGTCACTTAGAGAATCGAGAACACTGCATTCTGAACCTATCTCTATATACGAAACGCTTAGAACCATTAATCCCTCCCCGTACATGGCTTTTATTCATACAGCGACATTTGATCTTGTCAGTGCATCTCCTGAGCTTCTGATCAAGAAAAAAGGTGTAGAATTAAGTACCCGCCCAATTGCAGGTACGCGATCACGCGGAAAAAATGATGAAGAAGATCGGCAACTTGCACGCACGCTTATCGAAAATGAGAAAGAACGTGCTGAACATGTCATGCTTGTGGATCTTGAGCGTAACGATCTTGGACGAGTTTGCAAATACGGTACGGTTGAAGTAGATGAATTTATGGTGATTGAGAAGTACTCACACGTGCAGCATATTGTTTCAAATGTACGTGGCATTTCCTCAAAGCAGGCAACCGCTTTTGACGCAATTAAAGCTACTTTTCCTGGTGGGACGATTACAGGTGCTCCAAAGATTAGAACGATGGAAATCATTGAAGAACTTGAGCCTGTGCGCCGTGGGGTTTACACTGGTTCTATTGGATGGATTGGTTTTAATGATGATATGGAGTTAAACATCGCGATCCGCACAATGGTGATACAGGACAACATGGCACATGTACAAGCAGGGGCTGGTATAGTCATTGACTCCAATCCAGAAGCTGAGTACAAAGAGTCATTAAAGAAAGCTAGAGCTTTATGGAAAGCCAAAGAGTTAAGTGAAGAAAAAGAGACTAGCAGAGATTAGCTTAGAGGAGGAGAAAGAATGATTTTAATGATTGATAATTACGATTCGTTTACGTATAACTTGGTGCAGTATCTTGGAGAAATGGGTGAAGAGCTTGTCGTAAAACGAAACGATGAAATAACCATTTCAGAAATTGAGGAACTCAATCCTTCTTTTATTATGGTATCTCCAGGACCGTGCAGTCCTAATGAAGCGGGAATAAGCATGGCGGTTATTAAACATTTTGCGGGGAGCATTCCTATATTTGGTGTTTGCCTTGGTCATCAGTCAATTGCTCAGGTTTTTGGTGGAGATGTGATAAAAGCCGATCGACTCATGCATGGGAAAACGTCTCCGATGCATCATGATGGAAGAACGATTTTTAAAGGCCTTGAGAACCCCTTTACTGCAACAAGGTATCATTCATTGATTGTGAAAAAAGAGACCTTACCAGAATGCTTTGAGATTAGTGCATGGACAGTTGAGGGTGAAATTATGGCGATACGTCACAAAGACCTTGCAATCGAAGGTGTCCAATTCCATCCTGAATCGATTATGACCGACACGGGTAAAACACTTTTGAAAAACTTTATTGAAACACATCGTAGAGAAATATGTTTCTAACGATTAATGGGAAGCTTATTGACGAAAGTGAGGCAGTTATCTCTGCGTTTGATCATGGTTATTTATACGGTGTCGGCGTATTTGAAACCTTTCGTACTTATGAAGGTCATCCATTTTTGTTCGACGATCATTACAAGCGCCTGTGTGAATCGCTTGAAATGCTTCAAATTCAGTTTCCCTATACGTATGATGAACTCCTTTGTCAGGTGAAGCAGACTATTGAAGCAAATGAAATGAAGGACGCATATGTTCGACTGAACGTTTCGGCCGGAGCGGGGGGAGTTGGTCTTAAAACGGATTCCTTACGCCGAACCTACTGTTATTGTCTATGTGAAAGCAATTGACAGCCCTTCTCGAAAGGAGAAGCGCGGTGTAATTCTATCGCATAGGCGTAATTCACCCGAGGGTGAGTATAGGTTAAAGTCGCATCATTATTTAAATAACATCATTGCCAAAAGAGAGGTAGGCAGCGACCCTTCAGTGGAAGGCATTTTTCTAACACAAAACGGCATACTTGCTGAAGGCATTGTCTCGAATTTATTCTGGTTTAAAAACGGCACGCTTTTTACACCAGACCTATCGACAGGTATTTTAAATGGCGTTACAAGACAGTTTGTTGTGCATGTTGCAAAGAAAATGGGGATTACCGTTCAAGTAGGTAGCTTTACAGAAAAAGCGCTTCTCGAAGCAGATGAAGCCTTTGTAACAAATTCCGTTCAAGAAATCGTTCCGTTATTTCAAATTGAACAAAAACCATTGCCTGGCCTTCATGGCCCTGCGACGAACGAGCTCATCCTTCAATATGAACAACATCGGACATCGTTAATGAGTCGAGAGGAATACTAACTAAGAACATATGTACGAAAAGGAGTGAGCCGCATGGTAATGGTAATTGATAAGCATAAAGCCCATCCGATGACGATGAAATGGCGAGACACGGTCATTAACTGGAATGATAAAACATGGGTAATGGGTATCCTGAATACAACTCCAGATTCATTTTCCGACGGTGGCGAATATAATACGACGGTCCAGGCAGTTGCTCATGCTCTCCAACTGGTTGAAGATGGAGCAGATATCATTGATATTGGCGGAGAATCAACTCGTCCCGGCGCTACGCCTGTTTCATTGGAAGAAGAGCTTCAACGCGTTATACCGGTAGTTAAAGCGGTTCGTCACGCTGTGGATGTTCCTATTTCTGTAGATACGTATAAAGCGGAGGTAGCAAATCAGGCAATTTTAGCTGGGGCTGATCTTATTAATGATGTTTGGGGAGCAAAGGCAGATCCTCATATGGCTCAAGTAGCTGCAGAACATGAGGTTCCGATTATCTTAATGCATAATCGTGATGACACGAATTATGGTGATATTATGATTGATATAAAGGCTGATTTGGAAGAAAGTATAGCGATTGCTCGTTTAGCTGGCGTAAAAGACGAAAATATCATTCTTGATCCTGGCATCGGGTTTGCAAAAACACATGAGCAAAATCTTGAAGTCATGAGAAGATTAGATGAATTTACTGCTTTAGGGTACCCGGTATTACTTGGTACTTCACGAAAGTCTATCGTAGCAAAAACGTTAAACACGCCACCAGATGATCGGGTCGAAGGTACTGGAGCAACGATTTGCCTCGGAATTGAGAGAGGCACACAAATCATTCGAGTTCATGACGTGAAGCAGATGGCGAGAATGGCTCGGATGATGGATGCGATGCTTAAACCACATCTCAATTAACAGGAGAGTGAATAAGATGGATAAAATCTACCTGAACGGAATGAAGTTCTACGGCTACCACGGTGTATTCCCTGAAGAAAACAAGCTTGGTCAACGTTTCTATGTAGACCTAACGCTAGAAGCGGATCTTTCGAAAGCTAGTCAATCAGATGATTTAAACTATACAGTAAATTATGCTGATGCCTACAATGCTATAAAAGAAATTGTAGAAGGAACGCCTCGGAAATTAGTTGAAACAGTAGCTGAGGAAATTGCGGGTAAGATGTTTCAACAATTTGAAATCGTCCGTGCGTGTACAGTTAAGGTAATTAAGCCAGATTCCCCCAATTGATGGTCATTATGACTCTGTTGCGATCGAAATGAAGAGGGAACGAAATGAATAGTGTATATATTGGCATTGGTTCCAACATCGGAGATAGAGAGAGTTATATTCAAACCTCATTATTAAGGTTACAAGAGTACCCAGGGGTACAGATTACTTCAACATCCTCTTTATATGAAACCGCCCCGGTTGGCGTAACAGAGCAAGACCCATTTCTAAATATGGTAGCTTTGCTCGAAACAGAGATGAATGCTTTTCAGCTACTTGAGATTCTTCAGGGAATTGAACAATCTCTTGGAAGAGAGCGTGATATCAGGTGGGGGCCAAGAACCATAGACCTGGACATTTTGCTCTTTAATCATGAAAACATTGTAGCAGAGGGGCTAGTAGTCCCACATCCTAGGCTTCTTCAAAGAGGATTTGTCCTTATTCCTCTTCATGAACTGAGTCCGGATATTATTATTCCAACAACGAATAAGAGAATTGATTCCTATTTTAATCATATAGAAGATAAAGAAGGTGTACGTCTATGGAAGCGGAAATCTACGGGAGACGTATTCGCGCTTTTCGAAAGTTAAAAGGATACACTCAGGAACAGCTTGCAAGAGAAATAGGTGTATCAGTTTCTGTTTTAGGAGAGATCGAACGGGGTAACCGAAAGCCTACTACTGAATTTATGCAATTAGTTGCAGAGAAGCTTAAGATATCACTAGAAGAGCTTTTCCCATTAGAACACAAATAAGAAATGGGATAAGGTACATTGATAATAAGAATTAAGAATAGGTGCTGATAGGAATAAAGACCACCTAGATCGTGAAATTAATGAATGAGGCACATTATAAGAACTTAAGCACTATGCACTTTAGTATTTTGAAACAGGCGGTTTGACTTTCTAACTAGCATTTCCTATACTACATCTAGGAAATATCGGGCTGTCAGTAATGTTACTGGCAGTTTTCTTCATATAAGTGATGATACACCCGGCGCATTTGTCATACAGTTTTCTATACGGGAATGCTTGCTATTCATAGTGCTTTCCGATAAAGTTATAGCGGGATAAACATAGATTTGACAGGAGTGATAGAGATGAGTCAGGAGCTTGAACTAAATGACCTTCTAAGAGTAAGAAGAGAAAAGCTTGACGTTCTTAAAGAGAACAACATTGATCCGTTCGGACATCGTTTTGATCGTTCTCATACTGCTAGAAAAATGCTAGACGAATTTGATTCTTTTACTAAAGAAGAACTAGCCGAAAAGAAGAAGACTGTTTCGTTAGCTGGTAGAATTATGACCAAGCGAGGAAAGGGAAAAGCAGGTTTTACACATATTCAGGATTTAACTGGTCAAATCCAGCTTTATATCCGAAAAGACACTGTTGGTGATGAGCAATACGATCTTTTTGATTCTATGGATATTGGAGATATCATTGGCGTTAGCGGTGAGGCTTTTAAAACAAAAGTTGGAGAACTTTCTGTGAAAGTTAGTGATCTACATTTGCTTTCTAAGTCACTGCGTCCACTACCAGATAAGTTTCATGGTTTAAAAGATGTAGAACAGCGCTATCGTCAGCGTTATCTTGATTTAATTATGAGCCCCGAATCAAAAGAAACGTTCATAGCAAGAAGTCGTATCATTCAATCAATGAGACGTTACCTCGATGATCAAGGTTTTCTTGAAGTGGAAACACCGATGATGCATTCTATTCCAGGTGGTGCTTCGGCACGTCCTTTTGTTACGCACCATAATGCTCTTGATATGGAACTATATATGCGCATTGCTATTGAGCTTCATCTTAAGCGTTTGATTGTAGGCGGCATGGAACGCGTCTATGAAATCGGGCGCGTGTTTAGAAATGAAGGTGTATCGACAAGGCATAACCCTGAGTTCACAATGCTTGAACTTTATGAAGCATATGCAGACTATAAAGATGTGATGACGTTAACCGAGGAAATGGTTGCCCATATCGCCAAAGAAGTAACAGGTTCTACAACAATTCAGTATGGTGATGAAGAAATCAATCTTGAACCAGAGTGGAAGAGAGTGCATATGGTCGATGCGGTTAAAGAAGTAACGGGTGTCGACTTCTGGAAAGAAATGACAGATGAAGAAGCGCGTAGCCTTGCGAAAGAACACGGAGTAGATGTGAAAGAAACAATGGAGTTTGGTCACGTAGTAAATGAATTCTTCGAACAAAAAGTAGAAGATACGTTGATACAACCTACTTTTGTTTATGGTCACCCGGTAGCTATTTCTCCGCTTGCTAAGAAGAACCCTGAAGACGGTCGTTTCACTGATCGTTTTGAGTTATTTATTGTAGCACGTGAACACGCTAATGCATTTACAGAACTCAACGATCCGATTGATCAAAGAGAACGATTTGAAGCTCAGCTTGTAGAGCGGGAGCAAGGTAATGACGAAGCCCATATGATGGATCATGACTTTATCGAAGCACTGGAATATGGACTACCACCAACCGGCGGTCTAGGTATTGGAATTGATCGTCTTGTAATGCTTCTAACTAATTCTCCTTCTATTCGAGACGTTCTTCTGTTTCCACAGATGAGAAATACGGAACGATAGAAGATCTAGAATGAAGTTCGTTAATCGAACTTCATTCTTTTTTTATTTCTTATCTAGCTGCCTCATAGTCGTGCTGTAATAGTGGGGGTTCTAATTAATAGAGAAGAGGATGAAGTTTAAATTGATTGGTTATGGATTAAAAAGCTTTAGAACAGAAAGAATGGTTTGTATATCTTTTTAAAAAAAGATTAAAAAAGGGTTGCATAACAATTAAGAGCCTGATATAGTTATATAGGTCGCCGCAACAACGCGGTGGACACGAAAAACAATTTCAAAATAGTTGTTGACATCAACTGAGTTAATATGGTATATTAATAAAGTCGCTGAAAACGACATTGAAAGAAATAAATTGCTCTTTGAAAACTGAACGAAACGCCATGTAAGTAGTTGTTTCTACGGAAACGAACATTGTTTTAAAAGCTAGATTAAGCTTTCTATCGGAGAGTTTGATCCTGGCTCAGGACGAACGCTGGCGGCGTGCCTAATACATGCAAGTCGAGCGAAGAGATGGGAGCTTGCTCCCTGATCTTAGCGGCGGACGGGTGAGTAACACGTGGGCAACCTGCCCTGCAGACTGGGATAACTCCGGGAAACCGGAGCTAATACCGGGTAATACATCGCACCGCATGGTGCAATGTTGAAAGTTGGCCTTTGGCTAACACTGCAGGATGGGCCCGCGGCGCATTAGCTAGTTGGTAAGGTAATGGCTTACCAAGGCGACGATGCGTAGCCGACCTGAGAGGGTGATCGGCCACACTGGGACTGAGACACGGCCCAGACTCCTACGGGAGGCAGCAGTAGGGAATCTTCCGCAATGGACGAAAGTCTGACGGAGCAACGCCGCGTGAGTGACGAAGGCCTTCGGGTCGTAAAGCTCTGTTGTTAGGGAAGAACAAGTACCGTTCGAATAGGGCGGTACCTTGACGGTACCTAACCAGAAAGCCACGGCTAACTACGTGCCAGCAGCCGCGGTAATACGTAGGTGGCAAGCGTTGTCCGGAATTATTGGGCGTAAAGCGCGCGCAGGCGGTCTTTTAAGTCTGATGTGAAAGCCCACGGCTCAACCGTGGAGGGTCATTGGAAACTGGAGGACTTGAGTGCAGAAGAGGAGAGTGGAATTCCACGTGTAGCGGTGAAATGCGTAGATATGTGGAGGAACACCAGTGGCGAAGGCGGCTCTCTGGTCTGTAACTGACGCTGAGGCGCGAAAGCGTGGGGAGCAAACAGGATTAGATACCCTGGTAGTCCACGCCGTAAACGATGAGTGCTAGGTGTTGGGGGGTTCCACCCTCAGTGCTGAAGTTAACACATTAAGCACTCCGCCTGGGGAGTACGACCGCAAGGTTGAAACTCAAAGGAATTGACGGGGGCCCGCACAAGCAGTGGAGCATGTGGTTTAATTCGAAGCAACGCGAAGAACCTTACCAGGTCTTGACATCCTCTGACAATCCTGGAGACAGGACGTTCCCCTTCGGGGGACAGAGTGACAGGTGGTGCATGGTTGTCGTCAGCTCGTGTCGTGAGATGTTGGGTTAAGTCCCGCAACGAGCGCAACCCTTGATCTTAGTTGCCAGCATTCAGTTGGGCACTCTAAGGTGACTGCCGGTGACAAACCGGAGGAAGGTGGGGATGACGTCAAATCATCATGCCCCTTATGACCTGGGCTACACACGTGCTACAATGGACGGTACAAAGGGCAGCAACACCGCGAGGTGAAGCAAATCCCATAAAGCCGTTCTCAGTTCGGATTGCAGGCTGCAACTCGCCTGCATGAAGCCGGAATTGCTAGTAATCGCGGATCAGCATGCCGCGGTGAATACGTTCCCGGGCCTTGTACACACCGCCCGTCACACCACGAGAGTTTGTAACACCCGAAGTCGGTGGGGTAACCTTTATGGAGCCAGCCGCCGAAGGTGGGACAAATGATTGGGGTGAAGTCGTAACAAGGTAGCCGTATCGGAAGGTGCGGCTGGATCACCTCCTTTCTATGGAGAATTACGAGGCAACATTGGTTGCCAACCTTACATGAGCGTTTCGTTTAGTTTTGAAAGAATGATTATTTCTTTCAATTAAACACAATTAACAAACCTTTATGGGCCTGTAGCTCAGCTGGTTAGAGCGCACGCCTGATAAGCGTGAGGTCGGTGGTTCGAGTCCACTCAGGCCCACCATAAAAGTTTTGTTGAATACAGCTTTCCTTTTGGTACAATACCATTTGGATATTTGGGGCCTTAGCTCAGCTGGGAGAGCGCCTGCCTTGCACGCAGGAGGTCAGCGGTTCGATCCCGCTAGGCTCCACCAACACATCTACTATATAAAGAATTAAGCAATTGTTTAATTCAGTTAGTAGCTATGTTCCTTGAAAACTAGATAGCACAAACAACGACATCCAATAATTATTTTTATGCAACACTTAGTAATAACTGATGCGTGATGGCTTACGCCACACAAATCGAAGGTTAAGCTACTAAGGGCGCACGGTGGATGCCTTGGCACTAGAAGCCTAAGAAGGACGGGACGAACACCGATATGCTTCGGGGAGCTGTAAGTACGCTTTGATCCGGAGATTTCCGAATGGGGGAACCCACCATCTTTAATAGGATGGTATCCATTTCTGAATACATAGGGAATGGAAGGCAGACCCGGGGAACTGAAACATCTCATTACCCGGAGGAAGAGAAAGCAAATGCGATTTCCTGAGTAGCGGCGAGCGAAACGGAAACAGCCCAAACCAGAGGGCTTGCCCTCTGGGGTTGTAGGACGTCTCTTTGGAGTTACAAAGGCACGGATAGACGAAGCGACCTGGAAAGGTCCATCAGAGAAGGTAACAATCCTGTAGTCAAAATCCGCTGCCCTCCGAGACGGATCCTGAGTACGGCGGGACACGTGAAACCCCGTCGGAATCCGGGAGGACCATCTCCCAAGGCTAAATACTCTCTAGTGACCGATAGTGAACCAGTACCGTGAGGGAAAGGTGAAAAGCACCCCGGAAGGGGAGTGAAAGAGAACCTGAAACCGTGTGCCTACAACTAGTTGGAGCCCGTTAATGGGTGACAGCGTGCCTTTTGTAGAATGAACCGGCGAGTTACGATCCCGTGCAAGGTTAAGCCGAGAAGGCGGAGCCGCAGCGAAAGCGAGTCTGAATAGGGCGAAAGAGTACGTGGTCGTAGACCCGAAACCAGGTGATCTACCCATGTCCAGGGTGAAGTTCAGGTAACACTGAATGGAGGCCCGAACCCACGCATGTTGAAAAATGCGGGGATGAGGTGTGGGTAGCGGTGAAATGCCAATCGAACCTGGAGATAGCTGGTTCTCTCCGAAATAGCTTTAGGGCTAGCCTCGCGGCAAGAATCTTGGAGGTAGAGCACTGATTGGACTAGGGGTCCTTACCGGATTACCGAATCCAGTCAAACTCCGAATGCCAACGATTTATCCGCGGGAGTCAGACTGCGAGTGATAAGATCCGTAGTCGAGAGGGAAACAGCCCAGACCACCAGCTAAGGTCCCAAAGTATACGTTAAGTGGAAAAGGATGTGGCGTTGCTTAGACAACCAGGATGTTGGCTTAGAAGCAGCCATCATTTAAAGAGTGCGTAATAGCTCACTGGTCGAGTGACGCTGCGCCGAAAATGTACCGGGGCTAAACGTATCACCGAAGCTGTGGATTGTCTTACGACAATGGTAGGAGAGCGTTCTAAGGGCTGTGAAGTCAGACCGAAAGGACTGGTGGAGCGCTTAGAAGTGAGAATGCCGGTATGAGTAGCGAAAGACAAGTGAGAATCTTGTCCGTCGAAAGCCCAAGGTTTCCTGAGGAAGGCTCGTCCGCTCAGGGTTAGTCGGGACCTAAGCCGAGGCCGAAAGGCGTAGGCGATGGATAACAGGTTGATATTCCTGTACCACCTCCTTTCCGTTTGAACGACGGGGGGACGCAGAAAGATAGGGAGAGCGCGCTGCTGGAAATGCGCGTCCAAGCGATTAGGCTGGTGAATAGGTAAATCCGTTCACCATGAAGGCTGAGTCGTGATGGCGAGGGAAACTTAGTACCGAAGTCCTTGATTCTACGCTGCCAAGAAAAGCCTCTAGTGAGGAAAGAGGTGCCCGTACCGCAAACCGACACAGGTAGGCGAGGAGAGAATCCTAAGACGATCGGGAGAACTCTCGTTAAGGAACTCGGCAAAATGACCCCGTAACTTCGGGAGAAGGGGTGCTTCCTCGGGTGAATAGCCCAGGGGAGCCGCAGTGAAAAGATCCAAGCGACTGTTTAGCAAAAACACAGGTCTCTGCAAAGCCGTAAGGCGAAGTATAGGGGCTGACACCTGCCCGGTGCTGGAAGGTTAAGAGGAGGGGTTATCCCTTACGGGAGAAGCTCTGAATCGAAGCCCCAGTAAACGGCGGCCGTAACTATAACGGTCCTAAGGTAGCGAAATTCCTTGTCGGGTAAGTTCCGACCCGCACGAAAGGTGCAACGACTTGGATACTGTCTCAACGAGAGACCCGGTGAAATTATAGTACCTGTGAAGATGCAGGTTACCCGCGACAGGACGGAAAGACCCCATGGAGCTTTACTGTAGCCTGATATTGGATTTTGGTACAGCTTGTACAGGATAGGTAGGAGCCATAGAAGTCGGACCGCCAGGTTCGATGGAGGCGTCGGTGGGATACTACCCTGGCTGTACTGACATTCTAACCCAGCACCGTGATCCGGTGCGGAGACAGTGTCAGGTGGGCAGTTTGACTGGGGCGGTCGCCTCCTAAAATGTAACGGAGGCGCCCAAAGGTTCCCTCAGAATGGTTGGAAATCATTCGCAGAGTGTAAAGGCACAAGGGAGCTTGACTGCGAGACCTACAAGTCGAGCAGGGACGAAAGTCGGGCTTAGTGATCCGGTGGTTCCGCATGGAAGGGCCATCGCTCAACGGATAAAAGCTACCCTGGGGATAACAGGCTTATCTCCCCCAAGAGTCCACATCGACGGGGAGGTTTGGCACCTCGATGTCGGCTCATCGCATCCTGGGGCTGAAGTAGGTCCCAAGGGTTGGGCTGTTCGCCCATTAAAGCGGTACGCGAGCTGGGTTCAGAACGTCGTGAGACAGTTCGGTCCCTATCCGTCGCGGGCGCAGGAAATTTGAGAGGAGCTGTCCTTAGTACGAGAGGACCGGGATGGACACACCGCTGGTGTACCAGTTGTTCCGCCAGGAGCATAGCTGGGTAGCTACGTGTGGAAGGGATAAGTGCTGAAAGCATCTAAGCATGAAGCCCCCCTCGAGATGAGATTTCCCACAGCAATAAGCTGGTAAGATCCCTTAGAGATGATGAGGTAGATAGGTTCGGGGTGGAAGCGTGGCAACACGTGGAGCTGACGAATACTAATCGATCGAGGGCTTAACCTAAAACGAAAAGCGAAGTAAGCCGTTTAAATCCGACAAGCGTTGGAAGCTTTTGAATCAGACGCGCTTTTTGCGTCAGAATCAAAAGGTGAAACGATCGAGGATTTGGCTTACGTAGCTGGACACATATTGGACAGAAGTTGCGAGTGCTATCTAGTTTTCAGGGAACACCCTGTAAAAGTCTAGTGACGATGGCGAAGAGGTCACACCCGTTCCCATGCCGAACACGGAAGTTAAGCTCTTCAGCGCCGATGGTAGTTGGGGGATCTCCCCCTGCAAGAGTAGGACGTCGCTGGACTTATATAGTGGAGGATTAGCTCAGCTGGGAGAGCATCTGCCTTACAAGCAGAGGGTCGGCGGTTCGAGCCCGTCATCCTCCACCATATTTTTCATAACCCGAAAGGGTACATATATTGCCGGCCTAGCTCAATTGGTAGAGCAACTGACTTGTAATCAGTAGGTTGGGGGTTCAAGTCCTCTGGCCGGCACCAGCTTTTCTTATTGAAAAGAGCCATTAGCTCAGTTGGTAGAGCATCTGACTTTTAATCAGAGGGTCGAAGGTTCGAGTCCTTCATGGCTCACCACTTAATTTGCGGGTGTGGCGGAATTGGCAGACGCGCTAGACTTAGGATCTAGTGTCTTACGACGTGGGGGTTCAAGTCCCTTCACCCGCACCAATTGCGGAAGTAGTTCAGTGGTAGAACATCACCTTGCCAAGGTGGGGGTCGCGGGTTCGAATCCCGTCTTCCGCTCCATTAATTCAATAAAATATGCGCCCGTAGCTCAATTGGATAGAGCGTCTGACTACGGATCAGAAGGTTAGGGATTCGACTTCTCTCGGGCGCACCATTAAAATTTGTAGTTTTCTTCTTAAAACGGGAAGTAGCTCAGCTTGGTAGAGCACTTGGTTTGGGACCAAGGGGTCGCAGGTTCAAATCCTGTCTTCCCGACCATCTATACCAATGGGGCCTTAGCTCAGCTGGGAGAGCGCCTGCCTTGCACGCAGGAGGTCAGCGGTTCGATTCCCGCTAGGCTCCACCAAAACTTTTTCAAAAAAATCGTTGACACTTACAAACACATCATGGTATGATTGTTTGGTCGCTGAAAACGACATTGAAAGAAAAATTGCTCTTTGAAAACTGAACGAAACGCCATGTAAGTAGTTGTTTCTACGGAAACAAACATTGTTTTAAAAGCTAGATTAAGCTTTCTATCGGAGAGTTTGATCCTGGCTCAGGACGAACGCTGGCGGCGTGCCTAATACATGCAAGTCGAGCGAAGAGATGGGAGCTTGCTCCCTGATCTTAGCGGCGGACGGGTGAGTAACACGTGGGCAACCTGCCCTGCAGACTGGGATAACTCCGGGAAACCGAAGCTAATACCGGGTAATACATCGCACCGCATGGTGCAATGTTGAAAGTTGGCTTTCTGAGCTAACACTGCAGGATGGGCCCGCGGCGCATTAGCTAGTTGGTAAGGTAATGGCTTACCAAGGCGACGATGCGTAGCCGACCTGAGAGGGTGATCGGCCACACTGGGACTGAGACACGGCCCAGACTCCTACGGGAGGCAGCAGTAGGGAATCTTCCGCAATGGACGAAAGTCTGACGGAGCAACGCCGCGTGAGTGACGAAGGCCTTCGGGTCGTAAAGCTCTGTTGTTAGGGAAGAACAAGTACCGTTCGAATAGGGCGGTACCTTGACGGTACCTAACCAGAAAGCCACGGCTAACTACGTGCCAGCAGCCGCGGTAATACGTAGGTGGCAAGCGTTGTCCGGAATTATTGGGCGTAAAGCGCGCGCAGGCGGTCTTTTAAGTCTGATGTGAAAGCCCACGGCTCAACCGTGGAGGGTCATTGGAAACTGGAGGACTTGAGTGCAGAAGAGGAGAGTGGAATTCCACGTGTAGCGGTGAAATGCGTAGATATGTGGAGGAACACCAGTGGCGAAGGCGGCTCTCTGGTCTGTAACTGACGCTGAGGCGCGAAAGCGTGGGGAGCAAACAGGATTAGATACCCTGGTAGTCCACGCCGTAAACGATGAGTGCTAGGTGTTGGGGGGTTCCACCCTCAGTGCTGAAGTTAACACATTAAGCACTCCGCCTGGGGAGTACGACCGCAAGGTTGAAACTCAAAGGAATTGACGGGGGCCCGCACAAGCAGTGGAGCATGTGGTTTAATTCGAAGCAACGCGAAGAACCTTACCAGGTCTTGACATCCTCTGACAATCCTGGAGACAGGACGTTCCCCTTCGGGGGACAGAGTGACAGGTGGTGCATGGTTGTCGTCAGCTCGTGTCGTGAGATGTTGGGTTAAGTCCCGCAACGAGCGCAACCCTTGATCTTAGTTGCCAGCATTCAGTTGGGCACTCTAAGGTGACTGCCGGTGACAAACCGGAGGAAGGTGGGGATGACGTCAAATCATCATGCCCCTTATGACCTGGGCTACACACGTGCTACAATGGACGGTACAAAGGGCAGCAACACCGCGAGGTGAAGCAAATCCCATAAAGCCGTTCTCAGTTCGGATTGCAGGCTGCAACTCGCCTGCATGAAGCCGGAATTGCTAGTAATCGCGGATCAGCATGCCGCGGTGAATACGTTCCCGGGCCTTGTACACACCGCCCGTCACACCACGAGAGTTTGTAACACCCGAAGTCGGTGGGGTAACCTTTATGGAGCCAGCCGCCGAAGGTGGGACAAATGATTGGGGTGAAGTCGTAACAAGGTAGCCGTATCGGAAGGTGCGGCTGGAATCACCTCCTTTCTATGGAGAATTACGAGGCAATATTGGTTGCCAACCTTACATGAGCGTTTCGTTTAGTTTTGAAAGAATGATTGCATTCTTTCATGTTCCTTGAAAACTAGATAGCACAAACAACGACATCCAATAATTATTTTTATGCAACACTTAGTAATAACTGATGCGTGATGGCTTACGCCACACAAATCGAAGGTTAAGCTACTAAGGGCGCACGGTGGATGCCTTGGCACTAGAAGCCTAAGAAGGACGGGACGAACACCGATATGCTTCGGGGAGCTGTAAGTACGCTTTGATCCGGAGATTTCCGAATGGGGGAACCCACCATCTTTAATAGGATGGTATCCATTTCTGAATACATAGGGAATGGAAGGCAGACCCGGGGAACTGAAACATCTCATTACCCGGAGGAAGAGAAAGCAAATGCGATTTCCTGAGTAGCGGCGAGCGAAACGGAAACAGCCCAAACCAGAGGGCTTGCCCTCTGGGGTTGTAGGACGTCTCTTTGGAGTTACAAAGGCACGGATAGACGAAGCGACCTGGAAAGGTCCATCAGAGAAGGTAACAATCCTGTAGTCAAAATCCGCTGCCCTCCGAGACGGATCCTGAGTACGGCGGGACACGTGAAACCCCGTCGGAATCCGGGAGGACCATCTCCCAAGGCTAAATACTCTCTAGTGACCGATAGTGAACCAGTACCGTGAGGGAAAGGTGAAAAGCACCCCGGAAGGGGAGTGAAAGAGAACCTGAAACCGTGTGCCTACAACTAGTTGGAGCCCGTTAATGGGTGACAGCGTGCCTTTTGTAGAATGAACCGGCGAGTTACGATCCCGTGCAAGGTTAAGCCGAGAAGGCGGAGCCGCAGCGAAAGCGAGTCTGAATAGGGCGAAAGAGTACGTGGTCGTAGACCCGAAACCAGGTGATCTACCCATGTCCAGGGTGAAGTTCAGGTAACACTGAATGGAGGCCCGAACCCACGCATGTTGAAAAATGCGGGGATGAGGTGTGGGTAGCGGTGAAATGCCAATCGAACCTGGAGATAGCTGGTTCTCTCCGAAATAGCTTTAGGGCTAGCCTCGCGGCAAGAATCTTGGAGGTAGAGCACTGATTGGACTAGGGGTCCTTACCGGATTACCGAATCCAGTCAAACTCCGAATGCCAACGATTTATCCGCGGGAGTCAGACTGCGAGTGATAAGATCCGTAGTCGAGAGGGAAACAGCCCAGACCACCAGCTAAGGTCCCAAAGTATACGTTAAGTGGAAAAGGATGTGGCGTTGCTTAGACAACCAGGATGTTGGCTTAGAAGCAGCCATCATTTAAAGAGTGCGTAATAGCTCACTGGTCGAGTGACGCTGCGCCGAAAATGTACCGGGGCTAAACGTATCACCGAAGCTGTGGATTGTCTTACGACAATGGTAGGAGAGCGTTCTAAGGGCTGTGAAGTCAGACCGAAAGGACTGGTGGAGCGCTTAGAAGTGAGAATGCCGGTATGAGTAGCGAAAGACAAGTGAGAATCTTGTCCGTCGAAAGCCCAAGGTTTCCTGAGGAAGGCTCGTCCGCTCAGGGTTAGTCGGGACCTAAGCCGAGGCCGAAAGGCGTAGGCGATGGATAACAGGTTGATATTCCTGTACCACCTCCTTTCCGTTTGAACGACGGGGGGACGCAGAAAGATAGGGAGAGCGCGCTGCTGGAAATGCGCGTCCAAGCGATTAGGCTGGTGAATAGGTAAATCCGTTCACCGTGAAGGCTGAGTCGTGATGGCGAGGGAAATTTAGTACCGAAGTCCTTGATTCTACGCTGCCAAGAAAAGCCTCTAGTGAGGAAAGAGGTGCCCGTACCGCAAACCGACACAGGTAGGCGAGGAGAGAATCCTAAGACGATCGGGAGAACTCTCGTTAAGGAACTCGGCAAAATGACCCCGTAACTTCGGGAGAAGGGGTGCTTCCTCGGGTGAATAGCCCAGGGGAGCCGCAGTGAAAAGATCCAAGCGACTGTTTAGCAAAAACACAGGTCTCTGCAAAGCCGTAAGGCGAAGTATAGGGGCTGACACCTGCCCGGTGCTGGAAGGTTAAGAGGAGGGGTTATCCCTTACGGGAGAAGCTCTGAATCGAAGCCCCAGTAAACGGCGGCCGTAACTATAACGGTCCTAAGGTAGCGAAATTCCTTGTCGGGTAAGTTCCGACCCGCACGAAAGGTGCAACGACTTGGATACTGTCTCAACGAGAGACCCGGTGAAATTATAGTACCTGTGAAGATGCAGGTTACCCGCGACAGGACGGAAAGACCCCATGGAGCTTTACTGTAGCCTGATATTGGATTTTGGTACAGCTTGTACAGGATAGGTAGGAGCCATAGAAGTCGGACCGCCAGGTTCGATGGAGGCGTCGGTGGGATACTACCCTGGCTGTACTGACATTCTAACCCAGCACCGTGATCCGGTGCGGAGACAGTGTCAGGTGGGCAGTTTGACTGGGGCGGTCGCCTCCTAAAATGTAACGGAGGCGCCCAAAGGTTCCCTCAGAATGGTTGGAAATCATTCGCAGAGTGTAAAGGCACAAGGGAGCTTGACTGCGAGACCTACAAGTCGAGCAGGGACGAAAGTCGGGCTTAGTGATCCGGTGGTTCCGCATGGAAGGGCCATCGCTCAACGGATAAAAGCTACCCTGGGGATAACAGGCTTATCTCCCCCAAGAGTCCACATCGACGGGGAGGTTTGGCACCTCGATGTCGGCTCATCGCATCCTGGGGCTGAAGTAGGTCCCAAGGGTTGGGCTGTTCGCCCATTAAAGCGGTACGCGAGCTGGGTTCAGAACGTCGTGAGACAGTTCGGTCCCTATCCGTCGCGGGCGCAGGAAATTTGAGAGGAGCTGTCCTTAGTACGAGAGGACCGGGATGGACACACCGCTGGTGTACCAGTTGTTCCGCCAGGAGCATAGCTGGGTAGCTACGTGTGGAAGGGATAAGTGCTGAAAGCATCTAAGCATGAAGCCCCCCTCGAGATGAGATTTCCCACAGCAATAAGCTGGTAAGATCCCTTAGAGATGATGAGGTAGATAGGTTCGGGGTGGAAGCGTGGCAACACGTGGAGCTGACGAATACTAATCGATCGAGGGCTTAACCTAATTTAATTGGAAAACGTTGCGAGTGCTATCTAGTTTTCAGGGAATACCCTGTAAAAGTCTAGTGACGATGGCGAAGAGGTCACACCCGTTCCCATGCCGAACACGGAAGTTAAGCTCTTCAGCGCCGATGGTAGTTGGGGGATCTCCCCCTGCAAGAGTAGGACGTCGCTGGGCAAAGATAAAAGGCGAGAGACCAAATGGTTTCTCGCTTTTTTATGTGGTTTTACGGATGGGGTTTTGACTAGCTGAAAACCCTCATGTCCTACGTTCGCGGAATTAATCTTATATTCGCGGAATTATCATATGAAATCGCGGAATAAAATTGATTTTCGCGGAAAAATCTCAACTATCGCGGAAAAAATGCTCCTTTCTCTTTAATCCTCTTAATCCCTCCTCAATCTCTAACAAGTGTTAAAAGAAAATGGCTAGTTGCACCTGTTTTTGAGAGAACTTTATACCACTTTGCTTCTCTCTACCTAATAGAAATGTATACTAAGAAATGCACTTAAATCTCTCTTTCTTTAAAAGAAAGGTTAGCAAATTGTTGAAAAGGGTACAACTTCTAAACGTGCTCCTACTAATATGGAGTTAGAGAAGTATATCACTTACTAGTACAGTCATCCTTACAATATCTCTCTTGTCCTAACCTAAATCGATAAAACTATAAAATTAAGCGTCTTGAATTTCGCATAAATGGAAAAGCTTAAAGGAGAAGATGACTCATAGGCCTGTCGCTTTGCAATCCAACCTAAACGCGTTATAATATAGTTAACGTCAAATATAGTCAAAGTCAATATGGGGACGGAGAGGAGGGAACTCTGTGAGGAATGTTTCCGATATTATTGAAGCATATTTAAAGAAAATTTTAATGGTTGATGGAAGGGATGCTGTTGAGATAAAACGAAGTGAAATAGCAGATAAATTTCAATGTGTTCCCTCGCAAATTAATTATGTCATCAATACTCGCTTTACGATTGAAAAAGGGTATATTGTGGAAAGTAAAAGAGGTGGAGGCGGATATATAAGAATTGTTAAAGTGAAGCCTGAAACCCATGCTGATTTAATTGATGAAATGCTCCAGATCGTCAAAAATCAAGTTCCGCAAGTAGTATCAGAAAATATTATTCTTCGTTTGCTTGAAGAAGAGGTTATTTCAGAACGAGAAGCGAAGTTAATGTTAAGCGTATTAGATCGTACAGTGATTACAATAGAGTTACCGTTAAGAGATCATTTGCGTGCGAATATGTTACGTGCAATGCTCACTGCTTTAAAGTATAAATAATATCATGATAAGAGTAGATAAGGAGGGTTGCCTTATGACTTGTCAGGAATGTGGTGAGCGCCCTGCTACGCTTCATTTCACTAAAATTATAAATGGTGAAAAAACTGAAACGCATATTTGTGAAAAGTGTGCGAAAGAAAAAGGTGAGGTTGAGCCAGGCACTAACCATTTTTCTATCCATAACTTATTATCGGGATTACTAAATTTTGAAACCCCTATTGGAGAGAGTCCAGCACAGTCTTATTACAAACCGGAAATTAGCCACTGTCCTAAATGTGGGTTAACTTATCAGCAATTCACGAAAATTGGTCGATTTGGTTGTTCCGAGTGTTATAAAACTTTTTCCGATAAACTCGATCCTATACTTAAAAAAGTTCATGGTGGCAATACTGTTCACTCAGGAAAAATACCTAAAAGGGCTGGGGCAGCTATAGAAGTAGAGCGCAAAGTTCAAAATCTAAGAAGCAAGATGAAAGAATATATTGAGCATGAAGAATTCGAAAAAGCTGCAGAAACAAGAGATTTGATTCGTACCCTTGAAGACAAAAGTTCATCGGAGGGGGGAGAATAATGTCACTTCAGCATTTTATCAGTGAGGCTGTAAGTCCCTGGATGATAAACGAAGGTCCTGACTCAGATATTGTGATGAGTAGCCGAGTAAGGTTTGCTCGTAATTTAAAAAATTACGTATTTCCAATCCTTTCTAATCGTGAGCATAACTTAGAAGTGATTGAAGAGGTTAGGAATCAATTTACTGACGTGCCAGACGGTCAGGTAGGGCAACTGGAGTTAATTGAAATGGATGATTTAAAGCCTATTGAGAAACGGGTACTTGTCGAAAAGCATCTCGTAAGTCCTAACCTTATTGAACAATCCAAAAACGGAGCTGTGCTTTTGAGTGAAAACGAAACGGTTAGCATTATGATTAACGAAGAAGATCATTTTCGTATACAGTGTTTAGTAGCCGGTTTTGAACTTAAAAAAGCATTATCGCTAGCCAATTCTCTCGATAATTGGATTGAAGAAAAAGTCGACTATGCTTTCGATGAAAGAAAAGGTTACTTAACTAGTTGCCCAACGAATGTAGGAACTGGGATGCGTGCATCCGTCATGGTACATCTTCCTGCTCTTGTATTAACACAGCAGTTAAATCATATTATTCCAGCTATTAATCAGTTAGGACTCGTTGTAAGAGGAAGCTATGGTGAGGGAAGCGAAGCCTTAGGTAATATCTTTCAAATATCAAATCAAATTACACTTGGTAAGACTGAAGATGATATTATTGAAGATTTGCAAGGTGTGGTTAGGCAAGTTATTGAAAAGGAAAGAGCTGCTAGACGTGCCCTTCTTGATAATTCGAGGATTGAATTAGAAGATCGCATCTATCGAGCACTTGGTGTTCTGCAAAATAGTAGAATCATACAATCAAAAGAGGCGGCTAAATGTTTATCAGACGTAAGACTTGGGATTGATATAGGTCTTGTAAAGGGCTTATCTAAATCGATCTTAAATGAATTGCTGATTCTTACTCAACCAGGGTTCTTACAACAATATGCCGGGGCGAGTCTAACCCCTACAGAACGAGATATTAAACGTGCTACTTTAATTAGAGAACGACTTGAACTTGAAGATCAACTAACGAAGAATGTGGAGGGTGATGAACAATGATGTTTGGACGATTTACAGAACGTGCCCAGAAAGTACTTGCATTAGCACAAGAAGAGGCAATCCGACTTGGTCACAATAATGTTGGAACTGAGCATATTCTACTGGGCTTGATTCGTGAAGGCGAAGGGATCGCAGCCAAAGCTTTAACAGCTCTTGGACTGGGGTCAGAGAAAATTCAAAAAGAAGTCGAGAAATTGATTGGACGTGGACAGGATTCTGTTCAATCGATTCACTATACACCAAGGGCTAAAAAAGTCATTGAGCTATCGATGGATGAAGCGCGTAAGTTAAGCCATTCTTATGTTGGCACTGAGCATATTCTACTTGGCTTAATTCGTGAAGGAGAAGGTGTTGCAGCCCGTGTGCTTAACAATCTTGGTGTCAGCTTGAATAAAGCACGTCAACAGGTTCTTCAGCTGCTAGGAAGCAATGAAAGCTCTTCTTCTAGTCATCAGGGTGGTGGTGCCAGCGCTAATACCCCTACTCTTGACAGCCTTGCGAGAGATCTTACTGTCATTGCAAGAGACAATGGCCTCGACCCTGTTATAGGGCGAAGCAAAGAAATCGAGCGAGTGATTGAAGTCCTTAGCCGTCGAACAAAGAACAATCCTGTACTTATTGGGGAGCCCGGTGTAGGTAAGACAGCAATTGCGGAGGGTCTTGCTCAGCAAATCATCAACAATGAGGTACCTGAAACGCTTCGTGATAAGCGTGTTATGACGCTTGATATGGGTACAGTTGTAGCTGGTACGAAATATCGTGGTGAATTTGAGGATCGCTTAAAGAAAGTGATGGATGAAATTCGTCAAGCAGGTAACATCATTCTCTTCATCGATGAGCTCCACACTTTAATAGGTGCAGGTGGAGCTGAAGGAGCAATTGATGCTTCGAATATCCTAAAGCCTGCTCTTGCAAGAGGAGAGCTTCAGTGTATTGGTGCTACCACTCTTGATGAGTACAGGAAATATATTGAGAAGGATGCGGCGCTTGAGAGACGTTTCCAACCGATTCAGGTAAATGAGCCGACAAGTGATGAGTCTGCCCTTATTTTAAAAGGACTACGAGACCGCTATGAAGCACATCACCGTGTAACCATTACTGATGATGCCATTGAAGCAGCTGTAAAGCTTTCGGATCGCTACATTTCCGATCGCTTCTTACCGGATAAAGCGATTGACTTGATTGACGAAGCCGCTTCTAAGGTGCGACTACGTTCTTATACAGCACCACCAAACTTGAAAGAGCTAGATAAGAAGTTGGAAGAAGTGCGAAAAGAAAAAGATGCGGCTGTACAAAGTCAGGAATTCGAAAAAGCCGCTTCTCTTCGTGACTCTGAACAACGTTTGCGTGAACAGCTTGAGCAAACGAAGAAAGAGTGGAAAGAAAAGCAAGGAAAAGAGAATCAGGAAGTAACTCCAGAAGATATTGCAATTGTTGTAGCGAATTGGACCGGTATTCCTGTTTCGAAATTAGAAGAACAAGAGACAGAACGACTCTTAAGAATGGAAGAAATTCTTCATAACCGCCTGAATCGGTCAAGAAGAAGCTGTTAAATCAATATCGAAAGCTGTGAGACGTGCTCGTGCAGGTCTTAAAGATCCGAAACGCCCAATTGGTTCATTCATTTTCCTTGGACCAACAGGTGTAGGTAAGACGGAGCTTGCTCGTGCAGTTGCTGAAACGCTATTCGGTGAAGAGGATTCAGTCATTCGAATTGACATGTCCGAGTACATGGAGAAACACTCAACGTCACGTCTTGTTGGGTCACCTCCAGGATATGTTGGTTATGAGGAAGGCGGTCAGTTAACTGAGAAGGTAAGACGCAAACCTTACTCTGTTATTTTGCTAGATGAGATTGAAAAGGCACATCCAGATGTGTTCAATATTCTGCTTCAAGTACTTGAAGATGGACGATTAACGGACTCTAAAGGACGCGTAGTAGACTTCCGTAATACGGTCGTTATTATGACGTCAAACGTTGGAGCCAGCACGCTAAAGCGTAATAAATACGTTGGTTTCTCTACAGAATCTGAAGGGCAAGAATACAAAGATATGAAAGGGAAAGTGATGGATGATCTCAAGAAGACCTTCCGTCCAGAGTTCCTGAACCGAATTGATGAGACGATTGTCTTCCATTCACTTGAAAAGAAACATTTGAAAGAAATCATTGTTTTGATGGCCAACCAACTTAAGATTCGTTTATCTGATCACGGGATTGATTTTGAGCTAACCGATTCAGCTTTAGATAAAATTTCTGAAGAAGGGTATGATCCTGATTACGGTGCACGTCCACTAAGAAGAGCGTTGCAGCGTCATATTGAAGATCGTCTTTCTGAAGAATTATTAAAAGGAAATATTGAAAAAGGTCAACGAGTGAAAATCGATTACAAAGAAAATGAGTTTGTTGTTGAAACTCTTTCTGAAGCAACTTCATCCTAAGAAATACAACCGGAAGTGTTATCTTCCGGTTTTTTTCTATTTGAGGAGTGGATTATTCGACTTAAGGGAAAGGTACTGGGATAAGATTCATACAAAAACGACTTTCAAGTTGTTTAGAGGAGTAAATGCTCTACAAATAAAGATAAATTTACCAAAATTACGGAACTTTTGAGAAGGGCCAATCGTTATGAGTTCATAGGAACTTATAAGTTGTGATAAAATAAGTAGAGATAGTTGTTCGGTTAATCGTGAAAGTGAGGATGTTAGATGGCGAAGAAAAAAACGAAGTTTATGTGCCAGGATTGCGGTTATGAATCTCCAAAATGGATGGGGAAATGCCCGGGGTGTCACCAGTGGAATACCATGGTGGAAGAAATGGTACCTGGGGACAATGATCGGAGACGTTTTGTCACTTCAAGTAATGAAACAGTGAGTAAACCGACGTCTATTAGAAGCATACAAAAAGAAATGGAACCTCGAATATTTACGCATATTACAGAGCTTGATCGCGTTCTAGGTGGTGGGGTAGTTCCGGGTTCACTCGTTCTAGTAGGCGGTGATCCGGGAATTGGGAAATCAACGCTTTTATTACAAACTTCATCAAAGCTTGCGGATCAGGACCATCCAGTGTTATACATCTCTGGTGAGGAATCGGTCAAGCAAACGAAGCTTCGCGCAGATCGATTAGGTGTTGATGCAGAAAAATTATATGTATTAGCCGAGACAGATCTTGAGTATATTAGTAATGCGATAGAAGAAATAAACCCCCAACTTGTGATTATTGACTCGATCCAAACCATTTTCAGATCAGAAGTTACGTCCGCACCAGGTAGCGTTTCTCAAGTACGGGAATGTACATCCCAACTTATGCGCATTGCGAAAACAAAGGGTATTGCTGTTTTTATCGTTGGGCATGTGACAAAGGAAGGATCGATTGCGGGTCCGAGACTTTTAGAACATATGGTCGATGCCGTTCTTTATTTTGAAGGAGAGCGTCATCACACGTTTCGTATTTTACGCGGAGTTAAAAATCGATTTGGATCGACAAATGAGATCGGCGTTTTTGAGATGAAAGAAGAAGGGCTAGAAGAAGTGCTAAATCCTTCAGAGATATTTTTAGAAGAACGCTCATCTGGCTCAGCGGGATCGACGGTTGTTGCATCTATGGAGGGGACGCGTACGGTACTAGTCGAAATACAGGCGCTGATTTCTCCAACAAGCTTTGGAAATCCGCGCAGAACGGCAACGGGTATTGATCACAATCGCGTATCGTTATTAATGGCAGTTCTTGAGAAAAGAGTCGGTCTTCTTCTCCAAAACCAGGATGCGTATTTAAATGTGGCTGGTGGAGTAAGACTTGACGAGCCTGCCATTGATCTTGCTATTGCTGTGTCGATTGCCTCAAGTTTTAGAGACAAACCGACCCGTCCGTCTGACATTGTTGTGGGTGAAATTGGTTTGACTGGAGAAATTAGACGCGTCTCTCGTATTGAACAGCGCGTGATTGAAGCAGCTAAACTTGGCTTTGAACGGGCTATCATACCAAAGAAGAACATAGGTGGTTGGACTTTTCCAGAAGGTATTCAGGTAATTGGTGTTCAAACAGTAGACGAAGCCTTAAATGAAGCGCTAGGGGGATAGAAGATGGAGATTGATAAGCAGCAGGAAGTTATAAATGACATACTGAAAATTGTTGCTCCGGGTACGCAGTTACGGCATGGAATCGATAATATTCTTCGCGCAAATACCGGTGGTCTCATCGTTGTAGGCTATGATGGGAAGCTACAGGAAATTGTGGACGGAGGCTTCTCAATTGAGTGTCGCTTTACCCCAGCCTACTTGTATGAGCTCGCAAAAATGGATGGGGCAATTATTTTAAATAAAGAAGCTTCGAAAATTTTGTACGCAAATACGCAATTAATTCCAGAAACTTCGATTCCATCTACTGAGACGGGGATTCGGCACCGTACAGCAGAGCGAGTTGCCAAGCAAACAGGTAATCTAGTGATTTCGATCTCACAGCGACGCAATGTTATTACCCTTTATCAGGGGAATATACGCTATTCTTTAAAGGAAATAGGCGTTATCTTGACCAAAGCCAATCAAGCGATGCAAACGCTAGAAAAGTACAAATCAGTACTAGATCAAGGGATTACTGATCTCGGAGCGCTTGAGTTTGAAGAGCTTGTTACACTCCAAGAAGTGGCACAGGTCATCCATCGCATTGAAATGGTTTTACGCATTAAGAAAGAGATCCTTAATTACATTAATGAGTTAGGGACTGAGGGACGATTAATTAGCATGCAGATGGAGGAGCTTGTCTCTAATCTGGAATCAGAGGCTAAGTGGTTGATTGGGGATTATGTGAAGGATGTTGATGAATCTCCTGCAGATGTTATGAAGCGTTTGAAGAAGCTTTCAAGTGATGATTTGCTAGAAGATAACGCGATTATGAAAATTCTTGGTTACCAGGATCAGAATGAGAATGTGACACCGAGAGGATATCGCATTTTGCATAAAATTCCAAGATTGCCCTCTAATATTATCGAGAACCTGGTCGATAGTTTTGATAATCTCAACGCGATCTCCAAAGCTTCCATTGAGGAACTTGATCACGTTGAAGGCATTGGGGCCATTCGTGCTAAGAAAATAAAAGATGGTCTAAAGCGAATTCAAGAGCAACTTTTTGTAGACCGCCACATATAGGGCTATGAAATAGACATTCCATAGGGGGTGTGCTAATCTATAATTAATTTATAGTCATACAAGCTAACCTATAATCATACTATAAAATTCGGAAACTTCAAGGATTGACGTTTCAATTTTGAGAATTTGTTTATAATGTTAAAAGGAGGTGAAAACGTCAATGATAAAGTGGATTGTACAGTTATTTTTTATCATTTTAGGCGGAGCACTGGGATTAGTTTACTTACCAGATTTAATACAATTACTCAATATAGGGGATCTTCCATCAGTCTTTAGCAATTCTTATGCAGGTGCTGTTATTGGAGCGGTACTATTCTTTCTAGCAACATTTTGGGTAACAGATTATATTGTGGATTTTATTCGAATCATTGAAGAAAAGGTTGTTAAAGCACCTGTGGGGGACGTGCTATTTGGGTCAATTGGACTGATTATTGGACTTATAATTGCATTTTTACTAAACGTACCTCTGGCTGAATTTAATCTTCCGGTTGTAAGTAACATTCTGCCGATTTTCATTACAATTCTACTTGGCTATTTTGGGTTTCAGGTTGGATTTAAAAAACGAGACGAACTCATCAACCTTTTCTCGAATCCTAAAGGGAAGGATAAGAAAAAGGATACGGATGAAGAGGGGATTGACACTGGGTCTTCCAAATTAAAAATTCTAGATACTAGTGTCATCATTGATGGAAGAATTGCTGATATTTGTCAAACTGGTTTTCTTGAAGGGACGCTTGTTATTCCGCAGTTTGTTCTAGAGGAGCTACAACATATCGCTGACTCATCTGACGTCTTGAAACGTAATCGCGGTCGTCGGGGCCTTGATATTCTGAACAAGATACAGAAAGAACTTGAAATAAACGTTGAAATCTATGAAGGTGATTTTGAAGAAATTCAAGAAGTAGATAGTAAACTTGTGAAGCTTGCCAAACTTGTTAATGGCATGGTGGTCACGAACGATTTTAACTTAAACAAAGTTTGCGAACTGCAAAAAGTTCAGGTGTTAAATATCAATGATCTCGCTAATGCAGTTAAACCGGTTGTGCTTCCTGGTGAAGAACTTAATGTTCAAGTGATTAAAGACGGAAAAGAATATAATCAGGGCGTGGCGTATCTGGATGATGGTACAATGATCGTTGTTGAAGAAGGTAGAAATTATATAGGTAAGACGATTGATGTTCTTGTAACAAGCGTGTTGCAAACATCGGCAGGGCGAATGATATTTGCGAAGCCCAAGCTACTAGAGAAAGCACTTTAAGCGATAGACGACGGGGGTTCTAGCTTTGAAGTATTCGGTAGTCATACCTGCGGCTGGTCAGGGTAAACGAATGAACGCAGGGAAAAACAAACAATTCATAATGCTTGAGGGAAAACCGATTATCGTCCATACGATATCGGTTTTTCAAAGTGATCCGCAGTGTGAAGAAATTGTGCTCGCTGTAAATGATCGAGAGCATGAAGATTTTCGGTCATTGATAGAAGAGTATCGATTAACGAAAGTAAGTCATGTCGTAACAGGTGGCCGTGAACGGCAACAAAGTGTGTATGAAGGGCTAAAAGCTTTGCAAGGAGAAAAAATCGTGTTAATTCATGACGGCGCACGTCCTTTCTTTTCACATGAAGTTGCAAACAAAGTGGCGATAGCGGCATCGACATATGATGGTGCCATCGTAGCTGTTCCGGTAAAAGATACTGTTAAGCAAGTCGATCAGTTACAAGTTCAGAAGACGATTGATCGCTCAAGCTTGTGGGCTGTCCAAACGCCGCAGGCTTTTCGTCTGTCGGTGATTAAGGCGGTTCATCAATGGGCAGAAGCGAATGACGTAATCGGAACTGATGATGCAAGTCTAGTAGAGATGAATGGACGAGCGGTTCACGTCATTGAAGGTGACTATTGGAATGTGAAATTAACAACGCCAGAAGATTTAATTTTTGCAAGAGCGATACTACGTGAGAAAAAGGAGAGTGGAGTTTAATGCGAATTGGGCATGGGTTTGATGTACATAAATTAGTAGAAGAGCGTCCTTGCATCATCGGAGGAGTGACGATCCCGTTTGAAAAGGGGTTACTTGGCCATTCAGACGCCGACGTGCTTCTTCATTCCATTGCAGATGCTTGTCTAGGAGCGATTGGAGAAGGCGATATCGGAAAGCATTTTCCAGATACGGATGAGGCTTTTAAAGATGCAGATTCAAAGGAGCTTCTACGACATGTGTATGGCATTGTAAAAGAAAAAGGATTTGTGCTAGGAAATGTAGATGGCACAATTATCGCCCAACTCCCGAAGATGGCGCCTCATATTTCAGCCATGCGTGAAGTTATTGCTGAGTTACTTGAATCAGACATCAGCCAGGTGAATGTGAAGGCGACAACTTCTGAGAAGCTAGGCTTTACTGGTAGAGGGGAAGGAATTGCGGCCGAAGTTGTTGTATTGCTTCAAAAAGCTTGACCGATAATTTGACTCTAATGGTAGAATAATAAGACAGTTGAAGATAATAATTAATGGTGGTGGATCAAATGGGAAACGAAGTACGTGTACGCTATGCCCCGAGCCCAACGGGTTATTTACATATTGGGAATGCTAGAACGGCATTGTTCAATTATTTATTCGCTAGAAACCAGGGCGGTAAATTTATTATTCGCATTGAAGATACGGATCAGTCTCGTAATGTAGTAGGCGGCGTTGAGAATCAGCTTGATTACTTAAAGTGGCTTGGCATGGATTGGGACGAAAGTATTGATAAAGAGGGCGAATACGGTCCATATACGCAAATGGAGCGTCTAGATATATACACTGAGCACACAAAAGAGCTATTGGAGAAAGATCTCGCATACAAATGTTATTGTACAGAAGATGAGCTTGAAGCGGAGCGTGAAGCACAACGCGCACGTGGAGAAATGCCTCGTTATTCAGGCAAATGCCGTCATCTGACTCAAGATCAGCGTGAGAAATTAGAAGCCGAAGGTAGAGAGCCGAGCATTCGTTTTGCTGTTCCGCGCGACAAAGAGTACGCGTTTGATGATATCGTAAAAGACCGCGTATCGTTTGAATCAAATGGTATTGGTGACTTTGTTATTGTTAAGAAAAACGGCATCCCCACTTACAACTATGCGGTGGCGCTTGATGACTATCATATGAAAATCTCTCACGTTTTACGCGGAGATGACCATATTTCAAACACACCAAAACAGCTGATGATTTACGAAGCATTTGGCTTTGAACCACCTAAATTTGGTCACATGACGCTGATTGTAAATGATCAAAAGAAGAAGCTAAGTAAGCGAGATAAATCAATCGTGCAATACATTGAACAGTACCATGACTTAGGCTTCCTTCCAGAAGCGTTATTTAACTTTGTTACGCTTCTCGGTTGGTCTCCTAAAGGCGAAGAGGAACTATTTACAAAAGAGCAGTTAATCGAGATTTTTGATCCAGAACGCTTATCGACTTCTCCGGCGGTATTTGATTCACAAAAACTTTACTGGATGAATAATCAATATATTAAACAAGCGAGTCTTGATCGAGTGGTGGAGCTTGCACTCCCTCATCTTGTAGAAGCAGGAAGATTCCCGCTTGAAATGACAGCTGAACAAAAAGAGTGGGCGAAGGAACTGATTGCTCTTTATCAAGAGCAGCTTCATTACGGAAGAGAAATCGTTGAGCTTACTGAGTTGTTCTTTAAACAAGAAATTCAGTATAATGAAGAAGCGATGACAGTGTTAAATGAAGAACAAATTCCTGAAGTCATGCAAGGGTTTTTAGATCAGCTTAAAGATGTTGAAGAATTTGAGCCAGCGGCTATTAAGTCAGCGATTAAGGCTACTCAAAAGGCAACTGGACACAAAGGGAAAAAACTGTTTATGCCAATTCGTGTGGCAACGACAGGTGAAACGCACGGTCCTGAACTTCCGCAGGCAATTGCCTTACTTGGAAGAGAAACAGTTAATGCACGCTTGAATCAAGTTCTTGCGATGAGTAAAGCCTAAACAATAGAGACTTTCACAAACGTTGAAGAGGAAAAGTAGATGAGTGCCATTCTTTTTAGAGAGAGCTGTCCCCGGCTGAAAGCAGCTTAAGGATTCACTTATTGAAATGCCCCTCTGAGTCTTCTTTCGAAAGCCATCATGGTGAATAGTTAGGAGCGGTGCCGCCGTTATCGGTGATAGGAGCATTTCTTAGAAATGTTCGAAGCAGAGTGGAACCACGCGAAGGCGTCTCTGTGTGATGGAAAGATCACACAGAGGCGCCTTTTTTTAATCAATTGACTCAATGGGCTAATGGCCAATAGATCTCATTCAAATTCATTTTATAGAAGTATGAGGAGAGGGGTGAACACATGTGGAAGACGTTGAAACAGGATATTGATGTGGTATTTGATCAAGATCCTGCAGCTAGAAGTTACTTTGAAGTGATTTTAACTTATGCAGGACTTCATGCGATCTGGTCTCATCGCGTGGCACACTGGTTTTGGAAAAAGAAATTCTTTTTTCTTGCAAGAGCTGTCTCTCAAATTAGCCGCTTTTTCACCGGTATTGAAATACATCCAGGAGCGACTATCGGGGAACGATGTTTTATTGATCATGGGATGGGCGTCGTAATCGGAGAAACATGTGAGATTGGCAATAATGTCACGCTATTTCAGGGAGTTACTCTTGGCGGTACTGGAAAAGAAAAAGGGAAACGTCACCCTACTCTGGAAGATAATACGCTCGTTGCGACTGGGGCAAAGATACTTGGATCGATAACGATTGGAGAAAATTCAAAAGTAGGGGCTGGATCAGTTGTGTTGCAGGACGTTCCTGTGAATTCTACGGTTGTTGGTATACCAGGGAGAGTCGTTATCCAAAATGGTGTTAAAGTACCTCATCATTTAGATCATCATAAAATGCCCGATCCTGTAGCCGATAAATTCAAACAAATGGAGCAAGAAATGAAGAGCTTACAAGAAGAAGTTCGAACGTTACGAAAGAGGAGTGAAAACGATGGCGATTAAGCTATATAACACTTTGACGCAGAAGAAAGAAGTGTTTCAACCCATTGAAGAAGGAAAAGTGAGAATGTACGTGTGTGGTCCGACCGTTTATAACTATATTCATATCGGAAACGCGCGACCGGCCATTGTCTTTGACGTTGTTCGCCGTTATCTTGAATATCGAGAGTATGACGTCCATTATGTTTCTAACTTTACAGATGTGGACGATAAGTTAATCCGCGCAGCTAACGAGTTAGGTGACGACGTGCCAAATGTCGCTGAGCGTTTTATCGCAGCTTACCATGAGGATACGGGTGCACTGGGTGTTAAAAAAGCAAATGAACATCCAAGGGTAACTGAAAACATGCAAGAAATTATTGATTTTATCAAGGCGCTTATTGAAAAGAATTATGCCTACGAGTCTGAAGGTGATGTGTATTTTAGAACACGTCAATTTGAGGGGTATGGCAAGTTATCACATCAATCCATTGATGAACTTAAGTTGGGGTCACGTATTGTAGTTGGTGAAAAGAAAGAAGATCCGCTTGATTTTACTCTTTGGAAAGCAGCTAAAGAAGGTGAGATCTCCTGGGCGAGTCCATGGGGAGAGGGACGCCCGGGGTGGCATATTGAATGCTCTGCAATGGCAAAGAAATACCTAGGAGATACGATTGATATTCATGCCGGTGGAAAAGACCTTGCATTCCCACACCACGAAAACGAGGTTGCGCAAACAGAAGCGTTAACTGGTCAGCCTTTTGCGAATTATTGGCTCCATAACGGGTATATCAATATTAACAACGAAAAAATGTCTAAATCACTCGGTAACTTTGTCCTCGTTCATGATTTGATCAAACAACACGATCCTGAAGCCATCCGATTCTTTATGTTGTCTGTTCATTATCGCAATCCCATTAACTTCGATCATGAACTTTTAGCAAGTGCGAAAACAGGACTCGAATCGCATCAAAGATACGGTCGAGAATCTAGAGCACCGTCTTTTAAATAGTGCAGATCTTGCTGAGGATGTTCAAGAGTGGAAAGAGAAAATTGAGGACTATCGCAAGCGCTTTGTAACTGAGATGGACGATGACTTTAATACAGCTAACGCTATTTCCATTTTATTTGAACTCTCAAAAGAAGCGAATCTATACCTTCAAGGAACAAATTCTTCAAAAGACGTACTTGAGCAATTTATGGAACGTTTTGCTGATTTTGGCTCGGTTCTTGGTATTTCGTTTAAACAGGAAAAAGCACTTTTAGATGAAGATGTTGATCAGCTGATTGAAGAACGGAATGAAGCTAGAAAACAGCGTAATTTCAGCAGAGCAGACGAAATTCGCGATGAATTGAAAGAGCAGGGAATACTTCTTGAGGATACTCCTCAAGGCGTTCGCTGGAAAAGGATGTAGGATATGAAGGAAATGGATGTAAAGCAACTGAATTCTCTTGCACTGGCGTATATGGGTGACTCTGTTATTGAGATTAATGTGCGGAAGCGGTTATTATCACTTGGGCACATTCGCCCGAATCAGTTGCATCGCACAGCAACAACATACGTATCTGCTAAAGCTCAGGCGGCCTACCTTCATCATGTACTGAAGCAAGAGTGGCTTTCGGAAGAAGAAGCGGGTGTTGTTCGTAGAGGACGTAATGCAAAATCTGGAACGGTACCTAAAAACACGAGTGTCAGCACGTACAAGTATTCAACGGCTCTTGAAGCGTTGTTTGGCTATCACTACTTACAGGGAAATGATCACAGAGTCGATGAACTTTTGGAGAAACTTTATGAATTTGTAGAACAACCGAAGAAAGAAGTGAAGTGAGATGGAGAAAGAATTTATTGTAGGACGAAACTCTGTTCTTGAAGCGTTACGATCGGGACATGAGATCAACAAGATTTGGATTAATGAAGGGTCCCAAAAAGGACCCCTTCAGAATTTGATTCAAAAAGCTAAGGAACAAAATGTACTTGTTCAATTTGTACCTAAGCGAAAGCTTGAACAGTTATCTGGAGAGAGCAATCATCAAGGTGTAGTCGCTTCGATTGCAGCATACGAATACGCTGATCTGGATGATTTATTTAAAAAAGCAGAGGAGTCTGGAGAAGCTCCCTTTTTCCTTGTGCTAGATGAAATTGAAGACCCGCATAATCTCGGCTCAATTTTAAGAACGGCTGATTCAGCAGGAGCGCATGGGGTCATTATTCCAAAGCGGAGAGCGGTTGGCTTAACATCTACAGTAGCAAAATCCTCGACAGGTGCCATAGAGTATATTCCTGTTGCACGTGTAACAAATCTTGCAAGGACTATGGATGAGTTGAAAGAGCGTGGGATTTGGTTTGTCGGCACAGATGCACAAGGCGGACAAGATTATCGACAAGCAGATTATGATATGGGAATTGGACTTGTTATCGGAAGTGAAGGAAAGGGCATGGGCCGTTTGATTAAAGATAAATGCGACTTTCTTGTAAGCCTTCCGATGGCTGGAAAAGTAACCTCGCTCAATGCATCGGTCGCAGCAGGATTAATGATGTATGAGGTTTACAGACAACGTCATCCTCTGGGGGAGTAAATCATGGATGTGCTGTTAGTGGACGGGTATAACATCATTGGAGCCTGGCCGGAATTAAGATCTCTGAAAGAGAGAGACTTTAGTAAGGCACGTGAGCTCTTGATTGAGAAAATGGCCGAGTACCAAGCATATACTGGCTATCGGGTGATCGTCGTATTTGACGCTCACCTCTCCCACGGTATTGAAAAGCGTCATAGTCAGTATCGGGTTGAAGTGATTTATACGAGGGAGAATGAAACAGCGGATGAGCGAATTGAGAAGATGGCGAGAGAGCTTAAAGGAATTCGCACGCAAATTCACGTTGCTACGTCAGATTATACGGAGCAATGGGCGATTTTTGGCCAAGGTGCCTTAAGGAAATCAGCTCGAGAGCTATACAATGAAATGCAAGGAATTGAAAAAGGAATCGAAAAAAGTGTAAATACCGAAAATCGGCGAAATCGTTCGCCCGGTCTGCATTTATCCGAAGAAATTAGCGAAATATTTGAAAAATGGCGAAGAGGCGGTAAATAGGCTGTTGACGATTTTTCGACACGTACTGTATAATATTTCTATATAGCGTACTGGTCGGGGGGAACGCATATTGAGTACAGTAGACCTCAAAGAAAGCACGGTAGATCAAGAACAACAGTCAGTAGACCCAAGACACCTGGAACACGTAGCATTCGATCAACTTGATGATGAGATGCTCGTCATCATGGTTCATGAAGGTCACAGTAGAGCGTTGGAACATTTGATTACGAAGTACAAAAATTTCGTACGCGCTAAAGCGAGGTCGTATTTTCTCATTGGAGCAGATCGAGAAGATATCATTCAAGAAGGAATGATCGGTCTGTACAAAGCCATTCGTGATTTTAGAGGGGACAAGTTCTCATCTTTTAAAGCGTTTGCCGAACTGTGTATCACCCGGCAGATGATTACAGCTATCAAAACTGCCACAAGACAAAAGCATATTCCACTGAATTCTTACGTATCGCTTGATAAGCCTATTTACGACGAAGAGTCGGATCGGACATTGCTTGACGTTATATGTGGAACAAAAGTGACAGATCCAGAGGAATTGATTATTAATCAGGAAGAGTTTGATGACATCGAACTTAAAATGTCTGAAATTTTAAGCGATTTAGAGAGAAAGGTGTTAATGCTTTATCTCGATGGACGGTCTTATCAAGAAATATCGGTTGATTTAAACCGACATGTTAAGTCCATTGATAATGCCTTACAACGGGTAAAACGTAAATTAGAGCGTTATCTGGAACTTCGGGAAGTCAGCCTTTAATATGGACAAACCTATTAGAAATAAGAAGAGAGAGTAGGGGCGGCCCCTACTCTTTTTCTATGTCTGTCTTTCGTGGGCTTTATTGACATGCCAAAACGCGCTATGATAAAGTTGTAAAAGTAAGAATGTCAATTTTTTGTTAGGTTTGTAAGAACGTCACAGGGTAGCTGAACGTTTTTTTATTTTGCTCTTTTTTGATATAAGAAAGCTTATATAAAGTCAAACTTCACTACTGCGCGGCTTAGGAAGGTGTCATTATGCGTAAAAAGGCAGTACTAGCATGTGTTCAATGCAATAGCCGAAACTATACAACTATGAAAAACTCACAGACAAGCCCGGCCCGCATCGAAGTTAAGAAGTATTGCAAATACTGCGGTGCTCATACTATGCATCGTGAAACAAAGTAATGCCTCGCAGGGTGTTTGCTTCTAGAGGCAAACGACAAAATAGATTCTCGGGGGAGTTTTCCGCCAGATTAATTGGGGGTAACAAGTAATGGCAAGTATTGTTCAACGTTCTGGTAAGTTCTTTCGTAATGTCGCAAGTGAAATGAAGCGGGTAAGCTGGCCTACACGTAAGGAATTGACTCGCTATACAATCGTAACTGTTACAACGGTTATTTTTATAGCTGTATTCTTTGCGTTGATCGACCAGGGTATTTCCTCAATAATCCGCCTCATTTTAGGATAAATCGTTATAAAAATTCATTCTCGAGGTTAGAATGAAAGAGTAAATGAGTTGGGGAGGGAAGGACACAGTCCTGCATATATGGAAAAAAGATGGTATGTTGTTCATACGTATTCAGGGTATGAAAACAAAGTAAAGACCAACCTTGAAAAAAGGGTTGAGACAATGGGCATGACGGATAAAATCTTTCGTGTTCTCGTCCCTGTAGAAGAAGAAACAGAAGAGAAGAATGGTAAGAAGAAAACGGTTATGAAAAAAGTCTTTCCTGGCTATGTTATTACAGAGATGGTCATGACGGATGATTCATGGTATGTTGTCCGAAACACCCCGGGTGTTACTGGATTCGTAGGTTCTAGTGGTGCTGGTTCAAAACCGACGGCTTTGCTTCCTGAAGAAGTAGAATCACTTCTTAAGCAAATGGGAATGGAGCAACCTAAAGCGGACGTAGACTTTGAGCTTAAAGAGAAAGTAAAAGTAAAAGAGGGTCCGTTTGCTGATTTCGTAGGTTCTGTTGAAGGAATTGATATGGATAAAGGAAAAGTGAAAGTACATGTCAATATGTTCGGTAGAGAAACACCTGTAGAACTGAATTTTGGACAAGTTGAAAAGTTCTAATTGAAAAGGCCTTGCTTAACTTTTCGATTAATGATAGAATTTTAATGTTTCATGAGTCTCATACTAATCGAGACATACAATTGATATATAAGGTGGGAGGGTGTAAACACCCAAATACCACATCACGGACTTAAGGAGGTGTGTCGCGTGGCTAAAAAGGTAATCAAAGTTGTTAAATTGCAAATCCCGGCTGGGAAGGCGAATCCTGCACCGCCAGTAGGACCTGCACTAGGTCAAGCTGGAGTTAACATCATGGGATTCTGTAAAGAGTTTAATGCTCGTACTTCTGACCAGGCTGGTATGAATCATTCCAGTAGAAATCACGGTTTTTGAAGACCGTTCATTTACATTTATCACTAAAACTCCACCAGCTGCAGTTCTTCTTAAGAAAGCAGCAGGAATCGAGTCAGGTTCTGGTGAACCAAACCGCAACAAAGTTGCGACTGTGAAGCGTGATAAAGTGCGTGAAATCGCTGAAACAAAGATGCCAGACCTTAACGCAGCGAATGTTGATTCTGCAATGCGTATGGTTGAAGGTACTGCACGTAGCATGGGAATTACGATCGAAGATTAATGTTACACAAGCCGTTGCGATTAAAAGGGATTCCTGCCTGTGTTTTACAGGTTCGCAACTTTTATTATGATGTCGATCATCTGTCATCATAAATAGTGGGAGGTTAATCCGCTAAACCACATTCAAGGAGGAACACAAAATGGCAAAAAGAGGTAAAAGATACCAGGAGGCTGCCAAGCTAGTTGAACGTACAACTTTCTATGAGCCTCAAGAAGCAGTTGAACTTGTAAAGAAAACTTCTGTAGGAAACTTTGATGGAACAGTTGAAGCAGCAATTCGTCTAGGAGTAGACCCTAAGAAAAACGACCAGCAGGTTCGTGGCGCGGTTGTACTTCCAAACGGAACTGGTAAAACTCAACGCGTTCTTGTTTTCGCAAAAGGTGAAAAAGCGAAAGAAGCTGAAGCAGCTGGCGCTGACTATGTTGGGGAAGCTGATTATATCGCTAAAATCAACCAAGGTTGGTTTGAGTTTGACGTAATCGTTGCAACTCCAGATATGATGGGCGAAGTTGGTAAGCTAGGTCGTGTACTTGGACCAAAAGGCTTAATGCCAAACCCGAAAACTGGAACAGTAACGTTTGATGTTGAAAAAGCTGTTAACGAAATCAAAGCTGGTAAAGTAGAGTACCGCGTTGATCGTGCTGGTAACGTCCACGCACCGATTGGTAAAGTATCTTTTGAAGCTGACAAGCTTGTAGAAAACTTGAACACACTTGTAGAAACTCTTGTGAAAGTTAAGCCTGCAGCTGCTAAAGGCACATACCTTAAAAACATTTCGGTTACATCTACAATGGGACCTGGTGTTAAAGTTAACGCATCAACTTACCGCTAATTAAATTAGCTGTTGACATTTGCGTAGCTATTAAATATACTTGTAAATGTTGTTTGATAAATTAATACTTTCTGTACCGTAGACAGCAGGGGTGCACTCGCACTTAATATCCTGCCGAGGTGTGAAGTGATTCGATACGTATGTAATCGTAAAGCCTTCATGTCTTCGGATGTGGAGGCTTTTTATATGACCTCATATTCCAGGGCGGTATAGATACATTTCTTTAGGAGGTGGAACTATGAGCAGTATAGTTGAACAGAAGAAGCAACTAGTTACGGAAATTGCAGACAAACTACGTGAGAGCCAATCAACAATTTTGGTTGATTATCGCGGACTTGATGTTTCTGAAGTAACTGAGCTTCGTAAGCAATTGCGTGATGCAAACGTTGAGTTCCGTGTTTACAAGAACACAATGACTCGTCGCGCTGCAGAAGAGCTTGAACTTACTGATTTGAATGAACACCTTGTCGGTCCTACGGCAATCGCGTTCAGCAATGAAGATGTTGTTGCTCCTGCTAAAATTTTGAACAACTTCGCTAAAAATCACGAAGCTCTTGAAATCAAGACTGGCGTAATCGAAGGCGGCGTTGTTTCAGTAGAAAAGATCAAAGAACTTGCGGACCTACCAAACCGCGAAGGACTACTTTCTATGTTGCTATCTGTGCTTCAAGCACCTATGCGCAATATGGCACTTGCTACAAAAGCTGTGGCTGATCAAAAGGAAGAACAAGGCGCGTAATTTAACCGTCTATCAATTGGTATAAATAAAAACAAAAATTAAGGAGGATTTACTCATGGGTAACGAGCAAATCATTGAAGCAATCAAAGAAATGACAGTTCTTGAGCTTAACGACCTAGTTAAAGCGATCGAAGAAGAATTTGGTGTAACTGCAGCAGCTCCAGTAGCAGCAGCAGGTGGCGCAGCAGAAGGTGCTGCTGAAGAGAAAACTGAATTTGATGTAGTTCTTGAAAGTGCTGGAAGCAGCAAAATCAAGGTCATCAAAGTTGTTCGCGAAATCACTGGTCTTGGCTTGAAAGAAGCTAAAGAACTAGTTGACGGCGCACCAAGCTCTATTAAAGAAGGCGTTGCTAAAGAAGAAGCTGAAGAGCTTAAAGGCAAGCTTGAAGAAGTAGGCGCAGTAGTAGAAGTTAAGTAGTCATTTGTCTGAAACAAAAGCTCGCTTTTAAAAGCGAGCTTTTTGTTATTTGGTGCTACTCATTATAGATGTCATAGTAGATGGGTAATCTGTTCGAAAAGGCGATGAAAAGAGGGAAATTGATGAGTGAACATTATTATACGAAAAACCCCGGTGTAAAAAGTAATCCGAACAAAATCGTTGCGGATTTACGAGGCCAACAACTCCAATTCAAAACTGATTCTGGTGTTTTTTCAAAAAAAGAAGTCGATTTTGGAAGTAAGCTTCTAATCGAATCATTTGAAGAACCTGAGGTTGAAGGGGATATAGTAGATGCTGGATGCGGCTATGGCCCAATCGGTATATCACTTGCTTCTGAATTTTCGAATCGTCGCTTTTATATGCTGGACATAAATGAACGTGCAACTGAGCTTGCGATGAACAACGCGATTAAGAATCGTGTTCATAATGTGACGGTGATGACGAGCGATCAGTTAAGTGCAGTAAAAGATCAACGGTTTGCTTCCGTCCTTACGAACCCACCGATACGCGCGGGAAAAGATGTTGTGCATGGCATATTTGAAGATGCCCATCACGTATTGAAAGAACGAGGTACACTTTGGGTTGTTATTCAAAAGAAACAAGGTGCCCCCTCAGCTGTTACAAAACTTGAAGAAATGTTTGAACACGTTGAAACCGTTGTGAAAAAGAAAGGATACTATATTCTTAAAGCAGTCAAGTAAATTATGAAATTATCCTTTGACTTCATGGACGGCCTATGCTAATATAATATAATGCCAATGATGGATTTTCCAGGCCTTTTTCGCTTTCATATGCAAAGAGGTATAAAATGCCGTCGTCTGGAAAAACTAATATAATCGTTTATAGTTAAGGGGAATTTTATCAATGCCCTTTTTCTTTTTTTGTCCAACGATAGATTCGATTTAGCAGAATCTCAATGGACTAAGAAAATAAATACGCTGGATTTGAGGGGTGAATCATTTGACAGGCCAACTAGTTCAGTATGGACGCCACCGCCAAAGAAGAAGCTACGCGCGAATCAAAGAAGTGTTGGATTTGCCAAATCTAATTGAGATTCAAACGGCTTCTTATCAATGGTTTCTTGATGAGGGTTTACGAGAAATGTTCCAGGATATTTCTCCAATCGAAGATTTCACAGGTAATCTTGTGCTGGAATTTATTGATTACAGCCTCGGTGAACCTAAGTATCCCGTGGAAGAAACCAAAGAGCGAGATGTAACCTATTCTGCACCTTTACGAGTAAAAGTACGCTTGATCAATAAAGAAACAGGCGAAGTAAAGGAACAGGAAGTGTTCATGGGTGACTTCCCATTAATGACTGAAACAGGTACGTTTGTAATTAATGGGGCAGAACGCGTAATCGTATCTCAGCTCGTGCGTTCTCCAAGTGTCTACTATAGTGAAAAGATCGATAAGAACGGCAAAAAAGGATATACAGCTACTGTCATTCCAAACCGAGGAGCATGGCTGGAATTTGAAACTGATGCCAAAGATATTGTCTATGTACGAATCGACCGTACTAGAAAGCTACCAATTACGGTGCTGCTCAGAGCGTTAGGGTTTGGGTCTGATCAAGAAATCATAGATCTCCTAGGTGAAGATGAGTATCTTCGCAATACCCTGGAAAAAGACAACACGGACGGCACAGAAAAAGCGCTTCTAGAAATCTACGAACGCTTACGTCCTGGTGAGCCTCCGACTGTCGATAACGCCAAAAGCTTACTTGATTCCCGCTTTTTTGATCCAAAGCGCTATGATCTTGCAAACGTTGGACGTTACAAGATTAACAAGAAGCTTCATATTAAAAATCGCCTATTCAATCAACGTCTTGCAGAAACACTCGTTGACCCTGAAACTGGCGAAGTGATTGCAGAAGAAGGCGCGATCCTCGATCGTCGTCTCCTTGACAGAATTCTTCCTGCTCTAGAGACTAACGTAGGTTTTAAAGACGTTGAGCCTCATGGAGGAGTAATAGAAGACGAGTCTATCGGTCTGCAATCCATTAAAGTGTATGCACCTGATGATCCAGAAGGTGAGAGAGTTATTAATGTAATTGGAAATGGTGGAGTAGAGACAGGCGTAAAGAATATTACACCTGGCGATATCATTTCTTCTATTAACTACTTCTTTAATCTTCTACATCAAGTAGGAAACACAGATGACATTGACCATCTAGGTAACCGTCGCCTGCGTTCTGTTGGTGAACTCCTCCAGAACCAATTCCGCATCGGTTTATCTCGTATGGAACGTGTTGTTCGTGAGCGTATGTCAATCCAGGATACGAACGTGATTACGCCACAGGCGCTAATTAATATTCGTCCTGTTATTGCATCCATTAAAGAATTCTTTGGTAGCTCGCAGTTATCCCAGTTCATGGATCAGACAAACCCGCTAGCTGAGTTAACTCACAAGCGCCGTTTATCTGCACTAGGACCTGGTGGTCTAACACGTGAGCGTGCAGGATTCGAGGTTCGAGACGTACACTATTCTCACTATGGAAGAATGTGTCCGATCGAAACGCCAGAGGGACCAAACATCGGACTAATTAACTCATTGTCTTCTTACGCAAGAGTTAATAAGTTTGGCTTTATTGAGACACCATACCGCAGAGTAGACCCTGAAACAGGTAAAGTAACGGAGTATATTGACTACCTAACTGCCGATGAACAGGATAACTACGTTGTGGCCCAAGCAAACGCAAAACTCAATGAAGATGGTTCATTCCAGGACGAAGATATTGTTGCCCGTTTCCGTGACGAAAACATTATCATCGCCCGTGAAAAAATTGATTATATGGACGTATCCCCGAAACAGGTTGTTTCGGCAGCAACGGCTTGTATCCCGTTCCTTGAGAATGATGACTCCAACCGTGCGCTAATGGGTGCGAACATGCAGCGTCAAGCTGTACCTTTGATGGTTCCTGAAGCACCAATTGTTGGAACTGGGATGGAGCATGTTAACGGAAAAGATTCTGGTGCTGCTGTCATTTGTAAACACGACGGTCTTGTTGAGTTTGCATCTGCTGCAGAAATTCATGTTCGTCGCATTTCTATCATTGATGGTCAGGAAGTAAAAGGTGATCTTGATCGTTACAAATTGCTTAAATTTATTCGTTCCAACCAGGGAACGTGTTATAACCAAAAGCCAATTGTTGTTGAAGGCGATCGCGTCGTAAAAGGTGAAATCCTTGGTGATGGTCCTTCAATGGAAAAAGGCGAAATGGCCCTTGGACGTAACGTTCTTGTCGGATTCATGACTTGGGAAGGTTACAACTACGAGGATGCTATTATTATGAGCGAACGTCTTGTAAAAGATGACGTTTATACATCAATTCATATTGAAGAATATGAATCTGAAGCTCGCGATACAAAGCTTGGACCTGAAGAGATTACTCGTGACATTCCGAACGTTGGGGAAGATGCGCTGCGCAACCTTGATGAACGCGGAATTATTCGCATGGGTGCTGAAGTAAAAGACGGAGATATCCTTGTTGGTAAAGTAACGCCAAAAGGTGTAACTGAGCTAACTGCGGAAGAGCGTCTCCTTCATGCAATCTTTGGTGAAAAAGCTCGTGAAGTTCGTGATACCTCTCTCCGAGTACCACATGGTGGAGATGGAATCGTCCTTGATGTGAAGATCTTTAACCGTGAAGACGGAGATGAGCTTCCACCGGGAGTGAATCAGCTTGTTCGTGTTTATATTGTCCAGAAGCGTAAAATTCATGAAGGAGATAAAATGGCTGGTCGTCATGGTAACAAAGGTGTTATTTCAAGGATTCTTCCTGAAGAAGACATGCCTTACCTACCAGACGGCACACCAATCGATATCATGTTGAACCCACTCGGTGTTCCTTCTCGTATGAACATTGGACAGGTACTAGAGTTGCACATTGGTATGGCTGCACGTGCACTTGGAATTCACGTTGCAACGCCAGTATTTGATGGTGCACGTGAGGAAGATGTATGGGAAACGTTAGAAGAAGCAGGTATGCCACGAGATGGTAAAACTGTTCTCTACGATGGTCGTACAGGTGAACCATTTGATAACCGCATTTCTGTCGGTGTCATGTATATGATCAAACTTGCTCACATGGTCGATGACAAGCTTCACGCGCGTTCTACTGGACCGTACTCACTTGTTACACAGCAACCGCTGGGTGGTAAAGCACAATTCGGTGGACAGCGTTTTGGTGAGATGGAAGTATGGGCACTCGAAGCATATGGTGCTGCATACACCCTTCAAGAGATTTTGACTGTTAAGTCAGATGATGTTGTTGGACGTGTTAAGACTTATGAAGCAATTGTTAAAGGTGAAAATGTTCCTGAGCCTGGTATTCCAGAATCGTTTAAAGTTCTAATCAAAGAGCTGCAATCACTTGGTATGGATGTCAAAATGCTAGCAAGTGATGAGCAAGAGATTGAGATGAAAGAGTTAGACGATGAAGAAGATCAATCCAGTGAGAAACTAAACTTGAATGTTGGGTCAAATCAGGCGAGTGAGTAAGGGTTAAACCTGAATTCTAAAGGGAGGTAGGCCCCTTGATAGATGTCAATAAATTTGAGTATATGAAAATCGGTCTGGCGTCACCGGATAAAATCCGCTCCTGGTCAAGAGGAGAAGTTAAGAAGCCAGAAACCATTAACTACCGTACCTTGAAGCCAGAGAAAGATGGACTTTTCTGTGAGCGTATCTTCGGACCCACAAAGGACTGGGAGTGTCATTGTGGGAAATACAAGCGTATCCGTTATAAAGGTGTCGTTTGTGACCGCTGCGGAGTTGAAGTAACACGTGCGAAGGTCCGTCGTGAGAGAATGGGGCACATCGAGCTAGCTGCTCCTGTCTCTCACATCTGGTACTTTAAAGGCATTCCAAGTCGTATGGGACTTGTTCTCGACATGTCGCCACGTGCACTAGAAGAAGTGATTTATTTTGCTTCTTACGTTGTAACTGAAGCTGGTGACACGCCGCTTGAGAAGAAACAACTTCTTTCAGAGAAGGAGTATCGCGCATACCGTGAAAAGTATGGCAAAACCTTCTCTGCAGAAATGGGTGCGGAAGCAATCCGCAGACTTCTTTTTGATATCGATCTTGATAAAGAAGTCGATATTCTTAAAGAAGAGCTTAAAACAGCTCAAGGCCAACGCAGAACTCGTGCGATTAAGCGTCTTGAAGTACTTGAGGCTTTCCGTGGCTCAGGAAATAACCCTTCTTGGATGATTTTAGATGTCCTTCCGGTTATTCCACCAGAGCTTCGTCCGATGGTACAACTTGATGGTGGACGATTCGCAACTTCAGATCTAAATGATCTGTATCGTCGTGTAATCAACCGTAACAATCGTCTGAAGCGTTTGTTGGATCTTGGCGCACCAAGCATCATCGTACAGAATGAGAAGCGCATGCTTCAAGAAGCTGTTGATGCCCTTATTGATAACGGCCGTCGCGGTCGTCCAGTAACTGGTCCTGGTAATCGTCCATTGAAATCTCTTTCTCACATGCTGAAAGGGAAGCAAGGTCGTTTCCGTCAGAATCTACTAGGTAAGCGTGTTGACTATTCAGGTCGTTCCGTTATCGTCGTTGGACCTCACTTGAAGATGTACCAGTGTGGACTTCCGAAAGAAATGGCGCTTGAACTATTCAAACCTTTCGTTATGAAAGAGCTTGTATCAAAAGGTCTAGCACATAACATTAAGAGTGCGAAACGTAAAGTTGAAAAGGTTCATCCTGAAGTTTGGGACGTATTGGAAAACGTTATTAAAGAACATCCAGTTCTTCTAAACCGTGCACCTACGCTTCACAGACTTGGTATCCAGGCATTTGAACCGATTCTTGTTGAAGGACGCGCGATTCGTCTTCACCCACTCGTATGTACAGCATATAACGCTGACTTTGATGGTGACCAAATGGCCGTTCACGTACCGCTATCTGCTGAAGCACAAGCTGAAGCACGGATCTTAATGCTTGCGGCACAAAACATCCTTAACCCGAAAGATGGTAAGCCGGTTGTAACGCCTTCACAGGATATGGTATTAGGTAACTATTACCTAACAATGGAACGTGAAGGAGCAGTTGGTGAAGGGTCTGTATACAAAGATACAAATGAAGCACTAATTGCATATCAGAATGGATTTGCACATTTACATTCTCGTGTAGCAATTCCTGCTGCTTCACTAAATAAATCTGCCTTCACTGAAGAGCAGAACAAGCAATTGCTTGTGACAACGGTTGGTAAGTTGATCTTCAACGAAATTCTTCCGGAGTCGTTCCCGTATATTAATGAGCCGACTACAAGTAACCTTGAAATTGCTACACCAGAGCATTACTTCCTTCCTCACGGTGTGAATGTAAAAGAAGAAATTGCTCAGCGCGAACTGATTGCACCATTTAAGAAAGGCATTCTTGGTAAGATCATCGCTGAAGTGTTCAAGCGATTTAAAGTTACAGAAACGTCTCGCATGCTTGACCGCATGAAAGATCTAGGCTTCAAGTTTTCAACAAAAGCTGGTATTACCGTTGGTGTAGCTGACGTAGTGGTGCTCGCTGAGAAGCAAGAAATCATTCATGAGGCAGAAGAAAAAGTTGAAAAAGTGCTTAAGCAGTTCCGTCGTGGTTTGATCACTGACGATGAACGTTATGATCGTGTTATTGCAATCTGGAGTAGTGCAAAAGACCGTATCCAAGAGAAACTAATGACTCGTCTTGAAAAAGATAACCCAATCTTTATGATGAGTGATTCTGGTGCTCGAGGTAACGCATCTAACTTTACTCAGCTTGCAGGTATGCGTGGATTGATGGCTAACCCATCCGGACAGATCATTGAACTTCCGATTAAATCCAGCTTCCGTGAAGGTCTAACGGTACTTGAATACTTTATTTCAACACACGGTGCTCGTAAAGGTCTTGCCGATACGGCCCTTAAAACAGCTGACTCAGGTTATCTTACTCGTCGTCTAGTTGACGTGGCGCAGGATGTTATTGTTCGCGAGGATGACTGCGGTACAGATAGAGGCCTTGAAGTTAGTGCAATTAAGAATGGGAATGAATTAATCGAAGGATTGTATGATCGTCTTGTAGGCCGTGTTGCCTTTAAGAAAGTGAGACATCCTGAGACAAATGAAATACTTGTTGAGAAAAACAACCTGATTACAGAAGACATCGCTACTGAAATCGTAGAAGCTGGTATTGAGAATGTCTATATCCGCTCTGCCTTTACATGTAGCACTAGCCATGGCGTTTGTAAAAAGTGTTATGGACGTAACCTTGCAACAGGTACTCGTGTTGAAGTTGGAGAAGCAGTTGGAATCATTGCTGCTCAATCAATCGGTGAGCCGGGTACACAGTTGACGATGCGTACATTCCACACAGGTGGGGTTGCCGGAGACGATATTACTCAAGGTCTTCCTCGTATCCAAGAGCTATTTGAAGCACGTAACCCGAAAGGTCAGGCGGTTGTGTCTGAGCTAGACGGTAAAGTGATTGATTTAGCTGAGGTAAAAGAGAAGAAAGAGATTGTCGTTCAAGGTGAGACTGAGACAAGAAACTACCCTGTGCCTTACGGTGCACGTTTGAAAGTTGTTATTGGAGATGAAGTAAAGGCGGGTCAACCTCTTACTGAAGGTTCGATAGATCCTAAACAGCTCCTTACAATCAGTGGTATCGACGGCGTTCAAGAGTATCTTCTAGCAGAAGTACAGAAGGTATATCGCATGCAGGGTGTTGAAATTGGCGATAAGCACGTTGAGGTAATGGTACGTCAGATGATGCGTAAGATCCGTGTGATCGATGCGGGTGATACTGAAGTACTACCAGGATCTCTAATCGATATTCACCAGTTTAAAGGTGTTAACCGTAAAGTTCTTAAACAAGGTGGCTTACCTGCAACTGGTCGTCCGGTACTTCTTGGTATTACGAAAGCTTCTCTTGAAACAGAGTCATTCTTATCAGCAGCATCCTTCCAGGAAACAACTCGTGTCCTAACTGATGCGGCAATCAAAGGTAAGCGTGATGAGCTACTTGGTCTTAAGGAAAATGTTATTATCGGTAAACTTGTTCCGGCAGGTACTGGTATGCAACGTTACCGTAGAATCAACGTAGCTGGTGAAGCTCAAGAGGCTGAACAGCTTTTGGAACAAGAAGAAAGTGCATTAGTTAGTCAAGAATAAACAGGGGAAGTGTTGACATCGGGAGTGCAGGGTGATATTATATCCAAGGTGCTCCCGATAATCCTGTTACTTTGGAGGATATGTTCGTGTCTTATGAAAAAGTATCACAGGCAGATGAATTGATTATTGGGACGAAACAAACTCTTAAGGCCCTCCAGATTGGAGAAGCGAAGGAAGTTTTCATCGCTGACGACGCTGATCGCAGGGTAACTTCTAAAGTTGTTGCACTCGCCGAAGAGAAGAGCATACCGGTTCATCGAGTGGATTCTATGAAAAAACTCGGTAAGGCATGTGGAATCGAAGTCGGCGCGGCAACAGTTACGATAAAAGCATAACCGTTTTTGCCAGGCAAGGCATGTACTGTCAGGCAAAAACTTTCCTTTTATCTATACATGAACCACCTGGATGTGTGGGCTTGCTATTAACAAAAGAAGGGAGGAAAACAAAATGCCAACTATTAACCAACTTGTTCGCAAAGGACGCGTTTCTAAAACAAAGAAATCCGATTCTCCAGCATTGAACAAAGGGTATAACAGCTTCAAAAAGTCTCATACAGACCTTTCATCTCCACAAAAACGTGGTGTATGTACTCGTGTAGGTACGATGACTCCTAAGAAGCCGAACTCCGCATTGCGTAAATACGCTCGTGTTCGTCTTACTAACGGAATTGAAGTAACAGCTTATATCCCAGGTATCGGCCACAACCTTCAGGAGCACAGTGTCGTGCTTATCCGTGGAGGACGTGTTAAGGATTTACCGGGTGTACGTTACCACATCGTTCGTGGTGCGCTTGACACTGCAGGTGTTAACGACCGTAGACAAGGTCGTTCTAAATACGGTACTAAGAGACCGAAAGAAGCTAAGAAATAATAGCGATCATTTTATTAAATAATGAAAGGGGGTTAACCCATGCCACGTAAAGGTCCAGTAGAACGTCGCGACGTATTACCAGATCCAATTTACAAATCCAAGCTAGTTACTCGCCTGATCAACCGCCTTATGGTAGACGGTCAGAAAGGTAAAGCTCAACAGGTACTATACAAAGCGTTTGATCTTATTCAGGAACGCACAAACACAGAGGCTATGGAAGTATTTGACCAAGCGTTGAAAAACGTTATGCCAGTACTTGAAGTACGCGCTCGTCGTGTTGGTGGTGCTAACTACCAGGTACCAGTTGAAGTTCGTCCAGACCGTCGTACAACGCTAGGTCTTCGCTACCTTGTAAACTATTCCCGTCTTCGCGGTGAAAAGACTATGGTAGAAAGACTTGCTAACGAAATTATGGATGCAGCTAACAACACAGGTGCTTCTGTTAAGAAGCGTGAAGAAATGCACAAAATGGCTGAAGCAAACAAAGCGTTTGCTCACTATCGCTGGTAATCAGCACACAACCCAAATCCCTTTATAAAAGGAAGGAGAAATACTAATGGCAAGAGAATTCTCCTTAAAAGATACACGTAATATCGGTATCATGGCTCACATTGATGCTGGTAAAACAACAACTACTGAGCGTATTCTTTTCTACTCAGGGCGTATCCACAAAATTGGTGAAACTCACGAAGGTGGGTCACAAATGGACTGGATGGAGCAGGAGCAAGAGCGTGGAATCACAATCACTTCTGCTGCTACCACTGCCCAGTGGAAAGACCACCGTGTTAACATCATTGACACACCTGGTCACGTAGACTTCACAGTAGAAGTTGAACGTTCATTGCGTGTATTGGATGGAGCAGTTGCAGTACTTGATGCACAATCTGGTGTTGAACCACAAACAGAAACTGTTTGGCGTCAAGCTACTAACTACGGCGTACCGCGTATTGTATTCATTAACAAAATGGATAAACTCGGAGCAGACTTCCTATACTCAACAGGTACACTAAATGAGCGTCTACAAGCGAACGCACACCCAATTCAGTTACCAATTGGTGCTGAAGATGACTTCGAAGGAATCATTGATCTTATCACAATGGAAGCTTTCTATTATCTTGATGATCTTGGTTCACGTACAGAATCACGCGAAATTCCTGCAGAATACAAGGAACAAGCTGAAGAGTACCGCACGAAGCTTATCGAGGCTGTCGCTGAGCTTGAAGAAGACCTAATGATGAAATATCTTGAAGGTGAAGAACTAACAGTTGAAGAAATCAAAGCTGCAATCCGTAAAGGAACTTGTAACGTTGAATTCTATCCTGTACTTTGTGGTTCTGCATTTAAGAACAAAGGCGTTCAGCTCGTTCTTGATGCTGTACTAGACTACCTTCCTTCACCTCTAGATGTTCCAGCAATTAAAGGTCATCTAAAAGATTCTGAAGAAGAAGTACTTCGTACTGCTGACGATAATGGTCCTTTCTCTGCACTTGCATTTAAAGTAATGACTGACCCTTACGTTGGTAAGCTTACATTCTTCCGTGTCTACTCTGGAACGCTTTCTTCTGGTTCTTATGTTAAGAACTCAACAAAAGACAAGCGTGAACGTGTAGGACGTATTCTTCAGATGCACGCTAACTCTCGTGAAGAAATCTCTACTGTATATGCAGGGGATATCGCAGCGGCAGTTGGTTTAAAAGATACTTCGACTGGTGACACTCTATGTGATGAAAAGGATACTGTTATCCTTGAATCTATGGACTTCCCAGATCCAGTTATCTCAGTAGCAATCGAGCCTAAGACGAAGAGTGACCAGGACAAAATGTCTGTAGCTCTTGCTAAGCTTGCTGAAGAGGATCCAACTTTCAAAACTGAAACAAACGAAGAAACTGGCCAAACGATTATTTCTGGTATGGGTGAGCTTCACCTTGACATTATCGTTGACCGTCTCCGTCGTGAGTTTAAAGTTGAAGCAACTGTTGGTGCACCTCAGGTTGCATACCGTGAATCAATCCGTCAAGCTGGTAAGGTTGAAGGTAAATTCGTACGTCAGTCTGGTGGTCGTGGACAATTCGGACACGTATGGGTTGAATTTGAACCTAACGAAGAAGGCGCAGGATTCGAATTTGAAAACAAAATCGTTGGTGGGGTTGTTCCACGTGAATACATCCCGGCTGTAGAAGCTGGTCTTCGCGATGCAATGGCTAACGGCCTTCTTGCTGGCTATCCACTAATCGACGTGAAAGCTCGTCTTGTTGATGGATCTTACCATGACGTTGACTCAAACGAAATGGCATTTAAGATCGCAGCATCTATGGCTTTGAAAAAAGCTAAAACTGTTTGTGACCCTGCTCTTCTAGAGCCTATGATGAAAGTTGAAGTTGTAGTGCCAGAAGAATATATGGGAGACATCATGGGCGATGTAACTAGCCGTCGCGGACGCGTTGAAGGTATGACTGCTCGCGGAAACGCTCAAGTTATCAATGCATTCGTTCCACTTTCAGAAATGTTTGGTTATGCAACATCACTTCGTTCTCGTACGCAAGGCCGTGGTACTTACACGATGACTTTTGATCACTACGAGCAAGTGCCAAAATCAATTTCTGAAGAAATCATTAAAAAAGCTACAGGCGAATAATTGTAGCAAACCAACTTTTGTTGTAATCTAAGATAGGCGAGATTGTTTTATTCTTACGCCTATCTTGGCATAGATAATTTCTTGGTAATCAAAGGAGGAAACACTAATGTCAAAAGAAAAATTCGACCGCTCCAAGCCCCACGTTAACATTGGTACAATTGGACACGTTGACCATGGTAAAACTACTCTAACAGCTGCGATCACTTCTGTGCTTCACAAGCGTTCAGGTAGCGGTACTGCTATGGCTTATGACCAAATCGATGGTGCTCCTGAAGAGCGCGAACGTGGAATCACAATCTCAACTGCACACGTTGAGTACGAAACTGAAAACCGTCACTATGCACACGTTGACTGCCCAGGTCACGCTGACTATGTTAAAAACATGATCACTGGTGCTGCACAAATGGACGGAGGAATCCTAGTAGTATCTGCTGCTGACGGCCCAATGCCACAAACTCGTGAGCACATCCTTCTTTCTCGTCAAGTTGGTGTACCTATGCTTGTTGTATTCTTGAACAAGTGTGACATGGTTGACGACGAAGAACTACTTGAACTAGTTGAAATGGAAGTTCGTGATCTTCTTTCTGAATACGACTTTGATGGCGACGAAGTTCCAGTAATCAAAGGTTCAGCTCTTAAAGCTCTTGAAGGCGACGATGAGTACGAAGCAAAAATCTTCGAACTTATGGACGCTGTTGATGAGTATATCCCAACTCCAACACGTGACACTGACAAGCCATTCATGATGCCAGTTGAGGACGTATTCTCAATCACTGGTCGTGGTACAGTTGCAACTGGCCGTGTTGAGCGTGGACAAGTTAAAGTCGGTGACGAAGTTGAGATTCCTTGGTCTTGCTGAAGAGAACAAGAAAACAACAGTTACTGGTGTTGAAATGTTCCGTAAGCTTCTTGACTATGCTGAAGCTGGCGACAACATTGGTGCACTTCTTCGTGGTGTATCCCGTGACGACATTCAGCGTGGACAAGTTCTTGTTAAGCCAGGAACTGTAAAAGCTCACACTAAGTTCCAAGCTGAAGTTTACGTTCTTTCAAAAGAAGAAGGTGGACGTCACACTCCATTCTTCGCTAACTACCGTCCTCAGTTCTACTTCCGTACAACTGACGTAACTGGTACAATTGCTCTTCCAGAAGGCGTTGAAATGGTTATGCCTGGAGACAACATCGAAATGACAGTTGAACTTATCGCTCCAATCGCTATCGAAGATGGAACTAAGTTCTCTATCCGTGAAGGTGGACGTACTGTAGGCGCAGGCGTTGTAGCTACAATCACTGAGTAATCTCTATGATTAAACAAAACACCCGGATTTTTCCGGGTGTTTTTTATTTGGGATCTATGTTAAATTGGATAAATGGGTTTGAAACATTTCTTTCAAGACCATTCAAGGTTAGAGAATAGTCTGAAATTGCTTTTAGGCCTTGCATTTTATGGCTCAGGCCGTTATACTATTAAAAGTGTGCGATCGACATACTTTTAAATGCGCCAAGCCTTGCAATTAGGCATTTGGTTTAGTATAATAAGAATGTTGGTCATAAACAGCGATGATGTGGAAGGTTGCTGACACACCCGGCCCCTTTGCCATGGCGAGTGTGTTGGGTTTATTTTCACGGAGAACTGTCTATAACAATATGGGCGATAAAGGAGGGGAAATAATGGCAAAGCAAAAGATTCGTATTCGTTTAAAAGCATATGATCACCGTATTCTAGATCAGTCTGCTGAGAAAATTGTAGAAACAGCAAAACGTTCAGGTGCACAAGTATCCGGACCAATCCCGTTGCCGACGGAAAAATCTGTTTACACAATTCTACGTGCTGTACACAAGTACAAAGATTCTCGTGAGCAGTTTGAAATGCGTACGCATAAGCGTCTAATCGACATCATCGAGCCTACACCACAAACGGTTGACTCGTTAATGCGTTTGGACCTACCGTCTGGCGTTGACATTGAAATTAAACTTTAATAGAACGCTAAATAAATTATTTAAAAACAATTAGGAGGTGTGACGAATGACCAAAGGAATCTTAGGAAGAAAAGTAGGCATGACACAAGTCTTTGCTGACAACGGAGATATTATCCCGGTAACTGTAATTGAAGCAGAACCTAACGTTGTCCTTCAAAAGAAAGTTGTTGATACAGACGGCTATGAAGCAATCCAAGTTGGTTTTGCGGACAAGAAAAAGTCTCGTTTCAACAAGCCTGAAGAAGGCCATGCTACAAAAGCTAGCACAACACCTAAGCGCTTCGTGAAAGAAATTCGTAACGCAGAAGGTAGTTACGAAATTGGTCAGGAAGTCAAGGTTGATATCTTTAACGAAGGTGACGTAGTTGATGTAACTGGTACGTCTAAAGGGAAAGGTTTCCAGGGTGCAATCAAGCGCCATAACCAATCTCGCGGACCAATGACTCACGGTTCTCGTTACCACCGTCGTCCAGGTTCAATGGGACCTATCGATCCAATGCGTGTAATGAAAGGTAAACTTCTACCTGGTCGCATGGGTGGCGAACGTGTAACTGTACAAAACCTTGAGATCGTTAAAGTAGATGTTGAACGTAATGTGATTCTAGTAAAAGGTAACGTACCTGGAGCTAAGAAAAGCTACGTAACTATCCAAAGCGCGGTTAAAGCAAAAGAAGCTAAGTAAGAAGGGAGGATATCCAAGTGCCTAAAGTAACAATGTTCAACCAAACCGGAGCACAAGTCGGCGACATCGAACTCGCTGAAGCAATCTTCGGGATCGAACCAAACGAAAGTGTTATGTATGATGCGGTTATCATGCAACAAGCATCTTTGCGTCAAGGTAACCATGACGTGAAAAATCGTTCAGAAGTACGCGGTGGTGGAGCTAAACCATGGCGCCAAAAAGGAACAGGTCGTGCTCGTCAGGGCTCAATCCGTTCACCACAATGGGTTGGCGGTGGAGTAGTATTTGGTCCGACACCAAGAAGCTATTCTTACAAGCTACCTAAAAAAGTTCGCCGTTTGGCAATCCGTTCTGCTTTGTCTTCTAAAGTACAAACAGAGGATATGGTCATCGTGGACAGCATTTCTTTTGATGCTCCTAAAACAAAGGAAATGAAATCAGTATTATCAAGCTTATCTGCAGAAAACAAGGCGCTTATCGTTACAGGAGACTATAACGAAGCAGTTGCATTATCTGCACGCAATATTCCTGGTGTTACTGTTGTAACTTCAGCTGGACTTAACATTCTTGATGTCCTTAAAGCTGATAAACTAGTTATGACTAAAGACGCTGTGGAAAAAGTAGAGGAGGTGCTAGCGTAATGAACGCTCGTGATATCATCAAGCGCCCCGTTATTACTGAAGCTACTACAGACGTAATGGCAGACAAAAAGTATACTTTCGAAGTAGATACTCGTGCTAACAAAACTCAAATCAAGAGTGCTCTTGAAGAAATTTTCGGAGTGAAAGTTGCTGGAGTAAATACTCAGAACTATATGGGTAAAAAGAAACGTGTTGGCCGCCACAGCGGATTTACACCACGTCGCAAAAAAGCTATCGTGACGCTTACACCAGAAAGCAAAGAATTGGACTTCTTTGAAGGCGTCTAAAAAATAATAGTGAAGGAGGGAAATAAGAATGGCGATTAAAAAGTACAAACCGACCACAAACGGTCGTCGTGGTATGTCAGTATCTGACTTTGCTGAAATCACAACTGACCAACCGGAAAAATCGTTGCTTGCACCGCTTCATAAAAAAGGCGGACGTAACAACCAAGGTCGCTTAACTGTTCGTCACCAAGGTGGCGGTCATAAGCGTAAATATCGTGTAATCGACTTTAAACGAGACAAAGATGGAATACCAGGACGCGTTGCTACGATCGAATACGATTCCAAACCGCTCTGCAAACATCGCTCTTATCAACTATGCTGATGGAGAAAAGCGTTACATTCTTGCTCCAAAAGGACTTAAAGTAGGAACTGAAATTATGTCTGGCGCTGAAGCTGACATTAAAGTAGGAAACGCTCTTCCACTAATCAACATTCCAGTTGGTACAACTATTCACAATATTGAACTTAAGCCAGGCCGCGGCGGACAGCTTGTTCGTTCTGCTGGTGCAGAAGCTCAGCTTCTTGGTAAAGAAGGTAGATACGTACTAGTACGTCTTCGTTCTGGAGAAACTCGTATGATTCTTTCTACTTGCCGCGCTACAATCGGTCAGGTTGGTAACCTAGAGCACGAGCTTATCAATATTGGTAAAGCTGGTCGTTCTCGCTGGTTGGGCATTCGTCCTACAGTTCGTGGTTCTGTAATGAACCCAGTTGATCACCCACACGGTGGTGGTGAAGGTCGTGCGCCGATCGGACGTAAATCACCAATGTCACCTTGGGGCAAACCAACCCTTGGATTTAAGACTCGTAAGAAAAACAAAGAATCCGACAAGTACATCGTACGCCGTCGCAAAAAATAACGGGATTTACCTACGGTTCCGCGGAGCCGTAGCATAATCTCAAAAGGGAGGTTCACAAATGGGTCGTAGTTTGAAAAAAGGACCTTTTGTCGACGATCATTTAATGAAAAAGGTCGAAGACTTAAATGAAAAGAGCGACAAAAAAGTTATTAAAACTTGGTCTCGTCGTTCAACAGTATTCCCAGAATTTATTGGACACACTTTTGCAGTATATGATGGACGCAAGCACGTACCGGTTTATGTTACAGAAGACATGGTCGGCCATAAGCTTGGTGAATTTGCTCCAACTCGCACTTACCGCGGGCACGCTGCAGATGACAAAAAAACTAGACGTTAATTTGAGGGGAGGTACAACGAATGCAAGCTAAAGCTGTTGCAAAACACGTGCGTATTGCTCCTCGTAAAGCACGCTTAGTCGTAGATCTCATTCGAGGAAAGCAAGTTGGTGAAGCTATTGCGATTTTGCGCAATACAAACAAAGCTGCTTCTCCAGTAGTTGAGAAAGTGCTTAACTCTGCGATCGCTAATGCAGAGCACAATCTTGAGCTTGAACCGAACAATCTTACGGTTTCTCAAGTGTTTGTGGACGAAGGAGTAACAATGAAACGTTTCCGCCCACGTGCTATGGGTAGAGCTAGCCGCATCAACAAGCGCACTAGCCATATCACAGTCGTGGTATCAGAAAAGAAGGAGGGATAACGAGTGGGTCAGAAAATTAATCCGGTAGGACTTCGAATTGGTGTCATTCGTGACTGGGAGTCTAAATGGTACGCAGACAAAGATTACGCTAACCTATTACACGAAGATATTAAAATTCGTGAATATATTGAAAAACGTTTGAAAGATGCATCTGTATCAGCTGTTGAAATCGAACGTGCAGCAAACCGAGTAAATGTTACAGTGAAAACTGCTAAGCCTGGTATGGTAATCGGTAAAGGTGGTTCTGAAGTTGAGTCTCTTCGTAAGTCTCTCGCGGAACTAACAGGCAAGAAAGTTCACGTTAACATTTTCGAAATTAAACAAGCTGACATCGATGCAACACTTGTTGCTGATAATATCGCTCGTCAACTTGAAAACCGTGTTTCATTCCGTCGCGCTATGAAGCAAACAATTCAACGCGCAATGAGATTCCGGAGCTAAAGGAATTAAAACGCAAGTATCTGGCCGTCTAAACGGTGCTGATATTGCTCGTTCTGAATCATACAGTGAAGGTACTGTACCTCTTCACACACTACGTGCTGACATCGATTATGGTACTGCAGAAGCAGATACTACTTACGGTAAGCTTGGTGTGAAGATTTGGATCTATCGTGGTGAAGTCCTTCCAACGAAAGGAACGCAAAAAGAGGAAGGGGGAAAATAAATCATGTTGTTACCTAAACGTGTTAAATACCGCAGAGAACATCGCGGAAAAATGCGCGGACGTGCTAAAGGTGGCACTGAAGTAGCATTCGGCGAATACGGTCTACAAGCTCTTGAAGCTAGCTGGATCACAAACCGTCAAATCGAGGCAGCTCGTATTGCTATGACTCGTTACATGAAACGTGGCGGTAAAGTTTGGATTAAAATTTTCCCATCAAAGCCTTACACTGCTAAACCACTTGAAGTACGAATGGGTTCCGGTAAAGGTGCTCCTGAAGGCTGGGTAGCTGTAGTAAAGCCAGGGAAAATCTGTTTTGAAATTGCAGGCGTATCTGAAGAAGTAGCGCGCGAAGCACTTCGTCTTGCTTCTCACAAATTGCCTATTAAAACTAAGTTCGTAAAACGCGAAGAAGTGGGTGGTGACACAAATGAAAGCTGAGGAAATTCGTAACTTGACCACTGCCGAAATCGAGCAGAAAGCGAAATCGTTTAAAGAAGAACTTTTTAATCTTCGCTTTCAACTTGCTACAGGTCAACTGGAAAACCCAGCCCGCATTCGTGAAGTCCGTAAATCAATCGCTCGCGCAAACACTGTTTTGCGTGAAAGAGAGTTAGGAATCACAAACGGTTAATATGAGGGGAGGTTTGCGAAATGAGCGAACGCAATAATCGCAAAGAATACACTGGGCGTGTTGTCTCTGACAAAATGGATAAGACAATTACTGTTTTAGTTGAGACATACAAGATGCACCCTTTATACGGTAAACGTGTTAAGTATTCTAAAAAGTTTAAAGCACATGATGAAAACAACACTGCAAAAATCAACGACGTGGTAACAATCATGGAAACTCGTCCGGTATCTAAAGATAAGCGTTTCCGTCTTGTAGATGTAGTTGTAGAAGCAGTTATTATCTAAATGAACTCGGATCATTAATTAATGTCCGAAGGGAGGTCTTTCTAGATGATTCAACAGGAATCTCGTTTGAAATCAGCTGACAACTCTGGTGCTCGTGAACTACTTTGTATCAAAGTACTTGGTGGCTCTGGTCGCAAAACTGCCAATATCGGTGACGTAATTGTTTGTTCGGTGAAACAAGCAACACCTGGCGGCGTTGTTAAGAAGGGTGAAGTAGTAAGAGCTGTTATTGTACGTAGTAAGTCTGGCGTTCGTCGTCAAGATGGTTCATACATCAAGTTTGACGAAAACGCAGCGGTTGTTATCCGTGATGACAAAGGACCGCGCGGAACTCGTATTTTCGGACCAGTTGCACGCGAACTACGTGACAACCAGTTTATGAAAATCGTTTCTCTAGCTCCAGAAGTTCTTTAATCATTTGAAAATAGATGCCTTGTAAGGAGGTGCGCGACCTTATGCACGTAAAAAAGGGAGATAAAGTAAAAGTTATTTCTGGTAAGGATAAAGGTAAACAAGGTGTGATTCCTTGAAGCTTACCCGAAAAAAGAAAGAGTTATCGTTGAAGGTGTCAACCTTGTTAAGAAACACTCAAAACCATCCCAGGCTAATCCTCAAGGTGGAATCATTGAGCAGGAAGCAGCGATCCACGTTTCTAACGTAATGGCGCTTGATCCGAAGTCTGGTGAACCGACTCGCGTTGGATACAAAGTAGACAACGGGAAAAAAGTTCGTATCTCAAAAAAATCCGGTGAAGTACTCGATAAGTAGTTCGTAGCGAAAGGAGGTCAATCCGATGAATCGTTTCCAAGAAAAGTATCAAAATGAAACTAAACCTGCATTGATGGAGAAATTTAATTATTCCTCTGTTATGGAAGTTCCAAAACTTGACAAGATCGTAATCAACATGGGTGTTGGTGACGCTGTACAGAACCCGAAAGCTCTTGATACAGCTGTTGAGGAACTTGAGTTGATCTCAGGTCAAAAACCACTAATCACTCGTGCTAAGAAGTCAATCGCTGGCTTTAAGCTTCGTGAAGACATGCCAATCGGTGCAAAAGTTACTTTGCGCGGTACTCGTATGTTTGAATTCCTAGACAAACTTATTTCTGTATCACTTCCACGTGTACGTGACTTCAGAGGTGTGTCTAAGAAAGCATTCGACGGACGTGGTAACTACACACTTGGTATTAAAGAACAGTTGATTTTCCCTGAAATTGATTACGATAAAGTAAATAAAGTACGCGGAATGGACATCGTTATCGTAACAACAGCTAATACGGACGAAGAGAGCCGTGAAATGTTGACTAACCTAGGTATGCCATTTCAAAAGTAAGTAAGGAGGGAAAATTGTGGCGAAAAAATCAATGATCGCGAAACAACAGCGTCAAGCTAAGTTTAAAGTTCAAGAATACACTCGTTGTGAACGTTGCGGACGTCCTCACTCTGTTATTCGTAAGTTTAAACTTTGCCGTATTTGTTTCCGGGAACTTGCACACAAAGGTCAAATCCCAGGCGTTAAAAAGGCTAGCTGGTAAACCCGAAATAGGGAAGGAGGTAATTACTAATGGTCATGACTGATCCAATTGCAGATATGCTTACAAGAATTCGTAATGCGAACACTGTTCGTCACGAAAAACTAGAGTTGCCTGCATCGAATTCGAAAAGAAACATCGCTGAAATCCTCAAACGTGAAGGTTTTGTACGTGATGTTGAAATGATCGAAGACAACAAACAAGGAATCATCCGTATCTTCTTAAAGTACGGTTCAAATAACGAACGCGTTATCACTGGATTAAAGCGAATCAGTAAACCTGGTCTTCGCGTATACGCTAAAGCAGACGAAGTACCACGTGTACTTGGCGGTCTAGGAATCGCTCTAGTTTCTACTTCTAAAGGAATTATGACGGACAAAGAAGCTCGTCAACAGCAAGTAGGCGGAGAAGTTCTAGCGTACGTTTGGTAATTCTTAAAAGCAGAATGGAGGTGTAATTATGTCACGTGTCGGACTTAAACCGGTTGACATCCCAAGTGATGTAACAATCGATATCAAAGGAGACGTTGTAACGGTTAAAGGACCTAAAGGGGAACTTTCTCGTACATTCAGCTCTGATATCAAAGTAAACATTGAAGAGAACGTGCTAACAGTAGCTCGTCCTTCAGATAACAAAGAGCACCGTGCTCTTCACGGAACAACTCGCAGCCTGATCGCTAACATGGTTGAAGGTGTGACTAAAGGTTTTGAAAAAGGTCTTGAAATCATCGGTGTTGGTTACCGTGCAAGTAAATCTGGTCAGAAACTAATCCTTAACGTAGGTTACTCTCACCCAGTTGAGATGGTACCTGAAGAAGGAATTGAAATCGAAGTTCCTTCTAACACGAAAGTTGTTGTTAAAGGAATCGATAAAGAACGCGTTGGAGCTGTTGCAGCAAACATCCGCGCTGTCCGTACTCCAGAACCTTACAAAGGTAAAGGAATTCGTTACGAGAACGAATATGTACGTCGTAAAGAAGGTAAAACAGGTAAATAGGTAAAAACCTAGCGGAAAGGAGTGACGTTTAATGATCACTAAGGCCGATAAAAATAAAGCACGTCAAAAAAGACATGCTCGCGTACGCCGCACAGTTACCGGCACGACTGAACGTCCGCGTCTAAACGTATTCCGTTCTAATAAGAACATCTATGCTCAGCTTATCGATGACACTAAAGGTGTTACAATCGTTGGTGCTTCAAGTATGGAACAAGGAATTGACGTTAAACACGGCGGTAACACAGAAGCAGCTGTGAAAGTCGGAGAAGCTATCGCAAAGCGTGCTGTTGAAGCAGGTTATTCAGAAGTGGTTTTCGACCGCGGAGGATACCTCTATCACGGACGTGTAAAAGCTCTTGCTGACGCAGCGCGTGAAGCAGGACTGAAATTTTAATAAAAAGGAGGTTAACTCATGCCTAGCATTGATGCTAACAAACTAGAACTTGAAGAACGCGTAGTTACCGTTAACCGCGTAGCGAAAGTTGTTAAAGGTGGACGTCGTTTCCGCTTCGCAGCGATCGTAGTTGTCGGAGATAAAAACGGTCACGTTGGATTCGGAACTGGTAAAGCGCAGGAAGTTCCTGAAGCAATTCGCAAAGCTATTGAAGATGCGAAAAAGAACTTAATTACTGTTCCTATCGTAGGAACTACAATCCCTCACCAAATTACAGGTCATTTCGGAGCTGGTAACGTACTATTGAAACCTGCTTCTGAAGGTACTGGAGTTATCGCTGGCGGACCCGTTCGTGCGGTACTTGAACTTGCTGGTGTAGGTGACATTCTATCGAAGTCTCTTGGATCTAACAATCCGATTAACATGGTGCGTGCAACACTTAACGGCCTTGAAAACCTTAAGCGTGCTGAAGACGTTGCGAAGCTTCGTGGAAAATCTGTAGAAGAGCTACTAGGTTAAGGGAGGGAAATTAGATGGCTAAGCAATTAGAAATCACCCTCACACGTAGTGTGATTGGTCGCCCTCAAGACCAACGCGTGACGGTAAAAACACTTGGACTTAAAAAAATGCATCACACGGTTGTTCATAACGACAATCCTGCGATTCGTGGTATGATCAACAAGGTATCTCACCTTGTAACTGTTAACGAAATTGATGCGTAAAAAATCTATACATTGAGGAGGTGCCCACTATGAAACTACACGAACTAAAACCATCTGAAGGTTCTCGTAAAGAACGCAACAGACTTGGTCGCGGTATTGCTACTGGTAACGGTAAGACATCTGGTCGTGGTCAAAAAGGTCAAAAGTCTCGTTCTGGCGGCGGTGTACGCGTCGGTTTCGAAGGAGGACAACTTCCAATCTTCAAACGTCTACCGAAACGTGGATTTACAAACATGAACCGTAAAGAGTTCGCGATTGTTAATCTTGATTCGCTTAACCGTTTTGAAGATGGAACTGAAGTTTCTCCAGAACTTCTGCTAGAATCTGGCGTAGTTAGCAAAGAAAAAGCTGGAATTAAGATTCTAGGTAATGGTAAGCTTGAGAAAAAGCTTACCGTGAAAGCCCATAAGTTCTCTGCTTCTGCAAAAGAGGCGATTGAAGCGGCAGGCGGAAATACTGAGGTGATCTAATGTTCCAAGCAATCTCCAACATTATGCGCGTAGGTGATATTAGAAACAAAATAATCTTCACCCTACTCATGCTTGTCGTGTTCCGTATCGGAACATTCATACCGGTTCCTGGTGTGAACAGAGATGTATTACAATTTCAAGATCAAATGAGTCTCTTCGGAGTTCTCAACACCTTTGGCGGTGGAGCGTTGCAAAACTTCTCCATCTTTGCCATGGGAATTATGCCTTACATCACTGCTTCTATCATTGTGCAGCTTTTACAAATGGACGTGGTTCCGAAGTTTACCGAATGGTCTAAACAGGGCGAAGCCGGACGTAAAAAGCTAACACAAGTTACTCGTTATGGAACGATCGTACTTGGACTTGTTCAGGGGATCGGTCTTTCAATCGGGTTTAACAATATTGTTGGAGGTCAGTTGATCAGTAATCCCGGTGTACTCACGTATCTAAATATTTCTCTTGTTTTAACAGCCGGAACGGCTTTTTTGATGTGGTTAGGCGAACAGATCACAGCAAAAGGTGTTGGAAATGGAATCTCAATTATTATCTTTGCCGGAATTGTAGCTGCAATTCCACCAGGGCTTAACCAGCTCTACGCTCAGATGTTTGAAGGCTCTCAAGATGAGTTGTTCATTAACATCGTCACACTTGCGATTATTGCTCTTGCAGCACTTGCAATTGTTGTCGCTGTTATCTTTGTTCAACAAGGTCTTCGTAAAATTCCAATTCAATATGCAAAACGAACTGTTAACCGCAGACAAGTAGGTGGTCAATCCACTCACTTACCGATTAAAGTTAATGCAGCAGGTGTTATTCCAGTTATCTTTGCGATATCACTGATCATTACTCCACCAACGATCGCCAGGTTGTTCGGAGATAATTCGGTAACGGAATGGATCATCAGGGTGTTTGACTATACACAACCGATTGGTATGGTCGTGTATGCGTTACTCATCATTGGATTTACGTATTTCTATACGTTTGTCCAGGTTAATCCGGAAAAGATGGCTGAGAATCTGAAGAAACAGGGTGGATACATTCCTGGTATTCGTCCGGGTAATGCAACAGAAACGTACATTACTCGAATTCTCTACCGTTTAACGTTTGTAGGAGCACTTTTCCTTGCTGTTATATCGATTATTCCGGTATTTTTCACAACCGTAGCAGGACTGCCGCAGACGCTGCAAATCGGCGGAACAAGCTTGCTGATCGTTGTTGGGGTAGCGCTTGATACGATGAAGCAAATTGAAAGTCAATTAATTAAACGTCATTATAAAGGCTTTATTAAATCTTGAGGATAAACTGGGAAGAACTTTCTTCCCCTCCTTCATCCTCGATTGGGTGACGTGCGGAGGGATTAGATGAATCTAGTATTAATGGGGCTTCCGGGTGTCGGAAAAGGAACCCAGGCAGAAAAGATTGTCGAAAAGTATGGCATCCCTCATATCTCTACCGGAGATATGTTCCGAGCAGCGATCAAAGAAGGAACGCCTCTTGGTCTAAAAGCAAAAGAGTACATGGATTCTGGAAACCTCGTACCTGATGAAGTAACAATTGGTATAGTACGAGAGCGTTTAGGAAAAGATGATTGCGAAAAAGGCTTTCTCCTCGATGGTTTTCCAAGAACAGTCGCACAGGCGGATGCGCTTGAAACGATCTTATCCGATTTAGGAAAAAAACTTGATTATGTGATTAACATTGCAGTCGAGGAAGATCAGCTCATGCAGCGTTTAACTGGGCGTCGCGTTTGCCGAAATTGTGGAGCGACCTATCACGCAGTTTTCAATCCTCCTAAGGAAGAAGGAGTTTGTGATAAGTGCGGTGGAGAGCTTTATCAACGCGATGATGATAAAGAAGAAACTGTGCGCACTCGCCTTGAAGTCAACAAGCAGCAACAGCAGCCATTGTTGACCTTTTATGAAGGCAAAGGCTATCTTGAAACGATTGATGGCAATAGAGACATCAACGAAGTTTTTGAAGATGTCGATCAACTTCTCAAAGGATTGTCGTAATGATTATTTGCAAGACTCCTCGTGAACTTGATATCATGCGAGAAGCAGGCAGAATTGTCGCGTTAACACATCAAGAATTACAAAAGCACATCAAGCCTGGAGTTACGACAAAAGAGCTGGATACGATTGCCGATCGGTTTATTCGTCAGCTTGATGCAATTCCTTCCTTTAAGGGTTACAATGGATTTACTGGAAGTATATGCGCTTCAGTTAATGAAGAGCTTGTACATGGTATTCCGGGGGATCGCGTGTTGGCGGAAGGAGATATAATTAGTATCGATATTGGTGCTAAGTATAAAGGTTACCATGGAGATTCAGCATGGACCTATCCTGTTGGCACTATCTCAGAAGAAGACGAACGGTTGTTAAAAGTTACCGAGGAATCGTTATATAAAGGGTTGGATGAGGCGAAGGCTGGTAGGAGGCTTTCAGATATCTCTCATGCGATCCAAGCATATGCCGAAGCTGAAGGTTTTTCGATTGTACGAGAATATGTTGGTCATGGTGTAGGTCAGGACCTTCATGAAGATCCTCAAATTCCCCATTACGGTCCTCCAGGAAAAGGTCCGAGGCTGAAGCAGGGAATGGTCCTTGCGGTAGAGCCGATGGTGAATCTGGGCTCTCGCTACGTTCGAACACTTTCGGATAATTGGACTGTAGTAACAACTGACGGTAAGAACTGCGCTCATTTCGAGCACACAATTGCCGTTACGGAAGAAGGATATGAAATACTAACAAAGGCCTAAGTGAAGGTGATGGTTCGTGAAAGAGTCGGATACCGTTCCCGAGATCGGTCAGATCGCTCGGAATAAACGGGGAAGAGACGCTGATCAATATAGCGTGATTGTAGGGATTGTAGATGAACGTTATGTTATCTTAGCGGACGGAGATAAACGAAAGTTTGATCGTCCTAAGCGGAAGAACCTCGCACACCTTGAGCTGGTACAGTATATATCCCCTGAGGTAAAGCGAAGTCTTGAAGAAACGGGCCGTGTCACAAATGGCAAGCTACGTTTCGCGATCTCAAAGTATTTGAATGAACACGTCATTGATTTAAAGGAGGGAGAGCAAGTAGATGGCTAAAGAAGAAGTAATTGAAATGGAAGGCACGGTTATCGAACCTCTACCGAATGCAATGTTTCGAGTAGAACTCGAAAACGGTCATAAGATTCTTGCTCACGTATCCGGAAAGATACGCATGCATTACATTCGTATTTTACCAGGTGACAAAGTAACTGTTGAGCTTTCTCCATATGACTTATCACGTGGACGTATCACGTATCGTTATAAATAAGAAATTAATCTCCGTATACAAGGAGGGTTAAAATAATGAAAGTAAGACCGTCAGTAAAACCAATGTGTGAAAAATGTAAAGTTATTCGCCGTAAAGGTAAAGTCATGGTTATCTGTGAAAATCCAAAGCACAAGCAAAAACAAGGCTAATATATAAGGAGGTGCAACGTAATGGCACGTATTGCTGGTATTGATGTTCCACGCGAAAAGCGCATCGTAATCGCGTTAACTTACGTTTATGGAATCGGTAAAACAACTGCAAAACAAGTTCTAGTTGATGCTGGTGTTTCTGAAGACACTCGCGTACGCGACTTAACTGAAGAAGAGCTCGGAAAAATCCGTGAAGCGGTAGACAAAATTAAAGTTGAGGGTGATCTTCGTCGTGAAATCTCACTTAACATTAAGCGTCTAATCGAAATCGGTTCTTATCGTGGTATCCGCCACCGTCGTGGTCTTCCTGTCCGAGGTCAACATACGAAGAACAACTCTCGTACTCGTAAAGGCCCTCGCCGTACAGTAGCTAACAAGAAGAAGTAAGGGAGGTAATTAACAAATGGCTAAACAACGTAAAGCAAATACGCGTAAAAAGCGCGTGAAAAAGAATGTTGAGAGTGGAATAGCTCACATCCGTTCTACTTTTAACAATACTATTATTACGATTACTGACACTCACGGAAATGCGATTTCTTGGGCAACTTCCGGTAACATGGGCTTTAAAGGTTCTCGTAAGTCTACTCCATTCGCTGCTCAAATGGCTGCTGAAACTGCAGGTAAAACTGCACAGGAGCATGGCATGAAAACTGTAGAAGTTTCTGTTAAAGGCCCTGGAGCTGGTCGTGAAGCTGCAATCCGTGCACTTCAAGCTGTAGGTCTAGAGGTTACTGCGATCCGTGACGTAACTCCAGTACCTCATAACGGCTGCCGTCCGCCAAAACGTCGTAGAGTCTAAGGTAGTAGAGAGTTCAAAAACGTAGATGTTCCCTTCGGGAGAATGCCTGGTTTTGAACAATCTCTTATGGAAAGATTCAATCTATCGGTATACAATTGATGAACATGTCAATAATGATAATGTATAAATTGTTGACGGTTGACGAATCATAATTAGGTTGTTGGTATTTTGACCGCCTAAGGGGATTATTCGGTTAGACAGCATGTCTAACCGAAGTTCGACGTTTTGAAGGAGGGTTTGTTGGATGATCGAAATCGAAAAGCCAAAAATTGAAGCGGTAGCTATCAACGAGGATGCTAAATACGGAAAGTTTGTTGTAGAACCATTAGAGCGTGGTTATGGAACTACCTTGGGTAATTCCCTTCGTCGTATCCTGTTATCTTCACTTCCTGGTGCTGCTGTTACATCTGTACAAATTGAAGGAGTTCTTCACGAATTTTCTACAATTGAAGGCGTACATGAAGATGTAACAACTGTCATTCTTAATCTTAAGAAATTAGCTATGAAAGTTTACTCTGAAGAAGAGAAAACACTAGTAGTTGATGTGCAAGGCCCAGGGACGGTAACAGCTGGAGATATTACTCATGACAGCGACGTGGAGATCTTAAACCCTGACCTTCATATTGCTACCCTTTCTGCTAGTGCCCGTTTCCAAATGCGAATTACTGCAATTCGCGGAAGAGGCTATGTACAAGCGGAAGGAAACAAAAATGATGAACAGCCAATCGGAGTTATTCCGGTTGACTCGATCTTCACTCCTGTTTCTCGTGTTAACTACCAGGTTGAAAACACTCGCGTTGGCCAGGTAACTAATTATGACAAACTTACCCTCGATGTTTGGACAGATGGAAGCATTCGTCCTGAAGAAGCTGTATCTCTAGGCGCAAAGATTTTAAATGAACATTTAAATATCTTTGTCGGCTTAACTGATCAGGCTCAAAATGCTGAAATCATGGTCGAAAAAGAAGAGGATCAAAAAGAGAAAGTGCTTGAGATGACAATCGAAGAGCTCGATCTCTCAGTTCGTTCATATAACTGCCTGAAGCGTGCTGGCATTAATACTGTTCAAGAACTGACTCAGAAGTCTGAAGAAGACATGATGAAAGTTCGTAACCTTGGACGTAAATCACTTGAAGAGGTACAAGAAAAGCTTGAAGAGCTTGGACTTGGACTTCGTAACGAAGAATAGATATTTAAGTTGTTGATTTTATAAACAACAAAGGAGGGAATACTTCATGGCATACCAAAAGTTAGGTCGTACGAGTGATACGCGTAAAGCGCTATTCCGTGACCTTGTTACAGATTTGATCATCAATGAACGTATTGAAACGACAGAATCGAAGGCGAAAGAGCTTCGTTCTTTCATCGACAAAATGATTACGCTTGGTAAACGCGGAGATCTTCACGCACGTCGTCAAGCAGCTTCTTTCATCCGTAACGAAGTAGCGGATCAAGAAAGCGGTCAAGATGCAGTTCAAAAACTATTCAGCGATATCGCTCCTCGTTATGCAGAGCGTCAAGGCGGTTACTCTCGTATCCGTAAGCTTGGACCACGCCGCGGTGACGGTGCTGAAATGGTTATCATCGAGCTAGTATAAGACGCACTTGATTAAAAGGGCGGGACAGGATCTCGACAATGGATACTGATTCTATGCCCTTTTTTCGTGCGTTTTTTTGTTTAAACGCACATTCTCAAGTGGTTGCATGCTGCTTGCCATTAAAGAAAGTCTGGCAGATGCCAGGCTTTTTTTATAGGATTAGATGCTGGCATAGCGATTGATATGCTGATAGGAAAAAGCGGCGGTTTTGCTGCCCGCCTTTTTTTCGCACCAGTATCCTTAGCCAGAGGCGAGATCACCGCTTGAAATTAGCAGAGGTAGGAGGAACGAGTATGGAAGAACTAATCACCGTTCAAGATGTATCCTTTCGATATCAGGAAGATCAGCCGCATGTGTTAGATGGGGTATCACTATCTGTTTATAAAGGCGAGTGGCTAGCCATTGTTGGGCACAACGGCTCAGGGAAGTCGACGCTTGCTAAACTTCTAAATGGATTGCAACTTCCTGAAAAAGGTGATGTTCTCGTTGAAGGGTACAATAGTCGAGATGAGGAAAGCATTTGGGAAATTCGAAGAAGAGTAGGCATCGTGTTTCAGAATCCTGATAATCAGTTTGTTGGCACCTCCGTTCGAGATGATGTTGCATTTGGACTTGAGAATAGTGGGATGGCTAGAGAACTAATGTTAGAACGAATAAATGAGAGCGTCCAAAAGGTCCGAATGGAAGATTACCTTGACCAGGAGCCCCATCGTCTTTCTGGTGGGCAAAAGCAGCGGGTAGCGATTGCAGGAATTATCGCTTTGAGACCATCGATTGTGATTTTAGATGAGGCGACATCAATGCTTGATCCAGCCGGACGTAAAGAAGTATTGCAAACCATGCGTAAGTTAAAGGAAGAAGAAGGTATGACGGTTATCTCCATTACCCATGATCTTGAAGAAGCAGCACAGGCCGATCGCCTCGTCGTAATGAATGCTGGAGAAGTCATTGATGAAGGACTTCCGGTAGAAGTCTTTAAAAAAGGGGACATGCTGGAGCAAATCGGTTTAGATTTGCCGTTTCCGCTTCAGGTGCAGCGAGCACTCAGCGACAAAGGATATGATTTCTCAAGGCTTACTTTATCTCAGGAGGAATTGGTGAACGAGTTATGGACATTACAATTAAAGGTTTAGAGCATTCGTACAGTAAAGGCACACCATTTGAACGAAAAGCTCTTTCAAACATAAATCTATCGATTCCATCAGGGACGTTTCAAACCATCATTGGGCACACGGGATCAGGAAAGTCGACGTTAATTCAGCATTTAAATGGCCTTCTTAAGCCTACGCAGGGTAGTATTCAAATTGGCGACTTTAAAATTCAAGCGGGTGTAAAAGAGAAAAGGTTAAAAGCATTGAGAAAACATGTCGGGATAGTTTTTCAATATCCAGAACATCAGCTTTTTGAAGAAACCATTGAGAAAGACATTCTTTTTGGCCCGCTAAACTTTGGTGTGCCAGAAGAAGAAGCGAAGAAGCGTGCAGCAAGACTTATTCAACAGGTCGGTCTCGATGAATCGTATCTTAGTCGCTCTCCGTTTGATTTAAGTGGCGGCCAAATGAGACGGGTAGCCATTGCGGGTGTGCTGGCGATGAAACCATCCATTCTTATACTAGATGAGCCCACCGCCGGACTCGACCCACGGGGAAGACGCGAGATTATGGATCTGTTTTATCGTCTACATCAAGAAGAGGGGTTAACGACCATTCTCGTCACTCACAGCATGGAAGATGCAGCCCGCTTTTCTGACGACATTCTGATTATGGAAAAGGGGGGGATCGCCCTGCAAGGAAATCCTGACACTATTTTCTCTAACCCAGAAGCTTTAAAAAATCTAAGCCTTGATGTTCCAGAAACAGTCCAGTTCATTCATCGCCTAGAAGAGCGGTTTAATAAGAATCTTCCTCATAGTGTTTTTACGCTTGAAGCGGCAGTGGATGCAGCGTTATCGGTTTTGCAGAAAGGAGAAGATTCCTAATGCAAAATATTATTATTGGGCAGTATGTACCAGGGCAATCGTTTATTCATAAACTTGATCCGAGAGCGAAACTGCTAACGGCATTTCTTTTTGTCATTATCGTCTTTTTAGCGAATAATTGGATCACCTATGCATTGCTAGGGGCTTTTACCTTACTAGCGATATTCGTCTCGAAATTACCACTTCGCTATATTTATAATGGATTAAAGCCGATCTTGCTCGTCATCATTTTAACGTTTTTACTCCACGTGTTTTTAACAAAAGAAGGGCCTTTGCTTTTGGACTTGGGCTTTCTTGAAGTGTATGAAGGCGGTGTGGAGCAAGGGATCTTTATCTCGCTTCGACTTTTATTTTTAATTATGATTACTTCTCTGTTAACTCTTACCACTACGCCTATTGATATTACAGTAGGGATTGAAACCTTGCTTGGTCCCATGAAGAAAATTGGCTTACCCGTTCATGAATTTGCTCTAATGATGTCCATCGCGCTTAGGTTTATTCCTACGCTTTTGGAAGAGACAGAGAAGATCATGAAAGCTCAATCAGCACGTGGTGCGCAATTTTCAAGTGGTCCAATAAAAGAACGCTTAAAAAGTATTGTGCCGCTTCTTGTTCCACTCTTTGTCAGTGCGTTTAAACGTGCAGAGGATCTTGCGATGGCAATGGAAGCAAGAGGGTACCGCGGGGGAGAAGGCAGAACGAGCATACGTTTACTAAAATGGTCTGGAAAAGATACAACGTTATTTATCATTCTTCTCCTGCTCTGTGTTAGTTTACTACTGTTAAGAAGTTAGGAGAGAATGTGAGATGCAACGGATAAAAATGACGCTCTCTTATGATGGGACGGCCTTTAATGGCTATCAGGTGCAGCCTAATGGTCGCACCGTTCAGGAGGAAGTGCAGCGAGCCTTAAAGCAAATGCACAAAGGGGAACCCATTCTAGTTACAGGATCTGGAAGAACTGATGCGCGAGTGCATGCGTATGGGCAGGTGATTCATTTTGATACCATGCTCTCGATTCCTCTAGAAAATTGGACTCGAGCTTTAAATGCTCAGCTTCCTGGGGATGTGAGAGTATTGCACACAGAAGCTGTATCGAGTGATTTTCATGCAAGGTACGACGTTGTAAGAAAGACTTACCAATACCGAGTGCACAATCGTGCAGCGGTTGACGTCTTTAGAAGAAACTACACGGTGCATGAGCCGTACACACTTAATGTGTTGGAGATGAAGCGTGCAGCTGCTGCTCTCATTGGTGAGCATGACTTTACCTCTTTCTGCGCTAGTAAGACAGATGTGAAGAATAAAGTGAGGACCATTTATCGAATTGAAATTGAGCAAATGCAAGACGAGTTAGTTTTTACATTCGAAGGGAGCGGCTTCCTTTATAACATGGTTCGCATTCTAATGGGCACGTTACTTGAAGTAGGGAAGGGGCGTCGTTCAGCTAATGAAATGTCGTCCATCCTTATGGCAAAAGATCGTAACAAAGCAGGAAAAACAGCTCCTCCTCATGGACTCTATTTATGGGAAGTCTCGTATTCTTAGAAAAGGAAAGAAAGTTCTTAAACACTTGACATTTGTCTCCCAGTATTATAAGATATTCTTTGGTATTTCTACATCCACTTGCCCCGGATTTAGAAATCTGACTGACAACTGACAATGAAATTTCTGTGGTAGTTTTAAAATAAATTGGATTGATTTTAGGAGGGAAACTCATGCGTACAACATTTATGGCTAAAGGCCACGAAGTCGAGCGCAAATGGTACATCGTTGATGCTGAAGGTCAAACACTTGGCCGTCTTGCTAGTGAAGTAGCAGCGATCCTACGCGGTAAAAATAAAGTAACTTTCACACCTCACGTTGACACTGGTGATCATGTAATCATCCTTAACGCTGAGAAAATTGAACTAACTGGTAACAAACTAAATGACAAGATGTACTACCGTCATAGTGGACACCCAGGTGGTTTGAAATCAAGAAATGCTCTTGAAATGCGTACTAACCGTTCTGAGCAAATGCTTGAACTTGCAATCAAAGGTATGCTTCCAAAGAACAGCCTTGGTCGCCAAATGATTAAAAAGCTTCACGTATTCGCTGGTAGCGAGCACAATCACCAGGCTCAACAGCCTGAAAAATACGAACTAAGAGGATAATTAAAAGGAGGGAATCAACTTGGCACAAGTACAATACAACGGCACTGGCCGACGTAAACACTCTGTAGCACGCGTACGTTTACTTCCTGGTAACGGACGTATGGTTATTAACAACCGTGAGATCGACGACTATTTCGATCTAGAAACACTTAAGCTTATCTCTAAGCAACCACTAGTTGAAACTGGCACTGAAGGCACTTACGATATTTTCGTAAATGTTAGCGGTGGTGGATTCACTGGACAAGCAGGCGCGATCCGTCACGGTATCGCTCGTGCACTTCTACAAGCTGATCCGGAATCACGCGCAACACTTAAGAGCGCTGGCTTCCTAACTCGTGATGCTCGTATGAAAGAACGTAAAAAATACGGTCTTAAAGCAGCACGTCGTGCACCTCAGTTCTCAAAACGTTAATTTGTTTTATTCAAAACCTCTGGCTTCGAGCCGGAGGTTTTTTGTGTTGTTTTAGACATGAGCAATCGAAAAGCGGGATCTCTAAAACTGAAGGAATTACCAGTTCACATATCGTATACTCCCTGACGCTTGAGTGAGACTAAACTCAAACAAGTCGAGAGGATGGGTGAGATGGACAATGTGATTACCGTATTCAAAGAACGCCAGCGTCATAAGCGCCTTGAATTCGAACGGAGAGTTTTAATTGAAATATCACTAAAGGAGTTATCTGATAACATCAGGGAGATGTTTTCTCCATTTTTCTCTGAGGCTATTCTCTACAAAGGAGATGTTGAGAATGTATGTATGGATATTGCCATTGAAGCGTATTTGCTGGGCGCAGAGTATAGCAAGTTCTCTTATTATGGAGAACCGATGACGATGGTGCATAAGCGTTGTTTTAAATTGGAGAAAGCGCTCATCGAAGCGCTCTTTGACTATTGGCTTTTTTGGAAAACGTCAGAGGGGTATGAAGAGTCCTTACAAATCACGTGTGATGTTTTTGTTTCAAGTTGGTGGAAAGCAGGTTGTGAAAAAGGTATGATGAGACGTCGCCTTCGCCTCCAATAGACGATAAAGTTTCAAGACTAATTCTTTCACCTGTCCCATATAGATAAGGTAGGACAAAATAAGGGGCGGTGTTGGAAAAGTATGAAGAAGTGGTATAAGCGACTTGGCGTTGCCACTGGTATCATCGTGCTGTTATTTATCATTAATTACAAATTTGCCATTGATTCTTCATGGGATGCCTGGCATCTACCTTTATCAGGCCAGGTCATTGTAATTGATCCCGGTCACGGGGGCGCTGATGGAGGAGCGGTAGGAAATAATATCGTAGAAAAAGATATTGCTCTCAAAATATCTCTTAAGTTAAGGGATTATCTTCAGGAAGCGGGTGCGCTTGTCATCATGACAAGAGAGACGGATACAGACCTGGCATCTGAAGGAACGAAAGGACTAAGTAATCGAAAAGCAGAGGATTTAAGAAATCGAGTTGAGCTGATCAACGAAGGAAGCCATAACTTATTTGTTAGTATTCATTTAAATGCCATTCCTTCTTCGAGATGGAGTGGAGCTCAAACATTCTATAATCCAGCGAATAAAGAAAGTGAGGCGTTATCACGTTTTATTCAAAATGAAATAAAGAGAAATTTAGAAAATACAAATCGACTTGCGAAGAATATGGACAGTGTTTATTTACTTAGAGAAGCTGAAATTCCAGGATCCCTCGTGGAGGTAGGTTTTCTTTCAAATCCCTCGGAGAGAGAACTATTGAATACGGACACCTATCAGAACAAAGTAGCAGCATCTATTTACCAGGGGATTATTCGTTATGCCACTAATGAGCCAGTGCCAGAAGAATAAGTACTGGCTCGTTTCAAGAAAAGCAATTTCACGTGAAGCGCCGTAGTCAAAACTCTCTGAATGATATGTTATACTAGCAATGTAATCGAATTCAGAGAAGGTGGTGCCTCCATGTTAACGAAAGATCAGGTCGTTGAATTACTACAAAAGGTGCAAGATCCTATTTTACATAAAAGTATCACGATTCGTGATGTGAAAACGAAGGAAGGCTATGTCAGTGTGAAGGTAGCCCTTGCTCAAACGGAATCAGCTGAGCAAATGAAGGTTCAGCAGGAGATTGTTGACACGCTAAAAGGCGCTGGTGCGGAATCTGTTGGGTTACGATTTGAACAATTAGCCGATGAAGAGCTTCCTGAGGGAACGTCTGCTAACCCAGATCTTCCTCCATTGCTTTCTCCAGAGAGTAAAACACAGTTTATTGCAGTAGCGAGTGGTAAAGGGGGCGTTGGGAAATCAACGGTTACTGTAAACCTTGCAACGTCACTAGCTCGCCTTGGGGAAAAAGTCGGTATCATTGATGCGGATATTTATGGGTTTAGCGTTCCAGATATGATGGGAATCGAAACGAGACCAAAAGTTGAAAATGAGAAAATTTACCCTGTTGAGCGTTTTGGCGTTAAAGTCATGTCAATGGCATTCTTTGTAGAGGATAACGCTCCAGTTATCTGGCGTGGGCCAATGCTTGGCAAAATGCTAAATAACTTCTTTAGCGAAGTTGATTGGGGAGAATTAGATTACCTTCTACTTGATTTACCACCAGGAACAGGTGATGTGGCGCTTGATGTTCATACGATGCTTCCGGCATCAAAAGAAATTATTGTCACAACACCGCATGCAACGGCTGCATTCGTTGCAGCAAGAGCGGGGGCAATGGCGCTTAAGACAAAACACGAAGTCCTTGGTGTCGTAGAAAATATGTCTTACTTTGAAAGTAAAGTAACGGGAGAAAAAGAGTATGTCTTTGGCCAGGGTGGCGGAGATAAATTAGCTTCTGAATTATCAACAGATATTCTTGGCAGACTTCCTCTTGGGCAACCAGACTTTGACGAAGCTGAATTCGCGCCCTCTGTCTATCAAGAAGATCATCCAATCGGAATGCAGTATCTTCAAATTGCTAATGAGATTATCAAGAGAACTGCTGAATAAAAAGGAAAGGACATGCTTCCCAGCATGTCCTTTTGTTCGTTTTATTCCTGACCAGAATTAGAGCTTCCCCCACTCTTTGAATCAGAATTACTTGATCCTGTTCCTTCCTCTTTCCCACCACCAGAAGATTTCAGTTGCTCTGACGTAATTCCGGTAAGCATTTCCTGAATCTTAGCTTGAAATAGTGGGCTTTCAAATGTTTCGGCGATTAAATCTTTAATTTGCTGACGGGATTGCTTACTTTCAAGGAGTTGTAAATAGTGTTTTTCCATGACTGGATCTTGAAGCAGATCCATCATTTTTTCCTGATAGTCAGGATCATCCATGAGAGATTTGAATAATTTCTTGTTCTCATCCTGAATGTTTTTGGCGAAATTCTCAACGAACGTAGGGTCTTTCAACATTTCCTGCCAATATGCTTTTCCTTCTTCAGTCGTAAGCACTTTCTGTATCGTTTCTTTCACAAATGGCTGTTCCATAACGAGCTGTTTCTTTATTTCTTCATCTGACATCACTTCTTGAATCGCTTTTTTTCCTTCGTCGGATTTTAGCAAGTCGACAAGCATTTTTTTCGTTTCTTCGTAATTGGCCTGAGATCCTTCAGCAGAACCGGTAGCACAACCAGCGATAAGAAAAATGACGAATGCGAGTGTAAGTAGTCTGAAACGCTGACTCATAATACTGCGCTCCTTTCTCAAGATCTTATTCTTAATATTAGGCGAAACTGTGAATTTATACCCGGTGAATAAAGGAAGGGTAGCAATTTAAAAGTGGCATTGGTACAATTCAACATAGAAGCACTATTAACGTTCACGGGGGTTTGATTTTGAAAACAAGAAATCTTGTTTATTTATTCTTTACAACCCTTCTGATTGGATCAACAGCCGGTATGCTTACAGGTATTGTCTTAGACTGGTCACAGTACTGGACAGATCTAAAAAATGGAGAATTACTCTCGTTTCTAATTGTAATACTCTGGTTATTAGGAGTATCAAGCATCTTTAGTTTGATTAGTCAGATGGGTTTTTTTGCGTATTTAACCATTCATCGTTTTGGATTAGGTATTTTCAAATCAGTAAGACTCTGGAATACCATCCAGGTTGTCTTAATCGCAGTTGCTTTATTTGATTTAGTCTACTTCCGCTATGCTGTTTTTGCAGAAGAGGGGGAAAGCGTGATTAGCTACATACTTATCGCATTATTTCTTCTAGTGGTAGGACTCATTACGGCATATGTGAAGCAAAAAGAAACAAATAAGCAGGCATTTATACCCGCTCTGTTCTTTATTGTCGTTGTTACCATCCTTGAATGGATTCCAGGACTACAAAGCAATGATCCAAAGTGGCTCTGGCTTATTTTGATCCCTCTACTAGTAAGTAATGTGTGGCAATTGCTAACACTTCATCGCTTAATTCAAAAAGAAGCATAAGCAAAAGCCGCTTTCCAATTGGAGAGCGGCTTATTTTATTTCTTTGCTTTTAATATTAGCGTTTGAAACAAGTTCGCTGACTGTAGCGAAAGAATAACCTTTCTTCTTTAGTGCGGCAATCATTTCAGGAAGAGCTTCAGCCGTCTGTTTTGCTGAATCTGATGCATGCATAAGCACGATATCACCTGGGTCAATGTCTTTCATGACATTTTGAACAATATTTTCTACCCCGGGGTTTCTCCAGTCTTCAGAATCAAGACTCCAATGAATGACAGTATAGTTAAATTTGTCTGAAAGCAAGAGGACGCGCTTATCAAAGTTTCCATTCGGGGGTCTAAGTAATTGTGGTTCTTCATCGGTCACTTTTTTTATAGCTTCGCTCGAACGAATAATGTCTTTCTTGATCTCCTCATCTTTCATGGTTGTGTAGTTTTCGTAGCGATAACCAAGGTTACCGATTTCGTGACCATCTTTCGTAATCTGTTCAACAATCTCAGGATGACGTTCCGCCCAAGCTCCAGAAATGAAAAATGAAGCTTTCACATTGCTTTGTTTCAATTCTTTTAGAATAGGAACTGCTTTCGTTTCACCCCAACTAATATCAAAAGTTAAGGCAAGCCGTTTATCATCACTCTTCACCTGATCCACAGCGAGCGGGACATCATTATTTGTAAACACGGCGAGATCTCCACCTTCGACAAATAGAATAATGGCAGCAAAGAAAGCAGCCGTTACAATAATAAGTCCCTGTTTAATTCTGATTCCATTCCAAATCCAAAAAAACTTCATTATGCACCCCCTTTGTCCCATTCATATGCGAAAAGTTTCATAACTATGTACAAACTGTTAGGGAAACACATAAAACACAAATCACCTGGTCATACTGGGGTGAGGAAGGAGCGATACAGATGATCGGGCTTTTAGTTAACTTTAAAGAAATGAAAGAAATTGAGTATTTGCTAAAGAGAGAAATGGAAGAACTACTGTTGGATTTAGATAACAGTAGGCTTGATGGGTTGGTTAAACGAGCGATGGAAGAGCGTTATCACCTTCTGTTAGGTATCTATAAACGCACTGCCACGCAAGCAGAGATAGCAAAGTACGTCCGCATCTTGAAAAAAAGTTCAAATTAATTTAAATTACCCCTTGTCAAAAAGAAGAACTACCTGTATATTTATATAGGTCGCCGCAACAACGCGGTGCACACGAAAAACAATTTCAAAAAAGTTGTTGACGCTGACTGAGTTAATATGGTATATTAATAAAGTCGCTGAAAACGACATTGAAAGAAACGAATTGCTCTTTGAAAACTGAACGAAACGCCATGTAAGTAGTTGTTTCTACGGAAACAAACATTGTTTTAAAAGCTAGATTAAGCTTTCTATCGGAGAGTTTGATCCTGGCTCAGGACGAACGCTGGCGGCGTGCCTAATACATGCAAGTCGAGCGAAGAGATGGGAGCTTGCTCCCTGATCTTAGCGGCGGACGGGTGAGTAACACGTGGGCAACCTGCCCTGCAGACTGGGATAACTCCGGGAAACCGGAGCTAATACCGGGTAATACATCGCACCGCATGGTGCAATGTTGAAAGTTGGCCTTTGGCTAACACTGCAGGATGGGCCCGCGGCGCATTAGCTAGTTGGTAAGGTAACGGCTTACCAAGGCGACGATGCGTAGCCGACCTGAGAGGGTGATCGGCCACACTGGGACTGAGACACGGCCCAGACTCCTACGGGAGGCAGCAGTAGGGAATCTTCCGCAATGGACGAAAGTCTGACGGAGCAACGCCGCGTGAGTGACGAAGGCCTTCGGGTCGTAAAGCTCTGTTGTTAGGGAAGAACAAGTACCGTTCGAATAGGGCGGTACCTTGACGGTACCTAACCAGAAAGCCACGGCTAACTACGTGCCAGCAGCCGCGGTAATACGTAGGTGGCAAGCGTTGTCCGGAATTATTGGGCGTAAAGCGCGCGCAGGCGGTCTTTTAAGTCTGATGTGAAAGCCCACGGCTCAACCGTGGAGGGTCATTGGAAACTGGAGGACTTGAGTGCAGAAGAGGAGAGTGGAATTCCACGTGTAGCGGTGAAATGCGTAGATATGTGGAGGAACACCAGTGGCGAAGGCGGCTCTCTGGTCTGTAACTGACGCTGAGGCGCGAAAGCGTGGGGAGCAAACAGGATTAGATACCCTGGTAGTCCACGCCGTAAACGATGAGTGCTAGGTGTTGGGGGGTTCCACCCTCAGTGCTGAAGTTAACACATTAAGCACTCCGCCTGGGGAGTACGACCGCAAGGTTGAAACTCAAAGGAATTGACGGGGGCCCGCACAAGCAGTGGAGCATGTGGTTTAATTCGAAGCAACGCGAAGAACCTTACCAGGTCTTGACATCCTCTGACAATCCTGGAGACAGGACGTTCCCCTTCGGGGGACAGAGTGACAGGTGGTGCATGGTTGTCGTCAGCTCGTGTCGTGAGATGTTGGGTTAAGTCCCGCAACGAGCGCAACCCTTGATCTTAGTTGCCAGCATTCAGTTGGGCACTCTAAGGTGACTGCCGGTGACAAACCGGAGGAAGGTGGGGATGACGTCAAATCATCATGCCCCTTATGACCTGGGCTACACACGTGCTACAATGGACGGTACAAAGGGCAGCGACACCGCGAGGTGAAGCAAATCCCATAAAGCCGTTCTCAGTTCGGATTGCAGGCTGCAACTCGCCTGCATGAAGCCGGAATTGCTAGTAATCGCGGATCAGCATGCCGCGGTGAATACGTTCCCGGGCCTTGTACACACCGCCCGTCACACCACGAGAGTTTGTAACACCCGAAGTCGGTGGGGTAACCTTTATGGAGCCAGCCGCCGAAGGTGGGACAAATGATTGGGGTGAAGTCGTAACAAGGTAGCCGTATCGGAAGGTGCGGCTGGATCACCTCCTTTCTATGGAGAATTACGAGGCAACATTGGTTGCCAACCTTACATGAGCGTTTCGTTTAGTTTTGAAAGAATGATTGCATTCTTTCATGTTCCTTGAAAACTAGATAGCACAAACAACGACATCCAATAATTATTTTTATGCAACACTTAGTAATAACTGATGCGTGATGGCTTACGCCACACAAATCGAAGGTTAAGCTACTAAGGGCGCACGGTGGATGCCTTGGCACTAGAAGCCTAAGAAGGACGGGACGAACACCGATATGCTTCGGGGAGCTGTAAGTACGCTTTGATCCGGAGATTTCCGAATGGGGGAACCCACCATCTTTAATAGGATGGTATCTATTTCTGAATACATAGGGAATGGAAGGCAGACCCGGGGAACTGAAACATCTCATTACCCGGAGGAAGAGAAAGCAAATGCGATTTCCTGAGTAGCGGCGAGCGAAACGGAAACAGCCCAAACCAGAGGGCTTGCCCTCTGGGGTTGTAGGACGTCTCTTTGGAGTTACAAAGGCACGGATAGACGAAGCGACCTGGAAAGGTCCATCAGAGAAGGTAACAATCCTGTAGTCAAAATCCGCTGCCCTCCGAGACGGATCCTGAGTACGGCGGGACACGTGAAACCCCGTCGGAATCCGGGAGGACCATCTCCCAAGGCTAAATACTCTCTAGTGACCGATAGTGAACCAGTACCGTGAGGGAAAGGTGAAAAGCACCCCGGAAGGGGAGTGAAAGAGAACCTGAAACCGTGTGCCTACAACTAGTTGGAGCCCGTTAATGGGTGACAGCGTGCCTTTTGTAGAATGAACCGGCGAGTTACGATCCCGTGCAAGGTTAAGCCGAGAAGGCGGAGCCGCAGCGAAAGCGAGTCTGAATAGGGCGAAAGAGTACGTGGTCGTAGACCCGAAACCAGGTGATCTACCCATGTCCAGGGTGAAGTTCAGGTAACACTGAATGGAGGCCCGAACCCACGCATGTTGAAAAATGCGGGGATGAGGTGTGGGTAGCGGTGAAATGCCAATCGAACCTGGAGATAGCTGGTTCTCTCCGAAATAGCTTTAGGGCTAGCCTCGCGGCAAGAATCTTGGAGGTAGAGCACTGATTGGACTAGGGGTCCTTACCGGATTACCGAATCCAGTCAAACTCCGAATGCCAACGATTTATCCGCGGGAGTCAGACTGCGAGTGATAAGATCCGTAGTCGAGAGGGAAACAGCCCAGACCACCAGCTAAGGTCCCAAAGTATACGTTAAGTGGAAAAGGATGTGGCGTTGCTTAGACAACCAGGATGTTGGCTTAGAAGCAGCCATCATTTAAAGAGTGCGTAATAGCTCACTGGTCGAGTGACGCTGCGCCGAAAATGTACCGGGGCTAAACGTATCACCGAAGCTGTGGATTGTCTTACGACAATGGTAGGAGAGCGTTCTAAGGGCTGTGAAGTCAGACCGAAAGGACTGGTGGAGCGCTTAGAAGTGAGAATGCCGGTATGAGTAGCGAAAGACAAGTGAGAATCTTGTCCGTCGAAAGCCCAAGGTTTCCTGAGGAAGGCTCGTCCGCTCAGGGTTAGTCGGGACCTAAGCCGAGGCCGAAAGGCGTAGGCGATGGATAACAGGTTGATATTCCTGTACCACCTCCTTTCCGTTTGAACGACGGGGGGACGCAGAAAGATAGGGAGAGCGCGCTGCTGGAAATGCGCGTCCAAGCGATTAGGCTGGTGAATAGGTAAATCCGTTCACCGTGAAGGCTGAGTCGTGATGGCGAGGGAAATTTAGTACCGAAGTCCTTGATTCTACGCTGCCAAGAAAAGCCTCTAGTGAGGAAAAAGGTGCCCGTACCGCAAACCGACACAGGTAGGCGAGGAGAGAATCCTAAGACGATCGGGAGAACTCTCGTTAAGGAACTCGGCAAAATGACCCCGTAACTTCGGGAGAAGGGGTGCTTCCTCGGGTGAATAGCCCAGGGGAGCCGCAGTGAAAAGATCCAAGCGACTGTTTAGCAAAAACACAGGTCTCTGCAAAGCCGTAAGGCGAAGTATAGGGGCTGACACCTGCCCGGTGCTGGAAGGTTAAGAGGAGGGGTTATCCCTTACGGGAGAAGCTCTGAATCGAAGCCCCAGTAAACGGCGGCCGTAACTATAACGGTCCTAAGGTAGCGAAATTCCTTGTCGGGTAAGTTCCGACCCGCACGAAAGGTGCAACGACTTGGATACTGTCTCAACGAGAGACCCGGTGAAATTATAGTACCTGTGAAGATGCAGGTTACCCGCGACAGGACGGAAAGACCCCATGGAGCTTTACTGTAGCCTGATATTGGATTTTGGTACAGCTTGTACAGGATAGGTAGGAGCCATAGAAGTCGGACCGCCAGGTTCGATGGAGGCGTCGGTGGGATACTACCCTGGCTGTACTGACATTCTAACCCAGCACCGTGATCCGGTGCGGAGACAGTGTCAGGTGGGCAGTTTGACTGGGGCGGTCGCCTCCTAAAATGTAACGGAGGCGCCCAAAGGTTCCCTCAGAATGGTTGGAAATCATTCGCAGAGTGTAAAGGCACAAGGGAGCTTGACTGCGAGACCTACAAGTCGAGCAGGGACGAAAGTCGGGCTTAGTGATCCGGTGGTTCCGCATGGAAGGGCCATCGCTCAACGGATAAAAGCTACCCTGGGGATAACAGGCTTATCTCCCCCAAGAGTCCACATCGACGGGGAGGTTTGGCACCTCGATGTCGGCTCATCGCATCCTGGGGCTGAAGTAGGTCCCAAGGGTTGGGCTGTTCGCCCATTAAAGCGGTACGCGAGCTGGGTTCAGAACGTCGTGAGACAGTTCGGTCCCTATCCGTCGCGGGCGCAGGAAATTTGAGAGGAGCTGTCCTTAGTACGAGAGGACCGGGATGGACACACCGCTGGTGTACCAGTTGTTCCGCCAGGAGCATAGCTGGGTAGCTACGTGTGGAAGGGATAAGTGCTGAAAGCATCTAAGCATGAAGCCCCCCTCGAGATGAGATTTCCCACAGCATTAAGCTGGTAAGATCCCTTAGAGATGATGAGGTAGATAGGTTCGGGGTGGAAGCGTGGCAACACGTGGAGCTGACGAATACTAATCGATCGAGGGCTTAACCGAATTTAATTGGAAAACGTTGCGAGTGCTATCTAGTTTTCAGGGAATAAAATTTTCCTTGATTTCTACAAAGAAATATAGTACGATATATTTTGTCCTTGGTTAAACACTTTCTAGTGGATCAACCATTGATTAGTCTGGTAATGATGGCGAAGAGGTCACACCCGTTCCCATGCCGAACACGGAAGTTAAGCTCTTCAGCGCCGATGGTAGTTGGGGGATCTCCCCCTGCAAGAGTAGGACGTTGCCAGGCTGACCAATATTCCACAGTAGCTCAGTGGTAGAGCAATCGGCTGTTAACCGATCGGTCGTAGGTTCGAATCCTACCTGTGGAGCCATTATGCTTCCATAGCTCAGCAGGTAGAGCACTTCCATGGTAAGGAAGGGGTCATCGGTTCGAATCCGGTTGGAAGCTCCAGGACATGGCCCGTTGGTCAAGCGGTTAAGACACCGCCCTTTCACGGCGGTAACACGGGTTCGAATCCCGTACGGGTCACCATTATAACTTTTTACTCTGTGGAGGATTAGCTCAGCTGGGAGAGCATCTGCCTTACAAGCAGAGGGTCGGCGGTTCGAGCCCGTCATCCTCCACCATTTTTTAAATAATCATCTTACTTTCAGGAGTACTCGATAGAGTGCACTGTTTTTTATTTGTAAGTTAGATTGATTTTGCCGGCCTAGCTCAATTGGTAGAGCAACTGACTTGTAATCAGTAGGTTGGGGGTTCAAGTCCTCTGGCCGGCACCATTTTCTCACTTGTGGAGGGGTAGCGAAGTGGCTAAACGCGGCGGACTGTAAATCCGCTCCCTCAGGGTTCGGCGGTTCGAATCCGTCCCCCTCCACCAGTAAGAGCCATTAGCTCAGTTGGTAGAGCATCTGACTTTTAATCAGAGGGTCGAAGGTTCGAGTCCTTCATGGCTCACCATATGCGGAAGTAGTTCAGTGGTAGAACATCACCTTGCCAAGGTGGGGGTCGCGGGTTCGAATCCCGTCTTCCGCTCCAAACTTCATATGCGGGTGTAGTTTAGTGGTAAAACCTCAGCCTTCCAAGCTGATGTCGTGGGTTCGATCCCCATCACCCGCTCCAAATTGGGGCCTTAGCTCAGCTGGGAGAGCGCCTGCCTTGCACGCAGGAGGTCAGCGGTTCGATCCCGCTAGGCTCCACCAATTTCCTTAAACCATGTTTAGGGTTTTTTTTATGGCTAAATTTAAATATGATTCAAACCTCTACTCTTTTAAGTTACTCTCTGGCCTCGTTTCTCTTTAGACTCCTTCCTATTTCCATTCATAATTATCCGTAAAACCTTTCAATTTACGTAATTGTATGAATATTTATTCGTGTTTTATGTCTGGTTGAGTCATTTAACGAGATCTGGGTAAAATAGAGCTAGACTAGGATACGAGGAGGACTACATAATGAATCAGAACCTTTCAATTATCGGTGTACCAATGGATCTTGGCCAAATGAGACGCGGGGTGGATATGGGACCGAGCGCCATTCGATATGCAGGAATAGTAGAACGTTTAACAAAGTTGAGTTATGATATTGAAGATCTTGGAGACATTGAAATCGGGAGACCCGAAAAGCGTCCAGAGGATCAGGATCATCAGTTAAAGAACTTAAAAGAAGTGGCTGATGCCAGTGAGAAGCTTTCTAACGTGGTTCATGATGTTGTGAATCGAAAGCGTTTTCCACTCGTTTTTGGTGGAGATCATAGTATTGCGATTGGTACACTTGCGGGTGTCGCTCGTAATTACGATAATTTGGGTGTGATCTGGTATGACGCACATGGCGATTTAAACAATTCTGAGACGTCACCTTCTGGAAACATTCATGGTATGCCGCTTGCCGTAAGTCTGGGTATAGGTGATGAGTCCTTAACTGGAATTTCAGGGTATGCGCCTAAGATTAAGCCGGAAAATATTGTGATTATTGGAGCCCGTTCACTTGATGAAGGAGAGCGAGAACTGATTAAAGAAAAGGGTATTAAAGTATACACCATGCATGAGATTGATCGAATGGGTATGACGAAAGTAATGGAAGAAGCGATCGAGTATGTCTCTAAGGGTACCGATGGTGTGCATTTAAGCCTGGATCTTGATGGACTTGATCCACACGATGCACCTGGAGTAGGAACGCCTGTACTTGGAGGGATCAGCTATCGTGAAAGTCATCTTGCCATGGAAATGCTAGCAGAAGCAGATATCTTAACATCGGCTGAATTTGTAGAAGTAAATCCGATACTAGATGAAAAAAATAAAACGGCTACAGTGGCTGTTGCCTTAATGGGATCTTTATTTGGAGAAAAGTTAAAATAAATAAAAACAGCGGCTTTCTTCATTAGAAAGCTGCTGTTTTTTTATTTCGTTGCTGATCATATTCGTTTAAAAGATAATCAAGATAAGTGCTGATTTCAATGATTTCTGAAGAGCTAAGCGGCTGGTTTCGCGCTAATAAGTTCATTTTATTACGTGAAGCTTCAATTTCTTTGAGTAAATGTTCTTTATCCGATCCAATTTGAAAGCTTATTTTTCGATTCAACCTTTCCATGAGCCGAACCACCCTTTCAATAATTTATACCCTTAATACCCAAATTCCGAATAAGATAAACTTCTTTTTCTAGAAAATTATGTATTTCCATACTAAAGCGCATTTCAAACGTGATAGAATAAGAAAAGATCACGTCATTTTTTTTTTAGAAAAAATGAAACTTTGTTTTTCCTGATACGTAACTATAATAGCCGCAGGAATCAGCGGGGGTTGAGAAAACATGGACGCGATAGTAAAGAAAATCGTATTAAAAGTAAGAAAAGGGGATCATAATGCATTTGGAGAGCTAGTAGAACTCTATAAAGATCGAGTCTTTGCTCTCACTTACCGGATGCTTGGCAACAGACAGGAGGCTGAGGATGTGGCTCAGGAGGCATTTATACGTGCCTATACGAACATTGATCGCTACCAGATCGACCGTAAATTCTCGACCTGGTTATATCGGATCGCCACTAACTTGTCTATTGATCGAATGCGTAAGAAGAAGCCGGATTATTATCTTGATGCTGAAGTAGCTGGTACTGAAGGACTAACGATGTATTCTCAAATTTCTACAGATGAACCATTACCTGAAGAAGAAGTGGTGTCTTTAGAAGCACAAGAAGGCATTCATCAAGCCATTTTAAGCTTGCCAGCAAAATATCGAAGTGCTATAACGTTAAAGTATATCCAAGAATTATCGCTCAAGGAGATTAGTGAAATTCTCGATTTACCAGTTGGTACTGTCAAAACCCGTATTCATCGGGGGAGAGAAGCACTTAGGAAGAAGCTTCGCGAGCAGTGAGAAAGGGGGAGAAGCTATGAAATGCCCTGCTGAAATAATTGTCCTCATGCATGAAGTGCTTGATGAAGAAGCTACGAATGAACAACGTCGTGAGCTATTTGATCATTTGCAAACGTGCCATGATTGCAAAGAACATTATGATGAATTGAAGAAAACGGAATCGTTTCTCCTCAGCTCGCCTTCTATGAAGGCACCCGATGGTTTTACATCAAAGGTAATGGAGCAACTACCACAGGAGAAGCGCACTGTGTGGATGAAAAGATGGATGAAGTCGCATCCGTTCGTTACAGCTGCAATCTTATTCCTTGTTTTAATGGCGGGTTCCGTTTATTCATCCTGGACGAGTGAGGATCAATTATCTGCACTGTCTGGGAATTTAAGATTTGACCAGGAAACCAATACAGTGATTGTTCCTGAAGGTGAAGTGATTGAGGGCGATTTAACAGTTAAGAATCGCAATCTTGAAATAGAAGGTCAAGTGAAAGGTGATGTCCTGGTTATTAATGGCGAACAGTATATGGCTTCAGCTGGACAGGTAACAGGAGAGATTGAAGAAGTCGATCACATTCTAGACTGGACATGGTATCAAATTAAAAATCTTTTACACGATGTAGGTAATCTCTTTTCAAGAGAAGATAAAGAGTAAATCGTCTGATGGGCGATTTACTTTTTTTTGTTGAAATTTGTTTCAATCTCTAAAAAAGTTATCCTGTGCCATTCACTCGGATTGCGGTTGCATTTTTTTGAAGTTGTCAAAAATATGATATAATTAAAAAGTTACAAATGTATATTAGCAATGCAATTGAAGTGGACTTCAGGCTAAATACAATACGTTTGGAGGAAGAGCCGTGCTGCCTGTTGGAAATGTAAACGTACTTGATTACATAACTGAGATTATTGATATTTTACTCGTTACGTATGTGATATATAAAATTATTATGCTTATTCGCGGCACGAAGGCTGTTCAGCTTCTAAAGGGAATAACCGTTATCATTGCAGCCTGGTTTTTAAGTAGCTTTTTCGAGCTGAATACCCTGCACTGGATTTTGGAGCGAGTCGTGCTCTATGGACTGCTTGCCATTATTATTATCTTTCAACCAGAGCTTCGTAGAGCCCTTGAACAGCTAGGACGTGGTCGATTGTTTGCGCGTTCAGCTGTTGAAGAAGAAGAGACGAATAAAATGGTTGAAGCCATTATTAAGTCGTCATCCTATATGGCAAAACGAAGAATTGGCGCTTTGCTTTCCATTGAGCGTGAAACTGGTTTGAATGATTATGTAGAGACAGGAATTCCTATGAATGCTAAACTGACTTCGGAGCTTTTAATTAACATTTTTATTCCCAATACGCCACTTCATGACGGGGCAGTGATTTTAAAGAAAGATGAAATTCTTGCTGCTGCTTGCTATCTGCCTTTATCAGAGAGCCCTTTTATTTCAAAGGAGCTTGGTACTAGGCATAGAGCTGCCCTTGGTATTAGTGAAGTGACAGATAGCTTAACCCTGGTCGTTTCTGAAGAGACAGGGAGTATCTCACTGACAAAGAACGGGGAACTTCATCGAAATTTATCTGAAGAGGCTTTGCGTGATTTGCTTAATGCTGAATTAAATCCGTCAGTATCAAAAACCGAGACTTCCAACCGTTTTAGTAATTGGAGGGGGAAAAAGTAATGGACAAATTGTTGACGAGTAATTGGTTTGTCAAAATCATCTCTTTTCTTCTCGCTCTCATGCTTTATACGATTGTAGCAATGCCTGACGCATCGACATCAAATACGAGTGGTGTTTTACAGCCGCAGACGGAATCAGAGCGGATTCCGAATATGGAACTTGAAGTGCTCTATGATGAAGAGAACGTTGTCGTATCGGATTTGCCGGAAACAGTAGATGTTCTTGTTGAGGGACGGACGGATGGCTTAATGTTATCAAAGCTCACAAACAAAGAAATTTATGTGGATTTACGAAACCTCACGCCTGGTCAACACCTTGTCACAGTCAAGCATAGAGATTTTCCAGAAAACGTAGATGTGACGATTGATCCGGTTCGAGTGTCCGTCACCATTGAAGAGAAAAAATCGAACACGTTCCAGGCTGGAATCAACTTATTAAAGGCAGAAGAGCTCCCAGAGGGGTACTCGACAGAAGAGCCAATTGTTTCTCCAAAGACTGTAACGGTCACAGGTGCAAGCTCAAAACTTGAACAAGTTGCCTTTGTAAGGGGATACGTAAATGTTAGCGGTGCTAAAGAAGAAGTGAATGAAAGAATTACACTAAATGTGTACGACGCGAATATGGAAGAAATACAGGGATTATCGATTGATCCTGCCGTCGTTGATGTAAAGGTGCCAGTCACCGCCCCATACAAGAAGGTCCCAATTAAACTTGATCAAAAAGGCAAGCTTCCTGAGGGTACCAGTATTTCATCAATCGAGGTTGAACCTAAGGAAGTCTCTGTCTTTGGTCCAGAAGAGGAACTTAAAAAGCTAGAGTTCCTTGATGGTATACCGCTTGATGTATCAGAGATCACGAAGGATACAACCATTGAACTTGATGTTCCGGTTCCTGATGGAATGAAAAAAGTGGATCCTGAGAAAGTAAAGGCAAAAATTACAGTCGGTAAAGAGGACGAAAAAGCATTTGAAGATGTACCGATTAAAGTCACCGGCATATCTGATGGCTTAACAGCAAATATATCAGAACCAAAGCAAGGTTCAACGAAACTGACACTTTATGGTGTATCCAGTGTACTTAATAACATTCAGAACGGGGACTTTCAGGCTTATATTGATGCAAGTGGCCTGTCTGAAGGAGATCACGAACTCGAATTACAGTGGAACGGACCATCTTATGTACGCTGGTCAGGTTCAGATACAAAGGTTAAGCTGAAAATAGAGAATAGTTCGTCCTAATAGGGACTGCGTGATAATAAAGGAGAGAGTAAATCAATGGGTAAATATTTTGGTACTGACGGTGTGAGAGGGATAGCGAATACAGAACTTACCCCAGAACTTGCATTTAAACTAGGCCGTTTTGGTGGTTATGTTTTAACAAAAGATGCAGAAAAACCAAAGATTTTGATTGGACGCGATACACGTATTTCTGGTTACATGCTTGAAGGAGCGCTCGTTGCTGGTCTTCTTTCGATAGGGGCAGAAGTCATGCGTCTTGGCGTCATTTCAACACCTGGAGTGGCCCATTTAACAAAAGCTCTTAGCGCTCAAGCAGGTGTCATGATTTCCGCTTCCCATAACCCGGTTGGCGATAACGGTATTAAATTTTTTGGACCGGATGGCTTTAAGTTATTGGATGCGCAAGAAGCAGAAATTGAGGCCCTAATTGATAGTGATGAAGATCATGTGCCTCGTCCCACTGGCGCTGATTTAGGTATTGTCAGTGATTACTTCGAAGGTTGCCAGAAATACCTTCAATATTTGAAGCAAACAGTGGACGAAGACTTTTCAGGCCTTCATATTGCGCTTGATTGTGCCCACGGTGCTACATCATCTCTAGCAGCTCACTTGTTCGCTGATCTGGAAGCTGATATTTCTACGATCGGTACGAACCCAACAGGTACGAATATTAATGACGGTGTGGGATCGACGCATCCAGAAACACTCGCTGAATTTGTGAAAGAAAAGAATGCTAACGTAGGCTTTGCATTTGATGGAGACGGAGATCGTCTTATTGCTGTTGATGAAAATGGAGACATTGTAGATGGCGACCAGATCATGTTTATTTGCGCTAAATTTATGAAAGATCAGAAGCGTTTGCGTCATGATACGGTGGTTTCAACTGTCATGAGTAATCTTGGATTCCACAAAGGGATGGAAGAGTCAGGGGTTACGTCACTGCAAACGAAAGTAGGCGACCGTTATGTAATGGAAGAAATGCGTAAAGAGGGCTACAACCTTGGAGGAGAGCAGTCTGGACACATTATTTTCCTTGATCATATTACGACAGGTGACGGTATGTTGTCTGCACTTCAGCTCGCAAACATTATGCAAGTAACAAACAAACCGCTATCGGAGCTTGCTGGTGAAATGAAAAAATATCCTCAATCTCTTGTGAACGTAAAGGTGACGGATAAAAACAAAGTGGATTCGAATGAGCGCATTCAAGAGACCATTCAGCAGGTAGAGAGTGATATGAATGGCGAAGGTCGCATTCTCGTTCGTCCATCTGGAACAGAGCCACTTGTACGAGTCATGGCAGAAGCACCTACGAAAGAGCTTTGTGATGAGTACGTGAATCGCGTTGTCTCCATGGTGAAAGAAGAACTTGGCGCGTAATCGACAAAAATAAAGATTTTGTACGAAAGGTATGCATGTGCAGCACATAATAGCTGCATGTGCATACTTTTTTATATAGAGAGATTTTTTCGATTAAGTTGAGGCAAAATAAAGTGATCTAAGATACAAGCACCTCGCTTAAGAAAAAAAGAATTGACCATCTTTTTACAGTTGATATAATATAGAAGTATGTTTGGTTTTTATTCTAGAAGGGAAAGAGAGGGAAGTTGGGTTACTTTTTAAAAAAAGCGCCTGGACTGTTTTTCGAACGGAAGAAAACAGTTGACGAGGAAGAGGTTTATCGATTATCGGCGGATACCTCTCGATTGATTCACCACAATCGAATGGTTTTGTGAAAAACAGAGAGGTGACTTTCTGAACAAAAGCAAAACTATGGTGAACAAATAGCAATTAATCGGAAAAGAAGGGGCAGGTATGCCCCGATGTACACCTGCTCCTTCCATTGAAGGAGGACTTTTACATGTGCGGTATTGTTGGATATATTGGAAATCAAGATGCTAAAGAAATTCTATTACGAGGTCTGGAGAAGCTTGAATACCGAGGATACGACTCAGCTGGTATTGCGCTTCTTAACGACGGTGGTCTTCACCTTTTTAAAGAAAAAGGTCGCATTGCCGATCTAAGAAAAAAGGTGGATACTAGTGTGGAAGCAACAGCGGGTATCGGACATACACGCTGGGCAACGCACGGTGAACCAAGTCAGGTAAATGCTCACCCGCATCAGAGCTCAACTGAACGTTTCACTCTTGTTCATAACGGAGTAATTGAGAATTATCAACAAATCAAACGTGGCTTCTTATCCGAAGTTGATTTTGTAAGTGCAACTGATACGGAGGTTGTCGTTCAACTGATCGCAAGTCTTGTAGAAGATCAAAACTTGTCTGTTGAAGATGCTTTTCATCAAACATTGAATGAACTTCACGGTTCATACGCACTTGCACTTATTGACAATCATAATCCAGAAACGCTCTACGTAGCGAAAAATAAGAGTCCGCTTCTTGTTGGGATCGGCGATGATTTCAACGTAGTAGCAAGTGACTCAATGGCTATGCTTCAAGTAACAAGTAAATTCATCGAGCTAATGGATGAAGAAGTAGTTATCGTGAAGCGTGATTCAGTTACCATTAAAGATATGAATGGAAACGTAATGGAACGTGAGCCATTCACGGCTGAAATTGACGCTAGTGATATCGAAAAGGGAACCTACCCACACTACATGCTGAAAGAAATTGACGAGCAGCCGCTTGCCATCCGTAATATCATTACGAAGTATAAAGACGAGAATGATAACATCAAGCTTGATGAAGATATTCGTGAAGCGATGAAAGAATCGGACCGCATTTATATTATTGCTTGTGGCACAAGCTACAATGCAGGGCTTGTTGGGAAACAATTAATTGAGAACATCGCAGAAGTGCCGGTAGAAGTGCATATCGCAAGTGAGTTCTTATATAATATGCCGCTTGTTTCAGAGAAACCACTCTTCATCTTTATTTCACAAAGTGGTGAAACGGCAGATAGCCGCGGTGTCCTTGTGAACGTGAAGAAGAAAGGGTTTAAGTCTCTTACCATCACGAACGTTCCTGGATCTACGCTATCTCGTGAAGCGGATTATACGCTGCACACGCATGCAGGACCTGAGATTGCCGTTGCATCAACGAAAGCCTACACTGCACAGATGGCCGTGTTAACACTGCTTGCTGTTGATACAGCGCAGGCAAAAGGCATGAAGCTAGATTTTAACCCAATTCAAGAACTCGGTATCGTTGCGACAGCAATGGAATCCATGATTGACCAAAAGGAAATGATTGAAACAGTTGCTCGTAACTTCCTATCCGTTACGCGTAATGCTTTCTTTATTGGCCGCGGTGTGGACTATTATGTATGTCTTGAAGGTGCGCTTAAGCTTAAAGAGATTTCTTATATTCAAGCTGAAGGCTTTGCTGGCGGTGAGTTGAAGCACGGTACAATTGCACTTATTGAAAAAGGCACGCCTGTAATTGCACTTGCCACTCAGAAGCATGTTAATGGAAGCATCCGTTCTAACGTACAGGAAGTTGTTTCCCGTGGTGCATCGCCATGCATTATCTCTCTTGCAGGACTCGAAGAGGAAGGCGACACCATTGTCCTTGATGAAGTACATGAGCACCTTACTCCACTTGCTTCTGTTGTGCCGCTTCAGTTGCTTGCTTACTATGCAGCACTGCACAGAGAATGTGATGTAGATAAGCCAAGAAATCTTGCGAAATCTGTAACGGTTGAGTAAAGACAATACATCTTTAAAAGCCCATTGTTTAAAGACAAAAAAGGTTTTAACTAACAAAAAAAGTTATTAACTGTTAAATAAAGATGGTAACAATCAAAGAAAGATGTTAACTGAAAAGTGATATGTATGTAAAAGAATTATTTTGGATAATATTATGATGAATGGTATAACAGGATGGGTGGCCTGTTATGCAGCAATAATTCATTACTAAAATATAAGCATCAATTTTAAAAACTTTAAGAGGGTGTTCCTAATTAAATAGGTTTGGTCTGGTTTAGTTAATCTGACTACGCTTATTTAATTGGGAACATCTGAAAAGGTTCTTTAAAATTGGTGCTTTTTTATATGGAGGGAAAAATGGCAAAGGGCAAAAGAGAAATGAGTGAGAAGAAGATCGAACGATGGATAAAAGAAGGTAGAGGAAAAGGTGAAGGTGAAAACTATAAGCCATGGTTAACAATCAGAGATGTTCCGTCTCAAGGAATCTCTTCACGTATAAAGGGATGGAAAACTGGACGTATACATCATGTTTTGTCCCAGCTGGAGATGCATTATCTATATACATTAGAGTGGTCTGACGAAGTTACAGATATTAAGGAGCAGTACCCTCTTCTTCCTGTAGAAAGAACCATTGAAATAGCAGATTCTCTAGGTATTAAACACCCACTTGACCCTAAAACTCAAGAAAATATAGTAATGACCACAGATTTTTTGATTAATAGTAATAATTCTGAAGGAAAAAAAGTATTTGCCAGAACTATTAAACCTTCATCTGAATTAAAGACAAGGACGATAGAAAAATTCGCTATTGAACAACAATTCTACAAAGAACAAGGTATAGATTGGGGAATAGTTACTGAAAATGAACGCAACTTAACTTTTATTCAAAACATGGAATTGATTTAAA
>NZ_JAIUKZ010000007.1 GCF_020165985.1 Bacillus sp. RAR_GA_16
CAGCCGTTAATAGGATATGAGGTTTTCGGAAAGCTTGGAAAAGCTCTGAACCCATCTCATGTGTATGATCGGGGGTTTCACCCAACAGGGGTAATAGGAGCTTTTGCTTCTGCAGCGACAGTGAGCAAGCTGATAGGGCTGACTAATGAACAGATAGCTAACGCTCTGGGGATAGCCGGAAGTATGGCAAGCGGTTCTTTGGAATTCTTGCAAACCGGCTCTTGGACAAAGAGACTGCATCCGGGATGGGCGGCACATAACGGCATTATTGCAGCTGAATTGGCAAAGGAGGGCTTTACCGGCCCCAAAACCATTATAGAGGGCAAGAATGGTTTTGCTAAAGCATATTCGATGATGTTTAATCCTGGTGATTTAACGTTTGACTACTCCAATCATGAAAGCTTTACTCTTAAAACCAGCATTAAACCTCACGCATGCTGCCGCTATAAACAAGGATCTCTGGATATAATCCTTGATCTCGTTAAAACCAACGATATTAAATCTGAAGAGGTTAAAGAAATAAAAGTGTACCTAGGACAAACGGGCTTAAAAATTGTGGGGGAGCCTGCAGTGGCCAAACGAAATCCTCAATCGTCTGTAGATGCCCAATGATATGGGATTATGGCCATTGAAGGTAAGTACATTGCCCATGGTAAAAATAGGATCGGTTTGGGCTGAAATCGATGATCGGCTTGAGGTTTATGAAGAGGACATCATATTAACGAAGAAAATGCCATCAGCATTTTTTAATACAGATTTAATAAATATCTTAATAAAGCGAGTTGATACTGTTATCCTGGCAGGATGCACTACAAGCGGTTGCATAAGAGCTACAGCAGTAGACTCCTTCTCTTATGGCTTCCATACTATAATCGCAGAGGAATGTGTCGGGGACCAGGCTACTGGACCGCAGCGCGCCAATTTATTTGATATTAACAATCGCTATGGAGATGTTCTATTAAACCAAGAAATTCTAACGAATATTGCAAGGAACAAGGGGAGAGTGAGTTATACTCCCTAAGCCGGAAGCTCGGGGGCGTATCTCCCGCTTCCTTTGATACCCGAAAGAAGCAGGAGATATAGTTGTTGAAGAATTGTTGACCGAATACGTCAACAACTATTATTTAATATCATAATTAATCATACACCTATTTAAAGAAATTCAATTATACCGGGCTTTCTTCTCTATTATTAGAAATCATCTTACTTAGAAATCGTGACTGGCAGTGTAGAGGTCAGCGGTTCGAGCCCGCTATGCTCCATCGATAAAACCCCTCTTGCGGATGCAAGAGGGGTTTTATCTTAATTAGTAATATTAAGTTTTAAGGATAGCAATTATTTCATATCAATAATAATTGAATCTGCATTACTTTTATTTGAAGAACTATCAATAAAAAGTTTACGAGCTACTTTACCAATAGCATTTGTAGAAACCGCGTCTACTGTTCCCCCAACCAAGCCGCCTGCAATAGGAACCATCTTCCCTAAATTTATTATTCCTTTTTCACCAAACTTAGTCATAAGACGAAATCCAACAGCCTGATTTATTTTTTTTATAATTTCAAAAGGAATCTTTTTTATACCAGTTACGGCTAATTTCTTCCCTATTTGAATTCCTGAATTCTTTAGTATATCTTTTGCTCCATTACCAGCTAAGCATGTATAAACAAAAGTTTTTACTTCGTCTGATTTGAGGTCATGCCCTCCCATATGAGCAATTGCTGCAACCATACGCATTTGAACCAAAATTACGCTAGTGATGTTAGCAGGGAGAGTTACTGGTAAGAGAACTAATCCACCTAGTCCAGATAAGAAACCACTAGTTGCACTTTTAGTATTTTGCCATCTAATTAAGCTATCGACATTCGCCTCTAATGAACCATCCTTCTGAAGGTAATTATCTCCTAATTCAATTGCAGTATCCATTCCTGGAACACCTCCGTTGATGGCTTTATCATATGACCACTCTAATACAGACATTATGGCATCGTGTGTTAAAGCTTTTTTCTTTGTAGTCATTCTTTTTTCCTCACTTTTTATGTTTTTAGTCTATTTAATTACCATATTTTTAAGTTTATATAGAAGTAAAGGTACTCATAGGAGTATTTACCTGAGTACCTCTAACGGAAGTTTCACTCTATCTGTGATGACGTACGATAGTTTGTGTAAAACATTTGAGACATAAAAAGAGGTAGGGTATCCTCAAAGTCAACGACCAAATCAACTCGAGAGGAGATGCCCTACCTATGTCTACTAGTATAGGACAGAATTCACTAGAAAATCAATTAGATTCCATGGTACGAGAATTTGTAAAAGAAAAATTGGAAACGATCATGAAAGAAGAAATGAATCGTTTCTTTGAAGACGAACATCCTGAATTGAAAAACTACAAAAATGGCACGTATGCCCGTCAGCTCGATACGAAATACGGCCGTTTAGATGACCTTCAGGTGCCACGCGATCGAGATAATGCCTTTCAAACAGAAGTCTTTTCCCCATACCAGCGTCGTGAACAATGGCTTGGTGAAACGATCATTACGATGTATCAGAAAGGCATTAGTACACGAGAAATCGGCCATTTTCTTGAGCGCATCCTGGGCCATTCTTACTCGGCGTCTACCATTAGCCATATCACCGATGTCGTAGCTGAAGATATTGAAACATGGCAGAGACGCTCTCTTCAAAAACGATACTCCGTCTTATATCTGGATGGCACCTATTTGAAGTTGCGTCGAGAGGATGTCGCCAATGAAGTCGTCTACCTTGTCGTTGGTGTGACGGAAGAGGGTCACAGAGAAATTCTGGGCTTCTATGTAGGCGGTCAAGAAAGTGCTTTAGGCTGGAAAGAAATTCTCTTAGACTTGTACGACCGAGGTGTTGAAGAAGTGCTTCTTGGTGTTTTCGACGGGCTTCCTGGTCTGGAAGAAGCCATGAAATCTGTCTATCCAAAAGCCGACGTGCAGCGCTGCGTTGTCCATAAAGTACGTAACGCTTTAAACGCTGTGCGAAAGAAAGATCAATCCTCTGTCGCAGAAGATCTCAAACCTATCTATCAAGCCAGTACCCATGAAGAAGCCCGAGAAAGGTTTGAAGCATTCAAGGAAAACTGGAAGAAGAAATATCCGAAAGTCGTGAAATCTTGGGAACAGGATTTGAGCGTTCTCTTAACCTTTCTGAGCTATCCTTCTTCGATTCGACCGATGATTTATACAACCAATATCATCGAACGAACAATTAAAGAGATCAAAAAGCGTACTAAAACGATGAATAGTCTTCCAGGTGAAAAGGCTGCCGAGAAAATCGTCTACCTCCAATCCAAGGACTACAATCAGCGCTGGAGCGAACGAAAGCTACGTGGTTTTAGCACGGCCTTTCCTACGTTACAAGCTATGTTTCTGGAACGTTATGGAGTCAAGGAGGAATAGGGGCAAATACGATTTTTCTGGCAGGGCCCCTCGGGGCCCTGCCAGAACTCCCCACCTCAATGAAGGCTAGAGAATATCCCTACCTTATGAATTACACAAACTTATTGACACTACCCTATCTGTTTTTCACTAAATCAATTTCTTCCTTTCGCTTTATGTATGTATACCCAAGCATGGCCATTTCAAGTCCAAGCCTGCGGTCTGATTGTATAAAATTATCTCCTAGGATTTCCTCTAGTTTCAACATCCGGTGGTATAGTGTTTGTCTGACAACGAAAAGCTTTTCTGCTGTGTCTTTTTTAGAACCGTAATTTTCGAGATAGACCCTGAGGGTATCCAATAGTTCTGTGTCATTCTCCTCGTCATATTGAATCACTTCCCCAAGGTAGTCTCGAATTAATTCTTCGAGGCTGTTTGCTTTATCATCCATTAAAATAAGGCGCTGGAGGTGAAGATTTTTATAGAATGGTTCCTGAACTTGAAAAGCTTCTTGAATGGTAATCGTTTCCTGCGCTTTTCGTAAGCTCTCGGAAATACCGGACAGAGAATGAAAGTCTCCGCCAAAGCTGATGGTATTGTATAAACTTTTCACTTTTGCTTCAAGCTGAGTGGCAACATTTTTAAGGCGTTTTTCTCTAGAAGCGGTGGTCCTCTGGTCAATTAGAATAAAGAGAATTGTTTCCCTATCCTGGAAAAGGGTTGGTTGAAAGCCTTCATTTAAGAAAAATGATTGAAAAATGTCTTGTTGATAAGGGATGCTCGAATCAAAGCCCGTCATGACACAAACAGTGCCACACGGATTAGGCTCGTAAATGACTTTCTCAAGGTGAATGCTAGCCTCACTGTGACTCATTTCTCCCATCAACCACTTACTAATCCAGCTTTCCTGTGGTGGAGTGAGTCTTGATGCATCTAAAATTAAACGGTTGATGTCCTGTGAAATATCAATGAATCGGACCTCGTTTTGGAAAATGATAATGGGAAGGTTGCGCTTTTCAGCGGTTTCAATCACGTTATTTGGCACTTTCTTAATGTAATCGCCAATTTCTATGCAAAGACAAGCAACGTCTTTCTCAATCAGTTGATTGATGAAAGTGCCGGCGTGCTGAAGGCTTGTTCCCCAGCCAATTCCAGTTGTAAGCACGCATTCCTTTCCATTTAATAGGTGCTTCACTTGAGTCAATTCTAAAATGTGGGCCCACGTGATAAGATTTTGAAGCCCCCTCGCCCCTGCGATGACTCGCGCGTTTTTGAATTGAGGTCTTCTTAACATGTCATGTACGGTAAAGGCGACATTTGACAAAGTGTAATCCCCCGATCGTTTCAATTTAACAAGAGGTTAAATGACCAGTTGGTATGCTTTCCGTAACGTCCAATGAGCTTTTATCTTAGGGATGCTATTATTTAATTAATCAGTTAATTCAAATATATCGGAAAAAGATAAAGAATGGAAGGGTGGTTCATTTTGTTGTGGAGAGAGAGGGCCAGTGTTTGAGAATGGAGTTCAGTAAAGGGGGAAAAACATGAAACAGAATCAAAAAGTATTTCAGGATGATCCGCGATATCGCGTGGCGAATCGAGAAGCGTTAATAGGTGTTGCCCTGGTCATTTTCAATTTTATTTTATGGTATGCCTTTGCGTATGGACTCGGTTCAAAGCCTGTCGCCGAGTATAACTATATTTGGGGCTTGCCTGCCTGGTTTTTCTACAGTTGTATTCTAGTAACTGCCCTTATACTCGTCCTCGTCATTCTGGCAGTTGTATTCTTATTTAAAGAAGTCCCGTTTGATGAGGAGGGTGAGCAATGAACTGGCAAGTAGTGCTACCGCTCCTTATTTTCCTTGTTGTTATCTTCATGGTCGGCTTCTATGCGTCTACGTACTTGAAATCAACATCAAACTTCCTTCAGGAATACTTCCTTGGAAGCCGTCAGCTTGGAGGATTCATTCTAGCGATGACAATGATTGCTACATATGGAAGTGCCAGTAGTTTTATCGGTGGTCCAGGTGTTGCTTATACGATGGGGCTTGGCTGGGTTCTTCTCTCAATGACGCAGCTTGCTACTGGATATTTTGTTTTGTCTGTTCTTGGGAAAAAATTTGCGATTATGGCAAGAAAAATTCGTGCGGTAACGCTGATTGACTTCTTGAAAGAACGCTATCAGAGCAAGTGGGTTGTCATTCTCTCTGCTTTAAGCATTATCATTTTTCTGTTCTCAGCGATGGCTGCTCAGTGGGTTGGTGGGGCAAGGCTAATTGAATCGCTCACAGGACTTTCATACACAGGTGCACTATTTATATTTGCAGTTTCGGTGTTGGTTTATGTCATTATTGGTGGTTTCCGAGCCGTTGCGATTACGGATACAGTACAAGGTGTTGTGATGTTAGTCGGAACGCTCATTATCTTGGTCGGTACAGTGATAGCGGGTGGAGGGATGGGGAACATTGTCTCTGATCTTGCCACAGAGAATCCAGATTTAATCTCACCGTTTGGTTCTGATCGGTCGCTTACCCCGCTATATGTCTCCTCGTTCTGGGTTCTGGTTGGAATTGGAGTAGTAGGTCTTCCTCAGGTTGCAGTAAGAGCGATGTCCTATAAAAGTTCTAAGGGCATGCACCGAGCACTTATTATTGGGACGGTCGTCGTCGGATTTATAATGCTTGGCATGCATTTAACCGGTGTGTTCGCCCGTGCGGTTCTGCCAGGAATTGAAGTCGGTGACACGGTGATGCCACAAATTGCAATGGAAGTATTGCCCGCCTGGCTGGCCGGAATTGTCCTGGCCGCACCAATGGCAGCAATTATGTCGACAGTAGACTCTTTATTACTTCTAGTGAGTTCTGCAATTGTAAAAGATGTTTATATAAATTATGTAAAGCCAGATGCGAACGATCAAACGATCAAGCGCATTAGTATGGGTGTGACGACGATTATCGGGGTTCTTGTCTTCGCGATGGCGATTAACCCCCCGGAGTTACTGATCTGGCTCAATCTGTTCTCCTTCGGGGGATTGGAAGCTGCATTTATATGGCCAGTTGTTATGGGACTCTATTGGAAAAGAGGGAATGCTGGTGGCGCTATGGCATCAATTCTAATAGGAGTTGGAAGTTATATTCTATTTAATACGTTTATGCCAAATGCATTTGGCATGCATACTGTCGTGCTACCAGTTCTTGTGTCGTTTGTAGGTTATGTTGGTGTAAGTTTGCTAACAAGCAGGAAACATGCCGTAATTCAGAATAAAGTGATTACAAAACTTTGGAGTGCATAAGGAGTGTGGCGGATGATTTTAGTAGAACAGAAACAGCGTGTCGAACGTGATAGTAAAGAGGTTGTGGCGTTAACGCAAGATCTTGTTCGAATCCCAAGTGTGTATCGACCTGGCACAAAGGATGGAAATGAAAAGGGTGTGGCGGAATATGTCGCGAGGTATATGAAGAAAATGGGTCTTGAAGTACATGTGGAGGAAGTTGAGCCTGGCCGCCCGAATGTGATCGGAATTCTCGATTCGGGTCGACCCGGAAAAACATTATTATTTGAGGGTCACACAGATGTTGTCACGGAGGGAGATCGATCACTATGGACATACGATCCGTTCGGAGCAGAGATTGTAAATGGACGGATGTTTGGTAGAGGAACGAATGATACGAAGGGAAACTTGTCCTGTGCGATTACAGCGATTCATTCACTCATTCAGGATAGTGAAACGATTAATGGAAAAATCATCATGTGCGTGCCGTGTGATGAAGAAGGCATGATGATCGGAATTAAACATTTTATTGAAAAGGGTTGGGCGAAAGACGTTGATGGTGCGATTATTTGTGAACCTGAAGAGAATCAATTGTGTGTGTCACAAAAAGGGGCTATGAGAATCAAAATTCAGGTATACGGGAAACAGGCGCATGGGGCGATGCCTCTAACTGGGGTGAATCCAAACACGCGAATGGCAAAAATCATTGTCGCGCTTGATGAGCTAGAACAGCGTGAGAAGGAGCGACTCGGAAAGCATGTTGAGCTTGGGTGGCCAAGCATTACCCCAACTATTCTGATGGCACCAACAGCCGGCGAGCCTCAAATCAATGTCGTACCAGATCAATGCATGACAACACTCGATATTCGGACCGTTCCAGGTCAGGATCATGAATGGCTCAAACAGGAGATCCAGGCCATTATAGATTGTCTGGCTGAGAAGGACTCGGATTTTAAAGCAAGCTTTGAAGTTATTGAAGATAGGCCATGGACCAGTACAAATCGAGAAGATCCAGTCGTTAAAGCTGTTGCGGCCGCATATACAGCTGTTACAGGAAAAGCGCCAGTCTACAATGGTGTTCCTGGGGCAACAGATGGAACGTTTCTACATTTGGCCGGTATACCGATTTTAACGACAGGAGCAGGTGATCGAGAAGTTCCACATCAAACAGATGAGTATGTTGATATTGATGATCTTGTGGAAACAACGCAGCTCTACCGTGAAGCAGCGCTGCAATTTTTGAGGAATTAGGGGGAGCTTGATGAAACTAGCGATCATTCCTGGAGACGGAATTGGACCAGAAGTAATGAATGAAGCGATAAAAGTATTGAATACGCTTTCGAATCTTGATTCAAGCTTCTCCCTTCAATTCGAAGAGCTCCCTTGGAGTAGTGATTATTATATGAAATCTGGAAAAATGATGCCTGCCGATGCACTTGATCAACTTAAACAGTTCGATGCCATTCTTTTCGGTGCCATTGGTGACAAACGCGTTCCTGATGATATTACAATCTGGGATTTAATCATGCCAATTCGAAAAGAGTTTCAGCAGTATGTGAATGTCCGTCCTGTTAAACAATTAAAAGGGGTAAAAGCACCTCTTTTAACGAAGGCACCAATTGATTTTGTTGTTTTTCGTGAAAATGCCGAGGGCGAATACTCTAATATGGGTGGACGGATGTATCATGGCACTAGTCAGGAAATGGCGGTTCAAACGACCGTAATGACGAAGGAAGGCATTCGACGTCTTGCTGAATATAGTTTTAAATATGCGAGGGAACACGGTAGGAAAAAGGTGACGAGTGCTACGAAGTCGAATGTGATCACCCATACGATGAAACTGTGGGATGAGGTTGTGAGTGAAGTCAGTCAGGACCACGCTGGCATTGCTCTTGAGAGCATTTATATTGATGCACTTGCGGCCTATTTCATCAATCGTCCTGAGGCGTTTGAAGTAGTGATTGCATCCAACCTATTTGGGGATATTCTAACTGATCTTGGAGCGGGACTTGTTGGAGGCCTCGGTCTGTCGCCATCAGCCAATTTAAATCCTGAAGGGAGATTCCCATCAATGTTCGAGCCTATTCATGGCTCAGCTCCAGATATTTCAGGAAAGGGAATAGCGAATCCTATCGCCCAAATATGGTCGGCAGCCTTGATGCTCGAACATAATGGGCGTCCTGATTTAGGAGAAATTATTTTGCAATCAATTGAAAAAGTACTGGTAGATGCAGAGTTTCTCACACCTGACATGGGTGGGAAATCGCAAACAGCCGTACTCGGAGATGCCATTATTCGAGCGATTCATGAACAGGCTTAAGGGAGGTCAAGAGAATGCGGTTGAGAGAAAAAACAGTGATTGTAACGGGTGCTGCAGGAGGAATGGGAAGTACTACGGTGCGAAAACTTTTAGAAGAGGGCGCTAATGTGCTTGCAACGGATCTTCATGCCAATGTATATATAGATGAGAACATGGAAGGCTCTCTTCATCATGTTGAAGCGGATTTGACAGATGAGAAGCAGGTGAAAGAAGTGATTAGCGCTGCGAGTGAAAGGTTTGGCAGAATTGACTGTCTGGTGAATGTGGCCGGTATGGCGCAACCTGCGACACCTCTTGAAGATATTCCGACTTCATTCTGGGAAAAGATCATGGCGGTGAATACAACATCGGTCTTCTATATGTGCCGTGAAGTAACACCTATCATGAAGAAGCAGGGCAGCGGCGTGATCGTTAATGTTGCTTCGATTGCTACAGAGCGTGCTCGTCCGGGATTAAGCGCGTATATCGCATCAAAAGGAGCAGTAGTTTCTTTTACAAAAGCCCTTGCGATTGAGCTTGCTGATGATGGTATTCGTGTGAATGCGATTAATCCTGGCCCATCAGATACTGGGATGCTAGGGGAATTTACCGGAGTTAACACTGATGCTTTAAAACGGGAAGCGTTCAAGAAATCGGTTCCACTTGGAGAACTTATTGAACCGATTGATATAGCGAATGCTGTTGTTTTTCTTTGTTCAGAAGAATCCAGAATGACAACAGGAGCTGTGTTTAATATTGATGGGGGTCGAGGCCTTTAATTGAAATGGAAAGGTGGGGAGGAAGTGAAGGTACTTCAAAACTATGTGAATGGAAAATGGGTGTATGCGTCAGCTAGTGAACAAATTCCGGTGCACGCTCCCTCAAGTGGAGAGCAGATCGTCTTCTCCCCAAGAAGTAAGGTGGCGGATATCAATTCTGCTGTAGATGCTGCTTCAGAAGCTTTTGAAGGGGAAAAGTGGAAATCCTTTAAGCCACATGAACGTGGAGCAATATTGTTTGAGATGGCTAATATGATTCGTGAATCGTCAGATGAGTTGGCACACCTTGAGACACTTGATACGGGTAAGCCGCTATCGCAGGCGCGTTCTGATGTTGAAGCCGCTGCTCGTTACTTTGAGTATTATGCTGGCGCAGCGGATAAAGTTTTTGGTGAAACAATTCCAGTGGAACCTGGCATTCTAGACTATACGATACGTGAGCCTGTTGGTGTTACAGCACACATAATTCCGTGGAATTACCCGCTTCAAGTAGCATCCAGAAGTTGTGCGGCAGCCATTGCCACCGGGAATACTGTCGTAATGAAGCCTGCGGAAGATACTCCGCTTACTGCTGTGAAGCTAGCTGAAATGTTCGACCGAACGGCACTTCCTGATGGTGTGTTCAACCTTGTAATGGGATATGGAGCAGAAGCCGGTGCAGCACTATCGGCGCATCCATTTGTGAATCATATTACGTTTACTGGATCTGTTGAGACGGGATCAGCTGTAATGACAGCGGCTGCTCGAAATATTGTCCCGGTTACGTTGGAGCTTGGAGGTAAATCTCCTAATCTCGTCTTCGCTGACTGTGATCAGGATCTTGCGGCAAATTGGGTGGTGAAATCGATTCTGCAAAACGCGGGACAAACCTGTTCTGCTGGATCAAGATTGCTTGTAGAGTCATCTGTAAAGGATGATTTTTTAAAAAAGGTACTTGAGCGTATGGAAAAAACCGTCATTGGGCCTGGCGAGGATGATCCTGATATTGGTCCTATTCTGAACGGGACGCAATATGAACGAATTGAAGAATTTATGAATGCAGTTCATCACGAGGGCGGCAGGTTTCTATTAGGTGGTGCACGTGAGGTAGTAGCTGGGTATGAAGGGGGCTACTATTTTCAGCCGACAGTGATTGATGGTTTAAGTTCTCATAGTAAAGTAGCGAGTGAAGAAGTGTTTGGGCCGGTGCTGTCTGTTTTCTCGTTTGATTCAGAAGAAGAAGCCATTCGACTCGCGAATGGTACGGAGTATGGACTAGTGACTGGTATCTGGACAAAAGATATTGCGAGAGGACATAAAGTGGCTGAGAAAGTCAAAGCTGGTCAAATCTTTATTAATAATTATGGAGCCGGCGGAGGGATTCAGATGCCATTCGGGGGATATAAAAAAAGTGGCTTCGGTAGAGAAAAAGGATTAGAAGCATTAAGGAATTATACACAGTTGAAAAACGTGGCGGTGAGAGTTTATTAAGTAAACAATCAGTAGGGACGCCTCTTCCTTATGTATGGAAGCATATACTGGATAATTTAATAGAGTAAACTTACTAGTATTTAAAAATCTAAAAAAGCCCTCAAAAGAGGACTCATATTATCATGCTAGCACTGTTTTGTGTTTCTCAATAAATTCTTTCATTAACATGACCGGTTTCTTCCTTATCCTCTTTTGAGTTGTGAAGATGAGCGTAGATTCCGTTTTTGTTTTTTATTTTTTATTATATCATTACACTCATTTTGAGAAATCAGATGTTCAATGATTTAATTTAATTGGTATTGATGATTTGAAAACAGATTTTCCATCCATGACTCTAGAAAAACAACCTATAAAAGCAAGAGCCTTTCATCGTTCAAACTGAACAGGTGAAGGGCTTTTTCTAATTCGATCAATAACAGTCCTTATTAGCTTAATTTAGGGAGTTATTGTTAAAATAAAACTTAGAACGTTATGAAAAATTTCTCGGGAACGATACATTAATGATTGAGGAGAAGGTGGACTATATCATGAAACACCGCAACTTAGGAAATACAGGAATACAAGTGTCCGAGGTTGGATTTGGAGCATGGCAACTAGGTAATGAAAAAGACTGGGGAAAGATGACAGAGGATGAAGCGATTCATTTAGTGAGGAACGCGATGGATTTCGGTTGTACTTTTTTTGATACTGCTCCTAACTATGGAGCTGGGAAAAGTGAAGAACTGCTTGGAAAAGCGTTTAAAGGAAAAAGAGACCAGGTGGTCATTAGCAGTAAATGTGGACATCATTCGAATGGTGAACAAAACTTCGAACCTGAAGAATTGATGAGTTCAGTAGAGGGTAGTTTACGAAGGTTACATACCGATTATCTTGATAGTTTACTTCTTCATAACCCGCCGTTTTCAACTCTTAATCGAAACAGCCCGCAGTTTGAAGTACTGGAAAAACTAAAGAAGCAAGGGAAAATTAGAGCTTATGGAGCTTCGGTCGATACGGGAGTTGAGATGGAGGAACTATTAAATAAAACGGACAGTAAGGTTATTGAGGTTATGTTTAATGTCTTTCATCAAGAACCAGCGGCTGCGATACAATCAGCTGAACGTCAAGGGGTTGGTGTGATTACCAAGGTTCCTCTTGATTCCGGATGGCTGACAGGAAAGTATGATAGGAATAGTCGATTTAGCGGAATTAGAAGCAGATGGAGTGCTGAAGAAATTGAACTAAGAGGAAGGTTAGTCGAACAAGTTCGTCGTATTCTTGGAAATGATCGTTCAATGGCACAAGCAGCACTGCAATTTATTCTTGCCTATCAAGAGGTGTCTACCATTATCCCTGGAGCTAAAGATAGTCAACAATTCAATCAGAATGTAGCTGCATCAGAAGGCAGCTTATCAATAGAAATGATCAACGAGTTAAAGGGTATTTGGGCAGAAGAAATAAAGGACTCGGAGTTACCGTGGTAAATCTATCCGAGAAAGAACCGTTTGTATGAGTTGGTACCTGAACATCGAAAAGATAGATTACTAACCCATCAAAGCCCAAGCACCTTTTTCAATTAGCACTGCTGAATTCAGGAGAACGTCTTCCAAGGGTAATATCCTATTCTTGAAACTAAAAATCACTATTATAGAAAGAGCCTTTCATCGTTCAATATGAACATAGGAAAGGCTCTTTTTGTATACTCTCGATGGCCAATAAGTCTCCTGGATAAGCATTTATTAGATAGCATAAAACCAAATTGTCACCTGACCATCTCCAGTACCAATACCGGGGATATTGACTTGATTGGTTCCATTGTTTTGAGAACCGCCGCCTCCGCCCCCACCAATGGAATCTTCTGTACCACCTGCACCTCCGCCACTAAAGCCTCCGGCACCACCGCCTTCAGCAAAACCGCCTCCCCCGCCTCCGCCGAAGCCACCGTCAGAGCCATTGAAGCCTGTACCGCCTGCCCCTCCATTAAAGATTGATTGCCCGCCATTACCTAAACTACTTGCACCATCTCCTAGTGGACTTGGTAGAATTCCTGCACCGCCACCACCGGAGAACGCATTCGATTCGCCACCTCTTCCATTTACTCCACCTGTGCCGCCAGGGTTGCCATCCGTTCCACTACTTGTAAGGGATGCGTTCACTCCAGAAAGTTCTTCAACTGTGCTAGCACCGCCGCCACCGCCTGCTGCAATCAAAAGATTTGAAGGAGTGACAGGTCCTGCTCCTCGCCAAACAAAACTGCCGCCCCCGCCACCTCCGTTAAATAATCCAGGGGAACTTAAAGCGGTTTTTCCTTGTTGGCCAACCAATATACTTAGTGTTTCACCAGGTGTAACGGGAAAGTCTCCTTCGATCGAAGCGCCTAGTCCTGGGGCTGAAGTTCCACCACCACCGGAAGCACCAATGGCTTGTATTTTTGCAGTAGTTACATCTTCTGGCACAGTCATTGTCATCACTGATCCTGTAAACTCAAATGTCCGTTGCACAGTAGGGATTTTTCTAAAACTTGTCACATGATTACAATCAATAAAAATAAGTAAGTTATCCAAGGTCTTTCCTATAATACAATCATCTTTTACAGTTTCAAATCTAATGATTACCTTTCCATTTTTAAAGAAGAGCATGAGCAGTGTGTTCGTTTTTAGCGTTTTTAATTCTTCACAAATACAAGAGGAGCAAAGTTTTCTATGTTTGTCCATGTAAGTTTCCTCCCTCTTCTAGCAATTTCACTCATCCTATTCTATTCAAATCTTATTAGAATGTATGGTTAACTGACTAAGAGGTGAGGGGGAGAAAGTTAGGGTGGAATTTTAAGCAGTGACTCGCAATTGTAAGAAATCCGGAAATGAACATATTAGATGAAATATATGGTAACAATATGAGAGGCATGATGTATGGAAACAAATGAATCATGTATCTGTTGGATTGATTCATCACAAGACTATTTTTTAGAAGTTTTTTCATCACTGGTTTAAATAAAGAGGTGTGTATATGCTCTCGTTTATCGGAACAGTACTCATATTATTTTTAGTGACCATTGTGGTCATACGATTTATGGGGAAATCCGCCTTAGCTCAATTTACCCCACATGATTTAACAGCTCTATTTTTTATTGTAACCATAGCGATTAAAGCCATTAAAGTTGAGGGGGCTTCTCAAGCAATCATTGGAATTGCAATCGTCATTCTCATACATATCTCACTATCAAAATTAAGTTTATACAAACAGCTCAATCGTTTTGTCATTGGAGAACCAACGATTTTGATCAAACATGGCAAGTTAATCAAAAGGAATCTGAAGAAAAGTCGCTTTTCTTTGTCAGAATTATTATCAAGTATCAGAAGCAAAGGCTATGCTGACGTGACAAATATTCAATACGCTATTCTTGAACCAAATGGAGAAATCAGTGTACTTCCAAAAGAAGAGTCCATGCCTGTGACACCCAAGATTTTAAAGTGTCATGTCGATTATAGTGGCCTTCCTATTGCGGTGGTTATTGAGGGGAAAATACAATATAAAAATTTAGAGCTCATTCACAAAGACAAAGAGTGGTTATTAAACGAAATCAAAGCAGCAGGTGTTTCAAATATCAAACATATTTTTTATGCTTCGGTAAGAGACGATGATTACTCGTTGACTGTCGATAGCGGTAAAGGGCACCTTGGAACATTAAAATAGAATAGAAAGGGATTAAACAAATTGACCATCAGCTATTAGATTATAGGGGAAACTATCGATCAGAATCATTAAGGAAGGCTTTTTGATTCTATATTAAGAAGGAAATTAAGAGAGGGACCTGGAATATCCTATTGAAATGCAGAGTAAATCATCAAAACATGAAAGGGCTTAGAAACGTGCGAACATTCCCCACGTTTCTTCATAGTTGAATAACAGAAGGGTCTGATTCCATTTTGGGATCAGCTCTTTTTTATATATTAGTGGTTTTGAGGTGTAGGCAAGAAAAGCGGTTTTTCACAGATCCTCACACATGCAGTAGGAATCAAATCCCCGGAATTCACCCTAAAAATACGGCAAATAAAAATTAATAACAATGCTAATGTGGTTTTCTCATGTATAGTTAAAGCAATATGTAGTAAGAGTGAAGCTGAAACTAAATACATCCAAGGGGGAAATCGAATGCGAAAGATAATCTTATCGACCGAAAGCGGTGCCGACGTACCGGGTGACTTAGCTGAAAAGTACGATATTCAAGTCGTTCCCATGCACATCATTATGGATGGCAAGGATTATTTAGATGGTTCATTGCCGGTCCAGAATATTTATGACTATTACGAACGCACGAAGAAAATCCCTTCTACTACCTCTACAAATGCTCATGAGTATCAAGCGTTTTTTTCGACGATAAGAGAGAATTCCCCAGACTGCATCATTGTACATATTGGTTATACATCAAAAGCATCTTCTTCTTTTCAAAATGCTGTCATTGCTGCGGAAGAATTTGAAGACATTTATCTCATTGATGCATTGAACGTTACTGGAGGATTAGCTGCGATTGTGTTGTACGCGGCTAAGTTTCTAGAAAAAGAACCCGACATCGAACCGGAGCGCTTAGTTGAAAAAATAGAGGCAATCGTTCCTAAATCAAGACTCGCTTTCATCCCAGGTAGCCTTGATTTTCTTAAAGCGGGAGGACGGGTAAGCAATATGGCTTCCTTGATTGGAGCTCTTTTGAAAATAAAGCCATGCATCGAGTTGAAGAATGGAAAGCTGATGTCTACAAAGAAGTACCGCGGGAAAATGAGTGGAGCTAGTGAAAAACTTTTGAGAGATTACTTAAATGAATTCAACATCGATCGAGAGCAGATTTATTTTATCTACTCTATCGGACTCGATGAACGGATCAAGCAGCGGATGGATGAGGTTGCTAAAGAAAACGGCTTCCAAAACATAAGATGGATCCAAGCGGGCGGTATGATTTCGACTCATTCTGGAGCCGGGGGCTTTGGTATTGCAGGGTTAGAGCAATAATAAACGCTAGACTAGTATTGAATGCAAAAAATTCGATACAGATAATGACGATATAAAAACCGCCTGGAAAAGCCCCAGGCGGTTCCTCTATCTACCTCACTCATCATAATGAGGATAACTAACCAAGTTAGTAAAAATCCGATACCCACCAGGAACCTGATTCTGAATCTGACGGTACCAGACTAAGTTCGTATAAATGTAAGTTCCTTCACCATAGTCTGCTTTCAAAATTCCGCCTTCAAATGCCTCTTCCCCTGGATCAGCGACGCTAACGTACGTTTCAAATTCATCTGACCAGTTCATTGGGAAGTAGAGGCCTCTTTCTTGAACCCAGCCATCCCAGTCTGATTGCTTAATCTTGTTTGGATAATTAAAGATTGTCGCTTCTGGCTTTAATACGTTAATTGGAGCGTCTTCATCGGTAACGCGCCATTCGATGGAAGGCTGACCGATTTTGAGTTGATATGGTGCTGTAGTGTTCGTGTCCCAGTTATCCCATGGTTTGTTGTATTGCACGACGAGATGACCGCCATTGTTAACGTATTCTAGTAAGCGCTCGTTGTGCTGCAGCAAGTCTTCTCTTGAAAGATACGCTCTAATTCCAGTGACGATCGTATCGTATTGAGAGAGATCTCCTGATGCTAAGTCCTGTTCAGTTAATAGGGTAATATCCATGCCAACATTCGATAATTGATCAGCAACCTTATCAAATCCGCTATCGACATAGCCGATTTTTAGATCATCAGGATAGTCGAGCGGGAAGGCGACGCCGTTAACCGCAGCATCTGATACATAATAATTTGTACCTATATGCTCGTATTGGATGATTTGAACGTTTTTACTAAGGGTTTCGTTTCCAATCTGGGCTTGCGGAACGACCTGGAACTCGCCTTCTTTCACATCCTGTGGAGGCGTTAGAGTAAATGAGATGGTTTTCATTTCTTCATCAGATTCAAAAGAAACTTCTTGAGCTTCTGGTTCAGCTGTCCAGCCTTCTGGTAACTGTAGGGAAACATCTGTTTCAAGTGCCCCTTCCGCAAATTTTTCGACTTCTACATCCATTTTCACGTTTTCTTCAATGTCTTTTGTGTTAATGACTAGATTCTCAGGAGACGGTTTCACTGATACCTCTGGTAATAGAGCAACGCGTTCTGTTGGTGCAAAAGCTTTTATAACAGTTTGTCCTTTCACCTTAAAACGGATATTTGCTTTAATCGCATCCGTTGTATAGGCATCATAATAGTTTCTGGATGTAGCTGTTACGTTGTAATCGAACGTGACCTCTTCTCCAGGTGTTAAAGAGGAAGAATGATGCTGTCCTTTGACGACCCAGTCTTCTGGGATGGAAAGTGTAGCGGATAAATCATTGATCTTAGATGTACCATTGTTCATGATCGAAACGCTTACATTTGTTGTATCCTCAGGTGTTAATTGTGGATCGGCTACCTCAACCTCTACTTCCAACATGGCAGCTGTAAACATTGTGTTTGTTAGCTGTTCTTCTTTTACTTGAAGCTTATGATTTAGGGTATTTCGAAAATCATCCGATAGCTTGTTGTCTTTCTCCATTTGCTTCATGAGCTTTTGAAGCTGTTTGTACGCTTTTTCAGCTTGAGTAAGCACGTTCTTGTGGTTTGGATAGGCACTTTTCACCTTTTCAAGATCCTTTTGAAGATGAATCAGCTTTTGTTTGTACTTATTGCCGCCTTTTGAAAGGGTGTTAGCGTAATCCGTGAAATTATAGGGAATGTTTTCGTAGATGCTTTCTTCCTGTTGTGGAATGTCGCCGACTGCTGATTTAACGAGCTGAAGGTTGACGGTTTCTGGGCCATCTCCAGCATCATTTCCCATTCCTTGAGATTCATGTAAGTAACGGGCTTTTTCGCCAAGTTGTGGGTAAGTCATGTCGTAATGTTCATCGTAGATTCCGATTTGAATGGAAGTGGTGGTTTGTTCTTCTGTTTCAGCAGGGAGGTAGAGTTTCTTTACTTGCCAGGTGGTTAAGCCATTAGCGAGTTGTTCAGGAAAGATGGAAGAGTCGGCAGCGTCTTCAAACGCTTTTTGGGTAAGTAATGTCATCGCACGGTGGTGGCCATGTTGAGTGTCGACATTACGGAAAGAGGGCATGATGATGTCTGGTTTGAATGTACGAATGTCATGAATGAGTCGTTCGTAGGTTTCCGTTTCTCCCCATTTTTTCAGCGTTTCTTCAGGGGTCTTGGAGAAGCCAAAGTCTTTAATGCTGTCTTCAAAATCTTCGTTTAAGAATAAAGTTTCGATGCCTAGAACGTTAGAAGAAGCTTGCAGTTCATTTGTGCGGATAATTCCGAGACCATCGCCAAGCTCGCTACCAATCTCATTTTGACCACCCTGGCCACGAGTTGCGAGGAGAAAGGACGTGTCCACACCTTGTCCTCTTGATAGATAAGCAAGGAAATGACTTCGCTCATCATCAGGATGGGCACCTGTGTTCATAAAGCTTGCAGTTGTGGTTAATGGCACAACTGATTCCCAAAGTGCTAAGTTGGGTGACTCTTTTGCAAAACTAATGGAGCTTGTACCAAAGGCAGAAAGGATCAAAACCAACGATAATAAAATCTTCCCCAGGTTCTTCAAATAAATCCTCCTTCATCTCCTGAACTTAGTTAGTAATAGATTATAACTAACTTAAAACCATTATAAACAGACAAACCCAATAATTGGAACCTACTTTCGACCTGTTTGAATAGTCGAAAATCACAATTTAACAAAATAAATAAAATTTTCTAAATTTATATAAATAAGGAGTAATTTGAAGAAAATTAGAGCATAGCCGCTCTCAATTCATGAGAAAGCTCATAAACAGTATTTTACAATTCCTCATGTTGTCGTTATAAATGAAGGTAATCGTTAGTAAGTAACGTTAACTAACTAATAGCGGTTGTTGCCATTTTTATCATTTATAAAGGAGTACACATTTATGCAGAAGGGCGATGCGGCATTTATTAAAAATAATAATAAGCAACTTGTGTTGAAGTGTATTCGGGATTTTGAACCGATCTCTCGCTCACAGATTTCAAAAAGGATTCAAATCAGCAAACCCTCTGTTTCTCTCCTTGTTGAGCAATTGTTACAAGAAGGCTGGATTGAAGAGAAGGGGCCAGGGGAGTCGACGATCAGTGGGGGGCGAAAGCCTGTTCATCTTGTTTTTAATCCAAAAGCCGCTTATGTGATTGGCGTCGATATCGGAGGAACGAAGGTAGCTTCTGGGGTGACATGCTTAAACGGAGAGGTTCAGGCATATCGGGAATTTTCAACAAGCGAATATCTTGAAAAAGATTTGTTTAAGCGCTTACAAAAAGATGTCACTAGCATGCTTCATGAGTTAGAGCTAAGTGATGATAATGTTTTTGGGATGGGAATCGGGGTACCGGGTGTGACGAATGTGGAGCAGGGCATTGTATTGGACGCGCCTAGCTTGCGGTGGAAGCGATATCCGGTTCGTAAAATTGCTAGTGAATACTTTCCGTTTCCGATCTATGTTGAAAATGACGTGAATACAAGCGTCCTTGGTGAACAGTGGCTTGGTGCCGGAAAGTCGCTTCAAAATCTCATCTTTATCGCAATAGGCACAGGAATAGGAAGCGGAATGATCATTAACGGAAAATTGTTTCGTGGCAGTCGTTACAGTGCGGGTGAGATGGGCTATTTGGTGACAGATCTGCAAAGTGCGAAGAGCTATCATCCGACATATGAAGGTTATGGCTTTCTTGAGAGTGTCGCAAGTGGTTCATCGATTGGTCAAAAGCTTTCAGAAATAAAGAATACCCCGTTAACGGCAAGAGAAGCTTTTATTAGTTGGAAAAAAGGGGATAAAGATGCGAGGAAAGTGGTAGGAAATGCTATTGAACATTTAGGCTTTGGGATTGCCAATTATGTGTCTTTATTCGATCCAGATCTCGTCATTATAGGAGGTGGTGTAAGCGAGTCATTTGAGGAGTATAAGCATTCGTTAATTGAAATTGTAGAGCATTTCACACCACAGAGCTGCAAAATTGTACCGTCAACGTTTGGAAAGGAAGCCGGTATTGTTGGGGCAGCGGCGCTATTCCTTGAAGAACATAATTCAATTATCAAATTATGAGAAGGGGGAAATGAACGTATGAAACGTCAATTTCGATGGATGATGTTAATTACCATGCTAGTGTTCGGCATCATCCTAACAGGGTGTATGGCAGGGAATGAAGAAGCGAGTAGCGATGGGGATTCTGGCTCTGAAAGTGAAGGTGATTTGGAAGATAAGGTTGTTGTCTATTCACCACACGGTAAGGATATTTTAAGTGAATTCGAGAAACAATTTGAAGCGGAATATGATGTCGACATGGAGTTTCTCGATCTTGGCTCCCAAGAAATTCTAGACAGAGTTCGTTCTGAAAAGAATAATACACAAGCCGATATCTGGTGGGGCGCTCCACAAGTTATGTTTGATGAAGCCAAAACGGATGAACTTTTACAGAAATATGAGCCAAGCTATGCTGGTTCATTGGATGATATGTACCATGACGAAGAATGGTATTGGACAGGCACTTCTCAAACCCCTGAAGTGATTCTTTACAATAATAAAGAAATTTCCGAAGAAGAAGCTCCAAAAGATTGGAATGATCTTGTAGATCCCAAATGGAAAGATGAGTTAATTATTCGTTATCCTCTTGCATCAGGTACAATGCGCACCATCTATTCTGCAATGATTTACAAGGACTTCAAAGAGACGGATAGTCCTGACGCTGGGTATGAGTGGCTACAGAAATTAGACGAGAATACGAAAGAATACGCGGCGAATCCAGAGATTATGTACAACCAGGTGGCGAAAGGCGTAGGCAATCTTTCCGTTTGGAATATGCCAGATACCGTTATGTTAGCAGAAGAGAAGGGCTATCCATTTAGCTATGTGATTCCTGAGAGCGGAACGCCAGTTTTAACAGAAGGAATTGCGATGGTTGAAGGTGCACCACACCCAGAAGCTGCGAAAGCATTTTACGAGTTTGTTAATTCAGAGGAAGCAGCTAAGCTACTAGCTGAGAAGTACTACAGAATTCCTACGCGTGATGATATTAGTGATCTTCCTGAATGGATTGAAGAAACGGAGATCAATGCAATGGAAATCGATTGGGAAGTTTTCCAGGAGAAGTCTGATGAGTGGATGGACTACTGGGACAACAATATTAAAAACAGTGAAAAGCAAAAAGAAGAATAGTTCTCCAGAAAGAGGAGTTGTTGGTTATGACAGCAGTAACCTTATCGAACATTACAAAACAATTTGGTGATGTCACGGCCGTGAAAGAGTTGGATATCACGATAAAAGAGGGGGAATTTTTTACTTTCCTTGGACCAAGTGGATGCGGAAAAACAACTACTCTTAGGATGATCGCAGGATTTTATTATCCTTCTGCTGGGAAAGTGAAGTTCGATGATCGTGATATGACGACAGTGTCACCGGAAAAAAGAAATACGGGCATGGTTTTCCAAAACTATGCCCTTTTCCCTCATATGACCGTCTTTGAAAATGTCGCTTTTGGATTAAAAGTAAGAAAAGTGAATAAAGCTGAAGTGAAAAGAAGAGTCGAAGATGTGTTAGAAAAAGTTCGTTTAAAACCATTTATTGATCGTCAGGTAAGTCAGTTAAGTGGAGGACAGCAGCAACGGGTCGCTTTAGCAAGGGCGCTTGTCATTGAGCCGGATATTTTATTACTAGATGAACCATTAAGTAATCTTGATGCGAGATTACGAGATGAAATGAGAAATGAAATTCTTCGCTTGCAGCGCGAATATGGAATTACCACAATCTACGTAACGCATGATCAGGTGGAGGCTCTTACGATGAGTGATCGCATTGCTGTGTTTAATGTGGGCAATTGCCAGCAGATTGGGACACCGACAGAAATATACAACCAGCCGGTCAATGATTTTGTTGCTGAATTTATTGGTGAGACGAATTTGTTTGAAGTGAAGCAGAGAGGTGAAGGGCTTTTTTGTGAGGCATTAAATCTTCTTATTGATGCTGATCATTCTGGCGAGGATGTATTAAGTAAGAATGAAAACTTTAAGATATCTGTTCGACCAGAAGCGATTCTTCTATCTAAAACGAAAACTGATGGAGCAAATGTCTTAAGTGGAATAGTCGATCTAGTGCAGTTTACCGGTGAATCGGTTCATAGCTACATTAAAGTGAATGATGGAAAAGCGACATTAAAAGTGACTGATTTAAACCGAGGGCCGAGTACATATTTACTAGAAGGATCTGATATTTATGTTCAACTACCACCTGATCAGGTTCGAATCGTTCCAGTGGCAAAGGAGTGATGTAGGTTGTTAAATGCAGAGAAAAGAAAAACCATCCTTCTACTTATCCCGATTATTCTGGTTCTCGTCGGATATGTCCTTTACCCAACTATTGAAACGTTTATTGAAAGTTTCAGAAAAAACGGTTTATTCACTCTCCAGAATTATGTTGATTTCTTTGGGCCAAAAGCTCTGGCGAACTTAGAAGCGTTATGGAATTCAGTTTACATATCCTTATTATCTGTTCTGCTCAGTGCATGTATTGGTGTGCCCCTTGCTTTTATTTTTACGCGTTATAACTTTCCTGGTCGCTCCTTCTTCTCAGGAATTGCAATCATGCCAATTGTGTTACCTTCACTAGTTGGGGTTATGGCCTTTATGTGGCTTTACGGAGAAGCGGGCCTTATTCCGGTAGCGCTTCAAGATCTACTAAATTTAGAAGAAGTTCCATTTAGCATTGGGGGTGTGACGGGAATTCTTCTCGTTCACGCGTATACGATGTACCCCTATTTTTATATGACGGTTTCTTCAGCTCTTAATAATGTCGATCCGTCGTTGGAAGAATCAGCAGCAAACCTAGGCTCCGGACGTTTCGGAGTATTTTGGAAAGTGACATTTCCTTTACTAACACCTGCTTTAGTGGCAGCTTCTTTGCTCGTCTTTATGGTTTCGATGGCTTCCTTTAGTGCACCATTTCTACTTGCGGGAGGGTATCGGGTGCTAAGTCTCCAAATCTACTTTTCTAAAATTAATGGGGATTTGGAAATGGCAGCAACGCAATCGGTCATTCTCTCAGCCGTTTCGATTACCTTCTTATTATTTATGCGTTGGTTCCAAAATCGAAAAGACTATCGAATGGGGTCAAAAGGAATCGGTGCTCATCGAAGCGAGGTCAATAATCCATTTCTAAAATGGGTGATGGTATCTCTTGGCATTGTAGCGATGATTGTCCTTTTACTCCCACATGCGGTTTTAGCGATTCTATCTTTTGTTCCGGAAGGTGCTTGGACGTGGCAGAAGTATCCTTCATCCTTCAATCTTGAAAACTATCGTTTGTTGTTTGAAGACCCGAACATATGGGACCCCGTTCGGAATAGTTTAATTATGGCTTTCTTTGCGTGTTTAGGTTGTTTTGTGTTTGGCATCATTACTTCCTATGCATTAGTCAAAAGAAAGTTCTTCGGCAAGAACTTACTTGATATTCTCGTTATGCTTCCATGGGCATTGCCGGCCACTGTGGTTGGGATGAATCTCATTTTAGCGTTTAACAGTAAGTCAATTTTTTCTTTTGGTCAGGTGCTGGTTGGGACATTCTGGATCTTGCCTCTCGCATATTTTATTCGGTTTATTCCACTTGTTGTTCGTTCGACGAATGCGGTACTGGAGCAAATGGATGATTCAATCGAAGAAGCTGCACAGAATTTAGGGGCTAGATGGTTGTATACCTTCAGAAGAGTTGTCTTGCCGATTATTATGCCAGGAGTTTTAAGCGGAACTCTGCTGGCATTTGTTCAAGCTGTTGGAGAGTTTCCAACCTCCGTTCTATTGTATACACTAGATAATCGACCGATTTCCATTGAGATTATGAACCAGCTAAGAATGTTTAACCTTGGTCAGGCTGCAGCATACGGAATGATTCAGGTTGGCCTTATCGCAATTGTTATGCTTATTTCATATAAATTCTTTGGTGTGAAATCAGAAAATACGCTTTAAAAGAGGTGAACCTATACCGATGAGAAAAGCTGATTTTGAATTAGAAGATGGCGCTTTTTTTCCCGGGAAAACCTATGTCGATGAGCTACTCAAACCCGTTTTTAAAGACCAGCGTGATTACTTATTTGATGCGATGTTTATGATCCATCGTGCGCATACGACGATGCTGAAAGAACAAAACATTATTACTGCTGAGGAAGCAAAAAAGATATTGGACGGTGTCAATGAAGTAGCGAAGATGGAGAAGAAGCTATTAAACTATGTCCCAGAATACGAAGATTTCTTTTTCCTTGTTGAAGCCGAAGTTGCGAAGTTAATTGGTGATGATTTAGCAGGCAAGATGCATATCGCAAAGAGCCGAAATGACATGGGTGAAGCGATGTATCGGATCGTGATTCGAGATCATCTGCTTGATCTGTTGGAGAACGTAAAAAAGCTAGGGCAAGCGCTAGTTAGTCAAGCGGAAGATCATATTCATACGATTATGCCGGCCCACACGCACACGCAGCCTGCTCAGCCCACAACATTTGGTCACTATCTTCTCGCCATATCTGATAATCTATCTAGAGACGTGGACCGCTTGTGGCAGGCGTATCATACAGTCAACCGTTCCCCAATGGGAGCAGCGGCTATTACCACCACTGGTTTTCCAATTAGTCGAGAACGAATGGTCGAGCTACTAGGGTTTGATGACGTGATGGAAAATTCCTATGATGCCATTGGGACAGGAGACTATTTACTTGAAACGGCTCTTACACTCGTTAGTATGATGACGAACATGGGCAGGTGGATTCAAGAGCTTCTCCGCATGGCCTCCAATGAAGTAGGATTACTGAAAGTTTCGGATGCCTATGTGCAGGTGAGTAGCATTATGCCGCAGAAAAGAAACCCAGTATCCCTTGAGCATTCAAGAGCCCTTGCTAGCAGTGCTGTTGGTGAAGGACTAAGCGTCATCCAAATGATTCACAATACACCATACGGAGATATTGTGGATACAGAAGATGATTTGCAACCGCATCTTTATAACGGATTTCATAAAGCGAACCGTGTTACAAAGCTCTTAACCGCTGTTATTACAACAATGAAATTCAACAAGGAACGAGCTCTTGAGCAAGCGAAAACAAATATGATTACAATCACTGAGTTAGCTGACGTCCTTGCTAGAGATTATGATGTGCCATTTCGAAGAGCACACCAAATATCTAGTTTCGTAAGTAAAAAAGCAAACCTGGCAAAGAAAGAGTTGTATGAAGTAAGTCTTTCTGAAGTAAACGAGTGGATTGGGGCTGTCCAGCTTTCTGAAGAAGACTGGAAACACATCTGTGACCCTTCAAAATTTATTGAAAGGAGAAACGTCACGGGTGGACCGAATCCACAAGTTGTAGAGCGGATGGTGCGGGACCGAGAAGTGTGGTGGAAAGAGCTAGGTAAGAAGGTAGAAAAGTATGCGACACAGCTCAACACTGTGAAAGAGGAATTAAGAAATTTATAATAAGTTCTAAGCTAGTTCTTAACTTGTTAGGGCATGAAATAATCAATAATTTTGGTGAGTAACCACAGCTAATAAGCTGTGGTTTTTTCCTGAATTCAGACTGAATCTTATTTAAGTCAATTGTGATTAGCAAAAGGTAGCAAGTAGAACTAATGGTGGACTTTAAGTTTATATCTCAGTAGTTTCTGAATAAAGTTGCAAATAAGGAAGAAGCTATAAATGGACTTAATCTAGATGAAAGGAATGAATAAATGGACTTAATCTAGATGAAAGGAATGAATAAATGGACTTTTCAAGATTGCAAATTTCTATGCTCTTGATTTTGTTTTTGGGAATATCAAACCATGTTATTTTATTACCTCATCTTTTAGAGGTCGCGAAACGTGATGCGTGGGTATGTGCTATTATAGCCTACTTTATTTTAATTATTTGGGTACTAGCATTAAGCTTTATTACAAACAGAATGCATCATCAGAAATTGTACATATGGATGAAAGGTAGAACTTCAAAATACATATCAGAAATCATATCTTTCTTATTTTTAATCTATATTGTGGTGATCGGAATCGTTTCATTTAGTGACCTTATTAATACGGTGAAAATCTACTTTTTACCTCAAACGCCAGTGTGGGCTATTATTGCCCCATTTATCATTCTTTGTGTATGTGCAGCTTACTCAAGTTTAAAAACATTAGTATATGTATCAATTATACTGCTTCCTTTAGTTTGGGGGCTGGGGCATTTTGTAGCGATTGCTACATTCCATGTTAAAGACTATTCCCTCTTATTTCCCATTTATACGAATGGTAATGAAAGTTTAATTAACGGAACGATCATTGTACTAGCTGGTAATATCGATTTGTTAATTATTTTATTGTTACAGCATCGCCTCAATAAATCATTAAGCTTTCTTAATCTTGTTGTTTTAATGAGCCTTTTAGTTGGTCTTGTTATCGGTCCGACAATGGGAGCAATCGCGTCATTTGGGCCACACGTTGCCTCTACATTTAGATTTCCTGCCTTTGAACAATGGCGCCTTGTTGCATTAGGGGATCAAATATCACATCTTGATTTTCTTGCTGTTTTTCAGTTGTTAAGCGGAGCATTTATTCGCGTGTCATTATGTATTTATTTGTTTTTTGATATTTTGAATCGGCCATCGAAAAAAATAAAATGGGGCATGATTATAACTTATTCCACTATATTAGTCGTTTTTGTACTTATTCCAGGAAGTGATAATTGGATGCAAATTCTTATTGGTAAATATTTTTATCCTGGAACCTTAGTGTTTGGACTATCCATGACCATTACTCTGTTTATCATCAGTTTTTTACCATTTAAAAAAGGAAGGGCAACTATATGAAATGGCCGTCAAAGGAAAAGTCATTAGACGAAATGGACAAAATGTTATCTGATGGAAAACTAAAATTGGCAGATATAAAAATATATTTTTCAGATTATGCGGATGTCCAATTTCTTCCCAGTAAACATAATTCAAGCATTGGTGCTTTTTACAGTGAAGGTATGGTAGATACCGGTCAATTAAATGACTACTTAAACCTCATTTTTGATAATATAGATAAACCCAAAATGATTAGACGTAAAGGCGAGGAAGATGATTTGCCTCCTACGCACTACATGAGTCAAATGAACAAGGTTGTGGAAAGTCTATTCTCGGGGTATCTCCTTGTTTTTAAAGAAGGAAGAGGATCAATTCATGGGTTTGATATAGCGAAGATACCACAAAGACCTCCCTCTGAATCAAATGCGGAAGTGTCATTAAAGGGACCAAAAGATGGATTTACAGAAGAAATCCATACAAATATCTCCCTAATTAGGAAGCGCATTAAAACACCAGACTTATACAATGAATCTTTTGTGTTAGGTAGCATTAGCAAGACGAAAGTTTCTTTATTATATTTGAAGAACAAAGCAAACATGGAAATGATTACTGAGGCTCGTCATCGACTCTCCTCTTTTGAAGGCGAATGTGTTATTAGCAGTGGTCAACTTGAACAATGGATTTCAGACCGAACTTTCTCTTTGTTCCCGCTTTACGACAGCATATCACGTCCAGACTTTACTATTGAATGTCTGTTTAGAGGAAGATTTATTATCATCGTTGATGGCTCACCAATGGTTCTGATCGGTCCTATTAATTTATTTGAATTAATTAAATCTCCAGAAGATGTTCATTTTCCATATCATATTATCGCATTCCAAAGGATTTTTAGATTTATCGGACTGATCATTGCGGTTTTTCTACCCGGATTTTGGATCGCTATTGCTTCGGTTAATATTGATCAAATTCCTTTTACATTATTAGCAACGGTTGTAGAAGGACGAAAAGGATTACCGCTTCCAATCACATTTGAATTTATTTTTATTCTTAGTCTATTTGAATTATTAAAAGAAGCTGGTATTAGGATGCCTAAGGCAGTAGGACAAACTGTCGCAATAGTTGGAGGACTAGTTATTGGTGATGCTTCAATACGTGCTGGGCTTGCTTCACCAACATTACTAGTTGTCGTTGCTATTACAGCTGTGGCTTCCTATACATTAGTTAATCAATCATTATCGGGAACGGTAAGTATTTTAAGAATTTACATACTCCTTGTTTCTTCGTATTTAGGAGTTTATGGATTTGTCCTTAGTGTGATCAGTATTATTGTTTATCTATCCAAATTAGAATCTTTCAAAATGGCTTACCTTGAACCTCTTGCATCGCTAAGTTTCAATCAGTTTTTGTCTGCTCTCCTTATTAATCCATTTAAACGCAGGGATCTAGGTACTTCTATGTTTAAAAAAGGGAGAGGAAAGGTGTGAAGAGAAAATATAGAATAACTTTGCTAATCATTGTAATATTACTTACTAGCTGTTCTGACATAAAAGAGGTACAAAAATTAAACTATGCTACTGCCATAGGCATAGATTATTTTGATGATCAATATCACTGTTATATTCAGATGGTGGGATTGAACAGCATTGCAAAAACAGAAGGTGGAGGAGAGAATGAACCACAGGTCTGGGTGTCAGAAGCATCTGGTAAGACTTTCAATGATGCCTTATTCGATGTTTATAATACGGCTCAGGAGCGAATCATATGGTCACATGTCAGTTCTATTGTTTTAGGAGAAGGGGCAGTGAAAGAAGGTTTTGAAACCATATTCGATGGAATGATTCGATATAACGAGTTCAGGTTAACACCCTGGGTCTTTGGAACTCAGAATGATATGAAAGAGCTCTTATCAACAGTTGGTTTTTATAATCAAGCCGCACTCGATACTTTATTGCACAATCCAACAAGTATATATGAACAGAGTTCATTAATTAAGCCGATTAAATTGCAAAGGTTAGCAAGAGAATACTACGAACCAACTTTCACCACTTATATCCCCTCGGTGACGATTAATTCTAACCAATGGGAAAAAAACATGCAGGATGATCCGAAAATTGCATATGATGGGGCATTTTTTTTTACAAAGGATCACTACAAAGGTTTTTTTGATTTGGTAGATTTAAGTGGCTTGCGTTGGATTACGCCTGAAACGGATCGTACTTCAATTCTGATATCGTCAGAAGGCCAACCACAATACTTAATTGTCATTGATGATGTCTCAGTGAAAAAAGAAATAGTTAAATCAAAGAGGGGCCGATATGTAGATTTGAAAGTGGATGTCAAAGGTTACCTAACCAATCGAAGCGAAGGTTCTGATAAAAGGATTTCCAAAATAACGAATCGAGCCGCAGAAAAAATTGAGAAGGAAATAGAAGAGTTATTTTTGTTAGGACTTGAAAATGTTAAAACGGTCAAAGAGTTTGTCAAAAAGGTGACAAGTAGCAAATCATTAGAGGAAGGCAATGATTTAAAAGATACGGTACACTTTAATAGGAATTAGAATCAGTAGAAAGGGTTCTATTCATTTAGAAGACTAAAATATCACTAACGAATTCGTTTAACAAAAACCCTCTTGCGAAAGCAGGAGGGTTTTAAATATGGATGATTGCAGAAAACCAGTAAACCAGGGGGAGATTTTAGTATTACTCCCACACAATCCGCTGGGCACCATTGAATCGCAAGAACCGTCCCGCCGATTCCCTAATCTTTAGTATACTTGAGTTAGTAACAAAGTAGTTAACATATACTCTAACAAACATGATCTTAATGACACACCGGAAGATAAAGGGGGGAGAAGCTCATGAATCTAAAGCGCATTCATACAGGCTACTTACTTGGATTATCTCTGCTGATCAGTAGCATTATCTATTTCTTCGCATCGAATTGGCAAGGGATCGAGCGGATCGAAAAGATCGGTCTGGCGATTGGATTGATGTTGCTGTTCTTTGTGGTAGCGACAATTCTTAGCCGCTTCGAGCATTCACACCGATTTCTAGAAAGATGGCTCTGGTTAATTGGAACGATTGCGTTTGGTGTTAGCGTGGCCATTATTGGTCAAACGTATAATTCCCATGCAGATTCGTATCTCCTATATTTGATCTGGCTAGTTCCAGCTGTGATTTTTGGAGTGCTTACGGGATATAAAGCGTTTTATGTATTAGGTTTTTTATTAAGTCAACTCGCCTTTTATTTCTATGTATTTCCGTCGTCTTATTTTCCAGATTGGACACCTGGTACCGCACTGATCTTAATATTCATCTATTTACTTTTTACCCATGCGTGGTTTTTTCTTTCACGCTCCTCATGGCTCCGTTCAACTTGGATTATGTTTGGCAGTTATTGTTTGATTCATCTGGTCTTTATCGATTCAAGTTTTGGCTACTGGGAATACAGTACGTTAATAGGGTGGCTTTATGTCGGATACGGATTGGTCAGCGTATTCCTTTGGAAACATCGAGAAGAAAAGGAACTGTTTATCTTAGCAGGAATTGCACTAGGGTTATTCCTATTCGGAAAAATGTTAGCCGTATTTGGCGATGCATTTGGTGATCTTATGCCGTTTTTCTTATTAATTGTAGTAGGATTCATTGTTTTTCTCACCATTAAGTATCTTCCTCGATTGGAACGAAGTGAAAAGGGTTCGGAAACGTGGAAGCGGGCCTTTAAATCCTCCTTACTCTTTGTAGTAACGGTCGTCAGTACAGTGATGTTAATCTCAGCCTTTTCGGGCATCATGTTTCTTATCTTCAGCTGGGATAATGCCCTTGCATTTGTGTTTTCTTCTCTTACTCTATTGTTATTACCCGGTCTCGCACTAAAAGAGAAAATACCGTTTTTGTCAACGATCCTCCTGCTGTCTGGGTTATCAATCTTATCATCAGCAACTCTAATAGATGCATTTTCTAATGGTTTTCAACCTGAAGCGATTGCTGTAATGTTGATCTCATTCTGTATGATCGCTGTTGTACTTAAACTTATTACGAACCCATGGATAGGCTCGTATGCCTATTTACTTGCAAACGGAGTACTTCTCTTATTTTTATTTAAGGTTGAAGAATCACTACTTTCAATGGATTCTTATGAGCCGCTCCTGTTGCTCGCTCTTGTTTTCGGTAATGGGTTGATTCATATTTTTAAACGTGACGATTGGTTCAATCGCAACGCACTTGTCTATAGTATCGTGCCTTTGTTTATTTTAACGTTCTTCTTTGAAGGCGAGTGGTTATATTGGCTTTTAAATAGTGTGTTTCTTCTTTTATCCACGCTTCTCGTTTTTTACAAACCATGGCAGTCTCATCCATTTCGATACTGGGTAGGGCTGGTGTTATGGTATGCGTTTCTGTTCTACAAGTACTATGACATCGCATGGTCACTCGTTCATAAATCAATCACGCTGCTGGTAGCGGGCCTTCTTGTATTAGGAATGACAAGAATAATATCACGAAAGTACAAAGAACCAGCTGTTGAAGAACCTACTTTCGTTGCAGGTAGATGGAAATTAATCTGGTTGGTTGTCATTCTAATGGTTTCGTTCACCGCCTATAATGGCGTGAAAAATGAGGTAGCGCTTCAATCTGGTAAAGAGGTTCGACTTGCTCTTGCGCCTGTTGATCCTCGCTCGATGTTACAGGGGGATTATGTCACGCTTCGGTACGATATCTCAACGTTGCCTGGGACCGTACTTCCATCTAATAAGAAGATAAAAGTTGTGCTCACGCCTACTTCGGATGGATTATACGATTATGGAGGATATTACAAAATCGGAGGTAAGTGGAATAAATCATATGAACCTTCTGACGATGATATCGTGATGAATGGCACAACCTATTCGGATCATGATGTTCAATATGGGATAGAAAGTTTCTTTATTCCTGAAGGGGCAGGGGATTCATTCGAAGGGATAACAACTGCTATTATTAAAGTAAGTGAATCTGGAAATGCGCTACTCATAGAGTTAGAATAAAAAGTGAAAAGTCACCTTGTCTTAAGGTGGCTTCCTTACATATTTGCCTATGAAACCAAGCTGTGTTGATGGAAGTTTTCGTAACTTGATTCAATTACCTAGTAATTTTATGTTTTTGATTGTACTTATTTGTTTTTTTAAACCGATAAAAGGGAGGACGAATTGTGATAGATTTACGAAGTGATACGGTAACAAAACCAAGTGAAAAGATGAGGAAAGCGATGTACGAGGCAGAAGTAGGGGATGATGTTTATGGAGAAGATCCTACTGTAAATAAGCTTGAAGAACTCGCTGCACATATTCTCGGAAAAGAAGATGCCTTATTTGTAACAAGTGGCACCCAAGGAAATCAAATTGCCGGATTAGTACACGGTAAGCCAGGCCAAGAAGTGATCATGGAAGCCGAAGCCCATATCTTTCTTTACGAAGCTGCAGCATTGTCCGCTTTTGCAGGCGTTCAAATAAAAACTTTAGATGGTGTGAATGGTGCTATGAAACCGAGTGATGTAGAAGCTGCCATTCGAGGAGATGATATCCATCAGCCAGAAACCGGACTAATCTGTCTAGAAAACACTCATAATAAAGCGGGTGGAGCTGTTGTTCCCCTTGAAAATATGGAGTTAATCTATCAAATATCGAAAAAACACGGTATCCCCGTGCACTTAGATGGTGCACGATTGTTTAATGCTGCTGTAGCCTCTCAAACGTCAGTGAAAGAATTTGCGAAGTATACAGACTCTGTTCAATTTTGCTTATCGAAGGGGTTAGGCGCACCGGTCGGATCAATGATTGCAGGTTCTTCTGATTTTATTTCTCAAGCGCGAAAGTGGCGTAAACGGTTAGGTGGTGGACTTAGGCAGGTGGGGGTACTTGCTGCACCTGGGATCATTGCACTTGAAGAAAACGTCAAACGACTTCAGAAAGATCATGAAAACGCAAAGCACCTAGCTGAAGGGTTTCAAAATATTGATGGTTTAGATGTTAGAAATAAAGTAGAAACAAATATTATTTTAGTGGATATTACGAAATCTAACAAAACCACGGAGCAATTCATAGATCAGTTAAAAGAAAATTCTATTTTAGCAGGCTCATTCGGCCCAAATATTATTAGATTTGTAACGAACAACGGCATTACTAAAGAGGATATTGATCAAGTATTGGTCGCTGTTCAAAAGATACTAAACAATTAACTTATCTCATTTATGATTCCACTTCTGTATAAAGAAACGAAGTCAATATCAATAAGGCTTTTATAATCCAGGATGTTAACTAAAAAAGTGAAGAATATGGAATCAAACAAGGAACTTCCCTGTGTAGAGAAGTTCCTTTGTATTTGCAAGTATTAACTAAAAAAGTTAGTCACGAATGCGAGAAGAGTGATGGCTCTCAGAGGTTCTTGTACGCGATTCATTCGATCTACTGGTAAAGTTAGTATTAGAATCTTCAAAGTGGGTGTTATCATTTAGTGGAGTTGTTTTTTCATCATGATTGTTTGTAGTAGTGCTGTTGTGTGAAATGTGATTATTCTCGTGTTCAAGATCATGAGAATGGCCATGTTTATGATCATGTTTATGATCATGTTCATGATTTTGATAATGATCATGAGAATGCCCATGGTTTTGATAATGATCAGGATACATGGATTTGTTTTCGGTTTTATTCGATAGGAAGGTGCGATAAACCTTATCTTGTAATTTGTCTGAAGCTTCTACGATTACAATTATTTTTCCATCCTTCAAATGGTTTTCATACTGTGCTGCGTCTCTTTCAGGTATTCCAGCACCTACGAGCGCGCCGACGATTCCGCCACCGCCAGCACCTATTCCTGCACCAGTCAGGGCAGCTGCAATTGGGCCTGCTGCTGCAATTGGTCCGATGCCAGGGATCGCGAGAAGACCTAAACCTGCAATTAAACCGCCAATCCCACCTAAGGCTCCTCCAGATAAAGCTCCTAATCCAGCTCCTTTTCCAGCATTTTTCCCACGCCCACCTTTATTGGATGTAACGGATGTTTCCATTTCTTCTTCTAAGACATGGACTTTACTTTTATCTTTAGCAAAAACAGTTATGTCGTTGGAACCATAGCCATGACGCTGTAATTCAGTTATGGCTTGTTCAGCACTTCCTACATTAGAAAAAACGCCACCTATAATTTTGTTATTCATACCTTCAGCCTCCTTTGATTGTCTTTCAATAGTACTCACTACCCGAAGAATTAGATAGGTAATCTCTTATCTTTGAAAGATCTTCCAATCTATAGAAAGATTGAGTAAATTAATCATGAATAGGGAGGAAGACCGATAATCGAATCGATGATTCTCACTCTTCTCATTCATAAAAGGAAAGCTCCTGATTTAACATTTCAGCAAACAAAAGAAGCTGGTACCCAATAAAATGAGATACCAGCTTCTTCGATTTAAATTTTTATTTCACCCATTCATCAATCAACTCTTGATTCTCCTCAACCCATTTCTTAGCCCCATCAACAGGCTCTTCGCTACTTTCTACGTAATCAATCAGCTCACCGATTTGTTGACCATTCATCTTCCAGTTTTTAAACCATTCGCTTACCTCTGGATAATCTTCATCAAATCCCTGTCTTGTCGCATGGTGGATTTTTTCGACACCGCCGAATGTGTTTTTCGGATCTTCTAGGAATTTTAAGTCATATTTGGAGAACACCCAATGTGGACTCCAAAGTGGGGCTACAATCGGTTCTTGATTTTTTATTGCTTTTTTTATTTCAGCTAACATAGCAGATTCTGAGCTTGGAACTAGTTCAAAATCGAGCTCATAGTCATTGATTAGTTGTTCGGTCACTTCCATTGTACCTGCGCCAGGATCAAAGCCAACAATTTCGCTATTAAACAATTTCTTATGGTCATTTAAGTCTTTTATGCTATTAATGTCTTTCAAATAAGATGGAACGACAAGGCCGACTTTTGCATCGTCAAACCACGTTTCTTCAGAGAAGTTAACTGTATCCCGATATTTCTCTAAATAATTCGCATCCTGAACGGGTAGCCATACTTCTAAACTAGCATCCAAATCACCGCTATCTAACGCCGTCATAGTAGCTCCCATATTCAAATAGTTAAATTTCACGTTATAACCTTTGTCTTCTAAAATCACTTTCCACATATTTGTGACAGCGATGTTTTCAGCCCAGTTAATTTGGCCAATGGCTATCGTTTTATCTTTTCCCTCTGATGCAGCACCAGATTTGCCACTATTCCCACAAGCGGTAAGCACAGCAACCATTAAGATCACGATCATTAAACTAAATCCTTTTTTACTCTGTATCATCTCGTTGCATACCTCCTGTATATAAATTCACTTCTACAACTTATAAGTTTAAAATATTAAGAATTTTTTTAACGTAAGTGCAACACGTAAGCCTACGTCTTTATGTAAGTATGTCTTCAACATAATATCAGGTAGTTAATCGTAGCTTAGCGATCAACTACCTGGTCACTTTTGCAATTTTAATTTTCTTGATCTTTCGGTAAAAACTCGAAAATTTTACCACTTCTTATGCTTTCAACTAAGTCATCTAACCAGTGATAGTACTTTTTCGATTCCTCTAATTGGTCATAGTGTTGTTTTGCGGTGGCTACAATTTCTGGAGTGCTAGTAGAATCTTTGATCACGTCTATAAAATCTTCTTGGGCTTCTTCAATGGCTTCCAAATTCATTTTTACTTCGCGTTCCCACATTTGACAATAAAACGCCATAAAGGAGCGAAAGAAATTTTTCTCAGCTACGTAAGTATGTTTTCTGGAGCCGCGTGTAAACGTCTTTTTCACCATTTCAATTTCTTGTAGCTTACGAACGCTCGTACTCATACTTGGTTTACTCATTCCGAGCTCGGTACGCATTTCATCAAGGGTCATTTGCTCTTTAAAGTACATCGTCGCATATAAATTAGCGGCAGCAGGTGTTACGCCATATAAATCCATTGTCTCGGCAATAGCACCAATCACTTTATCTTTGGCTTCTTCAATCTTCATTTTGGGTCTTTCGTTAGATTCACTCATTGGGTCGCTCCTTCGATATAAAGTAAATCGTGTTAAGTATTTATCAAATTTTCTTTACGAACTTAATGTTAACTTTTTTAGATGAAATGTCAAATATAAGATTTCCTTTTAACCCCTTGTAAACATCGACTACATTAATAGGTATAACCATCTTAGAAGATCTTAAACCTTTCTAAAATTTCCTTGTGAATTTGTTTTGACAGGTTCAAAAGGACGTGTTAACGTTAAATGTGTTAAATAAATTCTTAATAAACTTAATTTACTTCGGCATTGGAGTTGATCAATATGGATTTAAAACTACAACAATACATTAACGGTAAATGGGTTGGCGCAAACTCGGGACGTATGCGTACAATTATTAACCCATACAACCAGGAAATTATTGCAACTGTCCCAGAAGGTGATGAATCAGATGCGAAAGCGGCGATCGCAGCTGCAAGAGAAGCATTTGATCATGGTGAGTGGGCAACAACCCCTGCTACTGAGCGAGGAGCAATTGTTAGAAGAATTGCTGAATTAATTGAACGAGATAAAGAAGAACTTGCTCGTCTTGAATCACTAGATACTGGTAAAACAGTAGAAGAAAGCCGTGGAGATATGGATGATATCGCTGGAGTGTTCCGCTATTTTGCAGAACTTGCAGATAAAGATGGTGGAGAGCTCATCGATGCTCCAGTAGCAAATTCAATTAGTAAAGTCGTTCATGAACCAGTCGGGGTTTGTGGTCAAATCACACCATGGAACTATCCATTACTTCAAGCATCATGGAAGCTCGCTCCTGCACTTGCGACAGGAAATACGTTGATTATTAAGCCGAGTGAAATTACCCCGCTTACTCATATCAAAGTATTTGAACTAATGGAAGAAGCGGGTGTACCTGCTGGTGTGGCTAACCTCGTTCTTGGCGCAGGGAATACAGTTGGCGCTGAGCTATCCAACAACACGGATGTTGATCTTATTTCTTTCACAGGTGGCATTGCGACAGGGAAGAAAATCATGCAGGCTGCAAGTGTGAATGTGAAAAATCTCGCATTAGAGCTTGGTGGTAAAAACCCAAATGTCATTTTTGCGGATGCTGATTTTGATATCGCCGTTGATCAAGCGTTAAACGGAGTGTTTTTCCACGCTGGCCAAATTTGTTCAGCTGGGACAAGACTCATTGTTGAAGAAAGCATTCACGATAAATTCGTTGAAGCGCTTGTCGAGCGCGTAAAGAAATTCAAACTTGGAAGCGGATTTGATGAAGAGACTCAAATGGGTCCACTTATTTCTGCTGAGCATCTTGCGAAAGTAGAAAAGTATGTTGAAGCCGGAATAAAGGAAGGCGCTACTGTGGCTGTTGGTGGGAAACGTCCAGAAGATCCAGAATTACAGCAAGGGTTCTTCTACTTGCCAACGATTTTCACTGACTGCACAACCGATATGAGCATTGTTCAAGATGAAGCTTTTGGTCCAATTATTACGGTTGAGAAATTCCAAGCTGAAGAAGAAGCGATTAAGCTTGCAAATGACTCCATCTACGGACTTGCTGGCGGTGTTTGGACAAAGGATATTGCAAAAGCTGAACGCTGTGCCGCAAAAATGCGTATGGGTACGGTTTGGATCAATGATTTCAACCTTTATTTCCCGCATGCGCCATGGGGTGGCTTTAAGCAGTCTGGTATCGGACGTGAGCTAGGTAAAGCAGGTTTAGAAGAATATACAGAAACGAAGCATATCTTCCAGAACCTTAAACCTGAACCGATTAACTGGTTCTAATCAAATCGCATTCAACCTTACTTAATGGACTGAATAAAAATGGGAGATGTTTATCTCTCTTAAATGCCCAAACTCGAGCTATATATATAGGAAAAAAATAATCTATTAGAAAAAAAGAGAGGGAGGAGACCTAGAGGTAAATTCCCTTTTAAACTTCAAGGAGGAATACAACAATATGGAAAAGTACGATATTGTCATAGTTGGTGGCGGTAGTGCAGGTTCTGTACTCGGCGACCGTCTAAGCGCAGATGGCACAAAAAGTGTCCTAGTATTAGAAGCGGGACGAAAGGATTATTCATGGGATCTTCTGATTCAAATGCCCGCAGCTCTCCCGTTTCCAGCAGGAAAAAGCCTTTACGATTGGAAATATGAATCTGATCCTGAGCCACACATGAATGGACGCCGTATTAAGCATGCACGAGGAAAGCTACTCGGTGGATCAAGTTCAATTAACGGAATGATTTATCAACGTGGAAATCCGTTAGACTATGAACGCTGGGGTGCCGATGAAGGGATGGAGACATGGAATTTCGCTCACTGCCTTCCGTACTTCAAACGTTTAGAAAATGCTTTAGGATCACCAGATGATGACCTTCGTGGTCACGATGGTCCGATTAAATTGGAGCGCGGACCAGCGAAAAATCCTTTGTTCCAGGCGTTCTTTAATGCTGGTGTAGAGGCTGGATATTCACGAACTCCTGATGTGAACGGTTTCCGTCAGGAAGGGTTTGGTCCGTTTGATAAGCATGTCTACAAAGGACAGCGCTTGTCTGCTTCTCGTGCTTACTTGCACCCAGCTATGAAACGAGAGAACTTAACGGTTAAAACACGCGCTTTCGTTGCTAGTATCGATTTTGATGGTACGCGTGCTAAAGGATTAACCTATTCACAAAACGGGCAAATGCATCAAGTCCAAGCTGGTGAAGTGATCCTTTCAGGTGGCGCTATCAATACACCTCAGCTTCTTCAACTGTCAGGTGTAGGCGATGCGAAACACCTTCGCTCTCTAGGAATCAAACCAGTTGTTGACCTTCCAGGTGTCGGAGAAAACCTTCAGGATCATCTTGAAGTCTACATTCAGCACGCTTGTCCGCAGCCTGTTTCCGAACAGCCTAACTTGAATAAAGCTCGTATGCCATGGATTGGTTTACAGTGGATGCTTGGAAGAACAGGTCCTGCAGCGACAAACCATTTCGAAGGTGGAGGTTTCGTACGTTCCAATGAGGATGTTAAATATCCGAACTTAATGTTCCACTTCCTTCCGGTTGCCGTCCGTTACGATGGTCAAAAAGCAGATACGGCTCACGGGTTCCAAGTTCACGTAGGACCAATGTATTCTGACGCTCGTGGATCATTAAAGATCCGTTCGACAGATCCGAAAGAGCATCCAAGCATGGTATACAACTATCTCTCTACGGAACAAGACAAACGTGAGTGGGTTGAAGCAGTAAGAGTTTCTCGTGACATTATGAAGCAACCAGCGATGAAACCTTATAACTCAGGAGAAATTTCTCCAGGTCCATCTGTTCAAACAGACGAAGAGATTCTGGAATGGGTAAGAAACGATGCTGAAACTGCTCTCCACCCGTCTTGTACGGCAAAAATGGGGCCGGCTTCTGATCCTATGGCAGTCGTTGATCCGAAAACGATGAAGGTTCATGGTCTGGATAATGTACGCGTTGTCGATGCTTCTGCGATGCCTTACGTAACAAACGGGAATATTCACGCACCTGTCTTGATGTTAGCGGAAAAGGCAGCTGATTTGATCCTTGGCCGTAAACCACTGGATCCAATTGATGCTGATTTCTATCGTCATGGTGTTCATCCAGCAGATGCTGGTACGGTAACAAAATAAAGATTTATAAGAAGGCGTCCTTTCAATCATATATCATGATTGAAAGGACGCCTTCTCTGTATTCTAAACTTATTTTTTTATGGTAGGTCACATGGTTTTTATAAGAGCCGATAAACTAGTTGATGAATGGTAGAGAGAGCGACTTATTTACGTTCGCTTCTCCTTATGAGTGGTGTCGTTTCATTACAGATAGAGCATAGATTCTTGCTTGATTTTTTGGAAAGATCGTAACAAGAGGGTATTGTTTAATAGGAAAGCATTTTACGCCCAAGTAATACAGGTAGTAATAAGAGGAAACTACCTTGTATAACTGAAGGACGCTAGTGTCAATTCTAAGAGGTTATACTAATATGTGAAGGGAATTCCCTTCATAATCGAATAAAAAAGCCTCATACTATCCTAAGAGGCTTTGAGTAGGGTAGGGAATAAATGCTTTTGATTCGCACCTTTCTCCAATAGTTGAATACAATAGGAATACTAATAAATAACAAACGGCCTCCTTCATTGATAGAAATGAAGGAGGCCGTTTTCGTTTGTTTTATGAGGCAATCTTTTCATTACCGTTTTCTCTTTCTGCTGGCATCAATAATGGTTTAGGTGGACACATCTTCTTAGTCGCTTTCGACACGACGATAATGGTTGCCAAACCTGCTACCATTGCGAGTGTGCGGAATGGGAACAGAACAATGCCATCTTCGATCATAGGATATGGGAGGAAAACTGGAAGTCCAATAATCGGTTCCCCGCCCCCGATACGAAGGATGAATGAGACAATTAATCCTGCAATGGACCCATATTTATTCGCATCTTTAAAGAATAGAGCGGTAGTTAATTGTGGAAATAGAATGACATAGACAAGGTCAGCCGCTAGATACCATAAAGCATAAACACTTTTTACATTAAGCGCAATGATGGTTGCTGCAATTCCCACCAAAATGATCGAGCGCTTAATCATTTTCTTAAGCTGATCACTTGATGCATCAGGCTTGAAGAGTGGTCGATACACATTCCATGCAGCCATCGAAGAGGCTGATAGAATAGAAGAATCCATCGACGACATAACGGCTGCTGCGAGAGCGCCAAGTCCAATCGCGCCAATCACTCCAGGCGTTAAATATTGCAACACATAAGGGAGAATCATCGATGGGTTATCAGGAGCATTTACACCTAGACTTGCCCAATCTGTGTCTAATCCGATCGCCCCAATAATAACGGCTGGGATCGCTGCAACTATACAGATGAATCCTGCGATGATTGAAAGCCACATTGCCGTATTTTCCGATTTTGCAGAAAGAACACGTTGAAAATAAACCTGCCACGGAATTCCACCGAAAATGAGTAGTAAGGCAAAATCCCACCAGTTCCAATAATAGTTTCCCCACTCAGGATCTTTCCATCCATCTAATGGAGGGAACAGACTTGCATAGCTTCCCATATCGGTTTGATAGTGATTCCAAACAGAACTTAAACCGCCTACTTCTGACAGTGCATAAGGAAGCACTAAGAACAGTCCGATCATAACAGCGAGCATTTGGAAGACATCAGTAAATGCAACGGACCACATGCCACCTACGACAGTGTATGCTACTGCAATAATGGCTGATAGAATAATAGAAGTTTGAAAATCCAAACCTAGTATTGTTCCAAAAGTTGTTCCTAAAGCTGTTAAGATTGCACCACTCCAGAAGACCTCTCCTAAAAGAGCGGGAATATATAAGACACCAGCAACTTTCTTTCCGAATCGCTGCTCAAGTGGATCAATCATGGTCATAAATTCATAGCGACGCATTTTTCTTGCATAGAAAATACCACCAACAATTAAACTTAGCGCATATCCCCATGGTGCTTGTGCCCACACTAGTCCAAGTGAATAAGTGGATTCAGCGGTACCTGATATGTAACCGCCACCAACCCATGTGGCAGCCATTGTAAACATCGAGATCCACAATGGTAATGAACGCTTTGCTACCATCATATCTGATGCTGATTCCGATTTCCCACTTGCCATAAATGCTCCAATATAATAGATAATTCCATAGAATACTAACATGGCGATAAAGGAGCCCCAGTTAATATTCGAATTAGTTGTTCCTAAATAAATAAACATGACTAAAATCGCTGCTACAAATGTACCTATTTTTAATAATTTACTTTTTCCTTCACTCAAATACCTTCACCTCTTGAAAATTTTTAAGTTCAAACCTTTTTAAAACGTAATCTGATTGAGAATACGTCTCATGATTTGTTTTCATACAATAATAATTGAAATAGCCAATTTCTTTTATTCGCGTTTATTAGATAACCTTAAGGCAGCTGCTCCTCAATATAATCACTCGTTACTTTCATTTCTTGTACCCCTTTCATGAAAATTAATTGTGTTAAATATTTTCTTAACGTATTTAATAATAAATATTACATGATTAGATTTCCTTGTCAAATGCACCTGGATTGATTAAAAGGAAGATACCGCCTTTATTTCCCTAATAGAAACAGCAGTGGACAGAATATAAACGTCATAGGTTTAGCAAGGTGACGAACCTTTTTTGACAGATCAATGTGCAAATGATAGCATGTAAGATTGTCAGGAACGTTAAAAAAATATTTAACAAAATAAACTTTTGAGTTAGTAAAGGTTTACTAGATAGGATTTGGATTAGTGTAGTCATGGACGGAAACATCATGAAGAATACCTATGTTGCAGTAGAGGGCTCAGGTAGGTTAGGAGGGATAACGGTGTCAGCGACCAAGTTGCCTATGAGTGAACGAATCGAACGAGCAGCTCTCCCGTTATTTGCGAGAAAAGGTTTTGAAGGGACATCATTAAGTAAAATTGCGAAATGCGTTGGAATTAAGAAACCCTCGTTATATGCTCATTTCGCCAGCAAAGAAGATCTTTTTTTCGCGATTCTTCAAAAGGTAAATCGAGATTATCGTGATTTTCTAGAAATGCACGTTCAACAGTATTGTGAACTGTCGACGGAAAGGCAGTTATATCGCTTATTGAAAGACCATACAACGTATCTCGAAAATGAAGATCTGGGTCTGCTGTTTAAACGATTTATGCTTTTTCCACCAATAGTATTAAGAGACACATTTAATGAGCAATTTATTCAATCAGAGGAAGCGTTAACGAAGGTATTACTGGATGTAGTAAAAGAGGGGAAGAGAAGAGGAGATATTCAAGCAGAGTCAGATGAAGTAATCGATGCTTATATATGTCTGCTTGATGGCACGTTTGAACAACTCTTTTATTATTCTGAAGTGGAGCATGAACAGCGGCTCCAAAATGCGTGGCGTATTTTCTGGAGAGGGATACAAGGGTAATAACTATGAAGATTGGATTTCGTATTAATGATGAAACCGGTCTAACTTTTTGGATTAGACCGGTTTTACTTTACTAAGTAGGAAGTTCAATTGCTACTGATAAATCTCAATGTGCTTAATCTTAAAATCCCCAAATTCATCTGTCACGACATAATAGTCTTTGGTCCGCTCGTACACGCTCCATTCCCCAGCCGCGTTCATAAAATCAAAAACTTCGTAGGTACTAACGATCGCTTGCTCATCCTGCAAGTCAATATTGGTTACATCATTTAACGTGAATTGAAATACCATTCCCTGACCACTTATTTCGTCTAAATAGTTAGCCATTTCATAATAGGCCTGACTGTCATACAAAAGCTGGTCTTCAATATAACCAAAGTCTTCATTTCGTAATGCTGTTTCATAGTTTCCTCTAAAATTGATGATGAAATTAGCGAGACTTGCTTCGTCAGATGAAACCTCGTACGTGTCTTCTTCCTCTTCTGCATATTCATCATACGCTGAAGTCTCATTGTATAAGTTAAAGGTACTTGCAACTTCAGTTTCATCCATTGGAGACTTCGACCAGTTCATTAATAATTCCGTCATCGTGTACATGGGGATCGAGAAGGCGATGGATTCATCGCTCGTTAACAGGGCGGAGTTAATGCCGATCACTTTTCCTGTCTTTCCATCTAACAAAGGCCCCCCGCTGCTCCCGGGTGAAACTTGGGCATCGATTTGATAGACGTTTTCATATTGAAACTCGGATTCAAATGACCGATCTAGCCCGGTGAGATATCCGATTGATGCCGTGTTTTCTAATCCTTGAGGGCTTCCAAGTGCGATTACTTCTGTTCCAACTTCTGATTCTTTCATTTCCATCTCTAGAGGAGAAGTCCCTTTTAGATTCTTTACTTCAATTAGAGCAACATCATACTGATTGGAGATCCCAATCACCTTGCCATTCATTTCTCGACCATCCTGGTCCCGTAAAATAACATCAATATCGCCTGCCACTACATGTGCATTGGTTACAACTGTTCCATTATCCTGAAACAAGAAGCCAGAACCAAGCTGATCCTCCGTTAAAATGGTATACACTTTTGTTTGTGCTTCACGTATAATTTCTTTCTTATCTTTTTCTATAGGTGTTTGAGGGGAGGGGACTTTCTCTTCCGACTTACTCTTTTCCTTAGGAACACTTGGTGTTGTTTGTGGACTCGCTTCTTTTTCTTCTTTTGGTTCTTCCTCTAGTTTAGTAGATTCAGAGATGGTTTCGACTGGGGATTGAATTGTCTCTTCTCCTGTTGTTTCGTCTGTTCGTTCTTTATCAAGAACGAAAGCGTAAATAAAGACACCGCTCATTAATAAAAAGGTAAGGATGATACCGGTCAACCACCATCGGTTTCTCTGCTGATACCTCGTGTAAGAGTGGCCACACTGGCTGCAAAACCGAGCATGATCTATGTTTTTCGTCCCGCACTTTGGACAAAACATAACCATCTCCTCCTTCATATTCTTTGTTACTAATTATACCTCAACTTAAAGCTGGAGAGGGGGATGAAAATAGAATATATAGGAAGAAATGTAGAGATCACAAAATAGAACGGCGATCCTTCTCGTTTCTACTCCTCCGGTTTAGTAGGAATTTCATCACGTTTTTATGCTGACCACTATTAGGTTATATTTCCTATTTATCCAGAAAACGAGATCTCCTTATTGCGGATCAAATGGAAGAAGAGTAAAGTGTCTCGATGTTAGAAGTCTAAATAAGAAAGGATGGGTGACGAATGAATGAAGGGTACGTAAAAGTAAATGATGTAAATCTTCATTATGTGACAGAGGGGGAAGGGGAACTGATGCTGTTTCTACATGGTTTCCCTTATTTCTGGTACAACTGGCATCATCAGATGGAAGAGTTTTCGAAGGATTATCGTGTTGTTGCTGTTGATATGAGAGGATACAATCTCTCTGACAAGCCAGAGGGACTTTCTTCTTACGATATGTCCATTCTCGTTGAGGATGTCAAACAGTTGATTAAAGCTTTTGGAGAAAAAGACTGCGTTTTAGTTGCTCATGACTGGGGTGGAGCGATCGCATGGACGTTAGCTTACACTGCACCTAAATACGTGAAAAAGTTAATCATGTTCGACGCGCCTCATCCATATACATTTAGACGGGAGCTTAAAGAGAATCCAGGGCAGCGAGAAGCGAGTCGTTATATGGGATTTTTCCAGCGACCAGATTCTCATGAAGCGCTGCTTGAAAATAACGCAGAACGATTAAGAAACATGATGACGATTCCAGGGAAGAACAAAGGGTATTTAACTGACGCGGATGAAGAGAAGTATGTAGAGGCATGGACCCAGCCAGAAGCAATGAAGTCCATGCTTAATTATTACCGCGCTATTTCCTTCTATCCGTTCGAAGAGCATGTCCAAAAACCGCTAGAACTTCCGTACACAATGTTTGAATCACCCACGCTCATCATTTGGGGCGATGCGGATCCAGCTTTTGAAAACAGTAATCTAGACGGTTTAGAAGATTACGTTCGTGACGTTACGATTCACCGAATGGAAGGGGTTAGTCATGCCCCGCATCATGAGAAACCACAAGTGGTTAACCAGTATATGCGGAACTTTTTAGAAGAAAAGAAATAATAGAAGCCACTGGTGTTGTTTATCTTCATGGCTTATTCGCTAGGAATATACAAATGCTTTTAAAAAGGTTCCGTTCATCCTGATGAACGGAACCTTTTTATTTTGGGGAGTGTGAATCGTGAGAACCGTCCCCTCGATTCGTGGTAAAATTTAGTGAGTAGTAAGATTATTTAATAAAGGAGTAAAAAGATGACAACTAAATCGACAGGAGCAAAACGGCAGGCATTTAGGAAGAATCGCAACCTTTGGTCGGGATTACTATTTGGGATAGGGTTTGCTGCATTTTTAGATGAGTTGCTTTTCCATCAATTACTGCGTTGGCATCATTTCTATGATAAGTCTACTACGGACATGGGACTAATTTCTGATGGGCTTTTTCACGCGTTTAGTTGGTTTGCGACCATCGGTGGCCTTTTTATATTAGCGGATCTTAGAAGAAGAGGTGTTTTCAGTCTTAAGCATTGGTGGGGCGGTGTTTTGTTAGGAGCTGGCGGTTTTCAGCTATATGATGGAACCGTTCAACACAAGCTGATGCAAATACACCAGATACGTTATGTAGAAAACATTATGAAATATGATCTTGTGTGGAATGGATCGGCTGTTATCATGATCCTCGCTGGGCTTTTCCTTTTAAAAAGGACAAGGGGAGAAAAGAGAGTCGTTGATGGGCGAGGCTAATCATAGTACCCATCCAGATGTAATAGAAATCGTTCCTCAAATCCTGTTAGCATTGCCTTTTGCAACTGTATTGATTTTATATATTTTGGCAGTGATTCACTCAAATCAAAGATATAAACAATGGCCGATCTATCGAACAACTTGTTTGGTTTTTGGCGTTTTATTTGCCATTCTCGCAGTAGCTGGTCCGTTAGCGAGTCTTAGTCATATGAACTTTACTGCGCACATGGTTGGCCATTTGTTATTAGGGATGCTTGCGCCATTGCTTGTGGCACTCGCTGCCCCAATTACTCTGATGCTTCGAACATTACCTACGGCTTCAGCAAGAAAAGTCTCAAAGGTGCTACAAAGCTTGCCATCACGCTTTCTTACAAACCCCATTGTTGCATCCATTCTCAATATAGGCGGGCTCTGGTTATTGTATACGACCGATCTCTACTCTCTCATGCATGAAAGCATGTGGGTTCATCTCATCGTACACTTTCATGTATTTATTGCCGGTTATCTGTTTACCATCTCGATCATCTATATCGATCCAAGACCTCACCGGCTTTCGTTTTGGTATCGCTCTGTTGTTTTCATCATTGCTTTAGCTGGTCACGGTATTCTAACAAAATATATCTATGCTCATCCACCTTTAGGCGTCCCTAAAGAACAAGCAGAAAGTGGGGCAATGCTGATGTATTACGGAGGAGATGCCATTGATAGTATTCTTATCTTTATACTTTGTTGGCATTGGTTTCAAGCAACGCGTCCTCGCCTGTCTCTTGCTGAACGAACATAGATCGGATGGCCGCATTTCTCATTGAAATGGGGCTTTTTAGCTTTAGAAAAGTTTCGCTAAAAAACAAACAGGACTTTTCGTTAGCCCTGTATGTTTTTTACGGTTTTAATATTACTTTAATACATTCTTCCTCACGATTATTAAAAATTTTATATCCGTGGGCAGCCTCTTGCAATGGGAGATTATGCGTAATGATTGCAGTAGGATCAATTTCTCCCTTTACGATTTGTTTATAGCTTTCAGGCATGTACCCTCTAGCAGGGGCTTGTCCCATTTTTAAGGTCACGTTTCTTGAGAAAAAAGCACCTAATGGAAACATGTTATATAAGCCCCCATATACGCCAGTGAAGTGAACTGTTCCACATTTTTTTACTGCCTTAGTAGCAATTTGAATGGGCCCAATGGTTCCTCCTTGTAACTTTAACTTTTGTTCCACAAATTCGAGTGGAGATTTCTTTCCATCCATCCCCACGCAATCAATAACAACGTCGGCTCCACCTTTAGTGATTTCCTTTAATGTTTCTCCCATATCATCATACTTTGTGAAGTCAAAAATCTCCGTCTGATTCATCTTTTTAGAATGATGTAACCTGTACGTAAGGTAATCGACAGCAATCACACGTTCAGCCCCTTTTTTCCAGGCAAATTGTTGTGCCATCAGCCCTACAGGTCCACACCCAAGGACGATCACAGTATCTCCCTTTTTAACACCGGCGTGTTCCACGCTCCAATAAGCTGTTGGTAGTACATCTGATAGAAAGAGTAACTGCTCGTCCTCTAATTCACAATCTTGAGGAATAAGAAATGGTGTATAGTTTCCATAGGGAACTCTTAAGTATTGCGCTTGCCCACCTGGATAGTTACCAAACTTTTCGGAGTATCCGAATAAGCCTCCTGAATCATAATGAGGATTTGAGTTATCGCATTGGCTCTCAAGGTGGTGATTGCAATAGTGACATTGTCCACAAGCGACAGTAAAAGGAATGACAACGCGATCTCCCTTTTTCACTGCTGTAACATCTGGGCCAATTTCCTCCACAATCCCCATCGGTTCATGACCTATGACATATCCGATGGGAAGGGGGAAGTTCCCCTGATAGAGATGCAAGTCTGACCCACAAATCGCCGTCGATGTCACTTTAATGATTACATCTTGTCTATCCTGAATTTTAGGATCTTCTACTTCTTTTACACTTACAGATTGTTTTCCTTGATAAGTAACAGCTTTCATAACCACATTCCTTTCAAACCAAATAAGTTCCTTTCTCGTTCATCTCTTCAATAGGTTCAGCTAATAAGTAGAAAATATACTTAAGGAGTAAGCTGACTGTTTCAATTTTCTAAAAACAAGTTGACACACAATAAGAAACCGCTTACAATAAAATCAATCAAAGCATCTACGTAAACGATTAAATGGATTCTTCACTTCATGAACTTGGACTGAAATAATGAAATATCCACATGGAATTCATTTTTTTTATCACAAAAAGTAATCGATTACGTAAACGATTAATTATAGGTGAGGAGAGATTATGGAGACGAAACTTAGAGCGTTACCTAGAAGAAATGTCCGTAGTGTCCCAAAGGTCAACAGCTCCTGGAAAAAGGTTTTACATAACTATGAATTGTACTTATTTTTACTTCCTACGCTAATCTACTTCATTGTCTTTCACTACGTTCCGATGTATGGCGTCCTCATTGCTTTTCAAGATTACATGCCCACATTAGGGGTTTCAGGAAGCCCTTGGGTTGGTTTTGAACATTTCGAACGCTTCTTTAATTCCTTTCAGTTCTGGACTTTGCTTGAAAATACACTTGAGCTTAGTGTGCTGCAGTTGTTATTTGGCTTCCCGCTTCCCATCATCATTGCGCTTCTCTTAAATCAGTTACGAAATCAACGTTACAAAAAGTTTGTACAAACCGTGATTTATGCGCCTCACTTTATCTCAGTCGTTGTTCTTGTTGGTATGGTGTACGTGTTTTTCTCACCGAATGGACTCATTAACAATTTTCTTATGATTTTTGGTGCCGAACCAGTTCACTTTATGTCGCAGGCAGGTTGGTTTAAGCCACTCTACATTTCTTCAGGTTTGTGGCAAGAGACAGGTTGGGCAGCGATTATTTATCTGGCCGCATTAGCCGGTGTTAGTCCTGAAGTTCATGAAGCAGCGATTATGGATGGCGCTAATAAGTGGCAACGAATTCTTCATGTTGATATTCCAGCGATTCTTACCTACGGCGATGATTTTATTGGTACTCTCAGTAGGAAATCTCATGAACATTGGGTTTGAGAAAGCGTATTTAATGCAAACGCCGTTAAACGTTTCAGCAGGAGAAATTATTCCAACTTATGTGTATAAAGTCGGTTTACAAGGTGCTCAGTACAGTTTTGCTGCAGCGGTTGGATTGTTTAATGCAGTCATTAACTTTATCTTGTTATGGACAGTAAATCGGGCTGCCAAGAAGTTATCTGGTTCAGGCCTATGGTAAGGGGGAGTATGGAATGACTCAATTTGTAATGAATCGATCTAAGTTATGGTCAAGAAAATCGAAAGAGGATAAGATATTTGATCTGATCAATTTCCTTGTTCTTACAACACTTTCACTCGTTGTGTTGTACCCACTCTATTTTATTATCATCGCTTCGATTAGTAACCCAGATAGCGTCTACAATGGCGATGTATGGTTTTGGCCACAGGGGATAACGTTTGAAGGATATGAACGAATTTTCCAGGATAATCGAATTTGGACTGGTTATAAAAATACGGTGTTGTACACCGTCGTTGGGACATTAGTGAATGTTACGTTAACCCTTATGGCAGCTTATGCGCTCTCAAGAAAAGATTTAGTCGGTAGAAACTTCTTCATGATCCTCTTTGTCTTTACCATGTTTTTCTCAGGAGGATTAATTCCTACTTATTTAGTCGTTAAAAACCTAGGCATGGTCGATACGATGTGGGCGCTCATAATTCCAAAGGCGGTAGCGGTTTGGAATCTGATTGTGGCACGAACATTCTTTCAATCGACGATTCCAGATGAATTGTTAGAATCAGCGAAAATGGATGGGTGCTCCAATACGAAATTCTTCTTAAAGATCGTGTTACCGTTATCGAAACCAATCATTGCTGTCATGGTATTGTTTTATGCAGTTACACATTGGAACTCATTCTTTGATGCTTTGATTTATTTAAATAATGAAGACAAATATCCGTTACAGCTCATCTTAAGATCAATCCTGATTCAAAACGAAGCTTCTGCTAGTATGGTCGGTGATGTTGAATCGTTTGCTGCTCAGCAAAGAATTGCTGATTTAATTAAATATGGTGTCATTATTGTTGCGGCGATTCCGTTGCTCATTCTCTATCCTTTCATCCAAAAGTACTTTGTGAAAGGAGCTTTAATTGGAAGTATAAAAGGATAGCCATTTGTTTTACTTCGTTAATAGGAGGTGGATCGCTAGTCATATTGCAATACCGAAGTAGCTTGCCGTAAATTAAAACCATTCGGGGGGAATTTAGTAATGGGTAAACGAAAAAGTTGGTCTTTTCCGTTCATATGTTTATTGCTCTGTTTCATTCTTGTATTAAGTGCTTGTTCTTCGAAAGATAGTAGTTCTGATGGGAAGGCTGAGTCCGCTGAATTTAATAAAGAAGGGCTTCCAATTGTTGACGACCAAGTCACCCTGGAATTTGTGTCACCCAAAGCACCGCTTGCTCCTAAATACGACGAGATGGAAATTTTCAATACGTTAGAAGATGAGACGAATGTGAAAATTGAATGGAGTAACATACCAGACGACGGTTATGAAGAGAAGAAAAACTTGATGCTTGCTAGTGGTGACTTACCTGATGCGTTTTATTCAGCTAAATTCACAGATCTTGACATTGTGAAGTATGGTCAAAACGGTACGCTGATTCCTCTTGAAGATTTAATTGAAGAGCATGCGCCTAACATTCAAAAATTGTTTGAAAAACGCCCTGAACTAAAGAGCATGGTAACCGCTCCTGATGGACACATTTACACGCTACCTCGTGCAGAAGAAGCTGGACTTGGAGCCGTACCAAACTTTATGTCCATTAATAAAACTTGGTTAGATGAGCTAGGGTTGGAGATGCCAACGTCGCTTGAGGAGTATCATGATGTGCTTGTTGCCTTCAAAGAAAAAGATCCTAATGGAAATGGCAAGCAAGATGAAGTTCCGTTAAGTTTCATGTTCAACTTCTGGACTGGAAACTTTGGTGATATGTTTGCGGCATTTAATATGCCAGATAACGTAGATCATCGCATTGTAAGAGATGGAGAAGTGATCTATACAACTGTTCAACCGGAATATAAAGAAGCCATCGACTATTATCATCAATGGATGAAAGAAGGATTGATTGATAAAGAATCATTTACCCAAGATGTCTCTCAGTACTTCGCTAAAGGGAAAAACGAAAAATATGGATCATATATTTGGTGGGAATCGGAAGAAGTAGTCGGACCGGAATTGAAAGATGATTATGTTCTCTTACCACCGCTCGAAGGCCCGAATGGAGATAAAGTTGTTGGTCGCTCCAACTACTCAGACTACTCTCGTGGCGAGTTTGCGATTACGTCGGCAAATGCGAATCCAGAAATTACAATGCGTTGGGTTGATCAGTTATATGAAACAAAGATGTCAGCTCAAATTAACTGGGGACCAATTGGTACCATTTTTGAAGAAAAAGATGGGAAACTCGTTTTAAAAGAACAGCCTGACGATGTTGTGATGGGCGAATTAAGACAAAAGGTTGCACCAAATGGACCAGTAGCGATTTTGAAAGAAGACTTCGAAGAAACAGTTGAAATGGAGCCTCGTGCAAAACAGCGTTTGGAAGATTTGAATTCCATCTATGCGCCTTATCTTGAAGATGAGAATTACCCGCAAATTTTCTTTAGTCCTGATGAACTAGATGAAATTAACCGTCTAGAAGTAGACATTAAAGAATTTACGAATCAGAAGAAAGCTCAGTGGTTAATGGAAGGCGGCGTTAACGAAGAGTGGGATAGCTACAAAAAGCAGCTTGAAGATATGGGACTAAGTCGCTTAATGGAAATCTATCAAGAAGGTTTGGAATCGCTTTAGAGAAAATCAATAGTAAATAGGAACAGGAAAGAAAGTTAGAACACTCGTGTTCTAACTTTCTTTACAAATTGGGAGTGTGATTGATGGCGAATATGAAGTTAAAAAAATCATTGGTAGCGCATTGGGCATTTTCAGAAGGCAGTGGAAGTATTGTCCATGACGGTTCTAATCAAGATGCCATTCATAATGTGTTTAATGAGCACCGATCCGCTTTACCTGCCGATGAACCGCAGTGGCGTAGTGGAATAAACGGACACGCCCTCTTATTTGACGGCTATTCAACTTGGATTGAACGAAAAGAAGGCATTTGTTCAATCGATCAAGCGTTTACCATTGAAGCTTGGTTAGCTCCACGTTCATTTGGTGGAATAGAAGATGAGCGACTGACGGGTATTGTGAATCAACATAATCGAGAAATGAATGAAGGGTTTATTCTAGGTGTTCATAGGCATGGGAAGTGGGCATTGCAGGTTGGTGTAGAAGGTGACTGGATCGAAGTGTGGGCAGAGAATGCTCCGATACCGAAGGCAAAATGGTCGCATCTTGCCGCAAGTTTTAACGGTCAAGAAGGGCAAATCGCATTGTATTTAAATGGTGAAAAAGTGGCCGAGAAAACCATAGATAAGAACGTATCCATGTCTGTTAGTCATGAAGCGCTTTTGATTGGTAAAAGTAACGATGCGAAGATGATTGAAAATGTGTTTTCGTTAAATATGTTCAGTGGTCTACTTGATGATATTAAAATCTATAACCGAGCATTAAATGAAGAGGAAATTACAAAGAGCTTTACAGATCACCTTTCACCTTATCAAGGAGAGATTCCGCCCTTACCTTATCAGGATATTGCGATCGACAGAAGCGTTTATGATCTGCACCGACCAAAATTTCATTTAACACCACCTGGTCATTGGATGAATGAGCCGCATGCGCCTCTTTATTTCAAAGGGCAGTATCATTTGTTTTATCAGCATAATCCACAGGGTCCTTATTGGGGGAACATTCAGTGGGGGCACTGGGTGAGTAATGATCTCGTGCATTGGCGCGACTTGCCACTTGCCGTTGAAACCGAAGCAGATGAGTTAGCTCCGGATGGCATTTGGTCAGGAAATGCGGCTTATGATGAAGAGGGATTACCAGTTTTGTTTTTTACAGCAGGTAATTTATCTAAGAAGCCAAATCAGATGACAGGATTAGCGAGAAGTACGTATAAAGAAAATCATGATATCAATTTGAAGAAATGGAAAAAACATCCCGTACCCGTAACCATTCAGCCTGGAAATATGGGGTTGCATCATGACGGATTTCGAGATCCTTTTGTATGGAAAGAAGGGGAGATCTGGTACCAACTCGTTGGTACTGGAATAGAAGGCGTAAGTGGAGCTGCGATTCTTTTCACTTCTGATAATTTAGTTGATTGGGAATGCAAAGGTCTTCTCTACGATGACAAAGAGCAGGAATTTCCTTTCTTAGGAGAAGTGTGGGAATTGCCAATTTTACTTCCAATCGGGAAGGGAAAACACCTTTTTATCATTAGTCCTGTTGGAAGAAATGCTGATGTAGAAGTGTTTTATTGGATTGGAACATGGGATCGGGAGCGTTACCGGTTTAGACCAGATCAGAAAGAACCGCAGCTCATTGATGTAGGTGATTTTCATTTCACAGGACCAAGTGCCATGGTTGATCCCAAAACGGGACGCTTGCTCTTGTTTACAATCGCTCAGGGCAGACGTTCCCTTAAAGATGAATATGAAGCTGGATGGGCACATAATGGCGGTCTTCCTGTACAACTTTGGTTACGAGACGATGGAAGATTAGGCGTGAAGCCGATCGAAGAATTAAAAAAGCTCCGTAAGGAAAAACTCGTTTCGTTAGAAAATTTATCCGTTGAAGAAACTAATGACATCTTAGCTCATGTGAAAGGGTATATGTTGGAGATCTATGTCGAATTTCAAGGCGACATTGCGAGTGAATATGGTGTAAAGGTTTTAAAGTCTGATTGTGAGAATGTCGAAACGCTCCTTTACTATAACAGTCATGAACAGACATTGAATATTAAAAAGAAAACAAATGATTCTAGCCTTGCCGCAGCTCAAGGTGGGGAGCTTCTGCTAAATGGGGAACAATTGAGGCTTCATATCTACGTCGATTGTTCGATCGTCGAGTGCTATGCTAATGAATTAAAAAGTATAACGACAAGGGTATACCCTGAGATTGAAGCATTAGGTATAGAGGTGTGGGCGAATGATTCGGTAACAGTGAAGTCGATGGAAGTTTGGGAAATGGGTCCAGCATTTTAATACTCATTATCCTTGAGGAGTAAGCATTAATAAAAGCTATTAAACCAAGTGGCCCGGATGGATAAGTTATTTATTTTGAAGGGCTACTACTTTCCTTAAAGTTAGTAGTTTAAGTCGTCCTTTTCAGAAAGTAATTTTCTATCGTTCTAGTAAGTTAACATTCATACTGCTGGTGAGCCCAACCTCAAACGCTTGCTCATTTGCCGATTGACAGCGCTTACTTTAAAAATTATAATGAATTATATAGAGTACGTAATCGTTTACTTGGGCTCTTACATAGAGCTTATTTCATTCAATATTACGTAATCGATTACGCATTATGATCGGAAGAAGAAATTTGATAAGTAGGTGAAAAAGATATGGGCACCGTTAAAGATGGAAGCAATATGCGTTCAAAAATGAAAGATGTCGCTCAAAAAGCAGGTGTCTCAACGGCCACCGTTTCTCACGTGATTAACGGGACGAGGTATGTTTCTGAAAATACGAAGAAAAAGGTCTATCAGGCTATGCGAGAGCTTAACTACAGTCCGAACTTCGTAGCCAGAAGTCTTCGAAGCAGCAGTTCAAAAACGATCGGTTTGATCATTCCTGCTAAAGAAATGGATACCTCGGGCTTTTTCTTTATGTCAATTGCACACAGCATTGAGAAAAAGCTTAAGGAAATTGGCTATCAGTTAATTCTAAGTAATTCAAATGAAGAAATTGAAAATGAGATTCAACAAATCAATATGTTTAAAAACCAAATGATCGATGGGTTAATCATGGCGCCAACTTACGGGGATCATAGCTATTTAAAAGAATTTGAAGATCAATTACCGATTGTATTTATTGACCGAAAGCCAGAGGGGATTGATTGTGATTGTGTGCTTGTCGATAACTTCAAAGGCACTTATGAGGCGATGAATCATTTGATTCAGAAGGGACATCAGAAAATCGGATATATTTCCGGTCCACTTGGCCTAACAACGAGTGATGAACGGCTTAGAGGATATAAGCATGCGTTATTAGAAAACAATCTTCAGGTTGATGAATCAATGATTGTGATCGACGAAGCCTCATTGGAAGCAGGCAAAAATGCGATGGCATTTTTACTTGAGCAATCGGAGTGCACGGCGGTCATGATTGGGAACAACATTCTCACATTAGGTTCAATGGTTACGTTAAATAATAGCAAAATTCAAGTGCCTGAACAGATGGCAGTCATTGGCTATGATAACTATGAATGGACAGAAGCGACCAATCCACCTTTAACCATTATCAAACAGCCGATTCATGAAATAGGAGAAAAAGCAGCAGAATTGTTGCTCGCTCGCTTAGAAAATCCGCAGAAAGAATCTTCACGCGTGAGCTTGCCATCTAGCTTAGAGATACGAAGTTCATGTTAGGAAAACAGTCGATGGGAGGAGAGGGAGTTGGGGGAGCATAAATACAAGGTATTTTCTTTTCTAGAAAAAGCAGTAGATTTCCTCTTTCTCAGTTGTATATGGGCGATCATGTGCGTGCCAATCATCACAATTTTCCCATCAACAGCGGCTATGTTTGGTGTTGTACGAACGTGGCAACTTCAAAAAGGTGAAGCAGGTGTTTTCATTACATTCTTTAGGTTATTTAAAGAGAATTTCAAACAAAGCTTTGGCTTATCCCTTATTTGGAGTTTAGTCGGACTTTCTTTATACCTTAATTTTCAAATCGTATCGTTATCTGGATCAGTGCTTGAAGTTGTGATTTTTATTATAAGTGTCATTCTAAGCATCATTTTCATTGTTGTAACCATATACTTATTCCCTATGATCGTTCATGTGAAAGCAAAGTGGCACGAACTGGTGAGAAATTCATTTTTTCTTGTGATAGCAAGTCCTTATTCAACGATCATCATTAGTGTTGTCACCCTAGGTACAGTTTATTTCTTGTTAGATAATCCAGCAGGACTATTCTTTATCTCAAGCATGTTAGCTTACTTTATTAGTTATTGGTTTCTTAAAGCCATTAGTAAACTACAAATCAATTAATCGTTTCGTTAAAAACTTTGTTGACGGAAAGGGTGCTGAATATTGGATGTTGAACAAGTGATTCCTCGAAGCAACTATTCAGAGAAGCATAGACCTCAGTTTCATTTCACTCCGGAATCAAATTGGATGAATGATCCAAATGGAATGGTTTATTTTAACGGAGAATATCATTTATTCTATCAATACCATCCTTATAGTAGCGTGTGGGGACCGATGCATTGGGGACACGCGGTGAGTAAAGATCTCATTCACTGGGAGCACCTCCCTATTGCGTTAAAGCCCGATCAAAACGGGGCTATTTTCTCAGGAAGTGCGGTAGTTGACTGGGATGATACAACTGGTTTCTTTAAAGGGCAAAGTGGTCTCGTAGCCATCTTCACTCATGCGGATACATACCCTGGATCTGAGAGACCAAGGCAGCGGCAGAGTCTAGCTTACAGCAGCGATAATGGGAGGAGCTGGACATTTTATAAAGGCAATCCGGTCTTGTCAGAACCTCGAATTCTAGATTTTCGAGACCCTAAAGTTTTCTGGCACAAAGAAACGAACCGCTGGGTGATGGTGATTGCATCGGGGCAATCCATTAGTCTTTATACATCCTTCAATTTAATCGATTGGCAGTTTGCGAGCACGTTTGGAGAGAATGAAGGATCGCATCATGGAGTATGGGAATGCCCTGATTTATTTCAACTACCAGTGGATCACGATCCATCCAAACAAAAGTGGGTATTACTCGTTAGTCTAGGCGACAATCCAGATGTTGAGAGCGGTTCAAAAACGCAATATTTTATTGGTGAATTTGATGGCGAAACGTTTCGAAATGATTATCAATCAAATCATGTGCGCTGGCTTGATCACGGAAGAGATAACTACGCAAGCGTAACGTGGTCTGATCTACCAGCTCATGATGGGAGAAGGATTTTGATTGGATGGATGAGCAACTGGCGCTATGCGAATGAAACGCCTACAGAAGGCTGGCGAAGCGCGATGACAATCCCTAGAGAATTAGCCCTGAAATCCACTTCGAATGGTATCCAACTTACCCAACAGCCTGTTGCAGAACTTGAAAAGATTAAAGAGCCTCTCGCTCTGTTTAAAGATCAAAAGGTACAATCAGGAGATAATCTCCTAGCTAGTATACGTGGAAACACCCTTGCGGTAACGATTGATCTTGATCCAGGTTTATCAGAAGTCGTTGGCTTAAAGGTCTTAAAGTCTGATAAGGAAGAGACTGTTATCGAATATCATACTGAAACAGAAATGCTAACCTTTGATCGAACTCATTCAGGAAACTCTTCTTTTCATAATTCTTTTGCCTGTAAGAAGTCAGTAAAGATGCCACTTATTCAAAAGCGCTTGCAGTTGGTCGTGTTAATTGATCGCTCCTCTATTGAGATTTTTGGCAATGGTGGGAAAACGGTCCTTACAAATTTGGTGTTTCCGAATGAGGATCGTAATGGTCTGGAGTTATACAGTAGCGGTGAAGGTTTTATTCATTCAATGGAGATAAATCGATTGAAGTCAGTGTGGTCTAATCGATAACTTGTATTCGGAAATAGGAGAGAGACTTTGAAACGTCATAGGTAAAGGCCGAGTTTCCAAATAGAAACTCGGCCTTTACCTATGCTGCTTCTAAAACGCCTTAATAGAATTAGAGTGGTATGTTTTCATTTTTTTTAATTAGGTGAGTCATGTCTTCAGATTTCACATTTAAAAACATGTTTATAACGAACAGGATAACGCTTAAGAGAAGGAGGTTAGGAAAGATCATGAGAAGAACCGTTAAGGAAGTATTACCGGCAAGGAAGAAAGATAGCCCAAGCATAAATAGAGGGAATGAAACGTTATAAAGCCAGAAATGAAGTTTTGCTAAACGTGTTTCACTAGCTTTTGGAAATAGAATATAAATAAAACCGAACAAGCCCATTGAAGCCCAACCTAGTAGGTTAATATGAGCGTGAGCACCTGCCAAACTGTGATCCTCCATGATCTCCATCACTAACCCCATACTCACTCCAATTAGGAAATAAAGAGCTGCCAATTTAAGAAACCATACGCCCATTTTCATTGAATCCCTCCTAAACATGTTTGATTGCCCGTTTAAGTATATCTACCTAGATGGTAGATTATGACGAGTACTTCTCAATTTTTTCACTTCTCATTTGGTACAATAAAACCAATCGAAGTTAACTTTTTAAAAAAGTTAAACTCTAAAAAAAGGTAAGGTGTCAAAATGAACATTAAACAAAAATGTGCCAAAGCAGCGCTAGCATACATAACAGATAACACCATCATCGGTCTCGGTGGTGGAAGTACAATTGGTCATTTAATTGATTTTATTAAGGAAGAAAAGTTAAATGTAAAAGTGGTAACGCCATCTCTCAAAACGAAGCATCTATGCGTAAATCAGGGACTTGAAGTGTTACCAACAAGTACCGTTGATGAAATAGATGTTGCATTTGATGGGTGTGATGAGGTTGATGAGAATTTGCATGCACTGAAGAGCGGAGGAGGCATTCATACGCAGGAAAAACTCATTGCTCATATGGCAAAAGAATATATTTTGCTTGTAGATGATTCGAAAGTTGTGTCGGAGTTAACTTATAGGCATCCAGTCGTGCTTGAAATCGTGCAGGATTCACTATCATTAGTGCTAAGGAAAGTGAAAGAAATAGATGGAAAGGCAGAAGTGCGTTCAAGTTCTGCGAAGGATGGCTATACCGTTACCGACTATGGAAATTTTTTAGTGGATGTGTGGTTTGAGAAGGGGCAAAATGGTAGGCAACTTGATACAAATCTGAAAGCCATACCTGGTGTACTTGATGTGTCGCTCTTTACGACGGTAGTGTCAAAAGCATTAGTGGCTAGTGAAGAAGGAATTCACGAGATTTCAAAAAGAGATTAACGATCCTAAATGAAAAAAGGTGCCTGTCACTCCTTCTAACTAGGAGGACGAGGCACCTATTATTTTTGATTTTCTGTCCCCCATAAATGCATCTGCTCTAAAATTGGCATTAACGTTTTACCTTTTTCTGTTATCGAATATTCCACTTTTGGAGGAACGGTATTTTCTTGTTTGCGATCGATGAAGCCCTCTTCTTCTAATTCCTTTAACTGCTGGCTCATCACTTTATGCGTAACTCCGGGAAGCAACTGGCGTAATTCATTGTAGCGAAAACTGCCATCAACACAAAGATGCCACAAGATGACCGTTTTCCATTTGCCACCGATTTTCTTTAGCGTATATTCAATCGAGCATTTCAATTTCCCGTTTTGGTCGACTGGAGAAGTCATACTGGGTCGACTCCTTTCTTACCTTTTGGTTAGTATCGCACAAAAAAGTGCGGTCTTACATGATGTTTTTGTTCTCCGTATAATAAACGTGTGTTGGCAGAACATAATCATGATCATCACTTAGGAGGAGTACAAAACTATGTTACCATATCCACGAAGTTTTTCTCATATCGGACTATCTGTCCCAAACCTTGAAGAGGCGATTAAATTTTATAAGGAAGTATTCGGATGGTATATTTTGATGGAGCCGTCTGATGTAGAAAATGATGATTCTGCAATTGGGCAAATGTGCCGTGACGTCTTTGGCGACGATTGGGATACATTCCGAATTGCTCATCTCTCAACAGGAGATAAAATTGGCGTTGAAATGTTTGAGTTTCCAGAAAACAAAAAGCCGGAAAATAACTTCGAATACTGGAAGACAGGCATTTTCCATTTCTGTATTCAGGATCCTGATGTTGAAGGAATGGTTGAGAAAATCGTACAGCACGGTGGGAAGCAGCGTATGCCAATTCGCGAGTACTATCCTGGCGAAAAACCATATCGCATGGTCTATGTAGAAGATCCATTTGGCAACATTTTCGAGATCTACTCTCATAGCTACGAGCTTACTTATTCTGATGGTGCATACTAATAAATAGAGCGAAGAAGAATCAAGAGACTTATTCTCTTGGTTCTTTTTTTAATATTTTTTAGCTGTATTTTCTTGGTATAATTGGACCATAAACCAATGATAGGGAGGGATTCGATGCCTGTACAATCACTTGCACTCCAAACGGGAGGCAATGCTCCAATAGCACAAGAAGGCCGGGTTGAGGTGAAAATGGAATGGCTTCGTTCATTACACGATGTGGACATTACGTGTTTTTTAGTAGGAGAGAATGGAAAAGTTCCGAATGATGATTACATGGTTTTCTATAATCAATCCGCTGATCCTTCACGCGCGGTTCAGTTTCAGCAGTTGAATGATAAGTCGGTTTCATTTCAGATCATGTTAGACGAACTGCCTTCTCAAATCGAAAAATGCGTCTTTACTGCCACGATTGATGGGTCGAGTACATTTCAAGACGTTGAGGGCTGCACGTTAGTCGCTTCTTCTGAAGCAACAGAAATTCGCTATGATGTAACGGAAGCGAAAGAAGAGAAAGCACTAGTTGTTGCGGAGCTATATCGGTATAAGGGAACATTTAAATTGAGAGGTGTAGGAAGAGGGTTTAACGGAGGGTTAAAGCCACTTGCCGAAGCGCATGGTGTAACGGTAGAGGATGAGGAGGAGGCTGAAGTAGAGGTCAAGCAGGAACCTCCTAAAATCAATTTAACGAAAATTGATCTCCTGAAGAAGCAAGTTGTGATTTCCTTACAAAAGAAAAACATTGAACATGAGAAAGCAAGAGTAGCAGTTGTGATCGATGCTTCTGGATCAATGGCGAACCTTTTCTCAAAAGGAACCGTTCAGCGAGCATTCGAACGAGCGTTAGCTGTTGCTGCCCATATGGATGATGATGGCGTACTTGACGTCTGGTTTTTTGGAGATCGTTCGATGAGAGCCGCAAGTGTGACAGAAAATGACTTTGAAGATTATGTGAAGCGTACATATCCAGCACCAAGGTTCTTCCGTGGATTAGGCGTTGGTAACAACGAACCTGCTGTGATAAAAGACATTATGAAGAAATATACAAAAGAAGAGCCGAGAGAGGATATGCCTACTTATGTGCTGTTTTTTAGTGATGGGGGGATTTACAAGGATGCTGAAATTTCCTCGCTCCTAAAGAAAGCCTCGAGTAAAAATATTTTCTGGCAATTTATCGGGATTGGGAAAGCGAACTATGGGATCTTACAGAAACTAGATGACTTACCTGGTAGAGTAGTAGATAACGCCGATTTCTTCCCTTTTGATGATTTAGATAAGGTGAGCGATGAGGACTTATACAATCGGCTATTTAATGAGTATCCATCCTGGTTAAAGGAAGTGAAAAGGAGAGGGATGGTAAATCAATAGCTTGAAGTACGATTAAAAGAAGACTTTGTATACTCTTTTGAACCAACAAAAAAAAAGCCATAGCGGCTCTTTTTTAGTTGGTTCTTTGATATTCATACTCCATAGAGGCTGCCTCTTGAAACACCTCAACCAAAATCTCCATCCCTTTCTCAATTTTATCCTGAGTGGAATGCGTGAAATTCAATCGCATAGTATTTTGCTTTGCATCTGCTACATAAAAAGGTGCACCAGGAACGTAGGCAGCGCCTTTTTTTACAGCTGTATTTAATAAAAGGGTCGTATTAATGTCTTCCGGTAATTCTACCCAAAAGAACATCCCACCTTTAGGTACCGTATAGGAAAGACCAGGTAATTCTGCTTGATCAAGCAAACGCTGCATCACTTTCATGCGCTCATAATAGGTGCGTCTTAAGTTTTGGATATGACCGTTCAAATCAAAATCGGTGCAAAGGTGGTAGAGTGCATGATGCGCTAGAGAGTTTGAATGCAAATCTGCCGCTTGTTTTGCTTGCGCCATGATGCGTATGATTTGATGTGGTCCTTTGATCCATCCTGTTCGTAACGCAGGCACCACCGTTTTAGAAAAGGTACTCGTATAGACGGTGTGCGAGCCATCATCCAATGCCGAGATTGGCGTGTACGTTTGGTTGCTATCAAATTTGATTTCACCATACGGATCATCTTCAAAAATGATCACTTTTTTTCGAATGGCCGTTTCTAATAGATGCTGTCGTCTTTCTAACGACCATACTTTTCCCATTGGATTAGAGAAGGTAGGGACAACGTACACACACTTTGGCTTGTACTTTTTCATTTTATCGTCTAGATCCTCAGGGACCATCCCATGCTCATCCGTCTCAACTGGGATAATCTTTACTTCATAGGATTGAAACACCTGAACAGCTGCTAGATAGGTAGGGTTTTCAGTAAGAACGATGTCACCAGGGTTGAACATGACCCGTGCAAATAAATCGATTGCTTGTTGAGAGCCGGTAGTGAGCATTATATCATCTACGCTTGAATCGATTCCTTTCTTACCCATTCGATCGACAAGAACTTCACGAAGCGGGGCATATCCCTCTGTCGCATCGTATTGAAACGCCTTACCACCTGATTGAAATGTTTTCGAGAAGGCATCTTGTACCGCTTCTACTGGAAAGAGTTCATCGTCCGGTAGCCCTCCTGCAAATGAAATGACATCTCCTTTACTCGTGATTTTTAATATATCTCTTACCGCTGATGATTGAAGATGCTGCACTCTTTTAGCAAACCCGTACCTCATGACTAAAACGCCTTCCTTTATTTTAATATTTAAAATATTGTTATTATAGCATTTTAATGCGTTGAATGACTAGTGGAAATGGAATGACTATGCTGGATTGATTAAAAAGATTTTTCACATGAAGGAGTTTGAGCTTATCACTGCTTTTACGATCGATTTAAAATCACAAAAAAGCATCTGCAAACATGGCAGATGCTTCTCTCATTAATTCCCGCTTTCTTCCTTCAATTTTTTCATCTTTTCAACCCAATCTTGAATATCCTTTCGAATCTGTTCCGCATGTGTATTTACTTTGTCACGATTTCCTTCTCCAAGCTGTTGATAGAGTTCATAGAAGGCGTTTCTTCTTTCATCATTCCAGTCTTTTAACTCGGCTGCTTGTTGCTCTGTAATCCATTCTTTTTCTTCCATCAACCTAATTGCTTCATCTAAACGGAAGGCTTCACGCTTTGAAATGTGAAACATTTCTCTGGGCGCTTGTTCTGCTTTTTTGTATTCATCAGATATTGCCCATCCGTTCGGAGCCATCGTATGTGCCCATGTAAGATCACCCATAGATGGGAGCCATTCGTATTCAATCGTTTGCTTTAAATCATCTGGACTATCTGCTTGAAAGTATTCTCCGTTTCCTGCATCAGCCACTTCCTTTAACTGGTTTTCGGCTTCTGCATCTACATCAAATCCAATGATATTTACGGTGTTCCCATTCGTACCTAGCTTTTCACTTGCAGCTACTGGAATCGCCATCACACGTTTCGGCTCCATCACTGACAATGTAAATGGTTGTCGCGGAGTCGTAGGTTTGGCTCATTTTATCAGCTTTTTCAATGGCAGCAGCTAAAGGTGTCCAGCCTTTACTTTCAAATGAATTGACAGACTTCTGAAATTCAGCTTTATCATAAGACCCCATCGGATAAACCTCTTCAATTCCTGTGCAGGAGAGCTGCTTATCTTCATCTGCTTCAGAGCCTTTATGGCCGTATACGACGAGCGAAACGTCACTATCTTTTCCAATCGTTTGAGCAAAGCTTTTCACAGCTTTCTTAGCCGTCGTCATTTTTTGCTCACCATTGCTCTCTAAGAGCATACTCGAGCTTGCATCTAGCAAAATAATCGCTTTATTAGGTGCTTCCTGATTTTCTTCCTTTTTCTGAACTGTCGGATCTGGAAGATATGGTTCTTCGAAAGGAGATTCATATTTCTCTGCCTTGTCTATAGCCGTAGGATAGTTTGGACTTGCAAGAAGCGTTAAGAGTCCTTTTTGGTAATCTTTTATGTTATTTGCTTTTTTTGATAGCTTTTCTAACGAGTCTGGTAGTTTTGTGGCTAGTGCTGTAGGTAACTCGGGATTTGTTTCAAGTTCGGCGCTATCTTCTTCATAGCTCAAATCGTTTGTAAGTGAACCACCACTCATTTTTTTTAAGGAATTCAACGAAACGGAAGGATTGACCTCGTCATTGATGATAATCTGTTTGTTGTCTGATTCACTGCTTTCTTTCTTTGGAGCAGAAGACTGTTCCTGTGTAGCTTCATTATTCGAGCTACAGGCTGTTAGGATAAAGATAAGTGTGCAAATAAGAAACGTTCGGACTTTCATTTGTTTTCTCCTTTTTCGTTAAATACCAATCAATCCTCTATGTATCAGTGACCGCTTAAAAGCGATCACTTATGAACTTTCATATTTTCCTTCTAGTTCTTTCCTTTTTTCACTATAGTTCTGTCCAATCTGATCAACCTCATTAGATAATTGTTGAAGCTCTGGATAGAGTTCTTCTGTTTTTTGTTGATCTTCTTCACTAACAGGAGGAACTTGAAGTTCCAGCATGTCGGACTGTAGCTCAAACATATCTGTTAAGGTTGCAACTTGATCAAGAAATAGCTGATGCAATTCTTGCACTTCATTTGTTTCAAGCTTTTCATTTACATTATCAGCCTGTGATTTGACATCCTTTAATAAGGGAAGAATTTCTTCATCCACGTAGGCTTGAGCTTTTTCTGGCTCTGAATATTTTTCAATGAGTTTTGCCCCCATATCTGAGATTTTTTCGGATTTCTCAAATAGGGCAATGCGATCTTCATTGTTGTATTCATTGAACTCATCTTCAGCGGTTTGTCCACTTGCATTACATCCGCCTACGATAAAGAGTGTAAGTAGTAAAAAAAAGATTTTTTTCATAAGTAAATTCTCCTGATTTAAATTGTTTTGTCCTTATCTTAGCTCTACTGTTCCATCCTTTTTTAAATAGAAAAGCTTTGTGCCGCTAATTTCTTTTCCATCTTTACTAATTTGAAGAAGCACCTGCTTTTCTCCACTAGATGGAACTGGTGCATTGACGATTTTCTCCCACCCTGGAATATTTGATTGAAGTGTTTTGGAAGATGTACTTGTGATCAATTCACCTGCCGACTTACCCATTAAAGGTACTTCAGGTGTTCCTTGTAGCCAACCATCAATATGATCTGCTCCAGGAACGCGGCCAGCCACCTCACCAATCGCTTTATTTCCAGCGCTTTCTGCGATCTTTTTCGCATAATCTCCCATGTTTTGGGTTAACGCATTATGATCAATGGTCGTTTGAGAGAAATAAAGGTCAGGATTATCAGGGATGATCACGAGGTCTCCGCCAACTACTGTGTAATTAATCGGCTGCTCGTCAATCGTTGTCGTATGAATATTTAAGCCTTCATCATTTTGGATCTGATTTAGATCATACCCACCACCAGGCGTTAGCTCCTGACTTTCGGATAAGCCGTATTTGTTGATTGCTTCCTTTTGCGTTTCAGTTACCTTTGTACTATTGTTTTTATCAACGGTGTCTGTTGCCCAGTTCCATAAATCGCTAAAGGTGGTTTCCGCTTTGTCTTTTTTCACCGTTTCACTCTGTTCACCAACATACCAATCATCAATCGAAACAACGCCATCAGGACTCAGTGTGATCATCGCACGGCGATCCCAATTCTCTCCATCTCCTCCAATATAGACGAGAACCTGTTTTGTACCAGACTTTGGTACTTCTGCTGAAACAATTTCTTTCCAGAAAGGGATTTGCTTCTGAATGGATTCAGAGGCTTGTTCTTTTAATAGATCTCCAGTATTAGCGCCAGTGCCTGGAATGTCTGGCATATTCCCCATTTTGTTATTTAATGCAGAAGCGCCAGGAATTTTACTCGCTCCTTTTCCGATAAAGTATTCACCAAAAGCGCTGGCTGTGGTTTTGCCGATCTGGCCGAAAATTTCCTCAGTTAAACCGTAATCTGTGTTCTGTGTGTAATACCATAAATCCGGCTCATTTCTAAAAATAACGAGACGATCATTGATAATGGCATAATTCATTGGAACACCGCGCAAATTGAATGTCTCAATTGCCACGCCATCCATCTCCTCTAGCATGGATAAATCCATTTCTTTTCCTTTAGCCACCTGATGAGTACCATCAACAAATTCTTGAGCATTAGGATGATCTGCTCCACTTAGCTCAGCAAGACCAGCAAAATCACGTTCGTATCCTTTTAGCATCTCGTAAGAATAAGCAGGCGAGCTTGAGGTGGTGAAGACCTTACCAAAAACATTCCAGAACGTGGTCAAATAATTCCCAAACATCGATAATAGCTCTTGCAACTGTTTCTGCTCAAGTGAAACGTTGAGTTGGTTGTACTGTTTGAGATGATCCAGTTGTCCAGATTGATAGGTTGAAATATTGATTTTACCACCGATCATTAAGCCTTTCATTTCATTAATGTATTGAGTGATCTGTTCAATGTCTTTCTTCATTTCATCTAGGTGAGAGGATTGGCGATGGTCAAATTGCTGTAAGTCGTGAATGGTTTCATCAATTTCATTTCTAGCATGCTGAACGTGGTTTAGGAAGTCCTGATCATTCAGTTTAGGGACGGAGACAATGTCACTTACTGTTGAAATGCTAGCATTCACATCATCTACTAAACTTATTGTGTTAGTCTCTGTATTTTTTAAACCATTCGTTAAGTTTCCATCCAGAAAATCCTCCCGTATCATCCCGTCTTCTGCAGGCTCAAGTGCATCGGTTGCATGCTTTAAATCGAAAAGCTTTTGCTGATATTGTTTTAATGAAAGTTGGAAGTATTCAACGAGTGGAACATGCCAGTCTTGATAGAAAAGACGAATGGCTTTTCCACCCTTTCCATTAAAGGCATTCTCCAGACTTACGAAATCATGAATGCTATTTTCAAGCTGTTGAAATTGTTCCATCTGGGTTTCCAGTTGTTTTGTATTTTGTTCAATGGCGTTACGCAAGGATTGTGTATGTAACAGTTTCACTGATCTACCGCCCCTTTTCTATCATATTGTCCGTTATGTAGTGCTTTTTTACCCCAAAAACAAGTATGGTAATCCAACTTTTTACAATGTCTTTTCATCCTAATAGTAACCTATAACTAATGCATTAAAGAGTTTAAAGCCTTTCGTGACAGAGGTTCACGTATAAGTTTAATGGTTAGAGTAAAAGATTGGAACCTTCTTTCTGGAAAAAGGAGTATAGTCATATAAATTGTTCGTTCTTCAACTAAGACTAACTTTTTTTGGGGAAATTTATGTTTTACTATTGAGAAAATTCTAAATATGTTTTAAACTACTTTTAATCCATTTTGAGGTAAAAAATACAAGTTAAGTACCTTTATTCGTCGTTATTTAAATATTTTTGTTACTAAAATGGTAGTTCTGTGTGTTCCAGGTATTCTTCGGTAGGGATTATTCACTTGATTGGAGGTAAGGGAGATGGAATTAGATGAGCTTGATAGAGGATTAATTGTTTGTTTATCGCACGACGGTCGCATGTCATTCAAAGATATTGCTGAAGAGTTACAAGTAACAGAAAAAACAGTTCGGCTGAGATATAAGAAGTTAGTCGACGCTGAGGTTCTAAAAGTTGTCGGCATTGTGGATCCGGTAGCGGTAGGAGTGAAAGTAGCAGCAATTTTTCAAGTAGACGTTGAACCGAGCCGACTGCAAGAAGTTGTTGCTGTCATGAAGGAATATAAAGAGGTTCGCTATATTACGCTTACGTCTGGTGAATACCCACTAATGATTCAAACGAATTTACCAAATCAAGAAGATATTCGGCTTATGGTGTACAAACTTTATGACATACTAGGGATTCGAAAGGTGAATACAACCTATCAATTTGACATTTTTAAAAATACGCACGACATCCTTTAGGGGGATCAATACAAATAATAGGGGGAGTAACGATGAAAAAAGGTATTATAGCCGTTTTTACACTGGTACTTGTACTGATGACGGCTTGTTCTGGAGGAAATCATTCAGCTTCCGATTCAGGTGACGGGGGAGGTGCTAAAGAGGGCGGTACGCTTATTTTTGCTAGAGGGGCAGATTCGTTATCATTGGATGCGATTAACGTGACAGATGGTGAATCAACTCGGGTAACTCACAATATTTTTGAAACGTTATTTAAATACGATGAAAACTTAGAACTCCAACCAGGTCTTGCGACAGAGTATGAACTTGGTAAAGATGAGTTAACGTGGACATTGAAACTTCGTGAAGGAGTGAAATTCCATGACGGAACGGATTTTAACGCCGATGCCGTTGTGTATAATTTTGAACGTTGGATGGATCCTGATCACCCTGAGCATAATGGAGAATTTACATACTATTCATTTCTTTACGGAGGGTTTAAAGGGGATAAAGACCATAAGATTGAACATGTTAAGGCTGTTGATGAGTATACGGTAGAAATTAAATTAACAGAGCCAACCGCTCCATTTATAAGCTATTTAGCGATTCCAATGTTTGGTATTGCGAGTCCAGAGGCGATTCAAAAGTACGGTGACACATTTAATGAAAATCCCGTTGGTACAGGGCCATTTCAATTTGAAAGCTGGTCCAGGAATGACAAAATTCAACTTGTAAAAAATGAAGATTACTATGTGGAGGATATTCCTCATCTTGATCAACTTATTTTTAGAGTGATTCCTGATAATTCGTCTCGATTCACCGCTTTACAAACTGGTGAGGTTGATATGATTGACGGACTAAGTCCTGATGATGCTGGAGCTGTTGAGTCTGATGGTAATCTGGATTTAATTAAGAGACCGGGCTTTAACATTGGTTATTTAGCATTCAATATGGAAAAAGAGCCGTTTGATGATCCCAAAGTACGCAAAGCATTAAACTATGCGATTAATAAAGATTCGATTATTGATGCGTTTTATAATGGTATGGCTGAGAAAGCAGTTAATCCAATTCCATCTTCTCTATGGGGATATAATGAGGATATAGAAGGATATGAGTATGATCCTGAGAAGGCGAAGCAATTGTTAGCAGAGGCAGGTTTTGAAGATGGATTTAAAACCGAACTTTGGGGGATGAGCAATCCACGTCCGTACATGCCGCAACCGTTAAAGATTGCTGAAGCCATTCAATCTGATTTAGCAGAAGTTGGCGTTGAGTTGGAGATTCAAACGTATGAGTGGGCGACTTATCTAGATAAAACAAGTAACGGTGAGCATGATATGGCTTTATTTGGATGGACAGGGGTCATGGCGGATCCAGATAACTTCTTGTTCCCTAACTTAAGTAAAACGAATGCGACTAAGCCTGCAAATAATCGTGCTTTTTATAAGAGTGATGAATTTACGGATCTATTGCTAGAATCACGAACAACTTTTGACGAAGAGAAGCGAGCAAATCTTTATAAAGAGGCGCAGGAAATTTTCTATGAAGACGCACCATGGGCACTCATTGGCCATACAACTCCTCCCCTTGCTAAGATGTCTTATGTGCAAGGATATGAAGCGCATCCGATGAATGATGATGCCTTCTGGAATGTGTATTTGACAAACTAATAAGTGAGAAGCACTTCCACTTCACGGGGTGCTTCTCTTTATGAAAATTTACTTACGATAAGGAGCTACGTTATGTTTTCTCTATTAAAAGAGTTATGCGATACAATCGGTCCTTCAGGTTTTGAACAGAATATTCAAAGAAAAGTCTATCATCTTATTAAAGATGAGGTTGATGAATGTCATGTGGATTCACTAGGAAACATCATTGCAAAAATGAACGGTAACTCGGAGTATCCTTCTCTTATGATAGCAGCCCATTCAGATGAAATTGGCTTTGTTGTAAAAAAAATTGAACCCAATGGCCTTATTCGGTTTGAACAAGTTGGAGGTTTTGATCATCGCATTCTCTTATCTCAACCCGTTGTCATTAAATCAGATAGCGGTCCAGTACATGGCGTAATCGGTACAATTTCTGCTCATTATGTTAAGTGGGATGATCCTAAAAGAGTTAACAATCATAGAGAGTTGTACATAGATATTGGTGCTTTAAATGAGGAAGAAGTTTCTGGGATGGGTGTTAAAGTAGGTCAACCGATTAGCTATGGAACAGAGTTGAAAAAAATAGGAACAGAAAATGCACCAAAAGCGATGGGGAAGGCATTAGATGACCGAGCTGGAACGGCTTTGCTAATTGATTTAATCAGTCAATTGAAAGAGGATAAAACCGAACGAGGAGATGTGTTTCTCGCTTTCACCGTGCAAGAAGAGGTTGGTTTAAGGGGGGCGTCTGTCGTAGCAGCAAAGTTAAAGCCAGATTTTGCGATTGCAGTGGATACGACACCAGCTAGTGATACGTATGATGTCATTATGACAGGAACAAGAAGATTGGGTGGAGGACCGTGTATTAAACTTGCTGATAAATCGCTTATTTCACATCCTTTAGTTAGCCAACAGTTATTAAATGTAGCGATAGAAAAAGGGATCCCTTACCAGGAAGAAATTTTTATGGGGATTGGTACTGATGCAGGCGCTATCCATATGACGGGAGAAGGCATCGCAACTGGGGCTGTTTCAATCCCATCGAGGTATACGCACTCTCCGTATGAAGTGATTGATTTAAAAGATTTAACGGATACTGGTGAATTACTTTTAAGTTTCATTACGTCTTTGAAAAAATTAAAGGGAAAAGGATTCTTAGATACATAAAGAGCGACTGAAGGTATGGCTAATAAAAAAACAAGCATGAAGGGATTTTCTTCATGCTTGTTTTCTATTCATCTTGCTATTCCATTATTCCTACCAAATCAAACCCAGCTTTTGCTCCTTCTACTTCAGCACTATCTTCCCCATATAGGTCAACAGCTGATTGTACAATCGCTTGACGAGCATCGCTAAAGTCCGAAGTAGGTGTTAGGTACTGTGTCAATGCACGGTAATAGATTTGTCCAAGCTTCTCACGGCCAATATCCTGGGCGGTTAAGTATGCGGCATGGTTAATAATAGAAGAGTTGATATGAACACCACCATTATCTAAACCTGCAGGAAGATCATAGTATTCGTCCATATGAGAAGGGTATTTCCCTTCTCCATTTCCATACGGAACATAAGCAGCACCAACTGGGTATTTACTAGGATCACTTAAGCTTCTAAGAGAGGTGCGTCCGTCTGCAACGGCAGCAGGTGCCATGATGTCTTCTCCAATCTCCCAATCTGAGTCATCGATTAATGCACCAAAGATATCCGAAAAGGCTTCATTCAACGCTCCTGATTGGAAACGATAAATGAGGTTAGCTGAGTTGGACGTGACACCATGTGTCATTTCATGTGCTGCAACGTCTAGACTCGCGGAAAGTGGGATGAAAAATTCACCATCACCGTCGCCATAAACCATGTAAGTTCCGTTCCAGAATGCATTGTTGTAATTATCGCCATAGTGAACGACGGATTGAATTGGCATTCCTTTGTCATCAAGTGAATTACGCCCATGCTCACTTAAATAATAATCATAAACTTGTTCTGAATTATAGTGGGCATCAACAGCAGGTTCCGCAAATTCAGATTTAAATGCAGCACTGTTATTCGAAAATAAATCAAGGTAATTTTTTGAATAATCATAGGTTAATATTCCTTCTAATCCATCATGACTATAGTCAGCTAGTTGAAAAATCGTCCCTTCCTTTTCAGCTTTGCTTTTTGTCATATGGAGAAGACGGTGATCGCCAAGTACTCCGGTACCAGTTCCGGTTTGGGTTTTATAATGTCCTGCGTCCATAATGGCGTTGTATTGATCCACTACTTTCCCAGAAGTCGCATCAACAAACACAAACCAGTTACCAGGTTCATCACCTAAAAAGTTTACATTCACTTTGTAAGTGAGTTGGTTTTTTCCTTCAAATGGATAGACAACTAATTCAGATGTTGGAGCTTGATCTAAGTTAGAAGGAGCGTTGGTAGATGATTTCGCTACTTGTACTGCTTTTTCTATAGAAATCGCAGGTGTGGTATTGAGCTTACTTGTTTCGACTTCTTCATTATAAGCCCCATTTACGACGGTGATTTCATTGTCCGAATTGTAGTGAACAATAATTTCAGCCCCTTCCACGGGTACACCATTCTTTGTTTGATTAAACCGAACGTGAGTCATTCCAAGCTCATCTTTGACCGATTTCTTCTTTTTTAGGTCTGCTTTCGGGTTCTTTATGCTGACTTTTTCTTTATTTTGCTGTAGATAGTTTAGGGCATCCTCTGCAGTAGAAGAGGGACGTTTAACTGCTTTCTTCTCTTTTACAAATAGGGGAACGTTCGCTTTCTCGTTCCATTGCTTAACGGCATGACTTTCCACTTGAGCAGGTTGTTCAGCTAGAACATTTTGAAACGGAAGTGAGGCAGTGATCAAAGCAGTTGTCACAACAAGTGGGGCAATGAGCTTTTTTCTCAAATAAATTCCTCCTAATATGTAAGCTATTAACAATTATATAAGGAATATGAATGAAACTCATGAGTCGTTGTCATTATCTTAAAATACAGAAAAATCAGAAATTAGTTATTTTGCACTGATATGAAATACCTATATTTAAAAATTGGTTACCATTTGTAATAGATTTCAACCTCAATTAGTTAAAAAATAGTTAATAAGGGATTTATTTCATGTAAAGAGTTATCATAGAAGAGCAGTATATAAATCCGAGAGAGGCTGTGAAACTATGAAAGTACGATCTATTTTTCTAACTGGAGTAATTGCAATGTTACTACTTACGGTTGCCTGTGGTAGTAATGAAGAACAAGCAAGCACAGATGCGAGTGAAGATTCTAAGAGTGAGGAAAATCAAAGTAAAGATGAGAAAGCTGAAGAAACAAAAAGTGATCAAAAAGAAACAGAAGAGTCTATTTCTGAGACAACTTCAGGGGAAATCATGAACCCTAATATTGCAGAAGAATCACAAGGAGACGTTGAAGAAGTTTATACTAGTGAAGAGAATCTTGATTATGTACATGATATGGACGGATTTAAAGTATCAATTGATCAATATCAAATAGTGAAAGTCACTGATATGAGTGAAGATATGTACATACAGTTTGATGATCAAACTGATGGGTATGTCGTTACTGCAAAAGTAACGATCGATAATACCCGTGATAAGGCTATTTATTATCCGAGCTATATACGCATTCAAGGGGTAAATGAAGGTGATTTTTTAAGTTCCGAAAAAACGTTTGTAAGAGATCAATATCCAAAGTCAAAAGTTGAAGATGAACCTTCAAAGTTTGGAGCGGGTGAAAAAGTTTCGGGACTTGTTACATTTACACTTACGAATGACCAATATGATGTTATGACAGATGTGAAACCGAAATTTGTTATTGAAGGCGGAGCAGCGGATAATGATCAATTTAAAGATTCTTTTAAAGGGAATGCGACGTTTGATTTGATTTATGGAGAAGAACAAAAAGCTGAAGTAGAAAGTGAAGCGGGGTTATATCCTGACCAGCTAACAACAGGAAATATGGCTGATAAAGAAATGATTTTCGAAAAGTCAGGGATAGATAAAACAAAACAACTAGGTGATGTTGAGGTAACTCTAAATGGGGTTCAATATGCAGAAATTAAGCCTACCGCAGGGAATGAAGAACGCTTTAGCAATTTTGGTGATGTGGGCATTGTAGCTGTAACAGTTAAATTAACGCTAAACAATCAATCTGATATGCCAATCAATACGTTTCTTTTATCTTCACATCTTCTAATTGATGGTGATCGTGGATCTGTCTTATCTCAATCAATGGTCGAACCAAGAGAACCAAAGGAAATTGAAGCAGGCGAAACTGGTGAAAAATACCACGTTTTTATGTTTAGAAAAGACGATTTTGACTCTATGAAAAAATTCGAATTAGATTTTGGTCCTTTTGTTGGTGAGGATGGAAAAGATCTTTACAAAGGTAAAACCGTTACTTTTTCATTACCTCGATAATAGTAGATGAACCCATTTTTATAATAATAGTGCAGAGAGGGGAGAAATGAATGAGTAAAGAACTTCAAAATGTCATTAGTAAAATAGTCGAAAAGAGTGATTTCTCGGGTGCGATTGCCATTTCTAATCGTGATGAATTGTTAGAAAATTCTTCTGGCTATGCCAATCGAGTAGAACAGCAATTTAATAAAGTGAATACGAGATTTGGGATTGCCTCAGGTTGCAAACTGTTTACAGCAATAGGGATGGCTCAATTAGTAGAGAAAGAACAATTATCTTTCGAAACGAAGTTATGTGACTGTTTAAATGTGTCTTTTCCTCACTTTAATAAGAACATAACGATGCATCAATTGTTAACTCATACATCCGGTATGCCAGATTACTTTGATGAGGATGTTATGGAAGACTTCGAAGATCTTTGGAAGCAAACACCTATGTATCTACTAAAAAGCCTTCAGGATTTTCTGCCACTGTTTCAACATAATGATATGGTCGCTCAGCCGGGCGAGACATTTCGTTATAACAATGCGGGTTACATCGTGTTAGGTTTAATTATCGAGCAGCAAACGGGAATGAGTTTTCAACGTTATATTGAAGAAAACATCTTTAAACCTGCTGGCATGAATGATTCAGGTTATTTCTCTTTAGATCGTCTCCCTGAAAATACAGCACTAGGCTATATTGATGAGGATGACGGCTCATGGCGAACGAATACGTATGCCATTCCAATTATGGGGGGATCTGACGGAGGCGCATTTGTGACCGCTCCTGATATGGTGAAATTATGGGAAGCGCTCATTAATTTTCAATTATTGAAGGAGGAACTTACAAAAGAAATATTAACCACTCATGTGGATGTAAAAGAAGGAGTAGGCTATGGTTACGGTGTTTGGATAAACGATCGAAACGGACGTATTGAAAAATACCATGTGATGGGCTATGATCCAGGAGTGAGTTTCCATTCTGCTTACTATCCAGACAGTGGATATAAGGTCGCCGTTCCTTCTAACCAAAGTGATGGTGCATTTGAGGTAATGAAAGAAATTGAAGAAATGTTCCATCGATTAAATAGGTGAAAGAAAAAAACTACGTTCCCTGAATAAGGGGGACGTAGTTTTTTCTGTGTGGTTAGCTTTTTGATGAAGAAAGACGATTATAGATCACCAATACAATGATTAAAACAACGAGACAAACTCCAATTAATATTCCAATTAAGAGCTGAAAAGAAGTTGAGGTTGTTTCGCTATCTTCTGTGTTAATCGATGTAAAAGCTTCGGTCTCTGATGCAGAAAATAAATTGAGATTTTCTGCTTTATCTTTAATCGTACTATTTTCATTGCTCATTGAAAGAAATAATTCATCTCGGGTACTCTCAGGATTAAAAACTTTATCTCCATTAAACGAAATGGTTTTTTGATCTTCGGAGATCTCTTCCATTTCCTTGGTGGTAGAATCATAAATTAAGTCAGTGTTTTTCTTGAATTTATTCTTTTTGTATTCATTCGGTAAAAGCTCATTGATATCTGTGTTTCCCTCTGCTGCTACTGGAGAGAGGTGACAGCAGAGGAATACAAATGTGAACAGAGCGATTATTTTAGGCTTCATGAGCCTCATCCTTTTTTATTTGTATCCCTGATCGCTTGTTTAGAGCGTATTGAAGAATAATTAGTACGATCAAGATACCGGATAAAATCATCGCCCCTTCTGAAAAGAGCGTTTGCGTACTGTTTTGGATTGACATATACACGCGAGACATTGGGTCAGTAAAGCTAAAGTTTGGTGTTGAAAGAGCAAGTAAAGGTGTGACAAACAAAGCGACGAGGCCAACGGTAACGAGCCATCCGATCAAATGGTGACTCATAAAGGCTACGCGAATGAGCGCCGCACAACTTAATAGTAGTAAGATCGTAAAGATGGTCCATTCCATCGAACGATCGTTTCCTAATGGATAAATCGATAAACTGTAAAGGCTAATCACAAGACCAACGATACTCGTCAGCATTAAGAATAAAATACTTTGTAACCACCATGGACCATGCTGGAAATAATAGCTTGCATAGCCAATTAACAAGCTACTTAGTAGAATAATGAATAAAATTACCACTGGTGGGAGGTTTGTGTCTTTTTTATCTGTAAAGACACTTCCTGTCACATCAATTGGAGTAGCAAGAAAATCATAAACGTAATCATTTGATTGCCCATCTACAAAGGCATTTCCCATGACATTAAAGACATCATCACGAATCATCAGGGTAGAAGCGACGTTCGTCTCCCACTTGTTATTCAGTGTGTTCGCATCTGTCTGAACTTCAGCTACTCGAGATTGAAGTTCATCTGTATACGAGAGAATTTCAGATTGGCTATCTTCAATGGAATCCATCCAATCATACAAAGACCCCATCTGACTCTTAACCTGGTCATGATTACTTACAATTTGTATTCCCTGAGCTGTTTCATCGGGGCTTTGCTGTTGAGACTGCTCCATTTGATTTAAGACGTTGCCAGCTTCTTCTTCAATTCCGTTCAAACTTTCAAGTAACTTTGTTTGCTGTGTGTCGAGTACATTTTTATAGTCTGCTAAAAAGACTGTGAAATCATCTTGTAATGTCGTAAGGGCGTCGCTCGTTTTAGGAACTTGAGTTCCAATGGCGTCCCATTGACCTTCTTCATTATTTGTTAGTTCTAACATGCTATTCACTTCTTCACGAAGATCATTGTCCTCTAGAACAGTTTCCTTCACGTTGTTTTTAGAAAGCATGCTATTGAGCGTTGCTTCATATCTGTCTAAATAAGCATAGTACTGAAGAACATCTGTTAAATTCGCCCCTTTAATTGGACGTTGGAAATAGACGGATAGTGTATCTTTTCTAGCCTGTGATAGAGCTGGTGATGCTAAAATCGCATCTTCTTTTTCATTAATTCCAGAGGAAATACGATAAATTTTATCAGATACCATCACGAGTAAATCTTTTAACTCCGTATTTGATTCTTTTAACACATCCACCTGTTCCATTAATGTTTCTTTTTGAGAAGAGAGCGTTTCGTTTTCTTTCGTTAGTTTTTCAACTTCTTTTGTTAACTCTTCAATTTGTTCAAGTAAACTCTTATTCTCCTTTGATAGCGTGTCGACTAGTTTCTTCAGTTCTTCTAATTCACTATCTAAAGGGTTATCTCCGCCTTCTTTTGCGAGTAACTGTTGTTCGGTTTGTTTGATTCGGTCGTTAAGTGTTAATAACGTTGTAGAAGCAGTTTGTAGATCTTCTACTTTTGGTTCCTCAAGCGCAATCAACGTTTCTTGTAACGTAACAATTTCCTGGGCGATCGCTAATAACTCATTGCGTTCTGCACTTAAATCAACTGGCGTTGGCCCGTTTGTTTCTCCATCCTGGTCCTCATCGATGACTGGAGGTTCTTCATTCTGTAAGCTTTCTAGAAGCTTCATAAGGTCTTCGGTGGGATCTTCTTCATCACCGGGATCTTCAGGATCAGTAGGTTCTTCTGGATCTTCTGGGATCTCAGGAAGTTCAGGATCATCGGGAATAACAATATCATCTCCATCACCAAGCTGATTACTAAGTGTGGCGATTTCCCCTTCTAGTTCATTTAAAACCATGGAGTCTTTTAGCTGCTGATAATAGTTTAGGATTCGTTCTTGGAGCGTATAAAAATCGTTAACTTGACGCTCAACTTGGTCATAACGAAGTTCTTTTAGACCTGCAAACATTTCTTGCTGCTCGATCATCTGACTTTCTACCTGAGACATGTTTTCAAGAACGCTTTCCGATTTTCCTTCGAACAATTCTTTGTTATTCATAAACATTGGCTGAGGCATTTCAGTAGCCTTTGAAATTGAAGCGACTGAATCAGCTTGAATTTGTTCAAGAACTTCTTGTTGCTTCTGCTGATACTCACGATAGTCATTTGTATAAGTAACAAAATTTGCTAGGTTTTCTTGAAAGCCTTCCATTGTATCGGTTTGGTCTGCCGCACGTTCCTCAGCATTCTTTGAAGTTGATTGGAGATTAGCTAGCATTGACACTTGTTGCTCCATCTGATCAGCCAGATCTTTGGAACTCGGTGTATAGAAGGAAAGCATTGTTTGCTGGAATGCTTTCTCTTTCTCTACGATTTGATCAAACTCTTGTTGGATGTTCACAAGATCATTTGAAACATAGTTCCAATAAAGAGAAGACATCTTCGTATTAACGCGATTTGTTGCTTGTTCGAGTTCGAGCAATACTTTTTCTTTATTAATGGCGTTTAGTTGGTTTTGTACCGTATACTCTAATTTTGTTTGTTCAGGCTGATTTTCATCGTACGTTAGAATCTTCTCAGAGAAAGTAGACGGGATATACACGACGGCATCATACTTTTGGTTGTTTAATCCATTTTCTCCAGCACTGCGTCCAACAACTTCCCAATTGTATTCAGATTCTGATTTGAGAAGTGGAGGGACGTCATTTCCGAACTTTACGATTTCCTCGTCTTCTTTCGTTCCTGTATCTTCATTAATAACAGCGATGGTTTTCGTGGCGCTTTCTTTTGTCTTCATTGGATTTTCTCCAATGGTTGTAAAGTAAATGAGCGGAAGAACTAGAATGATCGCTGTCACGAGAATGAGTTTAAGGATGCTTTTTTTCTCTTTCACGCATGTACCTTCCTTTCTATTTGAACAAGTGGAACCTGTATTTTCTGGGCATTTTCATTTTGGATATAATAAGCAAAACCGGCTTTAATTTCGGGTTCTTTCCGATCAAAAGGTAGATTAATGAGTGTTTGATCGGATTTCTTCATCAATAGGATTATTTGACGAATTTGCTTTAACTCGACCGTAAGCGGGTCATATCCCTTCGTTAGTTCATTGCTACTACCAGATGCGATTATACTTAAGCCGAGGTGACTATAATTTTTCATTAGAGCAGTCATTCGATCCTGAAGGAGGCTTCCAAGCGTTTGAGAAAATCGCCCATATCCATCAATGAAAAGGAAAACTCTAGGAAATTCAGGGAGCGTCTCACCACTATTCATACTCTCTTGATAGCTCATCTCTCGCGACTTGAATTCAGTTGTCACTTGTTCCATCCATTCTTCAATTTGTTCTTTTGTTTCTAAATACGTTGTCTCTTCCTCGTCTTTTAAATGGAAAAGTCCGCGATCAATCGAATCAAATACGGCAATGTGCTCCCCTTCTTGCTGTAACGCTTGCTGTGTAAGGAGACGCATGATATTGGTTTTTCCTTTCTGAGCCTGTCCAAGCACAAGACAATGGGACGTCTGTGTAAAGGAGAGAGAAACAGGCTTCACTGTTTCTTCATGCAAACCTATTGGATAAGCATGCGCTGATTCTGAAGCAGGAAGGTACGTTGTAAATGTTTTAAAAGTAAGGTCATTCGGTAGCATTGGAATCGCTTCAGGTTTCCTCATATCGCGGTATTTCTCTTGTAGCATTTGAACTTCTTCTTTCAATGACGCTAGCTGATCGTAGTCATCTTCCCCTTTAGCCGGTAGCGCGATTTGACCGAAGTGTATTTTCTCCTTCTTCATAATGGCTCTACCTGGGATGGCTTCGGGAGCGAAAGGGCTTCTTCCGAGAACAGTGTAAGCTTCTGAGTTATCTAATAAATAATGGACAATTTTTGTTTTAAGATTATTCATAAGCGCCTGACGAACTGAATTTAATCGAGTAGCGCTCAAAATGAGATAAATACCGAGCGATTGGCCATCTCGCGCAAATTGGGTAAAGAGCGGGTCATAATCCATCAGCTCTTCCTTTACAAGATCATAATTATCGATCGTGATAAAGATGAGTGGGAGCGGCTTCTCATTGAGGCGATTATACATCGTAATGGAGCTCACTTCTTCACGCTGAAAAAGTCGTTTGCGCTTCGTAAATTCTTCCTGAATAAATTTCAATAATTTATTCAGTTTACGCTCCTCATCAATTAAGAAATAATCTCCGGTATGTGGTAAATTCTTAATTGGCAATAAACCGCCATTACCGAAATCAAGTAGATAGAATTGCGCTTCTTCCGGTGTGTTTGTTGCTGCGATGCTCATAAGAATTGTAAGGATCGTCTGTGTCTTCCCAAAACCTGATGATCCAAAGATACCCACGTTTCCATCTTTAATTAATTCATAAGCATATGGTGATTGGGATTGCTTTTCTGGTTCATCCAGTAGAGCAAAAGTGATTTTCTTTTTGTCTGATTCAAAATCATGACGATACAATCGCTTCTCAAGCGGAGGAAGCCACGGGCTCGGCAATCTTTTAAGCCCAAGTTCCTGCTGGACATCTACAATTTTATCTACAATGATTTCAATTTCACTTTGCTTCTTTTTCTTGCTTTCTTTTGATGATGAAAGCTCTGACAGTGGAACGAGACCAAGGTCAGTCACTAAAGCAACCTCATCTTCCATATCTGAAGTATCTTCCATGTACGTTGCTCGGCTATAGGCCGATTGGAATAAATCATATACCTCGTTATTTCCAACCTGTAAGTAGGCGCGTCCTGTCACGGTTAATGACGCCGCATCACCGTTCTTTAAAATTTCGCGACTATCTTCTACATTTTGTACTTTTAGAGCGACGCGGAAACGAGCGTTACTCCAGATTTGATTATCAATGACGCCACCGGGTTTTTGCGTGGCGAGGATGAGGTGTACACCTAGACTCCGACCAATTCGTGCTGCACTGACAAGTTCTTTAATAAATTCAGGTTCTTCCGTTTTTAACTCCGCAAATTCATCGGAAATTAAAAAGAGGTGAGGCATTGGTTCATTTGCTACGCCGCTTTTATAAAGGACCGTATAGTCATTAATGTGACTGACTTCATATTGATCAAAGATGGTCTGTCGTTTCTTTAGTTCACTTTTAATTGAAGCAAGAGCTCGTGTACTGAAATTTTCACTACCTTCGATATTTGTAATTGTTCCTAGTAGGTGAGGAATTTGTTTGAAAGGCTGAGCCATTCCGCCGCCCTTATAGTCAATTAATAGAAACGCCACTTCATATGGATGGTAGTGAACCGCGAGTGAAAGAATGTACGTTTGTAAAAATTCACTCTTACCTGATCCTGTTGTTCCAGCTAGTAATCCGTGAGGACCGTGAGCTTTTTCATGGAGGTTTAATTCCACAATATCCTTTCGCCCTTTAAGTCCTACTGGTGCTGCAAGTGACTTTGATGACTGATTTGTCACCCAGTTAGTTGAAATGGGCAATTCGTCAATATCCTCTAAATTCAGCATTTTTAAAAAGGACACTTTATCGGGAATTGAATTCGTAATGCCTCGTTGATGATTCAGGGTTCGAAGCATTCGAGAAAAGCGTTCATTCCCATTTTGTTTATGATGATCTAGTTCAAATGAGATGTCGGCTGCTTTTTTCTCTTGAATAAGAATATCCCCTTCATTTTTGTTGATGTAGCGGATGAGCGTATGGATATTATCAGATAGGCTCTCTTTTGCTTCAGCAACAAAAATCGTTGAAAGGCCAAGGTGTGTATGCTCATTTTCTAAATACTCTAAAATGACATGGTCCGAGATTAAGTTGTGATTCGAAACAACAAATACGTAATGTGGTGAAAAACGAAGATTTTCTTTATCTTCTTCTAGATCACGTTCGCGAATCATTTCATAGATGGAAGAAAGGAGCTGATCTCGGGTTTGCTCATTATAAATAAAGCCTTTTGAAAATGATCCAGGCATTTGAAAGTGCGGTAACCATTTCATCCATTCCCATTCGGCATATTCTTCCTCGTGAAAAATATAGACAAACCGGACATCATGATAACTATGAAAAAAGGCAAGCTGTCCAATAATTTGATGGAGTTCATTCTTTACAACAGATTCTTTTCCAATTAGACCAATTGCACCTTGAAATAAGTTTGCTGTAATCGGAAGCGAATGCAGTTCATTATAAACCTGTTTCAGATTCTGTGATTCTTCCAATAGCTCATCCATTTCTCTTGTGGACATATCTGCTGAATTAACTGAAATTTTATAGCTTGCCGGGACCGTTCCAGTTCCTAGACGAAACTGAAGAAAATCCGGGCTTTCAATGTTACGCTCCCATAAGCGATCGGTCACCTGTTCCGTTAAATATTTCATATGCTCAAAACTAGGGAAGTGAAACGTGAGCACTTTACGTTGCTTTTGAGCCAATTCATGCAGTTCGTGTCGTTTATCTTCAAGATATCTTTTATAAATTCGTTTCTTTCGTGCTTTTGCTTTCTTTTGATGACTTTTATCTTTGAAATATTGCACAGTTGACGTCACAAGTGTCGTTGCAAACATCACTACAGAAATCAGAATAAAGATTCCCCTAGGAATAAGAATGGCAACTAATCCCATCACGATCAACATCATTAAAGGTGGAAGGATAATCATCCATAAGCTTCGATTGTTTCGATCCGACTCCTGAGTAGGGAAGGAAAGATCAATCTTCTCCTCAGGTAGTTCATACATCATCCTTGGTGTGCGACGATAATTCGGATATTTTTTCTTCATTTCTGAAGAGGGTATGGAAGCCTCTGGTAGAGAGGTTTCAAATGCCGTTGGACTAGATATTTCAATCATATCTTCAGCTAGTAACGATACTGTCATCATCTCTAAAAAAAGTACATCGCCGACCTCAAAGGTTGATTTGCTATGTAAGAGGGAACCATTTTGGTAAGCGGTTGTCTTACTCGAAACGTTCAGCGTCCAATCTTCCCTCCCCCGGAAAAGGGTTAGGCTAACGTTCTCTGGAAGGTGTTTCAATTGAACCTCAGATAAAGCTTTAGAAAAAGTGATTTCTCTTTGGTCACCAACATAATAGACGTGCTTCGTTGCTTTCGGTGTGATCATAATAGCAATTTCTTCACCGCCTAGTTGAAAGGTGGCACGCTCGTTTAGGGTGATGGTTATCAGATCTTGGCTATCTTTAAATAATTGGTAGTTTTGACTACTATACTTAATAGAGTAGACATGTTCATCCAATTTGGAAGAAGGAATCGTAAATGAGTGATGAATATTTGCACCGATCGTAATCGGGTGGTTTGACTGCCTATCTAGTTCCATCGTTTGATACGTATCACGAAAGAACACCCATAATTGTTCCATTCGTTCACCTCCAATCTATTTCTCTTCTTTTTTCTGCTCATCTTGCTTTTTTGCATCTTGTGCATCCGTATTATTCGTCTCTTCCTGACTTGCTTCTTCCTGCTCTTTTTGTTCTTCTTCCTGCTGTTTTTTTATTTCAGCTTCATATTCTTCAAATTCTTGCTCTAACTCATTGATCATTTGCTGTTTCTTCTCGCTCTCTAGATCTGAATCTGCTTTCACCTGCTCTTTACGCTTCAGAATGCCATACATTAGTAGATCACGATCCTCGAGATACCGAGCGATTTCTAAAGCTTGTTCTGCCTCGCCGCGCCCAATATGAATCCAATACGCGTAGTACTTCGGATCCGACTGGAGAGAGATTGTATTCCGCACACTTTCTTTTTGCTCATCTGTTAAAGATTCATTAATGATGTAGGAGAGGGCAAGCTGATATTGTGTCACCTTAGGAATGTCATCAATCTCATAAGACTGAAGCGAATTGACCACTTCACTATACTCATTAGTTAAGAAGTTTTCCTGTGCCTGAACAATATTCTCCTGCTTTGGTTGAAGAAGAAATAACGAGTAAAGAGAGTAAAGTAAAGCCGGTAATAAGCAAATTGATACACCTAAAAGGACATAGCGACTTGTTTTCCATTTCTTTTTCTTCACTTTAATGAATTCAGATTCTTTCTTATGTAAGTGTTCAATTTGTGATTGTATGATAGGGTGAAGCTCATGAAGGGTTTTGGCTTGAAGCACTTGTTTTAGTTCGTTTGACAGTGTAAGCGTGTCAGAATAATAAAGGTATTGTTCAAATGATTGTGCTGGATTTAACATGGCGGCAACTGTCGCCCGGGTTTCTTTCAACACACGTTCGGGATCGTCTTCATATGGCGGAAGGCTCTCTTTTACACCAAAATGAAGGAAATACGGCGTTAATCCCTGATCTAGCAAAAGATTTTCTGGACATACAATTAAGTTTAAACGTGTATAGCGGTGATCCTTCACTTTTTGAACGAGTTGATAGGCACTTGCAAGGCGGTCACTCTCACTCATTTCTTTCAATCGCTTTGGAAGCGTAGTAATGGAAGGGGAGAGCTTATGCTGAATGCTTACTTCATCCTCATTCATATCAATCGTTTTGGGAATTCCGGTATCAAGCTCGCTTAAGAAATGAATTTCTGCTAATTCATCAAACTTAATTTTCTCTTTCTGAAAAAGAAAAGTAATGGTTTCTTTTTCATGTGTGATTTTTGCATCTATTTGGCTTTCAAGATAAGGTTCCACTTGAGTTGACATGGCAGTGATCTCCTTCAAAGTATTTCAATACGATCTCCTGTCATAATCCCAGCATCAATCAAACGTTCATTAGCGGCTACAACTTTATGTTTATTCACCAGGCGAATCCATTGCGTCTGAGTAGGAGGAGTATCGATTTGTTCTGTTTGGCACACGATTTCTATAAGTTTCTTCACTGAATGATAGTTTGATAGCCTGAGGTCAAGAAAGCGACCTTGCTTGTAGTGACGAAGATCGACAGTTACTTCAATGTACATGTTGTTCACCTCATAAGGAAGGAGCGCCTAAGCGCTCCCGATTAATTCTTTATCGCTTATCCGCGAATTTGGTTAGCAATTTGATTATCAGCTTCATCAAGAGATCTCGCAGTACTCTTCAGCTGTGTAGAAACTTCTTCCAATAGTTGCTGCATTTGATGAAAAGACGGCTTAAGTGCTTCGTACTGCTCTTCGAAAGCACGACTTGATTCACCTTCCCACATTGCTTTAAGTTGTCCCATGATTTCATTTAAGCTATTCACTTGTTCTCCAACTTTGTCAGATTCTGCTGAATAACGGTGAGACATGCTTTCTAGTTCTTCTGGTGTTACACGAATTTGACCTGCCATTCACAATCACTCCTCTTAAATTAGTAATGTGTGCATTATTGCTATAGAAATGCATGAGTCTTTCCTATATATAATTAGCATAATTTGTAATAACTTGATAGGTTTAATGCACACATTGTCAAAAAATGAAACTTATATACTATGACATAATACCCCCTAATTCCCAGTTAATAAACATAAAAATGTAAATTATGGATTAATTTTATAAGATATGGAATAAATCATTGTTCTCTATGAATTAATTTTAAATTAAGAAAACAAAAATGAATCGTTTTTTTTATAACTTAAGGACTAGATACTCAGATAACTCATAACTTATTTAATTAGGAGAAAATACAATATAAAAGCTACGCACTTAAAAATTCGAGCGTAGCTTTATAAACTATTGAGATTTTAATTAAAATGAATCATTGAAATTTTCCGGGGCGTAATATCGGAACACTGTAATGGAGTGTTCGATATGGATAACAATTATAGAATATCAAGTCTTACCAACAATGCTACTAATACTTGAAGCAATACTTGAATGTTAATTGTCAGGTCAGCATCTGTTGTCGAAATCGTTACGTTTCTTGAGTTTTCAATAAATGTGTGCTGGCGATTGATTTGTTTTACTGAAATTTTTTGGAAAAGTTCTTGAGCAATTTGGTCAGCTTGCTCGTTATCTCCAAGTGAGATGCTTAATACTAAACCAATTGCAACTTGAAGAGCAACTTGAAGTGAAATAGCAGCTTGTAAATCAGTTGAAGAAATATTAATATCACATGAATCTACAATAGTAATCGATTCTTCAGAATACTGAACCGTTTTAGAAGTTTCCGTTGCTTCCTGCTCAATTGTTTTATCCTCAAAAGATGGGTGACAACATGAAGCATCAAGTGCGTTCCATTGTCTAGTAGCTTTCGTATTATTCGTCGTGTTGACCGGTTTTCCACCGTCTACACGGCGTACCCAAACGTCTCTCATTAAAAAAACTCCCTTTTTTATTTTTTTTATTTTGTTATTTGATCAACCTGTTTCTGAATGGTTGCAAACACATCTTTGATTTTTTGTTTTTGTTCAACTGATAAATTTAATTGATTTTCTGATACCCCGTGCTTCTTTAGTACATCTGATAAAAGAAGATCCAACAAAGTATTTCTATTTTCTTTTTTTAAGCCATTAGATAGAACATTTTTCAATTCACTCAACTTTTTCTACCTCCTTCTTTAAGTAGTCTTTAGTGACCAGCTAAAGAACTTTGCTGGATATTTATTTGTATGATTTTTTGGACAAGATGTAGAGGACAAAGTGGCAAAGTTCGCCATTATTAAAAAAAATGATGAATATGTGGAGTCGTTTGATACCGAATAAATCTTTATTAGATGCTATAGCAACTAAAGAGTGTTATCCTTAATAGAGTAATAGAAAAGGAGTGGAGTAAATTGACTTCATCAGATCAACTTTTTCAAAGAAGTGTAAAAGATCACTGGTATGTGTCATATGAAGAAGGTCAATTTCCTGCTGTTCAGAAAGGCTGGGTACTGCCCCCGGATCGGTCGGCTGACTTTGACCCGTTTATTCTGATGGCAGAGGATTGGTTTAAAAGAGGAACTTTTTCTGATCATCCTCACCGTGGCTTTCAAACGATTACGTATGTCATCGATGGGAGATTGGAACATATTGATAATGGCGGGGCTAGAGAAATTCTTGAACCTGGTGATGTTCAATATATGAATGCTGGAGGTGGGGCAAGGCATGCAGAAGAAGGTGTCGAGGATGATATATCTCATACGCTTCAGCTGTGGCTGAATTTACCTAGGCATTTAAAAAACTCTGAATCCAGTTATCAAAATGTACATGGAGAAGATGCGCCATTAGTAAATGTAGAAGGTGGAAACGTAAGGGTTTATTCAGGTAATCAGCTGGGTGTGGAAGGACCGCTTCGTTCATTAGTGCCCATAACATTAGCGGAGATTAACCTTAAAGAAGGAGCTTCTTACACCCATCATCTTCCTGATAATCATAATGGTTTTCTTTATGTTCTATCTGGAGAAGTAGCCTTAGGGGCAGAGAAAGTGAATCTAACAAAACATGGAGCTGCCACGTTAACTTACGAAGAAGATGGAAATGAAACTCAATCAAGCCAACTGGAGATTACTTCTAAAAGTCGACGTACTAGGGTTTTAGTCTATTCTGGTGCTCCAATTAAAGAAGATATTGTTCAATATGGACCGTTTGTGATGAATTCAATGGAAGAGATTAAAGAGGCATACTGTGATTTTCATAATGGGAAATTCGGGCCACCTGCTGTTTAATAACATTAAATATAAGAAGCCCCCTACCGTTATGCTCGGTAGGGGGCTTCTCTGATAGGAGAAATTAGAAGCCAACTGCTAGTGATGTGGCTTTTTCAAGACCATCTTCAATAATTTCTTCAGCGCGATCAGGGTATTGGTTATGCCCTTCAATAATGATACTTGTTGTATTCTCAATGCCCCAGAAATTCATGAGCGTTTTAACATAATTGACGGCCATTTCCGACGCTTGAGCAGGCCCTTCAGAATAAACACCGCCTCTGGCATTTAACAAGGCAACCTTTTTCTCAGGTAATAATCCGACTGGACCTTCAGCGGTATAACGGAATGTTTTACCTGCCTGGCCCAAATAGTCGAAATACGTATGGAGAACAGCTGGAATCGTAAAATTCCATAGTGGAAATGCAATGACGATTTTATCAGCTGCGAGGAATTGATTTAAATAATGGTTTACTTGTTCCGTTGCAACCAATTCCTCCTGTGTTAACTCTAGTTGTTTAGAGAGTTTGAACATCCCATTAATTTGATCGGTATTATAATAAGGAAGATTTTCTTTAAATAAATCAAGTTCTGTAATCGTATCGTTAGGGTGAGCTTTTTGATAGCTTTCTAAAAACGTATGATAAAGCTTTACACTCACCGATTGATCAATCGGACGTGAATTCGCTTTGATGAATAAAACATTTGCCATAAATAAAACCTCCACTTTTTTTGTTGTTGTAGCAACTATTAGGGGGAAACATCCAGGTTATCTGGAGTTCTGAACATTCTCATTGATTTTGGAAAGAATTCTTTCAAATTCTCTGAGCTCATCTTGCGATAGGCCTTTGCAGACAACCTCATCGAACTCCTCTGAAATAGGGAGGACTTTTTCGCCGAGCTCTTTACCAGCGGAAGTAAGATAAAGTTGTAAGGAACGGCGGTCGTTGGAAGGAGTAATCCGTTTAACAAATCCCTTTTTCTCAAGATTTGTTGCCATCCTTGCGATATTTGTTTTATCCTTACCAAGTTTTTGAGCTATTTGATTCTGAGTTAATCCGTCTTTCTCCCAGAGAAGCAACATAATCAAATTCTGCTCAGGTGCTAAGTTAAATCCTTCTAGTTTTTGTTTAATAAAACTAGTTAGCTTGAGATCCGTTTTATGAATTTGAATACTAATATACTCTTGAAATGATAGCTTCACTTGAGAACGCTCCTTTTTAGTTGCTACACATACTATTTACTTGATTAAGTATAAAAATAGTTGTTGAAAAAGTCAATGGATGGAATGAAACGAGACTGATTTATCATTAAAAAGTAGATCTTGTTAGAAAAACTAACAGAAATCATATGGTAACATTTAAAGTTTGTTACATAATTTAACAAAGCGGTTGAAGTCATGAATGTATTGCTTTAACGTATAACATAATTCAACGATTTGGAGGAATCATATGTTATCATCCAGTGTTGGTTATCTGTTACTTTTAATCTTTGGCGTGTTTTTTACAGGTATGACGTTTTTCATGCAGCGAAGGCGAAAGCAAGTGATGACGGCAGAGCAGTATAGTACAGCAGGCCGGAGCGTAGGTGTTGGGTTAACGAGCGCGTCCATTATTGCAGCTTGGACGTGGGCGGCTACCTTGATGATGTCCTCTTCGACAGGGTATCAGTACGGGATAAGTGGACCTTATTGGTATGCAGCCGGTGCGTGTATTCAAGTGTTACTGTTTGCCATTGTCGCCATTCAATTAAAGTCTAGAGCGCCAAATGCACATACGTTTCTAGAATTTATTGGCCAGCGTTTTGATAAGAAGAACCACAGACTCATTATGGTCTTTGCACTTATGACCAATATTCTTGTCACAGCAATGGTTATTCTTGGCGGTGCGATTGCGCTCAATTCCTTAACAGGTATGAATTTGTTTGTTGCAGCCTTCCTGATCCCCCTTACCTTCACGATTTACACCATGATAGGCGGTTTGAAAGCTTCCTTTGTGGCTGATTACTTTAACACGGTAATGATTTTTCTCATTCTCACCATTTTCGCAGTAGCGATCTACGTAAAATTTGGAACCACCCCCATCTATGAAGGACTTCAAGATCTTCCATCTTCCACATCTATGCTCACCATGGCATCTATTCCAGGACTCTTTTTCGGTATGATTAATATTATTGGTAACTTCGGTGCCGTTTTCGTTGATCAGGCCTACTGGCAGCGAGCAATTGCTAGTAAAGATAGTGCAACTTCACGAGCATACATATATGGCGGAATTGCCTGGTTTTCTATTCCTTTTGCGATTGCCACTTTCCTAGGTGTAAGTGCAGCTGGTCTTGGCGTGCCGATTAGTACGCCAGATTCCGTTGCCCCTGAAATGGCTTCCTATCTTCTTGGTAGTGTAGGGTCCATTCTTTTTCTCGCCATGCTCTTTATGGCTGTAATGTCGACTGGCGCAGCAGAGTTGACGGCGATTACCAATATTATCGTAACCGACATTTACCGGCATTCCATCAACCCAAAAGCAAGCAGTCAAACATTACTTAACGTATCTAGAAAAGTTACGTTAAGCTTTGGATTAATAATGGGACTTCTGTCGATTCTCCTCTTTTATGTGGGAATAAGTTTAGGATTTGTGTATATGGCAATGGGTATCTTTGTTAGTGGAGCGGTTATTCCAGTTACACTAGGTTTACTCTGGAAAAAAGCGACTAATGAAGGAACGTTTTATGGAGCGTTATCTGGCTTTATTCTTGGAGTGACAGCCTGGGTTACGTCTACCTATGTGATGTTTGGGGAAGTAAGCGTTGATTCACTTGGCCAACTTGAATCCATGTTTTTTGGAAACATTACCGTCTTTATTGTAAGTGGTGTGATTGCCGTCGGGCACGGGCTAATGGCCAATGAAGAATTTGACTTTGATTCATTGAAAGATAAATTCAAAAGCTTTGATGATGAAGTGGTCGAAAGTGAGGAGGAGATTCATCTTGAACGAACAGCTCGATAAGGATGCGAAACTTTGTGTCAGATGGGCGATCGGCTTAACGACTCTTTTCATTATTATCTTTCCAGGCATTATGTTTATTACCGGCTATCAGTATAGCTTGACCTTTTTTAAAGGATGGACGTATGTATCCCTTGGTTGGCTCATAATCGCAGGACTGTTTATTGCAGTTCGACCTATTATTGAAATGGTAAATGGAGGGGAGGAGTCGTAAAGTTAGTAGGAAACACAAGGTTTAGATGTGTAAAAACGCTAGCGTTCACTCCATTATTGAGTGAACGCTTTTTTTCTAAGCGTTAAACTCGCTTATCTGCCTTCCAATATAAGGTATAATAATATAGGATATATGCAGATGAGGGGGAGGATATTGAATGAATGTTAATAGAGGACAAAAGGTACCAATCACAAGTGGGAGAAGTGTATCGGACATTATTGTAACGCTAGATTGGCAGCACGATGATCAAGGAATCGAAGTGGATGCAGCTGCGTTTCTCTTAAATGAAACAGGAAAATGCAGTGGGGATGAGAGTTTCTTGTTTTATGGTCAGCCTATTAGTAATGATCAAAGCGTGAAGCAAGTCATGCAGGGTGATCATCGAAATGACACGCATATATCTTTAAAAGGGTTGTCTTCTTCCGTTAGGAAAATCGCTTTTACGTTAACGATTCACCAAGGGGAAGAAAGAGGACAAAACTTTGGTCAAGTGTCTTCATTGGCCCTTCGCATTAAAGAGAAATCGAGTGGAGAGGATCTCGTTACGTTTACTTTTGGGGAGGAATTAACGAAAGAAACGGCGATTGTTGTAGGGGAGCTTTATTTACATAATGGCGATTGGAAGTTTAGTGCGGTAGGGAGTGGGTTCTTTGGTGGACTGGCCGCGCTTTGTGAGAATTTTGGTATTGAGGTGGAGAGTAGCGATCAACAGGTAGAAGAATCTACCCCGCCCCAGCCAGTACAATCGCCGCCGGAAGCGGTTGTTCCTTTAACGGTTACATTAAAGAAAAAAGAGGCAATTTCCATTAGGAAGTCAGAGAAAGTGGTCGCGACGCTTGAATGGAAAAGCAAGAAAGACCTGGATTTGTATTGCTTCTATGTTCTGAAAGATGGAACAGAAGGAAAAGTATACTATCGGACGCCAGGTCATGCGCATAAAGAACCATATATCACGTTAGATGGAGATGCACAGGGGGCAGGAAAGGAAACGGTCGTTGTCCATAAACCGTCAGAATTAAAATACGTTCTGTTTTCTGCGTATAGTGCGGTTTCCAATGGATTTGGAAGTTTTAAATCAATGAAAGCAAAAGCCATCGTTGATAATCAAATGGGGCAAAAAGTGACCTCACCTCTTTTTGAAAAGAATCATTTTGCTTATTGGGTAGCAATTGCAAAAATTGATTTTACAGATCCTAATGAGATGAGTGTAAGTCATGTAGAGAAGTATTCAAAAAGTGGAACAGAACGGTCACCACTTTTATATCAAGATGGATCCTTTGAAATGAATGTTGGACCAATGGAGTTTAAATAGAGTAAAGCAAAAACACCTCATCCTAGTTGGACGAGGTGTTTTTTGCTATTGCTGTTCGACTATTTTTCTCCGTGTAAGGCTTATCTTCTCGCTGAAAAGGGTTGGTAGTGACATACCGATAATAATGATGACAATACCCACACCTTGCAGAACGGATACTGTTTCACTTAATAAGATGACGGAAACCATGACGGCGATCGGAAGCTCAATTGCACTAAGGATAGAGGATTTACCTAAGCCCACCTTCGGAATAGCGATTGAGAATAAGAAAACTGGAATGATCATACCAAATAAGCCTAATGCAATTCCGTATAACCATAATCCTTCTAGAAACAGTGTCCCATTCCAGATGATTTCTGGAGATTGAAAAACCGCTGACACCACGAATGCAAAAAACGATACGATGACTAATCGGTTGGACGTATTCATTTTGGCGTTCGCTTTTCCATTAAAGTAGAGGAAAAGTGAATAACAAAGTGCCGCTCCAAGTCCCCATAACCAACCTTGCAAAGGGATGTTAGATAAGTCAGCATCAATAAGGCCTGCGGCAGGAATCGTTCCACCGATTAAGATAATAAGTGAAAGCATTTCCATACGGGTTGGGAGCTGACGTTTCGTAATACTTGAAATCAACATGCCGATCCAGGTGAATTGGAAGAGCAATACGACAGCAAGGGATGCGGGTAAATAATTTAATGATTGGCCATAGAGGATATTTGTTAAGCCTGTAAAAATCCCCGCAAAAATGAGGGTTTTAATTCCTGCGAAACTTAACTTTTTTCGGTTAGTGATAAGAAAGATCAGCACTGCAATGACAAAACCGATAAAAAATTGGCTTGTTACAGCTTCAGACGCAGTAAATCCACTGCCCATTGCTAATTTAATTATTGTCGATACAACCCCATAGCTGCTTGCTCCAATAATGACAAGAAGGGGATATAAATACATTTTCATTGATCGTTTGCCTCCAGTTAAACTCTAGCTTTATTGTATCTTGATGAAAGCGCTTTTGATTTGAAAAACACAAATTCAAATATAGCTTAAATAAGTTGAATAAAGCAATGGTTAATTGAGGAAAAGTGCCTGTCACCACCCGAATAATGTTATTTTTTGTCGAATTGAAAATCTTTTTCTTGCAGTCTGTGATATCCCTCACACATCTCCTTCTTTCTGATTCAACTGTCGAAATTCGCACACAGGACAGACAAAAAGCGTTCAAATTCATCCCGCCACTCGTTTTAATGTCTGATGTAATCTAAGGAAGAAGCGGAAAGCGACTTTTGTCATAGGAGAAAATATCTAAACTGTGATTGTTCACACAGACCTGTTATGCACGGTTGAAGGTTGTACAAGTTACAGAATGTAGGGGGATCTGGTATGAGTGAATTACTTTTAGCAAGACTACAATTCGGATCAACAACAATTTTTCACTTTTTGTTTGTTCCGTTGTCTATTGGACTTGTCTTTCTAGTAGCGGTTATGGAGACGCTGTATGTCGTGAAAGGAGACGATGTTTATAAACGAATGGCGAAGTTCTGGGGACATTTGTTTCTCATTAACTTCGCTGTAGGAGTTGTAACAGGGATTATCCAAGAATTTCAGTTTGGGATGAACTGGTCCGAGTATTCTCGATTTGTAGGAGACGTGTTTGGAGCTCCCCTTGCGATTGAAGCGTTGCTGGCTTTCTTTATGGAATCCACGTTTATTGGTCTCTGGATATTTGGGTGGGATCGATTATCCAAAAAACTTCATTTGATGTGCATTTGGCTCGTTTCGCTTGGAACATTGATGTCAGCGTTGTGGATTCTTGCAGCGAATTCATTTATGCAGGAGCCAGTAGGTTTTGTGATTCGAAATGGAAGAGCAGAGATGAATGACTTCTTCGCTTTACTTACTAATCCGCAACTATTTGTTGAATTCCCTCACGTCATTTTTGGAGCGTTCGCTACAGGTGCTTTCTTTATCGGAGGTGTTAGCGCCTACAAAATTCTTCGTAATCAGGAAGTCGGCTTTTTTAAAAAGTCTTTTAATATTGCGATGATTGTTGCTTTTATTTCTGGAATGGGCGTAGCGTTTAGTGGACACGCTCAGGCGAAACACTTGATGGAGTCTCAGCCTATGAAGATGGCGGCTAGTGAAGCGCTATGGGAAGACAGTGGCGATTCCAGCAGCATGGACGGCATTCGCATTGGTTGATTCAAAAAATCAAGAAAATTCATTTGAAATTAACATACCATATGCCCTTAGTTACCTTGCTTATGAAGAATTCAGTGGTGAAGTACCTGGTATGAAAACCTTGCAAAAAGAGTACGAAGAAAAGTATGGAGAGGTGAATTATATCCCTCCTGTAAAACCGACTTTCTGGAGCTTCCGTATTATGGTAGGCGCTGGAATGCTCATGATTTTCACTTCTTTCCTCGGGCTCTTACTAAATTTCTACAAAAAGCTTGAGAGTAGCCAACTTTACTTAAAAGGGATGGTGTGGCTCATTTCGTTTCCTTTTATAGCGAATTCAGCCGGATGGATTATGACAGAAATCGGAAGGCAGCCGTGGACGGTATTTGGATTGATGACAACATCAGCGTCTGTCTCCCCAAACGTATCAAAAGCATCATTATTGTTTTCTTTTCTATCCTTTACAGCAATTTATACGGTTCTTGCAGCTTTACTCGTTTACTTATTCGTTCGTGAAATAAAAAAGGGATCAGAACATTCTGCACATGAGGACAAAGATGTGACAGTTGATCCGTTTGATCAGGGGGCCTATTTATGATTGCACTTAATGAACTATGGTTTATTCTTGTAGCTGTATTGTTTGTTGGCTTCTTCTTTTTAGAAGGGTTTGATTTCGGTGTAGGAATGGCCAGTCGCTTTCTTGGTAGGAATGAGTTAGAGCGTCGTATTATGGTAAACACGATTGGACCGTTCTGGGATGCAAATGAAGTGTGGTTATTAACGGGTGGCGGTGCAATCTTTGCAGCTTTTCCACACTGGTATGCGACGATGTTCAGCGGTTATTATATCCCGTTCGTATTCGTCCTTCTCGCGCTCATAGGGCGAGGGGTTGCTTTTGAATTCCGAGGAAAAGTAGACACACCTAAGTGGATTAAATCCTGGGACTGGGTTGTGTTCATTGGAAGTATTATGCCTCCATTTTTATTTGGGGTTCTCTTTACAAGTATTTTAAGAGGTATGCCGATTGATGAACAAATGAATATCCACGCTGGATTTAGTGACTATGTGAATGGATATACGGTACTTGGCGGGGTGACAGTGACCATGCTCTGTTTCTTACATGGACTCGTGTTCCTTACTCTTAAAACGGTGGGGGAGCTTCAGCAGCGTGCGCGAGAGTTAGCAAGCAAAGTGGTCTATGGGGTTCTTGCTTCATTAGTTGCTTTTGTTGCACTCTCGTATGTTGAAACGGATCTATTCAGTAATCGTGGGCTTGTAAGCATGGCGTTTACTTTATTAATTGTATTAAGTTATGTGTTTGCAATAGTCTTTTTAAAACAGCATCGTGATGGATGGGCGTTCGGTATGACTGGAGCGGGAATTGCTTTAACGGTTTCTACTCTATTTACAGCTTTATTCCCACGCGTAATGATTAGTTCGATTGACGTAGCTTACAATTTAACGGTGTATAACGCTTCTTCAGGAAACTATTCTTTAAAAGTGATGACGATCGTGGCACTTACGCTTCTGCCTTTCGTCCTTGGCTATCAAATTTGGAGTTATTATGTATTTAGGAAACGAGTAGATGGTAAGGATATGATTTACTAATGGGAAAAATTCTATTTCAATTACCAAACGTTAAAAAGATTATATTCGTCCTAACGCTTTTTACAGCTTTACAAGGGGCTGCTACGATCATGCAGGCAAAGTGGCTCGCTGAAGCGGTAACGAGTCTTTTTGAGGGAGAGGAGATCAAGCAACTTTCTCTCGTTATTTCGATTTTCATTGCCGCCTTTATGACGAGGCATCTGATTAAACTTGTTCTATCAAAAACGATCATTCGCTATGCTGCTCAAGTTTCTTCTTCTTTGAAAAGAGAGGCTCTAGAGAAATGTTTTGCATTAGGACCACGTTTTGCAGGAGAGTTTGGGACTGGTAATCTTGTAACGCTATTCATTGATGGAGCGAAACAATTCCGCTTATATGTGGAATTGTTTCTTCCTAAGTTCACTGGCATGCTTGTCGTTCCTCTACTTGTCCTTGCCTATATTTGGACGTTAGATAAAACGTCCGCAATTATTTTATTCCTTACTCTACCAATTTTGATCGGTTTCCTTATTTTACTTGGTCTTGCGGCGAAAAAGAAAGCAGACAAGCAGTGGGGAACGCATCGCATCTTATCCAATCATTTTGTTGATTCACTTCGTGGTATGGAAACGTTGAAGTACATGGGCTTAAGTCGGAAACATGCTAGAAGCATTAAGGAAGTGAGTGAAAAGTATCGGAAATCGACGATGAGTACGTTACGAGTCGCTTTCCTTTCTTCCTTTGCACTCGATTTTTTTACAATGTTAGGGATTGCAACGGTCGCTGTTTTTCTTGGGCTGCGTCTTGTTGAAGGTGGAATCACCCTTCTGCCAGCCCTCACCATTTTAATTCTTGCGCCAGAATTTTTCCTTCCAGTTCGTGAGTTAGGGAATGATTACCACGCTACATTGAATGGACAAGAAGCTGGAAGAAAGCTACTTGAAATGATTCACACTCCTGATTTTAAAGAGGAAAAAGCGCTTATTCCACAGTGGTCTTGTGAAGATGAGTTAGCGTTTCATCATCTAACAGTAAACCGTGAAGGGAAAAACTCGTTGCATCGCGTCTCCTTTTCGGTGAAGGGAAAGAAGAAGATTGGGATCGTCGGCGAAAGTGGCTCTGGTAAGACGACATTGATTGATGTTCTGGGAGGATTTCTTGAAGGAAATGAAGGAAGCATTGAAATGAATGGAGAACCGATGTCTCATTTAAAGAAAACGGAGTGGCAGAAGCAGTTATACTATATGCCGCAACACCCTCATCTTTTTCATGATACGCTAGCGAACAATATCCGTTTCTATCAGCCCGATGCATCTTTGGAAGCAGTTGAACGAGCTGTAGAAGCAGCTGGATTAGAATCGGTTGTTGCTCTTCTTCCTAATGGGTTAAATGAGAAGATCGGAGAGGGTGGAAGAGAGTTAAGCGGAGGGCAAGCTAAACGAGTTGCCCTGGCGCGTGCTTTTCTAGAAGAGCGTTCTATCCTCCTTCTTGATGAACCAACAGCGCAACTTGATGTGGAAACAGAATATGAGATTAAGAAAAGGATTCTTCCTTTATTTAAGGATAATCTTGTTTTTATGGCCACGCACAGATTGCATTGGATGATGGAAATGGATCTCATCTTTATGCTTGAAAAAGGTGAGATTGTTGAAATTGGTACGCATGAAGAGTTAATGGAACGAAGAGGGAGCTACTATCGTATGGTGTGTATGCAGATGAAGGGGGTCTCATAATGGAGAAGGAAGGATGGATCGTTCCTTATTTAAAAGAAAATGCAAAACTCTTCTCGATTGTTGTCATCCTTGGCTTCGGAACCGTCTTTTCAGCAGCCTTCCTTATGTTTACATCGGGGTTTCTTATTTCTAAAGCTGCCACTAGGCCGGAAAACCTTCTCTTAATCTATGTACCGATTGTTGCAGTTCGGACATTTGGAATTTTGCGTGCTGTCTCAAGGTACTGCGAGAAATTGCTAGGTCACCATGTTATCTTAAAAATTCTTTCCAAGATGCGTTCTCGACTATATAAAGCGATTGAACCGAGAATTTTAAAGGAAGGCGCTGGGATGAAGACAGGTGATCTTCTCGGTGTAATGGCAGAGGATATTGAATACTTGCAGGATGTTTATGTAAAAACAGTTTTCCCTTCTATTATTGGCGTTCTTTTATATGCGGGTGCGATCGGAATGCTTGGCTCGTTTTCATTGCCGTTTGCAGGGATAATGGCTCTTTATGGACTTGTTCTTGTTGTGCTTTTTCCTATTGTATCTCTATTAATAACCCGTAAAAACATCGCGAAGCTTAAAAATCGGAGAAGCTCTCAATATAGCTCACTAACAGACGGGATCGTTGGAATTGGGGATTGGGTTTTTAGTGGACAGCAGGAAACGTTTCTCCAACACTTTGAAGCGGAGGATTCTCTCATCTCTAAAGAAGAGTGTCGTCGCTCTACTTTTGTTTCGTATCGAAACTTCATGGGGCAATGTGTGGTAGCGGGGATGGTTTGTTCCATGCTTGTTTGGACAGGAAATCAGAGTATGGACGGAGAAATGGCTCGGACGTTCATTGCAGCATTCGTATTAATTCTTTTTCCATTAACGGAGGCTTTTCTGCCTCTTTCAGATGCGATAAGTGAACTTCCTGGATATGATGATTCAATCAATCGATTAAACAAGTTGTCATTAACGCCTTCTTCTACTATAGAAGATAACGAAGAAAAGAGTGGTTGGAAAAAAAGTGATATTAGCTGCATTCAGGTTGGTTATCAATCTAAAGACGGACGGCAAATTCTGCATGGGATTAACCTTGAGATACCTCAAGGAACGAAGCTCGCTATTCTTGGTCCAAGTGGATCAGGAAAAACGACTCTACTAAAGATTCTTCAAGGGATATATTTTCCTTCAGAAGGGAGTTTAACTAGAAACGGGATAGAACATGTGGGGGAAGAAACACAAAGCCCGCAAGTGAGTGTACTAAACCAACAGCCTTATCTTTTTGATACATCGGTGTTAAATAATATTCGACTTGGCAAGCCATCTGCGACAGATGAAGAAGTGTATGAGGCTGCTAAAAGTGTTCATCTTCATGAATTTATTCTTTCATTACCTGAAGGTTACCAAACTTCTATGCAAGAAGCAGGAATGAGGTTCTCAGGAGGAGAACGTCAGCGTGTGGCCTTAGCTCGTATTCTATTACAAAACACATCCATCGTTTTGTTGGATGAACCTACAGTGGGTCTTGATCCAGAGACAGAACAAGCCTTGCTCTCCACCATTTTTCAAATACTAGAGAAGAAAACCATTGTATGGGTAACGCATCATCTAGTAGGGATGAAGAGCATGGATCATATTGTGTTTATGGATGAAGGTAGAATTGCAATGGAAGGAAATCATAAAGAGCTGCTCAAGACGAGTGAACGTTACAGGAAACTTCATCACCTAGATGCGCCTTTTCAATTAATGAAAGATCGTATGAGGATGATGGGATAAAAGACCTATTTAGAATGTATTGTTCGTTTCTTTAAAAAGGTTTTGGTTGATACCGTTCTTTTTGAAGAACCAAAAAAGAGGGTTTTTACTAGTTTGTTGACACAATTGTAATAAAACCCTGACGTAAATAGGTATATGGTACTATATTGTGCAAAGTTTATAAAAACCGTATTAATCTGTCATATTTATGTAACCGACTTGTTATTGGACTAAAATCGCTGTGTTATATTTGCCTGTTATCATGTGGAACATGGGTGATTGAGAGATAAACAAACCAACACCAATATTAAAACTCTCAGGAGGAATGTATACATGGTAGCTCGTAAAAACATTGTAAGAAACGTGGTTACATCCACAGCACTAGCTGGAATGATGTTTGCTAGTCCGGTAGTTTCAGAGGCGGCACTAGGAGATCAAACACTTTCTTATGGTGAAAAACACGGCGACGTTGTCGAGTTACAGGATGTACTGTCTGCCAAGGGGTATTTCAACTATGATGAATCTACAGGATACTACGGATCAATTACTGAAGGTGCTGTAAAGCAATTCCAAAAAGAACACGGTCTTGCAGTTGACGGCATCGCAGGTCCAAATACATTTTCAGCAATGCAAAGCGTAAATAATGGACAAGCTATGCGTACGCTCGTACAAGGTGACCGCGGTCATCAGGTACAAGCACTACAAGAAGAGCTTGGCGGTTATTATAACTATACAGTAGACGGGATTTATGGCCCTATTACTGAACAAGCAGTTCGTGCTTTCCAGGCTGACAACGGTCTATCAGTAGACGGTATAGCAGGTAAAAATACTTGGTCTGTACTTAATGGCGGAAGTGCTCCTGCACCAAAAGCATCAGCTAAGAAAGAAGCACCAGCTAAAAAAGAAGCAACAAATAAAGAAGCAGTTCAAACATCTACTACTTCTAATTCCACGCCTGCAAAAGAATCAAACACTGAAAGCAAATCTTCTCAGGCAAGTGGACAAGAAATTCAGATGGAAGCAACAGCTTACACTGCATTTTGTGCAGGTTGCTCAGGCGTAACAGCAACTGGTATTGATTTAAGAGCTAACCCAAATCAAAAAGTAATCGCTGTTGACCCTGATGTCATCCCACTAGGTTCTAAAGTATATGTAGAAGGTTACGGAGAAGCAGTTGCCGGCGATACTGGCGGCGCAATCCAGGGTAACCGAGTTGATTTATTCATGGCCGACCAACAAGATGCGTTAGACTTTGGTCGTAAGACAGTTACTGTAACAGTTCTTAACTAATAAAATGAAATAGAAAATCGCTGCCTGATGAGTTCATCAGGCAGTTTTTTTGTTTTCTATTTTATCTCATTTTTTCTGATGAACAGGCAAACGATGTGTTTTATTTCCTAGTTTGCCGAGTGGTTTTTATGTTTTCACTCCTATGATATAGTTTCAGAGGTTTGAAATTGTGTTGTTTGAGAGGTGCTTTACAGTGCGAAATAAAATGATTCGGTGGAGTTTTTTCTTCATAGGTCTTGCTGTACTTGGTCTAGGTATTGCCATGACAATTAAAGGAAAAGCTTTTGGAATTGGTCCTTGGGACGTGTTTCATTATGGCTTATTTAAGCAATTTGGCTTAACGATTGGAACGTGGTCCATCATTACTGGATTTATTATCCTTGTTTTAACATCAATCTATACAAAAAAACTACCGCCGTTAGGCGCTTTTCTTAATATGCTTTGTCTCGGTTTATTTATTGATTTCTTCCTATATCTACTCCCGGATCCAGCGTCGTTCATTTCTCAGGGAATTGTATTTGTAGTCGGTATCATTGTGTTAGGATATGGCATCGGTTTATATGTAACCTCTGGTCTAGGGGCAGGACCGCGGGATGGAATTATGCTTTTGATTGTGGAAAAAACGGGTTGGCGAATCGATTGGGTAAGAAATGGGATTGAAATGGCTGTTTTACTTCTAGGTTGGTTACTTGGAGGACCTGTTGGCGTTGGGAGTATTGTTATTGCTTTTATGCTCGGTAAAATCATTCAATTTTCAATGCCACAATGTAAAGCATTGCTGGAAACTAGTTTAAGTTATCAAAAGCCAATATCATCAAATGAGTCTGCTTCATAAAAGCCTGCCGAAAATTCGGCAGGCTTTTCGTTAGATATCATTCTTCTAAAAACTTTCGGTCATCATGATTCTAGTGTACTGTAGCTGAACCTCGTAACAAAATAAAAACGTTTTACGGTTTGTGCGCAATCACTGCTGAGATGGCATAAAAACTTAAAAGGTCCCACTCAATGGCATGGAGTAGGACCTCTTAGTCGCTAGTCTCTTATAATATCCTCTTTCAATTCATGTTCTTTAATATAAGCAAGAGGAAGAAGGGTACTCTCAAAATCAAACACGTTTAATTCTTTTCCGTTTAGCAGCCGATTTGGGTAATCAGGATTAGCAAGGGCGCTTGTACCAAGACTAATAAAATCAGCTTCTTCTTTTTCGATGAGGCTACTTGCTTTGTTAGCATCACCTAGCTGTCCATTTGCAATAACAGGTATGGAACTAGATGCTTTTGCTATAGCCGTTAATGTTTTAGTACCGTCTTCAAAAGCAGGTTGAGTGCCATCAGGTTCTGTTACGTGTATATAATCAAGGTCTTTTTCTAATGTTGAAAAGATGAGCTCGGCTGATTTTTCTCCTTCAGGCCATTTGTAGGCTGGATCAGCAACTTTGATTTGAGATAAACGAATGCCCACAGTAAAGTCTGTTCCAACTTCATTTCGAACCTCCTTGACAACTTCAACTACTAACTTGAGACGATTTTCAAGTGATCCTCCATATTCATCTTCACGTTCATTTAAATAGTCTGTTAAAAATTGGTCAAGCAAATAGCCGTTTGCGCCATGAATTTCAACCCCATCAAATCCTGCTTCCACTGCATGACGAGCTGCTTTCTTAAATGAGTGCTTTATTTCTTTTAATTCATCTAGAGAGAGAGGCTTCGGGGTTTTGAAAGAGCCAGAACCTCCATAAAATCCGAGTTGTTCTCCTTTTGGAGGTATAGCTGAAGGAGCAACGGTGACATCTGTATAAGCATTCCCCTGACTTTGGCCCCCAGCATGCATGAGTTGAGCAATGATTGAAGTTCCATATTCGTGAACGGAGGAAGTGACGTTTTTCCAGGTTTCTATATGATTATGATTCGTTAGACCAGGCTGATTTAAATATCCCTGGCTGTAAAGCTCATCTGTATAGATGCCTTCAGTGATAACAGCGCTGAATCCTCCTTTTGCAAAACGTTCATAGTAATCACGCATAGTTGTGGTGGCACTTCCGTCATCTGTGGCGGTAATGCGGGTCATCGGAGCAACAATAAAACGATTTTTTAGTGAAAGCTTCCCAAGATTTGCTGATGTAAATAATTTGTTGTGGTTCATTCCAGTCATCCTCTCTGCGATTAAATGATGGTTATCATTATAAAGTGTAACCTAGAGATAAACGATCATTATGCTCAATTTAATGGTGTTGCAGTGCAAAAAAACCACCCTTTTCATTAAAAAGGGTGGGGGAAAATAACGTTATCTAGTTTGTCCAGTACCTGTCATGCAATATTTAATCGTTGTTAAGGCAGGGAGTCCCATAGGACCTCTTGCATGTAGCTTTTGTGTAGAAATACCGATTTCTGCACCAAAGCCTAAAGCCGATCCATCTGTAAAGCGAGTTGATGCATTATGATAAACAGCAGCTGCATCTACAAGGTTGCGAAATAGAGAAGCTGATGTTGCATCTTCTGTAATAATCGCTTCAGAGTGTTTCGTGCCATATTGTTCAATATGATCGATCGCTTCTTGCGTATTTTCGACTGTTTTGATTGCAATTTCAAGACCAAGGTATTCGTTACTCCAGTCATCTTCGTCAGCAAGGATAGCATCTTTAAATGTGTTTACAATATGGTCATCACCGTGAACTTTAATGTTATTTTCAGCTAATGCTTTTTCAAGAGCATCTTGATTTTCTTCGAGCCACTTTTTATGAACGATTAATGTTTCTACGGCATTACAAACTGCAGGACGATCTGTTTTTGCATTGATTAAAATGTTGATGGCTTTGTCGACTTCAGCTGACTGATCAAAATAGATGTGGCAGTTTCCTACCCCCGTTTCAAGGACTGGTACCGTTGCATTGTTCACAACTGTGTTGATGAGGGCGCCACCTCCACGAGGAATGAGAACATCAATATGTTCTTTCATTGTAAAGAGCTGGCTTGTTGCTTCACGATCCGTTGTTGCAATAAGTTGAACAGCTTCTACAGGGATTTTTGTTTTTGGAAGTGCTGCATGAATGACGCGAACAATTCCTTTATTTGAATTAAGAGCGTTCGAGCCACCTTTTAGTACAATCGCATTACCTGATTTAAGAGCAAGACCCGTTGCATCAACCGTTACGTTAGGTCGTGCTTCATAAATCATACCGATAACGCCTAGCGGAACGCGCACTTGTTCGACTTGCATACCATTATCAAGTGACCAGTCTGAAATGACTTCTCCTACTGGGTCCTCGAGCTCTGCCACTTCGCGAAGTCCATTCGCAAAGTCTTTCACACGCTCTTCTGATAAACTTAAGCGATCCATGAAAGCTTCTGTAAACCCTTTTTCTTTTCCACGCTCAAGATCTTTCTTATTTTCGTTTAAAATATAGTCCGTTTCTTTTTCGAGTTCGTCTGCAATAATGAGTAACGCCTGGTTTTTTTCCTCAGTTGTTAGCAGGGAGAGGGTTTTAGAAGCCCCCTGTGCCTGCTTTGCTTGTTCTTTAACATCTACTTTAATTGGATCTAGAGTAGTCATCAAACGCCTCCTATATTTTTTATTCTTATTTTATTACGAGCCGAGTGGAATAGCTAGCTGATCGTGATAAACAAAATCATTAATGTGGACGGCTTCTTTCACTGAAATATCAATAAGCTCAGAGATTTCATCAGTAGATAGTCCTTTAATCATTTTCAAATGCTTGGAAGAATAGTTCGTCACACCAAGACCGATTTCTTCACCATCCATGTCTGTTAGTTTCACAACAGCTCCTGGCTTAAAATGTCCGTGTACATAATGCACGCCTACAGGTTGTAAGCTACGTTCATGTTCAGAGATTTCAGAGCTCGCTTTATCTGTCACAATGACTTCACCTTCAGGACCAGAATTAAACGCAATCCATTGTTTCTTATTATCAAGCTCAGCTTGACCTTCCGGTGTAAAATACGTTCCGGTTGCTGTTTGATGAACCGCGTTATAAATAATTCCTTTTGTAGTCGCATTACCTAAGAATGAAGGTGTACCTGATGCCATCGCAATTTTAACCGCATCAATTTTGGATCTCATGCCACCAGTACCAACAGAGCTACCAGGTTCTCCGGCAGATTCTTCAATTTCTGGTGTAATTTCAGTTACGTGTTCTAACAGTTTAGCATCTGGATTCTTTCTTGGATCTTCACTATATAAACCATCTATATCTGAAAGAATGATAAGTTGATCGGCACTTACTAGTGCAGCAACTTTCGCTGAAAGGGTATCATTGTCACCGAATTTCAAGCGTTCTACAGTAACTGTGTCATTTTCATTAACGATTGGAACAATACCTCTTTCTAATAGAACATTAATTGTATTGCGTGCGTTATTGTATCGTTTGCGATCAGAAAAGTCACTGCGCGTAATCAGAATTTGTGAAGCAGTATAGCCGTGAGATATGAAGCGTTCTGAATATGCTTCCATTAACAGTCCCTGTCCAATTGATGCAGCGGCCTGCTTTTCTGAAAGTGATGTCGGCCGTTCAAGGCATCCTAGACGGCGGTAACCAGCGGCTACTGCTCCTGATGAAACAAGAAGAACTTCATGACCTTCATCTTTTAACATCACAATGTCATCTACTAGTCGTTCTAGTTTTCTGCGGCTAATGTCACCTAGTCTGCTCGTTAATGAGCTGCTTCCGATTTTAATTACGATTCGTTTCTTTTCGTCGTTTAGATTCATTATTTCACTCCTATATAACTTGCCGTTAAATGTGTGATTGCTTTAATCAATTGACTGTAATGAGTATAACAAACGGACAAATCGTGACAACATCACATGCCCAAATAGTCCGAATACAGGGAGAATAACTACGAATATGGACGATGCTCGCTCTAAACTCATTTCACATTAGCTTAGAAGATGAGAGGCTGTCTTATCACGGTATATAAGGACTGTTAGATTGTTTTTATTTACAATTTTACCCATTTTATTCGTTTTATTGTATGTTGTTTTTGTGCGTGATCACCGTTATGTAAGGGCTTACATAATGTGTTCTTGTATAAAAGTTAAGCTTTATGCATTTGGAACACACCCTGATCAACCAGTAAAGAAAGAACTCTGGTATACTGCAGGTAAAAGGATGTTGGAAAAGGATGGTGGCATGGTTATAGTCGACGTTTTATTCGTTTTATTGTCTGCTTTATGGATTGGTGAATTTCTGATGAAACGAGGTAAAAAGAATGCGGAATCATCATCTTCTGAAAAGCGATCTTTTGTTTGGATTCTTTGTACAATTAGTTTAGCTATTGTAAGCTCCATTATCTTTAGTCATTTTCATCTCTTTGTATTTAATGAGACACTGTTTACTCAGTTACTAGGGTTAATTTTGTATGGCTGTGGAATTGGATTAAGGTATTGGGGGATTAAAGAACTGGGTCGTTTTTTTTCGAGAAACGTGATTGTGGAGCGAAAAGTCGATCTCGTCAGTTCAGGTCCTTATCGTTTATTGCGTCACCCCTTATATACGGGATTGCTGCTTACTTTAATTGGCTTGCCAATCTACATAGGTACGTGGGGAGGGATAGTCTTATCATTTCTTTTGCTTGTTCCTGCTCTCCTTTATCGCATTCGTATTGAAGAAAGAATGCTCTACGCATCTGTTGGGGAAACTTATTACGAGTGGGGAAAGGAAAGATATCGACTGCTACCGTTTATCTATTAAAATAAAGCTTTTGTGGTAATGTTCTCCATTTTCCTGTAAAAGGAGTAGGATGATGAAAAGAGGGAACGAGGATTAGATGACATAATACTGAAAGAGGACTTAACGAATGAATTATTCCAAAACTTCAATTAACCTGCGTAATAGCTTCTGGTTCCTGCCAGTTGTTTATGGCCTTATTTCTTTGGCAGTGGTGGGATTAAGTACGTGGATTGACCTTATGTACATTTCCCAGCTTAACGGTACATTACCCAAGCTATTTCTTGCTACTGAAAAAATTGCACAGTCACTTTACGGTCCGCTTGTAACAGCTATTTTAACAATGACGACGATTTCCTTTTCATCCATTATGGTTGTTCTGACGACTTATTCTTCTCAATTTTCTCCAAGAACCTTACAAGATTTTATTTCGGATCGTTTTACACAACATGTACTTGGGGTTTTTGTGGCGGGATTTGTTTTTGCACTGGTGAATATGCTTCTTTTAACAGGTAAAGACAGTCGAATTATTTTATCACCACTTTTAACTGTGATTCTTGCAATCACTTGTTTATTGTTTTTCATCTTATTTATACATCATTCTGCCACGTTTGTTCAGGTAAATAATTTAATTGAAAAAATCACAAGAAGATCGCTTTATCTTGTTGAAAAGAAAAGTGAACTTTACGAAGGGGAGACGTTCGAGAAGTGGGATCGTTGGGAAGAAAGTGAATTAAGAGAAGAAGATGGAATGGCGATTTATAGTAAGAAGATGGGCTATATTCAGCAAATCCCGTACTCGAAACTCGTCGGTCTCGCCACTCAAAATGATAGCATTATTCGACTTCATGCAGATGTAGGGAATTATGTGAAGGAAGGTTCTAGAATCGCAACGGTATGGATGAAGGGTTCTTCCACTTTTTCTGCAGACACTTTCTTAAATTCAATTGCGATTGGAACAGAAAGAATTAACGATCAGGATTTGGAGTTTTCAATTCAAAAGCTCGTGGACATTGCGCTTAGGGCGATCTCACCATCAGTTAATGATCCTCACACAGCAGTTAACTGTACAAATCGAATTGGTACGATCCTTTCAAAAATCGGTCATACATATGATCCAAAAGAAGCTTTTTTTGATAAAGAAAGAAACCTTCGCGTTTTATCTACACCTAAACCATTCTTTCAATATCTTTATAAGTCGTTCTATCAAATACGTCATTACGGTAAAGACGATGTATCGATGTTAAACGGTATACTTGATGCGTTAATCTTAACCGTAGAGGGACAGAGAAATGAAATAAAAGCAGATGTACAACGATTCCATCAATATATATTAAATAGCATTGATCTTAACGAACTTCCTGATCTTGACCGTGAGTTTCTTCTTCACACGTCAGAAGTATTAAATGATCGATGTAAATAGGTAGAAAGGCGTCCGATATCGGATGCCTTTATTTTTGTTGCTCAACCTTCGCAATTGCCTCGTTTGGCAAGGAGAATTCTTCAAGGATACTACTTTGTTGATTGCGAATAACGAAATTGAGAGGAAGCCCTGTCTCTGGATCGATCCATATACTAAATGTCATTTTCTCAAAATATCCTTCTGTAATTTTTCCTTGAGCGAGAATCGCAGGTTGTTCCTGATAATAGGATTCAGTATTACTGATTTTCCAATTATCATAGTTCGCTAAGTAGGAAAGGGCAATCGAGCGGATTTTCTCTTCATCGCTAGGATTCGTAAGCGATGCGGATTCCCACAGATTGTTATATAATTCTTCTTCAGTCAGCGGATGAACGTGCGCCGATTGGTTAGCTGGTAAAATGCCACTTTCAGATGCAGCAAAAAAAACGGTACCGACTAGCAGAATGAGAAGTGTAAAGTAAGTCAGGAGTGCGGGAGCTTTTTGATGAAGACCTTTACCAAAACGATCGTTGATATTTGAAGAAGCACCTCTATTTACGGCTTTCCAAACCTCATTCTTATGTGTAGGAGTAAAGGTGACTGCCTTTGTATCAGTCATTTTGGCGCGGAGATTTTTTAGCTGTTTGTCCATGGGAACCTCCCCCTTAGTACATTTCTTTAAGAAGCTTTCTGGCACGTCGCAACCTTGTTTTTACTGAGTTTTCCTTAATGGATAATAGTTCACTCATTTCTTGTACTTTTAAGTCTTCAAAATAATGTAGAAAAATAACCTCTCTATACTTAGTGGGGAGCTTAAGAATGTTTCGCGCAAGCTCCTTATTTTCTTCCGATCCGATGAGTACCATGTCAGGTTCTGAAGCAACTTGTTTAAATGTACTTAACAGGGATTGGGCAAAGATGATGTTGCGATAACCCCAGCTCTTAAGAACATCTTTGCATTTATTTGCGGTAATGGTTAATACCCAGGATTTCAGAGAAGCTTCCATATTGAAAGTATCTAATTTCGTGTAGCAAGTAATAAATACTTCTTGAGCAATATCTTCTGCTTTTCCTTTATCTTTTAGATAGCTAAATGCAAGCCAAACAACACTTTCGCCATATTCATCCATAATTGTTTCAAGGACCGCTTCCTTATTGGTAAGATCAAGATAGTTGGTTGGTTCTTTATTCCCCAAGGTTGCGTCTTCCTCCTTCGGCCCTTCAAACAAAAGACGAGTAACATGCGCGAAGGGTTTCGTAATATATTTCCAAAATTTGTGTGTGTTTCTATTATAGAATAGATTTAACGGATAATGGTGGATTTTCCTTTAATTATATAAAAATAATTCATAGAGGGGGAGGGATCATGACGCCGGATCGAGCTAATTGGAGACGTGGATGGGATTAGGAAGGATATTGTTCGCTTCATGTGGAACGAGTGGGTATGAGGAGTAAATTAGAATGAAAAGAGGAATAAATTGATTAAATCAACAGCAATTCCAACACCTACAAATGAGAGAATTCTCTCCATTGATGCAATGCGTGGCCTTGCTTTACTAGGTATCTTTTTTGTAAATATGGTGGATTTTCATTCACCATGGATGTACATCGATCAGCTAAGCTACTGGGGGGATCAATGGAATCAGTTCGCTATGAAGATAATCGATGTATTGGCTCAAGCAAGCTTTTATCCGCTATTTTCATTTCTGTTCGGATATGGATTTATTATTTTAAGAAATCGTTTGACTGCTCGTCAAGTTCCGTTTCTTCCGATGATGGTGAGGCGTTTGGTCATCTTATTTCTCTTTGGTGTCATCCATTTTGTTTTCATTTGGCATGGGGATATTTTATTTACGTATAGTCTTTGTGGCCTTCTATTACTTGCCTTTATTAAATTAAACGGTAAGCAACTATTACAAATCGGACTGGGGTTATGGCTTTTTTATGCCATTGTATTCTTTTTATTGCTGTTGCCATTTGGTAGCGAGGAATTTACATCACAGCACCCCGAAGCGATTCAACAATCACTTCTTGTATATGGGTCAGGTAGCTATGTAGAAATATTAAATCAACGTCTAAGCGATTGGACTTACGTGAACGGTGGAATAAATGGGGTTTTGCTCATATTCTCAATTTTTCCCTACTTTTTAATTGGAGCAGCATTTGCGAAAGAAGGGTGGTTTAATGGTGAGGTGAAAAACTTACCACTTGTGAGAAGGTTGCTTTTTGTAGGAGCAATTGGTTTTGTTGTTAAACTATTGCCTTTTTTGTTTAATTCTTATGCCTTTTCTCATCTTCAAGATAGTCTAGGAGGACCACTCCTTTCACTTTTTTATATGTCAGGTATTTCACTATTTTATTATTCAGGAAAGACACTAAAGCCACTTGAGTGGGTCGGGAAAATGGCATTAACAAATTACCTCTTGCAGTCAATCATTAGCACGCTACTTTTCTATCATTATGGTTTAAGTTTCTATGGAGAAATTGAAGTGACAACGGGTATCTTGCTAGTAATAGGCATCTTTTTATTCCAAATTCTTTTTAGCCGATGGTGGCTATTGAAGTTTCAATACGGTCCGATTGAATGGATCTGGAGAATGGGTACATACCGAACGCGTTTTCCATTAAAAAAACATCAGAAAGGGGAGATCGTCTATGAAAATGATTGAAAAAGCAGTTTCATTTTCTGCTGTCGCTCATGATGGACAATATCGAAAGGGATTATCCCTACCTTACTTTTCCCATCCCGTAACAGTAGGGTTCTACTTATTAGAGGCAGGCGCATCGGAAGAAGTCATTGCTGCGGGAATCCTTCATGATGTTGTAGAAGATACTGCAACAACTTATGAAATGGTAAAAAAAGAATTTGGTCAAGTCATTGCTGATCTAGTCATTGGATGTTCTGAGCCCGATAAAAGTCTCAGCTGGGAAGAAAGAAAAACTCACACAATAAACGCGTTAAGGAGAGCGTCATTTCCTGTTAAGCAAATTGCTTGTGCAGATAAACTTCATAATTTAACGACGATTAAATCCGATTACGAAAAAGAAGGAGAACAGGTGTGGGTACGATTTAATCGTGGAAAAGAAAAGCAGCGTTGGTATTATGAATCAGTCTATACAAGTTTAGTAGCTAATCTTTCAGATGCAGAATCTAGCTTCTCCTTATTTTCAAAGTTAAAGAATTTGATTGATGCGGTCTTTGAAGATTAACGTAATGTTTGTCATCTGAATTTCATGATTATATTTCTTACTTCGGGGTATTGGTAATTATATTCAAATAGAAGTAGGAGGTATTTGAGTGGAAATTATTCTTTATTTAGCAGTAGCTCTTATCGCGATTGTTTTCGCAGTACTTAGTATCTTTTTAATTAAAGTATTGAGGTCGACGGAAAAAACACTTTCAAACACGGCAGAAATGATTGATTCCTTACAGGGACAAATTGATGGGTTGTCAAAAGAAACAACGATGATGCTACACAAAACGAATGTGCTCGCAGATGAAATACAATCAAAAGTTGGGAAATTCTCACCAGTTTTTCAATCGGTCCAAGAAACAGGTGCCTCTCTCCAAAACTTAACGCGTTCTTTTTCCAAATTAAGCCATTCGGTAGAAAAAGGTGTAGAAGCCAGGCAGGGAAAAGCGGCAGAAGCGGCGAATTGGGGAAGTACTGCTCTGGCTATGTGGGAGAAGTATCGAATCAAAAAATCAAACATTCAATCTGTTAAGGAGGAAGGATAAAGATGAAAGAGTCGAAATCAAACCATGATGTGAAGGTTGAACATGAACCAGCACCAGAAGGATATTCATCCTCAACAAGAGAAGTGATTCGCATTGATTCTTCAGACCCAATTAAGTCAGAAAGTCAGTTTAAAGGGCCAGCAATTGCTGCATTAGCTGGAAGTGTCGTAGGAGCGGCGGCAGGCGTATTGCTTGCTCCAAAAGCCGGAAAAGAATTGCGAAATGACATTAGTGGTGGCGTGACAAAAGCGAAAGATAAGAGTGTTGAAGTGACTAGTAATGTGAAAAACAAATCAAATGCATTTGCACAGTCGGTTAAAACAAAGTCGAACGACATCGTGAGCAAAGTGAAAAATCGTAAAGCTGATTCATCTCAATCAGAAGAGGAAGCGCTTGTTAGTGGTTATTCCATCAAGCGAGCAGCTGAACTCGATGAAACAGAAGTACCGACGTCAACTGTTGTGAATCACGATATTGAAAAGATCATTGTTGAAACGGAAGGTGCCGACACATTTGACGATGTTATTCAACAGGATGTTGAACGAACACTTGAAAGAGATCCGGATCATCCTGAAACCCTAGATGAAGCTGCTGAATTAGAACTGGAAAGAACCTATAAGAATGACTCGAATTAAAAACCGCCAACTGGCGGTTTTTTTTTAGACAAAAATAAAGCATAAAAAAGCAGAGGACCTTCCTCTGCTTTTCTTTGTCTGAATATGAAAATTAGGACGGGTGGATCGAGTTTACTTTTGTAGCTTCTCGGACAACGCTTCTTGCTTTCGATGCTTCAAGTTGTTCTTTTTTCGCTTTGTTCTCGATTTCTTTAATGGTCTGAATGGTTGGACCAGTCATGGTTTTTAAACCCTCCTAATTTTAATCTAATTATCATTTCCCCACCTGTAAAAGATAAAACGCCTTTATTGTAAAAAGTTTCAAAATGGTAAAAAAGCACCTGGGTTTTCAATAAAACGCTTTCATTTCTTAATGATGAACAATAAGGAAGGCGAAAATGTGCGAGATTTGTAATCTCATGACTAGTTTCGACGAAGTTATTTTCTTTCGTGAAGAGATGATGCACAATAATGATAAGAAGTCGCATGATCTGAGACTATATCGCAAAAAAGGTGGGCATACGATGAAGAAAATATTAATTGTGGACGACCAGTATGGCATTCGAGTGTTGTTAAGCGAACTATTTAAGAAAGAAGGGTACCAGACGCTACAAGCTGCGAACGGAATGACAGCCATTGAGCTTGTGAAACAGGAATGTCCGGATCTTGTAATCCTCGATTTGAAAATGCCCGGTATGGACGGATTAGAAGTGTTTAAAACCTTGAAAACCTTTAACGAAGAAGTTCAGGTTATCTTTATGACAGCCTATGGTGAATTACAGCTTGTACAAGAATTTATGAAGCTTGGTGCAATCACACATTTTGCAAAACCGTTTGATATTGAAGAAGTGAGTCGAACTGTTAAACGTGTTATACCTCTTGATACGAAAGAGGTCGTACGCACTAAATAATGATTTACCTGCTTTCACCAGAGAGCAGGTTTTTTTAATTATGTTTGAAACCGATTACTTTTTGAAACGTATGTTAATCAATGATCGAAAGAAGGGGAGTCATAGAATGAACAATCACGAAATTGACTTTAAATTATACGGCGATGACATGCAGTTTGTCGAAGTTGAACTGGATCCAGGAGAGACAGTTATAGCTGAAGCTGGCAGTCTTATGATGATGGAAGATGACATAGAAATGGAAACGATTTTTGGAGATGGAAGCGAACGACAGAGTGGTTTAGTAGGGAAGTTGTTTAGTGCTGGAAAACGCGTGCTTACAGGTGAAAGTCTCTTTATGACGGCTTTTACAAATGAAGGAAAGGTGAAAAAGCACGTATCCTTTGCTTCACCTTATCCAGGCAAGATTATTCCAATGGATTTGAGTGAATGGGATGGGAAAATCATCTGTCAAAAAGATGCTTTTCTCGCAGCTGCGAAAGGTGTATCGGTTGGGATTGAATTACAAAAGAAGTTAGGAACCGGGTTCTTTGGCGGAGAAGGGTTTATTATGCAAAAGCTTGAAGGAGATGGATTGGCATTCGTTCACGCTGGTGGAACCATACATAAAAAAGTACTACAGCCAGGTGAAACGCTTCGCCTTGATACCGGTTGTTTAGTAGCTATGACAGGCGATGTTCATTATAACATTGAATTTGTAAAAGGAATAAAAACGGCTTTGTTTGGTGGAGAAGGATTGTTTTTTGCTACTCTCAAAGGGCCAGGGACGGTTTGGGTTCAATCTCTTCCATTTAGTCGCTTAGCCAGTCGCGTGTTCGCTGCAATGCCGCAAACCCCGGGTGGTAGTAAAGGGGAAGGAAGTATGGCAAGAGGGCTTTTTGATATGTTTAATGGAGATTAATCCTAATGAAAAAGCAACCTTTCATCGTTAGGCGATGAAAGGTTGCTTTTTTTAGGTTATGGGGCGAATCCTTATTTACGCTTACGAGCTTTAGAAACTGGGGCATTCTTTCTCGTTAATTCGAGATCTAATTTTTGCGTGATTTTCTCCAGGTATTTTTCTTCGCCTGGAAGCAGGAGTGTCACAACGGAACCCTCTTTCCCCATTCGTCCTGTTCGACCTGATCGATGAAGGTATGTTCTTGCATCCTCCGATAAATCGTAGTGGAAAACATGTGTAATGTTATCAATATCCAGTCCTCTTGCAGCAAGATCTGTTGTGAGCAATAGTTGAATTTGATCATTGCGGAATCGATTTAGAACATTTTTTCTTTCCGTCTTATTCGTTAAACTGTCTAATACATCGAAAGAAATTTTCTTAGTTGCAAGAATATCCTTTAGACGTGAAAGGTAGTTGCTGTTATTCACAAAGGCTAGCGCTTTAACCCCTTCTTTTCGTGCAAGTTTTCGAAGTAATTCGGGTTTCTCACGACGGTTGGTTACATAATAACTGTGATCGATGGCTTTTTTTGCTTCTGCTGTAGCTTTAATGCTTAACACAGAAGGATTATCGGAAAGCTTTTTCGCCTGCATAAGGACTTTATCACTAAGAGTAGCTGAGAAGAAGAGCAGTTGACAGTCTCTTAAAGCAGACTGACAGATGTAAGAGACATCTTCCATTGTAGAAGGATGAAGCACCTGATCGGCTTCATCGGCAACGATGCTTCTCACTTCATTCATTTTAAGCTTCTTCATCTCTATGAGTTCCGCGATTCGGTTAGGCGTTCCTACGATTAACTGCGGATGTTTTTTTAGTTTGTCTAATTGGCGTTTGATTGCAGCCCCTCCTATCATAGAGGCTGCAGTCATTTCACTACCTTTTAAAAACTGCTGTGCTACTTCAAATACTTGCATGGCAAGTTCGCGAGTTGGCGCTAAAACAATTGCCTGAGTGTTTTTCTTAGTTGGATCAAGCTTCTGCATAATCGGTAATAGAAAAGCTAGCGTCTTACCAGTCCCGGTAGGTGCTTCAACAAGTAAATCTTCTCCATTCAAGATACGAGGGATCGCTTGTTCTTGGACAGCAGAGAAAGTTGTAAAACCAGAAGATTTCCAGTTTTCGTTGAGGAATGGGTGTTGATCAAACATAGTCATAGGGTTACTCCTTTATTATCATATACGTTCCACCTGAAAAGCAGGATTATTTTATCAAGCTTGTTTCGGTTATCTTAGCCATATTTATTTTAACATAGTCAGCAATTTCTCAGAATGCGATCGGAATCTTTTTCGTTAGGGCGTCTATTAATGTTTTGTTGAATTCTAAGAGGGAATAAACAATCTAGAGGGAGGGACAACGGACATGAATGGATACTTACTTAGAAAAATGGCTGTATATACATTACTTACCGGAATCATCGCCGCAATTTTTATTGGCATTACGCTCGGAGAAAACCTACCGAATTACGCTACAATTGAGGAGCCGTATCCAATGCGTTGGCTAATTGGAATTGGGGCATTTGGCATCAGCGGCATCATTTCTTCGATCCTATACACGGGTGGTGTAATAGCGGATATTATTGCTCAAAAAAACGAACAAATTTCTCCATAAAATGGATAAAGAGCGCATCGCCTCGATGCGCTCTTTCATTATATATAACGATCGTTATTTATTAACAGTAACTCCTTCATTGCCGCGGTAAACATACCATAGAGATCTGTTGATCTCTCAAACAACGAAAGCCCTACCTCTCTTCCATCCTTACGGCTCCGAAGCCGCGCCAGTGTGAGTGAGGAGGATCAACAGCAATTGTAGTATGGCCATTAACTTGATACAAGCCAATTAGAATCATGCTGTTCATACCTTTCCAGTTATGAATTTTAGTTCTCCTTATTTTAAAGGAGCTAGTTGTTAATAGGGGTTTGTTGATACCCAATTACTTATTATACACGTTTGATTGCATAAGTCAAATAGGGTTCTGTTATTTTTTAGAAAAATACCCTAATAATCCAAGTGCAATACCGAGTAAGGCGCCACCGCCAACTTCGGCCGGCTGATGTCCAAGCAGTTCATTTAATTCTACATCCCTTCTTGCATGGAGCAGGTCAGGGTAATGACCTGATAAAAGCTCAATGTCTTCATCAAGGTCATTAACAAGTTGAGCAATTTCACCTGTGTGTCGCCTTATTCCTTGAGCATCGTACATGACAATAACTCCAAAAACAACAGCAAGGGCGGTTTCAATTGAATGCCTTCCTGTTTCTAAGGCTGTATAAGTAGCTAATGCAGATACCCCTGCTGAATGAGAACTTGGCATGCCGCCTGTTTGAAAGAGAGGACGCCAATCCCACTTGCCTGTTGTTGTTTTATGTGTCAAAATTTTTAACCCCTGTGCTAGAAAAATGGCTGAAAGTGCCACGTTTATCCCTTTATTCATTTTACTCACCTCATTGTTATTCTGGCAAAAAACCGCATGTTTATGAAACCTGCAGGAAAAAATAAGAATGACAATGAAAGGAGAGAAAGCTTTGAACATTACTCAGCATGAGGCAGAGGTAATACGTTCTGCGTTAACTTCATTAATGAATGATTCAAACAGGGAGAGCTATATAGCAGTTTTAGAAAAAATAGCCCTTCCTTCTCCTGTAACTCAGTTTTGTGATGTGGAAGGGTTTATGAATGCGGGAGTAGAGATAATCGATTCATTTTAAACGTCCTACACTTTTTAGGTGAAGAGCGCATTGAAAACCGCTTTAAATTAGGATCAGGCCTTTCCTTCCGTTAGGCTAGAAGCAAAGTATGGAGGGAGGGGTCTCAATGGAGAAAGTTGTGATCGTGACAGGTGCTACGTCAGGGATCGGTCAAGAAACAGCCCGTTATTCTCTGAAAAAGGAGCTACAGTCGTTGGGATAGGTCGTTTTGAAGAACGTGGTGAACAGTTAGAACAAATTAGTGAAGATTTGTCGGGTTCTATTGATTTCTACTAGGTTGATGTTGGGACGAAGAAGAAGTCGACCAGTTTTTCGTGAAATTTAAGACAGTCTATAAAAAAGTAGATATTCTCTTTAATCATGCAGGCATTGCAGATGTTGCTCTCGGGCCGCTTAGTCGCGTTTCTGATGCCAGCTATATTTAATGGGCATAACCTTGTTATTGATGGTGGGTACACTTTGTCATAATCCTGAACTGCACCGATGGTTGGTGGTAGCCACATCGGTGCAGTTCCTTATTCCTTTGGTACCTTCAAATCCGGAACCCATTTGCTCATATGGTTGTTTATTTCCTCTAATTGTTTAGGATTCGCCTTTTTTAATGGATGAACATGATAGTTTTTATCAACAAACGTTGGTGTGAAAGATGGTGATGTGACCGTAAGTGTCGTCTTGCCTCTAAACTTCTCTTTCGCAAATTCTACTTTTAGTACCCCTCCGATATCTTTGTAATCTCCCTTTTGACCTGACAAAAAGTTACCTAATGAATACGCAACAAGAACCTTTCGATTGTCTTTTGTTTCAATCCACTCTAATGGTTGAAGCACATGTGGGTGGTGGCCTAGAATCAGATCAGCTCCTGCTTCAGCAAGAAATGAACTCAGCTCTAATTGCGTATGATTCGGCAAACGTTCATATTCAGTTCCAAAGTGCACACTTACTACAACACTATCCGCTTGTTTTTTCGCCTCTTGAATATCCCTGCTCATTATCTTTTTATCTATATAGTTGACGAGGTATGGTTTATTAGCTGGAGGGCGAATGCCGTTTGTCCCATATGTATAAGAAAGGAAAGCTAACGTGATGCCATTATGCTCGATTGTTCGAATTTGGTCGCGGTCTTCTTTAGATGTGTAGCTTCCTGTATAAAGCATATCGATTTTATTCCAGTGCTGAATGGCGTTTTGAATTGCCTTCTCACCGCGGTCTAACGTATGGTTATTTGCCATTGAAACGATGTCGATCCCGGAGCTTTTCAGGGCATCGCCCACTTCAGTTGGACTGTTAAACGTAGGATAAGAAGAAAGTCCTAATGATGTTCCACCAATCACTGTTTCTTGATTAGCTATGGTAATGTCCGCATCCTGTAGGAGGTTTTGAACGTCTTGAAGCATTGGGTTAAAATTGTAACTTTCTCCCTTTGCTGCTTTTTCGTAGACGCGGTCGTGGATAAGAATATCTCCAATTGCTGCAAGTGTTACCATGCTCTTATCAAGAGAAGAATTATTCATATTTTGTGACACGTTTCGATAAGTCTCTAGATCTGAAGCGTTTTTAGGCTCTTCCTTTTGATTGGATAGCCAATAGCTAAATCCTCCAATCGAAATCAGAAGGATAATGAGTAGAAGAGGCATTTTTTTCATTGTTTTCACCTATATCCATTTGTAAATTAAAGCGTTCTCACCGCTATCGTACCACCTTTTTATAAGAAAAGCATGTCGATTTAAGAAAGAGTCATTTTTATCCAGTTTTTTTGAAAAAGGAATAGGCACAGCTCATGAGCCGTGCCTATTTGAGGAAGAGGCGATCGGGTTTAATCACGACTGACGAGGTGTTAATGTTTTCTAGAAACGAAGAAGCGCAAGCCTCTTCTTGTTTAAGAAAATCCGTCAAATGTGCTTTTACGCTTGTCCTGTAAACTCCTTCAAATGGTTTTAAAACACCGTTAATAGTAGGAAGGACGGCATCAACATCCAATTTCAATAAGCTCTTTATTAATCTACTTGCCATACAAGTAGAAGGTGCGAGGTTATCTGATTCGATAACCCATGCAACTTCCGTTCTAGAAAGTGATAGCCCGGCGTGTAGTCCCCCTAACGGTCCTTTGCTTTGGAAAAAATCTGTAATGACGCGGGTCTCTGCTGGTACATAGGGTAGTAACTCTCTAGGCGTATTTGTCACGACGATTATTTCGTCAACGATCTTACGCATTTCTCTAATCTGAAACTGAATAAGCAGTTCACTATGATGTGGTAGAAGGGAATCTATGACGACCGTAGACATGATCATTTGGTCCTCCGGCTAAAATAACTCCTGTTAGCATGCTCTTCACCTTCCAATTCGTTTGTTAGTCTAAATGTATCCTCTGTTTGAAAAATAGACTGTAAGGAATGTCACAACTTTTAGCGGAATATGAGCAAGATGTGATGTTTATCACACCTGAATGAGAAGTGACCTTCTATAATAGAAGCAACAGAAGCGTTCTAGGAGGGAAAATGATGAAAATCACTTGTCCGGTTACGATGATGAATAAGGGTGGGTACAACACACAGTCCTTTACCAAAGAGAATTTTATTAAACTAGAAGAGTTAATGTATGAGCAACAGGTGAAACGTGGTGAAAAGATCTACTGGGAAGGGGATAACTGCAGTCATCTTTATTATTTGAAAAGTGGAGCGGTGAAACTTACGAAAAGTTCAGATGAGGGTAAGGACCTCGTTCTCTATCATTTCCAGGCAGGCGACCTTTTTGGAGAAATTGGAGATGACTCCCACGTTGTTAATAGTTTTAGTGCAGAAGCGATGACGGATTGCAGTCTTGGGGTCATACAGCAGAAAGATCTAGAAACCATTGTTTGGCAGAACGGGGATCTTGCCATTGAATTTATGAAATGGATGGGATATATGCAGCGGTTTACGCAAACGAAACTTCGTGACTTAATGTTTTTTGGTAAACACGGAGCTCTTGCTTCTACACTGATTCGAATTGCGAACACTTATGGTATTGAGGAAGGAAATACGATTCGTTTAACGACAAAATTCACAAATACGGAAATTGCAGATTTAATTGGCGCAACGCGTGAAACGGTGAATCGAATGTTAAATCAGTTAAAAAAAGATGAGATCATTGCTTATGAAAATGGAACGATTACAATAGAAGATCTTGAAAGCCTTAAAGCGATTTGTCATTGTGAAGGATGTCCTAAAAACATATGTCGATTATAAAGAGGTCAGGAAGGTATCCTGCTCTCTTTTTTTTTGTGATTTTATTGACCGGGAGCGATATTGGCTAAATTCTTGTGTTATTGGCTTAAAACGCCCAAATCCAAAAGCTTCCTTTGTTTTGTGAGTTAAGTCACAGATTCTACTTCAATATTCTCCTAAACTAAATCTATATCGAGCATACAAAGGAGGAGGAACAATGGGGGTTCTTGAGGAGAAAAAGGAAACGACAACAAAAGTCGTTACGACAAAGGAAGGACCAAATCTGAAAGGAACGATGATCGCTGTCATGTTACTTGGGGGATTTATTGTCCTTTCCTGGTTTGGCGTCTACTGGCTTTATCTCGTTCGTCTTTAGAAAGGAGGAAACGGCATGCACATGCACAAATTAGAAAGGTTATGGCTAATAATCGGAAGTGGGGCACTTGTTGTGTTTTTATTGGTAATAGGTGTGAATGCTTTCGCAATGGGTCACACGCCACCAAGTGATCGTGATATTCTAGATCCTACTCAAGTTGATTTAACGGCGCCATTCGATGATCCAGGATTAAAAAAGATTGGTGATAACGAATATGAGTTAGTTTTAGTTGCACAGGCTTTTATTTTTCAATCAAACGATGAATTGAAAATACCTGAAGGCGCAACGGTACATTTTAAAGTAACGAGTAAAGACGTGGTCCACGGCTTTCAAATTCCCAAAACAAATGTCAATATGATGATTACGCCAGGTCATGTAAATACGATTACACATACGTTTGATGAAGCAGGTCAGTTTCTCATTTTATGTAATGAATATTGTGGGGTAGGTCACCAGGCTATGGGTGTCCCTCTGGAGGTGATAAAATGATGAATCCAATGATCGTCGATCGAAATGATGCAAAGCTTAGTATGGCTCATTTATTTATTGCCTTTGCAGCTGTACTTTTGGGTGGGATTGCAGGGCTTTTGCAAACGCTTGTAAGAAGTGGCACCATTGTACTTCCGGCAGGGATAGGCTATTATCAGCTGCTGACAGCTCATGGTATTTTATTAGCACTTGTATTTACAACTTATTTTATTATTGGGTTTTTTTATGCCGGAATGAGCAGAACGATGGGGAAGTTCTATGATCAGCCTTATCGATTAGGATGGCTTGGCTACATCGTGATGACCATTGGAACGGTACTGACAACAATCATGATCTTGTTAAATGAAGGAACCGTTCTGTATACATTCTATGCGCCGTTAAAAGCTTCTCCATGGTTCTATATTGGTCTTACGTTATTTATCGTTGGGACCTGGTTAGCGGGTGGCGCGATGTGCCATCAGTATTATATTTGGAAAAAGGTTTCTCATGATAAGCTTTCCCCATTATTTAGCTTTATGGCTGTCATGACGATGGTTTTGTGGTTTGTTGCTACAATTGGTGTTGCTGTTTCCGTTATCTTTCAGTTCATTCCCTGGTCATTCGGATGGGTGGATGAGATTAACATTCTACTTAGTCGCACGCTTTTCTGGTATTTTGGTCACCCTCTTGTGTATTTCTGGCTTCTACCTGCCTACGTGTGCTGGTATGTTATTATTCCTGAAATCATTGGAGGTAAAATTTTTAGTGATTCTTTAGCACGATTGTCTTTTGTCCTTTTCTTACTGTTTTCAATTCCAGTTGGTTTTCATCATCAGTTACTTGAATCTGGTATATCTCCGTTTTGGAAATATTTACAAGTGGTGTTGACGTTTATGGTCATTGTTCCTTCTCTCATGACTGCCTTTTCACTATTTGCTTCATTTGAAATTGCAGGTCGAAGAAAGGGAGCAAAAGGATTATTCGGTTGGTTTCGTGCATTACCTTGGAAAGATGCAAGATTCTTTGCTCCGATGGTCGGTATGTTAATCTTTATCCCGGCTGGTGCGGGTGGGATTATTAATGCCAGTAACCAAATGAACCAAATTGTTCATAATACGCTTTGGGTTACAGGGCATTTTCATCTTACGGTCGCTTCGAGTGTGGCGCTTACGTTCTTCGGGATTGCATACTGGCTAATCCCACACCTGACAGGTCGTGTGCTAACAGGAAGAATGCATCAAATGGCGAATTTGCAAACGATTCTATGGGCTGTTGGTATGTTCTTCATGTCAGGAGCGATGCATACCGTTGGGTTACTTGGTGCACCGAGAAGAACGGCTTATACAACGTATCAGGATAATCCTGACGCGTTAGGATGGATTCCTTATGAGGTAACAATGGCCGTTGGTGGCTCCATTCTCTTTATTGCTATTTTATTATTAATCGTCATAATAACGGATCTTGCCTTTTTCGCTCCAAAAGGGAAAGAAGATTTCCCGATTGGCGAAGTGGCAGAGGGTGCCGAGAAAACACCTCCTATATTAGAGAATTGGAGATTATGGCTCGGTATCGCGACTGTACTTATTCTTGTAGCTTATACTGTACCCGTTGTTCATATGATCGAGCATGCTCCTCCTGGTTCTCCTGGATATAAATTCTGGTAATCGCCGGCTCTCAGTCGGCGTTTTTCTATTTTGAACCCTTTTGATATAGTTAAGGGGGAAATAGAGGAGGGGTTATGTTGAAGAAACCGAATATCTTGTTTATCGGTGCCGGACGAATGGCTGAGGCTATTTTTTCTGGATTGAACCAGTCGGATTCGATTGGAAAAATAACAATTTCAAATCAATCGGATCAAACGAAATTAGCTCAATTGAAAGCAACGTATCATGTGGAAACGGGGGCGTGGCAAAATGTACTTTCGAGTCATGATGTTGTGATTCTAGCGATGCCTCCCGCTGCTCACCCTGAGGTGCTTCATGAGCTCTCTAGTAAAGTAGCGGACCAATTTGTTATTACGGTGGCTGCTGGGATTGGTCCTTCTGTATTAGAAGCTTCCTTACCAGGTCTCCCAACTGCATGGATTATGCCAAACACTGCCGCTGACATTGGGCAGTCGATGTCACTGTTTACTTGTGGCAAAGAAGTGAAGCAAGAACATCGAGACGTCCTTCAACTGATTCTAGATGCAATCGGGGAATCTGAAGAGCTATCAGAACAACAGATTCATGATCTAACAGCGATCACAGGGAGTGCGCCTGCTTTTGTTTATCATCTCGCCGAAGCGCTCGAAAAGACGGCAGCATCCTACGGTTTATCATCAGAAGTAGCAAGAAAGCTCGTTGTGCAAATGATTTTTGGTTCAGCGTCCATGCTCAAAGATGGACGTGAGGCAGGAGACCTTCGTGATCAAGTCACAACACCGGGTGGAGCTACAGCTGCTGGCCTAGAAGTTCTAGAAAAAGCTGAATTCACTCAAGTTCTTCATGAAGCGGTATTAGCTGTCAATCATAAAGCTGCTGAACAAGCAAAGTAAAAAAGCATGTCCTCTGCTTTGAAGTGACCCCTGTCAAGTAGACAGGAATTAAAAAGTAAATTTATGCAGCCTGAGTTCTATATTTATAGGGACTCAGGTTGTTTAATTTCTTTTGAAATCTCTGGTGATTGTAAAATCGTATATATTTGCGAACGGCAAACTTAACCTCTTCAGTGGTTCGGAAAGAGGTTAAGTAAAAACATTCTGTTTTAAAGTGGCTGAAAAAGTTCTCCATACATGCATTGTCCCAACAGTTTCCTTTCCTGGACATACTTGATGTCATTTTGTACTTATTAAGCAGTTTGTTATACTGTTTCGAGGTATACTGGAACCCTTGGTCACTGTGAAGCATAATGCCTTTTACACTTCGTTTTTTTCTAGCCTTCTTCACGGTATCCATGACTAATTTAAGATCGTTTCTTCTACTGATTTCATAGGCTATTATTTCATTATTATACAAATCCTTAATGGCCGATAGATACATTTTTTGTCCATTAAAAATTAAATAGGTAATGTCGGTAACCCATTTTTCATTTGGTTTTGAAGCTGTAAAGTCCCGATTTAAATGGTTATTTGAGATGACATAAGCTTCCTTCTTACCATAGTAAGGTCGCTTCCTTCTGATAACAGCTTTAAGGCCTAATTCTCCCATCAAGCGTTGAACTCGTTTGTGATTCATATGGAGATTATGCATCGACTTAAGCCAGATCTGTATTCTTCTATACCCATAGATCCCTTTAAGTTTTGTGTGACACTCCATCATCAGTTTTTTGATTTTATGATCTTCTACCTGTTTAGGAGAAGAGGATTCTTGGCGTTTTAACCATTTGTAGTATCCAGCCCTTGATACACCTGTAAGCTCGCATAAGAGTTGAACGGTGTACTTCTTAGACATCTCTTTAACAACCTCATACTTCGTACCAGTAAGTACCGCTTCCATTCCCCCTTTTACTTTCCTAAGAGCTTTTTTAGTAGTTCATTCTCAGCTTCTAATCGTTTCATTTTTTCTTCTGGATCCTCAGGACGTGTTCTTGGTCTACCTAATCCAGGCCCTTTAGCTCTCCCACGCTTCTCTTCAAGGCCCTTTATTCCTTCTGCCTCAAAGTGTTGAACCCACCGGCGTACCATTTGAGGAGCTATTTCTAATTCTCTACCTACTGTTTTGTAGCCCATACCTTCTTTCAGATACATATCTACAGCTTTTTTCTTGAAATGAATATCATATGTTTTATTAATTTTACCCATAGAAAAATCCCCTCCATAATAGACAGCTTAGTGTGCTTTCTTTTTTCTGTCTACTATGCGGGGATCATATCACTTAGAGGGCATGCTTTTTTAAGTTAGAGAATATAAGGTCCTAATAAGAAGATCAACATCCCGAGATTTAATCCAAGCTGGTACGAGGTCCGTTGCATGATGGTCCACTCTTGATCTTGGGCAACGCGACTTATGAGATAAGCTGCAACAAAGATAATCAGTGGCCATACGTATGCTGCCCCTGCAAAGGTTAAATAGGACGGTGCAAGATACTGAAATGGTCCATCAAGAATAGATGGAAGGAAAAGAATTTGAGATGCGACACAAAGAAGAACGATTGTCCACTCAACCCATTTCTTGTCTTTTTCAATGGCCGTCGTATTGGCGAAATAGAAGTACATGAGAGCTACGGCAGGAAGAATCAGAAAGCCAAATGAGAAGGCTAACATCGCAAACATCCCAACAATCGCTGTGAACGTATAGTAAAGGGCATAGGTTAAATCATCGCTCGATAGTGAGCTACTCTTTTTTACAACGGTAGAATCAGTTGAGGCGCCATGTAAGACGAGACCGCTTTTCTCTTGATCCATCCAGACAAGAGCTTGATCCGTAATGGAAACAGGGCGGATGGACAACTCTTCTGATGTACTTCTTCGAGAAGCTACCCACTCCCCGTCTTTTTGTGTCGCTTCATAGATGCTAATAACAGAACGTTTGGGTGAAATTTCTCCATTTGAGCTAAAAAGAAGATGCGCTTCACCATCATTTTCTGTTAAAGAAAAGTAATTAGGTTTTTCGAAGCTGTCACCTGTTTCGGCATTTTTGATTTTTAAGAGATGAACGTCAGCTTCTTTTCCACCCACACTTTCACCCAGGTATGTATTGATGATTCGTGTGCCTTGTCTTGTAGCACCAACAGTATAAGTAAATGTAAGTTTGTCCTCAAGTTCAATCATTTGTAGATTGCTGTAAATTTCTCCTGATGTAAGTGGCGTTTCATACAAAACATTCGGTTCCTTTTCGGCATTAAATGTTAGAAACTGATTGGCATCTTCTGATTGAACATATAAGAATGCTAGCCCATTTTCAGTCAATGTTCCGCTTTTTATGTATTGAGGTAGTTCGGTTTCTGACTTGATTTTGCCATCTGGCGAAATGGTATACGCAGTATGCCGGGACCAAGCGATAACCCCATTTTCTGATACGTTTATCCCTTCAATATCTTTGAGAATGGGTGTTTCTTTTCCGTTTGTCGCATAAATCAGTTCATCGCTCTTCTTATAAATGGCCTGTTGGTCATCAACATAAAATGAATAGCCTTCTGGAATGGTGTAGTTCAGTTTTTCTGTCGTTGTCTCTAATTGTTCGTTCACCACCACTTTTCGAACGGGGTCACCGCTGAAAAAGAGTGTGCTGCTATTTTCTTCATGTTGAACAAACATTTCATTGTCTTCAGCAGCCACATCAAGACTGACTGACCTGCTCCAATCTGCTGCCGGTTTTTCTTGAAGAATAGCTAACTGATGAAGATAAACCAACAGTAAAATGATAAGACCGGTGAGAAGGGGTAGTCCTATTTTTTTCATTTTATTCCTCCTTGTTCCTTACATACGTTTGAATTTTACACAAGTTTCAAAAAATTTACAATAGTTTTTGGGATGAATCGCCAAAAGATTTTGTGAATACAATACGATAGCTTACTTCAAGGAGGAGCGTAATGAAGAGGGAGAAGTTAGAACGGAAAATAGAGGAGTTGACAAGAGAAGCACTTAAACATCAACAGGAAAATGGTGCTTTTCGGTTTTGTTTTGAAAATAGCCTTTTAACGGATGCGATGATGATTGTTTTAATACGGATGCTTGATCTCCCAGAAAAATCACTATTAAATGCACTCGTACAACGCCTTTTATCAAAACAATCTAAGGAAGGGTATTGGAAGTTATATGAGGACGATCATGGGGATTTGTCTGCCACTGTTCAGGCTTATTATAGTCTCTTATATTCAGGTGAAATAACTCCTGAAGAAACGGAAATGAAAAAAGCGAAACATTATATCCAAAAATGGGGAGGGATTGAGAGGGTCGATTCGATGACTGCCATTTTTCTAGCTTTAAATGGTCATTTAAAATGGCCACGCTTAGGTCACATTCCCTTGCTCTTTCTACTCATTCCCCAGACTTCCTTTGTCTCATTCTATGATTTAAGCTCTTATGCAAGAGCGCATTTTGCACCAATTCTTCTATGCCAGGATCTTCGTTACTCGATTACAACGAAATGGACACCTGACCTTACTGATTTACTTATGGAGGATCGATTCATGACATCGAATATCGCACAAGCGTGGAATGCTGTGAGTCAAATTCCTTCAAACGTACTATACAAAGCGAGAAAACAAGCGGAACAATATATGCTTCAGAGAGTAGAAGAAGATGGCACATTATTGAACTATGCCACGGCTACTTTCTTTATGATCTACGCGATGTTGGCACTTGGGTATGAAAAAAGCGCTCCTGCCATCTTACGTGCTTTCCATGCACTAAAAGGAATGGTTTGGTATTCTGAATCTCATCTTCAAAATTCCCCATCCACAATCTGGGATACTGCTCTTCTCTCCTATACGTTACAAGAAACGGATTTAGTGCATACAGCAACTGCTACGGAGCTAGCTAACCATTATTTAGTCAATCATCAGCAGACGAAATACGGGGACTGGTCCATTACAAAAGAGGGAATTGCACCAGGGGGATGGGGATTTTCTGAGGGAAACACGATTCATCCAGATATAGACGATACAACGGCTGCATTAAGAGCATTGAAAGATATGAAAAATGAATCCTATCGTTGGCAGCAAGGAGTCAGTTGGGTTCTGGCTATGCAAAACCAGGATGGAGGATGGCCAGCATTTGAACCGGATCGCAAAGCATTCGTATTAAAGGATTTACCAATTGATGGAGCGAGATCTTCTTTTCCGGATGATTCATCGGCAGATTTAACTGGAAGAACGATTGAGTTTTTATGTAACTATGCCAAATTAAATCGCGAGCATCCTTCGATACGAAGAGGGGTCAACTGGTTGATTCAAAATCAAGAAAGGGATGGCTCATGGAGAGGCAGATGGGGGATTTGTTACATTTATGGTACCTGGGCAGCGTTAACAGCATTAAATGCAGCTGGCTATTCTTCTGATTTTCTTCCTGTTCGGAAAGGGATTCAGTTTCTAAAAAAAATTCAAAGAAAAGATGGGGGATGGGGAGAGTCCTGTCGAAGTGATTGGCAACAGAAATACGTTCCTTTACGTTTTAGTACGCCATCTCAAACTGCCTGGGCTGTTGATACCTTATCCATTTGTAAAGAAACAGGTGAATCGTTAAATCGAGGTGTAGATTACCTCCTTAAAACATCATTTGATGTGGAAGAACGAACTTATCCAACAGGGGCGGGATTACCAGGAGGTTTTTATATCCGTTATCACAGTTATGATGTGATTTGGCCACTACTTGCGCTTTCTCACTATAAAAAGTTGCAAATAAATGCGTGAAAAAGATATTAGAGAGGCTTATAGCACTGCCTCTCTAATGCATTATGGTGATTCCACACCACTTTTTTCAATTTCTTTAACGGTAATTTCTCCAGCGCCTCGGGGAATTTTAACGGTGTGAATGGTTTTGGCTTCTAACGATCTCGCTATGGCATTCGCTGCTTCAGAAGGGTCAATTTTATCTCCACAGGTATACACGTCAACTGAAGCATAGCCATGTTCGGGAAAACTATGAATGGTTAAGTGAGATTCAGCGATAATAACGGCTCCGCTTATGCCTTGAGGTTCAAATGGATGAAAAACAACATCTCTTATTTCCGCTCCAGCTTCAAGGGCAGCGCTAGCGAATGTTTCCTCTATATAGACTAAGTCGTTTAATTTTTCTTTGTTACAGTTCCACATTTCAGCAATGATATGGTGACCTAGTGTTTCGATAATAAATTGCCTCCTTTTAAACTACATCCTTGTATAGTGTTGATTACAGGAATTGCTTTTATGCAGGATATCCCCTCAAAGAGGAAGAAATAAACCTATAGAAAAGCTTTAAAATTGACATGTTATGTTTAAGTGTTTAAACTTAGAAACCATAAAGTTGATTTATAAGGGGAGTGTAAGTAAGGTGGAGCACATTGCTGAAAAAGTAACGGTACAAAAAGAATATTATTATACAGGAGAAACAAAGTCCTATTCGTATAGAAAGAATCAGCTTGAAACCTTAAGAGCGATTATTAAAGAATATGAACCTGAAATTTTACAAGCGCTTAAAGAGGATTTGCATAAATCAGAATGGGAAGCGTATACGACTGAAATTGGCTTCCTTTTAGAAGAAATAAAGTTTACGTTAAAACATTTAAAGGAGTGGATGACACCGGAGAGAGTAAAGTCTCCTGTTACTCATTTTGGTTCAAAAAGCATTATTCACAGAGAGCCTTATGGTGTCACTTTGATTATTGCACCCTGGAATTATCCTTTTCAACTTCAGTTAGCTCCACTAATTGGCGCGATCGCATCCGGCAACTGTGCGGTATTAAAACCATCAGAATTAACGCCTGCTGTCTCAACTCTGATAAGTAAAATGATTCGTGAAGTCTTTCCTGAGAAGTATATTGCTGTCGTTGAAGGTGGAGTTGAAACAAGTACAGAACTTTTAAAACAACCGTTTGATCATATCTTTTTCACTGGAAGTGTTCCGGTAGGTAAAATTGTGATGGAAGCGGCTGCCAAACAACTCATTCCTGTTACGCTAGAATTGGGAGGAAAAAGTCCGGCGATTGTTGATCAAGATGCTGATTTAACTCTTGCTGCCAAACGAATTATGTGGGGGAAATTTACCAATGCAGGTCAGACGTGTATCGCGCCTGATTATTTGTATGTTCATAGTGATGTGAAGATGGCCTTAATTGAACAAATGAACAATGTGCTACTCGAATTCTATGGTGACGATCCAATTTCGAATGAAAACTACGGTCATATTGTTAGTAAGCGTCATTTTGATCGATTAAAAAGTTTTTTAGCTGATGGAGATGTACTAATTGGAGGTCAGCATAAGGAAAGTGATCGAGTCATTGCGCCAACGATTATGGACAATGTATCGTGGGAAGATTCAGTGATGCAAGAGGAGATTTTTGGTCCTATTTTACCTGTGCTGGAATTTTCAGATCTTAATAAAGTTATTGACGAAGTTCGCCGACGTCCGAAGCCGCTGGCACTTTACTTCTTCTCTGAATCTGAAGAAAAGCAAGAACTGATCAATTCCTCTATTTCCTTTGGTGGGGGATGCATGAACGACACATTTATGCACATCGTCTCTCCTTATTTGCCATTTGGTGGCGTAGGATCCAGTGGTACAGGCAGTTACCATGGGAAAGCAAGCTTTGAAGCATTCTCACATCAGAAGAGTATTGTGAAACAAACCACGAAATTTGATTTTGCATTTCGATATCCATCTGCAAAAAATGGCTTGAAAATCATCAAAAAAATAATGGGATAAGAACCTTTTCTTCTTTAGTGTTTTAACCTGTCATGGTATGATGACGTAAAAGCTGTTTGTTTGGCGCAGCTCTGTCAAGTACGTAGGAGGAATAGAAATGAGTAAAGGTGTCATTAGTTTAGGGGAAGCATTAATCGATTTTATTCCTCTTGATAAAGATAATTTAACGTATCAAAAAAGCCCGGGGGGAGCTCCAGCAAATGTAGCGGTTGGTCTTGCTCGACTAGGCGTTAACGCCACTTTCCTTGGAAAAGTTGGCGATGATGTGCTTGGGAGATTTCTGCAAGAAACGTTAAAGAATTATGGCGTGGATGTCTCTACGATGATTTTAACTGAATCTGCACGAACCGGTGTTGTCTTTGTAACGAATGCTGAAAATGGGGAGCGAAGCTTTGATTTTTACATAAATCCAAGTGCAGATCGCTTCTTGAACGTGGAAGAAATTAGCGATCAATTATTTGAGCGTCATCGCATCCTTCATTTTGGATCGATCTCCATGATTAGTGAACCATCTCGAACTGCTACAAAGAAAGCAGTTGAAAAAGCGAAGGAGAAGGGGTTGCTCATTTCTTATGATCCAAACTTACGATTGGGTCTGTGGGAAAGTGAAGATCGCGCAAAAGAAACGATTATTTCAATGTTATCTGAGACTGACATTCTAAAGCTTTCAGAAGAAGAACTTACTTTTATCACGGGGGAAGAAACTGTCGATGCGGGAATTAAAAAGCTAGCTCATTACCGTATTCCAGTCATTTTCATTACAATGGGTGGGGAAGGTAGTCTAGTTTATACACCTGATTATTCTCTTAGAGTTCCGGCGATGAAGGTGAAAGCAGTCGATACAACGGGAGCAGGGGATGCATTCGTATCTGGAATTCTTCATGGTTTCAACGAATATGATGGCTCTCTCTCTGAACTATCGCGTGAAGAGCTTGAGCGAATGACGCAATTTGCGAGCGTTTCTGGTGCTTTAGCAGCTGCAACAAAAGGCGCCATGACAGCCCTGCCAACGAAAGAAGAAGTGGAAGAAATTTTATTAAAAGAATCGAAATAACCAGGTGCCCCGTAAAATTATACGGGGTCTTTTTTTATTTAAACAGAATCAATTTTATCCAAAACTAGAATGAAGACTAGCTGTGAGATACAATGAAAAAAGAACAAATCAACTATTTGGAGGCGCTTCTTATGAATCAGGAATTTTTACTTGAATTATTATCAACCCCTTCACCATCTGGAGCAGAAATGGAAATTCAGCATAAGTGGATGAACTATGTGAAAGAATTTGCAGATGAAATGAAAACAGACAATGCAGGAAATGCGATTGGCATTCTCAATCCTAATGCTGAATATAAAGTTTTACTTGCAGGGCACTGTGATGAAATTGGCTTTATGGTGAAAAAAATTGACAATGATGGATTCATTCGTGTAGAGAAGTTAGGCGGTATTAGCCATAAACCGGCTATAGGCATGAAGGTAACCATTCTTGGTACGCATGGAAAATTAACAGGTGTATTTGGCGTAAATGCGGAACATCATGGAGGAGCAAAAGAATTTAATTTTGAAGATCTTTACATAGACTGTGGTGCGATTTCGAAAGAAGAGGTTGAAAAGTATGTTCAAATAGGGGATTTAGCTGTATACAAAAGAGAAGTTGAACACTTATTAAATGACAGGATAAGTGGTAGAGGTCTGGATAATCGTACAGGGGCGTTTATCGTCGCAGAGGTTCTTCGCAAAGTTGCAAAGCGTAATCCTAAAGTTGGTGTCTACGCCGTTAGCACAGTCAATGAAGAAACAAACATGGGTGGAGCGTATTTTGCTGGTGCAGGTATTCAGCCAACGATGGCGATTGCTTGTGATGTCACGTTTTCGTCTGACTATCCTGGAATTGATGCAAGAAAACATACAGAGGTTAACTTAGGAGACGGGCCAGTTCTTGCAAAAGGGGCTCCGATTAATATAAAGATCAACCAGCTACTCGAAAAAGCTGCCAAAAAGCTTGGTCTTAAACTGCAATATGAATTAACTCCAAGAATGACAGGAACCGACGCCGATAAGCTTCGTTTAACAGGATACGGTGTTCCGATCTCTCTCGTATCTCTTCCGCTACGCTATATGCATGCGCCTGTAGAAACGGTAAGTCTAAAAGATATGCAGGAAGAAATTGATTTATTAGTTGAAATGATTGCTGATTTAACGGGGGAAGAAAGTGTTAATCCCTTAAGTAAATAATAATATTGACAAAATTGTGACAATAATGCTAAGATGACAGAGTGAAAAAATTACGGTAAAGGAGAGTGTGTGTGATGAGACATGTATTAAGAGAAAGAGCCCAACAAATTTCATGTACTCATAGACGCACTTTGCCAGGGAAGTAACCCCTTTGTCACCTAAAGGAATCGGCACGCGTCTTAGACGTGTGCCTTTTTTATGTCTAATGAATTTTTGAGACATAGCCGCATACGGCTATGTCTTTTTTTAATTTCTGAAAATGGTGACAGTAAATGGGGTGGGGTTATGGAAGTGGCGGGGAATAGATTGGAGGGAAGAAAATGTTTTCGATTTTACGCAAATTAAGTTGGTTTTTTAAGCAACATTGGAAGCGCTATAGCATTGCCATCGGGTTGTTAATTTTAGGTGGCATTCTAGAGGTTATTCCACCTAAATTGATTGGAATGGCGATTGATGAAATCAATGTAGGAAGTTTAACGTGGGAATCATTACGAAATTATCTGTTCTTTTACGGTGCATTATTAATTGTCGTGTATCTTGTTACGTACGTATGGATGTACCAACTATTTGGAGGTGCTTTTCTAGTTGAACGAATGCTTCGATCTAGGTTTATGAAACACCTCCTTAAAATGACACCATCTTTTTATGAAAAAAACCGAACTGGAGACTTAATGGCAAGAGCAACAAACGATCTTAAAGCTGTGTCGCTTACAGCGGGTTTTGGGATTTTAACTTTAGTCGATTCAACGATTTTTATGTTTCTTATTTTGGTAACGATGGGAGTATTGATTAGTTGGAAGTTAACGCTAGCAGCGATTCTCCCACTCCCCTTAATGGCTCTAGCAATGAATCGCTATGGGAAGATCATTCATAAACGATTTACTGCGGCTCAAGATTCATTCGGGCATATGAATGATCAAGTGCTAGAATCGATCGCCGGGGTGCGGGTAACGCGAGCTTACGTGCAGGAACGAGCAGATCAGCAAAAGTTCCAAACCCTAACAGAGGATGTATACAACAAAAACATTGAAGTAGCAAAGGTAGATGTGCTGTTTGAACCGACGATTAAGGTTCTCGTAGGTATTAGTTACTTAATTGGTTTAGGGTATGGCGCGTATCTTGTTTTTCATAAAGTTCTCACGTTAGGTGAGCTCGTATCATTCAACGTGTATCTAGGAATGTTGATCTGGCCAATGATTGCGGTTGGCGAACTCATTAATGTGATGCAACGCGGAAATGCCTCATTAACCCGCGTGCTGGAAACGTTATCTCACGATGAAGACGTTAAGGAACATCATTCTCCGAAAAACATTGCGTCCCCTGGCACTATTTCATTTGAGGATGTACGGTTCACATACCCCTCCTCGTCTGTCACAAATTTAGATGACATTTCTATTACCTTGAAAAAAGGGCAGACGCTAGGGATAGTTGGGCGAACGGGTAGTGGAAAAACAACTTTGCTTAAACAATTGCTTAGAGAATATCCAGTTGGAGATGGAAAGATTAGCATATCTGGAATACCGATTGAGGAGTTTTCTCTTGAAACCCTTCAAAGATGGATTGGATATGTTCCTCAGGATCAAATGTTGTTCTCGCGATCTGTGCGAGAAAACCTTCTTTTTGGTAAGAAAGATGGGACTGATGAAGAGGTTGATCGCGTGCTGCATTTAGCTGATTTCAAAAAAGACATTCACCTTCTTCCAGATGGGCTAGAAACGCTTGTAGGTGAAAAAGGTGTGGCTCTCTCAGGGGGACAAAAGCAGCGAGTTTCGATTGCTCGAGCACTCATGATTGACCCAGAGATTCTTATCTTGGATGATGCGATGTCAGCAGTGGATGGGAAAACGGAGGCGCAAATTCTTTCCAATTTACGTAGGGAGCGCATGGGAAAAACAACGCTTATTGCAACACATCGACTGTCGGGTGTAAAGCATGCTGATTGGATTGTGGTGCTTGAAGAAGGCAAAGTCATTGAAGAAGGTACCCATGAAGAGCTACTTGCTCAAAAAGGATGGTACCGAGAGCAATATGACAGACAGCAGTTTGAAGATTCGTTGAAGGAGGTGCTGTAAATGAATCGCCATGTAGGAAAACGCCTGATAACGTATGCACTTGGATTCAAGAAAAGTATTATCATTGCACTCCTGCTTCTAACCGTTGCTGTTACAGCAGAATTATCTGGTCCTTTCATTGCCAAACGGATGATTGATGTTCATATACTTGGAGTGGAATATCCATGGTATGAAGCTGATGAAGGAGAGGATGCTGTTCAATACGAAGGCCAGTGGTATAAACGAAGTGATCATTTTGATGAAAATGAAGGGAAAGGAGAAGAAGTAAGGATTCTTCAAGTTGGTCGTGAATATTACTTTATTGATGAACCGATCGCTTTTGATGGGGAAAGAGTGATTGAGGAAGATACGCTTACGATCCAAAAAGATGGAGAACAACGATCCTATGAAGCATCAGAAATAAGCAATGAACAGCTGCTTGCTTTTTATCAACCTCAAGTTGAGCCGATGATCTGGCTCGTTGCTCTCTATTTTGGACTTCTTGTTTTTGCTTCATTTTTTGAATATGGTCAGGGGTTACTTTTGCAAACTTCAGCCAATCGAATTATTCAAAAGATGAGAACAGATGTCTACGCGCAAATTCAGCGATTGCACATCAATTACTTCGATAATTTGCCAGCGGGAAAAGTAGTTGCAAGAATCACGAATGATACTGAGGCGATACGTGAACTCTATGTCACTGTGCTCGCAACTTTTTTCACCAGTATTTTTTATATGACTGGCATCTTCATTGCTTTATTCTTGTTAGATGTAAAGCTTGCATTTATTACATTAACCATCGTTCCCCTGCTCTTTATTTGGATAATTGTGTATCGCAAATACGCTTCGAAATTCAATAAAGTGATTCGGACGCGGGTAAGTGATATTAATGCAATGATTAATGAATCCATTCAAGGGATGTCAATCATCAGAGCATTTAAACGCCAAAAAATGACCGAGCAGGAATTTGAAGAGTTAAATGATAGTCACTTCACTTATCAAAATAAGTTATTAAATTTAAATTCCTTAATGTCTCATAACCTCGTGAACATTTTGAGAAATATCTCCTTTGTAGCGTTAATCTGGTATTTTGGAGGTGCCTCCCTTACTGCAGGTAGTGTGATTAGTCTTGGTGTTCTCTATGCTTTTGTCGATTACTTAAATCGATTGTTTCAACCAGTTACAAACATGGTCAATCAGCTTGCTAATCTAGAACAAGCATTGGTGGCCGCAGACCGAGTTTTTGAGCTCCTAGACGAAGTAGGGGAAGATGTAGTAGATGGAACATTTCCGCGCTACGATGGAAATGTGACTTTTGATGATGTTTCATTTGCCTATAAAGAAGAGGAGTACGTTCTGAAGAATTTATCTTTTGAAGCGAAGAAAGGTCAAACGATTGCCTTAGTGGGGCATACGGGCTCAGGAAAAAGTTCAATTATGAATTTATTGTTCCGCTTTTATGACAATCAAAAAGGAAAGATAGTGATTGATGGAGTCAATATTCAGGATATTCCAAAGCAGCAGTTAAGGCAGCATATGGCGATTGTTCTTCAAGATCCATTTTTATTCACAGGAACAATTGCTTCAAATGTAAGCCTTGATGATCCATCGATATCAAGAGAAAAAGTAGAAAAGGCGTTAAAGGATGTAGGGGCTGAACAACTGCTTCGATCCCTTCCAAAGGGTTTTGATGAACCGGTGATTGAAAAAGGAAGCACGCTTTCGTCAGGACAGCGTCAGCTCATTTCGTTTGCAAGGGCGTTGGCGTTTGATCCGGCAGTGCTTATTCTTGATGAAGCCACTTCAAATGTAGATACTGAAACAGAAATGATTATTCAAAACGCGCTCGATATTTTGAAAAAGGGACGTACAACCTTTATTATTGCGCATAGATTATCGACGATTCGAGAAGCAGATCAAATTCTTGTACTTCATCAAGGCGAGATTGTGGAGCGAGGTAATCACGACTATTTGATGAAGCAAAAAGGAAGATATTTTCAAATGTATCAGCTTCAACAAGGAAAAAAGATTGAGCAAGCCGTATAAGGGAAAAAGATTAAAAGCCGTAGCTTTAAAGCTACGGCTTTTGTGTTGGAGCGCCTGGTGGAAGGTAAGCTGGCGGTGATTTTAACCACCCCCTTTTTTCCATTAACGTTTTAAAATCTGCAGCAAAAAGGAGAATGTGAGTTTGAAACTCAAGAAACATTAACCCCACGTCGGTTCGAATGGATTGAGAAACTGTCGTTGCACAGAGGACATTAACAGAGGCGAGCTTTAGAGAAATGCCGTTTGCAATTTCATCATCTGTTAGTTTCACACCCATCGGAATCGTTTCAGAAGAAGAATCAGGTTTTGCTTCAGAAGTTGGGGGAAGAGGCACACCTTCTTTTATTAGAAAATGTTTAAGTTTACTCTGGTCCTTAACAGAAGCATCAAAAATCTCCTGTGTCTTTTTCTTTAATTGCTGATCATCGGTTGTATTTAAAGCCATTCGATAAAACACTTGCGCTTCTTTAAAAATTGCAAAAGCTGTCCAGCAGTTCATCACTTCACCGACGTGTAGAGGCGGTTTTGGCTCATTGTCAGTATGAGATTGTAGTATGCCAAGCATTGATTTTAAAATCGATTTCATCGTCATAGACCTCCTCTATCCTATGATGGTACAGGAGGTCATAAATTATGTGTTTTTGCATAAAGTGAGCTTGTAAATGAACGTTATTCCTAGTTACCTAGAAGATGGACGAAAACCAGCTGCTTCGGCATCAGTTGTGCTACAAAACATTTCTTCTGCTTTCGTGATTTCGTAATATGAACCTTCAGGAACATGATAGATCTTTTCACCTTTTGAATTAATATTTCCTTTAATTAGGCACTTTTCGTCAGAATCTTTTTCTGAAGTAGAAGAATCAGGCGTTTCAGTTTCTTCGTTAAATCCTTCTTCCTGAACATAGTTTTCCAAGCTCCAAATGCCTTTTCCTTCTTCTTGCGCTTGACGCTGTATTTTTTGAAATTGATCGACATATTTTACGTTTGGTTGATAAATGTACGCGACCCTCGCGAGCCCTTCTTCAAGAAGCATTTCGTTGAACATCTGATCACCGATCCATATGTATGCGAGCAGTCTACCGTACTTGTCACGTTCTGAAACATCGATTTCAATGCCCACCTTCTTGCCTTCTAACTGTTCTTTTGCAAATTGCGATGCTTCTGGTCCAAAAGGCTGAACTGGCTTACTTGGATGTTTTGTCTCTGGTGTATCAACAAGAAGGAGTCTAATTGTTTCTTCTCGATCTTCCATTGTAACCTTTAACGTGTCACCGTCAACGACTCGGTCAACCTTGGCTGGAATTGTGTTCTCTGGTATTTCGGTGTTAGAAGAGCTAACAGAACAGGCAGCAAGGAATAGTAACATGAACAGATAGGGGAATAGGTTAAGTTTCATGTTGCGTTCTCCTTTCCTTTCTTTTAGGTCTTAGACATCCTGATTTGTCATAGTCTAAAAGGGGGTGATCCAATTGAATCACGGATGTATTTACTGTGAGAAAGAATTGCTCTTCCCGTGGGAAAAAAGAAGAATGGTGTGCGATTCTTGTCATTATGCAATCTCAGACACGTACCATGAAGATTACCGAGAAATTGGTGAACGAAAAATAGAACAGAAATCCCGTCAATCGTGACGGGATTCTTTTTGGTTTATAGGTTTAGCTCTAGTGGGCTTGGTGTGGATCGCTTCACCCCACGCCGAGCACAAAGACCGTGTTCTTTTTATAAGGCTCCAGCGCTTGTCGACCCTAAACGCCCACTTCCGCTTTTCGTGTCTAGCTGCAGCGCCCAGACACTCGGTCACTTCACCTTTTCATCTGAACACAAAGACCGTGTTCAAATGAAAAGGTTCCAGTGCCTGCCGTGTCTTAACGGTCGCTTCCGCTTTTCATGTCTAGCTGCAGTGGGCAGGGTCTCGATCGCTTCACCCTATAAAATGAACACAAAGACCGTGTTCTTTTTATAGGGCTCCAGCGCTTGTCGACCCTAAACGCCCACTTCCGCTTTTCTTAATACCTTTTAACGGCTAGGGTGCAGCGGGATATACAGATTAGCTCTTCTTTTTCGTCGACGATGTTGATTTCCCAGACCATAGTTCTTCTACCAATATGAATGGGTTCAGCGATGGCACGAACGACGCCGTCTTTTTTACTGCGTAGGTGGTTTGCGTTGATTTCCATTCCGAAGGTTGCTTCGTTTTCTGTGTTTAGATTGAGCGTGCCCCCAATGCTGGCAGCTGATTCTGCAAGCGCAACTGATGCGCCTCCGTGAAGAAAACCAAGTGGTTGATGAGTACTTGGACCAACTGGCATTTCAAGGATAACTTTCTCAGGAGTTAATGTAATGGCTGTAATTCCTAGTGCCTCAAGCATTGTGTTTTCGAATTCCATCAAATTCCTCCAATTCAGCTGTAGCGCCCTGCTATTAAAGCTAGCGCCTTCACTGTTTTCTATGTACATATTTACAGTATACACGAGCTAACTAGTAGAAAAAGTGAAAATTCAACAGAAAATCTATTCGACTTCATCTATCTAAGTTCTTGTTTTTATATTTGCTTTTGTGACCATATGGAGCGATTACACTTATGAAGTAAAAAAGCCAGAGACTACGTTCGTCTCTGGCTTGAGTTCCTATCAAATAAAGTAAGCGAGCAATAAACCAACCGCCATTAATAGTCCAAACTGGGTGTGCATTTGTGCAGTAGCTTGCATAGCTGGCATCATTTGAGCCGCTTCTTTCTTTCCTTCAAACAACCGAATGGCTTTAAATGCTTTAGGTATGCTTAGAATAATTAACAGTAACCACAAAGATGAATCAATGGTTATGATAAGTGCAACAACCCAAAGGTAAGAAACAATGAACATCCATTCTAAAAAGGTCACGGCTTTATCATGTCCAAGTAGAATCGCGAGTGTTTTCCGTCCTTTTTCTTTGTCACCTTCTAGGTCACGGATATTGTTCGCCATAAGAATGCCGCCAACAAGGATGGAAATAGGGATTGAAACGAGAACACTTTCAAATGTGATGAGGCCAGTTTGAATGAAAAATGATAGTAATACAAGGATGAGCCCCATAAAGACACCGGCAGCAATTTCGCCAAATGGCGTATAGGCAATTGGGTATGGACCTCCAGTATAGAAATATCCTGCAGCCATACAGATGGAACCAATAACTGCAATCCACCATGTTGTTAAAATGCAGATGTATACACCTAAAAGAATGGCCACTCCAAAGAAAATAAGAGCAAGGTTCAAAACCGTTTTAGCACTAACTCCATCTCGTACGATAGCGCCTCCAATTCCTACGCTACCAGCGTGATCAAGGCCCCTTTTGAAATCATAGTATTCATTAAACATATTTGTTGCTGATTGAATAAGGATAGAAGCGATCATCATCGCCATAAACAATCCAAAATGTAATGTATGACTTTGAAGGGCAAGCATTGTGCCCAGAAAAACCGGGACGAAGGAAGCTGTTAATGTGTGGGGTCTTAATAGTCGCCACCACACCTGCCATGTTGGTTTTGAAGGCGTCACTTTGTTCAGCTTATCGTTGCTGTTGTTCATACGCTCTTCCATAGAATCATGTCTCTCCCTTAAAATAATAAACTTCTTAATAATTCCCCATGTAACCATTATAGTTTAAAAAAACGGATAAAGGGTGTCAATCCTTTTGTCAATATCAAGAAGTCTCTGTCAATAGAAAAAAGTCGATCATCTGCTGATGTTCCATATGTGTTTAGCCTCGATCTAAAAGAGAATGGAGACAAACAAATGCGATCACTATAAAGTGATCGCATTTGTGGAATTAATAATAATACGGGTAAGGATATGGCCTGAAAAACGCGATGCTTCCTAAACCTACTCCTAATAATCCGCCAAGAAAGCCGCCTGCAAAAGCACCGAAAAAAAACATTCCAGGGCCTTCGGGATGTTGTGGTCCATCACAATTGCGATTTAAAGGGCGGATGTAGACGAATTCATCATCAACGTCTTCAATATGGCCTCTGTGCAATTGACCGTCATGGCATTTGATTTCAACACATTGTCCAATATGCTGACGACAAACTCCATGATAATAGTGTCTGGACATGTGAGACACTCCCTCATCATTTAGTGTATAGACGACCATTTACCATCGTCTACTTTTATCAGTGTATGCTTACCAATTATTTTGCTAAGGGCGCTTGCGGAGCATTAAAATGGTTTTTTTCACGCAGATGGGGAATCTATACATAAGAAGGTCGCATAAACGGCCAAACAGCTTCGTTGACAGTCTTAGCTACACAGGTGTATCCTTTAATTAACTGTGGCCGAGGCTAACTCGGTCTGCTTTTGCATGGACAGAAAGTTGGGGGGAGAAGTCGGTGTCTACATTACAACATCAAGAATTATTTAGCCTGCTTCATCAAGGTGTTAGTAAGGCAGAAAAGCGGGGAACGTCTGTACTTGTTAGTCAGGTGCTATCAGTAGCTGCTGTCGATCCCCTCTCCTTTTATGCAGCAGGTTCGTTTACTTATAAATATGACCGAACGTTTTGGTCTGATCCAGAGAATGATACGACGATTGTTGGTCTCGGACGAATGAAACAATTTCATGCAGAGGGCGATCGCTTCCGCACAATAGAAGAAGAGTGGCAGCGGTTTCTCAAGCATGCTGTTGTTGAGGGGGCGCCATCTCGACCAGGTGTCGGACCAGTATTGCTTGGTGGTTTTTCCTTTGATCCTCTTGCTCATAAGAGTGGTGAATGGAGAGGGTTCCCTGAGGGCGGTATGGTGCTCCCTGAAATTATGCTAACTTCCGCACTTAATCAGTCTTGGCTTACAATTAACACAGTGGTAAGTAAAGATGACGACCCAGAGAAACTCTCAGATAAGCTTCTCGGGCAACACGCTGACCTGTTAAACAAAATCTCAACCGTGCACCCACAAAATGGAGGCGCATTTTCTATAGAAGAGATCCAACCTATTCAGTGGAAAGAAACGGTACGAAGTGCTGCCCGCAATATCCGAGAAGGTCAGCTTGACAAAGTAGTACTGGCTAGAGAAATTAAGTTGCAATCTACCCAGCCATTTTCTTCTACACGTACACTATCGAATTTAAAAGCTCAGCAAAACGATAGCTATGTGTTTGCATTCGAATACGGAGAAAAATGTTTTCTTGGTGCCTCACCTGAACGGTTAGTGAAGAGAGAGGGGCACCAGGTCTATTCAACGTGTCTTGCTGGATCAATTCAACGTGGAAAGTCAGCAGAACAAGATGAAGCCCTTGGGCAAGAATTACTTCATGATCAAAAAAATCGAATCGAACACGATTTAGTCGTTCAAATGATCCGAACGGCGATGGAAGAAGAGTGTGAATTTGTTCAAGTTCCATCAACCCCAGAAATTTTAAAAACACCACATATTCAACACTTGTATACACCAGTTGTCGCAAGGGCTGGCAAAAAAACAAGTCTTCTTCGGATGGTCGAACGTTTGCATCCGACGCCAGCGCTTGGAGGATATCCTCAAGTGGAGGCCGTCAATGAGATTAAACGAATCGAGAATCTTGATCGTGGCTGGTATGCTGGTCCTGTTGGTTGGGTTGATTATCAGGGAAATGGTGAATTTGCTGTTGCCATTCGATCAGGTTTATTACATGACGATCAGGCTACCCTTTACGCAGGGTGTGGCATTGTTGGAGACTCAGACCCCGATAGTGAATATGAAGAAACAAAAATGAAGTTTAAACCGATGCTAACTGCACTTGGAGGTAAGAAGTATGACTGATCAAGAAATATTATCAAGCTACGTTGGTTCATTTGTTGATGAGCTTGTCCGATCAGGTATAAGACATGCTGTTGTTAGTCCAGGGTCTCGCTCTACCCCGCTTGCCATGATGATGGCCGAACACCCTTTATTAAAAGTCTGGATGCATATCGATGAGCGATCTGCCGGTTTTTTTGCCCTTGGCATGGCTAAAGCGCATCAAGAACCGGTCGCACTTCTTTGTTCATCTGGTACAGCTGGAGCGAATTATTATCCAGCAGTTATTGAAGCTGCTCAATCGAATGTTCCGTTGATTGTGTTGACTGGTGATCGCCCACATGAGCTTCGCGACAATGGAGCACCACAAGCGATAGACCAAATCAAGCTATATGGCGACTATGTGAAGTGGTTTATGGAAATGGCGATGCCTTCCTCGTCTCCAGATTTAATCCGTTATGTTCGAACAGCTGCTTCTCGAGCGACAGCTGTTTCGTCGAGTGTGCCGGCTGGTCCTGTGCATCTTAATTTCCCATTTAGAGATCCCTTAATACCGGATCTTACTTATTCAGGTCTTTTTTCTGATGGCCGGGACGATCATAGCCCGTGGGTAAAGGCTACGGATCATCTACGTGGTCTAAGTGAAGACGTCGTAGCGGAGTATGCAAACAAACTGGTTGGTAAAAAAGGCATTATTGTAGTAGGCCCACAGGAAAGTGAAGAATTAGCTGAACCCCTGTTTTCTTTTGCTGAGAAGTTAGGTTATCCCGTTTTAGCTGATCCCCTTTCCAAATGTCGCCATACTAATTCTCCTAACCTTATCGAAGGATATGATGCGTTTCTTAGAGGTGATGTTGATTCGCTTCTTTATCCTGAAGTGGTCATTCGGTTTGGAGCAATGCCGGTTTCAAAAGCCTTTATGCTCTTTATGAAGAAGGTAGCTTGCCCTGTTCAAATTGTTGTCGATGAGAGAGGTTGGAGAGACCCAACGCTTTCTAGTACTGATATGCTAACTGTGTCCCCTGTCTCATTTGTGAACAGTCTTCTTCCTACTGTAGGAAGAATGGACTTTAATGAGATGCATTGGTTAGACAAGTGGAAGGCTGTTAACCAGACGACGCTTCAATTGCTTCACGAAGATTTGGATACGGAAGGGTTATTCGAAGGTCATGTGTTTAGAGAATTAGGGAAAGTGATGAGTTCGAGAGAGCTTCTTTTCGTAGGCAATAGTATGCCAATTCGGGATATGGAGAACTTTTTCTTGCCAGGAAATTCTCGACCGACTGTGATGGGAAATCGAGGGGCGAATGGGATTGATGGCATTATCTCTACAGCTATTGGAGCAAGTACGGCCTATTCTTCTAGCGTTCTCGTGATTGGAGATCTTTCTTTCTATCATGATATGAATGGTCTTCTATTAGCCAAGTTATATGAAATCAATTTAACGGTCATTGTGGTTAACAACGATGGGGGAGGAATTTTCTCCTTTCTGCCTCAACGGGAGCAGAATCATCATTTTGAGCATTTGTTCGGAACGCCACATGGTCTAAACTATGAGCATACGGCGGCTTTATATGATGCAAGCTTTGAACGTATTTCGAACTGGGACGAGTTTAAAGAGGCATATGTGAAAAGTCAGAAACACCATGGGCTGAGCATTATAGAAGTACCCACTGATCGTGATGCAAACCTTTTTCTTCATCGCGAAATGTTCGCAAAGGTTTCGAAGGAAACTGCTAGCGTGTTACAGGAGTATTCGAAATTATGATCTATATGATTGAAGGGCAGCCTTTTCACGCTAAAATAGAAGGTGAGGGGGAACCTCTTCTTTTATTACACGGCTTTACTGGCTCAAGCGCGAATTGGGACCCGTTGATGAAAGAGTTGGCACGGTATTATAAAGTAATCGCTCTAGATTTGATTGGGCATGGCGAAAGTGGTAAACCAGATGAATTGACACATTATACAATGGAGTCAATGGGAAATTATTTAAAACAGCTCTTACACTTGCTTCAGATCGATCAAGCGCATGTGCTTGGCTATTCCATGGGCGGGCGTTTTGCTCTCTCGTTCACTGTTCAACATCCTGATTGTGTTAAGACGCTTATTCTTGAAAGTAGCTCTCCTGGACTTGTTACGAAAGCAGAAAGAGATGAGCGAATGCAAAAGGATGAACGACTGGCAAGACGGATTCTAAATGACGGCTTGTCATCGTTTGTTGATTTTTGGGAGAGCATTCCGTTATTTGCTTCACAAAAGAATCTCCCTTTACATGTTCAAGAGGAAATAAGAAAACAGCGTTTGAGCAATACTGAAAGAGGACTGGCAAACAGTCTTATTGGAATGGGTACAGGGGTTCAGCCTTCCTATTGGGAAGTGTTAGAGAATGTAACGATTCCCGTCCTTCTTTTAGTAGGAGAGTACGATCGAAAGTTCATTTCAATTGGTGAAAGAATGGAAAAATTGTTCCCTCAAGCTGATTTTGTGCAAATAAATGACGCAGGGCATACAATTCATGTAGAACAACCTGAAATCTTTGTTAAAATGGTAGTAGCTTTTCTAAAAAAGCATGCAGATTCTTATCTGTAAATTTTGGTACATAGGAAAGGAGAATTTCAAAATGATTCAATGGAAGACTGAACGTGAATTTGAAGATATTCTTTATGAAACGTATGATGGGATCGCTAAGATCACAATTAATCGTCCAGAGGTGCGTAATGCATTTACACCAAGAACGGTTAATGAACTAATTACAGCTTTTTCATTTGCGAGAGACGATTCTAATATCGGGGTTATTGTTCTTGCAGGAGCTGGAGACAAAGCATTTTGTTCTGGCGGAGATCAAAGTGTGCGAGGTCATGGTGGGTACGTCGGCGATGATGAGATTCCTCGTCTAAACGTATTAGATCTTCAACGTCTTATCCGCGTTATTCCTAAACCGGTTATTGCAATGGTATCTGGTTATGCGATTGGCGGAGGTCACGTTCTCCACGTTGTTTGTGACCTTACAATTGCAGCTGATAATGCCATCTTTGGTCAAACAGGCCCGAAAGTAGGTAGTTTTGATGCTGGATACGGTGCTGGTTATCTTGCTCGTATCGTAGGACATAAGAAAGCTCGTGAGATCTGGTACTTATGTCGTCAGTATAATGCTCAAGAAGCACTTGATATGGGACTTGTTAACACGGTTGTTCCTCTTGAACAGCTTGAAGCCGAAACGGTTCAGTGGGCTCAAGAAATGCTAGAAAAGTCACCGACAGCCCTTCGTTTCCTTAAAGCTTCTCTTAATGCTGATACAGATGGTCTTGCAGGTCTTCAACAAATGGGTGGAGACGCAACGCTTCTTTATTACACAACAGATGAAGCGAAAGAAGGACGCGACTCATTTAAAGAAAAGCGTAAGCCGGACTTCAAACAGTTCCCGCGTTTTCCTTAAATCGATTGTATGTAAACAGCTTGATGGATACCCATCAAGCTGTTTTTCAAATAGGGGAAAAGAAAGGATGATCAAGATGGAGACGATGCCAAACTGGCTACATAAACGTGCTTCTATCACGCCTGATCGATTAGCGCTAATCGATGACGATACACAGCTCACTTATCAGCAATTACAAGAAAAGGCTGTGACGATGGCACAAGCACTTAAAGCTGAAGGAATTGCAAAAGGAAAACATGTCGGGTTCTTAATGGAAAATGGGATTGAGGCCGCCGTTTGCTTACATACTCTGATGTATATAGGCGCTGTTATTGTTCCGCTAAACCATCGATTAACGGGAACTGAGCTGGCGTTCCAAATGAACGATGCTGAGCTTTCTTATGTGATAACCGATCTCTCTCTTTCGAAAAAAGCTCGCGAAGCACTGCAGCCACCGACTGTGAATATCCTTACCTGGCAAGAAATTCGACCGTGTACCTATCACTTAGAGGGATTGGAAACATCGATTAATTTGAATCAACTTCATACCATTATGTATACTTCTGGTACAACTGGTAAACCAAAAGGTGTTATGTTAACGTATGGGAACCATTGGTGGAGTGCGATCAGTTCAAGCCTTAATATGGGATTACATATGAACGATCGCTGGTTATGTGCCGTGCCCTTGTTTCATATGAGTGGCCTATCTATTCTATTAAGAAGTGTGATTTATGGTATAACAATGGTTGTTCAGAAGCGTTTTGATCCGCATGTCGTTAATCAATCGATTCAACAAGATGAAATTACGATTGTATCGGTAGTAAGCGCTATGCTTAAGAAAATGCTTGATGACCTTGGGATGAAACGGTATCCCAACACGTTACGTTGTTTGTTGCTTGGGGGAGGTCCAGCTCCTTATCCACTCTTATCTGTTTGCGAAGACAAGCAGATTCCTGTCTTTCAAACGTTTGGAATGACAGAAACAGCATCACAAATCGTGACGCTTTCACCAGAGTATATGCTAGATAAACAGGGTTCTGCTGGGAAAGCGCTCTTTCCTTCAGAAGTGAAAATTAGCGATAATCGTAAAGATCTTCCAGCATTCGAGCATGGTGAAATTCTTGTTAAAGGGCCTACTGTGACAAAGGGCTATTGGAAACGAGGCGAAGCGACAAGCGCTGCATTTGAGGATGGATGGCTTCACACAGGAGATATTGGTTTCCTTGATGAAGATGGCTTTCTCTATGTATTAGATCGAAGAAAAGACCTGATTCTTTCTGGTGGTGAAAATGTGTATCCAGCAGAAATCGAAGCTGCGCTCCTCGAACATTCTGATATTGAAGATGCTGGTGTGACCGGAATTCAAGATGAGCGTTGGGGAGAAGTGCCGGCGGCCTTCGTTGTTAGTAGAAACTCGTTGTTAACGGATGAAGAGTTACTCGATTATCTTTCAGAGCGTCTTGCACGTTATAAATTGCCCAAATCAATCACCTTTGTTAAAGCTCTTCCAAGAAATGGAGCGAATAAACTTCAACGAAATTTATTAGTGGGAGAAACAGAATGATTATTGAGTCTGTGACGCTTCATCATATAAAAATGAACCTCAAGTCTCCTTTTCGTAATAGTCTTGAAACAGTGTCTGATCGAGAGCTAATTATTGTAGAAGTGAAAGACGCTGAGGGAGAAGTTGGTTTTGGAGAAGGGGTAGCATTTCAAACACCATGGTATACAGAAGAAACGCTTCACACATCCTGGCATATGTTAAGAGATGTCATGATCCCTCTTCTGAAATCACGTTTCATTTCTCACCCTTCTGAGGTAGATCACATCTTATCAGGAATCAGGAGAAATCCAATGGCGAAGTTTGCGATAGAAGGGGCTATATGGGACGTATACGCAAAAAAAGAAGGCATTAGTTTAGCGGAAGCATTAGGGGGCACTTCAACGAAAATTAAAGCAGGTGTGGCAGTTGGTGCTTCGGATCATGATACGATGCTGGAAGAAATAAGTCATCGAATTTCGGAAGGCTATGAGCGAATTAAAGTCAAGATAAAGCCTTCTCAAGATGTTTCCATTTTAAGGGCCATAAGAGAACGCTATCAGAATTTATCTTTGATGGCAGATGCTAACTCCGCCTATTCCCTTCAAGATATGAACCAATTAAAAGCACTCGATCCTTTTAATCTTCTAATGATTGAACAACCTTTAGCTGCTGATGATATTGTGGATCATGCTATACTCCAAAAAGAATTAAAGACTCCGATTTGTTTAGATGAAAGCATCGCATCATTTGATGATGCACGTCGAGCGCTTGACTTAAACAGTTGTCAGGTTATAAACATTAAACCAGGTCGAGTAGGTGGATTAACTGTTAGTAAAAAGATTCATGATTTATGTCATTCGAGAGGGAATCCCGGTCTGGTGCGGTGGCATGCTAGAGTCTGGCATCGGAAGGGCGCATAATATAGCCCTTTCAAGCTTATCTAATTTTATTATCCCTGGAGATGTCTCAGCTTCTGCTAGATACTGGGAGAAGGATATTATTGATCCAGAAGTAATTGTGAAAGACGGAGTCATTGACGTTCCACAAGGGAAAGGGATTGGATATGAATTGAATCGGAATGAACTGGAACGTGTCACAATAGCGAAAGAAGTTTATTGAGTCCATTGGAAAAGGCAGAACCTGTTTAAGGCCCTGCCTTTTTTTATACTTCAGAGTTTTTCACAAGACGTGCATCAAATATAAACGGTCCGAACGGAATAACGGATGAGACAACGGCAAGCGTCGCTTTAATAAAAGACCAGCGTTTTACAATGGTAACGTAGAGGATAACGGCAAGATAAAGAACAAATAATCCGCCGTGTAGGGCTCCAACAATTGATACGGCCATTGGCATGTCCATAAAGTATTTAAGAGGCATCGCGATGCCTAATAGCAATAGAAACGATATTCCCTCTGCATAGCCGACCCCTCTGAATAGTTTTAACGGTTGTTTCAACAAATGGAGTTCACTCCTTTATAGTGAGCGGTTCTGCTTTATAGGTACAGAATCACGCAATTTACAATCAGTATATCAATCCTCGTCTAGGAATAGAAGTTGAAGTTATCTCGATTTTTTGACAGTTTTCAGTCTTGAATTTTGAGAAGTGTTGCATGAGAAGGCACTATCGTAATTTAAATGAAAAATGAATTCATTTGTGTTTAAAGGGTTTTATGAAGACTTATTATCAGAACATTTAGTACTAACGCAGTGTTTTCACTTCTTTTGAAAGGGAGGATTGCTTATCTCCCATATTATCGAGTAGAATGAATGTGGACCAAAAATCAACTCTGAAGGAGATTTGTATGAACAACAATAAAAAAGCCATCTTTATATACATTCCAAAATCCAAAGTTGATGAAGCCAAAAAAAACATGAAGAAAAATGATTAATAAATAACAAAAAAGAAGTCGAGCCTGGCAAATACGGGCTCGACTTCTTTCGATTATAAGTAATAGTAAAATTTCAATTGCTTTATAAATGATAAATAAGGTTTAAATAAATGAGATGATTGCTGCGATGACGGCAATTGCGCCAATAATCATAAGAATTGTACGTACCATTGCTATTCCTCCTTGATAAAGTCAATTTAGTTCATACATAGCTTTGTTATTGTTGTCTTCTAAAATAAAGCACTGACAACAAATGCAACCACAACGACAATCCCGATAATAACTAGAACTTGTTTTAACATGTTGACTTCCTCCTTCAATATAGCAATGTCCTTTGCTACTATTGATATACCCTTTACACTTTTTATATCAAACCTTTTTTCATGAATAATAGGTCTAAAAGACTAATGAAAGGAATGTATGCTGCTTCATATTAAAATGCTAAACGTGCTCATTTCTAAGCACGCCTCGTTTTAAATAACAAAAAAACCAGCCATACCCATATCAAGGGAGGCTGGTTTACAAATGAGATTCTATTATTGATGTAGCTTTACTTTCATACGCTCTTGTTGAAAGAATTCCTTTAACTCCGGGTTAAGGTAATCCGGCTCCTTGTCATTTAAATTCAGTCGAATCAGCTTACCTTCAAGGTAGTCCATTATACCGATAACCGTACCGTTTCCAAGCTGTTTCTGAAAGATGGTTTCGTAACGAATGCTGCTCATCGGAGCCCTCCTGTTGCGCGTTTTTTTCTACTATAGCACGTTTGAAGGGCGAAATCCGTAAGTTAAACGTCTCTTAAATAATTTGTAATCAAAGCGCAACAATGCTTAACACGATGACATGATTTAGACTTATTTAACGGTTTTTTGTGATACAATCATCGGCCGATCACAGAGTGGGCACGACTTTTCAGGAGGTTGCTTGTTCCCTTCAATCTTCATCCATCCCTTGCAGAATTCACTGCTACAAATCCATGCTTTCATCGTTTTGCCTTCTTGCACGATTTTCTTTTTAAAGGCATCCGTTAAAAAACGAGAAACTGGTGTTTGTTTGCCAAGATGCTTTTCCGGAGAACAAATATATAGTTCCTCTTTTGCACGTGTAATGGCTACATAACAAAGTCGCCGTTCCTCTTCAAGGTCCGCAGTAGGGTTTTTCATATATAGCTGCTTTTGAGAAGCTTCTTTGTCTTTCATAGAGCTAAGCGCAGAGACGTGTGGCAATATGGTTTCTGATGCTCCAATGACGTAAACAACCGGGAACTCAAGCCCTTTTGCTTGATGGATTGATAGTAGCGATAGTGCGTTCGTTGTGTTTGCCTTTTGTTTGTGTTCCTTAAAGCGTAGGATAATCCGATCCACATAAGCCAGAAATTCAGGGATTGTTTCAAAGCGGGAGCTTGAAAACTCTAGCTCGTCCATCATTTCTTTAAGGGTTGTTTTGTGAACGGTTAAGGCCTCATCGTTAGCACTATCAAGGTGTTTCATATAATCATCACGTAATAATTGAATCGCTTTCTGTGGTTGATGGCGTTTGGCTTCTTGAATCAGTCGTACACGTCGATCAATTGACTTCTTTTGGAAATCACGAAGCGTATTCCAGGTTTTTAAATGCACTAAAGGAAAATCGATCGGATCTACAAAATGTTCCATCTCAATATGTCGCATGCCGGCTTCTTGATTAATAAATAAAGACGGAAGGATAGCGGCTGTTGCATCAAGGTTTTGATGTTCATAAGCAAGCCGAAGATGGTCCATCATGCCTTTAATGACGGACTGCTCATAAAAGACCTGTTTCATTCCTTGCGCATTAAAAGGGATATCCTGTTCAATCAATTGTTCAAATATAGCTCTTGCGTTCGTATAGGTTCTCGTCAAAATGGCGATATCTTTCCAGTCTCTTTTCTGTTCACGAATATGACGAAGAACATATCCTGCTTCATCTTCGGTTGTTGCCGGTCTCAGATAGTACGGCTGTTTTCCATCCTTGTTCGTCGCATTCATCGTTTTGGCCCTGCGGTAGGTGTTATGTTTAATGACATGATTACCAAGTCCAACGATTGGAGGAGCGGATCGATAATTTGTGTCCAGTGTCACAACTGCCGCATCGGGATAGGTTCGATCAAATTCTAAAATAATGGAGCTATTCGCACCATTGAAAGAATAGATGACCTGGTCGTCGTCTCCAACGACAAATAAATTGTTCTGTGGAGCAGCAATTTGCTTAATCAGTTCGTATTGAATCGGATTTGTATCTTGAAATTCATCAACTAAGATGTACTGAAATCGACTTTGCATTTTTTGAAGAAGTGCCGGATTTTGATTAAATTCTCGATACATAAAAACAAGAATATCATCAAAATCCATATAGTGATTGGCTGTTTTCCATTCTTCATATTCCGTATAAGCTTTTTTAAGTTCTTCCGTTTCCTTTTGATCGGGAACATCGCTCGGTTCCATCATCTTAACTTTACAAGAAGAAATGGATGAAAGCATAATTTCCGGTAACGAAGCTTCTGGGCTTTTCATCTTTTTTAGTATGTTTTTCATGATAATTTGCTTGTGACGATCACTATTTAATATCTTTTGGTTATAGCCGAGACTTCTTAATAATTTCAGAAAGATAGAATGGAACGTTCCGGCAGTTAATCTGCTAGAGTCTTGAGGAGAGACGCCTGGTAAGAGACTAATGCGGTGGCGCATTTCCTCAGATGCTTTTCTAGTGAAAGTAATAAGGAGAATACTAGAAGGGTCTTTTTCCTTAACAGTCATGAGAAAAGCCGTTCGTGCTGTTAAGACGGAGGTTTTCCCGCTTCCAGCCCCTGCAATTGTTAGAAGGGGACCTTCTGTATGTTTGACTGCTTTTGTTTGAGGCTCATTTAGACGTATCCCTTTTTCTTCTAATGCATGAAAAAAAGCCTGTTCTGCTTTATCTTCCAAGGGTCTAATCGACGAATGGGGTGTTAAAGGAGCAGAAAGGTCTAATTCAGTCACTGCTTGATGCGGTGTTGTTGTAAAATTCATGATCATCACCTGAGTTCTTATGGATTCATCCCCTCATTTTAACACAAATTTGAGCGATTTCGTTTCTAATGAAAAGATTAATCTTGATCTGAAACGGGTAAAGTGACAAACACGATAGGATAATGAGGAGGAAAAAGCGATGGATAAATTTATTCAAGTAGTAGTCGATCATGATAAGAAACAGTTCCATGTTGAGCCAGAAGCAACGAAAGAAACAAACTATGATGAGCGCGTAGAAGAAGCGAAGAAGCAGGGACGCGACGTTGGATCTTTTCACTCACGACTGGACACAGTTGAGAAAACGATTGATGCTGCTCAGCATGAGTACAAAGGATATAGCCATTCAGAAGTTAGTCCCGTTTAAATTTTCATGGAGGTGAGAGGCAATGGTACGTGAAACGTATTTTGTAACACCAAAAGGTGAGCTTCATGAGACAAATGTTGGTACTCAAATGAATGCATTCGAAATTAGAGCAACAAAAGAAGAAAAAATGGAAATGGAACGTGCAATTGAGAAGTTGCGTTCCCAGAAATACGTGCAGCAGAATGATTTCTTTTCATTAAATCATTTTAATGAAGATGAAGTAGACAGCCATCGCGACTGGACAGATGAAGCGATTTATAACCTATATGAAATGATTCATCGATTAGGAACAGATAAAACAAAAGCCCAAATTGATCAAATGGGTGTTTTATCTGCACTTAATCATAATACGAGAAATTAAGAGGCTCAAGCCTCTTTTTTCTTTGTGAGCAACTGTGTTTAAAGTAAAGAATAAGAGTATTTTCTAAAAGAACTCCGCTTATGCCCTTCCTAAATGTTCTTAGCCACATAATGTAATAGTGTAGTGAATGAATTTTAAAGAGGGGGATTAAGATGAGCGGTGGAGGATATGGTAAAGGATTTGCGTTAATTGTTGTCTTGTTTATCTTATTAATTATTGTAGGAGCTGGCGCGTTTGGCGGCGGCTATGGTCCAGGACCAGGTTACGTTGGCGGAGCAAACTACAATCCTTATTGTTGTTAATGAGGAAAAGGAACTGACGAAGGAGAGTCAGTTCCTCTTTTTTTTCGTGCGTCTCTTTCTCGTTGTTTGTATGTAAGAAATCAGTAGCCCTTCGATAAGAACAATGAAAGCTTGGTGGACGGTTGGAAGTTGAATAAGACTATAGCAGACGGACTGAAAGAGCAATAAACACAAAATCATTTTATCAAACGAATGTGACATGTGAATTTTTTGAAGAATGACGAGAAAGGTATCACGGAACTGTTCCTTTTTTATTGCAATCAATTGTTGGTGGGTTATCCATAGACATAGAGGGACAAATAAATAAGTGATCACCTCACTGGAAAAATAGTAAAGAAGGAGGCACCCTAGAAATACTAATCTGATATAGATCCAGACATACGAACCTTTACGGAAAAAAGTTCGAAGTGAGAGATAAACACGCGGATCCTTTACGTGAATTAATGTGAGGACCCACCCAATGTATCTTCGCCTCCGTACGAGATTTTGTAACGAAGGAACATCAACGAATAGGTTAGCAAATTGCTCGAATCGATTTTTCTGCGATGCTTCAAGTTCAATTAATTTTTCCCACTGTAGCACCTTCTTCTTAGGCGAAAGGAAAGTAAGAAACAAGAAAATAACCAACAAGAGGAGACAAATCCAAAAAGCTCCTTTAAAACTAGCGTAGAGTGCCACACTGTTGAAGATAAACAGATAAAGTCTCACCAACTTTTTCTTTACAAAGTAAGAGTGGATAACGACAAGTAAAGATAGGAAACTAAGCAGGAGTAGAAGGACAGCCGCCCATATAAAATCATACGTTTGAAAATCACCCTTTATTAATAAAGGAGTAGTGAGTAAACCAGTAAAGATCACGATTAAAAGCGAGCGTAGGTAAGAATAAAAAGCGCTATATTGAATGTATTTCTTCATACGTCCCTCATAGGCAAGTAGAAAAACCTTATCAGCTGGAAGTAGAAAGAACTTGACTTCGAGTGAACTAATGGCACCGCTTATCATTAGCGCAGTGACAAGCACCGATGGAAAATCTTCTGGAATCGTTATGAGAAATCGTTGATAGTAGACCGCTCCAATGCCACCTAGAAGAAGTAAGGCAGTGAGAAAGCCCCCTTGGAAAATATAGCTTAAATAGCTGAAGCGATGGTGTAAATACTGTGTGAACCGCCTTTTCCATAGTTTTGTCAATGACATCACTTCTTTCTGTAAGGTTCACTAAATGAATCGAAACCTTTCGTTATCTTTCTTCGTCTTATAAGTGTAAGGGATTTCAATGAATTTGCATCCTGCTTTTTGACATTATAGTAAAAAAGACTTAAATGTCGACTAGTTTGTTTGACACTTGACTTCATGAGGAAAGTGATTAGTAGAGATGAAATACTACAATAATTAAAAGGATGAGTAACTTGAAAAAATACATAGGAATCGCCATGTTGGTCGGTGCGCTTACGTTTACTTCTGGCTGTGGAACGGATCTTTCGAAAGTTGCGGATGAGCATTCACAAATGATGATGTCTTCGATTGAAACAAAAGCAGAAGCAAAGGCAATCTCAGTCGAGAAGCCTGATGCTGAAAAACTATCAACAGAACTCGTTGATCGAATCGTACAAGAAACAGATGGAAATTATAAGGTAAAGGAATTTCAGTCAACCGAGGAAGTAGAGCAACATTTACAGAAAGTAGCATCAAAAGAACTTGCTTCTCAAATTGCTGATGTTTATTTTGAAGAACGCGAAGGTGATCTTTACCTTATTCCTACAGAACTTTTTCCTTGGGTTGATACAGATAAGCCTTATGAATTAAATAAAAAAAGTGAATTTGAATATCAACTAATTCAGTCGAACGAATCGGATTTATATGGTACTTACACTATTAAGATCAATTTTATTTATGAAAATAACCACTGGATCATTAAGAACTTTGAGGTTAAATAAGTCGAACGCACGGTTAAATGCCGTGCGTTTTATTATGAGATTTTATAAGTGAAGCAGCTCGTATTTTTCTTTTTGAACAGGGGGATTGGACAAGGGCCGGCTACTCTTTTACAATAAAGTAAGAAACTAAAGGACGAGGTTATCAAATGAGCGAATTTAAGTTTACAGACTACTATCATAATCAGGTAACTCTTTCTTTCCTGGACCACCCATACTCTTCAGCTCCTAAGCATGTTTGGGTTATTTGTCGCCTCGGAAATCAGTGGTTGTTAACGGAGCATGCAAGAAGAGGCATTGAATTTCCAGGGGGTAAAGTGGAAGAAGGCGAAAATGCGGAGGAAGCTGCCGTTCGTGAAGTCTTCGAAGAAACGGGAGGCATTGTAAAGCATCTTCAATATGTTGGACAGTATCGAGTAGAGGGAAAAGGTGGAACGATTATTAAAAACGTTTACTACGCTGACATCGACCGTCTTGTGAAAAAAGATGACTATATGGAGACGAGAGGTCCTGTTCAGCTGAAATCACTCCCAGAAGACCTACACTTAAATGAGCGCTATAGCTTTATGATGAAGGATCAAGTCCTGACGTACAGTTTAAAACATCTTAATATGTAGTAAAAGTAGTAAGTGGAAATGAGAATAGTAGCCTAAAAAGCCAGTACATTGTACTGGCTTTTTAGAATAACGGCTAGATGGTTTCTTTTCCTGGTTCCACATGAATAATGGCATTCCGAATGTTATACTCTTTTTCCAGCTGTGCTTCAATTTTGTCAGTAATCGTGTGTCCTTCTTTAATGTTTAGATGAGGCGCTACTTCGACTACTGCATCAACGATGATCTTATTTCCAGCCATCCTCGCTTTAATATCTACCAGCGTCTCCACACCTTCAATTTCTTGAATGGTTGCTTCAATATCATTTAATTTCTCTTTATCAAAACCATCAGTCAGCATGAGGGAGGAATCCTTAAAAATATCGTAAGCAGTCTTACAGATGATAAGTCCCACAATAAACCCTGTTAAAGGGTCAAGCCAGTGCATATTAAATTGTGCGCCAATAATTCCAATAAATGCTCCCAAGCTTACAAGGGCATCGGATAGGTTGTCTTTTGCTGCAGCCATTAGTCCGTGACTTTCCGTTTTTTTAGCGAGTCTGGAATTATATAGATAAACGCTTCCCATCACAAACATTCCTAGAAGAGCAACCCATGCAGATGTTAATGGCGGAGATGATACTGTTCCGTTCATTAAAACGGTGGCCGTGTGAAAAAGGACCTGAATTCCAATCGCAAACATCACAAAAGATGCGAATAGGGAAGAAACTGTTTCTGCTCGCGAATGGCCATAGGGATGGTTAAGGTCCGCGGGTTTGAGGGAAATCCTCATCCCAATTAAGACGGCAACGGATGCTACTATATCTGATGCATTGTTCCAGCCGTCTGCTATCAGCGCCTCTGAACCAAGGAGATAACCAGCACCTAATTTTATGATGGAAAGGAATAGGTAGGCGGAAATGCTAAGCCATACGCCTCTCAGTGCGTTCATTTACTTCACCTGTCTTTATTTAAGGAATATGTTCTTCTATATGCTAGCAGATGGCGTTAGGGTGGGTCTATAGCAATCATTTTGCCAAAGGTAAGACGTGTAGGAATACCACAGGTTTGTAACCTATGGCTAACTAGTTTGCCCACTTACAACAAAAAAAGCCCTCTTAAAGAGGAGCTAATGTTTGATCAATTTCCGTTCCAGCCATTCAACACCGAGGTACATAATAGACGAGAAGATCGCAATCATTAATAAGCTTAGCAAAACGAGCGTGAAATTAAACACTTGAAACCCATAGATGATCATATAACCAAGTCCCTGTTTCGATACGAGAAATTCTCCAACAATGACCCCTACCCACGATAACCCTACATTTACTTTTAGAGTAGAAATGATAGCAGGAAAGGAAGCAGGAAGAATCACCTCGCGAAAAACCTGTTTTTTATTTCCACCAAATGACCGAATCACTTTAGTATAATTTGGCTCTACCGTATGAAAGGAGTGGAAGATCACGAGTGTTGTAATAATAATGGAAATAGAGGCACCCATTGTAATGATTGAAACGTAGCCTGGTCCAAGCGCAACGATAATAATGGGACCAAGCGCTACTTTAGGCATGGAATTTAATACGACGAGGTACGGATCAGAAATTCTAGACGCTTTTCGTGACCACCACAAAACTGCAGCGAAAAGAGTTCCCAGGAGCGTCCCTAAAATAAATCCTGCTATCGTCTCAAGTAACGTTACCGTTGAATGAAGGACTAATGAACCATCCTGAAGCTTTGTTAAAAAGAGAGAAGCAATCTTTGTTGGATAACTAAATAATAATGGATCAACCCAGGTGTACCGTCCTGCAAGCTCCCAAAGTGATAGAAATGCGAGTAGAATAAAGATTTGCCAGGCTACTATCTCATTCTTTTCTCTTTTTAACTTCTTGACATACTGCTGGTGCTGTTTCTCAAGTAGGAGATTGTTCAAGGGAATCAAGCTCCTTCCAGATTAATTGAAATTGTGCAGAGAAAGTAGAATCATTTCTAGCATCAAAAGGCAGTAAAGTTTGAAGTTGGGAAGGAACATGAAAGATCTTTGCGATTTTACCTGGTCTCGGAGATAAAAGGATAATGCGGTCTGACATCGCAATGGCTTCTCCGATATCATGCGTCACGAGTATCGCTGTTTTTTGATGGGCTTTTAACGTTTTGAAGACAAGATCTTCAAGCTTTAATTTTGTTTGATAATCAAGTGCCGAGAAAGGTTCATCTAATAACAGAAGATCTGGATTAGTTGCAAGCGTTCGAACGAGGGCAACACGCTGTCTCATCCCCCCAGAAAGCTGATCTGGATAGGCGTGACGTACGTCATAAAGCCCCATGCTCTCAAGTAATGCTAACGTGTCTTCTTTTTTCTGAGGAGTTAATTTGTTTAAGAGTTTTAAACCGATATAACAATTTTCTTCAATGGTTTTCCAGGGAAACAAGTAATCTTGTTGAAGCATATATCCCATACGTTCTCCCGGTGATTGGATTATCTTGTTCTGAAGAGAAACACTTCCTTCTGTTGGTTGTAATAACCCGGAGATAATGGACAATAAAGTGGATTTACCGCACCCGCTGGGACCAAGTAGCGATACGAATTCACCTTCAGATATAGAAAACGAAAGATCAGATATGGCTTCTTTTGCAGCACTTTTCGTTAAATAAACATGTGAGATTGCATTCAGTTGAAGGAAAGACATCGTGTTTCCTCCTATTTTTGAGCCTTTTCTGCATAACTGTTATCCACTAATTTGCTATAATCGACACGCTTTGGAAGTTCCCCAGCTTCATCCATAATATTTTGCAGGTTATTCCATTCTTCTTCGTCTAAAGTAGGGTTTGTAGCGAAAGAATGTTGGCTTTTATAGCGATCGACTACTGTTGTAATCAGATCAAGGTCGGTATCTTGAAAAAAGGGTTCAATTGATTTTGCGATTTCTTCAGATGAATGAGTATCTACCCATAATTGAGCTTCATAAAGGGCTTCAGTAAATCGTTCTGCAACATCCGAATTTTTCGTTAAATAACTTTCTTTTGCCATATATCCTGTGTATGGTATTTTTCCAGATTCTTTTCCGAACGACGCTACGATATGGCCCACGCCCTGTTCTTCAAACACACTTGCAGTCGGTTCGAATAGTTGAACATAATCTCCAGTACCCGATGCAAATGCGCTTGAGATGTTCGCGAAATCAATATTTTGAATGAGGTTTAAATCATTCTGTGGATCAATGCCTTTTTGCTTTAGAACATATTCTCCTGCCATTTGTGGCATACCGCCTTTTCGCTGCCCTAGAAATGTACTTCCTTTCAAATCTTCCCATTTAAAATGTTCGACTTTTTCTCTTGAGACAAGGAAAGTTCCGTCTGTTTGTGTAAGCTGAGCAAAATTGATTACAGGATCATCTGTGCCTTGTGCAAACACATAAATGGAGGTCTCAGAACCGACTAAGGCGAGATCGGCACCATTTGAAAGTAGAGTGGTCATTGTTTTATCTCCACCCCATGTTGTGGCTAGTTCGACATCAATGCCATGCTTCTCAAAGATTCCTTCTGATAGCGCCACATATTGTGGTGCATAGAAAATCGAACGTGTTACTTCAGCTATGCGCACTTGATCATTACCCGTATTCGTGCCACAAGCTGTTAGAAGGAGAAGAAATACACCTATAAAAATACTACTTCGAAATATCCAGCTTTTTATCATTGTTTAGCCCCCACAGTTGTTACATGAGATAGGCTCATGTTTAAGTTACTATAGCCTATGAATTTCGGAACATTGTGTGTTTGGCATATATAAAAAATGGTTGAAGTAGATAAGCGTGCGTTGTTTGAGGGGATGAGTGTGGGAGTGCCCATTAAGAATCAAGTGGATGAACTAAAAAAAGATTATAATAAATACAAAAAAAAGCACCATTTAAGGTGCTTTTTAATAAGCTTACACGTTAGGACCAGCATTTCTAATTTCTTCAGATACGTTTGAGAATTTCTCGAAGTTTTTAACAAATTGGGTAGCGAGTTCTTTTGCTTTTACATCATAGTTTTCTTTGTTTTTCCAAGTTTGTTTTGGTTGCAACACCTCTGCAGGTACCCCTGGACAATGAGAAGGGATATGCAACCCAAAAATCGGATCTGTGATCGTTTCGATACGATCAAGCTCTCCATTCAAAGCAGCTTGAATCATAGCTCTTGTGTAGGATAGCTTCATTCGCTTTCCTACACCATACCCGCCACCAGACCAACCAGTGTTTACAAGGAAAACCTGGACATCGTGTTCCATGATTTTCTCACCAAGCATTTCGGCATAGCGATGAGCAGGTAATGGTAAGAATGGTGCGCCGAAGCAAGTAGAGAAAGTAGCTTCGGGTGAAGTGACGCCTCTTTCGGTTCCAGCAAGCTTGCTCGTATATCCAGAAAGGAAGTGGAACATTGCTTGTTCCTTCGTTAACTTACTGATTGGTGGGAGAACACCGAAAGCGTCAGCAGTTAAAAAGATAATGGTATTAGGATGACCTGCTACGCTAGGAATCGCAATATTAGGAATGGCATCGATTGGATAAGCAGCACGGGTATTTTCAGTTAGACTCGTATTGTCGTAATCTGGCTCACGTGAATCTTTATCCATGATGACATTCTCTAATACGGTACCAAAGCGGATCGCATCCCAGATTTCAGGTTCTTTTTCTCTTGATAAGTTGATGCATTTAGCATAGCAACCGCCTTCAATATTGAAGACGCCGTTCATGGACCATCCGTGTTCATCATCCCCTATTAGAGATCGGTGAGCGTCTGCAGAAAGCGTCGTTTTACCAGTTCCAGATAAACCGAAAAATAGGGCGACATCGCCTTCTTTACCAACGTTGGCAGAACAGTGCATTGATAGTACATCGCTCTCTGGTAATAGATAGTTCATTACGGTGAAAATGGACTTTTTGATTTCGCCCGCATATTCCGTCCCACCAATTAAAACGGTGCGCTTTTCGAAGGAAATAATAATAAACGTTTCAGAATTTGTTCCGTCAACATCAGGATCTGCTTGAAAACCAGGAGCAGAGATAACAGTAAATCCTGCTTCATGACCTTGAAGTTCTATTTCATTTGGACGTATAAAGAGTTGATGAGCAAAAAGATTATGCCAGGCATATTCGTTAATCACCTGGATGGGTAGTCTTGATGACTGGTCAGCACCAGCAAATCCTTTGAACACATAAAGATCCTTTTTCTCACCAAGGTAATTTAATACTTTCGTGTAAAGGTTTTCAAAACTTTTTTCGGAAATTGGCTGATTAGTTTCCCAATTCACTTTGTTTTTTACGGATTCTTCGTTTACAATGAACTTGTCCCCAGGAGAACGGCCGGTGTATTTTCCGGTTTCTACTCGAAGAGCGCCGGTTGAAGAGAGCGTCCCTTCATTTTTAAATAAGGAATGTTCAACCAGTTCAGAAACTGATAAATTCACATGTGGATTGTTCTTATTTAAGATAGCATCCAATAACGGTGAGGAGAAGGAAGCTGTTTTCATACGTTAAACCCATCCTTTATGAAAGATTTCGTTGACTGACTTGTTTAACTCAAAAATAGTATAACACATTCATATAAATATTCTATACTAATCTATGTATTTTTGCTTGAAAAGTGAAAAAAGACGAATACCAATTTGCTTCAACTGGCCCCTTCATAAAAAAGAAGGCTTTTTTTATGGAGAAAAATAGGCAGGGATGGAAATGAGAATTCTAGATGCTTCATTTTGCTTTATTATTGGCGGGTTGCGATAGTCAATTGTTATTCACTCGTTCGCGCACAAAAAGCGTGTTCCAGTTCAAGAGTTCCAATATCTCCGTTTCTAACCGCTCGTCTTTGCTTTTGGTGTCTAGCTGCAGCACCTAGCCTCTCGATCGCTTCACCCCATAAAATGAACACAAAGACCGTGTTCTTTTTTATGGGGCTCCAGCGCTTGTCGAGGCTAAACAGGCGCTTCCGCTTTTCGTGTCTAGCTGCAGTGGGCAGACACTCGGTCACTTCACCTTTTCATCCGAACACAAAAACCGTGTTCAAATGAAAAGGCTCCAGTGCCTGCCGTGTCTAATCGCCCACTTTCGCTTTTCGTATCTAGCTGCGTGGGCCAAATCCTCCGGCTGTTTCGCCCAATCGAATGAGACAAAAAGCGTCTCAATCTCATGGGCTCCAACATCCTGCGGATTTAATCAGGCCCGCTCCGCTTTTGGAGAGATCCAGCTGCGACTCGCAGAAACTACGATATTTCACTCCTTCACAGGAACACAAAAAGCGTGTTCCAGTTCACGAGTTCCAATATCTCCGTTTCTAACCGCTCGTCTTCGCTTTTCTTCATTGACACATCCTTTTATCTGCGTTATTATATGTCGAGAATGGATACTCTTATCCCGAGCAGGCGGAGGGACAGGCCCGATGAAGCTCAGCAACCAACTCCTATACAACAGGATTAAGGTGCTAACCTGCAAGACAATAGTCTTGGAAGATAAGAGGCGAAAGGCATGAGATACCAGCTCCTTTTCCCTCTTAATAGAAGGAAAGGGCTTTTTTAATGTCGTTTTAGTTGATGACACTATAAAAAAGGTAAGACGATAAGTTATTGAATTCGTTCTCTCGTTTCGGCACAGGATAATAGGGAAATGAGTACCGTATCCATTACACCATAATTAGATAGAACCCTTAAGGAGGTACTTGAGTGAGTAATCGTCGTTTGTTTACTTCTGAGTCAGTTACAGAGGGGCATCCTGATAAAATTTCAGATCAGATTTCCGATGCCATTCTGGATGATATTCTTGCGCATGATCCAAATGCGCGCGTTGCCTGTGAAACTACAGTAACGACTGGTCTTGTTTTAGTTTCGGGTGAAATTACAACTTCACACTACGTGGATATTCCGAAAGTCGTTCGTGAAACGATTCAAACAATCGGATATACACGTGCAAAATACGGATTTGATGCTGAAACATGTGCAGTTCTTTCTTCAATTGATGAACAGTCTGCAGATATTGCTGCCGGTGTAAATGTCGCTCTTGAAGCGCGTGAAGGCACGATGTCTGATGATGAAATTGATGCAATTGGTGCAGGTGACCAGGGACTTATGTTTGGTTACGCATGTAATGAAACAGCGGAATTAATGCCACTTCCGATTTCTCTTGCACACAAATTAGCGCGTCGCTTGAGTGAAGTAAGAAAAGAAGAAATTCTTCCTTATCTTCGTCCTGATGGAAAAACTCAGGTTACAGTGGAATACGATGAAGCTGGAAAGCCAGTTCGCGTGGATACAATTGTTGTGTCGACACAGCACCACCCTGAAATTTCACTTGAACAAATTCAGCGTAACATTAAGGAACACGTTGTGAAGCCAGTCGTTCCTGCTGAATTAATTGATGAAGAAACAAAGTATTTCATTAATCCGACAGGACGCTTTGTTATTGGTGGACCACAAGGTGATGCAGGTTTGACAGGAAGAAAGATCATTGTGGATACTTATGGTGGTTATGCGCGTCACGGTGGCGGGGCATTCTCCGGTAAGGATGCAACGAAAGTAGACCGTTCTGCTGCATATGCAGCTCGCTACGTTGCAAAGAACCTTGTAGCAGCAGGTCTTGCAGATCGTTGTGAAGTTCAGCTTGCTTACGCGATTGGTGTCGCTCAGCCTGTATCGATTGCGATTGATACGTTTGGCACTGGAAAAGTTTCAGAGGAACGACTCGTGGAGCTAGTAAGAGAGAACTTTGACCTTCGTCCTGCAGGCATTATTAAGATGCTTGATCTTCGTCGCCCTATTTATAAGCAAACGGCTGCGTATGGTCATTTTGGACGTACGGACATTGAGCTTCCTTGGGAGCAAACGGATCGTTCAGAATCTCTTAAACAGGGTGCGGGAATTTAATAAATGATGAAAAGAGGCCGCTGGTCTCTTTTTTTTTGTCTTTATTTATTCACTGGGGGCGTATCGAAATGATTCTGTGAACCGGAGCGGGGGCGAGAGAGGGGGCGCGCCGGTTACTAGAATGCTTTCTCATGCATAAATGGGGGAGAAAGTGTGACAGGTCGTTAAGTAAAAATTCGTCACACTTTCTTTACTGAATGGATTGTACTGAAATGGATCCCAACCCTTTATAAATATTCGGTCGTCCAATTGAACAGTAAATCAAATCATAGGTATTGGCAATGATTCGCATTTCATCGAGCGTATATAAGTTATGACCATCTACAATCAAAGGAAGGTTGAGTCCTTTAATGATTTTTCCCCAGTTCAGTTGTTTAACGGACACTCGTTCACTCATTAATAAAAGGGCATCACATCCTTGGACTGATTCGTAAATGGTATCCTTCTCGTTTTCTTGTTTGCCTCTCGTTTTTTCAGTATCAAACTGTTGAACAGAAGCACCTTCCTCTCTTAATTTCTTGATGACGAACTCATAAGGTGGAAGGGCTGGTAAAGCTTTCACGGTAGATGAAGTAAAAATAGCAATTTTAGCACCTTGGAGAGTACCTAGGAAATCTTTTAATTTCTGAATTAATCGTTCTGGTTGATATTGATCGATTTCTTCAAGGGCTTTAAACATTCGATTTGCAGAAGAAGATTCTTTGATCATTGAACGAAATGAAGCAAGTTCTACTAAGGTATCGGTACCTAGAAAAGAAGATCCAGGATGAAGAGAGTGCTCAGTAAATTGAGGGGTCTTTGGTAATGCCCCCTGGATCAATTCGACGTCACCCCCATACTTTTCTGCCGCCCCCGCGATCATAGTGAGACACGAAGTTTGCAACGATTGATACGTATGATAAGCGTATCTCATTAGTTCTGCGCTAGAATGGTCCATATATTGAAGAGGTGCAGAGATCGGTTCATAGAATGTTTCCATAGCCCGACATGCTCGAAGTGAAGAAGTTCCGATAATAATTTGAGAAGGGGACATAAAATCTTTTACTGCTGAGCCTTTTCGAATAAAGTCAGGATTGCTTACAACATCGAAGGAGCGATCAGACACATCCTGTTCGATAAGTATGTCTTCTACTTTTGAAGCTGTTCCTGGGGGAACGTTACTTTTAATAATGAAGGTTTTATGCTTTTTAATTGTAAGAGCAATTTTTCTTATAAATCGAAAGAAACAAGTAAGATCGGGATTTTCTTGCTTATCAACTGAAATAGGCTCTGTGAACACAAGAATGTCTGCTTCAGAAGCGGCTGTTAATCGGTTAACAGAGAAAGTTAATTTGCCAGCTTTTTTAGCTTCTGTCAATCTTTCTAACAATCCTTCTTCTTCCACTGGCATCTCACCTGTATGAAGTGCATCGATTTGATTTCGGTCCTCATCGGTACAAACGACATCGTGACCATGCGAGGCGAAAATCGCTGATGCGGTTAATCCAATTTCATTTGTACCAAATACAGCAAGCTTCATCATTTTTCTCCTTTCTATGCGTATTGAGCAAGTTTATTAACTCCGATTGTTTTCTCATAATCCTCTAGTAATCGTCCGAAGATCGCATCCCAGGATTGAGAAAGTGCATAACGTCGTCCCTCATATCCCATCATCCTTCGTTCCGTATCGTCTGATAAGAGTCTTTTGATGGCGTTAATGTATTCGTCCTCTTTATTAGGAGAGCAGAAAATCCCATTTCGTTCACCTGACACAACGTCGGTTAACCCTCCTGCATTTGCGGCGATAACAGGAGTTCCTGAGGCGAGAGACTCTAGTGCGACGTTTCCGAACGTTTCAGTAGCTGATGGAAAGATGAAGAGATCTGAAGTGGCATATAGCTCTGCTAACTCTGCCCCTTCTTTATAACCGGTAAATGTCACATTACTAGGGACGTTTCCTTTGAATTGTGACATAGCTGGTCCGTCGCCAACTACCAACCATCTTGTTTGTTGCTTTAGTTCTTCTGGTAGTTTCCACATGATTTTTTGTAACGTTTCAAGATTTTTTTCTGGAGCTAGTCGACTAACAAACAGGAGAAGATACTTTTCCTGAACGTTGTATCGTTCTCGTACTGATTGATCTTTTCTAAGGGGAGAAAAGTGTTCACAGTTAACTCCTCTTCTCCAAAGCTTTAGGTTTTGAAACCCTTTCTCTTTTAACCGATTACGCGTTTCATTAGACGGAACAAAGGTGCTCGAGAATGGCTGGTGAAACCATGTTAAATACTTCCACATAACAGGGGAAAACCATTCCAGGTAATAATGTTTTAGATAGTCATCAAAATTAGTGTGGTAGGAAGCAACCATTGGTATATGATTTTTTTTGCCATAGTGCAACCCGCACATACCAATATTAAACGGTGTTGCAATATGGAGAAGGTCCGGGTTAAACCCTTGAAGCTGATTACGGATAAGACTTAATTTAGGAAGGGCAATGCGGCATTCGGGATATAGGAAAAACTTCATACTTGTAAATCGATGAACATTACTTGTGAACAGGTCTTCATCTGCCTGACAGTCGGGTGCGAAAAGCATATAATCGACATGCTGACGATCCATATATGTGGTTAACTTACCGAGTGTGCGAGAAACCCCATTGACCTGTGGATAATACGTATCAGTAAACAGTGCAAGCTTCATGGATAGTCCTCCCTCTTCTAACCTAATATGAGTGTTGAAAGAATGCCTGATCCACCACCAAGTAGTACACCAACGAGAACATCAGAAGGATAATGATGACCTAAGTAGATCCGCGATAAGGCAACTAGACCCCCAAGAGCAAGAAGGGGGAGAGCTAGTGAAGGAAGATGAAAAACAAATGGAGTCAGAACAGAAAAAATCGCTGTCGTATGACCGGAAGGAAAAGAATGGTCTTTCAGAGGGTAGACGAGCATCTTTGTTTCTGGCATGGCCAGATATGGACGGTGTCTTGGATAATGTTTTTTAATAAAATGAACAGGTAGATGACTTGCAGCAAGGGCAAAGGCAGCTTGCAATCCCCAGATTTTAAGAGGAGCGGGTAACAAAATAAGTAACAAAAGCGTGCTTATTATGGTTGCTCTAGCACCACCTGCATGTGTAACAAAACCAAAAAGAGATGTCAGATACCTTGAATGACACGTTAAATTTACGAATCGAAATACCGTACACTCTCGCTCATAAAGCCATCCAACCATTTTACTCAAAAAGAATCCCCCTTCAACCTATGTGTTACCTTAAGCATATAGCAGAACTTTAATGCCACTATTAACGAAATCTTAAGGTATTGTTAAAACCAAACAAAAAAGACCAGGAATCACTTCCCTGATCTTTTTTGTCAAATTAACGTAAAATAGATAACGTAGCCAATGGCTAATGCTGTTGCGATGATGTAAACAAGAAAAATGGGGTTACTAAAAAAAGAAGACTTCACACGCGCATTTCCTTGATTATCATATTCACCTTTTTGATTTTGTCCAAGCCTGTACGTCATAAATGCGCCAATTAACAAGGTGATGACGACGAGCACGATCAAGACCATTGTCATTTTGTACACGAAAGCCACCTCGATCCATTAGGATTGTATTGGTAACTTTCCTCAAACAAACGACAAATATGCGCGGTTTCTAGATCGGCTTCTGCTCTTTGTAATAAGCTGCTTTTTCGACATATTCCCTGCGAATTCTGTTCATGTCCTTCACATCATCTTCTGTTAACGTTCGCACGACTTTTGCGGGTCTGCCAAAAGCAAGAGAGTGAGGTGGAATTTTCTTTCCGGGCGGGACGAGACTTCCAGCACCGATAAAAGAACCTTCACCAATCTCAGCTCCGTCAAGAACGATGGATCCCATTCCGATCAGGGCGTTCTTACGAATGACACTGCTATGAAGGATAACTTGATGACCAATTGTAACACCGTCCTCAAGAATGAGTTTCTTATTTGGACTCTGATGGAGAACGCAATTATCTTGGATATTAACTCTTTTGCCAATTTCTGTTGGAGCAACATCACCACGAATCGTGGTGTTAAACCAGACGCTACTATGTTCTTCGATTGTCACATCACCTGTAATGGTAGTATAATCCGCAATATAGACTGTTTCATGAATCTGAGGTTTTTTGTCGTGATAAGCATAGAGCATTCCAATCCCAACTTTCATTTAGTATAGATGAAATCCTTTTCAAAAGTAGTGTATCAAAAAGACCGGACCTACATAAGGGGGCTTATTTTCATGCGAATAAAAGAAACGGAATATGCAAAAGGGGTTATTGTATTAGTTCATGGTGCAAATGAGCACCATCGTAGATATGATTGGCTCGTTTCACAGTGGATTGAAGCAGGTTACCACGTTGTGCTTGGGGATCTACCTGGTCAAGGCGAGAGTACAAGAAGACGAGGGCATATTGATTCATTTAACCAATATATCGAAACCATTGATAAATGGATTAAGAGAGCTCATGACTACCAGCTACCTGTATTTTTACTAGGGCACAGTATGGGAGGGCTTGCTTCCATTCGAACGATTATGGAAAAAAGACCATCTCTTACAGGAGTCATTTTATCATCGCCTTGTATCGGTCTTATGAATCCACCGAACAAAGGCGTTGATTTTCTATCCAAAGTATTAAATCCAATTGTTCCTTCCCTGAGATTAAATTCGAAGCTAGAGCCGAATATTGGGACGAGAAATCCGGAATTTCATAAACGCGATCAAGAAGATCCTTTAATGGTTCAAAAAGTATCTGTAAGATGGTATCGTGAACTTCTTAAGGCGATGAAGATAGCCAATGAAGGCGCAAAAACGTTTTCTAATTTACCACTACTTGTTTTGCAAGGTGGCGACGATCGAATTGTCGATAAACATGCCGTTATTTCCTGGTTCAATCGAATCCCTTTAACAGAGAAAGCTTATAAAGAGTGGGATGGGTTTTATCATGAAGTGTTCAACGAACCAGACCGTGAAGCTGTTTTTCAAACGGCTAAATCATTTGTTGAATTAAAACTTGAATTACTAGAGCGTAAGGAAAATAAGGTAAATAATTAATACAGGAGTGGGATCACTTGAAAGTACCAACTCAACCCTGGACGCTAATGTATAGCATTTATCGACGCGTCTTACCAAGGGTTCACCATGAATTAGATTATTGGAGGAAAAGGGCTGAACAAATCCCAAATCCTGAACTTAGAAAGCAGGCACTCGACAGCATTGATTCAAAAACGTTTCATTGTGAAGGCGGAGGCATTTATGGATTACTTGCCGGAAATCAGATTGATCGCTCGATTTCATTTATTGTAGCTTACCAGACGATTAGTGATTATTTGGATAACTTATGTGACCGAAGCACCTCACTTGATCCAAAAGATTTTAGTGCGCTTCATGAGTCGATGGCTGAGGCGCTCACACCTGAAATAGAAGCAACAAATACCTATTATCGGTATCGTGAAGAAAAAGATGATGGTGGCTATTTGTTAGAGCTTGTTCAAACGTGTCAAAGAGTTATGAGAGAATTGCCAAATCAGAAGGAAGTACAGCCGGCCTTACTTGAACTTTGTCATTATTATTGTGATCTCCAAGTACATAAGCATGTGACAGAGAAAGAACGAGTTCCAAGATTAAAAAACTGGTTTGATCAGCATAAACAACAGCTTCCGGAAATGACATGGAATGAATTCTCAGCATGTGCTGGTTCGACTTTAGGGATTTTCTGTCTGGTTTCTTACTCATTAGGAGAAACGATGCCAAGAGGCGGTGCAGTCATGATCAAAGAAGGGTATTTCCCATGGGTTCAAGGTCTTCATATTATGCTGGATTACTTTATTGATCAGGAAGAAGATCGAGCGGGCGGAGATTTGAACTTTTGCTTCTATTATCGAGATAATGATGAGCTCGCAACGCGTGTGGCCCACTTTATTAAGGAAGCAGATAAAAGTGTAGAAGGCCTGCCTCATTCTGCTTTTCATCGCTTAATTAATCGAGGTTTGCTTGGAATCTATCTTGCTGACCGAAAAGTTATGGAGCAAAAAGATGTACGATCACTTGCTCGTAAAATCATTCGAATTGGTGGACGGTCGAGCATTTTCTTTTACTTTAATGGCTGGGTTTATAGAAGGCTTCACAAAGCTTCTCAATAATAAACGTATAAAAAGCGCTCATTCGTGAGAAAAGAAGCCTATAGGATTTCGAAAGGGGCTCTTAAGATGAAGAAGCGTTATTACGTCGAGGTTAGTTCTGGTGAAATATTGGAAGATCAAGGCGCATCAAGCTATCATTTTGAAATTGATGCAGATGAAGAAGATATTTATCAGCTTAGTGAGCTTTTTGATGTGACTGATAAAGACAGTCGACTTTCCTTATATCGGGCTCATGTTCCTGCGATGAGTTATCATGAAGATAAAAACAATGATGACTATGATCACCACATGAAAGAAATTTACACCTTGATCCACAAACTGGGTAATCAAAAAACAAGGGATCATATTGAATCGATGGGGATTTTATGAAAATAAGGACTGCGCAGAAGCGCGGTCCTTATTTTTTGCTAATTGCAAGAATATAGGGAGGATCATTAATTTGATTAATAAACTGATACTTTAAAACTTGGTAATCAGATTGATTGAGGGATGAGGCATAGTCAGTTACTTTTTCACTTTCAATTTTTCCTTCTGGGTGTCCTGGGTAGACGACTAGGATGAGTAGGCCATCTGAGCGAAGTAATTGTAAAATATCCGTAACGGCCTGAATCGTTTCTTCTGGTTTTGTCACAATGGATTTATCTCCACCGGGAAGATAACCAAGATTAAAGATTGCAGCTGAAACATTTCCCGCATGCTTTGAATGAATTTTGTGATTAATGGAAGCATGACTATCATGGAATAAAGAAACCTGGCTAGATTGATCAGCATCTATTAGTCTTTTCTCGGTAGTTTTAATGGCTTCTTGTTGAATGTCGAACCCATATACTCTTCCTGACTTTCCAACCGATTCAGCTAGAAAGAGAGTGTCATGTCCATTTCCGCAAGTACCGTCTATTGCGATGTCTCCTTTGGCTAAGGCTGACTCCAGTAGCTTTCTCGTAAAGGGTAAAATACGTTGTAGCGTCATAATCTATATTCCTTTCTATCACAATGAATTTTAATTGCACTATTATGACTTTAACACATGTTTTCGTATGTTGACCGGTGGCTAGACAATGTTTTAATGAGTTATGACTTTATGATGTGTTATTTTTTTGCTTTTAAATAGTTTGGGAATTTGTGGTGTGTGGTACAGAGAAGTAAACAACAATTGAGGTGATCATATGTCCAAAATTGAAAAGTCACATAAACAAGGTGAAACCAATAATCCTGAGCAGATACCTGATCAGGAAAAGAATCAGCTGGATGAGGATGCTTCAGAAATGAATGTTGATGCGATGCCATTAGAAGATTTAAAAGAAGAACAAAGAGAAGAGAAAGATAAACCTCATTCCAAAGACGATTCGGCGAGTCAAAAAAAGCATCGCAAAGGATAACGTACCCGTGTAGGGTGCGTTTCTTTTTGTTTGGGGGGTCATCTCTCTCCTCTATTCGGTTATCGTAGGTTATTTCGCAATCTGAAAGCTTATCGTTGCGCATACGTTAAAAGTGGAATAAAATCATTCTTGGATTTAAGGAAAGAATGGGGGAATGGTATTGCCGGGGAAACTTTGGGTTTTATTAATTGGTATGGTGATTAATGTAACGGGTTCGTCTTTTCTATGGCCTCTTAACACGGTTTATATCCATGATTACCTTGGTCAGTCACTTACGATTGCTGGCCTCGTTTTGCTCGGTAATGCTGGTGCAGGTATTATTGGGAATTTAATTGGTGGTTATTTATTCGACCGAATTGGGGGATACCGCTCCATTTTGCTTGGCGCCACAATCGTTATGATTGGAGCTTTCATACTTTCGGTAAACCACAGTTGGTTTCCATATGTCATCATGCTAGTGGTCATGGGCTTTGGCTCGGGAGTCACTTTTCCTGCTATGTACGCAATGGCAGGTACGGTTTGGCCAGAAGGAGGGCGACGCGCTTTTAATCGAGTTTATGTAGCTCAAAACCTCGGTGTCGCGATTGGCGCTGCTTGTGGTGGCCTACTCGCATCTCTGTCATTTGATATCGTTTTCCTTGGGAATGGCATCATGGTTACAAGTTTCTTACTACTCGTTTTATTTGGATTCCGTAACATTCATGGTGGAAAAGTGGTAAGGACTAATCGCTTACCGGGAGAACGTTTGATAAAAAGCAAACCTCATTTTACTGCGCTTTTAATTCTTTGCACGGGGTATTTACTATGTTGGATGGTGTATGTACAGTGGCAAACAACCATTGCGGCACATACTCAGACTATTGGTGTTACAATGCAAGAGTATAGTTTACTTTGGACGATTAATGGTACTTTAATTGTTCTTGCGCAACCGCTTCTTGCCTCGATCATTCGTAAGTGGTTGCATTCATTAAAAAGTCAAATAGGAGCTGGAATCGTTCTTTTTGTACTATCATTAATGATTCTTTTGAAAGCAGAAGCGTTTACTGCTTTTGCCATCGCAATGGTAATTGTAACTTTTGGGGAAATGTTTGTTTGGCCTGCTGTGCCAGCAGTTGCAAATTCATTAGCCCCTCAGGGACGCGCTGGATTCTATCAAGGGGTAGTCAATAGTACAGCAACAGGCGGAAGAATGCTCGGCCCAATCTTTGGTGGGTTCATTGTAGATCATTCAAGCATTTTCACTTTATTTGTTGTGTTAATAGGAATTGTTCTTTTAGGTTCTGTGCTCATGATTTTCTATGATAGAGGAATTCGAGAAAAATTGTCGGCCTTGCCTACGGATGTATAAATCACGAAAAAAGCGTCTATTCTGATAATGTTCTTGACATTTCTCACAAGTCTTCATACAATACAAATTATATACGTAATTAGTCAAAGATAATGATAAGGAATAGTAGCGGAGAATCTATTGCTAGAGAGTTAACGGTTGGTGGAAGTTAACATAGAACCTTTGCGAACTCACCTTTGAATCGGAACCTGAATGGAGTAAGGTGACCCGTCCGCCTGCGTTAAAGGTCTTAAGTGAGTGCTGTTTCTTAGCACTAAGCCGGGTGGTACCGCGGGTGATTGTGAATAGTAGATTCTCAACCTCTCGTCCCTGTTGATAAACAACGGGGATGGGAGGTTTTTTATTTTTCTGTAAGGATTGGAAGGAGAGAGTAGCAATGGCATTTGATCACAAATCAATTGAAAAGAAGTGGCAGCATTTCTGGGAAACAAACAAAACATTTAAAACTGAGAATGACGCACAAGGTGAGAAAGTTTATATACTGGACATGTTTCCTTATCCATCTGGGGCAGGTCTTCACGTTGGACACCCAGAAGGCTATACGGCAACAGATATTTTATCGCGTATGAAAAGAATGCAAGGGTACAATGTCCTTCATCCGATTGGATGGGATGCGTTTGGACTTCCAGCAGAGCAATATGCGCTTGATACAGGTAATAATCCACGTGATTTTACACAAAAAAACATTGATACATTCCGTCGTCAAATTAAAGAGCTTGGTTTCTCGTACGATTGGGATAGAGAGATTAATACAACAGATCCACGCTATTACAAATGGACGCAGTGGATTTTCACGAAGTTATATGAAAAAGGTCTAGCATATGTAGACGAAGTAGCTGTGAACTGGTGTGAAGCACTAGGAACTGTTCTAGCGAATGAGGAAGTCATTGATGGGTTGAGTGAACGTGGCGGTCATCCTGTTGTGCGTAAACCAATGAAACAATGGGTCCTAAAAATTACAGAATATGCGGATCGCTTACTAGAAGATTTAGAAGAACTAGACTGGTCTGACAGCATAAAAGAAATGCAGCGAAACTGGATTGGAAAATCCGAAGGTGCTGAAGTGACCTTTACAATTGATGGTTATGATGATTCGATTGATGTTTTTACAACACGCCCAGATACACTTTTTGGCGCAACTTATATGGTGTTAGCACCTGAGCATCCTCTTGTGGATAAGATTTCAACAAGTGAGCAAATCTCAAAAGTTGAAAGCTACCGTTCAAAAGTTCAAACAAAAAGTGACCTTGAGCGCACAGAGCTTTCAAAAGAGAAGACTGGTGAATTTACTGGTGCATATGCCATCAACCCAATTAATAATGAAAAGCTTCCGATTTGGGTAGCGGATTATGTGCTTATGAGCTATGGGACTGGCGCAATCATGGCTGTGCCTGCTCATGACGAGCGTGATTATGAGTTTGCGACGGCCTTTAACCTTCCAATCCAAGAAGTTGTAGCTGGTGGAGATATTTCAAAAGAAGCCTATACTGAAGATGGGAAGCATGTAAACTCCGACTTCTTAAACGGTCTTGAGAAAGAAGAAGCTATTAAGAAAAGCATTGAATGGTTAGAAGAAAACAATAAAGGAACGAAAAAAACAACGTATCGTCTTCGCGATTGGTTATTTAGCCGTCAGCGCTACTGGGGCGAACCAATTCCAATCATTCATTGGGAAGATGGATCGATGTCTGCCGTTCCGAAAGAGGATCTTCCTGTTGTTCTTCCAGAAACAACAGAAATTAAACCGTCTGGGACTGGTGAATCACCACTCGCCAATATTGAGGATTGGTTGAACGTTGTCGATCCTGAAACTGGCATGAAAGGTCGTCGTGAAACAAATACCATGCCACAATGGGCTGGAAGCTGCTGGTATTACCTTCGATACATTGATCCAGATAATGATGAAATGCTCGCTGATCCGAAGAAGCTGGATGAGTGGTTGCCGGTCGATATGTATATCGGTGGCGCAGAGCATGCGGTGCTTCACTTGCTATATGCTCGTTTCTGGCATAAAGTTCTGTATGATATCGGCGTAGTGCCAACGAAAGAACCATTTCAACGCCTTCGCAATCAGGGGATGATTCTTGGTGAGAACAACGAGAAAATGAGTAAGTCAAAAGGTAACGTTGTCAATCCAGATGAAATTGTTGAAAGTCACGGTGCGGATACGCTTCGCCTATATGAAATGTTTATGGGACCATTTGAAGGATCAATTGCATGGTCAAACAATGGTCTTGATGGCGCTCGTCGTTTCCTTGACCGTGTATGGCGTTTGTTTGGTGAAGGTGATCTAGCGAATTCTTCCATTTCTGAAGAAGATTCAGGAGAAGATATGGAGCGGATTTACCATGAAACGGTTAAGAAAGTAACTGAAGACATGGAAGGACTGCGTTTCAATACGGCTATTTCTCAAATGATGGTATTTGTTAATGAGGCGTATAAGCAAGAAAAGGTTTCCGTTACGTTAATGGAAGGATTTGTGAAGTTGCTTTCACCTATCGCGCCGCACCTTGCAGAAGAACTTTGGAGTGTGCTAGGTCACAGCGAGTCACTTGCATACGCAAACTGGCCGATGTTTGATGAAAGCAAACTTACATTAGACGAAGTTGAAATTGTTGTACAGATTAATGGAAAGCTACGTGCTAAAATATCCATTCCAACAGAAGCTTCTCGTGATGAAATGCAGGAAATTGCTTTAGAGCATGAGAAAATTAAAGGTCAACTAGAAGGCAAAACACTTCGCAAAGTTATTGCAGTTCCAGGTAAACTCGTGAATATTGTAGCAAATTAACACCAAGTCCTCTCCAAAATGATGGAGAGGACTTTTGTATGGAAGTAGTGAAGGAGAATGAACAATTTCTTTTGGAATAACCTATTTCTCGAGTGGAGAATACTACTAAGGGGAGAAGAAGAGAGAATTCTTGTATTGACCAATCAAATCATGTACGATTGAATTTGTTAAAGTGAATATTATTGAAAAAATTATATGAAAATTGTATGAAAGGGGAATGTTTTATGAGTAAAGAAATTAAGACAGTGACACCTGAAGAGGTTCAAGATCTACTAAATAATGGGAAGAGTGTTTCGTTAATCGATGTACGTGAGGATGAGGAAGTAGAAGAGGGTATGATCCCTGAAGCGAAGCACATTCGTCTTGGTACTCTTCCAGAAAGACTTGATGAAATAAACAAAAACGAAGAGCATATTATGATTTGTCGCTCAGGTCGTCGTAGTGAGCGTGCATGCGAGTATTTGCAAGAAGCTGGTTATGAAGTGAAAAACATGGTTGGCGGTATGATGAAATGGGAGGGTAAATTGAAATAACCCTGCTAAAAAGGAGAGAGTTTGAATGGCGATATGGGGAATGGCTGGTGCGCTAATGGCTGCCTTTACTTTAGGATTATGGCGAGTGATTTATCCATATTCATATATGAAGCCGATTCAGTTAGATCGGTTTGATGATGATAAATACTGTCTTATTGATGTGAGAGATTATATTCTTTCGCACCGTACACCTTATGAAAAAGCAAAGAATATTCCGCTTTCTTATCTAGGAAGACAGACGAAAGAAAATGAAGTTTGTGATAAAGAAATCATCGTTCTTGCCGAGGATCGTAAAGCAGCACGGCTCGCTGTGAAGATCCTCATGAAACAGCGCAAACAACCTATTTATTACATGACTGTTTCGTAATACTAGCGTCTTTTGGAGCGGGTCTCTAAAAGACGTTTTCCTGAAGTGTTAATCCAAGTAAGTTGATAAGTTTAATAAATCATAGCACTTTCTGATTCATTTTCCAAATAAATTGCTTTAAGAAAAGCAATTATTGCTACCCTTAATCTGGTATAATGATGGAAAAGACTACACCGGGGTGTTGAAATGAAGGCAGATCTATTACGTGCTATGATGGACTTACAGGCTTTTCGACAGTTACAGCCAGGAAATACAATAGGTAAGCAGCCGACCACCTTTTCCTTTACGCATATGCTTGAACAAGCTCTCTCTACCCAAAACCCTGGACAGGCAATCTCTTCAGAATTGACGTTTCCCTCAACCCCGACGGAATTACCTGCGTCAACTGAATCTCCAGTCGCCATGTCGTCAAATCTTCCTTATTCTTCTTCATCGCTTGAAATTGATGGCTATATTGAAGAATTATCAGCGAAGTATCGCGTTGATCCTAAGCTCATTCATTCCATTATTAAACAAGAATCAGACTATAAGTCAGATAGCGTGAGCGGTGCTGGAGCTATGGGATTGATGCAATTAATGCCTGCTACTGCCGCTTCTTTAGGGGTGAAAGACCCTTTTGACCCCGGACAAAACATTGAGGGCGGCGTCAAGTACATAAAACAAATGATGGATAAATACGATGGGAATACTGAGCTTGCATTAGCTGCTTATAATGCAGGACCAGGGAATGTTGATCGTTACGGTGGTATCCCCCCATTCAAAGAAACGCAAAATTACGTTTCAAAAGTAATGGGAAATTATCAGACCTAATTCGCAAAAGCTGTCTCACTTGACCGCTCTTCAGCAGTCGTCAAGGAGGCAGTTTTTTATGATAGCTTTTCTTTTTCACCTCGTTAGGGTCAGAGGAAGAAAGTGAAGTCCACTCTGAAAGAAGACGCGAATTATTGATATACTAAACATGAGGTGACTAATTTGAACGAATTTACTACATTGGGACTGGACTCACGTCTCATTAAACAACTTGAAGCTCAGGGTATTGATACCCCTACAGACATTCAAAGAGAAACGATTCCCGTGATGTTACAGGGGAAAGACGTTATTGCGCAGGCGCAAACTGGCACGGGAAAAACATTTGCTTTCTTGCTACCAATTCTTGAAAAAATAAATACAGAAGCTCCAGAAGTACAGGCTCTCATTGTGACGCCAACTCGTGAGCTTGCGATTCAAATTACATCAGAATTGATGAAGTTAGTAGAAGAGCGGCAGGATATCAATGTACTCGCTGTGTATGGTGGTCAGGATGTAGAAAGACAGATTAAACATTTGAATAAGCATGTACACATCGTGGTGGCTACACCTGGACGTCTGCTCGATCATGTACGAAGAGAGACAATTGATTTATCTCATACAGCTTACCTTGTTCTAGATGAAGCTGATCAGATGCTGCATATTGGTTTCCTTAGGGAAGTGGAAGATATCATTTGTGAAACGCCAGAAAGTCGTCTAACCGCTCTTTTCTCAGCAACTATGTCGAGCGATATTAAACAACTTGCCAAACGATTTATGCGCTCACCTGAGAAGATTAGAGGGAAAGAGAAAGGAAAAACCGTTGAAGAAATTGAGCAGTTCGTAATTGAAACAACAGATCGACGAAAATTTGGTTCCCTTACTGAAACCATTGACGAAGTGCGACCGTTCCTCGGAATTATTTTCTGTCGGACGAAGCGTAGAGTTAGTAAATTAAATGGTGATTTGAAAGCAAGAGGATATTTATCTGATGAACTGCATGGTGATTTATCTCAATCTAAACGAGAGAGTGTTATCAAACGATTCCGCGATGCGAAAATCCAGCTTCTTGTGGCGACAGATGTGGCAGCGCGAGGCCTTGACATTGAAGGAGTGACGCACGTTTTCAACTACGACATTCCACAAGATACTGAGAGCTATATCCATCGGATTGGTCGAACAGGGCGTGCTGGTGGAGATGGTGCGTCTTATACATTCATGGCAGCTAAAGATCAGTCGTTTATTCAAATGATTGAAAAAGGGATTGGTAAGAAACTTGCTAGGAAGACCGTGGAAGGTGCACTGCCAGAGCGTGAAGAGCGTCAAGAAGGAAGAAAAAATGATCAAAGAGGTAGGTCCGGTCATTCTTCTCGTAAGACAAGCTCCTCTAATCGCCGAAATAGTGGGAGAAATAGAAACAAGCGATAACGTAAAAAAGAGAGGGGTCGTCCTTAGGACGATCCCTCTCTGTCGTTTGTACTTCACTGCTTGTCTAAGTAGTAGCTAAAGTTCTTTCCGCAGCGCTTTTTCCTGCTGTATATCCTGTTACAAAAGCGGATGTAATGTTGTAGCCGCCTGTATATCCGTGAATATCAAGCACTTCTCCGCAAAAGTAAAGTCCAGTTGTGAATTTTGAAGCCATTTCTTTTGGATGGATTTCTTTTAATGATACGCCACCACCCGTTACGAAAGCTTTATCAATTGGGAGCGTACCATCGATTGCTACTTGGAATTGCTTTAATAATCGTACGTATTCACGCACTTTCTCCTTTGATAAGTGGGCATACGTTGTGTCAGGTGAAATGTCAGCTTTAGTAAATAAGAAGAGCATGTATCGCTCTGGCACTTTACTTTTCCAAATGTTTTTTATCGCTTTTTTAGGTTCGTCTTTTGCTAGCTTCATATGTTCACGAAACAATTGTTCTTCGTTTTGGTCCGGTACTGCATCAATTTGCAGGGGAATATACTGAGCATTGAATTTTTTCAATGCTTTCACTACGTATTGACTGCAACGTAGAACGGCAGGTCCGGAAAGTCCAATATGGGTAAAGATCATATCCCATCGATGTGTCTTAATCACTTTCCCCTTGGGATTAAGAACAGATAGCGCTACATCTCGAAGCGATAAGCCCTGTAGTTCTTTATTTTTAATAAAAGCTTCACTAGAAGTCAGGGGGACTTCAGTGGGGTATAAGTCAGTAATCGTATGACCGCCCTCTTCCGCCCATGCATAACCATCTCCAGTTGAACCTGTATGAGGGACAGACTTCCCACCGACAGCAATGATTACATTAGATGAGTATATTTCTTCTGCTGTTTTAAGCCTTACTCCTGAAACAGCACCATCTTTGTATAGAACCTTGTCAACCGGTGTATTTACTTGAATCGTTACATTTAATCGGCGTACTTTATCTAGTAAAGCATTGACAACAGATTTTGCATCGTCGGTCACAGGAAACATTCTCCCATGGTCTTCTTCTTTTAATTGAATGCCAAGATCTTCAAAAAAAGCAATAATGTCTTCGTTATTAAAAATATTAAACGCACTGTATAAGAATTTTCCGTTACCTGGAATGAATTTAATCAATTCATCAAGTGGAAGTCGGTTTGTCACGTTACAACGACCGCCTCCAGAAATCGCTAGTTTTCGCCCGAGCTTATTTCCTTTATCAACGAGAAGCACCTTTGCTCCATGTTCCGCTGCTGATACAGACGCCATGAGTCCAGACGGACCACCGCCAATCACAATGACATCGTAGTTCATACTTACACCTCTCTCATTTTGCTACACACAAACATACCACAATTCACTCCTCTTAATAAAGTTTCACAAAAATTTATATTTGTTGTTACTAGCTAAATAGCTTAAAATGGAGAAGTGTATTTATAGAACTGTTGAAAATTGTTGATAGATGACGAATGGATTTAGTTGAATGGTTAGAAGTAGGAGATGGAGAAATGTCTGATTCAAATGTGATTAGAGGGACGATGTTGCTATCAGCAGCAACCCTTTTTTCTAGAATAATTGGTATGATTTATATGTTTCCTTTTACAGCTCTCGTTGGTACACAGGGTGTTGCCCTTTACACGTACGCGTATACTCCGTATACAATTATGCTTAGTTTATCTACGGTTGGCATTCCACTAGCTGTTTCTAAGTTCGTATCGAAGTATCACACACTTGGGGATTATCGAACTGGAAGAAGGCTTTTTAAATCGGGTCTTCTGTTAATGACTCTGACTGGATTTGTTGCTTTCTTAGCTCTTTTTCTATTAGCTGAGCCAATCGCTCGTATTGTCATTGATGAGGGAAAACAAGGGAATACAATTGCTGATGTCACATTGGTCATTCGCGTGGTAAGTATGGCCCTGTTAATTGTGCCGATTATGAGTTTAACCCGCGGATTTTTCCAGGGGCTTCAATCGATGGGACCAACGGCTGTATCCCAGGTTGTTGAACAAATTTTTAGAATCGTATTTATTCTGGCTTCAAGTGTTATTATCATTAAATTTATGGACGGCGATGCAGCAACAGCCGCTACATACGCCACTTTCGGCGCATTTGTTGGGGCAGTTGGTGGGTTGCTTGTTGTTTTCTGGTATTACAGAAGGCGAAAGCCGGCGCTAGATCGTCACCTGGCAGAAAGCACGGTCGATCATAATGTATCTCTGAAAGATATGTACAAAGAGATTATAACGTATGCCCTACCATTTGTTGTTGTAGGTCTAGCTATTCCTTTGTATTTGCAAGTTGATACGTTGCTCATTAATCCGGCCTTAGAGAGTATCGGGTATGATAAACCAGCTTATGAAGAAGTTTTTGCCATAATTACGGGACTCGCTCATAAGTTAATCATGATTCCAGTATCGCTTGCTACTGCTCTTTCAATGACGATTATTCCAGCGATTACAAAATCATTTACGGCTAATCGTGAAGGAGCACTGCAAAATCAGCTCACTCAAACATTCCAGATTTTATTGTTCCTAACGACACCAGCTGCAATCGGGTTAGCAGTTTTATCTGAGCCGATTTTTAGGGTGCTGTACCCGACTGTCAATCAAGAACTCGGTAGCTACCTTTTGATGTGGTATGCACCAACTGCAATATTATTTGCGTTGTTTTCAGTCACAGCTGCAATTCTACAGGGAATTAATAAACAGAAGTTTGCGGTCTATAGTTTACTCGCTGGTCTCGCTTTGAAAGCTGGATTAACTTACCCATTTGTCACAATATTTGAGGGGAAAGGTTCGATTCTAGCTACAAATGTTGGTTTGCTAACGTCGGTGCTCGTTACAATCGTTGTCATTAAGAAATATACAGATTACGAGTTTGGATTCCTGGCAAGAAGATTGCTCCTTATTGGGATATTTGTAGTAGTGATGGCAGTTGCATCTAAATTGGCTATTCTTCCATTAGAGTCGGTTATGCCGAATTTATATTTGTCTAAAAGTGAAGGTGGGAGTATGCTGTATTCCATTATTAACTTACTCATTGGCATAACGGTAGGAGGAATCGTTTTTCTCTGGCTATCGTACCGTTCCAATCTTGCAGGCTTAATATTAGGCGAACGATTTTCATTTCTTAAAAGACGATAAAAAATGAAGGCCTCTCGGGGCCTTCATTTTTTGTGAGTGAGTAGCGGTAACTAATAGCCGTAATCCTCATCGCGTATTCCAATTTGTCTTTCGATTCTTGTAATTCTTCGATCCTGCCTTCTTAGCTCCCGCTCGATTTGTCTGAGCTGTTGTTCGATATTTCCAGGGTATCCTGGCTGTCCAGGGTACCCCGGCTGTCCTGGGTATCCGGGAAACCCGGGATATATTTGATACTGCTGCCCTTGTTGCCGATCATACACACAAAACGCCTCCTTTAATAGGTACTTGATAGTGTATGTAAAGGTTGGGCAGTGTTGCTGGGCATCTATCCCGTGTTATACTGAGTTTTTCTGATACCAACTTAGTTGTTCTCCGATTCCAAGTCCTTTTAAAGGCACTTCATATATATAATTGAATCGGTTTAGCTGAGGCTCAAGGTGTTTGCGATAGACGGAGCCTCCGTGCAAACAAACGAGAATATCTGTAGACGTTTCATATTCAGAGAATTGCTCAATGACTTTCTGCGCCCACTCTTCTCGTTGGTGATGGGAGAATGTTTTAATCGATACATCATAGGGGTCCATGATGTCCTCTGGTAATAAAAGTCCATCTTTGGCATTATAGAAATACATACGATCATAATGGTGTGACGCGTATTCAAGCGTTTTTTGAAATAAAGGACTTTGGTAAAACTCTGTTACAGGTGCAGATTTCGTGCTCTTCTTGCGTGCTGTTGCTAAAAGTCCAACTTTCACAGTCATTTCATTCACTCCAAACGTGCATTTTGGCATTTAACGTTTACATACCCTTACGAAACAAAAAGTATGCTAAAAAAACAAATAAATAGTGGAAAAAATATGGAAAAGGAGAGATGGAAATGCGCTTAGATAAATTGTTAGCAAATATGGGTTATGGAACAAGGAAAGAAGTAAAAAAACTTTTAAAAACGGGTGTCGTTCGTGTTGATGAAGAGGTGACCAAGGATGCGAAGCAGCACGTTGATCCAGAAGAAAATCATGTAACGGTATTTGAGGAGACAGTCGAATATCGGGAGTTCATTTATCTCATGATGAATAAACCAGCTGGTGTCATTTCAGCTACAGAAGATGAAGAAGAGACTGTTATTGATATTCTTATTCCGGAGGATCAGGTGTTTGAGCCGTTTCCGGTAGGTCGCTTAGACAAAGATACCGAGGGGTTACTTATTCTTACAAACGACGGAAAACTTGCCCATCATTTAACGTCACCAAAGCATCATGTACCTAAAACCTACTTTGCAAGGATTAAGGGTGTCGTGACTGAAGAAGATGTTCGTGCTTTTGAGAAAGGGGTTACGCTTGATGACGGGTACGAAACAAAACCAGGGGAATTAGTTATCTTACATGCTGGTGAAGAATCCGAAATTGAGTTAACGATTCACGAAGGGAAATTTCATCAAGTGAAGCGGATGTTCGAAGCTGTAGATAAGAAAGTCATCTATTTACAACGTATTCAGATGGGAGATATTCATCTTGATCGTGATTTGGAGACTGGCGAATACCGAGAATTAACGGAAGAAGAAGTCACCATTCTCCAAAAGTGATCCATTGTTTCCTTTCCACTGACCTGGGGAATAGCATGAGTAGTCAGTTGCGAAGGAGAGGATTTTCATGATTAAGGTTGGAAAAGAAATGCAAGGTCAAAAGTTGGAAAATGAATCAACGGCTGAATTTAGTGTGAAGCAGGTTTACTTTGATCAAGAGCTTCGTCAAGCAACATTCGTAGAAATTGAAAAAAAAGAGGTTTCTAATAAGAAAGATGCCATTCCTGATCACCACGCAGGCGAAATGCTTCATTCGATACAAGCATCTGGCGGACAGTTTACACCAGATAATTATCCAGTGACAGACGATGATCGAAAAGAACAAGAGGCAAACGGAATGATGATTGTTTCATATGATCAGCTGAATTGGCAACAAGATGGTTTTAGGCTTGGAGATAACATGGAAGACGTTCAGACATCTGTCTTAGCAGATCAATGTTCTTATCGATCGTTAATAAAAGCTGAAGTACTAACGGAGGATGGAGAAGAACTTGGTAAGGTGAAGGAGGTTGTGCTTCATCCAGATGGAAGAATTGAGGGCTTTGAGCTTTCAGAGGGGTTTTTGTCAGATTTTCTTTCTAGCGAGCAGCCTTTTTTAAAAATTGATAAAACAGTAAAGTATCAGCACGATAAAGTGATTGTTCCAAAAGACTATCATCATTCCTTAAAATAAACGTAATGGATAAAAGCCCTGCTTTGAAGCAGGGCTTTTATCATGTGCATGAAAACTAAATAAAGGCTTTCGTCAGATTTCTTTAGACGAAAAGCCCATTGATACAGGTAAATCTATTTGCTTTATCCAACTTTAACTCTCTTGCTTGTGATTGTCCAGAATCCTCGGTTTGGGCTTTTGACTAACTCATTATAGGCCAGTACATTCAAATCTCTTTGAACAGTTCGCTGGGTAATCCCAAACTCTTCAACTAACTCATTTGTGCTGACAGTACCATGCTTGCTAATAAATAAATAGATAGACTTGATACGGGTCATCATACGATCAGTTGAAGTAATACTCAAAGAACCACTCCCTAACATGTAATCAACGCCTTATCCCTAGCATAATGAAAGACTATTAAAACCATATGAAGAAAACATTAAGATATACTTAATTTCAAACATTTTCTTCAATTTTGTCATGAAAGTTTGGCTGAGTACTCCGATTAAGACTGGAAGTGATTTCTGGATGTGTTGGGTTCCCCAACTTGGTGTATTGACGAATAGGTCATACCACTTTCATAAGATAAGCGATTGATTGGCATTATGATTTAATTCCACTCCTACTGCCATTTCCCTTTTCTGGGCCAACGTACACCCCCTCTTTAAAGTTTATTTTACAATAATTCTGTTATTTCGGCAAAAAATTTCATTTCTTTTGACTCTTTCTTCCTTAACAACCATTCCTTTGCTATTCTTATAGTACGATGAAATAGAGGAAGGGGGGATTCACATGCTTTTTCGTATCATTCTTAAAAATGCCATTAAATTAAACAATCGATTTATGTTGGTTGTAGCATTCATTCTTATTTTCGTTAGTACCCTTGTCATGCGTTTCCTTGAACCAGAGACATTTCCAACTCTGTTCGATTCACTCTGGTGGGTGATGACAACCGTCACGACTGTAGGTTATGGAGATTACTTCCCGATCACGATAGCAGGAAGAATTTATGCAATGTTTCTTTACATTGTTGGCATTGGGTTGATTGGTGTTGTCATTGGAAAGTTTGTTGATGGCTTTTCAGAAATCAAGAAGCGAAAGGAGGAAGGAAAAATGGCTTATCAAGGTCATGACCACATCGTCATTATAGGATGGTCACAAAAAGCTGCCTATGCGGTATCGGAAATCATGGATTCTGATCAATGCGAGATTGTCATTATTGATCATTTAGCAAAGGCACCCATAATCGAAGAGAATATTCATTATATTCAAGGGGATGCTGCAGAAGAAGCAACGCTTATAAAAGCTGATATTATGAAAGCGAAGGCTGTGCTTATCTTCTCGGATGATGCGATTCACGATGCTCTTCTCGCGGATGGAAAGTCACTGATCATTGCTAGCTCGATTGAACGACTTTCAATTGATATTCACACAACGGTTGAGGTGATGAAAGAAGAGCATATAAAAAATTTTACACATGTTCAAGTTGATGAGTTTGTTCTTTCCCATGAAGCGGTTTCTCGAATGGCAGTTAGATCTGCTTTTACAAAGGGAATATCAGGAGTGTATTCTCAGCTATTGAGCAGAGGGCACGGAGATAATTTATATGAAATTGGCGTACAGAAAGAGTGGAATACATATCGAGATGCTTTTCATGCACTGCTACAACAAGGTGCCACACTCATAGCTGACGGGGATCGGATGGATATTAATCGACGCTTGGATGAGACGATTCCTGACAATGCAAAACTATTTGTGATTTGTGATCAGGCTGTATATGAAGGTATAAAAGGAGTGAAATAAAGTGAGTGAAGTGAACTGGAAGGAAGAAGTGCTCAATCGAAAAGAAATGTTAATCGACGATTTACAAGGACTTTTGAGTATAGAGAGTGTCTTAGATGAAGAGAACAGTACGGAAGAGGCCCCGTTTGGTCCTAAAGTGAAAGAGGCACTTGATTATATGCTTGGTTTAGGGAAACGTGATGGGTATGAAACGAAAAATGTTGAACAAGTTGCAGGTCATTTAGAGTGTGGACAAGGCGAAGAAGTAATCGGTATTTTATGTCATGTTGATGTTGTACCAGCAGGTAAAGGCTGGACGTCACCACCTTTTACGCCGGACATAAGAGATGGAAAGATATTTGCTAGAGGAGCAATTGATGATAAAGGGCCAACGATTGCGGCATACTGGGCGATGAATATTGCGAAGGAACTTTACCCTGATCTATCAAAAAGGGTTCGACTGATCGTTGGTACGGATGAAGAAAGCTCATGGCGATGTGTCGATTCGTATTTTAAGCATGAAGAAATGCCAACAATGGGTTTTGCCCCTGATGCCGTGTTTCCGATTATCCATGCCGAAAAAGGAATTGCGGACTTTGAGTGGATCTTTCCTGTAAAAGAGGAAAAAAAGGCACCGTTCATTCTCAACTCTTTCCATTCTGGTCAGCGGTTGAATATGGTGCCAGATTATGCAGTAGCAGAATGTCAAAGTAGCGAAGACCAATTACTTGACGTCAAAAAGGAATTCGAGCTATTTTTAAATGATAAAGATCTTAAAGGGGAAGCGACGCTGGATAAGCAATTAAAACTGGAGATCCATGGCGTATCGGTTCATGGTTCAGCTCCTCATGAAGGGGTAAATGCTGCATTTCGTTTAGCAGAATTTTTAGGTGGACTGATTCTCGATCAAAGTGGAGACGCTTATATTAACTTCATTACAAAATGGCTAATAGACGATTTTACTGGAGAACGGTTAGGAATTTCTTACAAAGATCACATCACTGGTGCACTGACCATGAACGCAGGTACCTTTGAGTACAGAGCGAATCAGCAGGGGAAAGTTGGTATGAATCTTCGCTATCCTGTCACATGTGACTTTGATGTTGTGAAGAACACGTTTGAAAAGGTAACCGCTCCAATGTCAGTGAAAATGGAAATGATCGATCATATGACCCCACATCATGTGTCACAGGATCATGAATTAATTCAAAAACTTCAACAGGTTTATGAGAAGCAAACTGGCGAACAAGCTAAGCTTCTGTCGATTGGAGGGGGAACGTATGCACGTTCGTTACAAGCTGGAGTGGCATTCGGTGCTCTTTTTGAAGGTAAGCCCCAGTTAGCCCATCAAAAAGATGAGTATGTGGAGATCGATGATTTGTTGCGAGCAGCAGCGATTTATGCGGAAGCGATTTATGAGCTTGCAAAATAAAAGAGTGAACGCCATGCCAATATTGGCATGGCGTTCACTAGTTGGGTTCTAGCATGTTATTTATCGAGGCACCTTATAAAGAACTGAATAAATCACTTGATAAATAACGTTCGCCAGAATCACATGTCATTGTAACGACAACCTGGTTAGGTGATAGGCGCTCAGCCACTTGCATTGCTGCAAAGACGGCAGCACCTGAAGATGGACCTACAAGCAACCCTTCTTCTCTAGCCAATTTGCGCGTCACTTCATACGCTTGTTCATCAGTAATTTGAATGATTTCATCATAAACCGATGTGTTGAGAATATCTGGTATGAACCCTGGGCTTGTTCCTACAAGTTTGTGTTTCCCTGGCTTTCCACCGGATAGAACAGGCGATTCCCTCTGGTTCCACAACGTGTACAGTAAGGTCAGGAAAGTGTTCTTTTAGGACTTCACCTGTTCCTGTAACGGTTCCACCTGTTCCTGCAGTTGAAATAAAGGCAGCCGGAGTAACCCCGAGGTGCTTCATGGCATCTACTATTTCAAGCGCTGTTGAAGTTCGATGGGCATCTGGATTAGCAGCATTTTCAAATTGCATGGGGATAAAGCTATTATCAATGGTTTCAGCAATTTCTTTTGCTTTTTTGATTGCTCCAGGCATTTTCTCAGAAGATGGTGTAAGCACAACCTTCGCACCGTAGGCTTTTAGTAGCTTAATGCGTTCTTGTGTTGCGTTATCAGGCATGACAATAATAGCAGGGTAACCTTTTGCAGCAGCATTCATAGCAAGGCCGATGCCGGTATTGCCGGAAGTTGGCTCAATGATTGTCGAATCTGCGTTAAGTAAGCCATCTTCTTCTGCTTTGGCAATCATATTATACGCCGCGCGGTCTTTCACGCTTCGACTTGGATTAAAGTATTCGAGCTTAGCGTATATCTTGGCGCCATCAGGATTTGGCACTCGGTTTAATTTGAGTAAAGGTGTATCGCCAATAAGATCGGCCAAATTTTCATAGATCATGTAAGCACATCCTTTTCATACAAGTTAAGGTTAACTTTCCTAGTTTATTGGTCAGTATAGAAAGTGGTAGCGGGAATCGTTCCCCTTAGTGTTTTCTAATACTGTTCCCCATTATAGCAAAAGATAAATCTTTCGTAATAAGATCAAGCTTGTGAATGAAAAAAAGATTAGATTTTTCAGATTGTTTGGTAGAATAGAAAAAGGATAGAAGGAGTGGACAAGTTGAATACGCATTACTTTATTGCCCTCCCCATCCAACAGCATCTTAGAAAGACACTCGAAGAAATTCAAATGAAATCTCGGTTAGCTTTATTTAAGCATATCGTTTATCCTGAAGATTTTCATATTACGGTGGCTTTTTTAGGTGGAGCGGATGAAAGGCAACTGGCTGTGTTACATGAAGGATTACTGAAGGCGGCAGAATCCATGCAACCTTTTACATTAGAAGTGGAAGGGCTAAATTATTTTGGTTCCAAAGTTCGACCACGCGTACTTTATGCGGATGTGAAACGATCGGATCAATTGGACAAGCTCCATGAAGAAATTGTTCGAATTTGTCAGGTGGCAGGATTTTCACAGAAAGAAAGTGAATATTCCCCACATGTGACACTTGCAAAGAAGTGGCACGACCCTACTAAAGAAATAAAGCCTAACTGGCCAACACTTAATTGTGAACGTCAGGTAGTATCGAGTGTGAATTTGTACCAAGTAGCACCCGACGAAACCCCAAGGTATAAAGGTGTTGCGACTTATGAGTTCACAACTAAATAAATACATGATCATTGCATTTCAAATTGTTCTTTTGTTTGGTTTTTATCTAGTGGGGGGATTTCTCCAAACAACATTTGACCTACCTGTGCCAGGAAGTATCGTGGGCATGCTCCTTCTACTCATTGGGCTTTATTTAAAATGGATTCCGGTCCAATGGATTTCTCAAGGATCATCCGCGTTATTGAATCATTTGCCGTTATTATTCGTGCCAGTCACGGTTGGCATTATGCAACACCTCGACTTCTTTAGTGGGAAAAGTCTCTGGTTAGTTCCGATAGTCCTCCTCAGTACGTGGATTGTAATGGGGACAACCGGGCTGCTTGGACAGTTTCTTGCTAATCGAAAGGAGTGGGGAAAATGATGCTACTTCAAATGGTATTTTGGCTATTTATTACAATCTTACTTTACGTTGTTTTTCGCCGGCTCTATCAGTTACTTCCCTATCCTTTCATGATCCCTGTCTTAACGTGTACGGTCGTTCTAGTTATTGTTTTAACATCATTCGATGTTTCGTATGATACGTACTTCAGTGGTGGAAAATGGATCGACGCGTTACTAGGACCTGCTATCGTTGCATTGGCTTTTCCGCTATACCAGCAAAGAAAATTACTTAATAAGTTTAAGGTTGAGATTCTTGCAACGGTTTTAACAGCAAGCCTTTTAGGTATCTTGTCTGGATATTGGTTGGCGATTGCCGGTGGATACAATGAAATGATCGTTTCAACCATTATTTCTAAAAACGTGACAACTCCTGTTGCGATGGAAGTGGCTAGTATGAGCGGAGGAGAACCTGCTTTTGCCGTTATATTTGTGATGATTGCTGGGATTGGTGGCGCGGTAACTGGCCCGTGGTTATTTCAAATCCTTGGCATATCGAATTTTCTTGGAATTGGAATGGCTTTTGGGGGTGCTTCCCATGCGATTGGTACAGCAAAAGCTCTTGAATATGGTCAGAGAGAAGCGGCAATTAGCTCAATTGGCTTAAGTTTATGTGCCCTATGTGTATCGATACTCGGCCCAATTATATTAAAGTGGGTTTCTTGAATTATTTTATAAAACAAAGGTCAAAAAGCAATTTTAAAAATAAGATAGGTAAAGAAAAAGGTTGTAAGCATCTCAGCAAAGGATGGGATTCAGATGATACGAGATTATTCTGCATATAACAAAGTGAGCCAGGCTTTTACAGCATATTGGGATGATTTTCATACCATTACGATAATGGCTAATATCTCGTTAGATGTAAAGGATGCGTACACCCTTACAGATGGCCATTTAGACATCCCAATTGAAGTGAAAGAAAACTCAAAAATGGGTAAAAAGAGACTGATTTCCTTACACGTCGATCATGAGTATGTTCCAGGTAATAATTACTACCTTATTCACTCTACTGGTGAGACCAGTCTTGTTTATACAGGTAAAGTTGTTAGAACTGATTTGTTTGATGAACGGTATTATTACGATGGGGAATTAGGCGCTCAATTAACTGATCGGGGCACGATCTTTCGAGTATGGGCCCCTACGGCAACAGAGGTTATTGTGAATATCTATAATGATTCTTTTCAAAAAATAAAGGAATTACCCATGTTAAAGAAAGCGTGCGGCGTGTATGAAGGCTCATCAACTGAAGTAGCAGAAGGGGCTCTTTATACCTACAGTGTGAATGTAAATGGAGAATGTCGAGAAACCATTGATCCTTATGCGAAAGCGGCTACTTCAAACTGCAAGTTTGGCATGGTAATCAATCCGATTCATACAAATCCAGAGAATTGGAACCCTTACAGTAAACCTTCTTTTGCAAAACCTTCAGATGCAATTATATATGAATTACATGTGAGAGACTTTAGTGCACAAGCAAAAAGTGGACTGAAAAATAGAGGGAAGTATAAGGCGTTTACAGAAGAACCGGCTGATAAAGATGGGATTCCAGCAGGTATTAACTATATCAAATGGCTTGGGGTTACGCATCTCGAACTTCTTCCTATTCAGGATTTTGGGAGTGTAGATGAGACGAAAGTCCCGCCATCTTATAATTGGGGATATGATCCGATTCATTATTTTGTGCCAGAAGGTAGCTATTCACTAAATTCTCATGAACCATATACCCGTATTCGTGAAGTGAAAGAAATGATTCAGAACCTTCATGAAAAAGGATTAAGGGTTATTATGGATGTCGTTTTTAATCACGTCTATCAGCTCCATGCTTCTCCTTTAGAAAAAATCGTTCCTGGCTATTATTTTCGATTTGATCATGGTGGAAAACCTTCGAATGGCACGGGGGTAGGAAACGACACAGCTTCAGAAAGAAAAATGATGAGGAAACTAATTGTTGATTCGGTAGTTTATTGGGCGAAGGAATACGGAATTGACGGTTTCCGATTTGACTTAATGGGCATTCATGATAAAGAAACAATGAATGAAGTCCGCTATGCGCTCGATTGTATCGATCCAACAATCCTTGTTTTTGGTGAAGGGTGGCATATGAACACGATTTTACCTGACCATCGAAAAGCAATGAGCGCTAATGCTCGTGAAACCCCTAGGATAGGGTATTTTAACGATCATTTTCGTGATTCTGTTAAAGGTAAGTTATTTGATACACGCTCGACTGGATTCGCTAATGGAAACTTTTCAGTTAAAGAAGAGGTAAAGAAGTGTATAATGGGGAGTGTTGAGGATAAATTCATTACGGCATCTCAGTCCATTAATTATGTCGAATGTCACGATAACCATACGCTTTGGGATCGCTTAAACCGGAGTCACCCAGGAGTGAGTGAGGAAATCAAGCAGCGTATGCATCGTCTAGCGACAGCCATCACCATTCTTTCACAGGGGATTCCTTTCATTCATGCGGGACAGGAATTTTTCCGCACAAAGAATGGAGTAGAAGATAGCTATAAATCACCAGATAAAATAAATCGCTTTGATTGGCAGAGAATGAGAGCTGTTCAAGGAAACGTCAAGTATATTCGAGGCTTAATTTCAATTAGAAACCACTTTGATGCATTTCGAATGGCTGAACGACACGAGATGAATCGGATTTCTTTTATTGATTCACCAGGTCCAATTTTGGCCTATCGCATCCATCAAGAACATTCTTCAGAATCCATTATAGTTGTTCATAACGGTGGATTCCATGACGATATTATTGATATCGGAGATGGAGAGAAATGGATTCTTGCAGATGGAGAAGAAGCAAGTGTAGAGCCGATCAGAAAAACAGAGGAAAAAGTGCTCTCCGTTGCGCCATTTAACACAATTATTTTAATAACAAATGATTAACACATGAAGATTTCGTCAACGTGTGTTATAATTTTTTATTCGTAGACGGTTTTTAGCTAAGTCCGGAGAACATACCGCTAAAAACGCAAAACTTCCAGAATCTACAAACTAACGGAAATCGAAGGTGAATTTGTTGGATAACATTTTAGGCGAAGGCTGGCAGGTGACGCCTGCTGGCGGAGCGACAGGCGAAGCATACTTAGCTCAATATGGAGACGAGAAATTATTCCTAAAACGGAACTCCTCGCCTTTTCTGGCTGTTTTGTCGGCGGAAGGAATTGTACCGAAACTTCTCTGGACCAAACGACTTGAGAATGGAGACGTTATTACAGCCCAAAAGTGGTTGCCGGGGAGGGAACTGAAGTCCCATGAAATGAAGCAGCCTCGAGTGGCGCAAATGCTTTATAAGATTCATCGTTCTTCAGAGCTTCGAAGGATGCTTAATCGTCTCGGGAAAAAACCCTTGTCACCAGACATTATTTATCAAGATCTACTACAGAAGTTTGAAAATCACCATCGCAGAGATGTTGAAGTCATTCGAGCGCTTTCTTATCTCGCTGCCAATAAGAATGATCTTGAGAACGTGGAGAAGGTTGTTTGTCATTGTGATGTTAATCATAATAATTGGATGTTTAGTGAGGAAGGAAATCTTTATCTGATTGATTGGGATGGAGCGGTTGTAGCTGATCCCGCATTAGATATCGGGATGCTCTTATATTGGTATCTTCCTAAAGAAGAGTGGGGAGAGTGGCTTACTCATTATGGATTGGAGAATACAGAAAGCCTGCGCCACCGCATGTATTGGTATGTGGTAGCACAGACGTTGTTGTCTATCTATTGGTATGATCTAAAAGGGTTATATGGTGAAGTTGAATTTTGGAAAAAAGACTTAGAAAACTTAAATCACTATCGACTTATTGATACCGATCAATAGTTTCAACCCACTGGCTGAGATGAGGCTGGTGGGTTTCAATATGGCTTAATAAATTCGATTCGGTTGCTCCAGCGGCGCTATACTGTTGAATTTCGCTAAGCACCTGTTTTATTTCTGGGGCAACACCGTCGTTTCGTTGTAATGCATTTGCCAATCGTTGAACTTGCTCACATTCTGAAGATGTTCCCGTGCAATCAATCTGATGGTTTTTAAGAATGTCGGCCAGTATGAAAAGCTGTTCTCGATGTGAGAGTGGCATAAATGTTCCTCCTTCCATGTACTATTAACTAGCGTGTACATGTGACGAGGAATTATGCCGTGTGACTTACAAAAAAACACGGATTTCTCCGTGTTTATCATCTATACCTTTATTCGGTATCGCCTTTTGCACCCCAACCGAAAAGCGCAACGATGGAAACGATAATCACAATCCAAGGTGCCCACATCATTAAAAAGTGTTCCACTTCTTAACCTCCTTTTTCTTAATCTTACCTGATCAAGTATGGTTTTCCCTACGTTCTTTTTAACAATCTGATTACTTTTTTCGTACCCTTTCCTTCACCTTTCTATTCTTTAAAATTCATGGTAAAATGTCGTTTGTGTGAATACGGTGAAAAGACTATAAGGAAGTGAAAGTATGCGTCAACGTAATAAGCCATGGGCAGCAGATCTATTTCAAGAAAACCCACAATATGTACCCGCTAATCCCAAGGAGAAAAAAGGGAATTGGAAAGAGGTATTTCAAAATAATAATCCGATTCATTTAGAAGTAGGAACAGGAAAAGGTCAGTTTATTATCGGCATGGCAAAGCAGAATCCGAATGTAAATTATATCGGTTTAGAATTATCATCAAGCGTCATGGTGTCCGCCTTAGAAAAGCTAATGAGCGAGGGTGTACCCAATGTTCGCTTATTAAATGAAAATGCAATGGACCTCCAATCGCTATTTGAAGAAAATGAAATTAGTCGAATTTACTTGAATTTTTCAGATCCATGGCCGAAAAATCGTCATGAAAAGAGAAGATTAACGTATAAAACCTTTCTTGATTTGTACCGAGTCGTCATGAGTCCAGAAGGAGAAGTCCACTTTAAGACGGATAACCAGGGGTTATTTGAATATTCTCTTCACAGTTTCTCGGCATATGGTATGACGTTAAATCAGGTCAGTTTAGATTTGCATGCAAGTGATATGGAAGACAATGTTATGACAGAGTACGAAGAGAAATTTTCATCAAAAGGAAGCCGAATTTATCGGTGTGAAGCCAAATTCCGATCATGAGTCGTTTCGTGCGACTCTTTTTTTAATTGTTATTGAAAGCGATTTCTTTTAGTGAGAAAATAAATATAATTGTAGAAAGGGGTTTTGTCATGGAACAGTTACAAGTAGGGACACTATCAATAACCTGGCTTAGAGGTGGCGTTACTCATATGGACGGTGGGGCAATGTTTGGGGTTGTGCCAAAGCCACTCTGGAGCAAAAAATACCCTGTCAATGAAAAAAACCAGATTGAGCTTCGAACAGATTCCCCTGCTGCTTCAATGGCAAGGGAAAACAATCTTGATTGAGTCAGGGATTGGGAAGGGGAAGTTGACCGAGAAGCAGAGAAGGAATTATGGCGTTGAGGAAGAGTCTGATATTCACGCATCTCTTGAAGAGCTATCGTTGACAGTGGAAGACATCGACATGGTTCTTATGACTCATCTGCATTTTGATCATGCCAGTGGTTTAACTGAACCGGATGGAAATGGTTATAAATCGACTTTTCCAAATGCCGTCATTTATGCCTCAGAAGTAGAATGGAACGAAATGAGAGAACCTAACATTCGTTCGAAAAATACATATTGGAAAGAAAACTGGGAAGTGATTCAACATCAAGTACAAACATTTAAAGAAAGGTATGAAGTGCTTCCTGGTTTGCATTTGCATCATACGGGTGGCCATAGTGACGGTCATGCAATTATCACGATGAAAGAAGGGAACGAATCTCTCATCCACATGGCAGACCTTATGCCAACTCATGCTCATAAAAACCCTCTCTGGGTACTTGCTTACGATGATTATCCAATGACATCCATCTATGCGAAAGAAAAGTGGATTTCTGATGCTGTCTCTCAAAACGCCTGGTTTATTTTTTATCATGATGCTCGTTACCGTGGGCTTAAATGGAATGAGTCTTTTGAAATAACGAATGAAGTAAAACGCAATAGCTGATGTTAAGGAAGACTGCCGAGCAGTCTTCTTTTTTTATTGAGCGTAACTGAATTGGGAAGGGGGGTTGGCTATTGTGGTGTAACGTTATCTGAGTGTTTTTGAATGGTTTTGAGTGTTTTTGAATAAATTTGAACGAAAATGATTGACTTATGAAAGTGCTTTCACTATACTGTGAGTAGAAAGTAGGTGATGATTTGTTAAATGCTGAACGTCATTTCATCATTTTACAAGTTCTTAAGGAAAAGGAAACGGCCACGGTTCATGATTTAAGTGAAGCGACAGGAGCATCTGTTTCAACCATTCGACGCGATTCTTGTTCAATTAGAAGAAGAGAGTAAGTTGAAACGAGTTCATGGTGGAGCCTCGCTTTTTCGATCAAAGTGGACAGAGCCTTCACTTGGTGAGAAATCAACTCAGAATATGACAGAAAAAGAGAAAATTGCCTCATACGCAGCAGGACTGGTGAAAGATGGTGACTGTATTTTTGTTGATGCTGGAACCACAACCCAGAAGATGGCGCCGTTCTTACAAGATAAAGAGGTCATTGTTGTGACCAATGGTTACCAGGTTATTGAAAACCTGCTCGCAGAGGGAATTACAACTTATGTAATTGGTGGAAAATTCAAACCAAGAACAGGGGCTATGACAGGCGCTAAGGCACTTGAAAGTCTTGAGACGTATCGCTTCGATAAGTGTTTTATCGGAATTAACGGCATTCATGAATCATTAGGATATACAACTGCTGACCCTGATGAAGCCATTGTTAAAAGGGCTGCAATTAAACTTTCAAGAGAAGCTTATGTTCTAGCTGATAATTCTAAGATTGGGGAAGCAGCGTTTAGTAAAGTAGCGGATATTGAGGCATGTACAGTGATTACAAATGAACATCCTGAAATAAATTACGATCATGTCAGTAAACATACAACAGTAGAAGTGGTGAAAATATGATTTATACAATTACGTTAAATCCCTCAGTTGATTACATTGTTCGACTGAATAATCTTAAAACGGGACTTGTCAATACAGTAGACGAAGAAACCAAAATCGCAGGCGGTAAAGGTGTTAATGTAACGAAAGTTCTCAAGCGTCTTGGCCATGATTCAACGGCATTAGGATTTGTTGGGGGATTTACAGGTCAATTCATTGAGCAATCGCTGAAAGAGGAAGGTCATCATTCTAAATTTATCCACGTAACTGGAGATACTCGCATTAATATTAAGTTAAAAAATGGTGAGGAAACAGAAATTAACGGGTTATCGCCTGTGATTACTGAAAGCAACATTGAGGAGTTGTTTGCTCAACTTTCACAAACTGTCGCAGGTGATATTGTCGTAATGGCTGGGAGCGTCCCTTCTAGTGTAGATCAAACGATCTATTCTCGGATCCTTCAGTCACTACCAGATGGCGTCCAGGCGATTGTTGACACGAAAGGAAAAGCGTTAGAAGAAACGGTGAAAGCAAAACCTTTCCTAGTGAAGCCAAATCACCATGAATTAGGCGATTTATTTGGTGTAGAGATTACTTCGGTTGATGAGGCAGTTAAATACGGAAAAAAAGTTCAAGCGATGGGGGCCAAAAACGTTATTGTTTCGATGGCTGGTGACGGCGCAGTATTGATTACAGAAGAAGAGGTCCTTTTTGGGAATGTTCCTGTTGGTAAAGTAAAAAACTCGGTTGGAGCTGGGGATTCGGTTGTAGCCGGTTTCCTAAGTAAGTACATTGAAACTGAAAATTTGAAAGAAGCATTTCAGTCTGGAATTGCAGCAGGAAGTGCGAGCGCATTTTCAGCTGGGTTTTGTACAGCAGAAGAAGTTCAAGAATTAAGAAAGCAAATAATGGTTCAGTCATATGAAGAAATGGGAGGTCGGGGTATATGAGAATCACAGAATTATTAACAAAAGAGACAATGATTCTGAATCTAGAAGCAGATTCGAAAGACCGTGTGATTAATGAGCTGTCTGAAAAGCTAGAGAGAGCTGGAAAACTAAAAGATCTGAATGCATTTAAGAAAGCGATCCACGCGCGTGAAAAAGAAAGCACAACTGGAATCGGGGAAGGCATTGCGATTCCTCACGCTAAAACTGCGGCAGTAAAGTCACCTGCAATCGTCTTTGGGCGTTCTAATGCTGGTATTGACTATCAATCTCTTGACGGTCAGCCTGCGCACTTGTTCTTTATGATTGCTGCGACGGAAGGTGCAAATCAAACGCATCTTGAAGCGCTATCGAGACTATCTTCCTTTTTAATGGATAACGAATTCCGTAAAGGACTTCTCGAAGCAAGAACGGAAGAAGAAGTTTTGCAAGCGTTTGATCAGAAAGAAGAAGAAAATGCTGATGAAGATGAAGATGAAGATGAAGTAGAAGAAACCAATGAAGGTACCGGAAAAATATTAGCGGTTACAGCTTGCCCTACTGGTATTGCTCATACTTATATGGCAGCAGATGCGTTAAAAGCGAAAGCCGCTGAAATGGGCTATAGTGTCAAAGTCGAAACAAATGGATCAGGAGGCGTAAAAAATCGCCTGACTGATGAAGAGATTGAAAACGCACCGGGTATCATTGTTGCCGCTGACACAAAAGTTGAGATGGAGCGTTTTAAAGGGAAAAAAGTGATTGAAGTTCCCGTAGCAGAAGCGATTCGAAAGCCGGCTGATTTACTAAAGCAGGCAGCAAACGGTGATGCGCCGGTTTATAAATCTTCTGGATCATACGAAGATCAAATCAGTGAGAAGAAGAATGAAAGAAAAGGAAAGCAGTCAGCCTTTTATAAGCACTTGATGAATGGTGTTTCGAATATGCTTCCGCTCGTTGTTGGTGGCGGTATTTTGATAGCCCTTTCATTTATCTTTGGTATTAATGCTGCTGATCCAGATGATCCAAGTTATAATGCGTTTGCAGCAGCTCTTAGCACGATCGGCGGTGGAAATGCCTTTGCTCTTATGATACCAGTCCTCGCAGGATTTATCGCGATGAGTATCGCTGATCGTCCTGGTCTTGCCCCTGGTCTCGTTGGTGGTTTAATGGCTTCTACGAACGGCGCGGGTTTTCTTGGTGGTCTTATTGCAGGTTTCCTTGCTGGTTACGCTGTTCTTCTATTGAAAAAGCTGTTCTCTGGACTTCCGCAGTCGCTTGAAGGATTAAAACCAGTCCTGCTTTATCCACTGTTTGGTATTTTTATTACAGGAATTATCATGATGTACGTAGTCATTGAACCTGTTGGGGCTCTTAATACAGGACTTGAAAACTGGTTGAGTGGTATGGGTACCACAAATAAGCTTCTTCTTGGTTTAATTCTAGGTGGTATGATGGCGGTAGATATGGGAGGTCCGATTAATAAAGCAGCCTTTACTTTCGGTATTGCGATGATTGACGCGGGTAATCTTACGTATCATGCAGCGATCATGGCAGGGGGTATGACACCACCCCTAGGACTTGCGCTTGCTACAACGCTCTTTAAAAATCGTTTTAACAAAACAGAGCGTGAAGCAGGAAAAGTGGCCTACGTGATGGGAGCTTCTTTTATCACAGAAGGTGCCATTCCATTTGCTGCAGCCGATCCTGGACGAGTAATTCCTTCCATCATTGTTGGATCATCTGTTGCAGGAGCGTTAACGATGTTGTTTAACATTGCTTTACCTGCACCACATGGCGGAGCTTTTGTAATCTGGTCGGTTAATAACATCTCGTTAACTCATATTTTGCTATACATTCTTGCGATTGTGATCGGTACAATTGTTACGGCCTTGATGGTAGGAATCTTAAAAAAATCCAAACCACAAGTGCAAGCATAAGGCTAAAAAGAGGCTCTGAATGAGAGCCTCTTTTTTCTATTTACTAATAAAAAAAAAGTGAAGAAATCATTTGGACCACGTTCATAAGTTGTTGGGATTTTCCACTTTATGTTAAAAGTACACTCTTGATGAGAGAGGTTGAGAGAGCGTGAGAACCGATATATGTCCATCTCAATCATACAGTTTACGTTCAGATTCAAATGATAACGTTTTCACTAGGTATCTTGCGCTTATGCTCATTTCTTGGGGTATAAAGGTTGAAGGGGAAAGAATGCAGTGTTAGTATAAATGACCGTAGATGATTTTTCGGAAATTCAAAGGAGGCAATCATGCTAGAAAATAAAACCGTAACGTTTATCGGAGCGGGTTCAATGGCAGAGGCAATGGCTGCAGGAATGATTGAGTCAGGTACTATTGAACCTGAACGTATTATAATGACAAACAGAAGTAATGAACAACGTCGTCAGGAGCTTATGGAGAACCACGGCGTATTGGCGACGCAAAGTATAGAATTCGCTGTTCGTGAGGCTGATGTTGTTATCCTTGCAATGAAACCTAAAGATGTTGAACGTGCCATAGAGGGGATCGAGAACTTTATCACGAATGATCAACTTCTCTTATCTGTTCTAGCTGGCGTCCCATCCTCCTATATTGAGGAGCAATTGGATGGAGAACAACCAGTCATCCGCGTTATGCCGAACACATCAAGTATGATTGGTAAGTCAATTTCTGCTCTTGCAGCAGGAAAGTATGTAAGTGATGAGCAGGTTTCAATGGCTCGTGCCCTCATACGTTCAATAGGAGAAACTGTTGTGATCGAAGAAGAGCAAATGGACGTATTTACAGGCGTTGCGGGTAGCGGACCGGCTTATATCTATTATGTTATTGAAAGTCTTGAAAAAGCAGCAATTAAAGGCGGAATTGAAACGGAAACAGCAAGAAAAATGGCTGTTCAAACTGTGCTAGGTGCTGGCATGATGGCCGAGCAATCAGAAGATTCTCCTTCAGCATTAAGAAAGAAAGTGACTTCTCCAAATGGTACAACTCAAGCAGGACTTGAAGCATTGTATGATAATGGTGGGGGAGAGGCTTTTGCAGCAGCTGTTGAAAATGCAGCGACACGTTCAAAAGAAATTAGCACTCAATTTGATAAAAAACCAGTAACTCAGTAAGGACCGGTGTTTACCGGTTCTTTTTTTTGGCTAAGTTAGCTTATCTTGTTGGTTATCATTCACACAGCCTTTTGTTAAGAAACCATTCAGGAGGGGTAACATAATAAGGATGGATGATCTGTCCCCTATTTCCTCGTATTGGATGTTCTTTTCTTCAAAATGTTAGTAGAATAATAGATGGAATATGATATGATAAGAATTGGATAATTTGTTTGATAGAGGAGGAAAAAATGATGAAAAAAGGAATTTTTGCACTTCTTGCTGTATTTTTAATCGCATTTCCTTTCGTAGGGACAGCAGCGCATGCTGAAGCGGATGTCAGTAATGAAGTAAAGAAAGGCGTAGCTGGTTACCTTGGGGAAGAACACTATGACTATGATAAAGGTTCTCTTAAAGTTGTAGAAGCAGAAAATCTCGAAGTCGATAGCTCAGCAGATAAGGATTTTAGTAAAGTTTCCATGATGCTTGTTGAGTTTACAACCGTTCGTGACGACATTTTCTTTGAAGATCATACTCAGGTCCTTTTCTATGATACAGAAGCAAATGCGATCATCCCGGATTCAAAAGTATTGGATATTGAGAAAGCAAAGGAATATAAAGATAGTCATGCGGACGTTACAGGTGAGCACCTTCACATGAGCGTTATCCTTTTCCTAAGTGCGATCATGCTTGTCGGGCCGGCTCTTCTTGCCTATCTATGGTCTAAAAATAAATATTCAACACTACGCTTTAAATTGCAAAATAACGTTTATGATACAAATGCGACTTTTTAATAAGTGCAGACAACAACATCCCCGTGCCTTTTGCACGGGGATGTTTATTTAGTCAGTTGATTGTACATCTGTTTTTACATAAGATGAACAGTTTTCTACTGAGCTTGTAATTCTACTAGTGTACCTGTTTCAGCATCTACCATAAATTCAAGTTGCTGAATCTTTCCTTCTTTCTCACAAGTTAGACCTCCCGCATAAACGGTATAAGGAAGATTGAACTTTTCGACTGAATCCGTTTTCATATGAATCCATGACCCTTTAACCGTATAAACGGGTTTAACCGCACCTTTAACGGCTTTTAATGCTTTTTCAGGGGAGATATACGTTCTTTTTGAAGCGATGGTTGATGCTGTAAATGCGGCAGCTCCTGCTCCAATTAATGCCCCAACTAACAAATCCTTTGTTTTCATTGATTAAGATGCTCCCTTCTTCAAATGGCCAATTTGTTTCCATCTTTAGTATATCTGAATTTTACCCTTGTACCAAATGTTTCTACTGAAAATCCAAGACACTAGAAACGTTGCACCAGATTCGATACAATAGGAAGAGACGAACGATGGAAGGGGATACATATGAATAAAGAAACGTTGACGCTTTTTAAAACATTAACCGAATTACAAGGTGCTCCAGGTTTTGAACATGATGTTAGAAAATTTGTGAAAAGTGAAATCAGTAAGTATACAGATGAAATGATTCAAGATAACCTTGGAAGCGTCTTTGGCGTTAAACGAAACAAAGGTCCACGTGTCATGGTAGCCGGGCATATGGATGAAGTTGGGTTTATGGTAACATCCATCACAGAAAATGGGATGTTGCGTTTTCAAACACTTGGAGGTTGGTGGAGTCAAGTTCTCCTTGCGCAGCGTGTTCAAGTTATGACAAAGAACGGTCCGATCCCAGGAGTGATTGGTTCAATTCCACCTCATTTACTAGATGATGCCACTAGAAATAAACCAATGGCAATTAAAAATATGCTTATTGATATTGGTGCAGATAATAAAGAAGATGCCGAGCGTATTGGTGTAAAACCAGGACAACAAATTGTTCCTGTATGCCCTTTTACTCCAATGGCGAATGAAAAGAAAATTATGGCGAAAGCATGGGACAACCGCTACGGTGTAGGTTTAGCGATTGAACTATTAAAAGAACTCCAAAATGAGGAGCTGCCAAATGAGCTTTATTCGGGTGCTACTGTTCAAGAAGAAGTTGGCTTACGAGGAGCACAAACCGCAGCAAATATGATTAATCCAGACCTTTTCTACGCCCTAGATGCAAGTCCTGCAAACGATATGACTGGAGATAAGAATGAATTTGGCCAGCTTGGTAAAGGAGCACTTCTACGTATTTATGATCGCTCAATGGTTACGCATCAAGGATTAAGAGATTTTATCCTTGATACTGCTGAAAGTAATGAAATTCCTTATCAGTATTTCATATCTCAAGGCGGAACGGACGCAGGACGCGTTCATCTCTCAAATCACGGTGTTCCTTCCGCAGTAGTAGGAATTTGTTCACGATACATCCATACATCTTCTTCTATGATTCATGTAGATGATTATGCGGCTGCAAAAGAATTGTTAATTAAATTAGTGAAGTCAACAGATCAAGCAACGGTAGATAGCATTAAAAGCAACGTGTAAGTAAAAGGAGCCGTAACGGCTCCTCAGCTTGTAGAGGAACCCCCGGTTCCTCTACAAGCTTTTTTTAATGGTTTTGATTTTCCTGTTGGTTGAAATGGTGTTTTGAAGTATATACGATGAAAAAAACTCTCCTTCACCTAGCTCATCCGGTCTAGGTGAAGGGCAATCTTCTTCATGTTCTGACAGGCGGCTGTCAGTAACGCTTGTTCTGAAACTTTCTGTTTTCCGCGCAAACGACAATAACGCAGCCCATGCAGTTCTTTTGAATCTGCGAAGCTACGCTCAATTTTTTCTTTTCTCATTCGATAAATCCATTTTCCTTCATTGGAAAGCCGGTTCTGTCGAACCTGCTCTTTGGACCCCTCCCAGACATGACGAGTGATGGTTTTTTGATGTTTATGATTTTGATTACACTGCGCTAATAGAGGACATGTCTTACATTTCGTTGGATCAGATTTGTAGTGACGATAGCCGTCTCGATCCGTAGTCGAATAAGTTAACATCTCTCCTTGCGGACAGATATAATGATCTGGGTCTTCTTCATACTTGTATTTCCACTTTGGAATGAATCCTTTTCGTGATTGATACCGACGATGGGCAATAACGCCAAACACCTTTCGCTGAGCTAAACCATGACAAATCGGACTGGTAAGGTAACCGGCATCTAATCCAACGGCTTCAACATGAAATCCAAATCGCTTGATCTGACGGTCCAAACGCTGTAAATAAGGCTTCGAATCATGAATGTTGCCAGGAGTAATATGGACGTCGGTAATAATGTTGTATTTAATATCTGTCGTGCGGTGATCCAAATAGAAAAACCCCTCGGGTTTGTGGTCACGGTACAAGTAACCACTCTCTGGATCGGTATGACTGACTTTAATCTCTTTGGTTTTCTTCACCTCCTCCTTTTCCTTTAGGGGCTTTTTTCCGTGCTCAGCCCGATCCTGTTCCACAGCTTCATTCAACTCTTCAATATAATCGGCCGTTTCAACGTGAACTTCTTTTCTGGAAAACTTCTTTTTATTGGCGTTTGCTTTTAAATGGGTTGAGTCCGTATAAAGCACGCGACCCGAGACCATTCGATGGTTCATCGCTTGATGAACGATTTCATCAAAGACCTCCTGGAAGATATCAGTCTCATGAAATCTCATTCTGCGGTTCCAGCTAATAGTGGAGTGGTGAGGAACCGAGTCTGTTAAATTTAAGCCAAGAAACCAACGGTAAGCGACATTCGTTTGAATTTGGCGTTCTAATTCTCGTTCAGAACGGATGCCATAAATATAGCCAATGAACATCATTTTAAATAACACAAGAGGGTCTAAAGAGGGGCGGCCATTATCTTCACAATAGTAAGGACGGACTTTCTCGGGAATAAAGGAAAAGTCTATGTAGTGGTCAATTTTTCGAAGTAAGTGGTTTTCAGGGACGAGCTCTTCAATGGTCACCATTTCTAATTCGTTTTGTCGATTTTGTCTAGATTGGAACATTAACATCACCGCCTAAATAGAATCTACCTATAGGATAACAAAACAAAATGGATAATTGAGGGAAAAGAGATAAAAAAAACAGGCTGTCGAGACTTTCTCGACAGCCTGAGGAGCCGTAACGGCTCCTTTTCTTATGATGGTTTTTTTAAAACAACAAAAGTGGAGGCATCCTATATGGAAATTGTAGTCGGTTCTCAGAATCCAGTAAAAATTGACGCTGTAAAAGCTCACTTTCATGGAGGGGTAAAAGGAGTGGAGGTTGATTCTGGCGTCGCCGATCAGCCATGGGGAGATGAAGAAACGCTTTTAGGGGCAAAACAACGAGCAAGAGCCGCACTGGATAGTAGTCAGGCTAGTATTGGAATTGGTCTTGAAGGTGGCGTTCAAGTAATAGATGGTATTTTATATGTGTGTAATTGGGGGGCTCTTGTTGATAAAAATGGCGCTGAAATCATCGCTGGTGGGGCAAGGTTTCCGCTTCCAGACACCATTAAACAAAAGCTTGAGGAAGGACAAGTGTTAGGTCCAGTCATTTCCGAGTATGCAAGTCGAGCGGATGTAAGTAAAAAAGAAGGCGCCATCGGGATTTTCACCAACGGCACCGTTTCTAGGACAGACATGTATGAACATCTTGTCTCTTTATTATTTGGTCAATATCAATTTCAACTTCGTTAATTTGTTTCAAAAATATAAGATAGTGCTTTTAAAGCCTGCTCTGTGTTTTCAACAGTAACTTGTGCTTTGTTTGAGAGTTCTTTTAGTGGATGGTGAAGCGATTCAGGTCGAATCAGAATAAGTGGTTTTTGAAGAGAAATGGCTGTAGCTGCATCCATTGCGCTATTCCACTGCTTGTAATCTTCGCCAAAAAGAGCAATAACGACGTCTGACTTTTGAAGTAAGACGTGAGTTCGAAGATTGTTAATTTCAGATGCCGCTTCGTCTTTGAAAATCTTATTTGGCTGTTCGCCTTTAATCTCTTCACCGATGTTGTCTGAACGATCATGATTTTCCATAGGCCCAACAAATTGAATCGGTAGTTCCATCTTAATGGCCTTTTCTTTCAATTCATTTCGCCAATCATCGTGAATTTGTCCAGCAAGGTAAACCGTCAATTCCATGCGTAACGCCTCCTTTAATGTGGTCACGCTATTATTGTAGCATGGTCTTTTCATTTATTCCCAGTAAAGAGATTAAGGGAGATTTATGACTTCACAGATCGACATAAAATCATGACTATACTAAAACAGAATAATCCGTTTGAAGGGAGAAACAGATGAAAGATTTTTTACAGAATAAAGGCATTACGCTTTCTCCGCGTGTGTATTTGATAACTGCATTAAGCTATATGGCGCTAGGCCTTTTTTCGTCGTTAATTATAGGTTTAATTCTTAAGACAATTGGTGCGCAAGTCTCCGCGCTTTCCTTTTTAACACCGATGGGGGAGTTAGCGATGAGCTTAATGGGTCCAGCCATTGGAGTTGCAGTTGCTTATGGTCTTGGGGCACCACCTCTCGTATTGTTTGCAGCTATTCTAGCAGGAGCGGCTGGAGCTGAACTTGGTGGTCCTGCGGGAAGTTACGTTGCAGCGATTGTCGCTTCTGAAGCTGGGAAGCTTGTTTCGAAATCAACAAAGTTAGACATTATTGTGACCCCATTAATAACCATTTTTGCTGGATATGGGACAGCTACTCTCATCGGACCTGGAATCCAAACGCTTCTTACAAATTTTGGTTCAATCATCATGTGGGCTACTGAACAACGGCCAATTATTATGGGGATTATCGTTGCTGTGCTAATGGGGCTTGCATTAACGGCACCTATCTCAAGTGCTGCAATAGCCATTATGCTTGGGTTAGAAGGTATTGCGGCGGGGGCAGCGACGATTGGTTGTGCTGCTCAGATGATTGGATTTGCTGTTAGTAGCTATCGAGAAAACGGGTTAGGTGGTTTCATTGCCCAGGGAATTGGAACTTCCATGCTACAAGTTGCCAATATTGTACGAAATCCGTGGATACTTCTGCCACCTACATTGGCTGGTGCCATCCTTGCTCCAATAGGAAGTGGTTGGCTTTCTTTGTTGAATAATCCTTCTGGTGCAGGAATGGGTACGAGTGGTTTCATAGGTCAAATTATGACGCTTAACGTGATGGGTACTGGTGGGGACATTTGGTTAGCGATCGTGATGTTGCATTTTGTTGGACCAGCAATAATAAGTCTGTTAATATCCGAGGTAATGAGAAAAAAAGGACTGATTCGTCCTGGAGATATGAAGATACAAACAGATTAATTTAGGAGGTTCATCATGAAAAAATTTGAAAAGCATGAAGAATATTTAGAAGCAATTAAAGAAGGAAAATCGATTTTTCTTTTTTCAGCAGATTGGTGTCCAGATTGTCGCGTCATTGAACCCTTTCTACCAGAGTTAGAAGAAAAGTATGGTGACATGGATTTTTATTACGTTGATCGAGATGACCATATTGAGCTATGTCAGGAAATGGACATTTTTGGTATTCCAAGCTTTGTTGCATTTAAAGATGGGGAAGAGACTGGCCGTTTTGTAAGTAAGATGCGAAAAAGTAAAGAAGAAATTGAAGAATTTCTTACAAGTGTAAACTAATTCTCATTAAGAACGTAATTTGGTGATTTAAGTTCAGAAGGATCATCAATCATGAATAAAGTAACATTATCATCGGACAAAGCTATGCCTGACATAGCTTTGTTTTTTTATTCCGTTGATTCATGGTATGATAAGGTGACGTCGTATAGGGTGGTGAAAGTATGGAACCAAAAGATATGAAAAAATTGCTCGAAAAACGTCTTCAGCAAGAGGAACGTGAGCTTACATACAATCAAAAAGAAGAGAAACTAAGAGTAGAAGACCGTTCTACTGGAAAAGGAATAAGTCTTGGACTAAAAGGACTCGCTGCAAAGTATGAAGAACGAGGTGAGAAAATCCTTGAGGAAGTGGTCCATCACGTTGAAGAAACCTTAAAGGTAATGAATGAAAAACATGAATTAACCGGGAAGGAAAGTCAGATCTTTCCGGTCATTCGTTCTGGCTCATTTGCATCTGAGACTGAACAGGGGGTTCCGTTTGTGTATGAAGAGCATACGGCTGAGACGCGAATTTATTATGCCCTTGATTTAGGGAACTCCTATCGACTCATCGATCAAGATTGGCTCGAAAAAGAAGGATGGACGAAGGAAGCCTTACATGAAGTTTCGCTGTTTAATTTAAGAGGATTGTCTACCGATGTAAAAGCAGATACGGTTGCTGGAAATACATTCTATTTCCTAAATACCAATGATGGATATGATGCAAGTCGGATTTTAAATGACTCTTTACTCGAACGTATGGCTAAACAGGCAAAGGGTGAATTGGCTGTAGCCGTTCCGCATCAGGATGTCCTTGTGTTTGCAGATATTGAGAATGAACGTGGCTATGATGCGCTCGCCCAGTTAACGATGCATTTCTTTTCAAGTGGTCTCGTACCTGTAACAGGCCTACCGTTTATGTATGAAGATGGAAAGCTAGAGCCCATCTTTATCATGGCAAAAAACAAACCAAAAAAATAATAACTGTATAATAAAGGAGTTCAGGAAGATGAATATGTTTTACAATAAAGAAGGCGTAGGAGATACTTTAATCGTAACTTTAGGCAGTACAGAAAGAGAAGATAAGGCTGTAGAACGAAACGGAAATGTTGCTCGAATCTACAGTAAAGAAACAAGCGAGACAATTGGCTATAATTTATTTCAATTTTCATCTCATCATGAGCTATCAAGCAACGGTGTTGTAGAAGAAAGCGAGGAACTTGTTTCAACAGTGAATCGTGCGATTAAAGACAGCGGCTTTCATGATGTGCTCGTTTATGACGCCTCTCCTAAGTTTGTTGTTGGTTATGTAGAAGAAATGGAGAAACACCCGAATGCTGATAAATTAAATATTTGTCAGGTGGATATTGGTGGAGAAGAGAAGCTACAAATTGTTTGCGGTGCACCAAATGTGGATCAAGGTCAAAAGGTTGTTGTGGCGAAAGTTGGAGCTGTCATGCCATCAGGTATGATTATTAAAGATGCCAACTTGCGCGGGATTGAATCAACGGGAATGATCTGTTCTGCTAAAGAACTTGATTTGCCAGATGCTCCGAAAGAAAAAGGCATTCTTATTCTTCCAGATGATTATGAAGTTGGTTCTGAATTTAAAGCCTACTAGAAAATTTTCTAGTAGGTTTTTTCTTTCGAGAAAATCGGGTATAGAATATATTGAACTTATTTTTACTGATTTAGACGAAGAACTTTCTTTTTTTACGAAAGATTTTAGAAAGAGCCTTACAATGGTAGGGGAGTTTCCGATAAAATAGAAGAATAGCGCGCTCTAAAAGGGCCTAATTAGAAAAGGTGATTGTAATTGGATAATAATTGGTTTAAGAAAGTGTGGAGTAAACTATTTGATCTTGAAGAGGAAGACGAGACGGAGCGAAGAGAAGTAGAAGAAAAAGAACCCAAATCTTTAAAGGAACGCCAAGATCGTAAACATTCAATTGGGCGGATGGAAAGTGCCAATCGAAAGAATGAAGCAAGGATTGTTCATCACTATCCAAGAGAAGGGAACTTTCGTTTTCCATTAATTCCTGATCAATCAACTAAAAAAACGACTAACAAAACCAAAAACGAAGATCGAAACGAGATAGATCAAAAGAAAAAAGAGAAAAGCGGTTCAAATAGGACAAGGTCAGAAAATGCAGCTCCAAAAATGACGCCATCCAAAAAAGAAAATACTACAAGGAAAAGCGTAAAAGATGGACTTTCAAATAAAGAGGATTCAAGCAACAAAAAGTTTTCAGGCGTTAATTTTAAACCATCTGAAATACCTTCTCCCATTTATGGATTTAGCAAACGACCAGTAGTTGAAAAGATGGAAGACGCAGCAAAGAAAGCGAATCCTAGCCCACGTTATACACCACTTGATAAAAGTGATGTCATCGACAAACTTATTCAGGAACCAACGCCGTATTCTGTAACGGAAGAGCAAGATGTACCATCTCTCTTAGAAGAATCAACAAGGGAGATAGATGACAATTCCTTGAACGAATGGTTACCATCCAACGATGATAAGCCTGATGAGCTAGTTGGAAATAATACGGCAATTGAAAAGGAAGAAAAGCAAGAAAAGCAAGAAACATTTGAAGTAAATGAACTTAAGTGGCAAGATCATGAACGTGATGTGGAAGAGGAGAGCTTCGACAATCTGAATCTTCCATTGTTGAGCAAATTAGATGACGAGCAAGAGGAATTATCATTTCATGAAAATGATTTAATTGAAAACCATATGGATGATAAAGAAGAGTTCCAAGAAGAAAAGAATGAAGAGTCGCCTGTAAGCGTTTTTGAAAATGAACTCAGAGCAAAAGATAACGCTCCTATTATTGAAGAGTCAGATGAGTATTCAGAAGCAGAAGATGAAGCATTAAACGTAGATGAGTTAGAAGGCACGAAATTGGACGAAGAGGAAGAACCTGTAGAAGAAGACGCAATTGAGCAGCATAAGGTTAGCAGCGAAACGGAAGAGAAAGTTCATCAACAAGTGATAGAACCTATCGATGAACAGAACCAAGAAACTGAAAAGATAACTCCTACTCTACAAGATCAGTCTCCCAAACAAACTTATCGGGAGGAAAGTCCTCCTAAACCACAAGTACCTTATAATGTAATGATGCTTGCAAACGATCGTCGCCATGTAACGAAAAAACCTGGAACAGGTGCTGACTATAAACTTCCTCCTATCTCGCTTCTTGATATTCCCCCTCGGAATGAAGGTAGTGATGATCAGTGGCTGGAGGAACAGCGAGAATTATTGGAGTCTACACTAGCGAACTTTAATGTACAAGCTAAAGTAGTTGGTGCAACGATGGGACCGACGGTTACGCGTTTCGAAGTGCAGCCGAGTCCAGGTGTTAAGGTAAACAAAATCACGAATTTGAGTGATGATATTAAACTTAGCCTAGCTGCACGGGACATTCGGATGGAAGCGCCAATTCCAGGGAAAAATGCAATTGGAATTGAAGTGCCGAACCCTACAAGTAAGCCGGTTTTCATTAGAGAAATTGTGCGAAGTGGAGCGTTCCAATCTGAAGGTTCTCTATTAAATGCTGCACTTGGTTTCGATATCGCTGGAGAAGCCAAAATAACTGATATACAGAAAATGCCCCACGGTCTCATTGCGGGCGCAACAGGATCAGGTAAAAGTGTATGCATCAACTCCATATTGGTTAGTTTGTTACTAAAAGCAAACCCGAATGATGTGAAAATGATGCTCATTGATCCAAAAATGGTAGAGCTAGCACCTTATAATGGCCTGCCACACCTCGTGACACCTGTTATTAATGATGTAAAAGAAGCGACTACAGCGTTGAAATGGGCCGTTGACGAAATGGAAGAGCGGTATGAGAAATTTGCTGCTGCAGGGGTTCGAGATATTAAACGGTATAATGAGCGTGCAATTAACCACGGCGAGCCTCAGCACAAACTTCCATATATCGTCATTGTCATTGATGAACTAGCCGATTTGATGATGGTGTCGCCACAGGATGTAGAAGATGCTATTTGTCGAATTGCTCAAAAGGCAAGAGCATGCGGCATCCACCTGCTTGTAGCAACACAAAGACCGTCTGTTGATGTGATAACTGGGCTAATTAAAGCAAATATTCCAACTCGAATTGCTTTTTCCGTTTCCTCGCAAATCGATTCAAGAACCATACTTGATACAAGTGGTGCGGAAAAACTACTTGGTAAAGGGGATATGCTATGTCTTGAGAACGGCTCATCAAAACCTGTTCGTTTACAAGGAAACTTTGTATCAGACGAGGAAATTGAGCGAGTCACTTCCTATGTACGAAAACAGCGTAAGCCCAACTATTTGATTAAGAAAGAAGATTTAATGAAAAAACAACAGTATGATGACCAAGAAGATGATTTGTTTGAGGAAGCATGCATGTGGGCTCTTGAACAAGGTCAGGCATCATCCTCAGCCCTACAGCGTCGCTTTAGAATCGGATTCAATCGTGCAGCAAGACTTATTGAAATGATGGAAGAGCGTGGATTAGTTTCCGAAGCGATGGGAAGTAAGCCACGAAGTATTTTAATGAGTAAAGCTGATTTTGAAGAGACATTCTTAAAAGATATGCACGTTTAGTGCATATCTTTTCTACTTGTTTTATGTAGCCTGTTTCTATATGATAAATAGTGTTAAGCTAATGTTAAATTATAGTCAGTTAAGTGAATGGTTGAACATAGAGAGCTCACATTCGAATGACGAAACTACTTGAAGGAGCCCATTATGAAAGAAATTGAACTTAAAATGCAAGGAAAAATAAAAAGACTTACGAACCGGACGTTTAAATTTGATAAGCGTGTCGGAGAAGGCTGGTTTTCTGCTGTTTATTTTCTTAAAACGTGCGAAATCGTAGAAGAGTTCAAACCAGATAACATCGTTACAATGCAGTTTTTTCAAAAGCATAATGCTGTTCTTTGTGGTTCAGATGAAGCAATAGCCCTCATTAAAACATTTGCGAAGGATCCTGATTCCTTAGAAATTGAATCTCTTAAAGATGGCGATAAGATTTCTCCATTCGAAACCGTTTTAAAAATTAAAGGCCCTTATCAAAATTTTGGTTTTCTAGAAGGAATTATTGATGGTATTCTGGGCAGAAGAACGTCTGTAGCGACGAATGTTTATCATGTAGTAAAGGCTGCGCGATCATCAGGAATCCAAAAACCAGTTATTTTCATGGGTGATCGAGATGATCACTATACGCAACAAGCAGGTGATGGATATGCTTCGCACATTGGCGGTTCAACTGCTCAGGCTACGCATGCGATGAATGAATGGTGGGGTAAAAGAGGTATGGGGACAATGCCACACGCTCTTATTCAACTGTTCAAAGGTGATGTGGTTGAAGCTTCGAAAGCCTACTATGCGAAATATCCTGAGGATGAATTAATTGCACTAGTCGATTACAACAATGATGTTATTACAGATTCATTAAAAGTAGCAAGAGAATTTGGAGAGACATTGAAAGGCGTACGAGTCGATACATCACGCACAATGGTTGATCAGTATTTCTGGAGAAATCCTGACGTTTTAGGAACATTTGATCCAAGAGGCGTTAATGCTGAACTAATATTCGCCCTAAGAGAAGCGCTTGATCATGAAGGGTTCAATCATGTCAAAATTGTTGTTAGTGGAGGCTTTACGGAAGAAAGAATCAGAACGTTCGAATCACAGAATGTTCCTGTTGATATTTATGGCGTAGGTAGCAGTTTGCTTAAAGTAGATATCGGGTTTACTGGAGATAATGTGATTCTAGATGATGAACCTGAAGCAAAAGCTGGCAGAAAATATCGACATAACCCGCGTTTAGAGCGTGTTGAATAAGCAATATGAGACAGGAACACGATCCTGTCTTTTTTGCGCCCGTAGGTCTCATTTAGTTTAATGAATGGTATTGTAGACCTGTCTCTCTTTCTGCTATAATGTAGAATTGAAAAGAAATGCAGCGCATACTTGTAATACCATCATATACTAAAAAAAGGTTAAGCGGAGAAGAAATGAAAGTGTGGAGGTTCTGAAATGACTATATATCACTTTGTTGGCATTAAGGGATCCGGGATGAGCGCTCTTGCACAAATCCTCAGCGATATTGGATACAGTGTACAAGGCTCAGACGTAGAGAAGAGATTCTTTACCCAGGAGGCTTTAGAACAAAAAGGTATTACAATTCTCCCATTCGGAGAAGAAAATATTAAAGAAGACATGACGATTATCGCAGGTAATGCTTTTGATGATCAGCATGAAGAGTTAGTGAAAGCAAGAGAGATGAACCTTCCTGTCTATCGTTACCATAAATTTCTTGGCGACTTTATTCAAAAGTTCACTAGTATTGCTGTAACAGGTTCCCATGGTAAAACTTCAACAACTGGTTTGTTATCTCACGTTGTTGGAGCAGCAGAACCAACATCTTATCTTATTGGAGATGGAACTGGAAGTGGCGTGAAGGACAGCCAATACTTTGTTTTTGAAGCATGTGAATACCGTCGTCACTTTTTAGCCTACCAGCCGGATTATGCTATTATGACAAATATTGATTTTGATCATCCAGATTATTTTGCAGATGTCGATGATGTCTTTTCAGCTTTTCAAGAAATGGCGATGCTCGTAAAAAAAGGCATCATTGCATATGGTGATGATTCGTATCTTCAGCAAATTCAAACAAAGGTACCAGTTGTCTTCTATGGCTTTGATGATCAAAATGATTTTCAAGCTACAAATATTAAGATCGATGAGAACGGTACAACTTTTGACGTGCATGTTCGTGATGATTATTATCGTACGTTCCAAATTCCAATGTATGGGAAGCACAATGTGCTGAACGCTCTAGCTGTGGTCGCACTTTGCCATTATGAAAATCTTCCAGGTGATGCAGTGGCTGCTCAGTTAGCGAACTTCAAAGGTGTGAAGAGAAGATTTACAGAAAAAATAGTCGATGGTCAGGTACTCATTGATGATTACGCGCATCATCCAACTGAAATTAAAGCGACGATTGAATCTGCTCATCAGAAATACCCGAACCGTGAAGTTGTAGCCATTTTCCAGCCGCATACTTTTACAAGAACAAAAACGTTTCTAAATGAATTTGCGGATGTGTTAAAAGAAGCTGATGTTGTCTATCTTTGCGATATTTTCGGATCGGCTCGAGAAGATGCTGGGCAATTATCAATCGATCAGCTAATCGAAAAAATTCCAAATGCTCATATGATCTCAGAAGAATCCATTCAGCAGTTAAATGAACATGAAAGTGGTGTCCTACTTTTCATGGGAGCTGGAGATATTCAAAAGTATCAAGAAGCATATGAAACAGAAAAAGCATCCATCTAAAAGAAAAGGCTCCCTGAGCCTTTTCTTTTTTGAATGATTCTATTCACTGAGTAAAGATGATGTTATAAAAAAAATTAAAAAAGGAATAATGAGACTTGTAACGAATTTATTATGGTGTAGGGTAGTAAAGTAGACTCATTGTGTCATATGTGAAATGACAAACTTGTGTTTACTAAAGACAAATGAAGGGAACAGATGGAGAAAAGGGAGGTGCCAGTACATGGAGATTATACTTTATTTAAGTGTTGCTATTATTGCGATTGCGTTTGCGGTTTTAGTTTATTTCGTAGCTCAAACATTAAAGTCTTTGAAAGATACGCTAAGTAACACAGCAAAAACACTTGATAGCCTGGAGAAACAAATGAATGGGTTAACTACTGAAACTACTGCACTGTTACATAAGACAAATTTACTTGCCGAGGATATTCAGGGTAAATCTGAAGCTCTGGACACGGTCTTTGTGCAAGTGAAAGAAGTGGGAACATCACTAGGAAAGATGAATCATTCTTTAAAAAATATTACCGGTAAAGTAACGGATGAAGCTGAACGCCAATCTGAACAGGTTACAAAAGTAGTTCAATGGGGTAATGCTGCTATGCAAATTTGGCAAAAGTGGCAAGTGAAAAAGAAAGCAACAGATCAATATGTTGATTCAAAATCATAGGAGGTAATGTAAATGTCTGACAACAACATTAACACAAAAGATTTTATCATTGGTACATTAATTGGTGGAATTGTAGGTGCAGCTGCTGCACTACTATCAGCACCTAAATCTGGTAAAGAACTTAGAAGCGATCTTAACCAACAAGCAGGAGTTGTAAAAGACAAAACGTCACAATTCCGTGAGTCTGCAGTAGAACGTAGCACAGACTTTGCTAATCGTGCGAAAGAAAAATCTTCAACAATCTACAAGCAGGTTTCGGATCAGTCGAACAACCTTGTTTCAAAGATTAAAGATCGTAATCTTGAGTCCCAAGAAAATGAAGCCCTTCATACGCAAGCCGATGCTGATGTAGAAAACTTCCAGCAGGATCTTAATGATCATTTTTCTGAAGAAGAACCAGCTTCAATGGAAAATCCAACGAAGCTTTAATACGTATGGCAGACAGAAAAAGAAGAAGCTTAATGCTTCTTCTTTTTCATTTCGTCACAAGTTCTTTATAATGAGAATATAGCTAGATGAAAGGGGACAAATGATGGCCATTACAAAACTAACAACTTCAGACGATTTTCAGCGGATTAAGAAGGAAAACGCTCAATTTATATTATTTAAAAATAGTACAACCTGTCCAATAAGCGCTCAAGCTTTTGAGGAATTTGAAAAGTTCTCTGATGACGTGTCGAGAGAAGTATACTATTTAAATGTTCAGGAATCTCGCCCTTTATCAACTGAAATTGCAGAAACGTATGGAGTGAAGCATCAGTCACCTCAGGCGCTTGTTTTTAATGGCGAGGAAGTGGTTTGGAATGATTCCCATTGGAGAATTACTTATACTTCTTTAACAGAAGCTGCTGAGCAATTTTTAAAATAAAACGGCGACATAAAGCCGTTTTTCTTTTACTGACATGATTTAATGCTTAAAAGCGTTTAAGAATTAAAAGAAAAGTAGTGACATTTTATTTTTCATCGTATATAATAACCCTAATCACTTAAACAGATAGGAGTGGAGATATTATGGCTAATATCCAGATTGATGAGTTGAGAGAGAAATTAGACGAGATTAACTTGCAGCTGCTTGATTTAATTAATGAGCGTGCTGAAGTTGCGAAAGAGATAGGTAGAGTAAAGAAAGCGCAGGGAATTAATCGTTTTGACCCTGTTCGAGAGCGTAAGATGCTTGATATGCTTACAGAGAAAAATGGTGGGCCATTTGATAATTCCACTCTTCAGCATATCTTCAAGGAAATTTTTAAGGCAAGCCTTGAGCTACAGGAAGACGATCACCGGAAAGCGTTACTCGTTTCAAGAAAACGTCAGCCAGATAACACAGTTATTGATATTAGAGGCGAAAAAGTTGGAAATGGTAGCCAGGTTCTTATTTCGGGACCGTGTGCTGTTGAAAGCTATGAGCAAGTTGCAGAAGTCGCGAAAGCAGTTAAGAAGCAAGGATTTAAAATGCTCCGCGGTGGTGCTTTCAAACCACGTACGTCACCATACGATTTCCAGGGTCTTGGTGAAGAAGGTTTGAAGATTCTTAAGCAAGTTGCTGATGAATACGATCTAGCAGTCGTAAGTGAGATTGTCAATCCGGCTGATATTGAAACAGCAGTAAAATACGTGGATGTCATCCAAATTGGAGCACGTAATATGCAGAACTTCGAGCTGCTTAAAGCGGCAGGTTCTGTTGATAAACCAGTTCTCCTTAAGCGAGGATTATCCGCAACAATTCAGGAATTCATTAATGCTGCCGAGTACATTGTTTCGAACGGAAATACCCAGGTTATGCTTTGTGAACGTGGAATCAGAACGTACGAAAAAGCAACGCGAAACACACTAGATATTACAGCTGTCCCAATTCTAAAACAAGAAACACATTTGCCTGTTCTAGTTGATGTAACGCATTCAACTGGTCGAAAAGATCTTTTATTCCCAGCAGCAAAAGCTGGTCTCGCGATTGGTGCTGATGGGATTATGGTCGAGGTTCATCCAGATCCAGCGGTTGCCCTTTCAGATGCAGCTCAACAGTTAGACATTCCACAATACGAACAATTTGTTGAAGATCTAAAAGCTAGTGGATTATTCAATCCAGCAAAAGTTACGCCTTCTACTATTTAAGTAGAAGGTTTTTTGTTGTATCTATTTCAATAAGTGGGATAGGTTGGGAATAAAAGAGCAGAAGAGTGTTATCATATGTAATAATCAAGACAAATAGCATACTGTTATCATTTTATGTGTGAAATTTATGCTTATATGAAGCAAAAACGCTTTAAATATGCTATCTTTAATACAGTATCTACTTGTGAAACATCCTACATACCAATTGTAGACATTTTCACACGGATAAAACAATGAATTAGTGTTAGCCGATAAATGGATTTGGTTTGCAGTCAAAAGGATAGTATCGTATCATTAAGTAAATTAAAGTCCGTAAGAGCATGAAGGAGGATCATCGTGAATACAACGATTTATGACGTAGCGAAAGAAGCTGGAGTATCGATGGCAACGGTATCAAGAGTTGTCAATGGTAACCCTAATGTAAAGCCTGCCACTAGGAAAAAAGTGTTAGAAGCGATTGAAAGACTTGGGTATCGACCTAATGCTGTCGCAAGGGGACTTGCGAGTAAGAAAACGACAACTGTAGGGGTTATCATACCTGATATCTCAAGTATTTTCTTCGCAGAGCTTGCAAGAGGTATTGAAGATATCGCGACAATGTACAAATATAACATTATTTTAAGTAATTCCGATCAAAACAAAGAGAAAGAAATTCACTTATTGAACACAATGCTTGGGAAACAGGTGGACGGTATTGTTTTCATGGGTGGTAAAATTACTGAGGAGCACGTGGAAGAATTCAAGCGCTCACCTGTCCCAATTGTCCTAGCCGCAACGCTTGAAAAGAGTCAGGAAATCCCTTCGGTTAATATCAACTATCAGAAGGCGGCTTATGAGCTCGTTACAAGCTTTATTGAAAAGGGACATAAAAAAATAGGGCTTGTTAGTGGTCCACTTGAAGACCCAATTAACGGGGAAGAAAAGTTCCTTGGCTATCGCACGGCTCTTGAAGATGCTGGGATGAAAGTTGATGAAAACTGTGTAGCCATCGGTGACTATACGTATGATTCAGGCATTGAAGCGATGGAAGGATTCCTTGAGCTAGATGAGAAGCCTACAGCTATTTTTGCTGGGACAGATGAAATGGCTCTTGGCGTTATTCATGCTGCACAAGATAACGGATATAATGTACCGGAAGATTTCGAAGTGGTTGGCTTTGATAACACAAGACTGGCTACAATGGTTCGACCAACACTTTCTACGGTCGTACAACCAATGTACGATATCGGAGCCGTTGCGATGCGCCTACTAACGAAATTAATGAATAAAGAAACAGTTGAAGAGCAAACTGTTGTATTGCCGCACCGTTTGCAACATCGTAATTCAACCATTCATAACGAGGAATAATCAAACGAGCCATTTGGGCTCGTTTTTTTATTCCTTCGTTATTTGATAGAGCGCTCGCTCACAAGTTAGTTTGTTTTTTTCCGTAATTTCTTGTTTTCGCGGAATGGGATCGTATAAATTTTTCTCGTCATGCCAATTTTCAGGGAGAGTAAGAGGAGAAAGGGGATTCCATCGATTCTAACCACTGCTGTGGGAGTCTTCCTGTCATTGATAACCCTTTCATTTCAAGCCAAATCCTCGACCACGCTCTTGGTACCACTCGCCAAATGTCATATCCGCCACCTCCAACTGCAATCCATTTTCCATTACAGTATTCATGTGCAAGTTGATGGGCTAATTTCGGAATAAATTCATAGCTTTTCATTGAAACAGAAAGGTGAGTTAGTGGATCGTAATAATGAGCATCGGCACCATTTTGAGTTAAAATTACATCAGGTTTAAAAAAATCGATTACTTTCCTGAAGGAGGCTTCGTAAACTTCCTGAAACGATTCATCTTCCGTAAAAGCATCGATGGGAACATTAAACGAAAACCCATATCCTTTTCCCTGACCTTTTTCATTAATGTTTCCTGTGCCGGGAAAGAGGTAGCGACCTGTTTCATGAATGGAGAGGGTGCAAACGTCAGGATCATCATAGAAAGCCCATTGAACACCATCACCGTGATGGGCATCCGTGTCGACATATAGTACTCTTGCACCATATTTTTTCTTCATGTACTCAATCGCAATAGAGCTATCATTATAAATACAAAAACCAGACGCTTTTCCTCTAAAACCGTGATGCAACCCACCGCCTACATTGAGCGCATGATCAGATTTACCTGTCATAACGGCGTCAACTGCTGTAAGTGTCCCCCCAACAATGAGGGCGCTTGCTTCGTGCATATTTGAAAAAATAGGCGTATCTTCCGTACCAAGTCCATAATTCGCTGCGACAGAGGAAGCGAGACTTCCTTTTCCTGCTTTTTTCACTGCGTCAATATAGGCTGGGTCATGAATAAGCGCAATTTCATCATCTGTTGCTATACGAGGAGCAAGCACATCAGTTTCTTGTAAAGCATTAATCTCAGTTAATAGATCTTGAGTTAGTTTAACACGAATATGGTTGAAAGGATGGTCATCACTAAATTTATAGTTAAGGTAATCTGTGGAGTAAACAAAAACGGAATCGCACGTCATTTTTGAACACCCGGCATGCTTGGCCAGAGAACCTCATAACCTTCCTTTTTGATATCATTTACGACCGAAGTTGGATTCATTGTCTGAATGCGAAAAACAATATTTTTGTATTTCTCATCATGACTGCATGGATAAACAAGTACGCTGATGATGTTAACCTTCCGTTTTTTTATAATTTGGGTAATGTCAGCGAGCTGTCCAGATACGTTAGCGACCTGAACTTCAATATGTGAGCTAGGCTGGTGCGCCCCTGTAAGTAGGATAAGCGTATGTAACATATCTGTCTCAGTTACCATGCCAATGACTTTTCGATTTTCCACAATTGGAATGGAACTAATCCGCTGCTCGTAGAAAATGGTAGAGATTTCTTCAACGAAATCTAGTGGATGAGCCGTAATCACGTTTTTCTTCATAATCGAGGAAAGATGTGATTGTAACACTTCCTTGTTCGGATTTGTGTCAAGAATAGATGGACTAGCATCTTTAAGATCACGATCCGAAACAATACCTACAAGTTCTCCGACAGTATTCACGATTGGCAGGTGACGAATGTTTTTCTCTCTCATAAGAATGATCGCATCCGCGATTGTTTGATTCTCTTCAAGCGAGAATACATTTCGATTCATTATCTCTTCAATAACCAACTTCACTCACTCCTTTGCCATCTTAATACATGAAGCGATTATGGAAACGTAGGCGATCAAATGCTTGAATAGAGTCTTGATTAATTCTTGATCCAATCCTGGCCATTAAGCAGTTTGCTGGATGAGAACTGATTTCAGGGTCATCCGTTGCATACCATTCAAGACCTCCTGCGTTCATCATTTTCTCCATCACTTTACGATAATCCCAGACTGATAGCCCTGTTCCTTTAAGATCCCAATGCCAATAATACTCAGTCGTAATCACAATATAATCATTCATGGCATCGTCCATAAAGGAAGTTTTTAGAAGGCTTTTCCCAACTTTCGCATTACGGTATTTTGGGATAACTTCAATTGCCCCTAACTCAATCAAATCTTCCATGTTTCCTTCCGACCACCGTTCAAGAGGATCCGGATAAAGAAAGGTAACGTATCCCACGATCGTTTCCCTCTCTCTAGCAACAATAATTCGGCCTTCAGGAAGACCGGCTATTTCAACCAGTGCTTTGTGCTGTTGTTCAGGTGGACGAAATGCGACAAGATCCTTATGTAAATGATAGGATGCCAGGCGATTGGGACTGATCGGGCCTTCAATAATTAATTTTCCATGAGGTGTGTTCCACTCAATTGCATTATACGTTTTCTGATGTTCCATCTAGTCACCACCTTTTCATAATGGTCTCTATTCTTATTATACATGAAACAAACTAAATGTAAGGGGTTTCAATTGTATTTTTTGAAGTTTTGTCATTTGTTAAAAAATTAGGAATTTATGTTATACTAACAGGGAAAGACATGAAGGAGAAGGAGGAGATTACTTATGGAATTGAAACCGCTTTCTGCTACATTGGGTAATCATAATTTACAGGATTATGAAGCTACATACGAAAATTTTGATTGGAAAGACGTGGAGAAAACATTTACTTGGAGTGAAACAGGGAATGTAAATATGGCTTATGAAGCCATTGATAGGCACGCTGAGTCCGATCGTAAAAACAAGGTAGCTCTTTATTTTTCTGACCCAACTCGAGATGAGAAATACACGTACAGTGAAATGAAAGCAATGAGCAACAAAGCAGGAAACGTTCTAAAAAAAGTGAATGTGGAAAAAGGGGATCGCGTCTTTATATTCATGCCACGCTCTCCAGAATTATACTTTATTCTTCTAGGCACACTTAAACTTGGTGCAATCGCTGGTCCGCTTTTTGAAGCTTTTATGGAAGGGGCAGTAAGGGATCGCCTTGAGGATAGCGAGGCAAAGGTACTTGTTACCACACCTGAACTACTTGAACGTGTTCCGGTTGATGAGCTTCCAAATCTCGAAAGTGTAGTTCTAGTAGGAGAGAATGTTGAAGAAGAAGGTCCTTATATAGACTTTTATAAGCATTTTGAATCAGCGGAAAAGAAGTTGAAAATAGAGTGGGTTGATCGTGAAGATGGTATGATTCTTCATTACACCTCAGGTTCAACAGGTAAGCCAAAAGGTGTTCTACATGTTCATAATGCGATGGTCCAACACTATCAAACAGCGAAATGGGTACTTGATCTAAAAGAAGATGATGTCTACTGGTGTACAGCCGACCCTGGTTGGGTAACTGGAACGTCCTATGGCATTTTTGCTCCATGGCTTGCCGGAACGTCAAACGTTATTCGCGGTGGACGCTTTAGTCCAGAAGACTGGTATGGAACAATCGAAAAATATGAAGTAACTGTATGGTATAGTGCTCCAACCGCATTTCGTATGCTTATGGGAGCGGGAGATGAGATCGTTAAGAAATTTGATCTATCATCCCTACGCCATGTTTTAAGTGTCGGAGAACCGTTAAATCCTGAGGTTATTAAATGGGGGAATCAAGTTCTTGATCTTCGCATTCATGACAATTGGTGGATGACAGAAACCGGTGCACAGCTAATCAGCAATTACCCTTCTATGGAAATAAAACCTGGATCAATGGGTAAACCGATTCCAGGTGTGCACGCAGCGATCGTTGATGATCAAGGGAATGAACTACCAGCTAATCGAATGGGTAACCTTGCGATTAAAAAGGGATGGCCATCAATGATGCGAGCCATTTGGAATCGTCCTGAGAAATATGAAAGTTATTTCTTAAAAGGGGACTGGTACGTATCTGGTGATTCGGCTTATAAAGATGAGGACGGATACTTCTGGTTCCAGGGGCGTGTGGATGACGTCATTATGACTTCTGGTGAACGAGTCGGTCCGTTCGAAGTTGAAAGTAAACTAGTTGAACACAGTGCTGTCGCTGAAGCTGGGGTGATTGGTAAACCAGACCCAGTTCGAGGTGAAATCATTAAAGCCTTTATAGCACTGAGAGATGGTCATGAGCCATCTGATGAGTTAATGGAGGAGATTCGTAATTTTGTCAAAAAAGGTCTTGCCGCTCATGCTGCACCACGTGAAATAGAATTTAGAGATAAGCTGCCAAAAACAAGAAGTGGTAAAATCATGCGTCGCGTGTTAAAAGCTTGGGAACTTGATTTGCCAACTGGTGACTTGTCGACAATGGAAGATTAAATAATCAAAAACAGCCTGCAGCGATTGCTGCAGGCTGTTTTCTTACTGATCACTCGAATTATTAGTGCTACTGGAATTATTTCCGCTATCGGCACCATTTGAATTGCTGTTTCCGCTATTACCTCCATTACCTCCATTACCTGAGGTAGAGGCGTTTGTGTTTTCATCATTATTCGTTGTTTCTTCATTTGAAGATGCTTCATTTGAATTGTTCGATTCATCACTCTCATTGTTTGAACCGTCATTTTCATTTTCTTCGTTAGCCGAAGCATCATTATTGTCTTCATCTGTTGAAGGCTCAGTGGCTGGCTTTTTCTCAGGTTTTGGCTCCGGTTTTTCTGACCAATCCCCACTTGTTACTTTAGCAGAAGCTCCTGATTCGTTACCAGCTACATCTACCGCTGTAACATAATAAGCATATGCACCAGAAGGAATGTTAAATGAACTTCCATCAGATGCTTTTATACTTCCTAGTTTCGTAAAGGAATTACTACCATTTGAAGCTCGATAAATGCGATAACCAACAATATCGCTTTCACCTGATGCGCTCCAATTCAGGGTTTTTCCATTAATTGAAACGCCACCAACAGCACCTGGTTTTTTCCCATTCTCCGAAGCAGTTTCACCTTCTGAGACGATATTTAGATTTTTTAATTCGGATGGTAAAAGTGATGCAAGATCGACTCCCGAGAAGTAATCTTCTTTAATCATCACACCGCTAGACACAAACTCTGCAGGAGTAGAACTGAGTGCCTGATAGGTTTTACCGTTAATGACAACATAGCGTCCTTCAGTCAAACTGTCATCCACTTCTGTCGGTACGTACTTTGCATTAAAGAGGTCCGTTTGGACAAGGCCAGCTTTCTGACAAAGGTCAGATGCAAGCTTTCCTGAAATGCCACAGAATGAACGCTGCACAATACCAGTTGGCATTTTAAACGATTCTTCTGGGTCCATTATTTCAGGTTTTGCGTCGTATGCTGCATTTGCAAATAGAGCCCATAAGTTTTTATTCCGTTTTGAATAAAGGTTTGAATCCATCGGTAGTTCGAGATCATAGCCTGTCCAAACCCCTAGTGAGACGTTTGGATTTACGGCTACAAACCAGGCGTCTTTGTAATTTTGTCCAGTACCTGTTTTACCTGCCCAATCAGAAGCAAATTTTAATTTGCTCGGAATATCTTGAGCCGTACCCTGACTGATAACATCGCGCATCATGTCAATCGTAAGGTACGCTGTTTGAGGACTAAAAACTTCGACTGGTTCTGGTTTTTGTTCGAAAATGGTGTTACCATCGCGATCGACTATTTTATCAATCATATAAGCATCTACGAATTTTCCGCCATTTGCGAATGTTCCAAAGGCGTTCGTATTTTCTTCGACAGTGACCCCTCTAACTAGGGAACCTATTGAAGTAGCATAATTTGAGCGATCTTCTAATGTTAAAGTACTAAATCCCATTTTCATTAAATATTCAGTAGCTTGATAAGAATCCATTTTTTGATATATTTTAGCAGCTGGTACATTATAAGATTTTTCTAATGATGTACGAGCAGTAACAAGACCGTGAAAGTTTTTACCGTAGTTATCAGGAAGCCAAGGAAGGTTATCAGATGGGAGGTCAGGTATAATATAACCCGGTTGAACTTTCCCCATCTCCATTGCCGGTGCATAGTCCAGTAATGGTTTCATTGTCGATCCATTAGAACGGTAGGCTCCTGTAGCATGGTTTAATTGCTCCTTACTAAAGTCGCTTCCTCCAATGAACGATAAGATTTTTCCTGATTTGTTTTCAATTAACATACTTCCCACTTCCATTGGAAGCTCTTTATTAACTAGCTCACCAGTTTCAGGATCTTGCACTGAGACGGTTTTAGCACCCTGGAAATAATTTGAATTACCCAGAGCTTTATCTTTTGCTTCATTCATTTTATCGTACATATCTTTGTCAATTGTCGTATAGATTTTATAGCCATTTTTGCGCAGTTCAATTTCAGCATTACTCATGAACTCTAAGAATACTTCAGAATCTTCCTGAATTTTATCCCACTTAAGTTCCTTTTGCTTTGCAATTTCAGTCGCGCTCACGCCATTAATATTAGCCTCATAAGTAATTTGATTGTAGTTATCTAAACTCTTCGCAAGCTTCTCACCATCATACCCCTCTTCATCAGCGATCTGCTCGGCAAGTACGCGTTTAGCACGATCTTCAATTTCAAATGTAAGATATGGGTATTTCTCAACTGGTGAAGGTGAAGATGTCGCCAGGTTTTTTTCAATGTCATAGTCTAGCGCCTTGTTGTACTCATCTTTGGTAATCGTTTCTTCTTGATACATGCGGTATAAAACGAATTCCATCCGTTCAATTCCGGCTGAAAGATCGTCCTTTACCTCACCCGAATTTGTAAATGGAGTGTATGTATAAGGATTTTTGGGAATACCAGCAATAAAGGCAGCTTGTGGCAAGTTTAATTCACTTGCATTGATGCCAAATATGCCCTGTGAGGCTGTTTGAACGCCAGCAATGTTATTTCCAGAGGCATTTCGTCCATAAGGAACAATGTTAAGATACGCTTCAAGGATTTCATCTTTATTGAAGAAGTTTTCTAGTCGAAGCGCGAGCAACATTTCTTTTGCTTTTCGTTCAAATGAAACTTCTCTCGTTAAAATTTGGTTTTTTACGAGCTGCTGAGTAAGCGTGCTCCCGCCACTGCGATCATCTGAATTCGTGACTTCTTGCAGTACGGCTCGTCCAATTGCTTTTGGAACAATACCGTCATGATCATAAAAATATTCATCTTCTGTGGAAATGACCGCCTCTTGTAGAAGAGGAGAAACGTCTTTTAACTCAACTTCTTTTCGCTCAATGTCTGAGCGGAAGTTTCCAAGAAATACGTCTCCAGCAAAGTAGACTTCACTGGTTTCTTCATAGTTATAAACGTCACTCTTCATCTCATCGTAAGAGCGAATCGGTTCATCTTTTACAAGCGATGCAAAATATCCTGCACCAACACCACCGGCGAAAAAGGCGCCCATTAGACCAAGCACTATAAAGATAAGAAAAAGATTCCAAACGACTTTATAGGCGATTCTGGAGCCGGTTAATATATTGTATTCTTGTAATCTATCAATGAACGCGTTCCACTTCTGCCTGATAGAAGAAAAAAGCTCTCGCATTCCTATACCTCCTCAAATTAATCCTATTTATTATAGCATATGTCGTCGAGATTTGTATAAACTGGTAGGAAGTTCAGTAGGCTTAGAATTGACATGGTTTTTCGTTTGTGCTATTAATTTAGATAGCGTTTTTTAATGAACGACATGCCGTGATTGGATGAAGTAGCCTTTTCTTCCCTTTTTCAGAGAGCTGGTGGTCGGTGAGAACCAGTATAAAGGAAAATGCGAATTACCTCCATGAGCATCTAATGGGAAAGACATTGTCTGTGTAGCATTAGACGGTTCAGGCCGTTATCCTGACTGAGTGGAAGAAAGCTGTTTTCTTCAACAAGGGTGGTACCGCGATCAAACTCGTCCCTTTTTAGGGATGGGTTTTTTTTATGTTTTAAAAACGATATTACGGAAATACTACACGATTAACAAAGGGAGTCGATGACATGCACATTTTAGATGAATTAGAAGCAAGAGGGCTATTAAACCAGGTAACCGATCGAGAAGGATTAGAAAAAGAGCTTAATGAAAATCGAATTGCTCTTTATTCAGGTTTTGATCCAACAGCAGATAGTCTTCATATTGGTCATCTTTTACCAGTATTGGCGCTTCGTAGATTTCAACTTGCTGGTCATACGCCAATTGCACTTGTAGGTGGGGCAACGGGACTGATTGGTGATCCAAGTGGCCGTTCGAATGAACGTACGTTAAATTCCGAGGATATCGTAAAGGAATGGACGAACAAATTACAGGGGCAGCTTGCACGCTTTTTAGATTTCGAAACAGAAGCGAATGCTGCCAAAGCTGTAAACAACTATGACTGGATCGGCGAGTTAAACGTCATCCCATTTCTTCGCGATGTAGGTAAGAACTTTGGTCTAAACTACATGCTAGCAAAAGATTCAGTAACGTCACGACTTGAAGCCGGGATTTCTTTTACTGAGTTTACGTACATGATTCTACAATCGTATGACTTCCTTCAACTGTATCGGAAAGAGAATTGCCGCTTGCAAATTGGAGGTAGCGATCAGTGGGGAAATATCACTGCTGGTCTTGAATTGATTCGTAAAGAAGAAGGAAGCGAAGAATCATCCAAAGCTTTTGGTGCAACCTTCCCGCTTGTGACGAAAAGTGATGGATCTAAGTTTGGTAAATCTGAAGGTGGTGCAATCTGGTTAGATGCTGATAAAACTTCTCCATATGAGTTTTATCAATTCTGGATTAATACAGATGATCGCGATGTTGTGAAGTTTCTTTATTACTTTACGTTCTTAAGCATTGACGAAATTAAAGAGATTGAAAAGAAACATTTAGAAGCACCAGAAAAAAGAGAAGCGCATCGCACGTTAGCTGAAAACGTAACGAAGCTTGTGCATGGAGAAGAAAAACTTCAGCAGGCAGTTAATATTTCCGAAGCTCTTTTCAGTGGAGATATTAAGCAATTAACAGCAGATGAAATCCGCTTAGGCTTCAAAGACGTTCCTTCTTATCATGTAGAAGATCGGGAAAAGGGTCTGATTGATTTATTAGTCGAAGCAGGTATTTCACCTTCTAAGCGTCAGGCAAGAGAAGACGTGAAGAATGGTGCTGTATATATTAACGGTGAACGCTGTCAGGAAATGGACAAAGTGATTTCAGAAAGCGATCAAATTGAAAATCAGTACGTCATTATTCGAAGAGGGAAGAAGAAATATTTCCTCCTTACTTATTAATCTTTAAAGAAGAGACGCTTAAAGCGTCTTTTTTTATTATTTTCCTAGCTATGTAAACATAAGAAAAACCCCGGAATCATTTCCGGGGTTTTTTGAAACAGCTTAACGAGAGTAGTACTCAACGATAAGAGCTTCAGTAATTTCAGCAGGAAGTTCAGAACGCTCAGGAAGACGAGAGAACGTACCTTCAAGCTTATCTGCATCGAAAGTAAGGTATTCTGGAACGAAGTTGTTTACTTCGATTGCTTCTTTGATGATGTCAAGGTTGTTTGACTTCTCACGAACGCTGATGACTTGACCAGTCGCTACGCGGTAAGAAGGGATATCAACGCGTTTGCCATCGACAGTGATGTGGCCGTGGTTAACTAGCTGACGAGCCTGACGGCGAGTACGAGCTAGACCCAGACGATAAACAAGGTTATCAAGACGAGCTTCAAGAAGAATCATGAAGTTTTCACCGTGAACACCTTTCATTTTACCAGCATCATCGAAAAGACGACGGAATTGACGCTCAGTCATGCCGTACATGTGACGAAGCTTTTGCTTCTCTTGAAGCTGAAGTCCATATTCAGAAAGCTTTCTACGCTGGTTAGGTCCGTGTTGACCTGGAGCGTAAGGACGCTTTTCCAATTCTTTACCTGTTCCACTTAGAGAAATACCAAGACGACGAGAAATTTTCCAACTTGGTCCTGTATAACGAGCCATAATTAGCTCCTCCTTTATACCATATATTATTGGTATAAAATAAAAACAGTGTCGTGATTCCGGTTTGCGCACATTGTGTTTTCACACGCCTTCACCTCGACAGCCGGAGGGTACGCGGCGTACCTATTAAAAGGAACACAATGAAATCGCAGCCCGTCACGCTGCTGCCCATTCTTATTTTACACAAATGCAATTGTAACTCTTTCAGTTAAGGTTGTCAACTTTCGTAGGAATGATATGAACATGAAGAACTCGCACGCCCTTTTAGGAAGATAAATTCCTCTTCACCTTATAATTGAAAACGCTTACAATGAAAGGGTAACGTGCGATTTTATAACAGGGGGTTATGACGTTGAAAGGAAAACATCGCTTTGAAACAAAAACGATACATGATGGATACGAATCAAAATCACATCACAATAGCCTAGCATCACCGATCTACCAAACATCCACTTTTACTTTTGAAACAGCTGAAGCCGGTGAAAAAAGGTTTGCTGGTGAGGAGCCAGGATACATTTATTCTAGATTAGGTAATCCTACTGTTCGAATGTTGGAAGAACGTATAGCTTCTCTTGAAAATGCTGAGGCAGGACTAGCTTTTGGTTCAGGTATGGCAGCTGTATCTGCGGTTCTTATGCATCTTGTGAAGTCAGGTGACCATATTCTATGCTCTGAAGGTGTGTACGGCTGTACTTTTGGGCTACTCAAAATGATAGAAGAGAAATTTGAAGTTGAGCATGACTTGCTTCCGCTCGATTCAGTGGAACAAATTCGACAGGCAATTCGTCCAAATACAACAGTGATATATATTGAGACACCCATTAATCCGACACTAAAATTAATTGACCTTGGTATGATCTCTTCTGTCGCAAAGGAGAAAGGAATTACGGTGGTTGTCGATAACACATTTTCAACCCCTTATTTACAACGTCCAATGGAGTTTGGGTGCGATATTGTGTTACACAGTGCTACTAAATATATTGGAGGGCATGGAGATGTGGTAGCGGGACTTGTCGTGAGTGATCAGAAGACGATTACTTCCATTGCAAAGAGTACGCAAAAAGATATTGGAGGCATACTTTCTCCTTTTGATGCGTGGTTGCTTCTTCGAGGCCTAAAGACTCTCCCTATCCGAATGGAATCGCCACTGCTCGAATGCTAGAAGCATAGTTAAAAAGTTGATTGAGCATCCGGCAGTAACTAACGTGATGTATCCAGGACAAGAAGAATCGCCCTCTTTTTCGATTGCACAAAAGCAGATGAAAAGCCCGGGTGGGTTAATAAGTTTTGAAATAAAGGGTGGCAAACAAGAAGCGCAACATTTTATGAATCACCTAAGAATGATCAAAATTGCGGTTAGTCTTGGTGATGCAGAAACGTTAATTCAGCATCCTGCTACAATGACACACGCAGTTGTTCCTGAAGAAGAGAGGAAAAGAATGGGGATTAGTGAATCGCTCATTCGACTTTCGATTGGACTTGAAGCCTGGGAAGACATATGGGAGGATATCGAACAAGCGCTTGAAAGATAAAACAAACGTCCGTTGGAATAAGCTTTCCAGCGGACGTTTGTTCGTTTAAAGATTTTGTGAATGAATTCCGTTTTAGAGGAAATCTTGCAATGCTACAGTGAATTTCTCTAAATACTCTTGATCCACTTCATCAAAGCGCCCCACTTTAGGGCTGTCAATATCAAGAACTCCAAGAAGGGTATCATTAGAAAACATAGGTACTACGATTTCAGATTGAGATGCGGCATCACAGGCGATATGTCCAGGGAACTCATGAACATTTTCAATTCTCATAGTCTTGCCTTCTTTGGATGCGGTACCGCATACGCCTTTTCCATTCTGAATTCTAACGCAAGCAGGTAGTCCCTGGAATGGGCCTAAAACAAGTTGATCGGTTTCTTTTTCGTATAAATAAAAACCCACCCAGTTCACGTCTGATAAAAACTGATTTAATAAAGCAGAAGCATTTGCAAGATTGGCTAGCTGATTCGTTTCCCCATCAAGCAATGCTCTTAATTGTTTAATTACCATTTGATAGTCTTTTTCTCTTTTTCCTGAATAGGATTCGACTTCAAACATGTCAAAACACCTCTTCCTTAACTCGAAATTACGATTATCATATCAAATCTTGTTGATTAACACACATATTTTGTCGCACGATAATTAAAGGAATAAGCCTGAAATTAACGAATCAGTTAGTTATGATCGAACTCTTTGGAGGTGGTTCCTAGTGAAACAGGAGCGAGATACAGTATCGAAGCGAAGTGTCATCCAGGCCGCCATTCAACTTTTTAACACGAAAGGATTCCACGGTACTTCAGTTCGTGACATTGCGAGTAAAGCTGATGTAAACGTTGCACTGATCTCTTATTATTTTAATGGAAAAAAGGGATTAGCAGAGTTTTTGATGACTTCTTTTCTAGAAGGGTACGTCAGTGAGATCGAAACGGCTTATCAGCAGCTTGAAGCGCATTCAGCGAAGTCATGTTTAATTGAAGCGATTCACCGTGTGATGGAATATCAATACTTGAATAGACAGTTAGCTCGATTTGTACACCGAGAAATTACGTTCGATTCCGTGCTTGTTCGTGAAATCATGACCACTTATCTCTCGAAAGAAAAGTACTATTTCACGAGGATTTTTGAAGCGGGTTTTGCAAGAAAGGAATTTCGTCCTCAACCAATCGATTATCTTGTGTTGCAAATGAAAGGAATGCTTTCGATGCCTTTCTTACACCCACAATATATTCTTGAAGTGCATCACATTCAACCTAATGAACGTTATTTCATTGAAAAATATAACAAACAGTTAAATGAATGGATTCAATTAACTGTTTGTAAGGACAAGAAGTGGGAGGAGCGACCGCTTGTTATGAACGGTTGAATTTATTTGGCATTTGAAGTTGCTGAGTAATCAACCTTTCTGCTCCTTGACCAATCCCTTTTGCACTATGGGCATCGGAGCCATAGACGAAAGGGATTTCTCGTTTTAACGCTTCTTGAACGACTCGGTCGCTTGGATAAGGTTCACCACAAAGTGGCTTTACTGTTCCGGCACCATTATAGTCGAGGGTATAGCCCCTCTCTTTAACCGCATCAAGAATACTTGTGATTTCTGTATTAAACTCATTTTCATATGGGAATTTTTTTTGGAATTTATTGACGAGAGTGATATGACCTATTCGTGTTGGCTTGTAATTTCCTAAATTTGAACAAACGGACTTTAATACAGTTTCATAATATTTCTTATGAACTTTCTCCACTGAACCCAATGAGTGAACCAAGTCATCAAATGTCTCAGGGCTATAGTCAAGACAGGTGTATTTATCGCCATGTTTTATAAAGTGGACAGAAAGAATAGCATCATCTAAATAGGGACCAATTAAATCGAGTAATTGTTTTGTTTCTTCCTCATATCCTTCAACATAATCGACTTCAAGTCCGCTATTAATCTCAATGAAGCCCCTATACTTTTCCTTCAATTGTTGAATGGAATTAAAATAGCTATGGACAACTTCCCATTTCATCCCACTGTCCTTATTTGGAACTGGATCAATAAAGCTTTTTGGTAGAGGCGCGTGTTCTGTAAAGGTCATTCCTTTATAACCTGCTTGAAGTGCTGCTTCTACATACTCTTCTAATTGGTCGGTGGAACCATGTGGACAGAAAGGAGAGTGGACATGACCATCATATGAAATACTCATTCTAAAGCACCTTCTTTCAAAAAATGAAAAAGTTTATAATATAATCAAGGATTTTAGATGTCGAATATTGAATTTATTTAGTCAAAGAGGTAATTACATGGTATCATAAAAACATTAATGAATTTCCTACATATTTGTTTACAAACGATCTATATCTGATGATTTAGACTGCTTAATGAGCATGCATACATAAATTGATGATGTGGAAGAAGGGGTGCTTCCGTTGGAGTATATTGTCATTGCGATTATTTTACTAATTGCCGTCATATTATATGGCACTTTTGCTAGAAGGAAAATATACAATGAAATCGATCGTCTAGAAGAATGGAAGATTGATATTTTGAATAGACCTGTCACTGATGAAATCTCAAAAGTGAAAGGATTAACGATGTCAGGTCAAACGGAAGAAAAATTTGAAAAGTGGCGGGAAGAGTGGGACGAAATTGTTGCCGTTAAACTTCCTAATTTAGAAGAACAGTTAATGGATACAGAAGAAGCTGCTGAGAAATATCGTTTTCGTAAAGCGAAAGCTACACTAGTTGAAACCCATGAACGGTTAGAGCAAACTGAGAAGCGAATTGAGTTAATGTTGGAAGATATTAATGAATTAGTTTCAAGCGAAGAACAAAACCGTACAGATATCATCTCGGTTCAAGAATTATTTCGAGAAGCAAAACAGCGTCTTCTGTCGCAGAATCGTTCCCTTGGAAAAGCTTTTCCAACACTTGAAACAGAGCTTGAAGAACTGAAACATAACCTTAAGCATTATGAACAGTTAACAGAAGAAGGAAACTATCTTGAGGCAAGAAGCGTGTTAATCGACATTCAAGAGCGATTAACGGCAGTTCAGAATAAAATTGCTATAACACCAGAATTAATTGCCCTCGTTCATACGCAAATACCTTCTCAATTAAAGGAACTTGAAGATGGAACTTCAGCAATGACATCTGAAGGGTATGTTCTTGATCACTTAGAGATTCAGGATCATATCGATCAGGTAGAGTCAGATCTATTGCGGTGGGAATCGTCGATTGAGAAAACTGAAGTTGAAAATATGAAATTAGAAATTGATGCAGTACGAAGAAGCATTGAAGGTTTATATGATCAATTAGAATCTGAGGTTGATGCAAGGCATCTTGTTACAGAAAAGGTAGAAGAACTAGAGCAGGAGTTGTTCAAAACCAATTCACATCTTCAGGATTTACAGGAAGAAACGAATGTGGTGCAATTAAGCTATCGGTTAGAAGAACAAGAACTAAATATGGTAAAAGATATTGAAATGAAAATTTCAGATATGCATATTCGATTTAATGCTGTTCAAGAAGCGGTAGAAGGAAATCAGCAGGCATACACGACGCTAGCTGAAACCGTCCTCTCCCTAAAACAAGATCTTGCAACGATTGATCACGAAATGCAGATTCAAAAAGAGAACTTGCATATGCTTAGGCGCGATGAGTTAAAAGCACTTGAGACAATCAAAGACTTGAAGCGTAAGTTAATTGAATCGAGAAGGATGATGAAATTAAGTAATTTACCAGGCATTCCTGACTCCTATCTCGATGGATATGAATTAGCAGAGGATATCATTATTGAATTAAGCGAACGTCTTTCCGATGTCCCTCTTGATATTTATCAAATTAATGAAGTGTTAAGCGATGCAGAACGCGCAGTTGAACATAGTACAGAGATTACGAAGAAGCTTGTGGAAGACGCTGTTTTAACTGAACGATTAATTCAGTTCGGAAATCGTTATCGTGGAAAATATCGAAGTGTTGATGAATTGCTCCAAAAAGCAGAAGATCACTTTAGGAAATATGAGTATGATGATGCGCTTTCCACTGCGGAAGCAGCCATTGAAAAAGTAGACCCACAGGTACTTCAATCACTCAAAGAAGATGTAAGAGAACCTGTGAAATCGTAGCTCTCCTTTCAAGGAGGGCTTTTTTTATTTACAAAAAAGAACAACGAAAAAACGCAGGCAAAGTCGCCTGCGTTTTTGAATCACGATCTTTTGTCACTTGTTTTAGAAAGGAGAAGTCCCATTCCAGCTCCTATAAGGGCTGGAATAACCCAACCAACGCCTTCACTATAAAGGGGTAACGCCGCCATCATTCCCATACCCGGGAGAATGATTCCGGCTCCCTCTAAAGCATTTGGGACACTAATAAAGATCGTTAAGATAATCGCTCCCCTATACACATAGTGATGAATTGGAAGGACATTATTAATAAATGTGAGGAATATTAAGACAATGGCAATCGGATAAATGGCAATCAGAACAGGCAAAGTAAACGTAATTAACTGTGTGAGGCCAAGATTAGCGACCACTGTACTGAATAGTGTTACGACTAATATAACTGTTTTATAAGAAAGTTTTGAATATGTTTTGGAAAAATATTCACCGCACGCTGTCACGAGACCAACTGAGGTTGTTAAACAGGCGAAGGTAATTGCTGCTCCCAATAAAAGGGTACCAAATGTACCAAAAAGATAGCTTGCAATACTGGATAAAATCTCTCCTCCATTATTCGCAGACCCGACTAGAGGTGTACTTGTTGCACCAATGTAGGCCAGTGAAAGATAAATTGCTGTTAATCCAATTGCTGCCAGAATTCCAGCTTTTAGAACAGCAATTGACACCGTTTTACGATCAGAGATTCCTTTATCGTTAACTGCTTGGATGACTACTATCCCGAATACTAGCGCTGCAATTGCGTCCATCGTAAGATATCCTTCAATAAACCCCTTAAAGAAAACGCCGCTTTCATAGTTAGGTGAAGGTGTTGATAAAGGCCCAGGAGGGTTAACAAATGCTCCAATAATTAAACTACCTAGCACTAAAATTAAAAGTGGAGTAAGCATTTTTCCAACGCGGTCCACTAATCGCGTTGGGTTTAATGATAACCAGAATGTTAATCCAAAAAAGATAAGCGTATAGATAAACAAAGGCAGTCCGTTCACATTTGTTGATTCATTGAGAAATGGCACAATGCCAATTTCGAATGCAACCGTTCCTGTTCGCGGTATGCCGAAGAATGGGCCGATTGCCAGATAGAGTATTGCTGTAAATATGAGTCCAAAAAGTGGATGGACTTTAGAAGCGATATCTCTCAAACTTCCTCCTGTTAGTCCAATAGCTGTTACGCCAAGAAGGGGAAGTCCTACACCTGTAATAAGAAAACCGGCTGTCGCCATCCAAATGTTCTCACCTGCAGAGTGTCCAAGTGCTGGAGGGAAGATCATATTTCCTGCTCCTAAGAAAAGCGCAAATAGCATTAACCCAATCGTCAATATGTCCTTATTCGATAATTTTAGTTTCATAAATGCCTCCTGAATCAACTGTTTAACATGTCCTAATTTTCGGACTTCATATTAACACAATTAGGCGGTGAATCATAATGTTTCTATTAATGATTAACTATTCTGACTAATTACATCCATTTATTATATAGGATAACGGTATTTTGGTAATATCCCCCATGGATATAAACCATCAAAATAAGCCAACCTCACTTGTTAAGTTGGAATAATTGATTTGGTAATTACTTTAACCTATGGTAGGATTATTAGTTGGAAATAAAAGATGACTGAAGGTGTCATAATATGATTTATTTGGATAATAGTGCTACTACGAAACCTTACGAAGAAGCACTGGTTGCTTTTCGCACAGCTTCTGAAAAGTTTTTTGCAAATCCTTCTTCTCTACATCGAAAAGGAGGAGAGGCGGAAAGGCTGCTTCGACAAGCGAGGTCAAGCATAGCAAATTTACTAAACGTTAAAATAAATGAAATCATCTTTACATCAGGTGGAACTGAAAGTAATAACCTTGCAATAAAAGGGACAGCGTTCCAGTATTTGAATCAGGGAAAACATCTAATCACTAGCAGTATTGAGCACGCATCTACCCTAGAAGCATTTCGACAGCTTGAATCCCTAGGGTTTAAAGTAACCTATCTGCCAGTTGATCAAGAGGGGAAGGTTTCTTTAGACGAGTTAGAAGCTGCCCTTACTTCTGATACAATTCTAGTATCCATTATGCATGTAAATAACGAGCTTGGATCGATCCAACCGATTAAAGAAATAGGACAGCTTATAAAGAAGAAATCACGTGCGTTATTTCACATTGATGACGTACAAGGCATTGGAAAAGTACCGCTTGACTTTGAGGAGGTTCATGCCGACTTCGTTTCATACTCAGCGCATAAGTTTCACGGGTTAAAGGGCAATGGTTTACTTATTAAGCGAGATAAACTTGTCTTATTTCCACTCCTCTCAGGTGGGGGACAGGAACATGAAATTCGGTCAGGCACGGAAAATGGTCCAGGCATTGTTGCGATGGCAAAGGCGCTTCGCTTGTATTTAACTAAAGCAAAGGTTCGTAAAGACACACTCGGATCGTTAAGAGGGAAATTGTTAGAAGAGCTAGCAAAAATAGACGGGGTCCAGTTAAATAGTTCCCTCGCTGGCTCGCCGCACATCGTGAATTTTTCCGTACCCGGTATTAAACCAGAAGTACTCATTCATACACTCGAGGAAAACGATATTTATGTTTCGACGCGTTCGGCCTGCTCTTCAAAGGTCGCAGAAGCAAGCCACGTTTTAACAGCTGCGGGTCTATCTGCAGTACGAGCAAAATCTGCGATTCGCATTAGTCTTTCTTTTGAAACAACAAACGATCAAATCGACCTGTTTCTGAAAGAGTTGCGAACGGCAATACCAAAAATAAAACAAGTAATGAGGTAATAGCTATGTATGATCATATCATTCTTCGCTACGGTGAAATTTCTCTAAAAGGAAAAAACAGAAAAGGCTTTATTACATCTTTGAAAAAAAGAGTGAAGCAAGTATTATCAGATTTCCCGGCAATTGAAGTGCATCAATCTTTTGATCGAATGATCGTTAAACTAAACGGCGAAGACCCAGAGCCAATTTTAAAGAAACTTAAAACGATTTTTGGAATTCATTCTTTAAGTGTTGCTATTAAAACTGAACACGACCTAAACTTAATTAAAGAAAAAGCATTACAGCTAGTAAAAGATCAAATGGGTAATGCGAGTATGACGTTTAAGGTAACGGTTAGAAGGCCATTCAAACAGTTTCCACACCGTTCCCAGGATATGAACCGCGATATAGGTGGCTATGTCCTTAGTCACACAGAGAAGTTGACTGTGGATGTCCACAATCCTGATATGGAATTGAAAGTGGAAGTGAAACAGGATGGCACTTATTTGAGCTGCAATAATTCGGAAGGTGCAGGAGGATTGCCAACTGTACAAGACAATAAAGTCATGCTAATGCTATCTGGTGGTATTGATAGTCCTGTTGCAGGCTATCTTACAATGAAAAGAGGCGTGAAAGTTGAGGCAGTGCATTTTCACAGTCCGCCTTTTACAAGCGAACGTTCGAGACAAAAAGTAGAGGATTTAGTAAAAGTTCTTTCCCGATATGGTGGGGACATTCGCCTTCATATCGTACCGTTCACAAATACGCAAAAGACGATTCAAAAGGAAATGCCGGATAATTATAGCATGACGATTATGAGAAGAATGATGATGCGTATTACAGAAAAACTTGCTGAAAAAAATAATGCGTTGGCGATTGCGACAGGAGAAAGTCTTGGCCAGGTTGCGAGTCAAACGATTCAGAGTATGAACACGATTAACGAAGTAACAAACTACCCAGTAATAAGGCCGCTTATTTCGATGGATAAAATAGAAATTATGAAGATTTCAAGAGCGATTGATTTGTATGATATCTCCATTCGTCCTTATGAAGATTGCTGTACGGTATTTTTACCAGAAGCGCCAAAAACAAAGCCAAAGCGTGAGCACGCGAATAAATTTGAACAGTATTTGCCTATTGAGGAACTTGTTGAGGAAGCGGTCAGTGGTGTTGAGACGATCCTCATTAGAGAAAAAGACGATTCTTTTGATGAATTGCTTTAGACTTCCAACATTTTACCCCAATGCCATAAGTTATTAAGGATAGCACCTTCTTGTCTATCACATGATATGGGCAAGGAGGTGAATAACTTATGGCTAACACAAACAAACTTGTGGTACCTGGTGTACAACAAGCTTTAGATCAAATGAAATATGAAATTGCTTCTGAATTTGGTGTGAATCTTGGACCTGACTCAACTTCACGTTCAAATGGTTCAGTTGGTGGCGAGATTACAAAACGTCTTGTACAGCAGTCTGAACAGCAGTTCGGAGGATACTCCAAATAATTGAATAAATTGGCTTGGAGGAAGATGCGTGTGCATCTTCCTCTTTTTTAGTTGGTTCATCCTCAGTAAAGTCCTAATTGTCGCTACCGTTATATATGAATAGATTCAAAACTTTCTCATTTTTGTGTATAATATAACTATTACATAATAGAGGAGGCACACTATGCAAGACTTAATTGCACCAGAACATTATAATTTAACAAGCGAAATGGAGCGCTTTGCTTCTAACGAAAACAAGGTTGCTTTAAAATGGCGAAGCGATCAAGGTCAAGAGCAAGAAATCACATATAAGCGTTTATTTGAAAAGGCGAACCGCATTGCTGGCGCTTTAACAAGTGAAGGGTTAGCAACCCAGGAATCGCGTTCTTATTATGATGCCTAGACTAATTGATACATACGCTGTCTACATTGCCTGTCTAAAAGCAGGTCTTGTTGTTATTCCCTCCTCAGAAATGCTGCGAAAGAAGGATTTGGTCTATCGAATCAATCATTCAGAAGCGAAGGCGGTTATCTGTGAATCACAATTGACTGAAGCGTTTGCAGGTGTAGAAGCAGATGCACCCTCACTAAAATGGAAGTTTAGTGTAGGAGAGGAGAAGGAAGGTTGGATTTCCCTACTTCAAAAATCCGAAAATGAAAGCGCTTCTTTTGAAGGCGTGAAAACAATGCGTGATGATATGGCATTTCTTTCCTATACTTCAGGTACGACCGGAAACCCGAAAGGTGTGGTGCATAGCCATGGGTGGGCCTATGCTCACCTTAGAACATCTTCTTCCTCCTGGCTTGATATTCAGGAAGGGGATCAAGTATGGGCAACTGCAGGGCCTGGCTGGCAAAAATGGATCTGGAGTCCATTTGTTGCTACGTTAGGTAGTGGAGCTACAGGATTCTTATACAGCGGTAAATTTGATCCTGAAGCGTATTTAGGTTTTCTTTCTCAATATGATATTAATGTGCTATGTTGCACGCCGACAGAATACCGATTAATGGCCAAAGTAGATGGTTTGGATCGCTATAAGTTACCTGCTCTTCGAAGTGCAGTTTCAGCAGGTGAGCCACTTAACCGGGAAGTGATTGACACGTTCAGAAAGTATTTTAACATCGATGTAAGGGATGGCTATGGTCAAACGGAAAATACGTTGCTTGTTGGTATTTTAAAAGGAATGGAAGTAAAACCAGGATCGATGGGGAAACCAACCCCAGGCAACCAGGTAGAAATTATCAATGAAGAGGGAGAACCGGTTCAAATTGGGGAAGTTGGCGATATTGCCGTGCATAAAGATGTGCCAGCTCTCTTCAAAAAGTACTATCAAGATCAAGAGCGCACACAAATGGCATACAGAGGAGATTATTATTTAACAGGGGATAAGGCATCTAAAGATGAAGATGGCTATTTCTGGTTTGAGGGCAGAGGGGATGACATCATCATTAGTTCCGGCTATACGATTGGACCTTTTGAAGTTGAAGATGCTCTCGTGAAACATCCAGCCGTTCAAGAATGCGCTGTTGTCGCAAGTCCAGATGAAGTAAGAGGGAATATCGTCAAAGCATACATTGTATTAAAAGATGCGAGTCAGGCAGGAGATGCGTTAACTCGAGAGCTTCAAGCTCACGTGAAAGAGTTGACAGCTCCATATAAATACCCTCGTAAAATTGAATTTATTGAAGAACTTCCAAAGACAACATCTGGAAAGATAAGAAGAATTGAACTTCGTCAAAAAGAAACGCAAGGGGCGTCCTAAAGAGTACGAGATAATATCTTTTAAAGAAGAAAAGAAGAGGACCGGTTTATCGGTCCTCTTCTGCTTATTTTGCGTGGCTTTTAATCAATGCTTCGATTTTATTTGCTTGATCTCCTGCGTTGTCCTGTTCCATTGCTTTTAAGTAAGTGGAGCGCTTTTCATAGGTTTCACGCACTAACCTTAAAAAAGAAGCGTCCGTTAAATCTTCCTCTAACAAGACATTGGCGAAGCCTGATTTTTGGAATGATTGCGCATTTAAAATTTGGTCTCCTCGACTTGCGGCTCTAGATAGAGGAATGAGTAACATTGGTTTCTTTAATGCAAGAAACTCAAAGATGGAATTTGATCCTGCTCTCGAAACAACTAAGTCAGCCATTGCTAGCAAGTCAGGAAGCTCATCTGTAACATACTCAAATTGCTTGTAACCTTTCATTTGTAGCGCTTCATCAACCTGTCCTTTACCGGTAAGGTGAAGAATATCGAATGTTTGTAGCAACTGATCGAGTTGATGGCGAACGGCTTCGTTAATTCGCTTGGCTCCAAGACTACCTCCCATTATGAGCATCACTGGCTTCGTTCCACTAAATCCAGCAAAGGCCAAACCTTTTGAACGATCTCCGCTTTTTAACTCATCTCGTACAACCGCTCCAATGTATTCGGCTTTATTTTCAGGAAGGTGTTTTACCGTTTCTGGGAAAGTGGTACACACTTTTGAGGCGAAAGGAATCGCCACTTTATTGGCAAGGCCAGGGGTTAAGTCAGATTCATGAATAATGACAGGTACGCCGTTCATTTTTCCTGCAATGACAACAGGGACAGAAACAAATCCACCTTTTGAGAAAATAACAGAAGGTTTTTCTCGTTTAATAATGGAAAAAGCTTCTCCCACGCCTTTAACGACTTTAAAAGGATCTTTAAAGTTATTCCAATCAAAGTACCTTCTTAGTTTACCGGTAGCCACGTGATGATACGTAACGCCTTTAACAGGTTCAATAAGCTGCCGTTCAATCCCTTTCTCTGAGCCAATATAATGGATATCCCAATCGTCTTCTAGAAAACGTGGAATAAGAGCTAAGTTAACTGTAACGTGTCCGGCCGAGCCGCCGCCTGTAAATAATATTTTCTTCTTCAAAGAGATTTCCTCACCTTCAACAATTGTCTTGCACTTTCTCTTAGTTATTCTTATTGTATCATGATTGAAAAATCAACCAAGAGTTTGAAGAAAAACCAGAAGATTCACAGTTTATAGTAGGAATGATACAATAAGCTCACAATTGGCATAAAGGGGAGAACATCAGTGGGAACTCTTTGGTTTGGTGGTAAAATTTATACGCTTGAACATGAAAATGAAACAGTAGAAGCTGTTTATACAGAAAATGGCCGCATTAAAAAGGTCGGGTCTAAATCAGAACTCACAATGATGTTCGAAAAAGAACTGACAGCCCTACATGATTTAGAAGGCAATGTTATGATTCCTGGTTTTGTAGATAGTCATCTTCATATGATTGGTCATGGAGAAAAGCTACTTCGACTTGATTTATCAGAAGCTGATTCCGCCGAAAAAATGAAAAAACTTCTTATAAGTAAAGTTAGTGAGGCGTCGCCGAATGAATGGATTATTGGAGAAGGATGGAATGAAAACAACTTCCATGATCGTAAAATATTTCATCGTGACGAATTGGATGAAATTGCACCTCACAATCCAATGATGTTAACGAGGGTGTGCCGACATGCCATTCTGGCTAACTCGATTGCCCTTACTCTTGCGGGAATTACAGATGAAACACCAGACCCTGAAGGCGGGGTGATTATACGAGATAATGATGGTAGAGCGACGGGATATTTACTAGAATCGTGCTCAGGAATTAGTGAAGGATACCATGCCAGAAGTAAGTATTGAATTTCTTGAGAAAGCCCTATCGCGTTCAGTGGATGATCTTGTAGCTCAAGGGGTAACAGGAGGGCATACGGAAGACTTAAATTATTATGGTGGTTTTACTCGGACGTATGAAACCTTCCTAAATGTGATTAATGGACAAAGAAAATTTAGAGCAAATTTACTTGTTCATCATGAAGTTATCGAAGAAATGCGAAAACAGGGACTTGGATTCGGAGATGGAACAAACTATGTTGAGCTAGGGGCTATGAAAATTTTTGCTGATGGTGCCCTTGGAGGACGTACGGCTTTGCTTAGCCATCCATACAATGATTCTCCTGACACATCAGGGGTTGCCATTCATAGCATTGAAGGCCTTACTGAACTTGTGAAAAAAGCAAGAGCTCATGATATGCCAGTTGCGATTCATGTTATTGGAGACCTGGCGCTTGAGTATGCGATTGAAGCGATTGAACAGTACCCTGCTCCATATGGCTTAAGAGATCGTCTCATCCATGCTCAAGTGGTGCGTGAAGATTTATTGGAACGATTAAAGCAGCTTTCAGTTGTTCTTGATATTCAGCCAAGGTTTGTGGCATCTGATTTTCCCTGGGTAATGGAACGTCTTGGAGAACAGAGAATGGGTCTTTCTTTTGCTTGGAAAACGCTTCTTGAAAGCGGGGTGCCCATTGCTGGTGGATCAGATGCGCCAATTGAGCCTGTTAACCCGTTGCTTGGCATACATGCTGCTGTTACACGTAAGCGTCCAGATGAAACGCATGGTGGGTATTACCCAGAGCAAAAGCTATCGATGTTTGAGAGCGTCTGTCTTTTCACAAAAGGAAGTGCATTTGCGATTGGAAGGGAACGTGAAAGAGGTTTAATTAAAGAAAACTTTGATGCGGATTTCACTGTTTTAGATCGAGATATCTTCCAGTGTGATCCTGATCTTCTGCTTCACACAAATGCGGTGATGACGGTTGTTGATGAAACAATTGTGTACCAAAAAGAATGATATAACAAAAAAGCGCCGCGAGATGCGGCGCTTTTCGTTTACAGGAAACTTCTTTGTACTTTATGCCAAAAAGAATTGTTTTTAAGCTTAACCGTTTTAATGCGCTTTTCTGGAATGTGAATTTGAATTTCTTTGGCGTGTTGAATGCTCATAGCTTCATTATCAATGCCGATAACAGGATAGTCATTTCCATCCTGTATCACTTGAAGCGTAAGCGTTCTTTCATCACTTAATAGAAATGGAGAGCCAAGCGTACGGTAATGGTTATTGTTAAGTGATGCAAGTTCACTCACTTGCATACAAGCAAGTTTGGGATCTACCACAGCACCATTGACGGATTTATTGTAGGCCGTACTACCCGTTGGTGTAGAAACAATGAGACCGTCTCCACGAAACGTTTCAAAATGAAAATCTTCTACATAGACTTCCATCGCAAGGGTCTTAATGATGGACGAGCGAATTGTACATTCATTTAAGCAGAAGAAAGAGGATTCATTGTTTACTTTTACTTCAATCGTTGGATAGCGACGGACTTCAATACCTTCTAATAAAATATCGTCCACCATATGCTGTATATTATCAATGTGGAAATCACAATAAAATCCGAGTTCTCCAGTAGAAATACCTACATAGAGACAATCTTCACGAAACCCAGTTTTTCGAACGGCTTGAAGAAAAGCACCGTCTCCTCCAATGCTAGCGATAATGCTTGCCTCTTCAGGATTATCGACTATATGAAAATCGTTCTTTTCCGCAAGAGTTTTTAAGGGTTCTACTTTTTCTTGAATTTCTTGTGTCTGTTTATAGAAAAAAAACAAATTTCTTCGATTTGGCATCTGAATTCCTCCCTGTCCAACTGTTAGTCTTCTTTACTTTATCATTATTTGCCTTAAGACTCCATCTCGAATCGTAATCCTAAATTTGTTTCGTTGCTTTTAAGAGTGCGCTTCCTTATTTTGTATGGTATTCTCAAAAATATGAAACCAATCAGGCGGTTTCATCGTACATAAGAGAGCATCAGGATATAGAGGAGGCTTATCATGAATGGGAAACGATGGATTGCACTAGGAATTACAGTAGTTCTTATCATCGTGTCGCTGGGCTTTAACTTTGTTTCAAGTTTGGCATTTGGCGGATGGCAAGAAGAAATGAATACATCAGACCAATTTGCTGAGACGGTTATCGAAGAAGGTAGTAGCTCGAATAAAATCGCCGTTCTTAATGTGGAAGGTGTTATTCAAGATACAGGCACGAATACTAGCTTTTTCCCTCAGGCAGGCTACAATCATGACGTGTTCATGAAACGTTTAGAGCATGCTGCAGAAGATAAAAGTGTAAAAGGGATTATTTTAAGACTGAATACCCCAGGTGGCGGGGTTGTGGAGAGTGAAGAGATCCACAAAAAAATAATCGAAATTAAAGAAAAAACGGATAAACCAATATACGCTTCTATGGGAAGTATGACAGCTTCAGCGGGATATTATATCTCGGCTCCAACAGATAAGATTGTCGCAAGTCCTTCTACAATTACGGGGTCAATTGGAGTCATCATGCAATCCATGAACTATGCAGAATTGGCTGAAAAAGTGGGCGTAAAGTGGGAAACGATTAAGAGTGGCCCCCATAAAGATATCATGTCACCTAGCCGTGAAATGACTGAAGAAGAGCGAGATATTTTACAGTCAATGATTGATAATTCTTACGATGAGTTTGTTCGGGTCGTAAGTGAAGGTAGAGGCATAGACGAATCTAAAGTACGCGAGCTTGCGGATGGCAGAATATATGATGGCAGACAAGCGAAAGAAGTAAACCTAGTTGATGATCTTGGCAATTTAGAAGATACAATTAAAGGCATGAAGAAAGACCTCGGTGATAATAAACTACAAGTTGTTCAATATAAGCAAAATCTTGGATTGAACTCGTTGTTTGAAATGACGGCTGCAAAGTTAATGGGGCCGGATAAGGATTTACTAGGTATTCAACAGCTTCTATCAACACCGCAATCACCTGAGTTAATGTATTTATATTCTGAATAAGGGGGTAGGCAGAATGGATGAAACAATGAGTATGACTGCCTCTCCTGCATCGATTGGCGCAGAAGTAAGGCACGAACGTTTTGCGGGCTTCTGGATGCGTTTTTGGGCATATATAATTGACGTTATTGTGGTAGCAAGTTTGAACGGCATTCTCATTACTCCTCTAATAAGAGGATTTGATTTGCCTGGAACTGAACCGGCCATATTACCTTTACAGGCATTTTTAACCGGGATCGTTTACTATGCTTATTTTATATTGATGACAAAATTTTTGTCCCAGACCCTAGGGAAAATGCTTTTCGGGCTAAAAGTCACTTCACTTAAAAATGCAAAATTAACATGGGGAACCGTTATTTTTAGAGAAGGAATAGGGCGCTTTATTAGCAAGACAATTTTATTTGTAGGGTTTCTCGTAGTGGCCTTTACGAATAAGAAACAGGGAATTCATGATTTGTTTGCCGATACAAGTGTCATTCATGAAGAGTAAGCATAGGCATTATGAATAAACCTGCCCATATTGGGCAGGTTTATTTTATACTCTAATTTTTTCTACTCTTGCAAAAATAAAAGGAGAGAGATGTTTTGTGATTATTGCCATCGCTGCTATTCTTTTACTCTTAATCATTGCATCCCTACCTCTTATTGTTTTTTCAACTGTAAGAGTAACGGTGATTATGGAACATTCTTCAATGGTGGAGGAACTTCAAATAGCTGTTAGAGCGCTTTTTGGACTTGTGGTTTATGAAACAACTATTCCTCTAATAGAGTTATTTGAAGATGGGGAAGAAGCGATAGAAAAGAAAGAGAAAGAAAAAGGATTTAAAGGGGGAGGAAAAGAGTTAATTCAGGTTATAAAAAAAGCATTTCGTGCTCGAAAGTCCTTCTTGTTTTTCTTGAAAAAAGTACGTTTTAAAACGATTCAATGGGAGACCAATTTCGGGATGGGGAATGCCGCAAATACAGCTGTCATTGCGGAGCTTGTATTAAATACGAAGGTAGCTATTTTTACCCTTCTATCACACTACTCAAATCTCCATACCATCCCACAGCTCATTGTCACGCCGATTTATGAAATGAAATCAATTCAAACCTATATGAGATGCATGATTACGTTCAAACTAGGGCATGCTATGATCGCGGTAATTAAATTGATGAAGTCTCAGAGAAAGGTTCAGGAGGCTTAGCGGTTTAGAAAGCGAAGGAGGAAAACAAATGCCTGAACATCCAATTGAAGGGTTAATGCAAACGGCAATGGAGAACTTGAAGGATATGATCGATGTAAATACGATTATTGGGGATCCGGTCGAAACTCCAGATGGGAGTGTCATATTGACGGTTTCAAAGGTTGGATTTGGCTTTGCTGCTGGTGGTAGTGAATTTATGTTGAAACAACAGTCTAACCAACGCGAGCAGGGACAAAGTAAAGGGGAACCATTTGGAGGCGGAAGTGGTGGCGGTGTTTCCATTACTCCCATTGCCTTTCTGATCGTCAGTGCCGGAGATATTAAGATGATTCACCTTGATAATACGACGCACCTATACGAAAGATTACTTGACCTTGCACCGCAGGCGATTGAAAAGGTACAAAGTATTCTTCAAAACATGAACCAGAACTCAAATGGAAAGAAGAGTGAGGGTCAACAAAACGGGTCTGGTTCCTCAAGACAAAGTTCCCAATCAAAACATCTCTTCCGGGGTCAACAGCGACAGGAAGACCAAAAGCAAGATCTCGATTTTTAAGCTACTTTTTCATAAGGTAGCTTTTTTTATGTTGCTACTGCTGATTTCTTGAAATCTAGTGGTTTCCCCTATATGATGAAATGAGTCGTACATACGACCAATTATGAAGGAGGTATGAACATGGCTAATATTACATTTAAAGAAACGCCAATGACCCTTTTAGGTGAAGAAGTAAAAGTTGGTGACCAGGCCCCTGATTTTACAGTCCTAGCAAATGATTTATCTGAAAAGACGCTTGAAGACTTCTCGGGAATTCGCCTTATTAGTGTAGTACCATCACTTGATACAGGTGTTTGTGATGCTCAAACACGTAAATTCAATGAAGAAGCTGCAAAGCTAGATAACGTTAATGTATTAACGATCAGTGCAGATCTTCCATTCGCTCAAAAACGCTGGTGTGGTGCTGCTGGCATTGAAAATGCGATTACCTTATCCGATCATCGTGACCTTTCTTTTGGTAAAGCTTTCGGCGTTGCCATGCAGGAACTTCGCTTACTAGCAAGAGCTGTGTTTGTAGTGAATAGTAAAGGTGAAATTGTCTACACAGAATATGTGAATGAGGCAACTAACCATCCTGACTATGATGCAGCTATAAATGCTGCAAAACAAGCAGAATAAACTGTTGCAAAAGGACTTCGATGATTTTCATCGAAGTCCTTTTGCAATGGTTTAGAATCTCCTGCGAGTACAACGCTTTTAAGAGAAGCCAATATCTAGTTACGGTTTCATATCCACCATTGTTGCGAAAGAAGTCAAGACTGTTTACAATAGGGACGAACTGATAGGAGGTCAATTAATGTCCGAATTAACTGTAGAAAATCTATTTAATGTACTCGATGAATCAACACTTGTCATTCAGAATAAGTTAGAAATTTCTTATCTTGAAGCGCTTGTCGAGACAGGTTTGAATTTATTTGAAAATAAAGTCCTTCAAGAAGAACTAGATGCTGATACAATCGTACGTCTTAAAAATTTGTATGACTCATGTAGTCTTGAGGGAGCGAAACAAGAAACAGTACGAAAAGGGATCCAACTGGCTCTGCTAAAGGGAATGAAAAAAGGTATTCAACCGCACCATGCGATGACACCTGATAGTGTTGCGCATTTAATCGGCTATCTTGTGAAAAAATATAAAGAGGTTCTAAATCTTGATCACATGAAGATTTTAGATCCTGCTGTTGGGACAGGGAATTTGCTAACTTCGGTTTTGAATCAATTGGAAGGAGAAAAGGTTGAAGCATACGGTGCTGAACCTGACGATCTGCTTTTACATCTCGGTTTTGTAAATGCTAATTTACAAAAGCACCAGGTTGAATTCCTTCATCAGGACAGTGTAAAGCCACTCTATATTCCTCAAGTAAATACGGTGGTAACCGATTTACCAGTTGGTTATTATCCACATGAAGAGGCAGCTGCGAATTATGAATTAAAAGCAGCAGAAGGTATGTCTTATGTTCATCATCTCTTGATCGAACAAAGTTTAAACATGACGGAAGACTCAGGCATGCTTTTCTTAATGATCCCAAATTTCCTCTTCGGTGATGAAGGCGGAAAGCAAGTGAGGGATTTACTGAACGACCGATCGGTTATCCATGGAATTATTCAATTACCAACTAGCCTGTTTGCAAATGAATCCCAGGCGAAAAGTATCCTCGTTACTCAGAAAAAAGGGGAACAGACTATGAAGCCAAAGCAAGTCATGATGGCGAAAATGCCTTCGTTCTCAAATCGTGAAGCGATGCTAAACATGATGCAACAAATCAATGGCTGGTTTTCACAGCTTTCCTAGTAGAAGTGAAACGTTTACAAATCTGAATTGGCGGAATACTTGGATGTAAGCGGTTTTCACCTTGAATAAAGTAGTGGTCGGTGTTTAAATAATAAGAGTGCTAAAGATAGAAGGGTCTCACCCTTCTATTTTCGTGTCGTATTCTAATTTTATTGAATTAAAGGAGCTGTCACATATGGCGAAAATAATCGCAATCAACGCCGGTAGTTCTTCGTTGAAGTTTCAACTTTTAAATATGCCGGAAGAAACTGTTATCACAAAAGGACTCGTGGAGAGAATCGGCCTTGATGACGCCATTTTTACAATAGAAGTGAACGGTGAAAAGAAAGAAGAAATTACAAACATTCCTGATCACGCAGTAGCGGTTAAAATGCTGTTGGACAAGCTAATTAGTTACTCCATTATTTCTTCTTATGATGAAATTGAAGGTGTTGGGCACCGCGTTGTTCACGGTGGAGAGAAATTTAATGACTCTGCAATGATCACAGATGAAGTCCTTGCTGGAATTGAAGAAGTATCGGAGCTTGCTCCATTGCATAACCCTGCAAACCTTGTAGGTATTCGTGCATTCCGCGAGATTTTGCCAGAAGTTCCATCTGTAGCCGTATTTGATACAGCATTCCATCAGTCAATGCCAGAGCAATCGTTCTTATATAGCTTGCCGTATGAATATTACGAAAACTATGGTGTGCGTAAATATGGTTTCCATGGTACTTCTCACCAGTATGTTTCAGAGCGCGCTGCAGAAATGCTTGGTCGTCCTCTCGATCAGCTGCGTCTTCTTTCTTGTCACCTCGGTAACGGGGCAAGTATTGCAGCGATCGAAGGCGGAAAGTCAATCGATACTTCCATGGGCTTTACACCTCTAGCTGGTGTGACGATGGGAACTCGTTCCGGAAATATCGACCCTGCCTTAATTCCATTTATTATGGAAAAGACTGGTCAAACAGCAGAAGAAGTTATGAACACCTTGAACAAGAAAAGTGGTCTTCTTGGTGTATCTGGCTTCTCAAGTGATCTTCGCGATATCACAAGTAAAGCAGAAGCTGGAAATGAACGTGCTGAACTTGCGCTTGAAGTCTTTACTTCACGCATTCACAAGTACATTGGATCATATGCTGCACGTATGTCTGGATTAGACGCAATTATTTTTACTGCTGGTATCGGTGAAAATAGTGACGCGGTCCGTGCACGTGTGCTTCGTGGCCTTGAATTTATGGGCGTATACTGGGATCCAGCTCTAAATAAGGTGAAAGGGAAAGAAGCGTTCATTAACTACCCTCACTCACCAGTAAAAGTCATGATTATCCCAACAAATGAAGAAGTTGTGATTGCACGAGATACTGTACGACTTTCTAAATAAATCATTAAGAGAGCACCTGCGAAGGGTGCTCTTTTTGGTGGTGTTCCTTTACCTTTGTTGGAAGTTTTTGAATGGAAAAGCTACAATATAAGAAAGGGGTTGAAGGGAGAGATATCAATTGGTTTGGACTGAAAGAGAACAAAAAAGAATGGCCACGATCAACTTATGGGAAGAAGAACACTTTGCGCATGAAGCAACTGACGTCGAACGGACGTTTCAGAAATACTATACCCACCGGTTCAATCAGCTGGATTCTAACGCAAAAAAACGCATGTATGCGGTGATGGACTCGGTACTTTTTCATATGCATGCGCTTATACAAAATTCCCAGTCACAAGTCGATGCGAGTCATCGACTGTTAACCGATGCACGCTTGTTCCATCCAGAAATTGAACAAATTCAGGACATGAAAAAATTATCTATTGACCAGCTTGTCTACATTGCAGATCAACAAATTGCTCGTCAGCGTATGGTTTCGTTTGCACAAGGGGGACTTACAGGTACAGGGAGTTTTCTATTACTTGGTCTTGATTTACCCGCAGTGCTTGCGATTAATTTACGGACCGTACAGCTTATTGCAATGACATATGGTTATCCTGTCAATTACCCTTCAGAAATGATGATCGCGCTTAAAGTTTTTCATATGGCCACTCTACCTAAAGGTTTACAAGAGCGAGCATGGCGAGAACTAGAGGAAGAGGTAAAGCAGGAACAGATACACCCCTATTTTTATGAAGGACCTGAGGGAATTGCTGATGCTAACTGGCTACAGGGGCCGATGAAGCAAGTCATCAAAGGTACTGTACTCATGATGCTACGAAAAAAAATGATTCAAGGCATTCCGATTCTTGGCATTGCCATTGGCGCAGCCGTGAACTATCGATTTACAAGGTCTGTCAGTGAAGTTGCTCATAAGTTTTATGAGAAGCGCTTTCTAAATGAACTGAGAGAGGAGATGGGAAATGAGTTCTCGTGAGCATAAATCAAGTGCGCCTACAGTGATTAATTGTTTCATTGTAACGGTGAGTGACACCAGAACAAATGAGACAGATAAAAGTGGGAAAATCATTTCTTCTTTTCTTGAAGAAACTGGTCATAAGGTCTTCGAACGAATGATTGTCAAGGATGAGAAAGAGGAAATTCATGCCGCTATTAAGCGAGGGGTTATGGCTAGTGACGTTGACGCTGTTTTATTAAACGGTGGAACTGGTATATCTAAGCGGGATGTTACTTACGAAGTTGTGGAAGCGATGCTTGAAAAGGAGCTAGCCGGGTTTGGTGAGTTGTTTCGTATGATTAGCTATACAGAGGATATAGGTTCGCCTGCTATGCTAAGTAGAGCCATTGGTGGGGTGACAGGAGAAACGGCCATCTTTGCTATGCCAGGATCTTCAGGTGCTGTTAAATTAGCGATGTCTAAGTTGTTAATTCCAGAGCTTCCTCACATTGTGAGAGAGCTTCGCAAATAATGGCCGTATGGTTCATACATAATGATCATCTTAAGATAACGTATTCGTCATCGTTAACAAGAAATCGTCAATCAATAAGTAAACTGCTCTGTTATTGGATAGAATACGAAAGTAAGACCGAATAACAGGAGGCTACGGGATGACTGATAAGAAAAAGGAATTGATCTATGATGAAAAAGGTGAAATGGCAGTACATCAACAGCTGAGTGAATCGTACCAGAGTGGTGTCATTGACCAGGAAGAAAAAGAAGAAGATAAAAAGCTTCCTCGTAAAGCTAATCGAAAAAGTTATTATTAAGAAAGAAAAGTTCATGCGCATCGCATGAACTTTTTTATAACTACAAACGCTGAATCTTTTCTCTCTGGAACCATTTGAAAGAAAGGTAAAGTACGCCAGTTAACAGAAACGATAAAAAGCCTGGTGAATAATTAGAAGGTAGTTGAAGATAAACCAGAACGCCTACTAAGATTGCAAGGAATCCAGGACGATTTAATGTGTTCGTTTTCTCAGATAAAGTGTCGAGCATGTTGGATGTAAAGCTTCCTTTTTTAATAATGATGAAATCGGTCACAATGATGGCTGATAAAGGAATAACCAAAGAACCAAGAAGAGAGATAAACGACTCTGCCTCATCTACAAATGCTGGAAAAGCACTTAATGCTATAGCGGCGCATCCCAATAAAATGGCGCTCTTTATTCTTCCGAGACATGGAAACGTGTTGAGGAGGCTATATCCTCCCGTGTAGGCATTGCTAATGTTAATCATAATCATTGAACAAAGTGCGGATGCAAAAATCAGAACTAATAGAAGGGGAGACTCCGTCTGTTGGCTTGTAATTAAGAATGGATTCCATGTTCCAGCAACTGATGCGGTGTAGGCACCAAGAATTGCGGTTAACGTAAAGCCCAGTGTGTTTCCTGAGAATATGCCCCAAAAAGCATGTTGAGGAGATTTTGCGTATCTAGCCATGTCAGAAGAACTACTAACTCCTGATACATATTGAACAAAAGCAAGACTAGCAAAGAAAAAGAATGAGGCATTTGGTTCTCCCTTTAACGAAAGAATTGATGAGTAATGATTTCCATTGACAGAAGTTGTGAAGTAGACAAGGAACATCGCAACGCCTCCTGCAAATAAAAGTGGAAGAAAATATTTCGTTACTTTTTTTACAGCATCGAACCCCACTAAAGCAAGTAATGCCATGACAGTAGCAAGAAAAAGGGAAGTCGGAAGAAATGGGATACTGATTGAAAAAGCGCGTTTCATTAATTCAACGACCATATAGGTGCCGCCGATGGTTTGAACGGAAAACCAATAAAGGGACGTGATTGTTCTTACGGGTGACGCAAAGTATTGGGCCCCTTTGACGCCAACAAATGCACGAACAGCGTATTGGGAAGGAATTCCTCTTCTTGCTCCTGGAAAGGATAAGAATGAAACGAATAGAAAAGCAATGGTTGCTCCAAATACAGTAGCAAGCACGGCCCAAGTGAAGCTAAGTCCACCCTCAAGAACAGCGAGTGCAGGCACGAGGAAATTTCCGGCGTTCACGGAGACAGCCATTTGAATCATCGCATATTCGTACCAGCGAGTTGTGCGCGATGTTTTTGGGACGGATTCAAGACCATAACGTTCAATTTGGATAGGATTGGATGATTTTTGTAAACTGCTCATAGACTCTCCTTTTACAAATCGATTCTTCTTCTATTCTAGAGGTGGGCGTAAGAGGAAGCAATTCTAATGATGGGTTTAGGAATAATATTGATTACTTTCACTCAGCATAAGGGTGAGGTGATAAATGATGAAAAAACTTACAATCCTAACGTTTGCTATTTACCTAAGCTTATTTACCATTCGTGCTGAAGCATCTACACTCCAAAATAGTTTTTCATTTAAATGTATGGTCGTCACAAATGGTGTGGAACACGAATGGGAGTTCTCCAGTCCAGATGAATTTGAAGTTGAGAACGGAAAGGTGGTTGAAAAAGGAGAGCGTGCAAAAGAGGAAGTGGAAGCCTTGTTTCAACATTTAGAGGTCACGGAAATTGCTCGTGTGGAAGAGCTTGTGAAAAGAATAGAGAACTATGGATATCAAAATGCTGAACGGTTTGAGGTAAAGTGGATGGATTCAAGTGGAAGGTTATACACCTGGGTATGGGATGAAAACGACAAGTAGACTTTGAATAGCGGTTTCGATAAGATGAGAAAAGACGTGAAAGGAGCCGCATTCAAGTGAAAAACAGTCTCGCAGTTATAGCAGGTGGTGCCATTGGTGCTTCCTTTCGAGGGGCGTTAGGTACGCTGTTGAATGGTAGCCCTATCGCTACTTTTTTAGTAAATGTCATTGGTTCTATTCTCCTTGGTTTTTTCTATCAACATGTAAAATCAAATACGCGATTATCAGATCCTTCTAAGAAATTTATTGCGACAGGTCTGCTAGGGTCGTTCACAACCTTTTCAACTTACTCTCTTGACTTATTCTTGTATTTAAAAGAAGAACGCTTTTTGGCAGTAGGCGTATATGGAGTCGGTAGTATTCTAGCTGGCATTCTAGGCGTCATCCTAGGAGTATCGTTAGCCAAAAAAGTGAGGAGGTTGTAATGGATTGGTTCATGATTGCTGTTGGTGGTGGTGTTGGGGCATGGCTTCGCTATGTTACGGCACTTGGTGTTAATCGCTTTAACAAATTTTCTTTCCCACTTGCAACTCTAGTTGTCAATCTTTTAGGAAGTTTTATTATGGGGATGGCCTATGGAGCGGGAGATTGGGGGCCAGCTGTCTCCACTGGTTTTCTTGGAGCATTCACAACCTTTTCAACTTTTATGTATGAGGCTTTTGAACTATCATCATCAAAGCCCTGGCTTTCTGTTAGTTATATAGCGATAAGCGTTGCATTTGGGTTGTTAATGGCAACGGTGGGGTATATGATTATGGTGTGAAGATTATGGAAATATTTTCGGTCTGTTTTAATTAAATCAGCTTAGCATATTCATTTTTTAGAAAAATTAAGGGGGAGTATGCATGCATATTGGCATTCCTATTGAAGTGAAAAATAATGAAAATCGAGTAGCGATGACGCCAGCTGGAGTATTAAATTTAACGCGTTTTGGCCATGAAGTTTATATCGAAAAAGGAGCTGGAATTGGCTCGGGGTTTGAGGATGAACAGTACAGGGAGGCGGGCGCTCATCTTGTGGAGACGGCGGCTGAAGCGTGGTCGAAAGAAATGGTTATGAAAGTGAAGGAGCCACTTCCCGAGGAATATGAATACTTCCGTGAAGGACTTATTTTATTTACATATCTCCATCTCGCCGCCGAATCAGAGCTAACAAGGGCACTTGTTGAAAAAAAAGTGATTGGCATTGCTTATGAAACGGTTCAGTTACCAAATGGCACATTACCTCTTTTAACACCTATGAGTGAAGTGGCCGGACGCATGGCTGCACAGATCGGTGCTCAATTCCTTGAAAAACCCAAAGGAGGACTTGGTATTCTTCTTGGCGGTGTTCCTGGAGTTAAAAGAGGGAAGGTTACCGTCATAGGGGGCGGTGTTGTTGGGACGAATGCTGCCAAAATAGCAATGGGACTTGGAGCAGATGTCACCATTATGGATTTAAGTCCAGAAAGAATGCGTCAGCTTGATGATATCTTTGGAACTGAAATTAATACGCTAATGTCCAATCCTTTGAATATAACAGAAGCAGTAAAAGAATCGGATCTCGTTATTGGCGCCGTCCTTATTCCAGGAGCAAAAGCACCCAAACTAGTGACAGAAGAGATGATTAAGGAAATGAAACCAGGGTCGGTTATTGTTGATGTTGCTATTGATCAGGGGGGGATTTTTGAAACCACAGATCGTATCACAACTCATGACAACCCTACTTATACGAAGCACGGGGTCGTTCATTACGCGGTTGCGAATATGCCAGGAGCTGTTCCACGAACTTCTACAATTGCCTTAACGAATGTGACTGTGCCTTATGCAGTTCAGTTAGCGAATAAAGGTTACAAAAAAGCCTGTCTTGAAAATGACCCTCTCTTAAAAGGAATCAATACAATGGACGGATATGTCACATATGAAGCTGTAGCTGAAGCTCACCAGCTTGTTTATAAGAGCGCTCGCTCACTCCTTGAAAAGTAAAAAGTATAAAGCAGCAATAGCTGCTTTATTTTTTTCGCTTATGAAGTAGCTTGCTTACTTTCATGAAATAGTCGTGAAGGATTTTCTTCATGAAGTCCGAAACATTACAATGGGGAGGTGAAAACATGGCCTTTTGGAGAAAAAAGGATGATAAACGAAAGGAAGAACTGCCAACAATAATTGAGGCAACTCTTCATGAAATACGACAGGCAGTCGGTACTTTTGCAGAAAAGAAACGAGATGGTATTTCGTTAAAAGCTCTTGTGAAGGATAACAATGAACTTGATGCTTCTCTTCTCGTTACTCACCTTGGAGGAATTCCTTCGAAACCCTTTTATATGTCAAAAGAGACATTCGAGCTTTTTGAAGAAGAACATCGCCATATTCCATATTGGATTGATACGGTTCAGAGAGCTGTAGATGCATACGTTCATTCTGAGAAGGAAGTTCCGATTATTGAAGGAGATCCGTTTCAAAAAATCAGCTTCTTTAAGTTGGAAAAGAAAGCTCTTTTAACAGAACGTCCCCCATTGGATTTTTATTATACGGAGCAAGAGGGAATGGTTTCACATCGAAAGCCAAATAAATAATGGGAACATTTATGGAAGTCATTCGTATAAAAATAGGAGGATGGGAGGCGAGGAGATGAGTTTTTTATCTAAAATCTTTGGAAAGAAGGAAGAAGAACCGATAAAAGAAAGGACGGTATTTTCGATTCAGGTTGGTGATATTGTGACTTATGATCTTGAGGATTATGAAGTAGTTGGAACGCTGACGTATCAAAATAAAGGGTATAAATGGTATGCATACCAGCTGAAATCGGGGTCAACGTCTATCTGGTTGAGTGCAGAAATGGATGATGAACTTGAGTTAGGCATTTATCGAAATAGTAAAGAAAAGCTGTCGAAACCGATTCAAGAAGAAATAAGCATTGACTCTGTTACGTACTACAGGGAGGAACATGGAATTGCAAAAGTGACTGGCTCCGGTCGGGGAAGTAATGTAACTGGGCAGGAAGTCGAATACCACGATTTCTCAAATGAAGATGAAACAAGTTTTCTATCTATTGAAATTTGGGGTTCTGAAGTTGAAGTGAGTATAGGATATCCTATTGAAGAGTATGAAATTAAAATTCTTGCAGGAAGCAAATGAGAGGATGATAGCCAATGTTTAATATGTTTAAACGAGTTAAAACAATCATGTCTTCTGAGTTAAATGCGGCGCTTGATAAGGCGGAAGATCCGGTAAAAATGCTAGAACAATTTATGAGGGATATGGAAGCGGACATCCGTGAAGCAGAAACAGCAGTAGCGAAACAAATATCAAATGAAAAAATGTTAAAAAAGAAATGGGATGATGCCAATGCAATGGTTTCAAAGCGTCAGGACCAAGCGATGAAAGCATTGGAATCTGATAATGATGAATTAGCTAGAAGAGCGCTTCAAGATAAGAAAGATCATGAAGCAAAAGCGGAAACACTAAAAAGCTCTTATGAACGGGCAAAGACAGATGCAGATTCCCTTCGTTCAAAGTTAGATGAAATGAAAGAAGAATACCGTCAAATGCAGTTGAAAAAAGATAGCCTAAAAGCTCGCGCGGAATCCGCAAAGACAAAGACGAAAATAAATCGTGCTATGTCTGATATCGGCGGGGATGACTCGAGACGAGGGTTTGAACGTATGGAAGAAAAAGTACTTCAATATGAAGCGGAAGCAGAAACAAGTGAGGATATGCGTTCAAAAAGTCGTTCTCTTGATGATGAGCTTGATGCATTGGACAAAAATGACGACATTGATGATGAATTAGCAGCACTTAAGAAAAAAATGGGGAAAGAATAAACTTTCCCCTTAAATGGGGTGGAAGAATGAAAGGGCTCACAGGATTACTGGCAGCATTCATTCTGCTCTTATCGGCATGTGGAATTACGAAGGATATTCAAGAAATTGTCGAAGACCGTTATCAACTTGAGGATGTTGTAGAGAGTAGCGTTGATTCAAGCGATGTCTCAAAGGTCTACAGTGCTGAAGAAGATATTCCTTCTGTCGCCTCTTACTTACAGGAGCAAATCAAGCCGAATGAAGTCAGTGAGTTAAAAGACGGTAAGCAAATACTCGTTTATGATGACTATATCGTTACGTTAGAAGATCGTAATGATGACTCAACGACAGTCGAAGTCGCTACAGTCGGGTTTGTGCGCGATAACTATCGCCCGAGCTTCTTTGATGGACTATTAGCTTATTATATTTTAGATGAAATTCTTGATGTAGATGACTGGGGAAAGAAACAGAAAAATCGCTGTTTAAATGCAACTGGGAATTGTTATGAAGGATATGGATCCACGGGAGGCTCGTATAAAGGACCGACTACAATCCCATCCTTTAGAGGATCGAGTCGCGGCGGCGGGCCAGGAACAGGAAAATAACTGTAGGAGGGTTATCATGGGGCCATTTTTATTAACTTTTATTTACTTTATTGCAGCAATTGTTGTTGTAGCAGTAGGATTAATTATTTTCGAATTCATTACGACGAAGTACAAAGATTGGGAACAAGTGGAGAATGGAAATACAGCAGTAGCACTTTCGATAGGTGGGAAAATCATCGGGATTTGCCTTATATTGGCGTTTGCTATTTACCATAGTGCAGACGTGATTGATACAGTTATTTGGGGAGCGTATGGTGTTGTACTTCAACTGGTAGCTTATTATATTTTTGACTTTCTTACTAGGCGCTTCTCTGTGGAACAAAAGCTTAGTGAAGGTGTCGTATCAGTAGGTGTACTCTCTATGTGTGTTTCAATTGGTTTAGGTCTTGTGGTTGGTGCATCAATTACGTAAAAAAGAAATGAACAGCTGTAGGTGAAGGCATGAGTAGGACGTTTAGTAAAAGCAGTCAGTTGTACTGGGCTTCAGGAATTGTATCAATTTGCGGTATTATATTTGAAGTGCTGTTTGGCGCACTAGGTTCATACATACTAGGTGATGGGGTAAAGCAATATACGTTAACCATTTCTCTGTTTCTGACTGGAATGGGGATCGGCGCATCCCTAAGTGAAAAAGTTGTCAAAAACTTAATTACAAGATTTATTGCCATTGAACTTCTTATTGGTTTATTAGGTGGATTTTCTAGTTTCACAGTGTTTGGAATTATGGCTGTTGCAGGAGAAGAAGCAACTGCAATCGTTCTTTATACAATCATTCTTATTATTGGTGGATTAACGGGTTTAGAACTACCAATATTAATTCGAAAAGCGAACGAAATTGGGGTGGAAATGAACAAAAGCACTGCTAGAGTGCTTTTTTCTGATTATGCTGGAGGGCTGGTAGGAGGTTTGTTATTTGCCTTTTTCCTTCGACCGGAATTCGGGTTAGTCAAATCAGCCTTTCTTGTCGCGATAGTAAATATACTCGTTGCACTTTGGATGGTTTATTCATTTAGGAAAGAGATGGTTTACCCTACCATTTATACTTCAGTTGCTTTTCTTTTATTTTTACTTATGATTGCTGGTGCTATTTTTGGTGAGGAAATGGCTTTTTCCTTTGAACAGCGCCTATATAACGATCCCATTATTTACAATGAGGAAACCTCTTATCAAAAAATCACGTTAACGAGGGAACAGGGAGACCTTAGACTCTATTTAAATGGACAGCTTCAGTTTAGTTCAAGTGATGAACATCGCTATCATGAAACATTAGTACACATTCCGATGTCGACGGTGGAAAATGCGGAAAATATTCTATTGCTTGGAGGTGGAGATGGACTTGCCGTTCGAGAGCTTTTAAAATATGATAGCGTAAAATCGATTACGGTGGTAGATTTAGATCCCGCTATGGTGAAGCTCGCGAGCGAACAGCATTTGTTAACGGAATTAAATGAACATGCATTTGAGGATGAGCGGGTGCATGTGCGGAATGAAGATGCTTTTCAGTTTATTAAAAATGAGACAAAGACATTTGATGTGATCATTGCTGATCTTCCAGACCCTAATAATGAATCGTTAAACAAGCTGTATACATGGGAATTCTATTCGTTATTACGAAATCATTTGAAATTGAATGGTGCGTTAATGGTTCAAGCAACAAGTCCGTTGTTTGCAAGAGAAGCTTACTGGACAATTGACCGAACGATTTCAGAGACTGGTTTAATTACTTCGAATTACCATGTCGACATTCCGAGTTTTGGTAACTGGGGATTTGTGATGGGGACGAGAGAGCCTGTAAATCAAAAGGAGCTAACCATTTCTGTTCAAACAGATTATCTATCAAATGACCTGATCCCCTCTCTTACCGTATTTGGAAAAGATGAAGATCAACAGATGGTGCGAGAAGGCAAGGCGGTTCAGTTTGAACCCAACACGCTTATTCAGCCTCATTTGATCGAAAAATATGAAAGGGCATGGTTGTATTACTAGTTTAGATCATTAAGTAAAGGGAACTTACTAACTAGAGGAAATCCTTCTGTATATTTCTCGGAGAGGATATACATTCCAAATGATAAAGGAGCGATAACGAATGAAAGTTACTTTTCATGGTCATTCAGTTGTTGAAATTGTTACGGACAAAGCTAAGATTCTAATTGATCCTTTTATTACAGGTAATGGTCAATGCAAGCTAGATGCTAATAAAGTGACGTGCGACGTGATCTTACTTACACACGGACATAATGATCACGTTGGAGATACAGTCGATATTGCAAAACGAAATAACGCTTTAGTTGTAGCTCCATTTGAACTGGCTACATATCTTGAATTTAAAGGTGTTAATGCTCATCCAATGGCTATTGGTGGTGGTCATGAATTTGACTTTGGTCATGTTAAACTGACACAAGCATTCCACGGTTCGAGCTATACGGAGGAAGAAAATCAGCAAATCATCTACACTGGTATGCCGTCAGGAATTCTTTTTAGTGTAGAAGGAAAAACAATTTATCATGCCGGTGACACAGGACTATTTTCAGATATGAAGCTATTATCCGATAAGTCAATCGATCTCGCGTTCCTCCCAATTGGTGATAATTTCACAATGGGACCAGAAGATGCGGCTATTGCAGCGAAATGGATCAATGCTGATGTAACAGTACCAATTCATTATAATACGTTTCCGCTTATTGAACAGGATGGTCAAGCATTTGTTGACCGTCTTAAAGGAGAAGGTAAGGTTCTGCAATCAGGCGACTCAATAGAATTATAATCCCACACAAAAACCGATGCCCAGCATCGGTTTTTGTGTAGGATAAGCGTATTAAATCAGTTGTTTCAATCATACCCTTTTAGAAAGACAGTAAGGGGGAATTGGCGTGAAACAACGATTGTTTTTATCCGTGCTGTGTATTCTGTTTTTAATGTATGATGCGATTCCACGTTTTCAAATTGACGTAACACTTGAAGGTGCTTTTTTTAGTCTATGGCTTCTCTTTGCTGTAATGGCTCTTGGCGGGAATTTGGCTGGACTGTTTTTTGGAAAACGAGAAATCAGACGCGTGTCAGAAGAGGATTTGCAAGTCGAATCAAGAAAAAAACAATACAGTCGTTGAAGTTATAGGGCTGAGTTATGTATAATGAAGTCAATTCAAACACCACTATAACAGAAGTAGTTTATCTACTGATACAGATGTGAACGGAGAAAGTATGGTGAAAGAAATTGACAACGAAACATGAACAGATTCTCGAATACATTGAGACGTTAGATGTTGGGAGTAAGATATCTGTACGTCAAATTGCAAGAGAACTGAAAGTGAGCGAAGGAACAGCCTATCGAGCAATTAAGGATGCTGAGAATAAAGGAACAGTCAGTACAATTGAACGTGTAGGGACAATTCGAATTACAAAAAAAGAAAAAGAAAACATTGAAAAACTCACTTACGCAGAAGTGGTTAATGTTGTGGATGGACAAGTGCTTGGAGGGAGGAACGGACTACATAAAACCCTTCATAAGTTTGTTATCGGAGCGATGAAGCTAGAAGCAATGATGCGTTACGTTGATCCTGGAAGTTTACTCATTGTTGGTAATCGAGATAATGTCCACAAAATTGCACTTGAGGCTGGTGCTGCCGTTCTCATTACAGGAGGGTTTGATGCGCAGGATGACGTGAAAAGAATGGCAGACGCCTACGATTTACCGATTATCTCAACCACTTACGATTCGTTTACGGTGGCAACCATGATTAATCGAGCGATCTATGATCGATTGATTAAAAAAGAAATTGCTTTAGTCAGTGATATTTTAACCCCTCTAACGAAAACAAGCTTTCTCGTAACGACGGAAACCGTAGGTCGATGGCACGAGCTAAACGAAACTACGCTTCATAGTCGCTATCCGGTTGTCGATCCTAATATGAAAGTGCAGGGAATCGTTACTTCAAAAGATATTCTTGGGGAGGGCCATGAAACACCAATATCAAAAGTAATGACGAAGCATCCTTTAACCGTAAATGAACAAACATCGGTTGCTTCTGCTGCTCATACAATGATTTGGGAAGGGATTGAGATGTTGCCGGTTCTCGATCAGTATCATCGTTTAATTGGGATTATTAGTAGACAAGACGTTTTAAAAGCGCTCCAAATGATTCAACAGCAGCCTCAAATCGGTGAAACATTTGATGACTTGATTACGAGTCAAATTAAAGATGTCTCAACGAGTTCAGAAAGTCGATATAGCTGTGAAATAACACCACAAATGACGAGTCTCCTTGGAACGTTATCTTATGGCGTAGTGACAACATTAGTGACCGAGGCGGGTAGCCGAGTATTAAAGAAATACAAAAAAGGTGATTTAGTCGTCGAAAACATTACGCTTTACTTTATAAAACCCGTTCAAATCGATCATACGATTGAAATCGTTCCTAAAGTGCTTGAAGTTTCGCGTAAATTCGGTAAAGTCGATGTAGAAATTTATCATGAGGGATCAGTTGTTGGAAAAGCACTCATGATGGCTCAACTTATCGATCGATGAAAAAACCGCCAGTAAAGTGGCGGTTTCATTATTCATACCGTGTTTAGTTTTGTTTCATCATATTTGCTTCTTCGATGGCGAAAGGAAGGTAATGACGGTATTTTTTGTAGCCGATCACTACGTTTACAAGACCAAGTAAGATAAAGACAGCTGCGACAATAAACGTAACTGTTGATAATGAAACGGTAAGTGAATTGATCGCAAAAAAGATTAGAAAAAGGCCTAGCGCAATGCTTGCTTTAGAATGAAGCCATTGAGTTGTTGCCACACCATTGTGGCGAACGGCTTTCACTCGATAAAATAAGTAGAAAACAATGGAAAAGACAATTAAAATAACAAAGATAGGCATGGCAGCTTTCCTCCATATTCAGGGTTCTTTTTCTATTGTATAGAAGATAACCCTGAAAATCTATGTCAGAAGAATAACAATTGGGAATGCAGCCGAAAGGAGAAAGCTTTATGAAAGAGAAAATATTAGATGCGATCGAACAATATGAGACCATTATTATCCATCGACACGTTCGTCCAGACCCAGATGCGCTCGGATCGCAAGGTGGACTAGCTGAGCTTATTCGAACGACTTTTCCTAGTAAAACCGTATTCACTGTAGGGGAGGAAGAGCCATCACTGACCTTTTTAAATCGGATGGACAAGGTTTCAGACGAGACGTATGAAAACGCCCTAGTTATTGTCTGTGATACGGCCAATCAACCCCGTGTCAGTGATGAGCGCTATCGAGATGGCAAGCTTCTTGTAAAAATTGATCATCATCCTAACGAAGATCCTTATGGTGATCTTCTATGGGTCGATACGTCTTCAAGTTCTGTAAGTGAAATGATCGTTGATTTGTATCTTACAGCAAAGGAAAGAGGATATGAGCTATCAGAAAAAGGTGCATTTCTTCTATATGCAGGAATTGTGGGAGATACAGGACGGTTCATGTTTTCTAATACGACGCAACGTACCTTTATGTATGCCGGAGAGCTTTTAAAGTTTGGTATCGATACGGGCTCATTGTATAAGGAATTATATAAGACAGAGCAACATATCGCTCGTTTAAATGGCTATGTTCTGCAACATTTCGAAACATCAGAAACTGGTGCAGGTTGGATGAAGATTACGAAAGAAACAGTCGCTTCATACGGCGTAACCGCTAGTGAAGCATCTCAGCTTGTGAATACATTCTCAAATGTCGCTGGTTTGAAAGCCTGGGTATTCTTTATTGAAGAAGCAGACCAAATTCGCGTACGTCTCCGGTCGAAAGGTCCAATTGTGAATCAAATTGCGGCTCAGTTCAATGGGGGTGGCCATCCGATGGCTGCAGGAGCTACCGTTTATTCCTGGGAAGAGGCAGATGAGGTTCTTGCTGAGCTAGAAAAAGTATGTAGCGAATAAAGACCAAGCAAAAAGACCGGGATCTTCTTTAAAAAGAGTCCGGTCTTTTTCTTTACACTTGTTCCTGTGATTTAGGTATAAACCATGAACCAATGCTTGTCACGTCTTCGTGTACGTCGATGTTAAGTGACTGCAATTCCTTCTTAATCAGAGCAGTCATTTCGTGGGACTCTGCGTAAGCGGATCGTCCATTCATTAAATCAGCGATTTTTGATCTCGCGATTTGTTTGCGATCAATAACCATCGCGCCACCTCCTAGTTTTCTATACGTTTATCATATACTATCGATGTGAAAATTGCGACTTGTCTGACAAAAGGGTCACAAAATAGACCTAATTCGCTACTGGACGAGCTTAATTGCAAGCTCCACTTCAACTGTCGTCCAAAGGATAAATTGCTTCACTTCAAAACCATATTTCACGTCATCAATAAGTAAGGTTTTATTTTCTAGGGAAGAAATGATAAAGCTTCTTGTTCGAGATATCGCTCCAAGGTCTTTGTTGAGAAGGTCGTTTAATTCACTTTGAATTTCTTTTTTTAGCTCGTGACGCGTTAAAGAATTAAGTGGTAATTCTTTATCTTTTTCAAAAGTAACCTCAATGTTTTTCACTAAAAGTGTTTTCTCCATCTCAGTATTATTGAAATTTTCTTTATCGTCGAGTAACGTTTGATTTTGCATTTTTAAATCAGAGATTTCGATCTTTTGCTCTTTAAGGGTCGTAATTTGCTTTTCGTACATAATGCCAAATAGCATAAGAAAAAAGAGCCATCCAAAAATTACTCCTACCGATAGACCAGCGAGAAATCGCTGCCAGCCCTTTCGAGCATAAAGAGGGGGAACTCTCATATCGATGAACGCTCCTGGGTTAGCCAGTTAATGATTTCCATGCCAGCTTGAGCCCCACCTAGAGCGCAGAAAATCCATAAAAATTGTCGCATGATTTCGTCTGGTGAACCGCTAAGAAAGCTCCTTTCCATATTATTTATTGTATCAAATGTACCGCCTATGGCTGCGGCAATAGCCCAAATTTTTAACCTCTGGGCTACAATGAAAATCCAGTGTAATGGTGGTTCTCCGGAAAGAAATGCTCCAATACCTCCAATTAGAGATCCCCCTACGATGACTCCAAAGGCAACAAAAAATGCAATAATTAAGGTGACGAGCGTTACTCTTTCCAAATAAATTCCCTCTTTCTCATCAGTTTCCTTATTATTAGCGATTGAATTGGATAAATAAAAAGTCCAGATACATTCTTGGCTTAGATGACTAAATGCTATTAGTACAGCCTATGCAAACAGGAGAGAATGTTATGCTTGATAATGTTTGTTTGAGAAGCTTGAAGTATCTATAATAGAAAGTAACAGCAAATTGAGAGTGGGATTATCTATGGAATTTGTGCATCTTCGTGTTTACAGTGAATACAGTCTTCTAGACAGTCCGAGTCATATTGAATCACTCGTTGAATCAGCAAAGCAAAAAGGGTATACTTCGCTTGCTTTGACAGATAAAGGAACAATGTTTGGCACAATCCCTTTCTACAAGGCGTGTCTAGCAAAAGGGATCAAGCCAATTATAGGTCTTGATGTCCGAGTGGGAAACGGCGCTTCTCTTCAAACACGTGAACAATTTGATAACCTTGTATTGCTTGCGGTGAATCAAGAAGGGTATGAAAATTTATTAAAGATTAGCACGCATATGCAATGTGCAATGGGAAATGTCTCTTACATAGAAAAAGAAGATTTATATGAAAACGCAAACGGTATAATTGCTCTTTCAGGGGCTCTTTCGAGTAAAATTGGGCAAGAGCTTTTACATGGTGAAGAAACGACCGCGTTTGAAATGGCGATGGAGTTTCACCGCGTTTTTAAGGAAGGGTTTTTTCTTGAAATGCAGGATCACTCATTGCGTGAAGAAAGGCAGCTAAACTTGTTACTGTCTACATTTGCGAAAAAGGCAAATCTCCCATTAACAATCACAAATGCGGCGCACTATATTAACAGAGAAGATGGAGTAGCCCATGATTGTTTAAGGTGTATAGACACAGGGCAACGATTTGATGACAAAGCTCATGTCGCTTTGCCTAACCACGAATATTATTTAACATCGCAAGACGAAATGACGAGTCGATTTAAGGGCTATGAAGCAGCTCTTGCTAATACTGTTGAAATTGCCGCTAAATGCTCAGTGGAATTAAATTTTGATCAAACACACTTACCCCGTTACCCGGTGCCTGACCAGTTCAGCGCGTTTGAATATTTACAAAAGATTTGTTTTGACAACTTACATGAGCGTTATGTCAATCACAATGAACATTTGACCGAAAGATTGAATTATGAACTTTCTATTATAAATGAGATGGGATTTAATGATTATTTTCTAATAGTCTGGGACTTTATGAAATATGCCCATGACCATCAAATGATCACTGGACCAGGAAGAGGTTCTGCCGCGGGGTCTCTTGTAGCTTATTTATTGCATATTACGGATGTGGACCCTATCGAACATAATCTTTTATTTGAGAGGTTCTTGAATCCCGAGCGTGTCACAATGCCTGATATAGATATTGATTTTCCAGATGTTCGAAGAGATGAAGTTATTGACTATGTTCATAACAAATACGGTCATGACCATGTTGCACAAATTGTTACATTCGGTACACTTGCCGCCAAAGCTGCCATACGTGACGTTGGACGAGTATTGGAGGTAGATAACAAGCTTCTTGATGCCATGTCAAAAGCCATTCCATCAAGATCAGGCATGACGTTAAATCAGGCGAAAGCAGAGTCGAAGGCGCTTAAGAATCTTATTGCTTCATCTGAAGATGGACAACGTGTTTTTGAGATCGCAAGCACGATAGAAGGGCTTCCACGTCATACTTCTACTCATGCTGCTGGCGTGGTAATCTCAGCTGATCCGCTCACGCGTCATGTGCCATTACTTGGTGGTCACCACATCAATCTCACTCAATTTCCGATGAATGATTTAGAAGAGATTGGTTTATTGAAAATGGATTTTCTTGGACTACGTAATTTAACTCTTATCGAAGGGATATTAAATGACATTGAAGATGAAACGGGTAAACGGCCATCTCTTTCAAACCTACCAATGAATGATGAAGCCACCTTCTTGCTTCTACAAAAAGCAGATACGACTGGGGTGTTTCAACTTGAATCTGACGGTATGCGTCAAGTTCTTAGAAGGTTAAAGCCGACTCAGTTTGAAGATATTGTCGCGGTTAATGCCCTTTATCGACCTGGTCCAATGGAGAACATCCCTCTGTTCATTTCTGGTAAACATAAAGAAAGAAAAATAGAGTATCTTCATTCGGATCTTGAACCTATTCTAAACTCAACGTATGGAGTTATTGTCTATCAAGAACAAATTATGCAAATCGCTTCTAAGTTAGCTGGGTTTTCTTTAGGAGAGGCTGATTTATTGAGGCGAGCCGTATCTAAAAAGAAGCGCGAAGTTCTTGAGTCGGAAAGAGAACACTTTGTTCAGGGCTGTTTGGAGAATGGTTATCCGAAAGATACGGCTCTTAAAGTGTATGAATATATTGTACGGTTTGCGGATTATGGCTTCAATCGCAGCCATGCGGTTGCCTATAGTGTCATTGCTTATCAGCTTGCCTATTTAAAAGCAAACTATTCGCGTTATTTCTTCTCGAGTCTTCTAAATTCCGCTATCGGAAACCAGGATCGACTGGCCATGTATTTAGCTGAAGCAAGACAAAAAGGTATGACGATACAGCCACCTTCAATCAATCATAGTCAAGACATGTTTACTGTGGAAAGAGATACCCTTCGATTTGGACTTCTCCCTATTAAAAATGTGGGGAAGAATGCGATTGAGGAGATCATTCAGAAGAGAACGAAATCTTACAAAAGTCTATTTGATTTATGTGCAAGAGTTTCGCTGAAAGTAGTAAACAAACGTGCTCTTGAATCAATGATCTTCGCTGGGGCAATGGATGAATTTGGTGTAAGTCGTTCTTCCATGCTCGCCTCATTAGAAGGGGCGATGAATTACGGAGCTGAACAAAGTGGACAGGAGGGCTTTTTCCAAGAGGGAGAAACAGAACCAGCATACGAAACCGTACCGCCATTTGATGAAAAAGAAATGCTTGATTTTGAAAAAGAAGCGATTGGTTTTTACTTAACAGCTCATCCACTTGAACCTTATTTAGAAAAGTTAAAAGGGTATGTAAGGAATGTTACGAAAGATGCGGTTATGGCTGAGGAATCGTGCTCCACTTAGGTTGGCTGTGGAAGTATTAAAGGTTAGAAGTATTCGCACAAAGAAAGGTCAAATGATGGCGTTTCTTACGCTTGGCGATGAAACAGGTGAAATGGAAGGGGTCGCATTCCCTGATGTTTGGGGAAAAACGGAAAGTTTGTTGAGCAAAGGAGAATTCGTATATATTGATGGCGTCGGTCAAAAACGAAATGACCAAACGAATATCATACTATCGAGAGTCATGAAATTAGAAGATATTAAGCCAAAGAAACCAAAACAAACGTTATTTCTTAAAATAGAGCCTCATCATGAAAGTAGATTAAATAAAGTGAAAGAAGTGCTTCTTCAACACACTGGAAATACTGAGGTTGTTATTTATTATAGTGAAACAGAAAGAACGGTGAAATTAGGTGAAGATTGGCTAGTAACCCCTGATTCTGACTGTGTTAATGCCTTGAAAAAACTGCTCGGTGAGCGCAATGTGGTGAAAAAGCCGTGATGAAAATCTTTACAGCAAATGGTGATTTGTTATAATGGTGAAAATAGAGTGGTCTGACCACTGCCCAAATGTTCTAGGGGAATTGTTAACATAGTCTAATGCTTCTGAAAAAAGGAGAGTGGAATGATTGTCCATTACAAGAGAAGAAGCTCTACATATTCATAGAGTGAGGCAAGGAAAATTAGAATCCAAATCGAAGGTGCCGGTTCGAAATGCCAACGATTTAAGTCTGGCTTATTCACCTGGAGTTGCAGAGCCATGTAAAGAAATTTATGATGACAAGAATAAAGTTTATGAATATACGATGAAAGGCAACATGGTGGCAGTGGTATCAGATGGTACTGCCGTACTTGGCCTTGGAAATATTGGCCCTGAAGCAGCCCTTCCGGTAATGGAAGGAAAAGCTGTTCTTTTCAAAAGTTTTGCCGGAGTTGATGCATTTCCAATTTGTCTAAACACCACGGATGTCGATCAAATTGTGCAAACTGTTAAGCTAATGGAGCCTACCTTTGGTGGCATTAATCTTGAAGATATTGCCGCTCCAAATTGCTTTGTTATCGAAGAAAGATTGAAAAAGGAAACAAATATCCCTATTTTCCATGATGACCAACACGGCACAGCAATTGTCACAGTCGCTGGACTGGTTAATGCTCTGAAACTATCAGGCAAAAAGATGAGTGAAATTAAAGTTGTCATTAATGGAGCAGGAGCAGCTGGTATTGCGATTATTAAACTTTTGAATCGTTTTGGTGTAAAAGATATTATCATGTGTGATTCAAAAGGAGCGATTTACGAAGGTCGTTCTTATGGAATGAATGATGTAAAAGCGGAAGTAGCCAAATATACGAACCGTGATAAGGCAGAAGGTTCGCTAAAAGAAGTCATTGTGAAAACAGATGTCTTTATTGGCGTTTCAGTTGCAGGTGCTCTTACAAAAGAAATGGTGGAGTCGATGAATGAGGATCCTACCATTTTTGCTATGGCCAATCCTAATCCTGAAATTATGCCTGACGAAGCGAGAGAAGCAGGGGCTAGAGTGATCGGTACAGGCCGTTCTGATTTCCCAAACCAAATTAATAATGTCCTTGCTTTTCCTGGTATCTTTAGAGGGGCTCTTGATGTTCGAGCTACTCACATTAATGAAGATATGAAAGTAGCAGCTGTACAAGCCATTGCAGAATTAGTTGCTGAGGAAGATCTCAATGAAGACTATGTGATTCCTGCGCCGTTTGATCCTCGCGTAGCGCCAGCTGTTGCGGCAAGCGTAGCAAAAGCTGCTATGGAAACAGGCGTAGCCCGTATAAATGTTGATCCTGAAGCTGTGAAAGAAAAGACACGTTCTCTTGCGATTATTGAAGCAGATAACGAGTAAGTGGGGAAGAGCTTGACTTTCTCACTTTTTTCTTGCAACTTAGTGTTGGAGACCAATTTATATGCAGTTCGAAAGCAAAACACAAAAAATATTACGAGAATGACCGGTGAAATTCCCGGTTACGCTAGCCTTCATATGCTTTTGCCAGGAAAGGGTGTTGATTTCGAATGACAACCCAGGGGAAAGTCTATCAGAATATCCTTCAGAAGATAAAGGCGATTATCTATAATGACGGTTTACAAACCGGTGATAAGCTCCCTTCGGAAAGGGAGCTTTCTGAGCGCTTAAATGCTGGAAGATCATCTGTACGTGAAGCACTAAGGTCAATGGAAATGCTTGGTCTTATTGAAACGCGTCGCGGAGAAGGAACTTTTATTGCTAATGCCAGAGATCATCGACTTGTTGAAGTGATCGCCTCTTTTATTCTAAAAGATACAAAGTCGAAAGAGGATTTGTTAGAAACAAGGAAATTAATTGAAAAAGATATTTTACGAGTAGCTTGTGAGCGAATATCAAATGAATATATTTTTCGTTTAAGAACTATGATGGAACATAAGGACAACTCCTCGGATCGAGATATTTTCTCGACTGAGTTTGATACAGCATTCTTCCGGGTCATTGTTTCGTCCTCTGGTAATCATCTGCTTATGCGCTTATGGGCAGAGCTTGCAGATTACCATCAAACGATTTGGCATCAGTTGACGTTTCGCCCAACGCATTATTATGAAGCGATGATTGATGCGCTTGCTTCTCGAAATCAGGAAGCTGCAATTAATCTTTTAGATCAGTATGAAATGAAAAAAACGGAAGAATAGCCATTAGGAGAAGCGAAAGGGATGGTCAACTTTGTTAAAAGATTTATTCAACAAGAAGAAAAAGTATGCGACGGTTCCCTCTGATAAAATAAAACAGGATGTCCCTGAAGGTATTATGACAAAGTGCCCGGGATGTAAAAGTATTATTTATACGAAAGAACTTGAAAAATCGCATAAAGTTTGTGTGAAGTGTGGTTACCACCACCAGATGTCGGCGCCGGAGCGTTTAAAAGATACACTAGATCAAGGGTCATTTAGAGAATTGGATGCAAAGATGATTTCAGAAAACCCGCTCTCTTTCCCTGATTATGTTGAACGACTTGAGAAGGATCAAAAGAAATCTTCTTTGAATGAAGCTGTGGTAACAGGTGAAGGAACCATTGACGGTTACCGAACAGCCATTGCTGTTATGGATGCTCGTTTTCGAATGGGGAGCATGGGTTCTGTAGTAGGAGAAAAAATCACAAGAGCGATTGAGCACGCGCATAAAGAAAACATTCCATTTATCATTTTTACTGCCTCAGGTGGCGCTCGGATGCAAGAAGGCGTGTTAAGTTTAATGCAAATGGCGAAATCCAGCGTAGCGCTTAAACGCTTTAGCGATGATGGTGGTTTGTTTATTTCCATTATGACGCATCCTACAACTGGCGGAGTGTCAGCGAGCTTTGCTTCTGTAGGAGACTTTAATTTCGCTGAACCTAAGGCATTGATTGGTTTTGCTGGTCGAAGAATTATTGAACAAACCATTCGTGAAGATCTTCCTGAAGATTTTCAAACAGCAGAATTTCTTCTTCATCATGGTCAGCTGGATCGCGTTATTCATCGGGCGGATATGAAGAAAACACTTAGTCAGGTATTAATGATTCATGGAAATAGAGGTGGAGAATGATGGGACAGAGGCTTGATTTTGAGCGTCCTCTTCAAGAATTAGAAGATAAAATTACTGAACTCCATGCTTTTATGGAAGAGAAAAATGTTGACCTTTCTGATGAAGTTTCGCGACTTCAAAAAAGACTTTCAAAAATGGAAGGTGAAATTTACGAGAATTTAACAGCGTGGAACCGTGTTCAATTAGCAAGACACCCTGAAAGACCAACGACATCAGATTATATCGACCGGATTTTTGAAGATTTTCTAGAATTGCACGGCGACCGTCTTTTTGGAGACGATGAAGCGATTGTTGGTGGAATTGCTACGTTTGAAGGACAACCTGTCACAGTTATTGGTCATCAGCGTGGTAAGGATACAAAAGAAAACCTTAGAAGAAACTTTGGAATGCCACACCCTGAGGGCTACCGAAAAGCGCTACGCTTAATGAAGCAAGCAGAAAAGTTTCAGCGACCGGTTATCTTTCTACTAGATACGAAAGGGGCATTTCCAGGTAAAGCGGCTGAAGAACGTGGACAGAGTGAAGCCATTGCAAGAAACCTGATCGAAATGGCTGGGTTAACCGTGCCGATTATTTGTGTTGTCATTGGTGAAGGTGCAAGCGGAGGAGCTCTTGCGATTGGTGTAGGAAATCATGTGCATATGCTTGAGAATTCATGGTATTCCGTTATCTCACCAGAGGGAGCTGCAGCTCTTCTATGGAAAGATTCAAGTCTTGCGCAACAAGCCGCAGATACAATGAAGATCACTGCTCCAGATTTGAAAGAATTGAATGTGATTGATGAGATTATACCAGAAGTAAGAGGTGGAGCTCATCGCAATGTGGAGGAACAGTCAAAAGCGATCCAAGCTGCACTTGTTAAATCTCTTGAAGAACTGACACAACTTACCAAAGAAGAGCTAGTCAATCACCGCTACGAAAAATACAGAAATATTGGACAATATGGGTTTGTAACCGATACCATTGGCTTGAAATAAGGGAAGTGCTTTCTCAATATAGAGAAAGCACTTTTTTGCGATGAACCTTAGCTATTGTATTAAGAGGCTGTATTTGATATTTTAATAACACAAAGAATTAATGAGGTGAACAGTTATGAAACGTATTGGTGTACTTACCAGCGGAGGAGACTCACCAGGTATGAACGCAGCTATTCGTGCTGTCGTTCGAAAAGCAATTTACCATGATATTGAAGTATATGGGATCTACCACGGGTATACCGGGTTGATTAATGGAAATATAGAAAAAATGGAAATCGGCTCTGTAGCGGATATCATTCATCGTGGCGGAACGATGCTTTACTCGGCGCGTTGTCCAGAGTTCAAAACACTTGAAGGTCAATTGAAAGGTGTAGAGAACTTAAAGAAATTTGGAATTGAAGGACTTGTCGTTATTGGCGGAGACGGATCTTACCGAGGAGCTCAGAAATTGACGGGCCACGGATTTCCTACAATTGGAATCCCTGGAACGATTGATAATGATATTCCTGGTACAGATTTCACGATTGGCTTTGACACGGCGCTAAATACTGTTATTCAAGCAATTGATAAAATTCGTGATACAGCGACTTCTCATGAACGTACATATGTGATTGAAGTTATGGGACGTGACGCAGGAGATATCGCTTTATGGTCTGGACTAGCTGATGGAGCTGAATCCATTCTTATCCCTGAAGAAAAATTTGAAATGTCGGATATCTTAAGCCGTCTAAAGCGTGGTCATGATCGAGGAAAACGTCACAGCATTATTGTTGTTGCTGAAGGTGTTGGAAGCGGCGTTGAAATTGGAAAGCAGATTCAAGAAGAGATGAATATGGAAACACGTGTAACCGTACTTGGTCACGTTCAACGTGGCGGCTCTCCAACTGCAGCCGACCGCGTTCTTGCAAGCCGTCTTGGAGCACGTGCGGTGGAACTTCTTCTTGAAGGAGCGGAAGGCAGAACTGTCGGCATTCAGAATAACCAAATTGTTGATTTGGATATCAATGAGGCACTCGCTCTTCCACATGAAGTTAACCAGAAGATGTGTCAGCTTGCAAAAGAATTATCGATTTAACAAGATGATATTCGGTTCACCCCTTTTTAACTAAGGGGTGTATCGTAATGTCTGAAAAGATTACATAACTTTTTTGTTATGAAGAAAACTAATTGAAGCATAGCTTTTAGGAGGAGACAGACCCATGCGCAAAACTAAAATTGTCTGTACGATTGGACCAGCAAGTGAAAATGAACAAACTCTAGAGAAATTGATTAATGCAGGAATGAACGTAGCCCGCTTGAATTTCTCACACGGTGATTTTGAAGAACATGGTAATCGTATTAAATCGATTCGTTCAGTTGCTGAGAAGCTGGGTAAAAACGTTGCGATTCTTTTAGATACAAAGGGCCCAGAAATCCGTACGAACAATATGGAGAACGGTGGAATCGATCTTGAAGCTGGTCAACAGCTTATCGTTTCTATGGAAGAAGTACTTGGTACAACTGAGAAAATCTCTGTCACATATCCTGATCTTGTGAATGACGTTCATGTTGGATCTAAGATTCTTCTAGATGATGGGTTAATTGAACTTGAAGTAAAGCAAATTGAGAAAAACGAACTTTACACAGAAGTCCTTAACAACGGAACGTTGAAAAACAAAAAAGGAGTGAACGTTCCTAACGTAAGCGTCAATCTTCCTGGGATTACAGATAAAGACGCTGCTGATATCGAGTTCGGCATTGAGCAAGGTGTTGACTTTATTGCGGCTTCATTTGTTCGTCGCGTGTCTGATGTCCTTGACATTCGTAAACTTCTAGAGAAGCATAAAGCGACTGATATTCAAATTATCCCTAAAATCGAGAACCGTGAAGGTGTCGATAATATCGATTCTATTCTTGAGATTCTCAGACGGCTTAATGGTTGCTCGTGGTGACCTTGGTGTTGAAATTCCAGCTGAAGAAGTACCTTTAGTGCAAAAACAGCTTATTAAAAAATGTAATGCTCTAGGGAAACCAGTTATTACAGCAACGCAAATGCTTGATTCGATGCAGCGTAACCCTCGTCCAACACGTGCGGAAGCAAGTGACGTTGCCAATGCCATTCTTGATGGTACAGACGCCATTATGCTTTCAGGTGAAACTGCAGCAGGGTCATACCCTGTGGAAGCTGTTCAAACAATGCATAATATTGCTTCTTATACTGAAAAATCATTAAACTTCCGTGACCTTCTTTCTGTAAGAAGTAAAGAAACGGAAACAAACACAACGAATGCAATTAGTGAATCAGTAGCTCACACGGCTTATAATTTAAACGTACCAGCGATTATTACAGCTACTGAGAGTGGCCATACAGCGCGTATGATTTCTAAATATCGTCCGAAGGCACCTATTGTAGCTGTAACAAATACAGCTAGCGTGTGCCGTAAGCTTGCTCTTGTATGGGGCGTTCATGCACAAGAAGGACACAAAGTATCAACTACGGATGAAATGTTAGAAGTAGCTGTTGATGCTTCAATCCAATCAGGAATTGTCAATCACGGAGATACAGTTGTGATTACTGCTGGTGTTCCAGTTGGAGAATCTGGTACAACGAACTTGATGAAAGTTCACGTAATCGGAGATATTCTTGCGAAAGCACAAGGTATTGGTAAAACATCGACTTCAGGACGTATCGCAATCGCTAAAACAGCTGAAGAAGCGATCCAAAAAGCTGACGCTAATACAATTCTTGTTACAATTGGTTCAGATAAAGATATGGTTCCTGCTCTTGAAAAAGCAGCTGGACTTATCACTGAAGAAGGCGGACTTACTTGTCATGCGGCAGTGGTTGGGCTTAGTCTTGGTCTTCCGGTAGTTGTTGGATTAGAGAATGCAACTCAGCTATTTGAAGAAGGTCAGCAAGTAACCCTTGATGCCACTACAGGAATTATTTACAACGGAAAAGCGAGCATTTTATAAGCAAGTTTTATCGTTCTTTAGAGGCTGTCGAAGAAATCGACAGCCTTTTTTTATTGTTTCTGCTAATTATTCAAAACAAAATGAAGTGATGAAAGCAATTGAGTTCGAAAATGATCGTAAATCTCGTATAATGAGATGTAACGGGACAAATTCCCGATTATAATTGAGGGAGCAATGTCATGTTTCGTATTTTGTTACTTTTTATTATTATCGTTCCGGCTTTAGAGATCGCTCTACTACTTCTATCAGGAAGAACACTTGGGCTAATTCCAACGGTATTATTAATTATTGGTACTGGGATCCTTGGGGCGTGGCTTGCGCGTAAAGAAGGGGCAGAAACAATCCAAAAGGTTAACAGGCAGATGCAGGCTGGCCAAATGCCCGGAGAAGCGATACTTGATGGTTTATGTATACTTGTAGGTGGGATTGTTCTACTCACGCCAGGATTTATCACAGATGCGGTAGGGTTTTTACTTCTCATACCAGCAACTAGAAAACCTTTTAAAAGATGGATGAAAAAATTCCTTGAACGCCGAATAAATAATGGTCAGTTTATGTTTATTAGAAGGTAAAGTACCGTAATAAATGAAACACTATTTTACAGAAGAGTTAGTTAGGAGCTTGGAATAGCCAAGCTCCTTTTTTATTTTAGGGGTAATATCCATCATTATTGATGGTCAAGATGTGTATATGAGTAGGTCAACAATTGGCCGACCAATCAACTAAGTTCATCTAATTGACATTCAGAAAGACATCTAGTATATTAGTTGACGTGTCAATGATTGACCCATCAAACAATATGTGAAGGAGGAGGATGCGTTGAAAAATTCTTGCTCAGATGAAGGGGAAATTTTATTTCAATTAAATGAAATATACAAACAAATGAGCCCTAAATTTGAAAGGTGCACCGGTATCAGCCAGTCACGCTTAGAACTCCTGCATAAATTATTTGAGGTTGATGAAATTAGCCAAACCGCTTTGCAGAAAGAAGTGAATATTGACAGTGCTGCTGTGACAAGACATCTAAAGCAGCTAGAATTAAAAGAAATGGTTATTCGACGAAAGAAACCGGACGATAACCGCTTTACCTTTGTGAAATTAACAGAAGAAGGTAGAGAGAAGATTGCTTCTTTTCGAAAAGAAAAAGAAGAGTTCATTCGGAAAGTTCTAAAAGATTTTAGCGAGCAGGAACAAACCGAATTATCGAATATGCTTTATCGTATTCAAAAGAATGTACAAGAAATTCAATACTAACAAGAATGACATAAGGAGAATTAATCATGAATGCAACGAAAATAAATGACTTTAACGAAATTATCACAGGACGTCGCTCCATTCGTCATTATGATCCATCAGTAAAAATCACTCGAGAAGAGATGACGGAAATTCTGACAGAAGCTACGCTAGCACCGTCTTCCGTGAACTTACAACCATGGCGCTTTGTGGTAATTGATAGCGAAGAAGGGAAAGCTACTTTAGCACCACTTGCCAAATTTAATCAATCACAAGTCGAGACATCTGCTGCTGTTATTGCTGTATTTGTTGATATGAACAGCTTGGACTTTGCAGATGAAATTTATGACACTGCCGTTCAAAAAGGATATATGCCTGCAGAAGTAAGAGATCAGCAACTTCCAGCTATCAAAGGCTTGTTAGAGGGAATGTCAACTGAGCAGTTTAGAGAAATGAACATTATTGATGCTGGATTGGTTTCCATGCAGTTGATGTTAGCGGCAAGAGCACATGGTTATGATACTAATCCAATTGGTGGATATGAGAAAGCTCAAATCGCTGAAGCCTATGGTATGGATAAAGAGCGTTATTACCCAGTCATGTTAATTTCCATTGGTAAGGCAGCAAATGAAGGATATAAATCCGTGCGTTTACCTGTTGAATCGATTACTGATTGGAAATAAAATAACAAAACAAATGAAAAGAGGAATGAACGATGATTATTATTCATGCAGAATTACAAATTAACCCGGCTAAAGAAGAAGAATTTCTTAAAGAAGTGAAAACGTTAATTGAATCAGCTAGAAATGAAGAAGGCAACATTTCTTACACTCTTACAAAAGAAGTTGAAAAAGAGAACACGTATAAAATGATTGAAGCATATAAAGATATGCCTTCAGTTCAAGCGCATAATGAAAGTGCTCATTTCCAAGCTTTTGTTGGGAAAGCACCTGAATATCTAACTGCTCCACTAGAAGCAAAGGTTTATGACGCTACTGAAATACAAAAATAATTCATTTTCAGCAACATTTAAAAGTAAAAGGGGAGTAACGTCTAATTCGCACGTTATTCCCCTTTTTTATTGCACGTATAGTTGAATAAATGTTGATCGTCATTTTTGTTTTTTTCATAATTCATCAGATTCTTATGAAGTGATTACTTAGCTGATGCTCCTTTAATATAACCCCAAATATCTTTAAAAACATTCGCATGATAAAGCGTTTTGAGAACGACAAGAAGAACTGGACCAATAATAAGGCCGATGAAGCCAAATAATTGGAACCCAACGAATAAGGCAATTAACGTTGCGAGAGGATCAAGTCCGATATTAGATGAAAGGACTTTTGGCTCCATTACCTGACGTTGAATGACAACGACTCCATAGAGGACCGACAGACCAATTGTTAGACCATAATCCCCAGTTAAAAACGAGTAAATCATCCACGGTACAAAAACAGCTCCAGTGCCAAGGTAAGGTAACAAATCGACTAGACCGATAATAATGGCAATTGTGATGGCGTAATCCACTCTTAGAATGAGAAGTCCCACAAGAACGATTACAGCTGTCATAGAAATGAGTGTAAGCTGAGCCTTAAGAAAACCAAACAATGCCCTTCTTAAATCCACATAGACAGTGCCTATACTCTTTTGGATGTCAGGTCGCAATCTCTTTTTTAACCAATTCATAAATTTATACCAGTCTTTACTAATAAAGAAAGTGGCTAACATCGAGAAGACAAGCACGGTTAATATGGTTGGTAAACTAACGATAATGGAGCGTATTCCTTCTACTAGAGATTGAAGGATGTTCGTTAAGGCTGTCGTGACAGTTGTTCCAATTGATTGAATATTATCAAGTACAGTCGTTTGTTGATCTTTATTTAAATCTTTAAATAGATCTTCTAATTGATTATAAAGAGGCATGACGTGTGACACGAATAGTTCTTCTACGAAACGAACGATTTCTTGAAAGTTTCCGGGTAATACGTCAGCAATATAAACAATACCCTGGACGATTTCATTTACAAGAAGAGCAATGAAAGCCGCAAGAACACCAACTAGAAATAAGATTGACAGAGCAACAGATAGTGGCCTTGGTATCTTTCCTCTGCTTTCGAATAAGTCGACAAGTGGGTTGATTAAAAAAGCAAGGAGTAAGGCAATCACAAAAGGGTAAGCAAGATGCCAAATATAATAAAAGGCGATTAAGCTAATCATAATAAGGAGAATCACAAATAGAAAACGTAAAACTCTATGTATGTATGTCCAGTTCATTTCCATCCCCCTAGGATACCTTTCCTATATTTTACACCGCTTGCTTTCGAACAAGCAATTGTTGGGAAGCTGTTTCGTGCTTATTTTCTAAAAGTTTGTTATGCTAAAAGAGTTCTGCTAATGTGAAAGAGGGAGCGTTATGACAATTATTTCTCAGCCTACTCTATTTCTTCTCATCCTACTTGGAATTGCACTTGTTGCAAAAAACAGCTCGCTTATGATTGCCGTGGCTGTCTTATTGGTTGTGAAAGCAATCGGGCTTGGCGATAAAGCCTTTCCTTTATTACAATCTAAAGGAATTTCTTGGGGCGTCACAATCATTACTATTGCAGTGCTTGTTCCAATTGCAAATGGAGATATAGGGTTTAAGCAACTTGGCGAGGCAGTTAAATCATCTTATGCTTGGATTGCAATGGGAGCAGGTATATTTGTTGCCATCATCGCCTCTAAAGGGATTATCTTGCTCCAAAATGATCCGCATATTACGACAGCGCTTGTTTTTGGTACAATTCTTGCTGTCGCGGTTTTTCAAGGAATTGCCGTAGGTCCATTAATTGGAGCGGGCATTGCTTACATGGCCATGAAAGTTGTTGAATTCTTCACCTGAACGACTGCTCAGTAATGCATGAGGTTTAGATCTTTTACGTCTATTTTTATCATTATTTCGACATTTGAGAAAAAAAGGAATCGACGAAATCATGCATATTCATTCACAAATATCAGAGAATTGTTTATAATGAGAACTGACGCACCATCTTGTACATAGGTTCTTATTTTTTTGGAGCGTTTTAAAAGCGTTATCAAAGCAGAATTTTTAGAAAATACTAGAGCCAATAATATGGAAAAGGAGAGGGAAACGTATGACGACTACTCGCGGATTAGAAGGCGTAGTTGCAACAACATCATCGATTAGTTCTATCGTAAATGATGTCTTAACATACAGAGGGTATAATATCGATGACCTCGCTGAAAATGCTAGTTTTGAAGAAGTAATTTATCTATTATGGAATGATAAACTTCCAAATAAGACTGAACTTGAGGAATTTACAGCGGACTTTGCGAAAAATGCTTCCATTCCTGAAGAGATTGTAAGTCAAATGAAATCGTATCCAATTGAGAAGGTGCACCCAATGGCTGCTCTTCGTACAGCTGTTTCTACTCTTGCACTGTATGATGAAGAAGCAGATGATATGAGTGAAGAGGCAAACTATCGTAAAGCGATTCGTCTCCAAGCAAAGATTCCAACTGTTGTAACCGCTTTTTCGCGAATTCGTGAAGGAAAAGCACCAGTAGAGCCTAAAGAAGATCTTAGTTTTGCGGCAAACTTCCTTTATACGTTAACAGGAGAACTTCCTGAAGACGTCGCTGTTACAGCGATTAATAAAGCGCTTGTGCTACATGCTGATCATGAGTTAAACGCGTCCACATTTACAGCACGTGTATGTGTTGCAACACTTTCTGATATGTATTCAGGCGTAACAGCTGCCATTGGTGCACTGAAAGGACCTTTGCATGGTGGAGCGAATGAGCGTGTAATGGCTATGCTAAGTGAAATTGATCGTGTTGATAATGTTGAGCCTTATTTGCAAAAAGCATTTGAAAATAAAGAAAAAATCATGGGCTTTGGTCACCGTGTCTACAAAACTGGTGATCCACGGGCAAAACATCTTCGAGAAATGTCTCGTCAATTAACTGATCTCACTGGTGAGACAAAGTGGTACGAGATGTCAACGAAAATGGAAGAAATCGTGACTAGTGAAAAGGGTCTTCCGCCTAATGTCGATTTCTATTCAGCTTCTGTTTATCATAGTCTTGGAATCGATCACGACTTGTTCACACCGCTTTTTGCAGTAAGTCGTGTATCTGGTTGGATTGCTCATATTCTTGAACAATATAGCAACAATCGCTTAATCCGCCCACGTGCTGAGTACGTAGGTGCAACAAACCAAACGTATGTCAAAGTAGAAGATAGATAATAAAAGGGGAGAATTCTTCCCTTTTTACTTTAAATGTTAATCATTTACTAGGAGGAATAGATAATGGCAAATGGAGAGAAGATTACCGTAAATAATGGTGTACTAAATGTTCCAGATCATGCAATTATTCCATACATTGAAGGCGACGGAACGGGGCCTGATATTTGGGCAGCTGCTTCTAAAGTACTAGAAGGAGCAGTCGATAAAGCTTATGGTGGTAAGAAAAAAATCGTTTGGAAAGAAGTTTACGCAGGTCAAAAAGCGTATGATAAAACAGGTGAATGGCTTCCAGCAGATACGCTAGATGCTATTCGTGAATACATAATTGCGATTAAGGGACCTCTTACAACACCGGTTGGAGGAGGCATTCGTTCTCTAAATGTTGCCTTACGTCAAGAGCTTGATTTGTTTACTTGTCTTCGTCCAGTTCGTTATTTTAAAGGTGTTCCTTCACCGGTAAAGCGTCCTGAAGATACAGATATGGTTATTTTCAGAGAAAATACAGAAGATATTTATGCAGGAATCGAATTCCAGAAGGGTACAGATGACGTTAAGAAAATTATTTCATTCCTTCAAGACGAAATGGGTGCAAAGAACATTCGTTTCCCTGAAACTTCAGGTATTGGGATTAAGCCTGTTTCAGAAGAAGGTACTAAGCGCCTAGTTCGTGCTGCTATTCAGTATGCACTTGATGAAGGGCGTAGAAATGTAACGCTTGTTCATAAAGGTAACATCATGAAATTCACTGAAGGAGCTTTCAAAAACTGGGGATATGAAGTAGCGGAGCAGGAATTTGGAGATAAAGTATTCACCTGGTCTGAATACGATCGAATCGTTGAAGAGAAAGGAAAAGACGCTGCGAATGAAGCTCAGTCAAAGGCGGAAAGTGAAGGAAAGCTAATCGTTAAAGATGCGATTGCAGATATTTTCTTACAGCAAATTCTAACTCGTCCAGCTGAATTTGATGTTGTGGCAACGATGAACCTAAACGGTGACTATGTATCTGACGCTTTAGCAGCTCAAGTTGGTGGAATTGGAATCGCCCCAGGAGCTAACATTAATTATGAAACAGGTCATGCGATTTTTGAAGCAACACACGGCACAGCTCCAAAATACGCTGGTCTTGATAAAGTAAACCCTTCTTCAGTTATTCTCTCAGGTGTACTTATGCTTGAGCATATTGGATGGAATGAAGCAGCCAAGCTTGTTCTAGATTCTATGGAAAAAACAATTGCAAATAAAGTGGTTACTTATGACTTTGCCCGTCTGATGGACGGTGCAACGGAAGTGAAAACCTCCGAATTTGGTGATGAACTGATCAACAATATGGACTAAACAAAAGACCACTATTCTTATAAGCGTGAAAGGAGTGGCTAGTAAATGACAATCAAACGCAAAAAAGTTTCCGTAATTGGTGCTGGCTTTACTGGTGCAACCACGGCTTTTCTTTTAGCTCAGAAAGAACTTGCTGACGTTGTGCTTGTTGACATACCGAATCAAGAGGGACCAACAAAAGGAAAAGCACTTGATATGTTTGAAGCAAGTCCAGTTCAGGGATTTGATTCTAAAATCACCGGTACTTCTAATTATGAAGATACAGCAGATTCAGATATTGTTGTCATTACAGCAGGTATTGCAAGAAAACCGGGAATGAGCCGAGACGATCTTGTGAATACAAATGCGAAAATCATGAAAAGTGTTACTAAGGATATTGTGAAATATTCTCCTGAAACCACGATTGTGGTTTTAACGAATCCTGTTGATGCGATGACATATACAGTATTTAAGGAGTCTGGTCTTCCTAAAAATCGCGTGATAGGTCAATCGGGAATTCTTGATTCTGCTCGTTTCCGTTCATTTATTGCTGAAGAATTAAACCTTTCTGTTAAAGATATTACAGGTTTTGTCCTCGGTGGGCATGGTGATGATATGGTACCGCTTGTTCGCTATTCGTTTGCTGGTGGTATCCCACTTCAAAATTTAATTTCAGAAGAACGCCTTGCTGAAATTGTGGAACGCACTCGAAAAGGAGGAGGCGAAATTGTAAGCCTTCTTGGAAATGGTAGTGCTTACTATGCTCCAGCAGCCTCATTAGTTGAGATGGTAGAAGCGATCCTTAAGGATCAGCGTCGCGTTCTTCCAACTATTGCTTATCTTGAAGGTGAGTATGGTTACGATGGACTCTACCTCGGTGTACCAACAATCCTTGGTGGTGGCGGTATTGAAGAGATTATCGAGCTTGATTTAACTGCAGAAGAAAAGAAAGAGTTAGATAAATCAGCTGATTCTGTTCGTAAAGTAATGACGGTCTTAGGCTAATATGTTGATAGAATAGATCCGGTGTAACAACCGGATCTATTTTTAAAACGACCTAGAAAGCGTTTTCGGAAAAGGAGGAGAAGCGATGCTATTAGGTAAAAAACGTAAGCTTGGAAGAATGCTTGAAGAAATATCTGTAGGTGAGAAGCTTGAAGTAACGGAAAAAATCGAAGATCGCGATCTACTTTTATATCTTGGTCTTTCAAACGATAATAATCCTCTTTTCATTCAGCATGATTATGCCTCGATGACGCCTTTTAAAAAACCAATCGTGCCACAAATTATGCTGCTTGCCATTGTAACAGGTGCTATTTCTAAGTATCTGCCCGGACCGGGAAGTAGTATCAAAAAGCAAGAAGTAACGTACGAGACCCCTGTCCATCATTATGAGACGCTTCATTTTCAGTTTGAAGTGGTGAAGGTGCTCATGGAGGCACATGAAGTTGAAATAAGTGTGAAAGGCGTCAATGAATCAGGAAACCCTATTTTGGAAGGTATTTTTACCGTTAGCCCACCTTATCCAGCGAAACCATTAACGAAGTCAACATCTTTTGATAATTTTTAGAGCCCACTCAAGGCTCTTTTTTTTTGACTTTATTTGTCCTTATTTTGAATTAAAGCGCTTTATAAAGGAGTAAGAACTTAACTTTTTCTTTTGCCTTTGTAAAAATAATAGTATGATGAGGGTATTCAGGCTAAAATAAAAAAAACGTCTGGGGATCGGCATTGATGAATGGGGAAATTCGTTAGGGGGATATGACTATGGCTCAAAAGATACTAGTAGTGGACGACGAAATGTCGATTTTAACTTTGCTACAATTTAACCTTGAACAGGCAGGTTATGAAGTTGTAACAGCAGAAGATGGGGCAGAAGCATTGGAAGTTGTTGAGGCGGAAAAGCCGAATTGCATCATTCTTGATCTGATGCTGCCTGAAATGGATGGATTAGAGGTATGTAAGGAATTAAGACAGCGACACATCCATACGCCAGTGTTAATGCTTACAGCGAAAGATGATGAATTCGATAAAGTACTTGGTCTTGAGCTTGGTGCTGATGATTATATGACAAAACCGTTTAGTCCAAGAGAAGTTGTTGCCCGAGTTAAAGCCATTCTTAGACGAGTAAAACAACTTGAAGAATCAAAGGTTACAACAGAGACGGAAGAATCAGAGAAAATTCAGGTTGGTGAACTAGAGGTTTATCCGAACAATTATGAATCATTTTTCCGAGGAGAAATGATGGAAGTCACACCTAAAGAATTTGAACTGCTAGTATATCTCATACGCCATAAAGGACGCGTGCTAACAAGAGAACAACTTTTAAGTGCAGTTTGGAATTATGATTTTGTTGGTGATACACGAATTGTAGATGTTCACGTTAGTCATTTGAGAGAAAAAATTGAAGAAAATACACGTAAACCTGAATATATTAAAACAATCAGGGGGCTCGGCTATAAGTTAGAGGAGCCATCTGGTAAATGAAGCGTTTTCGCTCGCGCTTTTTAAATGCTCAATTTGTTATTCTTTTTCTTGTATTTTCAATTTTAGTTGTTTTTTTAGGGAATTTATTTGAAGGGATTTTATTCGATAATGCTAGCGAAGAAGCATTATCAAACATGTGGTTAATCTTGATCTTCTCATTTGCAGGCGCCTTTCTCATCATTGTTTATCTGAGTCTTCGTATTTCAAATCAGTTAACAAAGCCTTTAGAGGGAGCATTGCATGTAGCCAATGAGCTTGCTACGGGAAATTTTAAAGCTAGAACTTATGAATATAAGCTAGATGAGACTGGTCAACTTAGTCACGCCTTAAACATTCTTGCTCGCAATTTACAAAACATGACAAATTCATATGAAATTCAGCAAAACCGATTAATGACATTGATTGAAAATATGGATAGTGGTTTAATTCTAATCGATTCGAAGGGTCAGATAAACCTCGTTAATCGCTTTTATAAAGAGACTTTTCACATTAAAACGGAAGACTATTTGGATGTGCTTTATTATGAAGCACTTCCATACAGGGAAATTATTCGATTAGTGGAAGAGACGCTGTTAGTTGAGCAAACCGTTCGAAAGCAAGTTGAGCTGCCAGTGGGAATTGAAATGCGCCATTTTGATGTATCTGGTGCACCGATTCTAAATCAGGATGAAAAGCTGAAGGGTGTCGTACTCGTCTTTCACGATATTACAGAATTAAAAAAACTTGAACAAATGCGAAAAGATTTTGTAGCAAACGTCTCACATGAACTGAAAACCCCAGTCACTTCGTTAAAGGGTTTTGCTGAGACGCTACTTGATGGAGCTATGGAAAACAAAGCTTTCCGGACTCGTTTCCTTACGATTATATTAAATGAAAGTGATCGTCTTCAAAGTCTTATTCAGGAATCTACTCGACCTTTCAAAAATGGAGCAAAAACATTTTACACTTAACTGGCAAGATGTAGACTTGAAAGAAGTGATTGATGATTGTCTATTAATGACGAAAAACAAAGCAGATAAGAAGAGTATTGAAGTAGATATTCACTATGATGGAGATCTTCAAATCAAGGGCGATGCGAATCGTTTAAAGCAAGTGTTTCTTAATTTAATTGCGAATAGTATTACGTATACTCCAGAAGGAGGGTGCGTAACGGTACTCGTAAAGGAAGAAAGCGATGTCGTTAAGTTTACGATTTCAGATAATGGAATCGGTATACGTCAAGAAGAGCTACCGAGAATTTTTGAACGCTTTTACAGAGTCGATCGAGCAAGAAGTAGGAACTCTGGTGGTACTGGGTTGGGTCTTGCGATTGTGAAACACCTCGTCGAAGCCCACCAGGGTCATATTGAAGTAAATAGTCAACCTGGTGAAGGGACAACGTTTATGATCACGTTAAATAAAGAGAGAGGATTATAATCTTTACGTTTTCTTTACAGTTAGTTTATATGTCCTTTAAACTATTTCTGTAACGTAATAGATGACCCCTTCATCATGACGAGAGCATATTTTTGAGACGAGATCTTCTCGTCTCCTTTTTTTTGTCATTATGAATGGAATAGGAGAGACCGATTAGACGCTTGTTTTTCATTCTTTTTCCCATCGTGGTAAAATAAATGAAGCAGGCGTCTTTTGTATTGGGAAAAGATCGATAATATGAACGAGATGGAGGACTTCTATTGAAGAACAAGTTAGTGTTAATCGATGGGAATAGCATTGCTTATCGTGCGTTTTTTGCATTGCCATTATTAAATAATGATAAAGGTGTTTATACAAATGCCGTATTAGGATTTACGACGATGTTATTGAAAATTATTGAGAATGAGTCACCAACGCACATGCTCGTAGCGTTTGACGCAGGAAAAACAACCTTTCGTCATAAGACGTATACGGAATATAAAGGTGGTCGTCAAAAAACGCCTTCAGAATTGAGTGAACAGTTCCCAGTGATTCGTGAAGTGCTGGACGCATTTAAAATTAAGCGTTATGAAATTAAAAATTATGAAGCAGATGATATTATCGGAACAGTATCAGAGCTTGCAAGCAATGAAAATTGGGAAGTGAAAATCTATTCAGGCGACAAAGATTTACTTCAACTTGTTTCTGAAAATGTACATGTAGCCTTAACGAGAAAGGGAATCACTGATATTGATACATATGATCCAGCCTTTCTCCACGAAAAATATGGGCTAAGTCCAGACCAAATTATTGATATGAAAGCACTTATGGGTGACAATTCAGACAACATCCCTGGTGTGCCTGGTGTTGGGGAGAAAACGGCACTTAAATTGTTAAAACAGTTTGGAACGGTGGAAGCTGTTTTTGAATCGCTTGATGAGGTTTCTGGTAAAAAGCTAAAAGAAAAATTGGAAGAAAATAAAGATCAGGCCATGATGAGTAAAGAGCTTGTGACGATCTTTAAAGAAACGCCGCTTGAGCTAGGAATTGAAGACCTCGGCTATGGGGGCTATGATCAGAAAACGGTTGCGTCTCTTTTTAATGAGCTTGGATTCAAGTCTCTATTGAATCGCATTGGTGAGGCAGAGGTAGAAGAGGACGAAGAGATTGATGACGTGACGTTTGAAACGATCGACGAAATACAGTCCAAACACTTAGTTAGTCCTTCAGCGATGATTGTCGAAGTAATGGAAGAAAATTACCACAATGCAGAGATTCAAGGAATCTCCCTTGTAAATGAAAGTGGAAATTATTTTATTCCAACAGGTTTAGCGTTACAATCTCCATTGTTCCGGGAGTTTTTGGAAGATAGAACTCAGAAAAAATGGGTATTTGATGCGAAAAGAGCTGTTGTTGCTTTAGGGTGGAAGGGGATTTCGTTAGAAGGGATTACATTTGATTTAGTGATTGCTTCTTATCTCTTAAATCCTTCTGAGTCGACGCATGATTTATCTGCCATTTCTAGACGAGAGGGCTTTTCTATCGTTTCTTCTGATGAGAACATCTATGGAAAAGGAGCGAAACGTAAACTTCCGGAAATAGAAGAGTTTTCGGATCATCTTGTTCGAAAAGCCTATGCCGTTTATCAGTTAAAAGAGAAGCTTGAAGATCAATTGAAAAACAATGAGCAGTATGAGCTGTTTCACGACTTAGAAATGCCTCTTACGCTAGTTTTAGGTGAAATGGAGACGAAAGGTGTTTCTGTCGATACAAAATTCCTAGAAAAAATGGGCGAAGAATTAAATGAAAAACTGAGTAAGATTGAAGCAAAGGTTTTTGAACTCGCAGGAACTGAGTTTAATATTAACTCTCCGAAGCAGCTTGGTGAAGTCCTGTTCGAAAAGTTGGAGCTTCCGGTGATCAAGAAAACAAAAACGGGATACTCTACCTCTGCTGATGTGTTAGAAAAGCTTGAAAGTAAGCACGAGGTCATTCCTGAAATTCTTCTTTATCGTCAGCTTGGAAAATTAAATTCGACGTACGTTGAAGGTTTGTTAAAAGTCATCTATTCAGATACAGGAAAAATACACACAAGGTTTAATCAAGCACTTACACAGACGGGAAGACTTAGCTCAACCGACCCTAATTTGCAGAACATCCCAATCCGCCTCGAGGAAGGTCGTAAAATAAGAAAAGCTTTTATTCCATCTCAAAAAGACTGGGTGATGTTTGCAGCGGATTATTCACAAATTGAGCTACGCGTTCTTGCCCATATTGCTCAGGATAAGAACTTAATTGAAGCTTTTCAACAAGATGAAGATATTCATACAAAGACGGCAATGAACGTGTTCAATGTCGATAAAGAAGACGTAACCTCTAATATGAGAAGACATGCGAAAGCTGTTAACTTTGGCATTGTTTATGGGATTAGTGATTATGGCTTATCGCAAAGCATAGACGTTTCTAGAAAAGAAGCGGGAGAGTTTATTGATCGCTATTTAGAAAGCTTTCCAGGAGTAAAAAACTATATGGAAGACGTTGTCACAAAAGCAAAAGAAGACGGATATGTCTCAACGTTGTTACAAAGAAGAAGATATCTACCTGAAATTAATTCTCGTAACTTTAATCAGCGCGGCTTCGCTGAACGAACAGCCATGAATACGCCAATACAGGGAACGGCTGCTGATATTATTAAGCTCGCCATGGTGCAAATGGAGACGCGTTTAAAAGAAGAAAAGTTAGAAACACGTATGTTGCTTCAAGTACATGATGAATTGATTTTTGAGGCACCACAAGATGAAATTGAAACGTTAAAACGTATTGTACCTGAAGTCATGGAATCTGCAATCAAACTGGATGTGCCACTGAAAGTTGATTATGAGTATGGCTCCACCTGGTATGATGCGAAGTAGGCATCAAAGGAGAGGGAAATATGCCTGAATTACCAGAAGTCGAAACGGTTAAACGCACACTAGAAGGTTTGATTGTTGGGAAGAAGGTCACAAATGTAGTTGTAAAGTGGCCTAAAATCATTAAGAAACCAGATGATGTTGAAGCCTTTAAAATGAAAGTCATTGGGCAGACTTTTACAGGTGTTGAAAGAAGAGGGAAGTTTTTAAAACTGGTTCTTGAAGATGATGTGATTGTCTCTCATCTTCGTATGGAAGGAAAATATAAATTAGCTAATACAGAAGAAGACTTTGATCATCATACGCATGTGTTTTTTACATTTGAGGATGGCACAGAGCTTCGATATCATGACGTGCGGAAGTTTGGAACGATGCACCTTTTCCCAATTGGATTAGAGGAAAACGAGTTGCCACTCGCACAGCTTGGTCATGAACCGTTCTCAGAACAGTTTACCCCTGAAGTATTAAAAAAAGGGTTTCAAAAAACCTCCAGAAAAGTAAAAACAGTGTTGTTAGATCAAACGCTTGTTGTGGGCCTTGGAAATATCTATGTAGATGAAGCGTTGTTTAAAGCGAGCATTCATCCAGAGCGTATTGCTTCTACCCTTACAAATCAGGAAATTGATAAGCTTAGAACGGAGATCATTCATACGTTAGCCGATGCGGTAAATAAAGGTGGGAGTACAATACGTTCTTATGTGAATAGTCAGGGAAAGGTGGGGACATATCAAGAAAGTCTGTTTGTTTATGGACGTGTCGGGAAAGCTTGTAAAAACTGTCAACATGAACTAGAGAAAATCGTTGTTGGTGGAAGAGGGACAACATTTTGTCCAGCCTGTCAGGTAAATGAGTGATTCGTAGCGTTGGATAGGCTCCTTTCATATACTATTTAAGATTTTAGTATGGAAGGAGCTCGCCTATGTACTGGGTTTCTCTTTTTTTCTTAGCGTTTGCAGTAAGTGTAGATGGTTTTGGAGTTGGCTTAACTTATGGACTACGAAAGATGAAAATTCCGTTTAAGTCGATTCTAATCATTTCGATTTGTTCGGCGATCTCCATGTTCATCGCAATGGGATTTGGCTCACTTTTACAGTTATGGATTTCAGATATAGTAGCTCAGCGAATTGGTGGCGGTATTCTTATCGTGCTTGGTGTATGGGTGTTATATCAAATGATCCGTAACAATAAAGACGTTGAAAAAACAGTATCCGAGCGAATTCTGCTTCACTATGAAATCCGCTCGCTAGGCGTGGTTATTAGTATTTTAAGAAAACCAACCACAGCTGATTTTGATGATTCTGGTACAATTACAGGCATTGAAGCAATCATGCTTGGAGCTGCGTTATCCCTTGATGCGTTTGGAGCGGGGATAGGTGCGTCAATGGTTGGATTTCCTCCAATTGAAACGTCTCTCTTGATTGCTTGTATGAGTTCATTGTTTTTGCTCGCAGGATTAAAGTTCGGAAACCTTACTTCGAACATAAAATGGATGGATAAACTATCATTTTTACCAGGATGCCTACTGATCATCTTAGGATTCATGAGAATGTAGGGAAGGAGGAAGAAAATGGATATTGGACTTACCGGTGGAATTGCTAGCGGAAAAAGTACTGTAGCTGAGATGATTCGACGCTATAATCTACCAATTGTTGATGCAGACGTAATGGCACGAAAAGTCGTTGAACCTGGTGAGCCAGCACTTGAAAAGATCTTTCAATTGTTTGGAGAAGACATGAAAGCGGAAGATGGGGGGCTTGATCGAAAGAAGTTAGGCTCCGTCATCTTTAAAGATGAAGAGAAGCGCAACGTTTTAAATCAAGTTCTTCACCCTGCTATTCGAAAAGGAATGCTTGATCAAGCAGCAGCTTATAAAAAACAGGGAAGCACGCATGTTGTTTTTGATATTCCGTTATTATTTGAAAGTCAGCTAACTCATATGGTTGATCAAACCCTTCTCGTTTATGTCGATGCCAAAACCCAGCTATCGAGATTAGTCAATAGGGATGGGAGTACTGAAGAAGAGGCTTTAGATCGTATTCAATCCCAAATGCCTATTGAAGAAAAGAAAGATCTAGCTGATGAGGTGATTGATAACACTGGCAGACGGGAAGAGACGGAAGAACAACTTAACAGTATTCTGAAAAAATGGGGAATAATATGAGGGAAAACACGTCTACAAGGACGTGTTTTTTTGTATTTTATAGTCAAGCGCTTAGATCGATAAGATCTACAAAAATAGTGTAAATTAATCTTTTCATTTGCATATTATATGTTATACTAATTTTGTGATAGGGGAAATAAGTATAACACATATGTGGCGGGAGGAACGCTGAATGAAATCAAGAGTAGCGATTAATGGCTTTGGAAGAATTGGGCGAATGGTATTTAGAAAGGCAATGATGGAAGATAGTTTGGAAGTTGTAGCAATTAACGCTAGCTATCCACCAGAAACGCTCAGCCATTTAATTAAATATGATAGCATTCACGGTACATTTGATGGAGAGGTTACACCAGTTGAGAATGGAATAAAGATTAACAATAAAAAAGTGGTTGTTTTAAATAATCGTGACCCAAAAAGTCTTCCTTGGAAAGAGATGGGAATCGATATTGTCATTGAAGCTACCGGAAAGTTTCGTACGAGAGAAGAAGCCGGTTATCATATTGAAGCAGGAGCAACAAAAGTAATCATTACCGCACCTGGTAAGAATGAAGATTTAACAATCGTGATGGGCATAAATGAAAGCGAATACAACAATGAACAACACCACGTTTTATCCAATGCTTCTTGTACAACCAATTGTCTTGCTCCAGTCGTTCAGGTGCTTGATAAGTCGTTTGGAATTGTTTCAGGCATGATGACAACGGTGCATGCTTACACCAATGATCAAAAGAACATTGATAATCCACACAAAGATTTAAGAAGAGCTCGCGCCTGTGGCCAGTCCATTATTCCTACTTCTACAGGCGCTGCTAAAGCGATTTCAAAAGTGTTGCCTCATTTAGAAGGCAAACTGAATGGAATGTCACTTCGAGTACCGACACCTAATGTTTCCTTAGTAGACCTGGTGGTGGATCTTAAGAAAGAAGTAACCGTTGAACAAATAAACGATGCTTTAAAAGCAGCTTCGGAAGGGCCACTAAGAGGTATTCTTGGGTACTCTGATGAACCTTTAGTATCAATTGACTATAACGGCAATGCGCATTCTTCTATCGTCGATGGACTATCGACTATGGTCGTTGAAAACAAAAAGGTAAAGGTGCTTGCCTGGTATGACAATGAATGGGGATATTCTTGTCGAGTAGTGGATATGGCAAAATACGTAGGGGAACGAATTCCCGAGAAATTGAAAGTGAGCGTATAGGTTGAAAAAGAAAGAAGTAGGAGCGATCCTGCTTCTTTTTTTTTGAAGTTAAGTAACGCGCGAAAATAACTTTAGGATAAAGGATATTTCTCGTCCATGTTGGATATATTTCTATTATTGCTGCTTCACTCACTTTAGTAAAAGTAAGTGGAGAGAAGAAAGGTTTGCATTTAATTTATTCTTGCAAATCTATTTTAAAAGCCTTATACTATTTTTCGTGAACTTCTTTTATAGCAATTTGGCATTGAAAACTACTTAAAGGGTTAGGACCTCATCGGACTAACTTTCCCCCGTGGTGGATTTTCAATACCGCATGCTTTAGGCATGAGTAAATTTAAAGGGGGAATTTTGCTATGGATACAATGGGACGTCACGTCATTGCTGAATTATGGGGCTGTGACACTGAAAAATTAAACAACATGAAATTTATTGAAGAAACGTTTGTTGAAGCTGCTCTAAAGTCTGGTGCAGAGGTTCGTGAAGTAGCATTTCATAAATTTGCACCTCAGGGTGTAAGTGGCGTAGTTATTATTTCTGAATCACACTTAACGATCCACAGTTTCCCTGAGCATGGTTATGCAAGTATTGATGTCTATACGTGCGGTGATCTTGATCCAAATGTAGCTGCAAATTACATTGCAGATGCCCTTGGAGCGGATACGCGTGAGAACATTGAACTTCCACGAGGTATGGGACCAGTAAAACCAAAAGTAAGAGAAGAACAATCTGCGTTTACTTCATAATTATACAGCGAATGAAAGGGTGCCTGCGGTGCCCTTTTTTTATTTTGTAAAGGGAAGTTCTTAGTTCAGAATGAAGAGGTATTCCGCTTGATTTCGTTGATTTATCAGTCATTTATTGCTATCCTTAAAAAAAATAGAGGAGGACCAGGGGTGGGAATAAAAGAATTTTTCAGCAACCGTTCTGAAACAGGGGAAAGACACCAAAATGAGGCACTAAAAACGCACTATTTTAAAGCGACAAAAGAACAGGCTTTCACAGAAGCAAAAGCCATTCTTCAAAAACATTATAAAGGTGAAATCGTGACCAATTCACCCGAACGTGGAGAGTTTGTTTTTCAAGTGAAGGGGCCTAAAAAAGCTTTAATCGTTGTAACTGTCGTAACTGTGCGCGCTTATAAAACAGCTGTTGATTTTTCCGTTTCAACAGAAACGCCTTTACCGGTAGATTTCGGTTTCAGCAAAAAGGTGATTGAAACCATTTATTCAGATATGAAGAAAAAATTAACGTTGATCGGAACAGGCATTTCAGAGCAATTTTAGCGAGAGGTGTGCCATCGCACATTTTATGCTAAAATAAGAAATAGAAATCTTGTTCGTTTAGTGGAGATGATCTAATGCGCTGTCCCAACTGCAATCATAATGGTACAAGAGTGCTTGACTCCAGACCGGTTCACGAAGGCCGGTCGATTCGCAGGCGCCGCGAATGTGAATCGTGTACTTATCGATTTACAACGTTTGAAACCGTTGAAGAAATACCGCTTATTGTAGTGAAAAAAGATGGAGCTAGGGAAGAGTTTAGTCGGGAAAAGATTCTTCGAGGTTTAATAAAAGCCTGTGAAAAAAGACCTGTGCCTCTCGAAAAACTTGAAACCATCGTGAATGAAATAGAACGCGATCTTCGCAATCAGGGGGCATCTGAGATTAGTAGCGATACTGTAGGTGAGCTTGTAATGGATCAGCTTGCAAAAGTTGATGAAGTCGCTTATGTTCGATTTGCTTCCGTTTATCGTCAGTTTAAAGATATCAATGTGTTTATTCGTGAGCTTAAAGAATTAATTAACAGAGCAGAGTAAAGAAAAGGAGCTTAGTGTAAGCTCTTTTTTTGTACGTCAATAATATAAAACAGTTCGAGTTAAAACCTTGAATGATGTTCAGTTTTAGGCTATAAGTAAGGGAGAAAATCTAAGAGGGAATGTAAAGGTGAAGCATATGCATTGGAAAGAACTCCTTCCTGTTGACACGCTTCAATTTGAGGCATGTGGATTATTGCATGAATATGATAGGAATGTCTTAACCCTGTTATATCAGCCTTTAATTGGTGCTGGTGCATATAGTCTCTATATGACAATGTGGAGCGCTCACGAACAACAGGACAGTCTCATTACGAAAATGACTCATCACCATCTACTGCTGATGATGAGATGGGATACAAAGAAATTACTTGAAGAGCGTCGTAAGTTAGAAGGAATTGGTTTATTGAAAACTTTCCTCAAAGACGGAGAAGACCCGAGGCACTTTATTTATGAACTACAGCCGCCACTCACACCTGATCGCTTTTTTGATGACGGTGTTTTAAATATTTACTTGTTCAATCGACTAGGGCGTAACCGATACCATGATCTGAAAAAGTACTTTTCTGTCGAAAAGCCGGATCTGTCTGAATATAAAGATATGACGGCTTCATTTAATGAAGTATACGATTCCCTCCATCCATCTGAAATGACCGCAGGGTATGAAGAAGAGGATGACGTTCGGGAGGTTGCTAGTCGAAATGATAACAAAGGACTAGTATTCACTTCATCTGCATTTGACTTTGAAGTGATGAAACAGCACATTTCTGATATGATTGTGACAGAGAAGATGTTTACTGATTCGGTGAAGAAAACAATTGAGCGACTTGCTTTTGTCTATAAGATTGAGCCTTACGAAATGGGGCGAATTGTTGAGCAGGCCGCCATCCATCATGACGAGCTATCTGATGATCTTTTGCGCAAGGAAGTAAGCAGCTGGTTTGCTCTCGAAAATCGAGGCAAAGTACCAGCACTTCAATACAGGCGCCAGCCTGCTGAGCTGCAAGAGTTTCATACGAAAGAACCTGTAACAGAAGAAGATAAGGCAGCGCAGCGTTATGAACAAATGACTCCATATGATATTCTTCAGCGTGCAGCAGAAGGTGGCAAGCCATCTGAAGCAGATATGAAACTAGTGGAGCGAATTATGGATGAACAGAAGCTGACGCCTGGCGTAATGAATGTTCTTCTGGATTTTATTATTGAAACCCAAGATAAGAAACTCTCCAAAAATTATGTAGAAAAATTTGCGAGCCACTGGGCAAGAGCGAGGGTTAAGACTGTAAGAGAAGCAATGAATCTTGCTATAAAAGAACTTCAGCAGCCTAAGAAAAAAACAGCATCACGTGGAAAAGGAAATTCTTCAACTCGAAAAGACAAAGTTCCTGAATGGATATCGGAGCAAAAAGAACCGGATATGTCGCAAGAAGAGCGCTCAGAAAAACAAGATCAGTTGAAGAAGATGCTAAGCAAATATAAAAAATAAAGCGGGGTGAAAGGTATGGAATCCATCCAGGAATCGTTTAATAGAATGCCGGGGAATAAAAAGTTTCAGGAGCAATATCAAGAAATGAAAAAAGCAATCATGGCAGATGAAGACATTCAAGCATTTATCCAGGAGCAGGATGAAGTGGATCAGAAAATGATCGATCGAAGTCTCGCAAGGCTGTATGAATTTACGACGCAGGCGAAGCGCTGTGAAGGTTGTCCAGGTCTCTCTAACTGCATTAATATGATGGAGGGATATGAGCCTGAGCTGTTTATCAATCGTTCCGTCATTGATATCCGCTATAATCGCTGCCCAACAAGAATTGAAGAAGATAAAAATAAGAAACGCAATGAAATGATTCAGAGCTATTATATTCCAAAAGAAATTCTTGAAGCGACATTTGCGGATCTAGACGACGAAGATCCTGTTCGACTTGAAGCGATTGGTACGGCAATTCAATACGTTGAAGACTTTATCCCGGGGGAAACGAAGAAAGGTCTTTACATTCACGGTGGTTTTGGCGTTGGCAAAACCTTTATTCTAGGGGCTATTGCGAACCAGTTAGCGAAGGAAAAAGGCGTTCGTTCGCAGTTTATTTATACCCCAGATTTCTTCCGACAAATGAAAAGTGCGATACAAGATCAAACGATTGACGAAAAGTTAGATTACTTAAAAGAAACACCACTATTAATCCTTGATGATATTGGGGCTGAAAATATCTCGAGTTGGGTAAGGGATGATATACTTGGTGCCCTCCTTCAGTATCGAATGACAGAAGGATTACCGACGCTCTATTCTTCTAATCTAGACTATACCTTGTTAGAAGATCACCTCGCTTATTCTCATAAAAGTGGTATAGAAGAAACGAAAGCGAAGCGAATCATGGAAAGAATTAAGCACTTTACTACCCCAGTCTTTTTACAGGGGAAAAATAGACGAGTCTAAAGTCTTCCTTAGGGAAGGCTTTTTTTATTGTTCTATACATCATTTCCAATCTCGAGCCATATAGATTTTAGTAAGAAGGTGGACAGGGGGGAATACATTGGTTTCAATCACGTTTGATCAACAAGCAGATTTTCAATTTGTTTATGCCCATTTGATAAAGGATATGAACGGTAAACAAAAAATCTCCGTTAATGAAGAGGAATTAACTCTTTCCATACAAGTGGAACCATATAATACAAAGTTGTGTTATCACATCTCCCAATGCATCGTCCGCTGTGTTAGCGCAATCTATGAGAAGCAGTGGATGAAACAAATCCTAATGACAAAGTACTTATATCAAGATAAAGATGAAATTGGTGAAATTACAGCCATTGCTAAAAGTATTGGAGAAGGAAACAAAGAAGAACTTCCTGGTGCTGTTCGCTATACAAATCGGATGGATTTATTGCTTCGTTCAACGGTGTCTTGTATCGAACAGGGGGGGACGATTATGTTTGACTCTTATTTAAGGTTTCGAACCGGTCCTTATCGTACCCTCTTAACAGAATTGATTGGCGAAGCGATTGATGAGTATAAGCTTGAGCAAGAATACCAGAACTTTGTAGAAGCGTTAAGGCAACTTCTTAAAGTAAGAGAAACGATTCAAGAAAAAGTTGTGGTTGTGTTTGATCACAGTTATAACTTATATGATCTGAATGGGAAAAAGCTTAATGGACTTTATGAACCGCTTGATGATATTCCGAATGGGCTTTCTTTGGATGATATTGATCCTGAAATATTATTGCCACTTTTAATTCTTGCACCAAAAGAAATTTATTTATATACCGAGGACGTGGATGAAGGGTTGGCACAAACCATACGCAATGTTTTTGAAGAACGGTTATGTTTTTTTCCGTTGCGGCTGTTTAAAAATGTTTTTTGAGGTAATCATTAAAATAAGCTTGATTTTCACAAGTACACTACTTATAATACCTACATACACGCATATACGTTATTGTTACGATAAGGACATGAGATGTTCTGTCTGCTTTAAGAGAGGGAAGGATTGGTGCGAACTTCCTAGCGAGACGAGCATTCTTACCACCTTTGAACTCTGCCCTGGAAATAGGGTGGCGTTTCTGCTACGTTACAGCAATCTGAGCCGTATAGGATTCTCTATGCGGGAAGCAGGGTGGAACCACGAGACAAACGCTCGTCCCTTTTTGGGATGAGTGTTTTTTTATATGCAAAAAGGAGTGAAGAAGCATGGCTGAAATGGTAAAAATTACGTTTCCTGACGGTTCTGTGAAGGAATTTGATAAAGGAACAACAACAGAAGATATTGCAAGTTCAATCAGTCCTGGGTTAAAGAAAAAAGCCCTTGCTGGTAAGGTGAATGGCGTACTTTTCGATTTGCGTCGCGAAATTGAAGAAGATGCCTCGATTGAAATCGTCACACCTGAAAGTGAAGACGGACTTGAAGTGATGCGTCATAGTGCAGCCCATTTAATGGCTCAAGCAATTAAACGTCTTTATAGTGATGTGAAACTTGGCGTTGGCCCGGTGATTGATAGTGGATTCTACTACGATATTGATTGCCCTGTCTCGATTACTCCTGAAGATCTTCCAAAGATCGAGAAAGAAATGAAGAAAATTATTAATGAGAATCTCGAAGTGAAGCGGATCGTTGTCAGTCGTTCTGAAGCTGAGAAAATGTTCAAGGAAATTGGCGACGATCTCAAGTTAGAATTGCTTGAAGCGATACCTGACGATGAACAAGTGACGATCTATGAGCAAGGGGAATTCTTCGATCTATGTCGAGGACCGCACGTTCCTTCAACTAGTAAGATCAAAGCCTTTAAATTACTATCGATTGCGGGAGCTTACTGGCGTGGAGATAGTGAAAATCAAATGTTGCAACGTATTTATGGGACAGCTTTTCCGAAACAATCGCAGGTTGAAGAATACCTTCAACTTCTTGAAGAAGCGAAAGAGCGCGATCATCGTAAACTAGGGAAAGAGCTGAAGCTATTTACTATCTCTCAAGAAGTAGGTCAGGGGCTTCCGATTTGGTTGCCAAGAGGGGCTACTATTCGCCGTACAATTGAGCGATATATCGTTGACCTTGAGGAACGTCTTGGTTACAACCATGTTTATACACCTCACCTTGCGAACGTGGAGCTTTACAAAACAAGTGGTCATTGGGATCACTACCAAGACGATATGTATCCTCCAATGAAAATGGATGAAACAGAAGAATTGGTTCTTCGACCGATGAACTGTCCACACCATATGATGATTTACAAAAATGATTTAAAAAGCTACCGTAGTCTTCCGTACCGCGTGGCTGAACTAGGAACAATGCACCGTTATGAAATGTCTGGTGCATTAGCAGGACTTCAGCGTGTACGTTCAATGACGCTAAATGACGCTCATATTTTCTGTCGTCCCGATCAAATTAAACAAGAATTTATTGAAGTTGTTGAGTTAATACAAGAAGTATACAAAGACTTTAATATTAGTGACTATTCATTCCGTCTCTCTTATCGCGATCCTGCAGATAAGAAGAAGTATATCGACAACGACGAGATGTGGGAAAAGGCGCAAAGCATGCTTAAAGAAGCAATGGATGATCTTAAAGTTGACTATGTTGAAGCTGAAGGCGAAGCGGCATTTTACGGTCCAAAATTGGATGTTCAAGTGAAAACGGCTTTAGGTAAAGAGGAGACTCTTTCAACTGTTCAACTTGATTTCCTACTTCCGGAGCGTTTTGACCTTTCTTACATTGGGGAAGATGGCAACCATCATCGTCCAGTTGTCATTCACCGCGGCGTCGTATCGACAATGGAACGATTTGTTGCTTTCTTAATTGAAGAGTACAAAGGCGCATTCCCAACATGGCTTGCTCCGATTCAGGCAGAAATTATTCCTGTATCTGAAGTGCACTTGGAATATGCAAAGAACGTTCAGAAAAAACTTCAACGCGCAGGAATTCGAGTTGAGGTAGACGAACGCAATGAAAAGATTGGGTACAAAATTCGTGAAGCACAAATGCAGAAGATTCCTTATATGCTCGTAGTAGGAGATAAAGAGGTTGAGGGTGAAGCCGTTAATGTTCGTCGCTACAGCCAGCAGGATTCAGAGACTGTTTCTCTAAACGAATTTACTGCTCGAATTGAAGGAGAAATCAAAGACAAGAAGTAATGAAAAGCCGGCGTAAATGCCGGCTTTATCTTTTAGATGAAACTAATTTACAAAAAACACTTGTCACAAAGCAAAAGATTCGTTATGATAATCAAGTGCACTTCGAACGAATCTTATCACCTTGACATAGATTTGGTCAGCATGGTATACTGTCTTAGGTAATTAAATATCGGAAACAAAGCAAGCAGAAGCGCCCGCTTCTCACCTGATTGACGCCATAGTTGGTAGTTTGCAGGTACACTGTTTTTATAATTGTGTAATGTGTGGGTGTCGTATGCGCCGACGCTTTTTTTATGCTTTGAACCGGATAAAAACCATTTAATGACATCATGTTAGATGACTATCATCGAACAATAACCATGGAGGTGGCTGATTATTAGTAGAGATATGAACGTCAATGAGGGCATTCGTGCTCGGGAAGTACGTCTTGTTGGTGCAGACGGAAACCAAATTGGTGTGAAATCCAAAAATGAGGCATTAGATATGGCTCGCAATGCAAATCTTGATCTTGTTATGGTTGCTCCAAACGCGAAACCTCCAGTTTGTCGCATCATGGACTACGGAAAGTTCCGTTATGAGCAACAGAAGAAAGAGAAAGAAGCGCGTAAGAAACAAAAGATTATTACCGTTAAAGAAGTTCGCTTGAGCCCGAACATTGAAGAACATGACTTCAACACGAAGCTACGTAATGCTCGTAAGTTTCTTGAAAAAGGCGATAAAGTGAAAGCATCGATCCGTTTCCGCGGTCGTATGATTACACACTCTGAAATCGGTAAAAAGGTGCTTGAGCACCTAGCAGAAGATTGCAAAGATATCGCAACTGTTGAGTCCAAACCCAAAATGGAAGGACGCAGCATGTTCCTAATCTTGGCACCAATCGCAGAAAAGTAATTCTTGAAGGAGGAACTCACTCATGCCAAAAATGAAATCTCACCGTGGAGCTTCAAAACGGTTTAAGAAAACTGGATCAGGTAAACTTAAGCGCAGCCGTGCTTACACTAGCCATATGTTCGGTAACAAGTCTCAAAAGCAGAAGCGTAAGCTTCGTAAAGCTTCTCTTGTTTCCGCAGGTGACTTCAAGCGCATTAAGACTTTAATTTATAACAAGAAGTAATCGGTTTTTTATCTTATTTAGACACAGAAATTAGGAGGGGTTTAGTATGCCAAGAGTAAAAGGTGGCTACGTAACACGTCGCAGACGTAAAAGAACGTTAAAACTCGCAAAAGGATATTACGGATCGAAGTCTTTGCTTTTCAAAGTTGCTAATCAGCAAGTTATGAAATCAAACATGTACGCTTACCGTGACCGTCGTCAGAAAAAACGCGACTTCCGTAAGCTTTGGATCACTCGTATCAACGCGGCAGCTCGTTTGAACGGACTTTCTTACAGCCGTTTGATGTTTGGTCTTAAAACAGCTGGTATCGACATCAACCGTAAAATGCTTGCAGAGCTTGCAATCAACGACGAAAAAGCGTTCGCTGAACTAGCATCAAAAGCAAAAGAAAACTTGAAATAAGTTTTTGAAAAACCATTCTCACTCGTTGAGGATGGTTTTTTTATAGGAAATGTGAAGCAAGGAGGCAATGCATTGTGAGTGGTTTTGTTTTATTTTTAATTTATTTGATCTTAGTGAATGGTTGGAGTTTTATGATGATGGGGGTAGACAAACGTAGAGCTAAGGAGAGGAAGCAAAGGATACCAGAAAAAACGTTGTGGCTTTTTACGGTCATTGGCGGCAGTCTTGGGAGTTACATCGGTATGAAGCATTTTAGACATAAAACGAAACATACTCAATTTGTTTACGGCATTCCAGTAATACTTGTTTTACATATCGTTCTGATTGGTTATGTTTACTTTGCTTATTAAAAAAACGCAGCGTGCGCTGCGTTTTTTACGTTGTTACGACTCGTTTTGCTTTAGATATCTTTTATCCTTTAGAAAAAGTCGCCAGAAATAAATAAATCCTGGTGTTAGGATGAAGAAAGCAACAATATAGGTGACGATTCAAAGCACGAAATGTAGCCGGGTCTGTGAATCCAGTTTCAATCGTAACATTGGGATAGACAATATAAGGCAGATGCGCTGAGCCGTAAGCGTAGCTTGCGAGTAGATACTGCGTTACGACACTAATCATAGCAAGTCTTGGAATACCGACTCCTGCTTTTCTAGGAATAAAGAGCGCCAGGTATCCAATAGCAAAAGTAACAATTGAGCCCACAAGCCAGGGAACATAGTTCATTAGTTCGTCATAAAGCCAGGGTGCTTCGTTACGAATAGTGAGAACGAGTAAACCAGCCATCGCGAGTGAGATTGGACCAACGAGGATAGCATCTCTTCTATATGTTTGATAAGCTTCTTGATCTGAAGAAACATTTGCGTAATCAGAGAGTAAAAGTGATGAGAGGAATAACGTACTAGAGATGGCAAATGCCATAAAGGCATATACGCTCGGGCTTGAGAATAACTCACCTAATAATAGACGCTCTACTCCATTTGAGGTGTCAATAAATCCGCCGTGCGTAATGGGTAATACACATATAAGGAGAGCAGGTATAAGGAACCCTGTGATTCCTGAAATAATCGTTAAGATACGCTTATAATTTTCTGATGCTGAGTGAGAAAAGACAAGAAAAGCACTCCGAAGAGCAAGTAGCAAAATAATCATACTGCCTGGAATTAGGAGAACGGTACCAAGAGTGAAAGTTGCCCCCGGAAAAAAACTGAACAATGCTACGACAATGGCGACAATAAAAACATTCGTTACTTCCCACGAAGGAGATAGATAGCGGTTGGCTATATTGGTTGCTTTTGTATTGTTACGATTTAAATAAATCATAGACCAAAATCCAGCACCGAAATCAATTGTAGCCATAACGGCATAAATAAAAACAAGTCCCCAAATTAGTGTAATGGCATAAAATGCTTCTGACACATGATTCACCTCTTATTTTTAGGTTAAATAATCGAGAGCGTTTATTGATCAAGTTCTGCACTAATTGGATTACGGTTAAAGTAATAGCGTAGAACGAGCACGGTCGAAATCATTAGAATGATATAAACAATGAGAAAGAATACAAACAACAAGCCGATGTTTCCTGATGTAGTTACAGCTTCTTCTGTTTTCATCACGTGGTAAATGACCCATGGCTGTCTTCCTGTACAAGCGAAGATCCATCCGAATTCTATAGCCGTGATAGCAAGTGGTCCAGCAGCGATAAATATCCACATTAACCAGCGAGGGAACTCTTTTCGCTTCAGAACCTTATACCAAGTAAAACCGATAATAGATAACAGCATTAACAAAGAACCGATGCCAACCATTGCATTAAATAGCGTATGGACAAATAAAGGTGGCCACTCCTCCTCAGGCCATTCCTCTAGACCAAGGACTTCTGTATCAAACGCATCGTCAGCTAAAAAGCTCAGAGCCCATGGAACTTCAATAGCCCATTTCACCTCGCGCTCTTCTTTATCAGTGTAACCACCAATTGCTAGGGGGGCATGAGTTTGCGTTTCAAATAACCCTTCCGCTGCAGCTAATTTTTCAGGTTGGTATTGGTACAACTGCTGAGCAGATTCATGTCCGTTTAATGCGGTAAGAATTGAAAAAATCCCTCCAATCACGAGCCCCATCATTAGGGCTTTGTGATGAAATTTATACTCTCTCGTATTTCCGCGTTGGCGAATCATTTTGTAAGCAGCAATGGAAGCAATGACAAAAGCACCTGTCATAAGAGCCGAAACGGTGACGTGACCTGCAGTAACAAAAAAGGAAGGATTAAAAAATGCTTCCCAGGGGTCGACGTTAACAAACTTTCCATCGACTATTTCAAAACCCGCAGGTGTGCCTTCAAAAGCATGGACATTTGTAATTAAAATAGCTGAAGCGCTGGCACCAATTGCCACAAGGGTTACGCTAACAATTCGCATAAGAGGTGACAGGCGATCAGCGGCGTAGACATAGATTGACATGAACAGGGCTTCAAGAAAAAAAGCGTATATTTCAATCTGAAAAGGTAAGGCAATGACTCGGCCTACAACTTCCATAAATCCTGGCCATAACAAAGAAAGTTGAACACCTGCAATTGTACCTGTTGGGATCGCTACACCAAGTAATACAGCAAATCCTTTCGTCCAGCGGTTTGCCATTAAGGCATAATCTTTATCTTTCGTTTTTTGATACATGAGTTCAGCGACAAGAACCATTAAAGGTAATCCTACACCGAGCGTTGCGTAAATGATATGTACGCCCATTGTCATTCCAAACAATGAACGAGCAATAACGAGTTCATCCATTTTTCATTCTCCTCCAATTACCGTTCTCATCAAATCTCCCCTTATTGTCCACGTATTGGAAAAAAATATTCTATAGAAGTCATTTCGATTTATGACATAACAGCTCGTCTCTTGTCATAATGGTTAATGGAAGGGGGGAACATCATGAATGAGCTCGTCCTGCCGCTTGTTGAGGTTGTGTCGAATAGCGGAATATATGCCCCGTTCTATTTCATTATTTTTCACTTTATTCGTCAGTTTGTATTTGTTCCTGTAAGCGTCGTTTGTGTGGCAGGCGGTGTGCTATTCGGGGCTATCTATGGAACGATTTATTCTGTTATTGGAATTACTGTTGTAAGTACCGTTTTTTATATGGTGGTCAAACGGACGCCAGGTTTGTTCAAAAAAATTATTCGAATGAAGGAAAGATGGACGCGAAAACATATGCCGATGTCAGTAGGACAAATCGCAATCTTGCGATTAGTACCGTTTGTTCATTTTCATTTTATTTCGTTGTGCTTAATCGAAGTATCAAAGGATTTCCAAGATTATTTACGATCTTCCATAATTTCGAACTTACCTCTGGCTTTGATTTATTCTTTTTTCGGAACAGCAATTAGTGGGTTTGATCCGATACTGATCATTTTATTGCTATCGGGGTTGGTGGTTCTTTTCTTTTTATTGAGAAGAAAAGAATGGATTATGAAATGGGATGATTTCTTTCATCCTGCAAGATAAAGGGAATGGAAAGGCCCTCTCCGACTTGGAGAGGGCCTTTCCATTATGAGTCTTCCCGATGACGTAAGAACTCTTTGACTGGGCTTTTCCATTCAATGTTAGCGCTAGGGTACCGAATGTCCATTTCTTTTTCAAGAAAATAAAAATCTTCTTTTTCGAGCAAATAAAGATCTGATGCATTTTTTACGCCAATGGAAAGTGTGATAATATCAAAGGATTTTTCAGTTGTTCCCAGATATTTTTCTCCTTCAAAGAGAGCACCTTTGTAAGTGACAAGAAAATTCTTTCGTACATTGGACGAGTCATCGAAAAAATAGTATTCTTTATGATCGTGGGCTTTTTCGAGCTTGCGTTTTGGATCCATAAAAAAGCGAATGACGGAATAAGCAATTAATACCATGGCTGCGAGGATGACAAGACGAAAAAGGATAATTATCATAATTCAGCACCTCATTTTCACTATGCTTCTCTTCTGTATACGTATATGATAAAGAAAAGTTTCATAAAATGAAAAGATTTTGAAAGGGCGATTGAAATGAATTTCGAACGACTATTTACTTTGCAAAAACAGCTAGACGATCGAATCGTACAAGAACACAAATTAGAGGATGTATCTTTATTTGAAAGTAAGCTTCTTGCGCTTAAGGTTGAAGTAGGAGAGCTTGCAAATGAAACGCGCTGCTTTAAATACTGGAGTAAGAAAGCTCCTTCGCCCAAAGAGACAATCCTAGAGGAATATGTGGACGGCATCCATTTTATCTTATCGTTAGGTCTAGAATTAGGGGTGACCTCTTTTGGAGACTTCCCAGAAAAGGCGGCGGAGTCAGAAGTCCAGGCCTTTCATGAAGTTTATCTTGCGATTGATCGGCTTACAGAAAAACCAGAAGCTTATCATCGTTTAATGAAAAGTTACCTTACGCTCGGGAAAACGATTGGACTTCAGTATGAGGAAATAAATGAAGCGTATTTGAAAAAAAATAAAGTGAATCATAATCGACAAGATCAGGGATATTAAGTTTAAGAGTGCTCTGAATTGTGAAATATTTCGGAAACCGTTATAATGAACAGTGAATACATATCAAGGGGGCAATACATATGGCAAAGCTAGATGAAACATTACAGATGCTTAAAGAACTTACGGATGCGAATGGTGTGCCAGGTAACGAGCGCGAACCTCGCGAAGTAATGAAAAAGCATATCGAATCTCTTTCAGATGAAATCATGTATGATAACCTCGGCAGTTTAATTGCTATTAAAAAAGGTAATGCAGAAGGTCCTAAAATTATGGTTGCAGGACATCTGGATGAAATCGGCTTTATGGTGACGCGTATCGATGATAAAGGATTTCTTTATTTCCAAACCGTTGGCGGCTGGTGGGAACAGGTCATGCTTGCCCAGCGCGTTAATGTCATGACTCGAAACGGGAACATTATGGGTGTGATTGGTTCGAAACCACCACATATTCTTCCAGCAGAACAGCGTAAAAAATCAGTTGATAAGAAAGATATGTTTATTGATATTGGTGCATCAAGTCGTGAAGAAGCAATGGAATGGGGCGTTAAACCGGGAGATTCGGTTGTTCCAGTTTGTGAATTCACTGTCATGAATAATGAGAAAATGCTTATGGCAAAAGCATGGGACAACCGTATTGGCTGTGCGATTGCCATCGAAGTGCTGCGTAAACTAAAAGGAGAAGCGCATCCGAATACGGTTTACGGGGTAGGAACGGTTCAAGAAGAAGTCGGTCTTCGTGGTGCAACGACTGCAACTAACATGATCAAGCCTGATATCGGCTTTGCTGTCGACGTCGGTATTGCTGGTGATACTCCTGGCGTCAGTGATAAAGATGCACAATCAAAAATGGGCAAAGGTCCTCAAATTATTATGTACGATGCGTCAATGGTCGGTCATAAAGGACTTCGAGATTTCGTGACAGATACTGCTGACGAGAACAACATCCCGTATCAGTTTGACTCGATTGCTGGGGGGGGAACAGATTCAGGTAAAATTCACCTAACAGCAAATGGTGTGCCTGCTCTTTCCATCACAATTGCAACGCGCTACATTCACACACATGCAGCGATTCTTCATCGTGATGACTTTGAAAATGCGGTGAATTTGATTGTAGAAGTGATCAAGAAGCTTGATGCGGATACTGTCAAAGAGATTATTTTTAACTAAACACAAAATCCGGTGGCTCTTGCCACCGGATTTTGCTTGTTAATTTACACCCTGTGCCATGTAAGAGAGCATTTGCTCTCGTTCATTTTCAGGTGCTTCTTTCCAAAGAATCTCAAAAAGAACACCTAGACCAGGAAGCATTTTCTCTTCACCACTTTGCATGGCATCGAGGATCGTCGCTTCAAGCTGCTCCTCATTGTTGCCATTAATGTTGGCGAGAATTGCTTTTCGTAAGTTAAGGTCCATGCTTTCCACCTCACCTTTCTCATTCGCTTGTTCAATCAAGCATCTTTAGTATGAGCGAATGCAATAAATTTCATGAGTCCTATTGGAATCTTCCCTTTTAACCCTTTATAATAGAAACATTGAAACTGAAGGAGAGCATAATGATTATTGAATCCGCTAAAAATCAAAAAGTGAAAGATTGGAAAAAACTTCAAACGCGAAAGGGGAGAGAGAAAACGCAAAGTTATCTCATTGAAGGACCCCATATCGTTGAAGAGGCTGCAAAGTTTCATGCGCCTATAATAGAACTTATTATTACAGAAGGAACAGAGCTATCTGCTTATCCGTTTAAAGAGCGTCCTCTTGTCTATACTGTAACTGAGAAAGTGATGCAGGAGTTAACGGATACCGAAACGCCGCAGGGAATTATGGCAGTGTGCAAAATGGTAGAACCTCATCTCCCAAGTACAGGGAAATTTTTATTACTTGATGCTATCCAAGATCCAGGTAATCTAGGGACAATTATTCGTACAGCAGATAGTGCAGGATATGACGGGATTCTTCTAGGGCAGGGAACGGTAGATGCTTATAACAGTAAAGTGTTACGTTCCACGCAGGGTTCGATTTATCATCTCCCGGTGAAAAAAGGAAGCCTGGTAGAAGAAGCACAAAAGTTCAAAGAGCTGAACATGCCGATCTATGCGACTGAAGTGAGCGGGGGTACGCCTTATCAAGAGTTAGCGGGGCATTCTCAGTTTGCGGTTATTCTAGGGAATGAAGCAAACGGGGTATCGAAAGAGCTTCAAAACCTTGCTGATGAGAAGGTATATATCCCGATTTATGGAAAAGCGGAATCGCTTAATGTCGCTGTTGCTGCAGGAATTTTGATGTACGGACTGCTTCCTTCATAATTGCACTTGCAGATGTAGCATTTTTTTTCTATAATTAAAAGCAACTTATATATGATAAAAACAATGATAGAGAGTAGTAAGCTACCACTGCCTATTTAGGGAGGAAATGCCGTGACTGGAAGCATTTCTATAGGAACGTTGCTGAATTCACTCTGGAGTTGCCGCTTTGTTCGTATGAAAGCGGATCGGTTTACAAGCCGTTATTCTTTGCTTAAGGCCAATAGTGTAAATCTATCGGTGAATTAGGGTGGTACCGCGAAATCAAATCTTCGCCCCTTGCTGGGGAGCGAGGATTTTTTTATTGCCTAAAGAAAGCAACATAAATATGAAGTGGAGGTTGAAAAGATGCAAGAACGTTTACAAGCGTTAAAAGAAGAAGCGCTGTTAGAAATAAAGCAAGCTTCTTCCATGAAGGAAGTACAGGATATCAAAGTGAAGTTTCTTGGGAAAAAAGGACCGATTACGGAGATTTCCAAAGGGATGGGACAATTGTCAAAAGAAGAGCGTCCTAAAATGGGGCAGCTCGTAAATGAAATACGAACTGCGATTTCAGATCAACTTGAGGAGAAAATTGCTCGTCTCGAAAAAGCAGCAGTAGAAGAAAGATTAAAGAAAGAAACGATCGATGTTTCACTTCCAGGTCGTCCTGTGAAGAGAGGTAACCATCATCCCTTAACAAGGGTTATTGAAGAAATTGAAGATTTGTTTCTTGGTATGGGCTTCTCAATTGCAGAAGGACCAGAAGTGGAAACAGACTATTATAATTTCGAAGCGCTAAACCTTCCGAAAGATCATCCAGCTCGTGATATGCAGGATTCTTTCTATATTACTGATGAAACGCTTTTACGTACGCATACATCACCAATGCAAGCAAGAACAATGGAAAAGTTAAATGGTGAAGGTCCAGTAAAAATTATTGTGCCAGGAAAAGTTTATCGACGTGATACTGATGATGCAACACACTCTCATCAATTTATGCAAATCGAGGGACTAATGGTTGGTGAGAATGTCCGTATGAGTGACTTAAAAGGCGTGCTTCAATCTTTTGCTAAAAAAATGTTTGGAGAAGAGCGAGAAATTCGACTTCGCCCTAGTTTCTTTCCTTTTACTGAACCGTCTGTAGAAATGGACATTTCTTGCTTCAATTGCGGTGGGGATGGCTGTTCGGTTTGTAAGGGAACTGGTTGGATTGAGATTCTTGGTGGAGGTATGGTGCACCCTAACGTGCTCCGTATGTCAGGATTTGATCCAGAAAAAGTGACTGGTTTTGCATTTGGAATGGGGCCAGAGCGAATTGCGATGCTGAAGTATGGCATTGATGATATCCGTCATTTCTATACAAATGACAGTCGATTTATTAAACAATTTAACTCACTATAGAATGATTGGTAAGGAGGAGAAGAAATGCTTGTATCAATGAATTGGCTACAGCAGTATGTAGATTTAGATAGTTATTCAGCTGATGAACTAGCAGACCTGATCACCAAAGGTGGTATTGAGGTTGAGACAGTTGAACAGCTTAATAAAGGAATTAGCGGAGTGGTGATTGGTCACGTTCTTGAATGTCAGCAACATCCAGATGCTGACAAACTTAACATTTGTAAAGTTGAGATCGGTGAGGAAGAACCAGTCCAAATTATTTGCGGAGCACCAAATATTGCGCAGGGTCAATATGTTGCTGTTGCCAAAGTAGGCGCAGTCCTTCCGGGTAATTTTAAAATTAAAAAAGCAAAACTGCGTGGGGAAGCTTCACATGGCATGATTTGCTCGCTTCAAGAACTTGGAATCGAAAGTAAATTGGTTGCAAAAGAATATGCTGACGGTATCTTTGTTTTTAGTGAAAATGTAACTCCTGGTGAGAATGCTCTTGAATACTTGAATTTACACGATGAAGTTCTTGAGCTTGGTCTTACGCCAAACAGAGCCGATGCGATGAATATGATCGGGGTTGCTTATGAAGTTGGCGCAGTGTTAAATCGCTCGATTGAACTTCCGTCACCAGAACTTGTTCGCTCAGATGAAGACGTCGAAGAATATGTGTCCGTTCGTGTAGAAAATGAAGAGGATAATCCTTATTACGGCGCAACTCTTATTAAGGACGTAACGATCAAAGCTTCACCACAGTGGCTTGTAAATCGTCTTGTATCTGCGGGTATTCGTCCGATCAACAATGTTGTTGATATTACAAATTACGTTCTACTTGAATACGGTCAGCCCCTCCATGCCTTTGATTATAATCGTTTTGGATCGAAGGAAGTCGTTGTTCGTCGTGCGACTGAAGGAGAAAAAATCGTCACACTAGACGATGTGGAGCGCAAACTTTCAAGTGACCATCTTGTTATAACGAATGGGTCAAAACCAGTTGCCGTCGCAGGTGTAATGGGTGGAGCAGATTCGGAAGTACAAGAGGATACGACAACCATCTTACTTGAAGCCGCTTATTTTAATAGCAAGCTTGTTAGAAAAGCGTCCAAAGATCTCGGCCTTCGAAGTGATTCAAGTGCCCGTTTCGAAAAAGGCATCGATCGAAATCGCGTTGTTGGCGCAAGTGAGCGAGCTGCCCAGCTTATTCAAGAAATTGCTGGCGGCACAGTTCTAAAAGGTGTTGCTGAGAAAGGGTCTCGGACAGTTGAAGCTCTTGACGTTAGCATTGAAGTCAATCGAATTAACCAAGTTCTTGGGACGGAAATTACGGAAACAGAAGTTGCCGCTATCTTTGAGCGTTTGCAATTCTCATATCAAAATTTTGGTGGCACGTTTACGGTTCAAGTACCACCACGCCGTCCAGATATTACAATTTCAGAGGACTTAATCGAAGAAGTTGGACGTCTATACGGATATGATAATGTTCCCGCAACGTTACCTGTTACGGAAAGTACACCTGGTCAGCTGTCAGACTATCAAGTGAAACGCCGCCATGTTCGTCGTACGCTTGAAGGTGCAGGTCTATACCAAACGGTAACCTATTCACTGACTTCACCTTCGAAGCGCCTTTTCTTCTCGGATGAGTCAGTAGAAGCTGTGCGACTTGCCATGCCAATGAGTGAAGAAAGAAGTGAACTTAGAACAAGTTTAATTCCGCATTTATTAGAAGTTGCTCAATATAATCGAAACCGTCAGTTAGATAATATTGCTTTCTATGAAACAGCTTCTGTGTTCTTACCAGGTGAAGAGCTTCCTGTCGAACAAGAACATCTGGCTGGCGTCGTGTCAGGACTATGGCAAGAGCATCTGTGGCAAAAAGAAAAGAAAGCGGCAGATTTCTTTGTTGTAAAGGGAATTCTTGAAGAACTTGCTGTAGAATTCGGTGTCGAAGATCGTCTCACCTTCGCACGTGCAGAAGAACCTAAGCTTCATCCGGGTCGCACAGCAGCAGTCTATCTTGATGAAGAGCTTATCGGATATATTGGCCAGCTTCATCCTGAAGTAGAGAAAGAACTTGATTTAAGTGAAACATACGTCTTTGAAATCAATCTTGAGAAATTACTTCAAGCGGATGTTGCCCATCTTAAATATAAGAAGCTTCCTCGTTTCCCATCGGTTACAAGAGATGTTGCGCTCGTTGTGAACGAGTCACTTGAAGCAGGTGAAGTGAAGCGCGTTATTAAAGAAGCGGGCGGAACGAAGCTTGTTGAGATTCAATTGTTTGACGTCTATCAAGGGGAACATCTTGATGAAGGGAAAAAATCGCTGGCCTTTTCTCTGAGATATTACAATCCTGAACAAACGTTAACAGAAGAAGAAGTAAAGAAAGCGCATGACCGTGTTCTTAAAGCAGTAGAAGAACAGTTTGGAGCTGCCCTTCGTCAATAGTAAAAAAAAGCCTCCCGGATCGGGAGGCTTTTCTAGTGGATGTTTTTACATAAACATACCGACAAATATAGCCGTGATAAAGGAAGCAAGAGTTCCGCCAATGATCGCTTTTAATCCAAGCTTCGATACTTGTGAACGCTTTGAAGGCTCAAGTGAGCCAAGCCCGATGATTAATTGACCAATGGAGGAGAAGTTGGCAAAGTTACATAGCGCTACTGAAAGAATGGCGACTGTTTTATCAGAGAGCTGATCCTGAATGGACGTTAAATTTTGAAAGGCAACAAACTCATTAATTGACATTTTTGTGCCGATAATAGAGGCAGCACGAAATGCTTCATCAACTGGTATCCCAACAAGGAGTGAAAATGGATAGAAAATATAACCTAATATGGTACTAAGATCTGTTCCTACTACACCTAATACGCCGTTAACTACAGCCAGAATACTAATAAAAGCGATCAAAAGGCCACCGATGTTCAGGGCAAGCATTACACCACTTACCGTACCTTCCGCAATCGCTTCAAAAACGTTTGCGTGTTCTGATCTTTTCATTTTCACTTGTTCGTTTGTTTGGGATATTTCGGTTTCAGGCTCCATCACTTTAGAGATAACAAGCGAGACGAAAGGAACACTAAAGACGGAAATGAGTAAATATTTTAATTCAATTCCCATTAGTGAATAACCAACAAGAATGGCTCCACTTGCAGAGGCAGTGCCCCCTACCATAATGGCAAAAATTTCAGATCTTGTTAGTAACTTTAAATATGGTTTTACAAGTAATGGTGCTTCTGCTAGGCCTAGAAACGAATTTCCGACAGCGTTGAACGTTTCAACTTTTGTGGTACCCATTAATTTACCAATTGTCACACCAATGACCTGAACAATTAATGGGATAATGCGCAAATAATAGAGTGCTGATACAAGAGCTGAGATGAAGATGATCACGGCGAGAACATTAATCGCAAAAACAAATGTTAAATCTGTTTGCTCATATAATCCTCCAAATACAAATTGAATCCCTTCGTTACTATAATTGATCACGTTTTGTACAGCGGCGGAAGCTTTTTCTAGCATAACCTTCCCGGCATTTACTTTTAACACAAATAGAACGAAAAGACCTTCAATGAGAATACCGACCCCGATCGTTCTCCACTTTACTGATTTTTTCTTGTTACTCATTAACCATGCAATTGCAATGACGCCGATAATAGAGAGTAGTCCTGTTAAAATACTCATGATGTCTGATTCCCCCTGAAAAGAATTGTTGCTTCACAAATAAAAAATTGGGTAAATAAAAAACCCGTCCTTTATAGAAAAGTCCGAGTTTACAGGAAGAAGTCCGGCACGAAAAAACAAAACATACTTGTCTAATCGACGATGCCATACTTTCCCTATAGTCCAGCAATTCTCGGTCGCTGGGTAGATACTCTTTGGACCTTATTTCCAAAATTATATAGAGATAAATGTGAAGTTGTATTCATCAATCTATCAGAAGAATTAATGGGTAGCAAGACCTATTACCGAAGTAACAATGTTTCGAATATTCCCATCTCAATTGTAAGCGTTCGACAAAATATTACATGTTGCTTCCTTATTCGCCCTCTGCTAGAGTACAAAGTGATTAACTAACAAAACTCATATATGTCGGGGATTGGCCTGCACGTTTCTACCCTGTTACCTGAAATAACAGGACTATGAGTAAATGAATTTTTTTAAATGGTTTTCGGTAGAGACGGTAGGTAAGGGCATGAGAGTGTAGCACAGGAGGATATAAATGGAGAAAACAAAGGTGTACTTTAATCATGATGGCGGTGTAGACGACTTAGCGTCACTCTTTCTGCTTTTAAACATGAAAGAAATCGAACTTGCCGGGGTTTCCGTCATTCCAGCTGATTGCTATTTAGAACCAGCTGTTTCAGCAAGCAGAAAAATCATTGATCGCTTTGGAAAAGGGATTGATTTAAATGTAGCTGCTTCAAATTCAAGAGGGATTAATCCGTTTCCTAAAGATTGGCGCATGCATGCCTTTTATGTCGATGCTTTACCAATTCTAAATGAAGCGAATCAGGTGAATACACCCATGTCGAACAAGCCAGCTCACCTACACTTAATCGATGTTCTGGAGAATAGTTCTGCACCAATTACACTTCTTTTTACTGGTCCTTTAACTGACCTAGCTAGAGCGATCGAAACGGCACCAGCGATTGAACAAAAAATTGAAAAGTTAGTATGGATGGGTGGTACATTTTTAGAGGTTGGAAATGTGGAAGAACCTGAGCATGATGGGACGGCAGAGTGGAATGCATTCTGGGATCCAGAAGCCGTTGCAACTGTTTTCGATACGTCAATTCCGATCGAAATGGTGGCACTTGAAAGCACGAACCAGGTGCCTTTAACAAATGATGTTAGAAACATGTGGGCAGCTCAGCGAAAAGAAATTGGGGTCGATTTTATCGGGCAATGTTATGCTATGTGTCCCCCTCTTGTACATGTTGAAACAAACTCGACTTATTACTTATGGGATGTCCTTACGACTGTTTCTGTCACCCCGCAATCCTTTATTCATTCAAGAAAAGTAAATTGTCGTGTCGAAAAAACTGGCGTAAGCCAGGGTCGAACAGTTCTTGAGGATAAAGGTCGTGAAGTGACGGTTGTCGATGATGTTGATCGCGATCTGTTCTTTAACTATTTTACTTCTGTCATGTTATTGGCCGAAGATGGATTAGAAGCACCGCAACTCTATTTATAAGAACAAAAAGCTGGCTCAAATTGAGCCAGCTTTTTGTTGATAGGCATTTTTTAGCGACGGGCTTGATCTGCGATCTTCTTCGCTTTTAAACTGTTCGCAAAATGCATTTTAGCTATTTTTTCGAGAACGTGGCCCCCATGTTTCTGAATTAATTTTGCTGCTGCTAGATCTACTGCAGGCCCAGCTCCTTTTGGAAGTTTTACATTGTTTTCTTTTCCTAGCCGGTCAATCTCCATAACAAAAGAGTATCTGGCAATAATGGAAGCTGCTGCAACTGCTAAATGAATTTCTTCAGCTTTTGTGGCGAAATAGACGTTTTCTTTAATGACCGTAGATTGCCCCTTCAGATAGTTAAAATAAATTTCCGGTTTTGCAAACTGATCAATTAAGATCGCATCGTATGCGTCTACTTTACGAGCCACATTTTGAATGGCTTGATTATGTAGAAGAGCCTTCATCTTCCCCTGATTCATTCCTTTTCTTTGCATGCTGTTGTACTTTTCGTTTGGAAGAATAAGAAGACTGTAGGGGATCGTCTTGATAAGGTTTCGAGCGATTTCAATTATCTCGGGGTCTTTCATTCCCTTCGAATCTCTTACACCGAGTTCTTTTAATAAGGGCATTTGCTTCTGATCAACGTAAGCAGCAACCACGGTCATTGGACCGAAGAAATCACCTGTTCCAACTTCGTCACTACCGATGGCAGATAACGTTGAGATCGTCGGTGGAGGTGCGTATTGATGGTCTCCAACCGTTTTCTTTTTTGTTTCTGCTGGCTTTTTGGGACTTAAGGTTCCACTCGATTGCCATGGTTTTGCTTCTTGTTCTGCGCCTCCCCCTTGAAACATAACCTTTCCAGATTTATATCCTGTAATAGTACAGTTGGATGTTTTCGCTACAAAAACGCTCCCTGGCGGTTGTTTATCCCTTAAGTGGCTGTTGTATTTCTTTTTCATTTCATTCATAATGGAAGGTGATACAGTTAAGACAACCTGTGACATAACAAAACTCCTTTTTGAACTATGCTTGCATCCTATTATATCAGAATCTGTTAACGAAGAAGAATGGTTCAGGAGCGCTGTATTTCAAAAACACTTATTTTCGTGCTATGATACAAGTTAGGATTCTTTCTCGCGATAGGAGGCTTATGGGGTGACAGACAGTCATGGAAAAGTTCGTACAACTGTGGAAATCTATGGTGAAAAATATACAATCGTCGGTGATAAAAGTCATCAACATATTCTTGAAGTCTCGAAATTGGTCGATGAGAAGATGAATGAGATTAAAGGAATGAATACTTATTTAGATACAAAGCGACTCGCTGTACTTACAGCGGTGAATATTGTGAATGATTATGTCATGATTAAGAAAGAACTTGAAGATTTAAAGAAAAAACTGAGAGAAGAGGAATAACGATAGATGGTTGATCTCATTCTTTTAATAATACTAGTAGGAGGCTTTCTTGTTGGTCTTCGTAGAGGACTGATCCTACAGGTTGTTCATTTAACTGGATTCATTGTTTCGTTTATTGTGGCGTATCTTTACTTTAAAGATCTAGCTCCACATTTGAAATTGTGGATTCCATATCCATCCTTTGGTAATGAAGCATTTTCTACCGCCATGGTTTTTGATGCGATTAATTTAGAAGCTACCTATTACAGTGGAATAGCCTTTGCGCTATTGTTTTTTGGAACTAAAATCATTATGCAGATTATTGGGTCTATGCTTGATTTTCTTGCAGATCTGCCTATTTTAAGGACAGTGAATGGTTGGCTTGGCGGTATATTAGGTTTTGTAGAAGTATACATTGTTTTATTCTTGTTTCTATTTCTTGCAGCTCTTGTCCCGAATGAATCGGTCCAAACTGCCATTTCAAACTCGTTCCTTGCCGAAAGTATTGTTAAGCACACCCCAGTGCTAACAGAGCAAATTAAAGATTTATGGAGTACTCATGTCGCATAACCCTTCAACTAGAAGGGTTATTTGTTTGTCAGAACACGAAAGTCTCTAGCGCTTGACGGACCTAACCAGGCGCTTTCGCTTTTCGGTGTCTAGCTACAGCGCCTTCCCCCTCGAGGTCATAAGTCAATCCTAATTGTGGCAAAAAGCGCCACAGTTAGGCTCGTCTTATGCTTGTCGGGGGAAACCAGGCGCTTTCGCTCTTCGCTGTCTAGCTACAGCGCCTAGGTCCTCGAGTCGCTTCACCTTTCGTTCTGAACACAAAGAACGTGTTCAAATCGAAAGGCTCCAGCGCTTGTCGAACCTAACCAGGCGCTTTCGCTTTTCGGTGTAAAATAATTGGATTTGTTTGTGTTTATGGATACGATAGTAGTAATGAACTTTTAATGAAGGGTGAGGACGGGATGAATAAAAAGAATGTGATTCGCTTTCTTGAAGATATTGCAGTTTATATGGAGCTTAAGGGTGAGAATCCCTTTAAAATCTCTGCTTTTCGTAAAGCTGCCCGTGCGCTTGAGACTGATGATCGGAGCATGGAGCAGATTGATGATCCAGCAGAGCTTAATGGAATTGGAAAGGGAACGGCAGCTGTTATTAATGAAATTCTAGAAAAAGGTGAATCGGAAACGCTAGAGGCTCTAAAAAAAGAAGTGCCATCTGGGCTTGTTCCCTTATTAAAATTACCAGGTCTTGGTGGAAAAAAACTTGCTAAGTTATACAAAGAGCTTGGTGTAGTAGATATGGGTACATTAAAGAAAGCATGTGAGGCTCATCAAATACAAGAATTACCTGGATTTGGAAAGAAAAGTGAAGAGAAGATTTTAGCGGCCATTGATGAATCCGGCAAAAGACCTGAACGTCTATCAATCGCTTATATGTTACCACTCGCAGAAAAGATTGAACGACAGTTAACTGAATTTGTTCAAATTGAAAAGTTTGCCCGGGCTGGAAGCCTACGTAGGGTCAGAGAGACGATTAAAGATCTGGATTTTATCATTGCTACTACAGCAGCTGCAGACGTATCTGAGAAACTCCTTAAACTTGATGGTATTTCAAAAGTGATTGTCAAAGGGGATACGAAAATTACGCTTGAACTAGATGATGATTATGGCGTTTCGGTAGATTTTAGACTTGTAAAACCTGAGGAATTTGCTTCTACACTTCATCATTTCACTGGCTCACAAGCGCATAATGTGAAAATGAGACAAATAGCAAAAAGGAAAGGTGAAAAAATCAGTGAGTATGGGGTAGAGTCTGTAGAAACAGGTGAGGTATTAACCTTTGAGACTGAAAAAGATTTCTATAATCACTTTGGACTCTCCTATATTCCCCCAGAAATTCGTGAAGATCGTGGAGAGATTGAAGAGGGAGAGAATAGCGAATTCAAACTAGTGCAATTAAGTGATATTAAAGGTGATTTGCATATGCACTCCACATGGAGTGATGGTGCATATACAATTGAAGATATGGCAGAACGAGCACGTGAAAAGGGATATTCTTATATTGCAATCACTGATCATTCACAATATTTAAAAGTAGCGAACGGACTAACACCTAAGAGGCTAAGAGAGCAACGAGAGGAAATTAACCGATTGAACCAAAGGTGGAGTGATTTTAAAATTTTTGCAGGAGTGGAAATGGATATCCTTCCGGATGGAACGTTGGATTATGATGATCAAATGCTTTCGGAAATGGATTTTGTTATTGCTTCGATCCATTCATCATTTTCGCAGGATGAGGATAAGATTATGATGAGACTTGAAAATGCCCTTCGGAGTCATCACGTTGATCTGATCGCCCATCCGTCCGGTAGGTTACTTGGAAGAAGAAAAGGATACGCTTTGAACCACGAGAAGCTAATAAAACTTGCCAGGGAAACAGATACTGCACTCGAGTTAAATGCTAATCCAAATCGTTTAGATCTTGCAGCTGAATGGCTACAAAAAGCTCAAGAAAATGATGTTAAAATAATGATTAATACAGATGCCCACCATATGGATATGCTTGAACATATGAAGATTGGCGTAGCTGCAGGAAGAAGGGGATGGCTACGAAAAGAAAGCGTGTTAAATACTTATAAAGCGAAAGAGTTGGAGGCTTTCTTTCATCGGCATCACTAAATAATTCCGTTTTTTAGGAGGAACGACCATTGCAGAAAAGAGTGTTACGGCTACTTGAGTACGATAAAGTCAAAGAAAGACTAGGTAAACATGTGTCATCATCCTTAGGAAAACAGAAAGTGGAGCAATTGACTCCTTTGTTTTCACTAGAGGATGTTAACCATCAATTGGAAGGAACAGAAGAAGGAAGAAAAGTCATCCGCCTTCGTGGACAGGCTCCTCTAGGTGGTATTCGCGATATTAGACAAAGTGTGAAGCGAGCGGAGATTGGGGGCATGTTAAACCCTTCTGAGCTACTCGATATTTCAAGTACGATCTATGGCGGTAGGAGATTTAAGACATTCCTTGAAAATATGATAGATGATGGCGTAGAGCTACCCCTTTTTGGAAATTTAGTTCACCAAATCATGCCAGAAACCGAGCTTGAAAAAGAAATAAACGCATGTATTGATCAAGATGGAGAAGTACTTGATTCAGCAAGTGATGCATTACGCCGACTAAGAACACAGCTTCGGAGCTTTGAATCCCGAGTGCGTGAAAAGCTAGAAAGCCTCATTCGCTCTTCAAGTACAAGGAAGATGCTTTCTGATGCGCTAGTTACCATTCGTAATGAACGCTATGTGATTCCTGTTAAGCAGGAGTATAGAGGGTCATTTGGTGGGATGGTGCACGATCAATCCTCTTCTGGAGCAACGTTATTTATTGAACCGCAATCGGTTGTTTCTATTAATAATCAGTTAAAAGAAGTAAAAGTGAAAGAAAAGCTTGAAATTGAGAGGATCCTAACTGAATTAACTGGACGCGTAGCTGAGTCATCTGAAACGCTTCGACATAATGTGGATGTGCTTGCTGACATTGATTTTATTTTTGCCCGGGCATTATATGCGAATGAATTAAAAGCAACTAATCCTTCAATGAATGCTGAGGGTGAGCTAGAAATTAGACAGGGACGTCATCCACTTCTTCCGCAAGACGAAGTAGTACCTTCTTCCCTCTATCTTGGAGAGGATTATTCATCGTTAGTCATTACAGGTCCAAATACAGGAGGAAAGACTGTAACGCTAAAGACAGCAGGTCTGCTAACGCTTATGGCGCAATCTGGTTTACACATCCCAGCTGATGAGGGCTCGACTATGGCTGTGTTCCAGAATATTTTTGCAGACATTGGTGATGAACAATCTATTGAACAGAGTTTAAGTACGTTTTCATCGCACATGACAAATATTGTGCAGATTCTAAAGAATATCGATCATAATAGTCTTGTCCTTTTTGATGAACTTGGAGCAGGTACTGATCCTCAGGAAGGCGCTGCACTTGCTATCTCTATTCTTGACTATGTATATAATCGTGGTGCAAGGGTGATTGCGACAACTCACTATAGTGAATTAAAAGCTTTTGCTTATAATCGTGAAGGTGTTATGAATGCCAGTGTTGAATTTGATGTAGAGACGTTACGTCCGACCTATCGATTATTAATCGGTGTTCCGGGGCGAAGTAATGCTTTTGAAATTTCCAGACGCCTTGGCTTAATGGATGATATTATTGACGATGCACGGTCTCAAATTTCTAGTGAAAGTAACAAAGTAGATCGGATGATTTCTTCACTAGAAGATAGCCAAAAACAGGCAGAATTAGATCGACACAATGCCACTGAGCTCAGAAAAGAAGCTGAGTCATTAAAGAAAGATTTAGAGGCACAACTTGAAAAATTTGAAAAACAACGTGATCGTTTATTTGAAGAAGCAGAGCAAAAAGCAGCACTAGAAGTAGAAAAGGCACAAGAGCAAGCAAAGAAAATCATCCATGATCTGCGTACTTTCCAAAAAGGCGCTGTCAAAGAGCATCAGCTAATTGATGCACAGAAGCAACTAGAGGATGCAAAACCTGAATTAAAAACCTCAAAGCCAAAACCTAAGAAATCTCAGGCAAAAGCTTATGAACCTGGTGATGAAGTAAAGGTTATTAGTTTTAACCAAAAAGGTCATATCGTTGATAAAATAGGGAAAGACGAATATCAGGTTCAGCTAGGTATTATGAAAATGACTGTAAAAGCAAATGACCTTGAAGCCATTAAATCTAAACCAGCGGTAGAACGTAAACCGTTCGTTAACGTACGTGGGAAGGGGAGTCAGGTCAAAACAGAGCTCGATTTAAGAGGGAAAAGATACGAAGATGCCCAAATGGAAGTAGAGCGTTATATTGACGATGCCTTACTGGCAGGTTATCACCAGGTTTCAATTATTCACGGAAAAGGCACTGGGGCGCTAAGAAAAGGTGTTCATGAGTGGCTGAAACGACATTCTCGTGTGAAAAACCTTCGTATGGGTGGTATGAATGAAGGTGGCGGTGGAGTTACCGTTGTTGAACTGAAGTAGAGAAAGGATATTACGCGATGGAACAACTTTGGGATAGTGTAGCTTTTCAAACCGCAGCCAACTATAGTGTTGTGATTGTTTGCATGATCGTGTTTCTAGCAGTCTTTGAATTTGTGACATCTTATCGTAACTGGGAGGAAATACAAAGAGGGAATTTAGCCGTAGCAATGGCAACAGGCGGAAAAATCTTTGGGATTGCCAATATTTTTCGTTTTTCCATTGAGCATAATGATTCCCTTGTTACCATGATGGGATGGGGCGTTTTTGGGTTTGTCCTTTTATTAATTGGTTATTTTACATTTGAATTTTTAACACCGAAGTTTCGGATTGATAAAGAAATAACAGCTGATAATCGTGCTGTAGGATTTATTTCAATGGTCATTTCAATTGGACTGTCTTTTGTTATTGGGGCAGGGATTTCGTAAGAGGAGCACTTTATGGAGACACTATGGAAAGTACTAATGGTTGTATCGGGAATCTTTTTTATTGCAGGAATCGTATATTTGATTTATTTCATTTAAGTCTAAAGAACAGGCATCTAAGCCTGTTCTTTTTTTGTAATTGTCCCAACCTAACTACTATGCTCGTCTCCTTTTTACGACGAAAAGTGCCAATGTATTCAAAAAAAATCAAAAAAAGATAGGATAATTGAAGCGGTTTCATTATAATTATCTTATAGAGAGAGTTTTGGTTTGGAAGGAGAAGAAAGGGAGGTTGATGAAAAATGACGCAATTGCCCGAAAAAGAATGGTATAGATTTTATCAAGAAGGTGTCCCAACTTCAATCCAATATGAGGAAAAGCCTCTGCATTCTTATCTTGTTGATGCAGCGACAAAGCATCCTAACAAAAAAGCCGTTCACTTCCTTGGAAAAGAACTAACCTTTCAAGAAGTTCTCGCGCGCTCAAGGCGCCTGGCAAATTCATTGCGTGACAATGGGCTTGAAAAGGGCGGAAGAGTTTCCATCATGCTACCAAACTGTCCGCAGGCAGTCATTAGCTATTATGCGGTCTTAATGGCTGGAGGAGTCGTCGTTCAAACGAATCCTCTTTACATGGAAAGAGAACTTGAGCATCAGTTAAAAGATTCTCAGGCTCATATCATGATTTGTCTCGATCTCGTGCTACCCAAGGTTTTAAAAGTAAAAGATAAAACGGTCTTGCAGCATGTCGTTGTAACAAAGATACAAGATTACTTACCATTTCCTAAAAACGTGCTTTTCCCCTTAATACAAAAACAAAAAAAGCAAGGCTTACTTGTAGAGATGCCTGCAACGAACCAAATTCATACTTTCCAAGAATGGGTAGCCACAGGTAAGGATGAAGAAATAAAGATAGGTGTTAACGTAAGAGAAGATCTGGCTCTCCTTCAATACACGGGAGGGACAACGGGTCTTGCGAAAGGCGTCATGTTGACTCATTACAATCTCGTTGTTAATACGATGCAATGTAAGAACTGGATTCATGACGCAAGATATGGAGAAGAACGTGTACTAGGTATCCTCCCTTTCTTCCACGTTTATGGAATGACATGTGTCATGAATTTATCCATTATGTATGCAGCTAAAATGATCATTCTCCCTAAATTTGAGCCAAAAGATACGTTAAAAATAATCCAAAAACAAAAACCGACTCTTTTCCCTGGTGCCCCTACAATTTATATTTCTTTATTAAATGATCCTGATATTGACCGCTATGATTTGTCATCCATCAAGGCTTGTATAAGCGGATCAGCGCCGCTTCCGATTGAAGTTCAACAAAAGTTTCAGGAAAAGATAAGCGGTCGCCTTGTGGAAGGCTATGGCTTAACAGAGTCCTCGCCTGTAACTCATTCCAATCCATTGGATGGCACTGTTGTAGGGAGCATTGGGCTTCCGTGGCCAGATACAGATGCGAAAATTGTCAATGCAGCAGATGAAGAAGCCGAGATAAAGGAAATAGGAGAACTTATTGTGAAAGGTCCCCAGGTAATGAAGGGCTATTGGAATCGACCAGATGAAACAGCAGCCGTTTTGAAGAATGGTTGGCTTTACACAGGAGATATGGCATACCGAGATGAAAAAGGGTACTTCTATGTTGTGGATCGGAAAAAAGACATGATCATCGCGGGTGGATATAATATCTATCCTAGAGAGGTTGAAGAAATATTATATGAGCACCCGGCTGTTCAGGAAGCTGTAATCATTGGTGTACCAGATGCTTACCGAGGTGAAACTGTTAAAGCATTTGTCGTGTTGAAAAATACAGCTAATGTGACTGAGGATGAGTTAAATCAGCACTGCCGCCGCTATTTAGCCGCGTATAAGGTGCCGAGATTGTATGAATTTAGGGAAGAGCTTCCCAAAACAACAGTTGGAAAGATTTTGCGACGTGTCCTTGTTGATGAAGAGAGAGCAAAAGAGAACCAATCGCTCTAGCGATTGGTTCTTTATTATATGTGAATAGAAAGAGAAAACACACAATTATTCTGGAAAAATTCACACATTTCTGCTTTTTTGTGGTATGATTAACATGCGAAAAAGCTCCTTATTCCAACCGAGCGCTCGTTCGGAAATCAAATGTTGACAATGTTGTGGTAATATCGCTACAATAAGAATATGAATGAACGCTCATTCATTTATGAGTGAGTGCCGGATAAAGAATAAAGGAGAACTTCATATGGTAGAAAAGGGGAAAAAGAGGGGTCCGAAATACGATAAGATCATTGATGCCGCCGTAGTTGTTATTGCACAGAATGGTTATCATCAGGCGCAGGTATCAAAAATTGCGCGTGAAGCTGGAGTGGCTGACGGTACCATCTATCTTTATTTCAAAAATAAAGAAGATCTGTTAATCTCGTTATTTCAGAAAAAAATGGGAAGCTTTATCGATAAAACGGAAGAACAAATTGCAAAGAAAGAGAATGCAATGGATAAATTGTTTACGCTAATCGATATGCATTTCAAGCACCTGGGTTCTGACTATGAACTTGCAATTGTAACTCAACTAGAGTTAAGACAGACAAATAAAGCACTTCGCGCACAAATCGGCGAAGTATTAAAAAAATACTTAACGCTTGTCGACCACATCTTGCATGAGGGGATTAAGTCAGGATTATTTATTGAGGAACTAGATATTCGCCTGGCAAGACAAATGATTTTTGGTACACTTGATGAAACCGTTACAAACTGGGTCATGAAAGACCACAAGTTCGAATTGGAACCACTTGCTAAGCCGCTTCATCATCTTTTGATTAACGGCCTAAGCAAATAAATAGATATCCCGGCTTTGACCGGGATTCCAAAGTTCTGAGAGGAGTGGAGAAGTGGAGTTCATCAAAATTTCGAATGAAAACAAAGTGGCACATATTACGTTGAATCGTCCTCCGGCTAACGCTGTAGCTTCGGATGTTTTGCGAGAATTGTCAGAGGCATTCACTCAACTGGAAGACGATTCCTGATACAAAGGTAATTTTGATCTCTGGTGAAGGAAGATTTTTCTCAGCAGGTGCTGATATTAAGGAATTTACAACTGTTAGTTCTGAAGAAGGCTTTGCGGATCTAGGAAGCTATGGACAACAATTATTCGACAAAATGGAAGCGTTCTCAAAACCGATCATTGCCGCTATTCATGGTGCTGCTCTTGGTGGAGGCTTAGAACTTGCGATGGCTTGTCACATTCGCCTTGTAACAAAAGATGCTAAGTTGGGTCTGCCTGAGCTACAGCTCGGTTTAGTTCCTGGATTTGCTGGTACACAACGACTTCCAGCGCTAGTTGGGAAAGCAAAAGCAGCTGAAATGCTACTAACGAGCGAACCAATCTCAGGAAGCGAAGCTGTCAAACTAGGACTGGCAAATCAAGTGGTTACCGAGGAAGAGCTTTTACCAAAAGCGAAAGACCTTGCAGGAAACATCGCTAAGAAAAGCGCAGTAGCTGTTAGTTATGCGCTGAAGCTACTTACTTATTCAAAAACAGAAAAGTTTGATGAAGGCGTTCAAAAAGAAAGAGAGTATTTTGGAAAGGCATTCGCTTCAGAAGATGGACAAGAAGGAATTCAAGCATTTATCGAGAAGCGTCAGCCAAACTTTCAAGATAAATAAGGTAAATTAATTCAGGGAGGGATAAAGATATGAACATTTATGTCATTATGAAAAGAACTTTCGATACAGAGGAAAAAATCGTGATTGAAAATGGAAAAATTAGCGAAGAAGGCGTTGAGTTTATTATCAACCCATACGATGAGTATGCGATTGAGGAAGCGATTCAGCTACGCGACGATCACGGTGGAGAAGTAACTGTTGTTAGCATTGGTGATGAAGAAGTGGAAAAAGAGCTACGAACAGCTCTAGCAATGGGAGCAGACAAAGCAGTACTCATTAACAATGAAGATCTTGATGACAGTGATCAATATACGACGACTGCCCTTCTTGCAGCTTATTTTGAAGACAAAGAATACGATATTATTCTAGGTGGGAATGTATCCAACGACAACAGCACGGGTCAAATCGGTCCACGTCTTGCTGAAAAACTTGGAATCGCTTACGTAACGACAATTACAAAGCTTGATATCGATGGCACAACAGCCACAATGGAACGTGATGTTGAAGGTGATATGGAAGTTGTTGAAGCCCAACTACCGCTACTTGTTACGGCTCAGCAGGGGCTTAATGAACCACGCTATCCATCACTTCCGGGGATTATGAAAGCTAAGAAAAAGCCTTTAGAAGAAATTGATTATGATGACCTTGACGTCGAAGAAGATGAAATTGAAGCTAAAACAGAAACAATTGAAGTTTATTTGCCTCCAAAGAAAGAAGCAGGCAAAGTACTTGAAGGTGAAATTGGAGATCAAGTAGAAGAATTAGTGAAATTACTTCGCCAGGAAGCGAAAGTTATATAGGAGGGGATCAACCATGGCCAAAAAAGTACTCGTATTTGCAGAAGCTCGTGACAATGAATTACGAAATGTTTCATTTGAAGCAATTGGTGCAGGGAAAGAAATCGCAGCTGGTGGCGAAGTGATTGCAGCAATCGCTGGGGAAAATGTGAGCTCTTTAACAGATCAACTCTTTCACTATGGTGCAGATCGTGTCATTAAAGTTGAAGATGAAAAGCTTAAAAATTATACAAGTGATGGGTATGGTCAAGCATTTTTGCAAATCGTTGAGAGCATTGACCCGGATGCCATTTTAATGCCGCATACATCCATGGGAAAAGACTTAGCACCGCGTCTTGCAAGCAAGCTTGATGCTGGTCTTATCTCAGATGCAACTGGTATTGAACTTGATGGAGATACGGTTGTATTTACCCGACCAATCTATTCTGGTAAAGCATTTGAGAAGAAGAAAGTAAAAGAAGGAATTGTTATTGCGACCATTCGTCCGAATAACATTGCAGCTCTTGAAATTGATGAATCACGCTCTGGAGAAGTGTTCGAAGAAAGTGTGGAAATTAAAGACCTTCGAACAATTGTAAAAGAAGTCGTTCGTAAGTCAACTTCTGGTGTTGATCTCTCTGAAGCGAAAGTGATTGTCGCTGGAGGACGAGGTGTTAAGAGTGAAGAAGGATTTGAACCGCTACAAGAACTTGCTGACCTTCTAGGAGCAGCTGTTGGTGCATCTCGTGGAGCTTGTGATGCTGATTATTGTGATTATTCCCTTCAAATTGGGCAAACGGGTAAAGTTGTAACGCCAGACCTTTATATTGCTTGTGGAATTTCTGGTGCGATTCAACACTTAGCAGGGATGTCTAACTCAAAAGTAATTGTGGCAATTAATAAAGATCCTGAAGCAAGTATTTTCAATGTAGCAGATTATGGAATTGTTGGCGATCTGTTTGAAGTCGTTCCACTGCTTACACAGGAATTTAAGAAAGTGTTACAAACAAGCTAAGAGAAAAGCGAGCTGCGAGCTCGCTTTTCTAATGGAAAGACTTTGTTTTTAGAGTGATCGTTTTATTATATAAAAGATAGGGAAGAATGAATGTAAGTCAAAAGAATGGAATCAGAAAGAGGATTAATGATATACTCATTCTGTGCCAGTTGATAACGATCAAGATGGCAGAGCACACTGAGGCAACCGGCCTTAACCTGGTATTCTCAAGTGATAATTGTTTAAGGAGGAAGATACAGTATGGCTATTGTACACGCAACAGATCAAAGTTTCGCTCAAGAAACAAGTGAAGGTCTCGTTCTTGCAGACTTCTGGGCACCATGGTGTGGTCCTTGTAAAATGATTGCTCCAGTACTAGAAGAGCTTGATGCTGAAATGAGCGACGTGAAAGTTGTAAAGCTTGACGTTGATGAAAATCAGGAAACAGCAAGCAAATTTGGTGTAATGAGCATTCCGACACTACTCGTATTCAAAAATGGTGAGGTTGTTGACCAGGTTGTCGGCTTCCAACCTAAAGAAGCGCTAGCACAAACGCTTTCTAAGCACCAATAAGAATGTGTGATCAAAGCACCCGGATCTGATTTCCAGATCCGGGTGCTTTTTTGGTATCTTTGTAGAGAAGATATTCTATTGACACTGATAATCGTTCTCGATATAATCATCATGAATCAAGACCTCGCCATAATACGTTTTACCTAATGAAGAAATCCATGATGTGGGTCATTTCGATTACGTTTGGTTCTTGCTGCCAGGATTCTGAAAATAGGGCGAATCATTCTAAACAAGAATGAATAACAAAACTGAGCGAACAAATTTTGAACGCATTAGAAAGTGTAGTAGAATAGTTTTAGATTGAAATGGCCGCTTACTGCGGCCATTTCATTTGTAAGAGATGTTTACAGATTTGAAGTGTAGCGGGAGTGCATATTATGAAAGTTTTAATTACTGGGGGAGCAGGATTTATAGGTAGTAGCCTTGCAAATAGGCTCTTAAAAGCCGGTGATCACGTTTCAATTGTTGATTGTTTTTCATCTTATTATCACGTCGAGCGAAAAAGAGAACACTTAGAGGAAATTAAAAAAAATGGGCCAGTAAACATACATAGATTTGATTTGTTAAATGCCGATTATACTCTGCAACATTTTAAAACGCACCATTATGATAAAGTAATTCATCTCGCTGCCCTTCCTGGAGTTCAATACTCATTAAACCATCCACATGAGTATATTGATCAGGATATAAAAGTCGTCGTTAATGTGCTGAAAGCAGCAGGAGAAGCCGGTGTTCCCCATGTTTTGTTTGGCTCGTCGTCTTCTGTGTATGGAAGTACTGAAGAGGGTCCCATGAAGGAAGAGCAGACAATTGGTAAAGTGAAATCACCTTATGCAGCGGCAAAAGCAGGAGCTGAATCATTTTGTCACGCGTATCAATCGCTCTATGGTTTCAAGTTAACGATTCTGCGATTCTTTACTGTATATGGACCGTGGGGGCGACCGGACATGGCGATTCCTCTTTTTATTGATAAGTTGATAAAAGGGGAGGAAATCACGGTGTATGATCGCGAGCAATCAAGAGATTTTACTTATATTGATGATATTGTTCAGGGCATAACGTTAGCCCTTGAGCAGAATGGTAGATCTGAAATTTATAATTTGGGTTCGGGGTCACCTGTTCCTCTCACAGAGCTGATTCATTTGCTAACTCAGTATTTTCCTAAAGCAAAGGTGAAGGAGGATTTGTTCCGGCGAGGAGATGTTCGGCATACGTGGGCAGATATTAGCAAGGCACGAAAAGACCTGGGGTATTCTCCTGAAGTAACCTTTGAAGAGGGGATAAGAAGGACAATTGAATGGGCAAAAAGCTATCACGAATAATAAAGTGGCTCTTTGGCTTGTTCCTAACTTCTCTCTTTGGATTTTTACTTTTAAATGAATTTAACTTATCTAGCCTAACGTCACTCACCAAAGAATTGACTAGTCACCCAGGCCTGGTATTTACAATGGTCATAGGCTATACATTGTCTTTTTTAATGAGGAGTTGGTGTTGGAAATTACTTGTTGACCGGCGTATTCCCTTGAAAGTTTATTTGGCAGGAATCTTTTATAGCTTGTTTTTTAACCACCTTTTACCGTTTAAGGGAGGGGAAGCTGTAAGAATGGGGGTTCTTGCACATAAACAAAAAGGACAATGGACGACTTCTGTTCAATCTGTCGTCATCCTACGTGCGATCGATCTTTTCTGGCTTGGAGTTTTTGCCATTATTGGTGCAGAGCTTTTTGGGATCACGGTCAACACCACGTTTTTAATGGGGATGCTAACTCTCTTTTTAGTGAGCGGATTAACGTTAATCCTATATTTAAGAAAAAAAACGAATGCGGGGTTTTTGTATAAACAGTTTGCAATCTTGAAGAAACTATTAAGCTCCCCATATATGGTTCTTATCTTTCTCATTTCATGTCTCAGCTGGATAGCTGAAGGGATCGTCGTTTATTCCGTTGCTGGCTTTAACCATCCTTTTGCCTATTTAGATGCTATGTGGGTAACTGCTTTATCAGTTGGGTCAGGGGTGTTCCAGCTTGCTCCTGGTGGTTTTGCCACTTATGAAAGTGTAATGAGCTTCTCACTTCATCAGGTTGGTATTGGATGGGAAGAAGCCTTTTCAATTGCGCTAGTTACTCATGCGTTTAAATATGCTTATTCTTTTATAGCTGGTTTAGTAGCTTTCTATCTTTACCCTCTTCGATTTCAGGAGTTGAAATCGTTTATGAAAAAGAAAGGGGAAACATCATGAAACAAGCTTCAAAATTTGAAAAAATAGCAGCAAGATGCTGGAATCTTCTGAATGAAGGCAAGCCGTTTACGCCCATTTTTGTCACGGGTACGATGGTGTTATTATCAATGACTTATTGGACTTCCATCACGTTTTGGGGAGCCTTTTTACTAGGGTTTATGGCTGTATTACCACTTCTCATAATTTATTATGTTTATGACTATCCGTTATTCTTACGAAATTATTTGTGGATACCACTCGTAAGCTATTTATTGATTTTTGATCAATTCTCATTCCCAGCAGCAATGCTCGGAATCGGTCTTTATTTTTTCTTTACAATCTTTTTTTGGGGGACGTTCTATTATCACCTTCGCATTGGAACAAGTTGGCTTAATTTCACTCGCTTCTGGAAGCTAGTCCTTAAGAATAGTGATTCAACAAGTGGTAACGCACAGGAGCAGCTACCCAAATTTTTGTTGATTTTATCGATCTGGACAGCAGTTATTGACACATCTTTAACGAGTGAGGGCTCGTTTGATTGGAGGGCCCTTGCTTTCTTTTATGCAGGCGTCTGGTTGTTTAGCTTTATCCTCCACCGATACCTATTTGATTGGAAGCCAGAAGTGAAACAAAATTATACCAAACCAGTTGAAGCTACAGCGACAAATGATCGCGTTATTATGATTGTCATCGATGGGATGCGTAAAGAACGATTTCAGGAAGCGAACACCCCATTCCTTGATTCTTTAAAGAAAAATGGGACAGAATACAGTCAAATGGAAACGGTCTATCCAGCCCGTACCGTTGTCTGTTTTTCTTCTATGATGACAGGTACATATCCACTTGAGCACGGCATTAAGTCAAATATGGTTTGGAATCTCGGGGTGAAAGTGGAAACAATATTTGATTCACTACGCAAGGTAGGTAAGAAAGGAAGGCTTCTTGGTATTGCCCATTTGGTTGATGCAATGGGTACTGATGTTGATACTGTAACAGCTGTCATGAATAATGACGTAGCGGATACGAAAATTATGGAGGGTGCTCGTCAAATCATGTTAGATAAAAATCCTGACTTTTTTACAGTTCAGCTTATTGGGACAGATCAAACAGGACATGCACGAGGTGTACTTTATGATGATTATATTCAAAAAATTGAAGAAGCGGATAAATTAGTAGAAGATTATGTTCACTTCCTACATGATAATGGGTTTATGGAAAACACAACATTGATTGTGTGCGCAGATCATGGCCAGGCGGATGGAATCGGGGGACACGGTCATCTTGATGAAGGGGAACGTTTCGTGCCTTTTTTCCTAAATGGACCATCAATTGCCAAAGGAAAAATCATTGAAGAAAAACATAGTCTTACGTCTGTGGCACCGACTGTAGCCCATTTACTAGGAGCTCCAATTCCATCGCATAGTAGAGGAGTCATTTTAGATGAAGCTTTTCAAGATAGAAAGGAAGAAATTATGAAATGAAGCAACACGTCATTGTTTTTTTGCCTGCACACAACGAAGAAGACTCTATTGGGGAAGTCATTGATCAAATCCCAAGAGATATTCATCCCACGGTTCGCGTAAGTGTACTTGTGATCGATGATGGGTCCTCTGACCGAACGGTAGAAGTTTCAAAATCAGCTGGTGCAGACTACATTTATTCCTTTGATAAGAATCAGGGGCTAGGTGCAGCTGTTCGAAAAGGTATTTCTTATTCCGTTGAACTTGGTGCGGATATCGGCGTTATGCTTGATGCTGATAATGAATATCCAGCATGGCAATTACCTGATGTTCTCCAGCCAGTCTTTAATGGGGAAGCAGATTATGTAATGGGCTCACGTTTCAAAGGAACGATTGATGGTATGCGATTACATCGACGACTAGGCAACTATTGTTTTACCTTCCTTCAATCGCTTCTTTTACAGAAGTGGATCTATGACGGCCAATCGGGCATGAGAGTTTTTTCAAGACAAGCAATGGAACATAGTGAAATTATTCATGATTACAACTATGCTCAGGTGCTTACATTAAATCTTGTTCGTAAAGGATTTAGGGTGAAGGAAGTACCAATTACGTATCAAGTACGTTCAACAGGCGAATCTTATATTAAATTTAAAGCCTATTTAACGTCAGTATTACCTGCTATTTTCAAGGAAATGAACCGTCCAGTACAGAAGGTAGCGATTGATTTTCATGCTCATGATCTTGACCTAAATGAGATGGAAGCTATCCTGGCAGAAAAGTCACACTAATTACCGATCTGTTATTGACTTCAATGGTGATAATCATTATCATTATCAATGAGGAGGATTTCAAATGAAAAAACGCATTTTATCATCAGTCTTTTTCTTAACACTTATTTGTACACTTGCTGTATCAGATCTTGCTCAAGCTTATTCGTATGGTGATCCTACCGAAGAGAAAGTAGCTGAAGCATACAGCGAGATGTCTGCTAAATTAAATGAATCTCCTCCAAAGTTCGACGAAGCGAACAAAATATTCGCTTCTGTAAAAGACGAAATTCAATTACATATGGGTGATGATGCGGTTCAAGCTGTGCAAAGTGAATTAGATAATGAGGACAAAGAAGCTGTCATCACAAACATGCAGCAAGTTCTCGTGCTTAATCTTTCTAGACGACTTGAAAACGCTGAAAGTGATTTCGAAGAATATGATACGACGAGAAAACTGGTCGGAAAAGCAGATGCTACATATAAAACGCTCTCTCCAGTAGTCAAAGAAACAAACGCGGAACTTGATGAAACAATTAAAAACGAGTTTGAAGTGTTACTTGATTCTCTCGGTAATCCAGGTCTATTTGGAGTTGGGGAGAAAGAATCAGATGAAGAACAATTTGCTGAAAGTAAGAAAATCATACTTGACGGTCTAAAAGATCATTTTGATATGAAATCTGTTGAGAGTGGTCACTTTGGTGAAAGTGCGACAGAACAGGAGAACACGAGTGAAAAGACAGATTGGACTGACTTAAGTCAGCTATCCAATTGGCTTCCTCTCATTATTCTTGTTGTCATTATTGTTGGAGTTGTGGTTTACACTACAAGAAAACGTCGTCGTTAAGCATTTGTTTGTAGAAAGGGGAAAGTTTAATGGAAATTCAGGCATTACTGATCATGTTCAGAGAAGTACTTGAAGCACTTCTCATTATTGGAATCATAACAACCTATATGAAACGAATGGGACAGTGCCAGTATAACAAGTTTGTCTGGTTAGGGGCCGGACTTGCAGTTGTAGCAAGTGTCGGCGTTGCCATGCTGTTTCAGGTTGTTTTCACAGGATTCGCTGCAATGGGAAGCGAGATCTATCTGAAGATTTCCATTATGCTTATCTCAGCTGTTCTATTAACGCAAATGGTATTTTGGATGGCTTCGCATAGTCGAAACCTCAAAGGAAAAACCGAGGGAAAGATGACGGAATATATTACGACAGGTAATGTTATTGGTATGGTGATTCATTCCTTCTTAGTTGTACTCAGAGAAGGTGTTGAAACAGTTTTCTTCTTTGCAGCGATTACAGGTGGCGATATTGGCAAAGGGTTTCAAGGATGGGGAGCGATTACCGGTATTTTAATCGCCTCCGCAGTTTCATACTTCTTCTTTAAAGGTACGATGCGTATTCCGCTTAAATCCTTCTTTAAAATTACTGGCATATTTATTGTTCTTATTGCAGGTGGGCTGTTTGTACAAGGAATCTCCATGATGCAAGATATTAAATTAATCGGGAGCGTTATGCCTCACGTGTACGATCTAACATGGTTTTTACCAGAGCATCCCATCGACTATGCCCATTATGTTCGAGATCATGGAGTAGCCCCATTGCTTTCAGGTGATATCGGCATTTTCTTTAAAGCATTGTTTGGATATTCATCCATGCCTTCAATCGAAGAAATTATCGCATATGTTGGTTATTTTGCTGTGATTTACTTGCTCGTGAATCATCAGAAGGAGCCTGTAAAAGCAGAAGTGAAAGAACCGAATAATAAAGCTGTCTATAAAGCAACGAACGAGATGAAAGAATCTGCAGTAAAATAAGCTCACTAAGTACAAGGCGAATTCAATCGTCTTGTGCTTTTTTTCTTCATTCCGCAAGCAGTGCTTGGGCAATTTCGCCCTCTCTTTTGAAAATGAAAAGGATGATACAAAATGAAGCGAACTTCTAATAATCCTCACGAAAATCATAGTTTGACAATTTTGTTGTGGATTGTGTCACTCATTAGCTTAATTTTCATTGTTTACTGGAGATTCATATTTGCAATGGAGTACCCACGTTCCTGGGATCAGGTTGATTTTACTTTAGCCCTAAATCGATTTGATTTATTTGCAATGCAACCGCATTTTCCTGGATATCCTTATTTCATTCTAGGAGGTATTTGGCTAAATAAGTGGATTTCCAACCCGGCTCAGGCTCTTGCCACATGGAATTCTCTTCTTATGATACTTGCCATATATCCCATGTATCAGATAAGTCGATCGTTTCTATCGAAGACGTTTAGCATTGTAGCAGTTGCTCTTATGCAATCGATGGTGTTTACAAATGTGCTAACCGTTCAACCGATGAGTGAAGCTTCCGCGGTTGCAGTACTCTGGTGGTATATATGGAGTCTACAACAAGCTTTTAAGAAGCATTCAGCTGTTTGGGTTATTATTTCTTCATTTATCTTTAGTTTATTATTAGGGATACGTTTATCATATTTACCATTTGGGATAGGCCTCTTGCTGCTATTCATTCACAAAAAAAAGAATTACTCGACAAAACAGTATCTTTCTTTTCTGATACTGCAAGTACTATTGGCTGCAGCTTTTCAGTTAATATGGGTCGGAGGACTTGCTGTTTCAGAGGGAGGGGTCGCGGCATTTCTTCAGCTCGCATTAGGATTCTCTGAAGGTCACTTTGAAGAATGGGGAGGAACCGCTGTTTCTGCCTCGACTCCTTTCTTTGTACGACTTTCCCATCTATTTCTAAATAATATTGTGTGGACTGGGTTTGCGGGGCAACACCTATTCGTACTGCTATCGCTATTAACACTCTTTGTCTACTTAATAATAAAACGAATGAAAAGAAGGATGTGGAACCAAGAAGTTTCATGGTTTGGATGGACATTTACTATCATGACCATTAGTTATGGTTTATGGGCTTTATTTGCACAGAATATAGATAAGCCTCGCCACATTCTCCCGCTTCCAGGAATGGTTTTGTTTGGACTTCTATGGTTTGGATTAAATAAACAAAAGAATGTCTCGAAAAGAGTCATTTGGTTGTTAATAGCCGTGATTTGTTTGCAATCAACGTATTCTTATATAACGATCAGCAAAGCGAACAATCCAGCAGCAGTTTATCAATTAATCGATTATCTTGAAGAAAAAAATGAACCGCTTATTGTGTATACTTGGGAAGAAACAAGGGTAATGTCTTATAACCGCGTATCGTTTGGACATGAACAAGTCTTTACTTACTCAACATTTCTCGCAGATCTTAACTATTATGATGACCATCGCGTATTTTTAACGGAGCAAGTAGTGGAAGGTTTTGATCGCCAGGGAGTGGCCATTCGAGATCAAATCAAACCAATCAAATCCTTTCACTCCTCGCGACTATTTGATCCTGTTTATCATGATATTGAGTTATACGAGTTTCTAAAGTAATTAGAAAAGAGTGGTTGTGTTACAATAAAAGGGGAACATAGATACGCCTTGAAAGGGAGTAAAGAGGTGAGTCAACATGGAACAACAACTAAAAAATAAGCTAGCGATCCTTCCTGATCAACCTGGTTGTTATTTAATGAAAGATCGCCAAGGAACAATTATATATGTTGGAAAAGCGAAAGTGTTAAAAAATAGAGTGCGTTCATATTTTAGTGGATCACACGACGGAAAAACTCAGCGCCTCGTAAGCGAAATTAGGGATTTTGAATATATTGTCACTTCAAGTGACCTTGAAGCACTTATCCTAGAGCTAAACTTAATAAAAAAGCATGATCCAAAATATAATGTCATGCTAAAAGATGATAAAAGCTACCCATATATTAAAATAACCGCAGAAGAACAACCGCGATTAATCACGACACGCAAAATAAAAAAAGACAAAGGAAAGTATTTTGGTCCATATCCAAATGCCTATGCGGCTAGTGCTACGAAAAAGCTATTAGACCGTCTCTATCCGTTACGAAAATGTCGAAAGATGCCTGATCGAGTTTGTCTCTACTATCATATTGGGCAATGTCTTGCCCCTTGCGTAAATGATATAACGAAAGAACAAAATAAAGAAATGATTGATGGAATAACCAGATTTCTAAATGGTGGCCATCAAGAAGTAAAAGAAGATATTGAACGAAAAATGATGCTAGCAGCTGAAAATATGGATTTTGAGCGTGCAAAGGAATTCCGAGATTTAATGTTTCATATCGATAAAGTAATGGAAGTTCAGAAAATCCAGTCTAATGATGGGATTGACCGAGATATATTCGGCTACAGTTTCGATAAAGGCTGGATGTGTGTTCAAGTTTTCTTCGTAAGACAGGGTAAGTTAATTGAAAGAGATGTATCGCTTTTTCCTTTCTATAATGACGCTGAAGAAGATTTTTTAACCTACATCGGTCAGTTCTACCTTCAGCAAAATCATCCTAAACCGAAAGAGGTTTTGCTTCCTCAGCAGGTGAATGCGCAAATGGTCGAAGAACTACTTCAAATTCCTGTGCTTCAGCCGAAACGAGGCAAGAAGAAAGAACTCGTTGAGCTGACGATGAAAAATGCAAGCATTGCACTTAATGAAAAATTCTCATTAATTGAACGCGATGAGAAGAGGACCATTGATGCTGTAGAAAACTTAGGTGATCAGTTAGGCATTGATGCACCACTGCGAATTGAAGCTTTCGATAACTCAAATATACAGGGAACAAATCCTGTCTCGGCAATGGTCGTTTTTCTTGATGGTAAACCAAAGAAAAATGAATATCGAAAATATAAAATAAAAACGGTCGATGGTCCAAATGATGTTGGTTCAATGAAAGAAGTAGTGAGAAGAAGATATTCAAGAATGTTAAAGGAAAGCGGTCCACTTCCTGATTTAATCATTATTGACGGAGGGATCGCCCAGATTCAGGCAGCGAAGGACGTTCTTGAAAATGAACTTGATCTCGATATTCCTGTTTGTTCTCTTACGAAAGATGAGAAACATAAGACGTCTCATCTTCTTATAGGTGATCCACCACAAGGTGTATTCTTACCAAGAAATAGCCAGGAATTTTATCTTTTACAGCGGATTCAGGATGAAGTACACAGATTCGCGATTACGTTTCATCGTCAACTAAGGGGGAAATCAATGCTTAAATCTAGCCTTGATGATATCCCGGGCATAGGTGAAAAAAGAAAAAAGAAACTTCTAAATCATTTTGGCTCCATTAAAAAGATGAAAGAAGCGAGTGTGGAGGACCTTCACGACGCGGGGTTACCAATGAATGTCGCGCAGGAAGTCGTAGCCCGATTTGAAAATCAATCAAATTAATTTGTGAGAACATCTTGCGGCATTTACTTAAGTTCGTTATAATGAGTGAAATTTAATAGTTCCACACTTCGAAAGTTGAAGTGATGGTAGAGGCGCAAAAACCATTAGTAAGCTTGCGGGAGAGTGTTAAGACTCATCGATCGTAGTTGAAAGGGGAATTTGCCGAAGTGGAAAGACGCTTATCCGTCTGAAGCTGGATCTGTATTGAAGAAGTGCAGAACTGTCATCCAGTACCTCCCCAGGAATTGGATGGAGAACTATCTCACAAAGGGACGTTTTCTTGGATTTGTTATGAAAACAACAGTGAGGTCTTTCTCATTGTTGTTTTTTTATACTTTAATATCGATATTACTTGATTAAAGTATAGAAAGCATCGTTTTTTTTTACGTGGCGATGTTTGGTCCATTTTGACTCTTAAATTCGTGAGTATAAGTAAGGTGCGATTAAAACGCATAAGGATAACCAAGCTGTATGGAAGAAAGGATGGAGAGAGTGGGACTACGTGTATTGAAATTCGGAGGTACGTCTGTTGGAGATGTAGAAAAAATTAAAAATGTTTCCAAAAGACTAATGGAGGCAGTAAATAATGGAGACGAGGTTGTGGCAGTTGTATCCGCAATGGGGAAAACAACGGACGAACTTGTAGGGTTATCTAAAGGAATTACCGCTAAACCATCTGCAAGAGAGCTTGATATGCTTCTTACAACTGGAGAACAGGTGACGACTGCTTTATTATCAATGGCCCTAAATGAAGAGGGGTACGATGCTATATCATTAACAGGGTGGCAAGCCGGGATTAAGACAGAGGCGCTTCATGGCAACGCAAGAATCCTTGATATAGATCCGTCGCGTATGAACCAACACCTTGCTGAAGGGAAAATTGTGATTGTTGCAGGATTTCAAGGGCTAACGGATACATCTGACATTGCTACGCTCGGACGCGGTGGCTCTGATACAACAGCTGTTGCCATCGCAGCAGCTCTTAAAGCGGATCGCTGTGAAATCTATACAGATGTAGATGGCGTTTATACGACTGACCCTCGCTATGTGAAAGGGGCAAGAAAGCTTTCAACAATTTCTTATGACGAAATGCTTGAACTAGCCAATCTTGGCGCTGGTGTCTTGCATCCGAGAGCAGTTGAGTTTGCAAAAAACTACAATATCCTGCTTGAGGTACGCTCAAGCTTTACAAATGAACCCGGAACACTAATTGAGGAGGTCGTATCAATGGAACAAAATTTAGTCGTTAGAGGTCTTGCTTTTGAAAGTAATGTTACAAAAATAACGATTTCAGGCTTACCAAATGAACTCACAACTCTTCCATCTCTTTTCTCATCACTTGCGGCAAACGGCATTAATGTTGATGTTATTATTCAAAGTACTGGGGAAAAGAATACGACAAGTATTTCATTTTCAATTGAAACAGCATCACTTGAATTAACGCTAGATGTACTTCATCGTATTAAGGTAAAACTTCCATATGAACATATCTATCATGAATCAGAGTTAGCTAAAGTTTCAATTGTGGGGTCCGGTATGATTTCCAATCCAGGTGTCGCCGCCCAAATGTTTGAAGTTCTCGCTGAACATGGTATTGAAATGAAGATGGTTAGTACATCGGAAATTAAAGTCTCTACAATCGTACCGGAAGAGAAAATGATCTATGCGATTGAGTCGCTACATGACAAATTTCAACTTGATGAAAGAACACCAGTTAATCAAATGTAATTGAAAAGGAGACCACCGCTGTGGTCTCCTTTCTATTTATTAATTTGATCTTTCGGATCCCATTTGACTGTAAATTGAATGTCATTCTTCTTATCAGTTTCATAGGCTTCAGCAATACAGTGAAGCATATTTTGATATTGTTCAGCAAGAAAGCCTGCTTCTAGCTGATAGCAGCCAATACGGTTCGTTTTCTTTCGTTCTGTAATCAGGTCTGACTGGAGATCAAACGTCGCTTCGTTCTTTTTTTCTTGAGTAAGTGATAACTTTCCCCAGCCTGCACGTTGAAAAAATTCTTCGATTTCTTCTCGAGAGGAAAGTGGAAACTGTCTGGCCATTTCTTTTCCTGTCCAATATAAAACAGCGGGTTGCTCACTCCCAAGAAGTTCTGGAATAAGAATTTCTCTGTAGAATTCATACCCAAAAGCAGTTGTTTCTAGTTCATGACTATAATCAATCGAGTTAGTGCGCTTCTTAAACATAAATTCCTCCCAGCTTTTCTACTAAATAATTATAACGTTTTAACGTAAAATCCTCCATAGCACAATCGATAGAATTTACAACAAAGGAAGCGTATTCAATCATTAGAAATGCAAGTCTTGCAAACCAATTTTGAAAAGTCTAAATGTACGCGTTTTCTTGACGGTCCTAAATGATGGGAGTACAATGGGTATGTCACAATATAATCGACAGAAAGCGATGATTTCTGTGCATGCAAAGACTTCTTTAGTAGAAAAAATGCACTGGCAGATGGTAGCTTAACAACTTAAAAGGGGGACACACAAAACATGGCCGCAAGTCGAGACTTTGTAAGCCGAAAATTGCATTCGCTTCTAGGAGTAATTCCACTCGGACTCTATGTTACTCAGCATTTAACAGTTAACTATTTTGCAACAAGAGGGCCCGAAGCATTTAATGACGCAGCGCACTTTATGGAAAGCCTTCCATACAGGTATCTGCTTGAAATTTTCGTCATTTTCTTACCGCTCTTATTTCATGCGATTTATGGTGTTTATATCGCATTTCAATCCAAAAATAACGTAAGCCGCTACGGCTATCTACGTAACTGGATGTTTTACTTGCAGCGGATCTCAGGCATTATTGTATTAATTTTTGTATCATGGCACGTTTGGCAAACGAGATTGCAGGCCGCAATGGGAGCAGAAGTAAACTTCCAAATGATGGCTGATATTCTATCAAATCCTGGAATGATGATCTTTTATATTGTCGGTGTACTTGGTACTGTTTTCCACTTTGCAAATGGCTTATGGTCGTTCTTTGTAAGCTGGGGCTTTACAGTAACACCTAAATCACAGCGTGCGATGACTTATGTCACAATGATTATTTTTGTTGCACTTTCAGTTGTAGGAATGCGTGCATTATTTGCATTTGTTTAAGAAAGTGATCTGTCTTCACCACGTCTGATACATATTCTTTCAGACAGAGCCAGCAATTAAGGGGGAACCGTTCTTATGAGTAAAGGTAAATTAGTGATAGTTGGAGGCGGCCTAGCAGGATTGATGGCTACCATCAAAGCTGCTGAAGCTGGAATGCATGTGGATCTACTTTCCATCGTTCCAGTGAAACGATCCCACTCTGTGTGTGCGCAGGGAGGAATTAATGGGGCTGTAAATACAAAAGGGGAAGGTGACTCTCCCTGGGAACATTTTGATGATACAGTGTATGGAGGAGACTTCCTTGCAAATCAACCTCCTGTAAAAGCAATGTGTGATGCAGCTCCTGGAATTATTCATTTAATGGATCGCATGGGAGTAATGTTTAATCGTACTCCTGAAGGTCTACTTGATTTTAGACGCTTTGGTGGTACACAGCACCACCGTACTGCATTTGCAGGTGCAACAACTGGTCAGCAACTTCTTTATGCGCTTGATGAGCAAGTTCGTCGCCATGAAGTAGCAGGCCTTGTAACGAAGTATGAAGGCTGGGAATTCTTATCAGCTATTCTTGATGATGAAGGTGTATGTCGAGGCGTAGTTGGTGAAAATTTAACCACTTCTGAAATTCGTAGTTTTGAAGCTGATGCGGTTATTATGGCAACAGGAGGACCTGGTATTATCTTTGGAAAGAGTACAAACTCTGTCATTAATACGGGAATCTGCTGCAGGTGCTCTCTATCAGCAAGGAGCGATTTATTCAAATGGAGAATTTATTCAAATTCACCCTACGGCTATTCCTGGAGACGATAAACTTCGCCTCATGAGTGAATCGGCCCGTGGTGAAGGTGGACGCGTATGGACTTATAAAGACGGTAAGCCATGGTACTTCCTTGAGGAGAAATATCCTGCATACGGAAATCTTGTACCGCGCGATATTGCGACTAGAGAAATTTTTGATGTGTGTGTTAGTCAGAAGCTTGGAATCAATGGAGAAAACATGGTATACCTAGATCTTTCTCACAAAGATTCAAAAGAGCTTGATATAAAACTTGGTGGTATTATCGAAATTTATGAAAAGTTCATGGGTGATGATCCACGCAAGGTACCTATGAAAATTTTCCCTGCTGTTCATTATTCAATGGGTGGCCTTTGGGTTGATTTCAATCAGCAGACAAATATTCCAGGCTTGTTTGCAGCTGGTGAGTGTGATTATTCTCAACATGGTGGTAACCGTCTAGGAGCAAACTCTCTTTTATCATCTATTTATGGTGGCATGGTTGCAGGGCCAAACGCTGTTGACTATATTAATGGTTTAGAATCTACTGTAGAAGACCTCTCTTCATCTCTATTTGAGAAGCATCAGCAGGAAGAGCAGGCAAAACAAGATGCCATTATGAAGATGAATGGAACAGAAAATGCTTATCAAATTCATAAAGAGCTTGGCGAATGGATGACGGCTAACGTTACAGTTGTAAGAAACAACGACAAGCTTAAGGAAACAGATGAGAAAATCCAAGAGTTGATGGAGCGTTACGAGAACATTAACATTAATGATACTTCCAAGTGGAGTAATCAGGGGGCTTCATTTACTCGCCAATTATCTAACATGTTGCAGTTGGCAAGGGTCATTACAATTGGGGCCTTAAATCGTAATGAAAGTCGCGGTGCGCATTATAAACCTGAATTCCCTGAGCGTAATGATGAAGAATTCCTCAAAACTACGATGGCAAAATACGATGCAGTTAACAACAAACCAGAGTTCTACTATGAAGAAGTTGATACATCATTAATTAAACCTCGTAAACGTGATTATTCTAAGAAGAAAGCGGGGAATAAATGATGAGTGAAAAGAAAACCGTTACTCTTAAAATAAAGAGGCAGGATGGACCTGAGTCAGCACCATATGAAGAAACATTTACGATTCCATATCGTCAGAACATGAACGTCATTTCTGCGCTCATGGAAATTCGTCGTAATCCTGTTAATGCGAAAGGTGAAAAAACGACGCCGGTTATTTGGGAAATGGGTTGTCTTGAAGAAGTATGTGGAGCTTGTTCAATGGTGATTAATGGGAAACCTCGCCAATCTTGTACAGCTCTGCTGGACCAACTTGAACAGCCAATTAGTTTGGCTCCAATGACAACATTCCCTGTCGTGCGAGATTTGGCAGTTGATCGAAGCAGAATGTTTGATGCGCTTAAGAAGGTTAAGGCGTGGATTCCGATTGATGGAACCTATGATCTTGGGCCTGGACCAAGAATGCCGGAGAATAAGCGTCAGTGGGCTTACGAGTTATCAAAATGTATGACTTGCGGTGTCTGTCTTGAAGCGTGTCCTAATGTAAATAGCCGTTCTGAGTTCATCGGACCAGCAGCTGTTTCTCAAGTTCGCTTATTTAATGCACATCCTACAGGTGCGATGAATAAAGAAGAGCGTCTTGAAGGATTAATGGGAGATGGAGGACTTGCAAATTGCGGTAACTCACAAAACTGTGTCCAGTCTTGTCCGAAGGGAATTCCGTTAACGACATCAATCGCTGCAATGAATCGTGCGACGTCACTTCAAACATTTAAAAACTTCTTTGGAAGTGATCACTAGAAAGATCCCCTCTGGGGGTCTTTTTTTATGGCTATGTGCTGATCCTGTTGATTTCTCGATTTTTGGCTCATTCGAGTGAAACCTTGGTTTCATAGGGAGTAAATGAGCCAAAATCAACACCATCATAAACATAGCCTTTTAAATAGATATAGATGTTTAGAAAGAAGCTTTTCGATATTTCTCAGGAAATGATGAACAAGAACGAAGCATGTCAGATTAAATTACCACAATTGTTTTGGATAAAACTGTGAATGGATGTAACACGTATGACAGATTTTCATATATTGTATGGACTATATGATTTCAGTTGAAGTAGCTTTGTTGCCCTATCGAGGAGGGTGGAATGTTGAAAGGGAACCACTACCGACCAAAGCCACTATTAACCAAAAGAGAAAGAGAAGTTTTCGAACTGCTTGTTCAAGACAAAACAACAAGAGAAATCGCAGAAGAACTGTTTATTAGTGAAAAAACAGTTCGGAACCACATTTCGAACACGATGCAAAAGCTTGGAGTAAAGGGGCGTTCTCAGGCTGTTGTTGAATTGCTTCGACTGGGAGAGTTAGAAATATAGCTGAACCGGCTTAATAAAGCCGGTTTTTCTTTTGTTTATTAGAGGACTCCTAATATTATTTCCAAAATGTAAAGAATTGGGGTGAAAAAAAGTTCTAAAACGGTTAATATGGAGAGAAGATAACCGATTGGAACGTTTTCTCATTGACGTACTACTTGTTATTTACTATCATTAGTACGTTCATAATCACAAATGAAACCGGTTTAATGAGGGGAACTTGAACATGAATGGTGGATTTGAAATAAAGAAAATTCTAAATAATAATGTCGTAATAGCCATTTCTGACCAAAATACTGAGGTAGTCCTCACGGGAAAAGGGATCGGATTTAATCAGAAACAGGGAGAAAGGCTAGATGAATCCAGGGTTGATAAATATTTTGTTCTTATCGATAAGTATGAACAAGAACAATATAAATTACTGGTGCCAAATGTTTCGGAATCGTTTATTGGAATAATGAATGATACGATATCCTTAATTGAAGATAAGTTAGATTCTGAACTTGATGAGCACATTCATGTATCCTTGACTGATCATCTTTCCTTTGCAATTAAACGACTTCAACAGGGACTAGATGTAAAAAATCCATTTTTAGTCGAAACGCAAACAATGTATCCTAAAGAGTACACGGTTGCTGAAGAGGTGATTCAGCTCATTAATCATAAGCTTGGAATTGCTCTTCCCGATGGTGAAATTGGTTTTGTAGCCCTGCATATTCATAGTGCGATTACAAACCGCAGTGTTGGTGAGTTGAATAAGTACTCCGCTCTAATAAGTCAACTGGTTCATGTTATTGAAGACTCACTCCAGATTCACATTGATCGAACTGGGATTGACTATTTACGACTTGTGCGTCATTTAAGACATGCGATTGAACGTAGTGAATTAGATCAGCTCGTTGAAGCACATGAACGTCTAGAAAAAGTGTTGAAAGAAGAATATCCTGTATGCTATAATCTTTCATGGAAGTTGATTAAAATAATGCAAAAGGAACTTCGTACAAATTTTCCTGATGCAGAAGCAGTCTACTTAACAATGCACTTGCAAAGGCTTTCTCCTAAATAAATTTTATACTTAACGGTAACGTGTTACTGATACGATCAGGCATGAGTGAAACCGGAATGACAAAAACTGATTGGGGTATAGTATATCCTGATTGTGTTGTCATACCGTCACTCATGCCTTTTTTATATTTAAATATTTTTGGGGGAAAATAAAAGGAGGAAAACACATGTTTAAAAAAGCTTTCGGGGTTTTACAACGCGTTGGTAAAGCGTTAATGCTTCCAGTGGCGATCTTACCTGCTGCTGGTCTGCTACTTGGATTTGGTAATGCTTTTCAAAACCCGACCTTGCTAGAAAAATTACCATTTATGTCTGCAGAATGGTTCCAACTTCTCGCTACTGTAATGGAGGAGTCGGGCGGTATTGTATTTGCTAACCTTGCGCTCTTATTCGCAGTCGGGGTAGCAATTGGCTTATCTGATGGAGATGGTGTTGCTGGTATTGCGGCAATTGTCGGTTTCCTTGTTATGAATATAACAATGGGTGTACTTGAAGGCGTTTCTGCTGATCAAGTTGCTGAAAGCGCATCATATGCCAATGTATTAGGTATACCTACCCTTCAAACAGGGGTATTTGGAGGAATTATCGTCGGTATTCTTGCCTCCTATATGTATAAACGGTATTATAATATTCAACTTCCACAATATCTTGGTTTCTTCGCTGGGAAACGTTTTGTTCCAATCGCCACTGCGGTATCAGCGTTGATACTTGGTGTGATTATGATCTTTGTATGGCCACCAATCCAATCAGGCCTTAATGCATTTTCACACAACATGCTTGATGCAAATCCTGCTCTCGCAGCATTTGTCTTCGGTGTTATCGAACGTTCATTGATTCCATTTGGACTTCACCATATCTTCTACTCACCATTCTGGTTTGAGTTTGGACAGTATACAAACGCTGCTGGTGAAATCGTTCGAGGAGATCAAAAGATTTTCTTTGAACAATTAAAAGATGGTGCTGAACTGACTGCTGGTACGTTCATGACTGGTAAATTCCCGTTTATGATGTTTGGACTTCCTGCAGCAGCACTTGCGATGTATCATGAAGCTAGACCAGAAAAGAAAGCGGTTGTGGCTGGTATTATGGGAATCTGCTGCGTTAACTTCTTTCTTAACGGGTATTACAGAACCACTTGAATTCTCATTCCTATTCGTAGCGCCAGTTCTTTTCGGAATTCATGCTATTTTTGCAGGGCTTTCCTTTATGACAATGGCGTTGCTAGATGTTAAAATTGGGATGACTTTCTCCGGTGGTGTCATTGACTTCCTTCTATTCGGAGTTCTACAAGGAAGAACTGCATGGTGGCTTGTTATTCCAGTAGGATTAGTGTTCGCTTTAATCTACTACTTCGGCTTCCGATTCGCGATTCGCAAGTTTAATCTTATGACGCCTGGACGCGAAGAAGATGAAGAAGATGAAATTGCTGACGATGGGCAGGAAAATACGGCTCTTGCTTATAATGTGCTTCAAGCTCTCGGTGGTGAAAGCAACATTACAAGTCTTGATGCTTGTATTACACGACTTCGTGTTTCTGTTGCAGAAAAAGATGAAGTGGATAAAAAGCGTTTGAAACGTCTTGGAGCATCAGGTGTTATGGAAGTAGGGAATAACATTCAAGCAATCTTTGGTACACAGTCCGATGGGTTGAAAGGACAAATCAGAGATATCATGAGTGGGAAAACACCTAAACCACTTCAAGATCAGAAGAAAGAAGAACAATCTGAAAAACCTTCTGGTGTTAAAGGACAAGATCATCTTATTGCTCCTATAGAAGGAAAAATCATGCCAATCACAGAAGTGCCTGATCAGGTATTCTCTGGTAAGATGATGGGTGATGGTTTTGCGATCGAACCGACTGATGGCTTGATTGTCGCACCAGTTGATGGCAAAATAATGAATGTGTTCCCAACAAAGCACGCAATTGGAATTGAGTCAGTTAATGGTCGTGAAATTCTCATTCATGTTGGAATTGATACAGTTAACCTCAAAGGTGAAGGGTTCGAGGTGTTTATTAGCGAAGGCGATGAAATTAAGCAAGGACAAAAGCTTATGAAAGTTGATCTTCCGTACATTAAAGAAAATGCAACCTCAACCATTACGCCTATTGTGTTCACAAACCTTGAAGAGGGAGAAACGATTGACCTTTCAAAAGAAGGCACTGTTTCTCGGGAAGACAAAGATATTATTACAATATCCAAATAAAAAATAACAATTGAAAGAGGGAATTAAAAATGGCAGAGAAAAATTTCACAGTAACAAGCGAATCAGGTATTCACGCTCGTCCAGCAACTGCACTAGTAAACAAAGCAGGTCAATATAGTTCTGACGTAACACTTGATTATAATGGGAAGTCTGTTAACTTGAAATCCATTATGGGCGTTATGAGCCTTGGAATTCAACAAAACTCTGAAATCACAATCAAAGCAGAAGGATCAGATGCTGATGAGGCGATTGCAGGACTAACTGAAGTTATGGAAAACGAAGGTCTAGGCAAGTAATGTCTAACCAGCTGACTGGAATTGGCGCTTCTGCGGGAATAGCTATTGCAAAAGCGTTCGTACTTGAAAACCCGGCTCTTGAAATTGAACAAACTTCAATCTCTGATGCAGGTGCTGAAATCGAACGTTTTGAAGCGGCCGTTCATCGTGCCAAAGAAGAACTCGAAGTAATTAAAAACCACGCCAATGAACAGCTCGGAGAAGATAAAGCAGCGATTTTCGCTGCTCATCTTCTCGTTTTATCTGATCCAGAGTTGTTGAATGCGGTTAAAGATAAAGTGAACAATGAAAAAGTGAATGCAGAAAGTGCAATGAATGACGTTTCAAATATGTTTATTAGCATGTTTGAAAATATGGATAACGAGTACATGAAGGAACGTGCTGCAGATATTCGTGACGTATCTAAACGTGTGCTTGCTCATTTGCTAGGTGTGACATTTACATCTCCTGGTGCCATTACAGATGAAGTGATTGTATTAGCTGAAGATCTAACTCCTTCTGACACTGCTCAATTAAATAAGCAGTTTGTTAAAGGATTTGCGACAGATATTGGGGGCAGAACATCTCACTCTGCGATCATGGCGCGTTCAATGGAAATTCCGGCTGTTGTTGGAACGAAAACAATTACATCTGAAGATGTTGAGGGTAAAATTGTGATCATTGACGGGATTGATGGTAATGTGATTGTTGATCCTTCAGATGAAGAAATCGCACAATATACGAAGAAAAAAGAACACTTCGAAGCCAAAAAGCAAGAATGGGCTAAGCTTGTAAATGAGCCTACAACAACAAAAGATGAGAAACATGTTGAGCTTGCAGCAAATATCGGAACACCTGAAGATGTAAAAGGGGTTCTTGAAAACGGCGGAGAAGGTGTTGGTCTTTACCGTACTGAGTTTCTTTATATGGGACGTAATGAACTACCTTCAGAAGAAGAACAATTCAATGCGTATAAAGAGGTTCTTGAGAAAATGGACGGCAAGCCAGTTGTCATCCGTACGCTTGATATCGGTGGAGATAAAGAGCTACCTTACTTAAATCTTCCAAAGGAAATGAACCCTTTCCTTGGATTCCGTGCGATCCGTCTTTGCCTGGAAGAAACAGAGATTTTCCGTACGCAACTCCGCGCACTTCTTCGTGCTAGTGTATTCGGAAACCTTAAAGTGATGTTCCCTATGATTGCAACTGTGGGTGAATTCCGTCAGGCGAAAGAAATGCTTCTTACTGTTAAAGAAGAGCTAATTGGTGAAGGGATCCAAGTTTCAGAGGACATTGAAATTGGAATGATGGTTGAAATTCCAGCAACTGCTGCTATGGCAGACGTCTTTGCTAAGGAAGTTGACTTCTTTAGTGTTGGAACAAATGATCTTATTCAATATACGATGGCTGCTGACCGTATGAATCAAAAGGTATCGTACCTGTACCAACCATATAACCCTGCTATTCTTAGACTTGTGAAAATGGTTATTGATGCAGCTCATAAAGAAGGCAAGTGGGCCGGTATGTGTGGAGAAATGGCAGGAGATCAAATTGCGATTCCAATTCTTCTTGGTCTTGGTCTTGATGAATTTAGTATGAGTGCTACGTCAATCTTGCCTGCTAGAAGTCAAATGACGAAGCTATCAAAAGAAGAAATTTCTTCTCATATTGATTATATTCTTTCACTAGCAACAAATGAAGAAGTGATTGCTTACGTACAAGAACATTTCGCAACGGAAGAGCTATAGGAAACTATAGCTCTTTTTTTATTATCAGAAATTGAATCAAAATGGCGAATCGAGGGATTGTGATTTGAAATGTTTTGAACCGTGATGTAGAGGTATGGAAGTTGCGCTTAAATGATTGGAACTTGCAGAATAAATCATACACTCTTCTTGCATTTCAAGTCGCTTACAATCAAAATAGATTATAAGATACCGTAAGGGGGAGACTAGATGTCTGAAGAATTAACGAGAGAACCAGCTTCAATTGTTGATATAGAGAAGTCACTTCGAATGGTGGCTGGAATCATTAAACAAAATGGACGTGAACTTTTAAGTGAATTTTCCATAACCCCTCCTCAATTTCTGGCACTCCAATGGCTTTCTGAATATGGGGACTTAACCATTGGTGAGCTATCAAATAAAATGTACCTTGCTTGTAGCACAACGACGGATCTGGTTGATCGAATGGAAAAGACGGATTTAGTAAAACGAGTCAAAGACCCACATGATCGTCGCGTTGTACGAATTCATATACTTGATAAGGGAAATGACATTATCAAAAAAGTTATCCATAAAAGACAGGTCTATTTGGAAAAGATTACTCAGAAATTTTCAGGTGATCAAGTAAAAGCATTGGAAGAAAGTTTGCATTTGCTTTATGACGAAATGAAAAAGAGCGAATAGGACCGGTAAGTAGAGAGGCGAATTGTTTTGAAGAAACCAATTGGGGTTATCGATTCTGGGGTTGGCGGTTTAACGGTTGCTCGTGAAATTATGCGTCAATTACCAAAAGAAGAAATTGTTTATTTAGGTGATACGGCAAGGTGTCCATATGGACCTAGATCCGCTTCAGAAGTGAAGCAGTTCACTTGGGAAATGACTAATTACCTTTTAGAAGAATATCAAATTAAAATGCTCATTATCGCTTGTAATACAGCCACTGCGGTAGTGTTGAAAGAAATTCAGGATGAACTCAATATACCAGTTAGAGGTGTGATTCATCCTGGTGCAAGAAGTGCTCTTAAAGAAACAACGAGTAAATACATTGGGGTCATTGGCACCGCAGGTACAATTAAAAGCAGGGCATATGAATATTCCCTTAAAGCAATCGACGATGATGTTAAGGTTGAAAGCCTTGCTTGTCCGCCTTTTGTTCCACTTGTTGAAACGGGTAATCTCTCAAGTGAAGAAACGTATGAGACTGTTAGAAAAACACTATCTCCTATACTAAATAGAGGGATTGATACGTTAATATTAGGTTGTACCCATTACCCGTTATTAGAACCGGTTATCCAATCGGTTATGGGAGAAAAGACGGCGATTATTTGTTCTGGGGATGAGACGGCCTATGAAGTGAGTGGTATCTTAGAGTATAGCTCGCTTTTATACACTGGAGATAAACGCCCTTTTCACACATTTTTAACAACAGGATCAATTGACAACTTTACAAGAATTGCAAGTCACTGGTTAGATTATCCTGTGACAAATGTGAAGCGTATCGAACTCTAATCCATTTTGGATTAGAGTTCTTTTTTTATACCGATATCCATTTTTGATGTTTCACTTAAACGAGAGAAGCAGGAATCAATTTGGCGTAGTCCTAAGGAGGATCGATGATAGGGAATAGAATTAGAAGTCAGATTCATTGCTATGGGCATGAGCCGCAATACGCGATTCTTTTTTTATAATGTGAAAGGTATACAAGTTATTGTGATCAAGAAGGTATAAATTAAAATATAACTCGTATAAATGGTAGTACAAACCATCCGGGGAGGGATAGCTATGCGTTTACGCGGAATTGGATTCGCGCTATTGTTGCTTTCATGTATATTAACAATATCTGGCTGTGGTTTCGGTTTTGAAAAGTCATTGAAGGAGATCGATCCTCCAAAAGTTGATTATGTTAAGGACGGAGAGCAAATGCAGGATAAGGAAACTGGTGCAACGAAGGAAGGGGAGGTAGAAGAGGCGACAGGAGAAGAACCGTCGGAAGAAGCAAGTGGAATGACAACGCGTCAGCTTTATCTACTTGATGCGAACGGAATGGTAGTGCCACAGAGTTTTCAACTTCCGGCAGTGGAAAGTGCTGCAAAACAGGCACTTGAATACCTGGTGATTGACGGCCCTGTAACAGAAATGCTGCCGAACGGGTTTAAAGCTGTTTTACCGGCGGGAACGGTTGTTCAGGGAATTGACCAGGTGGATGAGACATTAGTTGTGGATTTTTCAAACGAATTTAAAGATTATGCCGCTGAAAACGAGAAACAAATTCTTGAAGCTGTCACATGGACACTTACTCAATTTGATGGCGTCAAGAAAGTGAAAATTCAAATCAATGGCTACGATCAATCAGAAATGCCTGTTAATGGTACTCCGATTGGTGATGGTGTGAGCAGGGCTAATGGAATCAACCACGAAATGGGTAACGTTGTCGACGTCTCTAACAGTGAAGATATTACAGTTTACTTTATGGCTCAAAACGAAGACTATTCTTATTATGTGCCGGTAACAAAGCGTATGGAAGGCGTATCTAACGATGTAAGAGGGGTTTTAAAAGGTTTGATGGAAGGGCCACCAGTTCAATCTGGATTATTTAGTCAATTTTCAAAAGATATCAAATTACTTGGAGCAAATGAAAAGGACGGATTATTAACACTTGATTTTAATGAAGCTATTTTAACTGGATCAGAGGAAATGGTTCTTGAGCAAGATTTGTTAAATAGCCTTGTCCTTTCGTTAACTGAACAAACAGATATAAATGAAGTAGCCATAACAGTAGATGGTCATTCGGAAGTGATGGATGAATCTGGAAACGCTTTGAGTGAACCAGTTTCAAGGCCAGAAGATGTTAACAAAGTGGGTTTTTAAAATAGAATATGATAGGATGAAGAGGCAGGGAATCTGCCTCTTTTCCATATTATTGAGAGAGGTAAATGATGATCGTAGAGAGTGACATCGGTTAAAAGTGAACGATTTGTTATTAGGAGGACAAGTATGAGAGTAGATGGGCGTCAGGAAAATGAATTGAGAGCGATACATATTGAAAGAGACTACATAAAGCATCCCGAAGGTTCTGTTTTGATAACTGTAGGTGATACAAAAGTAATCTGCTCTGCTTCCATTGAGGATCGAGTTCCTCCATTTATGCGTGGACAGGGGAAAGGTTGGATTGCAGCAGAATATGCGATGTTACCGCGTGCGACTGAGCAGCGAAACATAAGGGAATCAAGTAAGGGGAAAGTGGCTGGACGCACGATGGAGATACAGCGTTTAATTGGAAGGGCGCTACGCACAGTAGTTGATCTTGAAGCGCTTGGGGAGCGTACCATCTGGATTGATTGTGATGTCATACAAGCGGACGGTGGGACACGTACTGCATCGATTACTGGTGCATTTGTAGCACTTGCCATTGCTGTTGAAAAAGGAATGGCACGCAAGCAAATCAAGAAAATGCCAATCACTAATTTTCTTGCTGCTACCTCTGTAGGAATAGACAAAAATGGCTCAGCGTTATTAGATTTATGCTATAGAGAAGATTCATCCGCTCAAGTTGATATGAATATTGTATTAACAGGTAGCGGAGAATTTGTTGAATTACAGGGAACAGGAGAAGAAGCAACATTCAATATGAATCAACTGAATGAAATGCTGGCCCTTGGAAAAGCAGGGGTTGAGGAATTAATCAAGGTTCAAGCTGAAGTGATTGGTGACTTCGCGATGAAGATAAAGGAGGCTCCATCATCTAATGCGTAAGCTCCTTATTGCAACACAAAATGAAGGTAAAGTAAAAGAATTCAAGCGAAGATTCGAATCTGATGAGCTAAGCGTTCTTTCTTTATTAGATATTGAAGGCGCTCCTGATGTGGCTGAAACCGGAAGTACCTTTGCTGAAAACGCCGTTTTAAAAGCGGAAGCAATCATGAAACTTACAAATCAGCCTGTCATTGCTGATGATTCAGGGCTCGTGATTGATGCGCTTGATGGAGACCCTGGCGTCTATTCTGCACGTTATGCAGGTCCAGAAAAAGATGATGAAGCGAACATTGATAAAGTTCTAACAGAAATGAAGAATGTGCCGAAGGAAAAGCGTAACGCTTCCTTTCATTGTCTCCTGGCAGTAGCGATTCCTGGTCAGAATACTGAGATATTCTCTGGGACGTGCAATGGCATGATTACGTATGAACGATCTGGAAGTCATGGGTTTGGATATGACCCAATCTTCTATGTTCCTTCTTATGACAAAACGATGGCTGAGCTTTCCCCTGAAGAGAAGAATGCGATTTCTCATAGGGGACAAGCGCTAGACCGTTTAGAAGAGGCATTTAAAGAGTTATTTTAACGAAAAGAGGTGGCGTAAAATGAAAGTCCTTATTGTTAGTGATAACCATGGATCCAAGGAAGAATTGCAGCATCTGGTAGAGCGGCATCAGCATGAAGTGGCATGTATGATTCACTGTGGAGATTCAGAATTTGATTATGATGCAGACGAGATGCTTCCATTCGAGGTAAGAGTGAGAGGGAATTGTGATTTTGATGACCAATATCCTGATGAGTTCATCCACACAATAGGAAATAAAACCATCTTCGCCACACACGGACATCTGTATAATGTGAAGATGACATTGATGAAGTTGCACTACAAAGCACAAGAAGAACATGCTGATCTTGTTTGTTTTGGCCATACTCACGAAGCATTAACCGAGTTTGTAGACGGGACGCTTTTCCTTAATCCTGGTAGCGTTAAACTCCCGAGAAGACCGATAATCCAAACATATGCCATTGTAGAGTGGGCAAATGAGACGATTCACGTTCATTACTATGATGAAGATGGAAGAGTGGTTGAGGAAATTTCTAAAACATTTCCTCTTTCATAGGAAGAAAAACACAGCATCCGCTGTGTTTTTCGATTTTTCTATTGACTTTACAAATGCAGTTCGTTATATTAATAAATGTCGCTAGAAACTGAAGAAACAGAAACAGCCATCATTAGCAAGTCCCAGTAGCTCAGCAGGATAGAGCAACAGCCTTCTAAGCTGTGGGTCGCAGGTTCGAATCCTGCCTGGGACACCATAATATAGATTTTATAAAGGCATTTATCCTACGTGATAGAATGGCTTTTTTTGTTTATCATCTATCTCTAATAAGCTGGTGCAGCAACTAGAAATGGAGAGGTAAAAGGATTTTACATTCTAGTAGCATGCTTCAGCTTGAGTTTACAGGTGGATACTGATAAACTGATACCTAATCGTAGCTGCGCCTTTCCTGCTGTAAACTCTTTTAATAGAGAATATAAGAGAGTGGAGCGATTACGTCATGGATAAAGAAAAGGATGAAAGGAAAATAGTTTATTTTCCAAACGTGGCAGGCAAACTTGTCGAAAAAGGAATGGCAGCACTTAAAGCTAAAGAAATACAAGAAGCACACGAACATTTTAGTCAGCTACTTGAAATCGAACCGGATCATCCGCAGGGCCATTTTGGAATGGTTTTAAGCCTGGTAGAAATGGGCGATTTGAATGAAGCGTCTGAACGCTGCGAAAAAATGATGCAGCAGGGGATCGGGGACTATTACGACATTTTTCAAGTATACATATCAATTTTAGTTCAGCTTGGAAAGTATCAGAAAGTAGTTACGATGATTGAAGCGGTATTACAAGAAAATCAGCTTCCGTCTAATATTGCAGAGTCGCTCTACCAGCTGCTTCATTTTAGCAGACAAATGACGAGCTATGATCTAGATCCTGAGAATGATTATGATGCTAGTCAGGAGGAAGATGTTGACAAGCTTATTGCATATCTTGAAAGCGATAAGACGGAAAAACAGTGGTTAGCCATCCAAAAATTAAGCACTGTTGATGAAAGTAAGTCTCTCCCCGTATACCTTACATATTTAAATGCAACAAACAAAGATCCCCTTCTTAAAAGTTTAGTTTTACAAGTGTTGAGAGAGAAGGAATTGGATCAAGAAGTCGTCGTACATAAGTTCGGAAGAGAGATTATAGTTAACCCTGCTACGTTAAAGGATATCTTCTTGCAGGATTTCTCTTTAAGTGTAAAGGCTAAGCTCTCTGATGTTGTTGAACAGGGGAATCCGGCTCTTTTTGAAATGTGCATGCAAATTTGGTGGCATTATTTATTTGCGATCTCTCCCTTTGAAGCTGAGCCTTCAAATAGTTCCGTGTGGGCAGCTGCTGTCCATAAAGTAGCATCTGAAATGAATGGTGAAGATGTGTCGAATGAGGAACTTCTTACCTATTACGAAGTGAAATCTTCTGAGTTTGAAGTCGCTGCCAATCGAATCATGAACATTGAGAATCAGCCGTTTTATCGCCCGTTCGAATAGTAATACATGGAAAGAAAATGGTTTTGCTTGCGCTAACGCTCCATTATCGTTAAGCTGTACTATGGCTAGCCGGTTTTCGTTCACGCTGTATGTGTTGAAAACTCGCTGTTCTATGTTATAATACAATAGTTGCAAACCCATATTTACTAGTAAAAGAGACCGTTTAAAAGACAGTAGACGCTTTTATACTCCAAGAAGCGTCATCTTTTTTAAACGCTCGATTAGTGGAAATATATTTATTGTTGGAGGTAATGTGTAAATGACTGCAAATTGGGAAAAGCTTGAAGGTAACCAGGGCGTTCTTACTGTTGAGGTAGACGCTGCTGAGGTAAATAATGCGCTAGATGAAGCGTTCAAAAAAGTTGTAAAACAGGTGAATGTACCTGGATTCCGTAAAGGAAAAATGCCACGTTCTCTTTTTGAAAAACGTTTTGGTGTAGAATCTCTTTACCAAGATGCTCTTGATATTATTCTACCTAAAGCTTATTCAGAAGCAATTGACGAATCTGGTATCGAGCCAGTTGATCGTCCTGAAGTTGACGTTGAGCAAATGGAAAAAGGTCAAAACTTGATCTTTAAAGCAACTGTAACGGTTAAGCCTGAAGTGAAACTTGGCGAATACAAAGGTCTTGAAGTAGAAGAACAAGATACGAATGTTACAGATGAAGAAGTGGAAGCAGAGCTTAAGTCACTTCAAGAAAAGCAAGCTGAGCTTGTAGTTGTTGAAGATGGCGAGCTTCAAGAAGGCGATACTGCTGTTATTGACTTCGAAGGTTTCCTTGGTGAAGAACCATTTGAAGGTGGAAAAGGCGATAACTATTCACTAGAAATCGGTTCTAACACGTTTATTCCAGGTTTTGAAGAGCAATTGATTGGTGAGAAAGCTGGCGCTGAGAAGGAAGTTAAAGTAACTTTCCCTGAAGAGTACCATGCTGAAAATCTTGCTGGGCAAGAAGCTACATTTAAAGTGAAAATTCATGACATTAAGCGTAAAGAGCTTCCTGAACTTGACGATGAATTCGCTAAAGATGTAAACGAAGAAGTTGAAACACTGGATGAGCTTAAGAAAACAACGAAAGATAATCTTGAGAAACAAAAAGCAGAAGATGCTGATGTTCAAAAGAAAGATACGTTGATTGAAAAAGCTACAGAAAACAGTGAAATTGATCTTCCATCCGCTATGGTAGATGCAGAAGTAGATCGTATGCTTCAAGAATTTGAGCAGCGTCTACAGCAACAAGGTATGAACCTTGAAATGTACTACCAGTTCTCTGGACAAGATGAGAAAGCACTTCGTGAACAAATGCAAGAAGACGGTGAAAAGCGCGTGCGCACAAACCTAACTCTTGAAGCAATTGCGGATGCTGAAAACGTGGAAGTTTCTGAAGAAGAAGTAAATGAAGAACTTTCTAAGATGGCTGCCATGTACAACATGGAAGAAGAACAAATTCGTCAAATGCTTATGATGCAAGGTGGCACTGATGCACTAAAAGGTGACCTACGTATCCGTAAAGCAATCGACGTTCTTGTAGATAACAGCAAAAAAGCATAATAGAAGCGATTAAACTGGCTTATTTGAAACAAGGCGCTTACTGCGCCTTGTTTTTACAAAAAGAAGTAGTAATGAAATCACACAAAGTTGCTAAACATAGTAGTAGGACAATCACTCGTTACATAATAAGCTATAAAGAGTCGTTTTACTTCGTATCCTTTTGCGTTATATGATACAATTTCAATACATAAATAGGATGAGAAACCAGTGGTGGATAACCGTTTAGATTGCTATTACTGTAATCGACGTTCAAATGAACAGACGGAGTTCCTTTTCCAGATAGACCTACTCGGGTTTCATCGAGATCAAAGGTTAGGGGTGAATTCATGTTTAAATTTAACGATGAAAAAGGACAACTTAAATGTTCTTTCTGTGGTAAAACACAGGATCAAGTCCGTAAGTTAGTTGCAGGACCAGGTGTTTATATCTGTGATGAGTGTATTGAACTTTGCACTGAAATCGTTGAAGAAGAGCTTGGAACTGAAGAAGAGGTGGATTTCAAAGAAGTACCGAAACCTCATGAAATTTGCCAGATTCTTGATGACTATGTCATTGGGCAGGAAAAGGCTAAGAAGTCACTATCAGTAGCGGTTTACAACCACTATAAGCGTATCAATGCATCTTCTAAACCAGATGATGTTGAGCTAGCGAAAAGTAATATTGCGCTTATTGGGCCAACAGGTAGTGGTAAAACACTTCTTGCTCAAACGCTTGCTAGAATTCTGAACGTGCCTTTTGCTATTGCAGATGCGACGTCATTAACTGAAGCAGGATATGTTGGTGAAGATGTTGAAAACATTCTTCTTAAACTAATTCAAGCGGCAGATTATGATGTAGAGAAGGCTGAAAAAGGCATTATCTACATTGATGAAATTGATAAGGTAGCTCGTAAGTCGGAGAATCCGTCGATTACGCGTGATGTATCTGGTGAAGGTGTGCAACAAGCGCTTCTCAAAATTCTTGAAGGTACGACAGCTAGCGTGCCTCCTCAAGGTGGACGCAAACATCCTCATCAAGAATTTATTCAAATTGATACTACAAATATCCTCTTTATATGTGGGGGAGCATTTGACGGTATCGAACAAATTATTAAGCGACGTCTTGGTAAGAAGATTATTGGATTCAGTGGTGAAGCAAAACAAGAGGATCTTAAACCAGGTGAATACTTAGGTAAAGTCCTTCCAGAAGATTTGCTTCGTTTTGGGCTTATCCCTGAGTTCATCGGTCGTCTTCCAGTTATCGGAAGCCTTGAACCACTTGATGAAGAAGCTTTAGTAGAAATTCTTACAAAACCTAAGAACGCTCTTGTAAAGCAATATCAAAAGCTTCTTGAGCTTGATGATGTTGAGCTTGAATTTGAAGATGATGCCCTCGTTGAGATTGCAAAACAGGCAATTGAAAGAAAAACAGGTGCACGTGGCCTTCGATCTATTATTGAAGGAATCATGCTTGATGTCATGTACGATCTTCCTTCACGTGAAGAAATTAAAAAGTGCGTATTGTCTGCTTCTACAGTAAGTGAGAAAACGACGCCAAAATTAATTCTTGAAGATGGCTCTGTCATCGATGAAGATAAGAAATCGCCAAAAGAAAGTGCATAATATTGAAACCAGCCACCTGTGGCTGGTTTTTTCTTTTATTTGCCCAACTTCACAGCTCATTATAGGATAGTGAACGCGCCGGATGGTGGAATTTACATCTTTTCCTGAAGATCGTCTGCTCATTTTGGTGATTTCCGGTTTATGGAACTGAACCTCAGGAGATACTAGTGCTATTGATTATTCATCAGGAGGTAGGAGTATGAATTGGACAGGGATAGCACTAGCAATACAATTATTTTTTGGAATTGTGATAGGATTATATTTCTGGAATCTACTTCGTAATCAGCGAACCCAGAAAGTTTCTATAGATAAGGAATCACGAAAAGAGATGGAACACTTACGCCGGCTAAGAAGCATCTCTTTAAGCGAACCGCTATCTGAACGTATTCGACCAACAGGATTTTCAGAGATTGTGGGTCAGGAGGAAGGAATCCGCACATTAAGAGCGGCAATCTGTGGTCCAAACCCCCAACACGTGCTCATATATGGCCCTCCGGGAGTAGGAAAGACGGCGGCAGCTCGACTTGTACTCGAAGAAGCGAAACGTAATTTTGGAACGCCTTTCAAGCAGTCAGCCGTCTTTGTCGAATTGGATGCAACAACTGCAAGATTTGATGAGAGGGGGATTGCGGATCCATTAATTGGCTCTGTTCATGATCCCATATACCAAGGTGCAGGTGCAATGGGACAAGCGGGTATTCCTCAACCAAAGCAGGGTGCTGTTACCAATGCACATGGTGGCATTCTGTTTATTGACGAAATAGGTGAACTTCACCCAATTCAAATGAATAAGTTATTAAAGGTACTGGAAGATCGTAAAGTTTTTCTTGAGAGTGCTTATTATAATGAAGAAAATACGACGATTCCGAATCACATACACGATATTTTTCAAAATGGATTACCGGCTGATTTTAGGATGATCGGAGCCACAACGAGAACACCTGATGATATTCCACCGGCTATTCGGTCAAGGTGTATGGAAGTTTATTTCCGTGAGCTGAGTCAGGATGAGATTGCTCGCATTGCAACAAGAGCAGCCAAGAAGTTAAATCTCACACTTGATGAGGACGGGATTGAACGTGTTAGTCGCTATGCAAGAAATGGCCGTGAAGCTGTTAACTTAATGCAAATTGCAGCTGGACTAGCCATTACTGAAAAACGTGATAGAATAACTGCTGCAGATATGGAATGGGTCGTCCATGCAAGTCGACTCACCCCACGACCTGAAAGAAAGATCTCACTTTATCCTGCGGTTGGCGTAGTGAATGGATTAGCAGTGTATGGTCCTAACACTGGTGCGTTACTTGAGATCGAGGTGACTGCTGTAAAAGGGAAAAAAGAAGGATCAGTTACGATAACGGGAATTGTAGAAGAAGAAAGCATTGGGAATCAATCAAAATCCATTCGAAGAAAGAGCTTAGCCAAATCTTCTGTAGAAAATGTAATGACTGTACTTAAGTCCATGGGCATTCCCGTAGACGCTTATCAGTTACATATCAATTTTCCTGGAGGTGTCCCTGTAGATGGACCATCTGCTGGTGTAGCCATTGCAACAGGGATCTACTCAGCCATTAAAGGAAGTCCAGTGAGTAATAAAATTGCTATGACGGGCGAAATTAGTATTCACGGATTTGTAAAACCAGTAGGCGGTGTTTTTGCAAAAGTGACGGCCGCTCGTGATGCTGGAGCTGAAATAGCGCTTATTCCAAAAGAAAACGATGAGGAAATGCTCCAAGTCATTAAAGGTATTAAAGTGGTGCCTGTGGCACACCTTTCAGAAGTATTCGAAGAGGCATTTATGACAGAAAAAACACAAGAGTTTCCTTCCATCGTTTTTGGAAAATCCCAGCCCGGAAGTTAAGGGGCGGGGTTTTTCTTTGTATCTATATGGATACATACGAGTATATCTGCACCGGTTAAAAATGGTAAAATAGAATGAACTGTTTTCTATTTAGGAAATAGCTACCAAAGGCATTTTTGTAAAAACAGTAAGCAGTAAAGCGAGTTTTCTATTCTAAGTAAGTTTTTTTGAAGTTTGAGCAGGGATGATTAGACAAGTAGAAGAAACTTAGGATACAATGAAGTACAACTTATCACTAGCATAAGCTCGGATCAAAATGAATGATATAACGTTTTTATAGTTTGTTGTCTGGAGGTGCCATGATTGAAAAATGAACATAAAACACTACCGTTGCTACCTTTAAGAGGGTTGCTCGTCTATCCATCAATGGTTCTTCATCTTGATGTTGGTCGAGATAAATCTGTTCAAGCACTTGAAAAGGTTATGATGGATGATCAAAAGATTTTTCTATCTACGCAAAAAGAAGTTGAAATTGAAACACCAGAAGTAAGTGATATCTATGAAATTGGAACACTTGCTACTGTCAAACAGATGTTGAAATTACCAAATGGAACAATTCGTGTGCTCGTTGAAGGACTACAGCGAGGCAAGATTATTGAATTTAAAGATACAGAAGAGTTTTACGAAGTGGAGATTGAACAAATTGATGAGAGTACAGATCGTAACGTGGAAGAAGAAGCGTTAATGCGTACTGTCCTTGATTTATTTGAACAATATATTAAAGTATCTAAAAAGGTGACGGCCGAAACATTTGCTTCAGTAAGTGATATTGAACAGCCGGGGCGATTAGCTGATATTATTGCTTCTCACCTATCTTTGAAGATTCGTCAAAAACAAGACATCCTTGAAACGTATAGCTCATACGAAAGATTAAATAAGTTGATTGAAATTCTTCAAAATGAAAAAGACGTTATTGATCTTGAGAAGAAAATTGGCCAACGAGTGAAGCGCTCAATGGAAAAAACACAAAAAGAATACTATTTACGGGAACAAATGAAGGCTATTCAAAAAGAACTGGGAGAAAAAGAAGGCAAAACGGGTGAAATCGCTTCTTTAAAGGAAAAGATTGAAGAAGCTAGTATGCCTGAAAATGTTCAAGAGATGGCCTATAAAGAGCTTGATCGCTATGAAAAAATACCACAAAGCTCAGCCGAAAGTTCTGTCATTCGAAATTATATCGATTGGTTAATTCAAGTACCGTGGTCGAAAGAGACGACGGATAACCTTGATATCAATCATGCAGAAACAATTCTTGATGAGGATCATTATGGCCTTGAGAAAGTGAAAGAACGAGTACTAGAATACCTTGCCGTTCAGCAACTTACGAAATCCTTAAAAGGACCAATTCTTTGTCTGGTGGGACCACCAGGAGTTGGTAAAACATCCCTTGCTAGATCCGTTGCACGATCAATCGGTCGCGAGTTTGTTCGTATTTCACTTGGCGGTGTACGCGATGAAGCAGAAATTCGTGGACATCGTCGGACGTATGTTGGAGCAATGCCAGGGCGAATTATTAGAGGTATGAAAAAAGCGGGGACAGTTAATCCTGTTTTCCTCTTGGATGAGATTGACAAAATGTCAAATGATTTTCGTGGAGATCCTTCTTCAGCACTGTTGGAAGTATTGGACCCACAGCAAAATAATACGTTTAGTGATCACTATATCGAGGAGCCATATGACCTTTCAAAGGTCATGTTTGTGACAACGGCGAATAACCTTGCAACCATTCCAGAGCCACTTCTAGATCGAATGGAAGTGATACAAATTGCGGGCTATACGGAAATAGAGAAAGTCAACATAGCTAAGAATTATCTTGTACCTCGGCAGCTTGAAGAACACGGATTGAAAAAAGGGAATCTTCAAATTAGAGAAGAGAGCCTTTACAAGCTTGTGCGGCATTATACAAGAGAAGCTGGAGTCCGTAATCTTGAACGTCAAATTGCAACAGTATGTCGAAAAGCAACAAAGTTAATTGTTTCAGGCAAGAAGAAACGTGTGATTGTCACTGAATCAATGCTTGAAGAGTTGCTCGGTCATCCAAAATTCCGATACGGTGAAGCGGAGAAAGAAGATCAGGTTGGTACCGCAACAGGGCTAGCTTATACAACAGCAGGAGGCGACACACTGGCCATCGAAGTTTCGCTCTCACCAGGAAAAGGCAAGCTGATCTTAACTGGAAAACTTGGCGATGTGATGAAAGAATCAGCGCAGGCTGCATTCAGTTACATTCGCTCTAAATCAGAAGAGCTATCGATTGATCCAACATTCCATGAAACGAACGATATCCACATTCATGTTCCAGAAGGAGCTACGCCTAAAGATGGTCCTTCTGCAGGAATTACAATCGCTACAGCCCTTGTATCTGCGTTAACAGGTAAAGCTGTTCGTAGAGACGTTGGGATGACTGGAGAGATTACGCTTCGAGGCAGAGTTCTTCCGATTGGTGGACTCAAGGAAAAATCGTTAAGTGCTCACCGTGCTGGATTAACAACCATTATCATGCCGAAAGAAAATGAAAAAGATCTGGATGATATTCCAGAAAGCATTCGTAAGGATTTAACGTTCCTTCCAGTTTCACATCTGGATGAAGTGTTAAAAACCGCACTTGTGGGGGAGAATAAATGAAAGTAACAAAATCAGATTTTATTATCAGTGCCGTTAAACCAGAGCAATACCCAATAGAGGGATTACCAGAGATTGGGTTAGCTGGACGGTCAAACGTAGGGAAATCTTCTCTAATTAATACACTGATTAATCGTAAGAACCTTGCTCGAACATCACAAAAGCCTGGAAAAACTCAGACGCTTAATTTTTATCTTATCAATGAGTTATTGTATTTTGTTGATGTTCCTGGCTATGGATTTGCTAAGGTATCTAAAAAAGAAAGAGATGCATGGGGTCGTATGATTGAAACCTATTTGACAGATCGCGATCAATTAAAAGCGGTCATTCAAATTGTTGATTTACGACACGCTCCTTCTAATGACGATGTCGTTATGTATGATTGGTTAAAGCACTATGAAATTCCAGTCATTGTAGTAGCAACAAAGTCAGATAAAATACCTAAAGGTAAATGGCAAAAACATTTAAAAGTTGTAAGTCAGACATTAAAGATAGAACCTACAGATCGACTTGTTACGTTTTCTTCTCATAATGGACAGGGAAAAGAAGATGTTTGGAGTGCGATCAAATCATATTTATAAAGTGAAGCTCGGTCAAGAGACCGAGCTTTTTATATGTAAAATATTTCTGATTATTAGGAAAAGTAAGTTTTCAAACCGGTTGTGAAGGGAATGGAACAATAATGGAGGAAACAGAAGAATAAGTATGCTCTTTCGCTTTAATCAAGTCTTAGTCCAAAATAGGAGGTGTAGACACCACAAGTCAGAATTGAAAGAAATGTCTAAATATTGGTATTATAAAAGTGTTGCAGTTTACATAATTCGAACTGCATAAAAGAAAAAGTCGTTTTAGGGGGACGCGTGATGATGAAGAGAAAATGGAGTTTTCTAACCGCACTCATGTTAATGTTTATTCTTGTTTTAACAGCGTGCGGAGGGAATGAAGAAAGTAGTGGATCATCTAGCTCTGAAGGAGACGACGGACTTGAATTAACGGAAGATGGAAAGTTTAGCTATGTCGTTTCAGGCGAGTTTCCACCATTTAGTACAGTAGATGCAAATGGTGATCTGGATGGGTTCGATGTTGCAGTGGGAAAAGCCATTGCGGAAAAGCTTGATCTTGAACCTGCAGTTGAAAAGTTTAAATTTAGTGGAATGGTATCCGCCATTCAGTCTGGTCGTTATGACGCAGCGGTGGCTAGCCATACGATTACAGATGAACGTAAGGAAGCGGTTAATTTTAGTGAACCCTACTATTATTCTGGACCGGTTCTTTATGTACAACCTGGAAGCGATATTAAAAGTGTAGAAGATCTTGACGGCAAAGACGTAGCTGTTTCAAAAGGTTCTACTTATGAGAAAACGGCACAAGAATACACTGATAAGATTTCAAATTATGATAGTGACCAAACTGCTTTACGCGCACTAAGCGAAGGAAAGCATGATGCGGTTATTACAGATGATATTACAGGGAAGCAGGCTATGGAAGAAGGTTTTGAAATAGAAAAAGTAGAACAGCTTGGAACAAGTGAACAAGCTGTCGCGATTAAGAAAGAAAACTCAAATCTTCTTGAAGCTGTTAACAAAGCTGTAAAAGAGTTAAAAGAAGACGGTACGTTAAAAGAACTTAGTGAGGAATACATCGGAGTTGATATCACCCAGAATCCTGAAAGTGAGTAAGAAAGAGGAATGTGTGCGGTGCGCGCATTCCTTTTTTTACCTGTAATGTTACTGAATTCTAAGGAGCTGATCGCACTTGCCAACTTTTGCTCATTTTTTTGAAACGCTACTAGAAAGTTATCCAGTATTTTTTGAAGGTCTTTGGCTGACGATTCGCGTTACGTTCGTATCTGTTTTAATCGCTGTTTTTATTGGCCTCTTTTTTGCTTTATTTAAAATATCTCAATCAAAAATCCTTAATTGGATCGCAAATGTGTATATTGCTGTGATTCGAGGTACACCGCTAATTGTTCAAATCTTCATCTTTTATTTTGGTTTAACCGAGTTTAATATCCCGAAATTCTGGGCTGCATCCATTGGACTTGCTCTACATAACGGGGCTTATATTGCAGAGATCTTTCGTGGGTCCATTCAATCCATTGATAAAGGTCAGATGGAGGCTGGCCGCTCTCTTGGAATGAGTCATACGCTTGCGATGCGACGTATTATTCTTCCGCAGGCATTCAGACGAGCTTTGCCGCCTCTTGGTAATCAATTTATCATTGGGTTAAAAGATTCTTCTCTAGCAGCATTTATAGCCCTACCAGAATTATTTAGCGTTGCGACAACACAAGGAGCAAGAACGTTTGATGAAATGACTTATTTACTAATAGTAGCTGTATATTATCTCGTTCTTGTATTAATCTTTACGCTTCTTGTAAACCTTCTCGAAAAGAAATTATCTGCAAGTGATTAAGAACGAAAGAGGTGTTAAAGATGGCAGAAAAAGCAGAGATGATCCGCGTTGAGAAATTGAATAAATCGTTTGGAAGCCTTCACGTATTAAAAGATATTGATCTTGAAGTTAATGAAAGTGAAGTCGTTGTGCTTATAGGAGCTAGTGGTTCCGGTAAAAGCACACTTCTTAGATGTATGAACTTTCTTGAAATCAAAAATAGTGGCGATGTTATTATTGAAGGTGAAACGATTGATCCCAAGAAAAATGATCTAAACAAAGTGAGAGAGAGGGTTGGCATGGTGTTTCAACATTTTAACCTCTTTCCACATAAATCTGTTTTAGAAAATGTGATTGAAGCACCTATGATGGTAAAAAAAACAAAGCGGGAAGAAGCAGAGAGGGAAGGGAAGGAGCTACTTTCAAAAGTAGGCCTTGGTGATAAAGCGGATGTCTATCCTAATAAGCTTTCCGGTGGCCAAAAGCAGCGTGTAGCCATTGCCCGGGCACTTGCAATGAAGCCTGATATTATGTTATTTGATGAACCTACATCAGCTCTCGATCCTGAACTAGTTGGAGAAGTGCTTTCTACCATGAAAGAACTGGCAAAAGAAGGGATGACTATGGTTGTCGTGACCCATGAGATGGGGTTTGCACGCGAAGTCGGGGATTGGGTGGTTTACATGCATGATGGGAAAATCGTAGAAAAAGGTCATCCGAAAGAGCTGTTTAGTGAGCCTAAAGAACAAAGAACACAAGATTTTTTAAGTTCTATATTATAAAAGTAAGGAGCCGATGCTCCTTACTTTTTTCGTGTTACGAGATACACACCAATGGCAATTAAAACGAGTGGCCAAAACTTCCCGATAAAGGAAAACGTTGAATTGAGCCAGAGTTCTAAGCCGGAATATAAAAGCTCAATAATGGAAAGGGCTAGTAACAATAAACCAGGCACAAGGCCGCTTTTTTTCGTTTTATAATAAGTCATAAGATATGCCGCACTTAATATAAGAGTATACATACCCCAACTATCAGGCCAGACTGCAATCTTCGTTACAAAATAGAAGTGTACACCCAGTCCAAGAAGCAAAATTCCCGGAAAAAGCATATTTCCTTCTTTTGTGATCGAACCTTGAATGATCATGGCAAGACCTATGACGATTAAAATTACTTGCCAGTTCATAAGCTGATCAGAAAAAGGAAGGTTAAGCGTTTGAAATAAATAAAAAAGTCCGATTCCAATAAACAAAACACCGGGAAAAATACTTTGACGTTTCAATGAAAATCCTCCTATTGTAAGAAATACGCAAGTTTTGCTATACATTTGATTTTCTGGTACATTAATAGTTGTATGATTACTAATAATATGCAGAGATAATTCTTTCTTCATCATATCATAATTGCTTTCATAGTCTGTTCACATTTCATAACTCTGTGCAATTTGTCACATGTTATACTAGTGATAGATGATAGCAAAAGATTAGGTTTGGTTAACAATTTTTTGGGGGTGGAACGATGCACATCCTAGTCGTAGGGTTGAACCACAAAACAGCCCCTGTGGAAATACGAGAGAAACTTTCCTTTCAGGAGAACGATTTGCCTGAAGCGTTAGATAAGTTGCGTCACTCTAAAAGTATTCTAGAAGCCGTGATTTTGTCTACATGTAACCGTACCGAGTTATATGTCGTAGCTGATCAGCTTCATACAGGGAGATATTATTCAAAAGCTTTTCTATCTGAATGGTTCGGAATTGATAAAGATGAGTTTTCCCCATATCTTGTGATTCGTGAGAACGATGCGGCGACAGAACATCTTTATCGTGTTGCAGCAGGTCTCGACTCGCTTGTTATAGGAGAAACGCAAATTTTAGGACAAGTACGCGATGCGTTTTTACTTGCCCAAAGTTCTGATACAACTGGAACGATTTTTAATCAACTATTTAAACAGGCCATCACGCTAGCGAAACGATCCCATTCTGAAACAGAAATTGGAGAAAATGCCGTTTCTGTTAGTTATGCAGCCGTTGAATTAGCTAAGAAAATTTTTGGTGGGCTCCAAAATAAACATGTTGTTATCCTTGGTGCAGGCAAGATGGGTGAGCTTACAGCGAAAAACTTGCAAAGCAATGGTGTGGATCAAGTAACGGTTGTAAACCGTACGCTTGAGAAAGCAACGGAACTTGCTTCACGATTTAAAGGACAGGCTCGCTCGATGGATGAGGTAGAAGTAGCGCTTTCAGATGCTGATATCCTGATTAGTTCTACCGGTTCTACAAACTATGTTTTAACTGAAGAAAATGTAAAACCATTGCTTAAAAAGCGAAGAGGACGCCCGCTATTTATGGTGGATATTGCAGTTCCAAGGGATCTTGATCCTTCGCTTAATAATATGGATTCCGTTTTTCTCTACGACATTGATGATCTTGAAGGGATTGTCGAAACTAACATTGCTGAGCGCAAGAAGGAAGCAGAGAAAATTGAGCTTATGATTGAGGAAGACCTCGTGTTATTTCGAGAGTGGCTCAATACCCTCGGCGTTGTACCGATGATTACGGCTCTTCGCACGAAGGCGCTTTCGATTCAAGCTGAAACAATGAAGAGTATCGAGCGAAAGCTTCCTGATTTAACTGATCGAGAACGAAAAGTGTTGAGTAAACATACGAAAAGTATAGTGAACCAGCTGCTACGTGATCCTATTGTTCGGGTAAAGGAGATGGCTGCAGAGCCAAATGCAGAGGAGTCGCTCGAAATCTTCACGAAAATCTTTGCGATTGAAGAAGAAATTGAGAGAGAACTTCATAAGCAGCGAGTGAAAGAAAACGAAGAAAAAAGGCAGCATGAATCCGTTGCATACTCCCCTTTATTACAGGCATCGCAGTTGCGCTCCTAGGAGAGGAGACATGATTTGTGACGAACGCCAGCTGGCTTTATGATATAACCATACTACTTTATGCCCTTAGTGTACTGTGTTATTTTATTGATTTTCTGCAGAACAACCGGAAAGTAAATCAGTTTGCTTTCTGGTTGCTTTCTATTGTCTGGGTGCTGCAAAGTGCGTTTCTAATAACGCAGATTATTGAAATTGGCGGTTTCCCGATTTTAACACCTTTTGAGGGGTTATTTTTTATGCGTGGGTGATTGTCTCACTATCGCTCTTGATTAATTGGTTTTTTCGAGTCGATTTCTTTGTCTTTTTTGCAAATGTACTCGGTTTCAGCATTATGGCCATTAATTTATTTGCTACTCGCGAACAGGCTTCTAGCTTGTTAACAGAACAGCTCATGTCTGAGCTATCCATTATCCATATTACAATGGCGTTTTTATCGTATGGAGCGTTTTCACTTTCTTTTATTTTTTCAATCATGTATTTGATTGTTTATCAAATGTTAAAAGGGAAAAAATGGAGTAAGCGATTGAGAAGATTTGGTGACCTATCACAACTTGAGAAGCTCTCGTATTTATGTAGCGTTCTCGGCGTTCCTCTTTTGTTACTAAGTCTTATATTGGGAATCGTCTGGGCCATGTTAAAGGTGGACCAATTTAGTTTATTTGATGCTAAGGTGATTATTTCGTTTTTTGTATTAGGCGCTTACAGTACGTATCTATATCAGAAAGTGGCTAGAGAGATGGAGGGGCGATCCCTCGCTTTATGGAACGTTGCGGCGTTTCTAATTGTATTAATTAATGTCTTCCTTTCTGGAACATTTTCAGAATTTCATTTCTGGTATGTGTAAGGGAGAGCTGAAAGGTTGGAGGAGTGTTCATGCGTAAAATTGTCGTTGGCTCAAGAAGAAGTAAATTAGCGATCACACAAACGAAGTGGGTGATCAGTCAGTTAAAAGAATTAAATCCTGGAGTGGACTTTGAAATAAAGGAGATCGTCACGCGTGGTGACAAAATCCTTGACGTTACTCTTTCCAAAGTAGGTGGGAAGGGATTGTTTGTAAAGGAAATTGAAGATGCCATGTTAAACGGTGAAATCGATATGGCGGTTCATAGTATGAAAGATATGCCTTCTGTTCTTCCTGAGGGGCTCATGATAGGTTGTATTCCAGAACGTGAAGATCATCGCGATGTGATTATTTCAGAATCAAAGAAACCATTTCGAGAATTACCTGAAGGTGCTGTGATCGGAACAAGTAGTCTTAGACGTGGTGCACAATTAAAAGCCATTCGTCCAGATGTTGAGATTAAGTGGATTCGCGGAAATATTGACACGCGTATTCGTAAATTAACAGACGAAGATTACGATGCCATTGTGCTAGCCGCTGCAGGACTTCATCGCATGGGGTGGTCGAAAGAAGTTGTCACAGAGTATCTTGATCCTGATTTGTGCGTGCCAGCGGTCGGACAGGGTGCGCTTTCGATTGAGTGTCGAGAAAGCGACGAAGAGTTAAGAGATATTCTTGAGAAATTTAGTGATAAAGAAACGACAAAAACAGTATTAGCAGAACGTGCTTTTCTTCATACGCTTGAAGGAGGTTGTCAGGTACCGATTGCTGGTCACGCTACGCTTAGTGGTGATACAGTTACGGTCACCGGACTTGTTGGAGAGCCCGATGGGTCTATTATAATTAAAGAAATGGAAATGGGCGATGATCCAATCCAAGTAGGGAATACGCTTGCGAATCGAATGAAGGAACAGGGAGCTAAAGATATTCTTGATCGTGTGAAAGAAGAATTAGACCAATGACTTCTCCGCTCTCAGGAAAGCGTGTGTTGGTCACGAGAGCTCGGGAGCAGGCAGCTACATTTACGAAATTAATTGAAGAAAGAGAGGGGATTTCGATTGAAATCCCTCTTATTTCTTTCGAACCCCGAAAATTAAACTCGCTTCAGCTGAGTGAGTTTAGCTGGATTTTATTTACGAGTGCGAATGGCGTACGTTTTTTCTTAAAACAGGTAACCGTTCCTAAAGATTTGAAAATTGCCGCGGTTGGAAGCAAAACAGCAAAAGCTCTTAAGCGTCATGGCATCCAAATTGATCTCATGCCTGATGATTTTGTAGCTGAAGGCCTTATTTCTGCGCTAGCAAAACACGCTAAGCCCGACGAGAAGATACTACTTCCAAGAGGAAACCTTGGTCGCGCGTTATTACCAGGGCAATTAAGTGAATTAGGGTACGACGTAACTGATTTACCTATCTATGACACAGTCATTCCATTTGACTCCAAGGCAGCATTAATAGAAGTAGTTGAAAATCGTATGTGTGATGTGATTACGTTCACTTCTTCGTCAACAGTCCATCATTTTGTGCAACTTCTTGGTGCCAACCATTTGAAAGATCAGCTTAAAGGGATCACAATAGTAGTAATTGGACCGATTACAGAAAAGACGTTGCGTTCATATGGAATCGTACCGCAGATCGTTCCTGAACAATATACCATAGAAGGAATGCTTGAAAGCATGGAGGATTTCTTTGATAAATAGGAGGAAGAAGAAAATGGAAACAGCAAACTTTCAGCGTCATCGTCGCTTAAGACGATCTGAATCAATGAGATCGCTTGTTAGAGAAACGTATTTACATAAAGAGGACTTGATTTATCCAATTTTTGCAGTGGAAGAAGAGAATGTAAAACGAGAAATTCCTTCAATGCCTGGTGTCTATCACTATTCTTTAGATCGATTGAATGAAGAAGTTCGTGAAGTAGTTGATCTTGGGATAAAGTCCATTATGATGTTTGGTGTTCCAAATCATAAAGATTCAGTTGGATCAGAGGCCTACTGCGATACTGGCATTGTTCAAAGAGCGATTGCCCAAGTTAAAGAAGAATTTCCTGAGTTAACGGTGATTGCAGATACTTGCCTTTGTCAGTATACAGATCACGGGCATTGTGGTGTTATCGAGAATGGGTACGTTCAAAACGATGAGTCTCTCGAACTACTAACTAAAACAGCGATCTCTCAAGCCAAAGCAGGTGCTGACATTATTGCCCCATCTAACATGATGGATGGTTTCGTGGCTGCGATCCGTCAGGGGCTTGATGAAGCAGGATTCGTTGATGTTCCTGTTATGAGCTATGCTGTGAAATTTTCATCTGCATTTTATGGTCCATTTCGTGATGCTGCACACAGTACCCCACAATTTGGTGACCGAAAAACGTATCAAATGGATCCTGCGAATCGACTTGAAGCGATTCGAGAAGCAGAGAGCGACATTGAAGAAGGTGCAGATTTCTTAATGGTGAAACCGGCCCTTTCTTATCTTGATATTATCCGTGAACTAAAAGATCGTTTCCCGCTTCCGATGGTTGCGTATAACGTAAGTGGGGAATATTCCATGATAAAAGCAGCCAGTCAAAATGGATGGCTGAATGAACAAGAGGTTGTTCTTGAGAAACTAATAAGTATGAAGCGTGCGGGAGCAGATTTAATCATCACTTATTTTGCAAAAGACGCTGCTCGCTGGCTAGATCAATAGAACTGAAAGAGAGGGACTACAAAAATGGGTAATTATGATCGCTCCAAAGAAGCTTTTAAGGAAGCATCTAAAGTGATGCCTGGTGGGGTAAACAGTCCAGTAAGGGCATTTAAATCAGTTGGCATGGATCCGATTTTCATGGAAAAAGGGAAAGGCTCTAAAATTTACGACATCGATCAAAATGAATATATCGACTACGTACTCTCTTATGGTCCACTCATCCTTGGTCATGCTGATGAACAGGTTGTGAATCGATTGAAAGAGGTGACGGAGCTTGGAACAAGCTTTGGTGCACCAAGTCAATATGAAACAAAACTTGCGGAGCTTGTCATTGAACGAGTCCCTTCGATTGAAATTGTCCGTATGGTAAATTCAGGTACAGAAGCTACGATGAGCGCATTGCGGTTAGCGAGAGGCTACACGGGTCGTAATAAAATCCTTAAATTTGAAGGGTGTTACCATGGCCACGGTGACTCTTTGTTAATTAAAGCTGGGTCCGGCGTCGCTACACTTGGTCTTCCTGATAGTCCAGGCGTGCCTGAGGGCATTGCGAAAAATACCATTACGGTCCCGTATAATGATCTTGAAAGTCTTCGTTATGCCTTCCAGGAGTTCGGAGATGATATTGCTGGTGTTATTATCGAGCCTGTAGCGGGTAATATGGGTGTCGTTCCGCCTCAACAGGGATATCTCGAAGAAATTCGCAAGATTACAGAGGATAATGGAACTCTTTTAATCTTTGACGAGGTTATGACAGGATTTCGGGTAGGTTACAATTGTGCTCAAGGGTACTATAACGTTACACCTGATTTAACTTGCCTTGGGAAAGTCATTGGTGGAGGTTTACCAGTTGGGGCTTATGGTGGTAAAAAGGAAATTATGGAGCAGAATCGCTCCAAGTGGTCCGATTTATCAAGCAGGAACATTAAGTGGAAATCCACTTGCGATGACAGCTGGTTACGAAACACTCTCACAACTGACACCAGAAAGTTATCAGGAATTTGAGCGAAAAGCAGAGAAGCTTGGAGAAGGACTTTCGAAAGCTGCAGCAAAATACAACATCCCCCACACCGTTAACCGTGCGGGATCTATGGTTGGTTTTTTCTTTACGAATGAGGACGTGATTAACTTTGAAACTGCATCTTCTTCAAATCTTGATCACTTTACAAACTATTTTAAAGAAATGCTCGCTCAAGGAATTTCTCTTCCTCCATCTCAATTTGAGGGAATGTTCCTTTCAACCGCTCATACAGAACACGACATTGATGAAACAATAGCTGCAGCAGAAGCAGCTTTCTCAAAGCTCGTTTAAATCAAAGCTACTGGCAAATATGTCAGTAGCTTTTTCTAATGGTGAGACAATGAGAACTTTCTCATTGTTCATCAAATTTGACATAATCCTGTGAATTACTCATACATGTGTAATGTATGGATAATGTTTGAAAGGAGGAGAAAGCATGCCTGAAGGCACATATTTGCATTTCTCCGTAGAGGAGCAGGTCTGGTTGAAGAAAGGACAGGAAGTTGAAGAGGTTCTATCTATCTCACTTGATCCTGAAATTTCAATTGAAGAGTACGAAGATTATGTAGCTGTGAAAGGCTGTTTATATTTAACGGGAGAATATTTGCAGCGTGAGCAGACTGATGAGGAAGAAATGAATGAGGGCTCTCCTTATCGCTCCATTCATGAAGTACATGTAAGAGAAGATGGAACGGCATCAATGGGTCACCGCTTTCCAGTAGATATTACCATCCCGGCAAGCCGTGTTAGAAGTCTAGAAGATATTTTTGTTACGGTCGATACATTTGATTACACGCTAGTAGAGGAAAATTGCCTTCAATTGAAAGCGGATATATCCATTAGTGGAATTCAAGGTGATACACATCGTGAAGAGGTGGAGATTGATTCACCAGAAGAGGATGAGGTAGAAGAAACCGAATATGAGCACGAAGAAAATGTTTGGGAGAATGATATTAAATATGTGGATGATCAAGAAGAATCACTTGAACAGACATCCCCTTTACGATCTCCTCAAGTCGATATGCGAGCTCAGCCGAATCAGTTTGAAGTTGATTATGCAGAGACTAGTTCAGAAGAAGAGGCCTATCAAGAACCATCGTATGACTATTTAACTCGTATGGCTGGCCAAATAGAAGGGTCAAATGAATACAACAATCAGCCAATCGTGGAAGAAACGCGCTCTAGTCACAACGAATACGTGGATTATGAAGAAGAGGTTTACGAAGAAAAGAAACAAGCGCCGCGCGAAGAAAATGCTCTCTATTTAACAAGCATGCTGACAAAAGAAGAAGAGCAATTTTCAAAAATGAAAATGTGTATTATCCAACCTGGTGATTCATTAACTGAAATTGCTGAGCGATATCGTGTGCTTCCAAGTCATCTAGCTCGTGTAAATCGTCTTGAAGAAGAAGAAGTCAAAGAAGGTCAAATCCTCTATATACCTCTCAATCGATAACTTCGCTTGCCCTACTGCTTACGTAATTGGCGGGGTAAAAAGGAGTCATGAAGATGGACTTATTAACGCTTATCGCAGAAAAGTATGGTTTTAGAGAACTAAGGTGGGTTCGTCAACCTGAAGTGATCATGACACATGTAGGAAAGCGAAAGGTATCATACTGGCGGGAGCGGGATTTGCTTGAGTATCATCTCAACTTCCGTGACCGTCTTTTTTTTACCTCTGGGTTCTTGTGTAATCGCATGATTCGCACCCTGAATCAAGAGGCGTTTATTCCGATACATCATGGGTTTCTAACAGTTCATGATTTTGTAGAAGATGAATTTTCTTATGAGCAGTCTCCAGAAATGGAAGGGTGTCTTCTTTCCTCCCTCGTCAGGTGTGGGATAGGGATAGAGCAGAACGATTACGCGTTTTCCCCATTTCCATATAGGGATACGATAAAATCGTTATTCGCCATTAAGTCGCTTTATCCAGAGTCGTATTTACTCCTTATTAGCTTAATTCCAGATGTGAAAAAACGACTTTGTTATCATAAAGATATAGTAAATGGAATGATTCCATTTTCGTCTCATTCCATAAAAGAAGTGATGGGCCAGCTTTACTTTGAAAGTAGTAATGAAGCACCTATTTCTGTGTCTGAAGCTCTCTCAGATGAAGTGTATTTGTGGTATGAAAGAAAAACACGTGCCGATTTTACTCATTGTTTTAAAGCTTTATTAAGTGAAGTAGATCAAGAACTTAGAAGTACACTTATTCAAACAATCGTTGCGCCTTGGGAATGGCTAACGTGTATTCAGTCGCTTCAGTATGAGGGGAGCAAGGTGGATCGAGTAATGAAGGAGTTCGTTGAAAAGTGGGAAGCGATGAAAGAGATAACAGGTTTAGTGGAGCTCTCCATCTTGGAGGGGAGGGTGGCGGTTCATGAGTGATCCAGCACTTCTATTTCAATACGACCTATATCCTGAACGTGTCGTAAAAATGGGGAAAGTGACTAAAATTGAGACAGAGCGAGGAGCGTATGCTTTAAAAGAGACAAAGCTAGGGAAAGAACAGATGGATCGTATGTTATACCTTGAGGAACGATTCAAACAGCTTCAATTTGAGAGTTATGTACCTCTTGAACGAACGAAATACGGGGATGCTTTTGTTTTGACTGGAGATGGAGTGGCTTATTTAACTCCATGGGTGGACGGAGGCGAAGGACACGCTACTCAAAAAGAAGAGAAGTTCGTTCTAAATCTTGCTGAACTCCATGGGTACACTGCCAGAGATCAGGCTTTCTCTGAAGAAGTCATTAAACAATCGTACCAAAAAATGATTTTGATGAGAGAGAGCAGACAGTTTGAAATGGAAAAATACGTGAATGCAATTGAAAAACGTGTCTATCTTTCGCCGTTTGAACTCACCTTTGTCACTCATTTTCACAAATTAATGAAGTATTGTGATCTTGCTAAAACAAGATTGGACCAATGGTATGAGCAGGTCTTAGAAGCGAAACGATATCGCACTGTGTTCTGTCATGGGAAATGTTCTCCATCACATTACGTGATGAACGGGGGACGAGGCTATTTTATTAATTTCGAGAGAGCTGTTATTGATACGCCTGTTCGGGATCTTGCTTATTTTATTCGATCAACTGTCCATCCTTTTCAGTTCAATCCTGCCACAACAACTGCGCATATTGGGCGATATGAATCACAATTTTCGTTATTAGAAGAAGAGAAGGAGCTGCTTGCAAGCTATTTATATTTCCCTGAATCTGTTTTTAATAGTGTTAACCTATTTAATGAGAATCGTCAGCACTGGCCCCATATTAAGCATGTCCGGTTATTTACAAAAAAAATAGAAGTGATGAATGGAATCGACCATGTGCTGCAAACATTTTAGATCCATTCAAAATAAAAACACACTTCTAGTGCTACAAGGATAATGAGGATAAGCACATCGACTGAGGTTGGAAAAAGAATCGTTCGAATCGTTTGAAACACAATAAACGGTGGTACAAATTGAGCGCAAATGTCCCTGAATTTATAAAAAGCTGGCGGGAGCTGGTAGCGATTCATTCTCCCAAAACGTTTTTTCATATCGTATTTTCCCCTTTGTTTTCATCTGCCGTTACAAATAGTCTATGTGCGAAAGCGCATGGGGTGATTAAGAAGGATGAGAACTGGCTAAGCTAAGAAAAAGGGCACTTAGCATCTTGACGTTCGTGAATCTACACGGTAAACTTATTTATACAAAATAGTCGACAGGCAAAGATAGGGAGTAGTAGAATGTGAACCCTTCAGAGAGAGAAATCATCCGCTGAAAGATTTCTTAGGACCGTAGCATTTGAAGTCGCCCTTGAGCTGTTTCTCTGAAATCATAGTAGGAGAATCCGGTAATCCCGTTATTTGAATGAAGCGTACAGCTAACGTTTATTTAGCTGTAAATAAAGGTGGTACCGCGAAAATACTTCTTTCGTCCTTTTCCTAAGGATGGAGGAAGTTTTTTTGTTGTTCAAAATCCTTTTTGCTTAAAACGGGAAGAGAAATCCGATGCAAACAGCCTAAGACTTATTGATTGGAAAGGAAGAGTGACAATGGTGAATAAAGAGCTAACAATGCCGACGAAGTACGACCCGAAGGCAACCGAGCAGAAATGGTACCCGTACTGGGTAGATGGTAAATTTTTCGAAGCAACAGGTGATAAAGAAAAAGAACCTTATACAATTGTCATACCACCGCCGAACGTTACTGGTAAACTTCATTTAGGGCACGCTTGGGACACAACGCTTCAAGATATACTTTCAAGAGTGAAGCGAATGCAGGGTTACGATGTTCTCTGGCTTCCAGGAATGGACCACGCTGGAATTGCAACGCAGGCAAAAGTGGAAGGGAAACTTCGCGAAGAAGGGACCTCGCGTTATGACCTTGGAAGAGAGAAATTTCTTGAGAAGTCTTGGGAATGGAAAGAAGAGTATGCAGACTTTATTCGCAGTCAGTGGGCAAAGCTTGGTCTTTCTTTAGACTATTCAAGAGAGCGTTTTACACTTGATAATGGGCTTTCGGATGCGGTTCGCGAAGTGTTTGTAAAGCTTTATGAAAAAGGTTTAATCTATCGTGGGGAATATATCATCAACTGGGATCCTCAAACAAAAACAGCTCTTTCTGACATTGAAGTGATTCACCAGGAAGTGACAGGACACTTCTATCATATGCGCTATCCTCTTGCTGATGGTTCAGGACATATCGAAATTGCAACAACACGCCCTGAAACCATGCTAGGTGACACAGGAATTGCGGTTCATCCTAAAGATGAGCGATACAAGCATCTTGTTGGAAAGAAAGCCATCTTACCAATTGTAGGCCGAGAAATTGAAATCGTGGCAGATGACTATGTGGACATGGAATTTGGTTCAGGAGCTGTAAAAATCACTCCAGCCCATGACCCTAATGACTTTGAAATCGGTAATCGTCATAACCTTGAGCGTATCCTTGTCATGAATGAAGATGGTTCAATGAATGAGAATGCAGGCGACTATCAAGGAATGGATCGTTTCGAATGTCGTAAAAAGTTAGTAAAAGATTTGCAAGAAAAAGGCATTCTTTTCAACATTGAAGAGCACGTTCATTCTGTTGGTCATTCTGAACGAAGCGGTGCTGTAGTAGAACCGTACCTTTCCACTCAGTGGTTCGTTAAAATGGGCCCGCTTGCTGAACAAGCGATTGCGCTTCAAAAGTCAGAGGATAAGGTTAACTTTGTTCCAGAACGATTTGAAAAAACGTATTTGAATTGGATTGAGAATATTCGCGACTGGTGTATTTCGAGACAGCTCTGGTGGGGCCATCGCATTCCTGCGTGGCATCATAAAGAAACTGGTGAAATTCACGTTGGGCTGGAAGCACCGACAGATATTGAAAATTGGCAGCAAGATGAGGATGTACTTGATACGTGGTTTAGTTCGGCACTTTGGCCTTTTTCAACAATGGGATGGCCGAATGAAGACGCGGAAGACTTTAAACGTTTCTACCCAACGAACGTTCTTGTAACGGGTTATGATATCATCTATTTCTGGGTAGCGCGTATGATCTTCCAGGGCATTGAGTTTACAGAGCAACGTCCATTTAATGATGTATTGATTCATGGACTTGTACGTGATTCTGAAGGACGTAAAATGAGTAAATCACTTGGTAACGGTGTTGATCCAATGGATGTGATTGAGAAGTATGGTGCTGATTCGCTTCGTTTCTTCCTATCCACTGGTTCATCTCCAGGTCAGGATCTTCGCTTCTACTGGGAAAAGGTAGAGTCTACTTGGAACTTTGCGAATAAGATCTGGAACGCTTCCCGTTTTGCTCTCATGAATATGGACGGCATGACGTATGAAGAGCTTGATTTAACTGGTGAGAAATCGACAGCCGATAAATGGATTCTTACTCGATTAAACGATACGATCGAACAAGTGACGCGTCTCATTAACAACTATGAATTTGGGGAAGTTGGTCGCTACCTTTATAACTTTATCTGGGATGACTTCTGTGACTGGTATATTGAAATGGCGAAGTTACCGCTATATGGCGAAGATGAAGCAGCGAAGAAAACAACGCGATCTGTTCTCGCCTATGTACTGGATCAAACAATGCGCCTTCTTCATCCATTCATGCCGTACCTTACTGAAGAAATCTGGCAGCACCTTCCTCATGAAGGGGAGTCAATCACTGTTGCTAGCTGGCCAGTGAAGAGTGATGAGCTTCACTTCCCTGAAGCAGCGGCTGACATGGCGCTACTAACTGAGATTATTCGCTCGGTTCGAAACATTCGTGCTGAAATGAATGTAGCACCAAGCAAGCCGATTGAGCTACGCATTAAACCGAAGTCTGGGGAAGCCCAAAAGCAGCTTGAACAAAACAGCCAATACATTGAGCGGTTCTGTAATCCTGAAACATTAACCATTTCAGCAGATCTTCAGGCACCTGAAAAATCAATGACGGCTGTTGTTTCTGGTGCAGAGCTTTTCCTTCCGCTTGAAGGCTTAATTAACATCGATGAAGAAATTGAGCGTCTAAAAGGAGAAATGAAGAAGCTCGATGCTGAAGTTGATCGTGTACAGAAAAAACTCGCAAATGAGCGCTTTATTAGTAAAGCTCCTGAGAAAGTCGTTGAAGAAGAACGAGCGAAAGAAAAAGACTATCTTGAAAGAAGAAGTAACGTGGAAGCGCGCATAAATGAACTAAAAAAATAAGAAAATGACGAATCTCTTCTTAGAGATTCGTCTTCTTTTAAGGAGGAGCGAGAATGTTTCAGTCATATGATGAGGCTGTAGGTTGGATACATAGTTTATTAAATCATGGCATTAAGCCAGGGTTGGAGCGAATGGAATGGATGCTCGAACAACTTGATCACCCGGAAAGACGATTAAAAACAGTGCACGTTGGTGGGACAAATGGAAAAGGTTCAACCGTAACTTACATGCGGACGGTTCTTGAAGAGTCTGGGTATGAAGTAGGAACGTTTACATCTCCTTATATAGAATCGTTTACGGAACGCATTGCCATAAATGGACAACCCATTAATGAAGATGACTTAATTGCTCTCTGTAATCGTGTTCAGCCGCTTGTTGAGATGGCAGCCGTTTCGCCACTTGGTTCTCCAACTGAATTTGAAGTAATTACAGTGATAGCACTCATGTACTTTGGAACAATTGCCTACCCAGATCTTGTATTAATGGAAGTTGGTCTAGGAGGACGACTTGATTCAACGAACATTATTCATCCACTCGTTAGTGTGATTACAAATGTTGGTTATGATCACACTCATATCCTAGGTAGTGATTTGAAACAAATTGCCTATGAAAAAGCAGGGATTATCAAGTCAGGCGTTCCACTCGTGACGACTGCTGAAAAAGAAGAAGTACGAACGCTTTTGCATGAAACAACCAAAGCGAAAAGCACCAAAATATATCGTTTGAATGAAGAGTTTTCTGTAGTCGATCATAAGAGTGATGATGAAGGAGAGCAGTTCTCTTTTCAATCCCCATACCGCAAACTTGATGACCTCCACATTCAAATGAAAGGTGATCACCAGGTGAAAAATGCAGGTGCAGCGCTCATGGCGCTTGAGTACTTGCGTGTTTTTTATGGTCTACATATTGAACAGGATATGGTTAAGCGAGGTCTTGAAAGAGCGACATGGCCGGGAAGGTTTGAAAAGGTTGGTTCCAATCCGACGATTATTGTAGATGGAGCACACAATCCGGAAGGTGTTCAAAGCCTTGCCCAAACTCTACAACAGCATTACGAAAAAACGAAAATTCACGTTATTTTCAGCGCGCTTGGAGATAAAGATATTGAATCCATGCTAAAGCCACTCTACCCGCATATTCATACGATTACTTTTACCACCTTTGATTTCCCTCGGGCGATTTCAGCTGAGAACTTATTCCATCGAGCAACTTTCTCATCAAAATCGTACGAAGAGGATTGGAAAAGAGCAATTGAAACAACCATTGCGCAAATGGGGGCAAATGACCTACTTTTAATTACGGGTTCTCTCTATTTTGTATCTGAAGTTCGTCATTTTCTAAAAAATTAGAATTTAATTTGAAAAAATAGGACTTTTTCGCTACTTTTTGCTAAAATGGAACGTAACAACTTGGAAATGGAAAAATATTCTTTCTATAAAAGGAAGATGGAGGGGGAAATAATTGACGGCAACAATGAAACGTAACGTCTGGATTGTATGGCTTTTGTGCTGGCCTCTACTCATGTTTGCAACGTTCTATTTCTTTTCCCCCGATTATACAGGGAATATGGCCGATATTTTTGCGCTTTTTGTGCTTCTTGCCGTCGTTGCCATGATGCCAATCAATGTGAAAGGAACGGACCTTTTTTTTATCCAGGGAATATCATTGGCAGTTTTTCTAAGGTACGGTTTATTTGTGGAAACCATTTTAACTCAGCTAGCGATTCTCGTATTTTTGTTTAATTTGCGCGTTACGAGGAAAGATAGTCACCGCTATCCTGTTAATATGCTCATGTTTATGGTTGTTTCACTCGTATCAGGAGGACTTTTCTATTTACTTGGTGGCTCTACGGGTGAATTCTCTGGGGATGCGATTACTCAGCTCGTTCCTTCGATTGTTTACATTCTATCGCTAATCGTTGTGAATCAAATTCTTCTTCATTTTTTACGCATCTATATTTATAAAGAAGTTGATGCGAAATTCTTTGGGAAAGACATGCTTTGGGAAGCGATTTCTACAGGTGTAACCCTTCCGGTAGGATTCCTTTTATATATGTTACATACTTATCTTGGCACAATTGCCATCTTCTTTGTCGGTGTACCTTTTGTTCTGGCATCTCTTATGCTCAGGTTGTATTACTCGAGTCGAAAAGTGAACGATTTGCTTCAACAAACGAGTGAAATTGGTCAGCAAATTACGCAGTCACTTGATACAGATGAAATTCTCCATTTGTTTTTGAATGAAGTAAAGGATATGTTTGTCGTTGATTATGCTTATATCTTGGATGCAGAAGAAGTAAAAAAGCTAACGATTATTAAAAGCTTTGAGAAAGGAAGAGGCGTCCGGGATAATGGAGACAATCACCTATTTGAAGAAGGCATTAGCTCTAGAGTCTGGCGCAGTGGGCGCAGTCGATTATATACAAAGCGAGCCCAATGGAAAAATCTAACTCAGGGAATTCTTCCACAAACAGCGAACGCTGTTATATCCGTACCTATGAAGCGTAATAAAAAGGTAGTCGGCATCATCACACTAGCAACCGATCGCGTTCGATCATATGAAAAACATCACATTCTGGTTCTTCAAATTTTAGCGAACTATTTAGCGGTTGCGGTTGATAATGCGAGGCACTATGAAGAGACAAAAAGGCGCAGTGAGCGATGTCCGTTAACAAATTTGTATAACTTCCGCTTCTTTGGCGAATTATTGGCTGAGAAATACAAGCGTTTTAACATAAACCCTGTTCCATTTTCTATTATTCTAATCGACCTAGATCATTTCAAAAAAGTAAATGATACATTTGGTCATCATAGCGGAAACGAAGTCCTTTGTGGAGTGGCCAATCGACTTGAAGAAGAGGTTGGAAAACGAGGGACTGTTGCGCGATTTGGGGGAGAAGAATTTGTCGTTCTCCTCGAAAGTCATTCTCATAATGCAAGTTTACAAGTTGCTGAAGACTTACGATGTGCTATTGCGGACAGGCCGTTTGAAATCTTTAATGATCTTGATAATGGCAATCGTCAGGTTATCTATGTAACGGCAAGTATAGGTGTAGCTACCGCTCCTGAGCAAGGAGAGGATGCTCAAATGTTAATACGAAATGCAGATCGGGCAATGTATACTGGTGCAAAGCAGCAAGGGCGTAATCGAGTCGCGAGCTATGTTGGATAATTAAATCCCTATCCTTCACTAGACAGAGGATAGGGATTTTTGATTCGAGGTTTTTGATCTTACTTAATGACCGGTTTTTTGTTTAAACAAGTTGTCGTCATAAGTTCGGAGATGTTTGATCTACAACGATCATTATTTTAATAGTCAAAAATTGAGAAACAACAATATAAGCTAACATAGCCTTAAAAATACGATAAAGAAGGATGTAAGAAAATATGGGGGTTTTGTTACATAGTTATTTATTTTTAATTGGCCTTGCGCTTGGTTCCTTTTTTAATGTTGTTGGCCTTCGTGTGCCAATCAAACAGTCGATTGTCACCCCACGCTCCTCTTGTCCAACATGTGAACGCGAACTTTCCTCGTTTGAGCTTATCCCGGTTTTTTCTTATTTATTTCAGCGAGGAAAATGTAAGGGGTGTTCTTCAAGTATTTCACCTATCTATGCATGGATTGAAATCGTTACAGCAATTCTTTTTACAACTGCTCCTTTTTTAATAGGTTGGTCAAAAGAGTTGGTTATTTCCTATGGCTTGATTTCACTTCTCGTTATTATTTTTGTTTCAGATACCGTATATATGTTGATTCCTGATCGCATTCTTTTGTTTTTCGCAGTTTATTTTGTACTTGGTCGAATGATGGTTCCGATGGATCCTTGGTATAGTCCTTTAATAGGAGTGATAGGTGGCTTTTTATTGCTCCTAGTGATTGCTGTGATTAGTAACGGCGGAATGGGTGGCGGTGACATTAAATTGTTTGCCCTGCTAGGGTTGGTTTTTGGTTATCAAGAACTAATTATTGTCTTTTTCTTTTCTACATTATTTGGAACGATTGTAGGGGTCTCGGGAGTATTGGTTGGAAAAGTAAAGAGGAAGCAGCCTATTCCATTTGGCCCTTATGTAGGGCTGGCAGCACTTATAACATATTTTTATGGTGCGCAACTCATACAATGGTATGATAGTTTTTTTGTATGAAGAATAGATAGGGTAACTTTGAACCACTCGCTTATAGGTGAGGGTTTTTTTATTGTCATTCTATCCAACTCTAGTATTCTCAGTTCTAGCATATCTTTAGATTTCATAGACTGTAGTACAAGCCGGTACATGAGGGGGATGGGAATGGAGAAGGAGAAACGCACGATTTCAATTCGATTAAATGATGAAGTCCATAAGACTCCAGAAACACATAAAGAAAGCGCAGCGGCTGAGGAAAGAGAATTCGAATGGATTTTACCTGAGCGACGGGATGCTAAGAAAATTGTAGAATTAAAAAAACGTCATAGTCAGAAAAAAGTCACATCATTTTTTGAGCAGTCAAAGAAGAACCCGAGGTTACCAGTGGGTCGCAAAAAGAAAAAGCATCTTGTACCTCATAATAAGATCGTGCCCTTTCATAAGAAAGTAATCGCTTCAGCAGTTTTTGCCATTGCGCTTGGTGTTTTATTTGGATTCGGTTTGTTAATGGTTTTTGGTGGAGAAAGTGTCGCCACGCCTATAGATCAAACGAACGAAGCGGCATCCGTGGCAGTTAGTCAAACGGATTTATCCCTTGAACTACACGTCGTGCAGTCCGGTGCATATGAAACGGAAGAGTCTGCAAGGGAATTTCAAGATAAGCTAAAAGATAAAGGCTTACCTGCGACGATTTTTAAAGGAGAAAAATATTTCTTGCTTATTGGTGTATCTCCTTCGGCAGAAGGTCAGGATGCTCTTGCAACATACTTTGAAAGCAATGGTCAGGAAGTATATAAAAAATTATGGACGGTGGATGGGAAAAAAGTGGCGGCAAGCGAGGATCTGGCAAAGCATTTGAAAGAAAGTAAGGAGTTAATTGAACAGTTAACGACGCTGGACCTTGTTGCTTTATCAGACGGAGAGGTTTCAACTAAAGAGGTTACGGAGGTAAAGAAAGCGGTCCAAACCTGGAATGATAAAGGGAGCGGAATAAAGGAATGGGAAGAAAGTGAAGGACAAGCATTAGCAGAATCATTAAATGCTGCCTCAAAAGAAATTGAAAACTATTCGGCGGAAGAAACAGTACCCTCGTTATGGATGGCTCAGCAACATTTATTGGATGCGCTAGCGACATATCAAGAAGTTGTGAAGAGATTGGAATAGTCTGATATTTGCGGAGTGAATGAATAAAAGGTACGATATGTTAGGAGTGTTAAGAACGACCCTCCTGAACGGATCGTTCTTAACGAACTAAAATAAGATTAAACAAATTTTAACTGTATGCACATACAGAATCGAAGTGAAACGAAAAATGTAAAGGAACGCTAGAAAATTAAATTGTGGAAAGAAAAGGGATTTGATAAGCTGTTATCAAGCCCTTTTCCCACTTGTGAATCTTTTACAAAAAAGGGTGGTAAAATGAAGCGCCTCGTCTTAGCCTCAGGGTCTCCACGAAGAAAAGAACTTCTAGAGCAAGTGAACCTCCAATTTGAGATTATCGTCAGCCGCTTTGAAGAATATCACTCTCATTCTGTTCCCCCTTCTGAACTTGTGAAACAGCTTGCATTTGGGAAAGCGAACGATGTTTTTGTGAATGCCTCGGACGCTGTTGTTCTTGGAGCAGATACGGTTGTCACACTTGATCACGATGTACTTGGGAAGCCAGAAAGTCGGGAGCATGCGAGGCAGATGCTGAAAGCTTTATCTGGCCGAACACATATCGTTTATTCGGGTGTGGTCATTCTATCTGGTGAGCAACGTTCACAGTTCTGTGAAGCAACGGAAGTAGAATTTTGGGACTTAACAGATACGGATATTGAGAACTATCTTGATACCGGTGAGCCGTTTGATAAAGCGGGAGGTTATGGTATACAGGGTTTCGGTGCCGCCTTTGTGAAACGTATTCAAGGGGATTATTATAGTGTGGTAGGGCTTCCGATTTCCAAAACACTTCGAGAACTTGGGGCGTTTGGAATTTTTCCGGAGATTCAACGTTAGTCAGACACGAAGATGAATCCAGGGAGGAAGCGTGTTGCTTAAAACACCGTTAATGATTCGTGATTATCCAGAAGAGGAGCGCCCGAGAGAGCGTCTTGTGAAGGAGGGTCCTGAGACATTGTCTAATCAAGAGCTATTGGCGATTATTCTCAGGACCGGTACGAAGCAGGAGTCTGTCCTGCAGCTCTCATATCGCATTATTCACTATTTTGAAGGGCTGCGGCTTCTTAAAGATGCGAGTATTGAAGAATTAACCTCTTTAAATGGCGTAGGCACAGCTAAAGCTGTTCAACTCATTGCAGCGATGGAACTCGGTAGAAGGGTTAGTCGTCTTCAAATGGAGGAACGCTATACCATTCGTTCACCGGAAGATGGTGCGAATTATGTGATGGAAGACATGCGCTTTTTATCACAAGAGCATTTTGTTTGCTTATACTTAAACACGAAGAATCAAGTATTACATCGTCAAACCGTATTTGTCGGAAGCTTAAATGCATCTATAGTGCATCCTCGAGAAGTTTTTCGAGAAGCTTTCAGGCGATCAGCGGCATCATTAATTTGCTTTCATAATCATCCAAGCGGTGATCCGACACCGAGCCGAGAAGATATTGAAGTAACAAAACGTCTCGCAGAGTGTGGTAAAATGCTTGGTATTGATATGCTTGATCATATTATTATCGGAGATCAAAAGTTTATTAGTTTAAAAGAAAAAGGGTACGTATAGGCTGTGGGATAGTTTTCCCACTACCGTTTTCAATACTGATGCAGTATAATCATACTTATGAGTTTTGCTTGAATTGAAGGGAGATTTAACATAAATGTTTGGTGGATTTTCAAGAGATATGGGAATAGATTTAGGTACAGCTAACACGCTGGCATATGTAAAAGGAAAAGGTGTCGTCGTTCGCGAACCATCCGTTGTTGCACTTCGGACAGATACAGGGTCAATTGAAGCAGTTGGTAACGATGCAAAGAACATGATTGGTCGTACACCGGGAAATATTGTGGCCCTTCGTCCAATGAAAGATGGCGTAATTGCTGATTTTGAAACAACTGCAACGATGCTGAAATATTTCATTCAGCAAGCACAGAAAAACCGTTCTGTTTTTGCGCGAAAGCCTAACGTCATGGTATGTGTACCTTCAGGTATTACAGCTGTTGAAAAAAGAGCAGTTGAAGATGCAACGCGTCAGGCAGGCGCACGTGAACCTTATACGATTGAAGAGCCTTTTGCAGCAGCGATTGGTGCAGATTCTACCAGTTTGGGAGCCGACCGGAAGTATGGTAGTCGATATCGGTGGGGGAACAACAGAAGTTGCCATCATTTCTCTTGGAGGAATTGTAACAAGTGAATCGATTCGCATTGCTGGAGATGAAATGGACGAGTCTATTATTCAGTATGTGAAGAAAACGTATAATTTGATGATAGGTGAACGTACGGCTGAACAGCTTAAACTTGAAATTGGTTCTGCTGGAACAACAGAAGGCATTGATGCCATGGATATTCGTGGGCGTGACCTTGTAACAGGTCTTCCAAAAACAATCAGCGTTTCTGCTGATGAAGTGTCTGGAGCGCTACGTGATACAGTCAATAGTATTATGGAAGCTGTGAAAGTAACGTTAGAGAAAACGCCACCTGAGCTTGCGGCGGATATTATGGATCGTGGCATTGTTCTTACAGGAGGCGGAGCGTTACTACGAAACTTGGACCAGGTCATTAGTGACGAAACAAAAATGCCTGTAATTGTTGCAGAAAACCCGCTGGAATGCGTTGCGATTGGTACCGGACGTGCGCTTGAAAATATTCATTTGTTCAAATCGAGAGCTGGTATAACTTCCCGCTCAAAACAGAAGTAGTTGGAAGGTGTAACGCATGCCACAATTTTTTTCAAATAAACGTCTCATTGTATTGCTTGTGAGCATTATTATTTTAGTTGCGTTAATCGGTACATCAATGAAAGAACGCGATGCGCTTACAATGCCTGAGCAGTTTTTCAAAGATTCCATTGGTTGGCTTCAATCAATCTTCTATAAACCCGCTAATTCAGTAGCGGGTTTATTTGAGAGTATTGGAGATATGAAAGACATGTATGAAGAAAATGAGCTACTTAAATCGAGGCTTAATGAATTCGTTGCCGTGTCAGAAGAACTAAAAACCGTTAAGAAAGAAAATAAAGATTTAAAAAGTGAGTTAAACATTGACTCCTCAACTGGGCTATCGAACTATCAGACGTTTCATGCAAATATGATTGCCCGGTCACCTGATCGGTGGAATGATTTGTTAACGATTGATAAGGGAGAGCAAGACGGAGTAAAAGCGGATATGGCTGTAGCGACGCCAGATGGTTTAATTGGAAAAGTAAAAAATGTTCAGCCCTTCTCTTCAACCGTTCAACTGATTAGTGACGTTGATCGTACGAATCGGATTGCCGCCATGACGCAGGAAGATAAAAATGTCTTCGGAACGATTGAAGGATATGATACGGAAAAAGAAGTGTTGCTTTTCTCTAAAATTCCTGTTGATACGAAAGTGGAGAAAGGCCAAACCGTTATTACAGCTGGTAATGGTGGGATTTTCCCACGCGGTATTGTTATAGGTGAAATTGTTGATATTGAAACGGATAACGTCGGGACAACCCAAACAGCTTATGTGAAACCAGCTTCTGATTTATATGATATTAACAATGTCATGATTATTGATCGCGGTGCACAAAACGTAAATCCTGATGAGGGGGAAGGTGAAGAAGAATGAGGCGTTTTTTTCTAGTTGGAACGCTATTTATTCTTTTTCTTCTGGAAGGCACTGTTTTTCAGGTGTTTGCACCTGAACAATACGGTTTTGACTTCCAGCTCATTCCTCGTTTTGTGACGGTGATTGTCGTCATGATTGGAATGGTGCTGTCCCCAGCTTATGGCGTTCTATACGGTGTTGTTTTTGGACTTCTACATGATTTGATTTATACGGATCTTGTCGGGGTATATATGTTTGGAATGTCGGTTGCAGCTTACATAATCGGTTATTTATCGAAAGTTTTTCACCTGAATTGGTTTACGACCTTAATACTTGGGTTATTAGGTGTTACGATGGTGGAATTCTATGTGTATGAATTGTTTTCTTTAATTAATGTAACGGACGTATCTTTCCATTCCTTCTTCTACAGTCGCTATCTTCCTTCCTTACTTTTAAATGGAATCTTTTTGCTTATTGTTTACTATCCTGTAAAACGGTTGCTTGAAGATTTATCTGAAAGCCGTAGACAAGAAAATCAGGCCAAAAGAAGGAGTTTCCTTTAGCAACGTTGAATTATTCTATGTTGAGGTGAATGAAATTGTCTATGGTACAAAAGCAAACACAGCATTTTGTAACGATTAAAGGAACGAAAGACGGCCTGAATCTGATTTTAGATGATTCCTGCGCTTTTCGTGATGTGATAAATGAGCTTGATGAAAAACTTTCTGCTCGACATATTCAGCAAACAGAAGGACATACGATTACCGTTACACTTAAAATGGGCAATCGGTATTTAACTGAAAAGCAGGAAAATGAACTTCGCGCAATGATTCAATCGAAGCAAAACCTTGAAATTGATCGTATTGATTCAAATGTTATTTCTCGAGTTGAAGCAGAAGAAGAGCGCAAGAGATCCACGATAACATCCGTAGCGAGAACGGTTCGATCTGGACAAGTTCTTGAAGTAGATGGAGATTTGCTTCTAATCGGAGATGTGAATCCAGGTGGCACTGTCAAAGCTTTCGGCAATATTTTTGTAATGGGAACGCTTCGGGGCATTGCCCATGCAGGAGCTCATGGGGATATCAAAGCGGTTATTACAGCTGCTGTGATGAAACCTTCTCAGCTTAAAATTGCAGATCTTATCAGTAGGCCGCCTGATCAAGTAAGCGCAAGCATTCATGAAGCAGAATGTGCTTTTGTCAAAGACGGTCAATCTGAAATCAGCGTTGATCGCGTTCAAATACTGACCAAAGTACGACCGAACTTGACTAGGTTGTAGACAGAAAGGGGAATGTTGTGTGGGAGACGCTATCGTCATTACTTCCGGAAAAGGTGGTGTGGGTAAGACCACAACGACAGCAAACATTGGAACAGCTCTTGCACTATCGGGGAAAAAAGTATGTCTGGTTGATACGGATATCGGTCTTCGAAATCTTGATGTAGTGATGGGGCTTGAGAATCGTATTATTTATGATCTCGTCGATGTAGCTGAGGAAAGGTGTCGGCTTCATCAAGCCTTAATTAAAGATAAGCGCTTTGAAGCGCTTTATATGTTGCCAGCTGCACAAACAAAAGATAAATCTGCGGTTCAGCCTGCGCAAATGAAAAAAATTATTGATGAACTAAAGCAAGATTACGATTACGTGTTAATTGATTGTCCAGCGGGTATTGAGCAGGGCTTTAAAAATGCGATCGCTGGTGCAGATAAATCCGTTGTTGTTACGACGCCTGAAACGTCAGCGGTAAGAGATGCCGATCGTATTATCGGTCTTCTCGAAAAAGAAGAGAACATTGAAGCGCCGAAGCTTGTTGTGAATCGGATTCGAAACCATATGATGGAAAGTGGCGAAATGCTTGATGTTGATGAAATTGTTTCAATTCTGGCAATTGATCTATTAGGCATCGTTGGAGATGATGATACGGTCATTACAGCTTCAAACAAAGGGGAGCCGATTGCGCTCGATCCTAGTTCAAAGGCTTCCATCGCCTATCGTAATATCGCTAGACGCATTTTAGGTGAATCAGTACCACTTCTTTCTCTTCAAGAAGAAAAAGGCGTGTTTAGTAAAGTGAAAAAGTTTTTTGGAATACGTTCTTAAATCTCGGCTGCGGCCGGGATTTTTTTATTAAAAAAACGAGGGGCACGAAGAAGGTATCGGTTAGCTAAACAAGTGAAGCGTTATAAGGTACTCATTCTTTTCTACGTATTCAACTGACATATCCACTCAGGACAAGTCATAAACTGAATACTACTTATAGGAAGGATGGGTGAGGAATGCGGAAAGATCTGGATGATGTGAGAAAGCGACTGCATTCGAGAAAGAAGCAACGTCAACCCTTGCGTACAGTGCCTCGACCAGGACGAAATCATGATCATATTCCTTCGTATTCAAATCAAGATGTAGAAATGAAGCTTCACCCGCTATTTAATAAGCAAAGTTTTTTAATGCGAGCGATGATTGCCGCCTGCTTATTTTTGGGAGCAGGCATTTTATTTAAAGCAGAGAGTGATCGTCTCGTACCAGCCCAAGATTACGTTACTGAAATGATGGCGGAAGAATTCCAGTTTGCAACGGTAAAAGATTGGTATGAAGGAAAGTTTGGGAATCCTGTGGCTTTGTTCCCAACAACTCCTGAAACAAACTTGAATGCTGAAGCCCCAGTCTATGCGCTGCCCGCTAGTGGTAAGGTACAGGTACTGGAGAATTTTGAAACGACTGGTAAAGGGATTATGGTCGAAACCGTACTCAGTTCAGAAGTCGAAGCGATTGATGCAGGGGTAGTTACTTATGCAGGAGATAAAGAAGGGATAGGGAAGACTGTTGTTCTTCAGCATACGGATGGAAGCGAGTCATGGTATGGTATGCTGGATTCAATTGATGTTTCTCTTTACGATTTTGTTCAAACAAAGGATCAGCTTGGGAGCGTCTCAAATTCAGAAGATGGGAAAACAGGAACGTTTTATTTTGCCATAAAGAAAAACGAAGCGTTTATTGACCCGCTTCAAGTTGTCCCAATCGAATAATGCTAAAAATGATAACGATCCATCCGCTTTTTTGGTTAACAATTGGTCTTTCTATTCTAACAGGGCGTTTTCGAGAAATGCTGCTGCTGTTCGTTGTTGTCCTTATTCACGAGTTAGGGCATGCGGGAGCAGCTCGTTTTTTTGGATGGCGAGTAAAAGAGATTGTTCTTCTTCCATTTGGTGGGGTAGCTGTCGTAGATGAACATGGAAATCGTCCGTTCAAAGAAGAACTAATTGTTATCCTAGCTGGTCCCCTTCAACATATCTGGATGATCGGGACTGGGGCCATTTTCTACTATTTAGGGTTATGGGATGAGATGTACAGTCTCTTTTTACTTCATAATCTAATGGTTCTCCTGTTTAATCTATTGCCCATATGGCCACTTGACGGCGGTAAACTTCTTTTTTTATTGTACTCTCTCAGCTATCCGTTTAAAACATCTCATAAAATGATGCTTCATTCATCTCTCCTTTGTTTAGGTGTCTTAGTCCTGGCAACGGTAGTTTATTTTCCAATTCACTTAAATCTATGGATGGTCATCCTTTTTCTTGCGGTGTCACAGTTCAAAGAATGGAAACATCATCATTATATTTATCTGCGCTTTTTGCTTGAACGGTATTCAACTTCCATTAAGGGTAAGAAAAAGGTTGTTTCCGTAGCTCCTGACATGAAATTGACTGAACTCCTCGCCACGTTTTATCGGGGTTACCATTATCAAATTGTCATTAAAGATATGAACATAGAGGCAGATGAGAAAATTTTGCTTCATGCCTATTTCAAAAAAAATCAAATAGGGTGTGCAGTTGGTACACTATTTAGGTAAACTAAAGAAAAGTACCTAAAGGAGAGCGGCTATGAAGTTTATTGTTCTTAAAAAAAAGGAGTGGCAGGTAGCCGCTATTTTAGATAAACAAGAGATTACAGACATTTGGGGGGAATTGACCTGTCAAAGAAAACCGGATCAAGGAGATCTGATTTTCGGGAAGGTTTCTTCCATTTTAGATGATAAAAACGCTGCCTTTGTCTCCTTAGGTAGCGGTAAACCTGGTCTTTTAAATGGGGATGAACTGATAACCGCACAGGAAAAAAAGACAGCCGGGGAACGGATGCCGGCTGTTTCTGCTTGTATCCAAGAAGGACAGTCGATCCTTGTTCAAATCAAACACCCTGGTGTGGATCGAAAAGGACCGATTGTGACAGAACTCATTTCTTTAACTGGAGCGTCTCTCGTTTATATGCCGTATGCCGGCTATTCGGCTGTATCCAAACAGTTGCCAGCAATGCGAGAAGAACTTCTGCAAATTGCACATGAACATTGTGTGGAACAAGAAGGGCTTATTTTTCGGACAAGCTCCGCCTACTTGAGTAAAGAAGCACTTATAGCGGAGTTAGATGATCTCAGAGAAGAATGGCAACGAATTCTTCAATCTACAGAAGGGGCGCACGTTCCTAGTGTTATCAAGAAAGCTGGAGGACTTGCTGAACGAATTAGCAAGCTTTATCCCCTTCATCGAGTAACTGAACTAGCTACAAATGACGCAGATGCGGTAAAAACCTTTCTGCCTTTGTTGGCAAAAGGCGCGAAAGTGATGTCAGATGAGCAAAGTGAGAACGTCATTCAGCTTTTAGAACGAACCATTAAGGGTATAGAGAAAACAGTAAAAATAGGGAAAGCGTCCCTTCATATTGAAGAAACGAATGCGGTAACGGCCATTGATGTAGATAGTGGCGGCGTAAGAAGAAGTAACAAAAACCAGACCCATTTTGAAGTAAATATGATGGCCATTGATGAAATTGCAAGGCAGCTACGACTTCGGAATATTGGTGGCATGATTATTGTAGATTTTTTAAGGGTTGATGAGAAAGAACGCGATGCACTGTTGAGTCATTTGAAGAAGAAGGAAAAAGCGGACAAACGGTTAAAGCTTGGCGGCTTTACGAGGCTTGGGTTGTTTGAGATGCAGCGTAAGAAGGCAGGGCTTCCTTTAAGTAAGCTTATTTAAAGTTGAAATGAAAGAAGGAGGATTTCTTGCATTGACACCGCAATTTTCGCTGTGGTATGATTTAGTGGTTAGTTCGTTTGGAAGCACCCAAAGAGCTACAACCGCTCAAAAACAGGTTTTAAAGCTAGTTTCTAGCACCTGCAATGGCGAGTCTTAGTATTAGAGGAGGTGCACGTATGTACGCAATTATTGAAACTGGTGGTAAACAAATCAAGGTTACTGAAGGTCAAGAAATCTACATCGAGCTTCTAAACACTGAAGCTGGTGAAACGGTTACTTTTGACCGTGTGCTAATGGTTGGTGGAGACGATATCAAAGTTGGTTCTCCTATGCTAGATGGCGCTACTGTAACTGGTAAAGTTGACAAGCACGGTAAAGGTAAGAAAATCACGGTTTATAAATATAAGCCTAAGAAAAACTACCGTCGTAAGCAAGGACACCGTCAACCTTACACTAAAGTAGTTATCGACAAAATTAACGCTTAAGGATCACGAAATGATACGTTTCAAGCTGAAGCGAGATTCGGACAATCACATCCGTTCATTTTCTCTTTCAGGACACGCTGAGTCTGGCCCTTATGGCTATGACTTAGTCTGTGCAGGTGTTTCTGCCGTGTCGATCGGGACAGTGAATGCGATTGAATCCCTTTGCGATGTAACTCTCATAGTTGATATGGAGGATGAAGGCGGCTACCTTAGCTGTACCGTTCCAGATCATCTGGATCAGCGTACAGCTGAGAATGTTCAACTTCTTCTCCAAGGAATGGAAGTATCCATTTCCGCTATTGCCGAGGAATACGGCAAGCACATCCAAATTACTCACACATAGGAGGTGGGACAATATGTTGAAAATGAATCTACAGTTTTTCGCATCGAAAAAGGGTGTAGGTAGTACAAAAAACGGCCGTGATTCAATCTCCAAGCGTCTTGGCGCGAAGAGCGCAGACGGCGAGTTCGTATCCGGCGGTTCGATTCTTTTCCGTCAACGTGGAACTAAGATCTACCCTGGTACAAACGTTGGCCGCGGTGGAGACGACACTCTATATGCGAAAATCGACGGCGTCGTGAAATTCGAGCGTCTTGGACGTGACCGTAAACAAGTAAGTGTATATCCAGTTGCGAAAGAAGCATAAGCAGCTTAAGAAAAACTCTAACCGAACGGTTAGAGTTTTTTGATATAATAGACGAAATGGGCTAGAAAAGTGACGATGCACAATGAATACGCGTAAGATTGTTTTCTTTTTAAAGGAAGTAACATGAAGGAATTATCTATTGTTATAATGAAGGAAATGGTTAAAGCATTGGGAGTGCAATTATGTCTAAAAAGTGGAATACCTTTGACGTTCTGCGCCATTCTCGTCATGATTGGTTAAATCGTTTGCAGTTAATCAAAGGCAACCTTGCACTGGATCATGTGGACAGGGCAAAGGAAATTATCGAAGAAATTATTATCCAGTCGAGACAGGAAGCAAAATTATCGAATTTAAATGCTCCGAAACTTGCAGAATATATATTAACGTTTAACTGGTGTAACCATTTATTTCAGTTGGATTTTGAAGTGATCGGAGACGAGTATGATATTTGCGCTTATGAAGCGGATCTCATTGAGTTAATCGCTCAATGTACAGCAGTGCTTGATTCACAAGTGAATGTACCTGCGGATCACCACTTGTTATTAACGCTTCAGTTGTACCATGAAGAAATTCATCTTGTTTTTGACTTTCAGGGTGAAGTTTCCGATCAAAACAAGCTCAAGCTGGCGTTCGAAAATCCTGATGTGAAAAGCGCTAAATTGATTGAATTAGAGCAAACGGAACAGGAGCTAGTTAGCACGTTTTTGATTAAATGAGGTGAAAGTATGTTTGTAGATCAGGTCAAAGTATTTGTAAAAGCAGGCGATGGCGGAAATGGTATGGTTGCCTTCCGCAGAGAGAAGTATGTACCGGATGGTGGCCCTGCAGGTGGTGACGGAGGAAAAGGCGCTAGCGTCATTTTTGAAGTAGAAGAAGGTCTTCGTACACTGATGGACTTTCGGTACAATCGTCATTTTAAAGCGAAAACCGGTGAACACGGTCGCTCGAAGAATCAGCATGGCCGTAATGCGGAGGATATGGTGGTTAAAGTTCCACCTGGTACAATTGTATCGAATGCGGAAACAGGCGAAGTGATTGCCGACTTAACAGAGCACGGCCAGCGTGCAACAGTCGCTCGAGGCGGTCGCGGTGGCCGTGGTAATTCCCGTTTTGCGTCTCCATCTAATCCTGCTCCTGAGCTTTCTGAAAATGGGGAGCCCGGGGAAGAGAAAGATGTTACGTTAGAACTTAAAGTATTAGCCGATGTAGGATTAGTAGGCTTTCCGAGTGTTGGTAAATCCACCCTTTTATCTGTAGTATCTGCAGCTAAGCCAAAAATTGCAGCGTATCATTTTACAACAATTGCACCGAATCTAGGTGTTGTTGATACGAAAGATGGCCGCAGTTTTGTAATGGCTGATTTGCCTGGACTTATTGAAGGCGCTCATGAAGGAGTTGGGCTTGGGCATCAGTTCCTGCGTCATATCGAACGTACGCGAGTAATCGTACACGTGATTGATATGTCTGGTATGGAAGGCCGAGACCCGTATGAAGATTATATTAAGATCAATGATGAGTTAAAGCAGTATAAAATGCGATTGATGGAGCGTCCACAAATTATTGTTGCGAATAAAATGGACCTCCCGGATTCACAGGAAAATCTTGAAATTTTCAAGGAAAAACTGGAAGAAGATTTCCCGATTTATCCGATTTCTGCCGTAACGCGTCAGGGTGTGCAAGAAGTTCTGTTTGAAATTGCAGATAAGCTTGAAACAACACCTGAGTTCCCGCTTGATGAAGAGAAGGAAGAAGAAACTCGCGTGATGTATCGTCACGAAAAAGGTGCACCAGAGTTCTTTGTGACGCGTGATAGCGATGGAACATTTGTCGTGAATGGACCTCGAATTGAAAAGCTATTCAAGATGACAGACTTTAACCGAGAAGATAACGTCCGCAGGTTCGCGCAACAAATGCGTAGCATGGGGATTGATGAAGCGCTACGTGAGCGTGGAGCTGAAGACGGAGATGCAGTTCGGATTCTGGAGTTCGAATTTGAGTTCGTAGACTGATGAACGGATAAGACTGTCCAGATCGATGGGCGGTCTTTTTTACATAGTAGCCACAAATATGGGCCGTAGCTGGCCGAAATAGAGGTGAGGGGAAGAATGAGCAAAGAAGACAAGAATTTTTATCTCGTTCGAGAAGATGTGTTATCTGATTCGATGTTAAAAACGTTACAGGCGAAACTTCTTCTTGAAAGTGGAACAGTGGAATCTGTACGAGAAGCCATTGATGAAGTTGGAGTAAGTCGTAGTGCCTTTTACAAATATCGCGACACCATCTTACCGTTTCATACGATGATTATCGAACAGATTGTCACACTCTCTGTTCACCTGGAGGATCGTTCAGGCGCACTTTCAAGGGTACTCAGTACAGTCGCGCAGCTTGGGTGTAACTTATTAACCATCAATCAAACCATCCCTCTACAGGGCTATGCTACGGTTATCTTGACAATGGAAATTGGAGAAGCTAATCTTCGCTTAAACAGTTTACTTGAGAAAATTAAAGAAATAGAAGCCGTTAACCATGCAGAAATTATTGGATCAGGAGCATAGGGGGAGAATATGGATACGCAAAAGAAGATAGGTTTTCTTGGACCAGAAGGCACATTTACAGAAATTGCAGCAAAAACGTTATTTCAGGAGGAGGACCGCACACCGTTTTCAACCATTCGTGCATGTCTTGAAGCGGTGGAAAACGGAGACGTTGACTACGGGGTGGTGCCGCTTGAAAATACGATTGAAGGCTCTGTTAATATGACACTTGATCTCCTTTCACAACAAGTTTCCCTACCAATCGTGGGAGAACTCGTATTGCCGATTCGACAGCACCTACTTATTCATCCTAATCAACAGGATTGGAAAAAGGTGAGGCGTGTCCTTTCCCATCCACATGCGATTGCTCAGTGTCATGTTTTTCTTCAACAGGAGTTACCTGAAGCAGAACTAAGTAATGCCGCTTCAACAAGCGCTGCTGCTGAATATATCCAGAATTCAGGAAAGATTGATGAGGCTGCAATCGGGAATGAACTCGCTGCTGAAAAATACGGACTAACAATTGCTCAAGCTGATATTCATGATACGGAAGATAACGATACGCGTTTTCTCGTATTGCACAAAACAGCTGAAGCTTTGCCGAGAACACCGTTGTTCAGGGAAGACCGCGTCACATACAAAATTATTCTTCCTTCAGATTATCCAGGCGCGCTTCATCAAGTTCTTGCTGCATTTGCGTGGCGCAATCTTAACTTAACAAAAATCGAGTCACGTCCGATGAAAACAGGGCTTGGAAATTATTTCTTCATTATTGATGTAGAGCGTCCTAATCGGGATGTTCTGTTAAAAGGCGTTATGGAAGAAATTCAAGCACTTGGCATTGGCATCTCTGTTCTTGGTGAGTATCCATGCTTTGTCGTTAATCAAAAATAATCGGTTTGTAGCTAGATATAAAAGAGAACGGCTGAGAGCCGTTCTCTTTTGCGTTTGGTTTCCGTAAGTTAGTCCTGTTCTAATAAAAAACCTTGCTCTTTTAATGCGTCAATTACCGCATCAAGTTGCGGCTTGGAATTCGCTTCAATCGTATGAAGGTGTACCCCCGAAGTAAGTTCTGACAAAAGAGAGGCGTTTGTTGTCGAAAGTTTGGCTAGAAATTGATCTGCTTCCAAACGATTACCAACGAAAAGGGAAGCTGTTAAATGGCCATACAATGGGTGTTCCACTGTCACATCTTTCACAGTGCCCCCATGATCTACAATGGTATAAAGCTCATTTTTTGTGTCGATTGGGGAATGTTTGCAGGCGATGACTTGTTCATGTTTCATATCTTTATGATCTGTACTAAATAACATATATCCCTGTGATGTCGCGATAATCGGTTCATTTCTTGCCTTGAGTAATGAAATGTCTTGAACGATTACTTGGCGACTAACATTCGTCCGTCTTGATAAATCACTCCCGGTTAATGGTTTTTCACTCTCTTTTAACCACTGAAGTAGGAGCGACCTTCGCTTTTCTCCTAATATTTTTTCTCCTTGTCCCATAACTGAAAACCCCTTTCCAAGAACCTGTTCTCCACCCTTATTATATCTTTGTTACGGAACAGCGTGTAAGGATTTCGAGAAATCCGTCTGCTGTTTTTTCGATCTCTTGCAGAGTTGTATCTCTTCCAAGACTAAGGCGAACGAGTTCTCTTGCTTCATCATTTGTTCTTCCCATCGCCTTTAATGTTTTTGAAGGTTGCTGCTGACCTATGGTGCAAGCAGATCCAGTTGAGACAGCAATGCCCATTCGGTTTAACTCTAACATCACATGTTGACCTTCAATCCCTTTTAATCGAATCCCAATAATGTGGGGGAGTCCCTGTCCCCCTTCGATGATAATATTCGGATGTGCCAAACGGTTCACGAGGTGAGCGCGTAAGTTTGTGAATTTTTTTTGATTTACATTCATTTGGTTAATTGCTTCCTCTGCAGCAGCTGCAAACGAGAAGATCCCTGGAACATTCACAGTACCAGCACGGAATCCTTTTTCATGAACAGTTCCTGGCATAACTGGTTTCCATGAGATTGTAGGAATCGATATAGCAAGCGCCTACGCCTTTTGGTCCATACACTTTATGAGAAGAAAGAGATACGGCCGAAAGATTCATTTCAGATACGTCTAAATTGACTTTTCCAAATGCTTGAACAGCATCAGTGTGAAAAAGGATATGGCGTTTTGCTAGCTCTATACCAATCTTTTTGAGAGGTTGAAGCGTGCCAATTTCGCTATTCCCAAAAGCAAGTGATACTAAAATAGTGTCTTCCCGTATGGCTTCTAGAATTCGCTCCAAAGACACTAGGCCGTTCTCGTTATATGAGAGATAGGTTACATCGTATCCTGCTTGTTTGAACTGTGAAATAGTATTAAGTACAGAAGAGTGCTCAGCACCTGCTGTAATGATATGCCCTCTCGGAAATGAGTGAATCATACTTTGAAGTGCTAAAACGTTAGCTTCCGTTCCACCAGAAGTAAAATATACTCCATCTGGATGGCCATTTATAAGCGAGGCGATGCAGCGCCGGGCATTTTCTAACAAATGAGTAGCATCAGTTCCAGCGTTATGAGCACTTTCTGTATTTCCAAAGAACTGTTTAGCAGAATGCGTATAGGCATGTATAGCCGTATCGGACATAGGGGTCGAAGCAGCGTAATCTAAATAAATCATATTTTCTCCTCATTTTCAGTCTTGTTATTTATTAAAATATATGTAAATATAGGTGTCAAGACACATGTTAAGTTTTGTGATTATTTTTTGATATTGTTTAGGGAGAGAAGGGGTTTCATGGAGCGGGTTAGCACCGAAGTATTAGTGATTGGTAGTGGTGTAGCTGGATTGATGGCTGCTGAACTTCTTTCACTGGATAAGAATGTGACGATTATCACAAAGTCAACGCTAGGTAATAGCAATTCGAAGCTTGCTCAGGGTGGAATTGCAGCGGTAACGACTAAAGAGGACAGCTGGACCAATCATTTCTTTGATACGATCCGAGCTGGCGTCTTTCATAATAACGAAGAACTAACAGAGCTGCTCGTTAAAAAAGGCCCAATGCAAGTAAGGCACCTTATTAACTTGGGGGTGCAGTTTGATAAAAACAGTGATGGAGAATACAAAAGGTGTCAAGAAGGGGCACATAGCCTTTCGCGAATTTTTCATGCTGGTGGTGACGCTACGGGAAAAGAAATAATTCATACGCTCATGGACCGTGTAAAAAAAAGATGTACCATTCTTGAGGATCATATGGCAATAGATTTCCTTATGGATGAAGAGAAATGTACGGGTGTCAAAGTGCTTAATCTAAAAGGAGACATCATTGTAGTGAAGGCGGCATATACGATACTTGCAACAGGGGGAGCTGGGCAGCTTTACCCAGTGACTTCAAATGATCCCGCCATTACTGGGGATGGGCTTGCCATGGCTTACCGGGCTGGAGCTACTTTAACCGACCTTGAGTTTATGCAATTTCATCCTACGATGTATGCAGGCGATTCTGATCGTTCATTTCTTATTTCTGAAGCGGTTCGCGGTGAGGGTGGGACATTGATCACATCAAATGGGGGACGTCTTATGGAAGGGAAGCACGAGCAAGGCGACCTTGCGCCAAGAGATATTGTAGCGAGAGCCATTCAAGATGAGAGCTCCCCCGTGTACCTCGATATATCAACCATCTTTCAGTTTGAAAAAAGATTCCCGACAATTGCGATGCATTGTCAAAAACATGGCGTTGATTTAGCAAAGAGGATGATTCCTGTGAAGCCGGGTGCGCATTTTCTTATGGGCGGTGTAATAACGGATCGGTTTGGGCGAACTTCTCTTGATGGGTTATTTGCTCTTGGTGAAGTTGCTCATACAGGCGTGCACGGGGCCAATCGTCTGGCAAGTAACTCTCTTCTAGAAGGTATTGTTTTTGCGCGGGAAGCAGCTGAGTGGATTTTACACCATCACCGCTCCGTGCCGAGAAGTGAAATAAATGAGCAAGAAATAAGACTGAAAGAACCATTGGTAAGCATCCCTGAATTAAAAGAAGTAATGGCTCAGTTTGTAGGCATGAACAGAACAAGCACGGGACTCGATTATACGATTAAGCTACTCCAACCGGATACGATGAATAATATTAGGAAATTGAATTTTGAGTCGATCGAACGAGCTAACATGGGACTCGTCAGCTGGTTAATGGCAACTTCCGCTTATTTACGTAAAGAAAGCAGGGGTGCTCATTACCGAGCCGATTTTCCGCTACAGCTACAGGAATGGAAGCAAAAAAGAATACTTAGGAGGATTCATCAAGATGATTGGGTTAAAAGTCAGAAAAGATCTGGAACAGTTTTTTATTGAAGATATAGGAACTTCGGATTTGTCGAGCGAACTTTTATTTCCTAACAATGAGAAAGCTGAAGCGGTTGTTATTGCCAAGGAAAGCGGCGTCTTTTGCGGTAAAGAAGTAATTGAAATTGGTTTTCAAATGCTTGATGAAAACAGCCAAATTGAAGTTTACGTAACGGATGGTGATGTTGTTCAAAAAGGAGACGTTATTGCTTGTGTAAAAGGGGATATTCGAGCAGTACTGACCGGTGAGCGCGTTATACTAAATCTTATTCAACGAATGAGTGGTGTGGCTACGATGACAGCTCGTGCGATTGAACTTCTTGATGATTCTTCGATACGTATTTGTGATACGCGTAAAACGACTCCAGGGCTTCGCATGTATGAAAAGTATGCAGTGAGGTGCGGAGGGGGAGTTAATCATCGAATGACCCTTGATGGTGGCGTGATGCTAAAAGATAATCACATCGCACAATTTGGGAGTATTATAAGGGCCGTGTCTCATGTTAGGAGTCGCCTTGGACATATGACAAAAATCGAAGTTGAAACATCAAATGAAGAAGAAGTTCGTGAAGCTGTAAAGGCTCAAGCTGATGTGATTATGTTCGATAACTGTTCCCCAAAACAAGTAGGAGTGTATGCGAAATTAGTTCCTGAACCGCTCATCTCAGAAGCTTCCGGAGGCATTACGCTAGATAATCTAGCATCTTTTCGAAAAACAGGAGTTAACATGATTTCGCTAGGTTGTTTAACACATTCTGTTCAAAGTCTTGATATTAGCTTAAGGATGAAAGGGGATTTATAAAATGAGCATTTTAAATGCCTTAACGAAGCCTGGACTTCCAGATCGTTATCATAAACTCACGGAAGAAGAAATGATCGCAAGGGTAATGGCAATAAAGGTAGAAATGGGAGACCGTTTGTATCTTCCTGCTCACCATTACCAAAAAGATGAGGTTGTTCAGTTTGCAGATGATACTGGAGACTCCCTTCAACTTGCACAGTTAGCTGCGCGTAATAAAAAAGCAGAAGCGATCGTGTTTTGTGGTGTTCATTTTATGGCTGAGACCGCTGATATTTTAACTGAGGACCATCAAACAGTGATTCTTCCTGATATGCGAGCGGGTTGTTCAATGGCAGATATGGCTGATTTGCATCAAACAGAGCGTGCCTGGACAAAGCTTCAATCACGCTTTGGTGATACAATTCTTCCTCTAACGTACGTGAATTCAACTGCTGCAATCAAAGCGTTTGTAGGAAAAAATGGAGGCGCAACAGTAACATCTTCTAATGCAATGGCAATGGTGGACTGGAGTTTTACTCAGAAAGAACGCATCCTATTCTTGCCGGATCAGCATCTCGGAAGAAATACCGCTTTTGAACTTGGTGTGCCTTTAGAAGCGATGGCCGTATGGGATCCGATTACGGATACGCTAGAGTACGAAGGCGATGATGATGCAGTTAAAGTGATATTATGGAAAGGGCATTGCTCGGTACATGAGAAATTTACTGTTGAAAACATAGAAGATGTAAGACAACGCTTTTCAGATATGAATGTCATCGTTCATCCTGAGTGTAGTTTTGACGTAGTAGAACGCTCGGACTTCTCTGGCTCTACAAAAATGATTATTGAGACAATCGAACAGGCAAAACCTGGTTCGAAATGGGCGATTGGAACAGAAATGAATCTGGTTAATCGCATCATCCAGCAACACCCAGATAAAACGATTGTCTCCTTAAATCCGAACATGTGCCCATGCTTAACGATGAATCGTATCGATTTACCGCATCTCCTTTGGGCACTTGAGGAGATTCAACAAGGAAGGAAAACCAATCGTATAAAAGTAGAGGAAAAAACAGCTTATTATGCGAATCAAGCGTTGGATCGTATGCTCGTTCGTGCATAGAAAAAAAGGAATCAGACAATCTGTTTGATTCCTTTTTTGATATTAATAACCTCCATGACTCATAGGCACACTCTCTCCTGCATATTAATGTGATGATCTTATCCTTTCAAAAAGGTAGCAATCTGCCCAGTCATGCATACACTGTACTGAATTTCATTGTACTGATTACAGGAGGGAGTTTTTTAGGTTGAAAATACATGTTGTTCAAAAAGGCGATACGCTATGGAAAATCGCTAAAAAATATGGGGTTGATTTCGAGCAATTAAAAGCTGTCAATACGCAGCTTAAAAATCCTAATATGATCATGCCAGGTATGAAAGTGAAAGTACCATCCGGTGGCGTTCCGGTTAAGAAGAAAGAAATGCCGATCAAGGAAATGAAAAAAGAAATGCCAAAGAAAAAAGAAATGCCGATGAAGCCAAAAGAAAAACCATCTATGACAATGCCGATTAACAATGAGTTAAACATGGGATTAAATATGAACATGAATATGAATATGATGCCTCAGGAAGAAAAACCTAAGAAAGTGAAACCAAAAGAAACAAAGCCTGAAAAGAAGGTGGAGGAGAAAAAAGCACCGGAGAAAAAACCGGTTGAGAAAGCGAAAAAAGTTGCTGAAAAAAAACCAGTTGAAAAAGCAAATAAAGCAGAGAATTTATTTTATCCAATGAATGATGAGGAAGTACTCAGTGAGTATGAATCTTCATCAATGGAAATGCCGCCACCGCCGCCAATGAATCAAGGGTACCCTAATAACAACGTAGCCGGAGCCATGGGCTATGCGAATAAAGAATATAACGGTGGTTATCCAGGCTACCCAACATCAGTGGGTGGAGCACAAATGGGTTATCCAAATAACCAAAATGTAGCTGGTGCTTACAACAATCCGAATCAAAATGTAGCTGGAGCGAACATGAACAATTATGGAATGGGCGAAGAAAGTTCTGAAGTAGCCGGAGCGTATGAAGGCTATGGTCAAAAAGGAAACAGTGGAGTAGCAGGCATGCAGTCATGGGGCAATCCAAACGAGAACGTAGCCGGAGCGTATGAAGGTTACGGTCAAAAAGGGAACAGTGGAGTAGCGGGTATGCAATCATGGGGCAATCCAAACGAGAACGTAGCCGGAGCGTATGAAGGTTACGGTCAAAAAGGAAACAGCGGAGTAGCGGGCATGCAATCATGGGGCAATCCAAACGAGAACGTAGCCGGAGCGTATGAAGGTTACGGTCAAAAAGGAAACAGCGGAGTAGCGGGCATGCAATCATGGGGCAATCCAAACGAGAACGTAGCCGGAGCGTATGAAGGCTATGGTCAAAAAGGAAACAGCGGAGTAGCGGGCATGCAATCATGGGGCAATCCAAACGAGAACGTAGCCGGAGCGTATGAAGGCTATGGTCAAAAAGGGAACAGCGGAGTAGCGGGTATGCAATCGTGGGGCTATCCAAATGAGAATGTAGCTGGAGCGTATGAAGGTTACGGTCAAAAAGGGAATAATGGCCCAGGCTCAGTAGCAGGTATGCAATCGTGGGGTTATCCAAATGAGAATGTAGCTGGAGCGTATGAAGGTTATGGTCAAAAAGGGAACAGCGGACCGGGAGTAGCGGGTATGCAGTCATGGGGTTATCCAAATGAGAATGTAGCTGGAGCCTCAATGAATGGGTATGGTAATGGAATGATGCCATACGCTCATAAAGGCAATGAAGAATATCCAGAAGCTGTGATGGGCGCTTATGGCTATCCGAATCAAAATGTTGGTGGAATGATGATGCCACCAGGCTATCCAAATCAGCCAATGTATCAACAGCATAACTGTGGGTGTGGAGGGAATCAAGTATCTCCATATCAACAAATGGCACCATATGCAAACCCTGGCTACGTTCAGGGAGCTAGTAAAGCTCCGATGATGGAATATATGGGAATGGAAAGTAGCTATGCGGAATCACGCTAGTAATAGGGAGGGGGCTATCCTAAAAGGGATACGCCCCTTTTTTATCCAAATAGATCCAGTTAATTCACTTGTTTGGAGAGCTATTTCTCACAAAGGCGAAGCTGTTTTTCTGAAAGCGGCAGAAAGAAAAGAGAACATCCTTAAACAAATTGAAATTTCGTCTGTTGCTTCTTCATTTGTTTCTTATCTTCCTTTCTCAGATGGCGAATGGATAAAAGAAAGTGGTGGACTGACGTTTGCATGCATGAAAGCCATACAAGGACGAGCGCTTAATTATGCATTTAAGGAAGATCGACTTCTTGCAGTCGAGAAAATTGCTCATTTTCATGAAGAAGTTCAGGGAACGGTTAGTCATCATATTCCAACGATCGCGCTTATTCAAAAATGGACAAATCGCTTCGTTCGTTTTAAACATGATATCGCAGCTTCCGTTTTTCCTCCTGAACAGGAAAAGCTTATTTATTTTTATTTGTCAATTGGTGAAAGTGTTGTCTCCCACATGAAAGAAGTGGAAGGACTTGAAGAAACTGCTTTACGAGACCGCTACATTGTTCACGGCGACCCTGCACACCATAATTTTATCTTTAGCAGTCATCAATTACGCTTGATTGATGGCGATTTGGTTAGTTATGCACCACGAGAATATGATTACTTACAGTTATTAAACCGAATGCTTCCTCACTGTAATTGGACCTTAGATGAATGGAGTGAATCGCATATTCCTCCGCTCCGTCAATGTATTGAAACCCCTTTTCTTAGAAAACTTCTTGCCTATCCTGCCGATTTTTACCGGGAATGGTTAGTGAATCCTAGAGGAAGAAAGGAGCTGTTAGTAAAAACAGAGCAACAGCATGCAAAACGGACTGCATTCGTTCTTAATGTTCTTTAATTGGTACCATTGTTACCTAGAACTAACAGATTAAAAACATAAGCCTCCTCACATTCTAAAGGTGAAAGGAGGTTTTAAATTTGAAAAAAACCATACTAACGCTTTCTACGATGATGCTTGCGGGTGGATTAATCGGATGTACGGCTGATAATGAGGCGATGGATACGCGTTATAATGATTCCACACGTCCGATTGGGTATTACACTAGTGACAATAATAACGGGGACTATCGAGAAGGTCCTGTTACAGACATGGTTGATCGCGATTATGCAAACGGTGTGAAAGACCCAGATAAAAAGCAAATTGATAAACGTAATGGGATGAATGGACCAGGTTATATGCGAACAGATGATAATTATTCTGGTTATGACAATGAGTTGTCTACACGTCTTGCGAAACGCATCAATAAGCTTAAAAACGTGGATGACTCTCGTGTTATCGTATACGGAGATCAGATTATGATTGGCGTGGATACGAACGATAAAAATGATGTGGATGTAAAAGATAAAGTTCGTAGCGAAGTAGCAAAGGTGACGAAGCAGAAAAATATTTCGATTTCTACGGATGAAGATGTATTTGGTCGTATGGGTGATGTGAACAATCGTCTGGCAGATGGCGATGGTTTTGAAGAGGTTCAGTCAGATGTCAATGCCATTTTAAATGACATTGGAAATGCTGCAAAACGACCTTTTGAAAACAACAAGTAATTAGAGTAACGAGCGGGCTTAAGCCTGCTCGTCTACATATGCAGAACACTTTTCGATTAAATGATTCTTATGTTACGTTTAATGGAATCAGTACATTTGAAAGGGGTTCTAAATCATGGCAGGACATTCCAAATGGAAAAATATTCAGCGTAGAAAAAACGCTCAGGATGCAAAACGTGGAAAAGTATTCATGAAGTTAGCTAAAGAAATTTTTGTCGCTGCAAAGCAAGGAGGTGGCGATCCAGAAACAAATCCTTCATTAAGGCTTGCTATTGATAAGGCAAAATCCTCAAATATGCCGAACGATAACATTGATCGTGCGATAAAAAAAGCAACAGGTGATCTTGACGGCGTGCAATACGAAAATGTGATATACGAGGGCTACGGACCAGGAGGAGCAGCCATTATGGTTCAATTGTTAACTGATAACAAAAATCGTGCTGCGGCTGATGTACGGCATGCTTTTAGTAAAAATAAAGGGAATATGGGTGAAAATGGATGTGTCTCCTTTTTATTTAATCGGAAAGGTCTCTTAATTGTCGATCGCTCTGAAAACGAACTTGATGGAGAAGAATTAATGCTGCAGGTTATTGAAGCCGGTGCAGAAGAAATGGAAACGACGCAAGAAGCCTATGAAATTTATACAGACCCACAAGATTTCCGGGATGTTAAACAGCATTTAGAAGCGAAGGGTTTGACATTCTCATCCGCTGAAATAACGATGATTCCAGAAACGTATACTCCATTAGAAGATAAGGATGGGCTTAGCATGGTAAAGCTCATTGAGCAACTTGAAGATAATGATGATGTTCAAGAAGTTTATCATAATGCAGAAATAAATGATGAGGTTTATGAGCAACTGTAAGCTACAGATTTTCTGTAGCTTTTTTTGATGCATACCGTTTGCTAAATTGGAAACGCTAACGGCATGAACTTCTTGTATATGGAAGAAAGGTGTTGTAAACATATGAAAATCCTTTATCCACTCATTCTCTTAGGTTGTCTAGTGATTTTTGGAGGAAACTCAGTTGAGGCTTTCTACCCTGAAAACGAGTTAACGGTAAAAAGAGAAGCTGGGCAAGCGGAAGGGCCGTTAATTATTGAAGTTGAGTTACGAACTAACTATGCAGATGGTGTGACCACAAAACAATCGGTGTATGAAACGATTTGGGCAATGGAAGATTTATGGAGTGAATATGCAGACTGGCAACTTGTTGATCAGGAAGAAGGGAGAATGGTTTTTGAGCGGAATTTTGAAGATATTTCACCGGCTAGTAAACAAAATGGTCATTTTGGCTTAACGGAAGACGGTGTTTTAACCATTTTTGATGGCGATCCTGCCGATGAAAAAGTCATTCAGACGTTCTTCCAAATTGACGTTGGAAAGCTTGAAAGTCAGAGGCGGGAACAACTTATGCAGGGCATTCCTGTCGAGTCATGGTATCAATTTGAAGATGTCATTCAATCTTTTTCGAAGATTAAAAGCGAACCTGTCCAATAGGGCGGGTTCTTTGCATTTCATAAACAGTTCGTTCAAGCGCTCCAATATCTCCGTTTCTAAACGCTCGTCTCCGCTTTTCATGTCTAGCTACGCGGGCCAAATCCTCCGGCTGTTTCGCCCTTTCGATTGAGACAAAAAGCGTCTCATTCGAAAGAGCTCCAACATCCTGCGGATTTAAACGGGGCCCGCTCCGCTTTTCATGTCTAGCTACGACTCGCAGAAACTGCGATATTTCGCTCTATCACAAGAACACAAAAAGCGTGTTCTCGTTCAAGTGCTCCAATATCTCCGTTTCTAAACGCTCGTCTCCGCTTTTCATGTTTTTATGGTAGAATGGAGAGATAGAAATACATGTTCGTATGTACAGGGGAGAGAGTAGCTTTGATTGAATATATTAAAGGCACGGTTGAATATATTGATACAGAATACATTGTGGTGGAGTCCAATGCGATTGGTTATAAAATCTATTGTGGCAATCCATTTGAGTTTCAAAAATATCGAAATCAATCGATCCAAATTTATACGCACCATTATGTGAGAGAAGATTTAATTGCCCTTTATGGTTTTCCGACTCGAGAGGAGCGTCTTTTATTTGAGAAACTTTTAAACGTATCTGGAATTGGTCCTAAAGGAGCTGTGGCGATTTTAGCTACTGGTGAACCTGATAAAGTGGTGAGTGCGATTGAGATGGAAGATGAAAAATTCCTTACGAAGTTTCCTGGTGTAGGGAAGAAAACCGCACGTCAAATTATCCTTGATTTAAAAGGGAAGTTAAAAGGGTTCGGAGCCCCAATCGAAGGGTTGTTTGCTGTTGACGAAGTGGAAGAAGAAGGCGCTCATGAACTTGATGAAGCGTTAGAAGCCTTGAAGGCACTCGGATACGCCGAGCGAGAAATTAAGAAGGTTAAACCGAAACTCTTAGAAGAAACGCTAACAACCGACCAGTATATTAAGAAAGCCCTTCAGCTTATGCTGAAGCAATAAGGAGGGAGTAACGTGGAAGATCGCATTCTTTCCGGAGAACAGGTCGGCGACGACTCATCCATAGAATATAGCCTCCGTCCTCAGCGATTAAGTCAGTATATTGGACAAGAAAAAGTAAAGCGAAATCTGGAAGTATTTATTGAAGCGGCTAAAATGCGAGAAGAACCTCTGGATCATGTTTTGTTATATGGTCCTCCAGGCCTCGGGAAAACGACTTTATCCGCCATCATTGCAAATGAAATGGAAGTGAACTTGCGCACAACATCTGGCCCTGCCATTGAACGTCCAGGTGACTTAGCCGCTATTTTAACAGCGCTAGAACCGGGAGATGTGTTGTTTATTGATGAGATTCATCGACTTCCGAGAAGTGTGGAGGAAGTGCTCTATCCTGCAATGGAAGATTATTGTTTGGATATTGTTATTGGTAAGGGAGAAACAGCCAGGTCGGTTCGACTAGATTTACCGCCATTCACGCTAGTTGGTGCGACGACAAGAGCTGGGTTATTAACAGCTCCTTTACGAGATCGTTTTGGTGTTCTGAGCAGACTAGAATATTATTTGGAAGATGAATTGCAAACCATTATTTTAAGAACAGCTGATATCTTTAATGTGGAAATGGACCAAGATGCAGCGGTTGAACTAGCTCGACGTTCTCGCGGCACGCCCCGAATCGCCAATCGCTTGTTAAAACGGGTAAGAGATTTTGCTCAAGTAAAAGGGGATGGGGTGATCTCATCTTCGCTTGCTGCACAGGCACTTGAGATGATGCAGGTGGATCCGCTTGGACTTGATCATATTGATCACAAGCTTCTATTAGCGATTATTGAAAAATTTCGCGGAGGGCCAGTGGGAGTGGATACGATTGCTGCTACCATTGGAGAAGAAAGTCATACGATTGAAGATGTATATGAGCCCTATCTTCTTCAAATTGGCTTTCTTCAGCGAACCCCTCGTGGACGTATGGTGACACACCAAGTGTACCAACACTTTGGCATGGAGGCTCCTAAGTAACAATGGGAATTTCAAAGCTATTTATCGTGTTAGGGCTTGCTTTTATAGCTATTGGAGTTTTGTGGTCTTTTGTCGGGAAATTACCGGGTGATCTGGTATTTAAGAGAGGAAATACTACCTTCTTTTTCCCGATTGTTACGTCGATTGTGGTTAGTATTGTCCTGTCACTTCTCTTTTTTATTATAGGCAAGTTCAGATAAGGGGGAGCTTTCCAAGCGCCAGTAATAAACTGGCGGATGGGGAACTGCCCCTTAAGGGTGCGCGGACCAGTCGAGCTGTGGTAAAATCAATAAAGTTGAACATTTTTTAGAAATAGTGGTGAAAAAAATGAAGGTAAATGATTTTGATTTTGAACTTCCCGAACGTTTGATAGCGCAAACCCCGTTAAAAGAACGGACAAAATCGCGTTTGATGATCGTAGATCCAGCGGAACAAAAGCTTCATCATAGAGAATTCTCTAACCTGGAGGAATATATCCAACCGGGTGATTGTCTTGTATTGAATGACACGCGTGTCATGCCAGCAAGATTATACGGTTCAAAAGAAGAAACTGGTGCTAAAATTGAAGTTCTCCTACTTAAGCAAATGGAAGAAGATGAATGGGAGACGTTAGTAAAACCTGCCAAGCGAGTGAAGCCTGGCACTGTCATTTCATTTGGTGATGGACGTCTTACAGCTGTATGTAAAGAGTCACTTGAACATGGTGGACGAGTATTAGAGTTTAAGTATGATGGTGTTTTTTATGAAATTCTTGATCAGCTTGGTGAAATGCCTCTTCCTCCATATATTACAGAAACGTTGGATGATCAAGAGCGGTATCAAACTGTTTTTGCAAAGCATAGAGGATCCGCTGCAGCTCCTACGGCAGGCCTTCATTTTACAGAAGAAATGCTTGAGCGTCTTGAAAACAAAGGTGTTCACATAGCATTTATTACACTTCATGTTGGACTAGGTACATTCAGACCAGTTTCTGTCGATAATATTCTTGAACATGAAATGCATGGGGAATTTTATCAATTGACTAAGGGGACGGCGGACCTGTTGAATCGAGTACGAGAAGATGGTGGTCGCATCATTTCAGTAGGGACTACTTCAACAAGAACGCTAGAAACCGTAGCATCAGCTCATAATGGGCGTTTTGAAGAATCATCTGGTTGGACTGAAATTTTTATTTACCCGGGTTATACGTTTAAAGCAATTGATGGACTGATTACAAACTTCCACCTGCCTCAGTCAACATTAATCATGCTCGTAAGCGCCCTTGCGGGAAGAGATTTTGTACTTTCCGCTTATCGTACGGCCGTTGAAGAAGAGTACCGTTTCTTCAGTTTCGGTGATGCCATGTTGATTTTGGAAGGGAGCACGAAGAAATGACGGAACCAATCCGCTATGAATTAATTAAAACTTGTAAACAAAGTGGGGCACGTCTTGGTAAACTTCATACGCCACATGGAACGTTTGAAACGCCGATGTTTATGCCAGTTGGAACGCTTGCAACGGTTAAAACGATGAGTCCGGAAGAATTGAAGGAAATGGGTGCGGGGGTTATTCTTAGTAATACCTATCACCTCTGGCTTCGTCCAGGACACGATATCGTTAAAGAAGCGGGTGGTCTTCATAAGTTTATGAACTGGGATCAACCCATCCTGACCGATTCCGGTGGCTTCCAGGTATTTAGTCTAAGTGATCTAAGACAAATTGAAGAAAAAGGCGTGCATTTCCGTAATCATCTAAGTGGTGAAAAGCTTTTCCTTTCTCCAGAAGGAGCGATGGAAATTCAAAATGCCCTTGGTTCTGATATTATGATGGCATTCGATGAGTGCCCCCCATATCCAGCCGAATTCGACTATATGAAGAGTTCTGTTGAGCGCACAAGTCGATGGGCAGAGCGGTGTTTAACAGCTCATGAACGGAAAGATATTCAAGGATTATTTGGTATTGTTCAGGGTGGCGAGTATGAAGAGTTGAGAAAGCAAAGCGCCCAAGATCTTGTGTCGCTTGATTTTCCTGGCTATGCAATTGGTGGTCTTTCCGTTGGGGAGCCAAAAGACGTGATGAATCGTGTCCTCGAATTTACGACGCCTCATCTTCCTTCTCAGAAGCCTCGTTATCTCATGGGGGTTGGTTCACCCGATTCTCTTATCGATGGTGCGATTCGAGGAGTTGATATGTTCGATTGTGTGCTTCCAACGCGGATTGCGCGTAACGGAACACTCATGACGAGTAACGGTCGTCTTGTGGTGCGAAATGCCAAATACGCCCGTGATTTTCGTCCACTTGATGAAAATTGTGATTGTCACGTTTGTCGAAATTACTCAAGAGCGTATATTCGCCATCTTGTGAAATCAAATGAAACTTATGGCTTTCGCTTAACGACTTACCATAACCTTTATTTTCTGTTAAACTTGATGAAGCAAGTTAGACAGGCGATTATGGATGACCGTCTTCTAGACTTTAAGGCTGAGTTTTTTGAACAGTATGGGTTTAATAAGCCAAATGCGAAAAACTTTTAATCCATAGATTGTGTAACTGCTGGAAAGGGGTGAAAAGATTATGAGTTCTACGCTAATGAATTTAGTCCCGCTTCTATTAATGTTCGCGATTTTCTATTTCCTCTTGATTCGCCCGCAACAGAAGCGTCAAAAGAAAACAAGAGAAATGCAAGCAAGCTTAGAAAAAGGGAATAAAGTTGTTACCATCGGAGGAATGCATGGTATTATCGATGCAATGGACGAAGGTACAATTACAATCCGTACAACTGACGGTACAAAAATGGTGTTTGATCGAGCGGCTATCCGCGAATCAATCACTGAAAATAGCAAGTAATGGAGAAGAGCGTCCTCGTAGGAGGGCGCTCTTATTCTATGCTTCGCGATGAGTTGCCCCTTTAACATTGACTCCAATAATACCTCCAAGCATGCAAATAACACCGTATCCAGCGTGATAAAGCAGTTGCTCGGAACTCATATTAACACGATATCCTAAGTATTGAATGAGGAAAAGAAGCATGATATACATACATGCTGTTCCTCCTCCGAGGAGCCAACCGCGTTCGCCTCCCTTACCTCCAGAAATAAACCCTCCAATAAAGAAGGCAATTACAGTCGCTACAATAATTAGTGGGCTCATTCCTTTTTCAGATACTGAAGTGAAACGAAGAATTAAAGAAAATAGGACGCTGGTTGCAAGGACAATAACAATAATTGTAAGTAAGCCCGACCCCATACTTGAGAGCGCATGTTTGGATCTCATTTTCATCCCCCTTAAAACGAGATAGTTTGTACATTCTATTCGACTATGGAGGAAATAGAAGTCTATTCATGAATTCGGACAGCCCGTCATACGATGTTAGAAACGGGATAGGGAAGGGGCAGTATGGATTGGACATAATGATTGCGCTCACCATATTTGTTCTTGCTTATATAGGAATCATTACAGAAAAAATCAATCGGGCCATTGTAGCATGCGCTGGCGGATTGCTTATGTTACTGGCGGGAATTACAACCACTGATTCGGCTTTTATGAACCACGTGGATTGGAATACGATTGCCCTGTTGTTTTCGATGATGATTCTCGTTTCCATTACAAGTCAAAATGGACTATTTGAATATATTGCAATTAAACTTGCGCAGCAAGTGAAAGGGAAACCTTTGCCGCTTCTTGCTGTTATAGGTACTTTAACTGCTGTTGGATCTGCACTTTTAGATAATGTGACAACCGTTCTTCTTCTAGTTCCAATAACGCTTACGTTAACGAAAATATTAAAAATCACAAGCATGCCCTTTTTAGTAACTGTGATCTTATCATCCAATATTGGAGGAACGGCGACGTTGATCGGTGATCCTCCCAATATTATGATTGGCCAGGCAGTTGACCATCTTGATTTTAATGATTTTCTATTTAACCTAGCACCAATTGTTGGCGTCATTTATGCGGTTATTATTACAGGCCTGTTGTTTTTTTACAGAAAAGGATTAATTGTAAATGATTCGCACCGACACTCTTTATTAAAGATAGATGCCTCACACTATTTAAAAAAAGGACCATTGCTCTACAAGTCTTCTGCTGTATTACTTATGACCATCACTGGTTTTCTTCTACATCCTGTCTTACATACTGAATTGACAAACATTGCGATGGCAGGAGCCGTTCTTTTACTATTGATTACTCAGAAAGAACATAAAGTAGAGGAAGTTTTTGAATCAATTGAGTGGGTGACGCTATTTTTCTTTATGGGTCTTTTCATTCTAATAGGGGGATTAGAGGAAGTAGGGATTATTGACGAAGTTGCCAGGGCGATTCTTTTGTATACTGAAGGTGACTTACCAAAGACATCTCTTATTATTTTGTGGGGAGCAGGTATCCTTTCTGCCTTTTTAGATAATATTCCATTTGTTGCGGCCATGATCCCTGTGATCTCGGAATTTTCGGGATATGGGATGACAAACCTCGATCCATTGTGGTGGTCGCTTGCATTAGGCTCCTGTCTTGGTGGGAATGGGACGTTGATTGGAGCTTCAGCTAATGTGGTGGTGGCAGGCCTTGCATTAAAAGAGAAACAAGAAGTAAGGTTCATTTCTTTTCTTAAAGTTGGTCTACCAGTTGTTTTCGTCTCACTTGTTATTAGTACAGTTTACGTTTATTTCAGATATTTACTTCCCTATTTCTAAGGGAAGTTTTTTTATTTTTGGCTCATCCGCCCGAGAATTTGCTCGAAGCACGAACAGGACTTTTCCAATACCTTCCCTCATGTAGAAACAAAAGGTGGTTAAACTAAACAAAAGAAGCTTGAAAGGAGGGGGCGAGGATGGAATATATGACCATTATACTGAGGACGCTGGTCTTATATTTTGTGATTATTTTTGTTTTTAGAGTGATGGGAAAACGAGAAATTGGTCAGTTAAGTATTCTTGATTTTGTTGTTTCCATTATGATTGCGGAGCTTGCTGTAATGTCTATAGAGGATCCACAAACACCGATGATAAATACAATTGTTCCGATGATTGTGCTTGTATTAATACAGATCATAATGGCTTTTGTGTCACTAAAAAGTGAAAAAGTACGTGAAATAGTGGATGGTAAACCTTCCGTGTTAATTGATCGAGGCAAAATTGATGAAACGGAGATGAAAAAACAGCGCTATAACTTTGATGATTTATTGATTCAATTGAGAGAAAATAATATTGCTTCGGTTTCCGATGTTGAATTTGCGATTCTTGAACCCTCAGGAAAGCTGTCGGTAATAAAAAAAGAAGAGGACAATAAAAAAGAAGAGCCAGCAACCTTAATGCCTCTTCCCCTCATTCTAGATGGAAAGGTTCAAGAGGAGCATCTTGAGCGAATTGGAAAAACAGCGCTATGGCTTAGACAAGAACTTAGAAAAGTTGGCCATAAAGATATAAAGCGGATTTCATTTTGTTCTCTCCATAAAAATGGAAGTTTTTTTATTGATTTAAAGAATGAGAAAAAGTAACCGTTACGGTTACTTTTTGTCTAGGTAAATGGAATTTAACCTTAGCGAATGAATTTACCAATGAAAGGCATTCTTCTTAAATCATGTCGATTAATAAGTCCAAGCAGCAGTAAAATTACAAAATAAATGATGGAAGTAACGGAGATAGCTAAAATCGTTCCGGGTATTTGAGATGAAGAGAAAGTTTGATAAAGATAATGTCCGACGAACCCCGTTGCGATAATGGAGGTTACCCCTTTTAAAAAATCACTTACAACAAGTGAAAACCCGATTGCCTTTACAAGAGTAGCGAAGTGGAGAAGGGTGACGAGAAGTATACCAATGACAATGGCAAGAGCAGCGCCCATAATGCCTAACTCTGGTCGAGAAGCGAGAAAGAAGATGGCGAGCAGTTTAACCCCTGCCCCAATAAAGCTATTTATCATAGCAGCTTTGGCTAAGTCTAACGCTTGAAGAGCTGCAGCAAGCGGACCCTGAAAATAATAGAAGAAAAAGAAAGGGGCCATAACTTGTACATAAATGGCGACATGAGGGGCGTTATACATGATATCCATTAATGGAACGGCAAAGACATACGTAATCACAACCGAGAGGCCGCCAGCCACCATCGAAAGCCTAATCGCTTGACTTAACCGATGTTGGATTTGTTTATACTGCTTTTGAGCATGTGCTTCACTGATAGCGGGTACAAGAGAGACCTGTAGAGAATAGGTGATAAAGGTAGGAAGAAACAAAAGTGGAATTGCAAGCCCGGTTAAGTGACCATACTGTTTTGTGGCAAGCGTAGTAGCAACTCCAGCGATTGCAAGACTTCTGGCTACCATAATTGGTTCAAAGAAGTAAGATAGAGAACCAATGAGCTGGCTTCCAGTTGTAGGCAAAGAGATACTCATTAAGCTGTTAAAGGTCTCTCTGCCCCCTTTTAAATAAGAGAAAAAACCACTTCTTACTTTAATCCGCTTTTTCATTTTGAACATGGAAAACATAAAGAGAAGAGAAGCCAGTTCACCGAGAACAACGGAAATCATGGCACCCGCAGCAGCAAATTCGACCCCATATGGTAAAAACGCTCCTGTAAGAACTGCCACAAGGCAAATGCGTACAATCTGCTCAATTACTTGAGAGTAAGAAGAAGGTCTCATGTTTTGTAAACCCTGGAAGTACCCTCTTAGCACTGATGAAAGGGCGACGATGGAAACAACTGGAGCAATGGCAACAAGAGGATAAAATGTTCGTTCATCGGTGAACACCTCTTTTGATAAAAAAGGAGCTGCAACGATCATCATCGTCGTAAATATGACGCTAAGTACAGTTGTAATGGATAGGGAGACAATTAATATCTGTTTAATCTTCTGACGATTTCCTTCCGCATCTGCTTCGGCTACCATTTTTGAAATCGCCACCGGTAGCCCCATACGTGTTAACGTGATTGTTAAAATTAAAGTAGGAACGGCCATCATATAGAGACCGACACCTTCTTCTCCCATTACACGAACCATCACTATACGGTTAATAAATCCTAATACCTTTGTGATTAACCCAGCTAAGATGAGAAACAGCGTCCCTCTAAGAAAGGTTTGCTTTGACATATACTCCCTACTTTCTATCCAGAATACACCTGAGAAATTGTAGAAAAGTCTAGATATTTTTTATCACTATGTATATGCTTATTAGGGGACAAAGCATGACAGGCATATAGGAGTGTTTTAATGAAAGAAGAAATTAAACAGTTTGTTGTAGAGAACCTCAGTTTTCTACCTCAGGAAGTGATTGTCGTTGTGATTTCTGCACTTCCAATCTTAGAATTAAGGGGTGGAATTCCTCTTGCGTATACGTTTGACTTTTCATTTTTTAAGGCTTTCTCACTGAGCCTTTTAGGAAATGCGTTGCCGATTATTCCGTTACTTCTTCTTTTTCATCCATTAAGTAATTGGTTGATGAAATTCAAGTGGTATAAACGGTTTTATGATTGGCTCTACCACAGAACGATTAACAAAAGTAAGAACGTTGATAAGTATGGCGCAATTGGGCTGATTCTGTTCACAGCTGTCCCGCTACCGACAACAGGAGCCTATAGTGCGTGTGTTGCGGCAGCTCTGTTTGCCATTCGGTTTAAATATGCCTTTCTATCTATCCTAGCTGGTGTCATTATTGCAGGGCTTGGAGTAGGCGCAGCAATTTATTCAATTTTTTAAGTAAGACGCAATAACGTTTGGATGATTATTGGTGATTGGAAGATAATGATAAGAGAGGAGACCGAGAGATGAATGAGTGGAAAAAAGAAGTATTCCCAGCACTTGAAAGCAAGCGGGACGAATTTCTATTGCTAGGATATAGTGGCGCGACTATGGACGAAATCTGGGAGTGTCTCCTTGCACGTTTTGAAAAAAACAATGAACTAGGTGAAATGAAGTTGCATCAATTGGTGAACGAAATCATGCGTTTATCCGTCAATGAATATATGAATTGGTTAACCATCCATGCTTATAAGGGAACAAAAACCTTTGAAAGTAAGGTCTAAAAAAGACTGAAATTGACAGAAAAATTCATCTTTCGATATAATAGCTAGTATTGTGTGCTATGCGATTTACATAAGTAAGAATGTTGGGGGTTTAGAGAGGAGTTTTTTTATGGTGAAAAAAGGCCGGATCGTAGCGTTCTTTCTGATCGTCCTTTTGCTTGGCGGGTTAATTGGAACAACCGTCATGGGTATTACAAAAGACATTAAATTGGGTCTTGATCTACAAGGTGGATTTGAAGTTCTTTATGAAGTAGAACCAGCTCAAGAGGGGCAGGAACTTAATCAGGATTTGTTAAACAGTACAGTAAGTGCCCTGTACAAGCGTATTAACGTACTTGGGGTTTCAGAACCCCGCATTACAATCGAAGGCGATGATCGCATTCGTGTACAGCTTGCTGGAGTGAAAGATCAGAATCAGGCACGTGAGCTTTTGTCTACACAGGCAGAGTTAACGTTCCGTACGACGGACGACGAAGAGAAGATGAGTGGTGCTGATCTTAAAGAAGGAGCGGCTAAGGTTGTATTTGATAACAATCAGCCGGTCGTTCAGGTAACATTAAAAAAACCTGAACAATTTGCTAACATTACGCGAGAAATTAGTCAGCTGCCTCCACCGGATAACCGACTGGTCATCTGGCTTGATTATGAAGAAGGCGATTTGTATAAAGAAGAAGTAACAAAGCCGGCTGATGAGCAGAAATTTATATCAGATCCTGCTGTTAATCAAGTGCTTTCTCAAAATACGGTTGTTATTTCCGGGCCACCATTTCAGCTAGAAGAAGCTGAAAACTTAAAGGACTTATTAAATGCAGGCTCGTTACCTGTTAAACTAGATGAAATTTATTCAACGTCAGTTGGCGCACAGTTTGGAGAGCAATCTCTTGATAAAACAGTCATGGCTGGATTTATTGGTATCGGCTTAATTTTCTTATTTATGCTGTTTTATTATCGTTTACCTGGAGCAATCGCTGTCGTTACTTTAAGCGTCTATATTTATCTCATTCTTGTTGTGTTTAACTGGATGCATGCTGTGTTAACTCTCCCCGGAATTGCTGCATTAATACTCGGTGTCGGGATGGCGGTTGACGCAAACATCATTACTTATGAACGAATTAAAGAAGAATTGCGTTCAGGTAAATCGGTTATGTCAGCTTTTAAAGCTGGAGGAAGACGATCCTTTACAACGATTTTTGATGCGAACATTACCACGTTAATTGCAGCTGGCGTTCTATTTGCATACGGAACAAGCTCAGTTAAAGGATTTGCGGTTATGTTAATTACAAGTATCGTCGTTAGCTTTTTGACTGCCGTGTGGGGTTCTCGGATTCTTCTGGGCCTATGGGTCAAGAGCAGGGCACTCAATAAGAAGCCCGGACTTTTTGGCGTAAAGGAGAGTGAAATCGATGAGCTCTAAAGTAAGAGATACTAAGTTTGATTTCGTCAAGCATCGGAATAAATTTTTTGCGATTTCACTTGCTTTAATTGTTCTTGGTGGTTTAGCCATTGCGATTTTTGGGTTAAACCTTGGTATTGATTTTTCAAGTGGTTCTCGTGTGGACCTACAATCAGATAACAAGCTCACAGTAGAAGAAGTAAGCCAAGAATTTGATGAGCTTGGATTTGCTCCTGAGTCTGTCACGCTTGCAGGTGGCGGTGACATGGCAGTTGCTGCATTTAAAAATGAGCTTGGAAAAGATGAGATTGCAAAAATCAAAGATTATTTCACAGACATTTACGGCGCTGAACCAAATATTAGTACTGTTTCCCCGGATGTAGCTGTTGATTTAGCGAAGAATGCTTTCATTGCTCTCGCTATAGCATCCGTTGGGATTATCCTCTATGTGGCGATTCGTTTTGAATGGCTACAAGGGGTAGCAGCGATTGTGGCGCTATTCCATGACGCATTTTTCATTATTGCTGTCTTCAGCATTCTACAGATTGAAGTCAACATAACGTTTATTGCCGCAGTACTAACCATTGTTGGTTATTCCATTAACGATACGATTGTGACATTCGACCGCATTCGTGAGAACATGAAATTTGAGAAAAAAGTAAAGACATTTGAAGATGTGGCCCGTGTGGTGAACAAAAGTCTCGTTCAAACGCTTGCTCGTTCGATCAATACGGTTCTTACGGTTGTCTTTGCGGCAGCTGCCTTAACAATCTTTGGCGGAGAAGCCATTCGACCATTCGCGATTGCGCTATTGATTGGGCTTGTTGCAGGAACCTACTCTTCTCTCTTTATTGCCTCTCAACTTTGGGCAGTATGGAAAGGGAAACAGTTGAAAAAGAAAAAATTCACTCCTGCTGAAAGTGAAGTATAAGATGTAGGATACTTTAGGAAGAAAAGCCATGGCCGATGCCATGGCTTTTACGTGTCAAAGTAGGGTGTGAGAATCAGGGATAAGGGTAAGATATATTAATGGACTGGATTTGTATGAGGTGGAGAAATGAATCAAGAAGAACGATTTCGAAAAGCAGAAATTGCTGCGATTGTTGGCATTCTAGGAAACATCATTCTAGCGGTATTAAAAGGGGTGATTGGTTCCATTTCAAACAGTCGAGCTCTAATCGCAGATGCGGCACACTCGGCTTCCGACGTTGCAGGTTCGTTTGCGGTTTTTATAGGATTGCGTGCAGCGAAACTGCCTCCGGATAAAGATCATCCTTATGGTCATGGAAAAGCGGAGTCAATCGCAGCCATTATCGTGGCTGTTTTGTTATTACTGGTGGGAGTCGAAATTGGTATTAGTTCTGGAAAAGCGATTTTTAAGCCAATCGAAGCTCCAGGAACACTTGCGTTATATGGTGCATTGGTTTCAATCGTAGTTAAAGAAGTGATGTTTCAATATAAGTACCGATTGGGTAAAAAGATAAAAAGCGATGCATTAATCGTTAACGCGTACGAGCATCGCTCAGATGTTTATTCTTCGATTGCAGTTTTAATTGGGATAGCGGGAGCGATTTTAGGAAGTAAGCTTCAGTTACCATGGTTAATTTACGCGGATCCAATTGCAGGAATTTTCGTATCTGTATTGATTGCAAAAATGGCTGTGAAGCTTGGGTTTGATTCCATCCACACAACGCTCGATCATGTTTTACATGAGGAAGATACAGTTGAGTATAAGCAAGTTATTAACGGTATGCCAGGCGTTGTTAATCTCGATGAGTTTTATGCTAGAGAGCATGGGCACTATGTGATTATTGATATTAAGTTAGGTGTAGATCCTGATATTTCTGTTAAAGAAGGACATGACATTGGTAAGGCGGTAAAGGAACGTCTTCTTAAAGAAGAAGAGGTTCATGATGTGTTAGTGCATATAAATCCATATGAACCAAAGGAAAAAAAGAGCGACTAACGGAATAGGTATTGAAGTAGAGGAGGTAGATTTAATTGAAGGGACAGTGGGGATTAGTTGTAGCACTTTTATTTGCTCTTATCATTGCGGTTTTTTCTGTTGTGAATGTAGACCCCGTTCAAGTTAATTACGTGTTTGGCACTTCCGATTGGCCACTTGTGCTTGTTATTTTAGGATCGGTATTGATGGGGGCCATTCTCGTACTTGGGTTCGGGATGGTGAAATATTATAAAATGAAAAGAGAACTTAAAAAGCTACAAAAAGAAAATGAGAAATTAAAATCTGAGCCAGTCGCTACCGAAACAAAAGGGGTGCACACGCCACTTGATGGAGAAGCGATGGATGAAGGAACAGGAACTGACGGGGAGTAAAAAAATGTGGAAGCCTTGATTCGAATCAGGGCTTTTTTTAATGGGATAAACGCACTTGAATAAGATTCCTCTTCTTGAACTATGGTCAAACCTTTGTAAACTATATATAATGAACAGGTTAAGAGGTGATTCGATGTTAAGGTCTAAAACGCGCTGGAAACTAGCTGAAACAGATGAAACAAGCATTGATCAGCTCCAGAGTGAACTTGAAATTTCTCGACTCGCTGCTTCGCTTTTAGTGAATCGAGGTATCAGTGGAGAAGAGGAAGCAAGAAGATTTTTATATAAAGAAAACTTAACCTATCATGACCCGTTCTTAATGGACGGGATGAAGGAAGCGGTTGAGAGAATTCAACGTGCGATCGCTTCTAAAGAACGCATTTTAATCTTTGGAGACTACGATGCAGATGGAGTGAGTAGTACAACCGTATTAGTTTACACGTTACGTGAGCTTGGTGCGTCTTTCGATTATTATATTCCAAATCGATTTACAGAAGGATATGGTCCGAACGAAGCGGCCTTTAGACAGGCAAAAGAAGACGGGTATGGGCTTATTGTAACGGTTGATACTGGTATTTCAGGAGTTCATGAGGCTGAAGTTGCAAAGGAAATAGGCATTGATCTCATCATTACTGATCACCATGAGCCACCACCTGCACTTCCAAATGCTGCTTATGCGACGATTAACCCAAAGAAGCCGGGCTGCACTTATCCATTTAAGGGACTGGCAGGTGTAGGTGTCGCCTTTAAACTATCTCATGCCTTACTTGGTCGGATTCCAGGGCATTTACTTGAAATTGCAGCTATGGGTACTATTGCTGATTTAGTTCCCCTTCAGGATGAGAATCGTCTTCTTGCTAGTGAAGGAATACGAGCACTTCAAAATTCAAGCAAACCTGGAATTAAGGCGCTTTTGGACGTGTGTGGCTTGAAAGGTCAGGAGTTAAACGAAGAGCACCTTGGTTTTGGAATAGGTCCAAGGTTAAACGCGGCAGGACGTTTGGACAGTGCAGATCCCGCTGTTGAACTCCTTACAACAGATGATCCGTTACTAGCAGAACAGCTTGCCGCTGATATCGATGCTTTGAATAAAAACCGTCAAGAGCTTGTAAATACCATGACGAAAGAAGCCATTGAAGAGGTGGAAACGAATCATTTTAGTGATGAAAACAATCGGGTTCTCATTATTGCGAGAGAAGGATGGAACGCAGGGGTTATAGGGATTGTCGCCTCTCGACTAGTTGAGAAATATTACCGTCCAACCATCGTAATGAGTATTGATCGAGAAAAAGGTGTGGCAAAAGGTTCCGCTCGTAGTATCGAAGCATTCGATATGTTTGCAAATCTTTCAGAATGTAGAGATATCCTCCCCCATTTTGGTGGACATCCGATGGCAGCAGGCATGACCATTGACCTGGAATACCTCGATCAGTTGCGATTAAGATTAAACAATCAGGCGTTGGAAAAATTAACGGATGAAGATCTAACGCCCCTTACCAAAGTTGATCTTCACTGTCATGTAGAAGATGTAACGCTCGAAACGATTGAAGAAATGAATCTTCTAGCGCCTTTCGGTGTAAGTAATCCGAAACCAGTTGTCATGCTTAAAGACGTTCATTTATCACAAATTCGACGAATTGGTAGTCAGGATAATCATTTAAAGGTGGGACTTGAGGAAAATGGCGCAACATTGGATGGCGTAGGCTTTCATTTTGGCTATGCATTTGAAGAAATTGCCTCAAGAGCAGCTGTAAGTGTGATTGGTCAGCTCGCTGTCAATGAATGGAACGGACTTCGAAAACCACAAATTTTTGTGAAAGATATCGCAGTCAATGAGTGGCAGCTTTTTGATTACCGAGGTATACGCGATTTAAAGAAACGCCTTGAAACTCTTCCGCTCGACAAGCTTGTCATGGTGGCATTTCAGAATAACACCATAACAAAACTTGGTCTTGATAACTGGAAAGATTATGTGATTACTCATCCAACAGAGCAAGACTTGTCGTTTGAGAAAAAGTATGTCATGCTCCTTGATCTTCCTGACTTAGAGGAAGATCTCGTGAATCTATTTCGCTCAGGCGGCTTACCAGATCGCACGTATGCGGTATTTGAACATGAAGAAGATCATTTCTTCTCAACACTGCCGTCACGGGAAGATTTTAAATGGTTCTATGCTTTCTTAATGAAAAGAGGGAGTTTCCATTTACGAGATGCTGAAAAACTCGCCAAACATAAAGGTTGGTCAAAAGAAACGGTCCCTTTTATGTCAGAGGTGTTTTTTGAGCTAGATTTTGTTACAATGGATAATGGACTGATTTCACTAAATCCACAATCTGTCAAAACTGAATTAACTTCTTCTAAAACGTATAGGAGTAAGCTTGAAAAAGCAAAGCTCGAAAATGATTTTTGCTATTCCTCCTATCATGCTTTGAAAAGTTGGTTCGATCAATCAGTTAATTGTTTCAATAGCACTGAGGAGGCCATTAAGTAAATGAATTATAAAGATTATATCGCAGTGGTTGAAGATTATCCGAAAGAGGGTATTCGTTTTAAAGACATCACTCCGTTAATGCAAAACGGCGAAGCTTATCGAGGAGTCGTCAATGATATTGCTGATTTCGCTAAGGATAAAAATGTTGATGTTATTGTAGGACCAGAAGCAAGAGGATTTATCGTAGGGTGTCCAGTTTCATATATCCTGGGTATTGGTTTCGTGCCTGTTCGAAAAGAAGGCAAGTTACCGCGTGAAGTAGCTAAAGTAGATTATGGTCTTGAATACGGAAAAGACGTCCTCACGATTCATAAGGATGCGATTAAACCGGGGCAAAGAGTCCTAATTACGGACGATTTACTTGCTACAGGCGGTACAATTAATGCGACAATTGAACTTGTGGAAATGCTTGGAGGAGTCGTAGTAGGACTTGCTTTCATGATTGAACTTTCCTATCTTGAAGGTCGTAAAAATCTTGATCGTCATGATATCTTTACGTTAATGACATACTAAAGAATGGAGTGTCCGAATTACCGGACGCTCTTTCTCTTTATGAACCTTTATCAAGAGGATTTCTGTATGACCAAGCGGGAAAAAACGACATTTTTCTCTTAATCTCTTTACATGGTGACTTTTTTTAACGATAATAGAAGCAATATACCAACAGTAATCAAGGTGATTTGATGACGATAGAAGAAGTGATGGAAAGAGCGGAGCAGTATTTGTCTGAAGACGATCTCTCCTATCTTAATAGAGCATATGAATACGCGCGAAAAGCACATGAAGGCCAGTACCGTAAATCGGGTGAACCCTATATTATTCATCCTATTGAGGTTGCTGGCATTCTTGTGAATCTTGAGGTGGACCCCGTTACAGTTGCTGGGGGCTTTCTTCATGATGTCGTCGAAGACACTGACGTAACGCTTGAGCAAATTTCTGATGAATTCAGTCCTGAACTCGCCATGCTTGTCGACGGCGTGACAAAACTGAAAAAAATCAAGTATAAATCAAAGCGCGAGCAACAAGCAGAGAATCATCGGAAAATGATGATTGCTATGGCACAAGATATCAGGTGCATTCTCATTAAACTAGCAGACCGTCTTCATAATATGCGGACATTGAAGCATATGCCAAAAGAAAAACAGATGCAAAAGGCAAATGAGACGCTAGAAATTTTTGCGCCACTTGCGCATCGTCTTGGTATTTCCACGATTAAGTGGGAGCTAGAGGATACAGCACTTCGCTATTTAAATCCACAGCAATACTATCGTATTGTGAACTTAATGCAGAAGAAACGAGCTGAGCGTGAAGGATTTGTGCATGAAGTGGTGGATGAAATTCAAGAACGTGTTAAAGAAGTATCGATTGACGCGGAAATTTCTGGACGTCCCAAACATATTTATAGTATTTATCGCAAAATGGCTAAGCAACATAAGCAATTTAATGAAATATACGATTTATTAGCAGTCCGAATTGTCGTAAACAGTATTAAAGATTGCTATGCGGTGCTAGGTATCATTCATACGTGCTGGAAGCCTATGCCAGGGCGATTCAAAGATTACATCGCTATGCCAAAAGCAAATATGTACCAGTCGCTTCATACGACCGTTATTGGACCAAAAGGTGATCCGCTTGAGGTGCAAATACGAACTTCAGATATGCACAAAGTTGCGGAATACGGAATTGCTGCGCATTGGGCCTACAAAGAAGGCGACGAAAATCAAGTGAATAGCTCTTTTGAGAAAAAGCTATCCTGGTTTAGACAGATTCTTGAATGGCAAAACGACGTTTCTAATGCAGAAGAATTTATGGAATCACTCAAGATTGATTTATTTAGTGATATGGTATTTGTTTTTACACCTAAAGGAGACGTCTTTGAGTTGCCAACCGGCTCGGTGCCTCTTGATTTCGCATACCGTATTCATACTGAAATTGGTAATCATTGTATTGGTGCCAAAGTAAATGGCAAAATGGTGCCACTCGATCACCGATTAAAAACCGGCGATATTGTAGAGGTTCTCACTTCGAAGCACTCTTATGGTCCTAGTAAAGATTGGCTCAAAATTAGTCAAAGTTCTCACGCTAAAAATAAAATTAAGCAGTGGTTTAAAAAAGAAAAGCGTGAAGAAAACGTTGAAAAAGGCCGTGAGCTAGTAGAAAAAGAAATTAAAAACCATGGCTTTGAGTTAAAAGCTGTACTTACAGCAGATAACATAGCGAATGTATCGAAAAAGTTCAACTTTACAAGTGAAGAAGATATGTATGCGGCGGTTGGTTATGGTGGAATTACGGCTGCACAAATTGCAACAAGGCTAACTGATAAGGCTCGAAAAGAACGGACGAAAGAGCAGGAAGAAGAGTTAGCAAAATCAATTATTGAAGGCAAAACAACACATACACCAACGCGTCCTCCGAAGAGAGCAGAATCTGGAGTGCGAGTGAAAGGGATCGATAACCTGCTAATCCGTCTTTCACGATGCTGTAACCCTGTTCCAGGTGATGATATTGTAGGATACATTACGAAGGGAAGAGGCGTATCGATTCATAGGAAAGACTGCCCTAATGTAAATGAAGAGAATGGGCAGGAGCGTCTTTTAGAGGTTGAATGGGAAAGTGACTCTCCCAAAAATTATAATGTGGATATCGAAATCAGCGGATTTGATCGCCGTGGGCTTTTGAATGAGGTTCTTCAAGCTGTCGCTGAAACTAAAACGGATATGACGTCCGTCTCTGGCCGATCAGATAACAACAAAATGGCTACCATCAGCATGACCGTTTCGATCCGGAATACCGCTCACCTCCAGAAAGTTGTTGAGCGAGTGAAGCGCATTCCAGATATCTATGCTGTGCGCAGAATTATGCAGTAAAGTAGTAGAAAGGAAGTTCTTCATGAAAGCCGTTATACAACGTTCTAAGCATGCCTCTGTCACCGTGAACGGAGAGACGACAGGTCAGATTGATTCTGGTCTTGTCGTCCTTCTAGGCGTCACTCACGAAGACACAGAGGAGGATGCCGCTTATCTTGCTTCTAAGATTGCCAACCTGAGAATATTTGAAGATGAGAATGATCGCATGAATTTATCTGTTAAAGATAAAGGTGGGGCGATTCTTTCCATTTCACAATTCACTTTATACGGGGATTGTCGCAAAGGAAGGCGTCCTAACTTTATGAAAGCAGCTAAACCATCTGAAGCAATCCTTCTCTATGAGAAGTTTAATGAGCTACTTAGAAAAGAAAACCTGGATGTACAGACTGGCATATTCGGAGAAATGATGGATGTTCAGCTTACGAATGATGGACCGGTCACTCTGGTGATTGAAAGTAAAGAATAGAGAAAAACCGCGTTCCTTTTTGGGCGCGGTTTTTCTATGTCTGCTATTTGTTTTCTAAATGTAGCTCATTCCAAAAAGGCAAGAATGCCATTTGAAATTTCTGTCGTAATATTATTTTGATACGTTGCCTTATTTACTAATTGCTCTTCCCATGGGTTAGAAAGAAAGCCAAGTTCGAGAAGAACGGAAGGCTGCTGATTATTTCGAAGGACATAGTAATTCCCGAACCGTATGCCGCGATCTCGTAGTGAAGTATCGTCCCCAATCTCTGTGTGGATCGACGTGGCAAGTGGCATATCTCCATTTTCATAATAATAAGTTGTTGTACCATTTGCCGTTGGATCGACAGTGCTATCAAAATGAATGCTAATAAAAGCATCTGCCTGATAGCGCTCAGATGTCATCGTTCGTTCTGCAAGCGAAATAAAGGTATCATCATCTCTTGTTAAAATCACTTCTACACCAGCATTTTTTAATTTCTCAGCAATGGTAATCGTGGTTTTAAGCGTAAGGATTTTTTCAAGCGTTGTAATCCCTAAAGCACCGCTATCAAAACCGCCGTGTCCAGCATCGAGAACGACTGTTTTTCCTGATTTTAATGTGGGGGAAGTTGAAAAATTCGAAGCAGTGGTAACGATCCAATCTGCTACATAAGCAGACCGCCCATCAGAAAGTAAAATGCGAAACCAGTCACCTTCTTTTTCAACGATTTGGTAGCGTTCGTGGATCGCTGCTTGCTGAATCACGGGATAGCTTAATCCTGGCCCGCTTCTAATGTTCGTTGCGTGATATAGAATCGTTGCAAATCCTTCCTCTTCCTTCTTGTCGGTATTTTGTAAGTAGGTGCTGTCCACCCAACCTGTTTGCCCATTGTCATATCGGATGAAACTCCAATTGTTTTCTGTTTTCATTTCTTCGACGACTGTACCTAAAGGAAGTTGAGATAAAATACGATTTTCTGTTCCTGGCATTACTCGAACATTTAACAGCTGTGTCATGACTTCTTTATTTCCACCAGAATGCTGTTCATTCTCTTGTGAAACTGTATTTACTAACCATGAAGCCACCCAGCCTGTTTGATCGTTATATTCGATCGAAATCCAGTCACCTTCGCTATTTAAAACGTTCCATTCGCTATCTTGAGAAATACTTCCAAGAGTTTTGTATTCTTTGCCGGGTCCAGCGCGTACTTGTAAATCAGATACAGTCGATTGAATCGTTTGTTCACTTTCTGTATCTGTCGTTATCGTTGCAAACCTGCTAGCTACCCAACCCTTTTCTCCTGTAGTTAGCTCTACATACAGCCAATCATCTTGATTCTCCCTGATCGCTGCTTTATCACCTTGATGCACTTGAGCAATGATTGTAGACGAAAGGAATGGTTGTGAACGAACATTAACCGTTTGTTCGAAAAGAGCATTGGTAGCTGATACTGTATGAGGAATAAGAATTGCTATGAAAAATAAGGCCATAAAAAAAATCGTTCTCTTCAATGGAAATCTCCTTTCACTAAACCTTTGCTTAGATAATTTCTTTATCGGATGAAAAGATTCCTTCGTTTAGTTGTAAAACCACTGTTTTTTGGTGAAACTAAGAAAATAATATACGAAGAGGGTGAACTTTCATGCGATCGACAAATAAAGAAATGATGAGCTACAACATGTCCCAACCAGAATTTGGCGTCGACTTTCATGATTTTCTACAAAAAGAACAGTGTTTGTCAAATATGGAACTTGCGGAAGAATTTGGCCTGTCATTGAAAAGTGTCAAAATCATGAAACAAAAAATGAAAAGATAAAACCATCGTGAATACACTTGACAAAAAAAACGCTGACTCGTATGATAGAAAACAATTCAGTAAATCGATACGAAGCTCCGTTGAGGAAGAAAAGTAAAAAAAGTCCGGGTTGAGCAGAGAGGAAATGCCGTTAGGCTGAGAGCATTTCTCGATACCGCTTTTTTGAAAGACACTTCCAAGGATCGTCTCCGAACAGGTAACTCAGTAGGGGGCGACGTAAACAGGCGTTAACTGTTTTAAGAGGAAGGATGCATCCTTCCATTAGGGTGGCACCGCGGGTAACTCTCGTCCCTGAATTTCGATTCAGGGATGGGAGTTTTTTTGTATCCAAAAAATAGCTTTTCCACTTCAGTTTAACCGAGTTGAGCTTCTTGTAAGTGATTAAAGGAGGATAAAGAATGAGTTTTCAAATTCCTAGAGGTACACAGGATATCGTTCCTGGTACTTCAGAGTTATGGCAATACATTGAAAATAAGGCGAGAGATATTTGCCGTAGATACAATTATCATGAACTACGCACACCCATTTTTGAACACACCGAGTTGTTCCAACGCGGTGTTGGCGATACAACAGATATCGTTCAAAAAGAAATGTATACATTTGAAGATCGAGGAAATCGTAGCTTAACACTTCGTCCTGAGGGAACCGCTTCAGCCGTTCGTGCATATGTGAATAACAAAATGTACGGTTTACCTGAGCAGCCGGTTAAATTGTACTATATTGGCCCTATGTTTCGATATGAACGGCCTCAATCAGGACGAATGAGGCAGTTTGTTCAGTTCGGGATTGAGGCTCTTGGTAGTAATGATCCTTCGATTGATGCAGAGGTCATTGCTCTTGCGATGAGCTTGTATCAAGAACTAGGTCTTAAAAAGCTTAAACTTTATCTAAATAGTCTTGGTGATAAAGAAAGTCGTGAAGCTCACCGTGAAGCACTTATTAATCATTTTGAACCGAGAATCGGGGAGTTTTGTAGTGACTGTCAAAGTCGTCTCGAGAAAAATCCACTCCGCATTCTAGATTGTAAAAAGGATCGTGACCATGAATTAATGGGAACTGCGCCATCCATCATTGATTACTTGAATGAAGAATCTTCCACTTATTTTGATAAGGTCAAAGAAGCATTGGATCAAATGGGAATCGAATATGTTCTTGATGATCGCCTTGTACGTGGACTGGATTATTATAATCATACGGCATTTGAGATTATGAGCGACGCTGATGGGTTTGGTGCTATTACGACACTTAGCGGCGGTGGTCGTTATAACGGCCTAGTTGAAGAGATGGGTGGCCCATCAACGCCAGGAATTGGGTTCGCGATGAGTATTGAACGGCTGTTAATGGCATTAGAAGCAGAAGGCGTAGACCTTCCGATCGAAAAAACGATTGATTGCTACGTTGTCACAATGGGCGAGGAAGCACAGAAAGTTTCCAATGGTCTTGTTCAAAAACTTAGAAAAGCTGGACTTTCCACTGAGCGTGACTACCTCGATAAGAAGATGAAAGGTCAGTTTAAAGCGGCTAATCGACTGAACTCAAAGTTTGTTGCCATCTTAGGTGATGAAGAAATTGAGAAAAATGAAATTAATATAAAAGATATGAACACTGGTGAACAGGAAGCAATAAGCCTCTCAGAAGTAGATCACTATCTTGTTAAGAAATTAAAGGAGGAAGTTGGAGAATGATCGGAAGAAGCCATGCATGCGGAACAATTCGTGAAAGTGAAATCGGCGAAACAGTAGAGTTGAAAGGGTGGGTTCAAAAACGTCGTGATCTTGGCGGATTGATCTTTATTGATTTTAGAGACCGCTCAGGAATCGTACAGGTTGTTTTTAACCCGGATTTATCAAAAGAAGCACTAGAACTAGCGGAAAATGTAAGAAATGAATATGTTCTTGGCATTACGGGGAAAGTGGTGGCACGTGGAGAAGGAACAGTAAACCCAAATCTTCCAACAGGCTCCATTGAAGTTCATGCTGAATCACTTGAAATTCTTAATGCAGCTAAAAACCCTCCCATTAGCATTGCAAACGACGTAGAGGTTGGCGAAGATATTCGTTTGAAATATCGCTACTTGGATTTACGACGTCCGGTGATGCAAGAGACTTTCAAGCTTCGTCATCGCACAACAAAGGTAATACGTGACTTCTTAGATCAACATGAATTCCTTGAAATTGAAACACCAATGCTAACGAAAAGTACGCCAGAGGGCGCTCGTGACTATCTTGTGCCAAGCCGTGTTCACGAAGGAGAATTCTACGCGCTTCCACAATCTCCTCAGCTGTTCAAGCAACTTTTAATGGTTTCAGGTTTTGAGCGCTATTACCAGGTTGTTCGCTGCTTCCGTGACGAAGACCTTAGAGCGGATCGTCAACCTGAATTTACTCAAGTCGATATTGAAACATCGTTCCTTCCGAAAGAAGATTTGATTAAGATGATGGAAGAAATGATGAGCGCGGTATTGAAAGGAACGAAGGGGATAGAAATCAGTAGCCCGTTTCAGCGTATGACTCATGCAGAAGCGATGAATCGCTATGGCTCTGATAAACCTGATACGCGTTTTGAGATGGAATTTGTGGACGTATCAGAACTTGTAAAAGACTCTGATTTTAAAGTGTTCTCAGGCGCTGTTGCTTCTGGCGGAGCTGTTAAAGGAATTAACGCGAAAGGCGCTGCCAGCGAATACTCACGTAAAGACATTGATGCTTTAACAGAATATGTGAAAACTTACAAAGCAAAAGGTCTTGCATGGTTAAAAGTAGAAGAAGAAGGTTTGAAAGGACCTATTTCTAAATTCTTTGACGAAGCTCTTGCTGCGCAATTGAAAGAAGCTTTCGATGCAGAAGCAGGTGACCTTCTTCTGTTCGTTGCTGACAGTAAATCTGTCGTAGCAGACAGTCTTGGTTCTCTTCGTTCAAAACTTGGTAAAGATCTTGATCTTATTGACTATTCTAAGTTTAATTTCCTCTGGATCATGGACTTCCCACTGATGAGTTACGATGAGGAAGCAGATCGCTATTTTGCGGAACATCATCCATTTACAATGCCTTTGAAAGAAGATCTTCACCTTCTCGAGGAAGAGCCTGGAAAAGTTCGTGCAGATGCCTATGACCTTGTGCTAAACGGTTATGAGCTAGGTGGAGGTTCACAGCGTATTTTCCAACGTGATGTGCAAGAGAAAATGTTTAAAGCGCTAGGCTTTACAAAAGAAGAAGCAGAGGCTGAGTTTGGTTTCCTACTTGAAGCATTTGAATATGGAACACCACCACATGGCGGTATTGCATTCGGTCTTGATCGTCTTGTGATGTTGCTAGCTGGTAGAACAAATCTTCGCGATACGATTGCATTCCCTAAAACAGCGAGCGCAAGCTGCTTGTTAACAGAAGCACCTTCTCCAGTTAGCGAAGATCAATTAAAAGAGCTTCATCTTGAGCTTGCTAAGAAGCCAGTTGCCGCTGAGAAAGAATAAAAAAATAATAAAATGGACCTAATGCACGAAGATTGAAATCGGTTTGAAGGTCTGCTATAATTCAATTACAAGTTAACGAAGAGTCCTGAAGTGTACGTTTACTTCCATAATAATTTGAGCCAACACTTTTACAACGGGAGCCTGATTCTTTCCGTTCAAAGTACACGCCTCGGTAGCTGAGGACGTACGGAGAGTGGAATAGGGCACCCACCTGCCAATGCAGGTTCAACAATTATGGAAAGGACGGCACAGTTGGGGCTCTTCTATTTTTATGACAATTAATAAAGCATCCGCTCATGTTTTGAGTGGATGCTTTTTTTAGTGTAGATTTGTTTTTATAGCATTAAAGGCCTGCCGTGTCTAAACGGGCGCTTCCGCTTTTCTTGTCTAGCTGCGCGGGCCAAATCCTCCGGCTGTTTCACCCTTTCGATTGAGACAAAAAGCGTCTCATTCGAAAGGGATCCAACATCCTGCGGATTTAATCAGGCCCACTCCGCTTTTCATGAGATCCAGCTACAGCGCCCAGCCTCTCGATCGCTTCACCCCACAAAATGAACACAAAGAGCGTGTTCTTTTTGTGGGGCTCCAGCGCTTGTCGAGGCTAAACGGGCTCTTCCGCTTTTCGTTTTTACCTCGCGACTTTTTCTAGGTTTCCGTTCTTATCCATTTTGAAGGTTGGGACGTTTTGGTCTTCGTTGTCGTTTAGGACGACCATTCTTCTGGCCCGGTCCATGATCTGAATGAGGGACTGGTAATCTTCTTTCATGACTTGTTGTTCGTTTTCGAGTGTTTTAATTCTTTGATGGAGCATGGTGTTTTCTTCTTTTAGATTTTGATTCTCCGATTCTAGTTTCTCAAGGTTCGTTCTTAGTTTGTTTGTTGAGGAGGCGGACTGTTCAAGATTAGATAAGAATGTGATGACATCTCTCATTGTTAGTTGCTTTTTGGTTAATGGTGATTCAATCGTGTGAACTGGTGTTTCAAGTAAAGGCTGTGAGAGTGGTTGCGCTTGTTGTAAAACGGGCTTTTGTGATTCTCTTTTTGTATATTCAGGGTGTCTGCGTTCTGCACGCTTCATTTCTTTACGCTGCTTTTTCGCCAGTTTTAGAGCTTGTTCGTACCTTTCTCTTACTATGGCGTTCCATCTAAATCCAACGGCTGCTGAAGTGCGACTAAGTCGGTCGCCGACTTCATCAAAGGCTTTTAGTTGTGTACTACCTTCTCTTACGTGTCGTAGCACTGTTTCGGCAAGCATTAAATCATCTTCATGAGACCAAGCATCTTGTCTTACTTTCATTTTATTCAGCTCCTTTATATGTTCAACAATTTTGCGTTTTGAAAGTAATCATAGCTTTGCCAGTCTGAAAGAATTTATACAGAAGTCTTGTAAATTTGAGATAGATTGCAAGAATAAAGAAAAAACAACAGGGCATTAGCCCTGTTGTTACGATTTTTTACTATCTGATTTGATGCGCTCTGCGAAATAATCCAATCTTTTTTGTATTGTTCTTTCGTGTCCACGCTCAGTAGGTTTGTAGAATGTTTTTCTAATCATATGATCTGGGAGGTATTGCTGAGGGACATAGCCTCCTGGGTAATTATGTGGGTACTTATAGTCAATCCCATGACCAAGTTCAGAAGCGCCTTTATAGTGAGAATCACGTAAATGAAGGGGAACTGTCCCGTTTTTTTCTTTTTTTACTGCGGCAAGAGCTGCGTCTATTCCTGAAATAACAGCGTTGCTTTTGGGTGCAGTTGCGAGATATAACGCAGCTTCAGCTAATGGAATTCTAGCTTCAGGCATGCCGATAAATTCGACTGCATACGTAGCGGCGTGTGCGACTAGAAGCGCGTTTGGATCAGCAAGTCCAATATCTTCGGCGGCATGAACATATAGTCGTCTCGCAATAAAGCGAGGGTCTTCTCCTGCATAGATCATTTTAGCTAACCAGTATAGCGTAGCGTCTGGATCAGATCCTCGTATACTTTTAATAAAAGCCGAAACGGTATCATAGTGATTGTCGCTATCTTTATCGTACTGAAGTACGCGCTGTTGAATGGATTCTTCTGCAATAGCGAGTGTAATGATGAGTTGCCCGTCTTGGTTAGGCGTCGTAGTAAGAACAGCTAGTTCCAGTGCGTTTAGCGCTGTTCGCGCGTCTCCGTTTGAAACATCAATGAGGTGGTTAATCGCTTCATCTTCTATTTCGATATTGTATTTTCCAAAACCGCGATCTTTATCTTGAATGGCCTGAAAAAGAATGTTCTTTATTGTTGTTTCATTAAGGTGTTCAAAACGAAATAATCTTGAGCGAGAAAGGAGTGCCGCGTTGATTTCAAACATCGGACTTTCTGTTGTAGCTCCAATTAAGACGATTGTTCCATCTTCAACAAAAGGGAGAAGCGCATCCTGCTGTGATTTGTTAAATCGATGGATTTCATCAATAAAGAGAACGGTTTTTTGATCATCGAGCTTTAAGCGATCCTTTGCTTCAGAAGTTAATCTTCTAATGTCAGCAACGCCAGACGTTACGGCATTAAGTTGTTCAAAATGTGCGGATGTCGTATTCGCAATAATGCGAGCAAGGGTTGTTTTACCCGTTCCAGGCGGACCAAAGAAAATCATAGGTGTTAGTTGATCAGCTTGGATAGCTCTTCTTAATAATTTTCCATCGCCAATAATGTGGTCTTGTCCAATAAATTCTTCAATGGATCTCGGTCTCATCCTGCTAGCGAGTGGTCCTGAAGAAGTGTTGCTTTTACCTTTTGGATAATCGAATAAATCCATAAAACACCCGTCCTTTCCTAATTAGTTGAAACATACTATACGGGTTTTGGAAATGCAAGAAAAAGCGGTTCGTGCTATAATAGCGAAGGTTTACTAACAGAATCAATAGCTAGATAGATGAGATTAGATTGAGATAAGAGGGATGAAATGAAACAAGCGAATAGAGGCATATCCTGGTTCTGGATGAGCTGGGGGATTTTTGTATCAGGTCTACTCGTGATGGCATTTGGCATAGCTCTCATGATTCGTGCAGAAGCTGGAAGTGCACCGTGGGATGTTTTCCACATCGGACTTTATCAGCAGTTCGGTTTAACGATTGGTACGTGGTCCATTATCATAGGTTTCATGATTATTGGGGCGACGTCTTTATTAGAACGGTCATGGCCAAAACTTGGTGCTTTTCTTAATATGCTTCTAGTTGGCGTTTTTATTGACCTTTATTTATGGCTTCCTTTTCTGAAAACCCCTGATCATTTACCTGGAAAATTGGTTATGCTGATTAGTGGTATTCTTATTATGGGTTATGGGATTGGGCTCTATATTGCGGCAGATCGAGGAGCAGGTCCAAGAGATAGTTTAATGCTTGTCTTAACCGAGCGCACGGGTTGGAAAGTACAACGCATTCGCCTTTCAATGGAAATGGTGGTTCTTTTTCTTGGGTGGTTATTGCAAGGGCCGGTTAATATTGGCACGCTTTTGTTTTGTATAACGATTGGTCCGATCGTTGGTTATTCTTTGCCACAGTGTAAAGCGTTTGTCGCTCGATTGATAGAAAGAGGTGGAAGATATGAAGATATCGACAAAAGGAAGATACGGATTAACGATTATGATGGAGTTAGCAAAAAAGCACGGTGATGGACCTATTTCTTTAAAATCCATTGCAAGAAGTAAAGATTTATCAGAGCATTATCTCGAACAGCTTGTCGCACCATTACGTAATGCTGGTCTTGTTAAAAGTGTGCGCGGGGCATATGGGGGCTATATTCTTGCTCAAGAAGCGAGCACCATTACAGCAGGGGATATTATTCGCGTGCTTGAAGGACCGATAAGTCCTGTAGAAGTAATGGATGATGAAGAGCCTGCTAAACGAGATTTGTGGTTAAAAATAAGGGATGCTGTAAAAGATGTTCTCGATTCGACAACCCTAGAAGATCTTGCAACCTACGAAGGTGAAGGAGAGCAAGACAGCTATATGTTTTATATTTAGTAGCCGGCTCGTTGCTGGTAGTAAGAGGTGACTAATAATGAGTGCAATCTATATGGACCACGCTGCAACATCACCGGTTCATCCCGATGTGATTGAAGCGATGGTTTCATCACTAAAAAGTGACTTTGGTAATCCTTCAAGTATCCATCAGTTCGGTCGTAAGTCGCGTCATGCGCTTGATGAAGCAAGAAATAATCTTGCAAGCAGTATTCATGCAAAAGCTAATGAAATTATTTTCACAAGCGGAGGGACAGAAGCAGATAATCTAGCAATTATAGGAGCTGCTAAAGGAAACCTAGCTAAAGGAAATCATATTATCACAACAGAGGTTGAGCATCATGCTGCACTCAATGCGTGTAAAGGACTTGAGAAAGAAGGTTTTGATGTCACGTATTTACCTGTAGATGAGAAGGGTAGAATTTCGATAGCTGATCTTGAAAAGGCGATTCGTCCAGAAACGATTTTGATTACGGTTATGTATGGAAATAACGAAGTAGGTACAATACAGCCCATATCAGAAATTGCTAGAATTGCAAATGAGTCTGACATCATCTTTCATACAGATGCCGTGCAGGCGTATGGGTTAATTAACATGAATGTGAAGGATCTAGGAGTTGACCTGCTTTCTGTCTCCTCTCATAAAATTAATGGTCCAAAAGGTGTAGGTTTTCTATATGTGAAAGATGGTACAAAACTTGTTCCCTATTCTTATGGTGGAGAGCAGGAGCGTAAGCGTCGTGCCGGTACGGAAAACGTAGCTGGAATCGTTGGAATGGAGAAGGCAGCTGAGTTGATGCATCTAGACCGCGAAGCTAAAATTGAGCTTTATCAAAATATGAAGCAAGTGATGCTAAATGCATTCAAAGAAGAATCTCTTTCTTATCAGGTGAACGGAGATGAGCAACACGTGCTTCCTCATGTTTTGAATGTGAGCTTTCTGGATGCAAAGGTAGAACCTATGCTAATGAACCTTGATCTTGCAGGAATTGCTGTTTCAAGCGGTTCGGCTTGTACAGCAGGATCCCATGAACCGTCTCATGTGTTAACCGCTATGTATGGAGATAGCGAGCGAACTCAAACCGCAATCCGTTTTAGTTTTGGATATGGAAATACGATTGATGACGCGAAGAAAGCAGCCAGTGAAGTCGTTAAGATTGTCAATCGATTAAAGAAGTTATAAAATAGTCAGGACACAATTTGTGTTAAAGAAGAGGAGGTGCAACCATGACAGCTAAAAAGAATGAAGATATACGAGTCGTGGTTGGGATGTCCGGTGGTGTTGATTCATCAGTCGCTGCGTTAATGTTAAAAGAACAGGGCTATGATGTAATCGGCATTTTCATGAAAAACTGGGACGACACCGACGAAAACGGGGTATGCACCGCAACAGAAGATTACAATGATGTGATTCGTGTATGCAACCAGATCGGCATTCCGTACTACGCAGTCAACTTCGAGAAACAATATTGGGATAAGGTTTTTACTTATTTCCTTGATGAATATAAAGGTGGACGTACACCGAATCCTGATGTCATGTGCAACAAAGAGATTAAATTTAAAGCATTTCTTGAGCATGCTTTAACACTTGGAGCAGATTATCTTGCTACAGGTCACTATGCACAAGTGGTCGAACGCGATGGAGAAGTGAAAATGCTTCGAGGTGTAGATGATAATAAGGATCAAACTTATTTCTTGAATCAGCTTACCCAAGAACAGCTCTCCAAAGTGATGTTCCCACTCGGTGGCATCGAAAAGAAAAAGGTGCGAGAAATTGCAGAAGAAGCAGGTCTTGCTACAGCTAAGAAAAAAGATAGTACGGGAATTTGCTTTATAGGTGAGCGTAATTTCAAAGAATTTCTTGGGCAATATCTTCCTGCTCAGCCAGGCAAGATGATGACACTTGAAGGAGAAGAAAAAGGTCAACATGACGGACTAATGTATTACACAATTGGTCAACGACATGGTCTAGGTATTGGTGGCGACGGTGAACCGTGGTTTGTTGTTGGAAAGAACCTTGACGATAATGTTCTCTATGTTGATCAAGGCTTCCATAACGAACTTCTCTACTCTGATTCCCTTATTGCAGTAAATTCAAGCTGGGTTTCAAATTTGCCAATGGATGATGTCATGACATGCACGGCAAAATTCCGCTATCGCCAAAAAGATTCAGGCGTAACAGTTGAAAAACTTGATGATGATCGTTTGAAAGTAACGTTTGATGAGCCGGTTCGTGCGATCACCCCAGGACAAGCCGTTGTATTTTACAATGGAGATGAATGTCTCGGGGGAGCTACCATTGATCAAGTATTTAAGAACGCAAGTGAACTCACATACGTGTAATGAAGCGCCTCATTTCGAAAAGGAATGAGGCTGTTTTTTTGAGGTGAAGAATCTGTAGCTAACTTATGCTAAACTAGAGAATGAGCGATAGAAATAAGGAGTTTTTAAGATGAGTCAAAAAAATGAACGTGCAATAGAAGCAATGAATAATGGAGAATTAGAAAAAGCTGTTACGTTACTTTATGAAGCGATCGAAGAAAACCCGGACGATCCGGTTGCTTATACAAATATCGGAAACCTTTTGGCACAAGCGGGCGAAGTGAAACAGGCGGTTGCCTATTTTGAAAAAGCGATTGATCTAGATGAAACGCAGGGAACAGCATATTACGGAGCAGGGAATGCTTTTTTTGAACTAGAACAGTACAAAGACGCTGCAGACATGTATCAAAAAGCAATTCAGCAGGGACTTGACCAAAGTGATGTTCACTTTATGATGGGTCAGTGCTTTATGATGCAGGATGCACTTCGTTTAGCGCTTCCGTTCTTCCAACGAGCTGTCGAACTAAATGAAGAAGACTCAGAAGCACGTTTTCAATATGCTCTATGTCTAGCACAACAAGGTTCGATTGATTTAGCCCTTCCTCAGTTTGAAAGAGTGGTGCAAGAAGACCCGGAGCATGCAGATGCGTGGTTTAATCTTGGCGTTAGCTATGCCTATCAGGAACAGCTCACAAAAGCATTAACTTGTTTTGATCGTGCCCTCGACATCCAACCAGATCATCTTCTAGCAGGTAATGGTAAAAAGCAAATGGAGCAAGCGATGAACAATAACAATTAAATTTTCAGTTATTGGAGAGAAGATCTTATGGATCAGCCACAAAAGGGTTATATCAAAGGAAGACCGATACAGATGATTTTTTTCAATGAAGAGAGTTTGTATGGGGTGGCAAGACTTCGAATATCAGAAACGAATGAAGCCTACGACGAGAAAGAAGTTGTGGTGAATGGGATGATTCCTCGACTTCTTGAAGATGAGACGTATGTCTTTTACGGACGGTTTACGGATCATCCTCGATATGGAAAACAGTACGCTGTGGAATCATTTGAGAGACAGATGCCGGAATCAAAGCCAGGGCTTGTCCAATACTTATCAAGTGATTTATTTCATGGAATTGGTGAAAAGACAGCTGAATCGATTGTTGATGTACTTGGAGAACGCGCGATTGCTAAAATTATGCGTGATCCCTCGGTACTAAGCCAGGTTCCAAAGCTATCTGAAGAAAAAGCAAAGGGGTTATACGACTCTCTTATGGAGCATCAGGGCCTTGATCAAATCATGATTCGTTTAACTGAATTAGGATTTGGTCCTAGGCTATCGATGAAAATCTTTAAAGCGTATAAGCAAGAAACGCTAGAAATTGTTGAGAAAAATCCATACCAGCTTATTCAAGATGTTGAAGGAATCGGTTTCCGACGTGCAGATGATTTGGGAAGATCGATCGGTATAGAAGGAAAGCATCCCGATCGCATTCGGGCAGCATGTCTTCATACGTTAAATGAACAAACCCTACAGGAAGGACATGTTTATCTTGAGTACGATGCTCTCATTGAATCTGTCAGGGAGCTTCTAGGGGATGTACCTGATGAAGCGGATATCTCTCGAGAACTTATTTTTCTTTACGAAAGCGATAAACTCATTCTCGATCGTGAAAGAATTTATTTGCATTCTCTATATTATGCAGAAAAAGGACTCGTAACGGGATTAAATCAGGTGATGGCACAAACAGAGTATGCTGACTCTTTTCCTGAATCTGAATTTTATCGCGCACTTGGAGATCTCGAAGAAAGACTTGGCATTCAGTATGCGCCGTCCCAGCGTGAAGCTGTACAAAAAGCAATAGCGTCTCCATTCATGATCTTAACTGGCGGACCGGGTACAGGAAAAACAACGGTTATAAAAGGAATTGTTGAGCTTTATGCCGAATTAAACGGACTCTCTCTTGAGCCCAAAGATTATACGAAGGAAAACCCTTTTCCTGTTCTACTCGTCGCACCAACTGGAAGAGCAGCAAAGCGAATGAGTGAAGCGACCGGTTTGCCAGCATTTACGATACATAGATTACTTGGCTGGAAGGGAGAAGCTGGATTTGAGCACGATGAAAATAATCCGATTGAAGGCAGGCTGTTGATTGTCGATGAGGTATCGATGGTAGACGTATGGCTTGCCAATCAATTATTTAAATCATTACCTTCTCAAATTCAGGTCATCGTCGTCGGTGATGAAGATCAGTTGCCTTCAGTAGGACCAGGGCAAGTTCTGAAAGATATGATTGATTCTCACGCCCTTCCAGTAAGCAAACTTACAGATATCTATCGACAGGCAGAAGGTTCTTCGATTATAGATCTCGCCCACTCGATCAAAGAAGGAAAGCTTCCAGAAGAGTTTCGTAAACCGACTCCTGATCGAAGATTTTTCCCATGCACACAAACGCAAATTATTGATGTTGTTTCTCAAGTGTGTGGGAACGCCTTAAAAAAGGGGTATTCCCCTCGAGATATTCAAGTGCTTGCTCCAATGTATCGAGGTTCCGCTGGCGTAGATCGGTTAAATCAGGAGCTTCAGAGGCTATTTAATCCTCAAACAGAACAGAGAAGAGAGCTTATACATGGTGATCTCGTTTATCGAGTAGGAGATAAAGTTCTTCAACTAGTTAACAATCCAGAAGATCACGTTTACAACGGAGATATGGGTGAAGTTGTTTCTGTATTCTTTGCAAAAGAAAATGTAGAAAAACAGGATCAGCTTGTCGTCTCTTTTGATGGGCAAGAAGTCGTATATGGGAGACCGGACTTCAATCAACTCACACATGCGTATTGTTGTTCCATTCATAAATCGCAAGGGAGTGAATTCCCAATTGTGGTTCTTCCTATTGTGAAAGGATATTATCGAATGCTACGGAAGAACCTTCTTTATACTGCCGTTACAAGAAGCAAGGACTATTTGATTTTATGCGGCGAAGAAGAGGCAATTAAACTTGCCATAAACACAGAAGACGATCAGGTTCGAAATACCCAGCTAACCGAAAAGTTGCAAGAAATGATTGGTGAACAAACGATCATTGAAGAGTCGATTTAAAAAGGTCAGAGAGCTTCTCTGGCTTTTTTGTATGGAATGATTTCTGTATAGAATGGTTGATGTATGGGCAGGATGGAGTATATCTTCTTAAATAGCTGTTAGGAGGCATATATGGAGATGCATTGTCCAAATTGCAAAAGTAAAAATATAGGAAAAATCGGTGCCAATCAATTCTACTGTTGGAATTGCTTCGTGGAAATGTCTGTGATTAAAGGGGTTCTTTCACTTCATCAAGTAGAAGAAGATGGTTCACTAACATCCCTTGATGATCTATTTGAAGATTATGATATGCGAGTGGAATTGTAGATGGGAAATGGCTAGCAGGAGGGATCAATAGTGAAGCGTGAATGGAACCTTAATTGGCTCATTTATTTAACAACCCTTCTGCTTGTTTTTCTATGTGTTTATTTGTTACTGAAATTAGCGCCAATTTGGGAGCCGGTCCTAAATGTACTAGCTGTATTAATTGTTCCTTTTTTAATTGCTTCGCTTATTACGTATCTACTTCATCCAATTGTTGAAAAAATTCACAAAGAAGGGCTGCCACGAGGTGTAGCTGTCCTTTTAATTTATGTTCTCTTTTTTGGGGGAACAGGGTATGCCATTGTAAAAGGAATTCCACATATTGTGAAGCAGTCACAAGAGTTAATGGAAAACGTACCAATGTTTATCGATATGTATCGCGATGCGGTGCACCATACTTATGACTTTACAGCTAACTTACCGCCAGCGCTCCAAGACAAAGTGGATCAAACATTTCAGGATGTGGAGGAAGCTGTTAACCGGACGTTAACACTTGCGATTGAATTAGCTAAAAAGCTGTTAAGTTCTTTCTTTATTATCATGATAATCCCTTTTATCGTGTTCTATTTGCTAAAAGATTTTGAAACGTTAAAGAAAACTGCTTGGAAAGTGACACCTCCAAAATGGAGGGAGCCGGGTAGAAATCTATTGGTGCGAATTGATGACTCTCTTGGAAATTACATACGAGGTCAATTTTTTGTCATTAGTGTTCTTGGTGTTCTCGCAGCGCTCGGTTTCTGGCTAATCAAGCTCCCATATGCCATCCTGCTTGGTATTATTGTCGGTGTAACAGATATCATTCCATATTTTGGACCTTTTTTAGGTGCTGCACCAGCCCTATTAATTGCGTCGACTGTTTCAGTGAAAATGACAATCATTACGATTGTTGTTATTGTTGTCTTGCAGTTTATTGAAAGCAATATCCTTTCACCTTATATTGTAGGGAAAAGCTTGCATATTCACCCGGTCATTATCATCTTTGGACTACTCGCAGGAGGAGAAATTGCCGGAGTGGTTGGTTTGATACTCGCAGTACCCGCTCTTGCTGTATTAAAGGCGCTCATTCTCGATCGAAATGAAGATGAACGAAGCGATTGACAAACGATTCATGCTTTGACTATAATTATTCCAGAGATTAAGAAACCAACACATTGACGGATCCAGTATGTTGACCCCTATTCTTGAATACAAGATGTATTCGCTAGAGAGAAGCTCCACGGCTGAAAGAGCTTTAAGAATAAGACCAGCAGAACGCTAATCCTGAGTGCGGATTAATCCCCGCCGTTCCGACCTCGTTACGGTCGCTTGAGGTGATAGGCGAACTTGCCTATAACCAGGGTGGTACCGCGTGAGAAGTAAAACAAAACTCTCGTCCCTGATTTATTCAGGGATGGGAGTTTTTTGTATGTAAAAAAACGCCACCTAAAATAGCGCTAGATTTCAATTAGAATTGAAGGAGGATGTTTCGAATGAAAAATTTATCATCAGCTGACGTTAGACAGATGTTTATCGATTTCTTTAAGGAAAAAAATCACTCGGTGGAACCTAGTGCATCACTTGTACCTCATGAAGATCCAACTTTGTTGTGGATTAATAGTGGAGTCGCTACATTAAAGAAATATTTTGACGGGCGCGTTACACCTGATAATCCAAGGATTGTGAATGCACAGAAATCCATTCGTACAAATGACATTGAGAATGTAGGGAAAACGGCACGTCACCATACTTTCTTTGAAATGCTTGGAAACTTTTCAATCGGAGATTATTTTAAAGAAGAAGCGATTCTATGGGGATGGGAATTTTTAACGAGTAAAGATTGGATTGGTTTTGAAGCTGATAAATTATCCGTAACAATCCATCCAGAAGACGAAGAAGCTTATACGATTTGGAGTGAAAAGATTGGACTCCCAGAAGAACGTATCATTCGTCTAGAGGGCAACTTCTGGGATATTGGTGAAGGACCAAGTGGACCAAATACGGAGATATTCTATGACCGTGGTGAAGAATACGGTTTTGAAGATCCAGAAGAAGAACTCTATCCCGGTGGTGAAAACGAAAGGTATCTTGAAATCTGGAACCTTGTGTTTTCTCAATTCAACCACAATCCGGATGGCACTTATACCCCGTTACCTAAGAAGAACATTGATACAGGAATGGGTCTTGAACGAATGGTATCCGTTATTCAAGATGCAAGAACAAACTATGATACAGATCTATTTATGCCGACAATTCGTGAAACGGAAAAAATGGCTGAAGTAAAGTATGGAGATTCTAGAGAAGGGGATACAGCATTTAAGGTAGTCGCTGATCATATTCGAACAGTTACATTTGCCATTGGTGACGGTGCCCTTCCATCGAACGAAGGTCGCGGATATGTATTAAGAAGGTTGCTTAGAAGAGCTGTTCGTTTTGCGAAGCAAATTGGCATTAATCGCCCATTCATGTATGAACTTGTTCCTGTAGTGGGAGACATTATGGTGGAATTCTATCCAGAAGTGAATGAGAAGAAAGAATTTATTCAGAAAGTGATTAAAAATGAAGAAGATCGCTTCTACGAAACCTTAAATGAGGGACTTGCTATTCTTTCAGATATTATGAAGAAAGAAAAAGCAGCGGGCAATGCTGTCATTTCAGGTAGCGATGTCTTCAGACTTTATGACACATACGGATTCCCTGTTGAACTAACAGAAGAATATGCAGAAGAGGAAGGTATGGAAATCGATCGCACAGGCTTTGAACACGAAATGAGTATGCAACGTAAGCGAGCTCGTGATGCTCGTCAAGATGTTGGATCCATGCAGGTTCAAGGTGGTGCCCTTGGGAATATCTCCGTTGCAAGTGATTTTGTTGGTTACGAAGAAAGAGCAGTTGACACAGAAGTTGTGGCGATTGTAAAAGATAAAGAACTTACTGAAGTGGCAACAGAAGGCGATGAAGTTCAAGTTATTCTTCAAAGCACACCATTTTATGCTGAAAGCGGTGGCCAGGTTGCTGATCCGGGCGTAATTCGTGGGGAAGATGTTCAGCTTCGCGTAACAGATGTGCAAAAAGCGCCAAACGGGCAACACGTTCACACTGCTGTTGTCGAATCAGGCTCGATAAAAACCGGTGCAAAAGTAACGGCTGAAATTAATCGCACAAACCGTTCCGCTATTGTGAAAAACCACACGGCAACGCACTTGCTTCATCAGGCATTAAAAGATGTCCTTGGTGACCATGTCAATCAAGCTGGATCGCTAGTCGGTTCCGAGCGCCTTCGTTTTGATTTCTCACATTTTGGGCAAATCACATCAGAGGAGCTTGAAGAGATCGAAAAGCAGGTAAACGATCAAATTTGGGCTAACATTCCAGTAAATACAATGGTTAAACCGATTGATGAGGCAAAAGCTATGGGCGCAATGGCGTTATTCGGTGAGAAGTATGGCGATACTGTACGTGTTGTGCGCGTAGGGGATTATAGCCTGGAATTATGTGGTGGTACGCACGTTCAAAACACAGCTGAAATTGGGTTATTTAAAATTATTTCAGAATCCGGAATTGGTGCTGGAACTCGTCGTATTGAAGCCGTAACGAGTGAAGGAGCTTACCAGGTTCTGAATCAGCAAGTATCGATTTTGAAAAACACAGCAGACTTGTTAAAATCAAATGTGAAGGATGTCCCATCAAGAACAGAAGCGTTACTTGGACAAATACGTGATTTGCAGCGCCAAAATGAATCGCTAACATCAAAACTTGCGAATGTGGAAGCGAAACAAATGGCAGGGGATGTACAAGAAGTCGATGGTGTGAAAGTTGTGGCAAAACGAATTGATACGGATATGAATAACCTTCGTAGCATTGTTGATGATTTAAAAGCTCAGATTGGCAGCGTGATTGTCGTGTTAGGAAGTGGAGCTGATGGAAAAGTTCAGCTAGCTGCTGGTATTACTGATGATCTCGTGAAAGAAGGTTATCATGCTGGTAAGTTAATCAAAGAGCTTGCTACACGTTGCGGCGGTGGCGGTGGGGGCCGTCCTGATATGGCTCAAGCAGGCGGAAAAAACCCTGAGAAGTTGGATGAGGCACTGGCATATGCAACAGATTGGGTGAAATCCATTTCCTAATTTGGTTTTAGTAGTGTACAATAAGAATTAGTTGACTAGTTACGATTCTAGATGGGGATCGGAGAAAGAGGTGTAAGGAATGAGTTCGATGGACAAAACAATGAAATTTAATTTTCCAGACGACGCATACAATCACGATGTCCAGGAAGTGTTGCTCACAGTCTATAGTGCTCTTCAAGAAAAGGGCTACAATCCGATTAACCAGATTGTGGGTTACCTCCTTTCTGGGGATCCGGCTTACATTCCGAGACACAATGATGCGAGAAGCTTAATTCGGAAACTTGAACGTGATGAATTAATTGAAGAGCTTGTGAAATCGTATCTTACTCATCATCAGAGATAAGGAGACAGCATGAAAACACTTGGATTGGATGTCGGTACGAAAACAATCGGTGTCGCGCTAAGCGATGCGATGGGTTGGACGGCACAAGGATTAGAAACAGTGAAACGTGACCCGGATAGGCAGGATGTGGTTCCTGATCGTTTAATGGAAATCATTAATGGGAATGATGTCAGCAAGATTGTTGTTGGGCTTCCTAAAAACATGAATGGTTCAATTGGTCCGAGTGGTGAAGCCTGCCAGGCATTTGCGGAGCTTATTCGAACGAATACCAATATGCCAGTAGAAATGTGGGATGAAAGATTAACAACTGTCGCTGCTGAACGCATGCTGATCAGTGCTGATGTGAGTCGTAAGAAAAGGAAGAAAGTAATCGACAAAATGGCTGCTGTTATGATTCTGCAAGGATACTTAGACAGCAAGCAAAATTAATGAGGTGAAAACATGGAGGAAAAAGAACGCATTATCATTCCAGATGAAAATGGAGACGAACATTTATTTGAAGTTCTCTTTACTTTTGATGTAGCTGAGAACGGACAATCTTATATGACTGTTGTTCCAGCTGATCAGGCGGATAGCGAAGAAGAAGTAGAAGTTTACGCTTTCCGTTATGAAGAAGAAGATAACGAAGAACGAGACTATAAGCTTTTCCCGATCGAGTCAGATAAGGAATGGGAAATGGTTGAAGAAATGCTCAACACTTTCTCTGAAGAAGAAGAGAACGAATAATGTTCTTAAAGAGCTACCGGTGACGGTAGCTTTTTTCTATGGTTCGCTTTGTTGCGTGCCAAAACATTAAGTTTGAAAAATTTATGGCCATTCGCCAACTCAAGGTAACGATTTGTGATTGATTTCTGGAAATGACTACAAACCTTTATCGTTAACTTGTATAATACATGTTGGAGTAAAGATGACGAACGTTAGCAATACCGCTGACAATATGTCGACTTGTAGTATAATAGGTGGAGACGAAAGGGGGCCTCGGCGTTGTCTGATTTTAAAGATCATTATAAAGAGAAGCTTTTGAAGCGCCAAACTGAAAATCAAACAGTAAGGAAAATCGTATTTATCATTTTATTGCTTTTAACGATAACGGTGGCTGCCGTTATAACAGGCGGTTATTTCTACATAAAAAATATTCTTGAGCCAGTAGATTCGAACAGCAAAGCAAAAACAGCGGTTACGATTCCGATCGGATCTTCAACTTCTTCGATCGGTCAAACTCTTGAAGAAGAGGGCATTATTAAAGATGGGACTGCTTTTCGTTATTATGTGAAATATAAAAATGAGAGCGGTTTTCAAGCAGGCGATTATGAGCTTTCTCCTTCAATGACAATGGATGAAATCATTGCAATTATGAAAAGTGGAAAAGTAATGAAAGATGCCGTTGCTACAATTTCTGTACCAGAAGGAATTTGGGTGGAAGACATTGCAGGTCGTATTGCGAAGGAATTAGATTTGAAGGAAGAAGATGTCTTAAAACAGTTAGATGATGAAAAGTATCTTAAGGCTCTAATTAATGAATATTGGTTTTTAACAGATGATATTCTAAATGATGAGATTCGTCATCCTCTTGAAGGGTACCTTTTCCCTGCTACTTATGATTTTGAAGAAGAGCCGTCAGTCGAAGCGGTAGTAAAAGAAATGTTAGAAAAGACGGAAAGTATACTAAATAAGTATCGTTCTGAGATAGACGAGCGGGACGACTCGATTCATGAACTAATGACACTCGCATCAATTATTGAAGAAGAAGCTTCTGCAAAGGCGGATCGAACAAAGATATCAAAAGTGTTCTACAATCGTCTGGATCAGGATATGATTTTACAAACGGACCCTACTGTTGTTTATGCAAGAGGAGAACAATCCGGTGAAATCACTCAAGATGATCTTGATTTAACATCGCCTTACAATACGTATAAGCAAAAAGGTTTGCCAGTCGGACCAATCGCGAATCCTGGTGAATCTTCCATCGTAGCTGCGATCGAACCGGCTGATACCGATGCTCTTTATTTCTATGCTCGTCCAAGTGGAGAAACCTTGTTCTCAAAGACCAATGAAGAACACAACAAAAAAGTAGCGAAGTATAAAAAAGAATGGGACGAGTATTATAAAAAGAAAGAAGAAGAAGAGAAAAAAGAATAAGAAATTTATGGGGAATGGCGAGTAAGACTACCATTCCCCTTTCGATTATGATAAAATTATTCGGGTTACATGAAGGAGGAACGATCATGATATCCGATCATGTGGAACAATACCTGGAATCTTTACGGCCGAAACGAGAAGGCTTAACGAAAGAAATAGAAGAATATGCAGAAGAGAACCATGTACCTATTATGGAACAAACGAGTCTCGATGTGATGCTTCAACTTCTTACCTTCTTAAAGCCGAAACGAATATTAGAAATTGGTGCAGCCATCGGCTACTCAGCGATTCGTATGGCTGAACGTTTGCCGGATACTGCAATACTTACTGTAGAACGTGATGAAACTCGTTATAATGAAGCAATCGCAAACATTGATAAAGCAGGCTATTCAGATCGAATTACTGTTCTATATGGTGATGCTTTCGAGCTTGCTAATGAGCTTAAAAGCCATGGTTCGTATCAAGCTCTGTTTATCGATGCTGCCAAAGGTCAGTACCAGCGTTTTTTTGATGAATTTTATGATGAATTAGAAAAAGGCGGAGTCGTTTTTTCTGATAATATCCTTTTTAGAGGTATGGTAGCGGAAGAGGAAATTGAGGAGAAACGCTATCGATCGATGGTTAAGAAGCTCCGACGTTATAATGAATTTTTAATTTCGCATCCCGAGCTAGATACAACGATTTATCCTATCGGAGATGGTTTAGCTGTTAGTCAGCGTAAAAACTCATGAAGAAGGAAAGCCGACGTACACAAGTACGGACGGTTTTTCTATAATAGAAGGGGAAGAATTATGGTTAATAGACCCGTAGTAATTGGTGTTGCTGGAGGTTCCGGCTCTGGTAAAACCACTGTAACACGAGAAATTTTTAAACAGTTTGCCGATCAGTCCGTTTTAGTTATTGAACAGGATTCTTACTACAAAGATCAAAGTGAAAAGTCAATGCCTGAACGACTTGGTACAAACTATGACCACCCACTTGCTTTTGATAATGACCTTTTAATTGAGCATGTTAAAGAGTTGATGTTATATAAACCGATCCAAAAACCAGTCTATGACTATACAGTTCACACAAGATCTGATAAAATTATTCCTGTCGAACCGAAAGATGTCATTATTTTGGAAGGTATCCTAATTCTTGAAGATGAACGGCTTCGTGATTTAATGGATATTAAGCTATTTGTTGATACTGACTCAGACCTGCGTATCTTAAGAAGAATGGTTCGCGACATTCGTGACAGAGGACGAACGCTTGACTCAGTAGTTGAGCAATATACTTCGGTAGTCCGTCCAATGCATCTCCAATTTATTGAACCGACGAAGCGTTATGCAGATATTATCGTACCTGAAGGTGGTCAAAACCGTGTTGCGATTGATTCTGATGGTTACGAAGATTCATACGATACTTGAAGAAAAAGCGATGTTATAACGATTAAACGAGGTATATTTACCTCTTTTTTTCATACAGTTTATTACGATTGATGCCCTTAATTGATGAAGGAGTGAATGAAATGGCAGAGGATAAAAAGTATTACATGACACAGGATGGTAAAGAAAAGCTTGAGAAAGAGCTTGACCTCCTAAAAACAGAAAAACGAAAAGAAGTAGTAGAACGCATTAAAGTTGCGCGTAGTTTTGGAGATCTTTCTGAGAACTCTGAATACGATGCTGCGAAAGATGAGCAAGCTTTTGTTGAAGCACGAATTCAAACTGTTGAAAATATGATTCGAAATGCTGAAATTATTGAAGAAGACAATAGTGCATCTAGCGTTGTATCAATAGGCAAACGCGTTAAGTTTGTTGAAATTCCAGACGGTGATGAAGAAGAATATTTCATCGTTGGTAGTGCAGAAGCGGATCCTTTTGAAGGGAAAATTTCAAACGATTCCCCAATGGCGAAAAGCCTTCTAGGTCGTCAAATTGGAGAAAAAGTAAATGTTCAAACTCCTGGTGGAGAAATCCGCGTAGAAATTTTAGAAGTAAGCTAATCAGAAGAAGCAAAAGGCAGCCGTTCAGGCTGTCTTTTTTAGTGCGAAATATTTTCGTGAAGTACTGATTTTAATCAAATCATACTGAAAGGTTTGAAATAGAAGACATCCGTCGAAACTCTTACAGAGGTGAGAGGAATGATGAAGAGAAGGATGATCGGTACTGGTCTCCTCCTTGCATGTGGAATGATTTTGTTAATCGGACGTTTGGTTCAACTTCAGTTAGTTGAAACGGAATCTTACTCAAAACATCACGTAAATCTAATTGAAGCGAGTATTCATCAACGGACTCAATCCTACGTGCTAGATGAAGGAAGGGGAACAATACTTGATCGAAACGGGATACCAATGAGTGAATCGATTCCGGCACTTGTTTTATTTCCTTTTCTAAAAGAAAGGGATTGGCCGCTTGAAGAGGTAGCCAATATTCTCAACGTAGCTCCTGAACGTCTTGAACGCTCATTTGAGGGGAAAATACAGCCATTTACTTTTCATAAGACGTTAACGATTGAACAAATGAAACAAATAAATGAACAAAATATTCCTGGGGTTTACGCTGTAAATAAACCGGTAAACGAAAATCCATTAGCGACTCATGTCGTTGGGAGTGTAAGGCCAAATCCAGAACTAATTCAATCAAAATATCCTGAAAAATGGGCTGAAGGATCAATTGATGAACAAACAAAGTTAGGGATATCAGGTCTTCAGCTTGCTTTTGATCCTTTTTTACTCTCTGAGGGAGATACCACGCTGCTGTATCATGCGGACCGTCAAGGCAATCCCCTTCTTGGTCTTGATGTGAAATTTTTCTCTGCTACAGATTCATTCTATCCACTCCAATTAATGACAACTTTAGATACAGAGATTCAAAAAAATCTTGAGAAAGCGGTAGATGAATCAGGGATTACGAATGGGGGCGCTGTTCTCATTGATATCAGCTCAAATAATGTCCTCGGCATGGTGAGTCGTCCATTATTTGATTCAGAAGATCCTTTAGGGAAAGGGGCTGAGAATCAGATGGTGAAAGGGTACTTCCCAGGCTCTGTATTTAAAACTCTTATTCTTACAGCGGCATATGAAAACGGAGTAAAAGATACGCGGCTCTTTAATTGTGACCAAAATTTGTATCGTGATGGCATTGGAAATCGTAAACTAGGTATGCTGAACCTTAAAGATAGTTTTGCAAAAAGTTGTAATGCGACCTTCACACAACTTGCTGAAGAGCTAATAAAGACAGACCCCAATGTCATTGAGAAAACCGCAGAAAAACTTGGAATAGCAACAGCGGTTGGTTGGGAAGATAAGCTCTATCATTATGAAAATTTTAAGCAGTTTCCTGACGAGTCTAGCCCGATTTTTTTTAAGGATGAAAAAGATAAGAAGATACGTAAAGCAATCGATCAAACAGCTATTGGTCAATTAAATGTGAAGGTAAGTCCCCTTGCACTCGCCAATATGATGGCCACAATTGGGAGAGGAGGGGAAGCAAAAGATGTTAGAGTCGTTAGCGATCTATTATATCGAAATGGAACAACATTTCTTAGCTTCAAGGAAATAAGTCATGATAAAAAACTTTCGAATAGCGTCATTAAGTCTCTGCAAGAATCACTGCGAGAAGTAGTCGTGAGTGGTACGGGTAACACTTTTTTAAGTGGTTTACCTTATGAAGTAGCAGGGAAATCGGGTACCGCTGAGCTTGGTGAAGATGTACCGTACGATCATCAGTGGTTTGCTGGATATTTTCCATATGATGCTCCACAGTATGCGCTAGTGGTTGTGGATTTTGAACGAAAGGAAGAGCAATATCGAGCTTACAAAGCCTTTGCTACCATTGTGAAGGATTTACATCAATTTAAAAGATAAAAACGATACAAAAGTCAAGCCTTCTACGAATCATTTAGAGATGGTAAAATAAGAGCAACAGCTAAATAGAGGAGTGGATAGGTTTGAGATCACGATATGGGGACCGTCATTCAAAGAGAAAACAAAATATCGTCCTAAATAGTTTAATTGGAATTGTTCTCGCAGTGATACTTGTACTTGTTGCCAACATTGTCTTTACTGGTGACGACTCTCAGCAAACAGCAAGTGAAGAAGAGCAAACCGCGCAAACAAATTCGGATGAAAAATCGAATAGTACCAGTGACGATAGCGTGACTTCTGATGAGGCTGAAGATTCAGCAGCTAGTGATTCAGAATCGAATAGCGCCACTGATAAAGATAGTACGAAAGAAGAAAATGCTGACGAAGAGAAAGATCAGGATAAAGATAAAGATAAAGATAAAGAGGATCAGGATAAAGAAGAGCAAGAAAAGGAAAAGACTGATCAAGAACCAGGCGAACCAAATCTTGAAGGCCCCTGGGAACCTGTAGGAACAACACAGTCAGGACCACATACATCAAGTTATACTAAAGGTACTGTTGACTGGAATGAAAAAATAAAAGCAGTAGAATCTGTTATGGGCTTATCAGAAGATCAAATGACGATTTGGAGAATTGGTGGTAATGGCGGTCCTCAAAAATCCTTTGCACGTGTAAGCAAAGCTGGTTCAGGAAATCAAGTTTATTACATTGAGCTTGATTGGATTGATGGAGAAGGCTGGAAACCAGTTAGTGTTAAACCAGAATAGCAAAAAGCAGGAGCAAATGCTCCTGCTTTTTTATTTTGCCTTAAAATGAACAACAGCAGAATAGTAAGGTCTGCCTGTTTTCTCGTGTGTTATTGCATGATGCTGTACAGAATGAACCTGTAGTAACAAAGCACGATTGTTATCAATTTGTATTTGGATTTTTTTCTCGATTTCTTCGAGGGAAAATCCTTCAAAAAATTCTACTTTATCATCGATCCGCTCGAGTGAAAAACTCATTCGTTGCTCCTCCTTAAAATGCGATCCATTTTACAGTCTACACATTTTTGTTAAATCATACAAATTGAAATAAAAAAAAGAATATGATAAGTTAGAACCATAATGCATATTATTCATACCTTAATACTATGAATTAAATTTTGGAAAGCGATGTGACAGTAATGGGAAGAGAATTTATTGATCTATTTGAGCGCTGGGCTGATTCGTACGATACAACAGTAGCAGGGCAGGATGAAGAATATCGTGATGTATTTAAAGGGTACGATCGAATTTTATCTGCAGTTGCTCAAGCTTCCTCAGGACACGTTTTAGAATTTGGTGTTGGAACAGGGAATTTAACTTCTATTTTACTTAATGAGGGACTGGAAGTTACTGCAGTAGAACCGTCAAAAGCGATGAGAGAAAAGGCAAGTAAAAGGTTACCTGATGTTCCGTTTTATGATGGCGACTTTATGGTTTTCCCAACACCGACCAAACCTGTACAAACAATCGTGAGTACTTATGCATTTCACCATCTCACTGATGAGGAGAAGGAGATCGCCATTCACAAATATAGCCAACTACTGGGGCAAAATGATAAAATTGTATTTGCGGATACAGCATTCAAAGATGAGAATGCTAGAATAGAGATGCATAAGAAAGTGAAAGCAAAAGGATATTACAATTTGCTACAGGACTTGCAAACGGAATATTATACAACCATTCCAGTGTTAGAAGAACTATTTCAGCAACATGGATTTCGAGTTGTATTTTCTCAGCTAAATGATTTTGTTTGGTTGATGGAAGCCGTTAAAAATTGAACAAGTAAAGGAGTACATCATGAAGATCGGTATCATTGGAGCAATGGAAGAAGAGGTAAGAATTTTACGTGACCGTCTCGATCACAGAGAAGAACAGGTGATTGCGGGATCTGAGTTCACTACAGGAAGCATTGATGGCCAGGAGGTTGTTCTCTTGAAATCGGGCATTGGTAAGGTGAATGCGGCCATCGGCACTACATTAATGAATCAATTATTTAAACCAGATTATATTCTAAATACAGGTTCTGCAGGTGGATTTAACCCTGAACTAAAAGTAGGCGACATCGTGATATCTTCAGAAGTTCGCTACCATGATGTGGATGCGACCATTTTTGGTTACGAATATGGCCAGGTTCCTCAAATGCCGGCTCTTTATGAACCGAACAGGATGCTTGTAGAAGCGGCTGAGCGAAGTGCTGAGAAGGTAACGGAGCATCAAGTAGTGAAAGGAATGATTGCTACAGGAGATTCCTTTATGAATGATGCTGAAAGAGTGGAATATGTCAGGTCAAAGCTTGCAAATCTTGATGCTGCTGAAATGGAAGCAGGGGCAATTGCGCAGGTTTGTTATCAATTCGGTACACCTTTTGTTATTATCCGCTCGCTTTCTGACATTGCAGGGAAAGAATCAAATATTTCTTTCGATCAATTTCTAGAAACAGCTTCTATTAATTCAGCAAACTTAATTTTAAATCTAGTGGAGGAGTTGAAGAAGAATGGCTAAAAAAATGAATGTAGAAAGTTTCAATCTTGATCATACAAAAGTAGCAGCCCCATATGTTCGTCTTGTAGGTGTAACAAAAGGGCCAAATGGTGATGAAATTTACAAATATGATATCCGCTTTAAGCAACCAAATAAAGAGCATATGGAAATGGCAGGTCTTCATTCCATTGAACATTTGATGGCTGAAAATATCCGAAACCATATGGAAAACGTTGTTGATATTGGACCGATGGGTTGTCAAACAGGATTTTATTTAGCGGTTCTCAATCACTCAAATTATGATGAAATCCTAGAAGTTCTTGAGAAAACCTTGCAGGATGTGCTAAATGCGGAAGAAGTACCAGCATGCAATGAAGTACAATGCGGTTGGGCTGCTAACCATAGTTTAGAAGGAGCAAAAGAAATCGCAGACGAAATGCTAACACATCGTGATGAATGGCATATTGTGTTTGCTGAGTAGAAAGGATTTCACACTATGGAAATCTTTCATAATGTTCATGAGCTCGTCGGCCGCACTCCGGTCATCGAGCTCCATCATTTTGCTTTACCGGAGGGTGTGCGCCTTTTCGCTAAGCTTGAGTTCTATAACCCAGGAGGTAGCATAAAAGATCGATTGGGCCAGGAATTACTACAAGAAGCAATTGATCATAACCGTATAGCTCCGGGAGGTACATTTATCGAACCTACGGCAGGAAATACTGGGATTGGTCTTGCTCTTGCAGCAGTAAATCGCGGTTATACCGTCATGTTCGTCGTTCCTGAAAAGTTCAGTATGGAAAAGCAAGATTTAATGCGAGCGCTTGGTGCTAAAATCGTGAATACCCCTACAGAACTAGGAATGAAAGGTGCAATTGCTCGAGCCGAAGAGCTTATTGAGGAAATACCCAATTCATATATGCCACGTCAGTTTGGGAATCCTGCTAATCCCCTTACTTATTATAAAACGCTTGGACCAGAATTGTGGAAGCAGCTTGATGGTGAGCTGAACGTTTTTGTGGCTGGTGCAGGCACAGGTGGAACATTTATGGGCACAGCTCGTTACTTAAAGGAGCAGAATCCAACTGTAAAAACAGTCATTGTTGAACCTGAGGGCTCCATTTTGAACGGCGGAGAATCTGGTCCTCATAAAACGGAAGGGATTGGTATGGAGTTTCTTCCTGATTACATGGATGAGGCATATTTCGATAGCATTCATACTGTGACAGATGAAGTCGCCTTTAGGCGTGTTAAAGAACTAGCTGAAAAAGAAGGTCTTTTAGTAGGAAGTTCTTCTGGTGCGGCCCTTGAAGCAGCTCTTATTGAAGCACAGCAAGCTCGTCCGGGCACAAATATAGCTACGATCTTTCCGGATAGTAGTGAACGATACTTAAGTAAGAAGATTTATCAGGGAGGCATTTAAGCAATGAAGCCAAAAACAAAACTTATTCATGGTGGGATTACTGGTGATCCGCAGACAGGTGCTGTATCAGTTCCAATCTACCAGGTTAGCACATACAAACAAGAAGCAGTTGGCAAGTTCAACGGCTATGAATATTCTAGAACAGGGAACCCAACGCGTCACGCTCTTGAAGAGCTGATTAAAGACCTTGAAAATGGGTTTGCAGGATTTGCATTTGGTTCGGGTATGGCAGCCATTTCTTCTGTGATGATGATGTTCAATTCTGGAGATCATGTTGTCATGACGGATGACGTTTACGGTGGTACTTACCGAGTAATGACAAAAGTATTAAATCGCCTGGGCATTGAATCGACATTTGTGGATACAACTGACTTAGAAGTTGTAAAAGAGGCGATACAAGATAACACAAAAGCTATTTACGTTGAAACTCCAACGAATCCGCTCTTGAAGGTTACTGACATTCAAGCCATTTCGAAACTTGCAAAAGAAAAGAACCTGTTAACGATCGTGGACAATACGTTCAATACACCATATTGGCAGAACCCGATCGATCACGGTGCTGACATCGTACTTCACTCAGCAACGAAATATTTAGGTGGACATAGTGATGTTGTGGCTGGTCTTGTGGTCGTTAATTCGAAGGAGCTTGCAGAAGAAGTTCATTTTGTTCAAAACTCTGCAGGAGCTATTCTTGGACCACAAGATTCATGGTTACTAATTCGAGGATTGAAAACGCTCGGTGTACGGATGGAAGAACATGAGAAAAACACAGCTAAAATTGTTCAATTCCTAAGCAAACACCCTTCCGTTGAAAAGATCTACTATCCTGGACTAAGCACACACCCTGGAAATGACATCGCGGTGAATCAATCACGTGGGTTCGGTGGCATGATTTCTTTTGATATTGGAAGTGCAGAAAAAGCAGATGAGCTATTAAGGAAAGTGAAGTATTTTACATTAGCTGAAAGTTTAGGAGCAGTAGAAAGCTTAATTTCCGTTCCTGCACGAATGACGCACGCCTCTATTCCAAAAGATCGACGAGCTGAGCTTGGCATTACAGAAGGTCTCGTTCGTATTTCCGTTGGATTGGAAGATGCAGATGATCTAATAGAAGATCTTTCAAACGCTTTATCATAACATTAGTAAGCCCATATCTGGATCATCCAGATATGGGCTCTTTTAGTCGATTGGAAAGACTTACATCTCTAGTAAAGTGGTCATTTATGATAGAATAAAAGCCGAGAGAGGTGAGCGCTATGAAGCAACTTCAAGACAAAATGACAGATTATAAACGTTTTGCGTTTGTATTGCTTAGTCTTAGTGTTTTCTTATATATTGGTTCTTTTCTTCCTGTTGAAGGGAAGACGGACGGTGCAACCCTTATTTTAACGGGCGGCGGATTTCTATTAGTTGGAATTGCAATTTTCTTTTATTCCCGTGCCATTGCCATACAGAAAAAAATAAATGAGCAAAATATGAACTCTTAACGAATAGATGAACTACATTAAGCCGTTTCCAAAAAGGAAGCGGCTTTTGCTATTTTTTGATTCAATCTATTAGTATGTCATAATTTCTTTCAAACGTCCCTGCCACTTCTCATCATCAAGAATAATTTGGAACGAGATACGCCTGTTTTTCTCATAAGCTTCTTTACTGTCTTCTTCGACAATCGGCTTGTACTCTGAGTATCCAGTTGCTGCTAAATACTTTGCGTATTCAGGTGAATTGAGCTTTGGATTCGCCTTCATTAGTTCTTTCACAACAGCGACAGATCGATCGGCGGAAAGTTTCCAATTGTCATAAGGAACTTTGTCAGTGTGCCCTTCTATTAAGATAATGTAGAGGTACTGACTGATATCTTCCTCATCAATTAAATTTGCAAATACATCAGCCAAATCGTTTAGAACTCGTTTGCCTTCTGGACTGATTTCAGCGCTTCCTGTATCGAATAAAATATCCCCTTCCACAGAAATCGTATTATTTGGACCACGAACGATTTTGTCCTTCCCTACATTTTCTTCAAGTTGTTTTTCAATTAGATCACTAATATGTTTTTTTACATCAGCTACTTTCGCCAGTTCTTGTTTCATAACGGTTTGATCGTAAGCGTCGTAGATCATTTGAACGAAAGCGATAATTGCAATAAAAAGCATAACAAGAACGATCATCGCCATCATATCTGCAAAACTGGGCCAATAGTGTTCTTCATCACCCTGAATTTGAAATCGTCTTTTTCGATTTTTCATCGATTGTCACCAATCATTCTTGACTGCATGTGCTGTTGAGCCATTGATTGACGACGCATCTGTTCTTCATATAGCCGCAACTGTAGCTGATGTGACTCTGCTAGCTGATGTTGAATATCTTTCAACTCTCGAGCTAGCCCCTGATAAAGGGAATCAAGACTGTTTGATAGGGCTCTCAATTCATGCTGAAGCGGCTGATCACGTTGGTCGCGTTCCATTCGATGAATAATGGGTTCAAGGGCTTCACGTTTAATTTTATCAAGGGAACTGTACCATGCTTTCTCAAGCTGTGAAACGGATTCAGCAAATTCTTGAGATGCTCTTCCATATTGATTTTGCTTATCCTGGTAGCGATAATACCATTCGTCCTGCATTTGATGAACACGCCGCTCAAGCTCCTCTTGTGATCCTTGAAAACGCTGCATTTGCTCATCTAATCCTCTTAAATAATGCTGACCTGTCTCTTCTGATTTTTTCTGTGTATCTTTTATTAATTGATCGGAACGTTGAACGAGCTGCTCGAATTTACGCTGTCCTGTTTCATGATGCTTTGAAAGAGATTGAAGTTGACTTTCAAGAGTTTTTAGGCGATTGCCAAGCTCAATAATTCCATTCGTTGCTTTTTCTTGTACGCTGTCTAACTGTGTAAATGATTCTTGAAGCTTTACACTGAATGATTCTAATGTTGCAGTACTGTTTGAAAATTGTTCCGTATATTCACGTTGGGCGGTCAATGTCGCTTTAACGTCTTTCATGGCTTCCTCGAGACCAGCTGTAAAGTGGACCATGTTGGTTGAGAAGTCTCCAAGTGTTTCATGAAAACTATCTTGAATTCTGACAGCTAGGCGGTCTAAAATTCTCTCCATTTCATCGTGGGGTTTTTCCTGAGATAAGCTGGCATTTACATTATGATCAAGAAGCGATTCACAATCTGAAATGATTTTCTCTAAATAATAAGCGGTCGTGCGTCCGTTCGTTAATACCCCGTTTTGAATGAGCGTTAGAAATAGAGCATTACCAATACCAGCTATACTCGTGATAAAAGCAACGCTCATCCCCTGAAAAGGACTAGAAATCGCTTCAATGACAGAAGCGAGATTTAAGTTAGCATCCTCAGGCTTTTGTGAAAGAAACATGAGCGTTTCTTGCATAGAAGAAATAGCGAGTGTTAATCCAATAAACGTTCCTAATATTCCTATGATAATGGAAGTAGGAGGAAGTTGCTGCATAAAACGCATTAATCCGCCAGCAGGAATACGAGCAAAGCCAAATAAAGGAACAGATTCTTTAAAAAAATGTTTTTCTATTAGCGCTTGAGTATTCACTTGCGAAACACCTGTTAGGTGATACGACTTATATTCCTTTATTACGTTTTGAATCCAAGGTGCTGTATAAGCAGTTGAATCACTTTGAACTTCCGCATTTTCAATATCTCTTAGCCATTTTTTCATTTGAAGACTAATTTGAATGGTAGCCGTTACTCCAAACACAGCAAGAAACCCAATAATAAAGAGGACGATTGTTGTAACGTTTAACATATGTTCACCTCCACTTTGTATATATGTATGTCCTCTTTAGCAGATCTTTCATGCTTTCTCTAGAGTATTAAGATAGAAAAGTTTATCGATAATTGTCGAAACTATTCTTTTTTATAAAAGATTTAGGTAATTTAGTAAAAAAGGTTTACAAACAGGGAAGTGGTGGATATACTTACCTGTGTAAACAAATTATGAAAAAGGAGGTTGAACAGAATGATGAAGGTAACGAAAGTAGAAGCTGCTGTAACTAAATATAACGATTCTGTTCGACCAGCGCCTCGTTAAGAGGAATCCTTTTTACTAACGGATTGAAAAGCCGCAGGTCGTCGCCTGCGGTATTTCTATGCTTTTTTAGCCGCAGGCTCATACCCTGCGGCTTTTTGTGTCCAAATTTTGAGAGGAGGAAGAAACATGCTAAGAAAGACCTTGTTGGTAGCGTCAGTTAAGAAAAGGAAAAAATGGGTCCCCTGAAATCAATGAATGAGAAAGGAGGTCGTTAACATGTTGCCATTCCATCTAATGATCATAACAAAAATGAAAAGCGTTTTTGATCGAAGTCTATCATCTGAACTTCATCAGCGCTCCATTCACCAACACATCTCAGAAGCAGAAGCAAAACGAGACCGAGCTTCGATGTGGTTATCCTAATTCACAATAGTAAGGAGAAATGATCATGTTAACGATTAATTTAGTGTTTGTCACGATTGGAATACGCGTTCATGAACGAACGATAGAGGATGAAAAGCGTTACTTGGAAGTAAGAAGGGAAATGGATCAGGTTTACGAAAAACAATTCTGGATGTTCTAATGACGTAATGAAAGGGAGAGAAAAAATGAGATACGCCTTAAGAAAATGCGCTATTCAAAAATGGATTACGGTAGAGAAAGGGTTGACCTGAAACAAACAATGAAGAAAGGAGTGGGTAAGAATGACTGTAAACTTAGTATTTGTCACCATTACTGTCTCGATCAACCGTTATCGGCAAACGCTTGATCACGCATTAGATCATAAAAGAAGACAGGATTTAATAGATGACAATCGATACAAGCAAAGCTTCTATATCCATTATTAATTTTTAAAGGCAGGAGCTGTCCTGCCTTTTTAATATGGCATGAAGAAACGTTGTCCCTAATGGTAAATATGGAAAATGAATACTTTATGCATGGAGAAGAATTGTATGAAATGTATTCTTTGGATTCACAATAGGAAAGTACATACTTGAAAACAGTTTTTAAAAAAAGTTGAAAGGGTATTGATTACTAGCACTTAATGTATAAAAATATAAGATGTGGTATTACAAAGGAGTGATTGACAATGAGAGAGATGCAAAAAGAAATCATTCAAGAACTTGGTGTGCAACCAACCATTGATGTAAAAGAAGAAGTGACAAAGAGAGTTGGATTTTTGAAGGATTATTTAAAGAAGAGTGGAACAACAGGATTTGTTTTGGGCATTTCGGGAGGGCAGGATTCATCACTTGCTGGCAGATTCGCTCAGATGGCTGTTGAAGAACTAAGAGAAGAAGGAACAGATGCTTCCTTTATTGCCGTCAGATTACCGTACGGTGAACAAAAAGATGAAGACGATGCGCAGGCTGCTTTGAAATTTATTAAACCGGATCAAACGGTTACGATCAATATCAAACCTGCTGTAGATGCATCCGTTTCATCCTATCTTGAAGCAACCGGAAATAACTTAACTGACTTTACAAAAGGCAATAATAAAGCAAGAGAACGAATGATTGCACAATACAATATTGCTGGGGATGAGAAGAAGCTGGTAATTGGAACCGACCATGCTGCAGAAGCCGTTACAGGTTTCTACACAAAGCATGGTGATGGTGCCTGTGATATTACCCCGCTATTTGGTTTAAATAAGCGTCAAGGTAGAGCGATTCTTGAAGATATCGGAATGCCTGATCACCTTGTTGAAAAAGTACCTACAGCTGACCTTGAAGATGACCGACCTGCTCTTCCAGATGAAGAAGCACTTGGAGTAAGCTATAAGCACATTGATGATTATCTGGAAGGTCAAGATGTACCTGAAGAAGCAGCAAGAACCATTGAAAATCATTTTAGCAAAACAAAGCATAAGCGAAATATGGCAGCTACTATTTTTGATAACTGGTGGAAATAACATTGTAATGAGACCTGAATAAGGTCTCTTTTTTTTGCGTATGAATAGAGCGAACGAGTCATATTTATCATAAAGGAGTTTCGCTCATGAAAGAAACCGTCTTTCATTCTATCGCCCGCACGCTACAGCAGAAGTCTAACATCAATGTACCAATTCAAATAACCGATCATTTTCCGGGTGAACGGTTAGTAGGAGGGAAATATTCGTTAGAAACGAACCAGATCACCATTTATTTAGAAGAGGTAAAGAAGCAATGTGTTCTTATATTTGGTTCAGATGAATATCTAATTGATTATTTTACTGTAATTGTGGCGCACGAACTTGGTCACGCTGCTGACAAGACCCTTGCTTTGTTAGCAAAACAGAGGGCAAATGCGTTGTCTTCAATTAGAAAAAGGCAGCTCTCGCTAATAATAGAAGACAATGCCTGGAGGTTCGCAAAGAAGCTGTTACCAGAATTAACGCCTATTCTAGCGACTGTAAGGGGGAAGTCTATGGAGCTTTACATAGGCCAATAAATGATCAGAAAATCTATAAGGCACAAAGCTATTAGAAAATATATACAATGTCGACTAACCTTGTTAAAATAGTGAAAAATCATGAATCTAGCCAAGTAAAGGTGTGACGATCATGAAGGTAATCAAATCGTATTATCCGAGAGTAAAAGCCATTGAATTATTCATGGTTCTCGTTTATGGCATTGTCGTTTCTTTTGGTACCTTACTGATGTGGATTAAAGGTGATTTATCATTCGAACGCTGGCAAACCTTCATGTTGATTGGCTTCATTTATGTGTTGTTTTGTATCTTCCTTAGCTTTTGCATCCGAACACAGCGAATTGAATTAACCGAGTATCGTATAGAACATAAAGTACTTGGATTAAGTCGTCGAAGTGTGGCTTTTTCTTCTGTGAAAAAAGTAATGTTTGGGAAAGTAAACGGTTCCCCAGTAGTTGCCATTATTAATGGGAATACGCGTAAACCGATCTTTGTTCCTTATATACCGTTTGAAAACGATTGGGAAGAAATTACGTCATTTATTAAAGAACGGAATCAAAAGGTTATTATTACTATCTAAAGAAGCGCCATTTAGGCGCTTCTTTATTCTTTTCATGTTACTCTCTAAGACATGGCAGGTTCAAGAGCTACAGCAGGACCGAAAAATTCAAAATGGATGTTCTTTTCCTCTACACCAAGATTTGTTAAGGCAACTTTTACAGCTTTCATAAACGGGAGGGGACCACAGAAATAATACTCTGTCCCTGGATCAAGTGGCAAAATTTCTTTTAACCATTCGCTTGTGATAAATCCTTTTTTATCAAAGATCTGCTTATCGCTATCAAGGTGTGTAGGGGCTTCGTAACAGACGTAATAATGAAGAGAAGGGTGCTCTAAAGAAAGAACTTCATCATGAAAAGCATGAACATTTCCATTTCGTGCTGCGTGAACAAATGTCGTCTTTCTATGTTGACGCGCACTGCTCTTTAGCATACTAAGCATCGGCGTGATCCCTACACCGCCACTTAAGAGAACAATTGGCGATGATCCTTCTTCTAAATAAAAGTCACCTGCTGGAGCGGTTATTCTAAGCTCATCGTTCACTTCTACATGATCATGTAAATAATTTGATACAATGCCATCAGGGTTAGACGTGTCTGCTTCTCTTTTTACTGAGATTCTGTAATAAGGTTTCCCAGGTACATCTGAAAGGCTATATTGGCGAATATGAGTGTACTGATCTCCCGGAATGCTTACTTTTACACTAATGTATTGCCCGGACTTAAACGATGCAATTGGTTTCCCGTCACGTGCTTTTAAATAAAAAGATGTGATAACGTCACTTTCCTGTTCCTTTCGATCGACAACGAAAACCCGCTCCTGTTCCCAACCACCAGGCTGTCTTATAGCCTCTTCATACATTTCTTCCTCCACTTCTATAAAAACGCTAGCAATAACGCCGTATGCTTCTTCCCAAGCTTGAAGGATTTCTTCAGTAGCATCCTCTTTTAGAACATCTTTAATAGCTTTTAATAAATACTCTCCTACAATTGGATAATGTTCCGGTTGAACACCAAGACTTCTATGTTTATGAGCCACCTGTTTTACAACAGGTAAAATGGCTTCCAATTGATCAATGTTTTTGGCCGCAGCATAAACGGCGTTGGCTAGAGCCTGCTGCTGCTTGCCTTGTTTTTGATTGGCATGATTGAAAATGTTTAACAGTTCAGGATGGTTTGTGAAGAGCATGTGATAAAAGCGTTTAGTAATCTCAGTTCCATGGATTTCAAGCACGGGCACAGTGGATTTAATCGTTGCAATTGTGTGGGATGATAACATAAAAATAACCTCCATCTTAAAGATGTATTTTAAATATATCTTTATGTTATCGTTATCTTTTCATAAAAGCAATATCTGAAATGCATCTTTAATAGAATGTTCACATCTTACCTAAAGCATTAAATAAAGTGGAATTTTCCAAGATATGATAAAATAGACCTATGAACAATGGAGTGAAAAGAGGTTGAATAGCCGTGCGTTTAACAAATTATACAGATTACTCTTTAAGAATGTTGATTTACCTTGGGAGTATGAAAAAAAATAACTTGGCAAGCATTCAAGAAATTGCAGATGCTTATCAAATTTCAAAAAATCATCTGATGAAAGTGGCACATGAGCTTGGAAAGAAAGGATATATAGAAACGATTAGAGGAAGAAACGGAGGGCTAAGATTAGCCCAGCTTCCTATTGAAATCAATGTTGGAGAAGTGGTAAGAAGTACGGAGGAAGATTTTAATTTAGTTGAGTGTTTTGATAAAGAAAACAATGCTTGCGTGATTAGCCCAGCCTGTCGATTAAAGCACGTCCTTCATACGGCTTTGTCCGCTTATTTTGAGGTTTTAGATCAGTATCAATTAGCTGACCTCATTGTAAATGATGAAACGCTCAGACAATTATTTAACAGGAACCAAGAGTAGCACCGCCTTCTTATTTGAATACACTGGTATATAGGGAGTGTGGCAGTGTATGGAATGGTTTGAGTTGGCGGGAGTTGGAGGAATTGTTGCAGTTTTTGCAGTCATACGTTTGAAATATGGCCGGTATTCTGCCCACCATCAGTATTTGCGTGAGGAATATATGTCTGAAAAATGGGCAAGAGAAGAGAAGAGAGAGCCGAGCGAGTGAATAGACGTTTCCTTTTTAAAGGGAACGTCTTCTTTTTTTGAAGGAGAATTCCACAGGGACAGACACACCGGCGTAGGCATTTACATAAACTTAAGATATAGTAACAGCCCATCATTGGGAGGTGAGTATGTGTCCTTACTGGCAGCGCTTGCTTACATGTGTAAGGAAGTTCTTTTCTTTGTCTCGTTTGTAAAAAACAATGCTTTTCCTCAGCCTCTTTCAAGAAAAGATGAAAGAAAGTATTTAGAATTAATGGCTGAAGGAGATGAAGATGCAAGAAACCGCCTCATCGAACACAATCTCCGTCTCGTAGCCCATATTGTAAAAAAGTTTGAAAATACGGGCGAAGATCCTGAAGATCTCATCTCTATTGGTACAATTGGTTTAATCAAAGCTATTGAAAGCTACTCGACCGATAAAGGAACAAAGCTAGCGACCTATGCAGCAAGATGCATTGAGAATGAAATCCTTATGCATCTAAGAGCTTTAAAAAAGACAAAAAAAGATGTGTCTTTACATGATCCGATTGGTCAAGATAAGGAAGGGAACGAGATTTCTCTCATTGATGTGTTAAAAGCGGAAACGGAAGATATTGTAGAACTAATTCAGCTGAATATGGAGAAGAAGAAAATTTATGAGTACATTCATATTTTGGACGATCGAGAAAAAGAAGTCATTGTAGGACGCTTTGGTTTAAATCTGGAAAAAGAATTAACACAACGAGAAATTGCGAGACAGCTTGGCATTTCTAGGAGTTACGTATCGAGAATAGAAAAGCGTGCGTTAATGAAACTGTTTCATGAATTTTATCGAAATCGAAAAGAAAATGGTACGTAACCCTGCTTATCCGCAGGGTTTTTCTTTTGTTTAAATACCGGTTGATCAAAACAAAATAGTAGTAAAGAACGTTTGTTCGTCATATAATAAGAACAAATGATCGCGTGGAAAGGAAATGTGCTATGTTTAAAAGAATGAAAAAATTTCTTGAACATGAGAGAAATGTTGAAATGATCTATTTATCGAAGGATAACAAAATTAGTAAGAGAATTGTTAAGCTCTATTCAGTGACCGAACAAAGGGTAACTGGATATTGTTATTTAAGGGAGACTGTGCGAACATTTAATATTGAACAAATATTAGCGGTATTTCCTTCGCAAAAATATCGAATGAAAGAACCGAGCTGAATTGAAAAAAAAAGAAACTCCGGAGGTTTCCCTCCGAAGCATTTTAAGGTTGGTCTATTGTAGTTTAACACACAAAAGCGAAAAAGTAATTAAAATTTTAAAATCAATTATTTTTTATTATCTTCATTAGTATTATAGGTAGAAAGAATCTTTCGAGTCCAAATTTTATAGCCTTCTCCATTAAGATGAAGACCATCGAATGTATAGTCTTTATTTAACTGTCCAAACTCCACTAGCTCTGGATAAATATCTATATACTGGTAGTCATACAGATTGGAGAGATCTTCTAATCGCTTATTTAAATCGCGGATTGTACCATTATTTAAGGGGTGTCCAGTTAAAGCCGTATTAACGGGGAACAAACTTTGGACATAGACCTTTGTATTTGGCGATCTGGTTTTAAGAATATCGAGTATTTGTTTATAATTTGTCTCAATTTTATTAACGGTTTGTCCAGCAATCATATCGTTAATCCCTATTAATAAATACACCCGATCCGGTTTGGCTGTGACAACCTCATCGATTCGGTTAAGTACACCAGTAGTTGTATCACCAGCTATACCTCGATTTAAAACTTCATGATCACTGAGAGCTTCTCCCCATTCATAATAATCCGTTAAGCTATCACCAAGGAAAATGGTCTCACTGTCTTTGTGAGTGTAAGAGTCGTAGATACTCTTTTTCGTTTGATAATATTTTGTATAGTACGTAATGTTTTTCTTCTTGGATTCTGAATCGTTCTCAGGCATTTCATTTGCATTGGTTCTAAGAAAATCAGTTTGATTTTCAGCCAGTGCAAGCAAAACAACAAGTGATCCGGCAACAAGAACCAGAATCCATGCTTTTTTCCTCACAAATATCACACTCCTATTGATTACGATAGGTATTATACCCTATCTACAGTAATGTGAAAGCTGAATTTGCTTATAGATCAAAAAAATGAGTAAAAAAACCCCCAAAAGTGGGGGATTAGAGGGTAATATTTGTTTCTTTTTGTAAGAAATCCACATTTTTGTAATAAGCATCTTTTACAAGAAGGTTAGGTCCAAGACATTTAACCGCTGGACAATGACAGCTGATGCTTTTCGAGATCTTGCTATCCTTCCATTTTTTGTAAGCTTCATTTAAATTTGTGTTTTTAATATTTCCAAGCGCAGGAGTGTCCCCAAAATCGGTTACGATGATGTCTCCATCGAAAATATTCATATTTAATCTTGATCGACCATCTGGATCATTTCTAACAGTAACATTTGGCTCTGCATATAATCTTTCAAGTAGTTTAAGATCTTCTGGGTTTGAACTACATGGGTAAAACGGAAGTGTACCAAATAATAACCAGACGGAAGGATCGCGTTCATCTAATAGACGATGTATCCCTTCTCGAATTTCTTCTAATGAAGCAATATCAAGACCAGATGCAAAATCTGAGGGGTACATTGGATGAATTTCATGCCTTTGACACCCCATCTCTACAATCTGCTTGTGAATGCTAACGATATTTGGAAGCGTTCTTCGATTGATCATGGTCTCTGCTGAAACGATAACCCCTCTAGCAGTTAAATCTTTTGCATTTTCAACCATACGATAAAAATAAGCTTCACGCTGAGCGAGGGAAGGCTTACGCTCCATTACAGCAAAACCAATATCTGTAAAATCATCAATACTACCATAGTTATGTGAAATATGTAAGACGTCCAAATAAGGCAAAATTAAATCATAGCGCTTGCGATCAAGCGTTAGGTTCGAATTGATTTGTGTACGAGCACCTCGGTCATGGGCGTATTTAAGTAGTGGTGCTACATACTGTTTCACCGATTTCATTGATAGCATAGGCTCGCCACCTGTAATGCTTAGTGCACGAAGTTTCTCTACTTCGTCCAGTCGACGAGTCAGAAGATCCAGTGGGAGCGGATCAGGATCTTTTGGTTGAAGAGTATAACCAACCGCACAGTGCTCGCATCGCATGTTGCATAGTGTTGTTGTTGTTAGTTCAATGTTGGAAAGGACCATGCTTCCGTATTCTTCAATATCCATATAAGCTTCCCATGGGTCATAGTTGGGTGTTATTGTTTTCGTTGATGTTGTCATTCGTATCGACCCCTTTTAGTAATTCCAAGGCTTTATATCCCTCTTAATTGTAGAGCATTACGAAAGAGATGAACAGCGGTAGTGATGAATTTAGAAAACTCCGCCAATGTCCATACATCTTATTCGAGTCAATCATAGACTATACTATCTAGCAGAAGGATGTCTAAGGGAGAAAAGGAGGGGGCGTATGAGTTACGGCTATCCCGGCTGTGGTTATCCCTATCCGCCATACCCATATCCATATCCAGGCTATCGAGGAGGGTACTTTGCTTTAATTGTCGTGCTACTTGTTTTATTGCTTGTGATTGGCGGAGGATACTATTATTATGCATATTATAGATAATGTTGGTTACCTAGAAAAGTGAAAAAGCAAGCACGATAGGGGTTATCCCTTGTTCGAGCTTGCTTTTTTTTGTTGCGCTTTATCGAGATCATCTCTCGTCGTTTTTTCCCATAAAGGGACCCCTTTTTGATAGGCTGCTCTAGATATCATATGGCCAGAGACTGGCGCTGTCATAAGGATGAAAATAATTCCCAAAATAAGCTTACCGCTTACCATTTGTTCTTTGAAAATAAAATAAAGGAAAGCAGCGATGAGAATTCCTGCTACTCCTAGGGTTGCACTTTTTGATGCAGCGTGTAGACGAGTGTAAACGTCAGGAAGTCGGAAGATTCCTAGCGCCCCAGAAAAAAGGAAAAACGTACCGATAAGCATGAAAACGCTAATCACGACTTCTTTCAATGATAACACCCTTTTCCAAGAATTTAGCAATAGCTACTGTTCCTATAAAAGCAAGTATTCCAATGAGAAGAATAATATCATTGAAATAAGCAGTTTCTAACTTAATTGCTAGAATTCCAGCTATTGCCATTAAGTTGATGCCGATTGTATCTAGTGCAACTGCACGATCAGGATTCGAAGGACCTTTTATCGCACGGTAAAGTAAAAACAAGGTGGAAATCGCAATGATAACGATACAGATTGTTGATACGGTTGATAGAAGGGAACTCATCTTGTCACCTCCATAATGGCTTTCTCAAATGTTCCTTTTATTTCTTTAATCACTTCGTCGGCATCAGGAGCATCCATTGCATGAATATAGATGTGCATGTTGTCTGGCGCGACTGATACGGTTAACGTGCCGGGAGTCAGAGTGATTAGATTGGCGAGCATAGTAATTTCCCAGTTTGTGCGAACGTCAATAGGAACTTCAATTATACCAGGGTTCATTTTATGCTTTGGGCTGTAAACAAGTTTCACGACTTGTATATTCGCCATAATTAATTCTTTAATAAACAAGAACAACAATTTGATAATCGCCCAGAGACGATAGAAATAAAAGCGATTCTGGTATAAAACGCTCCATTAATAGAAGCAGTCCAATACCAAATAAATAACCGATAAAAAACGTACTAAACGAATAGCTTTCAAAAAGGAACATCCATAGAACGGCAATGATTAGGTTGATAATAATTTGTATAGGCATGCCATCTACTCCTTCATAACGGAATCAATGTAGTTTATTGGATCAATCATTTGATCTGCAATGGTTTGGACAGTCGGATAGACGAACTCTGCTCCTAGTCCAAGTAATACGGTGAATACCAATAGAAAAGCAGCTGGCAAGATTTTACCTTGAATGGGACTTCCATTTGGTACGTATTCCGATTTAGGCTCGCCCCAGAATCCATTGATGAAGATTCGAATAACAGATAGAAGAATTAATAGACTTGTCACTAAACCAATTACGCCCAGTACATAATGACCTTCTTCAAATGCTCCTCTTAAAATCAAAAGTTTACCGATAAATCCACTAAATGGTGGTAACCCTGCAAGCGCAAGAGCAGCAATGAAAAAGAGCCATCCAAGTAGTGGTTGATTTTTAATAATGCCGCCCATTTTTCTTAAGTCTGAAGTGCCGGCATAAGCAACCATAGCACCTACGAGGAAGAAGAGTGCTGCTTTTATAATCATATCATGGAGAAGATAATAAACCGTTCCTGCGAGTGCAGTGGCTGAGAAAACGCCAATGCCTAAAATCATATAGCCGACCGCTGGAATAATGTTGTACGCGATAATGAGTTGGACATTGTTCGTTGACAATGCTCCAATGACACCAAAAACAAGCGTAAACCCTGCGAGTATCAATAAAATTTGGTGCGTAACAGACAGGTTGTAGACAAAAATCAAGGAAAATACCCTGAGGATTGAGTAAACTCCTACTTTCGTCAGAAGCGCTCCAAATAACGCTGATATGACGGTTGGAGGAACAGTATAAGACTTTGGTAACCAGAAATAAAGTGGAAACAAGGCACCCTTAGTAGCAAATACGATCAGGAGGAGAATGGCGATCGTGGTTAACACGCCATCTTGTTGAACTTCTCCTACCCGTTCTGCCAATTGGGCCATATTTACCGTTCCAACGACTGCATAAAGAAAAGATACGGTTGTAACAAAGAGCATGGAAGAGAACAAGTTAATGATAATGTACTTAAATGATTCTCTAAACTGTTCTTTTGTACCTCCAAGAACAATTAACCCGTATGATGCAATCAGGAGAACTTCAAAGAATACGAATAAATTAAACAAGTCTCCTGTTAAAAAGGCTCCGCTTACCCCTGCAATCAAAAGCTGAAAAAGGGGATAGAAGTAGTATCGCTCACGCTGTTCATCTAATGATTTAAATGCATAGAAAGCACATGCAACCGAGATGAGGTTCGCTGTTACGACGAGTAGCATAGCAAGCGGATCAGCTACAAGAACGATGCCGTAAGGCACAGTCCAATCACCAGCTTTTAATACGATGGTACCATTTTGAATGACATTAAAGGCAATGATCGAAACAACGGCTAGATTGACCAAAACCATGATGCGCGTGATCAAACGTACAAGTGGTAACCGCTTATTCAAGAATACAAGAATAATTCCTGTTAAGAGCGGCAATAAAATTGGAAGTATTGCTAAGTTACTCATTTTCATTACCCCTCAGTTTCTCCATATTATCGGTACCATTCGTTTGGTACGTCCGATACGCTAGCACAAGAAGAAATGAAGTCACACCGAAGCTAATAACAATGGAAGTTAGGATAAGTGCCTGTGGAAGTGGATCAACATAATTCGTTACTCCCTCAGATAGAATCGGTGGTTTTCCTCGATTCAATTTTCCCATCGTAATAATAAAGAGGTGAGCCCCATGAGACAAAAGCGCCGTACCGATAATAATTTTAAGAATTTGTTTCTGCAAAATCATATAAACTCCTGCAGTGAAAAGCATACCTGCAAGGACAGACATAATGATTTCCATTAATCATTTCCCTCCTTCTTACCCGGACGAAGTTTAATCATTGTATAAATCCCAAGAGCAGCTAGTCCAAGTACAAGGATTTCAAGCATTGTATCCAGTCCACGGAAGTCAACAAGAATAACGTTAACGACATTGTCTCCTCCGCCTAATTTATAAGAGTTCTTTAAGAAATAATCGGATATCGGCTCAAATAGCTTTGTGCTATGAGAAGCGATGCCAACCATTGTGACAAGAACACCTACTGATATTGAAATAATCCAGTTAACGGTATTCGTCCCTTTCGCTTCTTTCTTTTTATCAAAGTTAGGTAAGTGATAAAAACAAAGTAAAAATAAAGCGACAGTGACCGTTTCAACAATAAGTTGAGTGAGGGCTAAATCTGGTGCTCGGAAAAAGACGAATAGAAGCGAAAGTCCATATCCAACGATTCCAAGAACTAAAATGGCTGCAATGCGATTCTTCATAAAGATTGTAGCGAAAGCAGCACCGGCCATGACGATCGCAATCATTACTTCTGGTACAGCGATTGGTGCTAGGTCATTATAATTTATTTGAAAGCCACCAGTTACGCTCATAGTGATACCAACTAAGGCGATAAAAAAGACGAAAATGTAAATCATGTAATGGCGAAGAGAACCAGTCATATATCCGTTTGTTAATTTTCTTGAGCCGCTGAGTAACCCATTTATAAGTCCATCATAAGCTTTTGCAGCTGATAATTTACCAGGGAAAGCTTTATAGATGTGCTGCCACTTTTCTCGTGTAAGGTACAAAACAGTACCGAGAATAAGGACAGAAAGGCTCATATAAAGCGCTGGTCCAAAGCCATGCCAGAATTTAATATGAGTCTCTCCTACTGATCCGTTAACAGCATCGACCATAGGCGAGAGAAGTGCATGACCAAATGCGTCCGGAATAAACGCGATGATAACGACTAGCAGAACAAGGATCATAGGAGAAATAAGCATTCCAATCGGTGCTTCATGTGGTTGCTTCGATAATGTCCCACGCTGTTTTCCGGTAAACGTACGGAAGAAAAGCATGATGGAATACACGAACGTAAAAATACTTCCACCAACAGCAAAATATGGGAAGAAAGGTGATACTGCTTCAACAATTGTTGAAGCATCTTCGAAATGAAGTGATGAATCAAAAAACATTTCTTTACTTAAGAATCCGTTTAAAAACGGAAGCGGGAAACCGGCCATTGAAAATGTGCCAAAGAAAGCCAATATGGCTGTAATCGGCATAAATGTAAATAGTCCGCCCAGCTTTCTAATATCTCGGGTACCTGTTTCATGATCAATGATACCTGCGACCATAAATAGACTTCCTTTAAATGTCGCATGGTTTAAAATGTGGAATACGGCAGCAAGAATAGCTAACTCGGTTCCAAAACCTAACATCGCCATAATCATCCCAAGTTGACTGATTGTGGAATAGGCAAGAATCGCTTTTAAATCGGTTTGCGTAACAGCCATATAGGAGCCCCAACAAAGTGTGAGTAAGCCAAAGCCGCTAACAATTAAGAAGAAAAGATCCGTTCCAGCAAAGACAAGGCTTAACCTGGCAACGAGATAGATCCCTGCTTTAACCATTGTAGCCGAATGTAAGAAGGCACTGACTGGCGTTGGTGCTTCCATAGCATCTGGTAACCACGTATGAAATGGAAATTGAGCCGATTTCGTAAAGGCTCCAAGCAGAACTAGAATAAGGATGAATGGAAAGAGTGTAGAGTTAACAATCATTTCCCCATTTGCAATAATCCCTCGAATACTTGCAGTTCCTGTAATGTCGGCCATTAATAAAAAGCCACCTAGCATGGCAAGCCCACCGAATACAGTAATCATCATGGACTTAAGAGCTCCTGATGTCGATTTCTCTCTTTGGTACCAGTAGCCAATAAGTAGGAATGATGAAATGCTCGTAAGTTCCCAGAAGGTGTATAGGACAAATAAATTGTCTGATAACACAACTCCCAGCATAGCTCCCATAAACAATAGGAGATAAACATAAAAATGGCCAAGCTTTTCCGCTTTACTTAAATAATAGATGGAATAAAGGACGACAAGCGAACCAATTCCAGTGATCAAAAGCGCGAAAAATAGGCCAAGACCATCAATATAGAATGTAATGTTCACGCCAAGTGAAGGAATCCACTCAAACGTCTTTAGTGTATGTACACCCTGCATAACTCCCTTTATAAACGTTAGAAAATACCCGAACAAAAGAATCGGAACTAAAAGAACAAACCATCCTAAATGGACTTGTTTCACGCCCCGATAAATCAACGGGATGAAAAACGCTGCCAGAAAAGGTAGCAAGACAGCTGCATGAAGCATTCTACAAAAACCTCCCCACTAATGCTCAATATGATAAAAGTTCAAATGAACTCATATTGCAATAACTTAATTGTAATCAAAAACGGACACATTTATCAACTTTTCATGTTTGAAAATACAACTTTCTCGTATAAGTTTTCCAAACAACGCCGATTCTATTTGCGAAAGGAGGATACACATGATAAAATCCATTTCTATTCTTTTCCCTATTATTATGTTATTAACTGCCTGTCAAAGCGTATATAAATCTGAGGATTCGTCACCATTCGCACCAAGAGAGTATTTTAGAGCGATTGAAGTTGAACCACTTGGAGCTGCGCTATTGAAAGAACATAGTCCAAAAAATTCTATAGAAGCTATTCGAAAAACGATGAAAAATGAATCAGCTATTAATGATGTCATTATTCTGTCACGTGATAATCAAACAGTTGTTGCAATCAAACCTTTTGCTTATAAGCGAAGAGATATTGATTCTCTGTTAACAAAGTACCATGACTTACTACAGGCAGAAGGAGTGGCCGCTGTTTTCTTAACAGAGCCTAATCAATATAGAAGTGCAAAGAAGATGAAGCAAGAAAATGAAGTTAGCAGTGAAGAGTGGAAGTCTACGTGGGGAAGTTATTTTGAGGAAAATAAACAAAAAGCCAACCTTAGATAAAATCAAGGTTGGCAAATGTTAGATTCCAACGAGCGAAACTTGCTTATCTAGTCTACGTCTCTGGAATCTCACGTTGAATAAGGTAAATGAATTCGCTACTAAGTTTAAGTTCTTTTGCCTTATAAAAGGATTCAATCAATAAGTCATCTGATAACTTCTCCATGATTATGCACCTCCAAAATAAGGTTCTATTCTCCGATTACTCCGCATAATTTGTATGTGGATCTTTTATTTGCAGTTAGCTTACCATGTAACGATTTGTAGAACAACCGTTCCGTTATCCACAGTTAAGAGTGGATAATTTGTGGGTATAGTGTTTATATCTTACTTATTTACAATGATTAAATGGTTTAATGATGTTAATAATGTTATCCACAATTTTTGGGAATGGCATTATTTGTCGAAAAATTTTGATTTTAAATCTTTCTTTTTCATTGCATACGTTTGTAAGTTAATAGTTGTGCGTAATGAAAATATTGATACAATAGGGATGTCACTAATACTAGGAGTGTTGCAATTTGCTAAATACGTTACTGCCAAATGAACATGTGCAAGACATCTTTCAGATTAGTCCGAAGCTACTAAAAGAACGGGGTGTAAAAGGTATTATCACTGATCTTGATAACACACTTGTGGAATGGGATCGTGCAGATGCTACCCCTGAACTATTAAAATGGTTTCAACAAATGAGTGATGAAGATATTCTTGTTACCATCGTTTCAAATAACAATAGGACCAGAGTGGAGAAATTTGCTTCCCCTGTGGAGGTACCCTTTATATATGAAGCTAGGAAGCCAATGACAAAAGCCTTTCGCAAAGCTTTAAAAGATATGAAGCTTAGAGCAGAAGAGACTGTTGTCATAGGAGATCAGATTTTCACAGATGTTGTTGGAGGAAATCGAATGGGCCTTCATACAATTCTGGTTGTTCCTGTAGCTAAAACGGATGGGTTTTTTACGAAATTTAATAGAAGAATGGAAAGTGTTTTCCTTGCTTGGATGAAGCGTAAAGGGAAGATAAATTGGGAGGAATAGGTTTGGATAATGAACAAATCATTTGTGCAGGGTGTGGAGTACACATTCAAACAGAAGATAAAAACGCTCTTGGATATGCACCACCTTCTGCACTTAAGAGAGATGTGATCATCTGCCAGCGCTGTTTTCGTTTGAAACATTACAATGAAATTCAAGATGTTTCTTTAACGGATGATGACTTCTTGAAAATTCTAAATGAAATTAGTCAAACGGATGCTCTAATCGTTAAAATTGTGGACATTTTTGACTTTAATGGAAGTTGGTTACCCGGAATTCAACGATTTGCAGGTGGAAATCCTGTATTATTAGTTGGAAACAAGGTTGATCTACTCCCTAAATCTGTGAACAAGTCAAAGCTTATTAAATGGATGCAATCAAGTTCCAAAGAAAATGGATTGAAGCCAGCAGATGTTATGTTAATGAGCGCTGCTAAAGGCGATGGTGTGATGGATGTTGCTGCTGAAATAGATCGTCTGAGAGACGGAAGAGACGTTTATATTATTGGGTGTACTAATGTAGGGAAATCGACGTTTGTAAACCGACTAATACAAGAGTTTGGCGGCGACGAAGAACAAATGATTACAACTAGTCAATTTCCAGGTACAACGCTTGACTTGATTGATATCCCGCTCGATGATGGGAATACGTTATATGATACTCCTGGAATTATTAATCACCACCAGATGGCTCACTATGTCAATGCCGAAGAATTGAAGTTAATTAGCCCGAAAAAAGAAATAAAACCAAAGGTATTCCAATTGAATGAAGGACAGACTCTTTTCTTTGGAGGACTTTCACGTCTTGATTTTGTTGAGGGTGGAAGACAGTCCTTTATTTGTCATGTATCGAATGAACTATATATTCATCGCACGAAAATGGAGAAAGCTGATGAGCTTTATCGAGACCATCTTGGTGAACTTCTTTATCCTCCTGGCGATCAAACCAAAAAGGAGCTTCCTGCATTAGTTGGACATGAGCTTCGAATAAAGGAAGAAAAAATGGATATCGTCTTTTCAGGACTTGGATGGGTAACCGTTTCAGGTAATGGATCGACTGTTAAGGCCTATGCTCCTGAAGGCGTTGGCGTTTCAATCCGAAAATCATTAATTTAGGAGGCAGGTAATGGGAAAACTATATGGACTTATTGGTCATCCGATCGCGCATTCGATGTCACCAATGATGCATAACGGTGAGTTTAAAGAGCTTGGCTTATCACATCATTACCAGGCATTTGATCTTTCACCCGAACAGTTAGAGGATGGCGTCGAGGCAATGAAGATGCTTGATATTCAAGGATTCAATGTAACCATTCCTCACAAAGTTGCCATTATCCCATTACTCGATGAGGTGGAGCAAGAAGCTCTTGATATTGGTGCTGTCAATACTGTTTACAAGCGAGATGGTAAATATATTGGCACCAACACGGATGGAAAAGGTTACTTACTTTCCTTGCTTACATTACTAAAAGAAAACGATTTGGAAAATAAAAAAGTTCTTGTGATTGGAGCAGGTGGCGCTGCTCGTGCTGTTGCTGTTAGTATTTCTAGGGCTGGTGTCCTTTCATTAACAATAGCAAACCGCACGCTTGAGAAAGCAGAAAATCTTTCGAGTGTTTGCAACTCGTATACGTCTGCGAATGCAATAACACTTCAAGAGGCGGAAGCAGAGCTTCAACATTTTGATGTTATGATTAATACCACCTCTATAGGTATGAGTCCCCATCTAGATCGGATGCCTCTATCTGTAGAAAGATTAAACGAGGGTACAGTTGTAAGTGATTTGATATACAATCCGCTTGAAACCAAATGGTTAAAGCTTTCAAAACAAAAAGGTGCTGTAACAGATAATGGCATTTCCATGTTTGTAGAACAAGGAGCTCTTGCTTTTGAACAATGGACAGGAGTAACTCCCGATCGACAAAGGATGAGAAATGCGGTTTTAAAAGAGTTAGGAGGATTTTCATGTTAACAGGTAAACAAAAGCGTTTTTTACGTGCAAAAGCAAATCGTCTAAACCCTATTTTCCAAGTAGGTAAAGGTGGCGTTAATGAAAATATGACAAAGCAGATTGAAGAAGCATTGGAGGCGAGAGAGCTTATTAAAATAAGCATCCTTCAAAATTGCGAGGAAGATCGTAATAGTGTAGGAGAGCAATTGTCCACTGAAACTGGAGCAGAGCTCGTTCAAATTATTGGTAATATGGTTGTGCTTTATAAAGAATCAGAAGAGAATAAAGAAATTATTCTTCCATAATGGCTGAGGAAAAAAGGTTGAGAGTCGGCATACTTGGCGGGACATTTGACCCCCCTCATCTTGGACATTTAACGATTGCGCAAGGGGTGCTTGAAACATGCAGGCTTGATGAAATATGGTTTATGCCTAGCCATCGCCCCCCTCATAAAAACGGTAACGATATAACTGATAATCATCAAAGGGTTAAAATGGTTCAACTTGCAATTGAAGGGAATCCTCAGTTCAAACTTTCATTAATTGAATTTGAACGTAATGATCGCTCTTATACGATTGATACAATTGAAATTTTAAAAGAGAATTATCCGGCGATCGATTTTTATTTCATCATTGGTGGAGATATGATTGAGGATTTACCAAACTGGCATCGTATTGATAAATTGGCACGTATGATTTCATTTATTGGAGTTAACCGTCCAGGTTACCATCCCGATAAGGAGCAGTTCAAGGTATCCGTTATTGATGTGCCGCAAATCGATATCTCATCAAGTGAATTAAGAAAAAATTTATACGAAAAGAAGAGTGGAAGATACCTCCTTCCTGAATCCGTCCGAACTTACATTGAAGAGGAGGGATTATATGAATCGAACTGAAGCGTTAAAGATGGTTAAGCCTCATTTAACAGAGCATCGTTATGTTCATACTATTGGGGTAACCGATACAGCGGTTGAGCTTGCTGAGAAATATGGGGCAGATCCTCAAAGAACCGAAATTGCTGCTGTTTTTCATGATTACGCAAAGTTTAGGCCAAAGGATGAAATGCGCCAAATTATACTTGAGCAGTCGCTCAAAAAAGACCTGCTCGAGTATTCACCCGAACTCTGGCACGCTCCGGTTGGAGCTTATTTAGTGCGTCGGGAGATAGGCATAGAGGATGAAGAGATTTTAAATGCAATTAAATACCATACTTCAGGTCGTCCGAATATGACGTTAATGGAAAAGTGTGTGTTTATTGCTGATTACATTGAGCCAGGCAGGTCATTTCCTGGGGTAGATGAGGTTAGAGAAGTTGTGCAAAAAGATCTTGATCAAGCAATTGCGTTATCTCTCAGGAATACTGTGCAGTTTTTAATGAAAAAGAATCAGCCCGTTTACCCGGCGACGTTCTTAACGTACAACAGTATTGTGAATTCTTTAAACGCCTGAGAAGAAATGGAGGAAACTAAATGAATGAAAAGCAAATCATAAACCTTGCTGCCAGGGCAGCAGACGATAAAAGAGCGGAAGATATCGTAGCTCTTAATATGAATGGAATCTCCTTAATTGCCGACTACTTTTTAATATGTCACGGGAACTCGGAAAAACAAGTTCAGGCGATTGCGAAAGAAATTAAAGATCAGGCATTAGAACAAGGGATGGATATCAAACGACTGGAAGGTTATGATCAAGCTCGCTGGGTTCTTGTAGACTTAGGAAGCGTTATTGTCCACATTTTCCATAAGGATGAACGTCATTATTATAACCTTGAGAAGCTTTGGGGAGATGCTCCACATTTACCACTTGAGGAAATTCTAGCTTAAGATGCAATCATATGAACGCTTTTCTTATGTTTATGATCGTTTAATGGAAGAAGCTCCATATGGGGAGTGGGTAGATCTTGTAAAAAAGGAAGCTGATACTGGTAAAGTTCTTGATTTGGGTTCAGGAACTGGCGAATGTTCCGTTCAGCTTGCTCAAGTTGGTTTTGACGTGACGGCGGTTGACTTATCTGAACATATGCTCTCGGTTGCCCAAGACAAAGCGATTGAAGCAAAACTTCCTATCAAGTTTTTACAGCAAGATATGCGGAACCTTGATACAGGTGAGATGTATGATGTTGTGACAATTTTTTGTGATTCATTAAATTATGTCACGGATCTTGAAGGGGTTAAAGCCACTTTAGCAAAAGTATATCAGCACCTGAAACCTGGTGGTATCATTTTGTTCGATGTCCATTCTCTATACAAGATTCAGACTCTTTTTGTAGGCAACACTTTTTCAAGCAACGAAGATGACATTTCCTATATATGGAACAGTTTTGCTGGTGAAGAAGAAGGGGCCGTTGAACATGAACTTAGCTTTTTTGTTGAAAATGAAGAGGGGCTATATGAACGATTTGATGAAGTTCATTATCAGAGAACGTTTTCAATTAAGGAATATAAGGATTCGTTAAGAGAAGCAGGTTTTGATATGATTTCGGTGACGGCGGATTTTACGACACTTACGCCAAATCAGACATCTGAGCGCTTGTTCTTTAGAGCAGTAAAATAATTAAAAGAGTGATTTCAAGTGTGAAATCACTCTTTTTTATGTTTATTAAAGGAGTTTTGATTTGCGTAGCGAATCAAATAAAGACCTCATTACTTTTGCTTTGATTCTTCCTTAACTTGCAGCTTAATGCCTTCTCGATCTTCCTCGAATTTTCTATGAGTGCTCTGAATTAAGTGATGAAACATCTCTCCCGTTTCTGCTTCGAGAACTTTTAAACCTTCTCCTGTAACGCCTCCTTTTACAGTCACCTTTCGTTGTAAAGTCTCTAAAGAAAAATAATCTTTTTCAAGAAGTTTACCCATTCCAATAAGCATTTCTGTTGCCAGAATTGTTGCTTGCTCATTTGATATGTTTGTTTCTGACACTGCTCCTTCGATGAATTGTTGAATCAAGTAACTTAGAAAAGCTGGACCACAACTCACGATATCAGATGAAACTCTTGTGATTTCTTCATCAGTTTCAATCGGTGTGGAGATTTGTGACATGAGATAAAGCAATTTCACTTTGTTTGCTTCGGAACAACGACTGCCAAATGTAACAAGTGATGCACCACTAAGTGCTCTGTTCGTAATGCTTGGAATGGCTCTAGCCACATCACAACTAACAAAGGATTCAATTTCACTCACCTTTATCGGGCTTGTAATTGAAACGATTAAATGTTGTTGTTTTAGATTGGACTGTATTTTTTTTAACAACGGGAAATATTCATGGGGCTTCACGCAAATAAAGATCATGTCAGATTTTTTCACCACTTCGTCTGCGCTCTTCACGACTTGTAATGAAGGGTATTGTTGCTTCAATTTCATAGCCTTTTCACTTGAGCGATTTACAATTGTGAGATGGGAAGGTATGACGGCGCAAGAATCAATAAAGGAAGACACAAGTATTGTCCCCATATTGCCGGTACCAATGACACCGATTTTCAATGAACTCCCCCTCCTTCCAAACACATTTCTCCTACAACATATGTAAGAAAGTCTCGTTATATGTTTAAGACCAAGAAACATTCGAAAGGTAGGAAGACTTAATGAACCATCTTAAAGCGTTAAACCCTCGTGAAAAAGTTCTTCTCTGTATTATTTTGCTCATAGTTGGAATTGGTTTATTTTTTTATTATGATGTGCCTCGTGACAAGGAAGAACCATTTCCAATTGAAGAAGAGGTATCGGTGGAGCAAGAGCAAGTAAAAGATGCTTCTCCTACATCTTTAGAGAATGAGAGTGCAATCGTCCTAGTAGATGTAAAGGGAGCAGTCACTACACCCGGTGTATATGAAGTACATGCAAATGGGCGTGTGAAGGACGTGATTCAAAAGGCTGGCGGATTTCTGAAAGAAGCAGATCAAACTCAGCTTAATCTCGCTGGGAAAGTAACTGATGAGATGATGATTTACGTTCCGCTAGTAGGGGAAACACCAGTATCGACAAGTGGAAATAATGAAGCATCACTCATTTCAATTAATACCGCTGATATTACAGAGCTTCAACAACTTCCGGGAATAGGGCCAGCTAAAGCCGCGGCAATTATTCAGTATAGAGAAGAAAATGGTCCATTTGGTGCAGTGGAAGATTTGCAGAAAATAAGTGGAATAGGAGAAAAAACGTTTGAGAAACTAAAGGATTTAATCACGGTTTAATGAGTGATTGACGAGAAGGTTTATTTCGATCAAACTAATAGAAGATAAAAACATTGGGGGGAAAACCATGGAACGTATTTCGTGGGATCAGTATTTTATGGCTCAGAGCCATTTGCTGGCTCTTAGAAGCACATGTACTCGTTTAACTGTTGGCGCAACAATTGTAAGAGACAAACGAATGATTGCGGGAGGTTACAATGGATCTGTTTCTGGTGGGGTCCATTGTATTGATGAAGGATGTTATGTCATCGATAATCACTGTGTTCGAACCATTCATGCCGAAATGAATGCCATTATCCAATGCGCTAAATTTGGTGTACAAACTACTGGAGCTGAAATATACGTCACTCATTTTCCTTGTATAAATTGTTGTAAAGCCATTATTCAAGCGGGAATTAAAACGGTCATATATGCAGAAGATTATAAAAATCATCCATATGCTGTAGAGTTATTTGAAGATGCTGGTATAGTCGTTAGACAGGTAGAACTTGAAGAAATGATTCTTGATACAAATAGTCAAGAAAAACTTGATTTAACCGCTGATTTATTAGACAAGCTATCGGCTGCAGGTGTTGATGCAACCGAAGTAAGGCCTTTATATGAGAAAGCTTCCAAGCTATACGGCATGTAATGAAAGGGAATGTATGGTTATTTGCTCTTTCAGCACTACTTGGCGTAATCAGTGTTGATTCCCGCTATGGCGTTTGTGTCGGAGTTATTTTGTTGCTTTGGTTATGGAAGGGTAAGAAGAGGCTGATGCTCTTAGTTGGCCTTACCTTCCTGCTATTTTTTAGTTACACTACTTTTGTGAATGTCGCTAACTTCACTTCATTAAAAGAAGGAGAAATAGCTTTAAATGGAAAAATCACCTCGCTTCCTCACATTGTAGGAGATTCTCTTTCTTTTGAAGTGGCAACGCCTTCGGAGAATATTAAGGTCCAATATTACCTCGCAACAGAAAAAGAAAAGAATGAATTGAAAATTTTACAAGTTGGACAGATGTGTTCATTGACAGGGTCACTCAAACCCCCATCCCCTTTGCGCGTTCCTTCCCTTTTTGACTACGAACGTTACCTTTATCATAAAAAAATTCACTGGATTTATGTGCTGAATGAAAAACCTTCATGTGAGGCATCATCAGAATCAATTATGATTACTATCCAACAATACCGTCAAAATGTGATGACTGATATTGCATTAACTTATCCTACTCAGCTTCAAGGAATTGCCGCTTCTTTATTGGTCGGAGATCGCAGTTTACTACCGACAGACGTTATTGAAGCTTATCAAGAATTGGGCCTTAGTCATGTACTGGCTGTATCTGGTTTGCACGTAGGTGTTATAGGAGGTCTGTTTTTTTGGATCGCAATACGAACCGGTGTGACAAGAGAGAAAGCGTATAGTACACTGTTCCTTTTTTATCCATTTTATCTAATCTTTACAGGGGGAGCGCCATCGGTAATAAGGGCTTCTTTAATGGCTATGGCAGTTGTTCTCAGTTTGCGATTTAAGTTAAAGGTAAACCCTCTTGATGGCATTGCGGTAGCCTGCATACTGACGCTGTTAGCAAATCCTTACTATGCTTTTCATATTGGATTTCAGCTTTCTTTTCTTATTTCATTCGCTTTAATTGTTTCCTCTCAAACGATCTTAAGGCGCTACCACCATCCGTTCACTAAATTGCTCGCTTTATCAATTCTTGCTCAAGTTGCTTCTTTTCCGCTTGTCATTTATCACTTTTATCAAATTTCAATCCTTAGTTTAGGTTTAAACCTCATTTACGTCCCATTTATTTCGATCATCGTTTTACCAACGCTGTTGTTGCTTTTCCTCTTCGATTTTCTTTCCCTTACATTCCTTTTTACAGTTGTGTCTGAACTCCTTGCTACGGTGATCACCTATATTCATCAGTTTTTTTTGTTTCTTTCGGAGTTAAACATGAATGTGATTTTCGGAGCCATGTCAGAAGGGGGACTCCTTCTTTCTTTTATCATTTGTTTTTCTATTGCTTTCATGTGGGAACGTGGAGAGATTAGGAAAGCGGGTGTCATCTGGTTGCTCTATTGTGGGATTTTATATATTGCTCCCTATTTAAGTCCATCTGGAGAAATTACGTTCATTGATGTTGGACAAGGGGATAGTATTCTGATTACACTCCCTTTTAAACGACAGGTTATCTTAATTGATACAGGGGGAAAGCCGAGTTTTGGGGAAGATGAGAAATGGCGGCAAAAGGATTCCTCATTTGATACTGGTCGTGATATTGTTCTTCCGTTTATAAAATCGAAAGGAATTCGTAAGATTGATGTTTTCATTCTTACTCATGGTGATTTTGATCACGCAGGTGGAGCAGTTGAAATTTTAAAAGGGGTACCCATAAGGAAAATGTTGCTTGATCAAAGTAAAGAACAGACAGAAATCGAAATGAATTTACTACAAACTGCAAGAGCGAACGAGGTATCTGTTTCAAACGCTAAAGAGGGACAAACATGGACCGTTGGGGAAGCGCAGTTTGCCATTATTCAAGCGCTCCAAACGCCGGAGGAAAACGACGGGAGTATTATTTTGCGAGCGAATGTTGGTGGGTACAGCTGGCTATTTACAGGTGATCTTGAAGAGGCTGGAGAACGTCAGCTATTGTCTAAAGGATCTCTTCCTCAAACTGATGTGCTAAAAGTGGGGCATCATGGAAGCGCCACCTCTAGTTCAAAAGAGTTTCTAGAAACAACCCTCCCTAAGATAGCGGTTATTTCAGTGGGAGAAAACAATCGCTATGGGCATCCTAATGAAGAAGTGATAAATCGGTATAAAGAACTCGGAATTTCCATTCTTAGAACGGACGTTAATGGTACGATTCGATACACTTATAAATGGCATCGTACTGGAAAATGGTCCGTTATGTTAAATGGAAAATAGACTGCCAGAAGGCAGTCTATTTAGCCAAGAGCTTTAATAATTACAGCCGTGAAGAAAATGATGGAAAAGAATAAAAATGGAACTGCAAAGCCGACAGCTGACTGGACAGCGTCATTATCCTTAGCTTGAACATCTTTTTCGAACTCGTTCATTTGCCTTCCCTCCTGCTTTCCCCTTAGTATTCATTGTTCACTACTTATGTAGTTGTTATGTAGGGGATTTCCTAAAAAGGTACATTTCAAACAATATTGTATCATGTATTCCACTTTATGTCTTTATTCTTCAACAACTGAAGGAGGTTAACGAGAGGAATTTATGCGAAAGAATCACTCCCTTTCCTGTAAAGAGTTGTCACCCATACTTTAAGTTTGCATAGGATATCCTATCTACTACAAACCGAACATCGTTGCTTCGTAAGAGTCCTAGGCCTTATGAAGGAGCGTTTACTATAAATGGGAGGCTGGTTATAGCAGCCGGCTTCCCTTTTCTACTTGCCAACATCGTTTTGACGGATTAGGATAGAAATGGACGAATGAAAACGAGGTGTACATAAATGTCCATTTCAGACTTAAAAAAGAAAATTAAACAAAACAAGTTAGATCCACTCTACCTCTTAACAGGTACGGAAACGTTTTTGGTTGATGAATTACAAAAAATGATTATTAATCAGGCGCTTCCAGAAGAAGAGAAAGAATTTGGACTTGCTTATTATGACTTAAACGAAACACCTGTACAAGCTGCAGTAGAAGATGCTGAAACGCTGCCGTTTTTAGGAGAGAAGCGTGTCATTATATTAAAAAATCCACTGTTTTTAACAGCAGCTAAGGATAAGAGCAAAGTAGAACATGATCTTGACTCACTTCAGCGATATGCTGAAAACCCATCTCCTTTTACAATTCTTATTATCGAAGCCCCTTATGAAAAACTTGATGAACGGAAAAAATTAGTGAAAACAATTAAGAAAGCAGGAGCATTTGTTAAAGCAGAAGCGTTGCAAGAAAATCACTTGGGTGACTGGCTTCAACAACGTGCAAAGCAACATGGTGTTTCTCTTGATCAAGAAGGCGAAGAGAGGCTTGTTCAGTTAACGGGTAGTCATTTAATGTTGCTACAACAGGAAATTGATAAAATGGCCCTTTATGTTGGAGAAGGTGGCATTGTCGATGCGGAGGTTGTTGATCTTCTTGTGGCAAGAACATTAGAAAATGATATTTTTGCCTTGATTGATCGTATTGTAAGGAAAGACTTAAACAAGGCATTCCGCATTTTATATGATTTGCTTAAAGTCAATGAAGAACCCATTAAAATTCTTTCGTTAATCGGCAGGCAATTCCGAATCATTTATCAGGTTAGTGAACTTTCGAAAAGAGGATATGGCCAGAAGCAAATGGCTTCGACGCTTAAATTGCATCCGTATGCGGTGAAAATTGCTCAACAACAAAGTCGCAGTTTTGAGGAAGAAAAACTACGCTATATTCTAGATCAAATTGCCGAATCCGATTATGAAATGAAAACAGGCAAAATGGATAAAAGGCTGATTCTTGAATTGCTAGTAACAAAAATTAAAAATGCATAAAAAAGCTGTTGGGGGTCTCCCAACAGCTTTTAACGTTATAAAGGAATTACGCAGAAATCTCGTTGTACATTTTCGTAAGACGAGATTTTTTACGTGCTACTGTGTTTTTATGAATGATTCCTTTGTCAGCAGCTTTGTCGATGCGCTTAGAAGCTTGGCTAAGAGCTGACTTTGCAGCTTCAACGTCTTTAGCTTCTACTTTCGCTTCAAAATTCTTGATTGCAGAACGCATTTCAGATTTAAAAGCGACGTTATTAGCGCGACGATCTGATGAAGTTTTCACGCGTTTAACCGCAGATTTAATGTTTGGCATACCTTTCACCTCCTTGCAAGGCTTAACAATTCCATGTCATATCCGTGCATAGAACAAGAAACATTCTATCAAATAGGACAATGAATTGCAATAGAGAATGAAAACCTTATTTCGGGGATACGCTAACAGGTAACAGATAGAACAAGAGGTGATCTGATGGGAAGCGTTGAACTAGAAAAATATCAAGTAAGAACTGATCTTGCAGTTGAAGCGCAAGAAATGGTGAAAGAGAAAAAAGCAAAGAACATGACGAAAGAGCAGCCTGATGGATTAAAGGGCGTTATTGTGAAAGAGAGAAATGAACAAGGTGTAAATATAACAACTGTCGATGTGACAAAAGAGGGCGAGAAAGAAATTGGTAAGAAAGCTGGGCACTACTTAACTTTTGAGGTGCAAGGGATTCGAAAAAAAGACTCAGCTCTTCAACAGACTGTTCAAGATGTTTTCGCTCATGAATTCGCGGAATTTTTGAAGCAACAGAATATCTCTAAAGAAGCAAGTTGTTTAATTGTAGGGCTTGGAAACTGGAATGTTACCCCTGATTCGCTCGGCCCTCTCGTGGTATCGAACTTGCTTATAACGAATCATCTATTTGAGCTTCAGCCTGAAACGGTTTCAGATGGATTTCGGCCGGTAAGTGCAATTACGCCTGGTGTAATGGGGATTACTGGAATTGAGACGAGTGATATTATTCATGGTGTTATTGAAAAAGCGAAACCAGACTTCGTCATAGCGATCGATGCACTTGCATCACGTTCAATCGAACGCGTTAACACGACGATTCAAATATCTGACACAGGTATTCACCCGGGGTCTGGCGTAGGAAACAAACGAAAAGAGTTAAGTTTTGATACACTGGGTATTCCTGTCATCGCCATTGGTATTCCAACTGTTGTAGATGCGGTTTCCATCACGAGTGATACAATCGATTTTATCTTAAAGCATTTCGGGAGAGAGTTAAAAGAAAAGGGTAAACCATCAAAATCTTTAGCACCAGCAGGCATGACCTTTGGCGAAAGAAAAACATATACAGAAGATGATTTACCTGATGAAGGGAAAAGGCAAACGTTTCTTGGGATGGTTGGGACATTAGAAGATGAAGAAAAGAGAAACTTAATTCGTGAAGTCCTTGCACCAATGGGGCATAACTTAATGGTTACTCCAAAAGAAGTGGACGTCTTTATTGAGGATATGGCGAATGTGATTTCTGGAGGGCTTAATAGTTGTCTGCATGGAGATATTGATCAACAAAATAGTGGCATGTATACGCATTAGTCATATGAATTGTTTTTAGGCATACGTATAAGAGGGACAGGCTTAATCGGGAAGGAGCCGGAGAGATGGCGACGTTTTTTCTGAAAACTTTTCTTCTTGTTTCATTGCTTTTATTTGGAGTTCTTCTAGGGATGGAGCAAGCTTCTAAAAATATGAACAGCATGCAAGCAAGTGAAAATACAGGTGCTTTTCAGATTAATACTTCGAACGGTGTAGAGGCTGAAATTCTTGGCACTTCTGTTACACCTCATAATTTACAAAATAAACAAAAAACAATTGAAGATGCAAACGAATTTAATGTGTTAGGCCAATTAGGTAGCACTTTAAGCAATTGGGTATCTTCGCTTATTCAATCAATTTTAGCATTTGTATTTACGGTAATTACAACTCTATTATCATTTTTTCAAAAGTAAAAGGGCGCGGTTGTGCCCTTTTTTGTTCGTTTTTCCTATACTCTCTTAATAAAAATAGCGCGGTGGAAACTGAACTTCTAAGAATAGGCGGATTGCGGATTGAATCTAGACAGCGGTATTGCTATAATCTATACTAGCGTAGTTTCGCCTTAGGAGTGATTAGTAGATGAACCTTGAAGAAAAATTGAAAAGACAGTCCAAGATTCGAAATTTTTCCATTATCGCACATATTGACCATGGAAAATCGACTCTTGCTGACCGTATTTTAGAACGGACAGGTGCGTTAACTGACCGTGAAATGAAAGATCAGACGCTTGATGCAATGGATCTTGAACGTGAACGAGGCATTACGATTAAACTGAATTCCGTTCAACTTACTTATACAGCGAAAGATGGAGAAGAATACATTTTTCACTTAATCGATACACCCGGTCACGTCGACTTCTCATACGAAGTATCTAGAAGTCTTGCAGCTTGTGAAGGAGCCCTGTTAATTGTCGACGCAGCACAGGGGATTGAAGCCCAGACGTTAGCAAACGTTTATCTGGCTCTCGATAATGATCTGGAAATCCTGCCAGTTATCAATAAAATTGACTTGCCAAGTGCAGAGCCTGAACGAGTGCGCCAAGAAGTAGAAGACGTAATTGGTTTAGACGCTTCTGAAGCTGTACTTGCTTCTGCTAAGTCTGGAATAGGAATTGAAGAGATTCTAGAACAAATCGTAGAAAAAGTGCCAGCGCCTCAGGGGGATCCTGAAGGTCCATTACAAGCCCTTATCTTTGACTCGCTCTATGACCCGTATAGAGGGGTTGTCGCTTATATTCGAATCACAGAAGGGTCTGTAAAGGTTGGAGATAAAATCCGCATGATGGCTACCGGAAAAGAGTTTGAAGTGAATGAGCTTGGTGTATTTAATCCAAAGCCAGTTGCTAAAAAGGAACTCTCTGTCGGCGATGTAGGATTTCTGACTGCTGCCATTAAAAACGTGGGAGACTCTCGCGTCGGTGACACGATTACATCAGTGAAAAATCCAGCTGCAAACCCACTTCCTGGTTATCGTCGAATGAATCCAATGGTGTATTGTGGTTTGTATCCAGTGGATTCGGCCCAGTACAATGATCTCCGTGAAGCCCTTGAACGTCTTGAGCTTAATGACTCTTCTCTTCAATATGAAGCAGAAACGTCTCAGGCACTAGGTTTTGGTTTCCGCTGTGGTTTTCTTGGACTCCTTCATATGGAAATTGTTCAGGAGCGAATTGAAAGAGAGTTTAATATTGATCTCATCACAACAGCACCTAGTGTTATTTACCAAGTGAAGCTTACGGATGGGGAAGAAGTTATTATCGATAACCCTGCTATGATGCCAGATGCGCAATCCATAGCTGAAGTACAAGAACCTTATGTAAAAGCAACAATCATGGCGCCTAACGACTATGTTGGAGCGATTATGGAGTTGTGTCAGGGTAAGCGCGGTGATTTCATTGACATGCAGTATATGGATGAAAGTCGGGTCAATATTGTTTATCATATTCCTCTTTCTGAAATCGTCTATGATTTCTTTGATCAATTGAAATCAAGCACAAAAGGATATGCTTCATTCGACTATGAGTTAATTGGTTACAGAGCATCGAACCTAGTGAAAATGGACATTCTTCTAAATGCTGAGAAGATTGATGCGCTTTCCATTATTGTGCACAGAGACTTTGCTTACGACCGTGGAAAAGATATTACCGAAACTTTGAAAGATCTCATCCCAAGACAGCAATTCGAAGTGCCTATTCAAGCTTCTATTGGACAAAAGATTGTGGCGCGATCAACCATCAAGGCGATGCGTAAAAACGTACTTGCCAAATGTTATGGTGGGGACATTTCCCGTAAGCGTAAGCTTCTTGAGAAACAAAAAGAAGGTAAAAAGCGAATGAAAACAGTAGGGAAGGTCGAAGTACCACAGGAAGCGTTTATGGCTGTTCTTCGCCAGGACAACTCAAAAAATAATTAAGGTGCTTTAGTTGAAGTGCTAAGGTGATTTTTATACTATGTAGGTTAGAAGACCGCAGAGCGTTTCTGCGGTCTTTACATTATGTCAGAAAGCAGTGATTGAAATGGTAAACGCTGTTTATTTACACATTCCGTTTTGTGATTATATTTGTCACTATTGTGATTTTAATAAAGTGTTTATGCAGGGGCAGCCTGTAGATGATTATTTGGCTCATATGGATTTGGAAATGAAGCATACTCTTGAACAGTTTCCAACAGACCGCATTGAGACAATCTTTGTAGGCGGAGGCACCCCTACAGCGCTAAACGAGCAGCAACTTGAACGCTTTTTAAAAGATGTTCAAAAACGGTTTGGCCCTTTGTTATCGCCCACAGTTGAATTTTCTATGGAAGCAAATCCAGGTAGCGTTACACCAGAGAAGCTTAGAATTATGAAAGCTTATGGTGTGAATCGCTTAAGTATCGGAGCACAAGCATTCCAGGATTCTCTCCTTAATAAACTTGGTAGAGGACATTCAGTTGCAGAGATTGGAGAAATTGTTCGGATGGCACAGAGCGAAGGGTTTGTGAATCTCTCGTTAGATCTTATGTTCGGATTACCAGATCAAACGATTGACCAGTTCTCAGAGTCAATTTCGAAAGCGATAGAATTGGGCATTACACACATCTCTTCTTATTCTTTACAAGTTGAGAAAAAAACCGTCTTCTATAATAAGTGGCGTAAAGGGGAATTACCTCTACCTACAGAAGAAGCGGAAGCTGATATGTATGAACTGCTAATTAAACGTCTTGAAGAAGCCGGTTTAATACAATATGAAATAAGTAACTTTGCTAAAACAGGTTATGAAAGCCAACACAATATGACGTACTGGAAAAATAACGAGTATTACGGTATTGGTGCAGGTGCTCACAGCTATATCAATGGAGTGAGAAGAGCGAACGCCGGTCCTCTCAAACAATATATGATGAAGATTGATGAAAGCGGCTTTCCATATATGGATAACAATGTGCTCACAGAAAATGAGCGGATGGAGGAAGAGATGTTTATGGGACTTCGCATGAAAGAAGGGGTCTCTAAAGCGACATTCCAAAAGAAATTCAATCAATCAATCGAAGAAGTATTTAGTGAGCAAATCAATAAGTTAGTACGAAATCAACTTATCCAGGACACGGGAACACATATTACTTTAACTGAACAAGGCTTCTTTTTAGGTAACGAAGTATTTCAAGAATTCCTTGCGATTTAGCATCCTTCATCTCATAAGTTGAGAACAAACCGATTTAATTTGGCACGTACTACCTGGTGGTAAGGAAGACTTGTTTACACCCTGTGATGCCAAAACGCTTCGAGCGAATTCATTTGTTCAGGCGATTGGGCATCACAGGGTGAGCCAAAAATCGAGAAATTAACAATTTAAGCTAATAAAGCCTTCAAAAAAATAATGTTTGCGTAGAATAATGGTTAACGTAATGATTGACAACTAAAATAAGTTTCTGTTACCTTATTATTAGATTTAGCACTCAGCACCTTAGAGTGCTAACAGAGGTGATGAGGAGATGTTAACAGAACGTCAACTATTCATTTTGCAGTTGTTAATTAACGACTATATTCAAACGGCTGAACCCGTTGGCTCACGAACAATTTCAAAACGTGAAGACGTTACGTTTAGCTCTGCAACAATTCGCAACGAACTTGCGGATCTGGAAGAGATGGGTTATATCGAGAAAACGCATAGCTCTTCAGGGAGAGTTCCATCTGAGAAAGGGTATCGTTTTTATGTTGATCATCTTCTATCTCCCCCTTTACTTTCTAAAAAAGATGTGAATAACATTCATTCTCTTTTCGCGGAGAGAATGGTGGAAGTAGAAAAAGTGATTCAGCAATCAGCGGGTATCCTTTCTGAACTTACGCAATATACGTCAATTATTCTTGGCCCGGAAGTATTTGAAACAAGGCTTCGCCAGATACAAATCATTCCGTTGTCAAAGGATACAGCTGTCGTAATATTAGTGGCTGACAGCGGTCATGTTGAGAATCGAACGATGAAAATACCGCCATCGGTTAGTATGTCTGATATTGAAAAAGTTGTTAACATCATGAATGAGCGCTTAAGGGATGTTCCACTTATTTCCTTGAAGTCTACTATGATGAAAGAAATGGCAACTGTTTTGAAGAAACATATCGAGAATTACAATCAAGTGAATACAATGCTTGAAAGTCTTTTCCTCTATACAAATGCAGAGAAAGTTTACTATGGAGGTAAGACAAATATTCTGACTCAGCCTGAATTTAAAGATATAGACAAAGTCAGGTTATTACTTAATACGTTCGAACAGGATGAAGTCATGTATAATGTTCTTCGTCCGGAGAAAAATGGGATTGAAGTTAAAATTGGGCAAGAAAATGATCTTGAAGCGATGCAACACTGTAGTATTGTTACAGCTGATTATTTTATCGAAGGTAAACGTATGGGCTCAATTGCTTTACTTGGACCTACTAGAATGGAATATCATCGATCAATGAGCATTCTAGGTTTCCTTGCAAATGATTTGACTAAGACACTTACAGATCGATATCAAAGTTTCAAACACTGGTAATTTGGTAATAGTGAAGAAGGTGGGAGAAACATTTCTTCCATCCTTTTCTATGAGCCAATGATTTGGTATATTTCGATAGGGAGGTGAAATTCGTGGAAAAGCAAAACAGTCATCAAGAGGAAGAAGAACTTCTAACGGAAGAGGAAGAGAATCTTGAGCAAAATGCTGAAGAGAATGATGAACCTGAAGTGATTGAAGTATCTGAAACCAATGAAAATGAAGAGCTTGAGAACTTGCAACAGCAAGTAGAAGAGCTTGAGAATAAATATATGCGCACTCAGGCAGAATACGATAACTTCCGCCGTAGAACGCGTGAAGAACGTAGTGCAGATGCAAAATACCGTTCTCAGAAATTAGCTGAAGGGTTACTTCCAGCGATCGATAATTTTGAACGTGCATTAGCTGTTCAAACCGATAATGAGCAAGTAACGTCATTGCTAACTGGAATGGAAATGGTGTATCGTCAATTGAAAGAAGCACTTGCAAATGAAGGTATAGAAGAAATTGGTACTGTAGGAGAAGCATTCAACCCGCATCTCCATCAGGCTGTTATGCAGGTTGAATCAGATGAACATGATTCAGATGTGGTTGTAGAGGTCTTACAAAAAGGCTATCAATTAAACGATCGCGTCCTTCGACCAGCAATGGTAAAGGTAAGCTCTTAACTACATATTAAGAAATAGGAGGTAGAATGTAATGAGTAAAATTATCGGTATTGACTTAGGTACAACAAACTCTTGTATTGCAGTAATGGAAGGCGGAGAAGCTACCGTTATTCCGAATCCAGAAGGTAGTCGTACAACGCCATCTGTCGTTGCATTTAAAGATGAAGAACGCCTTGTAGGTGAAGTTGCGAAACGTCAAGCAATTACAAACCCGAACACAATTCAATCAATCAAGCGTCATATGGGGACAGATCACAAAGTAGACGTTGAAGGTAAATCTTTTTCTCCTCAAGAAATTTCTGCAATCATTCTTCAAAAGCTAAAATCTTATGCTGAAGATTACCTTGGAGAAGGCGTTGAAAAAGCAGTTATTACAGTACCTGCTTACTTTAACGATGCTGAGCGTCAAGCAACAAAAGATGCTGGTAAAATTGCTGGTCTTGAAGTTGAGCGTATTGTCAATGAACCTACTGCTGCAGCGCTTGCTTACGGCCTTGATAAAGAAGACGAAGATCAAACAATCTTAGTATTTGACCTTGGTGGCGGTACGTTTGACGTATCCATTCTTGAACTTGGTGGAGGCGTATTTGAAGTTAAGTCTACTGCTGGTGACAATCGTCTTGGTGGTGACGACTTTGACCAGGTGATCATTGATCACTTAGTTGCGGAATTCAAGAAAGATACTGGTGTTGATCTTGGTCAAGATAAGATGGCACTACAACGTTTGAAAGACGCTGCTGAAAAAGCGAAAAAAGATCTTTCAGGAGTAGCTCAAACACAAATTTCTCTTCCATTTATCACTGCGGATGCTTCAGGACCTAAACACCTTGAACTAAACCTAACTCGTGCTAAATTCGAAGAACTTTCTGCAAGCCTAGTAGAGCGTACAATGGCGCCTACTCGCCAAGCTCTTAAAGATGCTGGAATGTCACCTTCTGAACTTGATAAAGTAATTCTTGTTGGTGGATCTACTCGTATTCCTGCAGTACAAGAAGCGATTAAGAAAGAAACAGGTCAAGATCCACACAAAGGCGTTAACCCTGATGAAGTCGTTGCACTTGGTGCAGCAATTCAAGCTGGTGTTATTGCTGGAGATGTGAAAGACGTTGTTCTTCTTGACGTAACACCTCTTTCTCTTGGTATCGAAACAATGGGTGGCGTATTTACGAAGCTTATCGAGCGTAATACAACGATCCCTACTAGTAAGTCACAAACGTTCTCAACAGCGGCTGATAACCAGCCTTCAGTAGACATTCACGTCCTACAAGGTGAGCGTGAAATGGCTCAGTATAACAAAACGCTTGGTCGCTTCCAGTTGACTGATATTCCTCCAGCTCCACGAGGAACGCCTCAAATCGAAGTATCATTTGATATTGACAAAAACGGTATCGTGAATGTTCGTGCGAAGGATCTTGGCACAAATAAAGAACAGTCAATCACGATTAAATCTTCAAGCGGTCTTTCTGATGACGAGATTGAAAACATGGTGAAAGATGCTGAAGCGAACGCTGAAGAAGACAAGAAGCGCCGTGAAGAAGTTGAAACTCGTAATGAAGCAGATCAGCTAGTGTTTACTACTGAGAAGACTCTAAAAGACCTTGAAGGTCAAGTTGAGGAAGAAGAAGTAACAAAAGCAAATGAAGCGAAAGATAAAGTGAAAGCAGCTCTTGAGAATGACGACATTGAAGCGATTCGCACTGCGAAAGATGAGCTTCAAGAAATCGTTCAAGCTCTTTCAATGAAAGTATATGAGCAAGCAGCTCAAGCTCAACAAGCGCAACAAGGTGAAGCTGACGGAGCAGAACAAGCAGATGATAATGTTGTTGACGCTGAGTACGAAGAGGTAGACGACGACAAAAAGTAAGAAAATGATACGAAAAAAAGTCAAAGTCAGGCGTATCTTGACTTTGACTTTTTTCGTTTAAATGGTTGACCACTTTTTGACGAAGTGGCGTTATAAGGTTCAATGAAATGGTTTTAGAGTTTAGAAAAAATCACAAGTCACGTTTTTTTCCATACATGAAAGGTTTGAACTTTTTAGGTTAACGTAAGGAAAATGACCCTTTTGCGGCTTCATTTTGATGTGAAGCTGTTGAGAACTTACCTACGATAACTAGTAACGTTCACTGGTGCTAACGATATAGTATTGCAGAGCGTATAAACTCAATGATATGATAAACGTTATGTGAAGAGAATCGGGAGTGGATACGATGAGTAAACGAGATTATTATGAAGTGCTTGGCGTTAGCAAAGATGCTTCGGAAGCTGAAATGAAAAAAGCTTATCGCAAGCTTGCCAAGCAATATCATCCTGATATTAATCAGGAACCTGGTGCAGACGAGAAGTTTAAAGAAGTGACAGAAGCATATGAAGTATTAAGCGACTCGCAAAAGAGAGCGCAATACGACCAATTCGGGCATGCGGATCCGAATCAAGGTTTTGGCGGAGGCGGAGCTGATTTTGGTGGCTTTGGCGACATCTTTGATATGTTCTTTGGTGGCGGAGGCCGACGCAATCCAAATGCACCAAGACAGGGTGCTGACCTTCAATATTCGATGGAGCTAACATTTGAGGAAGCGGCTTTTGGTAAAGAAACGGATATTTATATACCAAAAGAAGAGGAATGTTCGACATGTGATGGGTCTGGTGCAAAGCCCGGAACGTCTCCTGAAACGTGTCATCACTGTGGTGGTTCAGGGCAATTAAACGTTGAACAAAATACGCCATTTGGTCGTGTTGTGAACCGTCGTGTTTGTCACCACTGTGAAGGTACAGGTAAGCTTATTAAAGAGAAGTGTAAGACTTGCCGAGGTAAAGGAAAAGTGGAAGTGAAGAAAAAGATTCACGTGAAAATTCCTGCTGGTATTGATGAAGGTCAACAAATTCGGATTACTGGTAAAGGTGAAGCTGGCGTTAATGGTGGCCCTCCAGGCGATTTGTTTGTAGTTGTTTATGTGAAATCACATGACTTTTACGAGCGTAGCGGTGATGATGTGCTATGTCAAATGCCGATCACATTCTCTCAAGCAGGTCTAGGTGATGAAATTGAAGTTCCGACGCTCCATGGAAAAGTGAAGCTTAAAGTTCCAGCTGGAACTCAGAGCGGTACGAATTTCCGTCTAAAAGGTAAAGGAATTCAAAACGTTAGAGGATACGGGCAGGGAGATCAGCATGTTAAAATTCAGGTGATTACTCCTAAAAACTTAACTGAGCGTCAGAAAGAACTTCTACGAGAATTTAGTGAAATTTCCGGACAGGTGCCTGATGAACAACATGAGAATTTCTTCTCAAAAGTTAAAAAGGCATTTAAGGGAGAATAAGCAAGATGAAAGCTGGTAGCAAGCAGGCCGTACAACTTGGCCTGCCTGTTTCCTTTCCGAAAAAAAGGATCCAAAAGAGGAGTGGGCAATGAATGAAATGGTCTGAAATAAGCATTCATACAACAAACGAAGCAATTGAAGCGGTATCAAACATTCTACATGAAGCAGGAGCCAGTGGGGTAGTGATTGAAGACCCGATGGATCTTGTGAAAGTATGGGATACTACTTTCGGAGAGGTTTATCAGCTTAATCCTGATGATTATCCTGAGGAAGGCGTTATTTTAAAGGCGTACTTACCTGTCAATAGTTTTCTTGGTGAAACGGTTGAACAAATTAAAGAAGCCATTAATGGATTGCTTGTCTATGATATTGATCTTGGTCATAACACGGTTCAAATTAGTGAAGTGAATGAGGAAGAATGGGCGACGGCATGGAAGAAATATTATAAACCTGTCAAAATCTCTGAACGCATCACCATTACACCCACATGGGAAGACTATCATCCGGTGACAACAGATGAAATTATTATTGAGTTAGATCCTGGGATGGCTTTTGGAACTGGTACACATCCGACAACAGTGTTATGTGTACAAGCACTTGAGAAAATTATTCAGCCAGGACAGCGTGTCATTGATGTCGGTACTGGATCTGGTGTCTTAAGTATAGCAGCAGCGAGTTTGGGAGCCGATTCAGTAGATGCTCTTGATTTGGATGAAATAGCTGTGAAAAGCGCTGCTCTCAACACGAAACTTAATAAAGTTCACAATAAAATTAATGTAAGTCAAAATAACCTTTTAGAAGGTGTGGAACAGACTTATGATGTGGTTGTAGCCAACTTACTATCCGAAATAATCGTTCGTTTTACAGATGATGTTGCAAGGGTTCTTAAGCCGGGTGGCGCTTTTATTACTTCTGGGATCATTACCGCCAAGAAGCAAGAAGTAAAACAATCGATTTTGAATCAAGGGATGGAAATTGAAGAAACGCTACAAATGGAAGATTGGGTTGCGTTTATTGCGAGAAAGCCGCACGCATAAGGAGAGAGTTTGATGCAACGCTATTTTATTTCTAAATCTCAGCTTCACCAAGATCATGTTATGATTGAAGGAGAAGATGTTAAACATATTTCAAGAGTCATGAGGATGACCGCTGGCGATCAAATTATCTGTTGTACAGAAGACGGTGAATCAGCGATCTGTGAAATAGAAGAGCTTTCACCTGATTTCATCAAAGCAACTCCTAAAGAGTGGCTTGACGAGCAAAAGCGCTTACCTGTTAACGTGACAATTGTTCAGGGGTTGCCTAAGGGCGACAAACTTGAAACGGTCATACAAAAGGGAACAGAGCTTGGTGCAGATCGCTTTATCCCTTTTAAAGCCGAACGTTCTGTTGTAAAATGGGATGAGCAAAAAAGCACAAAAAAGTTGCAGAGATTAAAAAAGATTGCAAAAGAAGCGGCTGAGCAATCTCATCGAACGACGATACCGGCTATTGATATGCCTCATTCTCTATCTTCACTAATTAAGATAAGCGAATCATATGATTATAAATTAATTGCTTACGAAGAAGAAGCAAGAGCAGGAGAGTCTGCTAAGCTCGTTCAAACGCTTCACGAGGCAAATTGGAACGACCGAATGATGGTTGTATTTGGTCCGGAAGGCGGACTATCAGAAAATGAAGTCGCGACGTTGAAAGAAGCTGGGTTCTCTTCATGTGGGCTTGGTCCTAGAATATTACGAACAGAAACGGCTGCTATGTATGTATTAGCAGCAATTTCTTATCATTTTGAATTAATGAGGTGATGATATGCCTTCAGTTGCATTCCATACATTAGGTTGTAAAGTGAATCACTATGAAACGGAAGCGATTTGGCAGTTGTTTAAAGATCATGATTATGAGCGAGTGGAGTTTGATCATGCATCTGATGTATATGTTATAAATACTTGTACCGTGACAAATACGGGAGATAAGAAAAGTCGACAGGTCATTCGTCGAGCGATTCGCAAAAACCCGGATGCCGTTATTTGCGTTACGGGTTGTTATGCTCAAACATCCCCTGCTGAAATTATGGCAATCCCTGGTGTTGACGTTGTAGTAGGGACGCAGGACCGCGTTAAGATGCTTGATTACATTGAGCAATACAAACGCGAACGAGAGCCTGTGAATGGTGTAGGAAATATTATGAAAGCGCGTGTGTATGAAGAACTTGAAGTTCCTGCATTTACTGATCGTACACGTGCATCCCTTAAAATCCAGGAAGGCTGTAATAATTTTTGCACCTTCTGCATTATTCCATGGGCAAGGGGTCTGTTAAGATCTCGTGAACCTGAAGCTGTCATTACGCAAGCACAGCAGCTTGTTGATGCGGGCTACAAAGAAATCGTTCTTACGGGTATTCACACAGCAGGATATGGAGAAGATTTAAAAGATTATAATTTTGCTCAGCTGCTTCGTGATCTTGATGAAAAAGTAAAAGGTTTAAAACGAATTCGTATTTCATCTATAGAAGCAAGTCAAGTGACTGATGAAGTGATTGAAGTATTAAACCAGTCAGAAAAAGTGGTTCCACACTTGCATATTCCACTTCAATCAGGTTCCAACACAGTACTTCAGCGTATGAGAAGAAAGTATACAATGGAAATGTTCGGAGAGCGATTGGAACGTTTGAAACAAGCTCTTCCAGGACTTGCGATTACTTCGGACGTTATTGTAGGTTTCCCTGGTGAAACAGAGGAAGAATTTAAAGAAACGTACGATTTTATCGCGAAACATAAATTTTCAGAGCTTCATGTTTTCCCATTCTCAAGACGTACAGGCACTCCTGCAGCTCGTATGGAAGATCAAGTTGATGAAGAAGTTAAGAATAAGCGGGTTCATCATTTAATTGAGCTATCCAATCAGCTTGCAAAAGAATATGCGTCTCACTATGAAGGGGAAGTTCTTGAGGTAATCCCTGAAGAAAAATACAAAGATGATCCAAATTCAGACTTATATGTTGGCTATTCAGCGAACTATATGAAAGTGATTTTCGAAGCTTCTGAAGCGATGATTGGAAAAATTGTTAAAGTGAAAATTACAAAGGCAGGATACCCTTATAACGAAGGGGAATTTGTTCGCGTGATGAATGAGGATGAGCCAACAGCTGCAGTTGCCTCATTCTAATAATAGAGCCCTGAATAAATAGGTGATTCAAACAGAATTGGAAGGATGACGATCATGAATAAAGAACTAGCAAAAATGATTGACCACACAGCGCTTAAGCCGGATACAAGTAAAGAGCAGATTGAAAAACTTTGTGAAGAAGCGAGAGAATTTAACTTTGCGTCTGTCTGTGTAAACCCTACATGGGTGTCTCTTGCTGCCGAGAAATTAGAAGGGGCAGAAGCGAAAGTTTGTACCGTTATTGGTTTCCCACTAGGAGCCGTTACAACCGAGACTAAAGCATTTGAAACAACAGATGCCATTCAAAAAGGTGCTACTGAAGTTGATATGGTTATTAATATCGGTGCACTTAAAGATGGTAACAACGAACTTGTGGAGCAAGATATTAAAGCTGTTGTTGAAGCTGCCAAAGGCAAAGCTCTTGTAAAAGTTATTATTGAAACTTGTCTTTTAACAGATGAAGAAAAAACACGTGCATGTGAGCTTTCTGTTAAAGCGGGTGCTGATTATGTTAAAACGTCAACAGGGTTCTCAACAGGTGGAGCGACAGTAGAAGATATTAAGCTAATGAGAAAAACAGTTGGACCAAACATTGGCGTAAAGGCATCTGGTGGCGTTCGTGATTTGGAAGGTTCTCAAGCGATGATTGATGCTGGTGCTACACGCATTGGTGCGAGTGCTGGAGTGAAAATTGTTCAAGGTGAAACGGCTGATACAGATTATTAATTAAATGGAGAAACCATCACTTCTAGTATAAGAAGTGATGGTTTTTTAGTTTATCCTATAATTGTGTAACCTTTCGATCGATAGAGCGAGTAACCCTGTAAATGGTAAAAACAAAAATGCGGAAAGTACATTAAATAAGATCGAAACGTGTGCAAGTTGAACGTCTGGTAAAGAGGTTAAGCTTGCTGCGAAAGAGCTGAACATTCCAATTAATGGAAAGAATAGGATGACGCCTATGATGTTGATCCAAACGTGCGCATAGGCAGCAAGTTTTGCTTCTTTACTACTACCTATACTAGCCATTAAAGCAGTAATACATGTGCCAACATTTGATCCATACAGTATCGCAATAGCGGCAGGCAAGGAAAGGAGATCCTGATTAATAAAACCCATCGCAATCCCTGTTGTGGCTGAACTTGATTGAATAAGAGCAGTAAGTAAAGTTCCAATGCCGATACCATATAGCAAACTGGAATTTGTTTCATCAATCACATGTTCAAAAAAGGAAAGGGTAGATAAAGGGATGGCTAGCCCTTCGAGTCCATGCATCGCTACAAAGATACAACCTAGTCCAAAGAAAACAGTTCCTATACTAAAACTTATCTGATGACGAATTTGAAGTAATATAAATCCTGCAAGTAATAATGGTATTACATATTGGTCTGGATTAAGCGTCATTAATTCTGCTGTTAGTGTGGTGCCTATATTCGTACCAAGAATAATGCCAATGGACTGTCTAAACGTAAGTAGCCTAGCAGCAATTAAACTAATCGTTAGGACCATAACGGCAGAACTACTTTGTAAGATGGCGGTGACAAGTGCCCCTGTTAATAAACCTCGAACCGGAGTGGAAGAGGCAAGATAAAGCCACTTCTGTAATTTGGAGGTAGAAATTGAATTTAACCCCACACGAAGTATACTCATTCCAAAAAGAAAGATACTTATAAAAACGATAAAAGAGGCGAGGTATGGACTCATTTTTCACAAATTCTCCTTTCCGTTATAAAGTTTATGGACAAGATTCCGTCTACATGCTCGTTATTTTTTATGGAAACAAGTGTGACTTTCTATTTTCCAAAGAGGAATGAAGCTTTAAAAAGAAATTTAATCAAAGAAATGTTGATAAACCGGACGGGATGTATTATAATTGCAGGTGACATGTCTTTGATAGAAAGTCATGTGTTATGATTGTGTATGTTTTGGAGGGAGGGATAGAGATGGCGGAAACTCGCGTGCGTAAGAACGAGTCGATCGATGATGCTCTGCGTCGCTTCAAGAGAACGGTTTCTAAAGAAGGCACTTTGGCTGAAGTTAAGAAGCGCAAGCACTATGAAAAGCCAAGTGTAAAGCGTAAAAAGAAATCTGAGGCAGCAAGGAAAAAGCGTAAGTTCTAAGAGAGGGTGTTAGGTCAGTGAGTCTAAATGACCGTTTAACAGCAGATATGAAAGTAGCGATGAAGAACAAAGAGAAACATAAACTATCTGTTATTCGGATGGTGAAATCTTCACTTCAAAATGAATCCATTAAGGTGGGTCATGAATTAACTGAAGAGGAAGAACTTACCGTTCTCACTCGCGAAGTCAAGCAACGCAAAGACTCCCTCCTTGAATTTGAAAAAGCTGGTCGAAGTGATCTTGTGCAGAATCTCGATGAAGAGCTGTCGATATTATCTGTCTACCTGCCGAAACAACTATCTGAAGAGGAAGTTGATCAGATTGTTCAGGAAGTGATTTCTGAAACTGGAGCTTCTTCTAAGAAAGATATGGGTAAGGTAATGGGTGCGCTTATGCCTCGTGTAAAAGGCAAAGCGGACGGCGGACTTGTTAATCGTCTTGTACAAAAGAACTTATCATAAAGTGATACTTTCAACTTAGGAGATAACGTATTTCCTTAAGATGACTAGTTGAAACAATCGGACCTTAAGGTGAAGTTGATTTCTCTTTTTTACTGAAATAGAAATGCAAGAACTTCACCTTAAGTGTGGGATAAATATGATGAAGCGCAAACACGCCCTGTATGAAGGGCGTGTTTTTCTATAAACAATGCTCTTTGAGCTAATTTCATTTCGATAATTGAGGCAGATTTTCGTATTTTTATTGATAAGCTAGTAATTGGCAACTTAATTTGTCATACTAAACTTAATTATTTTACATAAGACTGAAACTTTAAGTTAGCCTCATCCGTATAGTTAACTAGCTGGAGGGAGGGATCACAATTATAAAAAATACAATGCGTCTCTTTGTAACTGTTTGCTTCATGATGATGGTTATTCTTCCGTTTGCAGGAAATGTTGTCTTAAGTAAGGGCGAGGGCGATCTTGTTACATTCATTCCTGTTGAACAAGAAGTGGAACGTGGATTAGAAGCCTTTCTAAAGCGATCAATTCAGGATGCGGAGGATCAGGGCACTGATCATATTGTATTAGAAATTAATACCCCTGGAGGAGCAGTTAATGCTGCGGATAACATCGCGAAAATAATGAAAGGATCAGATGTTCCAATCACTGCTTATGTATCCAATCGTGCCCTTTCAGCGGGCGCTTACATTGCTTTGAATGCGGATCAAATCATTATGGAACCCGGAGCTTTAATGGGGTCTGCTGCTATTATTGACCAGGCAGGAAATGCAGCTGACAAAAAAGCCGAGTCTTTTTGGCACGCTGCAATGAAATCGGCTGCAGAGCTGAACGATCGCGATCCAAAGTACGCATTAGCAATGGCTGATCCAGACGTTGACCTACCGGATTATAACGCTCCAAAAGGAGAACTGCTTACACTTGGTGATCAGGAAGCAGTAAAGGTGGGATACGCAGAAGGGATAGCAGAGGATCGCACCGAATTACTTAGCATGCTTGATCTTGAAGATGCAAAAATTAGCGATGCTGAAGTGAGTATTGCAGAAAGAATTGCGCGATTCGTAACAAATCCAATTATTATCCCGATTTTATTATCAATTGGAAGCCTGGGCCTAGTATTGGAACTGTACTCACCTGGATTTGGCGTTCCAGGATTTATGGGTGCCGGCGCTTTACTACTCTTTTTCTTTGGTCATATGATTGCCGGATTTGCTGGATGGGAAGCGTTGCTTCTATTAATAATAGGCGTTGTGCTCATTGTGGTAGAGGTGTTTGTTCCTGGTTTTGGGATATTCGGTGTTCTTGGCGCAGTTGGGGTAGTTGCAAGTATCGTTCTGGCTTCAGGGCAATCAATGCAGTACGTCTTATTCGCGATTCTAATCGCAGTGGCAGTTACAGTTGGAGGTTCCTACCTGTTTATTCGGATCTTTGGCTATCGGGGTTTCTTTAAAAAAATCATTCTTTCCGATTCAACAAAATCAGAGTTAGGGTATGTATCAAATGCTACTCGAGAAGAGTTGATCGGTATGGAAGGAACAGCCGTTACTCCATTAAGGCCATCTGGCATTGCAGATTTTGGAGATGAGCGTATGGATGTTGTGACAGAGGGTGGGTATTTATCGTCTGGCACGAAAGTGAAAATTGTGAAAACCAATGGCTCCCGAGTCGTTGTAAGAGCAAGTAAATAAGGGGTAACAGGGAGGAAAATAATGGACACTAGTACGTTAGGATTATTGGTAATTGTAGGGTTAGTCATTATCGGTTTAGCTATACTTTTTACGTTTGTGCCTGTCATGTTGTGGATCTCAGCACTAGCAGCAGGAGTTCGCGTAAGTATTTTTAACCTTGTAGGTATGAGGCTTCGTCGCGTTATTCCATCGCGCGTTATCAACCCGTTAATTAAAGCAGTAAAAGCAGGTCTTGAATTAAGCACAAATCAATTAGAAAGCCATTATTTGGCTGGTGGTAACGTAGACCGCGTAGTCAATGCACTAATAGCAGCGCATCGAGCGAATATTGAACTTAGCTTTGAACGCTGTGCTGCCATTGATCTTGCAGGCCGAGATGTTTTAGATGCCGTGCAGATGAGTGTAAATCCTAAAGTTATCGAAACCCCATTTATCGCAGGTGTTGCGATGGATGGTATTGAAGTGAAAGCAAAAGCAAGAATCACCGTACGTGCCAACATCGATCGTCTAGTAGGTGGGGCTGGTGAAGATACTGTCATTGCTCGTGTAGGTGAAGGGATTGTAAGTACGATTGGTTCATCTGAAAATCACAAAAAAGTTCTTGAAAATCCTGATATGATTTCTCACACAGTTTTATCAAAAGGATTAGATGCGGGAACAGCGTTTGAGATTCTATCTATTGATATTGCGGATATTGATATCGGTAAAAATATTGGTGCAGTGCTACAAACGGATCAGGCTGAGGCAGATAAGAATATTGCGCAGGCAAAAGCGGAAGAACGTCGTGCCATGGCAGTAGCACAAGAGCAAGAGATGAGAGCTCGAGTAGAAGAGATGCGTGCAAAAGTAGTTGAAGCAGAGGCAGAAGTACCAATGGCAATGGCTGAAGCGCTACGTTCTGGTAACATCGGTGTAATGGATTATATGAATCTAAAGAACATTGAAGCGGACACGGATATGAGAGATATGATTGGTAAGCCGAATCAGGAAGAAGATGAGGATGATCGCTAATATCTTTATAACCTTCTGTTCGGGTGGTGACAATATTGGATAATCTGATTGAGTTGCTTCTTAATAATATTGTATTTGTTATTATCGCTATTGGAGGAATCGTTAGTTTCTTTAAGCGTATAGGAAGTGAAGAAGATCAAAATAAGAAGCCTCCTCAAACGCGTCGTCAAGCAGGAGTAGAAAATGAACAGACTGACAGCTCAATAAATCGTACCGAAGAAAGTCAAGGGAACAAGACTGATAAGGTTAGTGCGTACCAAGAAGCCTTGGAGCGAATTTCCGATCGTGACAAACCAAAGTACGATTTAGAAGTTCAGAGATCTGTTCGTAAGCAAAGTAATAAGAAACCCCGTCGTGTATCCTTAAGTAAAAATGATGTAAGAAATGGTGTGCTTTGGTCAGAGATCCTAGGACCACCAAGATCTAAGAGGCCCCATTCTTTCAATAACAGGGCAAGGTTTCAAAGAAAATAAAAAAGTAATTGATTTAACAGGCTATAAGGTGAATCCTTTATAGCCTGTTTTTTTTGTGATTTTTTTGCGCATGTAACAAGGAACAATGAAAATGATAATTTATGTATGGTTAATCTGTGGAATGAGAGCACATACTACCTTTAACGACCTGAAGATGCTTTAAACAAGGATGTAATTAAACGAATTTCTTTTTTAAACTACAAATTCTGCAATTTACAAAACCTTTACATTCGATTCATATGGAGTTAAAAATCTTCGGTTAGTATTGTATTTGTGAGTTGGTCAAGCCAGCTGATAATAATTTCAGAATAAATGGGGGTTTCAAAGAAATGAAGAAGTTCAAGAGCTTAGCAATTATGTTTACTTTCGTTCTAGTAATGGGAGTACTTGCTGCATGTGGCGGCGGAAATGAGAATTCTTCTAACGGTAACGGTGGCGAAGAAGGATCATCTGAAGCTGTATCAGGTTCCATTATCGTAGGTGGATCAAGTGCACTTCAACCACTAGCAGCAGCAGCAGTTGAACAATTCCAACAAAATAACCCAGATGCTCAAATCGACGTTCAGGGTGGCGGTAGCGGTACTGGCCTTTCTGAAGTTGCAGCTGGTAATTTCGATATCGGTAACGCAGACTATTTTGCTGAATCTAAAGAAGGTATTGAAGCAAGCGAGCTTGTTGACCACAAAGTAGCAGTTGTTGGTATGACTGCAGCAGTTAACGCTGACGCTGGTGTTACTGACCTTTCTAAAGAAGACCTAATTAAAGTATTCACTGGTGAAGTCACTAACTGGAAAGATGTTGGTGGTGAAGATTTGGAAATTACACTTGTAAACCGTCCTGATGGATCTGGTACTCGTGCAACATTCAATGAATTTGGTCTTGATGGCGCTACTCCAGCTGAAGGTATTACAGAGGATTCTTCAAACACTGTGAAAAAGATTGTTAACGATACTTCAGGTGCTGTTGGTTACCTTGCATTTTCTTACTTCGATGATAGCTCAGATTCAAACGTAAAGAAAATGGCTATCGATGGCGTTGAAGCAACTGACGACAATGTAAAAACAGGTGATTTCCCGATCTGGGCTTATGAGCACATGTATACAAAAGGTGAGCCAGAAGGTCTTGAAAAAGCATTCCTTGATTACATGATGAGCGACGAAATTCAAACTTCACTTGTACCTGAACAAGGCTACATTCCGGCAAGCGAAATGAAAGTTGAACGCGACGCTGAAGGTAATCAATCAGATCTATAATTCAATTGCAATAAGGTTTAAATAGGAAACATTAATAGGGTTGGCTCTGTATCCTGGTTCTTAAAAACCAGTGTGGGGGTCAGCCCGTTTCCCATGATAAATAGGAGGATCGCTATGTCTAACACTAATCATTCTTCAACCTCCAGCTCAACTCATCGACTAATCAAAAATAAGAATGGATCAGTTAAAAGAAATGAGTTAAGAGGGAAAGTTGTTGTCTATTCTTGCGCAGCTTTAATTATTATCGCTACCATCGCAATCACGCTGTTTCTAACATTAAAAGGGCTACAATCCTTTATTGTAAATGGTGTGAATGTAGGTGAATTTTTAACTGGCCTAACGTGGAGTCCTTCAGGAGAAGGTGACGTGGCTTATGGAGCGTTTCCATTTATATTCGGATCTTTCTCGGTAACATTCCTGGCTGCATTATTTGCTGCTCCACTTGGAATTGGTAGTGCGATTTTTATGACCGAGATTGCGAAAACATGGGGTCAAAAAGTTTTGCAACCGGTTATTGAAATATTAGTAGGAATTCCTTCGGTTGTCTACGGACTTATTGGGTTAACTGTTATTGTTCCACTTATCAGAGATCACTCCAGTGGAATAGGCTTTAGTTTATTAGCAGGTATGATCGTTGTAGGTGTGATGATTCTACCTACCGTGACAAGTATCTCTGCAGATGCACTAAAATCTATCCCACAGGATATTAAAGATGCATCGTACGGTTTGGGCGCAACAAGATGGCAAACGATTTATAAAGTCATTCTTCCAGCGGCAATGCCTTCTCTTGCAACAGCTGTAGTACTTGGAATGGCGAGAGCGTTTGGTGAAGCATTAGCAGTGCAAATGGTAATTGGTAACTCAAAAGCTTTACCAGAATCGATTACAGATCAGGCAGCAACTTTAACATCAATTATTACACTTAGCATGGGACATACTACGTATGGTAGCTTACACAATAATCTACTTTGGTCTTTAGGATTGATCTTACTATTAATGTCTTATGTATTTATTATTATTATTCGTTTTATATCCTCAAGGAGGAAAGTTTAAATGAACAGGCGTATAAGTAATAACATCGCGACTTCAGTCTTCATTTTATGTGCTGTCGTTATGATAGCAACTCTAGTATATTTATTAGGCTATATTCTTACGAATGGTTTTGCTGAAATAGATTGGTCATTTCTAAGCTCAAATTCTAGTTCATTCCAAGAAGGTGGAGGGATTAAGAATCAGCTATGGAATTCGTTTTATATTCTAATGATGACGATGCTATTCTCCGTTCCACTTGGCGTTCTTGGGGGAATCTATCTAGCAGAATATTCTAAGCCCGGAAAAATTACAAATGTGATTAGAACGAGTGTAGAAGTTCTTTCTTCTCTTCCTTCAATTGTAGTAGGTATGTTTGGTTTGCTCGTATTTGTACAGTACATGGGGTTAGGTTACTCCATTATAGCTGGTGCTCTAGCATTAACCGTTTTTAATTTACCAGTTATTGTACGAGTAACAGAAGATTCGATTCGTTCAATTCCACTAAAACAAAAAAACGCAAGTTTGGCTTTAGGTATTACGCACTGGCACACAGTCAAAACGGTTCTAGTTCCAGCTGCCTTTCCGGGAATTTTGACAGGTGTGATTCTTTCAGCAGGACGAGTATTTGGTGAAGCAGCTGCACTATTATTCACAGCTGGTCTTTCAACACCGAATTTGAATTTTACAAATTGGAATCCATTTGAATCGACATCTCCGCTTAATCCATTTCGTTCAGCAGAAACGCTGTCTGTGCACATTTGGAAAGTGAACTCACAGGGGATCATGCCAGATGTTCTTGAGATTGCAAATGGATCAGCGGCAGTTTTAATTATTTTTGTATTAATATTTAATTTATCAGCGAGAATTATTGGTGGAGTTATCTTCGCTAAAATATCTGGTAAAAAATAGGAGTTGAAGCGTCGTGCAAGCAAGCGATCTAGGTAAAGAGAAGAAGGAAACGAATTCCGTTTCCCCTTTAATGGATATTAAAAACTTGAGTGTTTTTTATGGAGAAAAAGAAGCAGTTAAGAACGTTTCAATGCCGATTGAAGGAAATAAAGTGACTGCTTTTATTGGTCCTTCTGGTTGCGGTAAATCGACTTTATTAAGAACGATTAATCGAATGAATGACCAAATTGATAGTGCTCATTACAAAGGCGAAATCATGTATGATGGCGTTAATCTTTTAGATAAAAAAATTGATGTGGTTTCTTTAAGAAAAGAAATTGGGATGGTTTTTCAGGAGCCTAATCCCTTCCCGAAACCAATTATCACAAACCTAACCCATGCTCTAAAGTTTTATCGTACTAAAAAGAGTGAAATACAAGGGATTGTTGAAACGGCTTTAAAACAGGCTGCTTTATGGGATGAAGTAAAAAATCGTTTGAATAGCTCTGCACAGTCCTTATCAGGTGGTCAACAACAGCGTTTATGTATTGCAAGAGCTCTTGCATTGAAACCACAGGTGCTTTTACTAGATGAACCAACATCTGCTTTGGATCCTATTTCTAGTGCTAAAGTAGAAGACTTGATTATTGAATTAAAGAAGCATTATACGATTGCAATTGTGACTCATAATATGGAGCAGGCTGCGAGAATTTCTGATTACACTACCTTCATGTACAATGGAGAATTAATTGAGTACGGTGAGACATCTCAGTTATTCACAAACCCGAGAGAACAAAGAACGGAAGAATATTTAACAGGGAAATTTAGCTGAATCGCGAATAGTATCATTATTAAATTTAAAAAGAATGCAATCATTGCGTTAATTATACAGGCAATCGGAAAAAATTCTTATGAAAATGTAAAGGAATGAAATCATATGGGGAATTATTCTTATGAAGTCGAGAATTTAAATCTCTGGTATGGAGATAACCAGGCACTATTCGAAGTGAGTATGAAGATTCCTTATCGTGAAGTGACGGCTATTATAGGACCTTCAGGGTGTGGAAAATCAACATTTCTTAAAATGCTTAATCGAATGGTGGAAATGATCCCTAAAGTAAGAGTGTCTGGCACGATAAAATATAATGGTAATAATATATTAGAAAATTATCGAGCGGAAGATTTAAGAACAAATGTAGGAATGGTCTTTCAACATCCCAATCCATTTCCAAAATCTATTTATGAGAATGTGATTTATGGAGTACGAATTCAAGGTGTCAGAAATAAGAAAAAGTTGGATGAAATCGTTGAAAAAAGTTTGAAACAAGCAGCTATATGGGATGAGGTAAAAGATCGTTTGCATACAAGCGCGACTGGTCTTTCGGGTGGACAACAGCAACGTATATGCATAGCTCGTGCATTAGCTGTTGAGCCTGATGTCATTTTAATGGATGAACCTACGTCTGCTCTTGATCCAATTTCAACTCTAAAAGTAGAAGAACTAATCCATGAATTAAAAGACAAATACACGATCGTAGTCGTTACACACAACATGCAGCAGGCTTCAAGAATTTCTGATCAAACAGCATTCTTTTTAAACGGCGATCTTGTAGAATTTGATAAAACGGATAAGATATTCTCTAATCCAATGGATAAACGAACAGAAGATTACATTAGTGGTAAATTCGGTTAATAGGAGGAATTAGAGATGACGACAAGACGTTTTTTTACAGAAGAGTTAAACGAATTACAGGTGAAAATTGCGGAGTTAGCGGAAGACACAAAAAACGTATTAAAGAAATCTGTTGATGCCCTCTTTGAAAAGGATGTTGATGCTGCTCAATCCATTATTGATAATGATCACTTTTTTAATCAGAAAGAGCAAATGATCAATGAAACAGCAATGATCTTAATTGCTAAACAGCAGCCTGTTGCAACTGATCTTCGCCGATTAATTATTGCCATTAAAATTTCAGCAGATTTAGAAAGAATGGCTGATCATGCTAAAAATATTGCGAAATCAACCAAACGATTAGGTGCTAATCATAACATCACAATTAATCCTGAAATTAGAGAAATGGCGAATCTTGCTATGGGTATGGTAGACATTGCGAAAAAAGCATTCCAAACTGAGGACATTTCATTAGCGAAAGAATTGGCTTCAAATGATGACAAGATTGATGAAAAATATGGTGAAGTAACGAGAGAGCTATTAGAAGAAACAGCTAATAACCCTCAGCAAATTCAACATATTATGCAAATGGCCTTTACCTCCAGGTATATCGAGCGATATGCCGATCACATTACGAATATTGGTGAAAGCATCTTCTATTTAGTTAAAGGTGTGTCGTACGATTTGAATGATTAACCGACTAAGCCCGTCTCAGAAATTTCTGAGACGGGCTTTTTTTCGTTCAAAATACCTTTTTCTTATTCAACCATATCCCGGATTTGTTCTTTCATGTAAGAGGGATAGTTTTGTGTTTTCGGTCATAAAGATTAGAGGAGAGGGGGGAGTATCCATGGCAAAATGGAAGCACAATCTAAAAGGTTGGTTAACGAGGAGATTAGAGCTTCCTGCTGATGCGGTCATGGATTTACCGCGAATCACAATGGTAGGGCAGCTACATATCTACATAGAGAACCATCAAGGTGTCCTAAAATTCTCTAATGATGAAGTTCGCCTTCTTCTTAAAAATGGTCAATTGGTTATTAAAGGAGAGGATTTTATGTTGAAAACCATCCTTCCCGAGGAAATCTTACTTGAAGGTAAAATTGAACATGTTTCCTATTTAGATAAACCTAAAAACTGATAAAAGCCTTACGATATTCTCGGGCTGACTATACGGGAGGCTGTTATGAAGGAATATAATAAAGAACTCTTTTCAGGATATGTAAGAATCAAAGTAGTCGGGTCGTATACTGAACTTTTTATTAACCGTTGTATTGAATATAACATTCCGATTTGGGACATCTCACGAGTGAACAGTGACACGATCCTTTTATCTCTCTACATTGCTGATATTAAACGGATTAGGCCGCATTTAAAGAGGACAAGATGTAAAATTCGCATTACGGCTCGAAAAGGATTTCCCTTTTTGTTGAAAAAAGTGGTTTACTCTAGAGGATTCCTGAGCGGCATCATAAGCTGTATTTTACTCATTTTAATACTATCGAACATGGTATGGTCGATCACGGTAAACGGTGCTACCCCTGAAGTGGAGCATAAGTTGAAGCAAGTAGCTGAAGAACTTGGAGTGAAAAAGGGCGAATTTATCTTTCGGTTGCCATCTAATCAGGAGCTACAGCAGAAAATGACAGAAAGTCTGGAAGAAATTACTTGGGTAGGTGTGAAAAGGAGCGGTTCAACGTATCACTTTGAAGTCGTTCAAAAGCAATTGCCTGAAAAACAACCTGCTTTAAATGCAAGGCACATCGTTGCGGATAAAAAAGCTATTATTACTAAAATATATGTAGAGGAAGGACAGGTTCAAGTAAAAGAAAATGATTATGTAAAGCCTGGCCAACTGCTTATCTCTGGATTTATTGGAAAAGAAAAGAAAAGTGAGCTCGTCCCTGCAAGAGGAGAAGTTTATGGAAAGACATGGTATGTTACAAATGTCTCAATTCCTTTAAAATCAACGTTTGAAACAAATACTGGACAAAGAAAAACGAAATATTCCGTTGGTTTTTTTGGTTTTCATCTTCCAGTTTGGGGATTTTCTAAACCTGAATTCTCTCGTTATGAAACAATTGTACAGGAAACGAATTTACGCTTTTTAAAATGGGAACTACCTCTATCCTTCCAAACAAGAGATCTCCTTGAAACCAAAGAAGTAACAAGAGAGTATACCGAAAAGGAAGCGCTTTTGGCAGCTAGTCAAGTTAGTAGAGAAGATATTTTAAGTAAAACATCGGAAACCGCAGAAATTAAAGAGGAAAAGATTTTGCACCATGAGGTAGACAATGGTAAAGTAAACGTAAAGATACACTATGAAATAATAGAAGAGATTGGGAAAGACATACCGATTATTCAAGGAGATTGAGGTCTATTGTCAGAATCATATGTTGATCTTACATTACAGCTAGAAAATTCTAATGAGGCTCAAAGCTTATTTGGCCCTGGCGATGAGCATTTAAAGATAATTGAGGAAGCACTTGAAGTGTCACTTGTAACTCGTGGAGAAGGCATATCTGTTAGAGGGAATGAAGAAAATGTCACGATGGTAAAAGAAGTTGTGCATACCCTACACACCCTTATTAAACGAGGCGCAAGTATCTCTGGAAGAGACGTTGTTTATGCATGCCAATTAGTGCAACAGGGAATGCTTGACCAGCTTCTAGAACTTTATCAAGAGGAAATCACTACAAATGCGAAGGGAAAGCCGATTAAAGTGAAGACACTTGGTCAGCGCCATTATGTATCGGCGATGAAAAAAACTGACCTGGTGTTTGGTATTGGACCAGCTGGAACCGGAAAAACGTATCTTGCAGTCGTTATGGCGGTAACCGCATTGAAGTACAATCAAGTGAAAAAGATTGTTCTCACTCGTCCAGCAGTTGAAGCTGGAGAAAGTTTAGGCTTTCTGCCAGGAGATTTGAAGGAAAAAGTTGATCCTTATTTACGCCCGTTATATGATGCCCTTCATGACGTACTTGGTGTTGAACAAACAACGCGTCTGATTGAGAGAGGTACGATTGAAATTGCTCCGCTAGCGTATATGCGAGGTCGTACGTTAGATGACAGCTATGTCATTCTAGATGAAGCCCAAAATACAACATCACAGCAAATGAAGATGTTCTTAACGCGATTGGGTTTTGGCTCAAAAATGATTATTACCGGCGATATTACACAGATTGATCTTCCAAAAGGAAAAGAATCCGGTTTAGCAGCAGCAGAAAAAATTCTTAAGCGAGTAAAAGATGTCTCATTCATTTATCTTCAACAAACTGATGTCGTCCGCCATCCACTCGTTCAACGAATTATTGATGCATACGAACATGAATCGAAATAAGCTAGAAAGGTCCGTTTGGTAAACGGGCCTTTTTTGAGCCTTATCCCTTTCCTTAGCTTTACTCAATAGAAGATGTAGCTCTTTAAAAGAAGGTAGCGCGAAAGAAGAACTTCTTAAAAGATTGTGCTCCATTTATTAGGGAATTCTGATAAAATATGAAGAAGAGTAGTAGAGGCCAGAACTTATGAGGTGAAGGAAGCTATGATTGCGAAGATTAAGCACTTGTTGCAAAATAATCTCCGTAATATCGAACGAATTAAAATGATCAAGTGGTCGCTTTATGGATTGGTAGCGCTTATTTTGTATTTAACAATGCTTTCCAATGTTATACCAGAGTCACTGAATGTTTCCCTTTATTCTAGAGCCGATCATGATATAGCTTCACCAATCACGATTGAAAATAAAACCGCTACAGAAGACGAGCGGTCAAAAGCCGCTCAAATTGATGCAAAATATGTTTACCGTGATCAAGTTTCTCAATCTCAGTTTGATAAATTAAATGATTTGTTTTCTGGAATTGAAAAGGTAAAGAAAAATGAACCAGAGAAAAAAACAACACAAGAAAAAGTGTCAGAGCTCAAATCAATCATCTCAGTTTCAATGTCAGATGAACTTTCAGAGGACACGTTGAAGCCATTAATTGAGGCGGAACCTTCACAAATTAGTTTAATAAAAGAACTCACGTTATCTGAAGTCATGGAGGTTATGACAGATCGGGTATCAATTGATAATTTAGAGCAATCTAAATCGGATGTTGAAGATCGATTGTCTCTCACATCGCTCCCAACTGACCAAAAGAAAGCCATGATTACAGTTGCACAGCAAAGTATTGTACCAAATTACTTTCTTGATCCAGAACAAACAGAACAAAGTCGTCAAGAAGCAATTGAAGCCGTTCAGCCTGTCATGATCCGCGAGGGACAAATCATTGTGGAAGAGGGCGCCATGATTAACCGTGAAGTAATGGAACAGCTTCGGCTTGCTGGTTTACTTGATGAAGGATTTGATGCAGTTCCGTATATAGGGTTAGCGCTCCTTGTGTTACTACTTACAGGCTATTTGTATTATTTCTTCCAAGATGTTAAATCTCGTGTGCGTTCTTCAAATACAAACCTACTTATTCTTGTATTAATCTACTTTAGTACACTTATGGTGCTAAAATTATCAAGCTTATTACAAGGGATAGAGGTTCCTGGAATAGCTTATATCGTCCCAGCAGCAGTGGGGTCTATGCTGATTAAAATGCTTTTTAACGAACAATTAGCCATTGCTTCAAGTATCCTGTTTGGTGTTTGTGCTGGCGTGTTTTTTAATGGTGAAATTTCTGGACCGATGAATGCTTCACTTGGATTTTATGTATTAATGAGTTCGCTATCAGGTGTATTTTTCCTCGGTAAAAGAAATCATCGATCAAATATTCTTAAAGCTGGATTACTTGTTTCACTTATAAACATAGTCGCAGTGGCTATATTATTAATGTTAAAGAACGGACAATACAGTGGCATTGAACTTAGCTATCACTTTGTTTTTGCTTTTTTATCTGGATTTTTATCTTCAATGTTAACGTTAGGATTAATGCCGTTCTTTGAAGCTGGCTTCCGCATTATTTCGACTACAAGGCTAATTGAGTTATCAAATCCTAATCATCCCTTACTTAGAAAAATACTTGTAGAGACGCCTGGAACATATCATCATAGTGTTATGGTTGCCAATTTATCAGAAGCAGCCTGTGAATCCATTGGAGCGAATGGTCTCCTAGCGAGAGTCGGCGCTTATTATCACGATATAGGAAAAACAAAACGACCACATTTCTTTATTGAAAACCAAATGAATATGGAAAATCCACATGATAAGATTTCACCACATTTAAGTAAAACAATTATTGTTTCCCATGCTTCTGATGGAGCAGAGATGCTGAGGAAGCATCGTTTGCCAAAAGAGATTGTCGATATTGCTGAACAGCATCATGGTACAACGCTTCTAAAATACTTTTATTACAAAGCAAGTGAACAAGCGAATCAACAGGTTTCAGAGAAGGAATTTCGCTATCCTGGGCCAAGAGCCCAGACTAAGGAAGCAGCCGTTGTAGGGATTGCTGATTGCATTGAAGCAGCGGTCAGATCGATGACGAAACCAAACCCAGAAACCATTGAATCTCTTGTAAGAAAAATTATTACGGAACGATTAGAAGACGGTCAATTTGATGAATGTGATTTATCGCTTAAAGAGCTTGATATCATTGCTAAAACGATTCTTGAAACGTTAAACGGTATTTTTCACAGTCGAATCGAATATCCGACCGAAATCAAAAAGAAGGTGACTTCATGAATTTAACAATTGATTTTATTGACGAAACAGAAACATTAAAACAAGACCAATTCGAAATGCTTGAAAAATTATTGAGTCATGCAGCAAAGGAAGAAGGAGTTGAAGCAGGAAGCGAAGTGTCCATTATGTTTGTAAATAATGAACGGATTACGGAGATTAATCGTGATTATCGTGGGAAAGATCAGCCTACTGATGTCATTTCCTTTGCTCTTGATGATGAAGAAGAAGGCGACGATCCAATCGTATTTGATGAACAGATCCCCCACCTGCTTGGAGAAATTGTCATTTCTGTCCCAAAGATAAAAGAGCAGGCTGCTGATTATGGACATAGCTTTGAACGTGAACTTGGCTTTTTATGTGTTCATGGGTTCCTCCATTTACTTGGTTATGATCATATGACAGAAGAAGATGAGAAAGAAATGTTCGGTAAACAAAAAGTGCTACTAGAGCAATATGGCCTCACAAGATAAACGTTCCCGGATGATCCGTTTTTTACGCAGTTTTTTCTATGCGTCGCAAGGTTTTCGTTACTTAATAAAAAATGAACAAAATTTTCTTTTTCATCTACTAGCAGGCACTGTAGTTATAATAGCTGGGATTGTATTGGGTTTATCCGCTATTAAAATGTGTTTATTGCTAACTGTCATCGGTATTATGCTAAGTTTGGAAGCTCTAAACACAGGCATTGAACGAACGATTGACTTAATTACAGAAGAAGAACACCCTATAGCCAAAGTAGCAAAAGATGTTTCCGCTGCAGCTGTCTTTCTTTTTGCAATTATTTCAGTTATAATCGGTTTCCTTCTCTTTTTTGAACCGATTACACAGATGTTTCAGTCATAAGGAGGATTTATAATGGACAAGCAAATGTTAATTGATGAGGCTAAAAAGGCAAGAGAGAGGGCATATGTTCCTTACTCAAAATTTAAAGTAGGGGCGGCTCTGCTCACTCAAGATGGTACAGTATTCGGTGGATGTAACATTGAAAATGCAGCTTATAGCATGTGCAACTGCGCTGAGCGTACAGCTCTATTTAAAGCCTACTCAGAAGGATATCAATCTTATAAAGCGATAGCTGTGGTTGCTGATACAAAGCGCCCTGTTCCACCTTGTGGTGCTTGTAGACAGGTTATCTCAGAGCTATGCGATCCAGAAATGAAAGTGATTTTAACCAACTTAGAAGGAAAAATACATGAATTAACCGTCAGCGAACTACTTCCTGGCGCATTTTCACCGGAGGATTTGAATGAGTAAAGAAGTGTTTAAGTCAGGATTTGTATCAATCATTGGAAGACCCAATGTAGGGAAATCGACGTTGCTAAATGAAGTAATCGGACAAAAGATCGCGATTATGAGTGATAAAGCCCAAACGACGCGAAACAAAGTACAGGGCGTATATACAAGAGATGATGCTCAAGTTGTATTCATTGATACACCAGGTATTCATAAACCAAAACATAAACTTGGTGATTTTATGATAAAAATGGCTCAAAGCTCTTTAAACGAAGTCGATTTAATTTTATTTGTCATAAATGCTGAAGAAGGTTATGGAGCTGGTGATCAGTACATTATTGATCGATTGCAAAATGTAGATAGTCCCGTATTTCTAGTCATTAATAAAATTGATCAGGTTCACCCTGATCAGTTGTTTCCAATGATTAATTTTTACAAAGATAAATATTCATTTGCAGAAATTGTACCTATTTCTGCCTTACAAGGAAATAACGTAAACACCCTTCTTGATCAAGTGGTTGATTACCTTGAAGAGGGCCCTCAATATTATCCTAGTGATCATGTGACCGACCACCCTGAACGCTTTATTGTGGCAGAGCTTGTGAGAGAGAAAGTTCTTCATTTAACGAGAGAAGAAATTCCTCATTCGGTTACTGTTGTAACTGAACAAATGGTGAAACGTGAAGGTTCAGACGTCATTGATATCCATGTGACGGTGATTGTCGAACGCTCATCTCAAAAAGGGATCATTATCGGAAAACAAGGAAAGATGTTAAAAGAAGTTGGGAAGCGAGCGAGACAAGACATTGAAGCACTTCTGGGTTCCAGAGTGTTTATGGAAATCTGGGTAAAGGTTGTGAAGGATTGGCGTAATAAACCTTCTTCTTTACGTGATTATGGTTACCGGGAAGATGACTATTAAGTGAAATTTTGTTAAAAATTCCATCACATAAACCGACTTATGTAAGGTCAAGCTAGAGGTAAGAGATAAACTTTTTACAAAATGAAAGGTGGGATCTAAAGTGTTAGAGTTTACCTGGAAAATATTTTGTGAAACAGGAAACATTGATACTTATCTTCTTTTGAAGGAAATGGAAACACCGATTGATGAAGAAAATGATTCTCTCGCCGAAATAGAAGAAGTAACTCGCCTCTCTTGACCTTTTGGAATTGTAACAGGAAACGGTTGGTGAAAGTTCTTGTTAAAGAAGGTTGAAGGAATTGTGATTCGAACCGTGGATTATGGTGAAACAAATAAAATACTGACGATTTATTCCAGAGAGACGGGTAAGGTTGGCGTCATGGCAAGAGGCGCAAAAAAACCAAAAAGCCGTCTTTCTGCTGTTTCTCAACTATTTGTCTATGGCCAGTATCTCTATCAGCATACAACTGGATTAGGCGGATTGAACCAGGGAGAAATAATTGACTCATTTCGTTCCATTCGAAATGATTTATTTCTTACTTCTTATGCAGCATATGCAGCTGAGTTAGTTGATAAATTAACGGAAGAAAGAAAGCCAAATCCCTATTTATTTGAAATGTTGCATCAAGTTCTTCATGAATTAGATGAAGAGAAAGACCCTGAAGTGATTTTGTTTATATTCGAACTAAAAATGCTTCGAGTTGCAGGAATTACTCCTCAGCTAGATCGTTGTGCAAACTGCGGGCTACCTGAAGGGAAATTTCATTTTTCAATCAATGAAGGGGGATTGCTTTGTCATCGTTGCCTTTCAGTAGACCCTTACCACATACCAATCATGAAGCGAACTGCAGAGCTGCTTCATTTATTCGCTCATATTGATCTAGGCAGGTTGGGGAATATCTCATTAAAAAAAGAAACGAAGAAAGAAATTAGACAAATCCTTAACCTTTATTTTGATGCTTATTCCGGACTATATTTAAAATCCAAACGATTTTTGGATCAGTTGGATCGGTTTAATCTTGAGTAATTAACCTGCGGAGTTTCACCCGTAGGTTTTTTATTTTAGGCGGGCTTAATTATGCCCTGTGAAACGAGGGTTTCACTTTTGAGCTAATCAATTTTCAATGTTATTTAAGGTAAGGACAAAATGATGTGGGGGACTTTCGTTAAAATGGTATAATCGTATATAATAATGAAAATAAAGTATAACCTTATTAAAGGTGGTGATTTTTATCCAATTAAATAATCGACAGGAAACCATCCTTCAGATCGTAAAAAATGAAGGGCCAATTACAGGCGAGCATATTGCAGAAAAGCTCAGCTTAACGAGAGCAACGCTGAGACCAGACCTTGCAATTTTAACAATGGCAGGCTATCTTGACGCTAGGCCAAGAGTCGGGTATTTTTATACAGGTAAAACTGGTTCGCAACTTCTAACGGAGAAGATTAGAAAAATCAAAGTGGATGAGTACAAGTCAATACCTGTTGTCGTTCAAGAGAACGCAAGCGTGTATGATGCTATTTGCTCAATGTTCTTAGAAGACGTTGGAACATTGTTTGTAGTAAATGAATTAGCGCATTTAGTAGGTGTTTTATCTAGAAAAGATCTCTTGAGAGCAGCCCTTGGTAAGCAAAATCTTGAAAGTATTCCAGTAACCATTATTATGACAAGAATGCCGAATATTACTGTATGCCAAAAAGAAGATCTCTTAATTGAAGTAGCAAATCAGTTAATTGAGAAACAGATTGATGCATTGCCAATTGTGAAAGAAGTAGAAAACGGTATTGAGGTTGTTGGAAGAATAACGAAAACAAATGTTACGCGCGCGCTAGTGGATCTTGCCAAAGATGAAATTATTTAGCTTAGGGGGATTATATGACAAATTCAACGAATCGTGCCATTGTATATGTTATTTCTGATTCGGTTGGTGAAACCGCGGAATTGGTTGTTAAGGCAGCCGCAAGTCAATTCGATCCAACCGATTTTGATGTTCGAAGAGTTCCTTATGTTGAGGATACAGCGACAATTCACGAAGTAATGACGCTTGCGAAGGAAACAAAAGCTATTGTCGCTTTTACACTGGTAGTTCCAGAATTAAGAGAATTTCTTCTTGATGTGGCAGCAAAGGAAAACATTCAAGCAGTCGATATAGTTGGTCCAATGATAGATCACATGCAGGCTGTTATAGGAAAAAATCCACGGAATGAGCCTGGGCTTGTACATAAACTTGATGAAGACTATTTTCGTCGAGTAGAGGCGATTGAATTTGCAGTCAAGTACGATGATGGAAGAGACCCACGTGGAATTGCTCTTGCAGATATCGTACTGGTGGGCGTATCTAGAACTTCTAAGACACCACTATCTCAATATTTGGCCCATAAGAGATTAAAGGTGGCGAATGTTCCAATTGTTCCAGAAGTGGATCCTCCAGAGGAATTGTTTACCGTTGCAGAAGGAAAATGCTATGCACTCAAGATTAGTCCTGAGAAGTTAAATAACATTCGTAAAGAACGACTTATTGCGCTTGGCTTAAATGCAGAAGCCAGCTATGCTAATATGACAAGAATCAAAGATGAGCTGGAATATTTCGATACGATTATTAATAAAATGAATTGTCAAGTTATTGATGTATCAAATCGAGCAGTTGAAGAAACAGCAAATTTAATTTTAAGTTTGTACAAAGGGAAACATACATCTTAATTCTAGCTTATAATAAATTGCCCATCATTGAGAGAAAAATGTTCTTAATGAGGGCGTTTTTTTATTGTTTTTATCTGTTCAATTTAATATTTTTAGTATATAATCAAATATTGTCAATAAAATTTGTCTATAATCATTAAAGAAGGCTTTCAGAAGAATACAATAGTAACTTAAACAGTTCGATCTAAAATTCTGAAAGTTAAAACATAAATTTCAAAAGAAGGATAACTCAGGGAGATGTAGAATAGAGAATTATGACGAAAAAGAAACTGACGCTTTTTGTCGATGCGGATGCATGTCCAGTTTTGATTAAAGAAGAAATCATGTCTTTTCAAAAAGCCCTTTTAAATGCTGAAACGATTTTTGTTGCGTCATATGCTCATATGAGCACAACGTTCCGTGAAGCGACGTGGGTTATGGTAGACTCTGAAAAAGAAGAAGCGGATCTCTATATTCATCGCCATGCTAAAAAAGGGGATATAGCAATAACTCAAGATTATGGTCTTGCAAGTTTGCTTCTTCCAAAAGGTGTTTTTGTTGTTTCTCCTAGAGGGAAACAGTATACAGAAGAGAACATCTCGACTCTTTTACATACACGGTATTTAGCATCTAAAAGTAGAAGAGCTGGTAAGCATACAAAAGGTCCTCGCAAGTTTACTGGTGATGATCGGGCACATTTTCGAGAATCCTTGATTAAAATTTTGTCGAATTATGAAGGAGATTATTTTTATTTGTCGAAATTATAAAATCTGTTGGTGATAAACATGAGTGGCAGAATTCCAGAAGAAAAAATTGAGGCGATTCGCCGTTCGACAGATATCGTCGATGTCATTAGCGATTATGTTCAACTGAAAAAGCAAGGGAGAAATTTCTTTGGCCTTTGTCCTTTTCACGGTGAAAGTACTCCTTCCTTTTCAGTAGCGCCTGATAAACAAATATACCATTGTTTTGGATGTGGTGCTGGTGGTAACGCTTTTTCATTTCTAATGGAAATCGAAGGGTATAATTTTATAGAGGCTGTTCAAACTTTAGGTCAAAAATCTGGTATTGATTTACCTGAAGTACAGGAGAATCAGAGCGGTAATGCAAAAGCGACTTCAGAAAATGAGGTAATCTACAAAGCCCATGATTTCCTGGCGAAACTATATAATCACTGCATGGTTAAAACACCCGATGGCGAACAAGCTCGGACTTATCTTAATGAAAGAGGATTTTCAAAAGAGATGATTGAAACATTTCAGTTAGGCTTTGCACCTGACTCATGGGATTATGCAACATCTTATTTAGAAAAAAGAAACTATCCTCTTTCGAAGGTAGCTGACGCAGGTTTACTATCTAAAAGGGAATTTGATGGAAAATATTTTGATCGCTTTCGAAATCGAATTATGTTTCCAATCTGGGATCCAAAAGGTAGACCTGTTGCTTTTGGAGGAAGAATCATAGGTGAAGGCGAACCGAAATATTTAAATAGTCCAGAGACTAAGCTTTTTCAAAAAGGAAAGTTTCTCTATGGTTTTCATTTAACACGTTCAGCCATTCGTTTAAAAGACCAGGCCATCCTACTCGAAGGCTATGTCGATGTGATTACAGCATACGGAAATGGGGTACAAAACGTTGTAGCAAGTCTTGGTACAGCATTAACAAAAGATCAAGCAAAGCTGTTGCGAAGACAAACGGAATCGGTAGTGATTTGCTACGATTCAGATAAAGCGGGAATAAGCGCTGCAACAAGAGCCGCAGATGAGTTAATGGAAGCAGGTTGTTACGTTAGAATCGCCAAAATGCCAGGTGGACTAGATCCCGATGACTATATCCGAACATACGGTGCAGAACGGTTTGAAAAGGATGTAATAGGGGCAGCGTCAACAGTAATGGCTTTCAAAATGGAGGTTTTTCGATCAGGAAAAAACCTATCGGATGAAGGAGAACGAATCCGCTATATCGAAGAAGTACTTAAAGAAATTAGCGGTCTTCCTAATGCTGTTGAACGAGATCATTATTTGCGGCAGCTATCGGATGAGTTCTCACTTTCGCTCGATGCTTTAAAGCAGCAGGTTTCCCAGTTTTTTAAAGAGGGGATTAAAAATAAGGATAATGCTCCTCCGAAAAGGGATAATAATGCTAGGAAAAATTTCTACGTTAAGAAAAAACTCTTGCCAGCTTTCCAGAATGCAGAACGTATACTACTTGCTTATATGATGCGCGATCTGGAAGTGGCAGAAAAAGTACAGGAAGAGGTTGGCGGTTCGTTTAATATTGACGAGCATAGCGCGATCGCTGCATATCTGTATAGCTTTTATGCTAACGGCCATGAAGCTGACGTCAGTCAATTCATGGAGCAGCTGACTGATCCTAACCTTGTCAAAATTGCTTCTGAACTGGCCATGATGGATTTAAATAATGACGTGTCGGATAAAGAATTACGTGATTATATTCGACAGGTGTTAAATTATCCAGAATGGATAAAGATAGAAGAGAGAGAAAAAGAAAAAAAAGAAGCGGAAATGAAGCAAGACTTTGTCCAGGCAGCTAAGATCGCTATGGAAATTCTTGAAATGAAAAAGAATTTAAAAAATTCATTTTAAGAATGTGACTGATTTTTATTGTTGAGATGTATGGAAGGAGGGGATCGAATGGCTGAAAAACCAACTCGCCAGCCGGCGGAAGGTGAATTAACCATCGATCAAGTGAAAGAGCAGTTAGTAGAGCTTGGTAAGAAGACAAGCTTAATTACTTACTCTACGATCGTTGAACGGTTGTCGCCGTTTGAACAGGATTCGGACCAAATGGATGAATTCTTTGAATATCTAGAGGAACAGGGTGTTGAAGTTATAGAAGACAATTCAGATAACCCTTCACCTCAAGAAGTTGAAAAAGAAGAAGAGTTCGATTTGAATGACTTAAGCGTTCCTCCGGGTGTCAAAATAAATGACCCGGTTCGAATGTACTTAAAAGAAATTGGTCGCGTTGATCTTCTTTCTGCACAGGAAGAAATCAGCCTTGCACAACGAATTGAAGAAGGTGACGAAGAAGCGAAACGGCGCTTAGCTGAAGCCAACCTTCGATTAGTTGTTAGTATTGCAAAACGCTATGTTGGACGCGGTATGCTCTTCCTTGACCTTATTCAAGAAGGGAATATGGGTCTTATCAAAGCAGTTGAGAAATTTGATTACCGTAAAGGGTATAAATTTAGTACGTACGCAACATGGTGGATTCGTCAAGCAATTACTCGTGCCATTGCGGACCAGGCAAGAACAATTCGTATTCCGGTTCACATGGTCGAAACAATAAACAAATTAATACGCGTTCAACGTCAACTTCTACAGGATCTTGGTCGTGAACCTTCTCCTGAAGAAATTGGTAAAGAAATGGATCTATCGCCGGAAAAAGTCCGTGAAATATTAAAAATTGCACAAGAGCCAGTTTCATTAGAAACACCGATTGGTGAAGAAGATGATTCTCATCTTGGCGACTTTATAGAAGATCAGGACGCACTTGCTCCATCTGATGCTGCTGCTTACGAACTACTGAAAGAGCAGCTTGAGGATGTATTAGATACGCTCACTGATCGGGAAGAAAACGTTTTGAGACTTCGGTTCGGACTAGATGATGGACGAACAAGAACACTAGAAGAAGTAGGACGTGTTTTTGGTGTTACGCGTGAGCGAATTCGTCAGATCGAAGCGAAAGCTCTACGTAAACTTCGCCATCCAAGTCGTAGCAAACGATTAAAAGATTTTCTTGAATAAGGTGAATGACGACTCTCTGACTGTTTATGCAGTTGGAGAGTTTTTTTATGCCCTCTTGTCGCATTCCTACTGAGTGCTACGTTAAGCAAAATTTATCATATCGAATGAAAGAATACATTTCTTGTCATTTATTTTACTGACTTTTCTTTCGTTTTGCAAATGGACCTTTTGGAATTAGAAAACGGCTTTCCTATCAGAGTAAGGGATTTGCAAGGAAGGTGTTAAAAAAATAATACATTTAATTATTTTTATTTTCTAAAATGTTGAAAAAATGAAACTTAAAAGAGATAATGGAATGTAAGCGTATTCAAAAAGTTGTATTCTATTACAGGAGGTTAGTGGTAATGAATTTTGACTTAACGAAAGAACAAAAAATGATTCAAAAAATGATTCGAGAGTTTGCTGATGAAAAGGTTGCACCAGGTGCAGAACAAAGAGATAAGGAAAAAAGATTTCCTAAAGAAATTTTCCAACAGCTAGGCCAACTAGGAATAATGGGTCTTCCATTTCCAGAAGAGTATGGTGGTGGTGGAGCGGATACGGTCAGTTTTGCGATCGTTGTAGAAGAATTAAGTCGAGCATGTGGCTCAACTGGAATTACATATTCAGCACACGTATCACTTGGTGGAGCGCCACTTCATCTGTTTGGCACAGAAGAACAGAAGCAGAAATACCTTGCGCCAATTTGTTCGGGTGAATCGTTAGGTGCTTTTGGGTTAACTGAGCCAAACGCGGGCTCAGATGCAGGCGGGACAGAAACAGAAGCTTCACTTAAAGATGGTCAATGGACCATTAATGGTAGTAAATGTTACATTACAAATGCTTCTTATGCCGATCACCTTGCCTTGACCGCGATAACAAATCGAAAAGACGGTGATAAAGAAATAAGTGCCATTATCGCACCTACCTCTGCACCTGGATTTAAGGTGATAGATAACTACGAAAAGTTGGGATTGCATTCTTCTAATACTACAGAACTCGTTATGGAAGATGTCGTCGTGCCAGAAGAGAACTTACTTGGAAAGCGTGGGGATGGTTTCAGGCAATTCCTTATGACTCTTGACGGAGGTCGAATAGGAATTGGTGCAATGGGAGTAGGAATTGCGCAGGCGGCTTATGAGAAGGCACTGCAATATGCAAATGAACGGAAGCAATTCGGTCGGTCGATTTCACGTTTTCAGGCAATTCAGTTTAAATTAGCGGATATGGCGATGAAAATAGAGTTGGCAAGAACGATGGTATATAAAGCTGCCTGGATAAAAGACCAGGGTAAGAAATTCACAAAAGAAGCTTCGATTTGTAAGTTATATGCGTCCGAAATTTGTATGGAGGTTTGTGATCAAGCTGTGCAAATTCATGGAGGAAATGGATATATGCGTGATTATCATGTAGAGCGCTATTTTAGAGACGCGAAATTACTTGAAATTGGAGAAGGAACGTCAGAGATTCAACGTATGGTTATTGCTCGGGAAATTGGTTGTTAAGCTGAACGAGCGCTCGGTTAGTTAGGGGTGTGTATTTTCAGAGTTCATTATTTACAGATGAATGAAATACATGGAGAGAGGTGCGGGAATGACAGGATTGCTTCATGAGACGATTGGATCGATGCTTGAAAGACAAGTTGCTCAATATGGTACGAAAGAAGCTGTCGTGTATGCAAAAGAAAACCTTCGCTATACTTTCAGTGAATTTAATCAGGAGGTCAATCGAGTTGCAAAGGCGCTACTTGATCTGGGAGTTGAGAAAGGTGAGCATGTTGCGGTCTGGGCAACGAATGTTCCCGAATGGCTTCTGCTGCAATTTGCTACAGCTAAAATAGGTGCTGTCCTCGTTACTGTTAATACGAATTATCAGTCGACTGAACTTGAGTACGTGCTAAAACAATCAGACGCCACACATCTATTTTTAATAAATGGTTTTAAAGGAACTTCTTATCCGAAAGCTTTTCTTAATCTAACGAAGAAGGGTGATCAAGTAAGCAAGGGGAAATGTGCGATACATGATCTTCCTCATTTAAGAAACGCTGTTTTTATTGGTAGTGATCCTCATCCTGCTTTTATGACGTGGCATGAATTTATTCAATGCGGATTTTCCATAACAGATGCAGATGTAAACCAAAGAATGAAAGAGCTTAAGCCTGATGATGTGATAAATATGCAGTATACATCAGGCACAACTGGATTTCCAAAAGGCGTTATGCTTTCTCATTATAATATCTTAAATAATGGTTACCAGATTGGTCAGTGTATGAAGCTTACAGCAGAGGATCGTCTATGTATTCCTGTCCCTTTTTTCCATTGTTTTGGTTGCGTACTTGGTACGTTAGCGGCGTTCTCAGCAGGTGCGACCATCGTTCCTATTGTAGAATTTGAACCAAAGCTAGTGTTGAAAACAGTGGAGCAGGAAAGATGTACAGCGCTTCATGGTGTTCCTACGATGTTTATTTCTGAGCTTAATCTCCCTGAATTTAATATGTATGATTTAAGCACTCTTCGCACTGGTATCATGGCAGGTAGTCCCTGCCCAATTGAAGTCATGAAAAAAGTGATGAGCAAGATGAATATGACGGAAATTACGATTGCCTATGGCCAAACAGAAGCATCCCCCGTGATTACTCAAACGAGAACTCATGACCCGATCGACTATAGAGTTCATACAGTTGGACAAGCATTGCCTGGTGTTGAGGTGAAAATAATAGACCCTGTAACGAATGAAGAGGTTCAACAAAATCAAGTAGGGGAATTATGTACGAAAGGTTACCATGTCATGAAAGGGTATTATCATATGCCCGATGCGACCAATGAGGTCATTGACTCTGAAGGGTGGCTGCATACAGGAGATTTAGCAAAAATGAATGAAAGTGGATATGTGCAGATTACTGGAAGACTAAAGGATATGATCATACGTGGAGGAGAGAATGTTTATCCACGTGAGATAGAAGAATTTTTGTATACGCATCCTGCTGTACAAGATGTTCAAGTGATTGGTGTCCCTGACGAGAAATATGGTGAAATGGTTGTGGCCTGTATTCAATTGAAAGATAATGAAACGACTACTGCTGAAGACATTCTCCATTTTTGTGAAGGGAAAATTGCAAAATATAAGATTCCTGCTCATGTCTTTTTTGTTGATAACTATCCAATGACTGCTTCTGGAAAGATCCAAAAATACAAATTGCGTGAATCTGCGGTAGAATGGGCTAATTTACGTTCAGAAGTTGAGTGATAAGAGGATATGCTCTGGCATCAGCGTTTGTGGCTGATGCCGTTTGTTTTATTAGGAAAATTTGCTATTATAGAGATAGAGAGAATAACTATGACAAATATGTGATTTGCCTCGCTTCCCCTTTTCTTTCATAGCGTTTTCAAGTAAAATAAGTTATGATTTGTTTACTCTTACATAATTGGGGAAAACGACATCAGCGAATCGGTACAAGGAGGAAAAGAAGTGAAAAAGAATCCGCTTATTCCATTTGCATGGACAGCCGTTATCGGATTAATTCTCATTATTGGTGTTTCTTTCTGGGCATTGCAGCAGGGCGGCGAAGAGAGTGCTGAGGGCGAAGGCGAAAAGCAAGAGCAGGCTGAAGCATCGGCACCAGAAGACATCTATGCTCAAAACTGTGCATCCTGTCACGGTGGAGATCTCGGCGGTCAGGTTGGCCCAGCTCTAAACGCTGTTGGAGGTAAATACTCCAAAGATGAAATTCTCGACATCATTAATAATGGTAAAGGTGGAGGCATGCCTGCCGGAGTGATCCAGGGAGAACAGGCTGAAGCAGTAGCTCAGTGGCTATCCGAGAAAAAATAAGAAGTGAAAAAAGCTTTCTGTGAGAACAGGAAGCTTTTCTATTTGTTAGAAAACGATTTCCTTTTTCATTATTATCAAGCATGTGATAAGGGTAAACTATTAAGAAGAAAATTGGGTAAGGTGAAGAAATGAACGATAAATTATTATCAGAACGATTGAAGACGGTAGCAAGCTTCGTGCCTGAAGGGAGTAGAGTAGCGGATATAGGATCTGATCATGCCTATTTACCTTGCTATCTAATGAATAAACAAATCATTACTTCAGCCGTTGCTGGGGAAGTGAACGAAGGTCCTTTTCAATCAGCGATTAATCAGGTTAAACGTAGTGGGTTTACAGATGAAATTGCAGTACGTAAAGGGGATGGTCTAGAAGTTCTTACGCCGGGTGAGGTAGATGTGATTACAATTGCTGGAATGGGCGGTCAGCTTATTCGAGATATCCTATTAGAGGGACAGGAAAAGCTAACCAGTGTAAAGAGACTGGTCTTACAACCTAATGTAGCCGCGCATCTTCTTCGTGAACGACTTTCTGATTTAAATTGGGAACTGGTTGAAGAATGTATCCTTGAAGAAGATCAGAAGGTGTACGAGGTTCTTGTATTTGATGCTGGGAATGGGAAGCGACCGTACGAAGGTATGGGGCAAAAGGAATTGTTTAAAAGTATGCTGGTTGGCCCGATTCTTTTACAAAAGCAAAATGATGCTTTCCGAAAGAAGTGGCAAAATGAATTAATGAAGAGGGAACGAATTTTAATGTCGCTATCAAAAACAGACGGTGTTTCAGATAAAGAAGCACAAGTAAGAAATGAACGTGACATCATTAAGGAGGTTCTTTCATGAGGAAGCTAATTTCAGGTCAGGCGATTATTCAAGAGTTTGAAGCATGGTCGAAAAAGAAATACGCAGAAGACGGGGATCCCATTGGGCTGCAAATCGGCAGTCTGAATAAAAAGATCAATAAGGTGATGACTGCCCTTGACGTGCTACCTAATGTGGTTGAAGAAGCGGTGCGTGAAGGCGTTGATTTAATTATAGCGCATCATCCAATTCTTTATCGACCACTTAAAAAGATCAATTTAGATACCGAACAGGGTAAAATGATTGAAACTCTCATCAAACATGATATTACCGTCTATGCTGCTCATACGAATCTGGATGTAGCTCCGGGCGGAGTGAACGATATGTTAGCTGAAGCGTTAGGATTAAAGGATACAAGCGTCCTCGTAGAGACGTTTCAACGCGCGCTTAAGAAGGTTGCTGTGTTTGTACCAGCATCCCATGAAGAAGCGGTTCGAAATGCTCTTACAAGTGCAGGAGGGGGTTCTATAGGCGAATATTCTGATTGTACGTTTACTACACAAGGAACCGGTCGGTTTAAGCCTACTGACGATGCAAAGCCGTTTCTTGGAGAAGTAGGGACTTTAGAATCTGTAGAAGAAGTGAAAATCGAAAGTGTGTTTTATGAAGATCAACAATCTAAGATCTTGAATGCTCTAAAAAAGGCACACCCTTATGAAGAAGTAGCTTATGATATTTTTCCACTTGATAATGAACCAGAAAAGTTAGGATTAGGTAGAATTGGTCATCTTGAACAGGAGATGACATTAGAAAGCTTTGCAGATTACGTAAAAGAAAAGCTCGATGCCCAAGGAGTCCGGGTTGTTGGGGACCTTCAATCGACGATTAAAAAAGTCGCTGTTTTGGGTGGAGATGGGAATAAGTTTGTCCATGCTGCTCGCTTTAGTGGCGCTGATGTTTTTGTATCAGGCGATATTTATTACCATGTAGCTCACGATGCTATGATAGAAGGACTGCAAATAATCGATGCCGGACATAATATTGAAAAAATTATGATTGAAGGTGTGCAAAAAAAGATGCAAGCTTTCCTGGAAGAGAAGCGTTACGATACAACCATCATCTCTTCTCAAGAGCGAACAGACCCGTTTCAGTTTAGATAACAAAATCCCGCCGGTACCGGCGGGATTTTGTTATTTTTTCACTTTAACTTTTGGAAGAATTTTGGACGAAGGTACATTTCGTTCACGCGTCCACGTTTCTTCATTATTGGGGTCATATTGATCAAGAAAACGGATGACTTCTTTCGTAATAGGAGTTGGTGTAGAGGCGCCAGCAGTTACACCAACGGTTTCAACGCCTTCTAGCCATTCAAGCTGTAATTCTGAAATGTCGGCAATTCGGTAGGCGGGTGTTCCGGCCACCTCAATGGATACTTGGGCTAGTCGGTTCGAATTATTACTTTTTGGATCTCCTACGACAAGAACTAAATCCGTATCGCCAGCTTGTTCAGCGACAGCTTCTTGACGCACCTGAGTAGCGTTACAAATCTCATTATGAATAACTGCGTGTGGATAGCGTGCGGTTGCTCTTTCTATAATTTCTTGTACATCCCACTGGCTCATTGTAGTTTGATTTGTAATAATGATTTTTTCACTATCAATTTCCAAATCATCGATTTCTTCAGGTTTTTCTACAAGATGTACAATTTCAGGAGCGATTCCCATTGCCCCTTCAGGCTCAGGGTGTCCTTTTTTTCCAATATAAATAACGTGGTAGCCTTCCTGCTGCTTTTCACGAATTAAATCATGCGTTACTGTAACATCAGGACAAGTAGCATCAAGCACGGTAAGCCCCTTTTCCTCTGCAAGCTCACGCACTTGAGGTGAAACACCATGAGCTGTAAAAATAACCGTTCCGGACTCTACCTTTTTAAGAATTTCCATCCGGTTTGGCCCATCAAGTGTAATAATGCCATCATCTTCAAAAGCATCTGTCACGTGTTTATTATGAACGATCATCCCGAGTATAAAAATCGGTCGCGGTAAAGTTTTATCGAGGGCTGCATTACGTGCAATCACCATGGCATCCACAACGCCATAGCAATAACCTCTAGGTGAAATTTTAGTTACTTTCATCGAGTACCTCCTCAATCCTTGCATGGATTGTTGTATAACTGATCTTCCTTAATTATAAAGGAGATCCAGAGATAACTCAACGAAACACGTTGTTACACATAGAGTTTCGGCTTCGATTTTATACTTTGTTCAGTTGAAATCGGTTTCGTTTTTTTCTTGCCGCTTTTCTTTGGAGGGGTTTTACCTTTTTTTTTCGCTGTAGGTTTCTTCGTTTTTTTAGATGTTTCCTCTGCGACATCGTCGTCTTCATTTTCTGTTTCCCCAGAGGATTTTTGATATTCTTTAAACAATGCAATCATCTCTGGAAGCTGTTTAACCATAGGGCCGTATTGCTGTACCATCGGTTTAATTGTGTCTGCAGCCTGCATCACCTTTTGTACGTTTTGGATCATACCCATCATATCCATGCCGCCCTGACCACCAGCGCCGGGAAGAAATCTTGACAGCATTCCAGCCTGCTGAGGTAAACCAGGAACTGCACCCCGCATGGCTGGAAATGAGCCTGGAGGCATTGGGAGCCCCCCGCTCGCCTGACCTCCACCGCCTCCTAAAAATCGAGATAATAGTCCTCCAGATTGTGGAGGCTGTGGATAGCCTGGGCCAGGACCTTGAAACCCTCCGCCGGAAAATGGAAAGCCCATGCCAGGACCAGGACCACCTTGAGGGGAGGGAGGAAATTGATTCATGTCATACCCTCCTTATTATAACTTGACCAATATAAGCTGTTGGTACTATTAAGATATGCTAAAAATTTGAACGTGTGAGAGTCGTCATATTAGGAAATACAAATAGTAGATAGGATTTTATTGAACTAGCTTTTGAAGAAAAAAGCGCAATTGTTTCAGTTATTATGAAGAAGGTTGCACCAACAGAGTGCAAGGTCTTACCTTAACGTATGGCGCTTTAAGTGAATTTGTTTTATAATACAAAGTGGATTAATGGATGGAGGAACAACAATAATGAAACAATTTGATAGATTAGGGCTTAAGCCTTTCTTAATTAAAGCGCTAGAAGCTCAGAAATTCACAAGACCGACTGAAATACAAGAAAGATTAGTGCCAGCAATACGTAATGGTGAGAGCGCCATTGGGCAATCGCAAACAGGGTCTGGTAAAACACTTGCTTTTCTTCTCCCGCTTATTCACCGAATTGATCGTGAGAAGAATGAGTGTCAGGCTGTGATTACAGCACCAACTCGTGAACTGGCTGACCAAATATACAATGAGGCACTAAAATTAATCGCTCCACTTTCTGAAGAAGAAGCTATTTCCATTAAGAAGGCCGTGGGTGGAACGGATCGCAAACGCATGATTAGTCGTATGAAAAATACGCCTCATATTGTAATTGGAACTCCAGGTAGAATTAAAGACCTTGTGGAAGAACAGGCGCTAAGCGTGTTTCCTGCTACAATGCTTGTAGTAGATGAAGCGGATCAAATGTTAGACATGGGGTTCATTGAAGATGTAGATTACATTGCTTCCCGTATGGCAAAAGAATTACAAATGCTCGTATTCTCTGCTACGATTCCAAAGAGTTTGCAGCCATTCTTGAAGAAATATATGGACAACCCAAAATTCGTAGAAGTGAATGCGGAACAAGTAACGGCAGATAAAGTAGAAAATATATTTATCCCAGCTCGTTATCGTGAGAAGAAAGAGTTATTGCTGAATGTTACAAAAGCAATTAATCCTTATCTAGCGCTTGTCTTTACAAACACAAAGCAAACGGCAGATGAGGTAGCTGACTTTTTAATTGAAAATGGCCATAATGTGGAGCGACTTCATGGCGGTGTTCAAGCTCGTCAGCGGAAGCAAATTATGAAGAAAATTCAAGATGCTGAATGTCAGTATGTTGTTGCCACAGACCTTGCTTCAAGAGGGATCGACATTAAGGGCGTCTCCCACGTTATTAATTTTGAATTGCCAAAAGACCTTGATTTCTACATTCACCGTGTAGGACGAACAGCACGTGCCGGCCAGGATGGGATTGCTTATACTCTAGCCGAACCTTCTGATCAACAGGCGATCCAAAAGCTGTCAGCAAAGGGAATTAGTATTTCATACAAAGAGGTTAAGAACGGTGAGTGGGTTGAAGCGAAGCCGGTAACACCTCGTAAAAAACCGACGTCATCAAAACCAGAAGTATTTGTACCAAAGCCGAAGAAAGTGAAACCAGGTTACAAAAAGAAAATGCAGCAAGAACGCGATCGAATTCAGCAAAAACGTGGTAGAAAATAACTCAAAAAACCCTCTTAACACAGAGGGTTTTTGTCTGCTTTATTATCTTTTGAGTGGTCTTTTGAAAGCAAATGAAAAACCAAATTAGGATTAGCGATTGAAAAAGAAAGGACTGAAGGAAATGTTAAAATTAGGATCTCACGTTTCAATGAGTGGCGATAAGATGCTACTTGGAGCTAGTGAAGAAGCAGTCAAATATGGGGCTACAACTTTTATGATCTACACAGGTGCGCCTCAAAACACACGAAGAAAGGCAATTGAAAAGCTGAATATCGAAAAGGGTGCTATTCATATGAAAGAACATGGCATTCAAGATATTGTTGTACATGCTCCATATATTATTAATATTGGAAATACGACAAAACCGGAAACGTTTCAGCTTGGAGTCGATTTTCTTCGTTCTGAAATTGAACGCACTCATGCTCTAGGTGCTCGCCAGATTGTTTTACATCCTGGTGCTCATGTAGGGGCCGGAGCAGACAAAGGCATTAAGAAAATCATCGAAGGATTAAACGAAGTTCTTACGCCAGAATCAAGAAGTCCAGATTGCTTTAGAAACAATGGCAGGGAAGGGTTCTGAGTGTGGAAGAAACTTTGAAGAGCTAGCTCAAATCATTGACGGAGTTACTCACAATGACAAATTATCTGTCTGCTTTGATACGTGTCATACTCATGATGCCGGTTATAATATCGTTGAAGATTTTGACGGTGTCTTAAATGAATTTGATCACGTTGTTGGTATTGAACGTTTGAAAGTTCTTCATGTAAACGATAGTAAAAATGAACGTGGGGCTGCTAAAGACCGACATGAGAATATAGGTTTTGGTTACATTGGTTTCAAAGCTTTAAATAAAGTGATTCATCATCCTCAATTAAAAGAGATTCCGAAAATACTAGAAACGCCATATGTAGGGGAAGATAAGAAAAATAAGAAAGCGCCATATAAACTTGAGATTGAAATGCTTCGCAATCAAAAGTTTGATGAAGATTTGAAAAATAAGTTAATGACTGTCTAACAAAAAACCGCTGTATAGCGGTTTTTTGTTATTGATTTAAAAAAGATAAAATCAATTTGTTCACTCGCGACGCAACGGAAGGACTAACTTCACGACTAATTTTCATTAAAATCCGCTTTCTTTGCGTTTGATTCGCAATATCGATGTTTTCTTGTTTTAATATTTGGACAATTTTCTTTGCATCTCCTGCGGAAAGTGTAATACCATATTGTTTAGATAGTTGAAGCAATTCTTCGGTCGTAATGCGATTTAATTTGAAGTTTACAAGTTGAAGCTGAATAGGATTCATCACGATGCCCCCTTTGCCTATCTCATACTATGCATCCTCCTCGTGAAGGTGTTCAAAATCGTGTTGGAAGCTTTCATGTCTTTTAGTACAAGGAGAATTTTAATATAATAAGTAATGAGCTCCATACTTTGGAACTTTCTGGAGGGTGTAATGGAAAAAAAACAACATAGGAAAGAAAGTAAAACGCACTTAGTTTACAGATTACTTATGATCATGATTGGCGCTTTTCTAGCTGCAGCCGCTATCGAATTATTTCTCGTACCCAATCAGTTAATTGATGGGGGAATAATCGGCGTTTCTTTGATCCTTGATCATCTCACCCCCTTTAATTTTGCAATTTTAGTTGTCGTATTAAATCTGCCATTTATGTATTATGGCTACAAGCAAATTGGAAAAACGTTCGCTTTTTCAACATTATTTGGAATCATAGGGCTTGCAACGTTTGAAACGTTTCTTCATCATACGGCTCCATTTACGACTGAACCAATTTTAGGCACGGTATTTGGTGGACTGACTTTAGGGCTTGGCGTTGGACTTGTTATTCGACATGGAGGCTCAATGGACGGCACAGAAATTTTAGGGATTTTATTGACGAAGAAAATCCCTTTTTCCATCGGCGAATTTGTTATGTTTACAAATATTTTTATTTTTACATGGGCAGGGTTTGTATTTAGTTGGGAAAATGCGATGTATTCTGTCATGGCGTACTATATTGCCTTTAAAACGATTGATACGGTCATTCAAGGCCTTGATGAAACAAAAGCGGTGTTAATCGTTTCTGACTTGTATGAAGAAATATCTGACGCTATTCTTGATCGATTAGGAAGAGGAACGACAAAACTAGTTGGTAAAGGTGGCTACACTGACGAAGAGAAAGAAGTAATTTATGTCGTGATTACTCGCTTAGAAGTAACAAAGTTAAAAAGCGTTATTTATGATATTGACCCGCAGGCGTTTATTACCATAATGAATACCCAGGAAACGCGAGGAGCTAAATTTAAATCACCTATCCATTAGATCTCGATCTTCGGGGTCTTTTTTCTTAGAAAGTAAAGGAACGGTTTGAGCAAAATAGTAGAAAGGTTTGAGAAAAAAATGATAGGGTATAACCTTAACTGGTGCTCTTCAGCTTTATTAATACCAGTTGAAAAGGAGTGCAACACTATTCATTTTATTCAAACGAACCTAAAAAAACCTCTGTCAATGATCACTGCAATTGTTCTAGCACTTGTTTTAGTAATCGTTCTCGTCCAATCTCATTTATTCAATGAGCAAGTTGCCGATGCGAAAACAACAGCCGGGGAATTAGACCAAAAATCATCCCAGAACGATCAGATCAAAACACAGACTGCAATAAGTAAATTAGAGAAAGAAACGGGTTATTCTCTTAATACGGAATCCGTAAGTGTAAAAGAGTGGAAGCAGGCGAAAGCCTATGCAGAACAATTCTATCGCGATAGTGACGGAAAGTTTAACGAGAAGTGGGGGTTGTTTTTAACTTACCAGTCGATGAAAGCAGATATCGACCCTGCGGTTGTGTATGAGCTTCTAAAGGTTGAGACAGGAAATACGTTTGATCCTAAGTTGATTGGCCCAGAAACAAAATACGGTCATGCCTATGGAATGGCTCAATTTATGAAAAATACGGCTCCTTGGATCGCTGATATGGCTGGCATTGACTACTCTGAGGAAAAATTATTTGATCCTTATTTTTCAATTACGCTTTCTGTGACCTATCTTGATTATCTTTATGACAAATATGGTAATTGGGATGAAACTTTGACAGCGTATAACCGTGGCATCGGTGGATTGAAAGCTTATGTAGCAGAAAAAGGAACACCAAAAAGCAGTTATTCTGAAGAAATTAAAGAAATGGCTAGCCATCATGAGATGTGATGAAAGCTAAAAAGCACCCATGCTTCAATTCTAAAGAAGCACAAAAAACCATCAGCTATCTTTGGATAGCTGATGGTTTTTGTGCTACATATAAGAAAAGGGATTCTGCATTAATTTTTGTTGACTATTAATAACTGGTTCATTTTGTTTTTTTTCTACATAGTGGTAGATGCCTTTACTATCTTGAATCCTAGCTTTTACATTATCTTTTAGGATCAAATCTAATGTAGTCCTAACTTTTTGCTTAAGGTTAGATTGTAGGATAGGAAATAAGATTTCAATTCGTTTATCCATATTTCGTGTCATCATATCTGCTGATGAAAGGTAAATTTTTTCCTCTCCGCTATGGTGAAAATAAAAAATACGGGTGTGTTCAAGGAATTGTCCGACAATACTCCGCACGGTAATATGACTACTTACCCCTTCTATACCCGGACGAAGGCAGCAGATCCCTCTCACGATAAGGTCAATTTTCACCCCAGCTTGTGAAGCTTTATAGAACTGCATAATAAGGTCTTTATCCGTAAGTGAATTCATCTTAGCGATGATTCGTCCTCGGCCAGTTCTTTTGTGATGTTCCATCTCTTTCTCGATAAGCGTAATAAATGTTTCTTTAATTTCCCCAGGTGAGATGGAGAAATAATACCAATCAGGTTTGGTTCGGTAGCCACTTAAGTAGTTAAAGAAATTTGTAGCGTCAATGCCTAAGTGTTGATTCGAAGTTAATAGTCCCATATCCGTGTAAATTTTTGCCGTGGCATCATTGTAATTTCCAGTACCAAGGTGTACAAAACGCTGGATGACATTCCGTTCTTTTCGTACTACGAGTGTAATTTTGCTATGTGTTTTTAAAGAAGTCATACCATAGATAACATTTACGCCTGATTTTTCAAGTTTTTTGGCCCACTGAATATTGTTTTCTTCATCAAATCTTGCTTTCAATTCAACTAAAACCGTGACTAGCTTCCCGTTTTCTGAGGCTTTAGCAAGAGCGTTAATAATGGGGGAATCATCACTTACTCGATAAAGAGTTTGCTTGATTGCTAAGACTTTAGGATCAACTGAGGCTTGTTTAATAAAATCAACAATTGGATCAAAAGATTCAAAAGGATGGTGGAGAAAGACATCTTTTTTTAATAAAGTTGAAAATATCGAGCGATCGTTTTGAAGGGCCCGTGGAATTTTTGGAACAAGACTTTCAAATAATAAATGGTCGTGGGTATTACTTAGAGTTTTGTAAAAAGCAAACAAAAATGTAAGGTCAATTGGACCGTCGACTATATATACATCTTTCTCGTGAAGCTCAAGTTTTTCAATTAGAAAACGAGTGGCAGCATTATCATTCCAATCCTTTCTAATTTCAAGACGGACTGCAGCCCCCCACTTGCGCTTCTTTAATTCTTCTTCGATTACTTCAAGAAGATCACGAGCGCCTTCTTCGTGAATGGATAAATCTCCGTTACGGGTAATGCGAAATTGAGAAGTAGAAATAACTTGGTAACCTTCAAAAAGCTTATAACAGTTATGGCTGATCACATCTTCTAAAAGGATAAAACATCGTTTGGAATCAATCGACGGAATCTCGATAAATCGATCAAGGGCTGGTGGGATGCGTACGATAGCAAGATGATTTTCTGACATTTTCTCGTTTTTCTTATGTAACATTACGGCGATATTTAAAGCTTTATTTGGAATAACGGGGAAGGGACGATAGGCATCAATCGCCATAGGCGTTAGACTGGGATAAATTTGATTTTCAAAATGGTCATTCACAAAGGTGAGTTGAGTATCCGTTAACTCTTCGCATTTAAGCAAGTAAATGTGTTCTTCTTGCAATGAAGGAAGAAGAGTATGAGTGAATGTTTTATATTGATGATTAACGAGTCTGTGGTTGATTTCGAAAATTTTGGACAGCTGTTCTTTAGGGGTTAACCCGGCTTTGTTCTCAGGTTTTTCAAATTCGGCAGCGACCTGGTCCTTAAGTCCCGCGACGCGAACCATGAAAAATTCATCTAAATTAGAGCTGAAAATAGAAAGGAATTTTAGACGTTCTAAAAGAGGATTGCGCATATCAATCGCTTCTTCTAATACTCGTTCATTAAAACCAAGCCAGCTGAGTTCTCGGTTATTGTAATAGCTAGAAGAAGATAAATTTATTCGTTCTATGCTTTGGTCTAAGTAGTCCATCAAATAATCATCCTTTATCAAAATCTGTTAAGCCTATTTTACCAGAAAAATCATCCATTCTACTTAATTGAATTGTAATGATCATGTAAAGATCATGACAAAAGGCGGAAGTTTAATGTCACATCTTTGGAAAGTGCTTTCTCAAGATGCTTAATGTGCTTTTCGGATTTTTCCTGTTCAAAAAGAAAATCATCA
>NZ_JAIUKZ010000018.1 GCF_020165985.1 Bacillus sp. RAR_GA_16
ACCCATGCGTTCATTTTCATTTAATTCGTCAAGGGCTCTAATGTTATCTGATGTTAATTCAAAATCAAAAACATCAAAGTTCTGTTTAATACGTTCAGGATTAGAAGATTTAGGGATCGTAACGACTTCATGTTCAAGATCCCAGCGAATAATCACTTGAGCTGTTGACTTACCATGTTGTTCTGCAATTTCTTTTACAACTTCATGATCCAAGAGTTTCCCTTGAGCAAGCGGTGACCATGCCTCCATTTGAATGGAGTGCTGCTTGCAATACGTACGAAGCTCTGATTGATTAAGGAGTGGGTGGAATTCTACTTGGTTTACCATTGGTTTAATTTCTGCGTCTTTCATCAAATCCTCTAGGTGATGGGGATGAAAATTGCTAACGCCAATAGCACGAACGCGACCATCGTTGTATAGTTTCTCCATTGCTTTCCACGTTTCTTTATATTTGCCTTCTACTGGCCAATGAATTAAGTAAAGATCTAACGTATCAATGCCAAGTTTCGAAACTGTATCATCGAATGCTTTAAGGGTCGAATCATAACCTTGATCGTCATTCCAAACTTTTGAGGTTATAAATAGTTCTTCACGGGGTGTACTGTTCTCTTTTATAGCTGCCCCTACGCCCTCTTCATTTTTGTAAGCAGCTGCAGTGTCAATCGCTTTATAACCTGCATCAATTGCCGCATTAACAGCTGTTTTAACTTCGTCATTGTTTTCCATTTTCCAGACACCAAGTCCAAGCGTTGGCATTTCAACGCCATTATGCAATGTTGTTTTTGTCCACTGTTTAGCCATTTGTATCTCCTCCAATAGTCATATGCTCACAAATTGACATTTCCCATTCTTATCATAATCTAATCATATTTTTACAGTTTGGACTTTTCAAGGTCAGGAGAACTGTTCCACAAGCTGTTGTTGACATTTTTATTTTTTAAAAGTTACCTTTTCCGTGTCTAATTTTCTAACTGTTAGGCTTTTAGACACTTCTTTTTCATCCTTTAATGTACCAAAAAGCATGTCTACAAATGGGTTCGTAACCCCAAACCAATAATTTTCATTTTTGTAGTGGTGCAGTAAATGAGTCTTTTTTAACCAACGGCCAAACTTAGTTTTGGCATTTCCTGGTTGATGTGCTTTGAAATGTTTCCATTCATAGATAAGAAGCATCATCATTAAACCCACTGCAACAGAAATAGCGCTAGTTAAGCTATGTGAAATTAGAAAAACTACATATGTAATCAAAACAAATTGCGGCGTGCTATACCATAGTGGCATAAATAAGAGATTTAATTGATCAGGATAATGGTGATGATCGTAATGCAGTCGCTTCAGAACTTTTAGAAAGAATTTGTTTTTTGGCGCTTTTTTATGGAAGAAGAAGCGATGAGTTGAATATTCACTTATAGTAAAAATGAGTAGACCAAGAAAGACAAATAAGAGATCGTCTACTTTCAACCCTTCTATAGTTAAATAAACCAAGGCACTCAACAAAAAAATGGACATGATCATAATGTCAGGATAAAATACGAACTTACTTACTTTTACTCTTTTCAATAACGTAACTCCCCGGTATTGCTTCATTATTCAATAGTTATTTTTAATTCAGTCATCTATCTCTTCATCCATCCTTTCTTAAAATTGAATGACTCTATTTAATAGAGGAATTCATTATGCTCAGTAAAATCAAAAAAATGATCCATATAAATAATTCCTCTATTACCAATTGTTTCTTATACAGTGTAATGAACAATCCTGTAAAAATCAATAAAAAAACCATCCAAAAGGATGGCTAATATTTAGTGGGTTTCTGTTTTAATCTGGATTTTTTATTCGAGTGTGCAATGGGAGAAGTTTGTACTTTTTCTCTTTCAGCTTTCGCATCTTGTTCGAATGCTTGCATGCCTTTGCCAAACAATAGACTCATGATTAATCCCTCCTTATGTGTAACGTTAGTCCACCATTTCCGATTTTATTTCTTCTAAAACTTCATTTTTGAAATTTCTTCAAAAAATTATTCTTGTGAAAGGACGTTAGCCGTTTCACTACAATGAGATTGAACAGCTGTTAATCCATCAAGTGATTGCTGTATTCTGTCCCTATTTTGTCCCTTCTCAACAGTAGATAAAGCTTGTTGTAAACAGCGACTGGCTTCTTCTAGAGCCTGACAGCTCTCCTGAACATATCCTCTGGCGTTTTTATCCATGTTCTACCACTCCTTTATTCCTTTAGACGTAGTTTCTGATAAATTCTAAATTTCATACAAAAAACCAGCTATTTCAGCTGGTTTTATTTCTATCGATTTTCAACTTGATTTTTAAGGTCTTCCAATTCTTCAACCAATTTCATAACCATCTCATCACTGCGCTTCAACTCTTGATTTAATAGCTTAACGGTATCTTCTTCCCACGTGAATGGATCCCCATTTTCAGGAGTAATTGGGAGATTTTCATAGCGATCTCCCGTTTCAATCCCTGTTTCAAACGCGATCATGACTTCACAAACTGGATCTCCAAGGGCAATTCTTTGACGAAGATTCACTTCTCCATACTTAAATTGCCTTGCTGCAATTCCTCCAAACACACTTGATGTCATAGTGCAAAGATGAGGAGCATTCATTACTTCTACTCCAAATGGACAACGATGCGCCTTTACAATCACATAAGATGGAGTGACTTCAGTTATAAAAAATTCTCCGCCGATTGAATTTTTAATATCAATAATCACTCTCGCATAATCGTCTGGTGTCCATTCATTCTTATCGCAATAATGAGATTCGAGCCACTCTCCCGTTTTTATTCCAAGCTGTTTAATATATTCATTAGCTGCAGATCCAATCGCTCTATGATGAATATTAGCATATTGAGTAAGCAACTTCGCAAGAAACGTGTTGGCTGTTAGTGGATGATTTTGTTTCATGAGACAATCACACTCATCACCAGACCCTTTCTCTTTTCTTCTATCTTAGAATAATTTGATAACTTTGAAAAGTATCATTGCTCTTCTACTTCAAATTGTTGATAAATATTTCCTTCAAGGACAGGGTATATTTCCTTACCTAATACTTCATTAATAATAATTTTGTTACGATTAACCGCCAGACCTAAGTTGGTTGAACCTACTCCGTGCGTGTGTTGCATGCCACTATGGACAAAAATCGTTGAATTTGATTCCTTCTTTAAACGAAGGCGGTAATCCTTTGTTACTTGGTATCGACCCTTTTCATCCCACTCAATGAGGTCATTAAGATCTTCAAGACACTTTGGTATTAGCGGACGGTATCCCGTTCCAGCGACAACAACTTCACTTTCGATTAGGAATTTTTTATCCTTCTGCCATTGACGACATTCCAACTCATAACCAGTACCATCTTCCTTTTCTTTCACTCCATTGATTTCTGTTAATGGCATTAATGTTACATCCATCTTTTCCCCTCCTACAGACTGTTCGTATAGAAGATTATAAATATCTGTAATTGTATGGGGACTGATACCTTTATATAAAAGTTGCTGGCCACTGAAAATCTCATCTTTTTGATGTTGAGGAAGATCATAAAAGTAATTCACGTACTCTGGTGAAAAGTGTTCGAGGCTTAACCTTGTCTCTTCCATTGGAAAAAAGCCTTGAGAGCGAGTGATCCAATTTAACGAATACCCTTGTTTTGGTCGATCTTTTAGAAGTTCACGAAAAATCTCTGCCGAACTTTGGCCAGATCCAATCACAGTGATACTTTCCGCTTCCTTACACCGATCAGTATGCTCAAGGAAAGTTGACGAGTGAAAAACATCATTTCCATTCATTCCCTGAAGTGATGGAGGTAAAGAAGGCACCGTTCCAACCCCTAATATAAGATTTTTAGCGTAATACTTCGTCACTTCTCCTGAATCAACATTTTCAATCATCACTTCATAACGTTCAACAGGAGTTCCTATAGGAACGATACTCGTTACCTTTGTACCAAATTGGCAACTTTCTAACTGACGAGCGGCCCACTGACAATAATGGTTATACTCATTTCGTGGCATCTCAAGACGTTGCAAGAAATAAAAGTTATACAAGCGATTTTGATCTTTCAAATAGTTTAAATAACTATAAGGATTCGTTGGGTCTGCCATTGTGACAAGATCGGCCATGAATGGTACCTGTAATCTAGTCCCTTCAATTAACATCCCTGGATGCCAATCAAATTCAGGTTTCTGTTCAAAAAATAACGCATTAACTTCATTTATTGGATCTAATAGAGCTGCCAAACCTAAATTAAATGGTCCAATCCCTACACCGATTAAATCATAAGTACTCTCTCTCATCCTACCCTATCCTTTCTAATCTTCAACTTCTCTCTTTCTTAAGTATATCAGAAATTAACTTTTCAGGTTTTTCAGTCAAAAAAAAGACAGCCACTGCTGTCTTTAAGTATGCTGTGACCGTCTATATTGATATTGCTTCCACTGAAATCGAACAAAACAACCTACACAGAAACCTAGAATCGCAATAAAGGATGCTAATCCTACTAAGACGGCAGCTGTAATGGCTAACCACTGAATAGAGAACAAGTGAAAGATTAGAGAAATGGTAAGTAGTGATACCGCAATCTTTTGATTGAAATTTTGTTGATCCACATCTTCAGGGATATAGTGATGAAGTGGTTTATGGAGAAATAATTTACCAGCTTTCATAACCGGGTTAAATTGAAAGACCAAACCCATTAATCCTGCAACAAGTGGTATGGTAAGAAAAATCCAATGTGAAAAGATTACATAGGCTGTTGCAAATAGAAAGATAAAAGATTGATTTAATCGTACAAGCGGTCTTGGTATTGATGAAGGCACTTTAATTCCAACCTTTCATATAGGAATATATCTTTATCTTAGCATACTGTTTTTTTTATCGCTTGTATAGTACTACGCTCATAAGAAAAACCCACGAAGAGTGGGTTAGTAATCTGAAGGATCAACTAAAAATGCGAATGTTTCAAATCGATTGGATGAAATAAAAATGCGAGGCAAGTGTCTCCCATTTAATAAGAATGACGTACTATCGCTCTAGCGATAATTCATGGCTCCTTCTGTTTCCGAAATGAAAAGCAGCTTCTTTAACTGTTGCCTCAAATTCCGATTCAAGACTTGCATGAATGGCGAAATAAGCTTTTAACCACGTCTACTCCCACTTAAAATTAATAAGGTTTTGGCTGATAAAAATAGTTCGGTGTTACAATTTTGTTTTTGTAAGGTTTATGGAAGATATGTGTCGTCGCCGGAGAGATCGGTGGTATTAACCACGTCCAATTTCCAGTAACCTCTCGCTCCGCTTTTTCTTCGTTTTGCTCGAACTTTTGAAATTGTTTTGCGGCTGTATGATGATCGACGATGCTTACGCCTGCCTGCTGATAGGAATACAGCACTGCTCGATTAAGTTCTACTAAAGCTCGGTCTTTCCATAATGTTGCATTTGAACTTGTATCAAGGTTCATAACCTGTGCGACATCCGGCAATAAATTGTACCGGTCCGTGTCGGCCAAATTTCTAGCACCTATTTCAGTGCCCATATACCACCCATTAAATGGTGCAGCATTGTAATGAATGCCTCCGATTTCCAACCGCATATCTGAAATAATGGGGACACCATACCAACGAACATTTAGTGGAGTAAAGTCGTATTCCGGGTGCTGGATGTCAACTTGGCGTACTTCTTCACTTGGGATTTCTACGACAGTAGGTTTAGTACCTTCAATTGAAAAAACAAGTGGAAGTACATCATGTGCCGTTCCATTTCCTTGCCAGCCAAGTTTCATCACTTCCTTAGTAAACATGACTGAATCAGGATCACCAACGATCCCTTTTTCGGTTTCATAACCAGCATAGCGTATGAGCTGATGATTCCATATGCGTACAATGCCAGGTTGAAAAATCGTAATAGTTGGTTTTATCTTTCCTCCGTTAGTAGCTATGCGGATATGATGCATGAGTGCACGTGTTACTTCATCACGAGTCGTAGCAAAACGCGCATCCACAACTGTCAACGTGTTCCAAAAAAGTCGTCCAATACATTTATTGCTATTTCTCCAGGCCATTTTTGCCCCGTGGGATAGTTCTTGATATGTATGCGTATAGGATCCTGTTTCAATAATTTCTTGTTCAATTTCTTTTTTTCGGTCATATAAGCATGATGGCTCAACATCTAATTCAGCATAGGCTTGATCTATAAAATCAAAAGCTTTTTGAATGAATCGCTCGATTTCCATTGTCTCAACCTCCGATAGCCTGAGACGGTTGCATAACCTAATCTTCAGCTGGTGATAAATGAATCCTTTTCTTAGGATCCAACTGTCATTATAGCACAATCCCTATCGTTAGAAAGAACCACCTAGTCTATTCCTTAGATAAATCATTTTAATGCGCAATGGTTTACAGATGGAGAAATGTCATGTAGGATATACAAATCAATTCATACTAAAAACATCGGAATGAGGTGCATTATACATGATGGAACAGCCAGTTCACTCTTCAAAAACAGATTTACAATTACCTTTCTTAAAGGCACCACAGAAACCTGTTCTAACAGGTGGATTTTTAGTCATTGGTGCTCTCGCATTCATTTTGTTGTTGGATCAAGGTATTCAACAAATGATTTTATTTGGTATAGGTCTATTACTCGGCTACTGTTTATTACATGCAAGATTTGGGTTCACTTCTGCTGATGACGTACGATAGTTTGTGTAAAACATTTGAGACATAAAAAGAGGTAGGGTATCCTCAAAGTCAACGACCAAATCAACTCGAGAGGAGATGCCCTACCTATGTCTACTAGTATAGGACAGAATTCACTAGAAAATCAATTAGATTCCATGGTACGAGAATTTGTAAAAGAAAAATTGGAAACGATCATGAAAGAAGAAATGAATCGTTTCTTTGAAGACGAACATCCTGAATTGAAAAACTACAAAAATGGCACGTATGCCCGTCAGCTCGATACGAAATACGGCCGTTTAGATGACCTTCAGGTGCCACGCGATCGAGATAATGCCTTTCAAACAGAAGTCTTTTCCCCATACCAGCGTCGTGAACAATGGCTTGGTGAAACGATCATTACGATGTATCAGAAAGGCATTAGTACACGAGAAATCGGCCATTTTCTTGAGCGCATCCTGGGCCATTCTTACTCGGCGTCTACCATTAGCCATATCACCGATGTCGTGGCTGAAGATATTGAAACATGGCAGAGACGCTCTCTTCAAAAACGATACTCCGTCTTATATCTGGATGGCACCTATTTGAAGTTGCGTCGAGAGGATGTCGCCAATGAAGTCGTCTACCTTGTCGTTGGTGTGACGGAAGAGGGTCACAGAGAAATTCTGGGCTTCTATGTAGGCGGTCAAGAAAGTGCTTTAGGCTGGAAAGAAATTCTTTTAGACTTGTACGACCGAGGTGTTGAAGAAGTGCTTCTTGGTGTTTTCGACGGGCTTCCTGGTCTGGAAGAAGCCATGAAATCTGTCTATCCAAAAGCCGACGTGCAGCGCTGCGTTGTCCATAAAGTACGTAACGCTTTAAACGCTGTGCGAAAGAAAGATCAATCCTCTGTCGCAGAAGATCTCAAACCTATCTATCAAGCCAGTACCCATGAAGAAGCCCGAGAAAGGTTTGAAGCATTCAAGGAAAACTGGAAGAAGAAATATCCGAAAGTCGTGAAATCTTGGGAACAGGATTTGAGCGTTCTCTTAACCTTTCTGAGCTATCCTTCTTCGATTCGACCGATGATTTATACAACCAATATCATCGAACGAACAATTAAAGAGATCAAAAAGCGTACTAAAACGATGAATAGTCTTCCAGGTGAAAAGGCTGCCGAGAAAATCGTTTATCTCCAATCCAAGGACTACAATCAGCGCTGGAGCGAACGAAAGCTACGTGGTTTTAGCACGGCCTTTCCTACGTTACAAGCCATGTTTCTGGAACGTTATGGAGTCAAGAAGGAATAGGGGCAAATACGATTTTTCTGGCAGGGCCCCGAGGGGCCCTGCCAGAACTCCCCACCTCAATGAAGGCTAGAGAATATCCCTACCTTATGAATTACACAAACTTATTGACACTACCCTTCTGCTTTCAGACAATTATTAAGTGTAGGTAACGGAACAGCAATCCAGTCGCATATGCTTATGTTAGCAGTAGCAAGCACCCTGTTTGCGCCGATCCTTTCTAACGGTTTCGGATTATTTGGAACAACCCCGACTGGATATGTCTTTCCCGTTGGCACAAGCGTTGTCGTAGGATCATTTTTATTTGGGATAGGAATGCAACTTGGTGGAGGTTGCGCTTCAGGTACCCTTTATACTGTCGGCTGGGGGAAAACGGAAATGTTGCTCACACTTTTTGGGTTTATTATCGGATCCGTTATTGGTGCCTGGCACTTTGACTTTTGGGTAAATCAAATGCCTTCTTTTCAAGCCGTTTCACTTGCTGAAGATACTGGACTCGGTTACTTTGGGGCTTGGATCGTACAGCTAATATTGTTTGCGTTCATTTTCTTTGCAGTTAAATTCATTGCAAAAAAACGCAAACCACCGAAAATGAAACCTCTACCAACCACATCAGGCTGGAAACGAATTTTTCGTGGTTCATGGCCAATTTGGACAGCAGCAATAGCATTAGGTGTCTTAAATGCACTGACGTTAATTTCGCGCGGTAATCCCTGGGGAATTACATCTGCGTTCGCATTATGGGGTTCTAAAATCGCTTTGTTTCTTGGGATTGATGTTACACAATGGGGATATTGGTCAGGTCCTAAAGGCGAAGCGCTTCAGCAATCGATCCTTACTGATTCAACGAGTGTCATGAACTTTGGTGTGATTCTCGGAGCTTTTGTCGCAGCTGGGGCAGGTGGCGCCTTTGTGATGAGGAGAGTTCCCCTTAAATTAGCGGCTGCTTCTATTATCGGTGGTTTATTAATGGGCTATGGAGCGAGATTAGCATTTGGTTGTAATATTGGAGCCTATTTCGGTGGCATTGCATCATTTAGTCTACATGGATGGGTTTGGATGATTGTAGCACTAGCAGGTTCCTATCTTGCTCTCTATTTACGACCGCTCTTTGGATTAAAAAACCCAAATAAAAATGATCAATTTTGTTAAGCGATTGAAGGGACGTTGGAGGTTATCCAGCGTCCCTTTTCTATGAAGAATTCATTATAAAAAGCCAGATCATTGGTGATCTGGCTTTGTTTCTAATCATTCTACCTCTTCAAAATACTCTTTGTAAAAACCACCGATTTTTCCGCTGTTGTCTAAAACGAATAAAAACTCTTCCGTTTCATTTTTCACTTCATAGGTTTTTCCTTCTGTTAAAACGCGGTTTACCATATACTTCTTCGCATCAGTATGTACACATTTCACCTTTTTTATCGATGCTGTATCTTTCCATGTTTGATGAATCAATTTATTCACCCCTTTCAACTTTCTTTCTATTTTACATGACAGTAGCGATAAGATAAAGGATGTCGCTACTCCCTTTCCTTTCTTTGAAAATGAGGTTTCCCTTTAATCATCTTGATCAATAATTTCAGTGTGAATTGAAAAAAGAACCTGAATCCAAAGGATCCAGGTTCCATCTTTTTATCCTTCAAGCAGAAGCTGTTCAGGATCTTCAAGAAGTTCTTTAATTTTCGCAAGAAAGCTAACCGCTTCTCCACCGTCAACAATACGATGATCATACGATAGCGCAATGTACATCATAGGACGATTTTCCATTCGTTCCTGATCGATTGCGACAGGACGCCACTGAATTTTGTGCATTCCTAGAATACCAACTTGAGGTGCATTTAGAATCGGCGTTGAAAGCATTGATCCAAAAATTCCTCCGTTAGTAATCGTAAATGAGCCACCTTGTAGTTCATCAAGCTTTAGCTTATTGTCGCGTGCTTTCTTTGCAAGATTACCAATTTCTTGTTCAATACCTGCAAATGATAGCTTGTCCGCATCACGTACAACTGGAACGACAAGACCTTCTTCTGCCCCTACAGCGATACCGATATCATAGAATTTCTTCAGTACAATATCAGTATCCTGAATTTCAGCGTTTAGACGAGGATATTTCTTAAGCGCGCCTACAACTGCTTTCGTGAAGAAAGACATAAAGCCAAGTTTCACATCATTATCTTCAAGAAATTTATCTTTACGACGCTTACGAAGTTCCATAATGGCGGTCATGTCTACTTCGTTAAACGTTGTTAGCATCGCCGCTGTATGCTGGACTTCCACAAGACGTTTTGCGATCGTTTGACGACGTCGAGACATTTTCACACGCTCAACTGGTTTGCCGTCATTCGGTTCAGGAGTCTGCTTTTGTTGCTTAGGTGCCTCCTGTTTCTTCTCTTTAGGCGCTTCTTTTTGGTTTGCTTTATCTGCATGTGCTTTCACGTCATCAGGACGAACACGACCTAATGGATCACGCGTTTCAACATTATTCAAATCAACGCCTAGTTCACGGGCAAGTTTTCTTGCAGAAGGTGAAGCAACAGTTCGTCCATTCTCAGACTTTTCTTCTGATGATTCCGTTGCGTGTACTTTAGACTCCTGATCTGATTTTGCTTCTTCAGCTGATTGTTTTTCTTCTTTTTTCGCTTCAGTTTTTTCAGATGTGTCCTCTTCTGAAGACTTAGAAGAACTACCTTCTCCATTGCCAAGATAAGCAATAATTTCTCCGACTTCTACATTATCGCCGGGCTCTTTCAACAGCTCTTCAATAACACCGTCATTTTCTGCGCTCACTTCAATATTTACTTTATCTGTTTCAAGCTCAACAAGGTTGTCACCTTTTTCAACTTTGTCGCCTACTTTGATTAACCATTGAGAAATGGTACCTTCTGTAATGGATTCTGCTAGTTCTGGTACTTTAACTTCAATCACGACGATTACCTCCTTGATGGGAAACAGTTTTGGATGGTTCTAGAACTTCTTGAATAATTCTTTCTTGATCTTTTTTATGCACATTAGGTTCGCCACCTGCAGGACTTGAACGATCTGGACGTCCTACATAGCTTACAGAAACGCCTTCTGGAGCCGTCTCTCTAAGACGTGGAGAGATGTAATTCCAGGAACCCATATTCTTTGGCTCTTCTTGCAACCAGATAATTTCTTTAACGTTTGAATAACGGTCAAAGATATTTTTCACTTCTTCATCTGGAAATGGATAAAGTTGCTCTACTCTAAGAACGTGGAGCCAATCGTATTTTTCGTCAGAAGACTCAATTTCAGTTGCAAGATCTACTGCTACTTTACCAGTACATAATACAATACGTTCGACTTTATCTTTCTTTTCACCAAGACCTGCCTGCTCAACAACACTCAAAAATTGTCCCTGACTAAATTCAAAACCAGGAGATGATGTGCGTTGGTTACGAAGAAGGCTCTTCGGCGTCATAATGACAAGCGGACGCACTTCTTGCTTTTCTAAGATGGCAGCTTGCCTACGTAGAATATGGAAGTATTGAGCCGCACTCGTTAAATTAGCTACTGTCCAGTTATTTTCCGCTGCTAGAGTGAGGAATCGTTCAACTCGACCACTTGAATGTTCAGGACCCTGGCCTTCATAGCCATGAGGTAGAAGGAGCACCATTCCTGATTTTTGTCCCCATTTCGCTCTACCCGCTGAAACAAACTGATCAAAAATGACTTGAGCGGCATTCGCGAAATCGCCATATTGCGCTTCCCAAATAACGAGCGTTTCTGGAGCAAAAACATTATAACCGTATTCAAATCCAACGACTGATGCTTCAGAAAGAGGACTGTTATGAATAGCAAATGATGATTTCGCCTCAGGTAATTCATGTAGCGGGCAGAAAGTCTCACCTGTTTCTTTGTCATGAAGAACGAGGTGACGCTGAGCAAACGTTCCACGCTGAGAGTCCTGACCTGTAATCCGAATTGGTGTGCCGTCGCCAAGAATTGAAGCAAAGGCGAGTGTTTCACCCAAAGCCCAATCTACTTTACCGCCTTCTTCTAACATATCAAGTCGGCGTTTTAAAATACGTTCAAGCTTAGGATAGACATTGAACCCATCCGGACGTGTTAAAAGTTGATTGTTAATCTCTTTCAGGGTTTCCAATGAAACCGCTGTATCAATCGAAGGAAGACCTTTTACAATTTCTTTAGGCGGTTGAAGCTCCTGTACCTCTCCATCGCCTTCTCCACCCTTAGCGATTTTGTCGTATTCACTTTGAAGCTCAGAAAGTACTTCCTCATCCAATTTTTCTCCATGACCATCTTCAATAACGTTTTGGTCCGTTAAATACTTTGCGTAGCTTGATCGAACGGTCGGATGATTTTTGATTTTTTCATATAAATGTGGCTGAGTAACAGCTGGATCATCCATTTCGTTATGACCAAAACGACGATAGCCAATTAAATCAATAAGAAAGTCTTTATTGAATTTCATACGATACTCATAGGCAAGATGCATTGCAGCAAGACAAGCTTCCGGATCATCCGCATTCACATGAACGATCGGGATTTCGTAGCCCTTTGCGAGATCGCTTGCATATTTTGTTGATCTCGAATCTGTACTTTCAGTTGTAAAACCTAGCTGGTTATTTGCAATGATGTGAATGGTACCACCTGTATGGTACCCTTTCAACTGACTTAAGTTAAGTGTTTCCGCTACTACACCTTCGCCCGGGAAAGCCGCATCTCCATGAATTAATATCGCAAATGATTTCGTGAAATCTTGTTTCGGTTCACCTTTTTCACCACGAGTTTCTTGAGCTGCGCGTGCATAGCCTTCCACAACGGGATCCACAAATTCAAGGTGACTTGGGTTATTGGCAAGTGTAATCGTCGCACTTGCTGTTTCTGAATCCTCGATTTGTCTGTCAGCACCCATGTGATACTTTACATCACCTGTCCAACCATAGTTAATACCCATCGACCCTTCAGATGGAACAAGTTCTTTGTTAGGCGCATGGTGGAACTCAGAAAAAATCTTTTCATAGGGTTTATTTAAAACGTGTGTAAGGACATTCAATCGACCACGGTGGGCCATTCCAATCATCACGTTCTTAGCACCATCGCTTGCTCCGCATTTAATAACGTCATCAAGCATTGGTACCATCGCGTCAACGCCTTCTATGGAGAAGCGCTTTTGACCTACAAATGTTTTGTGAAGGAATTTTTCAAACCCTTCTACTTCTGTTAATCTCCTAAGTAAAGCTTTACGATCATCATTCGTAAGCGTGCGGCTAACAGAATCATTCTCCACCATTTCATCTAACCATTTGCGCTCATCTTCAGCATGAACATGAGTAAACTCATATGACATGGATTTTGTATATAGATCCTGAAGTTTTTGGATCGCTTGTAATCCATTGCTAACTTCCTTAGGTGCTTTCTCCCAAATAACTTGAGCAGGAATCGCTTTCAAGTCTTCATCAGAAAGGCCGTAAGTTTGAGGTGTCATAAAATCTTGATCCGATTTCTCATTTGTTAACGGATTAATTGCTGCTGCTAAATGTCCATATGTACGAATGTTGTCAGCTAACTTAACAGCAGAAATAACCTTTTTAAGATTTGCGGGCTGACTAGAAGACTCAATGACTTCCTGTGAAGAAGGCGGTGGTCCCCACTGATCAAATTTCTGGCGCATTTCCGGATCAACTGACTCAGGATCCTCTTGGTATTTCTCGTATAATTCAATGGCATAGCCAAGGTTTGGTCCATAAAATTCTTGCCATGGATGTTCCACTCTGGACTGTTTGGTATTCAAAGCATGCTACCTCCCTGCTGGGTTTAATCTTAATTTATACAAGTAATGATTAGCATCAAAATTAAGATTAGTTTCTTACTAGTTCTTTACACTCTTTTCACTTTTTGAAACATTCTTTTAAAAAAACGCTTTCATTGATATTTTAGCATAGTATTAGATTGCCCACAAAACTTTCAAGCAAATTTTCGAAAAAAATTTCAACAACTTCAACTTCCACTGAAAAATTTTTCGAATATTAACACAGTGCAATACTAAATTACCACAAAGTGTTAGCATAGTGAATAGGGAATATGGAATTTCTAACAGAGAAAATAAAATCTAATTTTTCCGAATAAAAAAGACAACCAAATAAGGTTGTCTTTGTTTGATGTAAACCTATAGTTAATCCTAATTAAGGGGTTAGGATTAACTTGCCTTTTGTCTGACGGCCTTGAAGCATGCGGTGCACGTCAGCCGCTTTTTCTAATTCAAAAACGCCACCAATTGTTAATTTCAGTTCTCCACTCTCCATATAGTTTAAAAGTTCTTCTAGACTCTTCTGATAGAGTGAAGGCTTGCGCATCATCTGTGGAAGGAAAAAGCCAACGACTGATTGGTTTTTCTCCATTAAAGACGATGGATAAAAGCGGCTTTGCTCGCCACTCGCTACCCCGTAAATCACGAGTCTGCCGAAAGGAGCAAGACACTTCAATGATTTCTTGAAAACGTCTCCCCCTGCCATTTCAAGAATAACGTCTACTCCTTTACCTTCCGTAGCATCTAAAACTTCCTGTTCCCAGCCTTCTTTCGTATAATCTACTGTAAGAATCTGCACCCATTTCTGAAGCTAGCATTCTTTTCTCTTCACTGCTCGCTGTGCCAATAATCGTTTTAGCCCCCCATAATCTAGCGAGCTGTACGGCAATCGTTCCTACTCCACCTGCAGCAGCATGGATCAGTACTGTTTCTCCATTTTCAAATCGTCCCATTGTTTTAAGTGTGTGGTAGGCACTCAATCCTTGTAATGGGAGAGCTACAGCATACTGGGGATCTACACCTTCTGGAATCGCAATTAATTCTCTTTCATCAGCTAACGTATACTCTGCATAGCCTGTAGCATTTTTCGTTCCTAATAATGTGACAACAGAGGAACCTTGTTTTACAGAAGTTACTTTTTCTCCAACTGCTTTCACAACACCAGCTACTTCAGATCCTGGTACATATGGTAATGGTGTATCCACAACATATTGACCTTCTCTTCTTGCAGTATCTGCATAATTAACTCCTATTGCCTGTATTTCAATAAGAACTTCATGTCCTTTCGGCTCAGGTACTTCCATATCAATTAGTTTTAATACTTCCGGGCCACCAAATTCCGTTAATTGTATCGCTTTCATTTTCATCCTCCTCTATAAACTAACCAGTCGGTATGTAACACCTTTACTATAAACCAAAGAGTTTGACTATTCAATCTTTTTGGGTATTTTTCTTTCTTATCCAAAAAAAAGTGCGCGTGGTGCGCACTTTATAATTGAGCCAAACCTTCTACAACCGTTTGTACAAGTAAATCAATATCTTTTTCTTCAATTGTTAAAGGAGGTGCCATTGTAAGTACATTGTTATAGCCTGCTACTGTATCACCATTTTTCCCAATGATGACTCCTTGCGATTTACAGTAGCTGATCACCTTATTCAACTCACTTACCGCAAGCGGTTTTTTGGTTCTCTTGTCTTCCACAAGTTCAAGTCCAATTAGCAACCCTTTTCCGCGGATATCCCCAACATTGGAATGAGACGATAAACGTTCTGTTAATTGAAGCTTCAGCTTATCTCCTAATTCTTTCGAGCGATCAAACAGCTTTTCTTGCTCCATGATTTCTAAATTTTTTAATGCAAGAGCACATGAAGCTGGGTTCCCTCCAAATGTGTTAATATGTCGAAAGTGATCATATGACTCTTTTCCTTTAAAAGCTTCATAGATTTCTTCTTTCACTGCAGTAGCTGATAATGGAAGATACCCACTTGTTAAACCCTTCGCCATTGTAATAATATCGGGCTTAACATCATAGTTCATGAATCCAAATGCTTTTCCTGTTCTACCAAAGCCACAAATGACTTCATCACAGATTAGTAAAGCACCGTGCTTATCACACACATCCTTTACGGATTTCATGTAATCTAGTTGTGGCATGATGATTCCTCCACCAGTAATAATGGGCTCCATGATCATGGCTGCAACCGTTTGACTTAGTTCCCAAGTCATCAAGTCGTCAATCGCTTTGACTGATGATAGCTCTCCTTGTATGTCGTCTACATCACGATACGTATCTGGTGGCTGAACATGTAAAAAGCCCTGGCCAAGCGGTTCATACTTATACTTCCTTTGCGCCTGACCTGTCGCGGCTAGTGATCCCATCGTGTTGCCGTGATACGCTCGATAGCGCGATACAATTTTATATCTGCTGCCTTCTCCTTTTTGTTCATGATACTGCCTGGCAATCTTAAAAGCAGTTTCATTTGCTTCTGAGCCACTATTAGAGAAAAAGATCACGTATCCTCCACCAAGCATTTCATTTAACTTCTCTGCTAATTTAATTGCCGGTCCATGTGTCTGTGTTAATGGATAATAGGACAGTTCTTTCAGTTGATCGAAGGCTGCCTGAGCAAGTTCTTCTCGTCCATATCCGATATTTACACACCACAGTCCTGCCATGGCATCGAGAAATTGGTTACCTTCGTAATCGGATACCCAGGCACCTTTTGCTTTCTCAATCACCATGGTCGATTTTGGATCATATGGTCGCATTGCATGCCAGACGTATTTCTCATCTTTTCCAGCGAGATTCTCGTGAGCAGTTTGCATACTCTTCACTCCCTTCTAGTAGTCAAAGCGAGTTGTGATCATTTTTCTTCTTGTATAAAAATTCACACCATCTTTTCCATTTGCATGCAGATCACCATAAAAAGAATCTTTCCATCCTGAAAAAGGGAAAAATGCCATAGGAGCTGGTACGCCAACGTTAACACCTAGCATCCCCGCATCTGCTTCTTCACGGAATTGTCTAATCGCTCCAGCGTCTTTTGTATAAATTGTCGCCCCGTTGCCATATCGTGACTTCTTTAAAATTTCTAAGGCAGAATCGATCGAATCGGCGTGTAGTAAGCTTAGAACGGGAGCAAAGATTTCTTCCTTTGCTATGGTCATTTCAGGTGTTACTTCATCAAATATCGTTGGTCCAAGAAAATATCCTTCTTTATGAGCGTCCATCTCATTTCGGCCGTCACGAATCAAGGCTGCCCCCTCTTCTAACCCTTTATCGATATATCCTAGTACTTTTTCCCGATGTGATTTTCGAATAACGGGCGTTAAGAGCACCTCATCATCTAAGCCATTTCCCATTTTCAATCGATCTGCTTTTTCTTTAAGTGCAGATATGAACGACTCACTTTCTCCAACCACTACTACCGCACTACACGCCATACAGCGTTGTCCTGCACTACCAAATGTTGAGCTAATGACCTGCTGTACCGCTACTTCGATATCAGCATCTGGCATGACAATATGATGATTTTTAGCACCAGAAAGAGCCTGCACTCTCTTACCACGAGAAGCTGCCTCTTCATAAACATATTTAGCAACTGGCTGTGATCCAACAAATGAGATTGCTTTCACATCAGGATGCTCGAGTAGGCCATTTACAACATCGTGTGCTCCATGGACAATATTAAATACTCCTTTTGGTAAGCCTGCTTCAGTTAATAATTCAGCCATACGATTAGCAAGAATCGGTGTACGTTCAGAAGGTTTCAAAACAAAGGTATTGCCACAGGCAATTGCGAGAGGAAACATCCAATGAGGAACCATCATCGGAAAATTAAAAGGTGTAATGCCTCCTACAACGCCAACAGGATAACGAAACATTTCTGAATCGATATTTTCGGCAATTGTTGAAAGGTTGTCTCCCATCATTAAAGAAGGAGCACCTGTTGCAAACTCCACGCACTCGATGCCTCGCAGGACTTCCCCATGAGCTTCTTTAAAACTTTTCCCATTTTCTTTTACAACTAGTTCAGCTAGTTCATCATGATGTTTGACTAGAAGAGAGTGATATTTAAACAGGATTCGCGCTCTTTTTGGAACAGGGAATTTGCTCCAAGTTTCAAAAGCGGTAGATGCAGCACTAACCGCTAGATCCACATCCTCTTTTGATGACAATGGCACGTTAGCGAGATTTTCATTTGTAGCTGGGTTTGGAACTTCAAGCGTTTCTTTACTTGTGGCGTTTATCCATTCTCCGTTTACAAAGTTTTTTAATAAAGTGGTGTCCTTTTTTACAACGGTCATTACATGCCCTCCTTTAATTCGTTTCTATCTTCATTGTAGGGATGCAATGTCTTCTCTTCATTAGACAAAACGTAACATGTATGTGTTTTCAATTGTACACGTTGCACATTTTAGTTCTGATGTTTTAAATAATTGTATGCATGGAGTGCAAATTCGATGGCTAATCGTTTCGGAGAACACATAAAATCATATCCTAACAACTCCTCAAGTTTATCTAAGCGATGATAAAGAGTTTGTCTTACTACATAGAGTTGTTCAGCTGTCTCCTTTTTCGAACCATTGCAGCACATATAAACTTTCAAGGTGTTTAAAAGATTACTATTGTTCTTTTCATCATATTCAATGACTGGATCTAAATAATCATACATGAATTCTTTGAGCTCTTTGCCTTTTGAAAGATGTAAGATCATACGATAAATGTGAAAATCAGTGTAATAGGTAACAAGTGAAGTTTCCGATGGTAACTTGTCCTTCATCGTGATCGTTTCAAGCGAAGAATTATAGCTTTTATGCATCTCTTTTAACAGGCGTACATGTTTCCCAACACCGATTTTTTCAACTTCTGGCACTGTTTCTTTTTGTAGAAGATCACGTTGAAGAAAACGAGTGAAAGCTTCCCGCAAGCGTTCTTCCACGTTATCTTCGGCGCGACGATTTAAAATGATAATGATGAGCTTATTCCGAGTTGTTAAAGATAATACAAAAAAACCTTCTTGCTCAAAAACGGATCGCATGAGTAGCATGAAATACGTCAATTGCGAAGAGGTGTATGTATCATGATGTTTTTTAAATTTGCATGTGCATACATGAAGACCGCGCGGAATCAAAGTTTCATCTACCTCAATAAGGTGGGATAAAATTTGTTCTTCCGTGTGCTTCCCTTCAAGCCAATCATATAACCACTCTGTTTCAAGGGCACGCTTCTTTTCTTCAATATAGAGTTCACGCAAGAGGTATTGAGCGATTGCCGTCGCACTTCGATCAAGAAGTAGCATATCGTAATCTGAAACTGACGCATGTTGTGCGGGAACAAGAATAAGGTTTGCAAAATGATAATCCATCGCACGAACTGGTTGAAGAACAAGTCCTTTTCCATTTGGTTGGATTTTTAGAAAATGTAAGAATGTCTCCCGTTTTTCTTCTGTTGCTTCTGGTACGAAAATCGCATCCGATTCTTTAGGATGATAAATCACTTGCATCCCAGTTTTAGTAGACAATACGGATAAGATTTTTGTTAAACAACCAGGTACAAGGAGAAGATGATTAAGTTCTTGAGAAAATTGCTCGAGGTCTGAAATCATTTGATAATGATGAGCGATTAAAAGGGAATGAAGGTCTTGCGTGATATCTACAAAGCGAACTTCCTTTTTAAAAACAATAATGGGAAAATCGTGTTGATCAGCAAGTGCTATAATTTCCGAGGGGATATGATCCATATATGTACCTATTTCAATACAGAGTCCAGCTGCTTGACTCTGAATCAATTGCTTTACGATCGAACGAAATACGTGGACGTTGTCTTTCCATACAAAACCAGTCGATAGAATTAACTCTTCACCGTGTAATAGCTGTTTTACACTTGTCACTTCCATTACATGTACCCATTTGATACGCCTACCTAATCCCGCTTTTCCAGCTATGACAGTTGCATGATGAAAATGCTCTCTTTCTAATACTTCATGGACTGTTAAACTGGTCATTCGCAGCATACAATCACGTCCTCTTCTGAAGGTTATATGATTAATCTAACCATGAAGTTACAGTAATGTGAGTGAATACGGAAGATTATCTTTCAACTATCATTTTTGTTAGCGCTTACATCTTTTAAAACTAACTTTACTACATCACTTGAATCATTTCTACTTATTGTCTATATTATGACATAATAAGTCATAATAACGGATTATGTGACTGCAAGTACGGTATATGAAATTTAATTAATGGATAAAAAATACCGGGCAGTTATTGCCCGGATTCTACTTCCCATTCATATTCGTCTAATAGCTCCATTAAATAATAGTACTGCTTCTTACTCCGGAAATCACTTTCTTGCCAATTGGATCGAATCCAGTTTGTTAGTTCTGCAGCAGAATTAAATATTTCTCCACTCGTATCCGCTTTCCTTATCATATAGCGGCCATTTTCTTCGTCAATTGTTACTTCACACGGATAAGCGCTATCTTTTGAATACAAGTTATACTCCATCTCTTCCCTCCTCCTTAAGTAACGGATTGGATCTGCTTTAATAGAAGAGCTGAGAAATATTTTCTCCCATTTGCTGTCTGAATATGAAGCGTTTCGTTTAAAATCTCATCTGTCTTAACATCTTTTAAATTAAACTCGATAAACGCTCCGCTTAAATTCTCCGTAATGCCATTAATGCGATAGCCGCGATCAATAAAGTAGTCGATTTTTTCTCGTTCAATCAAATATTGCTGATGCTCTCTCATTATTTTATCTCCCTTCGTCAAGTGCACTTCCCACTTCTTGAACTGCCTGTGACTCATGACCACTTTCAATGACCCAATCACGTCCAACTGTAATGCCGAGGTATTTTTCATCACTTGGATCATCCATTTCCGCCTGTTTGTATAATTTGAACCACCAATACTTTGCTAAAACATAATAAGAACCTGCACCTACGAGAAAACCAACTAAAAATGAGTAATTTGAAAGAAAGTAGGCGGCTAATCCACCGATAATCCAGGCGATAAAACCGGCCAGATTCACGCCATTCATATAGCGATATTGACCGTTTTGCTCATATAAGTCTGGCACATTCACTCTTCTCTTTCTCAGAAGATAATAATCAGCAAAGAGAATACCAACAATAGCGGAAAGAATTCCTCCCACGATCAAAAGAATGGGAATTAAGATATTAAATAAGCTCCATGGCTGTACCACTGATCCAACAATTCCTGCAATAAATACTCCCGCCCAAAAAGGAACTTTTGGTCCTCCTACATTTGAGAAAATGGTTGCAGCTGGCACTAAATTAGCGGACACATTTGTAGACCATTGTGCAAGAACAATCATTAATAGAAGGACTCCCAAAATTAAACCGGTCGCCGCCTCTTGTAGCGCTACGACTGGATCGTAATTTGATACTGCAATGTACGAAACGCCACCGATCACGACCATAAAAGTTTGCGTAATTGGTAAAGCGACCATACTTCCTACCAGCGTTCCTTTATTTCGCTTCATCCAACTGCGTTCAAACCTAGGTGCTTTAATGAAGCGTGATATCGAAGGAATATCAGCTGAAATCGTTGCCCAGAACCCCATGTTACTAAAAATGACCACAAGAAAAGCGGTCACAGCAGCTCCTCCTGTAACAGGACTCTCAATCCATGCCCAAACTTCTCGCCCCTGTGCAACTGCCTGATCTGAAAGAGAGGCATACATCCAAACTGAAATAATGATAATAACTGGTGCAGCGAGATCTGCGAATCGTTCTACTGCTTTAATACCAAGTGCTGTATTCACCAGTTGTACTGTAGCAAAAATAAGGAAGCAAACGAACCAGTTATCAAATCCAAATAAAACGTTTAAAATTGCATTCATCGCCGTTGCACCAAAGTAAGTGTTGATTCCAAACCAAAATGACGCAGCAAGTCCTCTAACGATAGACGGAATATGAGTGCCAATGGTTCCAAATGGGGCTCTCATATAAACAGGAAAGGATAACCCGTGTTCAATCCCAATATCCCCAATTACGGTAATAAACAATCCAATACCAATGGTTCCGATAATCGTTGCCACGACTACCCATGATAGCGATAAGGATTGAACCCCGGCTCCACCGATAGCAAACGCTGCTAGTACCACAGCCATCCCTACCCACATCATCGCAAACCCACCAGTTCCGATTTTTTTATCTTTATGAGCAATTGGCAATAGATCCGGCGATTTTAAATAGCTTTCCTCTTTTTTCATTCAGCTATCTCCTTTTTCAGTCTCTTACTGGATCATCATCGGCTTGTCTGTCATATTTGTCGTCTTGCCATACTTTGCTCGTTTGAGATACTGTCCTGAACCCGGTGTTCCAACAAACTGTTTGTTTTTAATTACAAAATCTCCTCTTACAAGAACAGTTTCAGGCTCACCCGTCACTTCCATTCCTTCGAACGCATTGTAGTCCACTGCCATATGGTGGGTATCAGCAGAAATTTTTCGTTTTGTTTCTGGATTAAAAATCACTAAATCGGCATCTGATCCGATCGAAATGGTACCTTTCTTTGGGAATAATCCAAATAGCTTAGCTGATTTTGTAGAAGTAATATCGACAAACTGATTTAATGAAATTCTGCCTTTTCGAACTCCTTCTGAAAAAAGAATGCTAAATCGATCTTCAATCATAGGACCGCCATTAGGAATTTTCGTGAAATCATCTCGTCCAAGATCTTTTTGGCCATTGAAATCAAAAGAGCACTGATCCGAACCAATGGTTTCTAGCTGTCCTGTCCTTAAGGCATTCCAGAGTGCCTCTTGATTAGATTTTTCTCGGAGTGGTGGGCTCCATACATACTTTGCTCCTTCAAAATTTGGTTTTTCTAAATAAGATTGATCGAGCACAAGGTACTGCGGGCAGGTTTCCCCATGGATGTCATAGCCTTTCTTTCTTGCTTCAGAAATTTTATCTGCTGCTTCTTTACAGCTAACATGAACAACATATAATTGAGATGAAGCAAGACCTGTTAATTGGGCAGCACGCCCGGTCGCTTCTCCTTCCACTTCAGGTGGTCTTGTAAGAGCATGATAAATTGGCTCTGTCTGTCCTTTCGCTAACGCTTCTTTCGTTAAATATTCGATGACATCGCCATTTTCGGCATGAACCATGACAAGCGCTCCATGTTCCTTCGCAGCTAATAGCGTACGATAAAGCGTTTCATCATCTGCTTGAAAGACGTTTTTGTAGGCCATAAATACTTTGAAAGATGTAATTCCTTCTTGATTGATCACATCGGGTAATTGATCCAATACCTCATCATTGATCTCACTAATCATTAAATGAAAGCTATAGTCGATAACGGATTTATCTTTTGATTTATCGTGCCATGTTTTAATCGCTTCAGAAAGCGGCTTTCCTTTTTCAGTAAGACAAAAATCAATCACTGAGGTTGTTCCGCCAAACGCTGCCGCTATCGTTCCTGTTTCAAAATCATCTTTTGTGACGGTCCCGCCAAATGGCATTTCAAGATGAGTATGAGGGTCAATCCCCCCAGGAAAAACATAGCGATCGGTTGCATCAACAACTTCCGCACCTTCCACCTCAATGCTTTTACCAATAGAAGAGATGACACCATCTGAAATCAAAATGTCCGCCTGATACGTTTCACTTGCCGTTACAATCGTTCCATTTCGAATAATTTTTTTCATTTTAATTCCTCCTACTTATTTGGTTACTTTACGATCCTTAAGCGAACCGATGAGAGATTGACGTTCGTTCCATGTCATTGGTGGCAAGTCACTTTTGAGCTCTACCATATCAATCGCTCCATCAACTGGGCATACGATGGAACATAAGTTACATCCAACACAATCTTCTTCTCTCACCTGGAGAATGGCATGACCGTTTGGATCATTTAACATGTCGATACATTGGTGTGAAGTATCCTCGCAGGCAATGTGGCATTTATTACAATTGATACAAACCTCATTATTAATGCGTGCGACAACTTTGTAATTGAGGTCGAGGTTTCCCCAATCTGAAAAGGTAGGAACAGATTTTCCAATAATATCTTGAACTGAAAGAATGCCTCTTTCATCAAGATATGTAGACAAACCGTCGATCAGATCTTCGACAATGCGAAAACCGTGGTGCATCGCTGCCGTACAGATCTGGACATTGCTTGCGCCCATCAACATAAATTCAATCGCGTTCTGCCAGTTTGACACCCCACCCATTCCAGATATCGGGACATTAATACGGTTATTTCTTGCACATTCACTAACCATGTTTAATGCGATTGGCTTTACGGCAGGTCCACAATAGCCACCGTGGGCTCCTTTTCCTCCAACATGCGGAATCGGTTGCCACGTATCAATATCCACTCCTGCAAGGCTATTAATCGTATTAATCATGCTTACTGCATCGGCTCCACCCCTAACAGCCGCCTCAGCCGTAGCTGTTATATCCGTAATATTAGGTGTTAACTTTACAATAACTGGTGTCTCTGCCGCTTCTTTTGCCCAATACGTTTGTTTTTCTACAAGTTCAGGCACTTGCCCAGACGCAGATCCCATTCCTCGCTCAGCCATTCCATGAGGACACCCAAAGTTAAGTTCAAGACCATCTACACCCACAGCCTCAGTCTTTTTAACGATTTCATGCCAAGCTTCTTGATTTGGTTCAACCATCAATGAAGCAACAATGGCGTGATTCGGAAATTTTTTCTTCGTTTCATAAATTTCCTTCAAATTCACTTCTAATGGTCGGTCTGTAATGAGCTCAATATTATTAAATCCAGCTACGCGCTGCCCATTAAAGTGAACGGCTGCGTATCTTGAAGAAACATTTAGAATTGGATCCCCTAATGTTTTCCAAACAGCTCCTCCCCATCCTGCTTCAAACGCACGCTGTACTTGATAGCCTGAGTTCGTAGGTGGTGCAGATGCGAGCCAAAATGGGTTCGGTGAAGTAATCCCCGCAAGATTCGTTCTAAGATCTGCCATCGATATTCCCCTTTCTCCAATTACGCTGAGTACGTTTCTTTTAAACTTTCATGCATATGATAAGCAGCCGTTTTCCCCTGTTGGGCCGCGGAAACAACCATGGCTTCCCCCTGACCTTTTCCAAAGATCACATCGCCACAAGCATAGATTTTTGGATTGGATGTTTCCATCGTCTCAGGGTTAATTAAAATAACGCCGTCATTATGGGCAATACCAAGATCTTCAATAAAAGAAAGATGACGCTTTTGACCGATCGCCTTGACGATCGCTTCGCACTCAATTAAAAATTCAGAGTTCGGAATAGGTTCAGTTCTCCTTCTCCCATCTTCAGCCGCTTCTGAAAGCTTCATTTTCACGCATTTCATCCCTGTCACTTGTCCTGCTTTATTTGTAATGATTTCAACCGGCTGTGTTAACCAGCGAAACTCAACGCCATCTTGTTTGGCGAACTCGTATTCAAAATCATAGGCAGTCATTTCTTGTTCGGATCGACGGTAAAGAATTTTTACGTTTTCTGCCCCCAGTCGAATGGAGCAAGTCGCTCCATCGATTGCAGTATTACCTGCGCCAATCACAACTACTTTCTTATCCTTTAAGTGAGTTGGAAATGGCGCGTCTTTTGTCATCTTTACAAGTTCAATCGCATCATAGACGCCTTCCGCTTGCTCGCCTGGAATTTGAAGATCAGGAACGTTTGCCATTCCAATTGCTAAAATCACACGATCATTTGTTGAAAGAAGCTCATGAAATGGAATATCTTTGCCAATCTTCACACCCGTTTTAATCGTAACGCCTAGTTTTTCAATTTGTTCAACTTCCCATAAAGATACTGCCTTTGGTAAGCGAAATGAAACAATTCCATACGTATCGAGACCCCCAGCTTGCTTTTCAGCTTCATAAACCGTCACGCTATACCCAAGGAGAGCAAGCTCGCGAGCAGCAGATAATCCTGCTGGACCACCACCCACAATGGCGACGCTCTTACCGTTCGGTTGACCTTCTTTAAATAGGACCTGATCATTTTTTATTGCCCAATCCGTGGCGTACCTTTGAAGATTTCCGATTAAAATCGGTTTCGTCGAATGGTTAAGTACGCAAGCACCTTCACAAAGCTCTTCAGTTGGACAAACCCTTGCACAGCTTGCGCCGACTGGATTGGCAGTCATAATGGTTTTAGCGGAACCTTTCATATTGCCTGACGCGATTTTCTTAATAAAAGTAGGGATATCAATACCAGTTGGACACGCCTGAATGCACGGTGCATCGTAACAATAAAGACACCTTTGCGATTCTTGAAACGCTTCCTGGTTTGTGAGCGGTGGTGTGACTTCGGTAAATCGTTTCTGAAGCTCTTTTTGAATAATTGGTTCGCTAGTACTCATATGAGTCCCCCCTATAATTAAAATGAACTCTGATTTGCAAGAGCTTTAAATGAAAAAGCAGGTGGCCATCCCACACCTGCTCCCTAAGGCAATAACGACGTCATTTCTCCGTAAGTTTCAGGGCGTCGATCACGATAAAATTGCCATGTATCTCGAACTTCTCGAATCATCTTTTTATTCACTTCACCGATAATGACTTCATCTTCATCACGCGAGCCCATCGCAACAAAGTTGCCTCGTGGGTCTACCAAATACGACTGGCCATAAAATTCCCCCATATTCCATGGCGCTTCAGTTCCAACGCGATTAATCGCTCCTAAATAGTAGCCATTCGCAACCGCATGAGCTGGCTGCTCAAGCTTCCATAAATATTCAGAAAGTCCAGCTACTGTAGCAGAAGGGTTAAAAACAATCTCTGCTCCGTTTAATCCAAGTAAGCGCGCTCCTTCAGGAAAGTGACGATCATAACAAATGTAGACGCCAATTTTACCGAAAGCCGTATCAAACACCGGATATCCGAGGTTTCCTGGTTTAAAATAATACTTTTCCCAGAAGCCGTGTCCATCGTCCCCAACCGCAACGTGAGGAATATGTTGTTTTCGGTATTTTCCTAGATAGGAACCGTCCGCATCAAGGACAGCTGCTGTGTTGTAATAGGTTGATATCCCTTCACGTTCATAAATAGGCAGTACGATCACGATCCCAAGTTCACGAGCAAGAGCTTGAAACCTTACCGTTGTCGGTCCCTCAGGAATTTCTTCTGCAGCGTCGTACCACTTCGTATTCTGCTCCGCACAAAAATATGGTCCATAAAAGATCTCCTGTAAACAAACGATTTGAGCGCCCTTTTCACTTGCTTCTCTTACAAGCTGAATATGTTTTTCGATCGCTTTTTGCTTATGCAGCTCAACCGGTTCGTTCCCATCAACCTCATTTTTTGCCTGAATCAACCCAATTTTCACTGAATCTGACATATGTAATACCTCCCACTCGATTAATTAACTGAATTTTCTTTCTAATAAAAGTGTAGAAGATTCGATTCCTTGATACACTATACAAAGTGTAAAATGAAACACGCAAAAAACTAGCATACTGTCGCAAGCAGAAAAGGTAACTATTTTCGATAATAAAAAAACAACTTAAGAAAAGTGCGTATTACCATGCACTTAATGCTTAAGCTGTTTCATGTTAAAACTAGGACGGATTCTAATTAATTTCTTGATTCTTTATATATTGTTGGACAACTTTATAAACATACTCCTGATTGGCTTCAGCCGTATTTGGGTTGTATTCTCCTCCGTTTACTTTATTATTTGAAAGGATACGAATCCCAAGGAAAGGCACATCGTAGGCTTGAGCGATTTGAGCTCCTGCAGCACCTTCCATTTCTTCAACGGAAGTACCATACTTCTCATGAAACCAATTAATACGATCAATTTCATTATTCCACACGTCGGCAGAACCGATCGTTCCTTCCACAACTTTTCCTTTTTGATAGTCTTCTTTTACAGCGTTTGCTGCAGCAAGTAAGTCTGGGTCTCCTTCAAAGTAACGTATATTTTCTGCATCAGGATCCTCTCCTGCGCTCCCCTCAGAAGCCAATAAATCCATCGGCTGCCATTCGGTTGGCTTTATACCTTCATCCTCATTCAAATTAACCGTTTTAAGAGACCCAGTGTTAGTCGTTCTTTTGCCTAGAACAATATCAAATACATCTAATTCGGGGTCATGACCACCCGAAGTACCCTGGTTGATAATCGCAAGTGGATTGTACTTCTCGATTGATACGGCTGTTGCAGCAGCCGTATTTTCCATACCTTTTCCTGTCTTTGCAACGATCACCGGATAATCATCTACCGTTCCTTTATAAAAAACAAATGATCCTGAAGTTTCTTCCGTCACATCTTCTAATCTTTCTGCAAATTTTTCTGCTTCAATTGGCATTGGTCCCTGAACAAGAATGGGACGCTCCGTTGTCTCTTGCTCTGCAGAAGATTCTGTTTCAGAGTTACATGCTGACAAAACAACTAGCAAAAGTAAAGTTAGCATCGTTGTTGCTACGTATTTTTTAATCAATGGTTTCCTCATGGCTGCTCTCTCCCTAGTATGTAAGTTCGGATACTTTTTTTAAAATAAACACGATCATCTGACAGACTAACCTTTCTTTTGCTGCTCCCTTCTTGAATATCATTCTCGTATTCATGAGAAATAAAAAAAGTCTGGATGGTGTAATGTTCTACCCTCCAGACCACGAAAGTTCAAGTATAAAAAATAGCTGTCATCTTATTTCTCATTATAAAAACAAAGACAGTTATCAGCATACTTCAACTCGTAGTCCAGTACTTTAACGGGAACCGGGTAGAAACGCTCAGACCATATTTCTGAGAATATACGAGTGAAAATTGATTTAGTTAGTACTTACCTACCATAGCAAACCCATAAGTGAAGTTCAAGTAAAAAATGAACGTTTTTTTGATTAAACACTAGATTGTTCGTATTTTAAGCAGAATCAATAAATTAAATATGGTTAAATTGAGTAAAGTTTATTTTTTTACAATCCTTACCTTATTCGTCTATCGCTACTTTCCGCTCCATCTAAAAAATCGAGATGCAAGTAGGATCGAGACAACTGAAATTCCTAGTAGAATTCCTACTTCGACTCCATAAGAGGAAATGGAAGCTTCGTTCCACGTTCCACGAAGCAAATTAATGACATAATAAAGTGGAAGTAGTTTCGCAACGAACTGAAGCACTTCAGGCATAAATGCAATTGGAAAAGTGGCCCCAGATAAAAAAAGCATGACATTTAAGAAGAGGGAACTAATTGCGGCAGCTGCCTGGGTATTTTTAGCTAGTGAGGTTAAGAATAAAGCAAATGGAAAGAAAGCTAGAATACTTATAACTAATGCCAACAGGGTGCTTCCAATGTATTCGGGTAATGAAAGGCCATACATCCACATCCCAAAAACCATTAATAATACGGCAGAAAAAAAGAAAATAACACTACCCTGCACAGTATGTGCTACAAGAATTTTCCATGGTTGAAGTGGGGTTGATTGATACCTTCGCAAAACGCCTGTTTCACGGTATCCAGCAAGAACCGTACCCAAAGTAAAAAATGATGTCGTCACAATATTAACGCCAATCCAAGAAGGCACAAATTGCTCAGCAAAAGTAAGGCCGTTCATTTCATTTCCTACGAACATGGAACCAAATAGCCAAATCATGACAACTGGAAAAAGAAAGGTCCAAAATACACTTAAACGATCTCGAAAGAACATTTTCGTTTCTAGAATCGCTAATTTTACGACAGCGTTCATTGGACGACCTCCTCCTCTTCGAGATAGTGTACAAATAAGTCGTCTAATGTACCTTTCTCGAAATAGAAGTTTGAAAGCACAATTTCTCGTTCATGACAGATACGAAAAATATGATAAGCTGTTTCTTGCTGGTCTTTACAGAACACGTGAAAAAGACCCTCACTCTCTTCGACTTTTATCACACCAGGGATTGTTTCGATCTCCTCAAGTGTTAATTGATGACTTTCGAAAGTGATATTTTTTGAAATACTCCTACTTAATAGCTCCTGTGGCGTATCAAGCGCTTTTAATTCCCCATTATAAATCATAGCAACACGGTCGCATAATTTTTCTGCCTCTTCCATGTAATGGGTAGTAATTACAATGGTACAGCCTTGTTTTCTTAATCGTTCAATCAACGACCACATTTCCCTACGCGCATGAGGATCTAGGCCCATACTTGGCTCATCAAGAAATAAGATTTCAGGTTGATGAAGTGTAGCCAGTGCCAGCGTGACTCGTTGCTTCCAACCTCCTGAAAGATCTTCAAAATGTACGTTTAACTTCTCATGCAGTCCGAGTAATTCGATCAAATGGTCCTTTTGACTCGGCCTATCATAAAATGATGCAAACAACTGAAGCGCTTCCTTAACTTTCATTTTCTTTTGAATCGAAGTAGATTGAAATTGTACACCAATGCGCTTATTTAAATCGCGTAATTGTTTCGTAGGAACATAGCCTAATACATCAATCGTACCGCTGTTAGGTTTTAATATTCCTTCGAGCATTTCAAGTGTCGTTGTTTTCCCTGCACCATTAGGACCAATAATGCCGAAGATTTCTCCTTTTTCTACGGCAAAAGATAAATCTTTCACTGCAAACACAGAACCATACTTTTTAGATACACCCTCTACTTTAATGACATGCTCCATGAAATCCTCCTCTCAAGTGATGCATGATTACGATATGTAAGGTATATGTGTAATACTTGCCTTTCTTGCTAGTAGAATTCGTATAGCTTCCTTCTCTTCATTGCTTTTCCATTATATAACAACAAAATAGAGGGGTGGGCAAATTCAACGTTTTTCTTTTTTACAAAAATCGCTTTCTTTGTTCCTTTGTTGGGAGCATACAGCTTTCTTGTTTTCCGAACCATTTATATCGACGTTTCGCTACTTCGTCATAGAGGCGATCTCGAATGGAACGTGGGAGTAAGCGAAAAACTAGCAAAAGCTTAAAAAATCCACCAAGTTGTTGAATGATTGAAAGAGCCGCTTCTGATTTAACAAGCGCCTTCCCTTCTTTAATCACAATCACACTATCTGGGACTTCTGTAAGACCAGCTTTCTTAAGAAGAATCTCTGCCGTTTCTGATTGAAGAGATGCAAAAGAGAAAACGGCTTTCTTATCGTATTTAAACATAAACTTCACTAACCCATTGCATAAATTGCAAACCCCATCAAATAGAATAATATTCGTATCCACGCCTTCTCGACTTTTCATGTGTTAACACCTCATTCTATATGTTCACTATTTCACATATTTAGTGTAGCATAACTTTCTAATTGATGATGCAAAATGTGCTATAATTTCCCTGTTCAGTATTCTACATAGCAAGGATGTTGCACCATGTATCCAACACATTCGTTCAAGGAAAAAATCAAACTATTAATTGTAATTTTGTACCCGATTTTAATTACGCAAGTTGGTCTTTATTCAATGAACTTTGTAGACACACTCATGAGCGGTAGAGCTGGGGCGAATGATCTCGCCGGAGTTGCGATTGGATCGAGTCTTTGGGTACCTGTCTTTACAGGCTTAAGCGGTATTTTGCTTGCCATAACGCCAATCGTATCGCATTATATTGGCGCCAAACAAGAAGAACGTGTTTCGTTTTCAGTCCTGCAGGGCATTTACCTTTCCATTGCATTATCACTTAGTATTTTAATCGTTGGAAGTTTTATTTTAGATCCCATTTTAAATACGATGGATCTGCAGGACAACGTAGCTCAAATTGCAAAAGAGTATTTAATCGGACTTTCATTTGGGATTGTTCCATTGTTTATTTACTCGGTACTTAGAAGTTTCTTTGATGCACTTGGACAGACAAGGACAACGATGCTTGTTACTCTCACATCGCTTCCAATCAATGTATTTTTCAACTATGTACTTATTTTTGGAAAATGGGGATTCCCTAAATTAGGTGGAGTTGGAGCAGGTTATGCGTCGGCGATCACATACTGGTTTATTCTTCTAATTGCATTACTGGTCGTGATAAAAGTCAGACCGTTTAGAGCATACAGTATCTTCAAACGTTTTTATCCAGTTTCATTTACTACTTGGAAAGAGCAGTTAAAAATAGGCGTGCCTATTGGTTTCTCCATCTTTTTCGAAGTAAGTATCTTCGCAGCTGTTACGTTATTAATGAGCACATATTCTACTGAAACGATCGCCGCTCATCAGGCAGCCATCAATTTCGCTTCCCTTCTCTATATGATTCCACTGAGTATTTCAATGGCGTTAACGATTGCCATTGGATTTGAAGTTGGTGCAAGAAGATTACTAGATGCGAAGCACTATAGCTACATGGGCATCGCTTGTGCGGTTGGTATGGCTTTGCTTTCGGCTCTTTGTTTGTTCCTTTTCAATGATGCAGTCGCAAGCTGGTATACGAGTAATGAGGAAGTTTTCGATTTGATTAAAGTATTCTTAATTTACGCGATCTTTTTCCAGCTTTCAGATGCAGTTGCTGCTCCCATTCAGGGAGCACTTCGAGGGTATAAGGATGTGAATGTGACACTGGTTATGAGTCTAATTTCTTATTGGGTGATCGGTCTCCCTTCAGGTTTTATACTTGCGAAATATACAGCCTTTGGTCCATATGGGTACTGGGTCGGTCTTAGTACTGGACTATTTGTTGCCGCCATTACGTTATTTTTAAGACTACGATATGTGCAACAATCAACACGAACGGCATACGAATAAAAGCGGATCCCAGTGGGATCCGCTTTTTAGTCTATTAGTTATACATTGCCTGTGCTTTAGCTTGTAGTTCTGTGTTTTCAAGGTACTCATCATATGTTGCCTCTTTATCAATGATCCCTTTAGGTGTTACTTCGATGACTCTGTTTGCGATCGTTTGAATGAACTGATGGTCATGCGATGTAAAGATCATTGCACCTTTGAAGTTCATAAGACCATTGTTAAGTGCTGTAATTGACTCAAGATCCAAGTGGTTCGTTGGATCATCAAGAACAAGCACGTTTGCACCGCTTAGCATCATTTTCGAAAGCATACAGCGTACTTTTTCGCCCCCGGAAAGAACGCTTGCTTTCTTCAATACTTCTTCCCCTGAGAAAAGCATTCTTCCTAAGAAACCGCGAAGGAAGCTTTCGCTTTGATCTTCTGGAGAGTATTGACGTAGCCAGTTAACGAGGTTTGTATCCACGCCTTCAAAGTATTCCGAGTTATCTTTAGGGAAATAAGCTTGAGAAGTCGTTACACCCCACTTGAATGTACCACTATCTGCTTCCATTTCACCCATTAATATTTTAATGAGCGCTGTATTCGCAATTTCATTACGACCTACAAGTGCCACTTTATCATCTTTATTTAGCATAAAGCTCACGTTATCAAGAACTTTTACACCATCAATCGTTTTTGTTAAACCTTCGACATGAAGCACATCGTTTCCAATTTCACGATTTGGTGTGAAGGCTACGTAAGGATACTTTCTTGAAGATGGTTTGATATCATCAAGCGTAATCTTATCAAGAAGTTTTTTACGAGAAGTTGCTTGTTTGGACTTCGACGCGTTCGCGCTAAAACGCTGGATAAACGCTTGAAGTTCTTTTACCTTTTCTTCTTTCTTCTTATTCGCGTCTTCTTTCATCGTGCGAGCAAGCTGGCTTGATTCATACCAGAAATCGTAGTTACCTACATAGATTTGAATTTTTCCGTAATCTAAGTCAGCCATATGCGTACATACTTTGTTTAAGAAGTGACGGTCATGGGATACAACGATAACGGTGTTTTCAAAATTAATAAGAAATTCTTCTAGCCATTGAATCGCACTAAGATCCAGGTTGTTCGTAGGCTCATCCAGCAGAAGAATATCCGGCGAACCAAATAGCGCCTGTGCAAGAAGAACTTTTACTTTTTCAGAACCAGTAAGATCTGCGAGCTTCTTGTAATGAAGGTCTTCAGAAATCCCAAGACCTTTCAACAATACCGCTGCATCAGACTCAGCTTCCCACCCGTTAAGATCAGCAAATTCACCTTCGAGCTCAGCAGCTTTCATACCATCTTCATCAGAGAAATCCTCTTTCAAGTAGATCGCATTCTTCTCCTGCATCACTTCATAAAGTCGAGCGTGCCCCATAATAACCGTGTTAAGCACTTCATACTCTTCGTATTCAAAATGGTTCTGCTTAAGAACGGCTAGACGCTCACCAGGTCCCATATGAACATCGCCTGTTTGCGGTTCAATTTCACCTGATAAAATCTTAAGAAACGTTGACTTACCAGCACCATTCGCACCAATTAGTCCATAGCAGTTCCCCGGAGTAAATTTAATATTAACATCTTCAAAAAGCTTACGATCACCATATCGTAAGCCGACATCTGTAACTGTAATCATTTAGGTCGTATTCCTCCATCTATCATATTATAGTGCAAATTATATCACGTTCTGTTCGGAATAGATATGAACGCTTCAGATCTTATTCATCAAACGGGTAGATCCAGAAGGATTCTTGCTTAATGAACGACATCATTTCGGAGTTAGGATCCATTGAGCCGTCTTCAAGTCTTGCCACCATTGCCTCTGTTTGGGAGCGGTGAGCTTCGATCGTTTTGATCTTTGTTTCAAGAACATCCGTTACATCAAATACTTTATCTGGCTTGCCAAGTACAGCCTCACGATCCGGGGTAATTGGCAATGCGTAAACCGTTGGACGGTCTTGTTTAGGCATACGTTTTAACGTCTCTATGACGGCAGCCGAACAAGCATCATGATCAGGATGAATACCGTATTCCGGGTAAAATGTAATGATTAGTGAGGGCTTTAATTCATCAACAAGCTTTCCAATTGTTGAGACGAGCAGTTCAGGATCTTCAAACTCAAGCGTTTTATCTCTAAACCCTAGCATGCGAAGATCCTTGACCCCCATTGCATTGCAAGCATCTTGCAACTCCTTCTTACGTACTTCTGGAAGTGTTTCTCTTGTTGCAAAAAATGGATTACCCATATTGCGTCCCATTTCTCCTAGTGTTGCACATGCGTAAGTAACAGGCACACCTTGATTGACAAATTTCGTGATCAACCCTGCAGTTCCGAAAGCTTCATCATCCGGGTGCGGGAAAATGACGAGGACTTGTTTCTCCATAATCGTTTCCTCCTTAATCGAATGGTGTATAGCTTAGTTGAACGGCAACAGCTAAACGACCACTTGTATCATGGCCTGCCATTAACAGCCGACCATCATCCAACTGATAATCCGTTAATCCTTCAGCATACATCCAGCCTTCATTTAATTTAAACCCAACGCGAAACGGTCCACTACCTGCCATTTTAACGTTGGTGAATTTGATCGAACCATTTCTTATGTATGCTCCGACTGCAAGCTTGTCTTTATCTTGTGCCGCATAGGCTCCACTCGTTGTTTCTAGATGAAAATACAACTCTTTGTTTTCAAATGTTTCAAGAATTTCTTGTACTTTTTCGATTTGAATAGGCTTCATTCTTATGCCCCCTTCTTTCTTAGGCCTACATGCTAGAACTAGTATAGCTCATCTATCTCGCCCGGTAAAATGATTGACGTTAACTTTTGAACGACTTTCATTAGACAGAGACTGTTTTTTTCCGTTATAGTTAACTTTTGAATAGATGTGAATTCGAAACTCGGAGGTATGACAGATGCAATTATATGAAACGTTTGATATTCCAGATAAAATACAGGATCGCATTGAAGACCGACGCGATGCTAATCCAAATCCCAATCACTACCTTATTGGTTCAGAAGGATATACAGCTCCAGATATGTCAATTGTTAAAGATGCGGTGACAGCGTTGATTCTCGGGAAAAATGTTTTACTAAAAGGCCCTACAGGAGCTGGTAAAACAAAACTGGCCGAATTAATTAGCTACTTCTTTAACCAACCCATGTACTCAATTAACTGCTCCGTTGACCTTGATGCAGAAGCACTTCTAGGGTACAAAACGCTTAGTTATGACGAACAAAACAATGCGCACATTACATTCATTCCTGGGCCAGTCGAAAATGCAATGAAAAACGGCGAGCTATTATATATCGATGAAATCAATACAGCGAAAGCAGAAACCCTTCCTATTCTAAATGGCGTCCTTGACTATCGTCGCATGATTCTAAACCCTTTCACGGGTGAAACGGTTCGCGCAAAAGAAAACTTTGGTGTTATTGCTGCAATTAATGAAGGATATATTGGTACCGCACCTTTAAATGAAGCTTTAAAAAACCGCTTCATCGTCATAGAAGTTCCGTACTTACAGGGAGAAGCGTTAAAAGAAATGTTAAGTGAACAATCTCTTCTAGATGATTCAAATCAGCTTGATCAGTTCGTGACGCTTTCTGCTGATCTTCAATCAAAGGTAAGAGATGGCCAAATTTCAGAAGAAGCCGCCTCTCCACGTTCACTTCTTGACGCTTGTGACTTAACAACCTATATGGAAGCGAGACGCGCAATTAAACGTGCCATTACGGATAAACTTGAAGATGAGCGTGAAAAAGCAGCAGTGGAAAATATCGCAGAAACAATTTTCGGACGTTATCAGGAGAAAGCATAAATGAAGTTTCTAAACTTTGCTGAGAATCAGACGGATCCTTTTCTTCATTTAAGTTTATCTGATCTCGCTGAAACACTGAGCCAAACAGAAAGTGACGTTCAGTTTGCTTTCCATTCTTACTATAGACCCGCCGAGCACTTGATTACGGTCAGCCATTACTGGAATGATATCTTTGATGGAACACAATTTGATGGGATGAAAAGCGATATCTATCTTCGTGCACTTGGTAATGTGCACTACACGGATTTTTTTGAAGTCGATCACTACCTTTCCTCGATCAAAAAACAATCACATCCTCTTTTTCGCAAACAGCTATTTGCGTTATTAGAAGATGTAAGAATTGAAAAGATTTGTATGATGATCCGTCCTGGAATGAGTGCTGCTTTTAATATAAGACGAACGCTATTTCAAAAGCGTTTCCGAGGGCGTCTTGAAGTTCATCATCGTCAGCATCAACTGCTTGATGCTTTGTTTTGCGCGGTCTACCTCCAAGCGATTGGTAAACCAGTTGCTCTAGGGAGTGATCTAGCAGAATATAAGCCCTATGTGCGCCATTTAATTATTGAGATTTCTAAGGCACGTTCAACGAAAGACGTCGCCACGCTCGCAAACGCTTTTTGCCAGGAGCTTAATCATGACCATTTCGATATGACAACAGAATATTTAACAATGTATGGAACATCAGCAAACCTCTCCCCTGTTGTTGAAGACGAAGAAGCTCGTCAGTTAAAAAGTGACGATACAATGGAAACGACCGATAAGGAAGATAAAGAAACGTATGATGAGGAAATGAATACGTGGCACGAAGAGCAGGAACAAGAAGGCTCTAATTTCCTTCAATTTGACCTAGAAGAAGGGGCAAAATCTGACCTAATCGGAGAAGGTGAACGAAAAGAAGAATCCGGCGACCAGGCTTTTGTTAGTGTGCAAGGTGCTTCAAAACAATCAGAAGGAAGCCAATTTGATGAAGAGGCCATTCTTGAAAGCCGTGATACAAAAGCCGTCGCGTCGTCACAGGATCCTCTAGGAGAAGCGAACCGAAACGTAAAAGAAGTGATTCGTCAAGCTGAAAAACCGACCTCTGATGAGCGTTCGAATTATCGAACGGCGAAAGCTGAAATTCAATATGCTGAAAAATCACTTCGCTCTGCGATCCAAAAAACGATTGAGCAAAAACAAATTGCACCGAGAAGCGACCTCCACTTTGGTCGATTGAATCGTAAGCTATTAAGGCTGTTAACAGATGAAAATCCTCGTCTCTTTTATAAAAAGAATGCGCCTAGTACAGAGCTAGATGTCACCTTCTCGTTGCTTGTCGATTGCTCAGCATCAATGTATGACAAAATGGAAGAAACCCGCCTTGGGATTACGCTCTTCCACGAAACGTTAAAAGGACTTAATATTAAACACTCAATTACTGGCTTCTATGAAGATGCATTCGATGCAGATGACGAGGAACAGCCGAATACGCTTTTCCAAATCATCAACTATAATCGATCCACTCAACCCAATGAAGGTGCTAAAATTATGCAGTTAGAGCCTGAAGAAGATAATCGGGATGGTTATGCAATTCGGAAAGCTGCTCAAGATTTGGCTGAACGAAATGAAAAGCATAAAATCTTATTAGTGTTTACAGACGGAGAGCCTTCTGCATATGATTACAGTGAAAATGGAATCATCGATACACATGAAGCTGTTATTCAAACTCGGAAACAAGGCTTTGAGGTCATCGGTGTTTTCTTATCTAATGGAGAACCACAGGAAAAAGAAAAAAATACGATGAGAAATATCTATGGCACACAAAGCCTTGTGATTCCTTCTGCAAATGAGATTCCTGCCTATTTAACGCCTCTACTAAAGCGATTATTGCTTCGGTTTGTCTAACAAATGAAACGGTTATCACCTAGCATGGTGGTGACCGTTTTTTATCTTGAGAAAAAGTTAATCATTTTTTCTTAATTGAAGCCAGATTTTTTCCATTCTACTTAGTCCTTATGCTATTCAAACTGTTTTGGTATGTTTAGTTAATCGGAATTTGAGGCATTTAATTAGAAGACTTATCAGTTACGAAAAGATGAAGTCTTACAAAAGGAGGAGACAAGAATGAAGGTAACGTTTATCGGTATGGGTGTTATGGGAAGTGCTATGGCTACTAATTTACTTCACAATGGGATTGACTTAACAATATGGAATCGGACAAAAGATAAAGTAGAATCTCTCATTAATAAAGGAGCTCTCTATAAAGAATCGCCTCACGAGGCAGTGAAAGAGGCAGATATCGTTTTTACCATGTTGACGGGTCCAGAAGCAGTAGATGAAGTTGCATTAAGTGAAAATGGTTTCCTTCAATCGATGAAGAACGACGCTTTATGGATTGATTCAAGTACCGTGAATCCATCTTTCTCAAAGAAAGCCAACCAACTTGCTCACAATGTTGGAGTAAGATTTGTGGATGCCCCGGTAGCAGGATCAAAAGGACCTGCACAAAAAGGAGAACTTGTTTTTCTAGTAGGCGGGGAAAAAACGGATATTAATCAAATTGAACATTTTCTCCAATATATGGGCAAAAAAATCATTCATGTTGGTCCCGTGAGTCAAGGTACCTCTTTTAAAATGGTTGTGAATATGATGCTTGCTTCAAATATGGCAGCCTTTGCTGAAAGTATGATTCTTGGAGAACAGCTTGGCTTATCCAAAGACTTTTTATTAGAAACATTACCTGGGATGCCAGTTTCTGCTCCTTTTCTACAAATGAAAGCAGACAAGTTAAAAGTTCAAAATGACGAAGAAGAATTCGCTCTAAAAAACATGCAAAAAGATCTTCACCTCGCCACTTTATCTGCCTATGAGGAAAACGCTGCTTTAAAAATAACCAATTTGATGAAAGAAGTTTATGCTGATGCTAAGGTTAATGGTTATGGTGATTTAGATTTCTCTTCGATCTATTCTTTTTACAAACAGCTTCACCGTATGGAAGAGTAAAGTATAGCTAGTCTTTCTACTACATTCGTTCCTTAAATGGCGAATTGAATCTAAAAAAACAAACTATTTAATACCCCTAAACACACTTGAAATAGAATAATAAAAAGGGCTTGGAGTCATTTAGTTCCAAGCCCTTTTGCATTACTATGGATGAAGTGCTTATGGTTACCACACAAGCGTAATGAAAAGTCATCTTTTTAATTTTATTGTTTTACTGAAACCATTTCTAACGATCATTAACACTATAAAATATGTATAAACCGGAATAAGTACATACCAATCTATTCCTGCCATTGGCGATTGAAACCCCGAGGCCAACCAAGTACCAACCAATGTATAAATTAAAAAAGTCACAGAAAATAAAGAAATAGATTTTTTAAACGAGAATAATTTTAGTATTCCATCTGTTACCAACGTTGTAGGCAAACCCAAAAGCCCATAAACAATGAAGAAGGCAATCGTATAGAAAACGATCGTTCCTAATTCGAATTCCATGGCATAATTTCGTATATATTCATTATGATTTAAGAAATGATAACTCCCGAGCATTATCAACACAGCAATTGGACTAGAAAGAAGGATGGCTAATAGGATCTTCATTAAGTAAACTAGAGTATTCTTCATATACTTCCTCTCTAAACGGATATCACTCTTATTCAAATCTCTCAAGAATTAACTTTCACCTAATTTTTCATTTTCTTTTGTGACATGCAAGTGACGGTAGATTTCGGTTAATTCTTCAAGTGTCATTCTTACTAATCCGCTCGTAGATGGCGCTACAAAGTCACGAACCCCTTCCACTTGGTCGATGGGCTGATATCCCCAATTAACTTTTTTTACACCAGAGAACTTTTGATAGACTCCTTTACCAACATAACAATTTACGAGAGGCTTATACGTTCTGATTTTATCAAGGAGGCGCTTTCTTCCAATCGTATAATCTTCAGAAGTTAAGTCAGCTGCTCCTCTAGTAGGACGATCCACGATATTTGTAAGCCCATATCCATAGTCTATAAGCTTGTGATCTTCCTCCGGTAAGAGCTTTCGATCTGTCAGTCCCGCTTCTTTTAAAATGGCGTAAAACCGATTCGTCGGATTCGCGTAATGATGACCTTCTGCCTCTGATTGAAGACCAGGGTTAAAACCAATAAACAGGATCTTTAAATTGTATTCAAGATGGTCTGGTAACAACCTTTATCACTCCTTACACTCAATGACACCATAGTGAAATTTTGATGTTTTTCGTATTTGTTGCTGAAAACCAAATTGTTCAAAACGTGTACTTTTCCATGAATCTTTTAAAATCACGCGTTTTCGAGCCACTCGTTTTGCTTCCATCATCATATTTTCTGATAGGCCATCATATAAAGCTACCTGCTTGATACCACTCACACCATCAGATGCTAGGATGGAATCTTCAAACATGGGGTCAAAATACACGACGTCAACAGCATTGTCTTTTAAGTGTGGTAAAACGTGTTCATATCGGTTAGGGATGACGGATATGCGCCTCATCGCAGCATCTATCTCTTCATAATTACTTTTCCAATTTTGTAATCCTTGCTGTAAGAGTATGACGTGCTCCGATCCCTCAATTGCTTGAACCCGCCCGTTATTACCCACTACTATACTTGCAACAATACTGTCGGACCCGAGTCCTGCTGTACAATCCAGCAAACTCATTCCTTCGAAAAGCCCACTCGCTTTAATAAACGCATCATCTTGTCCACTTAGTATGGCCTTACAACGAAACATCGCTGAATTTGGATGAAAAAAAATAGGGGTTTCCGCGTTTTTTTTATAAAGAAACAAGCGCTCGTAGCCAACCACTATAACTGTTTCATGATAGAGGTTAATGATTTGTTGAATGGATCGTTTTTCCCTTGATATGTACATACCACGATATAATTGGCTTAATTGAATCGCTTCTTTTATGAGAGCTTCTGTTGGTCTCCCTGCAGTTGTAAAAATCATTTTCTTCTTGACTCCTTCTCTTTCCTTCCTAACCAAGTATACCATGTGGTTATAAATGATTTGAGCAAGTGTTGTCTTAAAAAGTTCAGGTTTAGATGAACTAGCGTAAGAATGGTACGATTGCTTCGTTTTATTTAGTCGAATACGGTGAGTGAAAATTCAAATTCTAAACAATTTACATTGTAACTGTTATACTAATAGCACTATTAAATAAGAGGTGGAACAATGCAAAAAACGTGGCATATGTATAAAAATTCTTCATTCATACTAAAAATGACGCTTGGCTTTATCCTTGGTATCGTAGCGGGAATTCTTTTTGGACCAAGTATTGATTTCATTAAACCGCTTGGCACCATTCTGATCAACTTGCTTAACCTCGTAGCCATTCCAGTTATTTTTCTAACAGTAGTACTTGCAATCAATCAAATGAACCCCAAATATTTAGGGAAACTAGGTGGTAAGCTGTTAGTCTATTATGGATTAACCACAGCGGCCGCTGTCTTAATAGGTGTTACCATCGCTTTATGGGTTAGTCCCGGGTCTGGCCTAACACTTCCAGATACAAAAGTTGAAAAGCCTGACTCTCCTGGGTTTTCTGATGTTCTTTTGAATATCGTTCCAAATAACCTTTTTGAAACCTTTTCTTCAGGTCAACTCATGGGTATTCTCTTTCTAGCTGTCATCATTGGATTAACGATGGGGAAAATGCGCTATTCAGAGAAAAGTGACTTGCGCGAATCTGGCGAGCGAATTCATAAGCTATTTTCCGCTGCAAATGACTTATTCTTTTTGTTATTGAAAGGTATATTGCTATATGCACCGATCGGTATTTTTGCCATTAGTGCAACGTCATTTGGAAGCCAAGGTTGGCAAACGTTCCAATCTTTACTTGCTTTTACAGGCGTTTTTTACATAGGTGTTCTATTGCTTTGGGCATTGATTTATACTTCTTTTTTAAAGTACGCGAAATTAAGTATTAAGAACTTTTTTTCTCAAACAAAGGATGCGTACGTAACAGCGTTTTTCACCTCGAGTAGTATCGCTTCGCTTCCAATTGCGATTGACTCCGCTAAAAAAGCCGGCATTTCAGAACGCGTCGTAAACTTTTCTTTACCTATTGGGGCCGTCTTCAACTCAGATGGTGGAGCATTAAGAATGGGGGTTTCAATCGTTTTTGCTGCAAACGTCACCGGGTTGAATTTTTCCGTTATGGACTATGTGACCATTGTAGCCATTGGTACGCTTCTCTCCATTGGAACGGCAGGAATACCAGCTGCTGGCCTGGTGACCTTATCAGCAGTTTTATCCATGTTTAACCTTCCATTAGAAATTGTCGCTTTAATTGCTGGTGTCGACGTGTTAATTGGTATGGCAGGTACTGCCTCAAATGTACTTGGGGATATTATTGGAGCTGCTGTTATCGATCGTGATCAAAAGAAAACAACTAAATCAATTGCTTAATTGAGATGGACCGGACCGCTATTTCTAACTGAATTCACTTATGCAAATGTATCTAAAAAGTGAGCATCCTAAGCATGGATGCTCACTTCTTTTAATTCTTTTTCTTTCCTTGAAAGTTTTTCTGATACCACTCAGCCGCTTTTTCTGCTTCAGACCTTGTTAATTGATGGCCGGCATTTTCCCAATGAACCGTTACTTTTGCTCCAGCACCAGTAAATAATTCTTGAAGCTCATTTGTTTCTTCTGGTGAACAAATCGGATCATTCTTTCCTGCACCAATAAAAATCGGCTTACTAGCAAGGCTAGGTAACTTCAGATTGCGCAGAGGAACCATTGGATGGTGAAGAACAGCCCCTCTAAGGGAGTTAGCATCATGGAATAGCAAACTTCCAGCAATATTCGCACCATTTGAGTACCCGATCGCTATAACATTATGACGATCAAAATCATACTTTTGGGATGATTCATCAATAAACGCCTTTAATTCGTGCGTTCTTTTAATTAAATCTTCTTCATCGAAGACACCTTCAGCTAATCGTTTGAAAAATCGAGGCATGCCATTTTCTGATACATTCCCTCTTACACTTAAAATTGAGTTTTCTGGAGCGATTAATTCTGCAAGTGGAAGAAGATCATTCTCCGTGCCTCCTGTGCCATGTAGTAATAATAATACAGGAAGATTCTTTTTACCTTGCTTAAAAATATGCTTCATTATTTGTCACCATCTAGAACTCTTGCATTTGCAGGTTCAAGGACACGTTCAATTTGAGAACGCTTTTCTTCAAGCCATGGAGGTAGAAGTAGCTTTTTACCCATTTCATCAGGATCTTCATCCTTCGCAAATCCTGGAGGGTCTGTCGCAATTTCAAACAGTATCCCACCCTCTTCTCTGAAATAGATCGCATTGAAGTATTGACGATCGACAACTGGTGTAGGGCCATACTCTTTTTCTTCCAGTAAATTTCTCCATTCTTCATGGTCATTGAAATCATTCGCACGAAAAGCGATATGGTGAACGGTACCTGATCCCATTCTTCCAGAAGATAATGGTGTCTTCTTCACATCTATCGTATTTCCGATAGCATCGCTTGATTTAAACCGGGCAAAATCTTCTTCCTCCGCTACGCGCATAAAACCTAGCACTTCTTCTAATACCGTCATCGTTGATTCTGGTTTGCCAGATAATAAAGTTGCGCCCGCAAAGCCTTTAATGGCATGTTTCGTACTAACTCCGCCAAAACTCCACGTGTTAGGTTCACCTTCTTCTCTTTCTACAAGTTCCAAGTGCAAGCCATGAGGATCATCAAAAGCAAGAACTTTCTCGCCAAATCGGGTCATTTCTCCGTTTTCTACACTAAATTTATCAAGACGCTTTTTCCAGAATGACAGGCTACCTGTTGGAACGACAAAACTTGTTACGCCAACCTGCCCGGAACCGATTACTCCGTCATGTGCATTCGACCAGGGGAAGAATGTCATAATGGTTCCTGGTGCTCCTTCTTCGTTTCCAAAATAAAGGTGATAGGTTCCTGGATCATCAAAATTTACAGTCTTTTTCACAAGACGTAGTCCAAGAACCCCGCTATAAAAGTCAACATTTTCCTGTGGATTTCCAACAATAGCAGTAATGTGATGTATGCCTGTTGTATGCTTCATAAGTGACAAGTCTCCTTTTCTTTGTTACATCCATTTAGAAGGTTCCCGCATTAGACTTATCTTAATCATCTAATTTGGATATCTCAAAATATCTTTAATTCAAGATATTCGAATTAAGTGTATTAAAATCCTGAAATTCTGTCAAATACTTTGTTAATTTGCGTATAGGACAACCTCATAAAGTGACATTCTATTTGTAAAGGAGTGATGTGATGCTAAGCGTATTTGAGGCCCTGTCGTTAATGGTCAGCTTTTCCGCTCTTGTGCTCGCCATCATCCAAACGAAAGATCGTTCTTCGTAACAAAGCGAAAAGCACTCCGCTGGTGGTGCACCCCGGAAGTTAGAGTTAAAAAACTAACTTCCGGGGTGTTTTTGTATGGCAAAGTATAGTGACGATTTTAAATTAAAAGTGGTAATGGAGTATCTCCAAGGGTCTTTAGGTTACACTTTATTGGCTAAAAAGTACGGAATGCCTGATAAATCTCCAATCATGGGTTGGGTTCGTGCTTATCAAGCTTTTGGAAAAGAGGGATTGAGGAGAAAGCGTTCAAGACAAGTCTTTCCTGTCCAATTTAAGTTAAATGTATTACACTTTATGAAACAGACAGGCGCTTCTCATCGGGAGACTGCGATTGCCTTTAAAATGAACAATCCTTCCCTAATCGCAAATTGGTCCAGGACATTACAGAAGGAAGGAATCGGAGGCCTCCACGAAAAAGCGAAAGGACGGCCCTCTATGTCAAAAAATCATAAAAACAAGTCATCGAAATCAGAAAAAGAGTTAACGCGGGAAGAACAACTTGAGCGTGAGAATGAGCTTCTGCGATTAGAGAATTCTTATCTAAAAAAGTTAAAAGCTTTTCAGGAGAACCCGAATGCCTATCTCGAAAAGCACAAGCAGCGCTGGTATTCGAACTCAAAGAAGAAGGATTCAAATTGAAAGATGCTTTACGGAGCGTAGCCATTCCCGAAGCCACCTACCATTACCAGATAAAGCAATTAAAGAACGAAGATCCAAATCAAGAGTGGAAAGAAATGATTACGGAACTCTTCCATAAGCACGAGGGAAAATACGGCTATCGTCGCATTTACTTAGCGCTACGAAACCAGGGTTATGTCATCAACCATAAAAAAGTGCAACGGATAATGCATGAATTGGGATTAAAGTGTGAAAAGTTCACTCGGAAATCCCGGTATAAATCGTACAAAGGTACGGTGGGGAAAGTGGCTCAAAACCGATTGAAACGCAGATTCTATACACCAATCCGGCTCCAAAAACTCGTCACCGATGTGACTGAATTTAAATGTACAGGAAATGAAAAGCTTTATTTGAGCCCGATAATGGACTTATTCAATGGAGAAATTGTTTCGTTTGGGATTTCCAACCGCCCCACTCTCGACCTTGTATTAAAGCCATTGACTGAAGCGTTGTCCACCATACGAACGGAAGCCAAATACCGCACAACCATTCACTCAGACCAAGGCTGGCATTATCAACATAACAAATGGATGAAAACATTAAAGAAGAATCGAATCTTTCAAAGTATGTCCAGAAAAGCAACCTGTGCCGACAATGCGGCAATGGAGAACTTCTTCGGGATTCTCAAACAAGAAATGTATTATGGAGAAAAACTTGTATCTTATGAGGAACTGAAAAGAAAGCTTGAAGGATACGTGGACTATTATAATCATGAACGCGTAAAAGCAAAATTGGCTGGTTTAAGTCCGATCCAATACCGAACTCAAACCAGCCAAACAGCTGCATAATAAAAACTCTAACTTTTAGGGGTCACTACCGCTGTTGGAGTGCTTTTCTATTTATTCTTAAGGCATAACCGTTTTGTTCATTAGATAGCGATCTGTCTCACGAGCTACACCGCGACCTTCATTGATTGCCCACACGATAAGGCTCTGCCCTCTTCGAACATCACCTGCTGCAAACACCCCGTCTACATTCGTACGATAATCTTCGAATTCTGCCTTCGCTCGTTTACGGTTATCTTGATCGACTTCAAAATGTTCGAGAACACCTTCCTCAGGGCCAGTAAAGCCAATTGCGATTAAGACAAGCTCAACTGGCCAAACTTGTTCTGTACCAGGAAGTTCTTTCATGAACACATTTCCTCTTTTATCAACATGCTTTTCGATCGTTACCGTATGAAGTTCTTTTACTTGACCATTCTCATCACCTACGAATTTTTTCGTCATGATGGAATATTGGCGAGGGTCTTCCCCGTGCTCTGCTTGCGCCTCTTCATAAGCATAATCAAGTGTGAAAACCTTCGGGAATTCTGGCCAAGGGTTATCAATCATTCGATCTGCTGTTAACTGCGGATGTTTCCCAAATTGGTGAACACTTTTACATCCGTGACGAAGTGCTGTCGCAACACAGTCCGCCCCTGTATCTCCACCACCAATTACAATCACATTTTTTCCTTCTGCTGAAACATACTTCTTATCTTGAAGCTCGGAATCTAACAAACTCTTTGTATTTTGCTTTAAGTAATCCATTGCATAATGAATTCCTCCAAGCTTACGTCCTTCAATTGGAAGGTCACGGTGCTTTTGAGCTCCCGTACAAAGAATCACCGCATCATGCGCATCCCGAAGCTCCGCTTGCGTCACGTCTTTACCAATTTCCGTATTGGTCACAAAAGTTACGCCCTCATCAGCAAGAAGTTTTACACGGCGTTCGACCAACTCTTTATCTAGCTTCATGTTAGGAATGCCGTACATTAATAAACCGCCAATACGATCATCTCGTTCATATACGGTAACAGAGTGTCCTGCTTTATTAAGCTGATCTGCGGCAGCTAACCCTGCAGGACCTGATCCTACGATGGCAATTTTTTTGCCAGTGCGATTTTTAGGAGGTTGAGGCGTCATCCACCCTTCAGCAAAACCGCGGTCGATAATTTCTTTTTCAATACTTTTAATGGCAACCGCATCGTCAGGAATCGCTGCTACACAGGCGCCTTCGCATGGAGCAGGACAAACCCTGCCAGTGAATTCAGGAAAATTATTCGTTTTAAGTAGGCGATCTAGCGCATCTTTCCACTTCCCTTGATAAACAAGATGATTCCATTCCGGAATCAGGTTATAAAGTGGACAACCTGATGCACTCCCATTTAATTCAATACCTGAGTGACAGAAAGGCGTGCCGCAATCCATGCAGCGTGCCCCCTGTGTTTTCAAGCTTTCTTCAGATTGAGGGAGTTGGTATTCTCCCCAATCTTTCAGTCGTGTTGATAGATCTCTTTCGCGTGCTTTTTCTCTAGGATAGTCTAAAAATCCTGTTGGCTTACCCAATCGAATACCTCCCCTTATACCGGTTCCAGATCACTTTGGCGTGGTTTTACTTGACCGTTCTTCGCCTGTTGGAACACTTCGTATGCTGCGTCATCGTCTTTATAGCCTTGTTCTTTAAGCTCTTCTAATGATTCAGTGATACGTTTATACTCCTTAGGAATGACCTTCACAATCTTCCCTACAACTTCATTCCAGTTTTGAATAAAACGAATGGCTTTTGGACTATCTGTAAAGTAAGCATGCTGTTGAATCATATGCTTTACTTCCAGAATCTCTTCATAGTTGCTTAACGATTCAATATGGACCATTTCAGCATTCACATTTTGCTTAAATGCTTCTTGATCCTCTGATAGAACATAGGCAATTCCGCCAGACATACCGGCTGCAAAGTTCTTCCCAGTCTCTCCAAGGACAACGACACGACCACCCGTCATGTATTCACAACCATTGTCGCCAATTCCTTCTACAACCGCTTTAGCGCCACTGTTTCTTACGCAGAAACGTTCTCCTGCAAGTCCACTGATGTACGCCTCACCTGAAGTTGCTCCATAAAAAGCAACATTTCCTACAATTGTATTCTCGTCTCTCGAAAACCCAGCTTTAGCGGAAGGATGAATAATGAGCTTTCCGCCTGACAATCCTTTTCCAACATAGTCGTTCGCATCGCCTTCTAACTGCATTGTCACACCATTTGGTACGAATGCTCCGAAACTTTGACCAGCAGAGCCTTTAAAATGCAGGCGAATCATGTCTTCTGGAAGTCCATCAGCACCATAGCGCTTCGTAATCTCATGTCCTAACAGTGCACCAGCAACACGGTTGGTGTTACGAATAACGTAAGAGCCTTCGAAAGGTTTTTGCTCCTCAAGCGCTCCAAGCGCTGCAGGAATAATTGACGTATTATCTAGCGCAGCATCTAGTTTATGATCCTGTTTTCGCTGATTAAATCTACCGACTTCATCTGATACATGCGGCTGATAAAGAAGCGGTTTAAGATCAAGATATCTTGCTTTCCAATGGTCTTTAGTACGACGACTTACTTTCAGTACATCGGTACGACCAATCATTTCTTCAATTGTTCTGAATCCAAGTTCAGCCATAATTTCTCGCACTTCTTGAGCAATAAACTGCATATAATTAACCACGTGATCCGGGTTACCCATAAATTTCTTGCGAAGTTCAGGATTTTGAGTGGCTACACCAACTGGACATGTGTCCAAATGACAAGCTCTCATTAGAATACATCCAAGAACAACAAGTGGTGCAGTTGAAAAACCAAATTCTTCAGCTCCAAGAATCGCCGCCATCACAACATCACGACCGGTCATCATTTTTCCATCAGCTTCAAGCACAACGCGATCACGAAGATCATTTAAAACGAGCGTTTGATGCGTTTCAGCTAAGCCCAGTTCCCATGGAAGACCAGCGTGTTTAATACTTGTTCGAGGCGATGCTCCTGTTCCACCTTCATATCCACTAATGAGAATCACATCTGCCAGGCCTTTTGCTACCCCTGCAGCAATCGTACCAACTCCTGCTTTTGAAACGAGCTTTACGTTGATTCGTGCAGATGGATTTGCATTTTTCAAATCATGGATAAGTTGGGCAAGATCTTCAATCGAATAAATATCATGGTGCGGTGGTGGTGAAATCAAACCAACTCCTGGTGTCGATCCACGAACTTCAGCAATCCAAGGATATACTTTCTTACCAGGTAACTGACCACCCTCTCCAGGCTTCGCACCTTGTGCCATTTTAATTTGAATTTCATCTGCATTACTTAAGTAATAGCTTGATACGCCAAAGCGACCTGATGCTACTTGTTTAATCGCACTTCGACGCAGATCTCCATTTTCATCTGCCGTAAAGCGAGAAGGATCTTCTCCACCTTCACCGCTATTGCTTCGTCCTCCAATGCGGTTCATTGCAATGGCAAGAGCTTCGTGAGCTTCACCGCTAAGAGCGCCATAGCTCATTGCTCCCGTCTTAAAGCGACGTGTAATGGATTCAATACTTTCTACCTCATCAATTGAAATCGCTTCTTTGGAACCAAAATCAATCGCCTGTCTAAGATAAGTTAAGTTCTCTTCAAGCGCCATTCCAGAGAATTTTTTATATAGTTCATAGTTATTGCTTCGAGCAGCGTGTTGCAGGGTATGAATGGTTTTTGGATTGAAAGAGTGATGCTCTCCTCCATTCCTCCACTGAAGTTCACTTCCCGTTTCAAGCGTTAAATCACTATACTCTGAATCATGATAAGCAAAATGATGTCTCATTAATGTTTCTGTTGCAATAATGTCGATTGGAATGCCGTCAATTTGCGAAGCGGTACCAGCAAAATACCGATCGATCACTTCGTTGCTAACACCGATTGCCTCAAAGATTTGTGCACCACGGTAGCTTTGGATCGTTGAAATACCCATTTTTGACATCACTTTAACGATACCGGTTGTGGCAGCCTCAATGTAGTTTTCAATCGCTTCATCAAAAGTAAAACCTTCAATCGTGCCGTCCAAAATCATCTGATCAATTGAATCGTATGCAGCATAAGGATAAATAGCGTCAGCGCCATATCCCGTTAACATGGCAAACTGATGAACATCTCTAGCCTCACCTGTTTCAACGATTAAACTTACTTTCGTTCGCGTTTCTCTCTTAATTAAGTGATGATGAAGTCCACTTAACGCAAGTAATGATGGAATCGCTGCTTTATCACGATTAACTCCGAAATCTGAAAGAATAAGAATGCTTTTCCCATTTTTAATAGCACGATCAGCTTTTCGGAACAGTGCTTGTAAAGCGTGTTCCATTTCTGTTTCACCACGAGCGGCGTCAAACAGCAAACTTAATGTTTCGGGGTGAAAATCCTCTTCATTCAATGCTTTAATTGCTTCAAAACGACTATCAGTAAGAATCGGTGTTTCAAGTCGAATTCTTCTAGCACTTTCTGGACTCGTTTCAAGTAAGTTGCCTTCAGGTCCGAGTAGCGTCATTGTTGAAGTAACCGATTCTTCTCGAATGGAATCAATTGGTGGATTCGTCACTTGCGCAAACAGTTGCTTAAAGTAGTTAAACAATAGCTGCGGTCGCTCAGACAGAACAGCAAGAGGGACATCGTTCCCCATCGATCCGATTGGATCTTTCTTTTCAGTTACCATTGGAGCAATATTCTTTGTTAACTCTTCATATGTGTAGCCGAATGCTCTTTGTGTTTTAACGAGCTCCTTTTCATCAATGGCTCTCGTTTTACTCGCTTCAGGCGACAAGCTCATTAAATTTTCATCTAACCACTTGCGGTACGGTTTCTCTGTTGCGATTTGTGTTTTAATCTCTTCGTCATATACAAGTCGCTTTTCTTCAAGATCTAAAAGAAGCATTTTACCGGGGCTTAAGCGACCTTTTTCCACTATTTTCTCTTCATCGATTTCAATGACACCAACTTCGGATGAAAGAATAAACGTATCATCGTTTGTGATGACGTATCGAGCCGGACGCAGTCCATTACGATCAAGCATCGCTCCAATTTGACGACCGTTCGTAAATGCGATTGCAGTTGGTCCATCCCAAGGTTCCATTAACGTACTATGATACTCGTAAAATGCTTTTTTAGGATCAAGCATCGTTGCATCACGATCCCACGGTTCAGGGATCATCATCATAGCCGCATGTGGTAATGAACGGCCAGAAAGGTTCAAGAATTCGAGACAATTATCTAATGAAGATGAATCACTTCCATTTGGTCGTACGATTGGAGCAATATCTTTCATATCATCGCCAAAGACATCTGATTGAAGTGCACCTTCTCTTGCTCTCATCCAGTTTACATTTCCTCGGAGCGTATTGATTTCTCCATTATGAATGAGGTACCGGTTTGGATGCGCCCGATCCCAACTTGGGAAAGTATTTGTACTAAAGCGTGAATGCACCATTGAAAAAGCAGATTTAAAAGTTGGATCCTTTAAATCTAAATAAAATTGATCAAGCTGTTCTGGTGTGAGCATTCCTTTATAAACAATCGTATCTTTTGAGAAACTTGCAGCGTAGTACTTCGTTTTCGATAGTTGAGAATCTTGTGATACTTGTTTCTCTGCTTTTTTACGAATAACATATAATTTACGTTCAAATTCTTCAGCAGAAATATCGCTTTTCTTAATAAAGACCTGTCGAATGACAGGCTGAGCAATACATGCAGCTTCTCCAATTGTTGTTTCATCTACAGGAACGGTTCTCCAGCCAATAAACTCTTGGCCAGCTTCCTTGATTGCTTTTTCAACAATTTGCTTTGCGCGTTGTCTCAGCTGATTGTCAACGGGTAGGAACATCATTCCCACACCGTACTCCCCTTTATTTGGAAGGTTAAACCCGGAATTCTTTTGGAAAAATTCGTGTGGAATCTGAAGCATAATGCCCGCACCGTCACCCGTGTCAGGATCGCTCCCCTGCCCTCCGCGGTGATCTAGCTGGCGTAGCATATAGACTCCCTTTTCAATAATGTCATGTGCAGGCTCATTATTTATATTGGCGATCAGCCCGATGCCACAAGCGTCATGCTCATGAATTGGATCATATAATCCCTGTTTCTCTGGAAAGTTTGCTCTATCCATATTCCCACTCCTCGCTCTTATCCCAATTCATTATGGTTTCTCACTTTAACGCCATAACGTCGAAATTGTTTAAATATTCTACACTCATTGTACATTGCTTTAACCAATGCTTCCAATATATAATTTAGATATAATTAATCTACTATTGATATGAATTAAAAGGGAGATTTCTTTTTTATGGAACTTAGGCAGCTTTATTATTTTATGGAAGTAGCAAAACGAGAGCATGTCACAGCAGCAGCTACTTCTCTTCATGTTGCACAATCGGCTGTTAGTCGGCAAATTGCGAATCTTGAATCAGAGCTTGGCGTACAATTGTTTATTCGCGAAGGAAGAAACGTAAAATTAACTCAGGTTGGCCAGATCTTTATGGATCACGCTGAAACGGCTATTTCAGAAATTGAGCGAGCAAGACAAGCCGTATATGAATTTCTAAACCCGGATACGGGGACGATTCGGATTGGATTTCCAAACAGTTTAGCAGCGAAAACGTTACCTACGGTTATTTCTGCATTCCGGAAAGAGCATCCAAGCGTTGGTTTTCAATTAAGGCAAGGTTCTGTGCAAGATTTAACGGATGCTGTTAGCAAAGGCGAAATTGATATTGCATTTGTGTCTCCAGTACCAAAAGATCGGACAGATGTTGAAGGACACATCTTTTTCACGGAAAAACTTCTTGCTCTTCTCCCAATCTCACACGAATTAGCGGATTATCCTATGCTTAGACTTGGACAACTAAAAAATGAACCATTTGTATTGTTTCGCTCAGGATATGCACTCCATCATCTTGTTACATCTGCATGCCAGCAGGTTGGTTTTAAACCTCGCATTGCATTTGAAGGAGAAGATATTGATACAATTAAGGGGCTGGTGGCAGCAGGATTAGGGGTAAGTCTTTTACCTGAAATTACACTTTCAGAACAGTTACCAGGTGAGACAGTGAAAATCGAGTTATCAGAACCAAACGTCACAAGAACAGTCGGTGTCATCATTCCACAGGGAAGAGAACTGGCTCCTTCTGAAAGAAAGTTCTTTGAATTTCTTACCCATTTTTATGAGGTTCTTAACAGATTTGGGCAATAAAAAAAGCCAGATCGAGAAGCATGTGTTCCGATCTGGCTTTTCATGTTTGCTTATTTAATGAAGAAAATTAATAAGATCGATTCACCTCAGATTCTTTGGCAGGCATTTTTAAAAAGACTCCGAGAATGAGGCCGATTAAGAAAATAACGGATGCTGCAAGATACATGTGTTGATACCCTGATAAAATCATATCCCTAATCCCATCAGACATTTTACTTCCGCTAAACGTTGTCGCCCCCGCAGTGGCAATGAAGCCTGCAAGAATAACAGGTCCAAGAGAGGTGCCCACCGAACGGAACAAACTAACAAGCGATAGAGCAGCACCAGCTTCACGATCAGGCGTTAACTCAAGAATAATGTAGTTTAGCGGCGTTCCCATCGTAAATCCAATTCCAATACCAGATAAAATCATGCCAAGGGATAACGTGATCCACCCACCTGCTAGATAGACAAAGAAAAGAGACCCAAGAAGACTTAATGAAAATCCCAAGAGGACAACTTGCTTCGCTCCCCATTTATCAAGAAGCACCCCTCCAATAGGTGCTGCAAAACCAGAGGCTACTGCTAATATCGTCATGACATAACCACCCTGACCTCTTGATAACGACAAAATAATTTCAGAGAATGAAGGAACAAAAATCATACTAATGATACCAATACCCGTAATCGTTGAAATCAATAGTGCTAACACAATGTTGCGATCTTTAAAGTAACTTAATTTAATTATTGGGTCTTTCGCTGATTTTTCAACTCGAATTAGTGGATAGATGAAAACAATACTAATTAGCAAAAGAGGCCAGACTGTCATCGATTGGATTGATTGAATAAATTCATTCGTATCTAGATTCGTTAATCCTAGCAAGAGACTTACAATTACAAGTGATAATACAGCCGCTCCACCCCAATCAAGCGAAGGATTTTTCCCTTCCTTTCGATCATCGGGGAGTTTTAAGCCCATTACAAGAATGATCAGTGCAATGGGGATATTGATAAAGAAAATCCATCTCCAACTAAACTGAGCAACGAAAAAGCCCCCTACATTCGGTCCGAGTATGGTAGCTATTCCGAACATAGCTCCAACAAACCCCAGTGCCATGCCACGTTTTTCTTTAGGAAAACTACTTCCTATAACGGCATTTGCGATAGGGATTATTCCACCACCACCAAGAGCTTGTATGGCACGACCAATTAATAGAAAAGGAAGAGATTGACTAAATCCAGCAATAACGGAACCGATCGCAAATAACGAAATACCCGTAAGAAAAATGCGCTTTCTTCCAAATAAGTCAGCAAGTTTACCGACGATCGGCATACTCACCGCATAGACAAGCGTATAGATCGTCACTACCCACACTGTCCATTTTAAATCAATGCCAAGATCCTCGATCAGCGTTGTTAAAGCAGGAGATACGATACCGGAGTCAAGAGCACCTAGAAAAACACCTAGCAAAAATGTGATTAAAATAAACCGAAGTTTTTTATCCATCAAAACATCCCCTTTGTGTTCATATGTGTATTATCACATATGAACACAAAGGGGATCAACTGGTTAACGGCTAATAATGAGTTGGCCAAAGCTTTTCATATAAGTCCTCATAATTCGTTACATAAATATCTGCTCCTGGAGACGCGTTTTGAAATAGGCACGTTTTCATTCCAACTTCTTTTGCGGGGAGAATATCCAATAGACGATCTCCTACTGCAAGATCAAGAGAGTAGTGATCATTTAAATGGTGGTAAGAAGCTGGGTCGGGCTTTCGTGGAAAACCGTCGTCACCCGCTACAAGATCAGTAAAATAATGTTCCATATCGAAGTGTTTCAATATTTCGATGACTTCAGCGCGGGGTTTATGCGTCATAATCACATTAAGATCTGCTTTTTCAAGAATGGTTTTTATTCCCTGGAAAGGGGGTTTGTCATCAGGAGATAAGGCATTATCTTTTTCGCGAAAAGTTTTGATCTGCTCTTCTGATAAATGAAACACCTCTGTCGCATGATGAAAAGAAACTTTTAATTCTTTTAAAATCTCTTCTTTTGTTATGTTGGCAGGGACTAACTGCTTCATTACTTCCGTAAAGGCAGGATATGTATCAAATAACGTTCCATCAAAATCCCAAAGAATTCTCATCTTGTACTCACTCTCCTTATTTCTAAAGAAAAGCCGCTCTACCTTGAGCGGCTTTCTTCATTTAAAATTGTGTTTTTTCTTCTAGAAAGCTTTTTAGTTCTGAAATCGGCATTCTTTTTTGTTCCATTGTATCACGATCACGGATCGTTACTTGCTGATCTTCAACAGAATCAAAATCAAATGTAATCGCGTAAGGTGTACCAATTTCATCATGACGACGGTAACGTTTACCGATTGAACCAGCTTCGTCATAATCAACCATGAAGTATTTAGATAGCTCAGCATGTACGGCGCGTGCTTCCTCAGAAAGTTTTTTAGAAAGCGGGAAGACAGCTGCTTTAAACGGCGCGATCGCCGGGTGGAAGTGCATCACACTTCTTGACGTACCATCTTCAAGCTCTTGCTCTTCATATGCTTCAATTAAGAAAGCAAGCGTTACGCGGTCTGCTCCGAGTGAAGGTTCAATACAATAAGGAACATATTTTTCACCGGTTTGCTGATCATGATAAGTAAAATCTTCATTAGAGTGTTCCATGTGCTGCTTAAGATCATAATCTGTTCTTGAAGCAACCCCCCATAGTTCACCCCAACCAAATGGGAACTTGTACTCAATATCCGTTGTTGCATTACTATAATGGGAAAGCTCATCTTCTGCATGCTCACGTAGACGAATGCTATCTCCACTCACGCCAAGATTAAGCAACCAGTTCTTGCAATACTCTTTCCAATAGTCATGCCACTCGAGTTCATCACCAGGTTTACAAAAGAATTCGAGCTCCATTTGTTCGAATTCACGAGTACGGAACGTAAAGTTACCTGGTGTGATTTCGTTTCGGAAGCTCTTTCCGATTTGTGCAATACCAAATGGTACTTTTTTACGCATAGAACGCTGAACATTTTTAAAGTTAACAAAAATTCCTTGAGCTGTTTCCGGGCGAAGATAAATTTCATTTGTGCTTGATTTCGTTACACCCTGATGTGTTTTAAACATTAAATCAAACTGACGAATTTCTGTAAAGTCTTCACTACCACATTCTGGACATGTAATGTTGTTATTTTTAATAAGACGTTCCATTTCTTCAAACGAAAGCCCGTCTGCAATCATTTCATCTTCCTCTGTCGATAGTGCGTCTTCGATTAACTTATCAGCACGGTGACGTGTTTTACAGCTTTTGCAATCAATTAGTGGATCATTAAAGTTACCTAGGTGACCAGAAGCTTCCCATGTTTTCGGATTCATCAAAATGGCTGCATCAAGCCCACTATTATAAGGAGATTCTTGTACAAACTTCTTCCACCAAGCACCTTTAATATTGTTTTTAAGTTCGACTCCAAGGGGACCATAATCCCATGTATTTGCGAGTCCTCCGTAAATATCAGACCCCGGAAAAATAAATCCTCTGTGCTTTGATACAGATACGATTTGATCCATTGAAATTGTCATGTCATTCTCTCCTTCTTCAATCAATATAAAAAGCTCCCGCTCCATGGACAAATACTGTCCAGGGACGAGAGCTTTATGCACCCGCGGTTCCACCCTAGTTGATGCACGTTATGCATCCACTTTCAGAACGTTTAACTCCAGACCGCCATTTCATCAGACCTTACTTCGGGCTCACACCGTCCCCGAATCGCTAAATTAAGGATTATCTGATGACTATTTGTCCTTCATAGTTAGTATGGTTATGTATGAGATTGATATGACATATGATACAAAAAACAATGGGCTAAAGTCAAGTATCTTTCTTTATCCTATTTTCACTATACAATGATCATTGAAAACAAAACAAATTCCGAGATAGCTTTTACTTTGTTTTTACTTGAGGATTCTTTACTGATTTTCTCTACCTCATCAAATGATCGTGAATCCTTTAACGTTTCACTTCGTGTAAAATTTATTTTCCCCTCAAAAAAAGCGACCTTTTAGGACGCTCCTTATTTATGTACATTCACAGATGTCGGTTTTTTGTCTTGTCTCAAGAATGACCTTACCTCTTCTTTCTGTAGTCCAATTTCTCGGGCAGCCCTCATGAGCATAACCCATTCTTGATCCAGCACTTTCTTAGGCTTTATCTCTGCCATGGCCATTCTTCTCTCCTCCTATTCGGGTTTTCCAGGAGGACCAGCCGTCATAGTTGGTAATCCAACAGTAGACCTGTGTCTTTGCGTCCCATCCTTTAGAATGGTTTGCCCTTATCTGGAGAATTAAGAAATGACATGCACCGACTATTATCCTAGAGATCTTACAAGTTATCGAAATTCTACAAATATTTAAGAGAAATTTGCCGGTATATGTTACTAATATACCAGTTATGAAGTATAAATTCAAAATATTTTTAAAATAATATCATTTCAATACGATAACCCTTATTTCTCTCTCTCATATACTGATAAGATGAAAATTTCTTTCCGTTTCTTCAACGGTGAAAGAAGTCCTTCATTTGAAAAATTTAAAAACGATCAATCTAAAATAATGATAAAGGAGAAATACGATGAGTAGAAACCAGATTGGGACTCCATGGAGCGGTACTCATGTTATACTCCTTCGATGTTCTCCATTTTTAAACAAAACAATCGCACTACACAAAAGTCTTCATGCACCATCGGAACCTCTTCACCTTTCTTGTAGCGAAACGCTTTCGATATATCTCAGTATTGGTTACACTATAGCCTATGTCCACTCATTAATTGATGGCACAGTTCAATATGTTTTAACTAAATAAAAGAAGATTGCCTCTGCAATCTTCTTTTATTATTAAAATTGACTTAAATACTCTTTAACCTGATCTGGATTTTTCGTATTCGCACTATGCAAGTGACCAATCTTTTTTCCATCTTGATAAACAAGCAAACTCGGGATGCCCATTACATCGTTTTTCTCTGTAATTTCAGGAAATTGTTCTATATCAATTTGAGCCCATGCTTTATCTTGGTGATTATTCATAATATCATCAATGAAAAAATCTAGTCGTTTGCAATCTGGACACCAATCTGCTTCGTATTTGAGGATGGATACTTTTTCCTCATTAATAAAGGACTGATAAGATTCAGCCGTTTCAATTTTTTTCACAATTATCGCTCCTTCTATCTTTCTATTCAGAGACCATTATATCGAAATAATCTTTTCATGTCTGTAAGGAAAATTACGATATTTTGATCATAAGCCTTATAAGCTCTAGAAGTCGAAGCTTGTCATATTCAACATTCAATACTTGAGGTTAGAACTCCTTATTATTCCACGTCCTCTGCAAGTCGAATCCCAGTAAACTGCCAGCGCTTCTCAAGACCAAAAAAATTACGATACGTTGGACGGATATGAGATTTCGAAGTGACGCATGATCCTCCACGTAAAATCATTTGGCTGCTCATAAATTTAGCATTATACTCCCCTAATGCTCCGTCAAGAGGTTTATTGCCTGGATAAGGCATATAAGGACTTTTCGTCCATTCCCAGACATCTCCATAGGCTTTTTTGATTTTACCTTCTTCTTCTTTCACGGATACAACAGGATGATAATGTCCATCTTCTACAAAATTACCAGCGATTGGCTGATCCCTTACTGCAACCTCCCATTCTGCTTCTGAAGGTAGACGCTTCCCAACAAAACTTGCATATGCCTCAGCTTCGTAATAACTAATGTGTGTAACAGGCTCTTCTTTATTGATCGGCACTAGTCCATGAAGGGTAAACGCATACCACTCACCATCTTTTTTGATCCAATGCAATGGGCATGTCCAATTTTCTTTCTTCACAGTTGCCCAACCGTCTGACAACCAGTAGGTAGCCTGTTCATACCCTCCAGCATTAATAAATTCCATATATTCACCATTTGTCACTGTTCTCGTCGCTAACTTAAATGGTTCAAGCCATACTTTATGTACTGGACGTTCATTATCAAAGGAAAAGCCGTCGTCTTCATTCAAACCGGTTTCAATAAGTCCACCTTCGAATGATACCCACTCTAATGGTGTCGCCTTTGCTGGTGGTCCGCCATCAATTGGACGGTATACTGGAAATAATGGATTAACGGAGAAGTTATATTTAATATCTGTCATTAAAAGTTCTTGATGCTGTTGCTCGTGATTCAATCCGATTTCTACTAATTCAGCAACTTGCAGAAGTTTACTTTCATCAATTTCTTTAATAAGAGCAACCATTTCTTGATCAATATCAGAACGATAGCTTCTAACTTTATCGATACTTGGTCTGCTTAGTAAACCTCTTGCATGGCGTGGGAAATAGCTTCCTACACTTTCATAATACGAGTTGAATAAATACTCGAATTCTTCATGAAACGACTTGTATTCTTCTCGGTACTCTTTCAAAATAAAGGTTTCAAAAAACCATGTTGTGTGGGCCATATGCCATTTGGGAGGACTTACATCTGGAATCGATTGAATTGTAAAATCCTCCGTTTCAAGCGGTTCCACTAAAGTGTTTGTCATTGCTCTTGTTGCCTCAAAGGAATGAAGCAATTGTTCTCGTAAATCAGTTAAATGTATCGATTGTTGTGTCATAAGTTCCTCCCCAAAATCTGAATAATGTATGAACATAAAATTTTACCCTTGGTTCAACTAAATTAAACATTTAAAGACATATTCCTGTTTCCATTAGAACTTTTGCAATTTCTTTATGACCCTCAGTGTTGGGATGAATGCCATCTGATGCCAGTAATTGCTCTTCCCTACCTTTAAAAACAGGAAAAACATTAGCAACTTTAACAAATTTTTCAGTTGAACATGAATCTATATGTCGGTTAAATGCCTTAACCCAATAATCTGAAAAAGTTAACTCTGGTATCGGATTATACAGGTTAACAATCCGAATCATGGCATGCGCATAATTCTGTTTTAGCTCTTTCGATAAATAGGTCACAATCTGACTCATATTCAAACAACATTCGTGTAGAGCCTCTTCTAGAACTGCTTTATCTTTTGTAATAGCGTATGCTTTAGCTGCATCAATAAGATCGTTTCCTCCCGCTGTCACTGTAATGACTGGTGAGTGTTTCATAGGGATTTGGGAGCAAGAGAGCCATCGTTTCACATCTGAAGTCGTCGCACCATTTTCGGCAAATGTCCGCACTTTTACTGGACATTCCAACTTGGAATGGAGCGAACCAGAATAAAAGTCTACAAACGTAGGAGTAAACAAAACCGTTCCAGTGCCTAAGGTAATCGAGTCTCCTATTGCTATATATCTGACAGAAGTAGTATGTGAGTTAAACATCTGATCACCTCTTAATCATCGATGCTCTACATTATTCCATTGCCCTCCCTATTGTTCCTTAGCTAAAAGATCTCCTAATGAAAGAGCATCATCCCCTTTAACAAGAAAATGAACATAGCATTCACCTGCCTTTATGAGTTCTCCCAATCTTTCGGGTTGATCCATTACGTTGATCTCTTCAAATAGAATATTTCTTACCTTAAGCTGCTGTATTAATTTATAACACTCCAAACAACCTGTAATCGTATAGACTTTCATGTTTTTCATGTTAGACTTTACCCTCATAACCCAAACTAGTATACGTGATAAAATAGTTTAGATGATGTAAGCTAACTTACGAACGAAACCTTTTACATGAATGCAGGTGATGAAAATAGATAAATTAACGATGTTATCTCAGATCAATTTATTTGAAGAACTTGATATGAATGAGTTAATCCAAATCGATCGTGTAAGTGAAATGCACCCTTATAAAAAAGGAACAATGATACTAGGACCTGAAAAACCAATGAAAGCTCTCTTCCTTCTAAAAAAAGGAACGGTGCGTCTCTACCGCTCAAATGCTGCTGGTAGACAGTTAACCGTTGATTTACTAGGAGATGGGAACATATTTGGGGAAACATCCAGTTTCTCACTAAATGACGACTCTGTTTACGCTGAAGCAATGTCTGACGTTTACGTGTGTGTAATCGGAAAAGATCAATTTGAGACACTTATTTCCGAAAACCCCAAGCTCGCCATAAAGTTCATTGAAATTCTTTCATCTCGTTTAAAAGAAATCTACGAAATGAGTGAAAACCTTGCTCTTAGAAGCGTAAAATATCGGATTCTATCCCTTTTGTTGAAACTAAGCGAAAAATTTGGAAAAAGAAAGAATGAATGGCAAACCATTGACATTAAATTAACGCATTACGATATCGCTACGATGATTGGTTCTACAAGAGAAACTGTGAGCGCAACAATTAGCGAACTAAAAAAAGCTGGTTATATCAAAAAAACGCCGCTTACATTTGCCATTCATGCAAAAAAAGCCGTCATGTACATGGAAGAAAACGGCGAATAAGAGTTCACAAGAAAAGACGCTAAGATTAATTAGCGTCTTTTCTTGCCCCTCGATCTAATTTGCTGTTTTCCCATCCGAATCCTTCTGGTTATCCTTTTTACCTTCTAATTTATCCCACTTAATTGGTCTATTGAGATTTAATTTTTTTTTCAAATTCAATAAACAGTTGAAATGACCAACATACCATTTATCGAATTTTACCATATGAATGGTTTCCCAGTCTCTCATCTCCTTCGAACATCCATCACAATGTATTTCCATTGGAAGGCACTTCCTGTCTCTTAAGTAGTTTTCTTTATTTATATTCAAAGAACCAGAAATGTGATTGGTCATCTGTACGAAAAAACGCATCCGATGGATGCGTTTTACCGATTATTTTAGATTTTCTGGATTCAATACTTGTAGGGATTCAGGAACAAATTTGCCATCTTTTCGAATCAACTCGTCATCGAACCAGATTTCTCCTCCACCATATTCAGGACGTTGGATTAATACAAGGTCCCAGTGAACGGAAGAATCATTGCCATTTGGTGCTTCGTCATAAGCTTGTCCAGGGGTAAAATGGAAAGACCCATCAATTTTTTCATCAAATAGGATGTCTTTCATCGGTTCACGAATGAAAGGGTTGACACCAATTGCAAATTCTCCAATATACCTCGCACCCTCGTCCGTATTGAGAATTTGATTAAGTCGTTCTGTATCATTTGCTACGGCATCAATCACTTTACCATTTTCAAATGTTAGCTGAACATTTTCGAATACAAATCCATTATAAGGAGAAGGTGTATTGTACGTTATAACACCGTTCACACTCTCTTTCACAGGTGCTGTAAATACTTCCCCATCAGGTATATTTAGTTCTCCAGCACATTTTACAGCTGGGATATCCTTAATAGAAAAACTTAGGTTAGTATCAGGTGAAACAATTCGTACCTCATCAGCTTGATTCATGCGATTCCACAAGGGCATCCATCGCTTCACTCATCTTCGCATAATCCATCGTGCAAACATTGAAGTAGAAGTCTTCAAATGCTTCTGTGCTCATGCCAGACAGTTGTGCCATGGAGGCATTTGGATACCTCATCACAACCCATTTCGTATGCTTCACACGTTGATTACTATGGACTTTTGTTTTATAGATTTGATTATATAAAGCCATTTTTGCTTCAGGTACATCTGATAACTCATTAATGTTTTCTGATCCGCGAATTCCAATATACGCATCCATTTTTTTCATTTGATTTAGATCAATTTCAGCCCACTCTGTCATTTGTTCTTCCGTAGCGTTCATTAATAGCTCACGAAGAACTTGATTATCTCTTAAATTGACATGTGGGAAGCCCCCTGCTTTATGTACCTCTTTCACAATACTGCGAACGAGCGAACTATCTACATCGAAGGCTTCAATTAAGACGTGTTCACCTTGCTGAACTTTAGTTGAGTACTGGACTAACTTCTCAGCGAACTCTATAATACGAGAATCAAACATATTCTCCCTCTTTTCTCCAAATTAATAATGTTCTGCCTTCCTATTATACGCCCTACATTCACCTTTCTTCAAACATTAGAAAACCGGGCAAAGGCCCGGTTTTTTTTATTTAATATCTTGATCATATTCCATATAGATGACATGAGTCTTTAGGTACTCATTAAGACCATGTTTTCCATCAGCACCACCTATACCTGATTGTCCCATACCAGCATGAAAGCCTTGAACCGCTTCAAAGTTTTCACGATTCACATATGTCTCACCATATCGAAGGACGTTCGATGCCTTCATGACTTCATGCATGTTATCGCTAAAGATCGATGAAGATAGTCCATAATAAGTGTCGTTCGCCATTTCAAGTACTTTATCAAAATCACTATAAACAACAATTGGTAAAACAGGTCCGAAAATTTCTTCTTGAATGACATTCATCTCTTGCGATACATCAGTCAAAACAGTTGGTTCAAAGAAAAAGCCTTTATCTCGATCTAAACGTTTCCCACCAGTTCTTACAACGGCACCTGCTTTGACCGCATTGTTTACCATTTCTTCTACGGAGTCAATTTGCTGTTTGTTCGCTAGTGGACCAATGTCACATCCATCTTCATTTAATGAATCCCCAACTTTTGTGTTCTTAAACGATTCTGTTATTTTTGAAATGAATTCTTCGGCTACGTCTTCATGCACATAGACACGTTCTGCGTTTGTACAAGCCTGACCATTGTTCGTTATACGAGAAGTCGTAATTTTTTCAACGGCAAGGTCCACGTTCGCATGTTTGGTTACGATAGCAGGCGCTTTACCACCTAACTCAAGGTTCACTTTAGTAATGTTTTTGGCGGCCGCTTCCATCACTTTTGAACCTGCCGGATAGCTTCCTGTTAAACTAATCATTTGCACATCTGGTGAAGAAGCAAGAGGTGTACCAATGTCTGAACCTTTACCAGTCACTAAGCTAAATACTCCTTTAGGAACGCCAATTTCTTGGATAATACTTGCTAGTTCACAAGCTGTATTTGGGGTATATTGACTTGGCTTAATAATAATCGGACAGCCTGTAACAAACGCTGGCGCAACTTTTCGAGCAAAGATGAACATTGGGAAGTTCCATGGTACAATTCCGCCAACAATTCCGATCGGTTTTTTAAGAACGAGAATATTTTCATTTGGGCGATCACTTGGGAGCACTTCTCCTTCGTATCTTCTTGCCCAACCTGCCATATAGCGGAAATAATCAATTGTTAATTCCACTTCTGCCTTTGAAGCATCCACTGTTTTACCATTTTCTTCAGTTAACATGTGAATAAACGTCTCTTTTTTCTCTTCTACTTTATCTGCAATCTTATATAAATATTCCGCTCGTTCAATCGAGGGTTTTTTCTCCCAATCTCTTTGGGAAGCTTTTGCGGCCTTAATTGCACGCTCAACATCGTTCTCATCACTTTTAGGAATTCGGGATATGACTTCTTCTGTCGCTGGATTGATTACGTCAAGCATTTCTTCTGAATGGCTGTTTGTAAATTCACCGTTAATGTATAATTGATAGCTTTTCACTTGAAAGACCTCCTACATAGTGTTGGAGAACTGTTCCCAAGTTTGCCACATGATTAAACATATGATCACACATTCAAACTGTTTCTTTTGTTAGGTCCCTCTTTTCAAGCCAAGTTTCTAGCTCTTTATGATGTCTTTTCATTTCTTCATATCCTTGGTTGTATAACGCGGTTAAACGTAGCTGTGACTTTTCTATCCGAGCTACTTCAAGAGGTGTCGAAGGTTGAATTATGAAGTAATTTTCTCGATTCGCCTCTATATGATCCAGTGTTTGATTGTAATGGACATAACGAGTTGTAATCGCTTTTGCAAGAGCAGGATTTTTCCGATAAAGACGTTGAATCATCCATGATAACTTTGATTTTTGCTTTCGATAACCTTCATTACGCGTTAAAACGACAACATGACTTTTATTTCCATCAGCTTCCGATTTTTGAACTGGAATCGGAATCTGTAATTCCGCCATCCAAGTGATAACGATTATTAATTTGAACGGGTGGCGCCATAAAAGGTAGTGAGCTCGAGGCTCTTAAAATCGAAAGGATCTGTTCACCATCATCTTTCTTATTAAAGTAATATGGTTTCCCTGTAGTAATATCTGTTGTACCAATAACAAATTGCTCTGTCGCATTTTGAAACGTATTAAAATCAAAAGGTACGTGCATGGAAGGAATCTCGTCAAAGATTAAATCCATACCAAAAAGTTGTTTCTTACGGATTAAATTTTTGTAAGAGATGTATTCTGGATGATTAACATAATCAATGAGCACTGTTCGATTTCTTCCATTTTGTCTTGAAAGATAGGATGCCGCATTACACGCACCCGCAGAGACGCCAATAACGTATGGGAAATAGAGATTGTGTTCCATCAAATATTCTAAAACGCCCGCTGTATAGACACCTCTCATACCGCCACCTTCAAGTACTAGACCTACTGAATTCATTCTAAAAATCCCCTTTTTTCAATCATCTACCATTAAGTTTACTGGAGTTGGAAATGAACCTCAAGAAAGCAGGCTTCGTTTCTTAATTGAATGTAAAAAGCTCCCTGCCAGTGCAGGAAGCTTCCTTTATTCTTCACGTTCTTCATTACGAATTGTTTTATGCCCTGTTGATGCTTCATGAGGGAACTTTGTTTGATCTGCTGATTTAGGTCGTTCACGTTCCATTCCTTTTTTCTTATGATCAAATGCCTTACCTCGGCCCATGTTACCCCTCCTTTCATCTCTTCCTATTCTCCCACTATCAGAAACAAAGTATCCGAAAAAAAATGAAATGGGTATGTATAGAAGGAGATGAAAGTGGCTATGATAACTAGTGAAGAGGGAAGAACAAAAGTGCATAAGGAAAACGGAAGCTTTTAAGGAGATGGTCGCGTTGAACTACTCTGTTGGTAAAACAAGGCTCTAACAACTTTCATTAGAAAGAGGTGTCTCCAAAAGACAACTACCGTTCTACCCCATCGCTTGTTTAGCAAACGCTAATAACTTCCTTCTTCATGAGGGTCTTATCCTATCGGATAGGGCCCTTTATACGTTTTCTTTTACATTTAAATGCTCATGGGCTAAGCGAATCTGAATTGCGATTTGCTCTGGCGACGTGCCTCCATAGCTTTTTCGTGCATTCATCACATTAGCAGGCTTGAGCACTTCAAAAACATCTTCTTCAAATAAAGGGCTAAATGATTTAAATTCTTCCATCGTAAGATCAAGTAAATATTTCTTTCTTTCGATACCATAAAGAACAATCTTTCCAATGACTTCATGCGACTCACGGAACGTCATTCCTTTGTTAACAAGGTAATCTGCAATATCGGTTGCATTCGAATAATCTTCATTAACGGCTTGCTTCATGTTTTCTGTCTGTACTGTCATTGTTTCAATCATAGGCGCCAACAGTTGAAGAGCGCCATCAAGCGTCTTAGCTGTATCGAACATGCCTTCCTTGTCTTCCTGCATGTCTTTGTTATAAGCAAGCGGCAGTCCCTTCAATACCGTTAACAAGCTAAACAAATTCCCATAAACTCGACCTGTTTTTGCACGAAGAAGTTCAGGAACATCTGGATTCTTTTTCTGGGGCATAATGCTCGAGCCTGTACAGAAAGAATCGTCTAGTTCGATAAATTGGAATTCCTGACTGCTCCAGATCACCAATTCTTCTGACAAGCGCGACATGTGCATCATTAGCATGGAAGCATTTGAAAGAAACTCCACAATAAAATCACGGTCACTAACAGCATCCATGCTATTTGGATAAACCCCGTCAAACCCTAACAGTTCTGCCGTGCGATGGCGATCAATCGGAAAGGTTGTTCCAGCTAGTGCGCCTGCACCAAGCGGTAACATACACGTTCTCTTTAAGCTGTTTTGAAATCTTTCCTTGTCACGTTCAAACATCCAGAAATACGCGAGCATATGATGTGCAAATGAAACTGGTTGCGCACGCTGCAAATGTGTATAACCAGGTAGAACAGTTTCAACATGAGATTCAGCCTGGCTTAGAATCGCCTGCTGAACCTCTTCGATATGTGAAATAAAAAGATTCACCTTTTTTATTAGGTACATATGCATATCCGTGGCAACCTGGTCATTACGGCTTCTTCCAGTATGGAGCTTTCCTCCGACAGGTCCTATTTCATCAATGAGTGCTTTTTCAATGTTCATATGAATGTCTTCTTGAGATACATCATATTGGAATGTTCCATTCTGTATGTGCTCAAGAACAACGTGTAAACCTCGCTTGATTTCTTCCATATCAGAGGAACTAATCACACCGCATTCACTAAGCATCTGAACATGGGCCAGACTGCCTTCGATATCTTCTTCTGCTAGTTCTTTATCATACTGGATCGAAGCTGTATATTCTTCTACAAGCTTATTCGTTTCTTTCGTAAAGCGTCCACCCCATAGCTTAGACACACTAACATCTCCTTATTGAGTTACTTTTTGTTTCTTATGCACTTCTGCATTTACTTTCGTCGGTAAGCCCCATAGTTTAATGAAGCCAACAGCAGCGTCATGGTCGAAGAGATCACCTTTAAGATAGGTAGCAAGCTGCTCGTTATAGAGAGAGTTCTCTGATTGACGTCCAACTACTGTGTTTGATCCTTTGTGTAATTTAAGACGAATCTTACCACTTACTACTTTCTGGGTTTCGTTAATGAATCCTTCAAGCGCCTGACGAAGTGGTGAATACCATAAACCATCATAGATCAGTTTTGAAAGCTGTTGATCAATCGTCGTTTTGAACTGCGATACTTCACGAGTATGTGTTAAGAATTCTAATTCTTTATGGGCATTAATCAAAATGAGCGCGCCTGGATTTTCATATACTTCTCTTGATTTAATCCCAACAAGACGGTTTTCAATATGATCAATACGTCCAATACCGTGGACACCGCCGATTTCATTTAACTTTTCAATAAGATCAACTAGCCCCATTTGTTGACCATTCAAAGCTGTTGGGCGACCTTCTTCAAAATCGATCTCAATGTATTCAGGTTCATCTGGTGTAAGGTGAATTGGTGCTGTCCAATCAAATGCGGCTTCTGGTGCTTCTTGCCACGGATCTTCAAGTACACCAGCTTCACATGCACGCCCCCAAATATTGGCATCAATTGAAAATGGATTATCAAGTTTAATAGGGATCGGAATGCCTTTTTCTTCTGCATAAGCAATCTGTTCGTCACGTGTCATGCCCCATTCACGAACAGGAGCGATCACTTTCAAGTCCGGATTCAACGCTTGAATCGATACTTCAAAGCGAACCTGATCATTTCCTTTTCCTGTACATCCATGTGCCACTGCCGTAGCTCCTTCACGTTCAGCCGCTTCAACGAGAAGCTTTGAAATGAGGGGACGTGACAATGCTGAGGATAGCGGGTATTTCCCTTCATATAATGCATTTGCTTTTAATGCTGGTAAAAGATAGTTCTCAGCAAGTAGTTCTTTCGCTTCAATCATATAAGCTTTTGAAGCACCTACGTTCAGTGCCTTCTCCTTGATCGTCTCAAGGTCTTTTCCTTCACCTACGTCAAGGCCTAGCGCAATAACCTCATACCCATATTTTTCTTCTAACCATTTTATCGAAATGGAGGTATCTAGACCTCCGGAATAAGCAAGAATGATTTTCTCTTTTGCCATGTCATCCACTCCTTATCTTTGTATTAATATCTATGATAACGTATATTTATTCAAATTGCACGAAAAAAATTTAACTTTTTAATAAAATTTTTAAAAGGGCTTTTTGAGCGTGCAAACGATTTTCTGCTTCTTGAAAAACAACTGAATGAGAACCATCAATTATTTCAGCTGTTACCTCTTCTCCCCTATGAGCCGGCAGGCAATGCATAAAGATGTAATTTTCATCAGCGTTTATGCATAACTGCTCATTCACCTGGTATGGTGCAAACACCGCCTCACGTTCAACTTGCTCATCTTCCTGCCCCATACTTGCCCAAACATCCGTAATCAAAACATCTGCATTCTTAGCAGCTGCAACCGGATCAGCGGTTACTTCAATGACTGAACCATTTTCTTTTGCTACTTCTTTTGCTTTCGCTACGATCGCTTCCTCTGGTTCATAACCTTCTGGACAGGCAATTGTGAAATGCATTCCCACTTTCGCAGCTCCTTCAATGAGTGAATGAGCCACGTTGTTTCCATCTCCGAAATAAGCTACTTTTAATCCGCTTAAATGACCTTTGTGTTCAATAATCGTTAGTAAATCAGCAAGAATTTGCGCTGGATGATGTGTATCTGTTAGGCCGTTAATAACAGGAACGGAAGAAGCTTTCGCAAAACGTTCAATCGTTTCATGACCAAACGTTCGAATCATGACTCCATCAAGGTATCCTGCTAGTACATTAGCGGTATCTTCAACCGTCTCGCCTCTTCCAAGCTGGATGTCTTTTGAACTAAGAAACAACGCATGGCCGCCAAGCTGAAGCATCGCTACTTCAAATGATACACGCGTTCTTGTAGAAGATTTTTCGAAGATCATTCCAAGCACTTTTCCTTTTAATTCTTCATGAGGAATCCCTTCTTTTTGTAGCTTTTTCAATAGCTCAGCTTCTTGCAATAGATAATGAATCTCCTCGCTGCTCAGTTCAGCGATCGTTAGAAAATCTCTCCCTTTCATTCCTTCTGCGATTTCATTTTGCGTTTTTACAGATTGCATCATTCCATCATCCTTCCTATCCGATTGTCGTTTCTTTCAATTGGTGCCAGTGCGCTAAACTGTTCACTTCAAGAGCATTAGAACGATCTAAATCCATTAACTGTAGCGTGTCAATATGTGTAAAACAAGGGATTTTATATCTAGTGGCAAGCGCTCGGATTTGAAAGCCAGATCGTTCTTTTTCTCTTCCGATTGTTGGAATCGATACCACTGCATGTATATTTTCTTGCATTAGCGTTTCAACTTTATCCAAATCTTTTTCTATTGCGATTGATTGAATGCCTTTATGATTTAGAAATTCAGCTGTGCCAGGAGTTGCGTATATGGTGACACCTTTTTTCTTCAGTTTCATAAGAGCATGACAAGCGGCTTCCTTTTGCTCCTCACTAATCGAACATAGGATTGAAGAAGGCAGTCTATCCCATGTTGACACAATTGCCTTTCTTAATGCCCCTTCTGGTGTTTTCGCTATAGCAAGGACTTCTCCTGTAGACTTCATCTCTGGACCAAGTACATGGTCAACGTTTTTTAACTTTCCATTTGAGAAGATTGGAAACTTCACGGTGTAATAAGGTTTTTCTTGTAATAATCCCGTTTCGTTTAATGAGTTCCCATCCAATTGCGCTTTAATCGCCCATTCAACCATTGGCACATTCGTTACTTTACTAATAACGGGTACCGTTCTCGAAGATCTTGGATTAATTTCTAGAACGTAAATGGTCCCTTGATCGATGACAAATTGAATATTCATTAACCCTCGACATTCGAGCGCTTGAGATAACTTTTCAGCATACACCGTAATCATTTCTTTTTGCTCTTCTGTAATGGATACTGGTGGATAAATCGCAGTGCTATCACCAGAATGAACGCCCGCTCGTTCAAGGTGCTCCATAATGCCAGGAATGGCGATAGATTTTCCATCACAAATCACATCGACTTCACATTCAATTCCTTCCACAAATCGATCGAGGAGGAACGGCCACATTTTCTTTGGACTGCTACCTAATTTTTGTGTATATCGTTTCAGTTCATCCATATGACGGAAAATAAACATGTTTTGACCGCCTATCACATAGGAAGGTCTAACAATGATCGGGAATCCTAACTCTGCAGCAAGTTCCTCCATTTCGTCTGGATGGTAAGCCATTTTCCCTTCAATGTAAGGAATCGAGAGAGAATCCAACAATTGATAAAATTGATCTCGGTCTTCGACTTTATTTATGTTTTTAACAGGTGTACCGAGGATTGGAACTCCACGCTCGTGCAACTCTTCCGCTAAATTAACAGCCGTTTGGCCACCAAATTGTACAGCCACTCCGATAATATGTTCCTTCTCAATAACCGCGAGGACATCTTCAAGTGAGAGCGGCTCAAAGTAAAGGCGATCGGCAACGCTGTAATCTGTGCTGACTGTTTCTGGGTTATTATTCATAACAATCGCACGATAGCCTAACTTCTTAACTGCCTGTGTCGCATGAACAGAGCAATAGTCAAACTCCACACCTTGCCCGATTCGAATTGGCCCAGAACCAAGAACAAGGATGCCTGGTTCATTGATCTGCTCCACCTCATCGCTCCCTAAATACGTAGAGTAGAAATAAGGCGTGATGGCTTCAAACTCACCCGCGCACGTATCTACTTGCTTCATTCCCCTCTGGATACCCGCTTCTTTACTCATACTCATGATTGAATCGATCGATTTTCCAGTTACTTTTGAAATGTAAGCATCACTTACGTTTAATTGCTTAACATGAATCAGCAATTCTTCAGAAAGGTCAGTTTGACCCATTATCATTACTTCTGCTTCAACTATGCGCTTCACCTTATGAAGAAACCAAGAATCAATGGCTGTCAATGATTGGATGTCTTCTATAGAATAGCCTCTTCGAAATGCTTCACTAATTAAAAAAAGTCTTTCATCCGTAGGCGTCATGAGCTGTTCATTCAAATACTCTTGACTAACCTCCTCATATAAGCCAGTTAACGATTGATGACCACTCTCAAGGGATCGAACAGCTTTGTTTAAAGCACCTTCAAAACTTCGATCAATCGCCATCACTTCTCCTGTTGCTTTCATTTGCGTTCCAAGTACGCGATCACCTTCAGGAAACTTATCAAATGGGAACCTCGGTATTTTGACAACTAAATAGTCAAGGGCAGGTTCAAAGGCTGCATACGTATTCCCCGTTATTGGATTTGGAAGCTCATCTAATGTAAAGCCAATGGCACATTTTGCAGCCATACGCGCAATCGGATAGCCTGTAGCTTTAGAAGCTAGGGCAGACGAACGACTTACCCGCGGATTCACCTCAATAATGTAATAATCGTTTGAATCAGGGTTTAATCCAATTTGAATGTTACAACCCCCAATTACATCAATGGCACGAATTACTTTCAATGAAACGTTTCGTAACATCTGGTATTGATAATCATTCAGCGTCTGAGATGGGGCAACAACAATCGAATCCCCTGTATGAATCCCAACAGGATCCATATTTTCCATGTTACAAACGATCATGCACGTATCGTTTTCGTCACGCATCACTTCATATTCGATTTCTTTCCAACCAAGCATGCTTTTTTCGATTAAAACCTGATGAATCGGGCTTAACGAAAGGCCACGTTCAACAATTTCAAGCAATGCGGTATCATCTGCTGCAAATCCACCGCCTTCCCCCCCCATTGTATAAGCTGGGCGAACCATGATCGGATAGCCAATTTCTCGAGCGAACGTTAACGCCTCTTCACTTGTCACGGCAATTTTTGATTCAGGTACTGGTTCACCGATATCTAGCATTAGCTGTCTAAACTTTTCACGATTCCTCGCCTTTTTGAATGGATTCAACAGACGTGCCAAGAAGTTCTACATTAAGCTTTTCTAAAATTCCTTTTTCATAAAGCTGAACGACAAGATTTAAACCTGTTTGACCACCAAGTGTGCCAATGATGCCGTCAGGTTTTTCTTTTTTAAGGATTTCCTCCACATAAGGAAGCGTCATCGGTTCCATGTAAACATGATCTGCAATTGAAGAATCTGTCATAATCGTTGCAGGATTGCTATTAATTAAGACAACCTCAATTCCTTCTTCTTTTAGCGCCAGGCACGCTTGTGTTCCTGCATAATCAAATTCTGCCGCCTGACCAATGACAATAGGGCCAGATCCTAAAATGACAACTTTTTTTAACTCTTTACGTAAAGGCATAGTGCTGGTCTCCTGTTCTCGTAATCTGGTTCATAAATGCATCGAATAAAAAAGCTGTATCTGAGGGTCCTGCGTGTGCTTCAGGATGGAATTGAACCGATTGAATGTTGTAATGTTTGTGTTTTAATCCTTCAACCGTTCCATCATTTAAATTAACAAAAGTAAGCGCAAACCCAGTATCTTCTAAAGTTTCCTGTACGACTTCATAACCGTGGTTTTGGGAGGTGATAAACACTTTTCCCGTTTCTAAATGCTTCACGGGGTGATTCGAACCACGGTGGCCAAACGTTAGCTTTCGAGTAGACGCTCCGTGTGCAAGAGCGAGAAGCTGATGACCAAGACAAATACCGAATGTGGGATATTCTTCACTTATAAGCCGGATCGTCTTATAAGTTGCAGATAATGCTTCTGGATCTCCCGGCCCATTACTTAACACCACTCCGTCTGGTTTTAGATCAACAACTTCCTCAAAAGTGGTGTCATATGGCATGATTGTTACAGCACAACCCAAAGATTGAAGTGACGTAAGAATGGATTTCTTATACCCATAATCCATCAGCACAAGATGTGGCCCTTCACCTGGATAATGTGTTTTTTCTTTTACTGACACACCTGGAACAAAAGATTTCTCTAATTTCCATTCAACTTCGTTAGCAGGAAGTTCAGCCGTTATTTGTCCTTTCATCGTTCCATAATCCCGTAACATTTTAACAAGTGCTCGTGTGTCTACACCTGTTAAGGAAGGAATTTCATTTTGTAACAGACCATTTGAGAAGGAACCTGTTGCTAAATAATGACTAGGTTCCTCACACTGCTCTCCCGTTACAACACCGTGAAGATGAAGGTGGTCACTTTCATTATCAAGATGATTTAGGCCATAGTTACCGATTTGTGGGTAGCAAAACACGATGATTTGCCCAGCGTAAGAAGGATCCGATACAATCTCTTGATAACCAGTCATGCTTGTATTGAAAACAACTTCACCAGAAGCTTCTAAAGCCCCTATTAGATCGCCTTCAAACACTGCTCCGTTTTCTAATACAAGATAGCCCTTTTTCATCCCTTTTCCTCCTCTTCAGCTGACTGAAAAACCTCGGTTAGCTTCTCTAGAAATTCCTCTGCTTCCCCCTTACTCACATTAAGCGGTGGAAGAATACGAATAACGTTAGAACCTGCGCTTAAAACAAGAATATTTTTATCTCTAAGCTGACTCACGAATGGCGAGGCATCCGCCACTTCAATTCCTAGAAGTAACCCTAGTCCCCTTACTTCGATAATGGATGTGTGCTGCTTAGATAAACTTTTTATTTCATTTATTAGCATGTTTCCCATTTCTTTTGCGTTGTTAAGGAAAGAAACGATCTCTTTCACCGTCTCAGTCGCGGCAGCAGAAGCAAGGGGATTTCCCCCAAATGTACTACCGTGAGTTCCTGGACCAAATGTTGACGCAACGCTTTCTTTCGCTAGCATCGCTCCAATTGGGAATCCTGACCCTAATCCTTTTGCGAGTGTCATAATATCAGGTTCAAATCCATATTGCTCATAAGCAAATAGCGTGCCGGTTCGCCCCATCCCAGTTTGCACTTCATCAACAACAATAAGAATGTTGTTCGAGTGACACATAGACACAAGCGCTGAGATCCACTCCTGATCTGCTGGATGAACGCCTCCTTCTCCCTGAACGAGCTCTAACAAGACGGCTGCAGGTTTTCGTTCCTCGATTTCAGATAAACAATCTAAATCATTGTATGGAAAATACTCAAAACCAGGGAGCATTGGCCCAAAGCCATCTTGAAGGTTTGGCTGAGCTGTAGCAGAAAGGGAACCTAGCGTTCTTCCATGGAAGGACTTCGTGAACGTTGCAATCGTTTCTTTACCGCTCCATTTACGAACAAGCTTTATCGCTGCTTCATTCGCTTCTGTACCACTATTACAGAAAAACACCTGGTCAAAACAGCTTTTCTCAGTTAACAGATGAGCGAGCTCCTGCTGTTTTGGGATATGGTATAAATTCGAACAGTGCCAGAGAAGATCTAATTGTGCTGAAACAGCTTTTTTTATCGCTAAAGGCTGATGACCGAGATTACATGTGGCAATGCCGGAAGTGAAATCAAGAAACTTTTTTCCGGCTTCACTATATAGGAAGCTTCCTTCTCCTTTAACAGCCGTAATCGGAAGGCGATTATAGGTTTGCATGATGCTTGTCTGTGACGTTTTAGTAAGTGACATTTTCAAACTCCTTTCGAACAATCCGCGTTCCAACAGGTTCATGTGCAATTGCTTTTAGCAGAGCATTTTCTTCTCGACCATCAAGAATAATGACAGAGGAGACTTTATCCGAAAGAGCAGCAATCGCTCCTTTTACTTTCGGGATCATTCCACCAATAATCGTGCCCTTTTCTATTAAACTTGTTATCTTTTGCTCATCTAGCATACTGAAAATCACTTTTTGACCATTTATTGCCTCATAAACACCTGGAGTATCACTAACGAGACAAATGTCTGCATGGAGCGCCTGAGCGACAGCTGAAGCGGCTTCATCCCCATTAATGTTAAGAGGTTCAAAAGACTCATCCATACTGATAGGTGAGATAATGGGTATGTACCCAGCGTGAGAAAGTTGTTCAATTAATGTTGAATCTACCTGAAGGACTTCACCCACACGACCGAGTGATTCACTAGACTGTTTGCATGTAAACAGCTTTCCATCTACGCCGCTGATCCCAACAGCTTTCGCTCCTGCTCGTTGGATTTTCCTCACGAGGTGCTTATTCACCTTACCACTCAGTACCATTTCCACTGTATCGACCATCTCATCTGTTGTGATACGGAGTCCATCAACAAACGTTGTTTGAATCGATAGTTTATCAAGCATTCCTGAGATTTCAGGGCCACCGCCATGAACGAGTACAGGATGATAACCTTGTTGTTTCATAGTGAGTAGGTCAAAGAAAAATGAGTCTGGAAGCTGATTTAATATACTTCCACCACATTTAATTACAAAATACTTGTGGTTATGTTCTGTAGGAGGCATTGATTCTGACATAGTCATAAGAGAGATCACACCCCCAAGCTGTTGCTTCTTCGTTTCCATTATGCAAATCAATAGAGATATGAATGTTCTCGTTTTCTAAATAAGATTTGGCCTCTTCTTCGCTAAATTCAGTTGTCATCCCAAAATCCACTACTTTAATTTGTCCCAGTGAGATAGAAAGAGAGTCTTCTTGAACGGATTCTCCGCTGTACCCAATTGCACACACAATACGACCCCAATTCGCATCTGTTCCATAAATGGCTGTTTTCACTAAACTAGAACCCACAACAGATTTTGCAATGGCTTTTGCTCCGTTTTCTGTTTTCGCACCCTTTACATGAACTTCTACGAGTTTAGTAGCCCCTTCACCATCCTTAGCAATTAATTTCGCTAACTGCTGACACACATAGTTAAGAGAACTTAAGAACGTTTGCCACTCAGGATGACTTTCTGATAACTCTTCATTCTCCGCTTGACCATTTGCAAGAAGCAGAACCATATCATTTGTACTTGTTTCTCCATCTACTGTAATCATGTTGTAAGTCGTCTCAGTGACAGAGCTTAATGCTGACTGAAGGGAAGAATTCTCTACATCGGCATCAGTTGTTACAAATGCTAACATCGTGGCCATGTTTGGCTTAATCATTCCTGATCCCTTTGCAGCCCCACCGATGGTAATGGCTTTTCCATCAATCTGACACGTAACAGCTACCTGTTTTGTCATGGTATCTGTCGTAACAATCGCTTCAGCAAAATCTTTGCCGCTCGTTTTTTCAGCATAGTCTGGAATGCGATGAATCCCTTTGCTAATGGCTTCCATAGGCAGATACTCTCCAATAACCCCAGTCGAAGTAACGGCCGTTTCTGTTTCTTTCAAACCCTTCACAGCTGCGAATTGTTTTCGCATTTCATATGCATCCTCTAGCCCTTTCTTTCCTGTAAACGCATTGGCGTTTCCAGAATTAACGATCAGGCCTTGAAGTTTTCCATCTACTAAACTTTCTTTTGTCACTTTTAATGGCGCTGCCTCAAACGTATTCATTGTAAAAACCCCTGCAGCATTCGCTGGTACAACAGATGTAATCCAGCCAAGATCTTTGCGTTTTCGTTTCAAACCTGCATGAAAACCGCCTGCTTCAAATCCTTTTGGGGAAGTAACCGTCCCATTCTTTACGATTGAAAAAAGTTCCTCACTTACAGTCGATGTTGCCAAAGCATTCAATCCTTTCGTTTAGTAGATTTATGGAAATACTGGAGACAAACTAAGACCTGCTGTTTCAGGATAACCAAATCGTAAATTCATATTTTGAACCGCTTGCCCGGCGGCCCCCTTCATCAAATTATCAATGACCGAGATAATCGTTAAACGTTTTGTTCTCGGATCCACAGAAAGGCCAATATCACAATAATTAGAACCGGATACGCCTTTTGTTGAGGGCCATTTCCCCTCAGGCATCACGCGAATAAAAGGGTGATCCTCATATATGGATTGGTAAAGATCAATCACTTCTGCTTCGGATCGATCCTGAGATAAATTGACATACATACTGCACATCATCCCTCTTGTAAGCGGGACGAGGTGAGTCGAGAACGATACATTTACCTCTTCACCGATTTGATTCGAAATCACTTGTTCGATTTCAGGAATATGCTGGTGTTTGCCAAGTTTGTATGCTGATACGTTTTCATTCACTTCAGAGTAATGGGCGGCAAGACTCGTTTTACGTCCTGCGCCTGAAAGACCCGATTTTCCATCAATGATGATAGACGAAGGATCAGCCCATCCTTTCTGAATAATAGGAAGAAGCCCAAGTAACGTTGCTGTCGGATAACATCCCGGATTGGCAATTAAGTTTGCCGATTTGATGTCGTCAGAATAGTATTCCGATAATCCATAGACCGCTTTTGTTAAAGCTTCCTCAGGTGGAGATGAATGGTTATACCATTTTTCGTATAAATCCCCATTATTCAATCGGAAGTCTCCGGATAAATCGATCATTGGAACACCCTTATTGAGCAGTGAAGGAACAGATTGACTGCTCACGCCAGCTGGTGTAGCGAAGAAAATAACATCTGACTCTTCAGCAAGCAACTCTATATCAAGCGCTTGAAATTGACTTACTTGTATATTCTTAAGATGTGGGAAAACATCATGGACATTTGTTCCTGCGTTAGATGGAGATACAATTGTATGAATGTCTACTTCAGGATGACTAAGCAATAAGCGAATTAATTCTAGTCCGCTATATCCGCTAGCACCGACTATACTTGCTTTCACTATTTCCACTCCCTCTTTCTTTGCTTATTGAATTATTATACATATTAAAGAATATATATACAATAGGTTTTTTATTATTTTTTTTGAATTTATAAATATTTAATAACGGATTAACAAAAGCAACTTGTTTATCTTCCGAATAAACGAGTGTGTGAGATGAGAAAATTCGCTCAAAAAAAAGCACGCCTGTATAAGAGGCATGCTTACAATTAGTTTTTTTCAAACTCAAAGGTTAGTTTCTTCTCATCTGCACTCCATACAAGTGCAGCATTAAACGTCCCTTTTTTACTTTTCAATCCTTTGATGACATTGGATTTTCCATCAGTAAGAATTTTCTTTGCATTAGTTTGTGAAACTGGTTTTCCAAGAATTCGCTTTGAGATCGTGAATGGACACTTTGTCTTCGCATAACTACTACAACCGAATAATTTACCTTTATCAAGAACATCCGAGTTACAAAGCGGACACTTGCCCACCTTTTTACCTAATGATTTTTTGGACGGTTGTGCTTCTATTTTAATATCTTTTAAATCCCATGATGTGGATGCTTCAACCGCGTCCGAAGTAAGTTTTGCTGCAAGTTTCTTAACTGACTCCATGAATGCTTGCGGAGATGCTTCGCCACTTCCAATTTGTTTTAGCCGCTGCTCCCATTTTGCCGTCATTTCTGGACTGGAAAGAACTGCGTCCCCTATTGAATCGATCAATAGAATACCCTTATCTGTAGCAAACACCTGATTTTTAACAACATCAATGTACTTTCGATCTTTTAGCATCGTAATAATTCCCGCTCTAGTCGCTTCGGTTCCAAGTCCTTCAGTATCCTTCAAAATTTTCTCAAGCGACTCATCATCTAGGTGTTTACCGGCTGTCTTCATCATCGTAATAAGCTGTCCTTCAGTAAATCGCTTAGGCGGCTGTGTTTTACCTTCTGTTACTTCTGTAGAGACAACTTTCCCCTTCTCATTCTGCTCAATAGGTGGTAACTCTTGATCTTTTTGGCTCGATGGAATAATTCTTTGCCATCCTTCTTGAATGCGCACTTGTCCTTTTGATTGAAATAAGGCCCTCTTGTCAACAAGAGTAAACACTGTTGTATAGTCTATGATTGACACATCTTCATGCGCTGCTAGAAGACTACGTGCGATTAAATCATAAATCTTCGCTTCATCCCCTGATAGCTTATCTAAGTTTGGGACTTGCTCTGTTGGTATAATCGCATAGTGATCACTTACTTTTGCTGCATTTACATATCGCTTATCATTTACCAGCGACTCGCGTTTTAAAGGAAAATAATCTTGATAGGCACTTTGCTTTTTTAGCTTTGATAAAATCGAAGGAAATTCAGCCGCCTCTTCTTTCGTAACAAAACTAGAGTCACTTCTTGGATACGAAATATTCCCTTTTGTGTAAAGCTTCTGGGCAATATCCAATGTTTTTTTCGGTGAAAATTTATAGCGCTTGTTGGCGGTTGACTGTAGAGATGACAGCTGATACAAAAAAGGTGCCTTGTATTGCTTACGTTCTGTCTTAACTTCACTCGCTACACAGTCTTTCTTTTCACAAAATTGCGCAACGGCTTGAGCCATCTCCGGCGTATCAAGTCTTGTTTGATCATCTTTGATCCATTTTCCAACAATGATCTTTCCATTATAATTAAATGTGCCCTTCACTTCCCAAAAAGGCTCAGATTTAAAGTTTGCAATCTCTTTCTCTCGTTGGACAACTAATGCTAGAGTTGGGGTTTGAACCCTGCCTGCTGAAAAAACATCCTGCAGCCCTTTTTGTTTAAAGAGAAGGGTATAAACACGTGATGCGTTAATCCCTACGACCCAATCAGCACATGATCTTGCATAAGCCTCGTAATAAAGATTACGCGTTTCCGTTTCGTCTAAAAGAGATTGAAACCCTTCTTTTACGGCACGCTCTGTTAATGACGAAATCCAGAGACGTTTCATTGGTTTCTTGCACCGAGCCTGATTCAAAATCGTACGGACAATGAGTTCACCCTCTCTCCCAGCATCACCCGCATGAATAATTGAACCTACTTCTTTCTTGTTAACGAGCTCTTTAATAATGTTAAATTGTTTCCATTTTCCTTTCGTTACCTGATAATGAAATTGTGTCGGAATCATCGGAAGGGTTTGCAGAGACCATTTCTTCCATGAAGATTCGTATGCTTCAGGAGGGACCAATTCACACAAGTGCCCTACTGCCCAGGTCATATAAGCACCATCAGGAAAATCAGCATTTGGTTTAATATAGAGATAACCTTGTTTTTTTTTAGTTGGATAAGGGGCGGCAAGTCGCGTTCCCTGATCTGGCTTTTCGGCGATAATACAAACAGCTGCCAAAGGTAACATTCCTCTCTCAAAAAAATAAGCTAGCTATTAGTATATCGTACATGTGATCGTATCGGATAGTATTATCCTTGTTTTGACGAATGACTGGCACCAGTTAATTCAAATTGATTTTGTTTAAGAATGACAGTTTTGACAGGAAGGCTCGTTTTGACAACACGTTTCTTATAAGTTTTACGATTCGTTAATCCATAAACGATGCTATTAATCGCTAGAATCGATAAAGCAAACGCGGTTACCGGAGCTAGTACCATCCAGGGGAATGATTGCGCATAAGAAAAGTTTTGAGCGATTAATCCTGCCCACTCATTCGTCATTGAAAATGATTGTGTTGTTGTCTCACCTGTTTTAAAATCAACATCCATCACCCTTACATCAGTGCCTCCAATGAAAATATTTAATAATCCCAGATGAGCGAAAATAATGAGAACTTGACCTACTTGCTGCACAAAAAGAAGCAATAGCTTCGGATACAAAAAAGGGGCCAAATGTTTTCTGAAAAGATGAAAGTTACTCCCTCCTAGAATTTTTGCACTATCAATGTATTCTTTTTTCGATATGCCGTCTAATTCATTTTGTATGTAAAGAGCTAGTACCGGAATACTTATACCAATCAGAATAAGCATTGGAAAGATGATTTTCGTAGAAACATCATAACTCCAGCTAAAATTCAGAACAACCGGCGCGATCAGAAGATAAGTGAAAATCGTAACGGGTGCATAATGGAGCGTGTTCGCTAGTCCACTAAACATATTCCTTAAAGAGGAAGGTAGACGATAAAGGAAATAGCCAAATAGAAAAGAAAGGATAATTCTAAAAAAGGCAACGGCAATGGCTAACCCAATCGTGTATTTAGCACCTTCTAACAGCTTCAATACAAAAGAATAGCCATCCAGATCGCTTCCAAGCGGAAACGATAATGAAGGTGCAAATGGAGCTAATGCTATAACGTTTCCATTTTCATCATAAAGCATTTTATCAGGCTGAATCTGTGAACCATATAAACTATATAAGGAACTACTTATTAAAAGAAGCAATAAAAAACCAACCCCTAAGACAAAAGGAACATTTCGTAGAAGTGAATTTTTCTTCATAGTACTCCCTCCTGCCTTGCTGTCCATCGTTCAATAAACCATTCGATTAAGGTAAAAAAAACAAAGGTTGGTAGAAAAATCATATATAGAGAGAGCGTTACCATCTCTGTATTCACGGCTCCATGTAGATAAATGAACATCATGATACCATTCATGTCAAATATCAACTCCAACATAAGTAGGTTGGCCAGAGCGAATAGAAAAACTCCTTTAAAGTGATAAAACAACGAAACCATAGCATTCCGAAACATATGATGAAGTAGAATCCTATAGCGGTTAATTCCTTTCCCTTTTGCAAGCTCTACATAAAGCTGATTTTCCTCTTCTTCAAAAGAGAGCAATAAATATTTATAAATGTAAACTGAAGGAAGTAAAGATAGGATGAAAATTGGTAAAAAGATGGCTTGATCATTAAATCCATTTGTGACATTGAAAAGAAGAAGATCTGTTTGTTTAAATAGCCATATCACCCCAAGCTGTGCAAGTAATATCACAAAAATATCAGGCAAAGACTCGACTAGGAAAAAAATGCCCTTTATATAAGCTCTTGTTTGTTTTGGAAAAACCATTGTTACCATCGTCAACACAATCCCTGCACATACTGAGACAATTAAGGATCCCACTAAATAAGACATAGAGAGACGATAAGCATCCCAAAGAGTAGGAAACAAGGGTAAATTTCTACCTCTTGCGTAATATTCAAGCATGTTGCCATTTATCAAATACTCGATGGTATGAATTAGTTGATTTACATATGCATTCACGTTAAATACGATCGTATCATACAAAAAGAGTGTATTTGACAAGGTTTTTTGATCAATCATCTCTAATATTTCAAGCTGCGACTTCATGTTAAAAAAGAGATATGGTAGGGACCCTATTAAGAGAATCCCTAGCGATGTTAATAGAAATTGAACAGCAGATCGACGAATAAATGATTTAGACACCACTTATGTATCCGATTAATTCATAAATTGAAGAATTTCAACTTGATTCCCAGAAGGGTCTTCAATAACAAAATATAATCCTGGTGGACATGGTTTTGGCTCTTCTGATAGGATCGGCACTCTTTTTTCTTTAAACCTTTGAAAATCTCGATGGATATCATTTGATTGAATCGCAATTAGAACACTATTTTTTCCTGATTTTAGAGACTCTTCTTCAAGCACGATTGCAATCGAATCATGCTGAAGACTCACTATGTTTGGTCCATATTCTTTCGAAATTTTAAAACCCAGGACTTCAGTGTAAAACGCTAATGATTCTTTCATATTCGATACTTTGATGGTAATGACACATACGTTATTTAACAATATAACTCCTCCTTTTTTACTTACTTCTATAAAATTCCATAAAAAGGAGACTTCCCCTCTTTTTTTGCGAAAACTTCAAAAAAAACTTCCAACCCCTGCTGAATGACAGCAGGGGTTGGAAGAAAAATTTAAAGAAGAACGCTTTTTTCGATTTCCCTCATCTCATAAAAATATCCTTTTTTCTCCATGAGTTCTTTGTACGTCCCGCTTTCGACAATTTCACCTGAATCCATTACGATAATCTGATCCATTTTTTCAAGGTTGTTCAGCCGATGACTGACGAGTAGGATCGTATCTTCTTTTGCTTGATTTAATAGATGGTTAAGGATCGCTCTTTCCGTCAAAAGATCCACGGAAGAAGTCGGTTCATCCAGCATCCAGACCCGCTTTCCTTTTAATAAAGCACGTGCAATCGCAAGACGTTGCTGTTCGCCTCCAGACAAATTTGCGCCTTTTTCTTGAACATTGTAATCAAGAGAAAGATGTTCTAGCTGTACAACATGAAGCGCGTTTCGTAACTGTTCATCGGTTAACGTCTCACCAGCGAGTCTCAAGTTATCACGAATTGATCCTGAGAAAAAGTGGTTTTGTTGAAGAACCACATTCGTTACCTCCCAAACTTTTTCCTGCGATAACGTTTGGGTCAAATCACCATTCATTTCTACGCCGCTGCTTTCATAGAACTTAAGAAAAAGTTGTAATAGCGTAGACTTACCGGAACCACTTGGCCCTACAATCGCTGTTTTTCCTCCTGCTGGTATATGAACCGTAACGTGATTTAATGCCTTTCTCGCTTCACCAGGATAAGAAAAAGTGACCTGATTTGCCGCCAAACAAAACGGTTTCTCTTGCGGCAGCTCAACCTTTCCCTGAACTTCATTCCTTTGTTCGCCTTTAACAGATGAAAGTCTTTTAGAAGCGACAATACTGTCCTGCAAATAGGCTGGTATGATAGCCATTGGCACTGCGTTTTCAAAAGAGGTTAAAGATATAAGAACAAGCATGGCGAGAAACAGACCATTCAATTCTTCTGAGGTAACGAGATACGAACCAACCCCTATCACACACCATGCGACAAATAAAGAAGTAAAGGAATTGATCGCCTGGTGAAAAACTTCTGCATTGGCTGCTTTCCTTTCTGCAACTAACGTCTCATTCGATTGCTTTTCGAGGGCATTCTTCTTGTTCCCAATTTCTCTCATGATTTTCAATTCACGATACCCATCGAAAAATTCAGCTGAATCAGCTGCAAATTCTCCCCTAAGCGTCCTGACGGCCTGATCTTTTTTACGTAAGCGCCAGGAAAAATATCCTGGAATGACGAGTCCTGTAAAGAAAACGCCTAACAACAATAAGCATGCTATTTCAATTGAAAAGAATACAGTAAACCAAATTGTTACAAGAAATATCAAAATAAAGACGATAGGTGGGTAAAATACACGCAAATAAAAATGTTGAAGTCGATCAATATCCCCAACAATTCTACCCAGTAACTCACCACTTCGATACCGTTGAGATAAACCAGCTGCAATTGGCTCAAGTTTTTTATAAAAGGAGACGCGCATGTTGCTTAAAATAGTGAAAGTAGCACGATGGGAATAAATCCTTTCAAAATAGCGCCCCACTGCTCGTGCAAGACCAAAAAATTTCACAACCGCTGTTAAAATCGCTAGTGCAAAAACAGGTAATGAGAGCGCCGCTTTAGAAATTAAATAGCCGCTTGATGCAAATAAAGCAACTGCCGTAATTCCTGCGATGAAACCAAATAAGATCGAAACGAGAATATCTTTTTTCTCTGTCAGCATTTCACGCCATACAAATGCTAGTTCTTTCATAAAATCACCTCCTCTGTTTGAGCACTTACCATCTGTCTATATAGTTCACTTGATTCATATAGGCTGTTATCAGTTCCTTCAGCTATCAACTTCCCCTGATCCATTACAATAATGTGATCAGCTTTTCGAATGGTATGAAGGCGGTGCGCAACAATAATCATTGATGCATTTTCAGATAGCGAATTAATGGCAGTTTGTAGGACTTTTTCAGTATACAAATCAAGCCCGGTAGTTGGTTCATCAAACAGAATGACATTAGGTTTCTTCAAAAACGCGCGTGCCAGTGCCAAACGCTGTTTTTCTCCTCCTGATAAACCACGACCTGATTCACCAATAATCGTCTCATAACCGTTTTCTAAGGACGCAACAAATGACGAGATACCAGCTTTTTCTGCTGCTTCTTCCATTTCTAATTGACTTGCATTTTTTGAACCGATACAGATGTTTTCAGCAATTGTTCCAGTAAACAAATAGGGGTTTTGTGAAATATAGCTAATCTGTGAAAACCAGCTCTCTTCTTCTATACTTGTTAAAGGATCTTCATTTATTGTGATCTCACCCTGTTGTGGTGGTAGCAACCCCGCAATGATGTTCAGTAGCGTTGACTTGCCAGACCCACTTCGTCCGATGACGGCGGTTTTGCTATATGGTTCAATCTTAAAATTCAATTTTGATAATTCAAATTCACCCTCATTGTACTGATAAGAAACGTTATTAAGTGTAATCGTAGGTGGATCTTCATTACTCCTAATTGGACGATCTCCCCATGTAACTTCCTCTTTCTCATTTCGGAGTTCTTGACTTATCTTACTCATTGCGCTCATACTCCCTCTACCAGTATGAAAGGCACTACCAAGCTCTTTTAGTGAAAGATAGAACTCTGGTGCAAGAATAAGAAGAAAAAACGCTGTGGCAAAAGTCATGCTATTAAACACGATAAGACGCAGACCAATTTCAAGCGCAATAATCCCGATACTTAACATAGAAATAAGTTCAAGCATTAAAGACGAGACGAAAGCAACTTTCAGCACTTCGATCGTTGCATCGCGGTAATTCAAGCTACTTTCTTCCATAATCGTTCGATATTTCTTTGATTGTCGGAATAAATTTAACGTCGTCAATCCCTGGATGGTATCCAAAAACCTCCCAGAAAAAACGGTCATTTGTTCAAGCTTCTCTTCAGATTTTTTCTGTGTTCGAATTCCAATAATAATATAAAACAGCGGTATAAACGGCGCCGTGACCATCATGATTAGTCCCGTTTCAATATGTTGAGTTGAAACAGCAATTAAGATGAAAATTGGGATCACTGCCGTTTTGAACACTTGCGGCATATATTTACTATAATAAGCGTCGATCTCATCAACGGCATCGAGCAAAATACTCACCTTTTGTCCGGATTGGCCCATGCGAGAGCTAAGTAACGCCTCTCGTGAAAATTTACCCAATAGCGCTTTTCGTATTCTTTGTTTTACTGTAGCAGCCATCGTCACGCCAGCTCTTCCCATTAAGTATGATAAGAATGGCCGTATCACTAACACTAGGAGTAAACTGATAAGTAAAGGGACAATTTCGGCAAAGGAAGTTTTCTCCACGAAAACTTTATTTACAATATCAACTATTAGAAAGGCCTGTGCGATGATCGAAGCACCAATAAAAAAAGCACCAAAGATCATGAACAGATGTGTGAGTTTAAAACCGGAAGCATATCTTTTAAGCTCATTCTTCACTCAATCCCCACCTTTATCTTTATCACAAACAAATGTTTGTGAAATACTTCACATTAAATTATATTTTTATTGTACGACTTATTTAAGAGAGAATCAAATCCTATGCTGTACTCGTTTTGACAATTAATTGAACGGAACCCACTCTAGCTTATGGAGTGAAAGGAATTTTCCCTTCTTCTTTTTGTGTTTGCTATAATAAAAGTAGTAGATGATGAAACGGAGGATTCATGTGGAACAGGAACCAGAGCTTGAGAAGACACGTAAAGAAACGCATAACAAAAATATCTTGAAAAAAATTTCACCACTCCTTAAACCGATGCAATCCTTCTTAAACGCTAGTTGGAAAGGGGCTTCCTACGGAGCCATAACGATTACAATGCTTCTAATCTTTTCCATTGGTTTTGATTTCCATACTGGTCTTGGGAAATGGATCGACATCATTCTTTTTTTTCTTATCGCTATTGTTAGCACGTGGGGTGCTGTAGGGATTGGCACCTGGTTTATAAGAAAGTTAAAAAAGCTTCCTGCCCTTTTCATCTCTAGTATTGGAATTTCATTAGCAATCATGATTTACACACTAGATCAATTTCGTAGTCTGGAAAACATTCTCCCTCTCGCTTACGTCTTAGTGGGTATTGGTATCATCACAGGAGCACTCTTTGGCTATTCGTTAACGAAAGGGTTAAAAAAACCACTTTCTTGGATGATGATTTTGTTAGGTGTATTAATAACAGGCACTTTCTGTTATTGGCTATTTACCCCTGGGATCATGGATGAGCGGCTTGCGAACAATGTGGAACCCTTCTCTCCTGTGAGCGAGAATCCTTCAGAAACTGGGGCGTATTCGATTAAAACCTTTACATATGGAAGTGGAACAGATAAACAACGTGATGAATTTAGTAAAAATGTTGATCTTAAAACGAATTCAGTTAACGCTTCAAGTATGATCGGAGAATGGTCTAAGGAACGAGAGTGGTTTTGGGGTTTCAAAGATTCGAATGTTCCGCTAAACGGACGTGTTTTCATGCCGGATGGTGATGGTCCATTTCCCCTCGTTCTTGTGGTACATGGAAATCATAAGATGGAGGACTTTTCTGATGAAGGCTATAATTACCTTGGAGAGTTACTTGCAAGTAGAGGATTTGTAACAGTATCGGTTGATGAAAACTTCTTCAATTCATCGTGGTCCGCTGGTGTTGCTGGAGATATTAATGGCAGAGCCTGGCTGCTTCTAAAACATATAGAAGAAATTGAAGCATTATCAGCTCAAAAAGATACACCCTTTTTCAATAAAGTAGATATGGATCACATCGCCTTAATCGGACATTCTCGCGGAGGTCAAGCGGCCATTCTTGCGACAAAATTTAATGAACTTGATCGCTATCCAGACAACGCCAATATGCGGTTTAACTTCAACTATAACATTGAAACGGTGATTGCCCTTGCTCCTACCGATTACCAAACACTTTCTGATCGAAAAATTAAAGTAGATGATGTGAATTACTTATTGGTTGGCGGGTCATATGATAGTGATTTATCAGAATTTGAAGGTGATCGCCAATACAACGGTGTTGAATTAACAGGTGGTGAGCAAAGGATAAAAGCCGCCCTTTATATTGATGGTGCTAATCATGGACAATTTAACACGACATGGGGAGAAAACGATACGTATTTTCCTTTTACGTTACTTTTAAATAAACAGCCTCTACTTGAAGGTGAAGAACAACGTCAGATTGCCCGGACATATGTTTCTGGTTTTCTTGAAACGACTCTTCATGATGATGAAAGCTATCAACCAATGTTTGAGGACTACCGATACGCCTTAGATTGGCTACCTAATACAACCTATATTAGTAAGTACGAAGATCCCTCTTACCTTATTTTCAGTGACTTTGAAGAAGATGTAAACGTCCTAACCGCAACATCTCCATTTATCAAAATAGAAGCAAATAGCTTCCTTCAATGGTATGAAGGAGAACTTGAATTTCGGAGAGAGAAAGACAGAGGAACTCATGGTGTGTTCTTAAAATGGGATGAGTCTTATTCTACTAATGGAACCTACTCTCTGCACTTTACAAAAGCATTGCAGGATCCATTCTCCTTCTCATCGAATAGTGCGCTAACGTTTACTGCCGCAAATGTATCAGATGCAGAAGATCAGCAGCCGCTTGACTTTGTCATCACTGTAAGCTCATCTAGTGGTGAATCAGCCAGCGTCTTGTTAAGTGAAGTGATGCCAATGCCCGGAGTTCTCCCTATACAGCATACGAAAACAAAGTACTTTGAAGAACGGCGGTACGGTGAAGAGACTGAACCCGTCCTTCAAACGTTTAACATCCCAATGCAACGGTTTATTGAAGATAATAGCTTAATGAAGCAGAAAGAGATCGAATCCATTACATTTGAATTTAACGCTTCACCAAAAGGAAAAGTATTCCTTGATCAAATTGGTGTAAATCAGCCCAATTAAAAAGCTTTACCTCGCGTGACGAGGTAAAGCTTTTGTAGTATTAAGAGATTTTGCAGGAAGACTGCCCTCTTTTAGCAAGATAACTCTGGTGATACTCTTCTGCACGATAAAATGATGTTATCGGAACAACTTGAGTCACAACGGGTTTCTTAAAGCGGCCAGATTGCTCAAGTCTTTCTTTTGCTAGAAGGGCAATTTCTGCCTGTTCACTCGTATGGAAGAAGATCGCTGAACGGTAGCGTGTTCCAATATCTTCCCCCTGACGATTTAAAGAAGTTGGGTTATGATTTTCAAAAAAAACTTCTACCAACTCTTCGTAAGAAACGAGAGAAGGATCGTATTCAACCTGAACAGACTCTGCATGCCCAGTTAATTCAGAATAGACGTCTTCATACGTAGGATTAATCGTTTCACCACCAGTAAATCCTGCAGATGTTGAAATGACTCCGTTCAATTGTTGAAATAGTGCTTCTACTCCCCAAAAGCACCCTGCTGCAAATGTTGCTTGCGCCACTGTGACCACTCCGTTTCCAGTTATCGTATTCAATTTCTCTAATCGAGCATATATGTTTTCCAGTTCATTTAGTGTTAACATATAAAGCTGTTTCTCACCCTTCTTATAGATTCCTTTTTGGAGAAGGGTCTTAATAAGCTGTTGTTTTCTTGTTTCATTATCCATTAGTGTATGCAAGATCATTCACTCCCTCTACTAAAACAATTTTCCAGATGTGGGAGCATACAAAAAACCCTCATCTGACCGAACAGAAGAGGGTTTGGATTGACCGAGCCTCTTCTCATTTTTCGACTTTCGCCGCAGGAATTGGCACGGTTCCAAATGAACGAAATGTCCATTGGTCCGTTGCCGAGGTATCTAAGGGCCAGTCCCTCCACCTCTCTGAATAAGAAGATCCTTTAAACAAAGGATTATTAAGTTATTTTCAATAATAAAGGGTATTAAAACAGTTGTCAATACAAAAGTGCTTTTTAATCAGCTAAACGACAAAAGAAATAATCACATAACCGACAGCAGCCGTCCCAGCCGCAATAAGAGCAGGCGTTAGCTTAAATTTAGCATATGTCATCGGGTTTAGCTTCAAAATTCTGGCGATTGTATTCGTATTATCACTTAATGGAGAAGCAAATGCACCGAATGTACCGCTCGCAAATACGGCGCCGATGACGAGTGGTAGATCCGTCCCTGTTGAATGACCAAGAGAAATCCCAAGTGGCATTAAGATCCCCCATGTGCCCCATGAGGATCCAATAAAATAAGAAATAAATGCGCCAACAAGAAATAAAACAGGAGGGACGAATAAAGACGGGATCCAATCGAGATTAGATGTCACAAATGTAGAGAATCCTAGCGCTTCAGTCGAAGCAGCAAGCCCCCAAACAACCGTTAATAATACGATTACGGGCATCATTTCATTTCCTCCCTCAATAAAGAAGGTCACGAGTTCTTTTAAAGAAAACCGCTGCAATAAATAGAAAAAGAATGTTAGTAGAACGGTCGTTAATAGCGCAAATACCATCGCGTCGAGAACATCAGCCTCAATAAACGCCTGAAGCAAAGAACGAAATCCCTTCTCATAACCGCTCCAATAAGTAAGAAGAAGCGTTAATAGGATAACCCCACCGAGCGGCAATAATAAATTAATCGGTTTTTTTGGAAGATCCTTTGCTACGGCAGGATGACAATCCTCCCACTGATCATCAAGTTCCTTTTCTTGATTACCGGCATCAGTTGCTTGTTTCTTGCGATGGTGGAAAAAGCTTAAGTAAAAACCGATTAGGATGATACTAATGGAAAAGAAGTTGTATGGAATGCTTTCTAGAAAAAAGCGATAGCCGTCCCCTTTAATTCCTTCTGCCTTTAATGAAAGTTGAACAACCGATGACATGTACCCTACAAATGCAGTCGCAATCGGCATTAATACAATGACTGGAGTAGCAGTTGTCTCAATAACAAAACCCAGTTCTTGAGGTGTAATCTTTACTTTATTTAAGAGTGCTTTCATAATGGGGGCTACTGTCACAATACGAAAGCTTGGAGCACTAAATGTTCCAACTGTTGAAATCCAGGTAAGAAATAAAGCTCCTTTTTTTGTATTGATTTTCGATGAAGCCAGATGGACAAATCCTTTTATGCCACCTGTATATTTCATTAATCCAATTAATCCGGTAAACATATAAAGAAATAGAACAATTTTAATATTATTTTCATCTTTCAATCCACTCATAATAAATTCATAAAACTGCTGTAATCCAATGATAATGCCAGGCTTGTAAATAAATGAAGCTGTCAAAAGTCCAGCTGTTAGGCCAGGGATTACTAACTTTGTTTTCATCGCGACCAAAATGACGACGATAAAGGGAAATACAGATAACCAGTTCAATAAGTTCGCCCTCCTTCAGCTCTAGTTTGCACCCACGAGGACGACCTATTCAAAAACAAAATAGCCAGAGCAGAGGCTCTGGCTATTTCTTTCGTAAAGCACTATTGTATTTTAACCTGTTAATCGAAGAGGCACCTATACCAAACATGGCCGTTCTGAGTTCAAATTCAATTCGTTTCAGTTGATCTGATAGTGCTTCTTCGCTATCATCTACAGCATTTTCAAGAAGAGCTCGCCCAAATCCTGAAACATCAGCACCGAGGGCTATCGCTTTTGCCGCGTCTACGCCGTTTTTTAAGCCACCGCTTGCAATCATCGGTACATCAGGATGTTGTTTTCTTACATCAATAATACAATCCGCTGTTGGGTTGCCCCAATCCTCAAACGCTTTCGCCGCCTGTCGTCGCATCGTTTGGTGAGATCGATAGCTTTCTACTTGAATCCATGATGTTCCGCCAGCACCAGCTACATCGATAAAGCTCGCACCTGCACTAATGAGCCGCTGAGCTGTTTTCGCATCAATCCCCATACCAACTTCTTTTATTCCAAGCGGAACCGGAATCGCCTTAGCTACTTCGCGAATCTTCACAATTAGATCTTGAAAGTCTGTATCGCCTTCAGGTTGAAAGACTTCTTGTAATGGATTTAAATGAAGAATGAGCGCATCAGCTTGAATTAAATCGATGGCTCGTTTACACTCTTCAACCGTAAAACCATAATTAAGCTGAACAGCTCCAATATTCGCCAGGACTGGAATAGTTGGGGCGTATTTTCGAACATCAAATGAATAAACGGATTTCGATTCTTGAATTGCTGCTCGCATTGATCCTACTCCAAGGGCCCAACCATGTGCTTCAGCGGCTTTTGCAAGTCGCTTATTTATTTCCCATGCTCGCTCTGTTCCACCAGTCATTGAGCTTATGAGAAATGGTGTGTTTAATTTTTTATTTAGAAATGAAGTTGAAATATCCACTTCATTATAAGCAATTTCAGGTAAAGGATTGTGCTTAAAACGATACCGTTCTAACCCTGTTGTTAATCCTGTCCCTTCAACATCTTCTGTCAGACAGATGTCGATATGTTCGTTTTTTCTTTTTTCGGTTTGATCAAACCCCAAATGTTCCAATGGAATCCCCCCTGCGCTCCTCTTTTTTCAACTGCTTAGTTAGTAATGGTTTTAACCTTAGTCGATTGTACCGTTGAATAAGGATAAATGGAAGGTTAACAATCAGTGCATAACCAATCATAATAAATCCAATGCTTATTGGATTCCATACAAAAAACAAGATGGATGGTGGGATCAACAACCAGTGCGTCACTTCTGCACGTCGCGTTTCTACAATGAATTTCTGAATATAAGAAGAACTTAGTGTCCTTAACTCTTTTTTCCGAAACCCACCTTTAAACACGTCTCCCCCATCAGGTAGAATGGTTTTCCATTTTCGAATTCGTAACCTTTCATATAAATGAAGTTCTTGCTTTCGATTGTTTATCCCACTTTTTTTTGATTGGTAAAAGGAATCTGGCAAGCGAAGGCAAATATAAGAGATAGATACATGAATGATCAGCCACGCAAAAATGTTCACCATGATTAAGACTAAAGTGGATAAATGGATCATCTGCATAGGCATTCCTCACTTCTAAATTGTTTAACCTATCCAATTTCAGGTAATGTTCCCTTAAGTACACTTAACACTGTAACAGCGTTATGATTCCTTTACAAAGGTTATACCTAAACTATACAATGACAGTGTACAAAAGTCGATTCATGACGCTAATAAGATGAAGGAGGAGAAGGAATGAGCAAAAAAACGATCGTTATTGGGGCTGGTCTAGGTGGACTATCAGCAGCTATTCGTCTCGCAGCAGATGGGCATCAAGTCACTGTCCTAGAAAAAAATGAACGCGCTGGTGGTAAATTAAACAAGCGTTCTGGTCAGGGATTTAAGTTTGACACGGGGCCTTCCATTCTCACAATGCCCTGGGTTCTTGAAAAGTTGTTTAAGAGTGCGGATCGAAATGTAAACGATTATATGTCGATTAAACGCATTGAACCTCAGTGGAGAACCTTTTTTGAAGACGGTGTACAAATTGATGTAACAAGTGACATTGCCGTGATGTTATCTGAGGTACATAAACGCTCAGAGAAAGATTATTCCAATTTCCTCTCCTATTTAGATTACTGCAAAACCATGTTTGATCTTAGCTTGAAAAGTTTTTATAAAAAAAGCTTATCTGGCATTCAAGATTTACAAAAGCTGCATTCCTTTAAAGATCTTCTTTCAATGAATCCGATGAAATCAATGAATCAGGCTACCGAAAAATATCTAGATGACAAGCATTTACAACAGCTATTTAACTTCTTTATTATGTATATTGGCTCTTCGCCTTACCATTCACCAGCTATCCTATCTCAACTTGTCTATGTTCAACTTGGTCTAGGAATCTACTATGTTGAAGGTGGAATGTACAAGATTGCCGAAGGAATGCTTAAGGTACTCGATGAGTTAGGTGTCGACATTCAAGTAAATACGGAAGTTGCTGAAATTCTTACGGTTAACAAAAAAGCCGCTGGTGTAAAGCTAGCCAATGGAACCACGATGGAAGCTGATTTAATTGTTAGTAACCTTGAAGGTATTCCGGCTCACGAGATGCTACTAAAGGGTGAACCTGGGGCAGAAAAAGTAAAAGAAGATATGAAAAAGTACACGCCTACAGTATCTGGTCTTGTCATGCTATTAGGTGTAAACAAAACGTTCGATCAGCTACAACATCATAATTTCTTTTTCTCAAAAGATCCAGAACTTGAATTTAAGCAAATTTTTGACGATGGCGTACCGGCAGATGATCCAACAGTGTATATCGGCATTTCTTCAAAATCAGATCCAACTCAGGCGCCGGCTGGCAAAGAAAATTTATTCGTCCTAACCCATGTCCCACCCCTTCAACCTGGCGAGAGTTTCGAACAACATCGTGGGAGATATCGTGAAATTGTACTAGACAAACTCGAGCGTATGGGGATGACAGGGCTTCGTGAATCGATTGAATTCGAATATCAATTTATTCCGGATGATATAAAAGAATTATATGGTTCTAACGGTGGTTCGATTTACGGTGTAGCTACAGATCGAAAAGTGAACGGCGGATTCAAAATTCCTTCAAGAAGTCAGTTAGTGGATAATTTATATTTTGTAGGTGGTTCAACTCATCCAGGCGGTGGTGTCCCGATGGTCACTCTCTCCGGTCAACTTACTGCGGACTTAATTGCGGAGGATCAAAAATTGAAAGATGAACAAACTGGCTAAGAAAGGACCTTCGCAACATGAATTGGGATAACATTATTTTTAGGCTTTTTATTTTTTGGTATTGTTGTGGGTTGATTCTAGTAGGTTTCGACCTGCTACCACCTTTTTTAAATTGGGCAAATGCCTTCTTTCTTATTTTATGTGGTATATTAGGATGTCTTTATTTCATCCGTACTTTCGGCTCTTTTCGGGGGTTATCGTATGCCTCTTTTATCTTTGCGTTTAGTATGATTGCAGAAGGACTCGGTGTCCATTACGGCTTAATCTTTGGTCAGTATGATTATTCAGGAGATTTTGGCTTTAAAATAGCTGAGGTTCCAATTGGAATAGGATTTGCCTGGATTATGGTTATTGCCGTTACTCACGTGATATCCATGCAGTTGATCGAGAAGATGAAACGAGGATACTTAAGATGGCTAGTTTATGCTCTAGCAGGGGGATTAATTGCAGTTCTCATCGATTTAATTATTGATCCTGTCGCATATTTAGTGAAAGGATATTGGGGCTGGGATGGTGATGGCGCGTACTATAACGTTCCTTTTCAAAACTTTACCGGGTGGTTTTGGGTATCATTCTTTTTCCATGTGTTACTCTATCCCCTTTATATGCGAAATACGCCATCCAATAAAGCAGCTTTTATCTTGTGGAAAAATCGTATGGTCATGTTGTTTGGAATGGTCATGGGGATGTTTATTTTCTTAGCATTATTAGACGGATTATGGCTTGCCTGCTTGTTAACATTCGTTCCCACACTTTTACTTTTAGTCACATATAAGAAGACCATAACCCAAAAGAACAAAGCGTCGGTAGAAGAGGTGATTGTCTAATGTTTGTTATCTATCTATGTATCCTTAGCTTATTTTTATTTTGGACGATCATTAATTCACTCTTCATGCCGCGCCTTAAGAAGACGGGGGACGAGAATGGACTAGTATCCATTCTCGTCCCTCTTCGTGATGAGGAACGAAATGTGAAAGATCTTGTTACTAGTTTACAAAGGCTAACCTACCATCACTTCGAAGTTCTCTTTCTTGATGATCATTCAAGTGACCAAACTTTACATTTGCTCCGAAAGCATACAAGAAACGATTCTCGCTTTACTGTTCTTGAAGGGAACGAGCTTCCTGAAGGTTGGACAGGTAAAGTGTACGCTTGCCATCAGCTTAGCGAACATGCCAGAGGCGAATATTTGTTGTTCAATGATGCGGATCTTCGGTTATCACCTGATGCAATTCAAGCATCACTTAGTCTAATGAAGAAGAAAAGCGCCGCGATGCTGACTGGTTTCCCTGCATTTCCAGTTAGCCTATTTCTAGAAAAATTACTCGTGCCACTCCAACATTTCGTCGTTCATTTTCATCTTCCTTTAGCACCAGCTAACTACACGACGCTCCCCGCCTTCACAGCAGCTCATGGAGCATTTATGATGGTTCATAAGGAAGCTTATCAACAGGTTGGTGGTCATGCGAGCATCCGAGACACACTGCTTGATGATATTGATTTGGCGAAAGCTTTTAAAAGGAAAGGAAAGCATGTGTTGCTTGCTAATATTACAAAGATGGTCACGTGCTATATGTATCAAACGAATCGTGAAGTTTGGAACGGATTCACCAAAAATTTATTTCCAGGTCTTGGACGATCTCGCTTTCTAATTGGTTTACTTTTCCTATTTTATGGTTGTTTCTATGTCGGCCCACTCGTTTTCATACTAATTGGACTTTATACATCTATAGCAGGCTCATTTCAATTCAATTTATTCATTCCCTACCTTCTAATTGTCTTACAGAAGGCATGGATTGATCTTAGAACAGAACAGCGAATGACATTATCCCTCCTCATGCCGTTTAGTGCTATTGCATTTATGGTTCTTCTTATCCATTCCATGCAAACAGGATTAAAACAGAAGGGGTATGTTTGGAAAGGAAGAACGTATTCATGAAAACAGTTGCCATCGTTGGAGCAGGTCTAGGTGGACTATCAGCTTCGATTAAACTAGCTAGCAAGGGATATGATGTTCACGTTTTTGATAAAAATGCTTATACTGGTGGGAAAATGATGCCTGTGGAAATGGGTGCCTATCACTTTGACTTTGGGCCAAATACGATGACGATGCCAGAAGTATTTGATTCAATTTTTGAAGAAGCAAACCTGAATCCTCGAGATTTTTATCATTGGATTAAACTTGATCATCATACAAAAAACGTCGATGACGATGGTGAATCGTTTATGATGAGTACAGATGAAACGTTTATGAAAGAACAGCTAAATCATCTTGACTCATTTGCCGCTGAAAACTATCCAAACTACTTAAAGGAAATCGAACGTCTATACCATTTATCTAAAGATTCGTTCTTTCCTAGAATGTTTACTAACTGGAAAGATTACTTGTCACCAAGTTTATTTCAAGCGGTTGTTCAGGTACGACCGCTTGAAAAAATGAATCATTTTCACGAGCGGTATTTCAAGCATCCACTTCTCCTTAAAGCATTTAATCGTTATTCAACTTATATTGGCTCTTCTCCCTTTCAATCACCTGCAACGTTTGCCATGATTGGTTACCTAGAAATGGTACAAGGAGTTTATTATGTTAAAGGTGGAAATACAAAGCTTGCTGAAAGTCTTGAACGCGCAGCTAGGCAACTTGGCGTCACCTTTCACCTCAATACAGAGGTAACGAGCATTGAGGTTGAAAAGAAAAGAGCATATCAGATTAAAACAGCTACGGATACGTATGCTGTCGACTATGCCATTATTAATGGAGACTTGCTTAACGCCTATCCTGCGCTTGTAGCGGAGAAACATCGTCCCTCCCTGCCTAATAAAAAAATCGAGCGATCTTCTCCATCAATTTCGGCTTTCGTCATAATGGCCGGGCTTTCCACGAAGCTTCCAAATTTGACGCATCATCAAGTTTATTTCTCAAAAGATTATTCAGAAGAATTTAACACGCTATTTAACGAAAAGTGGCCAGAGGAGCCTACCATTTATATTTCAAATTCTTCTGTAACGGATCCCTCTATTTCTCCAGACGGAGATAATCTCTTTATTCTAGTGAATGCCCCTCCACTTACAAAAGGAAATGACATCTCACTAGAAGACTATAAAGAGAAGATCTATCAACGATTGGAAGCAAAGGGGCTACCTATTCGAGATCACCTCGTTGTCGAAAAGGTCATCGGTCCTGAAGAAATTCAAGAAAAATTTCGTGCTTTCCGTGGAGCACTCTATGGCATCTCCTCGAACTCATTAAAAAACAGCTTTCTTCGACCGTCGAATCAATCAAAGGATATACCAAACCTCTACTTCGCTGGAGGCAGTACGCATCCTGGTGGCGGATCACCGATGGTCGTGATTAGCGGGAAAAACGTCGCGGAGCGAATTATTCGAGAAAGTTAGTGAAAAAAAGGGAGAGCGGTGTGATACACAGCTTTCCCTTTACTAATAAAACAGCTTTTCAAGAAAAAAGTTAGGATCCACCAATTACCTGGACATTACCAATCATTCGGATCGAATCTCCATCAACCATTAGCCCATCTCCATCATTGACGCAAACGATTTTCTTTCTCTTTCTTTCCGAATATTCCCTCACCTTTTGTTTAAAGTCTTCATTCCAACGATTATAGTGAGGGAGAAATTCAAAATCTACAAACTGCAACGTTTCAGATGATTGTTTGTCATCATCGATAAATAGCTGAAATAAGTTAACAGACTCCCCGAGTAGCACGCCTCCCCCACTTACCCCTACAATGATTCCTCCGTTCTGTACATATTCCACTAGAATTTTATCCATGCCACGATGGGTCATTGCATTTCCAAAATCGACCGGGTTACCTGCTGAAAGATGAATCATGTCACATTGCAACAAGTCTTTTATTTTTAATGAATTAAATTCCGAATATAAATCAAAATAGAGAAAATTCGTTACACCATAATCTTGATAATACTGAACTTTTGTTTGAAAATATTGCTTACGCTTGTCCTCCGTGGAAGGGATATATCCTACTTGAACCGTGCTTATTTCCAATCCTTCGAACAGTAAAGCGTCCAGACGTTGGTTTCCAGGAGATTCAACGACTTGGTCACTATAGAAAAACAACTTTCCAATCCCATTATTTTTCATTTTTCTTCTTCCTATTCATACCAAGCTTTTTTAGGTCGATTCTTTGGATAACCTATTATTGCCCTGTGTTTTTTCCGTTCCTCCGTAAAATTGAACCATTTCTTATTACTGGTCGGGTGATTCGCATAGTGAATCACACAACGAATTTGATCTTCCACACAACTATCCGTCCAAACACCTAAACATTGTTCTAACTCATTGAATAGATCACTACTATTTTGATTTTTTATTTCATTCAATGAATAAATCTTTAAAGTCGATACCAATTTTTCGGCTAATTGAAAACCAATCGATGGAACTGATTGAAAATCTGCTAAGCCTTTATAAACTTTTGCCCTTTCATTTGAAACATGCAAGATCTTGGCTATTTCTGAAGTGGTTAACGTATGTATTTCATTGATTTTTACGTTGGCTTTTCTTAGTTGTATTCTTTCATTTTGTGTTAGAGATAATGTTGGATTCATCTCCTCCCCCCTCTCGAATTGCTTCCCCTTTATGACTCATTGAAAAAACACACTTGCAGCTTATTGTTATCTGGATCAAAAAAATCGAAGTAGTGATTATCCTCATCGTGATGAAGATCACTTGTACGAACATTCTGGTCTTTTAGTTTTATATAGGTTCTTTCAATATCTTTTGAGTAAAGAATAGGGTAACTTTGATTTGAACTAGAATTCGTCTCTCCCTCTTCGATGGTTAAAGGTACATGACCACTCCCTACACTTAATACGCGGTATCCTTTCCCCTTAAAGATTACTTGCAATCCTAACGACTCTTCATACCACTGGCTTGATTTCTCAATATCGGTCACTCTCATACAAAATGTATCAATTCTTTCAAACATCCATTGACCTCCTGAAAAATGCAAATTGATTAACTTCTCCTAACGAGATAAGTTATTTTCCCGCCTTCCCAAAAATTGACTTTATTTGTTCTTCTTCTTCATTCTTATTAATGTATTCAAAAAAACCAAGTTGGTTTCCCCATGGATCCGCAAACGTTCCCCACTTTACGGGAACTTCTAATCTTGAATGGATATCGAACTCTTCTATATCCAGGTCTTTCATTAATCGGTTTCTTTCAGCTAGTATATCGGTCACACCTAACCGCAATGGACCATTCCCCTCTGTGACATGACCTTCTGCAACTTGCAGCCAACAACCGGGTAGAAGTTTCCATTCCGCAAATCCTTCATGAGGAATGAAATCGGGTTTCTTCTTTAACAATTTCTCATACCACTGGCGCCCTTCTTCCATATTGGAAACCCGAACTTGCGTCGTCATTTCAAAAACCAATCTAACTACCTCCTATGTGTTGTTAAATCACTTCGAAATTCATTTCACATATTTAAATTACGATAACTTCAAAGCGTTTTTTAAGTCCTCCCTCAACCGATCTAATTGATTTGAATCGGGTATGAAGTAAGACGGCCCTGCAACATCTGGTGTTGTGCCTACCATTTCTTTCGTTTTAATTGAAGTTGAACTAAGTGAGGAAAACTTTCTCTGTAAGGCAAGCATTTCACCTGGCTTTAAGTTAGTCTCAACGTTATTTTTTAACACGTCTGAGATCTTATTGACTTCAAAGATCGTGTCCCCTGACTTGAGTTCATCAATCGTTGCTTTAATAAACTGCCTTTGCCGTTGGTCTCTTGAATACACTGTATTCACATCACGCTTTCGCATTCTTACAAAGGCGAGCGCTTCTTCTCCATTCATTTTGGTAGTTCCCTCATCAAAATAAATCCGATTATTGGAATAATAATTTTTCTCCCAAAAAGGGTATTTCACATCTACTTCTACGCCACCTATGGCGTCAACAATGTCATGAAATCCATCAAAATCAACCGCAACGTACTTATCGACCGGAATATCTAAAAGATCTTCCACCGTTTCGACAGCTAGCTTTTTGGCGCCGTACTTTGTTAGATAACCGTATGTATAAGCCGCGTTAATTTTATGGGTCCCCGCATATTCAGCCCCCACTTTCTCTTCAGGGACTTCCACTTTCGTATCCCTCGGAATCGTGGTCATCGTTACATCCTTGACCTGAGGATCGAGGGTTAATAGAACTTGGGTATCTGCTCGCCCTCCCTTTCCATCAGAAGAATAATCCTCAATTCCGAGAAGTAGAATTGAAATAGGTTCATTTCCAATATCTACTTTTGTATCTCTCAATTCAGACATTGCACGATCCCGATCAAGTTCGCTATAAGACTCCTTTGCCGTGTCATATACTTGATATCCTAAATAACTACAAACTCCAATAACTATGAACAATAGGATAGATGTCACTATAAGTAATTTCATCTTACGCCTTTTTTTTCGCCTGTTTGACAATCGATTTTTCATCATGGTCCACCTATTCTTTAATCATTTGAATCTTAGATACTAAAAGCGATCACTCACTTAGCTCTTTCCATAATAAGTACCCGCACGATATTTTTCCTGAGTTGATAGCAGTTGAGATACCGTTAAAAAATGATAGCCTTCTTTTTCAAGTGTAGTTAAAAGGTTTGGTAGTGCGTCGGCAGTAGTGGGATGAACATCATGCAAGAGAATAATCGAGCCTGAGACAACTTCTTCTTGCACCACCTCGTTAATGGCTCTCGCATTTTTACTTTTCCAATCCAGTGAATCGACTGACCATAGAATAAGAGAGGAACCGTTCGATCTCGCAACTTCTTCGACTTGTGAGTTGATCTCTCCATAAGGAGGTCTTATGAGCGTAGGAATTTGCCCAGTCGCTTCTTCGATCTCTTGACTTGAATTGGTTACCTCTTTCACTAATTGTGATTTCTCTATTTGGGTTAGGTTGATATGCCGATCGGTGTGATTTCCAATCTCATGACCAGCATCAGCAACTTGCGCAGCAAGGGAAGGATGCTTTTCTACTTGACTACCTAACATAAAAAAAGTCGCTTTTGCATGATGCTTTTTTAGGGCTTCCAACACGCGAGGTGTTACTTCAGGACGGGGTCCATCATCAAAAGTAAGTGCAACGTATTTTTCACCAGGGTTAAGTCCTGTTTGTTTAAGGACACCTGTGTTTTTTTTATCAAGCGGAATGTTGACTTCGATCGTTCCCGTGTGATTTTCCGTCAGTTTCGATTTCTCTATAAAGAGGGTTAGCGAATTTTCATTTGCCATCCAGTTCCATGAATTCGGCTCTTGCAGGATTTCCTTAAGCTTGTGATCGTTTAACTCATTTTTGATTACTTGATTCTGTTTTAATTGTTGTTTAAGGTTTGAACGAATGGTTTCTGCCGTTTCCCCATAAGGCATTAAGAATTCTGTTAACTTTAAGGGTTTGTGTGTGGAGTCCATCGTAAAAATTTTAAAATGGTTATCAGCTGAAACCGTATTGACTAAATGAAAAGAGTGAAAAATCAAACTCGTTGTATCTTTCGCTCCTTTTTTTGCATCAACTTGAATCGTTAAATGGGCACGGTATCCTGAACCAAGATGGTCTTTTTCAGCTTCCACTTCAGAGAGAAAAGTTTCTTTTTGTTTTGTGATCCAATCCTGAATTGATTTAGCTAGTGATGAATTTTCAATAACCGGGGTATTAATCAACATCGTATAACGATTTGTCTCATCTATATCCTGGTTATATTCAATCGAAGTTTCTTCCTTACTTTTCGATTGAACACCCTTTGCACTGCTATCCCCGACCCACTTCCCAATTCCAATAACGATGAAAATGCCTAAGAAGATAAGAACAACCCAGCCAGGCCATTTTATTCGTTTGAAAGGCAACCTTTTAACCATATGTTTCCATCCTCTTTCATTTTAACAATGGGATACTCAATAGAGCATCCGCATCGTTTAAGATTGTAACGTTTTCATATGTAGGTTTAACTGAGATGTCTATCAAAGTCCTTACTCTGCTCTTTTGAACGTATTCTTTGTGTGATCTCCTCAATTATGGCATTTATGCTCACATTTTCCGTTGAGATCGACTCTCCTAAAGGATATCTCTCAAATGCATCAATACAAGAATCCGTTTGATGAAAGCACCATGCACCTTCTACTTCTCCTCGATTGAATAACCTTGTAGCAATGGTTTCTTTACTCGCTGTTAAACAAAAAGCATGGATCGTCTCATCCCATTTGTTTAAACCACTAAATATGTATTGAAAGTAATCAGGGTTTCTTATTGTCATGGGAACGATTAAGTTTCTGTTATAGCGAGTGATTAAACGAGCAGCTGTTTCGACAGTCAGCTCTGTCCACAACTTCAGATCTTGAAAATCGCCTGCTTTTGCTTCTTGTAACTGAACGTCTTCTGGAATGATGTTTCGTAACATGAATCCGATTATTTCTGGATCGTAGATCATACTATTGTCGACATTTTTTAATAAAGCTTCTGCAACGGTCGTCTTTCCTACTCCGAAAGCTCCATTTACCATGATAATCATTGTTATCACACCTCATTTTCTTTCAATCTCGAATGTAAACTATGTTTCCAAATAAAGCAGCGAAATTTTGTCAGCGTCAAATATATCGATTATTGCGTCTAAATTGATAATAAAACGATTCATGAGGATCATTGATTCATAGCAACCCTTCTTTTATCCCATACATATAGCAGATTTATAGGTTTAACATGTCTGATTTACACACGAAAAAAATATAAATAATTTCCAAAACCTAATGTCAATTATTTCAAAAAAAGAACAAAAATACAATAAATTCACTGATTATTTTAAAAAAACTTACCTAACACGTATTGGATAAAGCGCTATGGTATTTGTGAATAATAAAAACCACTAACTAAGTAATGGAGGGCCTATATGAAGCAAAACCAAAAACCTAAAAAGAGTTTGGGGTCTATCATGAAACCAGAATATGCCGGAACTGATGCACAAAAAGTAAAGCAAGAAATCAAAAAAGATGTAAGTATGGGAGATGGGGCAATGACGTCCCGAGAAGCAGGTGCGATGCGAGATTAAGAAATAGCGCGCTTAATCATGATTTGAAGGTATAAAAAGACCATCAGTGAACACGATGGTCTTTTCTTATTACAGATATTTCCTTAATTGCAAACTCGATTCCGCTAATCTACTTTTTGCTTTTCCATTATCCAGGGCCTCTTCATAATAAAACGGCTGACCCTGAAATCTTGGAATAAGATGCATATGATAATGGCCAAGATCGTTAAATTGACCGCCATTTTGACAGATGGTAATGCCTTCAGGTGCATAAGATTGTTTGATCGCTTTAGAGAGTTTCATCGATGCTACCATAATGGCATTTGCGGTAGTCTCGTCTAACTCTTCTAAATCCATGAAATGGTTTTTAGGAAGGATCAATAGATGCCCTTCATTAAACGGTTCAATATCCAGAATACAAGTGATGAATTCATTTTCATATACAACATGAGCAGGTTCTGTTTTATTGGCTAAATTGCATCCTAAGCACGCTTGTTTAGAAGTCATCTTATCTATCCTTTCTTTTTAAGAGTAAAATGAATAGATGAACCAGATGTGTTTAAAAGATGTGGATTTGTTTTTACTTGCTTTAATGTGGCTACAATCAAAAAGCTAACAATTACGAGGAGCAGCCAGGAACTTACTTTTCCTAGATGTACAAGACTCCAGGCATCCGTTTGGTTTGGGTATTCCCAAGCACCAAAAAAAGTTGCGATGTTTTCTGCAACCCATATAAAAAAGCCAATCAGAATAAAGGAGAGCGCAATTGGCATCTTGTATGTCTGTCCATTAACCTCGTAATTGACCCATGATTTCCAGAAGACAATGATTACGAGAAAGGCTAACCACCAGCGTACATCAATCCAATAATGATGTGTGAAGAAATTTAAGTAGATAGCTGATGAAAGGGGAACGACTACCCAGTTTGAGGGCCAGTTGATCAGCTGAACATGCAACCTTCGCCATGCCTGACAAAGGTAGCTTGCAACACTTGCATACATGAAGCCACTATATAAAGGGACACCAAGAATTTTTGTGTAACCTTCAGCGGGATAAGACCAGGATCCCATGTGCACCTTGAACAGTTCTAGCGCTAAACCAATCATATGAAACAATGTAATGACCTTTAATTCATCAACCGTTTCAAGACCTGATCGGACCATCACCCACTGCAGTAAAAGACAAATAATCAACAGCCAATCATAGCGTGGTAGAAATGGGAATGGAACGACTTGGGTTATGGCTAAGGAAGCGAAGATCATAACAGGGAACAGACAGGAGAGCGCCTGTTCCACTCCAAAAGATGTGAATTGTTTCATTGGCCTCATCCTCATTTGATCATTCTCCAATAGCAATGTTATCGATCATGGTCATCTTCGTCCGTTCTATATTCTAAAATGTCTCCTGGTTGGCAATCTAGTGCTTTGCAAATTGCCTCTAACGTCGAAAAGCGCACCGCTTTAGCCTTCCCATTTTTTAAAATAGAAAGATTCGCCATGGTGATCCCTACCTTTCCTGAAAGCTCTGTTACACTCATTTTTCTTTTAGCAAGCATGACATCAATATTAATGATAATGGCCATAGTTATCACCTCAAACTGTTAAATCATTTTCAGATTTAATCTCAATGGCGCTTTTTACTAATTTCTGAAGAACCGCAGTAAATACTGCAATGACGAGTGAAGCAAATATCAATACAAGACCGATTAACATGACACCTGGAGCACTGTCTTTCTCTCCAATCAGATAGAAAAACGGCATCACCACGAGATAAACGAAACTGATTCCAACGGCACACCATTTAATTACTCTCAATGCATTTACCGATCGCGTAGAGAACGCCTCATTTATATCAATTAAACGTAACAGTCTTAGAGCCTGATATAGCGCGATAAAAAAGGGAATTGCAGCCAAGTACATTCCGATTAATACAGGATAAACCAAAGATGCTAAGCCAGAATGGTCTAACACTTCTTTCGTAATCCAGGGAAATGCAAACAAACATAGCAATAAAACGGCTATCCCAAGGAGAAGAACAGTGATTCTTAAAAAATACGTGGAGCCTCGATTCACTGGAAACACCTCACTTTGTTATTGTTTTATTGTAAAACAATATATATCGAAAAACAATAATTATTTATCACGTTTAGTTATTTAATTATCGTTCATTTAATATAAAAAAGGAATCCCATAATTAACGGAATCCCTTTCTCAAAAACCAATTTCACTTCAATCCTTACTTCCACTCTCGCGCTAAGAGACTGTACAAAATGATGTCATGAAAATGGTCGTACAAATATTCCGCATCTCGAATAATGCCCTCTTGTTTAAAACCAATTCGTTCGGGAATAGCTCGACTTTTCTTATTTTCAACCCCACACTGGATCTCAACCCTGTTCAATTCATACTCTTGAAATGCCTGGTCAATAAGTCCCTTAACAGCAGTTGTCATAATACCGTTCCCTTGAAAGTTTTTTGCCAACCAATAACCGATGCTTGCTTTTTTATTTGACCAATCAATGCCATGAAAACCAACCATACCTGCTAAGTTTCCGTTGTACAAAATTCCCGCTTGATAACCATCATGCGAAGAAAATTGTTTTAACCACATCTCGATCACCGGTTCATAGTCCTTCTCGGTTTTCATGTGATCTACCCATGGAAGCCACTTTCGTAAATATTCTCTAGATTCGTCTACTAATGCAAAAATTTCTTCCGCATCTTCCATTTCAAGTAACTTCAATGATACTTCTTCATTTAATTGCATACGAAACATTCCATCCCCACCCTTTTCCTCGTTATCAAAATTTCCAGTTAGCATCTCAACTTTTAAAGTCTTTTCTTACCTTTCATCCTTAAGCAAATGATGCATAAGACGATCCTTATCATCAAAAAATTGCTTCATTGTTACGTAATGGTCTGTTTCTTCTAAATTCACGAGTCGCATCCCGTTATCACTTAACTGAAGAATTTTTGACTCAGGGTAGCTCATTAATATCGGAGAATGTGTTGAGATAATGAACTGGGACCCTTCTTGAACAAGCTCATGTATCCTTGTTAACATGGAAAGCTGCCTGATCGGCGAAAGAGCTGCTTCAGGCTCATCGAGAATGTATAACCCTTCTCCTCCAAACCGATACATAAATGTCGCAAAGAACGATTCTCCATGGGACTGCTCGTGAAGCGATTTACCTCCATACGAATCGATGATCCTAGGACCAAATCCTTCTCGATCGAGTTGTTCAATCGTTGTCGCCAGATTGTAATACGTTTCTGCACGAAAAAAGAATAAATCATCTGGTTTATGTACGCCCCTTGTTACTTTAAGAAATTGATGCAAATTCGAATGCGAAGCGTAACTTGAAAAGTTGAAGTTTTTCGTGCCGCCTTCTGGGTTCATTCCTAGCGCAACTGCAATCCCTTCAAGTAGCGTCGATTTGCCCATTCCATTCTCGCCGACAATGTATGTCACATTTGGATGAAAGATTAGCTTCTTTTGAAGCGATTGAACTGCAGGTAATGAGAAGGGAAATTCATTTTCTTCCTGTTTATGTAAACGGATGCTACGAACATATTGCGTTTCCTCCGTTAATTTCACTTATCCTTCCCCCTTCAGTAATACTACAACTTATCTTCTTACTTGTTTTTTGAAATAAACTGTAATGCGCGCTGTAACGATTCATTGAAAGCTTCTGGGTATTCGTGGTCCAGACCGGTAATGATCTTCAACTCATGTGCAATATCATTTTCTTCTAATACGTCTGATAACGCTTTTGAACCTTCCAGACAATCATCATCTTGTTCTCCACAAATAATATACCCGCTTATACTCCTATTTTTTAGCGAAGCGATTGCCTCTTTCCATTCATCAATTTCTGGAAGCCATGGCGCGACGAAAATAAATCCATTTGGTGAAATATGCCCATCGATGATTGCTTTTAATGCGACGCGGCACCCTGCAGAAAATCCTCCAATCAAAAAAGAATTCGATACAGAAAGGCTTTTAACATGGTTATCAATTTCCTGCACACCTTTCTCTACATCTTCCCATTCATAAGCATCAGAGAACTGAATTTGTGAAGATTGTGGAAAAGCAAGCGTATAATTTTGTGTGGCGGGGCGGTTCCATGCAGAAGATGTCATTTCAGCATTTTCTTGATCACCATGTAACGCCATTAATACTTGCTTATCCTCAGAGACTCCTTTATGGAGTAAAGTTAACTTGGGCTCTGCTTCTCTCTTTTCAGTTTCTTCTCGCGTTTTACAAATTTCAACCAGTTCTTGAAACGCTTCAATTGAGCGAAGGGAATTCAAATCTTCATCCTGTTGTAAATATTCATACTCGTACCAGTAGCCGTGAACCAGTATGGCTTCTTTCATCAAATCCATGGCTTCTTCTTTTAAGTCTGAAGCTGCCGCCAGCGTATATTGAAAGTTATAGAGTTGAGCTTTATTCCCATTCACATTTTCTGCATGTTCTTTGATAAATTGATAAGCTTCTAAGCTACCATTCTTTTCATAAATCGCTATCGTTTCATTTAATAGACGTGTATAAGTTAATTTTTTCATCATTTCCTCCAAAATCCTATTTTCAACCCTTAAACGAGCGTGATCTCCCATTCCTTGCGTAAAATCCCCATCTTAATGGCATCATAGTAAAGACCTTCCACGATGCGAGCATCACGAATTCGTGCTTCTTCCTTCATCCCAACTTTGCTTGCTACTTTCATCATTCGGATATTTCCTGACCAGGTCGACATCCCAATTCGGTGAAGATCGGTGGAGCGAAAGAGGAAGTTTATCCATTCTTTATACGCTTCATAACCGAAACCACCATTCCAAAAAAGAGGGTTATAGATCACAATTCCTGTTTCAAGCCAGTTAGTATACTTATCAACCCAATAAGACCCGACCGTTCCAATCACTTCGCCTTCAGCTTCAATAACAAGTGTACTTGGGATACCAGGATAAATATCGGGATCGTTTTGCCATTCATTTCGGTATTCTACTCTTGAGAGTTTTTTTTCTTGAATGTAGGGACCATTCCATTTCTTTGCTTCCTGATTCATTTCTTCATACTTCCAATAATATAACGTGTTTAAATCCTCCCACGTCGCTTCTCTTAAGATCACTTTCTTCTTTGTGATATGTATCAATAGCACTCTCTCCCCTCCGGTACTTTATGTTTGCACTGACGCTTGAATTTCTAGCCAGCTTAAAAAATCGCTTTCCATTATGGATGTAAATTCATGAGCGACATTTTTGTACCGTTTCATCTTCACCTTTTTATTCGAGTTTTTTAAATAAGCAAAATACGCTTCTTGTCCCTTAATCGATATCACTTGATCCATTTCGCCATGTAACAGTAGAACCTCACCCTCTCCATGAGCATGCCGGAGTGGATCATACTTATTTAACATAGCTTCTTCTTCAACCGAAAGAGGATTCCGTTTTTCAGCTAAACGGAATAAACGCTCTGAAGTAATGAAGGAGCCAGATCCGCTAATATTTGCTAAGCCTTTTAGATTGGTTTTTGCATAGACGCCACTTGCAATAAACCCACCCATCGACACACCTGTAATCACCGTGTTCTCTTTCGTGTTGCTTGCATCATTTAACCAAGCAAGACATTCATCTATACTCTGGCAAACCACCTTCCAAAAATACGTCTGCATGACCTTCGGATGAAATGGATTAGAAAGAGGATTTCTTACGCCATGATGAATCAGTTCTGGAATAATGACTGTAAACCCCTTTCTAGCTAATGATGTAGCATACTCCAGATAGTTTAATGCACTACTTCCCCAGCCATGGTAAAGAATAATTGACATGATTGAAGGTGTAGTGGATGGAGGTTGAACGAGAAAATACGAAAAATCCCCTTCGCTTTTTTTCATCATATCATTCACCTGAACTTCAATTATTTAATAAGCTGATTCCTTTTCTCTATTAGTATCTAAGCTCACCTAATCATTTCAAATTTTCACAAATCTTACAACTCTTTTTATTCGTCTTCATTAAACAAAAAACTCACCTTTACGTAAAGGTGAGCGTTTTGCTAGTTTCCAGCGATTCCTGATAAGAGGGCTTCTTTTTCTTGGTCAGAAACAAATGCCCGCTGTCGAAACACGTCGTGATCTTTTTTCCTAATCGATTGTAAGATCGCTTTATAGAAAACGGCAGAGCTTTGTACTGGAAGTCGCGAATCTAAAGGATAGTGATGCATGGCGGAAAAGGCATGTTCATAATGCCTTTCAGCGCGTGACGCTAGCGATTCCCAAACATCCACAAAAGCATCATTCTTTGTTCGCCTCATTAAATCATCAACGTGATATCCTAATTTCGTCATTTCCTCGATTGGCAAATAGATTCGATCGCGATCAAGATCTTCTGAAATATCTCGTAATATATTCGTGATTTGCATTCCGAGACCTAATGAAATCGCGCTCTCGCGTAGCTGATCTACCTTTTGAGGGGCTAGAATCGGAAGAAGCATAAGACCTACCGTGCTAGCTACATGGTAAGAATAATGTTCAAGTTCATCAAGTGTATAATATCTCGTTTTGTATAAGTCCATTTCCTGACCTGCGATCATCTCATGGAAAGCCTTTGCTTCCATTGGATAGTTATGAAAAACATCTTCAAGTGCAAGCCACATCGGATCTGTTTGCGGGATTTGTCCATTCAAAAAAGAGGCAAATTCAGAACGAAAGACGGTTAATTCTGCTTCAGGATCTGTGCCTTCATCAATGATGTCATCCACCTGTCTGCAAAAGCCATACACAGCCCAAACGGCATTTCTCTTAGCCCGCGGCAATAGGGAGAAAGCTTTATAAAAAGTTTTGGAATGATGTTTAATAATGGCTTCACAGTGTGCGTAGGCTTGTTCGATCATCTTTCGTTCACACCCTTTCAATTTCTTTTACGAGAAGATCCGCTCCCTGCATGACAATAGGAATTCCACCTCCAGGATGGATTGACGCACCAACCGCATAGAGGTTGTCATATTTAAATGGTTTTACTTGAGGCCTAAAGGCACCGGATTGTGTCAGGGTTGGTGCAATGCCAAAACTTCCACCTTGATACAACCCCTCTAACTCTGCATCTTCAGGTGTTCGAATCTCCATCCACTCAATCGCCTCTCTTAGCTCTGGAAACCCTCGTGATTCAAGAAGATCGATCATTCTTGAAGCGACCTGGTCTTTTTCATCCCATCGAATTGATTCTCCTGAAGGGACGGGAATAAGAACGTATAATACACCTTTACCAGGAGGCGCAAGTGTCTTATCGATTCGCGAAGGGTGGAATGTATAAATAGCTGGTTGGTCATTCAGCTTTCCACTTCGAAAAACATCCTTCATGTGAGAAGAAAAGTCATCTGTCATAAAAAATTGATGTACTTCTGCATTCTCATATACTCGGTCAAGACCCATGTAAAGGAGCAGACAACCAGAAGAAGCTTTGTATTTCTTTCTCGGTGCTTTCACATCTTTTATAAGGTGCTTGATCATTGGGAAATCTCCATTATACACTACTTTATCATAATAATGTTCGCCACTAGAGGTCCGAATTCCTTTACACGCTTTGCCTTCTAATAGAAGTTCCTCCACATTGGATTCTAGATGAACAGGAATATTTTGAAGTTGAAGATGTTTTTCTAGTACAGTAATAAGACTTGCATACCCGCCTTTAATATACCAAATTCCATGTTCGTATTCGCTAAACGGAACAAGGGAATAGAGGGCTGGCGATGCAGCGGGATTACCTCCTATATAAAGCGTTTGTAAGGAAAATGCTTCTTGTAATCGCTTATCATTAAAGTAATGTGATACCTGCGTTTGCACCGATTGATAAGCTTTTAGTTCTAAAAGTAGTTTTATATTCCCAGGGGTAAAGAAATCCTTACGATTCACAAAGGATTGTTCAAGAAAGGCGGCTTTTCCTTTTTTGAATCGCTCCCGCATATCTTCTAGGTAAGAAAGAAAATGCCGTTCCTCACCTGGAAACATCCGAGCTATTTCTTCAAGTTGCTTCTTAATGTCGCTCGTTTTCGTAAACGTTTCTCCGTTAGGATAAATCATTCGATATAGCGGATCACATCTGATCATCTCAACTTCTTCTCTCGGAATTCCTGCCTTATCTAAAAACTCATAAATCATTTCGGGGAGAAGAACAATAGTTGGGCCTTTATCAATCTTAAATCCATCTTTCTCGACAAACGCAAGTCTTCCACCTAACGACGATGCTTTTTCATGTATTTCAACTTTGTATCCCTTTTGGGAAAGAAGGAGCGCAGAAAGCATGCCTCCTATGCCCCCTCCGACAATACCAATGGTCATTTCACACTCTCCAATGTTGTTTGACTATGAAGCATTCTGGTTGTGATACGTGCTGACTCCATAATCGTTGGAAGACCACTTCCAGGGTGAGTTCCACCACCAACGAGCCAGCAGTGATTCAACTCTTTAAATTGATTCGGTGGTCTAAAATACATCATTTGAGGAAGGTTATGAGCCAGATTAAACGTTGCACCTTTATACACATTTAAATCCATTTCCCAGTCTGTTGGTGTATACATTTCTTCTACTTCAATGTGATTCTCAATATCTTTAAACCCAGTTCTTTGTTCAAGTTGATCGAGAACTAACCTTCTAAAATCACCTTTTCGCTCTTCCCAATCTACTAAACTAAAATTATTTGGAACTGGAGCAAGAATATAGATAGAAGATTTTCCTTCAGGGGCTAGCGTGTCATCTGTAACAGAAGCATTCTGGACATAAATAGACGGGTCTTCTGATAGGATTTTTTGTTTCGTAAGCTCTTCTACGTTCTTTTTATAATCTGAAGAGAAAATGATTGAATGATGAGGTAAGTCATATTTCTTATCAACACCTAGATAAAGCATAAATGCAGAACAGGAGTACTTTTTTTGTTCCATTTTTTCAGGGGTATACTTTTTTACCGATCCTGTTGGAATGAGATGCTTCACAGCATGAGCAAAGTCTGCATTTATGACGACTTCATCAGCATACGCTAAAGACCCATCTTCGAGTTCCACACCCGTCACTGTTTTCCCATCAAGCAAAAGCTGTTTAACCCCTTTATTCGTATGCACTTCTCCTCCTTCTTCTTTAATTACTTTAGCCATTGCTTCTGGAATTTGATTTAATCCTCCGATTGGATGAAAGATTCCGTAAGCATGTTCCATATAAGATAAAATTGTAAATGCACCAGGACACTCCCACGGTGACATCCCTAGGTACTTTGCTTGAAATGTAAAAGATAATCGTAATCGTTCATCTTTAAAATAGTGTGACAGACGCTTATAAACACTATCTGTTACCGTTAACTTTGGTAGGGCTTTTACGAATCTCCATCTTCCATAATCAAGGAGAGAATCATGTTTATTTTGAAGAATTGGCATTAGCGCTTCAAACTTCTCTTTTTCTTCTTTCATAAAGCGTCTATATCCTTCACCATCTCCTGGAAAAGTTTGCTCAATTCTTCGCACCATCTCATCTTGATTGCGCGTCGGATAAAAGGAAACGTCATCGAATTTCAATTCATACATTGGATCAACCTCGATCAAATCAAGATAATCATGTACATTCCGTCCAGATTCTGCAAACATTTCTTCAAGAATATGCGGCATGTTAAGGAAGGTAGGCCCTCTATCAAAGCGATAACCATCTCGCTCAAATCCAGAGGTTCTCCCCCCGATATAGGATTGTTTCTCATAAACTGTAACCGAGTGACCTTTACTAGCTAAAAGCATCGCCGCTGTTAGCCCTCCTGGACCTGCACCGATTACAATAACTCGTTTTTTTATTGGCATGATTCGTTCCCCTTCCATCCGCATATGAAACTTCGCACATATGTTATACAAACATTATACATACTAGGTTAATTTTGTTCAACAATTTATGCACAAAAGCATGTTTTAACGTATTGCCCTATTTTTTCAGAAAGAAAACATGTTCAATTTGAAGAGGATGATTTCGATTTACGATTAATTTACCGAAGGAGTAATGAGATTGTTTGCGCTTATCTGTAGGTGAACCAGGATTAAAGAGTATTTTTCCTTCATACTCTTTATGAAGAGGGATATGTGAGTGACCAAAAAGAATCATTTCTACTTCATCATTTTCGAATTGAGCGATCGCTCTTTTCTCAGTTGTTTTTCCTTTTCCGTGCCCATGTGTCATACCGATCAGATGAGTCTCAAGTTCCAAGACAAGTTTCTCGTTAAAATTTTCAATAAAAAAAGCTTCGTCAACATTCCCATAAACTCCTGTTACAGGAGCATATGACTTTAATTCTTCATAAACTTGTTTTGTCTGCCAATCCCCTAGATGAATAATAAGGTCTGCTTGTAATAATTCTTTTCTTAGTACTTCAGGAAGTTGTTTTGCCATACGGGGCATGTGCGTATCTGAAACGATGATCACATTCATTGTTTCCATTCCTTTCATTAAGCGATTTTACTAAGGAGGTTTCGTTGTGCAACACATTGTAAAGTCAGGGGAAACGCTTTCTTCGATTGGCGGGGATTACCGAGTTCCTGTTTCGCAAATCATTAAGGTAAATTCAATTGTTAATCCAAATCTCATCTATCCAGGGCAGTTAATCGAAATTCCTGGATACCCAGATCCAAACACAATTCCCTTTACGATTTATGTATCGTTAACAAACCGTACACTTAGGCTTTTAAAAAATGGATCTACTGTTAAGGTATACCCTGTTGGCGTTGGCCGTATGCTTCACGATACGCCGACTGGTCAGTATATTGTTATTAATAAAGCTCCAAACCCTGGTGGGCCATTCGGAACGATGTGGATGAGTATTTCGAAGATCCATTACGGCATTCATGGGACAAATGATCCGTCTTCAATTGGGAGATACGTCTCGAGAGGGTGTATTCGAATGTATAATCGAGATGTAGAAGAACTCGCCAATACGATTCCCATTGGCACCTCTGTAACCATTGGTCCTTAAAGGAAAGACGCTGTCCACTCTTGGACAGCGTCTTTCCTTATCTATTAGTGGTAAAAGTCATACAGCAACCTGCCTGCATTGGCGATAGCCTCTCGACCATAACGATTCTCCAATAAACCTGCTGTTAAAAAGGCATAAACCACAGGTCCATCAGAAGTAAACAGAATGCCAGCATCATGTTCCACTCCATTCAGCTCACCGGTTTTATGGGCAAGTAGATTTTCTTTTATTGAAGCAATTTTGCTTGGAAACTTATCTTTAAACTGCTGCTGTAAGAGAACCTCTACCCCCCATTCCATTGAAGACTTTGACAATAAGTGCTGGGTGACAAATTCACGTAATACTAAATAAGTGTCTTTCCCACTTACCATGTTGTCCATCCCTAATTTAAGAGCACTTCTGTCCATCATCTTTCTCATAAGCTTTGAATGAAAGGCTCCTGCAGCTTTCATCGTATGATTTATCTTGTTTTCGCCCACTAAATCGATTAGCTGATTTGTCGCAGTATTATCAGAAGATATGATCATCAACTTGAGGAGGTCCGCTAACTTCCATTCATAATCACGTGAAAGATGATGTATTACTCCAGCTCCTCCAACATCATTCACGTTATCTATCTGGACAACCTGATCAAATGCCAACTGGTGATTGTCGATTTGTCTTAATGCTTCAAGTAAAATGCCGATTTTAATAATACTTGCTGAGGATACTGGCTGTTCAGCATGTAACGTAATATCGCCATCAGGACCAGATACATAAATTGATTGATTCCCTTCAAGCCCATGAAAACACTCTAGGATTTTCTCTTTCACCTGTCCAAACTGCATTAAATCTCCCCCCAATAACGTACGACTCCACATAATTCTTCCTCGTAAATTGTTCCTTTAAGTGGAGTAATTTCAATAAAACGCCCCGTACTTGGAGAATGAATCATTTTTCCTTCGCCATAGTAAATGCCTACATGGTGAACCGAGCCCTTCCCATGTTCATAAGCAAAAAAGAGTAAATCTCCCTTTTCCCATTTTCCTTCTTCTACTTTGTTTCCTCCGTTTAATTGGTCATGAGCATCACGGGGAATTGTACAGCCAATAGCTCGAGCCATATTATAGCTAAACCCTGAACAATCATAGCCGTAGGAAGACATACCTCCCCACAAATAAAGAAGCCCAATAAACTTTTCAGCTTCTCGAACAAGCTCATCCCCTGTTCCAACTTGCTCTTTCTTTCTACATGGTGTGACATCTGCCTTACTTAAGCGTCCCTCACCCTGAGGTGTCCATACAATGTAATCTAGCTTTCTTTCATCGATAATAGGAAGAATGGTTTGGTAGCTTAACAGCATCTCGCTGTTATTACTTGTATTCATTAATTTAACGGCATGTTTATTTGTCGAAACACGTGGTGATCGATCATCAGGTAAGCGATCTGATAATTGCACCGTGGGGATCCATCCTGGGTAGCCTCTTTCATCTTTTGATGATGGTTGGGATGGCACTAGAACATAGGACCAATTTCCACGTTGATCAAGTACAATGACCTGTTCACCATATAAAACCTGTGATTGGATATGGTTTTGATCACAAAGCTCAAGCCTTTCTGAGTACGATAGCGGTTCTAACCAATCGATTAAATGTACAGGATTTGTTAGAGCATTCTTATCCATTGACCGCGCTTTCTCTGGTGATGTCCATAACGTTGCCACTTCTACAGCAACTGTTTTTTTAACGATTTCCAATTGTCATCCCACCCTTTCCAATCGTGTGAATGCCTAATCCGTGATCTTCTGTTAATTTCATAACATTTTTAGTATAGTGGACACCACCGTAAACATTGTCTTGTCCAAACATAAGTGGAGCATCGAAATCAAATCGAGTAATGTTTCGCTGACTTGCAGCAAAATGAGCGGCTGCAGTTATGCCTACGCGAGATTCAATCATACTTCCCACCATACACTCCATTCCTGCGGTTTCAGCGAGTGCATTAATTTTAAGCGCCTGATGAATCCCACCTGATTTCATCAACTTAATGTTGATTAGATCGCTTGCACGCATCTGAATCACCTTAAGGGCATCCTGCGGTGAAAAAACGCTTTCATCCGCCATGATAGGAGTTAAAACAGCATCGGTGACTTTCTTCAGTCCCTCTAAATCTTCTCTATGTACTGGTTGCTCAATCAGTTCAATATTAAGTCCTTCCTCCTCCATCTGACGAATCGCATAAATGGCTTCTTTAGGAGTCCATCCTTGATTTGCATCAAGTCGGAGCGACGCCTTGTTTTTAATCCGTTTTCTAATCGCCCTAATGCGATTCATATCATTCTGGATCGTATCTTTCCCAACCTTAATTTTTAAAACGGTAAAGCCGTCCTCTATGTACTGCGCAGCATCATTTGACATTTCATCAGGTTCATTCACGCTTACAGTATAGTCGGTTTCCATCGTGTTCCGATATCCTCCTAAAAATTGATATAAAGGAAGATGACTTTTTTTCGAAACAAGATCATAAATCGCCATATCAACGGCAGCTTTTGCGCTTGTGTTTCCTACTAACGCGTGATGGAGCTGATGAAAAATGGATTCATAGTCTGTAAGGTTCATTCCTATTAGTTTAGGTTTAATCACTTGTTGAATGGCTGCGTCAATACTAGCTAGACTCTCCCCAGTAATCACTACCGTTGGAGGTGCTTCACCAAACCCAACCAAATCTCCTGCCGTAATTTTCACCATCACTGCTTCGGCCTCTGTAACGGTGCGAAGAGCCGTCTTAAATGGCTTTTTCAAAGGAACAGCTACACTAAATGTTTCAATGTTCGTGATCTTCATTCGTATTCTCCTTTTCATAAGGACCTGATTTGCTAGAGACCCTTTACTGCATTACGTTCATTCTATCAATGATGAATCTAGAACTATAGTCCTTTTACTTCATTACTTTCAAAAAAGAGCCCGGTTTATAGTAAACCGAGCCCCCTTCTATTACTTGATATCTGCCCATTTCAATTCCATGTACCCTACAGGGTGACGTACAATGCCACTAACATCTTCGTTCTGAAGGTAAACCTGATTGTAGAAATGAATTGGGAAGATTGGCATTTCTTCGAACAAAAGTGCTTCAGCATCGTGCATGTATTCAAATCGTTTTGCTTCGTCTGTTTCTTCTTTTGCCTTAGCGATTAAGGAATCATATTCCTCATTACTCCATCCTGTACGGTTCATTGAATGGTCAGTTTGGAAACTTTCAAGGAAATTAATTGGATCTCCATAATCCGCTAAGAATGAACTTCTTGAGAATTGTAAATTTAGCTGTTTTTGTTCATCAGAGAAAACGTTCCACTCCTGGTTTGCAAGTTCAACATCTACTCCTAGAACTTCTTTGTACATTTGTTGAAGCGTTTCTGCTATCTTTTTATGATCATCACTCGTATTATACGTTAACGTTACTGCAGGAAGTTGGTCATACCCTTCTTCCTCCATACCTTTTTCAAGTAGCTCTTTTGCTTGATCTGCATCAGTTGTGACGAGATCACCACCAACTTCTCTAAAATCGCCACCTGACGCATCTTCAAACCCATATGCGACAAAACCGTAAGCTGGTTTTTCTTCATTTTTCGTTACAAATTCAACGATCTTCTGCTGATCAACAGCCATAGCGAATGCCTTACGAATATTTTCATTCTGGAAAGGCTCCATTTCAAGATTGAAACGATAGAAATAGGTTCCTGACTGATCCTCTACTTGAGCTTTTCCATCGCTGAAAAGCTCTTCACTTAAATCAGCTGGTACATCAGAAGTATGGAGTTCTCCCGTTTTATACATTTGATACTCTGTATTCGTATCATCAACCATTGCCCAGTTTACTTGATCAAGCTTTACATTATCAGCATCCCAATAGTTTTCATTCTTACTAAACTCAAATTCTGAATCATGTTCCCATTTTGTTAACTTAAATGGTCCATTACTAACATACGTATCCGCTTCCGTGTGCCATTCAGGATTTTCTTCGACAGTGGCCTTATGAACTGGGAAGAAAGCGGGGTTTGAAATCAAATTAGGAAAGAAAGCAACTGGACTCTCGAGCGTTACTTCAAATGTCGTTTCATCAACGGCCTTCACCATCATATCTTCTTCTGACCCTTCGCCAGTATTAAAGGCTTCTGCTCCTTCAATGAAGTAAGAGAGAAAAGCTGCAGGAGATGCTGTATCAGGATTTGCTAGTCGCTTCCATGCATATTCAAAATCTTCAGCAGTAACCGGCTCACCATTTGACCACTTTGCATCTTCACGTAAGTGGAATGTATAGGTTTTTCCATCTTCCGATTTCTCCCACTCTTTTGCAGCAGCGGGCTGAGGTTGATCTTCATCATCAAGACGTGTTAAACCTTCCATTAAGTTATTTAACGCATTCCACGATACGCTATCAAACCCAATTGGTGGATCAAAGGAAGTTGGCTCACTTCCATTGTTTAATTTAAGCACCTTCGTACCGTCTTCTTGCTTCGCATCGTCACTTCCTGAATTTGAATTTGATGAGCTATTTTCCGTAGTTGTACATCCTACGATACCAATAAGAAGCAACAACGAAAGTAGCACTGTTACGATTTTCTTCAAATCAATTTCCCCCTTATGAATTAGTTATCAGTGAAATCTCATAAAAATGAGGTTTTACTTACGTAACTTCGGATCTAGCGCATCCTGCAAACCATCTCCAAGAACGTTAAAGGCAAACATCGTTAACGAAATGAAGAAAGCCGGGAAGAATAATCTCCACCAGTGACCAGATAAAATCACTGATAACCCGTCATTTGCCATCACTCCCCAACTCGCAACAGGAGCTTGTACACCTAGTCCTAGAAAGCTTAAAAACGCCTCTGCAAAAATTGCGGTTGGAACGGTAAGCGTCATTTGAACGATAATAGGTCCCATCGTATTCGGAAGGAGGTTCTTTCGGATAACACGCCCGGCACTCGCTCCAAATGTTCTTGAAGCCAGCACATGTTCTGCATTTTTTAATTGTAGAACCTGGCCGCGAACAATTCTCGCCATCCCAACCCATCCTGTTACGGTTAAAGCAATAATAATCGTAAACAGTCCAGGTCCCATAACCACCATCAGTAAGATCACCATTAGTAAGTACGGAAGACCATATAAAATTTCAATGATTCTCATCATAAAATTATCTGTTCTTCCACCTTTATAACCAGAAAACCCACCATAAGCGACTCCAATAATAAAATCAATAATCGCCGCCATGAAACCAACGAATAATGAAATCCTTGCCCCATTCCATGTACGAGTGAACATATCCCGTCCAAGATTATCTGTACCGAACCAATGTTCAGAAGACGGTGGTAAATTTCCTTCTGTTAACACCTGGTGGTCATACGAATAAGGCGTTAGTAATGGCCCAAAAATAGCCATTAATACTAGGAGTATCAACATTACGAGTCCAGCCATTGATAGCTTGTTCCCAGAAAGTCTCATCCAAGCATCTTTCCAATAAGAGATACTAGGTTTTGCGATCATTTCAGCGCTAGAAGAGGGATTTTGTACAGGAAGAAACAGGTCATCAGATAACTCCTGTTGCCGTTCTTTTCGCTCAGGTATCATGTTACTCCCCCCTCTTGTGTAGCTTAATTCTCGGATCTAATATCCCGTATGCAATGTCGACTATAAAAAGCATCATAATAAGGAAGGCACTATAAAAAACAGTGGTTCCCATAATGACAGGATAATCTCGATCGTTAATGCCGTTAATAAAATATTTGCCCATTCCAGGAATGGCAAAGATTTTTTCAATAACAAAACTACCTGTCAATACACCAGCTACTAACGTACCAAGAATCGTAATGACTGGTAGCAACGCATTTCTAAGCGCGTGTTTTATAACAATTTGAAGGGTGGTCATTCCTTTCGCACGAGCCGTCATGATGTAATCTTGGTTGAGAACTTCAATCATACTCGATCTGGTTAATCGAGCAATAATCGCCATAGGACCTGTAGCAAGTGCAATAGAAGGTAAAATCATGTGCATCGGTGATGCCCACGTAGCCACGGGGAAAATTTCCCACGTAACAGCTAATTGCTGAATGAGCAATGTTGCCATAATAAAGTTTGGCACCGATATACCGATTACTGCAAAGGTCATGGCCATGTAATCAATAGCCCCATTATGTCGAAGGGCTGCCATGATTCCAAGCACAATACCTGAAATAATAGCAATAACGAGCGACGTGATCCCAAGCTCAGCTGAAACGGGGAATCCTCTTCCAATCATTTCATTAACAGATGTAGATGATTGTTTAATAGATGGTCCAAAATCAAGCGTTGCAAGAGATTTAATGTAAATGGCGTATTGAATAAAAACAGGTTCATTTAAGTGGTAATGAGCTTCTAGGTTTTGCTGAACTGCTTCACTCGTGTTTCTTTCCTGGTTAAATGGTGATCCTGGAACCGCGTGCATTAAGAAAAACGTAATGGTTACGATGATCCACAATGTGATCACCATGGCGAACAGACGATTCATCACATATTTCGCCACAGGCATCCCTACTTTCTAGCTAAATGTTGTTCTAGATGCTAATTCTGTCATCACAAGCATCGCTTGATAGGCTTCTAGCATGTTTTTCGCCTGATATTTGACGGTCGTTTCTTTTTCAATTTCAACTCCTGGCATCAGGCTTGCCCACTCCGCCTGACCATAATTCGTAAATTCGATGCGAAGAACAGGAGCTTCTGGAGGAACTAATGGTTCAACGTTTTGTCTGTCGATGAGTGCCTTCTCAGTTTGTTGGCGCAAGATTTCCCGAGTTTTATGCGGAGATAGTAAAAGTGCTGATGAACGCGAAATCGATTCTTTCACTACGGCAGTCGTGATATTAGGGATCAACTGTTCAGCTTCACGTGCTGCTCTGTCATCACCAGCGACAAGTAATACAGGAACACCAAAATATCCAGCTACGTAAGCATTCATCCCCAACTCTCCAACAACTTGGTCATTTATGTAGAAATTTCTTACATTGTGGAACATGGAATGAGACATTGCACCAGGAGTCCCTGCACGTGCGTGATAGCCAATCATTCCCATTCCTTCATATGTACTGTCTAACCCCTGCACCATTGAAAAAGGTTTCACATCTCCTGAAATGAGTCTTGCTTCAGGATGAAGCTTCTCAAAAAGCAAGTTATTCATTTTTGAATGACTATCATTCACAGTGACTGCAGAACACCCGCTTCCAAATGCCGCTTCAATGACATGATTCGCTTCCTTCGTCATGATCTCCTGTCCGCGTTCATAGTGCCGTTTATTAGCATCCACGAACGAATCATCCACTAATCCTGTTATGCCTTCCATATCTACCGATAAATAAAACTTCACAAATTTTCTCCTTTCTCTCTAGATTCGTAACTTTCTGAATTATTATACCACTATTTACTTCGATTCTCAAAATAATCTAAAGACATTGTGAAGTTTTATTTCATCCTTTTTCGTAGAAAACGGTTAAAAGAGATAAAAAAATCCTACCATTGTCTATAGTAGGATCTTGATATTCACTATTCGATTTTTTCGGAGAGCTCAGACCAACGTTCAATCTTTTCTTCTAACTCCATCGTAAGAGCCTGCTCCTCCTTATAAAGCTCGTCTACCCTGGCAAAATCACTTCCTGATTCTGCGATTTCAGCCTTTACATTTTCAATACGCTGCTCAATTTTCTCAATCGTATCCTGGATCGTTTCCCATTCTTTCTTTTCTTTGTAGGATAGTTTCACTTGCTTTGGCTTTTCACTCACGATGTCATCTTTTTGACTTGATTGCTTTTTATCAAGTGCTTCAAGTTCTTTTTCCCTTTTTATAACATCAAGGTAATCCGTGTAGGAACCATAATAATGATTGATTTCTCCTTCACCATCAAAAACAAAAAGCTGTTCCGCGACCTTATCAAGGAAATATCGGTCGTGGGAAACCGTTATAACAGCTCCCGGAAACTCGGCCAAATAGTCTTCGAGCACAGCAAGGGTCTGAACATCTAAATCGTTTGTTGGTTCATCCAAAAAAAGGACATTTGGTTCTTCCATAAGAATCCGCAGCAAGTATAAACGTCTTTTCTCACCACCAGATAACCGTGAGATATAGGTCCACTGCATATCCGGAGAAAACAAAAATCGCTCAAGCATTTGAGAAGCCGAAATAGTACCTCCTTTACGGAGACGTACTTCTTCTCCCCCTTCTCGGATGTATTCAATCACTCTTAATGATTCATCAAGTCCCTCATTTTGTTGAGTGTAAAATCCAGGCTTCACGGTTACCCCAATCTCAACATGACCGGAATCTGGTGCAATACGACCTGCAAGCATATTGAGTAACGTCGTTTTACCAGATCCATTGGGTCCGATGATACCAATGCGGTCTTGAGGAAGTACTAGATAACTAAACCGATCTGTTAGCGGACGACCATTTATGGCTTTTGTCACGTCTGAGGCTTCAATCACCTTCTTACCAAGTCGACTAGCGCCTAACGCCATATCAACGTTGCCTTCAGTCGTCCGCCCAGGAACTTCCTTCATGTTCTCAATTCTTTGTTTCCTAGCTTTTTGTTTTGTGGTTCTCGCTTTTGCTCCTTTTTTTAGCCATTCGAGTTCACTTTTTAATAACTTATTGTGCTTATCTTCTTCTTTGGCTTCACGCTCTTCTCGCAAAGCTTTCTGTTCTAGAAATGTTGCATAGTTCCCTTCATATTCAAATAATCTACCTTTATCCAATTCAAAAATGCGATTCGTTACGCGATTAAGAAAGTACCGGTCATGTGTAACGAGTAGAAGCGTACCAGAATAGCTCGCGAGATACTGTTCTAACCACTCCACTGTCGCATTATCAATATGGTTTGTAGGCTCATCGAGTATCAACAAGTCGGCAGGATTAATAAATGCTTTTGCTAGGGCTACCCGCTTCTGTTGACCACCTGATAACTCATTAACCTTCGCCTCAAAATCATGAAGACCTAGCTTTGTTAAAATCGTTTTAGCCTGCGTACTAAAGTCCCAAGCTTGCAGACGATCCATTTCTTCTTGTGCCTGTAGGAGCTTATCTTGAAATGCTTCTTTTTCAGGGTGATTCATAACAGATTGAAGCGCCTCTTCATATTTTCGCACCGTATTAAAGAGTGGTACGTCACTATCAAAAACCGTTTCAAGAATCGTTTTTTCCTCTATGAAAACAGGATCTTGAGGTAAATATTCAACATGGAACTGATTTGCATGATAGAGCTTACCGCTATCCATCGACTCAAGGTCTGCAAGAATTTTAAGTAAAGATGATTTACCCGTTCCGTTTACCCCGATTAACCCGATTCTCTGCTTCTCTTCGAGTGAAAAAGATATTCCATCAAATAATGTTTTTTCCCCATATGACTTGGTGATTGATTCAGCCTGTAACAAGCTCATGATACTCATCCTTTTCTCTCTTTAGTCTGCCTTCTATTTTAACTGTTTTAGAGAAAGAAGGGAACTAATCTACCGATAAACAAAAAGAAGCTCCATTCAGAGCTTCTTTTTGTTATGCATTCTTTTTCTGCTGCTTATTTTTCTTATGCTTTTTGTTATTGTTTTGATCAGCTGCTAATTCACTTGCAAATTCTGTTTCATGTTTTTGATTTTGCTTTGGATTTTTCATGATTTCACCTCCTTTAATTCTTAAGATTGACGGTTTATTTTTTTCTATACTAATACGGTAAGTGAAATTTACATTTATTTTTTTCAAAATAAAAAAGGCTGAATGCATTCAGCCCTGCTCCTCTTCTTCCTTCATAATGTTTTCAATTGGCTCTCTCTGACTAAATCCACCTAGATCCGAGTGATAAAAGGAAACCTCGTTTTCACCTTCTTTCCAGCATAACAGCACTTTTTTCCCGTTAATAATAGCTGGAAAATCAATTAAACCTTCATCGACATTTTTAATTTCGACACCAAGTGCCATAATATTATTGATAAACGTTTGAGCTTCTAACTCCATAAACTCCATTCTAGCTTCTTTCTTAAATAAAATATCTTCATCTACTTTTGTTTTGTGGCGGTAAAGGAGGGTCTTCTTGTGTTGCTCGATCTGATCGTAGTGTTCACTAAATTGGGCTTTCAAACGCTTTAATCCAGCAAGCTCTCTTTTAATCACGGGTAACAAGCCATTTGCTTCCTCTAAAGTGAAATATTTTTTATCCATGTTTTTCCTCCTGGTTCATCTTTACTAGTTTCTATTTACCCTTCCTTCCATTCTTTACACATCATTCGACGAAATTTTACAATAAAAAGAGTACTTCAAACGGTTACAAAATTTCGATATGATAGATAATGAACGGGGAACCATTTAAAAGGAGGAATTTCTTTGGCTAAAGTAACCGTACCAGAACACGGAACATTTGAAGTAAAAGAAGGAACGAAGTTAGCACTGGCTCTTGAAGATAACGGGGTACATGTGCTGCACCGCTGTGGAGGAAATGCTAAATGCACAACCTGCCGCGTTGAAGTGTTTGAGGGAGAATTTGGTGAACTAACTGAAATTGAAGAGGAAGCGTTTAAGAAAAAAGGCGTAGAGGAAAAACTTCGTCTGTCTTGCCAGGTTCGCGTTAACGGCAACTGCGAAGTAAAACCTGCAATGACTGTCGAAAGCTCTGGCCTTGATGCTGGACCAAGACCGGCTGAATAAGCGAAAACTAAGACGAGCTCACGTAGCTCGTCTTTTTTACATACCATCGTCAATGAATTTTCTTGAAGATTAATTTTCAATCTTGTTGCCCTTAACCCACTGTGATATATTATCCTAGGTATTCAGGAACAGATCGGAGTGATAATTTGAATAACACAGGAAAAGAAATTACATTAATTATCATTGGAATCGCTATTCTTTGCGCTTGGGGTAAACTGGTTTGCGATTCCAAATGAATTAGGTGAAGGCGGCGTAACTGGGATTTCCATGACGCTATATTATATTCTTAATTGGTCACCGGGTATTACGAACTTTGTCATGAACGCTGTGCTTTTGGCGATAGGTTACAAAGTACTAAACAAGCGAGTAACATGGTACACAATGCTCGCGATTTTCTTTAGCTCATTATTTATTCAACTTACTGAAGGAATGGGCGAACCACTCGACATCATGCTTGGTACGGTCTTTGCTGGAGTTTTTATCGGGATTGGTCTAGGACTTGTCCTCCGATCAGGCGGTACTACGGGTGGGTCTACGATAGTAGCAAGAATGCTCAACCAACATTTTGGTTGGAGTGTGAGTACATCCATGTTTGTATTTGATATTCTTGTCGTTCTCGGTTCTTCTGTTGTTATTGGGATCGAGAATACGATGTATACTGGGATCTCCATTTACATTAGCACGAAAATATTGGACTATTTAATTGATGGATTTGATACACGAAAAGCCGTGACGATTATTTCAAAAAGCACGGTGGCAATCGCAGAAAAAGTAAGCGCAGAAATGGACCGGGGCGTAACGGTCATTAACGCACGCGGTCATTATTCCAACGAATCAAAGGATATTCTATATGTCGTCATTAACAAGCAGGAGCTCTTCCTTCTCAAAAAAATGATTCAGCAAGTGGATGATAAAGCTTTTGTTGTGGTTCACGATGTGCGAGATGTTTTTGGAGAAGGTTTTACATTTCCAAAAACATAATGAACAATCCCCCGGTGAAGCCCACCGGGGGATTGTTTTCGTTAGGTACGATCGTATACTACAAAATCAAAATCATGCTTATTTCGCTCATCGCTTTCATGTTTTTCTCGTGAAGTTACTTTCCATTCGTCTTTAGAGAAAGCAGGAAAATACGTATCCCCTTTAAAAGTTTCATGAATTTCAGTAATGTATAAACGATCCGCATGCGGCAAAATTTGCCGATAAATTTCCGCTCCACCGATCACGAACCACTCTTTTTCCTCACGCTTTGTAAGATCGAGAAAGGCTTCGATTGAATGGAGAACCGTAACCCCTTCGTATTCAAGATTTTTTCTCGTGATAAGAAAGTTTTCACGTCCAGGTAATGCTTTTCCAATCGACTCAAACGTTTTTCTTCCCATCACAATCGACTTCCCCGTCGTCATTCGCTTAAAGTAAGCAAGATCAGCTGGTAAGTGCCATGGAAGATCATTGTCTTTCCCAATTAACTGGTTTTCATCCATCGCCAGAAGAAATGAAATCATACAGATACCTCCCCTTTAATATGAGGATGAGGTTCATAATCCGTTAATTCAAAATCATCAAATGAAAAATCAAAGATTGATTTTACTTCTGGATTTATTTTCATTTTAGGAAGTGATCTTGGTTCACGTGTAAGCTGAAGCTGAACCTGTTCAATGTGATTATTATAAATATGCGCATCACCTAGCGTATGGATAAATTCACCTGGCTCTAAGTCACACACCTGTGCCATCATCATCGTTAATAGTGCATAAGAAGCAATGTTAAATGGTACACCAAGAAACACATCAGCAGATCGCTGGTAAAGCTGACAAGAAAGTTTTCCATTTGCTACGTAAAACTGAAAAAGACAGTGACATGGAGGCAAAGCCATATCGTCAACTTCAGAAGGATTCCATGCTGTTACGATCATCCTTCTTGAATTCGGGTTTGTTTTGATTTGTTCAACCACTTTCGCAATTTGATCGACTGTCGATCCGTCTGCGCCAGTCCATGAACGCCATTGATGACCGTAAACAGGACCAAGCTCCCCGTTTTCATCAGCCCATTCATTCCAAATACGCACGCCGTTATCTTGAAGATACTTTACGTTTGTATCCCCTTTTAAAAACCAAAGTAGCTCATGAATAATGGATCTTAGATGAAGTTTTTTTGTTGTTAATGCAGGAAAACCCTCCTGCAAATCAAAGCGCATTTGGTGACCAAACACACTCATTGTACCTGTACCTGTTCGATCAGATTTCTTAGTTCCGTTATGTAAAATTTCCTCGCATAGCTGCAGATAAGTCTTCATGATACTCCTCCTTCAATTCTCTACTGACCATTGTAACATGAAGAAAGTAGAGAAGTAACTTTGGAATCGCTTGTAAAAAACAACCAAAAGGAACCTTTTCCATGGGCACACATACTTTATATCAGAAATGTTGGAAAGGATGAATGTTAAATGGGTAAAGGCGATAAATTGCCTAAACTGTTTCAAGACCCTGCTATCCAAAATTGGATGAACACGTTTGATGATTTTTTTAAAGAGCCGTTTGCCAATCTGCTCCCTGCTCAGTCGTTTCGCGTTGATCTTTATGAAACCGACGCTGCTTTTATCGTTGAGGCAGAGCTACCTGGCATTGCAAAAGAACAAATTAAAGTTGAACCGCTTGGAGATGGACTGCGCATTTCAATCGAGTCGAAAGAATATCAAGAGACACGAAACGATAAGCAAAAATATTATAAACAAGAACGTTCCTATGCAAGTACGAGTCGCACGATCAAACTTCCGTATCACTTCTCAATGAAAGATGTGAAGGGAAAATATGAAAACGGTATTCTCTCAATTAAGATTCCAAAAGCGAATCGCATACGAAACGATGCTAACTATATCGACATCGATTAAAAAAAGCGCAGGGCTCATACCCTGCGCTTTACATTTACATACTCCAATCGATAAAGGCGTTTCCTTCTAAGAACCTCTCACAATCCATGGCAGCCATACACCCTGTTCCTGCCGCTGTAATGGCTTGTCGATAAGTGAAGTCCTGAACATCACCGCAGGCAAATACGCCCGGGATATTTGTTCGAGTGGTTCCAGGTTCGACTTGGATGTAGCCCTTATCGTCCATATTTAGTTTTCCATGAAGAAAATCTGTGTTAGGACGGTGGCCAATCGCAACGAAAATACCATCAGTTTTCACAATTTCTTCTTCACCAGAGTCACTATCTTTCACTTTAATCCCGCTTACCTTATTGTTTTCGGCCACAACCTCAATTGGTGAAGCATTGAGTTTCCAGCTAATTTTTTCATTCGTGCGCGCACGCTCCTGCATGATCTTAGATGCTCTTAATTCTTTTCTTCGATGAAGCACGGTGACTTCTGATGCGAATTTCGTTAAGAAAGTTGCTTCTTCCATTGCTGAGTCTCCTCCACCAATGACGACAATCTTCTTATTACGGAAGAAAAAGCCATCACACGTAGCGCAAGTACTTACACCTCTGCCCATATTCTCCGATTCGCCAGGAATACCGAGAAGCTTCGCTGAAGCGCCTGTTGAGATAAGAACAGATTCTGCCATTATGTCGCCAAGCGTATCTGTTGTTAGTTTAAAAGGACGTTCACTGAAATCAATGTCCTTCACCCATCCTCGTTCAATCGTAGCACCAAAACGGAGCGCCTGCTTTTTCATATTTTCCATCAATTCAGGACCAAGTACCCCATCTGGAAACCCTGGAAAATTCTCTACATCAGTTGTTAACGTAAGCTGACCACCAGGTTCCGGTCCTTCTATGACGAGCGGCTCCATATTGGCTCTCGCAAGGTAAATGGCTGCTGTTAAACCTGCTGGTCCTGTTCCTACAATAACTGCTTTATGCATCGTGACCCTCCTCTATCAACTTCATTATGTTATTTTTCCTAATTATAAAGAAATAAACCCTTCTCTTACAAATTATATGGTTCATCGTCAATATGTTTCTTGGACCATGCAAATGGTTGTCCATTTTCCTCCCTTCTTGGTAGAATGGAAACAGTTATGAATTTGTTAGGAAAACTTGAGGTGAATAGAAAATGAATCCAATTGTAGAATTTTGCATGAGCAATCTTTCAAGCGGTTCACATAAAGCAATGGAAGCTCTAGAAAAAGATACGGACCTAGACGTCCTTGAATATTCCTGTCTTGGCCATTGCACGCTATGTAGCCAAGAAATGTACTGCCTTGTTAATGGTGAACGCGTAACAGGCGAAACACCAGATGAACTTGTTGATAACGTCTACCAGTTCATTGAAGAAAATCCGATGTTTTAATGAGATTCGGACATACTAACAGGTGAATCCATGTAGAGGAGGCACTTGTATGAAAAAACGTAATGCTTATGACCCTAAAACGGGGATGCAAGGCGAAAAAGAAGGCGAAGACGCCCTTCTGATGAATAAAAAAAGAGGCCCGCAAAATGCGCGCCCTAAAAAGAAGTAATAAGCCGCTCCCAGCGGCTTTTTCTTATGCGATTCGAAATCGAAACGTGAACCAATAGTCATCCTTTAATGTGACACCTGTTGCAATTATATGCTGCTCACCATCATCATCAAGGGTAATCCAACTATTGTGTTCATCTCGGTACACAGGATAAAAATTCCCCTCTTTAAATAACTTCCGCTGAAACGGGCTTTCTGAACCGACAAGCGGCTCTTCTTCAAAAACATCTCTAATGCATTGGACAAGTTCCATCTAAGCTGTAATCCTCCTTACTATCCAACCAAAAACACCCCGCGCACCTCTCTTATGAGAGCCACTTAGGCGGAGTGTTTTTATCCCAATAAATTTTACCTACTTCATAATGTTCTTCAAAATTATCATTTGCTGCATGGTAATGAAAGTTGAACCAGTAGCCATCCTGAGGTGGATGATCTCTTCTAACATGAAAGCGAAGTAGATCTTCACCATTCTGTTGGTTATAAACATGAAGAATACGTTCACCGTACCCACCAGACGGAGACTCAGTTAAACGAAGTGACCGAATCTCATCTGGATCCAAATCTGCAACAGATGCAGCAATGACTTCAGTTACTTTCGGGACAATTGACTCTGTATACTGGTGACCAACTCGAGTTGAGATAATATCTCCAAACTTTGATAATCCCTGTTCTTCCGACTGACTGCTTGCATAAGTAACAAAATGATCAACTAAATCAGCAGAAGGGATTTGTGCTGCAATCTCAGGCCAGCCTGTTGTATTCTCCGAAGGATCCGAGACTTCGACTGGCTCGTCCAACGGATCTAGAAGAAGATGACTTTCCTCCTGATACGTTTCAGAAGGCTCCGTTTTTTCGTCTGCTAGATAACCAGTAGGAATGACCGTTCCTAACGTCATAACAGCGACAAATGCTACAAATAACTTTCTCATCCAAAGAGGAAATTTCATTAGTGCACCTGACTTTCGAAGATCAATAGTTAGTTTTATTTTCGCACGATCTCTTAAAAAAAGCCAGATGTTTCCGCTATTTTTCACAATCTAATCACCAAAAAGAGCGCTTCGTGTAAGCGCTCTACGATTTAGCATGTAAACATGTCAATTCTATTTAAGCTAATTCCTGTATATACCCATCTTCTACCTGTCCACCTGAATCCAGATACGGAGGTACGCCCAACAAATACCGGCCAGAACCAAAATGAGTTGCCACCACGCATCCAAATATACGTGAATCGGTACATGCATCTTCTAATTGATCCAGGATCAACGGCAAATGCCTGTGCTGACTGTGGTCTCGGAGGCGGCGATGCAGGTGGGCTCGATGTCGGGGCTACAGGCTGCTGTCGATACGCGTCTGTGCTGTCATAGTGATAGGCAATATGCTCATGTTCTTCGTAAACCATTCGGTCCATCCCCTCTCTCTTATACAGCAATGTATGCGGTATATGGGTGAGACGTACCGAATTAAAACCAACAAAAAAAGCACCTCTCCTGAGTATGCTTGATACAAATTGATTTAAAATGAATCTGGTGACCCGTACGGGATTCGAACCCGTGTTACCGCCGTGAAAGGGCGGTGTCTTAACCGCTTGACCAACGGGCCAAATTTGGAGCGGGTGATGGGGATCGAACCCACGACATCAGCTTGGAAGGCTGAGGTTTTACCACTAAACTACACCCGCAAAGATGGAGGAGGAAGAGGGATTCGAACCCCCGCGGGCGACTAAGCCCCTGTCGGTTTTCAAGACCGATCCCTTCAGCCAGACTTGGGTATTCCTCCGATATGAAAATGGTGGAGCCTAGCGGGATCGAACCGCTGACCTCCTGCGTGCAAGGCAGGCGCTCTCCCAGCTGAGCTAAGGCCCCGAAATATGGTGCGCCCGAGAGAAGTCGAATCCCTAACCTTCTGATCCGTAGTCAGACGCTCTATCCAATTGAGCTACGGGCGCGTGAGTCCTGGAGCGAAAGACGGGATTCGAACCCGCGACCCCCACCTTGGCAAGGTGATGTTCTACCACTGAACTACTTTCGCAAAATATGGTGCGGGTGAAGGGACTTGAACCCCCACGTCGTAAGACACTAGATCCTAAGTCTAGCGCGTCTGCCAATTCCGCCACACCCGCATGTGTGGTGCCGGCCAGAGGACTTGAACCCCCAACCTACTGATTACAAGTCAGTTGCTCTACCAATTGAGCTAGACCGGCGAATTTTATATAGCATAATAGTCACATTTGGTTTAATAAGAAATGGTGGAGGATGACGGGCTCGAACCGCCGACCCTCTGCTTGTAAGGCAGATGCTCTCCCAGCTGAGCTAATCCTCCATTAAACAGCGACTTCATTATCATACTATACGATCTGTTACCTTGTCAACACTTTGTTTCTTGTATTTCTTGTGTTTTTTCAAGGACAAGACTTATCTTATCATCGCTTTATAGAAAACACAACCCTTTTCCACAAAAAAAAGCGAGGAATTTCTTCCTCACTTATACTGGCGTTTGAATAAGTGGTTTTTTCTTTTTATTTTTACTGAGTATAGGTCTTTTTTTAGTCACCATTTCAGAATCAAATTTTCGGTACTCTTTCATATCAAGTGATTCCCTCAAAAGCTGATCTTCAAGATAGTGACGCTTTCGTTTCAAAAAAACCCCTCCTCATAAGTATTAACTTTCAGTACCCCTGTATGCTGGTTTTTAAACCACAACCTATTACTTTATCTGAGATCGAAAAGTTACAGGTAACACATAATGTATTCCGAGCCTGAAGCTTTATTCCTCATTCAGGATAAATTGGTACGTGTTTTCCTGTTCCCTTCCTGATCTCTCGGTAAAAGTTACTTGACCCTTTGATGTAACAGTGATGATCGTTTGGGCTCTTGTTCCGTAATTTTCCGATGAAATAAACACCGGTGAAAGCATTCTTTCCCATTCAATTGGCACGCCTGTTTCAGGTAATAAATGATCTGGTGCTGGCTCAGCGTTTGAGAGCATTTCAAATAGCCGTTCTTGGTCTAGTTCTTTCTCTGCTTGTATATAGCGGGTTAGCTCTTTTTTAAGCGTCTCTACTTTCGGCCAGTTTGTATTTAGTAAATGATTGCTGACCGCATGTACACCGCTCTCTACTCTCGTAATTTGGTTTTGCCTATTTGAATAGTAGTAGAGGGTATTGAAGTCCCCCGCAAGTAAATTAAAGCCATTATACTGCTCTTTCTTTAGCTGGACGTTTTTCAAGTATGCCTCTGCTGATTGATTCTGTCGTAAGTAATCCGCAGTTAAATCGCCTCTTGAATGGTTCTTAGGTATTTCACCTGACTCACGATAGTTTGTGAGCGCCGCAACTTTTCCTGTTGTCGTAACACCAAGCCAGGTTCCCATTGCTTTCAAATCTCGTCCAGCTAGTAATCCGGGTGCATCTTCCCAATAATGCGCAGGCATTGTAGGGCGCTCGTAGAACTCATCTCGATTAGCGATTAAAATAAAGGGATATTTTTCATGAGCATTTATTGCTACAGCAATTAAACACACTCTATGTACCTCCTCATCGTTAGTCATTGCAAAAAAACGCAGCGGTATCCGCTGCGTTACATTTACGCCATGTGAACTTCTTTCTCACAAGCTGATGAACAATAGTGCTTATGCTCTTCCTTGCAAGAATCACACACGATATGAAGCTTGTCACACGTAACATTTGCACAATTAATATACGTATCTGCCGGTTCCTCGCAATGATAGCATTTCCCTACGACCGTATCTTCATCCGTACGATTCACAGGTACAGCAAGGCGATCATCGAAAACAAAACACTTACCGTCGAAGTATTTGCCCTGTACTTCTGGATCTTTACCATACGTGACAATCCCACCATGAAGCTGCGAAACATCAGAGAACCCTTTTTTTAGTAAATACCCCGAAAATTTCTCACAGCGAATTCCACCCGTGCAATACGTTAATACTTTTTTGTCTTTCTGGTCAGCAAGGTTCTGTTCAATCCAATCTGGAAGATCACGAAAGGCTTTAATATCAGGACGGATGGCATTTCGGAAATGACCAATATCATACTCATAGTCATTTCTAGCATCGATTACGATCACATCATCGTCTTCTAGCGCTTCCATAAACTCCTTCGGCTCAAGGTAGTTACCCGTGATTTCTTTCGGGTTAATATCTTCCTCGAGTCTTAACGAAACAATCTCTTCACGTGGACGGACATGCATCTTTTTAAACGCATGACCATCTGCCTCGTCAATTTTAAAAACCATATCACGGAACCGTTCGTCAGTTTTTAGTTCTTCCATATAACGCTCAGTATCCTGTACGGTTCCTGAAACAGTTCCGTTAATTCCTTCCGTACCGACTAACACTCTTCCTTTTAAATTTAAAGATTGACAAAACTTAAGATGCTTACGAGCAAAATAAGCAGGATCTTCGATTTCTACATATTGATAATATAACAGCACTTGATATGCTGAAGCTTCTGATTGCAAATCAAAAACCACCCTTTACGTCTTCTTCACTTAGGTCATCCGATCGGAAGCCTAAATCAATACTATATCTTACCTGATTTAGATAGTGATGTAAAGAAGACTATCTTGTAGGAAAATACTCTTCTTTCAGCTTTTCAATTTCAAGGAGAGAAGCCTCTGCCCATCTTCCTCCTTCGTGTCTTAGCTCTGCTTCTTGTGTATCGAGCGCTTCACGCAACGATTCTTTGTAATCAGGTACAAGACCTTCATAATGATTAATGGCAGATAACGGCACGAGGGCCTTTTCAAATTGGGCAAGTGCTTTACGTTGATGGAATAGAGGCACATCAAGCTGTTTCGGATTATGAAGATCACCTTGAGTTGGATGTTTTATAACCGCAAGAACTTTGACGACAGCTTTTGGTTCTTTTAAATCAATCACTTCACCAATATACCTACCTGTTTTATAACCTGCGGTCACCATTTCACCTGGTTGAAACGTTTTTCTCTGTGTCATTTTCGCTTCACTCCTTCATCAAACTATGGATACACGTCGATGATATCATAAAATCCTCCTTCGTCAGGAGGATTTTATCTTGTGAAGACATGTTTGCCGATTTCTTTAATAATGTGCCTAGTTCGAATCCAATCGTCAGTAGCAATAGCTGGATTATAATAAAATAAAGCACCTGAACTTGGATCTTGTCCACTAAGTGCGGCATAAACGGCTTTGTATGACTCTGGTCCCGGACGCTGATCGTATTGACCATCTGAAACAGCTGTATATGCGCCGCTTTCAAATATTACTTTCTTTAAGCTGTTTGGAAATTTAGCGGAAAGGACGCGATTGAGGGTAACAGCTGCTACCGCTACTTTTCCTTCAAATGTTTCGCCTCTCGCTTCTCCAGTTACTAGTTTGGCAAGCATTTCAATTTCTTCTATTGAATAATTCGTAACAGAGAATTGATCCTTTGTTACGTGATTAACGTCATACATATTTTTAACAGGAAGGTTTAGTAAGAGGGCGACATCCTGCTTCGTTTTTGGTTCAGGGGTTTCTAGTGGTACTATGGCAGGTTGCTCTTCTTCTATCATTGGAGGTGCCTTTATCATCGTAACCGCTTCTACCTGATGAGACTGAGCAGAAAACATCGTAAAAAAGAGACTTGTCAATAAAATAGCTGAAACCGATTTTTTCATCCACCTCATCCTTTCAGTAGCTTTTTAGCACGACATAAAGGATAGAGTAAGAATAAGCCCCAAACAATAGGGAGTCAAAGGTTAATAATCCACATATAAGAATAAAAAGAAACTCCTTCCAAAAGAAGGAGTTCGATTCTTCATCTTAAAATTGCTTCATCGCCAGAACTTGTAGCGCCAATTCATCGCTAGGTGGGTTATGAAGCCCCGCTCGAACATCTCGGTATAAACGTTCTAGCTGATTCTTTTTCATTAAACTTCTCCCACCAACGATACGCATGGAAAGATCCACGGCTTCCATCGCTGCCTTTACCGCCTGAGTTTTTGCAGCGAACAGTTGCCCCTGCATGTTCATTCGCTCTTCCGGATAACGATCCCACTGATCTGCCACTGAATAGAGAAAATGGCGAGCACTTAAAAGTGCCAGGGAAATGCGACCAAACTTATCTTGAATATGCGGAACATCTTTTAAAGGTATATCAAGACTGTTCGGTTGATACGAAGTGACAAACTTTACTGCTTCTTCTCGTGCAGATTCAGCAATACCTAAATAAACCGCCGGTATATGCAGCAACCAAGCTGGAGGAAGCGAGGCTGTTTTACGTTCCTTATCGTAGATTTCAAGAAGAGAATCTGAAGATAGGAAGACGTCTTTTAAAACCAAGTCATCGCTTCTCGTGCCTCTCATGCCAAGAACATCCCACGTACGTTCAAGCGAAACGCCCTTTTGATCCATTGAAACCAAAAAGTCAGCTGGCACTCCATTTAGCGTAGACTTCACGATTACCTTATCAAGATGTGGGCTTAGCGTAGTGAACGTTTTTCGTCCAGTGAGTTGATAGCCACCTTCCACTTCTGTTGCAATTGTGGCAGGTAGCCCACCTCTCGTTGGATCTCCAGTTTCTTCTTCTGTTTGAGCTCTATTTATTAGCGCTCCACCTAAAACAGCCCGACATAGCTCTTCATACGTATCGTGGTCCCACGGACGACGATCGTGAAGATCTTTTAGTATGCCAAAATGCCAGCCAATTGCTAATGCGCTGGCACCTTCTCCTTTACCTAACTCTTCTTGAATCAAGACAAGTTCATAGAGAGAGAGACCTTTCCCTCCAAATTCTTCAGGAATGGGCAGCGTAGTAAAACCCGAACTTTTCATACTTGCTATAATGGAATCAGGAATGCTCGCTTCCTCATCAATTCGTGTTGCATTTTCTTTTAAATCAACACGATGCTTACTAGCGAGTTCCAAAAGCTCTTCTTCTCTTTCATTTCGAACAAAATTTTCAAACATCTAATACACCTTCTTTCGACGAGTTATCAATCGTTCTCTTTAGAAGAAAGATGAAGCAGTTCATCGATACGATTTTGGTCAAATCCAATGATAACCTCACCATCAATGACGACGGTTGGCGTGGACATGGAACCGTAGTCATTTATTAACTCATCACGCGCTGCTCGATTTTCTTTAATATTTAGCAACTCATACTTCACATCATGCATGTGAAAGTAATTTTTCACAAATTCACAAGGTGGACATGCCGGTTGTGTATAAAGTTTTACATTTTTCATCTTACATCACGTCCTATCATTAATCTAAATCCGTTTAAAACATATCACCCCGTTCCTCATCTTTCAACTATTTTACACTAGAGAAGTTTGTACTCATAAGGCGAAGGGAAAGGTTTCGCTGAAGGTGTTTTGAAACTTTTCACGAAATCTATTCGTATAGAATGTTAGGAAGCAAAAACAAACGCATTCATTCTATTGAAGGAGTGACAGATATGAGTAATGAGCCTGAAAAAATAAGCGCACAACGTGAAAAAGCTGAGGAGATTATCCAAAGCTTTTATCATGAAGATGATACAGATAAGATCTTACAATCCTTATCAGGTCTAGGTGAAGATGCCCAGCGTCACGCAGGGGAGTCGTTGGAAGCGTTAAAACGGCCCGTTAAAGGAATGATTGATCAACCAAATAATGATTTACCAGATAATCTTCACAAACTTAGGGAGCATGTTTCAGAACTTGAGCCGTCTTATTTAAAGAAAAATAAATTCAATAAACTGCTCAATCGCGTCATGGGTCGTAATGAAGTCGAGCAGTATGCGAAGAAATACAAAACAGTCGAATCACAGGTTGAAGTGATTGTTGAATCCCTTCTTACAGGTAGAGATAAACTACAAGAAGATAATGTGATGCTAAAAGAACTGAAAGATGTGGCAAGAGAACGAATTGTTGGACTCGAAGACCAGATGGATCTTGGTCAGACGTTAATGACGATGCTTGAGGAAGAGGCCGCTAAGGATGAATGGAAAGACAACCCCCTCCCTCTCCAAAAAGCTCAGCAAAAAGTCGTTAGCCGTGTGAAGAATATGTCACAAGCAGTTATGGTTTTACGCCAGTCAATGGCATCCGTAGATTTGATTATGGAAAACAATGAAAAGCTAGAAGAAGCCATTTTTAATGCAGTCACCATGACTAAAAACATCATTACAGTTACAGCCTCTATTCAGCTTGCACTTGGCAACCAACAAAAAGTAATTTCTGCTGTCCAAAATGTGAATGAAGCAACCGAATCAATGCTCCTGCGAAATGCTGAAATGTTAAAGCAAAACACGGAGGAAACGGTCAAAACGCTTGAAAAACCGGCCATTGCGATCGAATCTTTCCGTAAAGCGTATCAGGATGTATTCGAGGCGATTGAAATTACGGAGAAGTCAAACATCCGCATTATAGATAGTGGTAAGAAATTTATACTGGAAATGGATCAGTTAAATAACGAAATGAAAACCAAATTAGATAGCACTACGGCGAGGCAAAAACAGCTTTCTGATGCTGCCGATCGACTATAATGACAGGAGGGAATCCCATGGGGCTTTTCGATTCTACTGAACCCCAATGGCTTGAAAAACTGTTACCGCCCCAATTTAAGACAGTGGAACCATCACTTCTTAATGATGCGAGTACAACGAGCTTTCTTTCTTATGCGGAACAGTTGTTAGATGAATTTATAGACAAACTCAATCCTACAGAGAATAAACCACAAAAGTGGAAGCGCACGGAGCGAGGATTTACGGTTTACTTAAAAATCAGGCGTAACCTAATTCTTTTTTCAGGTTATGATAGTCAAAAAGACCGTTCGTCTACACCAAAAAAGTTTTTCATTCAATGGGAGCGACAAATGGTTACCAAACGAGATTCAGGGAAATGTAAACAGGGGACCATTTTAATAAATGATCGAGGAAGAATCATTAAACGAAGCATTAAGCGCTCTCCTTTTTTTCAAGGAATTTTTCAACGCATGAAGTTATTGGATCATGCTTTGCTTGGTGCGATTTCACCACAGGGACAAGAAACCATTGATCCAGTCTTAAAGGAACAGCTAAGTCAGTTAGAGAACATCGCTTCACATGCTTTTGTTAATGGGGTTATTCATAGTAGAACAACCAGGCTCATACACCTCTTCCGGCAAATCTTACCTGAACTTGAGCCCCTTGACCTTGAAGAACGCCATGTGGTCAAGCGCATGCTTTCAACTGAGCTTCCGGATCTATTAACAGGTTACCTCTCACTCTCTGCAGAAAATCGAGAATTGCGTCACCGTGATCTTTTTCAAGCTCTTTGCCAAATGGAGCTAGCGCTTCATCAATATCTTGAAAAAATTGAAAACAATCGACTTTCTAAAGTGGATCATCTCCTTAAAGTAAATAAAATGCGCTATCATAAATAAAAGCTAGCTGTCAGAAGACAGCTAGCTTTTTAATGAATTAAATTAAACCTCTTGTTCAATTTGCTCTTGCATTAATTTTTGAAGACGCTCATTTACTTCTTCTTGTGTCAAACCGTGTTCGGCTACATAACGGTTACGAGGTGAAGTTCGGCACTCATGTGAACATCCTCGTAAGTATTTATGTTCGTTCTCCTCTGATGTAATAATTTGCTTATTACATTCAGGGCTTGCACAATTAACATACCGTTCACACGGCTCACCTGTAAAGTAATCTCTACCCACCACAACGTGATCTTTTTGGTTAATCGGAACAGTAAGGCGACCATCAAATACATAACATTGGCCATCCCAAAGCTCACCTTTTGTTTCCTCATCCTGACCATACGTCACAATACCGCCATCTAGCTGGTTCACATCTTCAAATCCTTGGTTAACCATCCAGCCTGTGAATTTTTCACAGCGAATTCCGCCAGTACAGTACGTAAGAATTTTCTTATCCTTTTTATCTGCCAGGTTTTCTTGCACCCACTCGGGTAGATCTCGGAAATTCTTAATATCTGGACGAATAGCCCCTCGGAAGTGACCCACATCATATTCGTAATCATTCCGAGTATCAAGAATAATGACATCTTCTTGTTGCATCGCTTCACGCCACTCAGCAGGTTTCAAGTGCTTTCCACCCACCTGGTTCGGATCGTGGTTTTCATCAAGGCGAAGCGTCACTAACTCTGGTCGTAAACGAACGTGCATCTTTTTAAATGGGTGTTCTGATGCTTCGTCAATTTTAAAGAACAAATCAGCAAATCGCTCATCAGCATGCATCATATCCATATACTGCTGCGTTTCTTCCACTGTGCCAGAAAGTGTCCCGTTAATGCCCTCTTCTGCTATAAGAATTCTTCCTTTTAAGTTATGTTCTTTACAGAAAGCAAGATGCTCTTCGACATATTCTTCCGGCTGATCAATTTGTACATATTTATAATACAATAATACACGATAGTCTTTATTCATGCTTCTATCTCCTTTATTTCACTGTTTCCATTTTGCCCGCTACTGTTCCGTTCCAAAACCTTATTATAATGATTTTCTCAAGAAATGCAAAGGGTGAGATTCGGTTCGTAGTCAGGACGGGCAAGTTTTGATAGCTTATCAAAACAATTGAACGTTTTCAGTGAAAAACGTCACACTTTTTCAATAGAAGGTTCTACGACAACCTCGACATTTCCTTTGATCGCTCTTGTAATCATGCACCCTTCTTCTGCTCGAAGGGCGATGTCATGAATTCGCTTTGTCATTGCCTCATCGGGTTCATTCGCCAAGTAAATGACTGGGTAATGGTGAATTGATTCGACGTGGAGTCTTCCTTTATCACTTACCGTTAGTTTGGACGATATTTTAATATCTTCAAAGGGAATTTGATTTCTCTCTAGATACAATCCAATTGTCATAAAATAACACGCTGCTGATGAACTTAATAGCAATTCATCTGGGTTCGTTCCTTTTTCACTTCCTCCCATTGACAAAGGGATCGAGACGTCTGTCGTTAAGTGTTCCGTTTCGATTTTCCCTTCACCAGAAAGGCCGCCCCTCCAGTTTCCTTGCAATTCAAATACGTGATCCATTTTAACACCCTCCTATTAACTCGAGCAAAACTCCACTCAGATCAAATGAGTGGAGTTTTGTCATTAGCAATATTGTTCAAATGCCCCTGTCAAATTCGCAACAATTTCTTCAACCTCATGATCTTCAATTTCTTCTCTTGGAATAAAGTGAAGGACCTGGCCATCTTTTAACAGAGCGATGGAAGGGGAGGATGGTTCGTATCCTTCTAGATACTCGCGCATTTTCCCAGTTGCTTCACGATCCTGACCCGCAAAAACGGTCACAAGATGCTCAGGTTTCTTTTCGTACTCAATGGCTTCACGAGCTGCCGGACGAGCAAGACCAGCTGCACAACCACACACGGAATTGATAAAGACGAGTGATGTTCCTTTTTTCTCTGAAATAAAGCTTGCAACTTCATCAGGGGTTGTAAGTTCTTCAAACCCAGCAGACGTTAATTCGTCGCGCATTGGCTGCGCCATCTGGCGCATATATTCTTCGTATGGATTCATATCCTATACCTCCAGTAATTAATTCGATTTTCTTGCTTGCGTCATTTGATGCCAAACTGAACCCTTTGCTTCTTCTCCGCCTTTTATTCGTTCTAATGCCATGCCAGCCTGCATTTTCACTTCGAACTCAGGATCATCCATCGCTTGTTCAAGTGCAGGGATAGCCGTTTCGTCCCCCACTTCATATAGAAACATTGCGGCTCTCCAACGGACTAGTTTGTTTCGATCTTGTAGCGACTGAGTCATTTCTGGAATGGCTTCTACATAACCAAGATCAGACATACAGTCTCCTGCAGTTCGCCGCACTGTCACTGACTTATCTTTCAGTGCCTTATAAAGAAGTGGAAGTACTTCTTTCGACTCGATCATCCCAAGGTAAACAACAGCTAAGCGGCGAACAGAGGCTTTTTCATCCTGTAAAGCTTTTTCTAAAACAGGTAAATCTGAAAGCTCTGGATCCATACGATCAAGCGCTGCATATCTAGCCTTCCAATCTGGATCATCCAGCATGGCAAGTGTAACAACTTTTTTCTCTTGCTTAGCTAACGGTTCACTTTGATCAGTAAAAGCTGCAGTAACGAGAGCCTCAAGTCGCTCTTCACTATAAGTTGCTGCAATTTCTTCCGTTACCTCCTGGCCAATCTCTTCAGGTGACCCGTATCTTGGATTTTGTTCTTTCCATTGTCGTTCCATCACCATGTTTTCCGAAGCTGATGAGGCTTTCATCGCCGCTTCCATAAAGCGATCTGGCAATCCAAATCGATGCTCAGACTCTCCTTCTTCTAACTTGACTTGCATTGGGATTCCCCGAAACATTTGGACTGATACTTTAATCTCACCAAAATCTTCTACAGAAGTTTGGTTTGTGGAAGCAGATTCTTCCCGCACTTCTCCAAATGCTTCTCTTGCCCCAGGAAGGATATCTTCCCATGCATATTTGGCATTTCGTTCAAGTGCAATGAAATCCATCACGTGATAAAGGCCTTTCACACCTGGAACGGCCATTAATTTTTGAATATACGCTGGAGCATGTGTGAGGTCAGTATTAAGCTTATACTGCCTTGTATCTCCAGATGGTAATTCTTCACTTAAATTAATTTTCATCGAATTTGGACTTGGAGTCGGTTCGATTGAAACAATCTTCACGCAATCGCCCCCTTCTAATCGTGATTTTATCATATGTGTCTGTCCTGTACCATTACATTGAATTAAGGATCTAACTTCACTACTGTAGCGTTTTCTTTATATTCATTATAAAAAGAAAGTACTTCCTCTACATATTCATCGCTTTGATTGTAAGCAAACAGCGCACTTTCAATTCTTCCCTCACTAGCACCATTTGCTGAAAGGTAACTTGCAGCTGTAAAAGCAGCATCTTTAAGATTATATGGATCGGCTTTTCCATCTCCGTTGCCATCTTTTCCATATCCACCATATTTTTGAATGAGATCTAAGTTTGTAATATCCACCAGGTCGTCTTCATCCAGTTTTCCTAACTGACTTCCCCCGTAGCTCCAACCAATCCAGGTGAGAGGCATGAATTGGAAATGACCAATCGCCCCTTTCGGACTTTCTAAAGTCGACATTGTAGAGAATTTTGTTTCAACCCGATGAACAGCTGCTAGAAGTTCCCACTGAACATCATATTCTTCTCCAGCTTCACGATACAAATCAATATATTCCTCTGGTACCTCAGATTTTTTTAAAGGCTGAGAGAATGGATCCGGCGATCTTTGGAGCATCAACCCAATCACAATGCTAATGATCATTGTTCCAATAATTAAACTTCCCGTTCGTTTCACAAAAGTTCTTCCTTCCTAACGTCTTTCCTCTTGATCCGTGAATTCTTCACTAGGGAGATGAATCCACTTACTAAGATACCCGTGATCATAAAGAGCTTTAATTAAAATAAGTAAAATTGGAGAAATAATGACTCCCGCAATTCCGAATAGTGAGAGTGAAATGATCATAAAAGAAAGAATCGTAAATGCCGATACTCCAAGCGAATCACCTGTAATTTTTGGCTCCATAATCTGTCGTACAAGCATCACAACACCAAGCAAGATTAAAAGAGATACCGCAAGAGACGTTTGCCCTACCGCTAAAAGATAAATGGCCCAAGGTATGAAAATAGCTGAGACCCCTAGAAGTGGCAAAAGATCAAAAAACGCTGCTAATAGTGCAAGCGTAAATGCATTATCAACGCGTAGGATCCACAGCCCACATAGAACGAGGACAAACGTAATCGTAATCAGTTTAAGCTGCGCTTTTAAATACGCCCCGATCCCACTTAAGACATTCTCCTTTAAGAAAAAATAAGCGGTTTTAAACGTATTCGGAGTGCGTTTCGCAGCAATTCGCTTCCACATCTCAATTTCGATACTTAAGAAATAAGCAAGGACAATTCCGACTATGAAATTAATGACAAGCGTCGGAATGGATGTCACGAAAGCAAAGACACTGTTTAAGAAAGCGGTCAACATAAACGATGCTTTTTCAACAAGCGTTAATGAAAAATCCTGAGCCTTTTCAAGAACATCTGGTGGAAGTGCATTCATTTGAAGCTGTCCCCATTCGATATAACTCATGATTTGATCTTGAAACTTCGCAACATACCCAGGAATTAAACTAATTAAATTTTGTAATTGGAGTACAAAAATAGCTCCTGCTAAAAAGACAACACTTAAAATGATGAGAACAAAAAGAAGTGTAGAAATTGTCGTGGCGGCTGTTTTGCCAATTCCTTTTCGGTTCAAAAATCGTGCAAAAGGTTCAATGATGAGGAAAATGACGTACCCAACAATAATCGGTGCTGCAATATCAAATAAAAAACTAGATACAAGCATAATTAAAAATACAGTTAACACAATAAGCCCAATATCAAAAGCCGTTCGTGCATAGCGTCGATAAAACGTTAACATCCTGTCACCTCAATTTAGTAATCTGTCGTAAGTATATCGGTTTTCAGTAGAAATTCCCATAAGAAAAAGAAGGGAGTCCCCTTCTTTTTCTCAGATGTATGAAAGGTTGTTCGCTTTTAACCAGGACTGTTTGTTCTCTTATATACGAAGTGATGCTACTGGTTCTTTTGATGGTTTTCCAAAATAATACCCTTGACCAAGCGAGATCCCGATTTCACTACATAAATCTACTTCTTCTTTTCGTTCAATTCCTTCAGCGAGTAACGTAATGCCCTCCTCATTTGATAATGATACCATCTCAACTAAGCGAGCCTGTTTCTCAGCATCCTGATCGCAGAAAGAAATTAAACTTCTATCTAGTTTTGCGTAATCCGGTTTCAATTCAAGTAACAGTTCTCTTGTTGCAAATCCTGTCCCGACATCATCAAGAGCCATCTTCATGCCCTCGCGTTGATACGATTCAAAAATCTTTTTCAAATGATCAATATCACTAATTTTTTCCGTTTCAACCACTTCAAATACAAGATCGTTAGGATCAATCTGAAATTCATTGACTGCTTGAAATGTTGTTTGAAGGCAGTGAGCAGGATCATAAATGGAGGAAGGCAAGAAGTTGATAAACCGTTTCACCCCTCTGCCAAGATGAGAGGCGCTTGCTTTAAGTGACGCTATTCTTGCAGCACTATCTAGAAAAGACTGAAGACCAGATTGTCTTGCCATTTCGAATAACTCATTAGGATAAAAGAGAAAGTCTTCACTTGTAGGACGCATTAAAAACTCATATCCCGTAATGTTTTGGTCAGCTAGCGAGATAATGGGCTGCATATGGCTTGTAAAAAGAGAATGCTTCATAATTTCTATGTAGTTGGGATGCTGCAACCTTGAATAGAACTGAGGAAACGAAAGAGCCTGCGTTTTTTCTCTGTTATCTTCTGAGAAGGTTGCACAATAAAACATTTCAGTTGCTGCTTTATTAAAATTAGCTTCAATGCGGTTACATAGTTCTTCTAATGATTCGAGACTTTGAAAAGGGAAAACCAGCGGATTTTCGAGCTTCTTTCGTCCAAACAGTTGATGCAAACTCTGATTTAGCTGAGGAACTGCAGTGAAAATTTCTATAAAACCAGAAGGATGAATGTCTGGTATAGTTTGGCATTTCGCACATGATATCATCAATCGACTTCTCCCATCTTATATGTATAAAGTTCGTCACAAAAAAGCAGAGAGTTCTCCCCTCTGCTTTTTATCGGTAAAATGTTTGTTTAGTTTAATAGTTTTTGATATAAATTTAAGTATTTTACTGATGAAGCTTCCCACGAATAGTTCAATCGCATCGCTCTTACGACTAATTTCTTCCATGTGATTTCATCATGGTGATAAAGATCAAGTGCAAGACGAATCGTATCTAACATTTCATGAGCATTGTAGTTGGCAAAACTAAATCCGTGACCTTCTCCTGTATACTTGTTAAAGGGTTGGACAGTGTCCTTTAATCCACCTGTTTCACGCACAATTGGAAGGCTGCCGTATCGTAGCGCAATGAGCTGACTAATGCCACACGGTTCAAATTGAGAAGGCATTAAGAACAAATCAGATGCCGCATAAAGCTGTCGAGCAAAGCCATCATCAAAATAAATATTAGCTGAGAATCGACCAGGATAGCGAGCTTGTGCTTCACGAAGCATATGCTCATAATGCTCATCCCCTGTTCCTAGCACAACGACCTGAACGTTTTGCTCCATGATTTCTGGTAAAACTCTGAAGAAGAGATCAATCCCCTTTTGTTCGACAAGTCTAGTAATGAGAGCAAGTACTGGAATTCCTTCTCCCGCATGTAGACCGAGCTTCTTTTGCAGATCGGTTTTATTTTTTTCTTTCAAAAGATGCGTCGCATGGTATGTGTAAGCTAATGCTGAATCAGTAGCAGGATCATAAAGATCTGTATCAATGCCATTGATGATCCCTGTAAAATCATTTTCTCTTTTTCTCATAACACCATCAAGATATTCTCCAAAGTAAGGCTGCTTAATTTCATCAGCATATGAAGGACTTACAGTTGTAATGTAATCTGCATAAACCAGTCCACCTTTCATGAAGCTAACATTCCCATGAAATTCTACCCCTTCATTGTTAAAATGAAGTTCACTTAAGTCTAGCAAATCATGGAGAATCGTCTTCGGAAATACACCTTGATAGCGCAAGTTATGAATTGTATAAACGACCTTCATCCCTTCATAAGATGGGTGATTTCGATAATGCGCTTTTTTTAACACAGGAATCATTCCTGTTTGCCAATCATGACAATGAAGAATATCCGGCTTTTCATCCAAATAAGGAATTGCTTCTAACACAGCTTTACAAAAGAATGAAAAACGTTCACCATCATCAAAGTAGCCATAACTACCACTTCGCTTAAAATAGTATTCATTATCTATAAAATAATAGGTAATGCCGTCATACTTAAGCATTTCAATACCACAATATTTATCACGCCAGCCGACAGAAACAGTAATGGTCTCCTTTAGTTCGAGCTGACTTTTAAACGTTTCGTTCATATCTTGATATTTAGGTAAGATAACCGAAACATTCGCTCCTTGTTTTTGAAGTGCTTTTGGAAGAGCACCAATCACATCTCCTAGGCCACCTGTTTTAATAAATGGATGACCTTCTGATGCAGCAAATAGTACATTCATGTTCTGTTCCCCCTACTAGATGACAGTCGATTTTGCGATAACGCGCGGTTGGTCTTCAGATGTTACTCTTTCATTTGGTGAAACGGAGACATCTTTATCTAGAATCACATTTTCAATCACTGCACCTTCACCAATTTCACACTTCTGCATAATAATACTATTTCGAATGACCGCACCTTTGCCAACTCTAATTCCCCTAAACAGAATACTGTTTTCAACTGTTCCAGAGATGGTGCAGCCATTAGCGATTAAGGAGTTGGAAACGCTCGAGCTTTCCAAATATTTAGCTGGTGATTCGTGTTTTACTTTTGTGTAGATTGGACCTGTATTATAAAATAGCTCCTGCGTTACATTCGGATCAAGCATTTCCATACTGTAACGATAGTAGCTCTCGATGCTGTCAATAAACGTGACATATCCTCCAAAGTGATGGGCGTGAACATGGTAACGATCTAAATTACCGGCAATCGCTTCATTGATTGATTCATACTTCCCACTCTCAATACTTTCTTCGACGAGTGAGATAAGAAGAGAAGATTTCATTAAAAACGTGTTCAAAAACACATTATCTCCCGGTAATGGCTCGACACCAAGGTTTAAACGATCGACACGTTCATCATCGTTTGTATAAAGAACATTATAATGACTGCCACTTGTATAAGGATCGTCGCAAGGTTTATAAACCACCGTTATGTCAGCATTCTCAGATTCATGCTCTTCAATAATTTGATCAAAGTCCACATTCCAAACAAGCTGACCATTTGTGACGACAACATAGTGAGAAAGACTTCTTTTGAAAAAAGAAAGGTTTTCATAAAAAGATTGAATATCACCAGAGCTTCTACGCTCTTCATCTGCAGGAGGTTGGAAAAAAAGACCTCCCTGGTGGCGATCTAAATCCCACTCTCTCCCCGATCCTAAATGGTCAAATAAGGAACGGTATTTCTCACGAGTGAAGACCGCAACTGTGTTAACACCTGCATTTGTTAAGTTAGATAATGAGAAATCAATCAATCGATACCGCCCTGCAAATGGAACAGAGGCAAAACTCCGATGATTCGTTAGCTCACTTAGCGTGTTTTTTTCATCTACGAGGTTAATAACTCCTACTACTTTTTTCATCGTTTCATCTCCTCTACTCTATTTAGGTACCGAGACAATCTCGCCATCAGCAATTAATGAAATTGAACCATCACTTGAACCAAGCGACATTCCATCTTCTACAACAGTGCCACTTTCAACGATAGCGTTTTCAATTGTTACATTTGCTCCAATTTTTACATTTGGCATAATAATTGAATTCCGGATCGTACTTCCAAGTCCTACGTGTACGCCGTAGAAAAGAACTGATCGATAGACATCTCCATAAACAACGCATCCTTCATTTACGAGCGAACGAGTTACTTTCGCCTGAGGAGCGATATACTGTGGTGGTTGATTCGGGTTAACTGAATAGATTTTCCAGGCAGGGTCATTCAGAATTAACGCCGGGTCATCATCAAGGAGGTCCATATTGGCTTCCCATAAACTTTGTAGTGTCCCAACATCCTTCCAGTATCCGTTAAACGAATAAGCAAATACATTTTTTTGGTCCTCAATCATTGCCGGAATGATATCCTTACCAAAGTCATTGGATGATTCGGGATTCTCCTCATCCTCTGTTAAATACTTTTCAAGCGCTTTCCAGTTAAAAATATAAATCCCCATGGACGCCAGGTTGGTTTTCGGTTCTGCTGGCTTCTCCTGAAATTCAACAATTCTGTCTTCATCATCCGTGTTCATAATACCGAAACGACTCGCTTCATTCCATGGTACTTCAAGAACGGCGATTGTTGCATCAGCATCACGCTGCTCGTGGTAATCAAGCATTTCAGAATAATCCATTTTGTAGATGTGATCTCCTGAGATTACGAGCACATATTCAGGGTCATATTGCCTGATATAGTACATGTTTTGATAAATGGCATTCGCTGTGCCGCGATACCATTCTCCACCTTTTTGACCCATATAAGGCGGAAGAACAGACACGCCACCATTTTTACGGTCCAAATCCCATGAACTCCCGATTCCGATGTACGAATTGAGTATGTACGGCTGATATTGTGTGAGAACGCCAACCGTATCAATCCCCGAATTACTGCAGTTACTGAGAGTGAAATCGATAATACGATATTTACCACCGAACGGGACGGCAGGCTTCGCAAGACGTGTTGTTAATTTTCCAAGTCTTGTCCCCTGACCTCCTGCAAGTAGCATGGCGACACAACGTTTTCTAGACATAGCGACTTCTCCTTTCAAGGTTGCTCTTATTTTTTTTGCCGAGAATCACAATTCCAAGCGGTGGTACTTTAAGCATCAGGCTATGAGGCTGATTATGATAAGGTGTTTTTTCGCTTTGCAATTCTTCTGCATTTAATTGACCTGACCCACCGTACTTTTCTTGATCGCTATTAAACATTTCAATATATGTTCCTGTGGAAGGAACCCCAATCCGATAATCATAATAGACGTTAGGAGAAAAGTTGATAATGGCAATATCACAATCCCCTTTGGCTTTCCCTTTTCTCATAAATGTTAGGACAGACTGATTGTTATCGTTCGCATCAATCCATTCAAATCCCTGTGCTTCGTGATCGATGCGCCACATCGCTCTTGATTCTAAATAAAAATGATTTAAATCTTTGACATAACCATTCATCTTGCTATGCATGTCATAGTCTAAAAGCATCCAGTCTAATTCGGATAAGTCTTTCCATTCATCAAATTGCCCAAATTCGCCTCCCATAAACAGCAGCTTCTTCCCAGGGTGAGCCATCATATACCCATAAAGCGCGCGAAGATTGGCAAATTTCTGCCAATAATCTCCCGGCATTTTATTTAATAATGACTTTTTACCGTGTACCACCTCATCATGTGATAGTGGCAGAAGATAGTTTTCGGAAAAAGCGTAGAAGAAAGAGAATGTCAGTAGGTTATGATGATGTTTGCGATCGTCCATATGAAGTTCCATATACTTCAGAACATCGTTCATCCATCCCATGTTCCATTTATAATTAAAACCGAGTCCACCTTCATGAATTGGCGCACTGACAAGCGGGTAATCTGTCGACTCTTCCGCCATCATCAGAACGTTGGGATATTGTTCAAAGATCGTACGATTTAATTTCTGAATAAATTCTTTCGCTGCAGGGTTTTCACCTACCGCTCCACTGCTTTCATGGTCATGGTGATAGAGAAGCATCTGTGACACCGCATCAATCCTTAATCCATCGATGTGATAATAATCAAACCAAAAAACCGCATTTGAGATAAGAAAACTAACCACTTCAGGCTTGCTATAATCAAAATTATAGGTTCCCCAATTATGGCGTTCAGCTCGAGCGGGATCAGAGGGTTCAAAGACAGGTCCACCATCAAATTGCCCTAGTCCATGGGCATCCTTGCAAAAGTGAGCAGGTACCCAATCAAGGATAACGCCGATGTCTTCCTGGTGACATTGATTGATGAACGCTTTCAAATCATTAGGCTCACCGAAGCGGCTTGTGACAGAAAAATAGCCTGTAATTTGATAGCCCCACGATCGATCAAAAGGATGTTCCATCACGGGCATCAGCTCGATATGTGTGTAACCATGTTCTTTGACATAAGGAATTAGCTCATTCGTGAGATCCTTATAAGTGTAGTAAGAACCATCTTCTTTTCTTCGCCACGACCCTGGATGAACTTCATAAATCGATAACGGTCCATCATAGGGGGCAGTTTTCTTACGTTTTGTCATCCACTTGGTATCTTGCCAGTCAAACTCATCTACTTTTTTGACGATCGATGCAGTCTTCGGTTTTAATTCCGAATAAAAAGCATATGGATCCGACTTCATTAGCATTTCGCCTGCATGCGTTTCGACAGCATATTTGTAGAGCTCATTTTCTGATAAATGTTCTACAAATAACGACCAAAGTCCTGACTCTTCCACTTTTTCCATCGGATGCGCAGTGGGATCCCATTGGTTAAAATTCCCTGTGACGGCTACGGCTGCAGCATGAGGAGCCCAGACTGTAAACCTGACTCCAAACCGTCCATGTTCCTCCCTTAAATGGGCACCCATTGAACGATAAGCCTGAAATAAATTTCCCTGATGAAATAGATACCGATCAAACTCTGTCGGCATAGATACAGTCATTGCGACACCTCGCTCTCATTGATAAATAGAGGGATTCCACCATAGTTATCCTCTACATCCTAAAGATTCGACACGTCCCTTTAGGTTTCCTTTTAAAAAATTATTTGTCGAAAAATACATGAGTTTTTCGACAAATAAGGGAATATTTTTTCATTTTTCCACTAAAAAAAGCTGCGCAGGATTAGCGCAACCTTTTTCTTGTATGATTGTTTATGAAACATTTTCTTGCATTTCCGCCATGCGTACTTGTAATTGATATGCCATAGAAATGGACCATGCTAACGGTGTATTTTTATTCGGGATATTCGTACCACCAATATAGAGTTCAGGGATTTTGCCACTTTCTGGTGTAATACTCATCGTTTTGGACCAGTACTCGCTCATTTTATCAAGTTCTCCTAATTGCTCATAGCAAAGGCCAAGCCATGGAAATCCAAAACACCACTCTGCTTCGCTACCTTCATTGTAATAAATGTCATTCTCATACCTAATGATGCCACGTTCTCGTTCAAGGCGATCTGTTACGCGATCCACAATTTGTATCGCCTGCTCTCTTGAAACAACATTTAACGGATAAATTAATGATAAAAGTGCTAAGTCAGCTTCTTTCGTTTCACTTTCACAAGGTAAAAGTTCGTTTAAAGTCTTTTCGCCTTTTTCAATCATATAAGAAGGTACGTTCACAAGAGTTTTAACAGCCTTTAAGCCAGCAACACAGGCTCCGACACTTGACGCATGTATTTCTACATTTTCTTCCCACATCCCATTATCAGGGCTCTTCCAATATTCAAGACATTCCAGGTAATCGACTAGCTTTTGAACAATGCGATGATCTACTTTGTCTCTTAGCATCGGTTTGCCATTTTGCATCCCCTGACCGATTCCGAACAACAATATTCCTATTGCATCATTTTGCGCATGACCCCATTCAACCGGAATTTCTTCTAGGTCTCTTGAATAACGCGCATGAATGTATTCATGTAAATAATGTGGCTTTTGTTCCGTATGAATATCAAGCTTCCACTCATATTTTCTAAGTAACGTAAGCAAAGCATGATACGCTTTTTCATATCGTGAACATTTTGAATTTAAATATGGCATAACCGCATAGCATACATCTCTGATCCACACGTAGTCATAATCATCAGATGTACTTGCAACATAAGCTCCATTAGGTAGTCGCATGCTTTCAAGTACACTGTGCAGCTGCTGTTGATTCATATTTCTCACCTGCTCCTTATTTTTTACTACAATTATACCCTTTTCGACAATTTTAAACCTTTTATCAATTAAAAAAACCGACCCCAATCTGTTCGAGGTCAGTCTAAAGTCTGATTTATAGCGGTGATCTCACTAATTTCAGGTTCCATTCGATAAACGTAATCAATGTAGGAAAGAAGCGTATCTCGTGCTTCTTTTACCTTCACAAATTCAGTTTCACGTATAAAGGCATGCACGAATTGTTCAATTCGCTTGGAAAGGATGTCATCTTCTGTTTTCATCATCAAAATGCTGAGATCAATACAAGCACAATGATGCGTGTAATAAAGAGCTTTGTCATAGTCAGTTATGTCCAATGACTTGCCCCCTTTCTAGGAGCTTACTTATAGTATTTGCCCGTAAGCTCCGCTTACACGAAGAAAAAGATGTCATATTAGGATTTCAAAAAAGTTACTCCGTCTTGTTGTTCCACTTTCTTTTCTTTTATTAGTTTTCCCATCGCTCGCTTGAAAGCAGCTTTACTTATGTTAAATTCATTTTTGATCGCTTCTGGATCACTTTTATCCGTGAAAGGCATTTGATTATCGTGCTGCTGCATATAAGCAACGAGACGATCGGAATCCTCAATCCTTGCTTCTTTCACAAGTGGCCTTGTTGACACATTCACGCGCCCATCTTCTCTTACAAATGTAATTCTCATTGTCAAACGTTGGCCGAGCCTTACTTGATCTTTCATTTCATCTTTATGAAGATAAGCGAGATATCCCTCGTTAGTCAAAATGGAAACGCCATCGTCAAGAAAACGGAACACGAGGCCTTCTACTTCAGTATTTTTGCTATCGACCGGTGCTGCCACAGAAAGTTCCTGTATTTCTTCAAATTTGCTTAAATCAGCAAACAGACGCTTCTTCTTATCAAGCTTTAACCCACAATAAAGTTCATCACCAATCGCTGGCCACGTTGCCCAGTCATAAGGGAGATCATCTTTAGATAAAAGCATGTCCTTTTGAATACCAATGTCTACAAATACGCCAAGGCTTCTCTTTACCTCTACAACTTTTAAAATCGAAAAAGAATCCATTGTAACGAGTGGGACGGTCTCAGTTGCAGAGAGTCTGCCCTGATGATCGTGATATAAGAAAACCTCTACTTCATCATCTTCTTCGTACTGATTCTTAGCTTCTTTTTTATGAAGCATCACATCTTCATAACCATTTGTTAAAAAATAACCGTATTCTTGGATACGTGCGACCCGTAATGTTGTCATTTCTCCTGCATGTAATTCACTTGCCAACGTGCTTCACGCCTTTCTAATTTCTCATCTTAGTATATCACTTTCACTATTGGTATTTTCCCTTCGTTCTCATAAAAGTATCTTTCCTGTCAATACTAATAGTGAATCCATTTCAAAAGGGGAGGCTCTTTATGTCCACATACCGTAAAGTCGAAGAAATGTTAAAAAACGCTCATGAGCTAACTGAATACGCTGATGAACAGCTTCAACTAGCAACCCAACAGCAATCTGCATTGAACGATAAAGGATATACGGAAACACAACAATTGCTTGAGCGTATGTCGGTAGAACTCGATAAAATGATTCACAGTGCTAATCCTGAACAGCGTGACGCCCTTAACAGAGCGCAACAACAAATTCAGGATCGTCAAAATAATTTCATACTTGGATTTGAAACATGAGATCTGCTAATAGCAGGTCTCTTTTATTATAGCCGCTTAAGAAAAAACGCCAAATTCACTGGCTAAGGTCTGAGAGTGTTTCCTTCTGCCTTTTCTTGCTTTCATTCGTTCATATCCACCATCATTTACGAATTTTTCTTCTTCCGTTTCAGGCATCGCTTCTGGTACCCTGGTTGGAATGCTTTCTTCATCAAGTGCTACGAACGTTAAAAAGGACGTTGCGCATACTTTCTTTTTCCCTGATATCACATTTTCTGCAAAAATCTTTACAAACACTTCCATCGAAGTGTTGTGCGTCCAACTGACATAAGCTTCTAAACTTACGACTTCTCCCTCACGAATTGGACTAAGGAAATCGATGGAGTCTGCTGATGCCGTGACAACTGCGGATCTAGCGTGTTTCGACGCTGCAATCGCTGCAATATCATCAATGTAAGACATAAGCTTCCCACCAAAGAGCGTGCCGTGTGTGTTCGTATCTGAAGGTAAGACAAAACTTGATTTCGTTGTTCTTGAATCACGTATTAATTTCTTTGTTAAAACCGTATTCGTCATTTTTTATCCACACTTTCTAGAAAAGCCCAATTGCTGTTCCATCTTCTGAAACATCCATATTAAGAGCTGCAGGTTTTTTAGGTAATCCAGGCATTGTCATCACGTTACCGGTTAATGCTACGATAAATCCGGCTCCAATGGAAGGACGAAATTCACGTATTGTGATTCTAAACCCAGAAGGTCGTCCTAGCAGGGAAGGATCATCTGAAAGGGAGTACTGGGTTTTCGCCATACATATTGGCAGTTGGTCCCACCCATTTTCTTCGAATTCTTTTATCTGTTTCATTGCTTTAGAGGACAAATTAACGCCTTCTGCTCCGTAGATTTCCGTTGCAATTTTTTCCACTTTTTCCTGAATAGTAAGAGTAAGATCGTAAAGAGGTTTAAATTGGTTCTCGTTTTGATCGATTTCATTTAATAACGTTTTCGCGAGTTCAACGCCTCCTTCGCCACCATTTGCCCACACATCAGTTAACGCTACCGGTATCTCATTCTCCTTACACCATTGTCGCAATGCCTTTACTTCAAGATCAGTATCGGTGACAAAACGGTTAATGGCTACTACAAATGGGACGCCAAATTTCTTAATGGAAGCCACATGATGTTCAAGATTAGCTAGTCCTTTATGTAAAGCCGCAACATCTTCTTTTTTTAGCTCATCTTTTGGTACACCACCATGCATTTTAAGGGCGCGAATCGTCGCAACGATAACAGTTGCTGCAGGTTCAATCTCGCCTGCTCTTGTTTTGATATCAAAAAACTTCTCAGCTCCAAGATCTGCCCCAAAGCCTGCTTCCGTAATTACATAATCAGAAAGCTTTTGAGCCATCTTCGTTGCAGCGACACTATTGCATCCGTGAGCAATGTTTGCGAATGGACCGCCGTGAATGAGCGCTGGGGTATTTTCTAAGGTTTGAACGAGATTCGGATTCATCGCATCTTTCAAAAGAAGTGTAATCGCTCCTTCTACGCCTAAATCTCCAGCCGTGATCGGTTCTTTATTCATGTTATATCCTATAACAATCGAAGCAATACGCTTCTTTAAATCAGTTAAGTCAGAGGCCAGGCAAAGAATCGCCATAATTTCTGATGCAACAGTAATGTCGAAACCGTCTTCACGAGGGACACCTTGCGTGCTGCCACCTAGACCAACAATGACATTTCGTAAAGCACGGTCATTTAAATCGACGACTCGTTTCCACGTTACACGTCTCGTGTCAAATCCGATTTCATTACCTTGATGAATGTGGTTATCGATTAGGGCCGATAAGGCGTTGTGAGCGGAGGTGATCGCATGTATATCCCCTGTAAAATGAAGATTAATGTCTTCCATTGGCATGACTTGAGCGTATCCTCCCCCAGCGGCACCACCTTTAATACCCATACTTGGCCCTAATGAAGGTTCTCTCATCGCAACAATGGCTTTTTCGCCAATTCGATTTAAGGCCTGGGCAAGCCCCACGGTTACTGTACTTTTCCCTTCACCTGCAGGCGTAGGATTGATTGCAGTAACAAGAACAACTTTTCCAGAAGGTTGATCATTCAAACGATTCATTGCATTCAATGAAATTTTAGCTTTAAAGTGACCATAAGGTTCCCATTCCTCTTCATGTAACCCTAGTTGATCAGCGATGGTTTTAATTCGTTTCATTTGAGATTCCTGCGCAATTTCAATGTCACTTTTATATTTAATTTCCGGCTTCATAAGACCCCTCCATGCGTAAAATTACTTAACTCCATTATCCATCTTACCCAACTTTATTCCTCGCGTTAAGGATTATGTGCTAATCCGTCAGTAGTATTGACATTTTTATAATGAGACGTTATAGTTAAATTAACCATTTGTCATATAGGATATTTGATTGAGACTTTGAATTCGATTTATTGTGCACTTTTCGTACACATCGAATATCTCTTATTCAACATCCGATAAATGGTTGAAATTTAAAGTGCACAAGATTGTGCTAAGCTTTTAGGAGGAACAAACATGCAAAACGGTAAAGTAAAATGGTTTAATGCAGAAAAAGGATTCGGTTTCATCGAAATCGAAGGAGCTGACGATGTATTCGTACACTTCTCAGCAATCAATGACGAAGGTTTCAAAACACTTGAAGAAGGCCAAGAAGTTTCTTTCGAAATCGTTGAAGGAAACCGCGGACCTCAAGCTGCTAACGTAAACAAACTTTAATTATAAACCACAAGGAACTGATCTCCGCATCAGTTCCTTTTTTTTGTATCTTTTTCGATTAATCCCCCTTCACCGTGGTCATACTATGACTGTGAAAGGATGGGATCATATGTCAGAGCCATATTCTGATTTGCAGCAAATTGAAATGTCCATTAAATCAGCACAGCATCTCGTTGGTCAAGCAACAAAAAGCATGAATGGGAACCAATTGAAAGCTGCACAGGATGCCATTAACCAGGCTAAAGAACAGTTTCAACAAGCGCTATCCCATAAGTCTGGGACGAATGAGCAGTTCTACGAATTCTCAAGTGAATTAATCCAAAAATGCGAAACGCAATTAAAAGAAGCAAATGAATAAGAGAAGCAGCCCCTCGCTGCTTCTCTTATTCATTGTCCAGCTCAATTGAACTACTGATTTCGGTTCCATTTAACGCTTGCTTGGCTAACCGGTGAGACTCTTTATTCTCATCCCGTGAAATATGCTTGTACACCGGTTGGAGTCGTAATTGACGGAGCGTATCTTCAATTCGGTCCATCCATCTTGTGAAGAGTGGTTCATATACAGCCCACTCACCTGCAAGCTGATTGATGACGACTTGAGAGTCACCTTTGATCATAATTTCCGTATCTTCTACATCAATGGTTTTTATTTCTTGAAGACCTAACCAGAGAGCAGCATACTCTGCCTCATTATTGTTTTCAAGATAATCAAGTGCTTTATTTATCCGTATTCGCTTTCGCTGTCTTCCCTCGTGATAATAGATAACCGCTCCACATCCAGCTTTCTTCGTTTGCTTGTCAAAGCTTCCATCAAAAATAATTTCAATTGAAGCTGGGCGCTCCTGCTTTTTGGTCATATAGGATTCTAATTCTTTCACTGACCATTTTGTACCTCTATTATCTAAAAAGTAAAGGTCAATGGATCGACCCGTTTTTGTAATATCACGTGCCATAAGCATGGCTTCATTAAAAGGCATTTCATCAGAGGTCATCCAGGAGGAAATGCCTCTAGGTGTTTTGTATTTCCACTTTACGATTACATCCATCGTTGGTCCTCCTTAAGTCAAATGTTTGCCCAATTCCTTTAATTCTTCTCCAACCGTGCACTCCGTAATGCAAAAGCGCTGGGCATGACATTTCCCATAATCATGTTGATTCACTTGTTTTAATAAGCAATCCTGACAATATGTATCAAGGATTAATCCAACTTCCATCATCACTTCTTTTTTCTTCATACTTTTCACTCCTACACACAGTCCCTTCTATACAGCTTTCTCCTTTTATCTTAAATGTATGTCTTCTCTCTTCGAACATGATTATGATAAAATACAACAAGATTAGTCCACAGAGAGGAGCACCAAATGATTGAAGTCTATGTAGACGGAGCAAGCGCAGGCAACCCGGGTCCCTCTGGAGCCGGTGTCTTTATTAAAGCTGGAGGTAGCGTTATTCGATCTTCTCTTCCACTTGGAACGCTTACGAACCATGAAGCAGAATTTGAAGCATTAATTCACGCTCTCTCGATTTGCAAAGAAAATCAGTATCGTACCCTTTCTATCCGAACAGATTCACAGCTTGTGAGTAGCGCTGTAGATGGTAGGTACGTAAAAAATAAAGACTTTCAACCTTATTTAACTCGCTGTCTTGAATTAGTTGATCAGTTTGATCTGTGTTTTATCAAATGGATTCCTAGTTCAAAAAATAAAATGGCAGACGAACTAGCGCGTAAAGCGATTCAGCAAAATGAACAACATGGATGATAACCTTATAGAAAACGAGCGCCTTTCATTGCAAAGGCGCTGTTTTTGTTTTGGTTTCATTAGACCCGAATCCGTAATCCCAACATGTCGAACTCGGACTTCAGCTGTGTATAATCGAGATCTAACCTGCACTCGTCAAAGGCATAACGTTCCAGTTCAGGAATAGCACGCTCGATTGTGACAAGCTCTAAACTTAATTTTGCGAGTTCCTCTCCTTCAATTAACTTTTTTCGATAACGGTTATATTTGCTATCTAATTCACTGATATTTTCATACACACCTTGAATCGATCCATATTGTTGAATGAGAGGTAACGCAGCCTTGTCTCCAACTCCAGCCACTCCAGGGATATTATCGCTTTTATCGCCTAAAAGAGCTTTCACATCAACCCACTGATCAGGAGTAATGCCATACTCCGTTTTAAAATGCTCTTCAGAGTATACCCGATCGCCTTCCTTTCGAATCGCAATGATTTGTGACACGGTGGGATTTAATAGCTGAAGCAGGTCCCTATCATTACTGTAGATGTAACAATCTCCAAGTCCTTCCTTCGTCCACTTGTCAGAAAGCGTACCGATCACATCATCCGCTTCGTACCCTTCTATACTCATTTGTGGAATTCCTGTTGCACGAAACAAATTTACTGCTGTTTCATATTGCTGAATTAATGGAGCTGGGAGATCTTCTCTTGTCCCCTTGTAGTTTTCAAATAGCGCTTTACGCTTCACTTCATTTCTTTTAACGTCCCAGGTGACGACAAAATGAGTTGGCTCATAATGATTTATAAGCGAAATCATTTTTTGCAGTTTCACTCTTAGAGCGTTTGTATAAAGGCCCTCAGGCGTTTTTGAAAGCTGCTCTTCTGATTTTCCATATGCAGTTGCAAAGTAGCCCCTACTTAATAAATTAAACCCATCAATTAATATAAGTCGTCCCATGTTTCTCCTCTTCCTTTCACACACTGTACCTATTTTCTTTTGTAATGGTACCATAGATTGTGAAAGATCGTCGTTCCCACAAAAGAAAAAGCCTTCAAAATAAATTGAAGGCTCGTTCTTTTTATTCTTGCGGGTTTTTCAGCTTTTCTGCTTCCATCTCTGCATAAGATGGCATTTGTTTCGCTTTTTGCTGTTTGGCGTTATTATTACGTTGTGCATTGGGATTGCCTTTTTTCTGTCTGCCCATCGTAACACTCCTTTAGAAAGTAATTCTTTTCTAGTTTGCGTCAGATAGGCCTTATTCTATTCAGTCGAAATGAAGCTCCTGTTTGTAAGAACGGAGAAACGCAACATACTGTCTTGAGGCTTCTTCAAATGCTTTCTCGTCTCGTCTGTCTAGAGCTTGATCAATGGTTTGCTGGTAACGTTCTTCCTGGAAAGTAAACACGGCTTCATCAAGGATTAATTGGGCGTACAATTCCAACTCAAACGTTTCCTGTTCTTGTTTCTTTTTCATAGCACGTTGTTTCATATTGTCTTTATACGACTTATGATGATTGTTCATGCTAGCTCTCCCCCCTCTGAAGCTCTTTTTTCTATTATACGAGGGAATCGTCAAAATATCAATATTTTTCAGAATATTCCGATATAACTTTTTTAGTGGGTTTTTCTTTTCAGTTGCAAACGCTTGTTTGCATTATTAAAGTGGATAGCGATCAATGTCAAAATAATTTTTCTTTAGGAGTCTTTCCTGGCTCATTAATTCCTTATAGGAAAAAGAGGAAGGTAATTTCCTCGTATCAATCAGCATAAGCTGCTCCTCTACATCACCTACTAATTCATCCGTTTGATAACACATGCCGCAATCACTACACTGAATCGACGGTAAATCACTGATTTCTACAGCTCTCGTTCCATCCGGTAGTTCCCAGTAGCCTTTATCAAGCGTTTCAAATGCGCCCTCTTGCTCGCACCATTTACAGATCATACGCTTTCTTCTCCTTTCTCACTTCCTTTGTACTTCTGCTGCTCCGCATTAAATTTCTTTTCTTTCATTAAATCGCGCTTATCTCGCTTATCTTTCAAGGAGCTGTGCGCTGCATCCTGTTCATATTTCGACCGTCGATCAAAACGCTGGATCCCTTCAGGAACAAGATTGAACCGTTCATCCGTCATTAGTGAGTGGATGCCAATTGCAGGCTTTTTCTCCAATTCATAGACTTGATTAAAATACCGATCAGCTGTTCCTGGCGTGTAATTTTCTGGCTCTGGATAAGAAGTAATGACTCCTTCAAAGTTTCGTAAAATAACTTTATCTGCACTTTGGGATATCATGTAATTTGGTTGAAGAGCTATTTTCCCCCCGCCACCAGGTGCATCGACTACAAAAGTTGGTACAGCATAACCTGACGTATGCCCTCTTAAGCCTTCAATAATTTCCAATCCTTTCGATACTGGTGCCCGAAAATGCCCAATTCCTTCAGACAAGTCACATTGATAAATATAGTAGGGTCTTACTCGTATTTTGACGAGGTCATGCATGAGTTTCTTCATAATCGGTACGCTATCATTAATACCCGCTAATATAACCGCTTGATTACCGACAGGAACCCCTGCATCCGCTAGCATTTCGCATGCTTTTTTGGACTCTTCTGTGATCTCGATACTTGTATTAAAGTGAGTATTTAACCAAACAGGGTGATACTTTTTAAGAATACTACATAAGTTTTCTGTTATTCGCTGCGGAAATACAACAGGCGCTCTCGTTCCAATTCGAATGATTTCTACATGTGGAATCGCTCGTAAATTTTTTAAAACGTACTCAAGGATTTTGTCATTAATTAATAATCCATCACCGCCAGATATGAGAACATCTCTCACTTCAGGTGTGTTTGAAATATATTGAATCGCTTCATCCAGCTGTTTCTTTGGAACCCCCATACCAATTTGTCCAGAGAAGCGTCTTCTTGTGCAGTAACGACAATACATGGAACATTGATTTGTGACTAGAAAAAGGACGCGATCGGGATACCGATGTGTTAATCCTGGTACAGGCGAGTCTTCATCTTCATGAAGAGGGTCTTCAAGGTCATACCTCGTTTTATGCATTTCTTGAGAGATGGGCACTGACTGCATGCGCACCGGGCATCGAGGATCATCTGGATTCATTAATGAAGCATAATAAGGTGTAATGTTTAAAGGAATGGTTTTCGTCGCAATCTTCACACCTTCTTCTTCGTCCGGGGTTAAATTCACGACCTTCTTTAAATCATCAAGCGTTCGAATCGTATTCGTAAGCTGCCAAATCCAGTCATTCCACTGATCCTCCGTTACATCCTTCCATAGTTCAATGTCTTTCCAATGACGACCTGGTTTATAAAGTTGCATCAGCATAGTAAATTCCCCCTTCATGTAATCTACTTTTATACTATGCAAGTTGCGTGCCAGCTCCATTATTTCTTTCTAGAAAGCTATGAGGGCACTAAACGGGTCATTTCTTAACCAAATAAAAAAGTCAGAAGTGCTCATTATTCGGCACTCTGACGTTTACGTTTCGTAAGTTTATATTGAAGTGTTTGTCTAGGAATTCCGAGCTGTTCTGCCGCTTTTTTCACATTGCCATGACAGTTTTTCATCGCATGTTGAATATGATCCAACTCCGTCTGACGTAAAATTTCTGGCAACGAATTTCCGACTTCCCGGCTCGGCTCCGATAGTAACATCGAAAAGTCTTTTTCATGCAGTATCGTTCCTTCTGCAAAATTCATCGCTGATTGAATCACATGCTCGAGCTCTCGCACATTCCCTTGCCAGCTTCTTTGACACAAAAGCAATTCCGCGTTTTTTTCAATGGATGTTATTTGTTTATTAAATTTCACATTATATTTTTTAATAAAATGATTCATAAGTTCTGGTATGTCTTCGCATCGCTCGCGAAGAGGTGGGATTCTAAGATAAATAACATTTAATCGATAATATAAATCGACTCGCAATCGTTTATCATCTAGTGCTATTTCTGGCTCTTCATTCATTGCTGCGATGATTCGCACATCTACTTTTCTCGTTTTCCCTGCCCCTATTCTTCGAATGACGCCATCTTCTAATACCCGCAAAAGCTTAGCCTGAACATCAATCGGCATTGAATTAATTTCATCAAGAAAAAGCGTTCCACCATCTGCAAGTTCAAATAAACCTTCTCTTTCCTCAGCACCTGTAAAACTCCCTTTTGCTGTTCCAAATAGAATAGACTCAAGAATAGACGCAGGTAATGCCGCACAGTTTTGAGCAATAAATGGTCCTGATCGTTTCGATGCATTGTGAATAGACTGGACGAGAAGTTCTTTTCCAGTGCCCGTCTCCCCGTACACAAGAACTGGGGAGTGGAGAGTGGCGGCTTTCATTGCTCGCTCCTTTACCTGCTTAAACAATGGATCGCTCGTTAAGATGTGCTCAAACGTATAACTCGTCCCATCGTCAAATTCTTTCGCCGTTTTCTTATTCATTTTGGATTGTAACTCCATCACTTTATCAGATAACGTTTTGATACGAGAGATGTCGCGCGCAATTTCTACCGCACCTTCTAGATGCCCCTTTACCACAATGGGCAACGTTGTATTGACAGTAGAAATCAATTTTCCTTTCATGTTTCGATACGTTTGGTCTTTATTAAAGATCGCATTCCTTGTTGTTAAAACATGCGATAATGTACTCGTTTCTTTCGATAAAGAAGGGAACGCCTCCAAATAGTGTTTTCCTAACACGTCTTCGACGAATAACCCATCGTGCTTTGCTGCCATTTCATTGTAGTAAATCGTTATGCCATAGTTATCAACCACATGAATGCCTTCATCAATACTTTCTAATATGGCTTCAAACATACCTTCTGTTAATGTATTTCGCATAAACGTCCTCCTTTATGCCGAAAATTCGTCTTTCAATGCTCATTATTCAGCACTCTTGATGAGCCGCTTACTCCATAAATTCATATTTTCCCAATCACTATAAATTCGCACGTTATTGACAAGCCTGCCACCATAGTGATAATTAAGCTGATATAAGACAGCGTTCATTCCAAAGGAACGGCTTCTTGCAATGGAATAGGCGTAATAAATCTTCTCTTTTAGTAGTTCTTGTTCTAAGGCCATAATTAAGTGACGCATCGTTCCCCCTTTTCTATTTTCTGATCGCGTTGCGCAATCCGTCATTTCTGCGTTTTTATTCGTGCGATTTATTTCTGCTGAAGCAGCGCTAACGATGCGATTATTTTCTTCCATTAGAAAGAAAATCGTATCATTTTTCATCACTTTCTTAATGTAGTTCGGGTTGTACATTGGGGTTGGATAAACAGCAAACACATTTTTATAGAGAAGTGCAAGCGCTTCTGCATCTGCTTCAGTCCCTTTTCTCATAAGTGGTTTTTCCGTTAAGGGAGATGCTTGCTTTCTTCGCACAGCAGCGAGTAACTGATCCTCTTCTATCCAGGAGGGGCTATTTCGACGCCAGTCTGCGTTATATAATGTCATGAGGTAAGCGTCGCTACCTAAATAATAGGCTTCAATCATGCCTTCAACGATATAGCCCATCGACAGAAAGTATGAAACGTGTTCACGCTGTACTTTCACAATGCATTTTGTAAACTCGTTTGTAAAGATAGTCTGAATGTGCTCCAGGATCGAATGCAAGTTACCATCATAATGATCAACGCGAATGCGCTCATTAAAGCGGTCAAACGTACATGTAAAGGTATAGTCTACTTCATAATAGACTTGTTCTACTGCTTCTATTTGTTTATCGTTCATATCCAGCCCTCCTACACTTCCTAATCAGTAGTTCTTCTTTCTAAGAAGGAACTCCTCTTAAAAAGAAAGCTATGTTAGCTTATTTTGATAATTTTTCGATTCTTGGGTCCTTCGAGTGAAACCTTTTTTCCACTCAATGAACCAAAAAGAAAAAGAGCGAATCCGCTCTTATTCATTCGTTCCACACCATTCCATCAAGATATGAACATAAATTTCTGCTGCAAGCATCATTTGTTTAATTTCAATGTATTCATTCGGAAAATGAGCGACAGCAGTCTCACCGGGACCGAAAACGATGGATGGCGTCTGTCCTACTTCTTGCAATAAGCCCCCGTCAGTCCCCCATGGAGATGCTTCCACAACAACATTTTCACCTGTTATTTCTTCATACCTACGACGAATGATCGAGACAAGTGGATGATCTTCAGCTACTTCACCAGGAAGCCATCTCGCTCCAAACCATTCGATCTTAACTGGATATTGAGCTAACCAGGCATCGTCCACATTGTTTATCGCCTGCATCATTTCCTCTTTCGCATGTTCGAGCTCTTCCCCTGGGATGACTCCCATTCTCCCTTCAATCACAACCTGATCTGGGACAGATGAGGGCCATTCTCCGCCCGAAATCTTTCCGACATTAATCGGAACAGGAATTGGGATAGTTTGGTAAAGTGGATCAGTTATGGCTTCGTTCCGTTTTTTCTCTAGATTTTGGATGGCAGTTAGAACTTTCGTCGCTTTCTCTAAAGCGGATACCCCTTCATATCGCGTCCCACCATGTGCGCCTCTACCTGTTACGGTTAATCGAAACCACATAGACCCCTGCTGTTTTGGGAATATTTTCATTTTTGTTGGCTCCGGAATAAGCGCTGCGTCTGCTTTATATCCACGTTCAATCGCCGCAAGTGTTCCGGTTCCACCACTTTCTTCTTCGATCACGCTTTCAAAAATCACATCCCCCTTTACCGTTATCCCTAATTCTTTCATACACCGTAAGGCAAGTAACATAGAGGTATTACCGCCTTTCATATCCGTTGCTCCTCTACCGAAAAGTCGTCCGTCCTTTACCACGCCACTATAGGGATGCTCTGTCCAATCACTTTGATTCCCCGGGGGCACAACGTCAATGTGACCATTTAAGATGAGCGATCGACCGCCACCTTTTCCTTTCCACACACCAACGATATTTGGACTTTGTGAGAAATCGGTGCGATTGGCACAGAATGCATCATGATTAATCGTCTCCACCCCAGGAATAAATCGATCCACAACCATGTCTAATTGATGAAGCTCTTCTTCCACAAGACGTTGAACTTCTGCCTCATTCCCTTGAACACTGTCACATTGAACAAATCGTTGAAGCATTTCAATACCTCTATCTTGATTTTGCTCCATCCAGTTTTTTATTTTATTCTTCAATCGTTTGCCTCCTCACATGACCAACATTAACCTTAGCTTCTGTCGTGTTTAAAACATCCTCAATGGAATAGCCAGGCATGACCTCCAAAAGAAACAGTTCACCACGATCCACCTTCATGACCGCTCGCTCCGTCATGATCATATGGGCTCCTTCTTTCACCGTTAAGGGCAAGGAACATTCTTGTACAATTTTAGGATGACCCTCCTTCGTTGTATGGCTCATTAAAACAATCACCTTCTTGGCTTTTTGGGCAAGATCAATCGCTCCCCCCATCCCTGGGACCCTTTTCCCAGGAACAATCCAGTTGGCTATATCACCTTTTCCACTAACTTCGAGAGCACCAAGAATCGTTAAATCGAGGTATCCTCTTCTTACCATCCCAAACGCCTCTGCGCTGTCAAAAAAAGAAGCACCTGGTTGAATGGTGACAGGATATCCGCCGGCGTTCGATAGGTTTCCGTCTTCATGACCTGGTTCTGGGCTACCTCCCATACCGAGAATTCCGTTTTCCGTATGAAGCACAACGTCTAGGCTAGGTGAAATATAATCGGCTACTAATGTAGGGATGCCGATACCAAGGTTCACCATCATGCCATAGGTGACTTCCCGTGCAGCTCTTTCTGCGATTAACCTTCTCGTTTCAGCTCCCATACCCATTTCCAATCAACCCCTTTGCTTTTGATCACGTGATCGACAAAAACGCCCTGCGTTACAATTTGTTCAGGATCTAGTTCGCCGATCTGGACAATTTCAGCCGCTTCCGCTATCGTAAGATCCCCTGCCTGTGCCATCAGAGGATTCGTATTGCGTGCGCTTTGATCATAAAGCAAGTTTCCAAATAAATCGGCTTGTTTACACGCTACAATCGATAGATCTGCTGTTAACGCAGGTTCAATCATATATTCCCTTCCATGTATATACGTTTTTTCTTTTCCCTCTTCCACCGATGTCCCGAGCCCTACATCGACTAAAATCCCACCAAGTCCCATTCCGCCTGCACGAATTTTCTCAGCAAGGGTCCCCTGAGGATAGAAGTGGACATTCAGCTCTCCTCGATGCATTTGTTTACCAGCTTCCGGATTGGATCCAATATGTGATGCGATAAGGGTTGAAACTCGTTTTTCCGTTACAAGCTTGCCTGTTCCAATCCATGGAAATCCCGCATCGTTACAAATTAATGTAATGTTTTTAATGCCAGAATCGAGTATCCAATCAATAAGCGACGGAGGTGACCCGACTCCACCAAATCCACCGCACATAATGGTCATGTTATCTCTTAAGATATTTAACTCAGTCAATTTGCATGCCTTGCTTCTCATTGTGAGTCCCTCCCATCATCAGCTGATCGAGCGCCTTACATAGAGTCCTTCTGCTTCAAGCTCCTTCTCCAGTTCTCGTAATGCTACGTTCAATTTAGATAAAATAAGATGAACTTCATTTTCTTGAATAACAAGAGGAGGGGCTACAATAACAGCGTCACCCGCCATCCCATTTAACCCACCTGCAGCTGTATACACTAAAAGACCGGCTTCATAACACTTTCGAATAAAACGATTGGTTACTTCGTGATGAAGCGAAAATGGCTCTTTTGTAACGTGATTTTGAACAAATTCAAGGCCAGTTAATAACCCCAATCCTCTTACATCACCGATAATGGGAAATTGTGCTTGTAACTCTTTTAATCCTTTCATTAAAATAGCACCACTTTTTTCAGCATTGTGAACTACATCGTTCTTTTCGATATAGTCAAGAACAGCGAGGCAAATCGCGGAAGATAATGGGTTGGCGCTAAACGTATGCCCACTTAATACCACCTTTGAGCCCCGTTCAATTTCTTGAATAATGCGATCAGATACTAATGTTGCCGCCATCGGTGTATAACCGGCACTCATTCCTTTTCCAAGCGCCAATAGATCCGGTGTAATTCCCCAGTGTTCCATTGCATACATTTTGCCTGTTCGCCCAACTCCTGTCATAACTTCATCCGCAATGAACAGGATGTCATACCGATCGCATACGGCTTTCATTTCTTTAAAATAATGTTCAGGCGGGACAACAGCACCTCCAGAAGCACCAATCACTGGCTCGCAAACAAATGCTGCGATCGTTTCAGCACCTAGTCGCTGAATCGTTTGCTCAAATTCAAGAGCATACTGCTTCGAACAATTCGGACAATGTTCTTGAAAGGAGCACCGATAACAATAAGGAGGTGATAGGGCTGGATAGTGTTCTAGTAACGCATTAAAACGACTTCTGCGAATGACGTGTCCTGACATCGATAGCGCACCCATTGTGATCCCATGGTAGCTCATCCACCTTGATATGATTCTGTTCTTCGTCGGACGACCTAGTTCCTGCCAGTACTGCACAGCGATCTTGAGAGCAGTTTCCATTGCTTCGGAACCACTGTTCACAAAAAACACCCAATCAAGATCACCAGGAGCAGACTGACAAAGCCGTTCTGCCAGCTGCTCAGCTGAAGAACTAGTAAATTGAGAACGATACACAAACGACACCTGGTCTGCCTGCGCTACCATCGCTTCCTTTATTTCCGAAACCCCATGCCCTATGTTTGCTGTAACAGCACCTGAGCATCCATCAATAAAAGGATGACCATGTTCATCGTATAAGTAAATTCCTTTCCCATGAGAAATAACCGCATAATCCAGCCCAAGCAAAGGTTTAATCAAGTGGGTTCTTTTCGTCATGATAGATTCGTCACCTCACTTTTTTTGTCTATATCACTAGCCTATGTGGGAAAAGACATAAATTCTATTCCACACCATCTACAAAAAATTCTGACTTTATTGTACGATTTGGATAAGAGGATTGGGGGATCATCTATGGGACTATCTGTTCGAGAAGCACTTCAGCTATCAGAAATGAGTGAAATTAAACTGATTGCAGGAAAACAAGGCATTGATCGCGATATTAAATGGTTAACGATCGTAGAAGTGATGGAAGACGTGAATCGCCTCCATGAGGGTGAGTTTTTAATCACAACGGCATATGGATGGCAAGAAAAATCCGAATCGTATACAAGACTTATTCAAGCGCTGTCAAACCGGCAGCTTTCCGCTGTAGCAATACACACTGGCTTTTACCTAGACGTGGTTCCTCTAGCGATGATTGAAGCGGCTAACCGAACAGGATTACCACTTCTAGAGATTCCTAGAACGATGAATTTTTCAACAGTGACAAGAAGTATTCTTGAACAGCTTGTTAATAAACAACTCAGTATGCTCACACAAGCTCAGCGCATTCAAGATGAGTTAACGGCGCTCGTCATAAAAAACACAGGCTTCTCTTCTTTAACAGATGCGCTTTCAAAACTACTTCACTGCAACGTTTCGATTTATCAATCGAACAAGGATCTTTTAGCAGGGTCTTACGTAACAAACCGTCATTATTCATTCGAGCATGTTTATCCGATTGTGACAGAAGGTAAAACCATTGGCACAATCCTTATTCAAAAACAAACTCCGCTCACTTCACTGGATCAGCTAGCTCTTAAACAAGCTGCAAATATTTTTGCCATCGAATTTTTGAAGTTACAAATTATCGAAGAGACTCGGGCGCAAATCGAAGCAGATTTTCTCGACGTTCTCTTCTCTCATTCCTTTGAAGATGAAAAATACATTTTAAAGAAAAGTAAAGAAATGGGCTATGACTTCACTGGTGCTAATACAGTAGCTGTTCTATCGTCGTCTAATCTGACTCAACTTGAACAGAATTGTCATGAAACCTTGATTTCAACTCGAACAAAGGGCTTAATAAAAAGAAAACTGGACCACGTCGTCGTTCTCTTAGCTGGTCACTTTGAACCATTTATAGCTGAATCCTCTGATTCTACGATAGGCGTCAGCACGGCTTTAGGAATTCAAGAACTCGAAACGGCACTAAAAGAAGCGTTGATCGCTCACCAGTTTGCCAGGTATCGAAATGCACCATTCATTCATTTTGAATCTTTAGGAGCTTACCAGGTGTTCATTCGCTTAAAGGAAAATGGGGAAGATCTCACAACTTATTATCAACCTCTTTTATCACCGATTGTCGCGTATGATCAGAAACATCAATCTCAGCTCATGAAAACGCTTGAGGCTTTTTTAGAAAACAACCTCGTTATTAATCGAACAGCCGATAAGCTTTTCATACACAGGCACACGTTAAATTATCGAATTAAGCAATTAGAAAAACTAACCGGGATTGATATCTATTCTTATGATCAGCGCATCCACGTTCAATTTGCATTGCTGGCTTATTTGACTGACTGTATCTTATCCTCCAATTAAAAAACCAGATTCCATTAAACTTGGAATCTGGTTTTTCTTTCTTTCATTCGATTAACCCCTAAAATTATCTGAATATTGGTTATCCACAGATTTTTGTGGGTAACCAATACCCTATCTTTATACCCCCTGGAGAAACAAAGATACCGGGCATGGGTATATGTTTTCAACTGTTGATAAGTGCCAGAAAACCAATGATACCAATACTTATCCAAGTTATCAACACCTTATTTCTCAACCTATTTCGGAACTTATCCGCAAAATCATTTCATTTCGACGATAGTTTAAAAATTATGCTACAATGATGTTTATGAACGTTGAGACGGAAAGGAAGAAACCCTATGGAACATTTGATTAACCCACGAGTAAATGCAATTGAAATTTCAGGTATCCGTACTTTTTTTAATATGGTGGCAGATTATGAAAATATGATTTCTTTAACAATTGGACAACCGGATTTTGAAACCCCCGATCACATTAAGGAGGCTGCTCATACGGCGATTGATCAGAATAAAACTACCTATACGCATAATGCCGGCATACTTGAACTCCGTAAAGCAGCCGCTCATTTTCTAGAAACAAAATACAACCTTTCCTACAAAGCCGAATCCGAGGTGATCACAACTTCTGGGGCTAGCCAGGCGATTGACGTAACACTTCGTACGATTTTAACGGAAGGTGATGAGGTTATTCTCCCTGGGCCTGTCTATCCAGGTTACGAACCGATTATTACGCTATGTGGTGCTATTCCAATTCATGTTGATACAACGGAAAGCGGATTTAAATTGTTCCGATCTTCGGTTGAAGAAGCCCTATCGGAACGAACAAAGTGCATTATCCTTCCGTCACCATCTAATCCAACAGGTGTGGCCATGTCTTCAGCAGAACTTGCCGATCTTGCTGATTTATTAAAAGATAAAAATATCTTCGTTCTATCTGACGAAATTTATTCAGAACTTACCTTCTCAGAAAACCATGCTTCCATTGCTCAGTTTGCAAATATGAGAGAAAAAACGATTGTCATTAATGGATTATCGAAATCGCACGCGATGACAGGATGGCGCATTGGATTTCTATTTGCACCAGAAGTACTTGCTAAACACATATTGAAAGTTCACCAATATAACGTTTCCTGCGCTTCTTCTATTTCTCAATATGCTGCTCTTGAAGCGTTAGAAAACGGACTTGATGATCCTATTAAGATGAGAACGGCATACTCGGAAAGAATGAATTATGTATACGACCGATTAGTTGGCATGGGCCTATCACCAGTTAAGCCTAACGGTGCCTTTTATATCCTTCCATCGATTAAAAAATTCGGCTTAACTTCATTTGACTTCGCCATGAAACTTGCTAAAGAAGGCAATGTTGCTGTTGTTCCGGGGAGCGCTTTCTCTAAATACGGAGAAGGATTCGTTAGAATATCGTTTGCTTATTCACTCGATGTGTTAAAAGAAGGCATGGATCGATTAGAGCAATTCATTAATACACTTGAAAATAACTAAAATTGGCACAGAAAAGCCAGCCCTTCATCAATCGGGGCTGGCTTTCATTTATTCTGAATCAACTGGATTTTCTTGATATGATACCCAATCACTATAGCTTCCTGGGTAAAGTTTTGCATGAATTCCAGCTTCTTGAAAAGCCAACAAATTCACGCAAGCCGTTACACCTGAACCACAATACACAATTGGCTCTTGACCGTGCTCATTCTCCCCTACTCTCTTATCAGGGTCTTTCCATTTATAATTTTCGTTTAAGTTATCTTTCCAGAAATAATTGATCGCTCCAGGTATATGGCCAGCTTTTGAATCCATCGGTTCTTCTTCTCCCCGAAACCGTTCTGGTGCACGTGAATCTATGATGGTTCGTCCTTCTTCTTGCGCCTGCTTCACATCACTCATGGAAACAATCATTGATTTATCTAGACTAATGGGATATTCCGAACGACTAACATTCGGAAGTCTTGTCTCGAGTTTATGCCCCTCCCCTCTCCAGGCTCTTAGTCCTCCATCAAGTACAGCACGTTCTTTATGACCGGCAAAACCAAGCAAAAACCATAACCTTGCTGCCATAGCCCCAAATTCATGATCATAGACAATGACTTTAGATTCCTGCTCGATCCCTAATCTCTCAACTAGCTCCTGAAGCTGCTCTTGATCTGGCAGAGGGTGTCTCCCTCCGTGCTCGCCAACTTCTCCTGATAGATCTTTTTCCAAATCTGCATATAGAGCACCAGGAATATGTCCTTTTAAATAAGAAGCATAGCCACTTTCAGGCTGCCCGAGTTCAAACTGACAATCGACAATCACAAGATGTTCATCGTGTAAATGATGTGCAAGCCACTCAACGGAAACAAGATTTTTCATCCTCTATTCCCCCAATAAGTTCGTTTGGATTTTCGCTACATTTCCTTGTTTAGTTAGTAAGAAGTCTTTCGATAGCTCACTATTGAACATCGTTTTTCTAGTTTCAATATACTCCTTTATTTCTTTTTGAATCTCTTGCTTCATATCATGTAGGTTTTCTTCATAAAAATTCGTCGCTACAGTCTCAATCACCTGTTTCTCAGCAGTTAAATAGTCACTCACTGGCTGTTGAAATTCTTTTTTTAAACCATCATGTAAGTCATCTCTTCCATTTTGTTCAAAAAATTGTTTCGGAGATTTAAAAGAACTGCGCGCAAGCTTTTGGATGGTTTCACTACTTATCCAACTTGAGAGAGAAGCAGTAAACGCAGGTGTTGCCATCTCCATTGAATCGTTTAACGAATAGCGAAAGTCGGATAAGTAATTTCGAATGGCAAGTTGCATTTCTTTCTCATTTTTTTGAAGCTCTCGACTAATAAATCGATCGATACGAAGAGAAGCAGCCCTTAGTTCTTGAAGCAGATCTTGTGTAATATCTTCAAGCAAAGACTTTGACGCATCATAAAGTCCTTCTCGATTTTGAATCATTGAAGGGTTAAAGGCTTCCTTAAAGAAATCGTTAAAGCGATAAAATAGACGTTGCGGCATGTAGTGAACGAGCTCCGTTAGCTCCTGTTCAATTTGTTTCACAGAGGATGACGCCGTGTAACCCTCCACTTCGCTGATCGCTTCATCACTTTTACGTTGCAAACGAGCGAGCTGTTCCTCTTTTTCATTGGCATTTAATTCATAATTCTCGATCCAACCATCAATCTCTGCTTTCACTCGATTTATTTCACTAATGCTTGCCTCCACCGCCATTTTTGATAAATCTGTTTGAATAAAGCGGTAAAATCGTTCTTCAAACGACGCAAGACCACCTTTGTTTTTAATTTTTTTAGGTAAATTCGAAAGAAAATCACTCTCTTTTTCACTCAGGCTATGAGATGGAAGCATTCCTGCAAGGCTTGAGACTGGATAAAGAGCTGGATATCGAATCCCGTACTGCTGTAGCTGTTTTTTGACATGATCAAGCACAGTGCGAAGCTCATGATCGTTTTCGGCCAAATCAGAAGCATTTAATAGAAAGAACATCTTATCCATCTCAAACACATCTTTTACCCGCCCTAACTGAATTAAAAATTCACGATCAGCTTTTGAAAAGGCATGGTTATAATAAGTCACATATAGAATAGCGTCAGCAGCTTTCATATATTGAAAAGCAACACCCGTATGTCTCGCATTGATCGAATCCGCTCCTGGTGTGTCTACAAGCGTAATCCCTTCTCGCGTAAGGGCGCAATCATAATACAATGAAATGGATGCGATAAACGCCGCTTTTGCTTCATTTACAACCATATCCTCGTACTCTTCTAGCGTCACTTCTCGTTTGATTCCAAGATAGGAAAGTTCGCCTTCTCCTTTTAAAACTGCACGAAGAAATAGTGCATGAGGCTTTGTTTCAGCAGACTCCCGCTTAAATAGCTTACCGGCTGAAATCATTTGCAAACAGTCTCGAAGTGAAAAAGCCTGTTCCCCAAAAAAAGAGAGCGAATGATTTAAGTCTTCAAGAAGTTCTTCCTCCGTTTTGTAGTGAATCATGGCTGTTTTATGGGCATGCTTTTCTGTTACAGGACAAATTCGATTTAGAGTTGCCGTCGTTGGATTTGGAGAGGATGGCAATATCTTCTCCCCGATAAGAGCATTTGCAAATGACGATTTGCCTGCACTGAAGGCACCGAATAACGCAACGGTGTAGGATTTTTCCGTTAACTTTCTCGCTTTTTTAATGAGGTTTTGCTTCGTATGAAGAAAGCCTGGCAGATCAGTAAGTTCTGTTGCTAGCTTTTGAAGCGCCTGAGCCGTCGATTCAGAATCAGGAAGTTCAGCACCCTTCTTTTCCACTACTTCTTCATCAAAAGGACTTTCTTCACTTTCATCTTTTGAATGGATTCCTTTTACCGGTTCAACAATGATGACCTCTTCAGACTCTTCATTTTCCCGGCGACTTTTCTGAACCGCACTTGCCTCCTCATCTCGGTCTCCTTGAAGAATCGACATTAGTTCAGTTGTTTTCTCACTGATCGTTTCCATCTCCGCTAGGAGCTTTTCCGATTCCTTTTCTCCAACCTGCTCTTTAAAGGATGCTTGAACCTCACTTGCGATTTGTTTATGCTCTAGATTTACTTGCTCCACAAGCCTATTTTTACGTTTTTCTGCTTGCTGTTTTATTTGCATCTTCATGCTATGAGCGACATTTTCAGTGTAATGAAGTACCGCTTCACCCGTTGCACCGTTTCCTTTTTTCGCTTCTTCTTGAATAGCGGTAAAATCGAGCTGAAAAGGTTCATCTAGAACAGGAGGCTCCACCTTTGTTAACGCTGCAGTCGAAATCAGTTGTTTCAATAATTCCTGGTAGTGCCATTCAAGCTGAGACTTTACCTGTTCTTCTAACCCCGATACAAATGACGCATATCGGTTTGAACGTTCCTGTTGTGTTTTTTTATCGCGAAAAACCAATCCTACTTTAAAACCAGGCTGCAATGATTCAAGATAGTCACGCCCAGCTTCCCTTACTTCATAAGGCATTAAAATAGCACTTTTTTGTATCGAAGAAGCTTCAGATTGAAACTCTTCTTCAATCAGCTTAATGCGCTCCTCTGAGAAAGATCGTTTCTTCTCCATCACTTCGTAGGCCTGCATCACTTCTTGATCTTCAATAACTGTATCCATATTGTTAATTAATTCAATGGCTGCATTCGTGACGCGCTTCATTTTATCCTCTGCTGTTTTCTTAGAAAGACCTTCAATATAAGTTTTCAATTGGTGAAATTGGTTGTGAGGATGTTGGTGATCGCGTAGAGAGATAAAGAAAAAGGATTCCAATGACATCCCCCACGTTTCAAAAGACTCTACCACCGACTTCTTAAATGCGTTAAATGAAATTTCATCTTCTTTATGTTTATCGATTTGATTCACAATTAAAATAATCTTCTTATTTTGACGATACAATTCACGAATAAACTGATAGTTCACTTCTGACTGCACGTGATTATAATCCATCACATAGAAAACGACGTCCGCTAAATACATCGATGATTCAGTTGATAGCCTATGTGCTTCGTCAGTTGAATCAATCCCAGGTGTATCAATGAAAATAACGTTTTCTTCAATAGAAGACGGCGCAGATAGTTCGACGCGTTCGACTTCTTCTCCATTTAAGCAATAGCCTTTTATTTGATCAATATCATAAGGCGCTTTAAAAACCATCTTTTTCCCATTTATAAAATGAACAGCTGCACCCGCTTCTCCAGAACGAATTCGCACTGTATTAGCGCTCGCTGGAATAGGACTTGATGGCAGCAAATTTGTTTCAAATAAGGCATTAATTAATGATGACTTTCCTGCAGAAAAGTGCCCTGAAAAAAGAAAGTGCTGTTCACCGCTCTTCAATTTATCACGCAATTGTTTGATTTTCGATGCTTCTGATGGCGTTACTTTTGTCTCGATGAGGGCAAGACGTTCAAGCAGGGCGTCTTCTTTTACTTTTGTCTTTGACTGGTGATTATGCTTCATAGTATCCCGCTGCCTTTCCGTAAATAGTGTCTCTCTAAGAATAACGCTTTCAATGACATTTTCCCAGTATTGTCTAAAAATAATCTCTTATGATAGTCAATGATTGCACAGAAGAATATGATTGGATTTTTTCAACACTGGAAACAATCATAAAAAAAAGCCGGGATTTCTCCCGACTTTTAGCGTATCTTATTTATTTCCTTTGTCGTTAAACTTACGACGCTTGTTACCGCCGCCGCTGTTGCGGTCTCCACGGTAACCGCCACCGCTACCACCTTTGCGACCGCGATCATTGTTACGGTTACGATTGCGGTTTCCGCCACCACGATTATGAGCTTTCTTCGCACGTAGTGGTGCGATCTCAGTAATCTTAACTGGTGTTGTATCCGGCTCTTTTGTAAGCAACTTCAGTGCTGCAGAAAGAAGTGTTACAGAATCATGATCGTCAAGAAGCTGTTCAGCTGATGAGCGGTATCCTGAATGGTCCTGCTCTTCAATTGTGCTTTGAAGCTGTTGAATCGCCATTTGCTGCTGGCCTTCCATTGCTTCAGCAAAGCTTGGGATCGTACGCTTTTGCATAGACTTCTTCGTAATTTTTTCAATCACTTTAAGGTGATCGTACTCACGTGGAGTAATGAATGTTGAAGCAAGACCTGACTTTCCAGCACGGCCTGTACGACCGATACGGTGAACGTAACTTTCAGGGTCTTGAGGAATGTCAAAGTTATAAACGTGTGTTACACCACTAATGTCTAGACCACGTGCCGCAACGTCAGTTGCTACCATGATGTCAATTGTGCTGTCTTTAAATTGTTTAATAACTTGATCACGTTTACCCTGTGGAAGATCACCGTGTATGCCTTCAGCCATATATCCGCGCTTCTTAAGACCTTCAGATACTTCATCTACACGCTTCTTTGTTCTTGCAAATACAATCGCAAGCTCAGGAGACTGGGTGTCAAGAAGACGACAAAGAATATCGAATTTCTTAGAATCACGTACTTCATAGTAATGCTGTTCGATTGATGGAACAGTCATTTCTTTTGATTTCGTTCTAACTGTTTCAGGGTTGGTCATGAATTTCTCTGCAAGGATTGCGATACGTTTCGGCATTGTCGCAGAGAATAGAAGCGTTTGACGCTTTTCTGGAACCCCTTTAAGAATCTTTTCGATATCTTCAATGAAGCCCATGTTAAGCATTTCGTCTGCTTCGTCAAGAACAACGAATGAAACTTCTGAAAGACGAATTGTTTTGCGTTCCATATGATCAATAAGACGACCTGGTGTAGCTACAACGAGCTGAGGTCTCTTTTTAAGTGCTTTGATTTGGTGAACGATGCTTTGTCCACCGTATATAGGAAGCGCACGAACGCCTTTTGATTGACCAATACGGTTCAATTCTTCAGCAACCTGTACAGCAAGCTCACGTGTTGGCGCAAGAATGATACCCTGTACATGAGATAGCGAAGTGTCGATCTTTTCAATCATTGGGATACCGAAAGATGCAGTTTTACCAGTACCAGTTTGAGCCTGACCGATTACATCTTTACCCTCAAGCGCTAACGGGATTGTACCTGCTTGAATTGGTGTTGTTTCTTCGAATCCCATTTGATTAACTGCGTCTAGCAGCGTATTACTTAAACCTAGATCTTGAAATTTTTTCAACTTTTAAAAACTCCTTTTTACTTTTAAATGCATTAAATGCTATAGACGGGAGAAAAATCTCCTGATAATGTTCAAAAAAAGCATTTTCCTAATGTTGGAAAACGCTCGGAACAAGCAACTCTTCATTCACATATAGCCAAAGATAACAGTAACACTATTATGTTCAAAATTCAACTACACAAACTAAAAAGATTTTCACATGAATCACGCTTCTAAGATAAATGACTAGCAAATTTTGCGTGAAGGGATGCAGTAATTTCCCCTTCTTTTCCATCAGCAATTATTACCCCATCTACCTCAACAATCGGCCTTACTTCTTGAGTCGTACTGGAAATAAATACTTCATCACTATCAAGAAGGTCTTGCTTTGTGAACGCTTCCTCTTTAACATTAATCCCCAAATCTTCAGCGATCGACAGTACAACTCTCCTTGTAATTCCATTAAGAATAAGATGGTTAGCCGGATGAGTATAAAGCGTCTTGTTCTTTACAATAAACACGTTCGTTGAGCTTCCTTCCGTAATCCATTCTCCTCGATGAAAAATCGCTTCATCTACTTTTTGTTCATTTGCAAACTGTTTTGCCAGAACATTCCCTAGTAAATTTAAGCTCTTAATGTCACATCTTAACCAGCGAATATCGTCTGTAAATACAGCTCGTCCTGGTGCCCTTGAAGGCTCTTTTTCATATTCTTTTGTATAGGCTACAAACACGGGATCTGCCTTATCAGGAAACGGGTGGTTCCGTGGAGCAACTCCTCTCGTCAGCTGCATGTAGACATGTCCACTTTGAACAGGTTCTTGCTCAAGGAGCTTCCTTAAATTAGCTTTAAGTTCTGCCTGATTAAATGGAAAAGCGATTTTTATTTCGCCTGCGCTTCTTTCCAATCGGTCAAGGTGTGCATCCAATTCAAAGAAAACACCATTATAAACGCGTATCACTTCATAAACGCCATCACCAAATTGGTAGCCTCGATCTTCAATATCTATTGTTGCCTCATCTCTACTCATTAAATCATGATTAAATAAAATCAACGTGTCCACTCCCTTAACCAATATTTACCCTCTTCACAATAACATATTTAAATTGATTTCTTCACCAGTATTTATCTGAATAGTTTTACTTATTACATTTTATGACAAGTTTTTCTTTTTCTAGTTTACAAACAGGACCGTATACACTAAAATTTGTATTCGAAAGGTATTTTTCTAAAAATTAGGAGGGTTTTGAATGAAAAGATTTTTACCCCTAGTCATGCTGCTTGTTTTCGTTTTTGTAGCTGCTTGTAGCAACAATGAAGCGAACGATACAAGTACAAACGCTAACAATTCAGGAAGCACCGAAGAAGCAAGCGATACGAGTGAAACGGACGTAAAGAGCGATCTCCTTGACTTCCAAATGAACTTAATTCAAACCATTAATGAAAGTGACAGCCCTATTTACGCTTTTGAAGCCGCAAAAGTGGCTGAAGAAAAACCATCTGATGAAGAACTTGCTACAATGAAGTCTGATGCTGAAGCAGCTGCCAAGAAAGTGGCAGAAGATGTCCGTGCTGTTGAAGTTCCAGGTGAACTGGATACTTACAAAAGTGACATTGAAGCCGCATTAGAGGATCTTGCTACATCATATGAAACTCGTGCAGCTAATCTTTCTGACGAGCCAGAAGCTACATATGAAGAATCTGACGCACAATTTGCTTCTTTCGAAGAAAAGATGGCTACTGTTTACGAAGATGCTGGCCTTACAGCACCTAGCTTTTCAGCTGATTTAGTAGACTAATAGAAAACCGTTACTCAGCTGAGTAACGGTTTTTTCTAAAATCCATAGCTCGTCATGCCACCGTCTACAAACAGCGTCTGACCTGTTATGTAATTTGACGCCTCAGAGGATAAGAAGACGGCTGCTCCGACTAAATCTTTTAGTTCACCCACTCGTTTCATTGGAGTGACATTCAGAATATCTGCTAAGTACTGCTCATCTTGCAGTAACTTTTCAGTAAGTGGTGTGTTAAAATACCAGGGCCCAATTGCATTCACTGTAATACCATTCTCAGCCCATTCTAGTGCAAGATTTTTTGTCATCTGAATCATACCTGCTTTAGATGCAGCGTATGCCACCCCTGTTCTTAAGGCTACGCTTCCTGCAACAGAAGAAATGTTAATGATCTTTCCGCCTCCACCTTCTTTCATCACTTCTGCGCATTTTTGTGACATAAAAAAAGCACCCAGCAAGTTTGTTTGGAAAATTGACGTCCACTCACTCTCTGTCACATCACTTGCTTTAGAACGTATATTCATTCCAGCATTATTAATTAGCACATTAATCTTTCCTGCTTCTTTTTCAATTTGTTGAACTGCTTCTGTTAAATCGCTCTCTTTTGTGATATCAGCTCGAATAGGGTAAGCCTTTCGACCAACATCACGTACAAGTCTTGCTGTTTCCTGAATATCCTCTTCTGTTCTTGCTAGGACAACTACATCAGCCCCTGCTTCTGCTGCTCCTATCGCAAGTGCTCTCCCAATCCCTTTTCCTGCACCTGTTACGACAACAACTTGATTATTTAATTCAAATGATGGTAAATAAGACAATCTGTCTCCTCCTCTTGATGAAATGGCTTCAGGTAAGAAATTCTCTTAAAGATGTAAAAATCCTGCATCGGTTTTTGTTTACATAATATAATTATGATAAAATTTAATTAGAAAAATATGTATTAAAAAAGAATTCGTGATACAATGGGGGTAAAAAAGGGGGATTGCAGGTGCGTCAGGATACACTCGGATATGCATTGCGTGAACTTCGAATGTACCTTGGACTTTCACAGTCCGATTTATCGGAAGGCATCTGTACACAAGCATTAATTAGCCAAATTGAAAATAATGACGTCTCACCTTCTGCTGAGCTACTTTATCAGTTGGCCTCAAGACTCGGTGTTGATATTAACTATTTTTTTCATATGAAGGAGACACCTCGTCTAGATTATGTGAATGAAGTGATTCGACAGATTAGAAAACATATCAAACGACGCGAATATCGTGAAGTTGCTGAAATCCTTGAAGCAGAAGAAGCGAACCCCCTTTTTCGAACGGTGAAGAATAAACAGTTCTATCTCTGGCACAAAGCAATTTGCACCTATTATTTAGATCATGACAAACAAACTGCCCTTCAGCTTCTAGATGAAGCCCTCCACCTTACAACGACTACTTCCAAAAATTACTCAGAACGAGAAATTGAATTACTCATTAGCATGGCGATTTTGCATAGTGAGGAAAAAGATTGGGAGCGTGCGCTACCTTTATTTCACAAGGCACTCTATCATGTTCGCTTTTTCCCCATTATCAATGATGAAACGATTGAAATTCGTCTCTATTATAATTACGCGAAAGCGCTATCCAATTGTAGAAACTACGAGAAAGCTTTGTCCATCGCACGAGAAGGCTTTTTATTATGTCGAGAAAAACAACGCCTATACCTATTTGGTGAACTGAGCTATCAATGTGGTAAGCTTCACTATCTACTTGGAAACCAAGAGTTGGCTTACGAATACCTTGCCACTGCTTCAACGATTTTTGAACTCGACCAAAATCAAGTCTTTAAAGACCATGTTGATCACTATGCGAAGAAAATTGGACTCATTCACAATGCCTAATTATTTATGTTTTGTTTTTTCTATCAAGATAACGATGAAATTAAAGAGAGACACGAAGAAAAGTCCTGCCGTAATAAACAATGTAAGCTCTTCCATAGCATGTCCTCCTTTCGAAGAGATCAAGGGCTATTCATTCGATTTACAATAAACTGGAAAGGTGCAAACACGCGACAGACCCCTTTTCTTTACTTAATGACAGTAAGGTAGATCTTCATCTTGAACAACGTATGCTGATGCCTGCACCATTTCAGTCGAATCGTGAGGGGTAATCGCATATCCGCTTACCACTACCAACGAGACCAGAAGTAAAGCTGCCCATTTCTTCATCGTGTTAACCCTCCTTTCATTACATTTATATTACAACGGAGTCAATATTTATGCATTTGTCTTGCGTGTTCTTCTGCTTCATGAAAAAAACCCCATTCGAATTCGAATGGGGTTTTCCGTTCTATTTCATAAACATGCTTATATTTTATGACGATTAAACGCCTCAATTACCTTACTAACAGAGTGTTGATAACGATCACGACTCCAAGAATTATAGCTAGGATGAGGAACATCCATTAGGATCGTCCATTTATCGCTTGACACGTTGGCAAGTTGAAAATACTTTTGCGCAAATCGGCCACATGGAACGAGCGTCACTTCTTGATCCTTTAGTTTTTTCAACCGGTTCTTAAATTTATTTAAGAGAAGCTCTTCTACTGCAACTAATGATTCCTCTTTAAACGGAGTTTTCTTAGCAGACGTTCGAATCGTCCCAAGACAGTCTAATAACTCACGGTTGCTTTCCAGGTCTTTCGCAGAATAAGGTCTCTCTTGCATAGGAATATTACATACATTTAGCAACCCAACTATATCAAGAGAAGGTCTTTCTATTTCTTCTTGTTGGTGCTTTTTTAATAAGAGTCCAAGAGGCTTTGCATAGTCTGGACCGAACAGTTTTTTAGACATCGTTGCACCTGATGCGCCTGCCACAGGCACACCGTTTTCTACTTCCGCTACGTGCGGAGATTCTAATATGAAAATTAGCTTTGTTTTCGGTGAGATCATTTCTGGAACTTCATAATCAGTTGCGAGTGCTTGATATTGCTGTTCAAATTTCTCTGCTGTATCCATAAACCATTCCCTGCCTTTATCGATTCGCTACGTTGTTTTCTTTTATATAAGTTACAATTCGATCTCCCATTAAATGATAGCCCTCTTTGTTTGGGTGAAAGGCGTCTTCATATAATAAATTCTCATCACTATCAAGAAATAAATCAGCAACAGGAACAAAGGTTGCGTCGGGCGTTTTTGCAATAACTGATCGGCTTCCTTGGTTCCATTCATCTACAATTTCATTCATTTCGGGAATATTTCCAAACGCTTTTGAGAACGGATTGAAAAGGCCTGTAAAATAAATCGGTGCATCAGGATTAAGATAACGAATGTTCGCTAAAATTTTTGTAAGATTTTCAAGATAGATCTTCTTTTGAAGAGTAAAATACTGCTGATCTAAGTTCATAAAATGGGTTTTCACAACTCCAAAAAGATCATTACCACCAATCGTTATAAAAATATAATCAGCTTTCTTAACCCCATTCTGTACGTCATCTTCTTCAAGTCGTTTCAGGAGATCTTCAGTTTCATTTCCTGTAACGGCATAATTCTGTAGCGTTACCATGGTGTTCTGACCATCTTCAAAATATTGGTCACTAACATACCCAATATAGCCTTTTTTGTCCTTGTCTCCTACTCCTTTCGTTAAGGAGTCACCAAGTCCTACAATTTGGATTTTCTTCGGTTCATCTCTCTCTGGTTCATCTTGAAACACCTCTTGTATTTCATCACTCAGTGGGAGTGAATTCGTTTGTTCGGAATTATCCGTCTTGACATAAAAATAAGTAAATGCTCCAACTCCAATAAAAATGAAGAGCACTAGGCTTATGAGCATCCATTTCATCCATCGCTTCATGGTCATTATCCTTTTCACATTCCATTGATACTACTATTCTATCAAATGAGATCTACCTCGTACACGAACTATTCAAAAGGGATTTCTTCAACAATGTCATCTTGCTTTAATCGATATTGAATTTGTCTCGCAATCAGTTCATATCCTTGATCATTTGGATGAAATCCATCTTCAAAAAATAAATTTTCGTCTACTGAGCTAAACAATTCATAGATAGGAACAAACGTTGTATTGTCGTCTTTCTCTACCGTGTCTTGACTTGCGCCATTCCACCTTTGCACAATTTGATCAATTTCCGTCACCGATTGAAAATTCTCTAATAATGGATTATATAGGCCAATAAATAATATCGGTGCTTCAGAATTTATGCTTCGGATCCTTTTCATGATCGCATCAAGGCGTTCAACATAATTCGTTTGTTCCTGTTGGAACACGTCTATTTGCAAGTCTAGGAAATGTTCCTTTACCACTTTCATTAAATCATTACCACCAATACTCATCACAATCAAATCAGCCTCAGCAAGCGAAGCTTTCGCTTGATCTTCTTCTAACATTTTATATAATTTAGGCGTTTGTCTACCATGCACGGCGTAATTTTCAACTAGCATCGTTGTATTCGTATCTCGCTCAATGTTCGTAGCAAGTCTGCCTATATATCCTTGATCAGTCGAGTCTCCACTCCCTTTTGTGAGAGAATCCCCTAAACCTACGATTCGAACATCTGGATCTGTCACTTTTTCTTCAGTCTCTTCGGGCTTCTGCTCTTTTGCTGTTGTGGTGACTTCTGGTGCTATGTCCGTTTTAGCCTTATCGTTTTTATTTGCAATTGATGAAATAACGGTTTCATTTGGTGCTTCACTCATCACCATCATTGATGCTGCTTGCTTTAATTCATTCATACGCTGACTTCGGTATTCCATGATTGGTTTCACGCTAAGCAAAATACCACCAGCAAGAATGAGGAATAAAAACAGCCATACTCTCTGTTTTTTCATTCAGAAAACCTCCTCATTACACTTCCTTTTATACCCTTATTGTATGAGCAAATAACGTAAAATACGAAATACTATCCCCTACGCTATTAAATTTATTCCATTTTTTTGCGCTCTTTAACCTTTTTCTTTTTGCAAGTTCCCGTTACTTCTTTATAATAGTACGAGTAGATCCGTTCGGCAAAGGAGGAAATGACATTTGAAAATGACAATCACAAAACCAGCATTAAACTGGTTTAAAAGAGAAATGGATCTTGAAAAAGGGGATCATCTCCGTTTTTTTGTTCGTGTAGGCGGCTGCAGTACCGTGCAAGACGGATTTTCACTTGGCATGACGGTTGAAGAGCCAACCGATCCTGCTCTTATGCTTGAGGAAGATGGGATCACCTTTTTTGTAGAGCAAAAGGATATCTGGTTCTTTGAGGATCAAAATTTCACTGTGAAATTCAGTCGTAATAAAGAAGAAATTCAGTTCGTCCACGGAAATTAATGAGAAAAACGCGAAAGCATCTCGCTTTCGCGTTTTTTAATGACTCTTATTTAATCGAAATCGATGAATATGGGATCGTAGGCCTTCTTGTTCAAGGATGCGAATCTGATCATCTCCAAGCAAGTCAAAGTGTGGAAACTTGTCTCGTTCATGCATCCATTCTCGCTTTAAACCATACTTATGGCCCCATCTCGCAAGCTTTTCTTTATCGTTGCATCCTGCTTTAGTAACCGAATGAAACTGCGGAAAGCGAGGATCATACCAAAAATGAGTCAATAAAGCGACTTCACCACTTTTAACCTTTGCTTTCCATTCTGCAAGCTCACTCTTCGACAATCCAAAAGCCATTATTCAGCTCCAGTAGTTGCAGGTTGCTTTTTGGCATTTTCATACGCTTGATGCCATTCCGGAAACTTTCTACGGATTGATACTGGACGGAACGTATCTCGCTTGACGCATGTATGCATCGATTGCCCCGTCACACAAATCTCACCATCTCCATTAATAACTTCATAACCGTAATTCACACGAATGCCATCATAGGAATCCACCCATGTTTTCACATTAACTTCATCTCCGTATCGAACCGGACGTTTGTAGCTTGCTTGAATATCCATGACCGGGGAAAGAATCCCCTCTTTCTCCATATCAGCATATCGAAAACCTAAGTCATTAATTAAAGTTGTGCGGCCTAATTCAAACCAAACGAGATAGTTGGCGTGATAAACGACCCCCATCTGATCGGTTTCAGCATAACGAACATCAATTGGCGTAGTTGCTATGTACATCCTCTTTCCTCTCCTAACTTCAACGTGGTGTCGCTCTTATTTTATCATAAACCACTTATGAAGCATGAATGAGAAGAACTGAATGACGAGATGTCATTCAGTTCTTCGCTCTTTATTGCTTGGATTCATCTTTGATTTCGTTTTTCATTGCTTTAATACTTTGCTTTCGACGCTGATTCTTTTCTTTTATTGCCTTTTTTTGCAGGTTGCTATCCGTAAATTCCAAAGATGCTTCGGCATCATGAATGTTCTGTTTCGTATCTTTTACCATGCGTTTTAACTTTTCTGCATTATCACGACGATCATCTGGATTTGCTTTCAAAGTGAGCCCTCCTTGGTTGTGTGTGACAAGGTGTTACGGGCTTATTATGGCTTTCGAATTCACGTAATATGCGCTTAAGATTGGAGACTTTTAGGTAATATGCCTTCTAGCTTTCCTTCATAATATAGCATGTCTTTTCGAACTTCAGCAGAACATCCATTTGATAAAAGGATGTTTTCAGCAGCTGTGAAGACTTGTTTTAACATTCGAATGCCCATACGATAGTCTACGACCACATTTTCCTGAATTCGCTCTTCATAAGCAGACAGTTCTACGAGAAGTCGATACGTACATTCTAACAACCGACTCGGCACGTCATTCGGTGAATGGTTTCCACCTTCAGTTAAAAAGGATTGAAATTCGCGGTCATCTTCATCACACATAAGAAAGAAAGAGCCTGGAACTTCATGTAGGTCATGATCGATATCAGAAATTGTGAGACTCATGACAGCAAGCCTTGCTGCAAAACCACCTACGAGCGATGCAGTCCCACAGCCATAAGGCGGTCCCGAAGTTTCAAGCATGCGGTAAATGTCATTCCCTAACGATTCTTTATGATCCACTTTGATCACCTCTCCTAGAGTCCCATACCCTTTCTTCTTCTACTAAAATCTTCTAAATGGCTTCTTCAAAAATAATCGGGCTCATATACGTAACGCTTTTTTTAGAGATCTCTATCAAATTCTGCCAGTATTCTTTCACACTTTCTTGGTGATTTCCTTGATCAAAACTGATTTGAAGCCATGATAATTCCTCAAGAAGCCTTACAGAAGAACCAACCCATATTTTTTCCCCTTCTACTTGCAGTACAAACGGTTCATCAAATCGAAAGGGAAGATAGATTCCAGACTGGTTAGGATGTAGAATCAAATGTTGAAAAATCGTGCCCTTAAAAAGGCGTGCATAGATAAGAAGAACGCGATCATTTCGAGCTGCTGCTTTTTTTAGCTGATGAAGCGTTTGGGCTTCCCCTAACTCGAGACTCGCAATGGTGCGCTCCCAATTTAATTCCTCTCGATAAGGGACAAGGTAACCCATCTGCTGCATTTTAATTTCAAGTTCTTTGACAAGGAGTTCTTCGTTGTGTTCTCCCTCTCTACCCATCGCTGTAATTGGTTCAATTCTTGCTGTTATTGTCATATAGTTCCCCCCGAAAACATTTGTCTCCTAATCTTTCGCGATCCATCCATCCTTTTGGACAACTTTACATAGAATGAAAAGAAGTTGTTAAAATTGAAATAAACCAGAAAGAACATTCCTTTCTGGTTGTCATCAGCCTATTTCCCTTTTGGAGGGGCGTAGTCCGGTTCAGCGTTGCCTTTGGTTTGCATTTGTTTTCCTTTGTTCCCCTCAGCTTCAGGATTTACAGAAGCAAGATGGTTTGGCTTAAAAGATTTAGGGAACTTTTTGGGATTACTCATTACAATCTCCTCCTTTACGCTATAGGCTGTGCAACTAGAGGAGAAATATCTATCCGTTTATAAATTTTTCGCATGCTTTTGTTCAAATTTATCTTCAATCCGTTCAATCGCTTTCTTGTCATTCATTAATTCCAATTTATTTTGCATGACCAATTCTTTAAACGAAACCTTCTTAGATTTTCTCATATTAGTCTCCTTTCCTTTTCATCAGGTTTTAAAACCAGTATTCCCGTTTTTTAGAAACTTATTACAAAAATCCGATTTTTTCGTTTATTAAATTAACATTAAACCTTCTTTATTATAGAAAATGGATATTGATTACCAATAGAAAAAACGCAAAAAAAAGGATGGCAAGAGCCACCCTTTTTACATTAATTTGCAATTTTGTCGCGAAGAACCATTTGAAGGATACCACCGTGACGATAGTAGTCAATTTCAACTTCACTATCGAAACGAGCAAGTACTTTAAATGTTTGCGTCTCACCTTCTGGAGAGGTTGCTGTTACGTTAATTTCATCACGAGGTTTTACGTTTTCAGTAATTTCAACATTAAACGTTTCTTTTCCAGTGAGGTTATACGTATCTGCAGATTCGCCGTCTCTAAATTGAAGTGGAAGCACACCCATCAGAACAAGGTTACTACGGTGAATTCTTTCATAGCTTTCTGCAATAACTGTTTTAATGCCTAGAAGATTTGTTCCTTTTGCAGCCCAGTCACGTGAGCTTCCCATGCCGTAGTCTTTCCCAGCAAGAACAACGAGGCCAGTTCCTTCTTCTTTGTACTTCATTGCAGCATCATAAATTGGCATCACTTCATCAGTGTTCCAGTATGTTGTCCAGCCGCCTTCAGTGCCTGGAGCTACTTCGTTACGAATGCGAATGTTACCAAACGTACCGCGCATCATTACTTCGTGGTTACCACGACGGGAGCCGTAAGAGTTAAAGTCAATTGGACGAACGCCGTTGTTTTGTAAATATTGACCTGCAGGCATATCTTTCGCTATCGCACCAGCTGGTGAAATGTGGTCCGTTGTGACAGAATCGCCAAACTTCGCGATGGCTCTGAGATCTTTAAGCTCATGAATATCTTCTGGATCTTTCGAAAGATTTTCGAAGAATGGAGGGTTCTGAATATAAGTAGACTGATCGTCCCAGTTATAAAGATCTCCTTCACTTGTGCTTAGTTCGTTCCAGCGTTTGTTTTCGTCAAACACGGTTTTGTACTGACGCTTAAACATTTCTGGTGTTACTGTTTCAGCAACGGCTTGTTTCACCTCTTCAGGTGAAGGCCAAAGATCGCTTAGGAATACGTCGTTTCCATCTTTATCTTTACCGAATGAATCAGAATGAAGATCAAAATCTACAGTACCAGCAAGAGCATAAGCAACGACTAGCGGTGGTGATGCAAGGTAATTTGCTTTTACTAGTGGATGGATACGTCCTTCAAAGTTACGGTTACCTGAAAGAACAGAAGTCACTGTAAGATCGCTCTTTGCAATCGCATCTTCAATCTCTTCTTTAAGGGGACCTGAGTTACCGATACACGTTGTACATCCGTAACCAACTAGGTGGAAGCCAAGGTCTCTAAGGTAAGGCATAAGACCAGACTTATCAAGGTAATCAGTTACAACTTTAGATCCTGGAGCAAGACTTGTTTTAACGTACTCAGGAACTTTTAGTCCTTTTTCAACTGCTTTCTTCGCAAGTAGTGCCGCACCAAGCATAACGGATGGGTTTGAAGTATTTGTACAGCTTGTAATCGCAGCGATTGCAACTGCACCGGTTTTCATCGTTACTTCTTTTCCATCGTTAAATTTAACAACAGCTTCCTTATCGAATTCTTTCTTATCCATACCTAGACCCTGGTTACCTTGAGGGGCAACGACTGCTTTATTAAACTCTTTCTTCATATCTGAAAGAAGAATCAGATCTTGTGGGCGCTTAGGACCAGCAAGACTTGGTTCCACTGTTCCAAGATCAAGTTCAACAACGCTTGAGAATTCAGGATCTTCAGATTCTGGTGTATAGAACAATCCGTTAGCGATTGAATATTCACGTACAAGGTTGATATGCTCTTCAGAACGTCCAGTTAAGCGCATGTACTCTAACGCTTCTTCATCAACTGGGAAAAAGCTACACGTTGAACCTTGCTCTGGTGCCATGTTGGAAATCGTAGCACGGTCAGCAAGAGGCATGCCAGAAAGACCTGGTCCGAAGAATTCCACAAATTTCCCTACTACTTTCTTCTCACGAAGAAGCTGTGTCACTTTAAGAGCTAGAATCCGTCGCAGTTGTTCCGCTAGGAAGTTCTCCAGTAAGTTTCACACCGATTACTTCAGGAACTGGGAAGTAAGAAGGTTGGCCAAGCATTCCAGCTTCAGCTTCAATACCACCTACACCCCATCCTAGAACGCCCAGACCATTGATCATCGTCGTGTGGGAGTCAGTTCCGAATAATGTATCTGGATAAGCTACATTCTCACCATTAACCGTATTTTCTTGAACCACGTTTGCAACGTACTCAAGGTTTACTTGGTGAACGATTCCAGTTGCTGGTGGAACAGCACGGTAGTTATCAAACGCATCTTGAGCCCATTTCAAGAATTTGTAACGCTCAAGGTTACGTTCGAATTCCTTGTTCATATTAAATTCAAGCGCATCTGCAGACGCATATTTATCAACCTGCACAGAGTGGTCAATCACAAGATCAACTGGAATTTCCGGGTTGATTTTATCAGGGTCGCCACCGATGTCAGCCATTGCTTTACGAAGTGACGCAAGGTCAACAACAGCAGGGACACCTGTAAAATCCTGAAGAATGACGCGTGAAGGTTTAAATGGTACATCAACATCTTTGTTTTGCTCGCTAGTTCCCCATTTAGCGAGGTTTTCGATGTGCTCTTCTTTGATTACTTTACCGTCATATTGACGTAAAACAGACTCGAGCAAGATTTTGATCGTGTAAGGGAGCTTGCTTACCTTAGCGATGCCTGCTTCTTCTAGCGCCTGAAGGCGATAGAAGGAATATGTTTTACCATTGGCATCGAATGTTGCTTTTGAATTATAAAGTTCATGATTTGCCATATGTAGTTCCCTCCTCCAAATTGCATAACAAAGCGGATGTCGAAAAAACGTTTTCAACTTCCCTTTATCCAGTTTAGTAAATTTCTAAACATAAGTAAATAACAAGATTGTTATTGCTATTGATAAGTATAGCTTATCACCACATATTTTTGCTTGTTCAGGACAAGTTAGAACGAGGGAGGTGATCATAATGGGAAAGCGAAAAGCTAATGGTGTTCGACCAGGAATGAATGACGCTGACGCACAGGGAAACGGCGCTGGATATGATAATGAGTATGCACATGAGCATATGACAGCAGAACAGCGACAATACAATAAAAAGACAAAAAAACGCCAATAGATTCAAAACCCGTCATAATTAGATGACGGGTTTTTTGAATTACTCGTTGTTCATTTCTGCTTCAATCGATTGCAGATCCTGTTGGAATTGAAGTAGTTGAGCGCGCTGATGTTCAGATGCATTCACTAACGCACTTTCGATTTGTTGTTTCGCTTCCCCAATTTCTTGCTGAAGGTGTTTCAAGTCTTTTCCATACCCACTACTACTTACCACAATTTCTTTTTTGGCATCAATCGCTTGTTCATAGCCCTGCTGAGCAGCTTGAAATGATTGCTGTTTATTTTTATGATATGGCATTCACTCAACCTCCTTTTCTTGTGCTTTCACCATAGTGTAACCAGGTAACAGCGTCCTATTCGATTAGAATAAGGACCGTTAACCTGTCCATACTAAACAACAAGGAGGGATTGCAATGACTGAAAGCAATACGTTTAAAGATATCAGGAAAAACGCTCCTAAGGGTCATACGGGACAGCCTGAACCAATGAAAGGCTCTCACAAAGTAAAAAACAGAAATCATACAAGACAAAAAAATGGTGAAGGGTTTTAATCCTCTCACTCCATGACAAAAGGCGGCCAATGCGGCCGCCTTTTTAGTGATTGATATGAACCAACTCTCTTAGAATCACAGCTTCCTCATCCGTCGTGACCGTTCTCAAGTCAATGAACAATTTATCGTCTTTAATGCGCGTAATAATTGGTCGTTTGCTGCACCTGAGCTTTTCTTCAAGTTCATTTACACGATATGCTTGTGTTCGAATGGCTAACACATAAGTAGGCAGCTCAACCGCAGGCATTGTGCCTCCACCCACTTGAGAAAAACTAGCTTCCACCTCAACCTTATAATGAGAACACTTCTTTTCAAGTTGAGCCTTAAACTGATTTGCACGGTGTCGTATTTCTTCTGCTTGTGCTGTTATATCTCTTATCGTTGGAATGTTCGTTCCTTTTTCATATAGCTGCTCCCATAATGTAGCCTCTAAAGCAGCAAGCGTAAACTTATCGACACGTAATACACGCGCAAGCTGATGCTTCTTTAATTGATCAACAAGCTCTTTTTTACCAGCAATCAACCCTGCCTGAGGCCCACCAAGTAGCTTATCACCGCTAAAAGAAACTAAATCAGCTCCACAAGCTAGCGTTTCTTGAACGGTAGGCTCTTCTCCAATACCATCTTTTCGATAATCGTACAGTGCGCCGCTTCCTAAATCTTCGTAAAAAATGACCTGTTGTTTTTTTGCAATGGAGGCTAATTGCTCGCGCTCTACTTCTGAAGTAAAACCGACAATAGCAAAATTGCTACGATGCACCTTCATGAACATCGCCGTTTCATCGTTTACAGCTTGTTCATAGTCAGCTGGATGCGTTTTATTCGTTGTGCCTACTTCCTTCAAGCGCGCACCACTCTCTTCCATGATTGAAGAAACCCGAAAGGATCCTCCAATTTCAACAAGCTCTCCTCGCGACACAACCACTTCTTTTTCTTTCGCCAGGGTACTCAAAATCAAGAAAACAGCTGCAGCATTGTTGTTCACGACCATAGCTGACTCTGCTCCTGTTGCTTTGCAAACCGCTTCTTCGACAATGCTATGTCGTGATCCTCGCATTCCTTCTGTGAGGTTATATTCAAGTGTGGAATAACTTTTGGCTATTTCAATCATATGATCTATGGCAGCATCGCTTAATCTTGCTCTTCCAAGATTCGTATGGAGGACAACGCCGGTCGCATTAATAACGGGGATTAAGTTATTCGCATTCAATGAGGCCATCTTCTCTTTTATGCTCGCGATAAGCTCACTTTGAAAACCGTGCCGATCTCGGGCTTTTCCTGTATATGTTTCTTTGAGTAAACCTTCACGCAGGTTATTAACTTCTTCTTGAATCAATTGCTTCAATAAATCAGGCGGAAATTCACGTCCATGATTTTCTTTCAATAACACTTCTTGAATCTGATGGATCGACGGAAGTTCTCTAAGTAATTTCAAAATGCTCATCTCCTATTGCGAAACGAAAGGCACCCGCGCGGGGTGCCCTACTCGAATGTTTTTCCTTCCATTTCTTTTATAAATGAATCTACTTCTGGGTATTGACCTGATTCTTTTTTCGAATGGATTCGATCTCCATTTACCGTCACCTCAAACACACCACCTGATCCAGGAATTAATTCAAGGGATTCAATCTGATGTCTAAAGTGGTTAAATAACGCTTCCGCGAAACTCGCGGCTTTTGGAGCATAGTTTCACTGCATGCAGAATTCGATCGTTACACGATACTTCATATAGGCGACCTCCTCTGATGAAATTCAAGTTGTCCATACTATATCATTTCAAAAAAGTGATGAAAAGATTTATACTCAGAGAAGGAGGTGGTTATATGTCAAATCAAGATAACATCCGTTTAACATCCCTTTCGACAAAAGGTGGTTGAGGATGCAAAATCGGTCCTGAGGACCTGACGCAAGTTTTGCGTCAACTACCTAATAAGAAAACAGATCCAAATTTACTCGTTGGAGTGGAAACTTCTGACGATGCAGGCGTGTACCGCCTAACAGATGAAATTGCCATGATTCAAACGGTAGACTTCTTTACACCTATCGTTGATGATCCATACATGTTCGGCCAAATTGCAGCGGCTAATTCATTAAGCGATGTTTACGCGATGGGCGGGGTGCCAAAAACCGTTCTCAACATTGTTGGTTTCCCAATTAAAAAGTTAGCTCCTTCCATTCTTGCTGAAATTTTGAAGGGTGCAGCTGATAAAGTAGACGAAGCGGGCGCTGTCACAGCGGGTGGACATTCCATTGATGATCAAGAGCCAAAGTTCGGGTTATCTGTAACAGGTCTCGTTCACCCAGACAAAATCCATATGAACGTTGGGGCTAAGCCTGGCGATGTGATTGTTTTAACGAAGCCAATTGGTGTCGGCATTCAAACAACAGCTATTAAACCAGAAAAGCTAACGACTGAACAGCTTCAGCTCGTATCGCAAACGATGGCCGAGTTAAACAAAACGGCAGCGGAAGAGCTAGCTGGTTTGTCACCTCATGCCGTAACAGATGTCACTGGATTTGGCTTACTTGGACATGCATACGAAATGGCAACAGGAAGCAACGTGAGTATTCAAATTGATTATAATAGCGTTCCAGTATTGCCTGGCACGCTGGAGCTAGCAGAGCAAGGTTTTATACCGGGCGGAATCGAAAGCCAATCATCGCTGGATATCTGAATCAGTCAGCTATCAAAACGTTTCAGAACTTGAGCAATACATCCTTTGTGATGCTGTTACTTCGGGAGGTCTTTTAATAAGTCTTCCTGAACATGAAGCAAAGGAGTATCAATTACGAATGAGCGATAAAGGAAAGACTGCTAGCATTGTAGGTCACGTCACAGAAAAAGAATCTTTTGCGATTACCGCAAGCAAATAACAAAACGGAAGTAGGGCTCTCCCCACTTCCGTTTTTTAACTTTCATACAGCATATCTTCTATATCTTCTGTCAAAGCTTCAGGTCGATCATCGAATACAACCCGTCCCTCTTTTAAGGCCACAATCCGAGAAGCATACCTTTTCGCTAACTTCACATCATGCACGTTAATAACGGTTAACAAGTTCCGCTCTTTATGCAAACGATGAATAAGCTCAAAAATGCGATTAGCCGTCCCTGGATCAAGACTTGCGACAGGTTCGTCACCAAGAAAAATATCTGGTGATTGGGCAAGCGCTCTCGCGATACCAACTCGTTGCCTCTGCCCACCGCTCAATAAATCCACACGCTTATCCAAATGAGGTAACAGTTCAACTTGTTCAATCACATCCCTCGCAAGCTTTTTTTCACTTTCATTAAATAAACCTGCGAGATTGCGGATGGTTGATCGTGAACCAAATAAGCCCGTGTAGACATTTTGCAAAACCGTTAAACGAGGAATCAATTGATGATGTTGAAAAATCATCCCCATCTTTTGCCTTTGTCTTCTTAAACCTTCTCGATCAAGCGTTTGGAAAGAACGTCCGTTGTAGGTAATCTCTCCTTCAGTTAAAGTCTGCAATCCATTTAACGTACGAATAAAAGTTGACTTTCCGGCGCCCGTTTTACCTAGAATACAAACAAATTCGCCCCGTTGAAAGGTGAGAGAAACATGATCCAGCGCGTAAGATTCAGCATTTTGATAGCGAACAGATCCATTTTCTACCGTTAACAGCGCTTCATTACATGACATATTGCCTCACCCTACTTCCGAGAAAATCAACGACAATCACTATGACCATAATCAGCATCACATCGACCGCAACTGTTGAGTATTGAAATGTCTTAAAATGAACAAACAGCTGCTGCCCGATCCCACCTCCACCGACTAACCCGAGCATCAACGACGTCCGAATCGCTACTTCGAATCGATAAAAATAATGGGAGAGGACGTTCGGCCAAATTTGTGGAAAAACTGAAAAAAGCGAGCCGATTAACGGCCTTGCCCCCACCGCTTTCATTGCCTCCTGCGGACCTTTGTCAGCCGCTTCGATCAATTCTGCAATCAGCTTTGATAATACACTTGCATTATGAACAATAATCGCAATGGTTGCGGCAAATGGACCGGGACCAACGATGGTAAGAAACATCAAACCTAGCACAATTTCAGGAATCGATCGGACAAAACTTAAACCAACACGCACAGATCCATAAAAGGGACCTGCTGTATTTTTAGCAGCTAGCAAGCTGACAGGTAAGGCCACAAGTAACCCAACAAAACTACCTAGGAACGCCATACCCAATGTGACAAGACTTGCTTTCAACATCGTTGGAAGTACTGTTGTATTGAAAGGAAACCAGTTCGATAGAAAATCAAACATATTGTTAAATTGACGAAATTTCCGAACATCGAACTCCGTCACATCTATGCACCATACCATTAATGCCACTACTAGTAGAAATAGTATAAGATGCTTCCATTTAAACCAGGCCATTTTACTCCGTTAACATCCCTTGCTTATCAGCCGCACTTCTGATGCTTTCGTAATCATCATTACTTGCTTTCGTAAATCCAGACGCACCAAACGCATTTAATATCGTTTCGTCTTCAATCGATAAGAAAGCATTTTGTAGTTGATCAATTGTCTCTTCATCTGTGCCTTTTGAAACTGCCCACGGATATTGAAAAAGCTTTTCAGATTCCCAAATCACTTTTAACTTATCTCCATCAATTTTCCCAGATTCAAGAAGTTGATGATAGATCGCACTATCAATAGCTCCTGCATCAACCTGTTTATTTTGTACTGATAATGCTGTTGCATCATGTGAACCTGTGTAATTTACAGATGCAAAACGATTGTTATCTTGATCTTCAAAAACACCACGATCTTGTAATTCAATTGACGGAATTAAAGAACCAGAGGTTGAGTTTGGATCACCAAACGCAAAGCTTCTTTCTTCACTCTTTTCAAGATAGTCTTCAAGTGTATCCCAGTCATTTTCTGTATTTGTAATGATATAAGAATGATAGAATGGCTCTCCATCAATTAGCTGCGTTACAATTGCCTTAGCCCCACTTTTCTCATGTGCAATCACATACGTAAGCGGACCAAAATAAGCCATATCGATTTGATTATAATTCATCGCTTCTACGACACCGTTATAGTCAGGGTAGGTTGTAATTTCGACATCACGATCCAACTTTTCGGAAAGTTCGCCCTGTAGCTTGGTCATCGCTTCTTCAATTTCACCTTCTGTTTGAACTGGGATTACCCCAATCGTAAAGGCGCTCTTTTCTTTTTCACTACTATCTTTAGCGCCACCTTCGTTATCATTCGAGCTACACGCGGCAAGAATGCCTAGTATCAGCACCATGACAAAAAGAACTGTTTTTTTCATTTTTCTCTACTCCCTCATATCTTCTAGCTTTCTATTCTCCAAAACCTCTCTTGATCTTTTCTCACGGTATAGCCTTCATAATCAAGTTTTTCAAGAATCGGAACTAAATACTTACGACTTACATGAAGCACATCTTTCGCTTGCTGTAATGTAAAGGGCTGCTCTGTTTCTGCTTTCAACGCTTGAATCGCTTCTTGCCAATTTCCGATGTGAACGTAAAGCTCATCAGTTAATTTCACGGCTATACCTTCCTCAATCACATAGTTTTTAAACTCTGCTTGGTAAGTGACGGGAATTTGCTGTTCATCCATTAATCGATCTATCGGTGAAACGTTCATTCCCTGCTCTTCTAATTTGTTCAGCACCTCAGTCATCCGCTTTTTCCATGCTTCCGGAAGAATTGGATCGAATGAGCTCATAGCAAGAAATGGGCCTGATTGCCGCAAGGTTTCTCCAAGCTGAACGTGTAGAACGGCATCAATTACTTTTTTAGGATACCTTTGGGATAACTCTTGCACGAGTTCCGCTTTTCGAGGACCCTTTCGCATCGGATACGCTTCATGAATCGCTTCTAAATACGCGTGAATGGCTTCTACGACTCGTGTCACTACATTCTTTGAGGTCACGCCTCCATTAACAAAAACGAGGTGATCGTTTTCTTCAAGCTGTTGAAACGCCTCCTCGTTTAACCCGATTTTTTGCATCACCTGTTCTTTTGATAAAAGGTGCTCCTGATCGAGAATCTGATCAAGCTGTTCAGCCGGGGAGCCTTTCATCATTTGTTCAAACTTGGCGATTGTTTCCGGTCCAAACTTATATTTTTCTCCCGACACATTGAGAATACTACCACCCCCGATTGTTTCCACCGGAGAAGGGCGTCTCAAAATAACCCGATCTCCTTTTTTAGCCGTAATGGGGGCCTTCAGTCGAATCTGGCAAAAAAGCACTTCTCGCTCCCCTGCCTCAAGCGTATTACGATCGAAAAATACGATCGTGCCTCTTACCTCTGCTGTTCCAATGTGGACCGTTACTTCTGATCTCTGTTTTAAATCATGAAACATCGTAAGAGCTTTCGTGAACGAAAGATCAATGGTCGATGTAACAGGATAGTGGTTAGAGTTGACAATCACTTGTCCCCGAACCATTTGATGCCGATCCACCCCTGCCAAATTAACCGCTACGCGTTGTCCTGCAAAAGCTCTCTCTACTTTTTTGCTATGGGTTTGCACCTGTCTTATTCTTGCTTCAATGCGATCAGGAAGTAACGTAACAAGCTCTCCCTCTTTTAACTCTCCATCAAAAATCGTTCCCCTAGCAATCGTTCCGTGTCCTTGTAAGGTGAATACCTGGTCAATTGGTACCCTTAATGCACCAGCTTTATTTCTAGGAGGCACTTTGGTAAGAAAAGAATGAATGCTTTCTTTTAATCCTTCAATGCCTCTCCCACTTTTGGCATCTACGATATGAATGCTGCATCCTTCAAATTCAGTGCCTTTTATGTAGTCACGAATATCCTCTTGAACAAGGGAAAGCATCTCTTCCTCTACCGTATCTGCTTTCGTAATCGCAATAATCGATCGTTGGATACCAAGAAGTGATAAAATCTCTAAATGTTCTCTCGTTTGCGGCATGACACCTTCATCCGCCGCCACAACGGGGACGACGAGATCAATTCCAGCAACTCCTGCAATCATTTGTCTAATAAAGCGTTCATGTCCAGGTACATCAATAATGGAGACGTTCATGTCATCCGATAAGTAAAACGGAGCGAATCCTGGTTCGATCGAGATGTTTCGTTCTTTTTCTTCTTTCAACCGATCCGTATCAATCCCCGTCAATGCTCCCGTTAACGTTGTTTTTCCATGATCAATATGACCTGCTAATCCAATTGTATAATAGTTCATTTTCTCACCTGCCATCCTCTACTAACATTAATAAATGTAAGTACAGGATGCAAATTTAAACCCCTGCAATCCAAAAAGCCTATTACTTTATGCAGTATCGTATTTTTATACACTACTGCATGATCCAAAAGTTATTCACAGCTATCCACAGTGCAAACTGTTATACCTCCATTAATGATCTGTATCATTCACAAATCTGTATTAGTTCGTTATAAAAAACTGTCCCAATAGATAATTTGTCGAAAACACGAAAAGCGAAATTTAACACGAGTATTGTCGATTTTTATAACGAAAGAAAGTCTATCCTCTAGTTTGCATCTAGATTAGACTTTATTCGACAGATTTTCATCATGCCGCTAACTGGAAACTGTCTCAGGTAAAACTTTACTAATAAATTTACTCGTCATTTTATTAAAATAATCTTTTTGAGCACATGCATTGCACATCTTAATTTCTTCCGTTACTATATTAAAAGTACACTTAAACACGGGGCTGGTTGTACGTCTGGTGAGTGCCACGGTCTTCAAAACCGCCTGGGAGGCGCGTGCCGTCTTCGGTGGGTTCGATTCCCACACAGTCCCGCCACTTAAACAACAATCATCTGTAAACTAACTGCTGCACCAGTGATTGGAGCATCCTCGGTAAGAATAACCAGCATCCCCTCCTTTACAAAGTAATTCATTTCAGGCTGCAATACTCCATTGATAAATAAATTTATATAAGAAACATCTGACGGTGATAGAATATTTTGCTGACAATAACCTTTTACTGCATCTCGATCCGTAAAAATTTTTTGATCTTTCTTAGCCAAAGCAAAATATTCATAAACACATACTTTTTTAGGGACTTTCGTTTTTGTTATTTGTTTTCTTAATTTAGGAAATGTAACATCCGGAAGTTTTACCTCAGTTTCGTTAATCCAATTTTGCTTATTCACTCCCCTCCCCCTTTCAAATTTTTTTCTTTATTCAGTATGTGTACTGAATGGAACACCCAATTTTCAATAATTGATGAAAATACACTCATTCAATTCCCTTATGTTTACATATTATATGATTAGTAAACTCATGGAGGTGAATCGTATGCCTTTACAAATTATGAAAATTGTCGTGGATGTCTCCTCTTCAATCACGACCACTCCAACCGTCCAACGTTTTTTCTACAACACAACTAGTCTTTTAACTGGTCCAACTACCCTTACGATCGACGCAGCTGATTTTTTTGATGATACTGGAGCTGCCGTCACTACTCTCCCCTCTCTCAGCACAGATAATAGTTATTTCAATGTTTACGTTAATGGCGTTCTCCAAATGCAAGATCTTTCGACTTATACACCAGGGACTACAGGTGTCGGCCAACTAGCGTTCGATATACCAGCTGCAGCTAGTATATTATTAAATACTCCAGTTGTATTAGAAATTGTGAACTTCACTCCAACATCAACTTCTACAGTTGAAACATAAACTAGCCCTCTTGATTTAAAAGCGCTTTCGGCGTATAATGTGACCGTATTCAAAGAAATTTCTTAACAAACGCCAAGAGGTGAGCGCGTTGGCAGGATGGTTTCAGTGGTTTATCGTTGGATGGACTGTGATCTTAATATCATTGATTGCAATCGGTGGATTTTTTATGTTCCGCAAGTTTTTAAAGCGCCTTCCTAAAGAAGATGGCAAGTCTATTCTCGACTGGCAAGAGCACTACATTGAACAAACGAAGCATATGTGGAGCAGTGACCAGAAGAAACTTTTAGACGAATTAGTTGCACCTGTTCCTGAATTATTTCGCGATATCGCAAAATATAAAATTGCAGGAACGATCGGCGAGCTGGCGCTAAGAGAAAAAGCCAATAACATGTCTCAAGATTTAATTATCAGAGGCTATATTATTGCAACTCCTAAACGAGACCACAAATGGCTAATCAAAAAATTAAATGAAAAGCGAATTGATATGAGCCCTTATCATCATTTGCTTCAATAAAAAAACTCGTTTAGCTTAAGCTAAACGAGTTTTTTTATAATAATGTTTGATGGAGCCTTGTCCCATGCCCTCTACTCCGCTCTGTCTTTTTGAACTGATAATACATCGAAATTCTCCATGGCACGATCATTCCAAACGCCAAAACAAAGAAAAGTGAGCTCGTCTGAAGAACAGGTATTGATTCTCCAATAATTAATTTAAAAATAATTCGAACTAAAAGCAATCCAATTAAAATAAACGCAAAAGCTTTTGATCGAGTTAAATAAATTTGATCACCTTTAATTTCAAACTTCGACGTTCGAATAAGCAACAAAGAAAAAGCTGCTCCTACTGATAGCGCTTCAATCGCTTCGTACCACGGAACTCTCGCATCCGGAACGACAAACATAAAAAAACCGGTTGCCATAAAAAACGGCGGAAGAATAATTTTTCTTATTGTTGCAGGTTTTCTTGAAGCTTTCAACCTGATTACGACCATCGCAAGAGCCATCATCGCTCCGACAATTGTACTTAAAATCAGCATATACTCATCCCTCACCTATACCGTACTACCCATCATTCCCATTGTATGTGGAAGAGACAAAAAATACAAGTGCACGAAAAAAAGAACGGCACTTAGCCGTTCTTTCTTTAGGATCCACTTACTCTGGAAAGCTCTTCTTCCCCTTCATCAGCTGCGATACTTAAGATAATCGTCATTGTTACTCCAACAACTGTGAAATAAACGCCAAGGTCAAAGAGCATCGCAGTCGCAAGATGAGAATGCCCAAGTATAGGCAACTCAAAATAGGCATCCGTATGACTTAAGAACGGTTGTCCGAAAAGGAACGAACCTACTCCAGTTAAGACCGCAATGAGAAGACCAATTGGAATAAAGTTTTTGAAGTCGATCCGAATCACTCTGTTCATCGTTTTAAATCCATATGAAATATAGAGAAGAACCAATGCACCAGCTGTCATTAAACCACCAATAAAGCCGCCGCCTGGCGCATTATGACCCGCGAAGAACAAGTAAATCGAAAATCCTAGAATGATAAAGACGATAATGGTTGTCGTCGTTTTTAAGATAAGGTCATTTGTTCTTTTCAATCCATTGCACCCTTTCCTGATTAAAATCCTTGAAACCCACCAAACAGGTTATTAACAAGGAATGACGTAAACATTGTCATGAAATTAAAGTAAAGCAAAACACCCATTACAATCATTAAATACCCACCGGCCTTCATGATGAATCGGCTATTTTTCTTAATCCATTGCATTCGACCGATAAAAAAGGACAGAATGAAAAATGGAACTGAAAAACCAAGTGTGTATGCGACCATGTACATAAGTCCAGCACCTGGGTTTGAAACACCGAGGGCGATCACAGCGGCTAAAATGGGACCTGTACAAGGCGTCCATCCTGCCGCAAAACCCATTCCAATTAATATGGAACCTACAAAACCAGAAGGACGGTTTCGGATTTTCAAGCGCCGATCCTTCATTAAAAAGGTCGGTGTCCAAAAACCTACCACCACAAGTCCAAAAACTACAATTAAGATGGCTCCAACTTGCCGCAAAAGCTCTTTATACTGAATAAACAAGTTTCCAACAAGCGACGTTGACATCCCTAGCACGAGGAAAATAATTGAAAAACCGATTAAAAAGAAGAGCGTATGTAGTATAGCCCTCTTCTGCATCATTCCTCTCTCATCCTTTAAATCATCAACAGATACTCCAGTGATATAAGAGATAAACGCCGGGTATAGTGGTAGTACACACGGTGAGATGAATGATAAAAAGCCGGCACCGAACGCTAAAAATAAGTTCAAATCTGCCATTGAATGACTCCCTGTCTAATGCATGATCTTATCATGTGCATGTCATTACCATTTCAATCTTTATTGTAAACGATTTAACTTATTCATACCATGAACATTTCATTACTATTTTTCTTCAGAGAAAAATTCTTCTAATGTAACGCCAGCTTCATGAATATCAGCAGCTGCTTCTTTCCCCACATAACGAACGTGCCACGGCTCATATTGATACCCCGTAATGTCTTCTTTTCCTTTTAAGTAGCGAACCACAAAACCATACTCATGAGCGTGATCGGCAACCCACTTTCCTTCGGGGGTATTTCCAAACTCTTCAGTAAGAGAACTGCCTAAGGAAGGCGTGCTAATGTCCATCGTTAAGCCGGTTTGATGTTCACTTTGTCCCGCCTGAGCACTTACCTGGTTCGCTACTTCTTCTCCACGCTGTTCAGCGTTATAAGCAAAAATAGCTTCCTGACGCTCATAGGAACGGTAGCCCGATACGGCTTTTAATTCAAAACCATCTTTTTTCGCGCCTGCAAACATCTTTTCTAACGCGGTAGCTGCTTCCTCTACCATCAGACGCTTGGGATCTCCTTTTGGTGCGTACGAAGAAACATCTGGTTCCACAAGGTTTTTAGGTATAAAATCCGAGGGAAGGTTACGCTTTTTATTCGCCACAACATAAATGCTGTCGGGATTTGTCACGATTACATCTTCCCCCTTTTTCTCTATTGTATCAGCCATTGTTGGATAGGCCGATTCTTCTTCCTTATTAGCCTCATTGCCATCTTGCTCTTTTTCCTTTTCGTTACCTTGTTTTTCTTCCTGTTTCTTCTCTTCCGTATTTGCAGATTCATTATTTGCCTGATCTTCATTCTGCGTTGCATTATCCTGTTGTTTAGAGGTTGGTTCGTCATCTCCCGCCTGACAGCCTGCTAAAAGCGCAAACGAAAGTCCAGTCGCTACTACTAATTTTTTCATCGTCATGTAAACACTTCCTGATCTTTTATAGTCTAATCTATCATACCATCACACCAATTAGACCCGTCAACCAAAATTACTCCATACAAAAAGCACTCTGCTACCAGAGTGCCATTACGCTATTTATCGTTGTTTGTCATTTGACTATTCATAGCCTTCATCATTTGATTAATCTTCTTCTGAGAAGGTTTCTGCCCCATCTGCATCATCATTACACGAAGCATGTTTTCATTAATAGGGGGATTCTTCTTTAAATAGTCCATCATATATTTGCGGGCAATAAAAAAGCCAAGTGCTACTCCAGCAATCAACGCTAGCACGCCCACAAGCGTGTACATCCACCACATTCTAGATTTCCTCCTTATTCTTTCTCTTCCAATAGTGTACTACAACCCGTAATGATTATACAATAACGTCTACTAAAATAGTAGGAGTTTGTTCAAACTAGTTTCTGCTGTTTGATCGGGTTAAGCCATCCGTATCGTCCTGATTGGAAGTCGATCGCAAAAAAAGAAGGAGTTAATTTTCGAATCACTTCAAAAAAGACGGTTTCAGCTTCCGTCCCACCGCTCGCATAGATATTCATTTTCTCATTTCTGACAAACAAAGATGCATCGCTTTTCGACTGCTTAATACTTAACCGATGTCCTGCATTTTTGTATTCATACGTCCGGAACCCACCGAGTTCATTGACAAGATAAGTGTTTAACTCCTCTTCTGCAACAGGGTTAGTAATAAAGGCAACCTGTTTAGCGAGAAGGTCTTTTTCATCTGTCTGCACCGCTCGCTTTCTTTCGAGGAAAAGTTGATACAACAGATGCTCCTTACCAGCATAGTGAGCGGCGATTTGTTGTTTAACGAAATACATTTCATAATGCCTCATACCACTTCCCCCTTGTCAGAGAATCAGAATAAAATCATATAAAAAATAGTTTACACCACAACCGATAAAAGGATTGTCTGAAACTGGAGCAGGACATCACTAGTTTTGTCGAAACAAAAAGGACCTGTACTATAACATATATGTTATAGTACAGGTCCTTTAACTGCTATGCCATACTCGGCAGGTCACAAAGAACGCCACCGCAGCTTTCATCATAATCAAGTTTCATTTGATTCACAAACCACTGATCATCCGGTCGAACGAAGTAAGTAATGCCTCCAATTTCTTGCTTATAATCTTCATATGAAGGCCGGTCAGACATGACTCCAAGGGAAAAACCACCGCTGTCTCCACTTCCTGCATAACGTACAAACAATCTTAGACAATCACCGTTACCAAGTTCCATTTCGTTTTTGTAAAACTCAGCTGCAGAATCAGTTACAACAAACATCCTATCCGCCCTCTCCGTTTTTGTATTAGTACATCTTGTTATAGTACAGTATAACGAATATTTGAAAAATTGCAACCATAAAAATAGCCTAATTTTGCTTTTCGCAAAATTAGGCTATTTTTCACTGAAGAAAGCTTCGATTTTTCTTACTTTCTTTCAATTTTTCCGGTGTTACATCAGTGCCTTCTTCATCCACAACTTTTATGGAGTGAAGCTGATTTTTGAAAGAAGAACGAAGGCTCGCTAGATATTCTTGACGAAGATCCTTTTGTTCCTTTTTTTCAGCTTCTGTTAAAGAAGATTCTTTCGATTTACGAGATAACTCGTTAATTCGTTGAATTTTATCTTGAGAAAGCATGTGAAAAGCTCCTTTACTGCATCTTGTACGTCTTATGCTAACGCATATTTTGACCATAGACAAGTTTAGTGCTTCTCGCTCTGTTCGTCAACATATTCCTTGTAACGCCTATGTACCGTGGCCTTTGAAACATTGTGGCCAAAACCTTTAAGTGTGGCAGCAACTTCATGAAAAGTAAGACCTCGATGACGAAGGTTTACAATTTCTTCAATAGGCACCTCCACGCGATCTCGTCCACCATGATGTTGATGGCTTAAGTTTCGCTGTGGTCGATACCCTTCTTTCACAGCTTTATCCATTCCACGTTTGATTTTTAAATTATGAAGTTTTCGCTGGAACTCTTCAACAATACTCACAATTTCGAGAACCATCGAATCCGCTTCTGACAATTGAAGCTCCCCGTTTTGATTGACCGTATAAATGGTTCCTCCGTATTTATGGACGGCGTGAAGAAGAGCAATTTTCGCGTTCCCTCTTCCAAGCCTTGTTTCATCTTGAATGAGTAGCGCTTCAACTTGCCCTTCTTTCAACAAATCAAGTACCTCGAGAATGCCATCTCGATCAATGTCATAACCACTGTGCTTTTCTTCAATCATTCGGTAAATTGTAAAACCAGAATCCGATGCAAAACGTTGTAACTCTTCCTTTTGCCTTGCAAGAGACGACTCCTGCGCTTCTTTCTTTGTGCTTACCCGACAATAAATAACGGCGTTCATTCTTTATTCTGTACCCCCAAGTGCGGTAGCGTTTGCTTCAACAGGGATGATGAGAGTATCTCCTGCTGTAATTCGATTGGCATCGATGCGATTAACGTCTTCAACCCAGCTAACAAATTTTTGATCAGACAACTCATGTGCGGAACGGTATTCATCAGCAATTTCTAAAACCGTGTCTCCCTGCTCCAATTGAATCGTTGTATAACGATCATACTCCTCAGCTGCAGCTGTTCGCAAAGATACGAACACGATAATTAACACAGCTACAAAAGATATAATGACAAGAAAATCAATTCCAGACAAGCCCCCAGCTTGCTTTCTCATCCCAATCACCCCGTATACGAATATTTGTTCTGTTTTTAGTATAATCAGAACCTCTGTTCGTGTCAACTGATTTCTTCGAACTTATGTTTGTATGCGAACAAAAATTCTGGTATACTAGTAACAAATAGATAGATTGGAACGAGGTGCCAGAAATATGAAACTATCAAAGCGTCAGCAGGACATTCTGGACTTTATTAAAGTCGAAGTAAAACAAAAAGGATATCCACCTTCTGTAAGAGAAATTGGCGAAGCCGTTGGACTTGCTTCTAGCTCCACAGTTCATGGCCACCTGGCAAGACTTGAGAAAAAAGGATATATCAGAAGGGACCCAACGAAACCAAGAGCCATTGAGGTGCTTGGTCTTGATGAAGCCATCGATATTCCACGTCAACACACAGTGAACGTTCCTGTCATTGGTAAGGTAACAGCTGGTCAACCGATTACAGCGATTGAAAATGTGGAAGAATACTTCCCACTTCCTGAGCAGTTTGCTCAAGATGAAGAGCACACTTTTATCCTTGTCATTGAAGGGGATAGTATGATAGAAGCTGGTATCTATAACGGTGATATGGTCATTGTGAAACAGCAGCCTACTGCGAACAACGGAGACATTGTCGTAGCCATGACAGACGATGGTGAAGCAACGGTAAAGCGATTCTTTAAAGAAAGCAATTACTTCCGACTTCAGCCGGAAAACGCATCGATGGAACCGATTATTCTCGATTCTGTTTCAATCCTTGGTAAAGTGGTCGGTGTCTTCCGTTCGATTCACTAGAAGCGCAATTTGCGCTTCTTTTTTTTGAATTTGCTTTTCCTGCTTTATTCGTAACGAGACAATCCACTTCTTCATAACTTGTGATGATAGAAAGATGAAGAGGTGATGGCAAATGGTTCAAAAAGAAGTTCAAGATCTTTTAAACACGCTCATTCAAATTGAACACGTTTCAACTACGTTATACCTGGCGATGTCTGCTTACTTGGATCGAAAAAACTATACCGGAATGGCAAGTTGGTTACGAATTCAATCTGATGAAGAACGAACGCATCTTCTTACACTGATTAATTACTTAGCTGGAAAAGATGGTGTCGTTGAATTAAGTGCTCTCCCAGAACAGTCGACCGACTTTGGAACGCCTCTGGAAACGTTCCAGCAAGTTTTAGAACACGAACAATCCGTAACGAATTCTTACCGTCAGGCTTATAACTACATTAAAAAAATTGATCCGCAAACGGCCGTCATCGTTCAGGATTTCCTACGTGAACAAATTGACGAAGAAGCACAGGCACTTACAATTGTCGAAAGGCTAAAATTAGCAGGAGATAACACGTCCGCTCTCTTGCTGATCGATCAAGAACTCGGGCAAAGACAACCGGGATGAAGTTCCTCTATTCACCAAAAAAGACCACGCCTTTTTCTATGTAAGAAGGTGTGGTCTTTTTTGTTAGTTCTTTTGTCATTGTGAATAAACAAGTTGGTTTTCAATGACGAGCTCATAATGTTTTAACGTAAGCTCACTAATCGAATACGGGTCCTTCTGTAGCGCTTGCTCGATAAAGATATTCGCAATAGCGCGCTTCCTTTCTCCACTAGTGGCATCCCTTAATGCAATGGTACACTCAAAAATATCGGTTAACCATTTTGTTACCCGTTTACAGTGATATGCCTGCATACCATCATCCATTTGACAGATTTGATTGATGCGCACATGGGCTGAATGAATGGCTGTCACCACCTTTTTCGCTTCCTCTAATAAAGCTTCAGGGAGGTCATCAAGCTCCTTCTTCATTTTAGCGAAAAAAAGATGATGCACCTCATACTTCTGAATTAACCGGAGGACTTCAAGTCCAAGGATATTTCCTGTTCCTTCCCAAACAGTTAACACCTGTGCATCCCGAAGGAGTCTCGGTGTAACAAAATCCTCAATGTAACCATTTCCACCATACATTTCAATCGCTTGATGCGAAAAGTGAACGGCCTGCTCTGCCGATTCTTTTTTCACTAGCGCAATCAGCAAACGATTTAACGCTTGATCTTCTTCGCTCACACTTTGACCGCTTGCGTTTTTATCAAAAAGGGCAATACTTGAGAAAATCGCACTCATCTCTACTTCTTGCTTCACTTTCATATTGACAAGTGATTCTCGTATCATCGGAAAGTCTTTCAATTTTTGTTTAAAAGCAACTCGCTCATACGCATAGCTTTTCGCTTCCAGATAAGCGCGCTGCATAATCCCCACAGACGCGACCGCATTGCAAAGACGAGACAAGTTTAACGCTTCTGCCATGTAAGAAAACCCTTTTCTTGCCTCTCCGACAAGGTATGCTTTTGATCCTTCAAGAAGGACTTCAGCAGATGGAACGGCTTTAACTCCTAGCTTATCTTTTAATCTTCTAATGGTAAGGTTATTGTTCGATCCATCTTCTTTTTTCCACGGCACTAAAAACAAGCTTAGCCCCTTTGTCCCTGGTATTTGGTCATCAATGCGCGCTAATACCATCGCAACACCGCATGCGCCTGCATTACTTGCAAAATATTTCTCTCCTGTTAATCGATAATGATCTCCTTCTTTTACAGCACGCGTTTCATTCGCACCCACGTCCGAACCACCCTGACGTTCCGTTAGAAAAGTGGCTCCTTCGTATAGCTCCACATCACCTGTCGCAAGGACGTGTGGCAAAAATTTGTTCTTCAGCTTCTCATCCGCATAGTGATCAAGCAAATAAGCAGTTGCCATCGTTAACGTTACAGGACAATAAAACCCTGGTTCTGTTTGGGAAAGAAGATAACCTTGTGCGAACGAATAAATATAATTTCCTTTTTTACTTAACTCAGGAATTTCTTTATGAACATAACCGACAATTCCTCGCTCGTATGTCTGCTTAACGGTTTTAAGATAGCCTTCATTTCGCCAGACATAGGAAATATCGTTGCCCATTTTGTCATACTTCACTAATCTCGGCTGCCCCTCACGATCGGTATGACGCGCGCGTTCATCAATTTCATTCGCACACAGTTCACCATATTCCATTAATTCTTCTTCCGCCCACTGAAAAAAATCAAGATCTAAATAAACCTTTAATAAGTTTGCCAAATTTGGATCCTCGAGATAAAAGTTTCTCATCGTATTCTCCTCCTCTCTTCAATCATCATGATGACTGAATTTTCTGTCGTTTCAAGCATACCATTTCCTTTTCCTTTAAAGCGCAATTCTTTAAACAAAAAAACTATCGTTACTCCTATTGGAGAAACGATAGCGGTTAAGTGTACAGTATTATTTTATAGGAAAGGTTCACTAAAAATTTTATCATTCATTCATATACGTATTTAATAGTTGTTCAATAGATTGATTAATCTCTTCCACGTTCACATTCTCACGATCTTTGTTACTTAAACGGTACTGATCCTTCAGTTTTATAATTCGTTCAACACTTTCATTCAATCTCTCCTCAGAAATTTCTCCATTCTCAACGGCTGCTTTTATCGTTTTCATCACAGATACGACTTTACCATAATCATGAGCAACCAGAATAAGATCGCTCCCCGCTTTAATTGAATCCACTGATGCTTGTTCGATACCATAATGATTTGTTATGGCTTTCATAGTCATATCATCCGTAATAACAACCCCTTCATAGCCCATCTGCTTCCGCAGCAAACCGTTAATGATTTTCGGAGATAAGGACGCGGGCTTATCATCTAATTGAGGAAGTAAAATATGTGCAATCATCACCATATCTACCCCTTCCTCAATCGCTCCTTTGAAAGGAATGAGCTCTGTCTTTTCAAGATCCTCAAGCGATTTATTTACCTTAGGAAGCTGAAGATGAGAGTCTACTGAAGTATCACCATGACCGGGAAAATGCTTAATAACAGTAACAATATCTTCAGACTGCATCCCCTTCATCGTCTCAATGCCAAGTTGTTTAACGACATTGGGATCACCACTAAAGGAACGGTCCCCAATCACCGGGTTATCCGGATTGCTATTTACATCCATTACCGGGGCATAATCTAAATTGAAACCAAATTGTTTTAATTCATTTCCGATTACCTTTCCAATGCCATAGGAAAATTTAGTATTATTCACTTTTCCAATCGACTCGTTTGTAGGTATCGTTTTTAATGAACCCGGAAGACGCGAAACTCTTCCTCCTTCTTGATCAACGCTTAAAAACAAAGGCATTTTATTTTGCTTATTAATCTCCTTCATGTCATTTAAAAGGGTAACGGTTTGTGTCATTGATTCGATATTGTTGCTATAAAAGATTACGCCGCCAATACGTTTATTTTGGATTAAATCTATTGTTTCTTCATTTAATGTTGTTCCAGAAAATCCTGCTATGATCATTTGACCGATCTTTTCTTGAAGACTCATTGCTGCAACCTTTTTGGCTGTTTCACTTTGTACGTTTGTCCATACGGAAATATGATCGACAGGAGGATTTTCATTTTCATTCTTTGGCAAAACCCATTTTAGCTGATAAGCATCATTCATTTCATAAACAAGAATCATTTGATCATGTTGTTTGTCTTTATAATAATTTACTTGATCTGGCTCTCCCTGGATCCGTTTAATATCTTTCATATGTATCTTTTTTAAAGAAGGTCCTAAATAACGCACATCAAAAATAGTATCTTCTAGAAAGCCTAACGCTATCTTTTCTCCTGGATAGCTTCCATATTGCCCCTCTGAAGTTTGGGTCACTTGTTCAGGGTTCCCCCATTTTTCTTTTAATTTACTCATTTTAGTTGTGCCTACTTTGATCGTTGAGTTAGGAATTTTTCCATGTTTGGATTGCTCGATAATCTCGTTAATATCAGAGCTTATAGCTGCATCATCAGTATTAGACTGTTCATTTGCGGTTTGGTTCTCTTCAGTTTTAGAAGTACCTAGTAACTGGTCTTTAAAAAGCATGAATAATCCTAATAAAAGGAGACAAATCCCGCCTAGATACAAGAACTTTTTCATTCCCATAGACCCCTTCTTTGAATTTTAAATTACATAAGCTTTTCTTCACCCTCTTCTTCACTCGTTAACCGTTATTATCTTTATCTAAACGAGTAATTCCGATCCCGTTCCTTCTCCTGATCGCGCTTTCAAATAAAGGATATAGAAAAACAGTTCTGGTTGAGAAACGAAATTAGGATGGTTTCAACAAAAGAACTGTTTATTTTTCATTAGTTACTTGTTTAAGACAAGGTAATGTAATTGTGCAAACTGACCATATTGACACACTTCGGTTAATTCCAGATCATGAGAAAAGTTGCTTTTCTGAAACAGCGGAATTCCTTTTCCGATAAGGGTTGGTGCAAGCGAAATAATGAATTCATCAATTAAATTTTTCTCGAGAAATTCATGCACAAGAACGCCACCACCAATGAGCCAGATCGTTCCACCACCCTGCTCGTTTAATCGTTCAATAAGTGACGTCGGATCTTCAGATGTGAAAGTCACACTTTCTGTGTTTTCTCTTGATTGAGTCGTATACACATAGGACATTTTCCCTTCATAGGGGTTTACTCCATTCTCCTGTTCCATGACCCAGTCATACGTCCGTCGTCCCATAATCATGGTGTCCACATCTTTCATAAACTCTTCGTACCCCGCGTCTCCCTCAGGCTCGGTTTTAAAAAGCCAGTCGAGTGAATCATCTTCCGTTGCCACATAGCCGTCAACACTTGTCGCGATGTAGACAGATACTTTTCGATTTGTCATTACATTACTCTCCTTTTAATCTTTTTTCCATTACCCTATTATAGGCTGTTCTTTACCAGTTATTAAATCGTTGATCATCTGTTTGTGCTCGATAAAAAGTTGATCGGGAAGGGCATATAGCGAAAAGAATGCTGTCTCGATTGATTCATCACTTCCACGCAGTTCCCCTTCATAATCGTGACAGCGAAAAAGAATTTGAACAGGCGACACCTGATCGCCGTTATCGAAAGTTTTTCCTTTATCCGGGCCTGAATAGATCCCAAACAGCGACATTTCCCTTAGTATCAGCCCCGTTTCTTCCAATACTTCTCTTCTTGCAGTTTCCTGAACTGATTCATTAATATCCATAAATCCACCAGGCAATCCCCATGACTCACTATCCGTACGAAGCTGTAGTAAAAGGCGATTGTCATTATCGAGTATCATAGCTCCTGCGACGACCATAATCACTTTTTCGTGCCCTACCATGGAGCGTAAGTGCTGTATGTAATCCATGAATGGCCTCCATTCCATACTAATGTACACTTACAACTATATTCATATTTAGAGTGCCTGTAAATGACCTTAAAAGACTTATTTCTGTTCTGTTCCATAGAAAAAAGCCAGTGCTCTTGGCACTGACTTCAGATTTATTTGAATGATTTAACACCTAAATAATGGTCCTGCCAAAAGTCGTAGCTAAGATCAGAGACTTCTACACCACCGCTACCAGCGTGGATGATTTTGTTGTCTCCGATATAGATTCCACTATGTGAAGCGCCTTCTACATCATAAGTGCCTTCAAAAAAGACAACATCCCCGATCCCTGGAGACGCTACTTCTGTCCCGTCATATTTCCACATATCGCGTTCTGTTCGTGATAGATCGACTCCAGCTTCGTTAAACACATACTGGATGAAACCACTACTGTCGAACCCGTCTGGTGTCGTGCCGCCCCATACATATGGCGTTCCGATTAAGCTTTTTGCGGTAGATACAACGTCCGATTGTGAAACAGACTCAGTAGATTCTTCATTTGAAGTTGGTTCAGTAGCTCCGGAATCCTCAGCAGATAGCGCGCTCATAACCTCAGGTCCAGCTATACCATCTACAGCTAATCCTTCGTCTTCTTGAAAATCTTCAACGGCATCTTCTGTAATCTGACCAAAAATACCGTCAACATGATAAGTATAATAACCGAGAGATTTAAGTTCTGTTTGGAGTGATGTTACTGCCTCGCCACGATCTCCACTACCGAGAACGTTGGTTGATGGACGAACAGATTCACTTTGCTTCACATCATTTGAATCGACCTTTGCAAATGCCCCATCACTTAAGACCGGAGAAAAGACCATCGCGGCCACCAAAGTAGATGAAACAACTGTTTTTCGTAGGGGTAATCTTGACTTCATTTAAATTCCTCCTGTAATTGATTCTAGCTGAAGTTTGCAACTTGATAGACAGATAAAAAATCAAACTATGTAACGACTTGCAAACTATGTGCAGAGTGATTTCCATACTCCTTCGAGCCGATTCACCTAGTTTAACAGAAAAATTTTATCTTGAGGTTTCACTGTGATTAAGCCTGAATGATAACTTTTACAAAAAGCATCCCCATTGTTACTAGATGTATCATCATTCAATCAAATGTGAGAACCATCACATTTTTCCCGACAAGAATGAAATATAATGAAAGAGATAAATACCCCTATAGGTAATTAAAAGGAGATGATCATATGAGTAAAAAAATAGTTATTGTTGGTGGCGTCGCTGGCGGCTCAACAGCGGCTGCTCGTATAAGAAGGTTAGATGAAAAGGCAGAGATTGTCATGTTTGATAAAGGGGAGTATATTTCTTATGCCAACTGTGGGCTCCCTTACTATATCGGTGGAACGATTAAAGATCGCAGGAAACTACTTGTCCAAACACCAAAAAGCATGGCCACAAGGTATAACTTTGATATTCGCACCTTAAATGAAGTGACACAGATTAATCGCGCAAAGAAAACCATTTCTGTGCACGATTTAAAATCCGGTCATACTTATGAGGAAACGTATGATCAACTGATTCTTTCACCAGGAGCACGTCCGATCGTGCCACCGATCCCTGGTCTTAATGAAGCAAAGGCACTCTTTACGCTTCGCACTATTCCTGATACCGATCGAATCAAAACGTATGTAGATGAAGAGAAACCATCACAAGCTGTTGTTATTGGCGGCGGCTTTATCGGGGTAGAAATGGCTGAAAACTTGAGCGACCTTGGCATGAACGTCACACTAATTGAAATGGCAAATCAAATTATGCCACCGCTCGACTTTGAAATGGCTGCAATCGTTCACCAGCACCTTCGAGATAAAGGCATTCACTTAATTTTAAATGACGGTGTAAAAGCATTTGAAAACAATGGAACGAAAGTACTCACCATAAATGGAAAAGAGATCGATACAGACCTAATCATTTTGTCAATCGGCGTCCGCCCTGAAAATGAACTCGCTATCCATGCCGGTTTATCTGTAGGAACACGAGGCGGCATTCAAGTAAACGAATACCTCCAAACGAGCGATTCTTCCATTTATGCGATTGGCGATGCCATTGAAGTAAGATGTTACATTAACAAGCAACCAACCATGATTCCTTTAGCATGGCCAGCAAACAGACAGGGACGACTCGTGGCTGATAACATGTATGGCAACAAAACGCCTTATAATGGAACACTTGGGACATCTATCGCTAAGGTGTTTGACTACACGGTTGCTACGACAGGTAATAATGAAAAAACGCTAAATAGCCTTGGCATTGCTTATGAAGTCGTACACGTTCATCCAGGTTCACACGCTGGATATTATCCAGACGCCTCCGCTATTGCCTTGAAGCTTATTTTCGATAAAGAAACCGGAAAGATCTTCGGTGCGCAAGCAGTCGGTAAGGATGGCGTGGATAAGCGAATCGATGTCATCGCAACCGCAATTAAAGGAGGCTTAACCGTTCTCGACCTCCCTGACTTAGAACTAGCCTACGCCCCTCCTTATTCTTCAGCAAAAGATCCAGTGAATATGGCGGGATATGTAGCGAGTAACATCGTTGAAGGGATGATGGAAACCATTCAATGGCATGAGATTGATGCGATCGTGAAAAATGGCGGTACGCTTATTGATGTGCGAAATCCAGCCGAATATGAGAAAGGCTTTATTAAGGGGTCTATTAATCTTCCAGTTGATGAATTACGGAGGAAGCTTCATTATCTGCCCCAGGGTGAGACGATTTATGTGCACTGTCAGGTGGGGTTACGGGGGTATATTGCGTCACGTATTCTTAGGGAGAATGGGTTTGAGACGGTTAATCTTGATGGGGGGTATCGGACTTATGAGCAGGTAATGATGGGGAGAATGATTACAGAGTAGTAATTTAATTTTCCTTATTTAAAAACAACGAAGCTACTATTGCATATGCTAGTCGACTGTTATCAGAATTCAGTCTACTTAATTACGTTACTTATATTACAAAAATATAGAATTTAAAAAAAGCGACATATCCTATCCCATATCGAGAAGGTATGCCGCTTTTAATTATAATATAGAACCTATTCGGTTTTTAAATTCTACTAGGAATCGCGAGAACCGTCCCCAGCGATTCTCTCTTAGTAAGTCGTCATATACTGTTCGCGTTCCCAAGGGTGTACTTGCGTACGGAACATATCCCATTCAATTTCTTTTGCTTCGATGAAGTGCTCAGCTGCATGCTCGCCTAGTGCTTTCATCATGACTTCGTCTTTCTTAAGAAGTTCAAGCGCATCGTGTAGTGTTGCTGGAAGATCTGTGATACCTTCTTCAACGCGTTCTTGCTTATCCATCACGTAGATGTTGCGCTCTGTTGGAGCTGGTGGCGTCATTTTGTTCTTGATGCCGTCAAGTCCAGCTGCAAGTAGGGCTGCCATTGCAAGGTACGGGTTCGCAGATGGATCTACGCTACGTACTTCGATCCGTGTGCTGATTCCGCGGGAAGCTGGAACACGGATAAGCGGGCTACGGTTACGAAGAGACCACGCTACGTAGCAAGGCGCTTCGTATCCAGGTACAAGACGCTTGTAAGAGTTCACTGTTGGGTTTGTGATCGCTGTGAACGCTTCAGCATGCTTCATTGTTCCTGCGATGAATTGACGTGCTGTTTCACTTAGGCCAAGCTCATCGTTTGGCTCGTAGAATGCGTTCTTGCCGTCTTTGAAGAGGGACATGTTCGCATGCATCCCAGATCCGTTAACACCGAATAGTGGCTTCGGCATGAACGTCGCGTGCAGTCCGTGCTTACGAGCGATTGTTTTAACCGCTAACTTAAACGTCTGGATGTTGTCACATGTTGTGATCGCATCAGCATATTTAAAGTCGATTTCGTGTTGTCCTGGCGCTACTTCATGGTGAGATGCTTCGATTTCGAAGCCCATGTCTTCAAGCTCAAGAACGATATCACGACGGCAGTTTTCACCAAGGTCTGTTGGTGCAAGGTCGAAGTATCCGCCTTTATCGTTAAGTTCAAGCGTAGGTTCACCGTTTTCGTCCATTTTGAATAGGAAGAATTCTGGCTCTGGTCCAATATTGAAGTCAGAGAAGCCAAGATCTTCCATTTCTTTTAGAACGCGTTTTAGAACTGAACGAGGATCCCCTTCGAATGGCGTGCCATCCGGGCTATAGATGTCACAAATAAGACGAGCGACTCTTCCTTTTTCAGATGACCATGGGAAGACAACCCATGAATCAAGATCCGGGTAAAGATACATATCGGATTCCTCAATGCGCACGAAGCCTTCGATCGAAGAACCGTCAAACATCATTTTATTATCAAGAGCTTTCTCAAGCTGATCAACTGGAATTTCAACGTTCTTAATAATCCCTAGTAGGTCAGTAAACTGCAAGCGAATGAACTTAACGTTCTCGTCTTGCGCCATTTTCTTAATATCGTCTGCTGTGAATTTGTTCGCCATGTAAAATGAATCCTCCTTAAGAAATAAAAGATTTAGTGAATCCTTTGGATTACCGAGTGCTATACACATGCTCTCGCCACTTGAGGACAGTTTCATGCAATCCCAAAATTCAGAATCGCATTAACATTCGAAATTGCCGCTCCCTTCTTCACTTACTTTCATCATACACGATTATTTACGTTATCGTGTTAACGTACGTTAGATTATCTAACATGCTTTTTCGCGCAAAAAAAGGCAGGGACTGAAACCCCTACCTTTTACCCTTATGAAACGGATATCAAACCTTTTTTCAACAAATCATCGACGGCACGAAGCACGCTAATTTTCACGTGTTCAAATGTCAGACCACCCTGTACGTAAGCAACATAGGGCGCTCTTAGCGGACCGTCAGCTGATAATTCAAGGCTCGCTCCTTGAATAAACGTTCCTGCTGCCATGATGACATCATCCTCGTAACCTGGCATGTAGGCAGGTTCTGGACGAACGTGGGCATTAACCGGCGATGCCGCCTGAATCGCCTGACAGAACGCAACCATTCGTTCCCTGTCATTGAACTGAACCGATTGAATCAGATCGGTTCGCTTACTGCTCCAATGAGGGGTTGTGTTGAACCCTGCTTCTTCAAGAAGCGCAGAGCTATACACAGCTCCTTTCACCGCTTGGCCTACCGTGTGAGGAGCAAGAAAGATGCCTTGATACATTTCCTGAAGAGAATACAGCGATGCCCCTACTTCTCTTCCGATTCCAGGGGACGTTAAACGATAGCCGCAAAGCTCAACTAAATCTTCCCTTCCTACAAGGTAACCGCCCGTTTTGACGATACCTGCTCCTGGGTTTTTTATTAATGATCCAGCGATAAGATCTGCCCCCACGTGACATGGCTCTTGTTCTTCTACAAACTCTCCATAACAGTTATCAACGAACACGATTACGTCTTCTTTAATCGCTTTAACAAACGCAATCATTTGTTCAATTTCTGCGATGGTAAATGACGGTCGATTCGCATAACCTTTTGAACGCTGAATGCCAATCATCTTCGTTTGCGGTGTGATGGCACGCTGGACAGCATCAAAATCTACCACTCCATCCAATAAAGGAATTGCTTGATAGCCAATATGAAAATCTTTTAACGATCCGTTTCCTTCACCGCGCGTTCCGACGATTTCTTCTAACGTATCGTATGGTGCACCAGTTATATAAAGAAGCTCATCGTTTGGGCGCAGCACGCCAAATAACGCGGTTGAGATCGCATGCGTCCCAGAGACAATTTGAGGTCTCACAAGTCCTGCTTCCCCGCCAAATACGTCTGCATAAAGCTGTTCGAGCGTGTCTCGCCCCGCATCATCATAGCCGTAACCTGTCGACGGTGTGAAATGAAAGTCGCTGATGCGATTTTTGTGAAAGGCTTCAAGCACGCGGTATTGATTTGCTTCCACGCGTGTATCGATTTCTTTTAATACAGGCTGAATCTTTTCCTCAGCCTGTTGTGATAGTGATTTTAGTTCTTCTTGATGTGTAAAATTCATAAACATAGTTTTCTACTCCTAGTCGTTGTTCCACTCGTTAATAATGCGGTTGTATAAATGTTCAGGCGCGTATCCTTTACAGCGATAGTGATCTTTCTCTTCATCCCATTTACGCTCAATTAGAACCGTATTCCGCTGCAAGTAAGCGAGCTTGTCGCCCTGATCTGCATTGATTGAAATCGAAAAGTACTCCATTTGCTTTAACACTTCGCTTTGTAGACGGTCATTTAATCGCTTTAAATCAGCCTGTTTAAGGGCTGAGATAAGGATTTGTTCATTCACGCTACTTTGGACAGACGGATCGGCACGATCAATCTTATTAAAGACGGTAAGGACGGGTATATGTGATGCCTTTAAATCTTTTAATAGCTTTAGTACAATTTCTTCATGACGCTCTCGATCAGGATGAGACGCATCAATAACATGAAGAATCAAATCCGCTTCTGTTGCTTCTTCAAGTGTTGATTTAAACGAAGCGACAAGCGTTGTTGGGAGGTCCTGTATGAACCCTACTGTATCGGTTAACAGCACATTGTAGCCATTCGGAAGCTTCAGCTGTCTCGTCATCGGATCAAGGGTCGCAAAAAGCTTGTCCTCTTCATAGGAATCAGCTTTTGTTAATCGATTAAAAATGGTTGATTTCCCCGCGTTCGTATACCCGACTAACGCCACTTGAAGCGTTTCGTTTCGCTTTCGTCGCGCCCGGTATTGATCACGGTGCTTCACCGTATTGTCGAGCTGACGCTTCAGGTCTGTGATTCGGTTACGAATATAACGACGATCCGTTTCAAGCTTCGTTTCCCCTGGTCCTCTTGTCCCAATACCGCCTCCAAGCCTTGATAAGGACGTTCCTTGTCCTGCAAGGCGCGGCAGCATGTATTGAAGCTGAGCGAGTTCAACCTGAAGCATACCTTCTCGTGATCTCGCTCGCTGTGCGAAAATGTCAAGGATAAGCTGTGTGCGGTCAATGACGCGCGCATCCAACGCTTCGGATAAGTTTCGAAGCTGACTTGGTGAGAGCTCACTGTTGAAGATCACAATTGTAGCTTCTTTTTCTTCAATTAACGCCACCAGCTCTTCGACTTTTCCTTTTCCTATAAAAGTAGCTGAATGGATACGCTCCCGCTTTTGTGAGAGCGTGCCTTCTACAACGCCGCCAGCTGTTTCTGTTAACGCAGCCAGTTCATCCATCGTATAGGCAAACTGTTCATCGGTTTGATTTTGAAGCTGAATGCCGATTAAAATCGCCGGTTCAGCTGCTTCAATTCGTTCTTTATTCAAATGTACGTTCCCTGCCTTTATCAATCAGTCTGTTCTCATCATACCAGATGCGCTTTTAATCTTCTATAGGGATGTCTTCTGGTAAGAGGAGTTCAAGTGCCGAACGATCGATGACGTCTGCTTGAAGCAAACGAACCGCCTGCTTCCGGATCGCTTTTTCAATGATGTTTCGAACAAATCGCCCGTTGCTAAACGTACTCGTTTCCCTCTCACGCTTTTTGATAAAGCTTTGCTTAAGCTTCCACTCCGTCTCTCTTGAGAAACGGTACTGTCTCTCTGCTGCCATTTTTTTCGCGATCTCAAGTAGCTGCTCATTCGAATAATCCGGAAAATCAATAACGAGTGGAAAACGCGACGGCAAGCCTGGATTTAGCGAAAGGAAGTGCTCCATTTCATCTGAATAGCCTGCTAGGATAAGAATGAAATCTTTATGGTGATCTTCCATCGCCTTCACTAGCGTATCAATCGCTTCTTTCCCAAAATCCTTTTCGCCTCCACGCGCAAGTGAATACGCTTCATCAATAAACAAAATGCCGCCTTTTGCTTTCTTCACAAGCTCTCGCGTCTTTTGTGCGGTATGACCAATGTATTCCCCGACCAGGTCTGCCCTTTCCACCTCGATCAGGTGTCCTTTAGAAAGCACATTCATTTCAAGAAAAAGCGTACCTAACAGGCGTGCTACTGTTGTTTTCCCTGTGCCGGGATTACCTTTGAACATCATGTGAAGCGCCTGCGTATTTTGTTTTAAGCCATTTTCCTCTCTGCACTTGTTCACATAAAGCCAGGCATACACTTCTTTTAATAAGTATTTCATCTCTTTTAAGCCGATAAGCTGTTCCATTTCCTGCTGAATGCGTTCAAGCGGCATATGCTTTTTCGTTGCTTGACTTAGTGCGGCATCCGCCGTCTCTTGAAGCCCTTCGTTTTGACGAAGGACGATGTTAATTTGCCCTTTTCGCTGCGTTACGGTTTGCTGCACGGTGCTCACCTCGCTTTATTCTCACACGATAGTATACGCACCTGCCCAGAATCCGTGACAAACGCCCAAAAGAAAAACACTCGTTAGGAGTGTTTAACTTGCCCCAATCCGTTCAACAAACGATTCAGGAATATGAATTTTCGGTTCAGCCTTCTTTGCTTTATAAGATCTGTAGTGTGTAAGGACCTCGCCTTTTTCGACGACATCAATTTCAAGTATGTGTCGATCTGAACGTTCAAGGATCTTCATGAATATATCGCCTTCGTTAAGCGTATATAAAACAAAACGACTTCTCAAAAGAGAAATCTCTTTCTTTTGCACTTCAGGAAGTTCGGTGAAAATGTCATAAAAGTGCTGCATCGAAGCAACATGTTTCCCTTTGCCAGCAGCTTTCGTCACGCTAACAATTTGTTCTGCTTTATCCCGAATTTTCTCTACAATTTTATTCATGTGTCCTCTCCATCGTTATTTAATTTCTGGAAGGTTTCGAACTTCACTCATCATCTCAGCGCCACATAATGGGCAAGCAGGTGTATCAGAAAACGAGTAATCGGCTCGCATCCAGCCAGCACAATCTCCACTCGAACAAGACCAGACGTCTGTATCTACTTCTGGAATAGGTTCCTGCTGCTGTTTTGAAAAAAAGGCCATGTCTAACCGCTCCTTTACGATTTGGTTATCACTAGTATTTCCAATTATCCCAAAAACATGTAACCCTTTGTGAAACAAGTCGTGCACAGATTTTGTTATAATGGAACAAAATGAGAGGTGATCATTGAATGGAGCTTTTTACTCAGTCGCTTCCAGACTTTCTAGAAGAGTACCTGCAGTCTCTCGAGCGAAAGGGGCGTAAGGCTTCTACACTTCGCCGCTATCGCTATGACCTTGTCGATTTTACCATCTGGCATCGGACACTCCACCGAAAGGTCGATTTCGAGAACTTTCGAAACCTAACAACGGAGCAGCTTCAGGAGTACGTGCGCTATTTGCATCTTGAGCGTCAGTATTCTGAGCGGACGTTAAAGAGAATTATGACTGTATTAAATCAAGTATATCGTTATTATATGTCGTTAAATCGAACAAAGACCAATCCAATGAAAGAAGTCGTCCTACCAACAAACGAAGACGCCGGTTATATCGAAACCGATTTTCTTCAGGAGGAAGAAGCTGAAAAGTTGCTTAAGACGATTGTGTCACTTGACGATTTAACGGACAACCAGTTAAGAGCGCGTGAATTTCTGATTGATCGAAATTTAATTATCGCGAGACTCTTCCTTAATTACGGACTCACGTTACAAGAGCTGTGTTCGCTTTCCATGAAAGACATTTCTTTCGAACAAAATGAACTAATCGTTACTTCGGCATTAGGAAAACGAACGGTACAGTTAGATCCTGATCATAAGAAAATTTTGTTCGACTATTACCACACGATTCCAGCTCCGGTTAGACCAAGACTTCATAGCGATGATCCGCTTTTTGTTTCGTTTGACTTTCAACGTCAAACGTATCGCTGGAGTTATGAAGTTGATCGTCCAAAGCGGTTAACAGAAATCGCCGTACAAAAAATGATTCGCCTCGAAGTGCAGCGAGCTGGAATCCGTAAAGGAGTTTCCGCTCAGCATATGAGACGCACGTGCGTTATTAAAGCCATTGAAAATGATCTTTCGATCGAGCAGCTACGGATGCGGTTTGGACTAAAAGCCGACCTAACCCTGAAACGCTATTTTGATTATATGGAAAAGCAGCAAATTTCATCATAGTAAAAATGAAAAAGTCCCTCATCCTGCTTTAACCAGAACGAGGGACTATGTGTTTACTTGTCAGACTCAAAATTTATTTCAACGGATCGCTGAGGAGCGAACGTAGAAATGGCGTGTTTGTAAATCAACTGTTGTTTTCCGTCGGACTCAAGGATAATCGTGAAATTATCAAATCCTTTAATTGTCCCTTTTAGCTGGAATCCGTTAAGCAGGTACACGGTTACAAAAACGTTGTCTTTTCTTAATTGGTTCAGGAATTGATCCTGGATGTTAATTTGCTGCTTCATTGTCAGTCCTCCTCTTTTTCTCTAAAGGCATTCTTAACTACATTTCTATCTCTCTGCTAACTTTCCTGCAACAACTTTCAAGATTTCTTTTATTTTTTCTTCGCGATGCGCTGACATGTCATACCAATCCAACGCCATTTGATGACGAAACCACGTGAGTTGCCGCTTTGCATAACGTCTTGAGTTCTGCTTTAACTCAAGCACTGCCTGGTCTAGTGAAACCCGATCTTCAAGATAATTGTAGATTTCTTTGTAACCAATGGCCTGAACGGATTGACAGTGACGAACGCCATGATTGTAGAGGCGCTGTGCTTCTTCAAGAAGTCCATCCTCCATCATCATGTCGACACGCTTGTTAATACGCTCATATAGAATATCACGATCCATCGTAAGACCGACATTTACGAGATTATAGGGAGATTCCTCAGGCAAAGCATCTTTTGAAGCTGATACTGGCTCACCCGTTACGTGATACACTTCTAGAGCCCGAATGACTCTTCGTACATTGTTTGGATGAATTGCTTCGTAGCTCACTGGATCAATCTTCTTTAATCGTGCGTGAAACGAGGCCGGCCCTTCTTTTTCCGCTAGCTGCTCAAGGTGCTGTCGGTATGCCGGATCTTCCTTTGCTTCTGAAAAAGCGTACTGATGGGTAACAGATTTCACGTAAAGACCCGTCCCCCCAGCAATAATCGGCACTTTTCCCCGGCGATTAATATCCGTCACAAGCTCTGTCGCAAGCTTTTGAAATTCTGCTGCTGAAAAGCTTTCCGTTGGCTTCTTAATATCAATTAAATAATGAGGAATGCCTTCCATCTCTTCTTCTGTTACTTTCGCTGTCCCAATGTCCATGCCCCGGTAAATTTGCATCGAGTCGCCGCTAATGATCTCACCATCAAGCGCCTTTGCAAGTTCAATGCTTGTTTTGGTTTTCCCAACGGCAGTCGGACCTAGAACTGTTACTAGTTTTTGTTTATCCATCACTCTCACGTACTTTCCTGCATTCTTTTCTCATTGTGTTCGTTACATAACCCGCTTAAACATTTTTTCCATTTCATATGTCGAATAATGAATAATGATTGGTCGTCCATGAGGACATGTGTACGGATCAATCGATTGTCTTAGCGTTTCTAATAGTGTGAACACTTCATCATCACGAAGATGACGGTTGGCTTTAATCGATTTCTTACAAGACATCATGATTGCTGCTTCTTCACGTAGCTTCTTCACATCAATTCTACGATTATCCACGACCTCTTGAATCAATTCCTCAATCGTGTTTTGTTCTGCCCCTTTTGGGAACCAAACCGGATGAGCGCTTACCATATAACTGTTTGGACCGAATGGTTCTAAGAAAACGCCAACTTTCCCAAGGTCATCGATTCGACTATCAATGATCGCAGACTCCGACGTGTTGTATTCAAGCGTAATGGGAACGAGAAGCTCTTGCACAACGGGATCAATCTCGCCTACTTTCTCGCGGTAAAACTCGTACTTTATCCGCTCCTGCGCGGCATGCTGGTCAATAATGTAAAGTCCATTCTCATTCTGAGCTAGAATATAGGTTCCGTGCATTTGACCGATTGGGTAAAGCGGCGGGATTCGTGAATCACTATTCGTTTCCTTCACATAGTCCATTGCCATCTCAAGCTCATCTCGTGTATCAGATGTTTGGGAATGTTCAGAGGTCATACGCGGCTTGTAAGGCTCTGTTTGAATCTCTTCTTTTACACTAAAAGGCTGAAAGAAATCTTCCTGTGGCTTTGGCTTCTTATCCAAAGGTTCCGCCTTCTCTTGCGCCCATTCCCTCCGAATTGGAATTTCTTCCGGCTCTTTCTGCTGAACGTTGTGTTGAAACTGGAATGCAGGTTGCTCGCTCTCCTCTTCTTTTTTCTTAGGAGGAGTTTGCTCAGGTATGAGCTCAATTTTTTTGAAAAGTCCTTTTATGGCATTCTCAATCGCAAGAGCAAGATCCTGTTCCTTACTTATCCTTGCTTCCAACTTTGAAGGATGTACGTTCACATCGATGAGCGTTGGGTTCATTTTAATATGAAGTACAACAATTGGATAACGTCCAATTGGAAGAAGCGTATGATACCCCTGCTGGATGCCTTTTGAGATCGTAAAATTCTTAATGTAACGACCGTTAATAATAAGTGAAATATACTGACGAGAAGCACGCGTCAACTCTGGCTTCGCTGCATAGCCGCTAACAGAAAAGTCGATTGTCTCTGCTTGCAGTGGGAGCATTTTACGCGCCGTGTTATAGCCATAAATTGCCGCAATCACTTGCAGAAGGTCTCCGTTTCCTGTCGTAGACAATAGCTTCTTGTCGTTATGAAAGAAGCGAAAGGCAATGTCAGGATGAGCCATCGCCTGACGGTTAATGACGTCCGCCACGTTCGCAAGTTCAGTATGAACGGTTTTCATGTGCTTCAACCGGGCTGGCGTATTATAAAATAAACCCGTAATCGTCATTTCCGTTCCTTTTCGACTATCGGTCGCTTTAAATTCCGCTACTTTACCTGCTTCAATTTTGACATAGGTTCCCGCCGCATCTCCCGTAGAGGTTTTCAATTCTAAGTGAGACACCGCTGCGATACTTGGAAGAGCTTCTCCACGGAAGCCTAGCGTTTCAATTTGAAACAAGTCACGCTCGTTTTTGATTTTGCTTGTTGCATGACGGAAAAAAGCGAGTTTGCAGTCTTCCTCGTCCATGCCGCTTCCATTATCTACAATGCGAATTTTGGAAAGACCGCCCTCTTCAATTTCAATTGTGATTTCACTGCTTTCTGCATCTATCGCATTCTCCACAAGTTCCTTCACAACAGAGGCCGGTCTTTCCACCACTTCACCGGCAGCTATTTTGTTTGAAAGCTGATCATCAAGCTGTACGATCTTCCCCATCTTCCTCACCCTTTCTCTATGACTTTAACTGTTTCTTTAATTCATATAACGTATTGATCGCATCCATCGGCGTCATTTCCATAATGTCCACTGATTTCAGTCGATCGAGTATCGCTTTTTCTCCTGACGTACGAGCAGGCTTTTTCTTCTCTTCATCCTGATCGAAGAAGGCAAGCTGCGCTTCGTCTTCTTTAATTTCAGAACGAGGTTTCTCTACGGGTACTTTTGGCGCTTTTTTCACGACATCCGTTTCCGCCTCAAACTCGGCTAATATAGCTTCTGCACGCTGAATGAGCGCATCGGGTAAGTTCGCAAGCTGTGCCACGTGAATACCGTAACTTTTATCCGCTGATCCGTCATGAACGCGGTGAAGGAAAACAACTCGTCCCTTTTCTTCAACCGCTTTAACGTGAACATTCTTGACGCGATCAAGATCTTCCTCGAGCGTTGTCAGCTCGTGATAGTGCGTAGAAAACAGCGTCTTCGCTCGTACTTCACTATGCACATATTCAATGATCGACTGTGCAAGCGCCATACCGTCGTAAGTGGAAGTCCCTCGTCCAATTTCATCAAGCAATATCAAGCTATCCTGAGTAGCACGAGTAATCGCGTAGTTTGCTTCAAGCATTTCCACCATAAACGTACTTTGTCCCGCTGCAAGATCATCCGCCGCACCAATTCGTGTAAAGATTTGGTCAAACACAGGAAGAACTGCGGATTCTGCCGGCACGAAGCAGCCGATTTGGCCAAGAATGGAAATGAGCGCAAGCTGGCGCATATACGTACTTTTACCACTCATGTTAGGACCTGTAATTAAGAGGATTTCACGATCACGATCCATCATCACGTCGTTCGCAACATACTCTCTGCCCTTCAACATTTTTTCAACAACCGGATGTCGTCCGCCTTCAACCGCCACTTTACGCTCTTTTGAGAAGATCGGTTTGGTGAAACGATTTTCTTCACTGACAACCGCAAATGACTGAAGAACGTCAAGCTCGCTAATTTTTCTCGCAAGCTGCTGAAGCTCAGGAATATAGGCTTTTACTTCTTCTCGTAAGTTCGTAAACAAGCTATATTCCAGATCCACAATCTTTTCTTCCGCTTCTAAAATAAGCGTTTCTTTTTCTTTCAATTCAGGGGTAATAAAACGCTCCGCATTGGAAAGCGTCTGTTTCCGCTCATAGCGCCCTTCTGGAAGGTTTGCTAGGTTTGATCGCGTTATTTCAATATAATAGCCAAAAACTTTGTTATAGCCAATCTTAAGCGATTTAATGCCCGTCCGCTCACGCTCCTGCATTTGAAGCGCAGCGATCCAGTCTTTCCCGTTCCGACTAGCGTCACGGTATTTATCTAAATCGGCATGGTAACCGTCGCGAATCATTTGCCCTTCTTTCACAGAAAGCGGCGGATTGTCTTCAATCGCATCTTGCAGAAGCTGCACGAGATCATTACAAGGAAGAATTTCTTCCGAAAGCTCTTTCGCATACGGGTTATCAAGAGACCCCACTGCTTGCTTGATCTCTGGAATTTTCTCAAGCGATTTTCTTAGCTGTACAAGGTCTCGCGCATTAAGGTTTCCGAATGCTACTTTTCCTGCAAGTCGCTCCAGATCATAAACCCCTTGAAGCTGTTCACGAATGGTCTCACGTTCAAAAAACTGCTTCATTAGTGTCTCCACAAGCTCCTGGCGCTTCTCAATTTCTCGCTGCTGTAAGAGCGGTCGCTCAACCCACTGTTTTAGTAAACGGCCGCCCATGGCGGTTACAGAACTATCTAAGAACCAGACGAGAGAGCCTGTCCGCTTTTTATCACGAATCGTTTCGACGAGCTCAAGATTACGTTTTGAATTCACATCAAGTTTCATGTATTGAGAAACATGATAGTGACGAAGCGGCTGAAGGTGATCCATCGATCGCTTCTGCGTCCGAATCAAATACTGAAGCAGTCTACCAAACACTTGAAGAAGCTTCGGCTGATCAATATGGTCGCTTAACGACTTAAGTGAGTCTGGAATTGTCACACCATCTTCAATGGATACGGTCACAGTCATGCGCTCTTGAATCGCGTTCGATAGCGCTTCGCTGTCGCTCGCAAGAATCACTTCACGGGGGGCAAGATTGGAAAGCTCACCAATCACTTCATGATGGTCGCCAGCTAAAATCGTTGCCATGGATTCACCCGTCGTTAAATCATTTGCTGCTAGCGCAAACGTCTCATCATCAAACGAAGAGATTGCGACAATATAGTTGTTTTCTTTTTCTTTAATTAAATGGTCTGACATCACCGTTCCAGGTGTAATCAGCTGAACGACTTCTCTTCGAACGACGCCTTTCGCCTGTTTCGGATCTTCCGTTTGCTCACAAATTGCAATTTTGTATCCTTTGGTTACGAGCTGTGATATATAGTTTTCAGCAGAATGATAAGGGACACCGCACATCGGAATCCGACCTTCTCCCCCACCATCTCTACTTGTTAAAGTAATTTCCAATTCTTTCGATGCACGCATCGCGTCATCAAAAAACATTTCATAAAAATCGCCTAAACGAAAAAATAAAAAGGCATCCTGGTACTCTGCCTTAATTCGCAAATATTGTTCCATCATCGGGGTATAACGAGCCATGTTTCTTCTCCACCAATCTTAAATCTAGTCACCTAACAGTATAGCATATCAGTAAAGTGGAAGCTTCTGTTTAAGCAGTCATACTTGATTGCAAAATAAAAACCAGGAAGAAGGTTTGCTTCTCCCTGGACGTACTATTCTTCAAGATCACCAATTAAGAAGTTCGGATCTAAATCCTCAAACTCTTCATCATCTACATCATAATCCCAATCATCTTCGTCATCTTCACAGCCATCTGGATTCACGTAGACGCAAATCTTCGTTTCACCGATAACTTCTACTAGAAACTCTCTTTCCACTTGAACAATCACCTTATGACCGCTCGGCGCAATAGTCGCTTCGAGACAGTTAGGCTCCTGAATTGCTTTTGCAACTACTTCATCAGCAACACAGTCTTTGTCTTTGTAGCGAAGAGGAATTTCTTCATGGTATTTAACTGTTTCGGTTACGACTTCAGTTTTGGTATTATGGCTGTAAGAATACCAGATATTAATGTCATAAGATCCTTCAACTTTGACAACGTCACCACGCTTCTTGGCAGTGAATTGGTTGTTAATAATCCAGCAACCGAGAATACTAGAAGGCTTATGGGTTGGTGTTACTGTGTTCGTATCCTGTGTAAATTTACGCCCTTTTCCGCAAACAGCTTTGGCGAATATCTCTCTGTAATTATATTCCTCTGACATCGATCATACCTCCTCTTCCAATCTTCATTCTCATCCTATGCAAGACAAACGACCATTGTTCCTCTTTTTTTCTTACAGCAAAAAACATAACCAACACCATAGAATAAAAGTTTTATATATATAAAGGCTGTTCCACTATCAGTCTATGTCTCAAAAGTCCAATGCTTTACAACCTTTTGTTATTTTTTTTAAAAAGTATGGTATGTGAAAATTAAATTATGTAAAAAAACAAAGCCTGGAAGAATAAATTTATCCTTCCAGGCTTATCTGATCAACAATCTTTAACAGACGATCAGAATCTTCTGATCGGACCCCTTCAGCTAACCGTGCACCAGCAATAATCGGTGCCCACTCCAGAATCGCCTCTTGTGCTACGCCGGTTTTGATGCAATAAAGCTTTAAATAAAGTTCCGCTAGGTCACTTGAAAATTGAGTATACAAGAGATAGGTCCTGTATACGTCTGCTTGGCTATTCCCCGCACTTGCATCTACCCAATCAATAATCGTCACTTGATCATCCATGATCAGATTGAATAAATGAAAATCACCGTGGCAAAGCTGCTTCTTGACTGGCATTTTCTTTAACTTACGGATTAAAGTTGCTTTTTGATTTTGGCTTAACTGATCCGCTGCTTTTATTTGCCGTGTTAGTTTTTCAGTCATCGGTTCAAATGAATCTGCGTTGATTTGGTGAATACTTTGTTGAATATTAACTGAAAGTTCCATATAATACTCAGCATGATCCCGATTTTCTAAAAGAAGATTACCTATTGTACGGCCGCTCATTTTTTCCATGATGATGGCCTGCTTACCATCTATTTTCGTTACACCACTAATTTTCGGGACCGGTAGACCTTTTGAATAGGCGTAACGTTGCTTCTCTGCCTCATAGGAAGAAGTTCCATCTGGAAGGTCTTCCCGGAATACCTTCACAATCTTATCTTGAATCTGGTATATGGTGGCTGTATTTCCCTCAGCGACTACATGACCAAGCTTCATTTTTATCCTCCTCTCTTTCTAGCTCCGCGGCTTTGCATACCTCATCCGACACATAGACCAATGAAACGTTGTTTGCTGTATTTCATCATAACTATCCCACAAAAGATCAACAAACCTCACTTCGACTTGGCGACGGAATAACTCCTGCAAAGGATTTTTAATCTTCATTTTATTCATAGGTACTTGAGTCCTCTCACTGACGTAATAGCCAGCATTGTCATCCTGAAGGTAAAAAGTTTCTGGATTAAACTCATACAAGTAGAGTGGGGTGTTTGTTATCATATCTGCCCATCTTTTTTCAATGATGACGACATACTGATAGCTCGATGAAAGATACCGTTCCTTATCTGCATTTGATGTATTCGGCCCAACCCGAAAACATACGCGCGGACAATTTCGTGGTGTTAAAAAGTTCGGTAAACACGTTTCGTTAACCGCCCATACAAGTCCTTTTGATTGGTCAAGATCTTTACGCGTTGGAACCCGCGGCTGAAATTCTTGCAAGTCGTCTTCTTCACTAACATGAAAAATGCGCAAACGAGCGCCTCCTTTAAGTTTAACGGGTCTTATTTAGTAAGAGATCGAACTTCTTTCGTTATGTAATGAGTAAACGCGATTAATTCTTCTTGTTTAAATTCATAAGTGCTCTCTCCATCCTCATTCCAATGAACGGCTTTTTCGACAGTTAACCTAAACTCTCTTGGAAGGGAAGTTATTCCCCAGTCACCTGCTTCTTTCTTTGATGAAATCACTTCCTCTTTCACATACCAATAAACGCGTAACATGTTATGGATGCTATAAAGAGGGTGACGAATTATATCTTCTACACATTCCTCGAAGTCTACTAAAATAGAAGAAAGATAATCTTCTTTAGGAACAATATGAAAAATTTGATCAATCGCTTGCCCATCAAGAGAAATCCCACACTCTGTCATGATAGTGATATGAGCTGCAAGATCTGAGTCTTTGTAGACTTCTTCATTTAAGTATTCACTTCCGTTTGTTTCTAAATCATGTTCATACCGCTCTCTCCAAAATTCGCTAAAATGGAAGTCGTAGGAACTTGGGTGTTCCCAAATCCTCAAGTATTTTTCCCGAAGGATACTCATTTCGATCGGAAAGGGCTTGTTGGAGGCAGATAAATACAATTGAGCTAACTCCTTTTTCGCTTGAACAGTAACGCCCTTTTTAGTTATGATCAAAAAATCGACATCGCTTCGTTTGGGATTAAATCCACCAATCGCTAACGAACCGTGGAGATAGAAACCTATGTAATTATTTCCCAGGATTTTTTTCGTTTCTATTATCAGGTTCTTAACAAACTCGACTACTTCTGAAGGAGCATGATGCCAGTTAAACATGTTTCACTCACCTTCCAATCATACAGATGTAACTCATTTGATCGGTTCTTTTTTAATCGCATCAACAATCAGCGAAACAAATTTCAATTCCCCTTGAGCATTTCTTTGATCAAATCGCTTCGAACGATAAATAAAACCATCTTTTTCATCCCACTCGTTATCAATAAACTCGCCTTTTTCATTGCAATATTCAAGCAAACGCACGTGATAGCCCGCTTCTTCAAACATGGCTGTTAACGTCCTGTAATTATGAACAATCTTATGACTAGCAGCAGGATGATCTTTAGGGCCTGGGCCTCCAACTTGCACCCCTTTTTGATAAGCTTCATCTGAAAAATATGCGTCCGGCACAGCACAACGAATATAACCGTTTCTCTCTAAATACGGATAACACATTTCAGCTGCTCTCTTCCCTTCTTCATAGGTCAAGTGCTCCCAGACGTGCTCCGCTAAAATAGCACGAATGGAGGACTCGTCAAAACGTGCTTGCCACTGCTGTTGGTTTAATAAATCAAGTTCAGACTCCTGTGTCTCGATCCAGCCAGGGTTATTCGAATATTCTCCTGCTCCAATGACAACTCGGATGCCTCTTTGCATTTCAATTACCTACTTCCCCAATTTGTTTTAATTTCGTTTATGACTACTTCAGGGCTATCCCAATGCAACATATGGGTAGTTTTCGAAATAAGTTTAACCTTACAGTTCGATCATTCTATTTAAACGCGTGAGGCTTATGCCGTCTCTCCGCTTATAGTAGCATAATAACTCAGATAATTAAGAGAATTTTTCGAAAAACAACTTCGTAAGGCATGAAAAAAAGCCTTCCTGTGTATAGGAAGGCTTTTAGATTCATATTGTAACGATTACTTACATCCATGTCCCTGCTGACTTGAACCAGTTGTTCCTTCAAGAACATTTCCACCAGTAGACTCGATGATCTCATCTGTTACCGTGTTAGAAATCGTGTTAGCGACAAGCTGAAGAAGGTCATTTACATCTGACTGTGAGCGTTTGAATTCCTGTACAACCGGAATCTCATCAAGCTGCTGCATTAGCTTATCAATGCGCTCATCTTTCTCCTTTAACGCTTCATGCTTGCTGTAGTGCTGAAGATTCACCGCTTCTTTTTGCTCTAATTTAATGCGCGCAATCAAGCTTTGTACTTTTTTGTTTTCATTGATTTTTTCTTCTGCACGTTTGAAGAAATCAACTTCTTCTGTTTCAGAAACGAGCTTCGCAAGATCTTTTGCTTTTGCAATAACTTCCATTCTTGATACCATTATGCATTCACCTCAGCCGTTTTTTCAATATATTCGCCATCAAGTGACCACGTTTTTGCTTTTGTGATTTTCACTTGAACGATTTGACCAATTAACGATTTCGGACCTCTAAAGTTTACTACTTTGTTCTTGCTTGTGTAGCCAGAAAGTACTTCTGCGTTTTTCTTACTTTCCCCTTCAACAAGCACTTCGACGATTTGACCTTCAAAGACAGCGTTGTTTTTTGCAGCCATTTCATTCACAAGGGCATTCAAGCGCTGAAGGCGTTCTTTCTTTACTTCCATTGGGACGTTATCTTTCATTTTAGCCGCTGGTGTACCATCACGCTGAGAATAAATAAACGTATACGCACTGTCGTACTCAACTTCCTTTACAAGTTCCATCGTCTCTTCAAACTGTTCATCCGTTTCGTTAGGGAAACCTACGATGATATCTGTTGTAAAGGTTGCGTTTGGCATCACGTTTTTAATCTTGCGAACGAGTTCTAAATACGTTTCACGCGTATAGCGGCGATTCATTAGCTTCAGAACCTCATTGCTTCCACTTTGAACAGGAAGATGGATATGATCGACTAAGTTGCCACCCTGACCAAGTACTTCTACAAGACGATCATCAAAGTCACGTGGGTGACTCGTTGTGAAGCGAACTCTAGGAATATCAATTTTATGAATCTCGTTCATAAGGTCGCCAAGGCCATACTCAATATCTTCTAAGTCTTTTCCGTAGGCGTTTACATTCTGTCCGAGGAGCGTCACTTCTTTATAGCCTTTTGCGGCTAAATGGCGTACTTCCTGAATAATATCTTCAGGGCGACGGCTTCTTTCTTTCCCTCGTGTATAAGGCACGATGCAATATGTACAGAATTTATCACAGCCGTACATGATGTTAACCCACGCTTTGATTTCGCCTTTTCTCGTTCTTGGAAGGTTTTCGATAATGTCGCCTTCTTTAGACCATACTTCCATCACCATTTCTTTACCAAAGACGGCCTGCTCCATTAGTTCAGGAAGACGGTGAATGTTATGTGTACCAAAGATTAAATCAACGAATTGATGCTTCTGCATGATGCGGTTGACTACAGATTCTTCCTGTGACATACAACCACATACGCCAATGATCAGATCCGGGTTTTCCATCTTTAATGGTTTTAAATGGCCCAGCTCACCAAATACTTTGTTTTCCGCATTTTCGCGAATCGCACACGTATTCAGGAGAACAACATCTGCTTCCGTTACCTCAGTTGTCGCTTCAAAGCCCATTTCTTCAAAAATTCCTGCCATTACTTCCGTATCATGTTCATTCATTTGACATCCGTACGTACGAATCAAAAACTTCTTATCTTTCCCTAGGTTTTTAATGTTTTCTGGAATTTCAAAATCGTAATGAACGTTTACATTTTCTTTCCCTCTGCGCTTGGCATCTTTTAAGTTAGGTGCCTGATACGTTGTCTGGAAATACTTCGCGTAATCTTCCGTTGTTTTCTCTGTTTTCTTTACATTGATCTGCGAATCCAGCCGCTGCTGTTCGTTCATGTCGCTCGACCCCTTTCTAATTAAAAAGGATGACCCTGCTATGAAAAAGAGCGCAATGCTCCTAAACTTAGAAAAACCTCGCTAATAGAAATCAATTCTATAAAAGCTTCCGTTTTATTTGTTATCCTTTATTGTCAATTAAGAAATGTGTAACTAATGCACATTCCTTTATTATAAGGGGTTCAGACTATTTAATCAATAAAACCTGGAAAAGCCTCCAAGCACGATTAGGTGAACAAATAAAGAATGACCCCCAATAGCCGAAAAAAAGAGGAGGACCATCCCCCCTCTCTTTCGTTTAAAGTATGCCAAGCTCTTTTGCAGACTTCTCAAATGCGTCTAACGCTTCTTGAAGATCTTCTTTTGAATGTTGCGCCGTTACGATCGTACGTACGCGACCTTTTCCTTTTGCAACCGTTGGGAACGCAATCCCCTGCGCAAAAACGCCGTTTTCAAATAGCTTATCGGAAAATTTATGTGTAAGTGCCTCATCTCCAATGATCACTGGCGTCACCGGTGTTTCACTTATCCCTGTGTCAAAACCAAGCTCTTTCAAGCCTGCTTTAAAGAACTTCGTGTTATCCCAAAGTTTCTCAATCAGCTCTGGTTCCTCTACAAGAACGTCAATTGCGGCTGAGCAAGCGGCTGTGACCGCAGGTGGATGAGAGGTACTAAACAAAAATGGGCGGCCTTTATGAATCAAATAATCGCGAAGTGTTTTCGTACTTGCAATATAACCACCGAGAACGCCTATCGCTTTACTAAGCGTTCCAACCTGAATGTGAACGCGTCCGTTTAAGCCAAAGTGGTCAACTGTTCCACGACCGTTCTCACCAAGTACCCCACTTGCATGAGCATCATCCACCATCACAAGTGCATCGTACTTTTCACAAAGCTCCACAATTTCAGTAAGTGGCGCAATGTTTCCGTCCATTGAGAAGACGCCATCCGTTACGACAAGACGCGTACGATAATCCTGAGTTTCTTTCAATGCGTTCTCGAGGTCTTCCATGTCCGTATGCTTGTAAATACGTCGTCCCGCTTTTGTTAAGCGAATGCCATCGATAATGGAAGCGTGGTTTAATTCATCCGAAATCACGACGTCTTCTTTTGTTAAGATCGCTGACAGGACCGCCTGATTCGTGGCAAATCCGGATTGGAGTACAAGCGCTGCTTCTGTATGTTTAAACTCAGCTAGCTTTTCTTCAAACTGTTCGTGCATGGAAAGCGTCCCAGCAATCGTACGAACAGATCCTGTTCCTGCACCGTATTTTTCAACCGCTTCAATCGCTGCTTGCTTCATTTTCGGATGGTCCGTTAGTCCGAGATAGTTGTTTGACGACAGCTGAATGACGTTTTTTCCTTTAATCGTAACGCGTGATCCTTGAGCAGACTCAAGTGGAATCAAGTTACGAAAAACGCCTTCCTCCTGCATTTGATCAAGCTCTTCTTGGAGATATTCAAAACCTTTCATTGATCGGCCTCCTTATTAGTATGTAATGGCTCACGTGCGAGCCTTATGGATGTAATACTACCTTACCACACTTACCTTCAATCATTAATTCGAAGCCTTTTTCAAAGTCTTCAAGCGGGAAATGATGCGTAATCATTGGTTCCACATCAACCTGTCCTGACTGCAGTAGTCCTGATACCTGGCGCCACGTTTCGAACATTTTTCTTCCTGTAATCCCTTGAACCGTGATACCTTTAAACACAATGTCATTTGTCACATCAATTTCGACAGGACGGACTGGCAAACTAAGAATGGAAACACGTCCACCGTTTGTTACCATCTTAAAGCCCTGATTCATAGCGATTGGATGTCCTGACATTTCACAGACAATGTCAACACCGTGACCGTTTGTTAGTTCATTCACAACTTGAAGGGGATCTTCATTTCGAGAATTAATGACAGTCGTTGCACCCATTTCTTTCGCAAGGTTCAGTCGATAATCATTTAAATCAAGTGCGATAACTTGTGAAGCACCAGCTGCTTTTGCAACGCCTACAGCCATAATCCCAATCGGCCCGCAGCCAATAATAGCTACTGTCTTTCCAGCTACGTCTCCAGCGAGTACTGTATGAACGGCGTTACCCATTGGCTCCTGTACAGAGGCAACATCAAACGATAATGATTCAGGATTTTTCCAGATGTTCTGTGATGGGAGCGCTACGTATTCTGCAAAGCAGCCATCCGTGTCGACACCAATAATTTTCGTATTTTCGCATATATGGAACTTCCCTGTTAAACATTGTGGACATTGATTGCAGACGATATGAGTTTCAGCTGAAACATGGTCTCCAATCTCTAGGTTCGTGACGTTCTTACCTTTTTCTACAACCACTCCAGCAAACTCATGTCCAAAAACATAAGGAGGATTGACGCGACTCTGGGACCATTCATCCCACGTATAAATATGTACATCTGTCCCGCAAATCGAAGTTGCTTTCACTTGAATGAGTACTTCATTATCATTAATTTGTGGAATATCGACGGTTTGTAACTGAGCACCTTTGCCACGTTCATGCTTGACAATTGCCTTCATTTTTCCTTCCACAGCGTACACCTCACTTTTTCAAAACGTTCTTTAACTCCTATTATCACAACCATCGTATCATTTTTCACATATTACGTAAAGACGATGTGTCCTCCATACAAGGACACTTATAGTTTTATTTATGGAATGTGTTTTCACCTTCATCCCCTCAAAAAAACCCTTCAATCTTGAAGGGTTTTTCGCTCTACATAAATTCCGCCATTAGCTCGGTGAATTTTTCTTCTGGAAGAGTCAGGTCCTGTTTCGATAAGGCACTTGAACTATATCCTCGAACAGATTCTTGATACGAGGGACGATTCGGATTCTCATAAATCAATCCTTTAACGAGTCCATTGTGCTCCATTAGCGTTTGCATCGCCATCATCCGATTGTGAGGATCATAATTTTCAATATCTTTTAAACTAACCAGATTTTGTTTGAACCAATCATACGTATTCACTTTATTAAATGTGACGCATGGACTAAATACGTTAATTAATGAAAAGCCTTTATGCTGAATTCCTTGCTCAATAATGGCAACTAAATCTTTTAAATCGGTTGAAAAGCTTTGCGCAACGAATCCACAGCCGCTTGAAAGCGCGAGTTCCATAATGGAGAGGGAAGATTCAATTGAGCCAGAAGGCGTACTTTTCGTTTTAAACCCTTCTGCGCTCGTTGGAGAAGTCTGCCCTTTCGTTAGTCCATAAATTTGATTATCCATTACAATATATGTCACATCGATGTTTCGTCTCATTGCATGAATGGTATGTCCCATTCCAATCGCAAAGCCATCTCCATCTCCACCTGAAGCAATGACCGTTAAATCACGGTTGGCCATTTTAACACCCTGTGCTATTGGAAGAGAGCGACCATGAATGCCATGAAAGCCGTAGGCATTAATATATCCACTTATCCGACCTGAACAGCCAATCCCTGAAATCACTGCGAGGTCATCAGGTTCTAGTCCAACATTTGCAGCAGCTCTTTGAATGGCGGCTTGAACGGAGAAATCTCCACAGCCAGGACACCAGTTTGGCTTTACCTGATTACGAAAATCTTTAAATGTGGCCATTCGCGAACATCTCCTTACATTGTTGATGGATATCACCTGGTAAGAATGGATTGCCGTCGTATTTTAATATACTTTCAATCTTTTCACCGTATCCTACGTTCATTTTCACGAGACTTGCCAGCTGCCCAGTTGCATTGTGTTCAATGACGATTACTTTCTTTGCAGCCTGTAACATTGGCTTTAGCTCATCTGCTGGAAATGGATGAACAAGGCGAATTTGAGCATGGTTCACTTTTAAACCATCTGCTTCAAGTCTTGGCATCACTTCTTCAATACTTCCTCTCGTTGAATTAAATCCAATCAAAAGCAAATCTGGGTCTTGATGAGGCGCTGCTTTATAAATTGGATTCTGAAAGGAGATGTTTTGAATTTTCCGCAATCGTTTCTCCATTTGATCTTTACGGTTTTGCGGCACTTCCGAAGGTTTACCCGTTTCATCATGTTCCACACCGGTAACGTGGAAAATCCCATTCTTCGTTCCTGGAATCACTCGATTAGAGACCCCATCATCGGTTAGCTCAAATCGCTTATAGTACGATTTATCTTCTCGCTCAGCAATCTCTTCCTCATTTAGTTTCCCTCTTCTAATCTGTATTTTATCGTAATCAAGAGGTTCGACGGATTGTTTGCCAAGCGATAATTGCAAATCAGAAAGTAAAATCACTGGACACTGGTATTCCTCAGCAAGATTAAACGCTTCAATCGCATCATAGAATGCTTCTTCCACGGTACTCGGCGCGATGACAATCTTTGGGATTTCGCCATGCGTGCCATAAATCATCGCCATCAAATCCGACTGCTCCTGCTTCGTAGGAAGCCCAGTGCTCGGTCCACCGCGCTGGGTGTCGACGATCACGAGCGGCGTTTCGGTAATACCAGATAACCCGATGGCTTCCATCATGAGCGACAACCCCGGCCCGGCCGATGCCGTTAACGTCCTTACGCCTGCGTAGTTTGAACCAATTGCCATCGTTGCTGCCGCGATTTCATCCTCTGTTTGCACAACAGTTCCACCGAATTCTGGAAGTTTCTTAATTAAATACTCCATGATTTCTGACGCTGGTGTAATGGGATAGGCAGCCATCAGTCTCGCTCCCCCGGCTAGAGCTCCAAGTGCAATGGCATCATTTCCAATCATAAACATGCGATTCTTTCCATCTGCCTTTTTAAGCGAAAGGGTTTGAACACTGTTTCCAACGGAAGATAGATAGGCATCCGCCCCCCGTTGTATAGCTTCCATGTTATTGTTCACCACTTTTTCGCCTTTTCGTCCAAAAATTTCTTCTACTACCGCTTGATACGTTGCAGTTTCTATACCAAGAGCAGCACTTGTAGCACCGATTGCCACCATGTTTTTCATTAAAGAAGTGCCAAGTTCCGTCGCGATTTCAGAAAAGGGAATGGTCACAAGTGTTGCCTGACATTGATCCGGCTTAACTGGATTAAATTTGGCATCGGCTATAATGATTCCTCGGCCATGAAGTTCATGTGCATTGACATCAATCGTTTCTTGATCGAACGCAATCAGCATGTCAAGATCATCCGAAACGGCTCGAACTTCTTTCGTACTCACGCGGATCTTATTATTCGTATGCCCGCCTTTAATACGGGACGAAAAATGCCGGTAACCATATAAATAGTAACCAAGTCGATTTAATGCAATCGCAAATATTTCTCCTGTACTGTCGATTCCTTCACCCTGCTGTCCTCCAACTTTCCACGAAAGTTGTTCGATCATAACGCCCCACCCTTTCTAATCTAGTACCTGAAACCGCTTGCTTATATTACTAGTTCGAAATAGGATGATAATTCCCTGCTCATAAAACTTACAATTACTAAATTCTTACTTAGCTAGGGATTCTTGCGATTAAATTTTTACCTAAAAAGCCATTTACCTGCTCATCATTGTAATAGCGATAAAGCTCCTCAATAAGTCGAGGATAATCGCGATAGCATGTAAGATCTTTTGGAACTTGATCAATCCCATCAAAATCAGAGCCAAGTCCAATATTTTGAGCTCCTCCAAGGCTACAAATGTGTTCAATATGATGGATAATATCCGAAACACTGGCATTTCGGTCATTCCGCAAAAACTTTGGCACAAAAGTTACGCCGATAAGAGAATTTTTTTCAATCAGTGCAGTTAACTGTTGATTATCGAGGTTTCTTGGATGTGTACATATGGCTTTTGCATTAGAATGACTTGCCATCACATATCTTCCATGTTCGACGACATCCCAAAAGGCGCGCACGGAAAGGTGGGAAACATCCGTCCAGATCCGATGCTGGTTATGTAAATCAACAACACTTCTCCCAAAATCGGTTAATCCCGCGCCTCTTGATTCGAGAATACCATCAGCGGTCGAATTGCCATAGTTCCACGTTAAGCCAACGGACCGCACCCCGAGCCTGATCAGTGTTTTTAGTCTTGTGGCTTCTCTTCCAATGGCGTCAACACCTTCTAACGTAAGCATGACTCCAATTTTCCCTTTAGCAAGCTGCTCTGCTTCTTTTTTCGAATAGACAGCTACCACGTCATCATAGGGTTTTACAATCTTCTCATGGAATATCTCCACCATTTCTAACGCACAATCAAATTTAGCGGAGTCGGGCACGCTTTCCGGCACGTAGATTGCAAAGAGTTGTAACTTAGCTCCTGCTTTTCTCATTTGATTTAGATTTGTATGAAGGCTATGACCATCCTCAAATGAGAGAGACGGATTAAGCCACATCTTACACAGCACGTCACAATGTGCATCTACTATATTCATGATGTTCCTCCTTCATTCTTCAAACAATACAAATTAAAGTATAAAAAACCTGTTTGTAAAAACAAACAGGTTTTTCTGACGGAACTATTTAGCGAGGCTCTACAATAAGTTTAATTGCGGTACGCTCTTCACCATCAATTAAGATATCAGTGAAAGCAGGGATACAAATGAGGTCAACGCCACTAGGTGCTACAAACCCTCTTGCGATGGCTACTGCCTTCACAGCCTGATTTAGTGCACCTGCTCCAATCGCTTGAATCTCGGCATTCCCGCGTTCCCGAAGGACGCCCGCAAGTGCACCAGCTACAGAATTAGGATTGGATTTTGCTGAAACTTTTAATATATCCATTATAGCCCCTCCTTAATTTGATCATCCATTACCACTCTAGACTATATTCCTTGTAAGAAGCTTGTATTCCTGCTGTTTCCGCCATTTTTTCCAAACGTTCTTTAATCATAGAATGGATGGTCGTCATTGATTGCAATACGTTCAATCTTTGTGGCCCTACCAGTTTTTGGATCTAGTGTTAAAAAGACCCCACTAAGTTGTTCCCGACCTTTCGTCACTTCAAACCTCACTGGCATTGTTGTCAAAAACTTATTGATTACCGCTTCTCGTTCCATCCCAAGAATACCATCGTAAGGTCCGGTCATCCCAGCATCTGTTAAATAAGCTGTCCCGCCAGGTAAAATGCGCTCATCAGCCGTCTGTACGTGAGTATGCGTTCCGACAACTGCCGTCACCCTTCCATCAAGGTACCAGCCCATTGCCTGTTTTTCACTTGTTGTTTCGGCATGGAAATCAACAAAGATAACCGGCGTTCTTTCTCTCATTTCTTCAATTAGTTCATCCGCTTTACGGAATGGATCATCCATTGCAGGAAGGAACGTTCTTCCCTGAAGGTTAATAACGCCAACTTCAACGCCATTTATATTGACAATGGTAGATCCAGTTCCAGGTGTTCCTTCTGGATAATTCGCAGGTCGAACGAGTTTCGGTGCACGATCAATAAATTCAAAAATCTCTCGGTTATCCCACGTATGGTTCCCCATTGTAATCACTTGAGCTCCCGACTCAAGAAAACCGCGATAAATTTTTTCTGTAATGCCACGCCCACCAGCCGCATTCTCTCCATTTACAATCGTAAACGTAGGTTTATATTTTTTCTTTAATCGAGGTAAATAGGTTGAAACCATGTTACGTCCAGGAGAACCGACAACGTCTCCAATAAATAAAATCTTCATATGAAAGCTCCAATCTCTGTTATCATTCTTTATCAGTTTATCAAAAGAAAGTATCGTTCGTACGTTTTTGGTGAAATTAAATAAAGCGATGCGCGCGGCATCGCTTTATTTTGCATACTCAACTGCCCTTGTTTCACGAATGACCGTGACTTTAATGTGCCCAGGGTAGTCCAGTTCATTTTCGATTTTCTTCGTAATCTCTCGTGCAAGACGATACGATGAAACGTCGTCGACTAGATCGGGTTTTACCATGATCCGTATTTCTCGACCAGCTTGAATGGCGAACGACTTCTCAACGCCTTCAAATGACTCAGAAATTTCTTCGAGTTTCTCAAGACGACGAATGTACGTCTCAAGCGTTTCACGACGCGCTCCCGGACGTGCAGCGGATAAGGCATCTGCTGCTGCCACAAGCGTAGAGATTACTGATGTTGCTTCCGTATCACCATGGTGAGAGGCGATTGCATTTATGACAACCGGATGCTCTTTATACTTCGTTGCAAGCTCAACGCCGATTTCAACGTGACTTCCTTCTACTTCGTGGTCAATCGCTTTACCAAGATCGTGAAGGAGACCAGCGCGACGCGCAAGCTGTACGTCTTCTCCAAGCTCAGCGGCCATTAAACCAGTCAGGTAAGCCACTTCCATGGAATGCTTCAAGACATTCTGTCCATAACTTGTACGGAACTTCAATCTTCCCAAAATCTTAATGAGATCCGGGTGGAGTCCATGAACTCCAATTTCAAATGTGGATTGTTCACCCACTTCGCGAATGTATTCATCCACTTCCCTGCGTGATTTCTCAACCATTTCTTCAATTCGTGCAGGGTGAATTCTTCCATCCTGTACGAGTTTATCCAGGGCATTACGAGCGATTTCTCTACGTATCGGATCAAAACCGGACAAAATAACTGCCTCAGGTGTATCATCGATAATCAGGTCAATCCCCGTTAGCGTTTCAAGAGTTCGAATGTTTCGGCCTTCACGACCAATGATTCGACCTTTCATCTCGTCATTAGGCAGATTAACAACGGAAACCGTCGTTTCTGCAACATGATCTGCTGCACAGCGCTGAATCGCAAGCGACAATACTTCTCTCGCCTTCTTATCAGCTTCTTCTTTCGCATTATTCTCACGCTCTTTCACCATTTGCGCAAGCTCATGCTCAAGTTCCTGCTCGCTTTCACGGAAGATGATTTGCTTCGCCTCTTCCCTCGTTAAACCGGAAATTCGCTGAAGCTCGTGTTGTTGCTCTTGAAGCAACTCCTCCACTTTGCCTTCCATCTCTTCAATTTGTCGTTGTTTTTTGGTGAGAGAGTCCTCTCTTCTTTCGAGGGAATCCTCTTTTTTGTCAAGAGTCTCACTTTTACGATCAAGGACCTCTTCTTTTTGTACCAAACGATTCTCTTGTTTTTGTAACTCATTTCTGCGTTCACGAATTTCACGCTCAGCTTCAACACGAAGATTATGATTCTCGTCCTTCGCTTCAAGCATAGCTTCCTTTTTCAAAGCTTCAGCGTCGTTTTTACCTTCTTTGATAATCCGTTGCGCTTCCATTTCTGCACTGGAGATTTTCGCTTCAGCAATCGTTTTGCGAACAAGAAATCCAACAACTGCTCCGACGACTGCAGAGACCAGCATAGTGGAGATGATGATCACTATATCCATCGAACTCACCTCCTCCTGCTATCAACTTGTTGGTTTGCTGTCATGTTAATACTTAGTACCACTTGCAAGATTTCAATCCAGCACATGTCATCTGTTAAGAGTAAAGTATAATTTTACTAGAAAATTATAATTATACAATTAATATTGTATCTTTCAGCGTATAGCTTGTCAAGAGAGCACATAGAGGTTAAATTCCTTCAAATATCTCATTATTGCTCATTTTTTCGCCTTAAACTCCCCTTGAAAACGTCGTGAATGAACGGGTATTCACTGCCTGATCATGGAAAACAAGTAAGTTTTATGGTGACAAAACTAGTAGACAAAGACTATGTAGTTAGAGAAAAAGCCGGTCTTAGTGACCGGCTTTTTCAAAGCTTTTATTCTTCGTCAGGAAGAAGCGTTTCGTTACCTACAGCCGCCTCATCCACTTGTTTATCGGCATCAAGATTATGATAAGCGCGAATACGCCCTTCAATCTCAGCTTCCATTGCTGGATTTTCTTTCAAGAATTGCTTTGCATTTTCACGACCCTGTCCAAGGCGTTCGCCTTCGAATGAGAACCATGCGCCGCTCTTCTGAACGATTTCAAGATTTGAACCAATATCAAGGATCTCACCCTGCTTGGAAATACCTTCTCCGTACATGATGTCGACTTCTGCTTGTTTAAACGGCGGAGCCACCTTGTTCTTGACGACTTTAATACGCGTTTTGTTACCGACCATGTCATTACCTTGTTTCAGCGTCTCAGCACGACGAACTTCTAATCGAACAGATGAATAGAATTTCAGCGCACGTCCGCCTGGAGTTGTTTCTGGCATTTTCTATAGATTTTCCATTTCTATAGTGTGGACTATCTCTTCATCTCAATAAATTGAGAGCCTTGCACTTCCAGCAGTAGCCTATCTTCTGCCGTACCCTACTAAGTTAACTCCTATATGAGTTCTTTTCGGTAGTCTCTACACCTTCCTCTTAATGAGGCTTGGCACGGTATTACCCATAAACTGGGGGGCTTCACCGTTAGCAGCATCATTTATGCCACACCCTCAGGCAATAAGGTTCACAAGGTTTTTTAACATGCTATCACTAGCAAGGGAAACCCATAGTAAACTCCTTAATCTTTTCTTTTTAAATTGATTATAGAAAAAGATTAAGCAACTAATCGTTGATTTCCGAACATAACCCCAACTTTTTCACGAATCTGGTTAATAAAGACCGCGGTTGTTTTGGATTTATTAATCGCACCAGAAAGCTTACGAAGCGCTTGAGACATTAGACGCGCCTGCAACCCAACGTGCGCATCTCCCATTTCACCTTCGATTTCAGCTTTCGGTACAAGGGCAGCGACGGAGTCAACAACGACCATATCTACTGCACCGCTTCGTACGAGCGCTTCAGCAATTTCTAGTGCTTGTTCTCCTGTATCAGGTTGAGAAAGTAATAGTTCATCGATGTTAACACCGAGCTTTTCTGCATAAATCGGATCAAGGGCATGCTCAGCATCAATAAATGCGGCTTGACCACCGTTACGCTGAACTTCTGCAATGGCATGAAGCGCAACAGTTGTTTTACCTGAAGATTCCGGGCCGTATACTTCGATGACGCGACCTCTTGGATATCCTCCTACACCAAGAGCGATGTCAAGAGCCAGTGAACCAGTGGATACCGTAGAGACTCTTTGCTCCGCTTGTTCGCCGAGCTTCATGATTGAACCTTTACCGAATTGTTTTTCTATTTGTCTAAGTGCCATATCTAAGGCAGCTTTACGATCACTCACGAATGAATTCCTCCTCGTTATTAAGCTATCACTATCATATCTCTTTTTTGGTCATTTGCCAATAGAAAACCGAACATTTATTCGTCTTTTTTTATTTTGGAAGACGCTTGACATATTCTAAAACTGTATGATGAAACAACCTGATAAGGAAAGAAGAACGATCAGCCCTTAGTTGAGGCTGATCGTCATCTATTTACACTCTGCTTTTTTGTGGTTTGGCAGGTTCTAAGTGGATTGATTTACCATCAATCCCACCTGCGCGAAGGGCTTCGTAGACGAATGGAGCAACGTCTTCATGTACTTCAAAGAATGAAAATTTCTCGAAGATATCAATACGACCGACAGATTCTGTTTCAACACCCGCCATAGCTGAAAGTTCACTTAGCAATTTTTTAGGGTGAAGATCAATATTCCGTCCAACATTCAAGAAGAAACGAACCATTCCGTTCTGTCCACCCGTTTCACCGAAGTTATATTCAGATGGCGTCGTATTTTGCTTTTCTTGGATGGCATTTTCAAGAAATGCTTGAACAAGATCTCCAGCGTTGTATTTTGCAAGTAGAAGATCAGCCGTTTCCCGAGCAGGTGAATCAGTTTTCTGTCTTTTCAACTGCTTTTCAACAGATTTGACGATGTTATCAAGATCGACCGTCTCATCCTGTAGAGGCTCAGCTGAAAGATTTAACTTAATCTTTGATTCAATTGACTGTAAAAAGCGCATATCTTTCGGCGTTACAAGCGTTAGCGCAATTCCTTTGTTGCCAGCGCGCCCTGTACGTCCAATACGGTGAACATAGCGCTCTGGATCTTCAGGGATATCATAGTTAATTACGTGGCTCACATGAGCCACGTCAATTCCTCGTGCTGCGATATCGGTCGCAACTAGGAAATTCACTTGAGAGCGTCTAAAGAGATTCATAACTTTCGAACGCTGCTGCTGCGTAAGATCACCATGAAGCTCTTCCGCCCGGTATCCACGCTTTTTTAATGATTCCGTTACTTGCGCAGCACCCTTTTTCGTTTTAGTGAAAATGATTCCAAGTCGAATGTCTTCACTTTCAATGACGCGACAGAGCGTATCGAACTTATCACTTTCAAATGTGCGGTAATAGACCTGCTCCACGGTATCAGCGGTTACATCTCCTTTAGAAACGGAAATGGTAATCGGATCTTTCAAATATTTACTTGAAAGCTTACGGATTGGTGCAGGAATAGTAGCAGAAAATAAAAGCGACTGACGCTTAACAGGTAGCTGTTTGAAGATAAGTTCGATATCATCAATAAAGCCCATATCAAGCATTTCATCAGCTTCATCCAAAATAGCTGTGTGAATGTTATCCGTGCGAAGCGTTTTCCGCTTTAAATGGTCAAGCATACGTCCTGGCGTTCCAACAACGATGTTAACGCCTCTTTTTAAAGCGCGAATTTGATGATAAATTGGTTCCCCACCGTAAACTGCGAGTACATTTAAACCTTTATATTTTGAGAGCTTTTGTAGCTCGATCGCTACCTGCATCGCTAGCTCACGTGTTGGTGTTAAAATGATCGCTTCAGGACCACCGATCTTTTTCACTTTTTCAATGACAGGAATACCAAATGCAGCCGTTTTTCCTGTACCGGTTTGCGCCTGACCGATCATGTCTCTTCCTTCTAGAATTGGCTCAAGAGCTTTTTCCTGAATCGGAGTGGCTTCTTTAAAGCCAAGCTCAAGCACAGCTTTTTTCACTTCATTTGATAATGCAAAGTCTTCAAAATTCTTCATAACTTAGGACATTCACCTTTCTAACTTCAATAATGTGTTAAATCCATGTTTCACAGTACGTTTGCGGATTGCATCGCGGTTCCCAGCAAGATTTAAGGCAACCACTTTTTCGCCAGATGGTGCTGCTACGCCGATATAAACGGTTCCAGCGTCTTTTCCTTCACTAGGATCAGGACCAGCCACACCTGTGAAACTGATGCCGACATCGGTTTTGTATCTCGCTTTTACGTTTCTTGCGAGTTCTATCGCACACTCTTCACTTACGGCACCGTATGCTTCAAGTGTCTCTTTTGATACGCCGATCTCTCGCTTTACTTCGTTAGAGTAACACACAACCCCTCCGTAGAAAAGTGATGATACTCCAGGGAGATCTGTTAGCTCCTGACTAAACATACCACCTGTAAGGCTCTCCGCTGTTGAGATCGACCAATTCCGGTCTTTTAGCATTGAAAAGACTTCTTTTGCAAGCGTCGTCTCTCCATAGCCATATAAAAACGATCCAACGCGTTCATTGATTTTCTTTTCTGTTTCATCAATCAACTTGTTTGCTTCTTCTTTTGAGTCTGCTTTTGCGGTTAAACGTAGCGTCACTTCCCACTCACCTGCAAGCGGTGCAATGGTAGGGTTTGTTTGCTGATCGATTAAATCTTCAAGTTCTGTCTCAAGTCTCGATTCTCCAATGCCAAAAAACCGAAGAACGCGCGAGACAATCGTATCTCCCTGCTTCAGCTGACCAAGTAAATAGGGCTCTGCATAGTTTGTAAACATCGGATAAAGTTCTTTTGGAGGGCCAGGGAAAAGCATATACGTATGATTGTTTTCCGTAAGAGCCATACCCGGAGCCATGCCATTGTCATTGCGAAGCACAGCAGCACCGTCCAATACTAGTGCCTGTTTGCGGTTATTTTCCGACATTGGAGCACCAGTTTTGTCATAATAGGCTTGAATGGTGTTCATGGCTTCTTCGTTGTAAACAAGCGTTTTATTAAGCGTTTCTGCGATCGTTTCTTTCGTGAGGTCATCTTTTGTCGGGCCAAGGCCACCTGTAAAAATGAGGAGGTCTGAGCGTGTTTGTGCAACTTCAATGGCCTGTTTTAAGCGCTCGTGATTATCGCCAACTACCGTATGATAGAAAACATTAATCCCAAGATCAGCCAGGCGTTTTGAGATAAATTGTGCATTTGTGTTTGCGATTTGTCCGAGTAATAACTCTGAACCGATTCCAATAATTTCAGCGTTCATTTGTAACCATCCCCTCTATTCGAATCAAGGTACTGATTCAATAGCTTATCATTCGTCCACTTCCATTATACACCGGTTTTGCCTATACGTATAAGAATGCGCACTGAAGAAACAAAGAACCGTATGAATTTAGGCGCCTTATAAGGGCTCAAAAGGGAACAGAATAATCTGTTCCCTAAAGGCGTTAACGTGATTTAAGTAGGACCTCTCTATTCTTCGAGAAGTAATCCCATCCTGACCAGACGGTAATAAGAAGCGCCGCCCACAAAGAAATCGTGGCAAATGGAAAACCAATAGCTTCAAACGGAACATTCTGAATCAAAAGCATAATAATTGCGATGATTTGAATCCACGTTTTCAACTTTCCAAGATTGCTTGCCGCAAGAACCTCCCCTTCTGAAGAAGCAACTAATCTCAATCCAGTAACAGCAAATTCACGACTAAGAATAATCACTACAATCCATGCTGGCGCACCTCCAAGCTCCACGAGTGAAACAAACGCTGATGTCACGAGAAGCTTATCGGCAAGCGGATCGAGGAATTTCCCGAGATTTGTAACCAGGTTATGTTTTCTAGCTATGTAACCGTCTATCCAATCGGTTACTGAAGCGAAAATAAAAATCGCTGTAGCAATTAAATGCGAATTTAATAAGACGGTACCTGCGATTTCAGTTTCACCTAGCGGCAGTGGCGCCAGGAGAAAAATAAGAAAAACAGGGATTAAAAAAATGCGTGATACGGTAATTTTATTAGGCAAATTCACGTGTGTTCCTCCTAAATGTCATGTAACCTATTGATCGTGCGCGGATCGCCACTAATCCCACTAAATCGTATTCTATTCTATCACTGTTTCTTTCATGCAGAAAGGAAAACTTCACCAATCGAGAATCGAAAGAAAGGAGCCATCTGAAAAGATGACTCCATTGTGAGCTTACTCTGCTTTTTTGAAGTTAAACGTCACATTTTGAACAACTGGTTCTTTAGGAATGTCGATTTTCTCGCCATTCACAAACACTTCAATTGCAGGCGAGCTTCCTAATCGAAGCGTGGCAGATGTTTCACTCGATAAATCTTCCGTCACGTTTTTCCCTTTAGCAAGACTCTCATAGACATAATTTTTATCGCTTGCCCCTGTTAAAGCGACCCAGCTAGAGCCTGATGCTTTTAACTTCACTTCAAACTTTTCTGCGTTTGTAATGTCAAAAGTTGAATGGTCTGTATCACTCTTTACTTTCTTAATCTCCATTTCAGGAGCTGGTTCTTCCTCTTCAGCTGGCTTTTCTTCTGCTTCATCCTTTGCTTTTTTATCGTCAGATTTCGCTTCCTCGTCTTGCGCTGTGTCATCTGATGATGCTGAATCGTCTTCTTTACTTACCTCATCTGAGTTAGGAGCACTTCCGCTGTTTTCATCACTTGTTACTTGCTCCTCCGCCTGATTTGTTGTTGCGTTCTGATTTGTTTTCTGATCACCGCTCTGAACTACATACCAGATTAACGCGGCCACACCTACAATTAAGAGCACAACGAGAACAGATGGAAAAACGGATGACCATTTTGAAGAGACAGATGAAGATTTGCTCGGCGCAGAAGGCTTTCTCATTTTCCTTGGTGGTAAACTTTCAGGCACATCTGCATTTGCTTTAGGAATTTCAGAAGCGTACTCCTCAAGCAATTCTTCCCCGTGAAGGCCAACTGCTTCCGCATAGTTTTTAATGAATGCACGCGTATAAAAATTACCTGGAAGCAGTTCGTAATTTCCTTCTTCAATGGCAAGAAGATAGCGTTTTTGAATCTTAGTAATGGACTGAATTTCCTCGAGCGATAATCCCTTATCATTTCGAGCTTCCTTCAGACGTTGACCTAGCTCTGTCAATGAAAAACACCTACCAATTAGTTAAAGTCTAAGCTTGAAAATCCAGAAGATCGATTTTCAATTACCTGATATGTAATTTCTTGATCCGGATCGTCTCGCAATTCAATTATATAATCAAAATCGTTCATCGTATACTCTGTTTCTTGAACAAATATATCTGGATGTTCGACAACCTTCGTTGCCGGTAGCCTCATGATATCACGAAGTACCTGCCAGTGCCGCTCTGAAGCTCTTCTAGCGGACACAATACCATCAATTAAAAAAATATGATCGCTGTTAAATTCGTCGTCTGCAATTTGCGTGCGAACCGTTTGTTTTAACATTGTAGAAGATAAAAATACCCACCGTTTGTTCGCACAGACGCTTGAAGCAACGATTGATTCTGTTTTTCCAACGCGCGGCATTCCACGAATTCCGACGAGTTTGTGGCCATCTTGTTTAAAGATTTCAGCTAGAAAATCAACAAGTAAACCAAGCTCGTCTCGGATAAATCGAAACGTTTTCTTGTCATCTGCGTCGCGCTGGATATACCTTCCATGTCGCACAGCAAGACGATCACGTAATTTTGGTTCTCTCATTTTGGTTACAGTAATGTTATCCATCGTATTGAGAATGGACTCAAGTCGCTCGATTTGCTCAATTTCATCAACAAGAAGAAGCAGGCCTCTTCGCATATCATCAACACCATTGATCGTTATGATATTAATACCAAGCATCCCTAATAACGAAGCGACGTCACCTAAAAGACCCGGCCTATTTTTATGTATTTCGTATTCCAGATACCATTCCTTCTTCTCCATATGCCAACTCCTTTAGCCACAAATTTCCTATGTTCCTTTAATCATAAATGATTTTCATAAAGGTTAAAAGAGATGAATAGGGATTTTGTTTACTTTTCTTACAACATTTGAACAATTTCATAGAAAAAGAAGGGTAGCGGTGCACCCTCCTTTTTAAAATCATCATTTATCTTTCGTTTTGAACAAGCTTAACCATCATATTTGCGATCGCATGCTGTTCTTCTTGACTTGCTACATGCCATAGGTCAGCAAGAAGTTGTTCCTGCTCATTCTTTGCTTTCACTCCATCAGCAAGGTATCCGCCGATCTGATAAGCAACATCTGAGACAACTTCTTGAGAAAGCCCTTGCTGCTCGCCTTGACTTAAGCGATCGTGCAAGAACCCTTTCCATGATTCGAAATTATCTAGTACAGACATCTATGTCCCTCCTTTATCAAGTCATCACCTATATGTTGTCTCGAAGGAATGGACATTATGCATCGTATTTTATTGCCAGGCCCCATCAATGGAAATAATTTGACCACTTATGTACGAAGCTTGGTTTGAATCTAAAAATGAAATCAATGCCGCCACCTCTTCAGGCTGACCAGCTCTCCCTATCGGTATTTCATGTACTAAGGCTTGTTCCTCTTCCCCGATTAGCCGTGCATTCATTTTAGTTGAAATATAACCTGGTGCGACGGCATTCACCCGAATGCCACTTGGGCCTAGTTCTTTCGCTAAACCCTTTACAAAAGCATTCAGTCCTCCCTTAACAGAAGAATAAACAACTTCGCAAGAGGCTCCAGATAAGCCAAATACAGACGACACCACGATAACGGAACCTTGCTTCTTTTGCACCATAGAAGAAATGTAGTGCTTTGCAAGCTTAATGGATGATGTAAGGTGAAGCTGAATCATGGCGTCAATTTCATCTCCTGACATATCCGTTAACAAACCGAAATAGCTGTTTCCAGCATTTAGAATGAGTGTATCCACTTCTTCTACCTTATCTGTTAAAATAGCTACGCCCTCTTTCGTTGCTAAATTCGATTGAACTGGTACCAGGTCTGCATAAGGATAGTCTTCTTGCATTTCTTGTAGTGAAGCAGCGTTTGTGTTGTAGTGAGCAAAAACGCGATCACCTTTTTGCAAGTAATTCATCGCAATTGCTCTTCCAATACCTCCACTAGCCCCCGTGATCAAAACGTCTTTCACAAAATCCTCCCTCTCTTTCGAAACTAAAAACAATCTTTTTCTTCAGTGAAAAAGCACCCGCTTGGGTGCTTTTTAGCTCTTCGGAACAACTTGACAAACAGTAAATGATTCTTCAGCGAAGTGACCTTTTACTGCTTCTTCAATGTCTTTCGCGGTAATCGATTCAAGCATAGGAACAACTTCGAATAAATCCATGTCATTAAAACGATAGCGAGTAAATTGGTTCGCAATAAATTCTGGGGAATTTAACGCCCTTAAGAAGCTACCAATTTTCTTCTTTCTAATCCGTTCTAGCTGATCGGTATTCACCACTTCATTTTTAAATGATTGAATCATCTCATACAATCGATCTGCAAGTTCATCAGGTGAGCTTGTATTACTTCCTACGATCGAAAAGCCGAACTTCTCTTCTTCCGTAAAATCATATGAAAAGCTTTGATCAATTAGGCCTTCGTTGTATAACTTCTCATAATTCTCTGAGCTTTGACCAAACATTAAATCAAGCGCAAGATTAATGGACAGCTCATGCTTTAATAGATCCTCTCCCTGGCGTCCTGGATTCGGTTCTTTAAATCCAACCAAGCATTTCGCCACTTGAACAGACATTGGGAGAACTTTTTTCTGCTCCGCTACTTTTTTCGGTTCTTTATCAAAAAAGCGTTCGATTGGCGGCTGATCTTTATACGATTTTGATGCCTGATTTTTCTCCACAAATGTCATGATTTCATTCGGCTCTACAGCACCTACAACAAACAACACCATATTTGAAGGGTGATAGAACGTTTCGTAGCATGTATAAAGCGATTCCTTCGTGATTTTTGCGATGGAATCAATTGTGCCGGCTATATCAATTTTCACTGGATGGTGGTGGAACATATTTTCAATGACACCGAAATAGGCACGCCAATCTGAATTGTCATTATACATTTCAATTTCTTGGCCGATAATGCCCTTTTCTTTTTCAACACTTTGATCACTAAAGTAAGGATCTTGAACAAAGTTCACGAGTGTTTCAAGATTCTGCATGACGTTCTGAGTAGTTGAAAACAAGTAAGCGGTTCTTGTAAACGAAGTAAACGCATTTGAAGATGCTCCTTGCTTACTAAAGTCTTGAAACACATCACGATCTTCTTTTTCGAACATTTTGTGCTCCAGGAAGTGGGCAATACCATCTGGAACTTGCACATCTTCTGAGCCGTTTAGTGGAACAAAATGATTGTCAACTGACCCGTATTTTGTAGTAAATGTCGCATACGTTTTGTTAAATCCTTTTTTAGGTAGAACGTATACATCAAGTCCATTGTCCATCGTTTGATGATAGAGCGTTTCCTGCAACTGATTAAATGGAATGGTTTTCATGATTAAGCCTCCTCGCCTTTTAAGAAATAAACGGTATCAAGCTTAACCTTATCCGCAACCGCTAAAATATCTTCTTTTGTCACAGCTTCCACTCCGTCAAGCCACTCTTCGATTGTTCGAAGCTTTTGTGAAACAACACCGTGATACAAAAGTTCGACCATACCTTTTGCATCATCGACCGTTTCTAGGAGCTGATTGCGAATCATTGTTTTCGTTTGCTTCATTTCGTCTTCGTTGAAATCTCCATCTCTCATCGCGGTAAGCTGTTCCTTAATGATATCAACAGTCTTTTGATAGTTTTTAAACTCAATGCCCGACATGACAATGATTAACCCTTTGTGACTTTCATACCGAGAGGCTGCATAATAAGCAAGACTTTCCTTTTCACGAACATTGCGGAAAAGCTTGGAATGAGAGAAGCCCCCAAACATACCGTTAAATACCTGAAGGGCAAAGTATTCATCATCCGCATAGCCAACGCCAGATCGGAAGCCCATGTGAAGTTTTCCTTGCTTGATTTCCTGTGTTTCAAGAATTTCTTTTTCTTTTACATCCAGGGACGCTTTTTCGGTGGTTTCAGACTTTCGATCCTTACGTGCTTCAAACGGAAAAAGCTCTTTAACCACGTTTTCAGCATCCACGTCTTCTAAGTTACCAACTAAATAGAGGTCAATTTCATCTTCTACACAAACTTTTTTATAATAATCATAAAGAGACTGCGCCGTCACGCGATCCACTTCATCTTTTTCTCCGTAAATATGCAACCCAAAAGCCTCATTCGGGAACATTTCTTGAGTCAGCCTCATGTTCGAATAGCGCATTTTATCATCGTAAATCGATTGGATGCGCTGTTTCATCGTACGTTTTTCTTTATCAACAATCGAAGAATCAAAGCCAGATCCATCCGTCTTTGGGTTCATGATTACTTCAGAAAGTAAAGAAAGAGCTTTCTTAAACAAAGGCTCATCTTCAGAAAGAAACTTTTCATTCGCAAAATCCATGCGGAACGTCATCACATGAAAATCACCCTTCTTGGCAAGATCCACACCTAGCGTTGCACCATATAACTTCTCAAGCTCTGTGCGCACCGCTTTCGATGAAGGATAATTTTCCGTACCGCTTTGTAGTACATAAGGCAAGAGCGCCCGCTCTGTCACCGTCTCCTTCGTCAAACGCGCCTTAAATTGAACCACAACCGTCGTCGTTTTATATTTATCCGTCTGGATCCTATGTAGCGTCAAACCGCCGCACGAGGTTTTCTCATGAGGGATAATCGCCATTGACCTCACTCCTTTTTTAAATCCATTACCTACCATTAGAGGAAAGTAAAACTTACCCCCTTTATACCATAGTATGTGTCATAGTGTAAGCAATTAGTACTTTTTATAAGAAAAGCGGAAGTGGGCGTTTAGACACGGCAGGCACTGGAGCCCTATAATTTGAACACGGTCTTTGTGTTCGAGTTATAGGGTGAAGTGACCGAGTGTCTGCCCACTGCAGCTGGATCTCATGAAAAGCGGAAGTGGGCGTTTAGGGTCGACAATCGCTGGAGGCATTTCAAAAGAACACGGTCTTTGTGTTCATTTGAAATGCTGAAGCGATCGAGACCCTGCCCACTGCAGCTAGATCAAGAAAAGCGGAGACGAGCGTTTAGAAACGGAGATATTGGAGCGCTTGAACTAGAACACGCTTTTTGTGTTCTGGTGAAAGAGCGAAATATCGCAGTTTCTGCGAGTCACAGCTGGATCATGAAAAGCAGAAGCGCCCGTTTAGCCTCGAAAAGCGCTGGAGGCATTTCATTTGAACACGGTCTTTGTGTTCGGATGAAATGCTGAAGCGATCGAGAGGCTGGGCGCTGCAGCTGGATCAACGAAAAGCGGAAGCGCCCGTTTAGCCTCGTAAAGCGCTGGAGCTGTCTTACATAGTCTCAAAACAAAAAGCCCTCCGTTTGTGATATGATCCCCACATAGTAGACAGAGAAAAGAAAGCACATTAAGCTGTCTACTATGTAGGGGATTTTTCTATGGGGGAAATTAGGAAAACATATGACGTGCCATTTAAGAAAAAAGCTGTAGATATGTATTTGAAAGAGGGAATGGGTTACAAAACAGTAGGAAGAGAATTAGAAATTGACCCCAAAATGGTTCGCCGGTGGGTTCAACACTTCGAGGCAGAAGGAATAAAGGGCCTTGAGGAGAAGCGTGGGAAAGCTAAAGGGTCTGGAATAGGAAGACCAAAGACTCGTCCTGAGGATCCAGAAGAAAAAATCAAACGATTAGAAGCTGAGAATGAAATATTAAAAAAGCTCTTAGGAAAGTAAAAGGGGGAATGGATGACGTAACTACCAGTAAAAAGTATGAGGTTATTAAAGAGATGTCTAAGAAATACACCGTCCAACTTCTATGCAAGCTTACAGGTGTATCAAGGGCTGGATATTACAAGTGGTTAAAACGCCTAGAATCCCCTTCTCTTAAACAGGTAGAAGATCATAAAATCAAGAAATTGATTGTGAAGTGTCATACCAAACTCAAAGGGATTTATGGTTATCGAAGGGTACATATTTGGCTTAAGTCGATGCATAATCTACAGATTAATCACAAACGAGTCCAACGCTTAATGGGAGAATTAGGAATTAAAGCCATCATCAGAAGGAAACGTCCTTACTACGGTAAGAAGGAAGCTTATGTTATCTCAGGTAACCATTTGAACCGGGACTTTCAAGCTTCAGAACCAAATAAAAAATGGGTAACCGACATTACCTATTTAATTTTTAATGGGCAAAAATTGTATCTATCTGCCATTAAGGATTTGTATAACAACGAAATAATAGCTTATAAAATCGGAAGAAGAAATGACCTTAAATTAGTAATGGATACAATAAAGAAAGCTAGAAAAAAACGAAGTGTAAAAGGCATAATGCTTCACAGCGATCAAGGATTCCAATATACATCAAAACAATATAACAAACTGCTTAATAAGTACAAGATGAAATCAAGTATGTCCCGGAAAGGTAACTGTTGGGACAATGCTTGTATGGAGAACTTTTTCAGTCACTTTAAAGCAGAATGTTTTCACTTAACCTCTTTCCGAACTTCTGAAGAGGTTAAAAATGCAGTCCACAAATACATACTATTTTACAATCACCAGAGATTTCAAAAGAAACTAAACAACCTGAGCCCCTATAAATATAGAGCTCAGGCTGCATAAGAATGCTTTTTAATTTCCGTCTACTTGACGGGGGTCACTTCATTGCACGAAGAGCTTTCTCAAAACGTTATCGCTTCCCTTTCTCATACGGCTGACCAATTGCTTTTGGCGCATCCGCTCGTCCAACTAGTCCTGCAAGCGCAAGAATCGTTAATACATAAGGCGAAATGAGAAGATATACTTCTGGAATTTCTTTTAGTCCTGGAATTTGCTGACCAGTGATGCTGAGCGATTGAGCAAGACCAAAGAATAAAGCTGCTCCCATCGCACCTAGTGGATGCCACTTTCCAAAGATCATTGCGGCCAGAGCCATAAAGCCCTGTCCAGAAATTGTGGCATGACTGAAGTTACCTGCAATGGATGTCGCATAGACGGCACCACCAAGTCCAGCAAAACCACCACTAAGCATAACTGCCACATATCGCATTTTTGTAACATTAATCCCCATTGTATCCGCAGCCATAGGATGCTCTCCTACCGAACGTAGACGTAGACCGAACGGCGTTTTATAGAGAACCCACCATACGAGGAAGGCGAGTGCAATCGCAATGTAAGACGTATAATAGGCACTCGAAAAAAAGAGAGGTCCAATAAAAGGGATATCGCTTAGAAACGGCACATCCGTTTTATAAATACGTTCTTGAATTATCGGCGTTTGCCCTGCATCAAAGATTTTCTTCACAAGGAAGATGGCAAGACCAGCCGCAAGGAAGTTAAGAGCCACGCCACTGACAACTTGATCCGCTCGAAATGAAATACTCGCAACCGCATGAAGCAACGAGAATAGCATCCCGATAATAATCGCAACGATTAATGAAAACCATGGAGACGCAGCACCCATTCCCCACTGTTCGCCGAGAATCGTAAACAATGCGCCAGTAAAAGCACCCATTAACATTAACCCTTCGAGACCGATGTTTACAACGCCTGACCGTTCACTGAATACTCCACCAAGAGCCGTGAAAATCAGGGGAGCTGCTGAAAAGATAGCGGCAGGAATAATGAGCTGAAGAATCTGCATAAAATCCATTAAATTTTCCCCCTTTTGCTCACCCTGTTGCTGATCCAGTGAATCAAGTAACTGGATGCGACAAAGAAAATAATCATCGCAATGACGATTTCAACAAGTTGTGTTGGCACCTGGGCAACAGACTGCATATTAAGCGCCCCAATTTTCAGTCCACCAAACAAGGCAGAAGCAAGGACAACACCAAGCGCACCGTTTGCTCCTAAAAGCGCAACAGCAATTCCATCAAAACCAACTCCGGTAAAGTCAGCCATAACGGTCATGTAACCGTATGTTCCGAGTCCTTCCATTGCCCCTGCCGCTCCTGCAAAAGCACCGGAGATAACCATAGAAAGGACAATGTTGCGTTGCACATTAATTCCTGCATATTCTGAAGCATATTTGTTAAATCCAACAGAACGAAGTTCGTACCCTGTCGTCGTTTTCCAAAGAAGGAACCACATGATAATGGCGCCAATGATGGCAACGACAAACCCGTAGTGAAGACGCGAAAAATCAGTAATGGATTCCAAAAAAGGTGATTGAAGCGATGCTGAAGCATTAATTTGATCTGTTCGCTCACCAGGCGCAAGTAAATACGTACGAATAATCGCGTTAACGACATGAAGTGCAACATAGTTCATCATAATCGTAGTAATAACTTCATGAACTTGATACTTCGCTTTTAAAAATCCAGGTACAAAGGCCCAAACCGATCCAGCTAAAGCCGCTGCAACAATGGCAAGAGGAATATGAACGATAGGACTTAATCCTTCAAATTGAAGCCCAACATAAACGGATGCGAGCCACCCAACAAGTAGCTGTCCTTCTACCCCGATATTAAATAGTCCCGTCCGGAAGGCAAACGCTACCGCTAATCCCGACAAGATGAGCGGCGTCATTTGCCTAACGGTTTCACCAATGACATACGTGTTTGAGAAAATCCCGTTAAACAGGGCTGCATATGCAACAATGGGGTTATAGCCACTGACAAGCATAATGATTCCCCCGACGAGTAACCCAAGAGCTACAGAAAGCAACGGCACAGTAATACTCGACCACTTTCCTTTTAATAACTTCATGATGTCTCACCAGCCTTCTTGCGTTTTGCACCAGCCATTAAGAGACCTAGCTCTTGTTCTGTCGTTTCTTCTGGCCTTACAATTGCAACTATTTTCCCTTCATAGATCACGGCAATGCGATCACTTACATTCATAATCTCTTCAAGTTCAAAAGAGATTAATAGAACTGCTTTCCCTTTGTCACGCTCTTCAACTAATTTTGAGTGAATAAACTCAATCGCCCCAACATCTAGTCCGCGAGTTGGTTGAGCTGCAATTAATAAATTGGGACTTCGATCGATTTCACGTGCAATGATCGCTTTTTGCTGATTTCCGCCTGAAAGAGCTCTTGCAGGGGTCATTTCACTTGGCGTGCGCACGTCATACTCTTTAATTAACGATTTCGCTTTATCCATTATCGTAGAAAAGTTTAAAATGCCATTTCTTGAAAAAGGTCTTTTATAATAGGTCTGAAGAACCATATTTTCACCAATCGAAAAATCTAAAACAAGCCCATGCTTATGCCTGTCTTGTGGAATATGTCCAATACCGCTTTCTGTGACACGCCGCGGTTTCCAGTTTGTTACGTCTTTTCCATTCAGTTTAATGCTTCCTGATTTTGCTTTACGTAATCCCGTAATGGCTTCAATTAACTCAGACTGACCGTTTCCGTCTACACCCGCAATACCTACAATTTCTCCTGCACGAACGGATAAGTTCATCCCATTTACAACAGGAACTTTTCGCGCATCTTCTACAACAAGGCTACTAATTTCAAGCGTTTCTTCGGAAGGCTCTGAAGGTTTTTTCTGAATCGAAAAGTTCACTTCGCGTCCCACCATCATAGACGCTAGTTCATCTTGATTCGTGTCGGCAACATTCACTGTTCCAATCCCAACACCGCGACGAATAACCGTACAACGGTCGCTTACTTCCATTATTTCTTTCAATTTGTGAGTGATGAGAATAATTGATTTTCCTTCTGAAATCAGCTTCTTCATGATCATAATAAGCTCTTTGATTTCTTGCGGTGTAAGAACAGCTGTAGGTTCATCAAAAATCAAAATATCTGCTCCACGATAGAGCGTTTTTAAAATTTCCACACGCTGCTGCATCCCTACGGAGATATCTTCAATTTTTGCATTCGGATCGACCGACAAGCCATATTGCTTCGATATTGCCTCAACATCTTTTGCAGCTTTCTTAACGTCAACCTGACCTTTAGCAGTCGGTTCATTCCCTAAGATAATGTTCTCAGTAACTGTGAATTTTTCAACAAGCATAAAGTGCTGGTGAACCATCCCAATCCCAAGCTCATTTGCCACATTGGGATCTGTGATATTTACCTTTTTACCTCGAACGTGGATTTCACCTTTTTCAGGTTGATAGAGACCAAATAGCACGTTCATTAAAGTAGATTTCCCAGCGCCGTTTTCTCCAAGAAGGGCATGGATTTCTCCTTTTCTTAGCTGAAGCGTAATATTGTCGTTTGCAACAATACCAGGAAATTCTTTACGGATATTCCTCATTTCAATGACGTATTCCATGTAGATGCCACTCCCTTATCCAAACATGAAACAAAGGCTAGTCAATGAAAATACTAGCCTTCGTCCCGTATTTGGCTATAATGTAGGTGAGATTTCCAGAAGATCGATCCGCGTTTTCTACTAAAGAAAACGGGTCCCTCGACCTCTTATAGAGAGCTCTCGAATTTTTCGTACTCTTCGTCTGTGCTTGGCACTTCTAAGTCACCGCTCTGGATTTGCTTTTTATACTCTTCTACTTTTTGTAGTGCTTCTTCAGAAACGTTTTCCTGAGATTCAGCAATTCCTACGCCGTCTTCTTCAAGACCAAATTCTGTTACTTCTCCACCAGGGAAATTGCCATCCATTGTTTGCTTAGAAACTTCTATTACCGCTGTATCCACACGCTTCACCATTGAAGTAAGCGTTACGTTTTCAGGCATACCTTCTTCATGCTGATCGCGGTCTACACCGATTACCCAAACTTTTTCACCGTTTTTCGCACGGTTCTTCGCTTCTGTGAAGACGCCGTTACCTGTTCCACCAGCAGCGTGATAAATGATATCTGCACCTTTATCATAAAGAGTAGCCGCTATTTGCTGACCCTTTTCAGCTGCGTTGAAATCATCCGCATACTGCGTAAAGATCTCAGCATCCGGGTTCACGGATTTTACGCCTGCTTTAAAGCCACTTTCAAACTTTTTAATTAATTCAGAGTCAACTCCACCAATGAAGCCAACTTTATTTGATTCAGACTGCATTCCTGCAATCACGCCTACGAGGAATGACCCTTGATGTTCTTTAAATGTAATGCTCGCAACGTTTTCCATTGGATCGCCATCTTTATTAACCGCAACACTATCAACTAGTGCTAACTGTGCGTCAGGCTTTTGTTCAGCAATCGTTTGAATGTCTTGCTGCATTAGAAACCCAATTCCAAAGATCAAGTTATAATCTTCACGGATTAATCCAGATAGGTTTGGTTGGTAGTCACTTGCTGCAGTTGATTGCACATATTTAAAGTCTTTGTCTTTCTCTAAGCCATTATCTTTTCCAAACTGCTGAAGTCCTTCCCAAGCAGATTGGTTAAATGATTTATCATCTACACCGCCTGTATCGGTTACCATAGCTACTTTAAAATCAGTGCTTCCACCTTCACTACTTCCGCCGCCTGAACTTTCATTGTTCGCATCATTTGTCCCACAAGCAGATAAAAGCGTACCAGCCGCCAAAACAGCTGATAACATAAAACCGTACTTCTTTTTCATCTTAATCCCCCTCAAGTTTTTTTAACGCCGCCCGCTCTCTCTTCTCTCTATCGAGCTATGCTTTGTTTGGTTGCGTTTTCACAGATTCCAAAAAAATAGTATGAATGAAAATGGACCATGAAACACGCATGAAATATTTTCGAAAAAATAGTCATATTTCGACAATAACTATACCATTTTCAAGGAGATAAGGAAATAGTTTTTTGAAAAAAAGCTCGATTACCAATATTTTAAATGGTAGCATTTCTTACATCATAAGACTATTTACTTTACTTTTTGAACTTTCATTTTGCAAAAAAAAGAAGCACAATCAGCTAGATTGCGCTTCTTCTTCCTTACTCACGAGAACTTCTCGTGGTTTACTTCCTTCATACGGGCCAACTACACCTCGAGCTTCCATCGCATCAATTAGTCGTGCTGCTCGTGTGTAGCCGATTCGAAATCTTCTTTGTAGCATCGAAACCGATGCCGTTTGCATTTCTGTGATGAGCTGAACAGCATCATCGTATAAATCATCATCCACTTCCGGCTGGGCCTCTTCAGGTTTATCTGTCGGAATCATTTCTTCCTGATACTGCGCTTTTTGTTGCGCAATGACAAAGTCAACAAGTTCTTCTACTTCTTCATCTGATAAAAAGGCACCCTGTACACGCTTTGGTTTATTGGCCCCAACAGGAAGGAAGAGCATGTCTCCTTTTCCTAACAGCTTCTCAGCCCCTCCCATATCAAGAATCGTGCGAGAATCCGTCATCGATGAGACACTAAACGCAATACGGGAGGGGATATTCGCTTTAATGACACCCGTTATGACGTCAACAGACGGACGTTGCGTTGCGATAATTAAATGAATGCCCGCTGCACGCGCCATCTGGGCAAGTCGTGTAATCGCATCTTCCACATCACTCGATGCAACCATCATTAAATCAGCAAGCTCATCCACAATGACAACAATGTATGGAAGAGAAGGCTGCTTCGCTTCTGACGTTTCATTATGGCGCTTAATATGATTGTTATAGCCTTCAATATTTCGCGTGCCTGTATGAGAGAATAGCTCATATCGGCGTTCCATTTCATTCACGACTTTTTTTAGTGCTTGAGACGCTTTCTTTGGATCCGTCACAACAGGGGCAAGAAGATGAGGAATCCCATTATATACATTAAGCTCTACCATCTTAGGATCAATCATCATCATCTTCACTTCGTGTGGTTTAGCTTTCATCATGATACTTGCGATAATGCCATTGATACATACACTTTTACCACTACCTGTTGCGCCTGCGACAAGTAGATGGGGCATTTTTGATAAATCGGACACAACAGCTTCACCAGAAATATCGCGTCCAAAGCCAATTGCAACTTTGGAAGCATGGGACTGGTACTCCTTCGATTCGAGTACTTCTCTCAGCGTCACCATCGCCACTTCTGAATTTGGCACTTCAATTCCGATCGCCGATTTGCCTGGAATTGGCGCCTCAATTCGAAGATCTCGTGCGGCAAGCGCAAGAGCAAGGTCATCCGTTAAATTCACGATTTTACTAACCTTCACTCCAGTATCTGGATAAACCTCATATTTTGTTACAGCTGGTCCAAGATGAACTTTCATTACCTTTGCTTTCACGCCAAAACTTTCAAATGTTTTCTCTAATTTACGTGCGTTGGCTGAAATCTGCTGTCTCTCATTATCCTGTGATACCTTTTTTGGTGCCTGAAGTAATGACAAAGATGGAAGGTGATAATCTTTGTTTTCCAATTCGCCTACAGTTAAGGACTGAATAGGTGTGCCTTCCGCTGTTTCCTGATTTGATTCACTACTTTTTCTTTCCACCGCTTCTTTCTCTGCAGGTGGTTCTGAGTGAGTTGGATAAGCACTTTCTGTAAACGTTCGAATTTCAGGTTCAAATGGGGGTTCTTCTTCCCCTTGATCCTGAGGAGGTGTGGACACCTCATATGTTTCCTCCTGGTTCATCGATGCCTCTTGTTCTCTTAATGCCGCACGCTGCTCTTTCTTCTCTCTTCTAGCACTCTTACTTTCAGACAAAAGGGCTTTTGCTTCATCATATGTGTTTAGGACGAAGTTTTTTACCCAGTCTAGAGCTTTTCCAAGTACATCGCTAAATGACTTACCTGTAATGAGAACGAACGAAAGTAAAATCATGAGAAACGCCATAAGCTGCGTTCCAGTTGCATCAAAAAGCCTGTAACAAAATGCAAAGAGAAGTGCACCGATCATCCCCCCGCCGAGCGGGCTAGATTCTGATGGATCGCTAACATCCATTCGGAAGAGTTCATATGTATTGGCAATAACCGATGGACTATCCCATTGCCCCTCTCGTGACAGCGTTTCGAATAAACCAACGTGACTTAACAATAAAAAGGACGTGCCAAGTAAGTAAAAGCCAGCCAATCTTCTTGACCAGAACGACGGGAGCTTTCGCTTCACAATTAAATAACCTGCGAACAGAACAAGACCTGCTATAATTAGGCCGTACCATTCTCCTGCAAAAAATCGAAACATATGGTAAATGGCTCGTCCAACAACACCCATTTTCAAAACGCCCAAAACGGTAAATGCTAAGACGGTTAAACCGATAAATTCAATTTTGACCTGAGATTGCCAGGCGGCCTGTTTCTTTGTTGCTTTTTTTCTTTTTCGTTTTGCCATTTCCTCACCTCTATACAAGCCATAGCTGGTGAAAAAAGCAGCCATTTCCGGCTGCTTTTTGTTCACCAATCTATTCCTAGTATACCACATCTTCCCGTGGTCCTATAGGCTCTATTTCAGTGGAGAAGTCGATAGCGTTAACATTTGTCCTGGCTGAGTGGCATCATTTAAATAGTCTTGTGGATCTGTGCTCAGCACCTGAACGACGCGACACTCGGTAAGCGACGTTCGCTCAACGAGTAGCTGTACGCCATTCCATTCAATGATCTTTTGTTGTTCATATACACTTTGATCAACAGGAAAGACCGCTTCGTTTGGAAGAATGGTGTAAAGAATCATTGGACAATGTCACCTTCTTGTTTGCCCTTGTATTCGTCAATTAGTTCATTTAGCTTTTTCATCGCTGGTCCTACGGCACCAACCTCATCAATTAAACCGTAGCTGACTGCGTCATCTCCTACCACGTTCGTTCCAATATCTCTCGTCAAATTTCCTCGTGAAAACATTAGCTCTTTAAACTTATCCTCAGTAATATTCGAATGCCTCGTGACAAAGCTCACAACTCGCTCTTGCATCTTATCTAAGTACTCAAATGTTTGCGGCACGCCGATCACTAATCCAGTTAAGCGAACGGGATGAATCGTCATTGTCGCAGTTTCTGCCACAAAAGAATAGTTCGCCGCAACAGCAATCGGAACACCAATAGAATGTCCGCCCCCTAAAACAATCGAAACTGACGGCTTGGAAAGGGACGCAATCATTTCAGAAATGGCTAGCCCCGCTTCCACATCTCCTCCTACAGTGTTTAAAAGAATTAACACACCTTCAATTTTCGGGTTTTGCTCAATGGCCACAATTTGCGGGATGAGATGCTCATATTTCGTTGTTTTATTTTGAGGCGGTAGCTGCACATGCCCTTCAATTTGACCGATGATTGTTAAACAATGAATATTCGAATGGTCCATACTAGGGACATTCGTTTGTCCAAGCTGCTGAATTTTATCCACTAACGTTGATTTTGATTGATCATCTTTTTTCGGATCGGGCTCTTGACCCGGGTTTTCATTACGATACTCACTGTTCATACTGGTACCCCTTCCTTACTCTGGTACTAGTAGTATGAACGAGAGATTATTTTACCATTCATCTGATCAGTCGTTGAACACAAGATCGTTCGAATTGCTTCATCGGAAGTAGCCATAAACGTCAAAAACGGACGCACCTGCGTCCGTTTCAAACCATTATTTATTTAGGGCTGCCGCTAGTGATGAGCGTTCTTCAGCTGTAAGAGGAACCATTGGCAAACGAACGCTTCCAACGTCCATTCCTTTGAGTTGAAGCGCTGTTTTCACTGGAGAAGGGCTTGGTGCTTTAAAGAGTTCATTCATAATTGGTAAAATTCGTTGGTGAATGGATGCTGCTTTCTTCACTTCTCCTGATTCATAGGCAGCAATCATTTGTTGCATTTCATTACCAAGAACGTGGGAAGCCACTGAAATGACCCCATCGCCACCTACTGATAAAATCGGCAACGTCAAACCATCATCCCCGCTATATACCGAGAAAGACTCTTCTGTGTGTGTAATAATTTCCGTGATTTGATCAAGATCCCCACTTGCTTCTTTTACAGAGACAATGTTGCTAACTTTCGAAAGCTCGACAATCGTCTCTGCTGTCATATTGACAACAGAGCGACCCGGAATGTTATAGATCATGACGGGAAGCTTCGTTGACTCAGCGATCGCTTTAAAATGCTCATAAAGACCTTTTTGGCCAGGCTTACTATAATAAGGTGCTACGATCATGATTGCATCCACGCCGACAGCTTCTGCTTTTTTTGTTAACTCAATGGATGCATGTGTATTATTACTTCCTGTTCCTGCAATAATGGGCACTCTCCCATCTGCAACTTTCACAGAATGCTTAAACAGTGCAACCTTCTCTTCTGAAGAAAGAGTTGGTGATTCACCTGTGGTACCTGCGACAACAAGTCCATCTGTCCCATTGTTGATTAAATAGTTGATCAGTTGTTCTGTTTTCGCAAAATCAATGTATCCTTTACGATCAAATGGCGTCACCATTGCCGTAAGTACTTTTCCAAAATTCATCTCGTTCACTCCTTGCCTTTCACTTAAAGCTGATCCATCATCTGTTCCACTTCTTGCCCTGGCTCAAGATGAAGGTTAAATGTTTCGTGTAGTGCGTTTACAGCTGCTGAAAGATCACGCTGTCTGACGAGGACCCAAATGGTGGTATGGGAATCAGCTGATTGCAGAATATCAATATTTTCTACTGCTAATGACTCAACAATCTTTGCCGTAACACCAGGCACACCACTCATGCCAGCGCCAACAGCTGAAACTTTCGCACAATTTTCGATCACTTCGGGCTCATAACCCATTTCATTTAGCGTTGCCACGGCGCGCTCCGTCATTTCTTCCATGACCGTGTACACAACCCCAGTTAAGCTAATATTGATAAAGTCAACGCTGATGCCTTCAAGCGCCATCGCTTTAAATACGCGTGATTGTAGGTCATATTGTCCTTCTTTTGCGTATACTTTAATTTGCGTTACGCCGCTCACATGTGCAATACCCGTTATGAGTCGATCGATAACTTGTTCACCAGTTGGCTTTCCAGTCGCAGATGTGACAAGTGTTCCTGTCGACGAGGAATACGTTGAGCGAATTCTGAGCGGAATTTTTGCCTGCATCGCAATTTCCACAGCCCGGGGATGAATGACCTTCGCCCCCTGATAGGCCATATTGCATACTTCATTATAGGTAACAATAGAAAGAGGTCGGGCTTTTTCTACGATTCTAGGATCAGCCGTCATAATTCCTTCTACATCAGTAAAGATGTCGACCCATTCGGCTGAAAGTGCTGCACCAAGCGCCGCAGCTGATGTGTCACTACCGCCTCGGCCAAGAGTGGTTACATCGCCATCTTTTGTAACTCCCTGAAAGCCTGTAACGACAACAACGTCCATCAATTTTAACTCTTCCAATAACCGTTCAGATTTCATTTCTAAAATTCTTGCCTTGCTATGCTCGGCCGTTGTCAAAAAGCCAGCCTGACCACCGGTATAAGCGGTTGCTTTTAAACCTTCATTTAAAAGAAGATTTGAGAACACAACAGATGAAATGCTTTCGCCACATGACACCAGCAAATCATACTCTCTCGATGTTACTTTTCGATCACGGTCACCAATCAGGCTAAGAAGCGTGTCGGTTGCATAAGGATCTCCTTTACGACCCATTGCGGAAACGACGACAACCACTTTATATCCATCGTTCACTGCGTCTTTAATATGATTAACAGCTCTCAGTCTGCCGTCTTCACTTTTTAATGAAGTGCCGCCAAACTTCTGCACGATGACTTTCATTCAGAACACCTTCTTATGTCTATTTCAATATATTTAGGGCGGCTAGGCTTTCAGCAATTTGTACAGAATTCCACGCTGCCCCCTTCAGTAGATTATCAGAGACAATCCACATATGGAAGCCATTTTTTTGATTTAAATCTTTTCGAATACGACCGACAAAAACGTCGGATTTTCCTACAGCATCAACAGGCATTGGATAGACCTGATTGGCAGGATCATCTTTCAAGGTCACACCCGGCGCATTTTTCAAAAGCTCTTTAACATCTTCTACACTCACATCTTCTTGACCAATTTCAACGTATACCGATTCAGCGTGGCCCGTTTCAATTGGAAGACGAACGCACGTTGCTGCTACATGAAGTTCAGCGTCATGCATAATTTTCTTTGTTTCATTTATCATTTTCATTTCTTCATAAGTAAATCCGTTTTCTTCAAATACATCGATTTGTGGAATCGCATTGAAAGCGATCGGATAGTGCTTTTTATCCCCTTTGACAGGTAAGATTTGTGGCTCATAGTTTTCACCATTTAGCACTGCTTGAGACTGCTCTTTCATTTCAGTAACTGCATTTGCACCTGCACCTGAAACTGCTTGATAAGTAGAAACAATAATTTTAGAAAGGCCATACGTTTGTTTCAATGGCTCAAGTGCTGCAACCATTTGAATGGTAGAACAGTTTGGGTTTGCGATAATCCCCTTGTGATCATTTAAATCCCCTTCGTTCACCTCTGGTACAACTAGAGGCACTTCCGGATCCATGCGAAATGCGCTAGTATTATCAACAACAATCGCTCCGTGTTTTACAGCTTCTGGAGCAAGTGCTTTTGATACACTGCCACCTGCACTAAATAAGGCAAGCTGAACCCCTTCAAATGCTTCAGGCGTTGCTTCCTTTACCGTTAACTCCTGTCCTTTGAAGGTCACTTTCTTACCAGCTGAACGCGATGATGAAAGGAGCGTTAAGGTCGATATCGGAAAGTCTCGTTCCTCTAGTGTTTTGATCATTTGTTGTCCGACTGCCCCTGTTGCTCCAACTACTGCTACATGATATTTTTTCCCGCTCATGACTTATTCTCCTCCCATATTCCATTCAAAATCCACCACAACAGAAGGAGAAACCGAGGTTTCTCCCCATTCTTAGTGATTTTATTCTCTATTCTATCATAAACCTATTTTAAAGAAAGATAAATCAATTGGTTAATCCAAATACCTTTCGATTAGAACTGGCTGTAGCTGTCTGCCGAGGAGGGCTTTTTCAACCGTTTCTCGTAATGAAGGCATACGAGCGACTAAAGAGTTCGGTTTTTTCACCGGATCGTCCTGACCAAATGGAATAAAATAAATATTCTTTGTGGACATGAGCCTTAAAATATTCGTACCGTTTAGTCCAAGTCCGTCGTTGGTGGAGATACCTAACACGACAGGTTTCTCATTTCTTAATGTTGCCTTTGCTCCCATAAGCACTGGGGACTCCGTCATGGCATTTGCAAATTTACTAATTGAGTTCCCTGTTATTGGAGCAATCACCATACAATCAAGAGGGGTTTTGGGGCCAAATGGTTCTGCCTTTACAATCGAATTAACAGCTTCATTTCCAGTGATTTCTTCAATCCGTGCAATCCAATTCTCACCTTCACCGAATCGCGTATTTGTGTTCATAACCGTATGAGAGACAAACGGAGTGACTTTCGCACCTAATTGAACAAGTTCTTCGATTTGTGGAACGACGGCATCATACGTACAGTGAGAGCCAGTTAATCCAAAACCAATGTGTTTCCCTTTCAAACTCACGGCGTGTTCTCCTTTCCATTCTGAGACCGTTCAATTAATAACTGTGTCAGAACATTTGCGATGATTTTTCCCGCTGTTTTCGGAGCTACAATTCCAGGAAGTCCCGGTGCAAGCAGGGCTTTGATCCCTCTTTTCTCGGCATAACGGAAATCAGTACCGCCCGGTTTTGAAGCTAAATCAATCACGAGTGTATGACTCGGCATTTTGGCAATGACCTGAGATGTGACGATTTGCGCTGGAATGGTGTTAATACATACGTCTAGATTCGATACGTGATTGGCGAGGTCAGTTAAATGAAATGGTGTTAAACCCATCTCTGTAATCCTTGCAAGGTGTTCTGGTTTTCTAGCCCCTACGCTAACATTTGCGCCAAGAGCATCGAATGTTCTAGCGACAGACATCCCTACACGGCCGAGTCCTAGCACTGCGATATTTGATTGATGGATCGTAATGTCTGTATGTTGGATAACCATCATGACCGTTCCTTCAACAGTTGGAATGGAGTTATAAATGGCTACATCATCTCGTTCAAATAGTTGAATCAATGTTCTGGATGCTTCTGTCACCATTCCATTTAAACAACTGTTACTGATTCCACTATAAATCGTACAATGCTCAGGAGTTTGTTTTAATTGATCGGCTGTTAACACAACTTTTTCATTTGAAAAAATTGTATCAACTTCTCCTTCAATCGTAGTACCGCTGACTGGAAGGACAATTGCATCAAGGGTATTTAGCTTCACTTCATCTAACGTGCATTTTGTTGCGCCGGTAAATCCATGATCAAGCTGATCGAAACCGATTAAAGATAAATTTGCATTTAGTTCAGTCAGCTTTCGAATAATTTCAAGCTGGCGGGCATCACCGCCAATGACAGCGATATGTTGATTCGTTAGCATCGTTCCTCCCCTTTCCTTTTCCACGTCTTACTACGGGGATTATTGTAATTTCTCAACATTCTATGTGGTGTATGCCCGCTTGGTGAATCATGAAGCGTATCCGTTTTATTCCTTCTGATGATTTTGAAGAATGATCATATCCCGCCCAATTGTTTCAATGTGATGCCAAGGGATTGAAACCTCCTGAGCCTTGCGTTTTAAACCCATCCAAGAAGATTTTGGAATAATTAATTCCTTTAATACCCCTGTCTTTTCATCAAATAAAAGATCGGTCTGTCCTAAAACACCAAGCTTACGTCCTTTCTCAATATCAATAAGCTCTTTCCCGCTAAGCTGACTTAACCGCATAATAGGTCCTCCTCATCCACTGGTTGATAATCTTAGTCTATGTAAGATCCTATCTTGGAAGACATGAAAAAACCCGCCTCATTCAGGCGGGTTTCTGTCTTATGACCTCATACCACTCGGCAATTTGCCATTCGGGCTAATAAGGGAACAAGAAAATTCATCTGTAAACATAGATTGAATCATTTCATTTACTTTTTCATGATTCACGTTTTCAATGTTTGTAATGATATCATCAAGGGAGCGATGCTGGTTTAATAGCAATTCATTCTTACCATTTCGACTCATACGACTGTTTGTACTCTCAAGACTGAGCATTAAATTTCCTTTTAACTGCTCTTTACAGTTCTTTAATTCTTTCGAGGTGATGCCATCCCGCTTAAAGTCCTGAAGCGTCTTTTGAATGGTTTCATATAAGCGATCAAGTTGATTCTGAGCTGTGCCTGCATAAATCGTCAGTAAACCGCTATCTTGATAAGCAGAATGGTAGGAGAACACCGAATAAGCAAGACCTTGATCTTCGCGAACGTCCTGGAAGAGGCGGCTGCTCATGCTACCGCCTAGCACATTGTTCATCACAATTAAGCTGTAGATATCCTCTGTTCCGAACGGCAGTCCAGCATAACCGAGGCATAAATGGGCTTGCTCTGTTTCTTTTTGGCGGGCGATTTGCCCCGCATGGAACGTTGGTGCCTGTACCTCAGGTTTCCCAGCAGGGGTTTCCCAATGCTCGAATGCCGCTTCGACTTTTTGCATAAAGGACTGGTCTATATTTCCTGCAATGGATACGACGATATTGTCAGGAGTATAATGCGTTTGCATGTACTGACGAAGCGTATCTCCAGAAAAGTCTTTCAACGTCTCTTCTGTTCCGAGAATTGGCATCGCCAGTTCATGATCACCATAGCTTGCTTGGCTGAGCATATCATGAACAATATCATCTGGTGTATCTTCATACATTTTAATTTCTTCATGCACAACGTTCTTCTCTTTCGCAAGCTCTCCTGCCTCAAACGTTGAATGAAAAAACATATCCGTTAACACATCAAGCGCATAATCAGCATGCTCATCAAGAACCTTTGCGTAATAACACGTATATTCTTTTGATGTAAACGCATTAACTTGACCGCCAATGCTATCAAAGGATTCAGCAATTTCTTTAGCACTACGCTTCTCCGTACCTTTGAAAAACATATGTTCAAGAAAATGGGATACGCCGTTTAACTCTTTAGGCTCAAAACGAGAACCGGTTCCAATCCAAATTCCAATGGCAACCGAGCGAACTGTTGGGATATTTTCTAACACTACTCTTACACCGTTTTTGCACGTTACTTTATTTATCAAGCTTGTTCCTCCTGTATCGAACCATTATGTTTCGTAATACTCCAAAATCACTATATCATTAATGTAGAATTGACACAATTCTATCACCTTTTCTCCACTCGCTTCGAATCTAATACCTGTGAAACGGTACCTAACTGATACCCCCTTTTTTCGACTCCACGAATGAGCGCTTCTAGACTTTTTTCTGTTGGTTCAGTTGGATGCATCAAAACTAGCGCTCCATCATGCACATTTTGTAATACCTTAGCTGTTAAGGCTTGAGGGGCAGGCTTTTTCCAATCCACTGTATCGACAGACCATAACACCGTTTGCATTCCAAGCTCATCAGCAATCTGAACGGCATTATTCGCATAGCTACCACTTGGAGGAGCAAAAACCACTGGCTTTTTATCAAGGGTCGCTTCAATGACTTGATTTGTATCCTCAAGCTCTTTCCGAATGGCCGCATCACTTAATTGCTTCAAGTCAGGATGAGAGTATGCATGATTCCCAATTTCATGACCTTCTTCATCAAGCATCCGTACCATATCTGGATTTTTCTTTGCCCACGAGCCATCAAGAAAAAAGGTAGCATGGACATTATACTTTTTTAACTGTTGTAGCATGTCTGGTAAATATTCTTCTCCCCATGCCACGTTAATCATAAAGGCGACCATTGGCTTGTTCGGATTACCTTTATAGACGGCAGTCGGTTCCAGATCGTCTAACTGAATATCAGGTTCAACTTCTTTCCGGACAAGCATATCTTCATCAAAGGCTTTCCCTTTCATTTTCGCATAAGATTCTTCTGCATCTACGACGACTCCATTATACCCAGGAATCCCTTTCCATACACGATCAATGACTGCATTTGCAGGAGGAATATCCATCCGTTCCTTTGCTTGCATAATTTCTTCATATAATGGACTACCATTAACGCTAATCGCCGCTTGCTCTTTTAAATCAGTCAAATACATCGATGTGTAGGGGTTCTGAAGTGAACCTGCTGCTACGCCTAAGATCATAATAAACACAATGAATTGTACCCAGGATTTCTTCATTCATCTGCCCCCTTTTGTACAAAAATATGTTGATGGGGCAAGCTCTAGAACTATGGTTTATGAATGAACGATATTCTCTCAACGTACAACACTATCTATCTAATGCAAAAAAAAGAATTCGGCCTTAGCCGAATTCTTTAGCTCTTTTGACTTTGTTCTTCCCGCTCACGCTGCTCTTTTAAAATCTCTTTACGTGATAGGTTAACGCGTCCCTGCTTATCGATTTCTTTTACTTTAACCATAATTTCATCACCGATTGAGACAACGTCCTCAACTTTATTTGTACGCTCTTCAGCTAGTTCAGAAATATGCACAAGGCCTTCTTTTCCAGCAAATAGCTCAACGAACGCGCCAAATTTCTCTACACGTTTCACTTTACCAAGATACGTTGTGCCAACTTCAACTTCTCGCACAAGATCTTCGATAATCTTCTTCGCTTTGGCATTCATTTCTTGCTCAGTAGAAGAAATAAAGATTGAACCGTCTTGCTCAATATCAATTTTTACACCAGTTTCTTCAATAATTTTATTGATGATTTTACCGCTTGGTCCAATGACGTCACGGATCTTGTCTGGTTTAATTGACATTGTCAAAATTTTCGGTGCATACGCAGAAAGCTCAGTTCGAGGTTCATTGATGGCACTCATCATGTTTTCAAGAATCGCTAGACGACCTTTTTTAGCCTGCTCAAGCGCTTGACGAAGAATGTCTTCGTTAATTCCAGAAATTTTAATATCCATTTGAAGAGCCGTTACACCTTGCTTCGTTCCAGCTACTTTAAAGTCCATGTCACCAAGCGCATCTTCCATGCCTTGAATGTCAGTTAGAACCGTTACATCTTCGCCATCACTTACAAGTCCCATTGCAATACCAGCAACTGGTGCTTTAATCGGTACACCTGCATCCATCATCGCAAGCGTACTTGCACATATACTTGCTTGTGAAGTAGAACCATTCGATTCAAGTACTTCTGATACTAGTCGAATTGTATACGGGAAGTCTTTCTCTGACGGAATCACCTGTTCAAGAGCACGTTCACCAAGGGCACCATGTCCAATTTCACGGCGACCTGGTCCACGCATTGGACCTGTTTCACCGACACTAAATTTAGGGAAGTTATAGTGATGCATGAATCGCTTCGACTCTTCTGTCCCTAAGCCATCAAGGATCTGAACGTCTCCTAGTGCTCCAAGAGTACAAATGCTAAGCGCTTGAGTTTGTCCACGAGTGAACAAGCCTGAACCGTGCGTTCTTGAAAGAATGCCAACTTCAGAATCAAGCGGGCGGATTTCATCCACGCCTCGTCCGTCTGGTCTTACTTTATCTTTCAAAATTAAGCGACGAACTTCTTGCTTTACGAAGCTATTCAAAATAGACTTCACTTCTTCAGCGCTATAGTCTTCACTTTCTTCATAAGCTTCCGTTGCACGCGTCATAACAGCATCAATTGCTTCCTGTCTTGCATGCTTCTCAATGACTTTCACAGCTTCTTTAATATCAGTAAGGTACTGCTCGCTAAGCTTTGCTTCAAGCGTTTCGTCCGCTTGTTGTAGCACAACTTCACGCTTTTCTTTTCCAACAGCTTCGATGATTTCTTCCTGGAATGAAATCAGACGCTTAATTTCCTCGTGTCCGAATAGAATTCCTTCAAGCATTGTTTCTTCTGGCACTTCTTCAGCGCCAGCTTCCACCATATTGATCGCATCTTTAGTACCAGCTACTGTTAAGTGGATGTCGCTTTGTTCAAGCTGTTCCACGTTAGGATTCACGATGAACTTTCCATCAACACGTCCAACGAGTACACCTGCAATTGGACCATCAAAAGGAAGATCACTGATTCCAAGTGCTAGAGATGAACCAAACATTGCTGCCATCTCAGAAGAACAGTCCTGATCAACGCTCATGACTGTGCTCACGACTTGAACTTCATTACGGAAACCATCTGGGAATAAAGGACGTATCGGGCGGTCAATTAAACGACTCGCAAGAATTGCCTTCTCACTCGGACGGCCTTCACGCTTGATGAAGCCTCCAGGAATCTTACCTACTGCATATAATCGTTCTTCATAGTTAACTGTTAATGGGAAAAACGGAAGGTCTTTCGGCTCCTTAGAACCTGTAACCGTTGCTAGTACAGCTGTATCGCCGTAACGAATCAATGCTGCACCGCTCGCCTGTTTCGCCAGCTGACCAATCTCAACTGACAATTCGCGACCAGCCCAATCAATTGAAAACACTTGCTTCTCTTGTGCCATTAATGTGAGAACTCCTCTCATCCAATAAAATCATTTCTTTTATTATACCCTAACCTTTTTGCTTCTAAAAAGAAAGGAAGAAATCTATGTATTTTTAACCTAATAAAAAAGCGGGAAATATCCCGCTTTTCTGAATCATTATCGACGTAGACCAAGTTCTTTGATAAGTTCGCGGTAACGAGTAACGTCCTTGTTACGAAGATACGTTAAAAGATTACGGCGTTTACCAACCATCTTAAGAAGACCGCGACGAGAGTGGTGGTCTTTCTTGTGGAAACGTAGATGATCGTTCAAATTGTTGATTTCCTCAGTAAGGACAGCGATTTGAACCTCTGGAGAACCAGTATCATTCTCGTGAGTTTTGAACTTAGTGATAAGCTCTTGCTTACGCTCTTGTGTGATTGCCATCCGTTTCACCTCCTTAATTTCTAATCCCCTGATACCGCGCAAACGTCGGTGACTCGATTGCCCAGTATAGGTTGTGTACTTGTCGTACAGATAATAGATTACAGGTTTTTGTCCTAAAATGCAAGGGAAATCTATTTCAAGATTTTCTTTGCATCTTTCGCATCTTGACCAATTTGCGCAATGAGATCATCAACAGAAGAGAATTTCACTTCTCCCCGAATTTTTTGATGAAATTCGACCTCCACCTTCTGACCATAAATGTCACCGCTAAAATCAAACACGTGCACTTCGAGTGAAGGCTGGTCTGGCTTTTCTTCATAAAACGTTGGTTTATACCCTACGTTACAGACACCATTCATCCACTCATTTTTCACGCGCATTCGGACAGCATAGACCCCTGTAGCAGGAACAAGGTAGTCGTCCTTAAGATCAACGTTTGCGGTCGGGAATCCGATTGTACGACCACGCTGATCTCCTTCAACCACGGTTCCTTTTACTACATAACGGCGACCAAGAACGGCTTCAACGTTCTCCACTGCCCCATCCCGGATATAAGAACGAATAAGAGTTGAACTAACTTTCTCATCCTGCTGTGAAACTTTCTCAATAACGGTTTGATCAAACTGATTTCGCGCATGGAAAGGAAGGGAATCCATTGTACCTCTTCCTTTGCTTCCATATGTATAATCAAATCCAGCGACAACGTGGACGACAGATAATGCAATCAGATAATCGTCTACAAATTGTTGGGGAGTGATTCCAGCAATGGTTTGGTCAAATTTCACAATATAAAGAACATCAATCCCCATGCCTTCAATAAGGTCAATTTTATCATCAAGTGGCGTAATGGCCTTTGTTTGAGGAGTGGACTTCCCTAAAACGACGGAAGGGTGGGGATAGAACGTCATCACTGCTGACTCGACACCTTTCTCATCAGCAATCTTTTTCGCAGTCGAAATCACTTTCTGATGACCACGATGAATACCATCAAAATACCCAAGCGCCATGACCGTAGGATGGTCCGCTTTCAATTGATGTGGATGCGATAAATAAATAGTCTTCAACGGTTTCACCTTCTTACTTCATCTCGAAAACACTTTCTCAGGCTTCATTAAGCCGGGTTTCTCAGGATGTTTTTGATAAATTGCAATTGCTTCTCCGTTATTATTGTACATAACGAGTCGATCACCTGTCATCTCATTTACCTGAGGAAGGACAGCTCCATTTTGGAGTTTTGCTTCAAGATCAGGTGTTACTGTTAATGATGGCATGGTAGAAAGAGCATATTCCATCGGGAATAGAGACAGCGTTTCCTCTTCTATCATCTGTTTTATCTCATCAAATGTCAAACATTCTTCTAGTTTAAATGGGCCAGAAGCCGTTCGAATCAAAAAAGACATATGAGCTGGATAGCCAAGGTGCTCACCAACATCAACCGCAAGTGTTCGGATGTAAGTTCCCTTACTGCAAGTGACTCGTACAGGAATTGAAACCGTTCCATCTTCTTCTCTTACCTCACCTATTCGGTCAAGCTCGTGAATGGTCACTTGACGAGAAGGCCGTTCAACAACCTCTCCTTTAAATGCATACTCATATAGTTTTTTTCCATTTATTTTAACAGCTGAATACATCGGTGGCACTTGTTCAATCGTACCTTTGAAAGTAGCTAGTGCTTCTTCAATTTCGTTCGTTGAAGGGATTTTATCTACTTTCTTTTCCTCCACCTTTTCTCCAGAAGCATCTTCCGTTGTCGTTGAAAAGCCAAGTGTAATCACGGCTTCGTACGTTTTCGAAAAATCCGTCATGTATTGAGCCACTTTTGTTGCTCTTCCAATACATAGCGGTAAAACACCTGTTACGTCAGGATCCAGCGTTCCCGTATGACCTACTTTTTTTGTGTGCAAAAGCTTTCTTGTCACGGCGACACAATCATGAGAAGTCATCCCCGCTGGTTTTTTTAAAGGTAATATCCCGTTCATTCTCTTCTTCCTTTCAATCTGACGACATAGAGAAAGGATAGACATTCCTGCCTATCCCATCATTTCTACTCATCCGCTTGATTTAAATCTGCAAGAAGTCGTTCAATTTTGTTACCATAATCGATCGATTCATCAAATTCAAAATAAATTTCCGGTGTTTTACGAAGACGGATACGCTTCCCGATTTCAGAACGGATAAAACCAGTTGCTTTCGCAAGTCCGTTTAGGGTCGCTTCTTTCTTTTCTTCGTCACCAAGGACAGTAATAAATACCGTTGCTTGCTGTAGATCATTCGTAACTTCTACTGCTGTTACTGTAACGAAACCTACGCGCGGGTCTTTAATCTTCCTGCTGATTATATCACCAAGTTCTTTCTTCATCTGTTCACCAACACGATTTGCGCGAACATTACTCATCGTTACACCTCGTTTCTTTCCTAAAGCCACTCATAAGTTGCTCGAGTGAGTTCAATGTCAGGACGTGAATCAATCAATGAAATGGCGCGCTGAAGCTCACGCTCACACGCCGTTTTACTCGAAGCCGTTGTCACAATACCAATGACAGTATGTTGCCATAAATCCTGGCTATCGAGCTCCGAAATAGCAAGATTGTTGTGCTTCAGACGGCCTATGACCGACTGAAGCACAGCTCTTTTTTCCTTCAAGGATTGCGCATCATAGATGATGCATTCACATTCGACGTATCCAATCACTTAGGCTTTACTTCCTCCATGATAAAGGCTTCAATAATGTCGCCTTCTTTTACATCATTAAATTTCGCAAGTGTGATACCACACTCGTATCCTTTTGCCACTTCTTTCGCGTCATCTTTAAAACGTTTCAACGTATCGACTTCGCCTTCAAAAACAACAATGCCGTCGCGAATGACACGAACGCCAGAATTACGCGTAATTTTACCTTCTGTTACGTAAGAACCAGCAATCGTACCTACTTTAGAAACTTTAAACGTTTCACGTACTTCTGCTTGACCAATTACTTTCTCTTCATAAACTGGATCGAGCATACCTTTCATTGCGGCTTCAATTTCTTCAATAGCTGTGTAAATAACACGATGTAGACGGATTTCAACTTGCTCTGACTCAGCTACTTTCTTCGCATTCGAATCAGGACGGACGTTAAATCCGATAATGATTGCATTAGAAGCAGAGGCAAGAATAATGTCTGATTCTGTAATTGCACCTACAGCAGTATGGATAATGTTGATCTTTACACCTTCTACTTCAATTTTTTGAAGTGAACCAGCTAGCGCTTCAACAGAACCTTGAACGTCCGCCTTTACGATAACGTTGATATCTTTTACGTCACCTTGCTGAATCTTATCGAAGAGGTCATCTAGATTCATTTTAGAAGATTCTTTACGCTGTGCTTCAATTTGTTGCTGGTTACGTGCTTCGCCAACTTGACGTGCTGTTTTCTCATCTTCAAAAGCGACAAAACGATCGCCAGCTTGTGGTACATCACTAAGTCCTGTTACTTCTACTGGAGTCGACGGTGCCGCTGCATCCACGCGTTTACCAAGGTCGTTAACCATTGCACGCACACGTCCAAACGTATTCCCTACTACGACAGGATCGCCAACTTTAAGCGTACCTTCTTGAACAAGAAGCGTTGCAACCGGTCCGCGTCCTTTATCAAGCTGAGCTTCGATTACAGTACCAGTAGCAAGCTTATCTGGGTTTGCTTTGAATTCTTCTACTTCAGAAATCAAAAGAATCGTTTCAAGAAGATTATCAATTCCTTCACGCTTGATTGCAGAAAGATTAACGAAAATCGTGTCCCCGCCCCATTCTTCAGATACGAGTTCATACTCCGTTAATTCTTGCATGACGCGGTCAGGATTTGCACCTTCTTTATCCATCTTATTAACCGCAACGATAATTGGCACTTCCGCTGCTTTTGCGTGGTTAATCGCTTCAACCGTTTGTGGCATAACACCATCATCCGCAGCAACAACAAGAACGGTAATATCCGTAACTTTTGCACCACGTGCGCGCATAGTTGTAAACGCTGCGTGTCCAGGTGTATCAAGGAATGTGATTTTTTTATTGTTTTCTTCAATCTGGTAAGCACCAATGTGCTGCGTAATACCGCCTGCTTCACCTTGAGTTACTTTTGTATCACGGATACCGTCAAGTAGCGTTGTTTTACCATGGTCAACGTGACCCATAATGGTAACAACGGCTGGACGCTCGACAAGCTTGCCTTCTTCGTCTTCACTTGTATAATTATCAAGATCCGTTACTTCGAACAGCTCTTCTTCTTCAACTTTCACGCCGTAATCGTCACAAATAAGCTCCATTGTGTCTTTGTCTAGTTCCTGGTTGATTGTTGCCATTACACCAAGACCCATTAGCTTTTTAATAAGTTCAGAAGCATCTTTACCTAGCTTTTCAGCCAGTTGACCAACTGTAAGTGAACCAATAAACGTTACTTTAGAAGGCAATCTTCTTGGAGCAGCCGTGTTTTTAGGAGGTTGTCCTTTTCCACGTCGATTTGGACGACGTCCACCGCGGCGATTGTTTGGTGCGCTTTTACTATTCTTTTGATTTGCATTTGCTTTTGGGTTGTTTCGATTGTTTTTATTTTCCATACTGTTTTTGTCGCTTCCCTTTTTGGATTGTTCCGAATCGTTATTAAGCTTAGCCATTGCCTGATCGTCAATCACAGACATATGGTTGTTTACCGTAATATTCATGCTTTTTAACTTTTCGATAACATCCTTACTAGTAGTATTATGTTCTTTTGCGTATTCATGAATTCGCATCTTACTCATACGATCACCCCCGTGTTATTGATCGAGCATCGCGTGAAGCTTCTTCGCAAACCCTGCATCAGTAACGGCTATCGTGACTCGTTGAACTTTGCCAATCGCATGACCAAGCTCATAGCGCCCTGTAACAAAACATACTGGGACTTTATAAGTAGTTGCTTTATCCGTTATTTTCTTTCTTGTGTTGTCAGATGCGTCACCTGCAACGAGTACGAGTCTGGCACTCTTGCGCTGAATTTCCTTCACCACAAGCTCTTCCCCAGACACGACTTTGCCAGCGCGCTGTGCGAGTCCTAACAGTGACTCCCAATTCTTATTGTTCATTTAGTTTGACCGCGATTCTGCGAGGTCAGCATAAATGTCTTCCGTCACTTCTGCCTTAAGATGAGCCGCTAAGGAATTACGCTTCTTAGCAAGAGTAAAACACTCTTCTTTGTTGCAAAGGTATGCGCCTCGTCCATTCTTTTTACCCGTTTGGTCGATCGATATAACCCCTTCAGGCGAACGAACAATTCGAACGAGCTCTTTTTTTGGCTTCATTTCTTGACAGGCGACACATTTCCGCATCGGAATTTTACGTTTTTGCACGATGGACACCTCTCCCGATCTTGCTTAATCTAGCTCAGAATCTTCTGCGTCGTTCTCTTCGAAAAGAGGAGCTTCATCAGCACTATAAATGCCAAGCTCTTCCGCTTCAGATTGACTTTTAATATCAATTTTCCAACCCGTCAGCTTCGCTGCAAGTCGCGCATTTTGACCGCGCTTCCCGATCGCAAGAGAAAGCTGATAGTCCGGAACGATAACTTGAGTCATCTTATTTTCTTCATCAACATTTACTTTAAGGACTTTAGAAGGGCTTAACGCATTTGCTACATATTCAACGATATCTTCAGACCAGTTAACAATATCAATCTTCTCGCCTTTTAGTTCGTTTACGATTGCTTGAACACGTTGTCCACGCTGTCCTACACAAGAGCCAACCGGATCCACTTCAGGATCTTCTGCGTGAACCGCAATCTTAGAACGATCACCAGCTTCACGTGAAATTGACTTCACTTCTACAGTTCCGTCAAAAATTTCTGGCACTTCAAGTTCAAATAAACGCTTAAGAAGACCAGGATGAGTTCTTGAAACCATCACCTGTGGCCCTTTGGTTGTTTTTTCAACTTTGGTTACATACACCTTAATACGATCATGAGAATGATACGTTTCGTTAGGCATTTGTTCACCTGCAGGGAGAAGTGCTTCAATTCGTCCGAGGTCAACATAAATAAAACGATGATCCTGACGCTGAACAATTCCAGTCATGATATCGTCTTCGCGTTCAATAAATTCGCTAAATATGATCCCACGCTCTGCTTCACGGACACGCTGAGTAACGACTTGTTTTGCTGTTTGAGCTGCAATACGCCCGAAATTACGAGGTGTTACTTCGATTTCTACAATATCTTCTAGCTCATATTGACGATCGATGTCTTTCGCATCTTCTAGTGAAATCTCAAGACGAGAATCTTCCACTTCTTCTACGACATCTTTTCGAGCAAATACGCGGATCGAACCGGTATCCTGATTAAAGTCCACTCTTACATTTTGTGCCTGGTGGAAATTTCGCTTATATGCGGAAATAAGGGCTGCTTCAATCGCCTCAACGATAATATCCTTGCTGATGCCCTTTTCTTTTTCAAGAATGGTTAGCGCATCTAATAACTCACTACTCTTCATTTTTCATTCTCCCCTTTAATTAAAAAACAACCGCAAGCCTTGCGCTTGCTACTTTTTCATAAGGTAATTCTACCTTTTTCACTCTCGTTTTCACTCGCTGTTCAATCACAACCGTTTCCCCATCGAAATCAGAAAGCTTACCTTCGAAGCTTTTCTCTCCGTCAATAGGTTCGTAAGTAGTCATATAGACTTGTTTTCCTACCGCTTTTTCAAAGTCAGTCTTTTTCTTCAACGGACGTTCAGCCCCCGGTGAGGAAACTTCTAGGAAATAAGGTTGTGTAATTGGATCATGCTTATCAAGCTGTTCACTTAGCTTTTCGCTAATTGTCCCGCACTCCTCAATATCAACACCCCGAGGAGAATCGACATAGACACGGAGAAACCAATTCTTGCCTTCCTGCGTGAATTCTATATCTACAAGTTCCAGGTTCATTTCATCTACTATTGGTTTTACTAGTTCTTCAGTAACCGTAATCACATTTTCATTCATTGGTTGTCCTCCTTTCTGATCCTGTACAGCAGGGTCCCAATCGAAAACGAAAGAGTGGGATAGCCCCACTCTTCCGTCGCGTGTGTATTCACTAGTATTTCCACAATTACTATACCATACTCATATAACCAATTCAACAGAGAAGCGAAGGCGCTTCATTAGAATAAGCTCAGCTGGTTCGCATCTGGTAAACCTTCTAGACATCCATGATCATCTAAATACTCAAGGACGGTCTTTGAAATCTTACTTCGCTGCTGTAAATCTTCTTTCGAAAGAAACTCGCCGGCTTCTTTCGCATTTTCAATATTAATCGCCGCATTCGTTCCAACGCCTGGTAGAGAGTTGAATGGAGGGATCAATGAATCCCCATCAACAACAAATTCAGCGGCTTTCGATCGATAAAGATCAACCTTCTGCATCCGAAGACCGCGTTCTGACATTTCGAGCGCAATCTCCATCACGGTTAAGAGGTTTTTCTCTTTAGGTGATGCATCCAGTCCCTTTTCGTTAATTTCTTCGATTTTCGCTCGAATCGCATTCGATCCTTTCGCCATTGTATCGATATCAAAATCATCTGCTCTTACTGTTAAATAAGCCGCATAGAAAAGAATTGGATGATGCACTTTGAAATAAGCAATCCGAACAGCCATTAACACATAGGCAGCTGCGTGGGCTTTCGGGAACATATACTTGATTTTCAAACAAGAATCAATGTACCAGTCAGGCACATCATGCTTCTTCATTTCCGCTACCCATTCTTCTTGAAGCCCTTTCCCCTTCCGCACAAACTCCATGATTTTAAACGCTAGGGATGGATCAAGACCTTTATAGATCAAATAAACCATAATGTCATCACGACAACCAATCACTTCACTCAGGTTACATGTTCCAGCCTGGATGAGCTCCTGTGCATTTCCTAACCATACATCAGTACCGTGCGATAGTCCTGAAATCTGAACAAGTTCAGAAAACGTGCTCGGTTTCGTATCTTCTAGCATTTGACGTACGAATCGTGTTCCGAACTCTGGAATGCCGTACGTGCCTGTCTTACACATAATTTGATCTTGGGTAACGCCAAGAGATTCCGTACCACTGAAGAGCTTCATCACTTCTGCATCATCAGTAGGAATGGTTTTTGGATCAATTCCACTTAAATCCTGCAGCATGCGAATAACTGTCGGGTCATCGTGTCCGAGAATATCGAGTTTTAATAGATTATCGTGAATGGAATGAAAATCAAAGTGCGTCGTTTTCCACGCTGATGTCTTATCATCTGCTGGAAACTGAATTGGTGAAAAATCATAAATATCCATATAATCTGGGACAACGATGATGCCGCCTGGATGCTGGCCAGATGTCCGCTTCACACCTGTACAACCAGAAACAAGTCGGTCAATCTCAGCACCTCTATAATGAAGGTCATGATCGCCCATGTAGCCTTTCACATATCCGTATGCCGTTTTTTCCGCAACCGTACCAATCGTTCCTGCACGGAACACATTGTCCTCCCCAAATAATTCCTTTGTATAGTTATGGGCACGAGGTTGATATTCACCTGAAAAGTTAAGGTCAATATCGGGAACCTTATCCCCCTTAAATCCAAGGAACGTCTCAAATGGGATATCGTGGCCATCTTTTGTAAGAGGAATGTTGCACTCTTCACAGGTTTTATCAGGAAGATCGAATCCAGAGCCTACTGACCCATCATCGAAGAACTGTGACTTCTTACAAGAAGGACAGACGTAGTGTGGCGGCAGAGGATTTACTTCCGTAATCTCAGTCATCGTTGCCACAAAAGAAGAACCTACTGAACCACGAGACCCTACTAGGTAGCCGTCGTTTAGAGATTTTTTTACAAGCTTATGTGAGATCAGATAGATGACGGCAAATCCATGTCCGATAATACTCTTCAGTTCTTTCTCAAGCCTTTCTTCCACGATGGTTGGAAGTTCTTCCCCATAAATGCTTCTGGCCATATTGTAGCTCATTTGACGCATTTCTTCATCAGCACCCTCAATTCGAGGTGTGAAAAGATCGTCTTTAATCGGTTTAATGTCATCGATTAAATCGGCCACTACCTGTGGTTTCTGTACCACAATTTCCTTCGCTTTTTCTGCACCAAGGAAATGAAAGCAGTCGAGCATTTCATTTGTTGTTCTAAAATGAACTTGCGGTAGCGTTTGGCGATTTAACGGATTGCCCGCTTGCGCTTTAATTAAAATCTTTCGGTAAATATGATCTTCTGGCTCGAGATAATGGACGTTTCCAGTCGCTACGACGGGTTTATTCAATTTTTCACCAAGCTTTACAATTTTACCGATAATTTCTCGTAACGCCATTTCGTCTTGAACGAGCTCTTTCTCGATTAAATGCATGTAATTTTGTGGAGGTTGCACTTCAAGGTAATCATAGAACTTTGCGATGTCCTCTACTTCTTCAGGAGATTTCTGCATCATTCCTTCGAATACTTCACCTTTATCACAACCAGAACCTATAAGTAGACCTTCTCGGTATTTCTCCAGCTTAGAGCGTGGTATTCGAGCCGTTCGATAAAAATAATCAATGTGTGATAAGGAAACGAGTTTAAATAAGTTCTTTAAGCCAACGTCATTTTTGGCGAGAATGGTCGTATGAGATGGACGTGTGCGCTGAAAACCAGTTTGACCCATATTGTCATTTAGCATGTTGTGATTCGTAATCTCTCGCTCAAGCGCGTCCTTCACCAATTTCCATAATAAATAGCCTGTTGCTTCCGCATCATAAATCGCTCGGTGATGTTGTGTTAAGTCAATATCAAACTTTTTACAAAGCGTATTTAAACGATGATTTCGCATTTCTGGATACAGAAAACGTGCCAATTCGAGCGTATCAATAACCGGGTTAGTCGCTTCCCCTAAACCGACATTACGTAACCCGACATTTAGAAACCCCATATCAAAGCTAGCATTATGGGCAACGAGAATGTCATCCCCCATGAATTTGTGAAAATCTTTAATCACATCTTCAATTTCTGGAGCATTCATCACCATATCGTCGGTAATTCCCGTTAATTCAATAGTTGTGGAGGAAAGCGGGTGATGCGGATTTGCAAACCGCTCAAATCTATCTACTATTTCTCCATCTTTGAATTTGACTGCAGCCAGTTCAATAATTTTATTGTAAACGGCAGAGAGCCCGGTTGTTTCAACGTCAAATACGATGTAAGTACCCGTTTCAAGATCGCGGTCGGCTTCATTATAAGCGATCGGTACCCCATCATCGACCAGATCTGCCTCAAGACCATAGATTACTTTAATGCCGTGTTTTTGACCAGCAGCGTAGGCATCTGGAAATGACTGAACGACATTATGATCTGTGATCGCAATGGCAGGATGCCCCCATTTAGCTGCCTGGGAAATTAACCCTCCCGCTGTACTAACCGCATCCATCTGACTCATTTGTGTATGAGCATGAAGTTCAATACGTTTCTCATCTTCCGGTGCTTCGTCCTGTCGCAGTTCTGGCTTGATTTCTGTTAAATCATTACCAATCATCACAAGATCACGTACAAATGTATCATTTTGAATACCGCCGCGTACTTTCACCCAGATTCCTTTTCGAACCGCTTCTAAAATGGGCACATCTTCTTTATCGCGAGAGAACATTTTCACAAGAATTGAATCTGTGTAATCCGTGATTTTAAACGTTAATAATGTGCGACCACTTCTCAGTTCCTTCGTTTCTGCGTGGAACACATAACCTTGAACTGCAATTCGACGTTCTTCATCCTGGATTGTTTCAATCGGAACCGGGTCTTCTTTGATTTTGTACCCAATAACGAGCGAATCGGGAACATTTTTGCTTGAAGATTTATCTGCCTTTTCTTTTTCAATTAAGGCTTCCATCATTTTGGACTGATCTTCCTGCTGCTTTTGTTCAACAAACTTCTGATAATCTTGCTCAGATGCTTTCACTTCTACTTCAAGCATGTATTTCGGAAAGCCGGCATTTGTATAACAGTCTGCTAGCGGAGCCGATAATTTTCTTCTCGCAATCGCCGCTTCTGTTTCGTTACGTACTGTAACCATCAGCTTACTTCCACTTATTTTCGGTGTTTGACTTTTTAAAACAGTCGTTAATGAAGCTGAATGTTCCTGCATCAATTCTACAACGTTTTCCCAATAGGCAATGGCAAGTTCTTCATTACCACCAGAATCGGTTACGATACTATAGGTTACCTCGGCAATATGCTTTAACCCATCTTGTAAACGACTTTTAAATAACTCGTAAACATGAAAAGGAAGAACATCAGGAAAGTGAAAATCAAAATGCCACTTCCTTGTTTCTTTATATACCGTTAACTTTGAAATGTAACCATCCTTGAAATAGTCAACGAATTTATCCGGAACCGATATTTGTTGAAGGAGCAGCTGAAGACGTTCTTTCCGTATGTTTAAATCCTGGTCCATTCAATTCTTCCTCCTTCTTAAAATATGAAGAGGTAGCGAAAAAAAAGGTGGAAGGTACCACTGGCACCTATCCACAGTTTTTAGTTCATTTGTGTTAAAAGCTCCTGGATTGTCTCATTTAAGTCGTTTATTGAAACTTCCATAGACTCACCAGTATCTCTTCGCTTTACTTCGACTATCTCTTCGTTCGCTTTCTTACCTACAATCACTCTGATCGGAAGTCCGATGAGGTCCGCATCTTTAAACTTAACGCCCGCACGTTCTTTACGATCATCGTAAAGAACATCATAGCGCTCATTACGTAATGTATCATATAGGCGATCAGATAAAGCGGTCTGCTCATCATCTTTTACGTTAATCGTAATCAAGTGAACATGAAACGGAGTGACAGCTAATGGCCATCTTAGTCCATTGTCATCTGCGTTTTGTTCCGCAATCGCCGCAAGTGTTCTTGAGACACCAATTCCATAGCAGCCCATGATCATCGGTTTCGCTTTCCCGCCTTCATCGAGGTAAGAAGCTCCCATGGTTTCACTATATTTGGTACCCAGTTTAAAGACCTGTCCAATTTCAATGCCTTCTGCAAATACGATTGTCCCGTTCCCATCAGGAGATGGATCTCCTTCTTGGATAAAGCGAAGATCTTCGTACCGTTCAATGGTAAGATCACGCTCAGGGTTAACATTTTGATAAGCATGCTTACCGGTTAATGTGCCATTTACAATCGAACGAACGGCTTGATCCGCTATAATCTTGCCTGTAAATGTATTCGCATCTACTTCTTCATTTATTTCTTCAACCATGTCTGTGCCATAAAGATTCTTTACCTTAATGTCATTTAGTTGATGATCGCCTCTAACGAGAACAAGAATCGTTTCCTCTTGTACTTTAAGAAGCGTAGCATGAATTTGGCGATCAGGTGAAGCCTCACCTTCCCCTTTCGTTAAAGGAGCTTCTGGCTCATCTGTTTTGTTATAGGTAACGTGAACTTCTGCCATTTCAATATTGGCTGCATAATCAGAAGAGTCACTGTATGCAATTGTATCTTCTCCAACGCTAGAAAGAGCCATAAATTCTTCAGTATCTTTACCACCCATGGCTCCTGAGTCAGCTACAACCGGGCGGAAGTTTAAACCAAGAGTAGTGAAGATACGACTATACGCGCTATGCATCGTTTGATAGGCCTCATCAAGCTGTTCATCCGAAGAATGGAAAGAGTAGGCATCTTTCATAATGAACTCTCTTCCTCGTAGCAATCCAAAACGTGGACGACGCTCATCGCGATACTTTGTTTGGATTTGGTATAACGTGACAGGCAACTGTTTGTACGACTTTAGTTCATCACGTACAAGACTTGTAATTAATTCCTCGTGAGTAGCACCTAGCGCGAATGGTCTACCGTGACGGTCTTTTAGTCGCATTAATTCAGGTCCGTAAACATCCCAACGTCCAGTTTCTTGCCATAATTCTGCCGGCTGAATGGCTGGCATTAAAAGCTCCTGTGCGCCAACATTATCAAGCTCTTTTCGAATCACTTCTTCGATTTTCATTAATACTTTTTTGCCTAATGGAAGGTAAGAATAAATACCAGACGCATTTTGACGCATAAAACCCGCTCGGACAAGGAGCTGATGACTTTTAATTTCTGCATCAGCTGGATTGTCACGAAGGGTTGGATTAAAGTATTTTGATTGTTTCATCTCCTGCACCTCATTTCATTCTTAAACGGGTCCCGTCGCTCTTATAAAAAGAAGCGCTGGATGTCATTCCATGTTACGACTAACATCAGTAACATGAGGAACGAAAAGCCAATAAAGTGGACAAGGCTTTCCTTTTGGGGATCGATAGGCTTTCCTCGTAACGCTTCAACACCAATAAAGAGAAGTCTCCCTCCATCTAGTGCCGGAAGCGGCAATAGATTAAAGATTCCAAGATTTATACTCAAGAAGCCAGCCCATCTCATTAAGACATAAAGACCGCCTGAAGCTGCTTCTTCCGTGTAACTATAAATACCTACTGGTCCTGAAAAAGCATCAATGGAAAGTTGGCCGGTAACAAGTTGCCCAAGTCCCACAAAGATCGCCTTCCCAAATTCATAGGTTGAGGTAAATCCAAAGACAATCGAATCTAAGAAGTTCACCTGATATTCAGGTGCTACACCAATTCGACCGACTGACTGGTTCTCTGATAGCTCTTGTTTCTCAGGCGTAATGGATAAAGAAACATTTTCTCCATTTCGATCGACGTTAAAACCAAGCTGAGTGTTAGCATTTTCTTGAATGATCGAAGTCATTTGATTCCAACCCGTTATTTCAGTCCCATTGATTTCAGTAATGACATCACCATTGATCATGCCTGCTTGTTCAGCGGGACTGCCATCAACGACTTCTTTCACTTGATTCGTCGGTGTTCCCTGTAATAAACCAAGCGCAATAAAAATAACGATTGCTAACAAAAAGTTCATAACCGGACCAGCAAAAATAGCCAGGAAACGATCCCAAAGCGATTTCGATCCAAATTGACGATCGTATGGTGCAATTTGAAACTCAGAACCGTCCATTACATAATGGGAAGTCTCATCAATCTGGTAAACAACCGCTGGTTCATCTTCTCCTTCATATCCTTTAATATAAAGTCCGCGCTCGAGATCCGCTTCTTCAACTGTTACATCTTTAAGATTAGGATAAGCAGATTTTTGGTTAATTACAATCTTTTCCACTTTGTTTTCAGCGTTGAAGAGAAGACCGACTCGTTGGCCAGGTTTCAATTCAATCATTTCAGGATCTTCGCCCGCCATCCGGACAAATCCACCAAGAGGAAGAAGTCTGATTGTGTAAACCGTCTCCCCTTTTTTAAATGTGAAGATTTTTGGTCCGAAGCCTATTGCGAATTCTCGACACAGGATCCCCGCACGTTTTGCGAGAAGCAAGTGACCCAATTCATGGATAAAAACAAGTGCTCCGAATATGATAATGATCGAAATCACAGTGTTCATATTCACTTACCACCTTTATTTTATTAATGACTGAACTCGTAATCTTGTTTCAGAATCAACCGCAAGGATTTCTTCAAGCGACGCATTTTGAATAATTTCATGCTTCTCCATCGCTCTTTCTACGAGCTCTTCGATCGTTAAGAAATCGATCTTACCCTCTAGAAATGCTGCAACGGCTGTTTCATTTGCTGCATTTAACACGGCTGGAAGAGAACCTCCAGCACGACCAGCTTCATAAGCCAGCTTCAATGCACGAAAGCGGTCAAAATCAACTTTCTCAAAATGTAATTGACCGACTTCCCATAAGTTTAACCGTTTTGCATTTCTGATTTCAAGTCGATCAGGATAGCTAAGTGCATATTGAATTGGAATTCGCATATCCGGAGTACCTAGATGCGCCATGACGCTTCCGTCTATGTACTCTACCATTGAATGAATAATACTTTCTTTGTGAAGCAATACATCAATTTGATCATATGGCGTACCAAACAACCAATGCGCTTCAATTACTTCAAGCCCCTTATTCATCATTGTAGCTGAGTCAATTGTAATCTTTGCTCCCATTGACCAGTTAGGATGATTGAGGGCATCCTTTACACTAACACCCACTAGTTCTTCGCGTTTTTTATCGCGAAAGCTTCCACCTGATGCAGTCAATATAAGCCGTTCCATCTGATCCTGCTTTTCCCCATTCAAACACTGGAATAGTGCTGAATGCTCACTATCTACTGGCAAAAGGGCAGATCCATGTTTTTTGGCAGCTTCCGTTACAAGGTGACCTGCTGTAACTAGCGTTTCTTTATTTGCAATCGCAATCGTTTTTCCTTGTTCAATTGCTGATAGAGTCGGAGAAAGTCCGATACTTCCAAGAATCGCATTAACGAGAACGGTTGATTCATGATGGCAGGCTACTTCTAATAATCCTTCCTCACCATAGACAATTTTCGTTTTTCTTGAGATGGTTCTTCTGAGCGATTCTGCATCTTCTTTCTTTTGGACAGATAATAACTTCGGCTTAAATTCCTCTGCTATTTCCACCGCTTTCTTTACATTTTTCCCTACTGAAACCGCTACTAGAGAAAACATGTCAGGATGCATTCTCACAATATCGAGGGTTTGAACACCGATAGAACCAGATGCTCCGAGTAAGCTAATTTTCTTCAAACGAACCGTTCCTCCAATCCACTCTGTTTCGGCTAAACCAGGTTAAGTAAATGCAGAAGGGGGAGAACGAATATGAGACTATCAAATCGATCAAGTATCCCTCCGTGTCCTGGTAAGATACTGCCTGAATCTTTCACTCCATAATGACGCTTAAAGGCAGATTCAACAAGGTCACCAATCTGTCCAAAAACAGAAGTTAACACTGATACAATCAGAACGACAATCATGGAATCATATACAGGATAGATCAATTGGAAAACAACTCCAACAATTACTGCCATCACCACTCCGCCAACCGCACCTTCTACTGTTTTGTTTGGTGAAATGTGTGGCCAGAGTTTTTTCTTACCGAGTGATCGTCCCACAAAATAGGCTCCAGAATCAGACGCCCATATTAAAAAGATAATAAAAAACAAATGGATCATGCCATCTAAATTACTTTCACCTAAATATCTTGTAGCTGTGAAGTAATAGAAACCTAAACCTACATAGAGTGATGCCATCATAATAAAAGAGCTTTCATCAAAGCTGTACTTATTTTTCGTTAAGACTGTCATTGCAAGTAAAATGAGCAATCCGAAGAATAAGAGATCGATTTTAGTAAATACAGATGATGTTATTGAAGCAATCCAGTCATCAGGCATGACAAGAATCCACGTTCCAACGATGGCAAGTAATCCAGGAAGCGAAACCAATGTGATTTTCTTCATTAGTAACAGTTCCACCATTCCGATAGTGGCAACTAACGCCATTAACAGAATGAATGGCCAGTCTCCTACAACAATCATTCCTAACAAGAGGGCGCCAAAAATCACACCCGTAATAACACGTTGTTTCATTACGTTAATGTCCTCCTACACTTACACCCCGCCGTAACGTCTTCCTCTACGCTGATATTCCTGCACGGCCTCAAGAAAATGGTGCTCTGTGAAATCTGGCCAAAGAACTTCTGTAAACCAAAGTTCTGTATAAGCCAACTGCCAGAGCATAAAGTTACTTAAGCGAATTTCTCCGCTTGTCCGTATAAGTAAATCCGGATCCGGGTATTGACTGCTGAGTAAATAGGAAGAAATTTTTTCTTCCGTAATCTCTTCTTCCGTCAGTATCCCCTTTTTCACGTCACTTAATAACCGCTGCATCGCTGTTTTCATTTCATGACGACTGCCATAATTGAGTGCGAAATTAAGAATTAACCCGGTATTGTCTTTCGTTTCATTCACTGCCTTACTAATGGCTTTGAACGTGTGGGGGGGTAGCTGCTCTCGTTCTCCCATTATTCGTACTTGGACGTTCTGCTCAATTAATTCAGGCAGATGACTAAGCAAAAATTGTTCTGGGAGCTTCATCAAAAAGTCTACTTCCTCTTTCGGTCGCTTCCAATTTTCAGTTGAAAAAGCATAAAGGGTTAAGTATTGTACACCTAAGTCATTTGCTTTTCGAACAATCTTCTTTACAACCTTCACACCCTCACGGTGGCCAGCCACACGTGGGAGACCTCGCTTCTTGGCCCAGCGTCCATTGCCATCCATAATGATCGCAATATGCCCTGGGATATTAGCAGATGTGTTAATTTCTAATTGTTCCTCATCTTCATTCTTTCTCATCCAGTTCGAGAACTTCCCAAGCATTGCAAATCCTCCATTGTGTCACTTACTTAACAAAAAAACCCCCTGTGGGAAAAGAGGGTCCTTTTATTATCTTATTTTACATGTTATTGAATTAGACTGCCATGATTTCTTTTTCTTTATCTGCAGCAATACTGTCAGCTTCAGCTACATATTTGTCAGTAAGCTTCTGAACATCGTCGTTTCCGCGGCGAAGTTCATCTTCAGTGATGTCGCCATCTTTTTCTTGTTTCTTCAACTCATCATTTGCATCTCGGCGAATGTTACGGATAACCACTTTGCCTTCTTCAGCATATTTCTTAACGAGTTTCACAAGATCTTTACGACGCTCTTCCGTAAGGGCAGGAATTGTAAGACGAATCACATTTCCATCATTAGAAGGTGTAAGGCCAAGATCAGATTTAAGAATAGCTTTTTCGATATCGCCAATGGCAGTTTTATCGTAAGGTTGGATCAATAGCATGCGCGCTTCTGGAACTGAAACACCAGCAAGCTGGTTAACAGGTGTTGGAGCACCGTAGTAATCCACTTGAACTTTATCAAGTAAAGACGCATTCGCTCTTCCTGCTCGTAGCGTTGCCAGCTCACGCTTTAAGCTTGAGATTCCATTCTGCATACGTTCTTCAGCGTTTTTCAAGATTTCTTTCGTCATCTTAATTTCTCCCCTTTACTACTGTTCCAATTTCTTCGCCACATATGGCGCGCTTAATATTACCTTCTTCCATGATCGAGAAGACAACAAGTGGAATATCGTTATCCATACAAAGTGACGAAGCTGTAGAGTCCATAACAGCCAATCCTTCTTTAAGGACATCAAGGTAAGACAATGTGTCATACTTCTTCGCAGTCGCATCAACAGTTGGATCTGCTGTGTATACACCATCTACGTTGTTCTTCGCCATCAAAATAACGTCCGCTTCAATCTCTGCTGCACGAAGAGCTGCCGTTGTATCTGTCGAGAAGTATGGGTTACCAGTACCTGCCGCAAAAATGACAACGCGTTTTTTCTCAAGGTGACGAATGGCTTTACGACGGATATATGGTTCAGCTACCTGTCTCATTTCGATTGAAGTTTGAACACGTGTTTCAACTCCAATGCTCTCTAAGCTATCCTGCATGGCAAGTGAATTCATTACAGTTGCAAGCATTCCCATATAATCAGCAGTAGCACGATTCCATTCCCATTTCACTGCCTACTTTTCCACGCCAGATGTTTCCACCACCAACAACTACGGCAACTTCTACACCCATTTCATGAATTTCCTTCACCTGTGATGCGATAGATTGAACGATTGAAGGTGAGATTCCTTGCCCTTCTCCACCGGACAATGCTTCTCCGCTTAATTTTAACACAACGCGTTCATACTTGGCTCCGCTCATTTTAACCCTCCAGCATGTTTATCAGTATTTGTTCTTGAAAAATAGGGAACACAGCGTGTTCCCTATCATTGTTTTACTTCTTCACTTGAGACATAACTTCTTCAGCGAAGTTATCTTCACGTTTCTCCATGCCTTCGCCAACTTCGTAGCGGATGAAGCCTTTTACAGTAGCGCCTTTAGACTCTACATATTTCCCTACTTTTTGATCAGTGTCTTTAACAAACGGCTGATCAACAAGAGAAATTTCTTCGAAGAATTTGTTAATACGTCCTTCTACCATTTTCTCAACAATTTTCTCTGGCTTACCTTCGTTTAAAGCTTGTTGCTTAAGTACTTCGCGCTCGCGCTCAACTTCTTCAGCTGGAACAGCATCACGAGATACGAAACGAGGGTTGACAGCAGCTGTGTGCATTGCTACGTCTTTTGCTACTTCTTCGTCCGTTGTTCCTTCGAGAAGTGTTAGAACGCCAATACGTCCACCCATGTGAAGGTATGCACCGAATGCATCTGCATCAGTTTTCTCAACAATTTGGAAGCGACGAAGAGAAATTTTCTCACCGATTTTAGCAATCGCATTGTTTAAGAATTCTGTAACAGTTTGTCCGTTCTCCATTTTGCTTTCAAGAGCTGCATCAACAGACTCTGGGTTAGCTTGAAGAAGGTGATGTGCAATGTCGTTGATTAACGTAGTGAAGCTTTCGTTCTTAGCGACAAAGTCAGTTTCTGAGTTAATTTCAGCGATAACTGCTTTATTCCCTTCAACTGCGATGCTAGCAAGACCTTCAGCTGCTACGCGGTCAGCCTTCTTAGCTGCTTTAGAAATCCCTTTCTCACGAAGCCAGTCAATCGCTTTGTCCATGTCACCATCGTTTTCTGTTAGTGCTTTTTTGCAATCCATCATACCTGCACCAGTTTGTGCACGCAATTCTTTTACCATTTGAGCTGTTACTGCCATTAGTAATTCCTCCTTGAATTATGATATGTAACCATACCCTTTTGGGTTAAAAAAAGGTGATAAAGGGGTTAGAGTTCCCCTTTATCACCCCTTTGTGTTCTTATACAGATGTCTCTTCAGTTTCTACCGCTTCAACTTCTGCTTCTTCTTCTACTTTGCTAACTTCGATCACAGCGTCAGCCATTTTAGCAGTTAGAAGTTTCACAGCGCGGATTGCATCGTCGTTACCAGGGATAATATAGTCGATCTCATCTGGATCACAGTTTGTATCCACGATCGCAACGATAGGGATATTAAGCTTACGAGCCTCAGCAATAGCGATACGCTCTTTACGAGGGTCGATTACGAACAATGCGTCTGGAACGCCGTTCATATCTTTAATACCACCAAGGAATCTTTCAAGGCGATCCATTTCTTTTTTAAGAAGGATAACTTCTTTCTTAGGTAGTACTTCGAAAGTACCGTCTTCTTCCATCTTTTCAAGGCTCTTCAGGCGGTTAATACGCTTTTGAATTGTTTCAAAGTTTGTAAGTGTTCCACCCAACCAGCGTTGGTTGATGTAGTATTGACCAGCACGGATCGCTTCATCCTTAACGGAATCTTGCGCTTGCTTTTTAGTACCGACGAAAAGAACTTTACCACCGTCCTGAGCGATGTCACGAACGAAGTTATAAGCTTCTTCGACTTTCTTCACTGTTTTTTGAAGGTCGATAATGTAGATACCGTTTCTTTCAGTGAAGATATAAGGTTTCATTTTTGGGTTCCAACGACGAGTCTGGTGACCGAAGTGTACCCCAGCTTCAAGAAGCTGTTTCATAGAGATTACTGCCATGATTGTGTTCCTCCTAATGGTTTTTTTATCCTCCGCTTGCATCTATTTCGGAAAAAACTGCGTCTGCAGCACCACTTTCCAAATCAACAAGCGTGTGTGATTAACACCGTTGATTAATATATCACATCATGTGATAAGTCGCAAGTTTAAATCTTAAATTCCATGAATACCTATATAAACTCATTCTAATCGTTTATAAAAAGGAAGGATTCATTCGTTTAAAAACGCTCCGGAAGAGTTCCCGGAGCGTTTCATGAATTACTGTGTCTTCAATTTTGAAAGTTCTACAAGAAACTTATCGTTAAGAACTTTAATGTAAGTTCCTTTCATTCCTAGAGAACGAGACTCAATAACACCAGCACTCTCAAGCTTACGTAAAGCATTTACGATGACAGAGCGAGTGATTCCTACACGATCAGCAATTTTACTTGCGACTAGAAGGCCTTCATTTCCTTCAAGTTCTTCAAAAATATGCTCAATCGCTTCTAGTTCACTGTATGAAAGAGATGAGATCGCCATTTGAACGACCGCTTTGTTTCTTGCTTCTTCTTCGATTTCTTCGGCTTTCTCATGAAGAATTTCCATTCCCACTACTGTCGCACCGTATTCAGCTAACAAAAGATCATCATCAGAGAATGAATCGCTCAAACGTGAAAGGATGAGCGTACCTAGACGACTTCCTCCACCAACGATCGGCACGATTGTTGTAAGTCCTTTCTCGAAAAGATCGCGATTCTCTACTGGGAAAGCTGTGTACTCGCTTGTGATATCAAGGTTTGATGATGTTTCATTAATGCCAAAGAGGTTCTGAGTATATTCTTCAGGGAACTGACGCTCTGAGAACATTTTCTTCATACGTTCATTTTCAATTTCTTGATTAATCGCAATTCCAAGTAGCTTTCCTCTGCGGCTTACCACATATACGTTTGCCATAATAACGTCACGTAGCGTTTCAGCCATATCTGTAAAGTTAACTGGCCCCTCTGATTTTTGTAGCATGCCATTAATTTTTCTCGTTTTTTCAAGTAAATTCATGATTTATCCTCCTGTATGTATTATAGGATGTATTGGCTGAGGTCCCGGTTCTTCGCAATAGAAGCTAACTTTTCCTCAACATACTCTGGTGTAATTGTAATGCTGTCTAGATTAATGTCCGGTGCTTCGAATGAAAGATCTTCTAAAAGCTTTTCTAAAATTGTATGAAGTCTTCGAGCACCAATATTATCCGTGTCCTGATTCACTTCAGTAGCAATTGTAGCAATTTTAAGAATAGCATCGTCAGAAAATTCAACTTTAATACCTTCTGTTTCTAATAAAGCTGTATATTGCTTCACAAGAGCGTTATCAGGCTCTGTTAAAATCCGCTTAAAGTCATCTACTGTTAAGCTTGATAGCTCGACACGAATTGGGAAACGTCCCTGCAGCTCAGGAATGAGGTCTGACGGTTTTGACATATGAAATGCCCCTGCAGCCATAAACAAAATGTGATCTGTTTTAACAGGGCCATATTTTGTCGTCACTGTTGAACCTTCTACAATCGGTAAGATGTCTCGTTGAACACCTTCTCTAGATACATCAGCTGATTGTTGACTTTTTCCAGCTACCTTGTCGATTTCATCAATGAAGATGATACCCGATTGTTCGGTCTTTGAAACAGCATCTTGCGCAACTTCGTCCATATCGACGAGTTTCGCTGCTTCATCTTGCGTTAACACTTTACGCGCTTCTGAGACTGGAAGCTTTCGTTTTTTCTTCTTTTTAGGCATGATATTTCCAAGCATATCCTGCATATTCATACCCATTTGCTCCATACCAGCGCCCTGGAACATATCCATCATGGAATTGTTTTGTTCTTCTACTTCCACAGTAATCATACGATCTTCTAGTTCACCAAGTGCAAGCTGTTGCGCTATTTGCTTCCGTCTCGATGCGATCGATTGATCTTCACTAGCAGACTGATTAGCTGTTTCCTCTTGTCCTTGATTACCAAATAACATTTCAAGCGGATTCTTATATTGTGTTTGCTTTTTACTAGATGGAACGAGCAATTCCACAATGCGTTTGTTCGCATTTTCCTCCGCTTTGCCTTTCACCTGTTCCATTCGATCTTCTTTCACAAGTCGGATCGATGTTTCAACTAGATCTCGAACCATTGATTCTACATCTCGACCAACATAACCTACTTCAGTAAATTTTGTTGCTTCTACTTTAATAAACGGAGCATTGACAAGGCGAGCGAGTCGTCGTGCAATTTCCGTCTTACCTACTCCTGTTGGTCCGATCATCAAAATGTTTTTTGGATTAACTTCATCCTTCAGTTTGTCGCTCAAAAGGCCACGTCGGTATCGATTTCTTAACGCCACGGCAACTGCCTTCTTTGCGTCATTCTGACCAACAATATACTGATCAAGTTTTTCAACAATTTGTCTCGGTGTTAATGGATTAGACATACGATCTCCTCCAAAGATACATTTTATATACTAAATGGTTTCTACGATTATTTGATCATTTGTGTATACACAAATTTCAGATGCTATTTCCATAGATGCCCGCGCGATTTCTTCTGCTGACTTGTTATCGCTGTAACGTTTGAGTGCTCTCCCCGCTGAAAGGGCGTAGTTAGATCCTGAACCAATTGAAAGAATGCCATCATCAGGTTCAATCACTTCACCAGTACCCGAGATAAGCAGTAGCTCATCTTTATTCATAACAATTAGCATTGCTTCAAGCTTTCTTAGCACGCGGTCACTGCGCCATTCTTTTGCAAGCTCTACAGCAGCACGTTGAAGGTTGCCACCAAACTCTTCAAGCTTGCTTTCGAATTTTTCAAATAGTGTAAAGGCATCTGCAACAGATCCCGCAAATCCTGCAACTACTTTACCATGAAAAAGCCTTCTTACTTTCTTTGCTGTATGCTTCATGACTACAGCATTGCCGAATGTGACCTGGCCATCCCCAGCCATTGCACACTCGCCATTATGCTGTACGGCAAATATCGTCGTTGAATGAAAGTCTCCCATAAGTTCCTCCTCCCGAGCCGTTAAGCTCTTGGGTGATGGTTCATGTATATATTTCGCAATCGATCTCCCGTGACGTGGGTATAGATCTGAGTAGATGATAAATCAGAATGTCCTAATAGCTCCTGTACAGAACGTAAGTCTGCCCCTTCATTCAGCAAATGCGTTGCAAATGTGTGTCTCATCACATGGGGACTAATATGTACATGCAAGGAAGCATCTTTTACAATCTTATCTAAAATTGTCCGAACACCCCTTGCTGTAACACGACTACCTCTAAAATTTAAAAACAGGGCTTTAGTAGGCTCTTTGCCTGACGAAAGCAGCTGTTCTCGTCCATCTTGTATATACTCTTTCACTGCATCTATAGCGAAACTACCAATTGGTACATATCTTTCCTTACGTCCTTTACCAATGACAAAAATCGTACCGATCGCAAAATCAATGTCTTCTATATTCAGTGAAACACACTCACTTATTCGTATGCCACACCCGTATAATACTTCGAGCAGCGCTCTGTCTCTTTGACCAAGCGGCTTTGTTCGATCTGGTGTGTCAAACAGCATGTTAAGTTCTTTCTCATATAGAAATTGCGGAAGGCGCTTTTCTTGCTTTGGTAAGGAACTCATTGTAAAGGGATTTATCTCAACAATGTTCTCACGTAAAAGGAAACGATATAAGCTTCGTAACGTTGATATTTTTCTTGCTGCTGTTTTTCTAGCGTAACCATGCTCATGTAGCTCAGTTAAATAAATTCTAACATCTGCATAAGAAACAGCAGCAAAGACATCGATAGTCTGCTGCTTCATAAAAGACCCGAAATGTTCAATATCCTGTAAGTAACCTGAGATCGTATGTGGTGAACAATTCTTTTCAATCTGTAGATACTCAGAAAATGATTGAATATGAGCTTGTTGATTGTCATTCATCGTCATCACCTCAAAAGGCTTCTAAATCGTAACACAATTTAGAAGCCTTAGCAATAGAAATTTACAATCTTTTTACAAAATTCTGAATTGTTTCTAAGGCTCGATTCGCGATTGTTTCATTGCGTTCTTTCTTGCTTTTGATTCGCGTTTCAAGTGGCGGAAACAAACCAAAGTTAGCATTCATCGGTTGGAAGTTGTCTGGGTTAGCCGTCGTTATATAATTCGCCAGACTACCAAGTGCCGTTTCTTCTGGGAATACGACAGGCTCTTCACCATTCATGAGACGGGCAGCATTGAATCCTGCAATTAAGCCCGACGCTGCTGATTCCACATAACCTTCAACACCAGTCATTTGACCAGCAAAGAAAAGATTCTCGCGGTCTTTATATTGATAGGTTGGTTTTAATAGATTCGGCGAATTAATAAATGTATTGCGATGCATGACACCATAACGAACGATATCAGCATTTTCAAGACCTGGAATTAAGCGAATCACTTCTTTTTGCGGTCCCCATTTAAGATGCGTTTGGAATCCAACGATATTGTAAAGGGTACCAGACGCATTATCCTGTCTCAGTTGCACGACTGCATAAGGACGTTTCCCTGTACGAGGATCTTCTAATCCAACAGGCTTAAGTGGTCCGAATGTCATCGTTTTCTGTCCACGTTGAGCCATCACTTCAATCGGCATACAGCCCTCAAAGAAAATTTCCTTTTCAAATTCTTTTAGCGGAACCGTTTCAGCGGAAATAAGCGCTTCATAGAACGTGTTAAACTCTTCCTCCGTCATTGGACAGTTTAAGTACGCAGCTTCTCCCTTATCGTAACGAGACTTCTTATACACTTTATCCATATCGATGCTTTCCGTTTCAATAATTGGAGCAGCTGCATCGTAGAAGTATAAATATTCTTCTCCACTAAGGGCCTTCAACTGATCAGATAAATCTTTCGACGTGAGTGGACCCGTTGCAATAATTGTTGGGCCATCAGGAATTTTCGTGCATTCCTCCGAAAATACCGTTACGTTCGGATGATTTTTAACATTCTCGGTTACTTTCGCAGCGAATTCATGGCGGTCAACTGCCAGTGCACCACCAGCAGGTACCGCACATTCGTCAGCAGATTTAATAATCACAGAGTCCATCTTCCGCATTTCTTCCTTTAAGACTCCCACTGCATTCGTTAACGTATTCGCTCTAAGTGAGTTACTACATACTAGCTCAGCAAATTTATCGGTATGGTGAGCAGGCGTTTGCTTCTTAGGACGCATCTCATAGAGATGTACGTCCACTCCTTGCTTTGCAAGTTGCCACGCTGCTTCACTTCCAGCAAGTCCGGCACCGATTACCGTCACATGTTTACTCATTACCATAACCCCTTACTAGTTTTCTTCTTCAACAAAATCACAGTTTACGCATTTGATTTCTTTCTTTTTCTTTGTTTTCTTCTCGACAAGTAAATCACCACATTTAGGACATGGACGTTTGAATCGGTTTATCCCATGATAAGAAATCACATTCAGGGAAGCGATCGCAACCATAAAAGAGGCGGTTCTTTTTACTTTTACGTTCTACGACATTACCTTCCTTACACTTCGGACATGTAACGCCAACTTCTTTTAGGATTGGTTTTGTATTTCGACAATCCGGGAAGTTTGAGCACGCCATAAACTTACCATAGCGGCCCATCTTGATGACCATTGGAGAGCCACACTTCTCACAATCTTCTCCAGCTGGTTCATCCTTGATTTCAACTTCCTTCATTTCTTCTTCGGCTACTTTCAACCGCTTCTCGAAGTTTTGGTAAAATTCATTGATGACAGAAATCCATTCTGCCTCGCCATCCTCGATTTTGTCAAGGTCATTTTCTAGTCCAGCAGTAAATTCAATGTTAATGATGTCCTGGAAAAACTCCAAAATCAGTTCTAACACAATTTCGCCAAGCTCAGTAGGAACAAATTTCTTATCTTCTAACGCAACGTATCCTCTTCGCTGAATGGTATCAAGCGTCGGTGCATAAGTAGATGGTCTTCCAATACCGAGTTCTTCCATCGTTTTAACAAGTCGCGCTTCTGAATACCGTGGTGGTGGCTGAGTAAAGTGCTGTGTCGGATCAATTTCTGAAGTCGAAACGTCCATTCCTTCTTCAAGATCAGGAAGCATCTTATCTTCTTCCTTCTTATTGTCGTCATTGCCTTCCACATACACTTTCATGAACCCTTTAAATTTCACTTTAGAGCCTGTGGCGCGGAAAATCGCACCATTATTCTCCAAGTCAACACTCATTGTGTCCATGATCGCCGGAGCCATCTGACTCGCTACAAAACGCTCCCAAATGAGCTTATATAAACGCAGCTGATCACGTTTCAAGTATGCTTTCATTTCAGATGGGTCACGCATAACGGACGTTGGTCGAACCGCTTCGTGTGCATCTTGTGATTTTCCTGATTGTTTTTTAGCAGTCTTTTTAGCTGATAAATAAGTGTCGCCGTATTTCCCCTGAATGTATTCCTTCGCTTCATCTTTCGCTGTTTCTGAGATGCGAGTAGAATCCGTTCTCATGTACGTAATTAAACCAACTGTGCCCTGCTTTCCGATCGCAATTCCTTCATAAAGTTGTTGAGCGAGCATCATTGTTTTTTTAGCGCGGAAATTAAGTTTTCTCGCAGCTTCCTGTTGAAGAGAAGATGTAGTAAACGGTAAGGCAGGGTTTCGTTTACGTTCTTTCTTTTGAACTGACTGGATATTAAACTGATCGCCTTCAATACGTTCTAGCACATTGTCGACATCTTCACGTGATTGCAGATCTGTTTTCTTTCCATCTACTCCATAGAAACCAGCCTCGAATTGTTCTCCATCTTTTTCAAATGACGCTTTAATTTTCCAGTACTCTTCTGCTTCGAAATTTTGAATTTCTTTTTCTCTTTCAATAATAAGACGAACGGCAACGGATTGAACTCGTCCTGCACTTAAACCTTTTTTTACCTTCTTCCATAATAATGGACTTATGTTATACCCAACTAAACGGTCTAAGACACGTCTTGCTTGCTGTGCATCAACAAGGTCCATATTAATCGGTCTCGGTTGCTTAAAGGCATCCTTTACCGCATCTTTTGTAATTTCATTAAAGACAACCCTGCACTCTGTTTGCTCATCGATTTTCAAGCTATGAGCAAGATGCCATGCAATCGCTTCCCCTTCGCGATCGGGGTCAGCTGCGAGATAGACTTTCTTCGCTTTTTTTGCTGCATCTTTGATTTCTTTTAGAACAGGGCCTTTCCCGCGTATTGTTATATATTTAGGAGCATAGTTGTTTTCCACATCAACGCCCATTTGACTTCTAGGAAGGTCAATGACGTGACCTAATGAGGCTTTCACCTGATATTTCTTCCCTAAATATTTTTCAATTGTTTTTGCTTTAGCGGGAGATTCAACAATTACTAGATAATCTGCCACAATACGTTTCCTCCCCCCATTGAGGTAAATTTTAAAATCTTCCTTATTATTCAATAGTCAAAACTCGTTTGTCAAATTGTGCTAGTATCCGATTTATGAAAATTTGGCAATTCATTCAGGATATCATTTGCTTCAAGAACCAGTTTGGCTCCTTGCTGAATAAGACGATTCGTTCCTTCAGCATAAGGGTCTGCGATGTTTCCAGGCAAGCAAAAAACTTCACGCCCTTGCTCCATAGCCTGGTCTGCTGTAATCAGTGAACCACTGCGCTTTTGCGCTTCAATAATCAAAGTTCCTGGAGATAATCCACTAATAATGCGGTTCCGCTCAGGAAACTGATGTTTTTCAGGGCGCCGATGAGGTGGATATTCCGTTAGTAAGAGACCCTCTCTCGCGATGGTAGAAGCAAGTAACTCATTTTCTTTCGGATAAATTGACGTAAACCCGCCGCCAAGAACTGCGATTGTTCCAGCACCGTGCTCTAACGCGAGATAATGAGCAAGCGTATCAATTCCAAGAGCTAACCCGCTAACGATTGTCCATCCACTTGCTAAGAGTGGTGTTAGGATCTGCTTCATCACGTGGCCCGCATTAGATGAATGGTTTCGTGAACCTACAACGCTCAACAGTTGTTTTTGATGAAGGAGGTTTGTATTCCCAATGCAATAGAGCACCCATGGTGCATCATAAATATGCGTCAGTTGTTCAGGATATGCCTCATCAAATCTAGTTAAAACGCGAATATCGCCCGCTTTAAAATGAGATAATCTCCACGGATGATGATAATGTAAGTCTTCATATAAATAACCAGCTTGCTCGTTTGATAAACCAAATTGCCTTAACTGAGTAGCAGACATATCATATATGCTTTGAAGCGTTGGGTCAAATATGAGAAAGGATTGCATCACTTTCCAGGTGCAACCCCGGCACTGATGCAACTGAATCAACCTGCTCCTAAATGTTCTCAATCACGGTTCTCTCCTATCAGGAATAAAATTTTCTCATGCCCGCTATGTATAAGAGAAATAGCTCCCAATACGGGAGCTATTTTGATTAAGCCTTATGTGTTGTGCATTTCTCTAGTAAGCCTTTATCTTCTAAAACCGAAATGAGCGTTTCGCCCATTACTGCAGGAGTTGGAGCGACTTTAATGCCACACGACTCCATCGTCTTGATTTTCTCATCAGCCGTACCTTTCCCACCAGAAATAATCGCACCGGCATGACCCATACGTTTTCCTGGAGGTGCCGTTTGACCACCGATAAAGCCAACAACAGGCTTCGTCATGTTTGCTTTTACCCATTCAGCTGCTTCTTCTTCAGCAGTACCGCCAATTTCACCGATCATGATGACCGCATACGTATCGTCATCTTCGTTGAAAGCCTTCAAGACATCGATAAAGTTTGTACCGTTGACCGGGTCACCACCAATACCGACAGCTGTTGATTGGCCGATTCCAGATTCTGAAAGCTGATGAACAGCTTCATACGTCAGCGTTCCAGAACGAGAAACAACGCCTACGTGACCTTTCTTGTGAATGTAGCCAGGCATAATGCCAATCTTACATTCTTCAGGAGTGATCACGCCTGGGCAGTTCGGTCCAACTAGACGTGTTTTCTTTCCTTCCATATAACGCTTTACTTTCACCATATCGATGACTGGAATTCCTTCCGTAATACAGATCGCAAGGTCCATTTCAGCGTCTACTGCTTCCATAATCGCATCGGCTGCGAAAGCAGGCGGAACGTAAATGACAGAAGCATTAGCGCCTGTTTTTTGAACAGCTTGTTCCACTGTATCAAATACAGGAACGCCTTCTACTTCAGTGCCGCCTTTACCTGGCGTTACGCCACCAACAATTTTTGTACCATATTCAAGCATTTGTTGTGTATGAAATAAACCAACAGATCCTGTAATCCCTTGAACGATGACTTTTGTATCTTGATTAATGTATACGCTCATTCCTAGTCCCGCCTTTCTACTTAACTAATGAAACGATTTTTTCCGCGCCGTCAGCCATAGACTCAGCAGCGGTAATATTTAATCCTGAATCTTTCAGGATTTGTTTTCCAAGATCAACATTTGTTCCTTCAAGACGCACAACAAGCGGAATTTCAAGGCCAACTTGTTTCGTAGCTTCTACAACACCTTCTGCGATGACATCACACTTCATGATTCCACCGAAAATGTTTACGTAAATGCCTTTTACGTTTTTATCAGAAAGGATGATTTTGAAGGCTTCCGTTACTTTCTCGGCTGTTGCGCCGCCCCCAACGTCAAGGAAGTTAGCGGGATCGCCGCCGTAGTGCTTGATGATATCCATCGTTGCCATCGCAAGGCCAGCACCGTTAACCATACATCCGATATTACCATCTAGTGCAATATAGCTAAGTTCATATTTTGACGCTTCGATTTCCTTTGTATCTTCTTCATCAAGGTCACGAAGTTCAAGAATATCTTTATGACGATAAAGAGCATTTGGATCAAAGTTTAGTTTTGCATCAAGTGCCATGACGTTACCATCGCCCGTTGTAACAAGTGGGTTGATTTCCGCAATAGAGGCATCTTTTTCAACAAAAACGGTATATAACCCAAGCATGAATTTCACTGCTTTATTCACTTGCTCTTTCGGAATATTAATATTAAATGCTAGTCTTCTAGCTTGGTAACCTTGAAGACCAACGGCAGGATCAATCACTTCTTTGAAGATCTTTTCAGGGCTGTGTTCAGCCACTTCTTCAATTTCAGTTCCGCCTTCTTCAGATGCCATCATAACGACGCGAGACGTCACGCGATCAAGTACTAGGCCAACGTAATATTCCTGTTTAATATCGCAACCTTCTTCGATAAGTAAGCGCTTTACTTCCTTACCTTCTGGTCCCGTTTGATGTGTGACAAGTGTTTTTCCGAGGATTTCCTCAGCATATGTACGAACTTCCTCAAGGTTCTTAGCGATTTTAACACCGCCAGCTTTTCCTCGACCACCTGCATGGATTTGTGCTTTTACAACGTAAACACTGCTGTCTAATTGTTTTGCAACGTCCACAGCTTCTTTCGCGGAGTATGCGACTTGTCCATTAGGGACGGATACCCCGTAGCTTCTTAGGACTTCTTTTCCTTGATATTCATGGATATTCATTCTCTCATCCTCCTATCCTAGTCAATCAAATCTTTGACGACGTTTTCATTGTATAGAAAATTCACACCGATTGTCTACCCTTTTGCATAAAGTCTCTTTTCTTTTCTTGCAAAAATTGTTCCAATTTATCCAACAAAACGAAATTCTTCTCCTCATTTCTTTCTTTCAACACATAAAGAAAGAGGGCTACCTGCCCTCTTCCTGCTCGTTTCTACCCACTTTTTTTGGAGCGTTTTCTTCCTCTCTCTTCTTATGATCGGTAATCGTTAACTCTCTTGCTGCTGCTGGGGTGTAAACGCCAAACTCTTCTCCAGCTTCTTCATAAAAAGAATCATTTTTTTCTTGTCTTCCTGGATCTTTCACGTATGATAGCTCCTTCACAATAGAATTAAGTTTAGTATCAACCTTTTCTATCGTTTCATACGTTTAAACGATCCCTAACAGGCGCAAATGACTTTCGATGCTCGTTGGTAATACCAAATTCATCAAGAGCACTAAGATGCTCTTTTGTTCCATAACCGACATGACGATCAAATCCATAATTCGGATAAGTTTCCGCTAACTTCACCATCATACGATCACGTGTTACTTTGGCAACGATGGAGGCGGCTGCGATGCTTATACTTCGTGCATCTCCCTTAATGAGCGACTCTTGATCAATCTTAAGCGGAATATGCATCGCATCGACGAGTAAAAAGTCCGCTTGAATATGTAAACCCAGAACGGCTTCTCTCATCGCTTTCTTTGTCGCCTGGTATATGTTCAACTCATCAATTTCAGCGGCACTTACGACCCCAACACCAATCGCAAGCGCATTTTTTTGTATTTTTTCAAATAGGTCATGGAGCTTCACTTGGGATAGTTTTTTTGAATCCTGCAGCCCAAGAATCGGTACCTCCGGATTTAATATGACCGCTGAAGCAACCACAGGGCCCGCTAAAGGTCCTCTCCCTACTTCATCGACTCCTGCTATGGATAGGTGACCTTTCTCTCTGTAATGAGCTTCTAGGACACTCATGTTTTCATGCATTTTAAGTACTTTTCTTTTTTCCTGCTTTTTTTTGTCTTCTCTAGCTAGTAAGCGTACGACGCCTTTTCGGGTATCTTGCTTCCAACCTTCCCAATCCTCTTTCGTATAACGCTCTTCCTCCAACATCCGTTCAATTTCTTTAATCGACTTTGATTGACCGCTCATCGTATCCCCTTTTCCATTCTTCATTTAAAAAAGGTAAGGCTCATGGCCTTACCTTTGCCTTACTTTTCTGGCGTTTCTAACGATACATCGCCCAATTTACCACTTCTCAGTTCTCGAAGCACGGTTTCAGCTGTTTTATCATAATCAATCCAGCCTCCACTCATTAAAAAGCCTCGTTTCTTACCAATGTCATCAAATAGCTCAACCACATCTTCCGGAATATGATCGAGGTGATAACGATTCCATTAGTCTCGTAGGATAGTGCTCGCTCATAAACTTCAGCACAAATACTGAAATATCTTGAAAATCAAGAATTTCATCTTTAATTGCACCCGTCGCAGCAAGCTTGTACCCTGTTATTTGATCTTCAAATTTTGGCCATAGAATCCCCGGCGTATCGAGAAGATCCATCTCATCGCCTACTTTGATCCACTGCTGTTTTTTCGTAATACCTGGACGGTCTCCTGTTTTGGCAATTTTCTTACCTGCCAAACGGTTTATCAACGTGGATTTTCCAACGTTCGGAATTCCTAAGATTAGGGCGCGAACCGCACGCGGCTTCATGCCTTTCTCAATCATGCGATCAATTTTATCACTCATCAGCTCTCTAGCAGCAGCAGGAATGCTTTTAACCCCTTTACCCGTTTGTGAATCAATCGCTAATGCTTTATGACCCTGAGATTGAAAGTAATGCTTCCATTCCGTTGTTTTTTGATCATCTGCCATGTCTGCCTTATTGAGCAGAATCAGTCTTGGTTTTGAAGAGACAATCTCATCAATCATTGGATTTCTTGAAGCGAGTGGGATGCGAGCATCCACTAACTCAATTACAACGTCAATCATTTTTAGCTTTTCTGTAATCTCCCGTCGTGCTTTTGCCATGTGTCCGGGAAACCATTGAATCGTCATGCCATCTCCACCTATTCTTAAATCATGCGGGTTACATCCCCACTATTCCATTACTTGTATATCATTTAACGGCCAGAAAATGACGTTTGCTTCTCCTACCACTTTCTCTACTGGAACGAAGCCAATGGATCGACTGTCTTTACTGTGTTGTCGATTATCACCCATTACAAACAAATGTCCTTCTGGAACGGTTGCTTCACCTGTAACGCCGGTTAAATCAAAATCGTAGGTAAGGTTTCCTTCTAACAAATCTTCTTTATATGGTTCCAAATAAGGCTCCTTTATCGCTTCCCCGTTGACATAAAGCATATCATCTTTATACTCCACTTTATCTCCCGGGAGACCTATTACGCGCTTAATGTAATCTTTCCCTTCAGGGGCCTCAAATACCACAATATCGAAACGTTCTGCATCACCAATGTTATAACTGATTTTGTTCACGATCATACGATCACGGTCCTGAAGCGTCGGCATCATGCTTTCTCCATCTACCACAATAGGAGCAAAAATAAAATAACGAACGGCTCCTGCGAGAATAAAAGCAATAATGAGCGCACGTATCCATTCCCAGGAATCTTTTTTCTCTGCTGATCTGGTGCTTTTCATGATTGTTCCTCCTAATGAAAGGGTCTTTTTTACCTACTTCTTTCCCCTCATGCCTTTCAGACAAACCTTCGTAATTCGCTTTATTTTATCACAGAGTAACGTTTTTTTATATGCCGATTTTAAATAGAAAGCTATGTTAATGAATGGTGTTGATTTTTGACTCATTCGAGTGATACGAAGGTTTCACTCGAATGAGCCAAAAATCGAGAAATCATCAATATATGCTAACATAGCCAAATAGAAAAAAGGAGCCTGGCAATGCAAGCTCCTTTTCCGTGTCTTACTTTATCGAATTTCTTTAATACGAGCGGCTTTACCACGAAGTGCACGCAAGTAGTATAGCTTAGCACGGCGAACTTTACCGCGACGAGCAACTTCAAGCTTAGCAACTTTCGGTGAATGTACTGGGAATGTACGCTCAACACCTACTCCGTAAGAAATCTTACGAACTGTAAATGTTTCGCTGATTCCACCACCACGTCGTTTAATCACAACACCTTCGAATAACTGAATACGCTCACGAGTTCCTTCGACAACTTTAACGTGAACTTTTACAGTATCTCCTGGTCGGAAATTCGGAAGATCCGACTTAAGTTGGTCTTTTGTGATATCCTGGATTAACTTGTGCATCAAGTAACCCTCCTTCCACACAGATGCTCTTATAAATCATCTTGCATTACAGCGGAACATCGTAATACGTGACTAATGCCACAACTGTTATCATAGCATAGCACTTTTTAGATTACAAGAAAGAATTCACTCTTTTTCATTCTTTATTTCACTGAGTAACTTCTTCTCTTCCTTTGTTAAGTTTCTGTCATCTAGAAGATCTGATCTTCTATTCCAAGTGCGTCGTAAAGACTCTTTAAGACGCCATTTTCGTATCGCTTCATGATTTCCTGACATAAGGACGTCAGGCACACTCATTCCTTCGTATTCTGCCGGACGAGTATAGTGGGGATGTTCGAGTAACCCACTGCTAAAGGAATCCATTGGCGCTGACGTATCATTTCCAAGAACGCCTGGAAGAAGCCTCGTTACGCTATCAATGACAACCATACTACCGAGTTCGCCGCCAGTTAGCACAAAATCTCCAATTGAGATTTCATCTGTGACAAGATTTTCTCGAATTCGCTCATCGTATCCTTCATAATGCCCACAAATAAAAATAAGGTGCTCTTCTTTCGCCAATTCTTCCGCCTTCTTCTGAGTAAATCGCTCTCCTTGAGGGCACATCAGAATGACGCGTGGACGCTTCCCGTCAGAAAGATTAGCCACGGCATCAAACACAGGTTGTGGGGTTAAAACCATTCCCGCTCCACCGCCATATGGGTAATCATCGACGCTTTTATGTTTATTTGTACTGTAATCTCGGAAGTTGGTTACACGATAGGAGACCATGCCATTTTCCTGCGCACGTTTTAAAATCGATTGATTAAACACCCCTGTAAACATTTCCGGAAACAGCGAAAGCACATCAATCTTCATACTAATCACGAAGTCCTTCCATCAAGTGAACGGTAACTTTCCCTTCGGCTAAATCAACATGCTTCACAACTTGTTCGATATAAGGCAATAAGAGATCTTTACCACCTCCAGCACTTTGAACGACCCACACATCGTTTGCGCCAGGTGATAGAATCTCCTTGATTTTCCCTAGGAATTCTCCTTCTTCCGTATATACCTCAAGGCCAATAATATCTCGGTAATAAAATTCTTCTTCGGCAAGCTGTCCGCCTTGATCTTCTTTCACCTTTAAGATGCCTTCTTTCATCTGAACGACATCGTTTATATTATGATAGCCTTCAAATGTAAGCAAATCAAATTGCTTATGCTTACGGTGAGAAGCCACCGTTAATGAAATTGGTTGATCATTCTTAAATAAATATAACTTGCTACCCACTGCATAACGTTCCTCAGGGAAATCCGTTCTTGAAATGACCCGTACTTCACCTCGCACGCCGTGTGTGTTTACGATTTTGCCTACATTAAGCCATTCTGTCATATCGTGTTATCCTTTCCTGTGTAGTCAGGAACAATGCTTTGCACGATCCCGTCTTTCACTACTATTTTACCCTTTTGCTCGCGGGCATACCACTGATCTCCAACCTGCACATGTTGAATCGATTCGATTTCTCCATCGTGAATTTCAGATCCTAAAGACAACTCTTCTAGCTGGTCCACTTTAAAATCAAGAAAAGACATCCGCTCTGTTCTTGAACGGATTTCTTTCTCAAACTGCTCGGCGATCCAGGTTTGATCAGCCGGACGTTTTTTTTGCAATCGTTTCATTTCAAATTGAAGGTGCTCGATTTCCTGTTGAAGAGACCCGCGTTCTTTTTGCCATTTATTAAAATAGGAAGCCCTGCTTTGCTCCGTTAAGATTTGTTTCACGTCATACGTTACAATGATTTTCATCGCACTGCCCTCCGTATGTAATCTTATTATTAGTCTCTAGCAAAAGTGACAAATAAAAAAGAGGAGTATAAGCTCCCCTAAAGTATCTCCAACTGTACTCGCTTGTTTGATTGAACGGCAGCAGCATTCATCACCGTACGGATTGATCTAGCAACTTTCCCCTGCTTTCCGATCACTTTACCTGTATCCTCTGCATGAACATGAAGTTTGTAAATATCCAGAGTGGTTGTTGCTTCTTTTTCAACTCGAACTTCTTCAGGATGATCGACAAGAGCTTTTACAATTGTTTCAACTAGGGCTTCCATATTCGTTTCCCACCTTTTACGATATGATGGACCAAGATACACCAAAGGAGGCTTTCTTGAAAGCCTCCTCTAAGGTGTTACATTACTTTGTGTTTTTTGCGTTGTGAAGCTTCTCCATAAGTCCTGCAGTGGAGAATAAGTTACGTACTGTATCAGAAGGCTTAGCGCCTTTAAGCATCCAATCAAGAGCTTTCTCTTCGTTGATTTTCACTTCAACTGGATTAGCAACCGGATTGTAAGTTCCGATTTCCTCGATGAAGCGTCCGTCACGTGGTGCACGTGAATCAGCAACAACTACGCGATAGTAAGGAGCTCTTTTAGCACCCATACGCTTTAAACGAATTTTAACTGCCATGTCTTTCACCTCCAAAAAATGTTCACATAAATCAATATAATATCATAAATTTATACTCTTGTAAAGAGAAAATTTACTTCATTTTTATTGCATGAATGGGAAATTCATGCCCTTACCTTTTTTCTTACCGCCTTTAGACATATTGGTCATCTGCTTCATCATCTTTTTCATCTCATCAAACTGCTTTAAGAGACGATTCACATCCTGAACAGACGTACCACTTCCGACGGCAATTCGCTTTTTACGACTCGCATTAATGATATCTGGTTCTTCTTTCTCACGTGTTGTCATTGACTGAATAATGGCTTCTACTCGGCCAATTTGTTTTTCATCAACACTTACATTTTTCATAGCTTTCTTATTCATACCAGGAATCATGTCCATCAATTCATCAAGCGGTCCCATGCTACGAACCTGACCAAGCTGATCAAGGAAATCATCGAACGTAAAGCTCATCGTCCGCATCTTTTTCTCAAGCTCTTTCGCTTTATCTTCATCAACAGAAGTTTGGGCTTTTTCAATGAGCGTTAGTACGTCACCCATGCCAAGAATACGTGATGCCATTCTCTCGGGATGAAACGGTTCTAGTGCATCAAGTTTTTCACCCATACCTGCGAACTTGATCGGTTTATCTGTTACAGACTTGATTGAAAGTGCAGCCCCACCGCGCGTGTCACCATCAAGCTTCGTTAGTACAACACCTGTAATATCAAGTGTTTCATTAAAACTTTCAGCGACATTCACAGCATCCTGTCCCGTCATGGCATCAACCACTAGGAAGATCTCATCAGGTGTAACTGCTTCTTTCACATCTTTCAGCTCTTGCATCAGATTCTCATCAATATGCAAGCGTCCGGCTGTGTCAATAATGACATAGTCAAGATGCTCTTCTTTTGCTTTTTCAATTGCTTTGGTAGCAATCTCAACCGGACTCACTTGATCCCCCATCGAGAATACCGGCATACTTAGCTGTTTACCGAGTGTTTCAAGCTGGTTAATCGCTGCAGGACGGTAGATATCCGCCGCTACTAAAAGTGGTTTACGGTTATGATTTTTACGTAAATGGTTTGCAAGCTTACCGACAGTTGTCGTTTTACCCGCACCCTGTAGACCGGCCATCATAATAACAGTCGGTGGGCGACTAGAAACAGCTATCTTACTCTGTTCTCCACCCATAAGCGCTGTCAGCTCTTCATTAACGACTTTAATGACCTGCTGCCCTGGGGTCAGGCTTTTCATAACTTCCTGTCCTACGGCGCGCTCTTTGACCTTGTTGATAAACTGTTTTACGACTTTAAAGTTAACATCCGCTTCAAGCAAGGCTAACCTTACTTCACGCATCATTTCTTTTACGTCTGCTTCCGTTACTTTCCCTTTACCGCGAATCTTCTGCAGGGTGTCTTGCAGTCGGTCGGCTAACCCTTCAAATGCCATGTTCGCCGCCTCCTAATCCAGTTTTTCAAGAGATGTAATCAACGGCAGCGCCTTTGAGTCTTCATTCTCACTCATAATCGCTTCCCTGAGCTTTTCTAGTAGCTCCTGCCTTCTGATGTATCGCTCGAATAGCAACAGTTTTGCTTCATATTCTTCTATCATTTGTTCTGTTCGCTTAATGTTATCATAGACAGCCTGACGGCTAACTTGAAATTCTTCTGCGATTTCACCTAATGAATAATCATCAAGGTAATACAATGCCATATAATTACGCTGTTTCGGTGTTAAAAGCGACTGATAAAAGTCGAATAACGAATTAATTCTCATCGTTTTCTCTAGCATTGTTAACAGCCCCTTGTTAAGGTAATCACCTTTACGTTAATTATATTACTATGCGTTATTTTATTTGTCAAGATTTTTTCTTAACACGATTAATCAAGGATTTTATTCCTCGTTTTCTTCCTCTTCTTCAATGATGGAAGAGAACAATCCGTATACAAATGTGTCTGGATCAAACTCTTGCAGGTCGTCCATTTGCTCACCTAGCCCTACGAGTTTAACAGGGATATCAAGTTCATGTCGAATCGCCAGCACAATGCCCCCTTTTGCAGTTCCATCTAATTTGGTAAGAGCAATGCCAGAAACGTCCGTTGATTGACCAAACTGCTTTGCCTGGCTCATCGCATTTTGTCCCGTTGTCGCATCCAAAACGAGAATAACCTCATGTGGTCCCGACGGCACTTCACGTTGAATCACACGCTTTACTTTTTCGAGTTCATTCATTAGATTCACTTTATTTTGCAGACGTCCTGCCGTATCACATAGTAAAATATCTGCCCCACGAGATTTGGCTGATTGCACAGCATCAAACACGACGGCCGCTGGATCTGAGCCAGCCTGATGCTTAATCACATCAACACCAGCTCGTTGTCCCCATACATCTAGCTGCTCAATAGCACCCGCTCGAAACGTATCTCCCGCTGCTAGAACAACTTTCTTTCCTTCTTGTTTGAACTTATGAGCAAGCTTACCAATTGTTGTTGTCTTTCCAACCCCATTAACCCCTACAAATAAGAAAACCGATAGACCTTCTTCTTGGATATTAAGTGAACCATCTTCATCAGATTTATGAAGAAGCTCTGCTAACTTTTCTGAAATGACGCTCTGAAGCTCTTTTGTATCTTTAATATTACGCGTTCTTGCTTCATCCTTTAAGACGTCAATCAAGTCCATTACTGTCGCTACTCCTACGTCAGCACTAATAAGAAGCTCTTCGAGTTCCTCGAAGAACTCTTCATCGACTTTGCGATAGTTTTTAACGAGGTTATTCATTTTTGTTGAGAAAGATGTTCTCGTTTTCTCAAGACCGTCTTTAAATTTTCCTGTTACTTCATCTGTTTGTGTCGTGAACTTATCTTTTAACTTTTTAAAAAAACTCACTTTGCATCCCCCTACTTGTTATTGCGATATTAGTTGCTTCGATTCTTCCAGTCTGACAGAAACGAGTCGCGATACACCTGACTCCTGCATTGTTACGCCATAAAGTACATCAGACTCTTCCATTGTACCTTTTCTATGCGTAATGACAATAAACTGCGTTTTTTCACTAAACTGCTTTAAATATTTCGCAAAACGTCCGACATTCGCATCATCTAATGCCGCTTCCACTTCATCCAGTACACAGAACGGTACAGGACGCACTTTTAAGATCGAGAATAGAAGAGCAATGGCAGTAAAGGCTCTCTCCCCTCCTGAAAGCAGAGCGAGATGTTGCAGTTTTTTCCCTGGTGGCTGGGCCAGAATATCGACCCCTGTTGATAAAAGATTGTCTGGATCTGTTAGCACAAGATCCGCCTTTCCTCCTCCAAATAGCTCTTTAAAGACGATCTGGAACTGGGCACGGATTTTGGTGAACGTCTCTTCAAATCTTTTCTTCATTTCCTGATCCATTTCTTCAATTACCGCATAAAGCGTTTCTTTAGCCTGAAGAAGGTCCGCTTGCTGTTCACTAAGAAACGTATAGCGTTCGTTGACCCGGTCGTATTCATCAATTGCCCCAAGGTTCACTGTGCCAAGTTCATCGATTTCTAATTTAATAAGCTTTAGCTTTCGCCTTGCATCTTCAGGTTCGAGGGTAAGAACGTGTTTTTCCTTTGCTGCTTCATAGGTTAACTCATATTCCTCACTTAAAATCGCCAACCTATTCTCAAGTTCAACATCCAAACGATTCATATTTACTTCAACAGCTTGCATTAATCCTGAAAGCTGCTTGTCCTCTGCCATAAGAGAATCCAGCTTCGCACTAACCGTTTTAATCTCTTGTTGCAAAGCTAGCTTTACTTCTCGCTCGTTTTGGAGCGATTGAAGTAATTTATCTTTTTCAGCTCGAAACGAAACTATGTTTTGGTCCAGTTTCTCTTCTCCATTAGAGTTAGAAGACATGGCTTCTGATAAAAGGGTGAATTCTTCTGTCGTTTCAGCGAGCTGCGTTTTTGTCTCATTTTGTTCTGTCGTAAGACGATTCCAGCGTTTCTTTTTGATTTTGAAATGACTGCTGGTGCTCAGCCACTTTTACTTTTAACTCAGTAATCTCGGTTTGAATTGATTCGCGAGACGTTTGCTGAGTTTGTTTCTTTGCTGTTAAGTTATCTATTTTACTTTCTAGAGTGGCTGCTTGTTTCGTAATCGTTTCAAGTCGTTCTAAAAGATAGACATGACGCTTTTGGTGCGTTTCGATTTCCTCTTCAATCGCTTTTTTCTCACGATCATAAAGCTGAAGACGTTCATTGGAATTACGTTCGTCCCCTTCAATGGCTCGTAAGTCCCCTAAAAGAGACTGCTCTTGTAGTCTGAGATTCTCACCACGCTCGCGCATCTCATCTAGCTTTTCTTCTAGATTAGCTAAAGCGACTTTATCCTTCTTAATCTCTTGCTCTACACCAGACGTCTTTTTCTGCATGTCTTCAAGTTTTTTAATCAGAATTTCAAGATCACGCTGACGACTAAGGAGCGAAGAAGATTTCTGCTTCACACTACCACCACTCATAGAGCCGCCTGGATTTACAACGTCGCCTTCTAGCGTAACGATCCTTGTGCGATATTGCATGATCTTCGCTAGTTCATTCGCGCCTTTTAGTTCTTTGGCAACAAGAACTGATCCTAATAAATTCTCCATAACAGCCTGATACTTCGGATCGTAAGTGATGAGGTCTGAAGCAACCCCTACGAATGCCTCATTTTGTTTCACGCGTTCTAGGTCATAGCTTGATATCTTTCGTGACTTCACGACTGAGAGCGGAAGGAAAGTAGCTCGTCCGGAACGATTTTTTTTCAAAAACGCGATCGCCTGTCTCCCCGCTGCCTCATCTTGTACGACAACATTTTGCATGGCGCCGCCAAGGGCTGTTTCAAGAGCCGTTTCTACTTCTTTCGGCACCGTAATCAATTCGGCTACGGCTCCTTCAATACCCGAAAGGTCTTCACGGGCTTTTAGTACTTCTTTCACGCCCTGGAAGAATCCAGCATAATCATCCTGCATTTCTTCTAACATTTCTTTTTTTGATTTGTATTGTTGAATATATTGATACGCTTGATAGAGTTTTGATTCTTTCTCCCCTAGTGCCTTCTTCTTCTCTTCTACATCATGCTTACTTTTGTAAAAGTGCGACACGTGAGCTTCGAGTTCTTGCTTTGACTGAGCTAGCTTGGCTGAACGTTCCGCTTTTTTTTCGTCAACCGCGCTTCGCTCTTCAATATATTTATGATTATCCCCATCGAGGCGCTCTTTACGCTGATTGAGTATTGACAGCTGATCTTGAAGATAACGATTTTCATTTCGGATCGACGCCTGCTCGTTTAACAGTTCAAAGTAATCCGATTTCATTCGATCAAGCTCTTGTTCAATGTCCTGCTCAATATCAGATAGAAGTTCCGTTTCTTTCTTTAAACTAGCTTTTAAATCACCTAGTTCTTTCTTTTGCTGATCAAATCGGCTGCGATGATGCGCGATTTCCTTTTCATAATATCGTTTTTTCTCTTGTAAGAACGCCATTCGTTCCTGAAGATTTGAACGGTTTTGGTGTGCATTTTTTTTCCGTTCTTTTAGAACTTCTTTTTTTCCTTCAAGTTTCTCAAGCTCTTCACTTGTATCAAGAAGCTGTTTCTGATAGGTCTCTAGGTTTTGCTCACATTGGTCAAGCTTTTTTCTTCCGCTTGCTATCGCGTTCTTCCTTTCAGAGATTGTGTCGTTTAGCGTACGTTCCTTCGATTTTAAAGATTCAAGCTCTTCCTTTTTTAGCGTCCAAGCTTGATGATACTCTTCAATTTCATGGACGGTGAGAGCTGCTTCAATTTTCTCGAGATCCTCGCGTTTCTGCAAATAATCCTTTGCGATGGATGCCTGCATCCGAAGTGGCTCTACTTGATCTTCTAATTCATATAAAATATCCTCAACCCGATGCAAGTTATCTTCCGTTTCCTTTAAACGCGTTTCTGCCTTTGTTTTCCGAGTTTTGTATTTTAAAACCCCTGCCGCTTCTTCGAATATTTTCCGACGTTCTTCCGATTTACTACTTAGTATCTCTTCAATTCTTCCCTGACCGATAATGGAGAAGGATTCCTTCCCAAGACCTGAGTCCATGAACAATTCAATGATATCTTTTAACCGACACGTTTGGTTATTTAAGAGATACTCACTATCTCCCGAGCGATAAACGCGTCTCGTGACACTAACTTCATTATAGTCAATCGGTAAATATTGATTCGTATTATCAAGTGTGAGCGTTACTTCCGCTAAATTAACCGCTTTTCTTGTATCGCTTCCTGCGAAAATAATATCTTCCATTTTGGCGCCTCTTAGTGACCTCGCAGACTGTTCACCAAGCACCCACCTAATTGCGTCATTAATATTACTTTTGCCGCTTCCGTTTGGACCGACAACTGATGTTACTCCTGGGACAAACTCAACTGAAATACGATCGGCAAATGATTTAAAGCCGACTACATCTAATCGTTTGAGGAACATCATCTTTCCCCCTCATCTGTTTCATCTATGTATGCAATAAAAGCACTTTTCATTTCTCTAACTGTCTTATTTTATCATAAAACAATGACCACTACGATACTGGGCAAAGACATGTTACAATAAGGAAAACCCATAAAGAAGACTACACTGTAGGGTTTGTACATAATATGACGCAGCGTCATTGAATTACGAATAAGGCAGGTGGAACTAATGGATCTTACAATTAAATCTGAAGAAAACCTCGCATTTATGGTCGAAAGCATTAAAGAAAAAATGCAAGTGATCAATGCTGGGATGATTAAACCCGAATCATTCGATTTATCTTCTTATGATGACATTCATGAAATCTACGTCATGCTAAATAAGAAGCAATCGCTTAGCGTAGCAGAAATGCAAGCCATTTTAGCTGAGCTTGGTAAAATGCGCGCTTCTTAACTTATGAAAGAGCATACTAATGAAAAAGAATCCTGTGCTCAGGATTCTTTTTCATTACGTTCTTTTAAATTTATAAGTGCTTTTTGCGCAGCCATTTGCTCAGCTTCTTTCTTTGAGCGTCCGACCCCAACACCAAGGTCATTGCCATTCAACATAACTTTCGACGAAAACTCTCGGTTATGTGCGGGTCCTTTTTCATCGGTAATGACATAATCAATGACTCCAAGGCTTTCACGCTGAATCACTTCCTGAAGCTGGCTTTTGTAATCCATCACATGAGAAAAAGCACCGGCATTAATTTTCGGATAAACAAACTTCTCAAGAAATTCAAAGACGACTTCTAGACCACGATCAAGATATAAAGCACAGACGAATGATTCAAATACGTCCGCAAGAAGAGCTGGGCGCATTCTTCCACCTGTCATTTCTTCTCCCTTGCCTAGTAACACAAGATGCCCAAAATTCAGGTCGTTCGCAAATTGTACAAGTGATGGTTCGCATACAATTGCTGCTCTAAGCTTCGTTAACTGTCCTTCACTCATATTTGGGTACTTCTCATATAAGTATCTTGATATTGTGAGTTCAAGTACGGCATCTCCAAGAAATTCGAGACGTTCATTATCCATTTGCGGATGCAGTCGATGCTCATTCACATAGGATGAATGGGTAAAAGCTTGAAAAAGAAGCTGTTCATTTTCGAACGATACACCAATTTCCTCTTGAAAAGCAGTGAATTGCGATCTGATTGCCTCTCCAACCACGAGTTGTCGTGAATGCTTAGGTTTGAAACGTCTGGCTCTCGTTTTTGGTGAATGTTTTGATTTGGACATAGATACCTCCACGACTTATCACTTTCATCTTTGTACTCTGGAGCTTACATAACAGGAATAAAACCCCGTCAAGCGGGGCTTATTCCATCACTTCAGGATCACCTGAAGATTATTGATGGCTGTTTATGTAATCAATTACATCGCCAACTGTTACAATTTTCTCAGCATCTTCATCAGAAATTTCAAGATCAAACTCATCTTCAAGTTCCATGACTAATTCCACTACATCAAGGGAATCGGCACCAAGGTCGTCTTTGAAAGAAGCTTCTGGTTTAATTTCAGATTCTTCAACTCCAAGACGATCAACGATAATCTTTGTTACACGCTCTAGTGTATCTGCCATTAGACTCACCTCCCCTCAAGCTATTATAGGATATATAAAACAAAAAAACTAGATGTTGATCAAAAAGTTACATGATCATTCCGCCATCAATATGAAGCGTTTGCCCCGTAATGTAATTCGCATCATCCGATACAAGGAACTTTGTTGCTTTAGCAATATCCTCAGCAGCTCCAAGTCTGCCTAACGGAATTTGGCCTTTCATTCCGCTTTTCACTTCATCAGACAGTTCATCTGTCATATCCGTTTCAATAAATCCAGGAGCAAGAGCGTTCACAGTGATGTTACGACTAGCTAGTTCTTTCGCCGTCGTTTTTGTTAAACCGATGACGCCTGCTTTCGCCGCTACATAATTCGCTTGACCTGCATTCCCGGCTACACCTACGACAGACGCTACATTGACGATACGACCGTAGCGCTGTTTCATCATTTGACGAGTAACGGACTTCGTGCAGTTAAAAACACCTTTCAAGTTTGTATCGATAACAGAATCCCATTCTTCTTCCTTCATTCGCATAATCAAGTTATCACGCGTAATGCCGGCATTATTCACAAGCACTTCAAGACTCCCGAATGTAGACACAACTTCTTTGATCATGCCTTGAACTTCCTCCATGCTTGCTACATTAGCTTTAATCGCAATGGCATTACCGCCACCTGCTTTAATTTCCTCAACTACGCTATTCGCTTTCGCTTCACTTCCTGCGTAGTTTACTGCCACGCTCATTCCCTCTTTCGCAAGTTCTAAGGCAATGGCACGTCCAATCCCACGAGAAGCTCCTGTTACTAGAGCTGTTTTATTTTCAGCCATTGATTATTCCTCTCCTAACTTTTCAATAAGTTGATCGAGCTGTTCTGGTGTTCCAACTGCATGAACAGAGGCACGGCGGTTCACTTTTTTCACGAGCCCTGAAAGCACATTACCCGGTCCAATTTCAATAAAGGTATCCACTCCAAGATCCATTAGCTTTCTCACTGTATCTTCCCAGAGAACAGGAGAATAAATTTGTTCTAATAGATGCTTCTGAATCTCTTCACCAGAAGTTGATGGTTCAGCTGTTACGTTCGCAATAACTGGAATCGTAGCATCTTTAATGTCAATCGCTTCTAGAATTGCTTCTAGTTGATCTGCCGCCGGCTTCATCAGACTGGAATGAAACGGTCCACTTACTTGAAGTGGAATTACCCGTCTAGCGCCATTTTCTTTTGCAACTTCTGACGCTTTTTCAACACCTGCTTTTGCACCGGATATTACGATTTGTCCCGGACTATTCAAGTTTGCAAGTTGAACTGTCGCGGTGGAAGCCGAAACGTCATCAACTACTTTTTGCAACTCTTCTCGTTCCATCCCCATAATCGCCGCCATAGCTCCTTCACCTGAAGGAACGGCTTCTTCCATGTATAGTCCACGGTTTCTTACTGCGAAAACCGCATCTGAAAACGAAAGCGCACCGGAAGCCACTAGGGCCGAATACTCTCCAAGACTATGACCTGCCGTATAGTCTGCTGTAATCCCCTTTTCACGGAGTGCTTCAAGAACGGCCACACTCGTTGTTACGAGCGCAGGCTGTGCGTTTTCAGTTCGCGTTAACGTCTCAATTGGCCCGTTCATAATTAATTTCGTTAATTCAAAGTTAAGGCGGTTATCAGCCTCTGTAAACACATCTTTCGAAACCCCGTAAGCTTCCATAAATTCTTGTCCCATTCCAACCGCCTGTGAACCCTGTCCTGGAAATAGAAATGCTGTTTTACCCATTATTGATCTCCTTCCTTTTTAACAAGAGATGTTTGAATCGCGGATACGACATTACCACTTACCATCATTCGAGCTTGCTTGATTGCGCTAAATACTGCTCTTCCGTTTGAGGAGCCGTGTGCTTTAATAACAGGAGCATTTAGGCCAAACAACCCTGCGCCACCATATTCAGAATAATCCAGCTTTGTGGATAAGTTTTTAAGCTTAGGCTTCAAAACACCCGCAGCGACTTTACTAGTAAACGAGCTTGTGAGCTCTTCCTTTAGCATTTTAAACATCGTTAAGGCGGTACCTTCAATAGTTTTTAGAACTAAATTCCCAGAAAAACCATCGCACACGACTACATCCGCTTCGTTACCAAGGATATCTCTTGACTCCACATTACCTACAAAGTTCAAGCCGCTGTCTTGCAAGAGAGTAAAAGCTTGTTTGCTTAATTCGTTTCCTTTTCCTTCTTCTGTGCCGATATTCAATAAACCAACGCGAGGATTACTAATACCACGCACTTTCTCCGCATAAACAGAGCCCATATGAGCATATTGAAGGAGATGTTCTGGTTTAGCATCCATATTGGCACCGACATCGAGTAGGACAAATCCAGCTTCATCTATTGTTGGAAGTGTAGGCGCTAATCCAGGACGATCAATTCCTTTAATACGTCCAACGTAAAGTAAGCCCGCGGCCATAAGCGCGCCGGTGTTTCCAGCAGATATCGCAGCATCTGCACGTCCTTCTTTCACTTCATTCACTGCCAAAACCATTGAAGCATTCTTCTTACGTCGAACAGCTTTCACTGGCTGATCCTCTGAGGAGATATATTCCTCTGTATGTAAAACCGTTACCCGATCTTTGTTTCCTTTTAAAAGCGGATTGATCTTTTCTTCATCACCAATAATGGTAACCGATAAATCATTGAATGCTTCAATCGCTTCATATACACCTTCTATTATCGCATCGGGGGCATTGTCTCCACCCATTGCGTCAATTGCAAGTCTCATTTTCAAACAACTTCCCTTCAGGATTTAGTCGAGCGATACATCACAAATTCTCCAGAAAACACATTCTCATTCTGAACATAGCTATTCACTTCGACCGTCGTTCTATCTTTTCGTTGATCTGTTACCACAGCTTTTGCTACGACTCGTTCGCCTTCTTTCACCTGACTAGAAAAACGAATGTTTGCTTTTGCTGTCAAAGCGAGCTCATCATTAATAATCGCTACCGCAAGTGAATTCGCCTGGGCAAAAAGATGGTGCCCCCTTGCGATCTTGTTTCGAGAAAAAACGTGTTCTGGCCGAATATCAAGGATTGAGATGGCACTTTCATCAAGCTGGAGATCAATGATTTGGCCGATAACTTCATCAATTGGGAGAGCTTTCACCTCATCAAGCTGTTGTTGAGCCACATACTTAATTCTTTCTCTCAGTTCCGGAATGGAAAGTTCTAACCGGTCAAGTCTGATGGTTTGTATGCTTACGCTAAATTTTTCAGCTAGCTCTTCATCTGTTATAAAAGGGGTGATCTCAATCGTTTCCTTTAGCTGAGTCTGCCGATCTTTCTTACTCCTTTTCATCTACTACCGCCGCCTATCTAGCATTAATAAACGGATAAAAGAGGATCACGTGATCCTCTTTATCTCAGTCTTATGACTAGGTCCTAAAAGGTAGTATATACTGTGAGGTATGATTATGCAAGTTAATCCAGCTTTTCTCCACTTAAAACGCCTTGCTCAGTGAGGTAGTCTCGTAAACTACGATACGTTTCACCTTCCCAGAAAGCGGTGGAGTCAACAAGAGCGGCGGCATCATTTCGTGCCACTTCAAGCACGCGATAATCGTGAACTAAATCGGCTACTTTAAACTCTGGGAGGCCACTTTGCTTTCGTCCAAAAAAGTCTCCTGGACCACGTAATTCCAAATCACGCTGTGAAAGAACGAAGCCATCGTTTGATTCCGTCATGATTTGCATTCTTTCTTTTCCAACTTCGGACTTTGGATCTGCAAGTAACACACAATAAGATTGATCGCTTCCTCGACCAACGCGCCCTCTCAGCTGATGGAGCTGCGCTAGTCCAAATCGTTCTGCATCATAAATCACCATAATCGTCGCATTTGGTACGTTTACCCCTACTTCAACAACCGTAGTGGATACGAGCAGCTGGACATCATTTGTACTAAACTCCTCCATCACTTCTTCTTTTTCATCTGAACTTAGTCTGCCATGCATTAACCCCACTTGATAACCAGGAAGAGCCGTTTGCATTTGAAAATGGACGTCGATCGCATTTTGCACATCAAGCTTTTCTGACTCTTCAATAAGGGGACAAATGACGTACCCCTGTCTTCCCTGATCCAGTTCTTTTTTCACAAAATCAATGACACGAGTCAGCATGTCCGGCTTTGCCCAATAGGTTTCGATCGGTTTACGTCCCGCAGGCATTTCATCGATCGTTGACACATCCATGTCGCCAAACACGGAAATGGCGAGCGTTCTAGGAATAGGCGTTGCCGTCATATACAGAACGTCAGGGCTTAGTCCCTTTTCTCTTAACACCCTTCGCTGATTTACTCCAAACCTGTGCTGTTCATCTGTAATCACGAGCCCAAGATTTTGGAAGGCTACTTCATCCTGAATCAGCGCATGCGTACCGATCAGGAGATCTACTTCTCCACTCGCAAGACGTTCTAAGATTTCGCGACGCTTCTTTCCTTTTACCGATCCTGTTAACAGTTCTACATTCAATCTTCCACCAAGAAGCTCCTGAAAAGATTCAAAATGCTGTTCAGCTAAAATTTCCGTCGGTACCATTAATGCCCCTTGATGTCCTGCGAGGTAAGAAGCATATAAACCAATGGCAGCCACCACCGTTTTACCAGAACCAACATCGCCTTGAAGCAAACGGTTCATGCGATACGAACTCTCCATATCTTTCACTATTTCTCCAACGACACGATTTTGAGCTCCTGTTAGTGGGAAAGGAAGAGATTGTACAAACTCTTCTAACTTTTCTTTTTCAAATACTTGCGAAGCGCCTTTTGTGCTTTCTCGCTCTCTTTTTCTAAACACTTGCATCTTCAGCTGAAATTGAAGGAGTTCCTCATAGACAAATCGACGCCTCGCCTGCTTAAGCCCATCATGTGAAGGAGGAGCATGCATCATCATTACCGCTTCTTTTCTCGGCATCAGCTTATACCTCTCAAGCATTTGTGGCGGAAGGTTTTCTTCAATTTGATTTCCAAATTGATTCAATGCGAGCTGAATATAGCGCTTCATCGCTTTCACCGTGACATCGCCACCAACATGGTAGATCGGTTCAATCGTACCGTCCGGGTTATGACTTGAGAACGTAATTTCGTTTGCTGAGAGCGTCATTTTATGCTGATCCCATTTTCCTGTTACCGTAACGATTTGTCCTAGAGTAAACTGTTTTTTTAGGAAAGCACGATTAAAAAAAACGGCTGTTATGAGGAATTTTCCTACTAACAGCCTTACGGACAATCGTGATTTTTTCTTTCCATAAAAGCGGACTATCGGTTCGCTATGAACTTTACCTTCAAGGGTTGCTCGTTCTTCGTGCTTTACTTCAGCAAGATCTTTGAGTTCATAATCTTCATAACGAAACGGGAAATATTCAATTAAATCTTGTATTTTATGAATTCCTATCGATGAAAGAGATGCCGCTTTCTCATCACCAATCCCTTTTATTTTTGTAATCTGATCGTCCATTCATCTTCACTCATTTCCTATCAAGGGATACTCCAAAAATTTTCGCTTCGAGCTCACGTCCTGTTGGGGTTGCTGCAAGTCCGCCTTGCGCTGTTTCTCGAAGGGCTGATGGCATGGTTTGGCCAATTTTGTACATCGCATCGATGACTTCATCACAAGGGATACGACTTGTAATGCTAGCTAAAGACATATCTGCTGCAACTAATGCGTTAGAGGCACCCATTGCATTACGTTTAACGCAAGGCACTTCTACAAGTCCTGCTACAGGGTCACACACGAGACCAAGCATGTTCTTAAGTGCAATCGCAAACGCATGAGAAGACTGTTCGGGCGTTCCGCCCATCAACTCCACAATCGCTGCTGCTGCCATTCCCGTTGCAGAACCGACTTCAGCCTGACAGCCTCCAGCAGCACCTGAGATTGAAGCATTATTTGCTACCACAAACCCAAATGCACCAGAAGTAAAGAGGTATCTTACCATTTGCTCTTCCGTAGGGTTTACTTTCTCACGTATCGCAAAAAGCGTTCCAGGTACAACCCCAGCTGACCCTGCTGTTGGGGTTGCGCAGATCGTTCCCATCGCTGCGTTCACTTCATTTGTTGCGATCGCTTTACTCACCGCATCTAACATCGTATGACCTGATAATGAGTTTCCAGTTTTCATGTAGTTTTGAAGAAGGACGGCATCGCCACCGGTTAACCCAGAATGAGAGCGAACGTCTTCAGTAATTCCCCGTTCAACCGCCTGCTCCATAACCACAAGGTTGTTTTTCATTTGATTGTAAACTTCTTCACGGGTAGAGCCTCTGAAATCCATTTCCTGCTCAATCATAATTTCTGAAATTGGCTTATTTTTCGATTGTGCTAGTTCTACTAATTCTGCTACGTTGCGAAACATACCCATTCCTCCTCTATGCCTTAGTCGCTAATTTTTGCGACTTGAATAATATTTGGTAACGACTCCACTTCGTCTAACACAACTTGTGGAATGTTCTGATCAACTTCAATTGTCATTAGCGCTTCTTTCCCTTTTTCTTTACGTGATACATTCATGTGGCCAATGTTTATTTCATGTTTAGCTAACGTATTCGATACGCCTGCAATGGCTCCAAACCGGTCATTATGAACGACGAGTATGGCTGGACTATTCCCAGAAAGGCCTAGTGCAAATCCATTCAGCTCAATGACCTCTATTTTACCTCCACCGATCGAAATGCCAACGAGCTCAAGTTCCCCCTTCTCATCGGAGAGGTGAATTCGTGCTGTATTCGGGTGATCGGTAATGGCATCTTCCTCTATAAAACGAACTTTGATTTTCTTTTCTTTCGCGATTGTAAGCGCATTCACGATTCTCTCATCATAAGTATCGAAATCGAGCACTCCACCAATTAGTGCTACGTCTGTACCATGACCTTTATAAGTCCTAGCAAAGGATCCGTATAGGGAAACTGTGATTGCCTTAGGCTCACGGCCAAACAAGTGTCTTGCCACACGACCAATTCTAGCGGCTCCAGCCGTATGGGAGCTTGATGGCCCAATCATTACAGGACCAATAATATCAAATACACTGCGAAACTTCACGTTGCTGCCACCTCTCTGCTTGCTTTATTTAACAAAAGGAGTTCTATACAGAAAAAGAAAACCTGGCTAATGCCACGTTTCTTTTTCCGCAACTATTTCATCATTTTTACTCTACGGCCATAATGTACGCATAAATCGGTTGTTTGCCTTCATGAAGTTCTACTTCAACATCTTCAAACTGCTCTTCAATATAGGCGACAAGATTTTCTGCTTCTTCTTGCTCAGCATCTTCCCCGTAAATAACCGTCACAATTTCATCGTCTTCTGTAATCATCGTAGATAATAGCGACTTCGCTACTTCCAAACGATCTTTTTCGGAAACGACGATTTTACCATCAGCAATTCCCATAAAATCGTCTTTTGCAATATCAATCCCATCAATCTTGGTGTCACGCACTGCAAAAGTGACTTGACCAGATTTAACGGCCGAAAGGCTTTCTTTCATTGTGCTTTCGTTTGCCTCAGGATCTGCAGAAGGGTTAAAGCCAAGGAGACTCGAAATCCCTTGTGGAACCGTTTTTGAAGGAATGACAATCACATTTTCAGTCACAACTGAAGCAGCCTGCTGTGCCGTCATCACAATATTGCTATTGTTTGGCAAAATGATAATGTTCTCAGCGTACACTTCTTCGATTGCTTTCATGATGTCTTCTGTACTCGGATTCATCGTTTGTCCGCCTGGAATCACAAAATTAGCCCCAAGACTTTCAAAAAGCGCAGCAATTCCTTCGCCCATCGAAACCGTAATAATCCCGTATTTCTTACGTTCAGCTGGCTTTTCTTTCTGCTGAGGCTTTGGACGCTCTTCTTTCACGATCGTTGAGTGTTGCTCACGCATGTTCTCAATCTTAATCTTGATTAAGCTCCCGTAATTTTGTGCATACGTCATAATATTCCCAGGATACTCGGTATGCATATGTACTTTCACGAGATCGTCATCAGAAACAACTAACAAAGAATCACCGTGCTTATCAAGTTCATTTCGAAAGGCCTCTTCATCATAAGGCGATTTAGCGAGCTTCTCTTCTTCAAATTGAACCATAAACTCCGTACAGTAACCAAATTCAATATCTTCTGTTTTCATATGCCCCTGTGCGCTTTTGTGGTGCTCAGCACGCACGAGCTCATCCATCTTCTCTTCATCTACAGAAGAATCAGGCGTTTCTTTTCCTTCTAGAACGGCTAGGAATCCTTCATAGATAAGCAATAGACCCTGACCGCCAGAATCAACAACGCCAACTTCTTTTAATACAGGAAGTAGATCAGGCGTGCGGTTTAAAGATTCTTTTCCTTCTTTCACAACCACTTGCATCAGCTCGACAACATCTGATATTTTCTTGGCAGACTTCACCGCTTTACGAGCCGCATCCTTAGCAACGGTAAGAATTGTGCCTTCAACTGGCTTCATTACCGCTTTATAGGCAGAATCGACTCCATTCTCAAATGCAGCAGCTAATTCTACGCTTGTAATCTCAGACTTTCCCTCGATTGACTTAGAAAACCCGCGGAATAGCTGAGAAAGAATAACGCCAGAATTCCCACGCGCGCCCATTAATAAACCTCTTGCAAAAAGAGAGGCAACGTCTCCTACTTTATCTGAGCTGCTGGACTTTACTTCAGCTGCTCCTGATGTAATCGTTAAGTTCATATTCGTACCAGTATCTCCATCTGGCACAGGGAAAACATTCAGCGCATCAACCATTTTGGCATTTTTTGAAAGGTTGTTTGCTCCTTCAAGGACCATTTGCGCAAAACGCTTCCCATCAATCTTTTCAATCGTCACAGACTTTTCCTCCTAACTCCACTTAAGGGTTTGTAACTCTAACCCCTTGGACGTAGATGTTTACTGAATCAACTGATAGCCCGAGCATTTGATCAAGCTGATATTTTACTTTCGTTTGGACATTGTGAGCCACTTCCGAAATTTTTGTGCCATAGCTGACGATAATGTACATATCAATGTTAAGCTCATCTTCATCTTTTCGTACGACAATTCCTCTGCTAAAGTTATCTTTTCCCAACAGTTCAGTAATGCCGTCTTTTAATTGCTTTTGTGAAGCCATTCCAACGATACCATAACAATCAATTGCTGCGCCACCTGCAATTGCAGCGACTACTTCCGTCGAAATATCAATTTGTCCGTATTGGGTTTTCATTTCAATTGCCATTATATTTCCTCCCTTAGCGATTTAAGAATTGACCACTCTATCCTCAATAAAGATTGTGTACATAAAATTATAAAGTAAAATAAATCCTTTGCAGAGCTAACGTTATTTTACTACAATATCACGTATAATAAAAGTTCATCATGAAAAAGCTCTATTGTGATAAGCTTTTACTGTTAAGTTTTTTTCTTGATAAGACGTGTTAAACATCTTGCATTCACCAAACCTACATGATACTATAGTGGAGGATTTATCCTGCACTTTTTGTGCAATGTAGGACAGTAAGGAGGTAGAAACAATGGCTAAATGTGCAATCACTGGACGCAAGACTTCGTTTGGTAACAAGCGTTCTCACGCGTTGAATACAACAAAACGTAAATTTGGAGCTAACCTTCAAAAGGTACGCATCATGGTAGATGGTAAACCTAAGAAAGTTTATGTATCTGCTCGTGCTCTTAAATCAGGTAAAATCGAACGCGCATAGTAACGTAAAAAAAGCACCCAATAATGGGTGCTTTTTTCATTCCTGCTATTCATTTTTTTTGAAAGACCCGAGTACTGCTCTCACAAAACCACCGAGAAATTTTGGCAATTTAATCGTATAAAACTTCATATTTCCCCCTCCTCAGAAAGTCAAAGATGGACCCCAGGATGAACAATATGAGAATATAAGATGCATTACTATTATATTCGCCGAAATTGAAATAGTACCTAAACCTGCTCGGCGTCCGAACTTCTTACCACCAATAGTATGCCGCTATTAAATGAATAAGACCCAATTTCCTCAACCAGTTCATTGCTAATACAAAGACTTGATCCCCATGAAATGTGCCTTTCTTCAAGTGGATACCGATAACCAATTAACGTTAAGCCCGTCACTTCTGGAGTAAAAGAAAGGAATGACATATAAGGAAAGCGTTTGTCCTTTTGAGCAAAGTAAGTGCCAGGTTCTTTCATTTCTAACCGATTTAATTTATCCTCTATCGTCAGTTGCACATTTGCTTTCACGCCCTTGATTAGCATTTGAACGTTCATCCAACTATGATCAAGTCTCCCGCCAGTGACGCCAAACATTGTAATCGTCTCTGGTTTTTCATCGATTGCCCAATCGAGGGCTATTTCAAGATCCGTGTGGTTTTTTTCAGATGGATAAACGGTAAAAGGTAAATCATGCGTTTCCATCCATTTACGTTCTTCTACGCTTACAGAATCAAAATCCCCAAATCCGTGTTCAGGAATGACACCATTTTTTAAGAGTGTATAGACACCGCGATCCACACCAATCCACCTAACATCCTTTTCATTAAGAAGACGAGCAGGGAGGTCTTCTTCCGGTCCACCTGCTACGATATAAATGTGCTTTGCCTTCATCCTTTATGCACCAATTTCGGCGCTTGATGAGAGAGCAAAGCAAGCACAATGATGGAGACAACAGCCGTGGGGAGTAAATAAGACGCGTTGTAAAGGAATGAATACAAAGCCACTGGCGTTCCTTCTGGCGCCATATCGCCGAACCAGATGACACCAGAAATAAAATGACTGACCAATCGTAGGAATGATCCCGTAAAGCATCCGAGAACGATCATTGTCAGGCGCTTTCGTTTTGGCGTGTCTACTCTCACGCTAAAAATCCCTGCCATCCCAACAATCATGAAGGCGATGGGGTAATCTAGTAAAAATTGAATCGGATGTACGTAAAAGGGCGGAACAATTAGCGGTTGCAAAATACCAACCAATAGTCCTGTCGTTAATCCGGCACCTAGCCCTCTTCGATAAGCGATTAGAAAAATGGGCACCATCGCAAGCGATACGGAGCCGCCATTTGGCCAAAGTCTAATGGACAATAAATCTAGTATCACACCAACTGCAGCCATTAAAGCGATTTCTACAAGCAAAAGAAGTCGATTATCTTTCTTCATGAATCCTAATTCCTCCAAACCTGGGTAAACCCTTATTAAAAAACAGCGGGAAAAGCCCCGCTGTTTTATGATTGCCGAATCTGATCAATGGCTGCTTTCCGATCAGACTGATTATAAATAGCCGATCCTGCAACGAGAACGGTAGCGCCTGCTTCAATACATGCGCGCGCTGTATCAGCATTCACGCCGCCGTCCACTTCAATTTCAGGAGCAACGCCTAGTGATTCAGCAAGTTGTTTTGTTTCTGTAATCTTAGAAAGGACGCGATCAATAAATGCCTGCCCTCCAAAGCCAGGATTTACCGTCATTAGTAACACTAAATCGACGTCCTCGATCACATGCTTAATCGCATCCACAGGTGTAGCTGGATTAATAACAACGCCCGCTTTCACACCTTTACTCTTGATTAGTTGAATCGTGCGGTGCAGATGCGGGCAAGCCTCCGCATGGACCGTCAGGATATCTGCGCCAGCGTCCGCAAATTCTTCAATATATTGATCCGGATTTTCAATCATAAGATGAACATCTAACGGGAGTGAAGTTACTGGACGTAATGCTCGTACAATCGGCGCACCGATTGTAATATTCGGAACAAAATGTCCGTCCATCACGTCTACGTGAATATAGTCAGCTCCTGCTGCTTCGACATCTTTCACTTCCTCACCTAATCGAGCAAAATCTGAAGCTAGAATAGAAGGGGCAATCTTTATCATGTTAATACCTCCGTTTTTGATCCTTTATTTCTTGAAAAAAAGAAGAATAATGGTCGTAGCGATACGCCTTAATCTCTTCATTGTCTACTGCAGTTTTAACCGCGCACCCCGGTTCTGATTGGTGTGTACACGCTCGAAACTTACATTCGCTACTTTTCTCTTGTATCTCAGGAAAATAAAGCCATAGATCGTCTGCTTCAATCCCTCTAAAATCGAGTGAACTAAAACCAGGCGTGTCAGCGACAAGACCTGATCCAAAAGGAATGAGTTCAACATGTCTCGTCGTATGCTTTCCTCGACCAAGATGAGTAGAGATATCACTGGTATCAAGCTCTAGATCCGGATTAATGGCATTTAAAAGGGAGGACTTCCCAACGCCAGATTGTCCCGCAAACACCGTCACTTTTTCTTGGAAATAGGGTTCTATTTCCGATACTCCAGAGAGGCTCTGGGCAGACGAAACAATCACATCGTACCCGACAGTCCGGTAATCATCCGCATAGGACATGATTTCATTCTCTTCAGCATCTGAAACTAGATCGATCTTTGAAATGCAGATAATCGGTCGAATATCACTCGCTTCAATATGAACAAGAAATTTATCAAGAAGCTGCGTATTAAACGTCGGTTGAGTGGCTGAAAATACAAGAAATGCCTGATCCACATTGGCGATTGGAGGACGGACTAACTCATTTTCTCTTTCCTTAATTTCAAGAACATAGCCATCCGTTTTATTTTCTGCTTCATACACGACATAATCGCCTACAAGAGGGGTGATCTTTCGCTTTCTAAAATTCCCTCGCCCTCTACACTGATAAATTTCTTTATTCGATTCATCCTGCACGTAATAAAAGCCGCTTAACGCTTTAATGATTCTTCCATCTGCCATGTAGGACTCCTTACTCATTTTTTCCGTATTTTTGTTTTGCTTCTTCATACGTGATGGTTTTCGAGTTTTCTTTCTTCTCTTTGCCATCCACTAAGGTTTTATACGAAGCTTCCTCGCCAGGATAGATCGTTAAATCAAATTTAATTTCTTTCGTTTCTGTAACGGTTTCCGAGATTTCTTCGCCTTCTGTTGTCGAATCTTTGTAAAGAATTTCAATTAAATGTTCCTCGCCCTTTTTCACATCGACCTTAAAGGAGTTTGGAACAACGATCGCCTCATCTTCAGGAGAAGGCTCAGGCTGTGGTTCTGGTTCTGGTTCGGGCTCATGCTCTGGTTCGGGCTCAGGTTCCGGTTCCGGCTCAGGTTCTGGCTCAGGACCTTTCGATAAGGTAATTGTGATCTCGTCACCTTTTTTAACTTCAGCTGCAGTACTTGGCGAATGTGAGAGGACGGTACCTTCATCTACTGAATCACTAAATTCCGGCTCATCATAAGAGAGGGTTAATTTTTTTCCTTGCGCATATTCCTCCACTTCTTCTTTCGTTTTACCTTTTAGATCTTGAAGAGGAAAAGATTCCGGTCCTAGACTATACCAAATGACAATTGTATCCTCTGTTGGTAGTACCATTTTTCCTGCCTCAGGGTTTTGATCATAAATTTCACCCTCAGCATAATCATCACTAAATTCGCTTTCATATTTTACGCCCTTGAAGCCCTGTTCTCTTAATAAAGCTTCCACTTCATCTTTTTGTTTTCCTATATAATCGCCGAGCTCGGTTTTTTCAGCCCCCATACTCACATAGAGGGTAACGGTACTATCTTCTTTCACCATTGTTCCAGAAGTCGGATCCTGACTAATGACATCATCTTCCTCTACTTCTTCACTAAACTGCTCTTCTTTTTTTACATCAAAATTTTGTTCTATTAAAGCTGATCTTGCTTCCTCGTATTCCATTCCTGTTACATCCGGAACTTCCACATCACTCACATAAAAGAGATCCGGCATAAATGCAAATGCTAGCGCACCTGCGCCCCCAAGAAGTAAGAGGATGAGCATCACGATTATCGCGATCTTTCCTGCTTTCTTTTTCTTTTTGGGTGGAGGCTCATTAGGTTCATCCTGTTGAACAGGTTGTTGCGGCATCGTATTTTCTGTTACATTTTGTTGATTTGGCGTGACAGGAGTAAGAATTTTTGTCGCTTCCTCATCGTCTGGTTCAGACGGTTTTCCGTAAATTTTTGTTGGATCAAGGGCCATGTCTAGCGCATCATACATTTCTTGCGCACTTTGATAGCGTTGAACTGGCTCTTTCGCCATCGCCTTCATAATAATATGCTCAACATTTTTAGGTAAAGAAGTATTAATGAGGCTTGGCTTAGGAAAGCGATCTTGTAGGTGCTTTAGCGCTACAGATACAGGGGAATCACCTGAAAAAGGAAGGACTCCCGTTACCATTTCGTATAGCACAACACCAAGAGAATAAATATCCGATCGTTCATTCGCTAGTGCTCCGCGCGCTTGTTCCGGTGAAAAGTAATGAACGGAGCCGAGAACCGAATTCGTATGTGTAATCGTTGCAGAAGTCATCGCCATCGCAATCCCAAAATCCGTTACCTTCGCATCTCCATATTCATCAATCAGAATATTATGAGGCTTAATATCTCGGTGAATAATATGATTTTCATGGGCATGCTCAATCGCAGACGTCATTTGTTTCATAATATCTAGCGCTTCTTCAATAGGGAGAGCACCACGATCACGAATTTTTTGCTTTAGCGTTGTCCCTGCAACGTATTCCATAACGATATAGTAAAAGTCTTCTTCTTCACCAACGTCATAGATTGAAACGACATTTGGATGGGCAAGACTTGTTGCTGCTTCTGCTTCCCTCCGAAACCGCTTGATAAAATCATCATCTTGTGAGAATTCAGGACGGAGCAATTTAACCGCAACGGTCCGATCTAGAATCAAATCTAAAGCTCGATAGACGATAGCCATGCCGCCGTCACCAATGACTTCAAGCAGTTTGTAACGTCCATTAATATGCTTTCCTAGCATGAGGATTCACTTCCAGAAGGAGAAGAGTTCTCAATAATGGCAACCGTAATATTGTCCTCTCCACCTGCTTCGTTCGCTAATCGAATAAGCTCTGTTGCCTTTTCTTTAAGAGAGCGTTCAGAATTCATCACTTTTTCCAAATCTCGATCAGAAACTTTATTCGTTAATCCATCGGAGCAAAAGAGGGCTGCTTGATGCTCTTCCCACTCGAACGTATGAACATCCACCTTCACATCCTCATCTGTTCCAAGTGCACGAAGAAGTACGTTTTTACGAGGATGATCTTCTGCTTCTTCTTCAGAGAGCTGCCCGCTTTTGACAAGTTCGTTTACAAGAGAATGGTCACTCGTTTTTTGATCAAGGACACGATCTCCGAATAGATAAGCACGACTATCGCCAACGTGACCAATCGTAATAAATTCATCCGTGCAAACAGCGGCGACAAGTGTGGTTCCCATCCCAGCATATTCTGGTTTCTCTTTCGAAAAAGCGAGGATGGTTTCGTTTGCTTTTCGGATGGTATGTAGAAGCCATGCTTCCGCTCTTCCCGGGCGAAATCCAGCTTTTTCTTCTTTCCAACCTATCTCCATGGATTCAACTGCTAGTGCGCTTGCCACGTCACCTGCCTGGTGACCGCCCATTCCATCTGCTACAATCACCAGATATTCATCTTGATGATTGCAAAGAAATGTTGTGCTATCTTCATTGTATGCTCTTACCTGGCCTTGATCTGTCAATGCGATTGCTTGCATGTGATTACCCCGTCTCCTCTTATCACAAGAATGCGGGAAGAATCGCCTTTAAAGAGGCGATTCACCAGCACCCAGCATTATTTTTTTACTAGACATGCGATATAAAATCCATCCGTGCCAAAATAATGTGGTAGAAGCTGTAGCTGTCCACCTTCACAATACTCTGCGACTTTCTCAGGCAATCGGTTGGAGAGTGTTTCATCTAACGAAAATTCAGGATGCTCTTCCAAAAATTGTTTTACCACTTCCTGGTTTTCTGCTCCTTCTATTGTACACGTACTGTAAACCAATTTTCCACCTGGTTTTAATAATGTGGCCTGAGCTTCAAGAATCGCTTTTTGTACAACGGTAATGCGATCGATATCCTCTTCCTTCTTCGACCATTTTATATCTGGTTTTCTCCTTAAAACACCGAAACCAGTACATGGAGCGTCAACGAGAATGCGGTCAAACGATTTCGCTTTAAATCGCTCAGCTACATTTCGACTATCGAGCGTTTCTGCTTCAATTGCACGTAAGCTCAAACGTTGTGCCTGCTTCTTAATTAATTTCACTTTATGAGCATGGAGATCAAGCGAATTCACGTGTCCTGAACCGTTTAGACGTTCCGCAATGTGCGTTGATTTGCCTCCAGGTGCCGCACACGCGTCAAGAACTTTCTGACCTGGCTCAACGCCTAACGCTCGTGCTACTAGCATTGAACTTTCGTCTTGAATCGTTAAATCTCCACGCTTATAAACCTCTGTATCTAGTACCTTTCCATGAATGACTTTAATAGCATCTTCAGATAAACTTCCTGGGACTGCCTCTACGCCTTCTTTTGCAAGATCGTCAATCACTTGATTAACCGAAGATCGTGTCACATTCACACGAGCCGTTACATAAGGAGCAAGGAGGTTCTCTTCACACATTGCTTCCGTTGCTTCCACACCAAGCTGATCAATCCAACGCTGTACGAGCCAAAGTGGATGACTTTTTGCGATCGAGATACGCTCAGCTACATCTTCAATGGCATCAGGGTTTTTCAAACCTTTTCGTTGCGTATTGCGGAGAACGCCATTTACCATCCCGCTAATTCCTTTATGACCGCGTTTTTTAGCGATCTCAACAGCTTCATGAATGATCGCTCGGTCCGGTACGCGATCGAGATAAACCATTTGATAAAGCGAAAGTTGCAAGAGCGAAATCACCCATGTCTGCATTTTCTTACGATTTGTTAGAAAATCATCAAGGTAGAAATCGAGTGTATTCTTTCGCTGGATTGTACCGTAAACAATTTCTGTCAACAATCCAGTATCTTTTCGACTTAGCTGATGCTTTTTAATCGTTTCGTTTAATAAAAGGTTGCTATACGCCTGGTTTTTATTAATTTTTTCAATAACATCAAGTGCTGCTTCTCTTACATTTGCCATACTATTCACCAAATCTCTCATTTTTCTCAAATGTTCTGCCTTGTAAATACTGGGCAGACGTCATGCGCTTTTTCCCTGCTGGTTGGATTTCCGTTAACTTAATGGCTGTCGTATTTCCTGTCGCTACGACAGGACCATCCGCATCTGTGTAAAGAACAGATCCCGGTTCAGCACTTTCAGCACTTTCGATTTTCTCTCCCCACCAAACCTTCATCACTTTGCCACCGTAGTGTGTGAATGCAACGGGCCACGGATGTAAACCACGGATCTGGTTATAAATTTCTTCACCAGTCTTTGTCCAGTCAATTTTCTCCTGCTCACGTTTAATATTCGGGGCAAACGTTGCCTCTTCGTCATTTTGCTTCACTGGGGTTAACTCATGATCAAGAAGCTTTGGCAACGTTTCTTTCAAAAGCTTTGATCCAGACGCGCTTAGTTTATCATGAAGACTTCCAGTATGATCACGTTCTTCAATTGGAACGATGGACTGAGTTAAAATATCGCCCGCATCTAGTTTTTCTACCATATACATGATCGTAATGCCCGTTTCTTTCTTGCCTTGTAGAATCGAATAATGAATCGGTGCCCCGCCACGAAGTTCCGGTAACAATGACGCGTGCACATTAATGCAACCGTGCTTCGGTGCATCGAGAAGCTGTTTTGGAAGGATTTGTCCAAAAGCTGCTGTTACAATTAATTCAGGATTTAAATCTAGAATCGGCTGAAGTTGAGCAGGATCTTTCACTTTCTCAGGCTGGAGCACGGGAAGCCCATGTTTTTCAGCCGCTACCTTAACTGGCGGAGGCGTAAGTACTCTTTTTCTACCCTTAGGACGATCAGGCTGTGTCACAACACCAACGATCTCATAACCTTCCTCTACCAACATATCAAGTACCGGAACTGAAAAATCTGGTGTGCCCATAAAAACGATTTTTGTCATGTTATTCACGCTCTCCTTCCTGTTCAGGGTCAACATAACGAATCACTTTCTCTGTAAAGAGTACGCCGTGAAGGTGATCAATTTCATGTTGGATTGCTCGTGCAAAGAAGCCTTCTGCTTTCAATTTAAATTCTTTACCGAAACGATTTTGCGCTTTTAAGGTAATCGTATAAGGGCGCTCGACTTCTCCATATAAACCCGGAAAGCTTAAGCAACCTTCAAGATCGACTTCTGCTTTTCCGGAAGATTTAACAATCGTTGGGTTGATTAGTTCTAACGCCTCTTCTTCTCTCGTATCAACAACGGCAACTTGTTTTGGAATACCGATTTGTGGTGCAGCAAGCCCAACGCCATCTGCAGCATACATCGTTTCAAACATATCATCGAGTAGCTGGTGCAAGTCTTTATTAAAATCCTCTACTGGATCACATTCAACTTCGAGCACCTCGTTTGGGTGCATCACAATTTCTCTAATAGCCATGTGTATTCTCCCTTTCACATTCACTACATCATCATATAAGGTTGTGTATCAATGGATATTTGTAATCCTCCACGACTAATTTCCTTTGAAAAATGCTTTTGAATTTCTTTTAAATAATGTGTTAAATTCGGTTCAGTTTTGTATTTTATCATGCATTGATAGCGATATCTATCTTTGATCCGTGGAATAGGTGATGCAACCGGCCCTAATACAACACTCGGTTTTGATAACTGATCTTTTAAATATCCTGCAATTTTCTCTGTTACATCAACTGTTTTCGTTAATTCTTCATGAGAAACGTTTACCATGGCCAAAAAATAAAATGGCGGATAGCCGAATTGTTTCCGAGTAATCATTTCCCGCTGATAAAAAGACTGATAGTCGTGTTCGGCAGCCATTTCAATGCTGTAATGTTCTGGTGTATAGGATTGAACAATGACTTCACCTGGTAACAAATGACGACCTGCGCGTCCACTTACTTGTGTTAGCAGTTGGAACGTTTTCTCAGACGCTCGGAAGTCAGGAATATGAAGCATGGCATCGCCTGCTAATACGCCAACGAGCGTGACGTTTGGAAAATCTAGACCTTTCGCAATCATCTGAGTTCCAAGTAAAATATCGGCTTTTCCTTCTCCGAATTGATTTAAAAGCTTTTCGTGTGACCCTTTTCGTCTTGTTGTATCAACATCCATTCGGACTACCCTTGCTTCCGGAAGGATTTTAGTCAATTCCTCTTCTACTCGCTGTGTTCCCGTACCAAAAAAGCGGATATGCTCACTTTCACACTCTGGACATTGAGTTGGAAAACGTTCTTCATGACCACAATAGTGACAGCGCATTGTTCCGTTGATTTTGTGATACGTTAAGCTAATGTCACAGTGAGGACATTCGGCTACATACCCGCAGTCACGACACATCACGAAAGTGGAATAACCTCTTCGATTTAAAAAGAGCACGGTTTGCTCTTTCTTTTCTAGTCGGTCTTTCAGCTTATCGTAAAGGTCGTTCGAGAACATTGATCTGTTCCCCGCTCGTAATTCTTCTCGCATATCAACGATCGCTACAGCTGGCATCGCCTGTTTGTTCACGCGATCTAGTAATTCAAGAAGAGTATAGACACCTTTCGATGCGCGTGCGTAGGATTCGAGTGATGGCGTAGCACTGCCAAGCACCACGGGGCATTTATAATGCTCTCCGCGCTTAATAGCCACATCTCTCGCATGATAGCGTGGGTTTTCTTCTTGCTTGTAACTACTTTCATGTTCTTCATCAATGATAATAATGCCAAGGTTTGTAAAAGGTGCAAAAACTGCTGAGCGTGCCCCTACAACGACTTTCACTTCTTTCCGATGAATTTTTCGCCATTCATCATATTTTTCTCCCCGCGAAAGTCCGCTATGTAACACGGCTACTTCTGATCCAAATCGACTTTTAAACCTGGTCACCATTTGTGGTGTTAATGAGATTTCTGGAACAAGCACAATTGCTTCTTTCCCTTGCTCGAGAACGCGATGAATCGATTGCAAATAAATTTCTGTCTTCCCGCTTCCGGTTACACCGTGAATGAGAAACGTCTCATGATGGTGCTCGTTAATACTTTTCAGAATCGGTTTGATCGCTTGTTCTTGAAGGTCAGTTAACTCAAGTGCCGTTGATGGGGTAAATTCACGGTTCTTATACGGATCGCGGTATAGCTCTACTTCTTCTTCTTTTAATATTCCTTTTGTAACTAGTGATTTGATCGTTGAACGCGTTGTATCAAGCATGTCCATAAGTTCTTTATACGAAACAGCGCCTTCTTGCTCGATAAAATGTGTGATGATTTCCTGCTGCTTCAACGCACGATTTCCCATCTTATCCTTTTCCGCTTGAAGCTCTTCCTTTGAAAGTGCCGCCGATACAGAAAGAATGGTTTTAGGCGCTGTTTTCTCTTTTACATCGTACCGAACTTCAAGTTCATCATTTTTGATCGCACGATTTAATTCTTTATGACTAAAATGCGAAAGAAAATCGTCCCACTTTATTCCATTAGAAGCAAATACCATCCTGTACCACTGAGCCTCTTCATTTACACGATTTCCAAGAACAACGGTTTTCGTTACATTTGCTTTCATTGCTGCAGGCAACATGGCCTGAAGGGCTGAAACCGCGTAACATAGTGTTTTTTTTGTCAACCAGAACCCGAGATCAAGTAATTCTTGCGTTAAGATAGGAGTAACATCTTTTACTTCGCTTAATTCTTTTAATTTGTCATGCTCCGATTCATTCGCTACTGAGATCACAAAACCCTGGATTTTTCGCGGGCCAAAAGGAACAACGACCCTCATGCCAGGTTCAATCATTTCTTCCCATTCTTTTGGAATCGCATAATCAAACAGGCGATCAGTTTGATTCGCCGGTACATCGACTATGACTTTTGCAATCATGAACGAGTCACGTCCAATCGCTTGACTTCATCGAGAATGCGATTTGCTGCTTCATGCTTTGACTGAAGGGGGAGTTCAATGCGCTCGCCATCTCGGTGGAGTAGCGTCATGACATTCGTGTCTTTATCAAAACCTGCACCTTCTGCCTTGATATTGTTTGCACAAATCAAATCCAAATTTTTCTTTACTAGTTTCTTTTGTGCATATTCATCCAACCGCTCCGACTCAGCCGCAAAGCCAACTAAAATTTGATTTTTCTTTTGCTGACCAAGAGTCCAGAGAATATCTTTCGTCCGCTCCATCTCGATGATCATTTCGTCATCAGATTTCTTCATTTTTTCTGAAGAAATGGTTGCAGGGCGATAATCAGCAACGGCCGCCGCCTTAATCACAATGTCAGCCGTTTCAGCTTCATGAAGGACAGACGTAAACATTTCCTCCGCCGTCACAACATCAATTCGTTTAATGCCTTGAGGTGTAGGAAGTGAGACAGGACCTGCTACTAAAGTGACGTCGGCACCACGGTTCGCCGCCTGTTCCGCTATAGCAAACCCCATTTTTCCAGAAGAGTAATTTGTAAAATAGCGCACAGGATCAACCGGTTCTCGCGTAGGACCTGCCGTGACGACTACTTTTTTTCCAGCTAAATCGTTCATACCCTCTTTAAAATACGTTTCTAACGTTGCCAGAATATCCTCAGGCTCCGCCATGCGTCCTTTACCGACATAGCCACATGCAAGCAACCCTTCTCCAGGCTCAAGGAAATGACAGCCGAACGAACGGAGGACGTCCATATTTTTCTTTACAGCAGGATGGTCGTACATGTGAACATTCATAGCTGGCGCTAACCATACAGGAGCTTGGGTAGCAAGTAACGTCGTTGACATCATATCGTCTGCGATCCCATTTGAAAGCTTCCCAATAATGTTAGCTGTAGCAGGCGCGATCAAAACGAGGTCTGCCCAGTCAGCTACGTCTATATGGGCCACTGATGTTGGGTCCTTTTCTTCAAAGGTATCCTTATAAATATCATTTCTGGAAAGCGTTTGAAACGTTAATGGTGTCACAAATTCTGTAGCTGATTTTGTCATTAACACCTTCACTTCTGCACCCGTTTGATAGAGCTTACTTGTAAGTGCCGCTGCCTTAAATACTGCAATACCACCACTTACACATAGCAAAATCTTCTTTCCCTTTAGACTCATAAGTTTCACCTTCCGTCCAAATAGTTAACATAATATAAATATCGTAAATAAACGTCTGCTCAAGAAAAAAATAACAACCTATTTTCATAGGTTGTTACTTTTCACTCAGTCTTCTATCATGCCGTCTGCAAGTAGCTTACCATCAAGCACTTCTTCAAGTGCTTTACCAACAGCTTTTACTGACTGTGGACGATCCACGTAAACATTTCCTGTTTGTTGAATCGTGCGTGCACGTTTTGCAGAAAGCGTTGCAAGGGTGTACTTTGAATCAATGCGGTCCATTAGTGAGTCAATCGATGGGTATAAAATCATTATTAAACCTCCGTTACATTCTTATATTTATAGGCAAGACGATCACGTCTTAAGTGCTCTGCAGTAATAATAGCACGAATTCGCTCACAAGCTAATTCGACTTGATCATTTTCAACGATATAATCGTATTCATCAATCAATTCGATCTCTTCTTTCGCAACGCCCATACGGTTATCAATTAGATCATTTGATTCCGTGCCGCGGTTAACAATGCGATTCCTAAGCTCTGTTAAGCTAGGAGGCATTAAGAAGATAAAAGCACCTTCTGGAAAATGTTTGCGAACTTGCTTCGCTCCTTGCACTTCAATTTCAAGCAGTACGTCTTTTCCTGACTGCAGGGTTTCTTCTACATAGTCAACAGGCGTACCATAGTAATTGCCAACATAGTGGGCATACTCAAGCAGTTTATTATTTTCGATCATATCCTCAAACTCTTCATGAGATTTAAAGAAATAATCGACGCCGTTCACTTCACCTTCACGCGGTTTGCGTGTCGTAACAGAAATGGAATACTGTACTTCATCCGCATTATGCATGAAAGCTTTTCTTACTGTGCCTTTTCCAACACCGGAAGGGCCAGAAAGAACAATTAACAATCCACGTTCTTTTTCCATACTAACCTCCACTTTATAGATGCTACTCGTCAGAAAGCTCGTCTTTGTTCACAAGACGCTGAGCGACTGTTTCAGGCTGGACTGCCGAAAGAATGACGTGGTCACTATCAGAAATAATAACTGCACGCGTTCTTCTTCCATATGTTGCGTCCACAAGCATATTGCGGTCCCTTGCAACAGTGATAATTCGTTTGATTGGTGCCGACTCTGGACTAACAATTGAAACAATTCGATTCGCATTCACAATGTTACCGAATCCGATATTGATTAATTTAATACTCATGGTCGTTCCTCCCAGGAATCACGATTCTATTTTTACACCAGTAAGGTGATTTTAAACAAAGCGCTCAGGCTATTCAATATTTTGAACCTGCTCACGAACCTTTTCCACTTCGCTCTTAAGATCAACCACATGCTGACTGATCTTATGGTGTTGAGACTTGGAACCGATCGTATTCAGCTCCCTATTGATTTCCTGCACTAAGAAATCAAGTTTCCTTCCTACGACACCATCATTACTAAGAATATCATGGAATTGGTCGAGATGACTACGGAGCCTTATGATTTCTTCATCGATACTTGCTTTATCGGCAAGATAGGCTACTTCCGTTAGGATTCTAGCTTCATCAAGATCTTCTAACTCTTTAAATCCTTCAAGTTTCGCACGTATCCGCGCTTCAAATGCTGAAGTTCCTTCTTTTGAAAGAATAGAAATAGAAGTTAAGACGGTGGTCATTTCTTGAAGTTTGCTCCTAATATCTTGCTCAAGGGCTTCTCCTTCCACTTGTCGCATTTCTACAAGACGATTGATCGCTACATTTAATGTGGCAAAAACCTCATGCTCAAGCTGATCAATCTGTTGCTCCTTCTCGATCACTTGGTAAACATCCATGTTTAAAAGCGTAGAAGCAGACAAATCATCTTGCAAATCGTATCGTTTAGAAGCTTGTTTTAAAATCGTTATGTATTGGTCGAGCAGATTCCAATCCACCTTCACATCCGATGAACGGAAACCAGCTCCATCAATGGTTAAATAAAGTTCCACTTTCCCTCGCATAATGCTACGCTGAATGACTTGCTTCATTTTACCTTCAAGGTGATGGAGAGCTTTTGGCATGCGAAATGTACCATCGAAGTAACGATGGTTAACGGATTTTATTTCTACCGTTACGTGAATATCTTCACCCTCATGCGAGGCTCTTCCGAATCCGGTCATACTCTTAACCATATTATCACATCCAATAGCTATTCTAACCAATTGTACCACTTCATCAAACTGAAACAAAGGGATATCTCTTTCTGTTCATCAATCTTAAACAAAAAAACAGAGGGTCATTACCCTCTGTGGCGCCTAAATAGAGCGGTGCCTGCTAATAGGAATGTTGGAATGCTAGAAAAGACGATAATAAGCATCCATTCTCTCATTGATAGATATGTTGTATGGAAAATCGGCTGAAGCGGTTCATAATAGATGACCGCTAGCAATAGGCCGACGGAAGATAGGACAGCTAGTACGAGAGCTTTATTTTCAAATGGATTTCGATGAAAAATCGACCGTTCACTTCGACAGTCAAATACATGAATCAATTGAGCGAGAACGAGAGTAGAAAATGCAACGGTTTGTGCTTGGACAAGGTCATTCGGATTCTCACTATAGCAAATCATAAAGGCTGCAAGTGTACAGGCACCGATCATAATCCCTCGAGAGATGATTTTCCAACCTAGGCCCCTCGCAAAAACCCCTTCTTTTGGCTTACGCGGATCTCTTCTCATCACGTTCCCTTCTGCAGGATCAAGTCCAAGCGCCATAGCCGGCAATCCGTCAGTAACGAGATTTACCCACAAAATTTGGATTGGTACAAGCGGAAGCGGGAGCATCAGCAAGATCGCAAAAAGCATCACGAGAATTTCGCCAACGTTCGATGCTAACAAATAGCGAATGAATTTCCGAATATTTTCATAGATGTTTCTTCCTTCTTCTACAGCCGCTCTAATCGTAGCAAAATTGTCGTCGCTTAATATCAGGGACGAAGATTCTTTCGCCACGTCAGTTCCGGTCATCCCCATTGAAATACCTATATTTGATGCTTTGATTGCAGGAGCATCATTTACCCCATCACCCGTCATTGCGACAATATGCCCTCTATTTTGGAGAGCCTTCACAATCTTTAATTTATGCTCAGGCGATACGCGTGCAAACACGTAGATGTCTTCCACTTGATTTTCTAGTTCTTCTACACTTAAGGAAGAGAGCTTACTTCCTTCCATTACCTTGCCTCGCTCTGGTAGAATCCCTAGATTACGGGCAATCGCTTTGGCTGTTGTCACGTGATCACCTGTGATCATAATTGTCTTGATCCCAGCTGTTTTACAATCTTCAACAGCTTGCTTCACCTCTTCTCGTGGAGGATCGATCATTCCTTCTAGCCCAACAAACGTTAATCGGGATTCAGCTTGTACGCTGTGAAGCATATTGTCTTCATTTTGGATCGGTTTAAAAGCGACGGCGATTGTTCTTAACGCTAATTCTCCAAATGCATTAAGCTGCTCTTGTATTTCGCGTTCATAGCTTTTTCGAAGCGGCGCTTTTTTCTCACTCCATAACACCGATTCACACTGCTTTAGAACAATATCAGGTGCACCTTTCGCAATGACGTACCTCTTCCCTACTGAATCTTCCACCACAATACTCATCATTTTCCGATTGGAATCAAAAGGAAATTCCTGAATGATCGTAAATTCTTCTTCCCTCACATCTTCCGTTAACCCAGCCTTCATTGCAGCTGCAACGAGTGCTCCTTCTGTGGGATCACCGTCAAGAACGTATTCTCCACCTTTCTCCATCACTCTCGCATTGCTACATAGTAAACCAAACGTAAGGAGCTGTTTCAGTGACCGCTCTTCGTCAGAATAGACGCGCGTACTTCCTTTAAAAAAGTCACCATAAGGAGAGTAACCAGATCCGGTGACATCCCACGTCTCTCCGCCTGCCCACAGCTTTGTGACCATCATTTTATTTTGTGTGAGCGTTCCCGTCTTATCTGAACAGATAACGGTCGCACATCCGAGCGTTTCAACAGATGGAAGTTTTCGAACAATGGCTTTTCGTTTACTCATTTTCTGCATCCCGATCGCAAGAGCAATCGTAACAATCGCTGGTAGTCCTTCAGGAATCGCTGCGACTGCGAGTGACACACCAGCTAAAAACATGCTATAGACATCACGCCCCTGAATAATCCCTAGGACAACTACTAACGCTGTTAACATGAGGGCTGCTGCAATCAACACTTTCCCAAGCTGCTCCAATCGATTTTGGAGCGGCGTTTCCATCGTATCAGCGGATTGAATGAGGTGGGCAATTTTCCCCATCTCCGTCTTCATCCCAGTCGCTGTTACGATTCCAATGCCCTTTCCTTTCGTTACGAGTGTTCCCATGAAACCCATGTTTTGCTGATCACCAGGACCAGGATGTTCTTCTCGGATGGGCTCGGGATGCTTATTTACAGGTAATGACTCCCCTGTCAGGGCTGATTCTTCCATTTGTAAACCCTGACAGGTAAAGAGACGTAAATCGGCTCCAATCCGATCACCGCTCTCAATTCGTACAATATCCCCTACAACCGCTTCTATGGCAGGGATGTTCGTCCACTCTCCATCACGAAGCACCTTCATTTTTGGAGAAGATAACTGTTTTAATGCCTGGAGTGATTTTTCTGCTTTTCGTTCTTGTACAAATCCGAGAATCCCGTTCATTAGGATGATGAGAATAATCGCGATCGCATCAAGATACTCTCCAAGTAATCCCGATATAAGTGTTGCCGCCAGGAGGACGACGACCATAAAGTCTTTGAATTGGGCTAAAAACATTAAAATCATCGATGGTCTTTCTGCTTCATCTAATTGATTTACTCCAAAAACATTTCTTCTTCTCTCTACTTCATCGGAACGAATCCCCCCCTCGCTTGTCTCCAATTCCTCCAACACTTCTCCCTTTGTCATGTTATACCAGTTCATGATCTACACCCCGATCCTGCACGTAATGTCGCTAATAATTCAACTATATTCAGACAAGCTCAAAAAAATGCTATACTAAGAATAATGTCTAGTGATAGGAATGTAGGTGAACAATATGTCTTTTGACGGTATGGTAATGAGAGCCGTTGCACATGAAACAAATGAACAACTAAAAGGTGGGCGCGTGACAAAAATCTATCAGCCCTATGCGACTGATTTATTACTTGTGATTCGTTCTGGTGGGAAAAACCATCAGTTGCTTTTATCAGCTAATCCATCTTATGCAAGAATTCAAACGACGCAGGAATCTTATGCGAATCCAAAAGAACCACCAATGTTCTGCATGCTGCTTCGTAAGCACTTAGAAGGTAGTATTGTGGAAGATATTAAACAAATCGAAAATGAACGAATCATTCACGTAACGTTTAAAGCGCGTAATGACCTTGGCGATCTCACCACACGAACATTAATTGCTGAAATTATGGGACGTCATAGCAACGTGATTTTATTGAACGAATCGAATATGATTTTAGATAGCATTAAGCACCTTTCCCCGTCTGTAAACAGACATCGAACGGTTCTTCCGGGGCAGGAATATATCGCTCCTCCAGCGCAAAACAAAGTTTCACCATTCGGTTTAACAAATGATGATTTTCTAAGGCAAATTGATTTTAACTCGGGAAAATTGAGCCAACAGCTCGTAAATTCCTTTGGTGGTCTCTCCCCGCTCATTGCGAATGAAGTAATTCACCGAGCTGGCCTAGCCAATCGTACAACATTACCTCAAGCATTCTTTGATGTATTTGGAAAGCTTGAGCAACACGACTACTCTCCTCAGATGGTGAGCGGTTCCAAGGAGTTCTTTTCCGTCGTGGAACTCACTCATTTAAACGGAGATAGGAGAACGTTTGATTCGGCTAGTGAACTACTCGACCGATTCTATTATGGAAAAGCCGATCGTGATCGCGTGAAACAGCAATCAAATGATCTTGAACGTTTTCTATCGAATGAGTTAAAGAAAAACGAGAAGAAAATCAAGAAGTTATCGCGTACGATCGAAAAAGCGCAGGAAGCTGACACATATCAGCTGCTTGGGGAGCTGTTAACCGCAAATATGCATTTAGTAAAACGTGGCGATAAACAGGTAGAAGTTCAAAATTATTACGATGAAAATGGCGGGACAGTTCTGATTGAATTGAATCCACAAAAAACGCCATCTGAGAACGCTCAAGCTTATTTCAAGCGCTACAACAAAGCGAAAAATTCGATTTCTGTTCTAGAAGAGCAGATTACGATGGCTCATCAGGAAATGGCCTACCTCGAACAGCTCATACAGCAGCTAACTTCTGCATCACCTCGAGATATTGAAGAAATTCGCGAAGAGCTTGAAGAAGAAGGTTACATTAAAAAGCGCCGCAAAAAGAAAAAATCAAAACCAACTAAACCTCAGCTTGATGTTTACCTATCAACTGACGGAACCGAAATTCTTGTTGGAAAGAATAATAAACAAAATGAGTATTTAACGAACAAGCTTGCCGCTCGAAGCGAAACGTGGCTCCATACGAAAGATATTCCTGGATCACACGTTGTGATTCGAAGTAAAGAGTATACCGAGGAAACGCTACTTGAAGCAGCTAATCTCGCTGCCTACTTCAGTAAAGCACGTGAATCTGGTTCCGTTCCAGTTGATTACACAGAAGTGCGTCATGTCAAAAAACCAAACGGTGCAAAACCGGGATTTGTGACATATGATCAACAAAATACGTTATATGTTACACCTGATCAGGATCTTATATTTAGAATGAAGAAGTAATAATACAATAAAATGAAGGGGGTGTCGCGATGGCGACGCCCCCTTCAATTTATTAAAAACTTACTTATTTGCTTAGTCGGTATGCGTACAAGTTCTAAAAGCTAACTGTTGAATACTTCACCAGAAATTTTCTTAGAAGCATTTCCTTGTTCCCAACCACAAAAGCGATCATAGAATTGATCATACTTATCTTGATATTGATCCTTTACTTGATCAATGTTTTTTATTGAGTTAATAATTTCTTCGTTTGAAAACACTAAAGGTCCTGGTAACTCAGACTCCATATCAATATAGAAGCCTCTTAAAGTATCACGATATTTTTCCAAATCATATGTGAAGAAAAGGATAGGGCGCTTTAAATTTGCGTAGTCAAAAAACACAGATGAATAATCAGTGATGAGGATGTCTGCAATCAAATACAGTTCTGAAATATCATCATACTTTGAGACATTGTACGCAAACCCTTCATAATTTTCCGTCTCAAGATGATCTGCAATAAAGTAATGGGTACGAAGAAGAACGACATACTCATCCCCAAGTTCTTCTTGAAGACGTTGTAAATCAAAGCGTAAAGTGAATTTATATTTACCTGGTTTATAGAATTCATCATCTCTCCAAGTAGGCGCATACAGTATCACTTTCTTTTCTAATGGAATATTAAGTTGCATTTTTATCTTGTTCATTAACTGTGCTTTATTTCTAGAATGCAAAATATCGTTCCTTGGATAGCCGTATTCAAACATATGATTATCAAATTTAAATGCTCTCTTGAATATTTCACTAGAATACGAGTTAGCCGAAATGAGGTAATCCCATCTTCTTGATTGTTCAAAAAAGTCCGCTTTATAGTTCGGATTAGCTGAATGAACATCATTCATATCAAACACTAATTTCTTTAAAGGAGTACCATGCCAGGTTTGAAGATAAACATTCCCTTCTCTCTTTTTCAAGGCTTTTGGAATACGAGAGTTCGAAACCCAGTATTTAGCACGTGCCATATAATAGAAATACGCTAATGAAAGTCGTTTCACTTGCTTTGCATTCCCTGGTATTTCTTTTCCAGTCTTTGCGAAAACCCAAATATATTTATAGTCTTTCTTCTCGTTAAGAAGTTCTTCATAAATATTTTTTGGACTATCTGAATAATTCTTCCCTAAAAAGCTTTCAAAAACGATGGTTTTATTTTGCATAGGTAATTTAGTAAATACATAGTTATAAAGCGCTCGGTAGAGTTTTTGGCGCCCACTCAAAGATCTTGAAGTAATCCTTAAAACTTTGTGTAACTTCAATAATTTTCTGAGCTTCTTTTCATCTCTATTACCAATTGCTTTAAGTTCTCTTTTAATAAAGTAACTAACTTTTTTGGAGTATGAATGATTGTTTACAAAATGAACTACAGTAGACAAATCTTCTAATACTTCAGAATAGATCTCCTGTTCTTGAAGAACAAAAATTACGTATTGACAATAATAAGAAATAAACTGATTGCATAAAAATTTAATGACTTTTGGGTTTTCACTGTATTGCTGCGAAAAGTGGTGAAAGCGCTTAACATATTCCTTAATTTTTACTACATCATCTTCTTGTGTTAAAGACTTTGGAGAATCCGGATCTTTCCTCCACTGCTTTTTGTATATGTAACCAGTAATTGTTGGCACAATTTTAAGATGGTCTATAAGAGGTAACAAAAATGTTAAATCACTATAATATCGATAATTTTCATCAAAGCGAAGGTTTAACTCGTCTATTAATGAGCGTCTAAATAATCGATTAAGAACAGATTCACTTTGAAACTTAGCTTTTGAATTTTTCACTTTATGTTTTACTGGTAGAGTTAAATTTGCTTTTTTATGTTGTAGGTTAAAAGATCCGAAGATCACTTCACGATGAGTAATGTTACTAATGAGAAGGCCTAAGGCGTATTGATCAAGTGTATCATCGCTATCTAAGAAGTAAATAAATTCTCCGGTAGCAACATCTAACCCAATATTTCTTGCATGACCTACACCTTTATTAACCTTTAAGTCGATAAGTTTAATTCTTGCATCTTCCTGCTCATAGCTTTGAATAATGGCTCGACTATCATCTGAAGAACCATCGTTAATCAAAATAGCTTCCCAATTTTGATAGGTTTGAGCTAATAATGATTCGATACAACTTTCTAAATATTGTTCCGTATTATTAACAGGTATAATAACAGAAATTTTATTTTTCATTACACTTCACCTTTATTTATCATATTGAGTTTACTGTAACTAATTGATTAATGGGACATATCCATCAAGAACGTTTACTTTTGGATCTCGTTTTTTGTCATATTTACTTAAATTGTATTGGGATGTTACCCTTATATTTACAGAGAAGAACTCAATTACCAAGATTACCATAGCTTAATCTCTTTGTAAAATAATGTTTTAATTTTAACAATAAAGAGACAAATTCCGAATAACTTAATATTAAAGTTAATATATTTACAAAATAATAACATCACTACTATTTCACCATATACTAAAAAAGTTCCCGCTAAATGTAGCGGGAACCTTTTTTATAACTCTGCAACTGTAATGATTGCTAACCCATCAAGCACTTCGACATGCTTCGTTTCCTTTGCACCAAGCCCTTTCAGCTTCTCGCTTAACTGTTCTGGTGTATAGCGATGTCTTCTTGTTGAAACATTTGACCATTTCAATAGAGACGTTTGTTCAAAACCACTCATTCCATGCTTTTTTGCATACTCGAAAGCAGCCATTTGATCCATTTGAAGAGATGGATTTAACATAACCATCCTTCCGCCTTCTTTTGTAACTCGGATCATTTCTTTCATACCAGCTTCTGGCTCTGGCAAAAGAAACATGACGCACGTTGATAGAGACAAATCAAAGGTGTCATCCTCAAATGTAAGATTGCATGCGTCACCTTCTGAAAAGTGACTTTTATTCGATCGATTCAAAAAGAAGAAATTCTGTTTGCTTGCCTTCACCATTTCAGATGACAGATCCACACCTGTTAACATCCTCGCTTCCTCTACTCCGCGAAGAAGAAGCCTTCCTGTGCCACATCCAACATCGAGGATAGATTTTTCTTCCCATGAGCCGGAAGCTTGTTTTAATTCATCATGAACGGCTCCAAGCCACTTTGTTCGTGCCATATCATCAAAAAAGGATACGAGCGAATCAAACTCTTCTCCCTGCATTTTTCTCATCTTACCCCTCCTAAACGGAGAGATCTTTCAACTGCTCCAACCATTCTTTTGAGGATGGATTGTCGCGCCAGTGAAGCAGTGATTGAACCTCTCTTTCTTCAATCATACCTGTTTCAACGGCACATGTTAATAATTCATCGAAATTCGTTAGTGTATCCCAGGCAATTTCCGCACTCGCAAACTGCTCTGCTCCTTTTTTCATTCCATATGTAAAGATGGCGGCTACACCGAGTACATTAGCACCAGCAGCTTCTAATTGTTTTACAGCATCAATCGCACTGCCTCCTGTTGAAACCAAATCTTCAATCACTACCACCTTTTCTCCTTCCTCTACTTTTCCTTCAATCACATTTCCTTTTCCATGACCTTTTGCACTACCGCGAACGTATACCATTGGAAGATCAAGAAGGTCACTTACCCAGGCAGCGTGAGGAATCCCAGCGGTGGCTGTTCCGGCAATCACTTCTGCATTAGCGTATTTTTCTTTAACCATTGCAACAAGCCCACGCGCAATCTCTTTTCTTACATTTGGGTAAGAGAGGGTGAGACGATTATCACAATAAATCGGTGACAATAAACCTGAAGACCATGTAAAAGGGTTATTTGGCTGAAGGCTAACGGCTTTAATTTCCAAAAGGGCTTTAGCGATTGATTTCATGTGAATTCCTCCACTCTGATTTTAAGATGTCATATGCTGACAATGGGCTTTTCGCTCCTGTAATGCTACGTCCGACTACAATAAAATCGCTCCCTAGTAATTGTGCTTTCTTTGGAGAGCAGACGCGGTTTTGATCTCCGGCCAGATCGCCTTCTAATCGAATCCCTGGTGTTACCGTTAAGAACGATGCTCCGCACGCTTCTTTGATCATCGGAACTTCAAGAGCTGAACTAACGACCCCATCAAGTCCACTACCCTTTGCAAGTTCTGCAAGAGACACTACACTCTTTTTCATATCTGTTGCAATGTGCAATTCGCTTCGAAGCATCTCTTCTGAAGTACTCGTTAATTGGGTGACACCGATGCACAAAGGTCGTTTTTGGCCACCGCGAGTACCTGCTTCTAGCCCTTCAACTGCCGACTGCATCATCCGTGATCCTCCGCTCGCATGTACGTTAATTAAGTCAACACCTAGACCAGCAAGACCCTTCATGGCTTTATTTACTGTATTTGGTATATCATGCAGTTTTAAATCAAGGAAAACGTGATGACCTCTCTGTTTTAATTCATCTACAAGCTTGGGTCCGTATTGATAAAATGCTTCCATTCCCACTTTTACAAAAAGCTTCTCTCCTTCAAATTGCTTAAGGAAATCATTTAGCTCTTCCTTGTCCGAAAAATCTAGTGCGAGGATGATTGAAGATTCCATTCCGTTTTCCAGCTCCTTCCTGTCAGCTCAGAAATATGATGTACGTCTAATTGATCCAGCAAAGCCGGTAAGGCGTCAATAATAGTAGGACAGACAAAAGGATCGATGAAATTTGCCGTTCCAACCGCCACAGCACTCGCTCCTGCTAGAAAATATTCGACGACATCTTCTGCAGATTGCACTCCGCCCATTCCTATAATCGGAATATTGACCTGCTGACTCACTTGATGAATCATACGAATGGCAACAGGTTTTATCGCAGGACCAGATAATCCTCCCGCTCCATTAGCAAGGATTGGCTTCCCTGTTTTTAAGTCAATTCGCATACCAAGTAGCGTATTGATCATTGTTAACCCATCAGCGCCGGCACGTTCAACGACTTTTGCCATCTGGACAATATCAGTTACGTTTGGAGAAAGCTTGACGTAAACAGGAACCGATGAGACGTCTTTCACTGCTTTCGTGACCTCAAATGCCGTTTCTGGTACCGTTCCAAATGCGAGACCACCTTCTTTCACATTCGGACAAGAAATATTTAACTCAAGGGCATGGACGTTCTCTGCCGTTGAGATTTGCTTTGCAACTGCTACGTAGTCTTCTATTGTTGATCCAGCGACATTCGCAATAATCGGCACGTCATACTTGGATAACCATGGTAACTCGTCAGTCATCACACGCTCAAGTCCTGGATTTTGGAGGCCAATCGCATTTAACATGCCTGAAGTTGTTTCCGCAACGCGTGGGGTTGGATTACCGAAGCGCGGCTCATGCGTTGTTGCTTTTACCATGATCGCTCCAAGCTGATCCAGGTTATAAAACTGACTATACTCTTTGCCAAATCCAAAGCAGCCTGATGCTGGCATGATCGGATTTTTCAAATCAAGACCTGGTAGATGAATTTCTAATCGGCTCATAGAATAACCTCCCCCGCTTGAAATACTGGCCCATCACTGCACACTTTACGATAAGCAAAGCCTGTTTCGTCTCCCTTTACGTGACAAACACATGCGAGACACGCACCAATCCCACATCCCATTCGCTGTTCAAGGGAGAGGTAAACACCTTTTTTAGCTTGGTAATTTTCGAGTGCTTTTAACATCGGCGATGGTCCGCAGGCAAAAAGGTAGTCAGCGTTCATGTCAAGCTGGTTTGTTACAAACCCTTCTTCTCCATAGGTTCCATCTGCTGTTGTGATGATGACAGGGCCATATGCTTTGAATTTTTCTTCATAGAAAACGACTGAACTTGTTTGAAAACCGTGTACATGCTTTACGTTTACCCCACGTTTCGTCAATTCCTGTGAAAGGTAATAAAGTGGTGGAACACCGATACCGCCTCCCACAAGTAGAGCTGTATCGCCCTCCATTGTCTGCTCCACTGGAAAACCATTTCCGAGTGGTCCAAGGAGGTCAACTTCGACCCCTGGTACCATCTCGGCTAATACTTTCGTTCCTTTTCCTTCTGCACGATAGATCATTGTTAATTCATGCTTGCTAGGATCGACATGACAAATACTAATCGGGCGTCTTAGTAATGGATCAGATCCGAATCCCGTTTTCACATGGACAAACTGTCCAGGTTGGAAGCTTTCATCAATCTCCTTATGAAAAACAACTGCTTCATAAATTGAAGCTGCAATTTCTTTTTGTGAAACAAGCTCGGTTTTTAACTGCTTCATGAACGAACCACTTCTTTTTCGTGAAACTTCGGCATGCTTGTGCTTGTAAACGTCATCGTCTCAATAACCCGTAGCAACGCTTTTGCTGTATCAAGTGATGTGAAGCAAACAACCCCGTTTTCCACTGATTCGCGTCGAATACGGAAGCCATCACGTGCAGGCTGCTTTCCTCTTGTAAGCGTGTTGATGACGAATTGCGCCTGTCCTTCACGAATGACGTGGAGTAAATTAGGCTTTTCAGCTCCAATTTTATTCACAACTGTTACAGGAATTCCAAGTTCTCGAATCATGTGAGCCGTTCCTTCTGTTGCAAGAATGTGGTAGCCGATTGCATTGAACCGTTTGACAAGATTGATGGCTTCTTCTTTATCTTTATCAGCGATTGTGAACAAGACTGATCCGTGCGTAGGAATCTTCATACCCGAAGCAACAAGCCCTTTATATAGAGCTTTCTCAAGCGTATAATCACGCCCCATTACCTCACCGGTTGACTTCATTTCTGGCCCAAGCGTAATATCCACGCGACGCAGTTTCGCAAAAGAGAAGACCGGTACTTTTACATACACATCGTCTCGTTCCGTTCCATACCCCGTTTCATAACCTAGAGAAGTAAGGGATGCTCCTAAAATGACTTTCGTTGCGAGATTCGCCATTGGTACCCCTGTGATCTTACTTAGGAATGGGACGGTGCGACTTGAACGCGGATTTACTTCGAGCACATAAACCTGGTCGTTCTGAATAACATATTGGATATTTAGAAGACCTTTGATTTTCAAACCTCTCGCAAGCGTGATCGTTTGGTCAATAAGCGTCTGTTTTACTTCACTTGATAAGCTCTGTGGAGGATACACCGCAATCGAATCCCCTGAGTGAATTCCTGCTCGTTCGATGTGTTCCATAATCCCTGGAATAAACACGGTATCTCCGTCAGAGATCGCATCAACTTCGATCTCTTTCCCCATCAAATAGCGATCGATTAAGACTGGATGCTGCGGATTCACTTTTACCGCATTTTCCATGTAATGAAGCAGTTCGCTTTCCTTATACACAATTTCCATCGCTCTTCCGCCGAGTACATAGGATGGGCGAACAAGGACTGGGTAGCCAATTCGCTCAGCGATCGTGACGGCTTGATCAACGGATGTTGCTGTCTTTCCTTCTGGTTGCGGGATGTTTAGCTCAGCCATCGCCATTTCGAATTTATCTCGGTTCTCAGCGCGATCCATATCTTCTAAAGATGTTCCAAGAATTTTCACTCCTCGAGCTGCTAATGCATCTGCGAGATTAATAGCCGTCTGGCCTCCGAATTGGACGACTACGCCTTTAGGCTTCTCGAGATCAATCACATGCATCACGTCTTCAACAGTTAGCGGTTCAAAATAAAGCTTATCGGAGATGCTGAAATCCGTCGATACGGTTTCCGGGTTATTGTTAATGATAATGGCTTCATATCCCGCTTCTCGAATGGCCCAAACGCTGTGCACAGTTGCGTAGTCAAACTCAATTCCTTGCCCGATTCGAATTGGTCCTGAACCAAGTACAAGCACACTCTCTTTCGGCGTTTCTAGCGACTCATTTTCTTCCTCATACGTTGAATAGTAATAAGGGGTCTCCGATTCAAATTCACCTGCACAGGTATCGACCATTTTATAGACAGGACGAATGGATTCTTTTGTTCTGAGTTCATAAATTTCAAGCTCTGTTTGATTCCAGAGGGTTGCTATGATGTCATCTGAGAACCCTTTTTGTTTTGCTTCAAGTAAAAGATCAAGATTCCCTTTATTTTCTTTTAGCTTGTTTTCAAGCTCAATCATTCCTTGGATCTTTACGAGGAAATAATGATCAATCATGCTCCAGTCATGAATTTGTTTCATTGTCTTTCCTCTTCTAAATGCTTCTGCTACAACGAAGATGCGCTCATCATCTGCGAAGCGAATTCGTTTCTCTAGCGTTTCGTCATCAAGATCCACTAACTCCGGAATGGATAAATGACTAACATTTGACTCTAGTGAACGCACTGCTTTTAACAGTGACTCTTCTAGCGTACGGCCGATCGCCATCACTTCACCCGTTGCCTTCATTTGCGTTCCTAATTTACGATTGGCACTTTCAAATTTATCAAATGGCCATCTTGGAATCTTAGATACGACATAGTCTAAAGCCGGTTCGAAGCTTGCATACGTTTTTCCTGTAACCGGGTTTTTCATTTCCGCTAGAGACAGCCCTACTGCGATTTTCGCTGCAAGCTTGGCAATGGGATAGCCCGTTGCTTTCGATGCAAGAGCGGAGGAACGGCTAACCCTTGGATTTACTTCAATGATGTAGTATTGGAAGCTATATGGGTCAAGCGCAAGCTGAATGTTACAGCCTCCCTCAATTTTCAAGGCGCGAATAACTTTTAACGCGACGTTTCGAAGCATTTGATAATCGCGATCTGATAGCGTTTGACTCGGTGCCACAACGATGGAGTCACCTGTGTGAATCCCAACTGGGTCGATGTTTTCCATGTTACAAACGACGATCGCCTGATCCTGACCGTCACGCATCACTTCATATTCCACTTCTTTGAATCCAGCAATGCTTTTCTCGAGTAGACATTGGGTCACAGGGCTGTATTTCAGTCCACTTGATACAATTTCTTCTAGCTCTTCATCATTGTTTACAATTCCCCCGCCTGTTCCTCCAAGCGTATAGGCAGGGCGAACGATTACCGGGTAGCCTATTCGCTTCACAAATCGATACGCTTCTTCGAGATTATGAATAATATCACTTTCAGGTACTGGCTCGTTTAGCTCATTCATGAGCGTACGAAACAGATCACGGTCCTCTGCCTGCTGAATCGCATCAAGTTTCGTACCTAATAGTTCTACTTCATAGTCTTTTAAAACACCTGCTTCTGATAGTTCCATTGCCATATTTAGTCCAGTTTGTCCTCCAAGCGTTGCAAGAAGAGCATCCGGTCGTTCTTTACGAATGATGCGGCTAACAAAATCAAGCGTAAGTGGCTCGATGTATACTTCGTCCGCGATTGTGGTATCCGTCATGATAGTGGCAGGATTCGAGTTTACGAGAATCACTTCATATCCTTCTTCTTTTAACGCCTGACACGCTTGCGTTCCTGCGTAGTCAAATTCTGCTGCTTGCCCGATCACAATTGGTCCTGATCCGATCACAAGGATTTTTTGAATATCTGTACGTTTAGGCATATGTTTTTTCCCCCTTGAATGTTGTAATCATCGCGATAAAGTCGTCAAAAAGTTCATTGGAATCTTCAGGTCCAGGTGATGCTTCTGGATGATACTGCACACTGAAAGCGGCATATTCCTTATGTTTTACTCCTTCAATGGAGCCATCGTTTACGGCAATATGTGTGACAACTAACTCCGTATCCTCTAGCGTATTAGGTGCAATCGTATAACCATGATTTTGCGAAGTGATGGCCACGCGCTTTGTTGATAAATCCATTACCGGGTGATTCGACCCTCTATGGCCAAACTTCATTTTCTCTGAATCCGCTCCGCAAGCAAGGGCAAATAGCTGATGACCCAGGCAGATGCCAAAGAGTGGAATTTCACCAAGAATTCCGTTGATCATTTCTACAGCCTCAGGTACGTCTTTCGGATCTCCAGGGCCGTTACTAAGCATCACCCCATCAGGATTGAGACGAAGAATTTCTTCTGCTGACGTATTGTATGGGACAACAACCACATCACATTTCCGCTTTGTTAATTCTCTTAAGATCCCGTGCTTCATCCCAAAATCGACAAGAACGATGCGGAATCCACGACCTGGACTTGCATAAGGTGCTTTAATGGAAACCTGTTGAACTTGATCTCTTTTCAATGGCGTATCCCTTAGGTCACGCGCGATTTTCTCAGGATCGACATCCATGCTACACATTTTTCCTTTTAACGTACCATTTGAACGAATCAGCTTTGTGAGCTTTCTTGTATCAATTCCTTCTAGGCCGGGAATGCCCTTCACACGAAGCAGTTCATCAAGCGTCATTTCATTTCTCCAGTAGTTCGGCACTTCTGTTGCTTCTTTTACAATAAGACCGTGGACAGAAGGATTAATTGACTCAAAATCATCGCGATTAATGCCGTAGTTGCCGATTAAAGGATACGTAAGCGTGACGATTTGAGCACAGTAAGAAGGATCTGATAAAATTTCCTGATAGCCGGTCATACCAGTGTTAAAAACAACCTCACCGCTTTTTTCAATGTCACTTCCGAATGCTTTTCCTACGAAAATAGATCCATCTTCTAAAATTAGCTGTCTTTTCATCATTGATCGCTCTCCTTTTTAAACACGATTTTGCCATTTACAAACGTTGCGGTCGGCCATCCTTTACACGTCCATCCAGTAAAAGGCGTATTCTTTCCTTTTGAAACAAATGACTCAGGATGAATGTCTTCTTGCGCTGTTAAATTGATGATCGTGATATCAGCTCGCACACCTATATTGAGTGTGCCGTATTCAAGGCCAAAGGCATTTGCCGGTTTCACCGTTAACCAATCAACAAGTTGCTTAAGAGTAAACGTCCCTTTCTCAACAAAATGGGTGTATAGCAGTGGAAAAGCCGTTTCCAGACCCACGATGCCGAATGGCGCTTTTTCCATTGATTGTGCTTTTTCATTCTCAGCGTGAGGGGCATGATCTGTTGCAATAAAGTCAATTGTGCCGTCGAGCAGTCCTTCAAGGAGGGCATCTCGATCTTCTTTTGATCGAAGAGGCGGATTCATTTTGTAATGCGTATCAAGTCCAGGTATATCGTCTTCTGATAAAAGGAGATGATGTGGTGTTACTTCAGCTGTTACGTTAATCCCAGCCCGCTTCGCATCTCTTACAACGCGAACGGACTCTTTCGTACTAATATGGCAAACATGATAATGTACGCCTGCTGCCTCAGCTAGCAGAACATCTCTTGCAATATGTACCGCTTCACAAACAGATGGAATGCCTTTTAGTCCATTCTCCTTTGAGAAACGACCCTCATGTACGCTTCCTCCGTTGATCAACGTGTTTTCCTCACAATGAGCGACAATGGCTAGGTTACTAGCTGCCGCACGCTTCATTGCTTCTAGCATCATCCCAGCATTTTGAACCCCAACACCATCGTCGGTTAAAGCAAATGCACCGTTCGATTTCAATCCTTCAAAATTCGTCAACTCTTCCCCCAGTTGTCTGATTGTAATCGCTCCATATGGAAGGACGCGAACGCTAGCGGTTTCTTTGATTCGGTTCATTAACTGTTGCATCGTTTCTGCGTTATCAGGTACAGGTCTTGTATTTGGCATGGCGGCGATTGTTGTAAATCCGCCTTTTGCGGCTGCTTTGGTTCCAGTCTCAATCGTTTCTTTATGCTCGCCGCCCGGTTCTCTTAGATGCACGTGAAGATCAACAAGACCCGGAGTTAAGAGATTCCCTTTTGCATCAAATGTTTGGTGCACTCCTACCTCAATCTTTTTTTCGATTTTTTCAATTCGTCCATCCTCATTGAGAAGAACATCCCTCTCGATTAAATCTCCAGCTTCGTTTAGTAGTTTCGCATTTTGGATTAGCATTACACGACCATTCCTTTCTTAGTAGGTTGTAAAACGAGGTTCAAGCAGGCCATTCGTACATAAACACCGTTTTCCATTTGTTTAAAAATTCTTGAGCGCTCACATTCTACTAATGTTGTATCAATTTCAACACCTCGATTGACTGGCGCAGGATGCATGATAATGCTATGTTTTTTCATGCGTTTTTCTCGCTCTACTGTAAGCCCAAATGTCTGAAGGTAAGATTCCGTCTCGCTTCTCTTTTCATGACGCTCATTTTGAATGCGCAGTAGCATGAGCACATCCGCTTTTTCAACCGCCTCATCCATTGTGAGATATGGGATTTCATCCATTGTTTCATCTTGCCATTCACGTGGTCCTGAAAAACTCACTTTTGCGCCTAGCCTACGTAACACGTTAGCATTTGACCTTGCTACCCGGCTGTGCTTTATATCACCAGCGATCACAACATTTAGACCTTCAAATCGCTTGAACTCTTGACGAATCGTTAGGAGATCTAGCAGCGATTGGGTTGGGTGATGCCCGCATCCGTCGCCTGCATTAATAATGGACATCGATGTTTTCTCAAGGAGCGGCTCGAAGTACTTCTCCTCTTTGTGCCTGACAACAACACCGCGTACTCCAATCGATTCAAGCGTTTTAAGTGTGTCATATAGCGTCTCTCCTTTTTGAACGCTTGATGATGACGTTTCAAAATTTAGTACCTCATAGCCAAGTTTCTTCTCAGCTATCTCAAAGCTAAACCGTGTTCTTGTTGAGGGTTCGAAGAAAAGATTCGCGATAAACACTGGCTCCTGTCTTTGAATACTTTTTCCATTCTTGAAACGCTCAGCCTGCAGTAAAATTTCATGAATTTCATCTAATGTAAGAGAGGTCATATCAAGTAAATGCTTCACATCACTCACTCCGTTTCGTTCATATTTTTGTCAAAAAAAAGCACCCTGAGCGTTGTCAGGGTGCAGAAGGATAGACGCGTTTAAGGAAACGCATCTCTTTCCCACCCTTTTAGGTCTCTCTGTACCTTTTTAAAGGATGATGCTATGCAGCTGGTTCGTTATTTTCAAGATCTTCTTCAAACATTTTCTCGACTGCTTGCTGTGAGCTTCCACCAGGCAAGATCAGGTTGAGCGTAATACCGATAATTGTTGCAAGAGCCATTCCTGCAATTTGCAAGTTATCACTAACCTGGATGAAGGCGCCGCCTACACCGATGACTAGGATTACGGAGGAGATAATCAAGTTGCGCTTTTCACCGAGATCAATTTTGTTATCGATCAGCATGCGTAATCCAGATGAAGCAATAATTCCGAAAAGAAGGATTGATACTCCGCCCATCACAGCAGTCGGAATCGTTGAGATGAGGGCTGTGACCTTTCCTATAAATCCGAACATGAGAGCAAGAACAGCGGCTCCTCCGATAACAAACACGCTGAATACTCGTGTAATCGCAAGCACGCCAATGTTTTCGCCGTAAGTTGTGTTTGGCGGTCCACCAAGACAAGATGCAATCATTGTCGCTACGCCGTCACCAAGAATAGAACGATGAAGACCTGGTGTTTTTAAGAAATTTTTTCCGGCCACTTTACTTAAGACCATCTGATCGCCAATGTGTTCTGCAATCGTGACGACTGCAATGGGTACCATGATGAATAAGATTTCCCATGAGAAGACATCAACTGGGTTGTAATCCGCAAATGGAATAATGAAGTCAGGCATTTGAAAGAAGGAAGCTTCTTTAATCGGTGTTAAGTCCACAATGCCCATAAAGTAAGCAAATATATATCCTGATACAATGCCGATTAAGATCGGGATCAGGCTGAAAAATCCTCTTAAAAACATTGAAGCGAGAATCGTAACGCCAAGCGTAACAAGCGCAACGGTAAAGTGCGTGCCACTATAGGATTCTGTAGCCGGATTGTTCATTGCCATGTCAATCGCTGTTCCTGCAAGACCAAGTCCGATGACCATGATGACCGGGCCAACAACGATCGGTGGAAGTAGCTTTAACAGCCAGTTTAATCCTAGCGCTCGTATGCCAATGGCAACAAGACCGTATACAATCCCTGCAAAAAAGCTTCCGATCATAGCTCCCTCAGGTCCATGCAAAGAAACGGCTGAAATGATCGGTGCAATAAAGGCGAATGACGATCCCAGGTATGCTGGGATGCGACCTTTCGTTATGGCAAGATAGGCTAGTGTCCCAAGTCCACTTGAGACAAGAGCTACCGCTGGATCAAGTCCGACAAGAAACGGAACTAATATCGTTGCGCCAAACATGGCGAATAAATGCTGTAGACTTAATGTAAGCCAACTTGATGGTTTTGGAACGTCTCGAATACCTAGTACTTGTTTCATGATGTTTTCCTCCTTGAATGTGCGTGTCCCGGCCATGCTTACAAAAAAACTCCTTGCATGGCCGCAAGGAGGTACACGCGTCTCCTTAAATGGAACGCGTCTCCTCCCTTGGCCGTCTCTCTGGACGGAATTAAAGGGAGCACGATTTATGATTGTGTTAAGCTAACTTGATCAAAGTCATCTACTTCTGTAAGAGCAACTTCAATGATTTCTTCTTTTGATGTTGGCACGTTTTTCCCGACGTAATCAGGTCGAATCGGCAATTCTCGATGTCCGCGATCGACTAGCACAGCTAGTTGAATCTGTGATGGACGACCGAGATCCATTAAAGCGTCCATTGCTGCACGAACGGTTCTACCGGTATAAAGGACGTCGTCAATGAGAATCACTTTCTGATTGCTCACATCTTTTGAGATGCTTGTTCCTTTAATCAGCGGATCCTGATCTTCATTTTTGTGAGTTAAGTCATCGCGATACATCGTGATGTCCACTTCTCCTACTGAAATCGATGAGCCTTCGATTTGCTCAATTCGTTCAGCTAACCTCTCAGCTAAATAGATTCCTCTTGTCTTAATGCCAACAAGCATTGTATTTTCAATGCCTTTATTGCGTTCAAGAATTTCATGCGCAATTCGTGTGAGCGCTCTTCGAATCGCTTGATCATCAAGCAAAATTCGCTTGTTTTCCATCATGATCGCCCCTCTCTCTATCTCGTTCTTACGTAGTAAAAAAACCCTTTTGCCATGAGGCAAAAGGGTTTTTGGGCATACAAATGTAGCGTTGCGCAGCCGATTTTCCTTTGCAGCCTCACGGGACTGTCGTTAAAGGGTATGCTGTTGTCTAAAAAGAGTATCGCAAAGATCTCTCCTAAAGTCAACCTTAATCTTGTCTAAGTCTTTTTAATAAGCGTTCAATATCCTCTGGAACAGGCGCTGAGAATTCAAGCCACTCTTCTGTTACAGGGTGACGGAAGCCAAGTACACCTGCATGAAGCGCTTGTCCGTCAATTGGTAGTGACTTTCTTCTCGGACCGTACTTCGGGTCACCTGCTACCGGATGATCAATATACTTCATATGCACGCGAATTTGGTGCGTACGGCCTGTTTCTAGTTTACATTCCACATACGTATACTGCTTATAACGTTCAAGTACACGAAAATGCGTCACAGCATCACGGCTATGCTCATCAGTTACCGTCATTTTTTGACGGTCTTGCTTATCTCGTCCAATTGGCGCATCAATTGTCCCTACATCGTGCTGGATATTGCCATGTACAATAGCCGTATAAAGTCTATTCACTGTTTTTGCTTGAAGTTGTTTTACGAGTGATTCATGTGCTTTATCATTTTTCGCAACCATTAACAAGCCAGACGTATCTTTATCGATTCGGTGCACAATTCCTGGACGAACAACACCATTGATTCCACTTAGGTCGTTCACTTGATACATAAGCCCGTTCACGAGGGTACCGCTTGCGTGACCAGGTGCAGGATGAACAACCATGCCACGAGGCTTATTCACGACAAGGACATCCGCATCTTCATAAACGATATCCAGATTTAAATTTTCTGCAACAATTTCTAATTCTTCAGGTTCTGGAACAGAGACTTCAATTTCATCACCTGTAGTTGCTTTATAATTACCTTTAACCGGTTCACCATTTACTTGAATGTTTTTTTCTTTGATCCAGGTTTGAACCTGGCTACGTGACCAATCGCTTTCATAAGAAGTAATGAGCTTATCAATTCGCTCACCTTTTTCTTCTTCCGCTACTTTAAATGTAAATTTTTCCATTAGTTTTCCCCTTTAGCCTGCTTACTTTCAAAAATAGTTCCGATAAAAATGAGAATAACCCCTACCACTAGGGAGGCATCGGCAACGTTAAAGATCGGAAAATCATAAGAAAAGATAAACGTGTTTACAAAATCCACTACTTCTCCACGAAGGACTCGATCAATAAAGTTCCCAATTGCGCCACCAAGTATGAGCGCGAGGGTTACGCTAACGAAGCGGCTATGTTTATACTGTCTCATATAATAAATAACCGCCCCAATGACGAAAATCGTAATAATATAAAAGAAAATCATCTGTCCTTGAAGGATTCCGAAGGCTGCGCCCCGGTTTCGATGAGATGTGATAGAAAGAAAACCATCGATTAATGTAATGTTTTCACCATATTCCATATACTTCACAACAAGCCATTTGGTCCACTGATCAAGTGCAATGATGCCAATGGCTATGAGATATTTCCACACGAGCGCTCCTCCGATCAAATGTTACTTCCTATGAAAGTTTAGCACAGCTTGCTTCAGCAGACAATCGAAACTGAAGTTACCATATTGAAAAGACGCTTTGCAGCGCAAAGCGTCTTTTCGATTGTTCAATTTTAGTAGTGATTTTTAACCGTTTCAGCACAGCTAGCGCAAAGCGTTGGGTATTCGCTATCAGTACCAACATCTGTTTTGACTTGCCAGCAACGTTCACACGTTTCACCCTCAGCAGGCGAAACAGCGATCGCTAGTTCTTCGTATACTTTTGCTTCTGCTGGTGCTTCAGCTTTCGTACCGGCAACTTTAGCACCAGATACGATAAAGAGTTTCTCAAGATTCGCTACGCCTTCAAGCAACTCCTTCGTACGCTCATCAGCGTAAATATGAAGCTGAGCTGTTAATGATTTACCAATTACTTTTTCGTTACGAGCTTCTTCTAATGCCTTAAGCACTTCATCGCGAAGATCCATGACATGATCCCATTTTTGCTCTAGGTCTGCAGTACCTTCAAAGTTTTTCACTTCCGGCATATCAGAAAGCTGTACATACTCTTCTTTCTCCCCAGGCACATACTGCCAAACTTCCTCAGCTGTATGCGGGATAATTGGAGAAAGAAGTTTTGTTAATGCTACAGCCGTCTGATAAAGAACTGTTTGAATCGCACGGCGTTTTGGATGATCTTCATGCTCGATATAAAGCGTATCTTTTGCAATATCAAGGTAGAAGGAACTCATTTCAATCGTGAAGAAGTTATGAATCGTGTTATAAACCGTTAAGAATTGATACTCATCGTAAGCTTTCTTCACTTTTGATACTAAGTTATTCAACTTAACAAGCATATATTGGTCGAGCTCACTAAGATCCTCATACGCCACTTGATGCTTCGCTGGGTCAAACCCTTCCAGGTTACCAAGCATAAAGCGGAACGTGTTACGAATCTTGCGGTAGACTTCAGCTACTTGTTTTAAAATATCATCTGATACGCGTACGTCAGCCTGGTAATCAGCGGATGATACCCATAGACGAAGAATATCTGCTCCTAATTGCTTCATCACATCATTAGGTACCATTGTGTTTCCAAGCGATTTACTCATTTTCTTTCCTTCTCCATCAAGGATAAAGCCGTGGCTTAGAACCGCTTTATAAGGTGCTTTTCCAGTTACAGCTACAGCTGTTGAAAGAGATGAGTTAAACCAACCACGATACTGATCAGAACCTTCAAGATACAAATCAGCAGGGCGGACAAGATCACTACGCTCTTCTAGTACTGCCTGGTGAGATGAACCTGAGTCAAACCACACGTCCATGATGTCCATTTCTTTGCGGAATTCACCATTCAGGCTATGTTCAGAAGTAAACCCTTCTGGGAGAAGGTCTTTTGCATCCCATTCAAACCAGATGTTTGATCCATGCTGACGGAATAAGTCGGATACATGGGCAATTGTTTCATCCGTTATGATCGGCTCATTGTTTTCGCCATAGAATACTGGGATCGGAACGCCCCAAGCACGCTGACGAGAGATACACCAATCTTCACGATCCTTCACCATATTATGAAGACGAATCTCACCCCATGAAGGGAACCAATTCACGTCTGCCACAGCTTGAAGTAGCTCTGGACGAAACTCTTTAATCGAAGCAAACCATTGTTCTGTGGCACGGAAGATGATCGGTTTTTTCGTACGCCAATCGTGTGGATAAGAGTGCGTAAAGAACGTAAGCTTTACAAGTGCGCCTGCTTCTTCAAGCTTCTCTGTAATTGGCTTATTCGCTTTATCATAGAACATTCCTTCGAATCCAGGAGCCTCATCTGTAAAGACACCTTTTTCGTCAACTGGACAAAGGATATCAAGTTTATACTTTCTTCCGACCAAGTAGTCATCTTCCCCGTGTCCTGGAGCTGTGTGAACACAACCTGTACCAGCGTCGAGTGTGACGTGATCACCTAGGATAACGAGTGATTCACGGTCATAGATTGGATGCTGGGCTGTCACGTATTCAAGCTCGCTACCTTTCACACGCTTGACTTCACTTACGTTCGTCCATTCGAACTCTTCTTTTAACTGATCAACGTGCTCTGTAGCTACGACGTACTTTGTTCCATCAGCCTCCACAACGCTGTACTCAAACTTCTCATTTAACGCGATCGCAAGGTTAGATGGGATCGTCCAAGGTGTCGTTGTCCAAATGATAAATTTCTCATCTCCGTCAAGCACACCTTTACCGTCTTTCACATCAAAAGCAACATAAATGGAAGGAGAGCGCTTATCATGGTACTCGATTTCAGCTTCTGCTAAGGCAGATTCAGATGTTGGAGACCAATACACGGTTTTCTTATCTTTGTAGATATAACCCCGCTTCGCCATCTCGCCGAACACTTTAATTTGTTGCGCTTCGTATCCTTTATGAAGCGTGATGTATGGGTTATCCCAATCGCCTCGTACACCTAGACGCTTAAACTGTTCACGCTGGCGATCCACTTGTTTTAATGCATACTCTTCACATTTCTTTCTAAATTCAGCTACCGTTAACTTTTTACGATCAACGCCTTTTTTGGTTAACGCCTGCTCAATCGGAAGGCCGTGTGTATCCCAACCAGGAACGTAAGGAGCATTGAAACCGTTCATTGATTTATAACGGACGATAATATCCTTCAATACTTTATTTTCAGCGTGCCCCATATGAATGTCACCATTCGCATATGGAGGGCCATCATGTAGGACAAACAAAGGACGATCTTTCGTTCTTTCCTGTACTTTTTCATAAAGATTGATGTTTTCCCATTCTTTCTGCATGTCAGGCTCTTTATTAGGTAAATTTCCTCTCATCGGAAATTTAGTTTTTGGCATTAAGAGCGTTTCTTTAAAGCTCATGAGGTTTCCTCCTTCAACTTATAACGACCAACATCCGTAGCACATCCCTGGCATCTCTTCCGTAAATGCAAAAAAACCTTCTCGTCCCCGAAAAGGGACGAGAAGGTTTTTCCCGTGGTACCACCCAAATTAAGCTTTTCGCTCACTTTGCATTCGTAACGTGAATGATTCGCCGAGGCTTACTTATTGTTCAGCACGGGACTCCGGGGCGATTTTCCCTAATTGCTTAACACCGGCTCACACCATTCCCGGCTCGCTTTGTTAAGTAAGAATCAGGTACTCTTCCCTTCTTCGTCGATCGTTATTGCTATTACTAGAAGTATAGTGTAAATAAAATTAAGAAGTCAAGGAAATGACAAAAAAATAAATAAGTGCATTACGCTTTTTCTTCGATTTGTTCCTGTTGCCCTTCTTCCTCTTCTTCAAATCGAGCAACAAGACCATCCCAGTCTTCGTTATTCAGCATTTCAAGTTGTGCCTCAACTAACATCCGGAAACGCGTGCGATAGACAGCTGCTTGTTTTTTTAGCTCTTCATTATCCATTGAAATCTTACGAGCTTTTGCAAGGGAATCATTGATAATGCGATCCGCATTTTTTTCTGCTTCTTTTACAATAAGCTGAGATTCTTTTTTGGCGTTTTGTCTAACTTCTTCTGCAGATTCTTGTGCCACTAAAATCGACTTATTTAACGTTTCTTCCAGGTTAGAGAAATGCCCCAGTCGTTCTTCTAGTAGTTTCACTCGTTCATTTAGTTCTTTCTTTTCTCTGATCACTGTTTCATAATCTTTGATTACCTGATCGAGAAATTCATTGACCTCATCTTCATCATAACCGCGGAATCCGCGAGTAAACTCTTTGTTATGAATATCTAATGGTGTTAAAGGCAATTCAGCCACCTCCGATTTACTCTCTTTTCATATACCCGGCTTAATCTTATTTCGACAGCGATTTGGATATTCCTTCTATTTGTGACAAACTATTTACGAATGTGATAAGTCATTCGCCATTTATCTCGCTTTGTTTTTCCATCAATGGAGACGATTTTGCTTCTACCTGAACCTCTGAGAGACAAGTAATCTCCCTCTTTTACTTCAGCTGAAGGTTGACTCACAATCTTCCAGTTCAATTTCGCTCGATCATGTTCAATCATAGTACTTACTTTCGCTCTTGAAAGATTGTAAACTTCCGCTAAAACAGTATCTAACCTAAGGCTTGTGACAGTACCAACCAGTTCGTCCCATTCTGCTTCAGGTAATTGTAAATGCTCAAGGGAAATTTCTACTGGAGAAAGAGAAGCCTTACCAGCTTGCGTAAGGTTCATTTTCACAAAGTCTGCAATTTCCTTTGCTACCACTAGGTGAGCCACACTATCCTTGACGATGATGTCCCCAAATTTTTCTCGCTTTATCCCAAGGCCCATCATAGCCCCTAATAAATCCGGGTGAGTCAATGAAACGAACTTAGCTGGGTATGTAATTTCAAATGCTGTTATGTCGAAATCTTCATTGGAAGGTTCATAGTAAGGAGGAACAAGAAGAGCCCTTTGACGTTCTGACCCTTCTACTCCCCCTGAGAAAAACACGCGCACATCAGGATGATTCCCTATAATTTGGTTCACCATATCCTGCTCTCTCGGATCTAGAAAATCGGTTAATCTGGGTGCATATCTTTCCTGAACCTCATCTTGCCATTGCAAAACGCGATCAACAAATGTCCGTTCCTCAGGACGGTAATGCTCATAAATCGACATTAACTTACGAAACTAAAGAGAGCAGCAATTCCGTACTGAACGAATTGAAGCGCGAAAATCGCGACAATCGGCGAAATATCAAGCATACCACCGATTGGTGGAATGAAACGACGAAATGGTGCAAGGTACGGTTCTGCAATCGACGCAATCATCTGGCCAATGGAAGACTCTCTTGCATTTGGGATCCAAGACATAAAGATGTAAATAATGAGAATCCACGTATAAATTTGTACTGCTGAAATTAAGATTGAAGCAATGTTCAAACTTTTCACCCTTTCTTACTTACTCGTCTTCATAAATTTCATCTGTGATGTTTCCTGAAATCTCAACGTTATCCGGTGTACATAAAAATGTCTCCGGGCCAAGCTTTTGAATATCGCCACCAACAGCATAGACAGTCCCGCTTAAAAAGTCGACGATCCGTCTTGCCTGATCCTGCGGAATACGTTGCAAATTCATCACAACGGACTTCCGATTTTTCACATGATCAGCAATATCCTGAGCTTCAGCATACACTCTAGGCTCCACTAGCACAACTCTTGAGTTCTTATGAACGCTTTGGAGACTAACAACATTTTGCTTACTTTTACGACTTGCCCTAGTCACTTCAGGTTCTTCTTCCTCCATGTAGGCTTCATGCTCCTGCTGCTCATCCAATTCTATTGTTTCATCATCAAGTTCAAAGAACTGTTTGAATTTTGTCTTAATACCCAATTCCCTGCACCTCCTGGAGAGCTTAATTTATTTTTCATTACCGACAAGTGACGAGCCAATCCGAACATAGGTTGCGCCTTCTTCAACAGCAATTTCATAATCATTCGACATCCCCATTGAAAGCTCCTTGCACGGAGCATGAGGAAGTGAGAGCGTTTGAATCTGTTCTGCAAGCTCACGAAGCTGCTTAAAGACAGCTCGAATTTCATCTGGATTATCTGTATGCGGAGCCATCGTCATTAACCCTATTACTTTAATCGAAGAAAACTCTTGTAGCGATTCAATAAAGGGAATTGTTGCTTCTAGTGATAGACCATGCTTCGATTCTTCTCCAGACACGTTTACCTGTACAAAACAGTTTATTTCTTTTTCAGCTCTCTTGTGTATTTCTTTAGCTAGTGAGCGACGATCAAGTGAGTGTATATAGTCAACAAAAGGAAGGACTTCTTTTACTTTACGAGATTGGAGCGTTCCAATAAAGTGCCAGGAAGGGGTTGATCCAAGGGATGCTACTTTCTTTAAAAGCCCTTCATCTCGACTTTCTCCCAGATGGATGATACCTGCATCAATTGCTTCCTTAGTACGTTCTACACTGACGTATTTTGTCACAGCTACCACATTAATACGTTCAGGGTCGCGGCCAGACCTCTCAGCTGCTTCATTTATTTGTTTTTTTATCATTGCTAGATTTTCTCTTACATTCACGGTAATGCTATACCTCCCCGAGTCCTATGTATGCCATCATTCTTCCTGTTTTCCCACCATCTCTACGGTGAGAGAAAAACAGAGAGCTACAACTTGTGCAGTAATCACTAATAGATAGATGGCTCCTTTGAACACCAGCCTTAAGGAGTAATTCCCGATTAACTGATTTTAAATCAAGCTGATATTTCCCATTCGTAGTCTGTTCGAACAATGAGTCCGTATTTAAATGTAATGATTTGACATGATTGATCACGCTATCATTCACTTCGTAACAGCATTTCCCAATCGATGGCCCAATTGCCGCATAAACATCTTCTGGCTTAATGCCATCTTGCTTCCACGCTTCCATCATCTCTCCAGCAATATTCTTCGTCGTTCCTTTCCAACCTGCGTGGGCAAGTCCAACGCGATTTTCCTTTGGAGCATAAAAATATAATGGAACGCAGTCAGCATAAAGTGCCGTTAAAAGAACATCACGTTCATCAGTATATAGTCCATCAACAGCTGAAATGGCATCGTGATGATTTGTTGCTCCACGTCCTCGATCTTTTGAAGTAATTTTGAAAAGTTCAGCACCATGTATTTGTTCGCCAACGGCCCACTTGTTTAGTGGTTGTCCAATATTATCAGCAAGTATCTGTCGATTTGCCAGCACATCTTTTGCGTCATCTGGTACGTGAAATCCAAGATTCAAGCTAGAAAACGGAGTCTGGCTAACTCCGTTTCTACGAGTTGAAAAACCTGCAATCGGTTGATCTTCTCGCTCAGCTTGACCCGGAAATTTCAGTTCCAGTGACGTTTCCTTCATTGTTGCTTGAAATGGTTCTTTCCCCACAGTTGCACCCCTTTATACCATGATACAGTTTATACCTTATTTTATCATAATATGTTGAGGCTAAGGGAGATAGATTGTTACATCTTTCTTACTCACGATTCTTTCTGAAACGATTCGCCATCAGCCGTATCGTGGTGTCGTACTAAAATCACGTCTGAACCAATTTTCACTATATTTCTCCAGGGAATAACCACATCACTTTCTCTCGCAAATAACCCCATCATCTTTCCCGCACCCGGAATCACAATCGCTTCTATTTTACCAGTCGTTAAATTAATTTCCAGATCAGCGATGTGACCAAGTTTTCGTCCGTTTGATACGTTCACAACATCTTTAACCTGAAATTCAGAAATTTTAATCATGACGCACCCACCTTTCAACTCATTATATGAAATGCAAGCAAAAGAAAAGACCTGTTTCTCAGGTCTCATTCTAACTTTGAATATTTTTATTCATTTGATGGATCGCTGCCTTTTCAAGTCGAGATACTTGGGCTTGCGATATTCCAATTTCGTCAGCTACTTCCATTTGGGTTTTCCCTTGAAAAAAGCGCATTTGCAAAATCATATTTTCTCTCTGATTTAATCGAGTCATCGCTTCTTTAAGCGCAATATCCTCAAGCCACTGGATATCTTTTTGCTTGTCATCACTGATTTGATCCATTACAAAGATTGGATCGCCACCATCATTATAGATCGGTTCAAATAATGAAACTGGATCTTGAATAGCGTCCAGTGCAAACACCACTTCTTCTTTTGTTACCCCGAGCTCTTTTGCAATTTCGGTTGGATTCGGTTCTTTCGAATTCTTCGTCATTAACTTATCCCTAATCTGGAGAGACTTATAGGCGATATCTCGTAATGATCGTGAAACCCGTATCGGGTTATTATCACGGAGATACCGACGAATTTCACCGATGATCATCGGCACTGCATAAGTAGAGAATTTCACGTTTTGCCCTAAATCAAAGTTATCTATGGATTTCATCAGGCCAATGCATCCTACCTGAAAAAGATCATCCACATATTCTCCTCGATTATTAAATCGCTGGATCACGCTTAGAACTAGCCTTAGATTTCCGTTAACTAATTCTTCACGTGCTGAGATATCCCCTTCCTGCATCTGCTTAAAAAGCACTCTCATTTTCTCATTTTTAAGCACAGGAAGTTTGGAGGTATCTACTCCACAAATCTCGACTTTATTTCGTGTCAACTCATTCCCTCCTCATCGGAGATGCTGTCAAAGTAAAGTATCTCCGCGAGTGGGAATTTTATGCATCTATTCGCTTAACATGCTTAAACCATTTTATTAAACTCTTTTCGAAGTCGTTTAATGATGCGCTTTTCGAGCCTTGAAATATAAGATTGAGAAATGCCTAGAAGGTCAGCTACATCTTTTTGCGTCTTTTCTTCTTCCCCAGCTAGACCAAACCGAAGTTCCATGATTTGTTTTTCTCTTGGATTGAGCGTTTCTAACGCTTTAACAAGGAGGCGCCGATCAACTCGCGCTTCAATGCCTCTCGTAATAATATCTTCATCCGTTCCTAGCACATCAGATAGAAGCAATTCATTTCCATCCCAGTCTACATTCAACGGCTCATCAAATGACACTTCAGAACGGATTTTATTATTTCTTCTCAAGAACATTAGAATCTCATTTTCAATACATCGTGAAGCGTAGGTTGCAAGTTTGATCTTCTTCTCTGGGTTAAACGTGTTCACCGCTTTTATTAAGCCTATAGTCCCAATGCTTATCAAATCTTCAATATTAATCCCCGTATTCTCAAATTTCCGCGCAATATAAACAACCAGGCGAAGATTTCGCTCAATTAAAATCGACCTTGCGGCTTTATCCCCTTTTGGTAACTGGATTAACAAATGCGCTTCTTCATCTTTCGATAGAGGAGGAGGTAGTGCTTCGCTTCCTCCTATGTAATAAATTTCATCAGGCTTGATCCCTAGTTTTATTAAAATTCGCTGCCACCAGAGAACAACCTTAATTCTAAATTTCCCCATCCATAACTCCTCCTTGATCGTCTTATAGTGATTTCTATGACGCAGTCGCCTTATGTCCTGTCAGCATTTTCGGATGAAGTATACACGTATAATCTTTTTCCCCTGAAATGGAATGAAAGCTTAACCCAACCAGAACTTTTTTTATTGTGAAGGACCGACCTTCTAATGAGATCATCACTTCATCCGGCTTTACAGCACACAAGAATTGGTGATCTTGTCCGACTGCTCGAAACGGAACGATCCTTAGCCTGTGTTCCCAACGTTCCCCCTCTCCCTCTTCTTGAAATTCAGTAATGTTTTTTGCTTTTGTTATGAAAGCTGGTGGAAAATTCGCTTCATGAACGGTCATGTCAAGAATCATCACCGGAGAGCCACTTAACGGATCCTGAAGCTGGTTGCCACTATCAATGAGACCCGTTGCTGAAATGTTTACTTCATCAATTCGGATGGTAACGTTTGCTAATTGATCAAAATGGATGCGTGTCGTTTCAAGGTTTTCCACTCTTTTCTTCGAAAAAAGCCAAACAACCGGGAATCCTATTAAGACAAACCCCCAGCTCACCGGATCTCCAAATCCCGTGCTTTTTGTTGCAATGGCTCCATTAACGACCGTCATATCCTGCTGAAAAAAGTAATGTGCTCCCATCATCCCCCCACCGATCATAAATGTCACAAAATAAAAGAGTAGCCAGCACTGAAAGAAACTACGAAATCGAGTAAAGCCAAACGTCATGTAAACGATCAAGACAGAGTAAAGCAATTTCGACAAGGGCTCTGTCATAAAGCTTAAAGACGGAACAAAAAGAAAAAGAACATAAAGAGAAGCAACCAGTGCACCTGTCACAAGTCTTCTTTTCTTAACCCTTTTTTTTAGCAGTATCCCAGTTAACGCGAGTAGCAAGTAATCAAAACAAAAATTCAATAGCCAAATCACATCAAGGTATACTGCCACAGAGTGCCTCCCCCCTTGCGATTTTGATACTAAGTATAGACTAATTTGACAAATAAACCTGTCAGATTGTGCCGGTTAGGGCGAGGTTATTTTGGATAATTATCACTAGTTTTGTCAGCCATCAACTGTCCCTTTCAAATCAAAAAAAGCCGCCCTTTTAAAGGCGGCTTTTACTTAGATTGAATGATTTTCATAAGCACCGACGGTAACTTCTATCCCGGTAGATGTTGGGTGAAGCACTTCGCATTGGTATAATGGAAAACGTTTTGCCAGCAATTGTTGAATATACTCTGAGGAGCCTCTTGGAGCAAACACAATTAAGGTAGGGCCAGCTCCACTTAATGCAGCGCCATATCCGCCATGACTTATGGCAAATTCATGGACTTCTTCAAGGTCAGGTACAAGGTGCTTTCGATAAGGCTGATGAAAAAGATCACGCGCCATTAGTTTACCGGCTAACTTCCAATTATTTTGAAGGACTGCTCCGATAAAAAGATTTGCAATGCTACTCGCTTCCACAGCTTCTCCATAAGGGAGCATATCAGGAAGAACAGAACGAGAATCTGTTGTCTTCAACTTATGATTAGGAATTAAGGCGACCATTTCTAAATCATTAACCTTGTGTGATATCGTTTCGAAACCCTCTTGGCCCGTCGCGATGACTAAACCTCCATAAAGAGAAGCAGCAACGTTATCAGCATGGCCCTCAAACACCGTCGCAAGTTGTACCTTTTGTTCTAGTGTTAGACCTAGCTCCATTGCATAATCTGCTATTTCTACAGCCGCTACAATCGCTGCAGCACTACTCCCAAGCCCTCTTTCTAGGGGTAGCTCGCTTGTCATTGTTACAGCGAAAGGCCTCGGCTCTTTCCCTTTTCCACATTTCCTCTCAATTTCTTCTATGGTTTGATAAATCATATTGTCTTTCCCAGATGGAAAACGGTCATCGAAATTAATATAGTGAAAAGACCATTCTGTCGAAGGTTCAATTTTCACATGTAAATAACGATCAATCGCAAGGCCAATTGAATCAAATCCTGGCCCAAGGTTTGACGTGCTTCCTGGAACTTTCAAGTAAAGACATTCGTCTTTTCTCAATGGCTGACACATCCCTTAAGTTCTTCAAGAAACGCCGTTTTATTTGCTGCAACAACTCGTGGTTTTGCGATGACATTGTCCATGGCAGTTGCAGGATCTTTCAATCCATTACCTGTTAAGACCGCAACTACTTTCGTCCCTTTCTTAATCTCGCCTGAAGCGACTTGCTTCATGACTCCTGCAACTGACGCACAAGAAGCTGGTTCTGCAAAGACACCTTCTTTTTTAGCAAGTTCTTGATAAGCATGCAGAATTTCATCATCTGTTACGCTATCGATTTTCCCTTTTGACTCGATAACAGCCTCCTCAGCCAGATGCCAGCTAGCTGGATTGCCAATTCGGATTGCTGTAGCAATCGTTTCTGGATTGGGAATAATTTTCTTCTGCACAATAGCTGCAGATCCTTCTGCTTCAAATCCACGCATTTGCGGGCGATTTTCTTCTGTGACATATTCTTTGAAGCCTTTCCAATAAGCAGAAATGTTCCCCGCATTTCCTACAGGAATCGCGAGCACATCAGGAGCCTCACCGAGCTGGTCACATACTTCAAAAGCTGCCGTTTTTTGTCCCTCTAAACGATAAGGGTTAACAGAATTCACGAGGGCAATAGGCTCTGTTTCAGCAATATCGCGAACCATTTTTAATGCTTCATCGAAATTTCCATCAATCTCAAATATTTCTGCGCCATAGATCATCGCCTGAGCTAGTTTTCCAAGAGCCACTTTCCCTTTTGGAATAACGATGATACAACGCAAGCCTGCTCTTGCGCCGTATGCTGCCGCTGCCGCTGCCGTATTACCAGTTGATGCACAAATAATGGCATCGCTACCTTCCTCTTTCGCTTTAGCAACCGCCATCACCATACCACGGTCTTTAAAGGAGCCTGTTGGGTTAGCACCTTCAATTTTAACGTAAAGTGAAATGCCAAGTTCGTTTGACAGCTCATCAAGCTTTAACAGAGGAGTATTGCCTTCGTTTAAAGTGAGCTGTGGCGTTTCCTCCGTAAGAGGTAAATACTCTTTATAGTGTTTAATTAGTCCATTCCAGCTCATTACATTCCCTCCACACGATAGCGACTTTTCACTTCTACAACAACATCAAGATCTCTTAATCGATTATGAACATCTTCAAATGCTCTTTGATTTGTTTCATGGGTGATAATCACAAGCTCAGCTGTTCCTTTATTAACGACAGGTTCCTGAATCAATTTTTCTAAACTTAATCCACGATCCTGAAATAGGTGAGAAATTTTAGAAAAAGCCCCAGGTTCATCTTTAACAATCAAGCGAATAAAATGTTTACTTTTGATCTGCTCGTCTTCTTTCAGCTTCCGATCATGTTGAGGGAGGATAACGCTTTTTCCGTTCACGCCTAGTCTCATGTTTTTAATCACTGCAACAAGATCCGATACAACAGCCGTTGCAGTTGGTAATTGTCCAGCACCCGGGCCATAGAACATCGTTTCTCCAACCGCTTCACCGTAGACATAAACAGCATTATATTCATCGTTTACAGCAGCTAATGGGTGCCTAGAAGGAAGCAACGTTGGTTGTACGGATAGCTCGATAGAACCATCTGTTGAACTTGCAATTCCTAATAGTTTAATGGTATAACCTAATTTCTTGCTGTACGCAATATCATCCTCATCGACCCGAGTGATTCCTTCTACCTTGACATCATCTAATCCGACTTTCATTGAAAAACCGAGCGTTCCGAGAATCACCATTTTTCTGGCTGCATCTAGACCCTCTACATCTGCTGTAGGATCTGCTTCCGCAAAGCCTAGGTCCTGTGCTTCTTTCAACACGCTTTCGTATGGAACATTGTTTTTTGTCATCTTTGTTAAGATGTAATTTGTTGTGCCATTTACAATTCCCATTAATTTTGTAATACGGTCAGAAGATAGCCCTTCTACTAAACTTCTAAGAATCGGAATTCCGCCTGCTACACTAGCTTCGTAGAAAAGATCACTTTCATTCTCTACAGCAGCGCTTAGTAACTCTCTCCCGTGAATGGCCATTAAATCTTTATTTGCAGTTACGACATGCTTATGATTTTGAAGGGAAGCAAGAATGAATTCTTTTGCTTGATCTATTCCTCCAATGACTTCAATGACAACGTCAACCTCAGGATTATTGATGACTTCTTCTGGATCAAGTGTTAGAACACTCTCATCCAAATCGACGCTACGGTCTTTATCCATATCCCTCACAAGGACTTTCGCTACTTTCACCTGACAGCCCACTCGCTGCTGTAGCTCCTTTTGATGGGAATCAATCATATGTACGACCCCACTACCAACCGTTCCTAATCCTAATAAGCCAACTGATACGCAATCCTTCATATTCTTCCCACTCCTTTTGTCCTTCTGGTGAGGACATTTGTTTTTATATAATGGACATTATACGTGTGATCGCCAATGAACACAACACTATTTTCAGAAAAAATATAATTTTATCTATGTTAACAAAAGTGGGAAGAAGAAAGCAATAGCAGGTATGATCATGAAAACGGATTCATTTTTTGGCAGAGCGAGTGAAACAAAGGGTTCACTCGAATGAGCAAAAAAAAAGAAACCAGCCCTCAAAAGAGCTGGTTTCTCCTATTAACGACGGTTGCGTTTACGATTACGTAAGAACGTAGGGATGTCCAATGTGTCATTGGATTCTTCAACTCGTGCGCCGAATTTAGATGGTTCTGGCTGTACTTCTTCTTCTTCATGTTTAGGTTGCTGAATCGGAGCACTTTGCTTCGACTGAACTGAAGGGCGTGGGACGGTCTTTTTCTTATTTTCATTCTCGTCAAATCCTGTCGCAATGACAGTCACAAGAATTTCGTCTTTTAAATCTTCATTAATTACGGAACCGAAAATCATGTTCACATTCTCATCAGATGCAGAAGAAACGATATCCGCTGCTTCGTTTACTTCATAAAGACTTAAGTTCGATCCACCGGTAATGTTCATTAGAACACCTTTGGCACCATCAATCGATGTTTCAAGAAGTGGACTAGATATAGCCTTCTTAGCAGCTTCAGAAGCACGATTTTCTCCAGTTGCAATACCAATTCCCATCAATGCAGAACCTCGTTCTGTCATGATGGTCTTCACATCGGCAAAGTCAAGGTTAATGAGCCCTGGTACAGCAATAAGGTCAGAAATACCTTGAACACCCTGGCGAAGAACGTTATCTGCTTCACGGAACGCTTCAAGCATTGGCGTATTCTTATCTACGATTTCAAGTAGACGATCGTTAGGGATTACAATTAACGTATCAACTTTTTCTTTCAGCATAGCAATTCCAGTGACAGCTTGTGTTGAACGCTTCTTACCTTCAAAGGTAAACGGGCGTGTTACAACCCCTACGGTTAAAGCGCCAAGCTCTTTTGCGATTTCAGCAATAACAGGTGCTGCTCCAGTACCTGTTCCGCCACCCATTCCTGCCGTGACGAATACCATATCCGCACCGCTAAGTGCTTCCTGGATTTGTTCTTTGCTTTCCTCTGCAGCTTTCTTGCCAATCTCAGGATTAGCTCCAGCTCCAAGACCTCTTGTTAATTTACCACCAATTTGCATCTTCACCTCTGCCTTCGCAAGGTTTAATGCCTGTGCATCCGTGTTAACAGCAATAAATTCAACACCTTGTACACCATTTTCAATCATACGATTTACAGCGTTGCTTCCGCCTCCGCCGACACCGATTACTTTTATCTGTGCTAATTGTTCCATATTCATATCAAACTCTAACATCTCAGGTCCTCCTAATCTTGTAATAGCCCTTTATTCAACAAATAGATTAAAGAAATTCTTCACTTTCTCTTTCATACCTGGTGAAGAAGATTTCTCACCTGGTTGAGGTTCGGCTTTTGTTCTACGCTTGGGCTTCACTTCTTCTTCAGGGTTAAGTGATGCTGCCACTTCTTTCCCCTGAATCTTCACGTTTTTATACGTGAATTGGATAAGACCAATGCCAGTTGTATATTGCGGTTCGCGTACGCCGATATAGTCAGGGACAGCAACACGTACGTTATGCTGCAGAATTTCACGAGCAAGTTCAAGTACGCCATCCATTCCGACCATACCACCGGTTAGAACAAATCCGCCCGGCAATTCACGAATTCCCATTCGCTTAATTTCGTCTTCTATCAATTCTAACATCTCTTCGATCCGAGGTTCTATAATATGAGCTAATTCGTACTGATTAAATTCTTGTTCAGCCGAACTGCCAATAGTCGATACAGTGAAAGCTTCCTCTTCTGAAGCAAGATCAACGAAAGCATTGCCGTGCTTGATCTTAATTCGCTCAGCTTCTTCAGTCGTTGTTCTAAGACCAATCGATATATCTTTTGTTACATGATCGCCACCAATTTGAAGAACAGAAGTAGCTTTCAGGTTCCCTTCTTCAAAGATGGAAATCGTCGTTGAACCAGCCCCCATGTTTACGAGAGCTACGCCTAAATTACGCTCATCTTTTGATAATGCCATCGATCCACATGCAAGCGGTTGTAGACAAATATCAGCAATTTCAAGACCCGCTTTTTCCACGCATCTTAGCAAATTATGTAATACTGTTTTTGAACCTGTAATGATTGTCCCTTCCATTTCCAGGCGAACACCAATCATACCACGGGGATCTGTGATGCCGTCCAGTCCATCGACAACGAACTGTCCTGGAATGACATCAATAATTTCTCGCTCAGGAGGGATAGAAACAACCTGTGCTGCGTCAATTACTCTAGCAATATCTTCATCATGAATTTCACGATCCTCACTCGATACCGCCACTACCCCATGACAGGGCTGTAGCTGAACGTGATTGCCGTTAATCCCCACAATCACAGAACGAACTGATAAACCTACCATTCTTTCTGCGTTTTCTACTGCCTGTTTAATTGAACGAACAGTTTCATCTATATCCACAATCGATCCTTTGCGAATTCCATCGGAAGGCGCACTGCCAACTCCTAGAATATTTAAAGAATCGTTCGTCATCTGGCCAATGATTACTTTCACATTGGATGTACCGATGTCTAGACTCACATAAATCTCATTGCTGTTCATTCTCCTGGCACCTCCTTCAAAATGCTACCATGTTCAGGTATTAATAGTTTCTCTATAATAGGGTTGAAAAAATGTCCAACACCTTTATATACACAACATTGATTTGAATTAAACTTCCTCAAGCCTTGCGTAACGAAGTCCCGGGAAGAATGTGATATAAGGACTCTATTCCACAAATCCGGTTATTTCCCTTCTTTTATACGAGAATTACTCTTATTTTTTTGGGTAACGAACCCCTACTCTTCTCGCTAGCTTTCTATTTTTAAGGGGAGTCAATCTAAAGCAGTGCGTAAGTATTAGTCTACACCATGTGAAAGCAGTAGAAAAGTCACTGTTTCACGTATTTAAAAGAAATTCATTGTTTTCTTCCATTCTGCTATGCTATTTAGTGGTTTATCTGTACGATACCCTGCTTATAAGCGTTCGTTGATGAAGCTGATTCCCTGTCCATTAGAACAAGTATTATCAAACATTTTTATGAAGTCTCTTTTTTCTTTTCTTCGTCCGCTGGAGGCCCATCGTATGGTTCAAGCCAACTTCCCTCATTTAAATAAAGAATTCCCTTGGCTTTATCTTTCAACTTCTCAACGATTAACGGATAACTGTTCATCTTTTCAGCAAAATCTGAAATGCTTGTTTTCACTTCATACCCATCCGTCATATATAGCGTTAAGTTAAACGCTTTATCTCCTTCGGGTGTGTAGTGAATCTCAGAAATACGATTAATAATACTTAAATTTACCTTCCGAAGCTCACCAGCCATATCAGATAGCTCCGTACTTTCATTCCACTGCATCAAAATCGGAGCGCTCACTGGTGTATCCCCTTTAGGGAGTGCATCAAGAATCGCCCCTGATTGTAGAATCGGGAAATATTGACTTCCCTTTTTCAAGTAAGCGACTCGCGCATTCTCAACTACCTTCACTTTTGCTGTCACAGGAAATTGTCTTGTGACAGTGACATCAGCAATCTCTTTCGACTGCTCTACTTTCTCCGCCACTTTCTCTTTGTTTAAATTCCAAAAGCTTACGCTATTATCAAGCTCGCTCAATTGAATGATTTCTTTATCAGAAACGTAATTGTTGCCAGAAACTTCAACGTTCCGAATATGACTTAAGGAAGATTGGAAGTATATGATCAGCAAAATTAAAAAGAAAAAGATTGATAGATATACAACCAACCTTCGATTAGCGCGCTGCTTCCTCTGCGCTTTTAGAGTGGGGATCCGGTCTTCAATTGTTACAACTTTGCGATCTTCCATTGTCTTGCCTCCGTCTCCGGTAATTGAACTTCTGTCTACCCTTAAGATGTATAAAATGCTTATCATGGCAACCGAACAGCATGATCCAGCAGTTAGTTCTCATTTCAATCATTATAGCATAAGTTTAGCGCTTATTATCCTCCTGAAGGAAATTCATCCCAGAGAAATATTATGATGCTTCTTAAAAGAACTTTACTTTTATCTACACGATTTGCTCTATGACAAGTCCCTCTAAATAGTATAGAAAAAAGCGCTCTAAATGAGCGCTTTAAGGCTATCGTTTACTGTTAAAACTTTGCGTAACGACTGATGTTAAGGAGAACCCCCATCGCAACAAGCATCAAAGTTAACGAAGAGCCTCCATAGCTTAGAAAGGGTAATGTAATCCCCGTTACTGGCATTAAACCAGTAACAACACCAATATTAATCATTACTTGAATGGCAAGCATTCCAATGATTCCTACTGCCAGAAGACTGCCAAACAAATCCGGTGCTCGTAAGGCGATACGGATTCCTCTCCATAGAAGGAGAGCAAACAATAGAATGACAAAAGTGCCGCCGATAAATCCCAGTTCTTCTGATAGAATAGCAAAAATAAAATCCGTTTGTGGTTCAGGTAAATAATAAAACTTCTGTCTACTTTGTCCAAGACCAAGTCCCATCAAACCACCGGGACCAATCGCATAAAGAGATTGAATAATTTGGAAGCCGCTTCCTAATGGGTCACTCCAGGGATCCAGATAAGAAGTTATCCTGGCAATTCGGTAAGGTGCAGACAATATTAGCACTGCAAAGCCTGCTAATCCGAGCATGCCTAGCCAAACGAAATGGGCGATTCTTGCGCCTGATATAAAAATCATCACAACACACGTTCCAACCATCACCGCTCCTGTACCAAGATCCGGTTGAAGCATAATCATACCAAAAGCAATAAAAACAAGGCCAAGTGATGGGACAAGACCCTTTTTAAATGAGGTGATTCGCTTCTGATTTTCAGATAAGTATTTTGCAAGAAACGCAATCATCGCAAGCTTCGTAAACTCAGAAGGTTGAATCGAAAATGCACCAACGCCAAGCCAGCTTCGCGCTCCTCCTCGAACGAGGCCTACTCCTGGAATAAGGACCAGAATGAGCAGAATGAAGCAGATAAGCACACCTAATTTAGACCAGGTCCGCCACGTCCAATATTCTACGTTCATAACGAAGAACATGGCAGCCACCCCTACCCCTGCAAAAAGAAGCTGTCTTTTCGCAAAGAAAAACGCGTCGTCAAATTTATAGGAGGCCCACACGGCGCTTGCACTGTAAACCATGATTAATCCAATTGCTAACAGGACGAGTGTTGCAGTTAAAAAGACCAGGTCTGGCGTTGATTTGGTTTTCGGCAATAGACCCACGCTCCGTTATGTCGATTTTACCTAACCGATCTTACCGGATAAGCAAGACAACCCCTTATTAGAGTCTATGCATTGCCTCGATAAAGATGTCTCCTCGTTCTTCAAACGTTTTAAACTGATCCCAGCTTGCGCAAGCTGGTGAAAGAAGAATAACATCTCCCGTTTCGGATAGATGATACGCTGTTGAAACAGCTTCTTCTACATTATCGACAACTGTGACAGAATTCAGTCCTGCTTGATTGGCCGTCTCCTTTAATTTTGGAGCCGTTTGGCCAAACGTAATGAGATGCTTTACTTTTGATTTAAAATAGGTGGCTAAATCATCGAATCCGTTTCCGCGATCAAGACCACCTGCAAGAAGAATCACAGGCTTATCGAATGAATCTAACGCTTTTTTAGTCGCGATTGAGTTCGTTGCTTTTGAATCGTTGAAGAATTTCCGACCACTGACTTCTCCTACAAATTGGAGACGATGTTTTACTCCGTGAAAATTCGTCAGTTCCTCATAAATTTTTTCATTCGAAACACCTGATAACTTCGCTACCGCAATAGCAGCAAGTGTGTTTTCAATGTTTTGCTTCATCGAAAGCTCATCAATTTTAATCACTCTCTCGTTTTTAAAAACGATCCATTCTCCCTCAATACTAACTCCGGTATCGAGCTTTTTCGTAGCAGAGAATGGAACAAGCGAAGCTTTTGATGCTTCGGCATACGAAGAAACGATCGAATCATCTGCATTATAAACGGCAAAATCAGCACTCGTTTGATTCTGGAACATACGGGCTTTTGCTGCTGCATAAGCGTCTTTAGTACCATGATAATCAAGATGTGCTTCATAAATATTCAGCAGTACGGAAATGTGCGGATGGAAATTGACTGTTCCTTGTAATTGAAAGCTTGATAGCTCCGTCACAAGCGTTTGATCAGGTGTCGCTTCAGCAGCTACTTCACAAACAACTGTACCGATATTTCCTGCAACGATTGGATTTGCCGGTGTATGATTTAATAGTTGTCCGATTAATGTCGTGGTCGTTGTTTTTCCATTCGAACCAGTAATCGCAATAAATGGTGCTTCAGAAACCTCTCCAGCAATTTCTACTTCAGTTACGATCGGAATTTTTTTCTTCGCAGCTTCTACAAGTAGCGGATTTTGATAAGGAATACCCGGGTTTTTAACAATCAAGTCAATCCCATCAAGTAGCTCAAGTGGATGTCCCCCACCAATCACGTTAAACCCTAACTGCTCAAGTTCGATCGCTTTTGGATTGTTTGAAACTTCCTCTCGATCATTCACTGTCACTTTTGCGCCAAGAGAGCGAAGCAATTTGGCTGCAGCAAAACCGCTTTTCGCTATTCCTAATACGAGTACTGATTTATTTTCATAGTTTACCTTTTTCATTACATCCACACCTCAAGATAGATTCCAAACGCTGCACATATTAACCCTACTGTCCAGAATGTAGCGACCACGCGCCATTCTGTCCAACCAGAAAGTTCGTAGTGGTGATGAAGCGGGCTCATTTTAAACACGCGCTTCCCTGTTGTTTTAAATGATGCAACTTGTATAATGACTGACAATGTTTCAATGACAAAAACGCCACCAACGATGACAAGGAGGAGCTCAAGCTTGGTCATAATGGCAACAGCGGCAAGCGCTCCACCAAGAGCAAGCGAGCCGGTATCACCCATGAAGACTTTTGCTGGATGAGCATTAAAAACGAGAAACCCAAGAACCGCTCCAACCACACTTACTGAGAAGATCGCTACATCATACATGTAAACTGCAGCTGCTAAAATGGCAAAAGCTCCGAAAGCAATAGCTGCTGTACCAGCAACAAGACCATCCAAACCATCCGTTAAATTTACCGCATTGGAAGCACCAACCAGCATCACAAATAGTAGAACGACATATCCAATGCCAATATCAAAGCTAATTTCTGTACCAGGTACGCGAATAGCAGTATCAAACCCAACCGTTCTTAAACCAAAATAAACGAGAATCGCAATCACCATTTGACCTAGTAGCTTTTGCTTGGAAGTTAAGCCAAGATTTCGTTTTTTTACTACTTTAATGAAATCATCTAAAAACCCAATGAGACCATATCCAACTGTCACAAACAAAAGTAGCCAAATTTGGGTTGAAATTTCATCATATTTCAATGCAATGATGACCGTACCTAGAATAATCGCAAGAATAATAATTAAGCCACCCATAGTCGGCGTACCAGATTTCTTTTGGTGAGATTTTGGTCCTTCTTCCCGAATACTCTGTCCAAATTTAAGTCTTCTTAAATAAGGTATAAATACCGGTGATACAAGCACCGCTATAATAAAAGATGTTAGCAAACTAAAAATTAATAATTGTTCAATCACTGTACTGCCTCCTTATGATTCTTTCCCTAATGCCTGTAGTATGGTTTCGAGTCCAAGTCCTCTTGATGCTTTTAATAAAACAGCTGTTTGTTCATCAAGTCGACCCGATAAATAGGATGCGGCATCTTCTTTGTTGTCAAAGGAAACAGCAGGTACTTGCGTTTCATTTTCCTTCATCCCATCATAAATCCATTTTGCTTTGTCACCAACGGTAATCACTTCTGTAATCGATGGTCTGACCGAGGTTGCAATGTCCCGGTGAAGAAATTCTTCCTGATCCCCAAGTTCATACATATCCCCAAGTATAGCGATTTTTTTATGAAACCCTTCTAATTCAGCGAGCGTTTCTAACGCTGCTTTCATTGAAGTTGGACTTGCGTTATACGCATCGTTAATAATGAGCGCTCCAGAGGATAAGCGAAATTGTTCAAGCCTCATTCCAGTTAGTTTTAAGGAAGAGAGAGATTTTCGAATTTGATCTTCCGTCATCCCTAACTTTCTGGCAGAAGCAATACTATAGACGGCGTTTTTTATATTATGTTTACCTAATAATGAAATTTCGAACGGTTCTTTTTCATTTTTCAGTGTAAACACATAGCCATTTTCTCGCTTTTCGACATGATCAATTTGAAGCTCATTTTTATCTTCATACCCGCATGAAATCACGTTTTTATGCATTGGCGTTAGGAGTGGCTCATCACCATCGATGACGAGAACGCCGTCAGCCTTAAGTCCTTCAGCGATTTCCATCTTTGCTTTTGCAATATTTTCACGGCTACCAAGTTGAAGTAAGTGTGACTCACCAATATTTGTAATAACAGCAACGTCAGGTTGTGCAATTTGAGTTAGAAGTGAAATTTCGCCAAGTCCACTCATTCCCATTTCTAAAATTAACACGTCTGTGTCTTCAGGCATCGCAAGCACGGTCATGGGTAGTCCCCAATGATTGTTTAAATTGCCTTGCGTTTTATACGTTTTATACTTTGGACTAAGGACAGCTTCAAGCATATCTTTCACAGTCGTTTTTCCATTACTTCCAGTAACGCCAATGACATAAGGTTTTTGCTGTTTAAGCACCTGTTTCGCAAGTTCTTGAAAGCCAACAGTCGTATCGTCTACTTCATACACATTAATTTTACCTACAAGGTCTTTAGGAAAAGGCTTGTTTTTCTCCCAAAGGGTTCCTGTCGCTCCATTCACAATCGCCGCATCAATAAAACGATGCCCATCAAAAACTTCACCAACGATTGGAACGAATAGTTTATTTGTGCAATCCTTACGCGTGTCCGTTGCCACACCTTCAAAGACCAGTTCCTGATCAACTGGTCCATGACTAATTTCGTTTAGTAATTTTGAAGAGAACTTCATCCTTTTCGCTCCTTTATGGCTTGACGTGCAACTTGTCGATCATCAAAATCTAGAACTTGATCTCCAACAATTTGATAAGTTTCATGCCCTTTTCCTGCAATTAGAACAACATCACCATCAACGGCATTTGTAATGGCGTGTTGAATCGCTTCTGCTCGATCCGTTATTCTTATATAATGACCTTTTACACCTTCAACCATATCGTCTAAAATGCGCTCAGGGTCTTCACTTCGCGGGTTATCTGAAGTTAAAACGGCTGTATCCGCTAATTCCGTTGCAATCTTGGCCATAAGTGGTCGCTTCGTTCGATCACGATCTCCCCCACATCCAACCACTGCAAAAACGTTTCCTTTTGCCATTTCTTTTACGGTTAATAAAACATTTTCTAGACTGTCCGGTGTATGAGCATAATCGACGATAACAGGGAATTGTTGTCCCTCATCGACCAGTTCAAAACGACCAGGTACACCCGTAATTTTTTCAAGGCTAGTAAGAATGTGGTCTAGTTCCAATCCGTTCGCAAGACATGCGGCGATTGCTGCAAGTGCGTTGTATACGCTAAATTTACCCGTAAGCATTAGTTTAACATCACGAATGTTTTCAGGCGTGATTAAACGAAATCTTGTCCCATTAGCAGAAAACGAAATTTCTTCAGCTCGAATATCTGCGTCACGATCAATGCCATATCTTAAAACATGCGCCGAAGTCATTTTCTCATATTGAAGACTAGCGTCATCATCCGCGTTAAGTACAGCGACCTTTTTTCTCCCTGTATCATATGTATTACCTAATTGTGAAAAAAGAAGACCTTTTGCCTGGCGATATTCTTCCATCGTCCCATGGTAATCGAGATGATCCTGAGTTAAATTGGTAAACACAGCAATATCATAATCACATCCTCTTACGCGCCCGAGCGTTAAAGCATGAGACGACACTTCCATAACTGCCGTATGAACTTGACGGTCACGCATTCTTGCAAATTGTTTTTGAAGTAACAGTGGCTCGGGCGTTGTGTTCTTTGTTTCAAATTCTTCATCGGCTATTTTCATATTAATTGTTCCGATTAACCCGGTTGTCTGCTTTTTATCTCTGTGAATCTGTTCAATTAGATGGGACACTGTGGTTTTTCCATTTGTACCGGTAATGCCAATTAATGAAAATGATTTCGTCGGGTGTTCATAGAAATAATTGGCCAGTTCTGCGAGTGCGCGATGCGCATCTCTAACTAGAATAACCGGTACGGATACAGAAAGTTCTTTTTCTGAAACGAGCGCAACAGCTCCTTGTTGAACAGCCTGTTCGGCAAAATCATGGCCATCTACGGTATAACCCGGAATGCATACGAAAAGACTGCCGCCTGTTACTTCTCGGCTATCACTTTCGATCGAACTAATTTCGGGATTTCCTTTTCCTACCTGCTTATATGTAAGTAATGCATGGAGAAGATCGTGTAATTTCATCTCTTTCAAACCTTTCTAGTTTGCTGACATATTTTCAGAAAACAAGCCAAGAGCATACGCCTTGGCTTGTTCATTACTTATTGTACTCACCGGTCGCTTATTTGTCACCCATATAAAGCCGAATTTCTGAACCAACCGGTAATTTCACACCAGGTTCTGGCGCCTGAGCGACAACAATATCGCCTTCGCCACTTGAATCAATTTTCAAATTATACATGGCTTCCCGAATTTCTTTTGATGACATTCCCACTAAATTCGGCATTTCGATCATCTCTTCATCTTGCCATGTCTTTTCTTTCTCAATCTGGTCTTCCCTTTTTTCAACCCCCATAACCTTCAAACTATCCTGGATAATGTTACCTACGATTGGCGCTGCAACAATACCACCAAATTGAAGCGTGTCTTTCGGATTGTCAATTGCCACGTACACAACAATTTGTGGATCATCAGCTGGTGCAAAGCCGATAAAGGAGACAATGTGATTGTTTTTTAAATAGGCACCGTCTTTCGCCTTTTGAGCCGTTCCGGTTTTCCCCCCTACACGGTATCCATCCACATAGGCGTTCTTTCCAGTTCCAAGTGCCACAACTGTTTCAAGCGCATGCCTTACTTCTTTTGATGTTTCTTCTGAGATTACTTGTCGTTTTGCTGTTGGCGTGTTTTTGCTTACCACAGCTCCAGTTTCCGGATCTAACCATTCTTTAGCAATATAGGGTTCATAGAGAGTGCCGCCATTTACAGCAGCCGAGACTGCAGTCACTTGCTGGATTGGTGTAACTGAAACTCCTTGACCGAATGCTGTCGTTGCAAGCTCGAGTGGTCCTACATTATCAACATCGAATAGGATGCCACTTGCTTCTCCCTGTAAATCGATACCAGTCTTCTCACCAAAACCAAATTTATCAATATAGGAAAAGAGCTTTTCCTTACCAAGACGTTCCCCTAATAGAACAAAACCAGGGTTACAAGAGTTTTGAACACCTTCTAAAAAAGTTTGACTCCCATGACCTCCCGCTTTCCAACACCTTAACTTTGTTCCTGCTACTTCAATACTACCGGGGTCATGAAAGTGATCGTTTTCTAGATCCACTTTTCCCTCTTCAAGCGCTGCAGCCAGCGTAATGATTTTAAATGTTGATCCCGGTTCATATGTGCTCCAAACGGGTTTATTTTGGTTCCAAACGTCTGGAGATACTTCTTGAAATTCTTCAGGGTTAAAATCTGGTCTTGATGACATGCCAAGAATTTCACCTGTGTTCGGATCCATTGCGATAGCTGCTGCTCCATCTGGATGATAAGTCGCTTCAGCAATATCAAGTTCTCGTTCCATAATCGTTTGGATTTTAGAATCAATTGTTAAGCGAAGGTCGAGTCCATCAACAGGTTCTGTATAATCATCTGCAAGCGAAGGCATTCGCTTTCCTTTTGCATCTGCGTAATATTCAACCTGTCCCTTCTCCCCACTTAATTCTTCATCATAATAAAGTTCAATGCCTGTTAAACCTTGATTATCAATCCCACTAAAACCAAGGACGTGAGCTAAAAAATCCCCGTTTGGATAATGACGTTTGTTATCTTCAGCGATGTAGACCCCTGCAAGATTCAACTTTCGAATTTCATTCGCTTTCTCATTCGTCATTTTCTTGCCTTCAGGTCGGATCCAGACCATTGATTCATTTTGAGTGATTGTTTCATAGACTTTTTCTTTACTTGTATTAAGCGACGCTGCGAGAGCTTCGGCTGTAGCTGCTGGATTTTGAAGCTGTCTCGGAACAATCAAGACAGATGGAGCACTAATGTTTGTTGCGAGTGCTACGCCGTTACGATCTAGGATCTCTCCTCTACTTGGTTCAAATGGGATGTTTCGACTCCATGAATCTTTTGCTTTCTCACTAAGCCAGCTTCCCATCACCAGCTGTACATAACCAAGTCTTACAACGACTACTGCAAAAATAAATAGTCCAACGATAAGGGCAATCACAAGTCTTCTTCGAACAGTGACATTCGAAACGCGCATAAATTCATCCTCCCTGATTATGCTCGTTCCACTATATGTTTTTTGTTCGAAAGTTAGACCTGCTAGTCCGTAATTGGTTCTGCTTCTTCCTCAGGTTCTTCCTGCTCACTTTCAGAAGAAGGTGACTTTAATTCTGCTACAAGGTAGTCGTCTTTTTTAATCGTGCTTCCCTTCTCAATTCCTTGCTTCGTCACGTAACCGGATCCCATTATATTTGGTTTCAGGTCGACAAGCTCAACAAGCTTCATAACATCAGCAAGCGACCATCCAGTGATATCAGGCATGGTTGCTTGATCTTCCGTTTGCAAAATAATTCGTTCGCCATTAAGGATTTTCGTACTCGGCCGCGGTGATTGACTAACAACTTTCCCCTCACCTAGCGACACAACTGATAAGCCTTTTTCTTCAAGCTGTTTCTTAGCTTCTTCCAAACTCATGCCCGTCACATCTTTTAATACTTGACCGGACTCCGACTCTTCAGCTTCCTCAGAAGGCTTTTCTTCCTTCTTAATTGGATCGATATTTAAATATTGCAGACTGTTTTTCATGACAGTATTAAATATAAGAGAAACCGGATCACTTCCCAGTTCTGGATACTCAAGTTTAGGCCGATCAACAGCCACATACACGACTAATTCCGGATCATCAGCTGGAGCCATTCCAATAAAGGAGAAGATGTTATTTCCGTAGCCGCTCATATATCCTTTTGAACCTTCAGAAATTTGAGCTGTACCTGTTTTTCCGGCAATATCATAACCTTCTATGTTATAAGGAGTACCCGTTCCATCAGTCACAACCGTTCGAAGAAGATCACGCGTTTGTTTTGCTGTTTCCTTCGAAATGGGCTCTCCAGCAACTTTTGGCTCATGATTGAGTTTCACCTCATTTGATTCGGGATCAACAATTTTCTCAATCACGTACGGTTTCATCATTTTCCCACCATTTGCAATAGCGGAAATCGCTTGAACTTGTTGAATTGGAGTAATTGTGGATCCCTGTCCGAAACCAGTCGTAATTCGTTCAAGTTCACCACTATAGGTGATTCTAGACGACGCTTCTCCAGGCAGATCGATTCCTGTTTTTGCATCCAAACCAAATTTCGTTAAATAATCTTCATACTTCTCATAACCTAGCTTTTCTTTCACAAGGATAGAAGCTGCTACGTTGGAAGACTGGCGAATTCCCTCATCAAAGCTAATCATTCCCCAACCTTCCCCACCGTTGTGATCACTTACTCGACCACCTGGTACGGAGTATTGCCCTGATTGAAAAAGTTCGTCTCCATTATACACGCCTTCTTCCATAGCTGCCGCAACAGTAAAAACCTTCATCGTAGAGCCTGGTTCAAACGCAGTAAGCGCCATATTCGTATAGTTTGATACATCCCTTAGATTAGGATCAAACGTTGGCCGATTTCCCATCGCTAAAATCTTACCGGTATCTGGATCAGCGACAATCGCAGTCATTCGCTCAGGGTTGAATTTCTCCTCTGCTTCGTTTAAGGCGTTTTCCATTAAAACCTGTATTTTTTGATCAATTGTTAAATATACATCGTTCCCACTCTTAGAAGGAGTAATGTTTTCATTACCATACGGAAGTTTAAATCCTTCTCGATCACTTTGGTACGTTTCTTTTCCTTCTTGAGGGATAAGATACTTGTTCAATTCCTTTTCTAGCCCTAATAGTCCCTCCTGTACACCTTCCTCATTTTCGTTTGTAAATCCAAGGAGATGGGAGGCAAACTCTTCGTTAGGATAGAGGCGTGTTTTCGTAGGAATAAAGCCGACTCCAGGGAGATCAAGCTTTTCAATCTCCTCTTTTTGTGTCAGGCTCAGGTTTTTCCCAGATGCTCCGAACTCAACTTGAAACAATCCTTCTCTAGATAAAATTTCGGAAATGTCGGATTGCTTCATCTCTAAAATCGGCGCTAGTGCAGCAGCAGTTTTTGGAACGTCTTTCACATGATCTTCATATTTTTCATCCAAAATCGCTCGCAGTGTAAAGGAAGGAATGTCAGTGGCAAGCGCATTTTCACCTGTGCGGTCATAAATGGTACCGCGATCGGCTTCAAGAATTTTGCTTCTCGTCCATTTATCCTTTCCAAGCTCCATTAAATCCACTTTTTCACCATCGGAACCAGAAACGGCCTGCGTCCACTCGATATAGAAAAACCTTCCAATAAAAGCAAAAAAGAGCAGGACAAATAGTGACATTAAAATCGCTGCTCCAACATTAATATGTGAGTTCTTGTTTGTTTCTTTCATGACAGTGCAAACCTCCGAATTTATGATCCCTTGTTGATCACTTCTACGTTTTGATCATTTAGCTCCATGCCTAATTTTTCTTCGGCAATGTTCACAATTCGACCGGGTGCACTTAGCTCAGTTACTTTAACTTGAAGCTCTTCGTTTTGTTTACTTTGAACACGTTGATCCGCTTCTGCTTGCTGCAGGCTCGTATTCAAATTATAAATTGTAGCATAATTCGAAACCATAAAGATTGAAGCGGCCACAAATGTAAGTACAAGCATCATCCAGAGCATTTTCTCTCCCTTTGTTATGCGTCCACGTTCTACATAAACCGCTTGTTTCTTTGTTTCTACTTGCTTTTGCGTTTGTTGCTGCTGCTGATACTTATACGCCAGGTTACTCATCATTTTCCCCCTTGCACCTTCTTATATTTTTATCTTTACATTTTCTCTGCCACACGAAGCTTCGCTGATCGTGCACGTCTGTTAGCTTCCTGCTCTTCTTCAGATGGTAGAATTGGCTTTCTTGTTACAAGCTTCATATCGGGCTGGTAAGCATCTGGAATAATCGGCATTCCAGGTGGAAGTTCTGGTCCTGAAGCTGCTTCTTTCATCGTCGTTTTACAGATCCGGTCTTCAAGTGAATGGAATGTAATCACACTCATGCGTCCACCGGGATTTAAGATGGACATTCCGTCAATTAGAGCTTGCTCAAATACTTTCAGCTCATCATTTACCGCTATACGAATCGCTTGGAAAATTCTTTTAGCGGGGTGTCCCCCTTTCCTTCTCGCAGGTGCAGGAATAGCATCTTTAATGAGATCAACGAGTTCAAATGTGGTTTCGATCGGTTTTATGTCTCTTGCTTTTTCAATTTTGCGAGCGATTTGTTTTGAAAACTTTTCTTCACCAAATTTGAAAAAAATCGAGACGAGACGTTCGTACTCCCACTCATTCACCACTTCGTACGCTGATAAACTGGAAGATTGATCCATCCTCATATCCAGCTGTGCATCATGTTGATAACTAAACCCCCGCTCACCCTTATCAAGCTGCGGAGAGGAAACACCAAGGTCAAATAAAATTCCATCAACGCCTTCAACACCGAGGTCAGCTAACGCTTCTTTAATAAAGCTGAAATTTCGTTCGATAACCGTAAGCTTGTCCTCATAGCCTGCAAGTGTTGTTTTGGCATTATCAATTGCCCATTGGTCTTGGTCAAATGCATAGAGATGCCCAGTGGTTAGCTGATCCAAAATCGCTTTTGAATGTCCACCTCCACCAAGCGTACAATCAACATAAATGCCATCCTCTTTAATGTTTAGTGCGTTTACTGCTTCTTCTTTTAGTACTGTAATGTGTTCAAACATAGCGACACCTTAACCTTCATTCCATATTGCCCTTCTACAAATCGAAATCCATCATACTTTCGGCGATTTCTGAAAAAGATTCTTCAGATGCATTGAAATACTCTTCCCAGACCGCTTTGTCCCAAATTTCCAATCGATTTGATACACCAATTACAACGCATTCTTTCTCAAGCCCTGCATACTGGCGTAGAGTTCCGGCAATATTTACCCTGCCCTGTTTATCTAGTTGGCATTCAGTCGCACCTGAGAAAAAGAATCGGGTAAAAGCACGAGCATCTTTCTTTGTAAAAGGGAGTGATTTCATTTTCTCTTCAAGAACTTCCCATTCCGTCATTGGGTAGCCAAAAATGCATTTATCTAACCCGCGGGTGAGGACGAAGGTATCACCTAGTTCTTCACGGAACTTAGCGGGAATAATCATTCTGCCTTTTTCATCAACAGTATGTTGATATTCCCCCATAAACATGGCTTCCTCCACCTCTCCCACTTTCTACCTCTAAGTTACCACAACTCCCCACTTTTCACCACTAAAAAAATAATTCGTACCACAACACAAAAATCCTGCTGTTCAGCAGGATTTAATTTAAAAAAAATTGATTTTCCAATAAGTAGGCAACATACCATCATGTGGGTGCCTGTCACCCCCCACTATTTGTCGAAAAAACCTTGACCATACGCGTTTTATGGTTCAATCTTCACTATTAGCAAAAAAAAGCTACCGGAATCCTCCGGCAGCTTTTCTACCTTACTATAGATAAATCACCTTATGATTATCGTTAAAGGAAAGTTCAAGTCCCATGATTTGATCCACGAAATCAAACCCATGCCAGTTTAAATAATAAACAGCATTCCATTTTCGCTCTTGTGGGGCTCCGTTCGGTTTTAAGGCGAGTCCAACCTCATCAAACTTCGCAAGCGTATTTTCATGCTGATATTCAAGTGAGTGATAAAGCTTCTGCTGAAGAAGATCAAGCTGCCTTTGGAGAAAACGTCCATTTTTTTCTGCATATCGATTAAGACCACGATCAACCGTCTCTGTTAAATCACGAAGAGTCTGATGAATTTCCTCCACTTTCAATTTTGCATCGTGAAAAGCGGTGCCTATCCCGACATCATCTAAATGACGCACGTACGTTTCTTTTGAATGATCAACACCCGACGTTAGTATTTCCTCGAGTGAGAGCGAGAGGTCATCTAGATATTTTTGAACATGTCGCTCTACAAACGTAAATGTCAGTCGTGGCACGATGACTGGCATTTTGATCTCTAAAGCACGAAAAGCAGGCTTTAATAAAGCCCAGTAGGCAAGTTCACCTGGTCCAGCTATAAAACCTAGTACAGGAAACATGAAATCCTGCATGATCGGCCGTGTGACAACGTTGTTGCTTAAATCTTCAGGATGGCGTTCTGCTATTTCAAGAAGCTCTTCTTTTGAATAGGAAACGGAGGCTGTTTTCCCTTCGTACCTTCCGTTTATTCGTTCTAGTAAAATCCGCTCGCCGTTTACTTTTACGAATAAATTCGCCTGTTGTTGATCGAGATCCACACCAATTGGGTAATCTTCCTCACGAAGATGAGCCGCTTGTTCCATCACCCCTTCATTGATGAATTCGTTTTGATGAATGATTTTCTTAAACGCATCAGTCTGAAGTTGGCGAAAATCATGGTTCCCCGAATCAACGAGCACAAGGCCATGTTTCGAAAAAAGTTTTGTCATCATGTAACAAAAGTGATCCACATAGGTATTCGACTTTTCAGCGACTTCCTCAAGAAAATGCTCAATATCTTTCGTATAGGAGGTTTCCCCAAAGTGTCGGATCATCTCACGTGTCCATGAGCGAATCGTCTTCTTATCAAGCGCAATATCTGATAATGCCTGCTTTGTTAATTGCTTTTGAGGTACAGCTTCTTTCCGCTCTCGACCCTCATCGTATACATAAATATGATTCACTTCATGATAATCGTGGTCTTCACCTGCTACCCAAAAAATAGGGATAACAGGAACGCCAAGCTGCTGTTCCTTTTCTTCTGCTAATTTAATAACGGATATCGCTTTATTAATTGTATAAAGAGGGCCGGTTAACACGCCGGCCTGCTGACCTGCCACTACCGTAACTGCTTCTGGTTGCTTTAACCGCTCAATATTCGTTAGGACAGGTTCTTCCGCTTCGAATTGCTCATTAAATGTCAATAAGTGTTGCGTAAGATTCGTACGATCTTGATGACGTTCCATTAACTCCTTGTATCGCTGTTCATATGAAGAGTCGTTCTGGTATGTATAGTCAAAAAAAGCTGAGAGAGTTGGTTTCTCAGCAATATAATCTGTCGCAATTGCATTTGATCCTGGAAGGAATGTTTCTTTGAGTCTCATTAATATTTCTTCCTTTCTTGACACCATTACTAAATTCCGCCTATTTAATCCTTTGTTAGTATATCAAACTTCCTCATCGCTACCAAAAAAAAAGCTTATGAGTTAGACCGAAATAATTCGGTGCACTAACCCAATAAGCAAAAGAAGAACATATCCTGTCGAGAACAGTAAAAAATTAAATCGCCACGCACCCTTTATCACTTTATGAATTTGAATGTCATCTTTCGTTTTCCAGTGTAGAACAGTAAAAGCTCCTGCAGCTCCAATTATCATCAATAAAATGACCCAGAGAAAAGATTTCCCAACTAATTCAATTAAAATAAAATGTACGCTTAAGATAAAAAAGATTGTCGAAAGATTCTACTGCAAGACGAAAGGAGAATTTTTTCTTCCGTGTCATTTTTACTGTAATAATATAGACCAGGTACCATGCGAGCAATGGGGCTGTCACGGCCGTTGCTACAATCCATGATAAGAGGTTTTCCATTTCATGAGACTCCCTTCTCTATCTCGTTACCATCTCAAGACCCTTCACGCTATCATAGACAAACCTTGAATAAGGGACATACTTGCCTCGTGCTTCTGCTTCTTTCAGTATATAACCCGTGATTGCATCGATTTCTGTTACCCTTCCTGCTTTTACATCCGCTAACATCGAAGAAGTATTGGCACTTGTACGCTTGCATACAAGCTGCACCTCGTTCCATGAACGTTCAAATTCTAACTGGAGAACTTCGCAAGTTTCTTTTACTATTTCTCGCATTAAACTAGAAAACCTCGGATTTCGCAAAAGCTCTCCATTTAAAACATTATAAAGCGTACTAAGCGGATTAATTGCGCAGTTTATGACTAATTTTTTGGCAAGCATCCTGTACCAATCATGTTCATAACAAATGGGGAAATCCTCACTTGAAAGAGCTGTTTCTCGATTCGGAACACCTGCATAAGCGCTAATTCTTATGACGCCTCCCCCTGTATGTTCAACTGTATGATCATTGATCTTTCTAGCCCCATGTTCTACCACACCCACAAGTACATTGTGTGCCAACAAATCGATCGATGGAAGATGGCCCATCCCATTTTGGATAAAAAGAACATCAGGTGAATTCGATCCTTGATACACGTTTTGAATCATCGATACCACTGAAGGAACATGAATCGATTTGACAGCCACAATGAGTAAATCTGTCTGCCTCGGACTCAATTCACTCGTTCCATGAACATCAACCTGCTGCGATTTATTTCCATTTATGTAGATGATCCCTTTATTTATCCTATCCGCCTGATGCTTACGACGGCATACAACCGAGATAACATGTCCATTTAATGTCAACTTGGCAGCCGCTAGTAAACCAATTGACCCGGCTCCAATAATCGTTACGTTCAACTTCTCCGCCACCTTCTCGTGGGATGTCTATTATGTAAAGTTTAGCACACGTTGATCCGATTGATGAGAAAAAAATCCCTTAACAGTTAAGTTAAGGGATTTTTCAACATTTTATACGGGATAAACGGGATGTTTCTTAGCTGGTGCTTCCATTTCTTTTGATTCATAATAACTTAACCGATCAACTAACACGTTACGCAGTTCGCTACCAGGTACGATATCATCGACGATTAACTCAGATGCTAACTTATAGATGTCAATGTGCTCTTTGTACTCCTGATGTTTCTCTTTCACATATTCGATGCGCTCTTTGGGGTCCTCAATGGCATTGATTTTGTTTGCATATACAGCGTTAACCGCGGCCTCAGGACCCATGACTGCAATCTGAGCAGTTGGAAGTGCAATGCAACAATCCGGTTCAAATGCAGGTCCAGCCATAGCGTACAAACCTGCACCATAGGCTTTTCTGACGACAACCGAAATTTTCGGAACGGTCGCCGAACTCATTGCTGCAATAAGTTTTGCACCATGTCTTATAATTCCAGCGCTCTCCACTTTCGTCCCGATCATAAAGCCAGGCACATCAGCTAGAAAGATCAGTGGAATATGGTAGGCATCACAAAGCTGAATAAATTTAGCCCCTTTATCCGCTGAGTCTACAAAAAGCACGCCACCCTTTACCTTAGGCTGATTAGCGATTAGTCCTACAACTCGTCCATCAATTCGCGCAAAACCCGTAATTAATTCTGGCGCAAAAAGTTTTTTCATTTCAAAAAAACTTTCGCCATCAACAAGGGCATCGATTAAATCATACATATTAAATGGCGCATTTTGATTTTCAGGAACGATTTCACTAATCGATTTCTCAAGAGAAGGAAGCTTTCCTTCGAGACGTGGTGTCCGCTTATGGAAATTCCCCGGAAAATAACTTAGGTAGCTTCTTCCAAGTTCGATTGCATGCTCTTCATTTTCGGCAAGGACATCACCGCAACCACTCGTACTGCAGTGCATCCGTGCCCCACCCATTTGCTCTAACGTTACTTTTTCCCCAATTACTTTTTCAGCCATTCTTGGCGACCCAAGATACATGGAGGCATTTTTATCCACCATTATGACGATATCACAGAATGCTGGTATGTATGCCCCGCCTGCCGCTGATGGACCAAACAATAGGCAAACTTGCGGTACCATCCCAGACATTTTTACTTGATTATGAAAAATCCTTCCTGCCCCGCGACGATTCGGAAACATTTCTAGCTGATCCGTAATGCGTGCGCCTGCTGAATCCACAAGATACAAGAGAGGCACTTTAAGGTTCATCGCTGTTTCTTGAATGCGAATGATTTTTTCGACTGTCCGTGCTCCCCATGAGCCAGCTTTTACGGTGGAATCATTCGCCATCACGCATACCTTCTCGCCATTAACGCTACCGATCGCTGTTACGACTCCATCAGCCGGGAGATCTTTCGCAAGGTTATTTGCAAATTTCCCGTCTTCTGTATATTCTCCGTTATCAAACAGAAGTTTCAGGCGATCACGAACAAACAGTTTGTTCGTAGCCTTTAACTTCTCGTGATATTTCTCAGCACCGCCTGATTCAACCTCTGATGCTCTAGACGATAATAGCTCTTCTAGATGATTCATAGTAAAAATCCTCCTTCAGCTGGGATTAGATCGAGCGCTCGTTCAGAATAGGCTCTTACTTCACCGTAACGAGTACATCACCTTCGTTTACAAAATCGCCAACATTTACTTTAACCTCTGCTACGGTTCCTTCTTCCACACCTTCAATTGGAATCTCCATTTTCATTGATTCGAGCATAACGAGCTCTTGTCCTGCAGTAACCGTATCGCCTTCACCAACCATGACATTCAAAACCGTACCCGCCATTGATGCTTTAATTTCTTGCATGTTCATCATTCCTTTTCAGTAGTGTTATTTTTTTACGAGAATCTTTGCTAAATAAGACGTTGAATAGTTTCCTTGTTGGAAATTATTCTCTTTAAGTAATTGTGTAAAGAGCGGTCCATTATGCTTAATTCCTGTCAGTGAAAAAGCAGTGAAGAAATCGATACTTCTTTTAATTGCTTCTTCACGACTGGCTCCAGACACAATGATTTTCGCAATCATAGGATCATAGAACGGAGAAACCGTTGACCCGCTTTCATAACCTGAATCAATGCGAACGCCTTCTATTTCAGGGAATTGAAGCGCTTCAATCTTGCCAGGTGAAGGCATAAAAGAAGTTGGGTCTTCCGCATATAGTCTATGTTCAATGCTATGACCTGAAGGCTTAATGTCTTCCTGTTTAAGTGGAAGCGCCTCGCCTTTTGCAACGTTGATTTGCCACTCGACTAAATCAACACCAATGGTCTCTTCTGTAATAGGGTGCTCCACTTGCAATCTTGTGTTCATTTCTAGAAAATAAAAATTCTCCTCTTGGTCCATAACAAATTCGACCGTTCCAGCATTCGTATAGTTAACGTGCTTAGCAGCAAGTAAAGCAGCTTCACCTATTTGATGACGTGTTTTTTCTGATAAAAATGGTGACGGTGTTTCTTCTAAAACCTTCTGGTTCCGCCTTTGAATTGAACAATCACGCTCATAGAGGTGGACGACGTTTCCATGGCTATCTCCTACAATTTGAACCTCGATGTGCCGGGCATCGTCAATGAATTTTTCAACGAACATTGCGCCATTGCCAAAATAGGCCTTCGCACGATTTTGACTAGAAACGAACGCTTTCTCTAGCTCTTGATCATTTTCACAACGTTGCATACCAATTCCACCACCACCTGCTGCAGCCTTTAACATAATGGGGTAAGTGATTTCATTCGCATAGGCAATGGCTTCTGTTACGTCAACAATTTCGCCGCTACCTGGTACAACCGGGACTCCAGCTTCCTGCATCGTTTTTCTCGCTGTAATCTTATCACCCATGGCCTCTACAACTTCTGCTGAAGGTCCAATAAACGTGATTCCTTGTTCTCTAATCTTCCTCACAAAGGAAGCATTTTCAGATAAGAAACCGTAACCAGGATGAATCGCATCAACATTCTCTTCCTTTGCCACGCGAAGAATTTCTTCCTGATTCAAGTAAGATTTTGCTGCAGGCGGATCCCCAATCTCATATGCGGCTGTTGCTTGCCTTACATATGGTAGATCCTTATCTGCACTCGAATAAACAGCAACGGTTTCAAGATCAAGTTTGTTGCATGTCCTTATAATCCGTTCCGCAATTTCGCCACGATTCGCTATTAGGATTTTTTTCAAAGTATCGCCCCTCTCAACACACTAATGAACTAACAGGTTTGAAAACCCTTACATTTATCATATCATTAAATAGCCTCTTAGTTTCAATAAATATTCAAATTATTCCTTTTATACTTTGTTTTTTGAAATGAAGAAAAGTTTTGTGTTTTCGGTTATAATAAAAGAGGTAGAAGTTTTTTTACTTCTAATCATCTTAGAGTATAAGAAGCATGCTTGGAGGGGGCCGCTATGGTAGATCTAACAGTTCGTCCACTTGTTATTAATTACAAAACTCTAGAGGAGTTTAGGAAGTTTAAAGAGTTTGGGATTCAAGAACTTTCAATGATGGAGGATCTTCAAGACAACATTATTGAGAATGATAGCGAATCGCCATTCTATGGTATTTACTATGGAGATAAGCTAGTTGCTAGAATGAGCTTGTATCGCATTGATGGCAAATACGATCGCTATTTTGATCCACCACAGGATTATCTTGAACTATGGAAACTTGAAGTACTTCCGCAATACCATAATCGTGATTATGGTTCCACACTAGTGAATTTTGCAAAGACTTTCAATTTGCCAGTAAAAACGAATGCAAGACAAGGATCTGGTGAATTCTGGGAGAAGATGGGCTTCGAAGCAGTTACCTATCAACCCGAACGAGATCGCGGAGAAAATCCTTATGTATGGTATCCAGAAGGGGTAACTGAACAGGAGTAACGAAGAAATAGGAGCTTTAAGGGCTCCTATTTCTTTATTTTCTCTAAATTACCGTTCGCATCCATTTGAAAACGCAAACTTCCCGCATCTTCTTCTTGGAAGATTACCATTTTCCTTGCTTTTTCCATAATCTCTAATAGGGATTGATAATCTTCCTGTACAGTGAGATACTCTTTTTCTAGCTGATGAAGATTTTGTTTTAGCATAAGGTTTTCAGCAAGCGCTTCTTGTAGCGATGCTTCATTTTTATTTGATTCAGTGAGATAACTTTTCGAAGTGATTAACAAGCTAATGGCTTCATCAATTAAATCAATACTGCGATCATCTTCAACTGAACCTGGTTTTTTTACTTGCTGTTTCTTTTGTTCTTTCCTCTGCTTCTTTGCTAACGCGATCGCCGCTTCATACTGTTTTCGAATAAGCGAATTCCATCGAAAGCCACATGCAGCTGGTGTTCGTGACAGCGTCTTTCCGACTTCTTCAAATGCCGCGAGTTGTGTACTGGATTCTCTAATGTGACGTAACACAACCTCCGCTAACAATACATCTTCATCTTTCGACCAAGCATCCTGGCGAATCGGTACCACTCACAATCCCCCCCAATAACTGTTTTACAGTCATCATATGCATTTACTAGATATAGTAGACTCTTCTATTTAAGAAAGAATCTATACTTTATATCCTAGTAAGCGGGAAACCCACCTTCACCTATCCAAATCTGTTGAATGAAGGAATTAATCATTTCTATTCATTGAACAAACTTACGAATTCCTGGTTAAAAAAGCCTTTACTGCCAAATGATGCTCCTCTGTAGCCCATAAGCGAGCACAGCTTCTAATTTCTTCTTCAACTCGTTGTCGTATTCGAAGTGGATCAAGACTATTTAGCCAGTATTTTTTATAAGTAGAAAGAATTGATGGAGAGCGTTTTAAAAGGTCTTGTATGTAACGGTATGCATCCTCTTCCCATCGTGAATCATTCGTAACATATGTAAGACATCCGTTGATAAGTGCTTCTTCACTAGAATAGCGATTCGCACTCATTAACATTTTTAAAGCTTCAGCTTGATTCATTCTCGTTAAAGCATAAGTAGAATCCGCCCCATCCAGTTGTTAATCCGATTGACCCCTGTATAAACCCTACTTGCATATTTTTTCTAGCAATCCGATAATCACAGGCCATCGCAAGCTCAAGTCCACCGCCAACTGCATGGCCGTTCAAAAGCGCTACAGTCGGTTTTTTGCAAAAAAACAAGCGATCAAGGACATTTCCCATTTTACGTAGCATTGGATAAGCCTGATCTTCTGTTCGAAGTTCTTGAAATGCCCTCACATCTCCGCCACTACAAAATACTCTATCCCCGCTACCAGTAAGGACTATGTAGCTGACCCCGTTATCTCCTTCAGCTTTTTCGATTGCTTGTGATAACTGATCCATTACCTCATAATTAATCGCATTCCTTTGTTCTGGCCGATGAATCGTGATGATGGCAGCCCGATTCCTTTGCGTAACAGTGACACTCGTCATGACACTTCACCTCTTTTTGAAAAGTCAAATAATTTAGCACATAAAAAAACAGAGAGATTCCTCTCTCTGTTTCGCAAGATTACTTGCTCACTACGTTTTCACCTTTGTAATTTCCACACTCTTTACAAACACGGTGAGAAAGTTTGTATTCGCCGCAATTAGGGCACTTTACCATTCCTGGTACTTCTAATTTATAATGAGTACGACGCTTGTTTTTACGCGTTTTAGAAGTTCTTCTAGCTGGTACTGCCATTGTTTCCACCTCCTTAAAAAGTTAACAGTCTTACGGAAATATTGATCTAGTTATCTTCATTTTCCTTATTGAAAAAATCAGCTAAACCGGCCATACGAGGATCAACCTTTTCTTTCGGCTGCTCTTTCGTAATCACTTCCCAACCATTACCCGATTTTTTTGGCATTTCTTCCGATTCAGAGCTATATTTCACTACGCGAATCGGAATCTCCAAAAGTATATTTTCCTTAATATACGGAACTAAGTCAACCGTATTTCCCGAAACTTGATGAATTTCTTCATCTTCCACCTCAAAATCAACGCCACTTGTGTTTGCTTCAAGCACAAATGTCTCCATTGGGCGTAGCACAAACGGAAAATCAACATCTTCAAGTGTATTGGCACATGGTAGAACCATTTTGCCTTTCACTGTAAGATGAAAGGTAACCTTATTACCATGAAACGATGTTTCACCGGTAACATGAACTGGTGTAATCTCACGGATATCTGGATTACGTTCCTTCAGTTCCTCTACATTCACTTCTTCGTCAATTGTAAGGCCTTTTAATTTATAGGACTTCAATTGTTCAATTGACCATTTCATCTGTATATCACCTCAAGGCAACAAAAGTATTATAGCTACAAATTAAGCAAATGTCAATATTTTTTCTTTACACCAGTTGTTTCATTAGTAATCTTGGTATAATGTTTATCATACCAGAGAAAAAACCTTGAATTCAACTAATAAAAATGGACGTCCAATCAGATTGGATCGAAAGGAGTTGCTGTATGAAATCTGCTGGCTTAGTTGTGGAATACAACCCCTTTCACAATGGTCACCTCTACCACCTACAAGAATCGAAGCATGCCACTGATGCAGAAGTTATGATTGCGGTTATGAGCGGTTCTTTCCTTCAACGTGGCGAACCCGCTCTCGTCGATAAATGGACTCGAACAGAAATGGCGATTAACAATGGTGTGGACCTTGTGATCGAACTGCCTTACGTTTATGCTACCCAAAAGGCGGAAATTTTTGCAAAAGGGGCCCTCTCTCTCTTAACTTCACTTGGCGTAGATACCGTTTGTTTTGGAAGTGAATCAGGTGAAATCGAAGAATTTAAGAAAACAACATCTTTTATTCATCGTAACCAAAAAAAATATGACGAACGAATTAAGTTTTATATGGGGCAAGGGTATAGCTATCCGAAAGCGTCATCTCTCGCTTTTGAAACACTAGAGGGACATGAAAACGTCCTCGATCTTTCTCAACCTAATAACATTCTTGGGTATCACTATGTTAAAGCCATTCAAGATCTTCATTCTCACATAAAACCATTTACCATTTTACGAACTAAAGCCGGCTACCATGATAAAGAATTTGTTGATACGAAAATTGCAAGCGCGACGAGTATTCGAGCGGAACTGTTCAAAGGAAGTTCACTTGATCAATTAAACAATTATATTCCGAAACCAACTCACGAAGCGTTACATCAGTACCAACGTACATATACCGAGTTTCACGGCTGGCATAAGCTTTATCATTTGCTCAGGTATAAACTCCTCACGACAAATAGGGAAGATCTGACTTCAATTTATGAAGCGGAAGAAGGACTTGAAAACCGACTCATCGCAATGGCGAAAAAAGCGTCAAACTTTCAATCATTTATGGAGCTCGTCAAAACAAAGCGCTATACGTGGACGAGAATTCAACGCTTTGCCCTTCATATCCTTACACAAACAACCAAGGAGGAAATGAAACCCTCACTTGAAGGAGATGCCCCATACATTCGTATTCTTGGCATGACGAAAACAGGTCGCACGTTTCTTAACCAAAAAAAAAGCGCCCTCTCTGTTCCCCTCGTCTCCAATATTAATCAGTATGAGCATCCATTTCTAACGATAGAAAGACGTGCTAGCCTCGTGTATGCGCTTGGCTATCAGGGGCAACATCAAGAAAGTTTTCTACAAAAAGAGTACAAATCTGTTCCATTAATAAAGTGAAATCAGCCTGGCGATAACCGCCAGGCTGATTTCGTTTACTTTTGTTTCAATTGTTTTAAGTACTCACGTGCGTCATCAAACGTTTCGACTGGCACAACCTTCATGTCAGTCTTAATATCTTTTGCAGCTTCCAACGCATCATCATAATTAGAATGCGCAACTGGTGCAAAGAAAATTTCTGCTCCAGATCCATCAGCCGCTACAATCTTTTGCTTTATGCCACCAATTGGTCCAACTTCACCTTTATCATTAATGGTACCCGTTCCAGCGATTTCATATCCTTTTGTCCAATCTTCTTCTGTTAATTGATTATAGATTTCAAGAGTAAACATTAATCCAGCAGATGGCCCACCAATTTCGTCCGTGTTAATTTTAATGGAGGGATCCGTCTTAATTGTAGTAGCTGTGACAGGACCCGTAATGCCAACTCCTACTTTTCCATCCTCTGTCTTATAAGCCTCTGGAAACTCTGAAAAACCAAGCTCAACTTCTTTTTCTTTTCCATCTCTTTTAATCGTTATGTTAACCTTATCTTCCTTATCGTAAGCGCCAAGTTGATTAAGAAGTTGCTCTGTTTCTTCAATCTTTTCTCCATCAACCTTTACAATCAAATCACCTAGTTGTAATTTCCCTTCAGCTGGCATTCCTTCAATAATGCCCGTAACCAGCACACCGTTTTTCGTAATGGTTATCTCTTTATTAGCTGCCTGATAAGCTACAATCGTGGCACTCGTTTGTGAATTGGCCATAACATCCAACTGTCTTTGATGATATTCTTCATCTGATTCTCCCTCACGCTTGATCAAATCTTCATCGATTAACTCATGGTATTCGTTGAATTGTGCCCAAATATATTGGATCACATTTGCTTCACCTACTCGAACGGTGGTTAGCATAAAGTCCCCACCATCTTGCGAACCCCCATCGACGTTAATAACTTCATCTAATACTCTCGCTTCTCCAGGTGTCGTGACGTAATAGGGTAAGTCAATGAATGTAAAGGCAGCCACTAATACAAGAATGATTGCCCACACATAGGTGAATTTCTTGGTGCTTCGATTCATTTGTTTTTCTCCTTCCACACCTTCACCACTTGATGAATTTGCTCAAGGTGGCGATAGGCTTCTTCCTCTCCGATTTTAATGATATCCAGTACATTTGTAAAAGCTCGTGATTGAAAGGATTCCAAACCTGGTTTTATCATCACATCTGCATTAATCTCGTGTAGACGTACCATTTCGTTTTGCATAATATCGATACTTTGCATAATGACGTCGATAATAGAGGTCACATCTGGTTCTTTTTTTACGTTTGAAACGTCAACAGCAATAACTAGATCGGCCCCCATCTCCCTTGCAACCGAAACAGGGACGCGATCAATTACCCCTCCATCGACTAAAAGTCGATCTCCAATCTTTTCAGGCACCAATATTCCAGGGATGGCAATACTTGCCCTCACCGCTTGTGCAACCGATTCCGGTTCGAAAAACAACCTTTTCTCCTTTAATGATATCTGTTGCCACGATGGCAAGCGGTGGATTCATATCCTCAATCTTTTTGCCATGAGTTAATGTTTCAATCAAACTTCTCACTTTGTTGCCTGCAATAAACCCCATCTTTGGCACAGTAAAGTCTAAATAATACTTCCTCCGAAAAAGCGATGCCATTTTTTCCATAGTCGCTACGTCATGTCCTGATCCATATATCGCACCGACTAACGACCCCATGCTACTTCCGGCAATGAAATCAATGGGGATTTTCTCTTGGAGAAGTACCTTCAACACCCCTAGATGCGCAAACCCCCTTGCTCCTCCAGACCCGAGAGCTAATCCAATCTTCGGACGGTTCATTAAGAACGCCTCCCTGTCTATACCTGCTTAATCATATGGTCTAATTGTGCCTCACATACGTATATTTTAATTATCGGACAGGTTAGAGAATCTTTTCATTTGCGTTTGATTCGAAAAATAGGAGGGAAGCAACTATGAACGTTCAAGTAATGAAAACAATAATGCTTGCAACGTCCGTTACATTCGTTGCTCTCGCCGTCATCTTATTCCCAGCGCATACTTTAGAGGCATCAAAAAGCGGTTTATCCATGTGGTGGAACATTGTTTTCCCTTCTTTATTACCCTTTTTTATCATTTCTGAAATCCTAATTGGAATTGGCGTTGTCCGGTTCATTGGTATTTTACTAGAGCCATTGATGAGACCTCTCTTTCGCGTACCAGGTTCAGGGGCATTCGTGTTTGCCATGGGCATTGCATCCGGATTTCCAGCAGGTGCGAAGTATACCGCTCACCTTCGACAAAATCATGACATCTCTGCCATAGAGGGAGAACGTCTCGTCTCGTTTACGAACTGCTCTAACCCACTCTTTATTTTTGGAGCAGTCGCAGTTGGCTTTTTTCATAATCCAGCTCTTGGTGTTATTCTCGCAATTGCTCATTATGCTGGTAATATTATGGTTGGGTTGGTGATGCGCTTTCACCACCCAGAAACCGACCATGCAATAGATGAGAGACGCTTCAAACAGTCAAGACTCGGACTTGCCTTCTCAGCTCTACATGAAACAAGGCTAATGGAGCGACGTCCTTTCGGAAAAATGATGGGCGATGCCGTTCATTCTTCGATTAAAACCTTATTGATGGTTGGTGGCTTCATTATTTTATTTTCTGTTTTAAATGAGCTACTCGGTGTCATTGGGCTTGCAGCTTTACTTGCAGCAGCTCTTAGGTCCCTTCTCTTGTTGTTTCAACTCTCACCAGAACTAGATATCCCCTTACTATCTGGAATGTTTGAGATTACATTAGGAAGTCGACTAGCAAGCGAAAGCTCAACAACGTTACTTGCTCAAGCTATCGTGACAAGCTTCATCCTTGCTTTCAACGGTTTTTCCGTTCAAGCCCAAGTGGCAAGCATACTTGCGGACACCGATATTCGGTTTAAACCTTTTTTTATGGCTCGATTGCTTCATGGATTTTTCGCAGCTTTCCTAACACTAATACTATGGAAGCCGATCTATTTAAATTATTTATCCACAGATAACGGATCGCTTCCTGTATTATATCGAGAAGATGTTCCTTCTTTAATCGAACGAGTCTATTCTTTTTTTACACAAACTGGATCCTGGATTACCCTTCTTTCATTACTTACTTTCATCATTCTTGTTACTTATCGCACAGTCAAAGTAGAAAAAGACCCCCGTTAACTTAACGGGGATTCTGCAAATTTTTGTTTCAGCGCATTTTCAACGATCTCAGGAACAAGGTCTGAGACAGGCGCATGGTATTTTGCTATTTCTTTCACGATACTTGAGCTTAAAAAGGAGTACTGATTATTTGTCATCATAAAGAACGTTTCAATTTCATCTTCTAGCTTACGGTTAATGGAAGCAATTTTCATCTCATATTCGAAGTCGGACACCGCACGTAATCCGCGTAGAATCGTTGAAGCTTCTACTTTTTTAGCATATTCGATTAACAGTCCATGATGCGAATCAACGGTAACGTTTGGAATATCTTTTGTTGCTTCTTTTAACAACGACACGCGCTCTTCAACTGAGAATAATGTCGACTTACTCTGGTTATTAAGCACGACAACTTTAATATCATCAAAAACTCTTGCACCCCGTTTAATAATATCCAGGTGACCAAACGTCACTGGATCAAAGCTGCCCGGACATACTGCAATTTTTGCCATGACTATTCCTCCTTCTCAACATGCATCTGTTCATATGTATAAATGGATATCGTTGTTTTCCCGCTATACGTTTCTTCGCGAACCATACGTAATCCAGCATATGATTCCGGGAGCTTCACTTCTTTTTTGTGTTCAACTACGATGGTTGCATTGTCTTCTAATAACTGATAAGCCGTTAGTTTCTCAAGATCATGAAGAATTTGCTCTTTATGATAAGGAGGATCTAACAACACAAGTGAAAATTGAATTTCTCGTTTCTGAAGCGCTTTTAGGGCACGCTTGGAATCATTACGAAAAACCTCTGCAGATTCGGTGTATTTTGTTTGTTCAAGATTCCATTTAATCGTTTCAATCGCCTTGCTTTCTCGATCTACAAAGACACACTTCTCAATTCCACGACTTAACGCTTCAATCCCTAATGCTCCACTCCCTCCATAAAGATCAAGAGCGAAACCCCCTTCAAAAAAGGGCCCGATGATGTTATAAATCGATTCTCTCACTTTATCTGTTGTTGGTCTTGTGGAAGTCCCTGGAACGGGCTTTATTTGCCTTCCTTTACAATCTCCTGCGATAATACGCATCTCTCTCACAACCTTATCGTTTCCATATTCCTACTTATCCTACCACAAAAAAGGGGAAAGCTAAAATCGATGTATAAACCATTTTGGGATGGCGATACTAAACGTAGTAGCATCGTTTAAAACGATGTTGCCAACCGCGGAAGAAGACTTACGTTTCCCCATAAGTTCTTCCTCCGGTTTCTCCTCTCCCATTTGCCTTAGCTTCACAGCTTAAGGCACCCGCAGGATTTCCTGCGGGTTTTTTTATGCTCAGAAGGTTCTGCTTTACCCCAGATCAAGGTCGTGCATGTCAATCACTGGAACGCCACCCCAGTCATGATGAATCCATTCTCCAAACGCGCCTTCAGTAATATCGGTATGATGAAACAAATAGTCCTCTACCTCTGATAATGATTGATCTGAAAGCATTTCAGCCTCTGCCGCTGTGATGATACCGTGTAGCACAAGTGCCGCTAGAATGTCCGCAATAATGAAGCCCTGTAACAGCTTTTTATCTATGGTTTCCTCTTTAGCGTGTCTTCCTTTCCAGTATAGATAGAGCAACCCACCTACTAAACCAACCAGAAGCAGAATCGAGACCATCGAAGAACCTCCTTTCTTTTCATTCTAATGCAAACGCTTCATCCTTTCCATTAGAATGAATTCATGCTACATTATGATTGGATTTCTGTTTTAAAGGAAAGGAGAACAACCTAATGATTCAACGCTTTATTGAACTTGGTGAAGGCTATTCTGATATATATGAATTAGTTGAAATCGCAAGAACGAATTCCCATCGCCTCCATCGTTTACTCGTACTTAAGACCGTCAAAAATAATCGGGAAGTCGTGTCTCCAGTGGTCGTCTTAAAGCCAGCTGGTGAAGGAAACCTTCAACCTCTCTACATATGTCGAGAAGGCATTCCTGTAAAGGAGCCATCTGTACAACGGTTACAACTTTTTGAAGATTTAAGTAAGGAGGTCGAGTCACCCATTATCCCTATTGAGGTAAAACCTTCAAGTGAGTTTAATGAAGGAGATCTTTACTTCAATTATATTATTGGCATTCTTCGCTTAAATCATTTGATTCCTCCACTTCAATAGGTCAATTTTATAAACAAAAGCAGGAGCCAATGGCTCCTGCTTTTTATGATGGCATTTCTTTCGCTTCGTAAACTGCACGTTTGCGGTCTAGGATTGGAAGGACTTTTCTTTTTACATAAGCTACGCTAATCAACAATATGATACCCGCAAATAAGAAGAGCCCCCTCGTCCCTACCATAGCGACAATAGCCCCTCCCGTTACGGGACCAAGGAGGTTTCCTAAATAAACGGCGCTATTTGAGAAGCTATATGTTCTACTTTCCATCCCAGCAGGTGATAGCGTCTTAACTAAGGAATTAACTGAAGGCAGTAAACCGCCAATACATAATCCTAACAAGAAGCGAAGGGCAATGAGTTGCCAGAGTTCTTGTACAAACGCCTGTGGTATCGAAAAAATCGCAGCCCCTATTAACGAGTAATAGAGAACGTGGTGAGATCCTTTTCGATCACCCACTTGTCCAAGTTTAGGAGAGGCCAACATATTTGCAACCCCCATGACAGATGCCGCAATTCCCGCAAATAAAGCCACATTCGACCCAGTTGTAAGCTGTTGCACAAAAAGTGGAATGAGTGGATTCATACCTAAAAGCGCAAACTGGACAAGAAAACCAACAAGCATTAAAGATACCATCGGGGAATGAACCGTTACTTTTTTAAAATCTTTTACCGCATTGCTTTTCTCCTTCTTAGCTGATGGTTCTGGCTTTGTCTCTTCTTTTACTAAAAACAAGACAACAAAACCTGCAAGTAAAATGACAATTCCAGTGATATTGAAAATCATCCGAAAACCTAACGTTTCTGCCATTAATCCACCGAATAGTGGACCACAAATTGCACCAGCAACTGCCCCTGAATTAAGCGTTCCAAGAGCGTAACCAACGTGCTCTTTTGGTGTATTCGTTGCAACGAGAGCAATTGCAGCAGGAATGAATCCTGATACAACGCCATTAAGCAAGCGTAAACCAAGTAATGACCAGGGACCTGTGGCAAATCCGGTTAAAATAATTACGATTGCCATACCGAAGCCAGAACGAAGGAGCATCAGCTTTCGTCCATGTCGATCTGCCATACGTCCCCAGAATGGTGAAAATAAAAAGGCTGTTAAAAAGTTCGCACCGAAAATCACGCCTGACCAGAGACTAATTTGACTTTCCCCTTCTACACCTAGTTCTTGGACGTATAAAGGCAGAAAGGGCATAATCATCGTCATGGCACCAAGGACTAAAAATTGACTACCAAACAAAATCCAAACATTTCGTTTCCAATTTTCCATTATGTCACTTCCTTTAATTCGACCATTATATACTTCGGTTACCGAAATAATCAACCATTTTGGTTCCACTTAGGTAACAAAAAAAAGCCTCCTTAAAGGATTGGCTTTCTTAGAGACCCATTTTGTAATCATATTGTTTTGCTTTATCAGGCTTAGCGTTTTGATATTCAGTCTGCACCTCTGGACGCTTCGAAGGCTCTACTCGCTTGACAAAGTGAAGAGAGTTCAGACGCTCTTTCGTTGTTTCCAATTGATCGAGATTAATATAAATCACGACATATTTTTGTTTTGAGGAAACGTAGTGAACATTCCCAAACCTTCTTAACTGTTTGGCGTGTTTAAGTGACTGAATATATACTGCAAGGCCAACTCGTTCTACAAACATGGCGCGTTTCCCCTTTACTTATAAAGTCCACCAGCCTCTTGAACAGAGTGATGGTCATTTACTAATGATTCAGTTACGATATAAGTAGACCGTCTTTAAGAAAGGATGCTCTAAAAAATGAATCTTGATGAGATATGGAATCCGTTTCTAGATCGACTGGCCGATTCAACTTATGTGAACACCGTTTCCAAACAAACGATAACCGGTATTCCCTTTCTCTATCTTACAGTAAATTCGAATATCAGAAAAGCTGAGATTGAAATGTTAATTAAATTGGAAGCGGCTAAAAGCATGAGAGGAAAACAACTAAGAATGGAATATTCTTTCGTTCGTGAAGAAGAGCAGCTCCTCGTCTACCGCGTTCGCTTTTTAGTTCCTCAAGAAAAAATGTTTTGTTGCGGGAACCTTTGTCCCGACTGCATTCGCTATCGAAATTGAAAAACCAGAGCAAGCGCTCTGGTTATCCACATCCGCAGCTGCCACCTGAGCCACAGCCACCTCCGCAAGATTGATTATCAAAGAAAGGATTGCCGGATGGAACTTTAATAGAAGGAGAAACTTCACCAGCTAAGAGAGAACAAACCTCGACAAGCAGCCCCTCGAGCTCTGTTTCTGCTTTCTTAAATGCTGCTACTGCTTCGTGAAGGTCCATATCCCGCTTTGCTTCACGTACTTTCACAGTAATCGTCATAAAGTCAGGATGATAACGCCCGAAACGTTGAACTTCATCATAAAGTTCTTTCATTTCAGTAAAGCGTTTAATTAAACGCTGCGCCTCCCGATTATTCGATAACTGCCTTTTCGCCTCATGGTATTCATGAGCGACTTCTGAATCTTTTATCAAAAATCCAAGCTCTTCAGCCTGATCTAAAATCATCACACTATCTAGAGTAGCAATCATACTTACACCTCCACCCTTATCTTACCACTTCTAGGAACCCCCTGACCAGTCCTCTACTATAGTAGTAAAGTGAATACCCACGATTTGGTTATTGACTTTTAATGTAATCAGCTCTATAATTTTCTAGATTTATATGTTTTCATCTAAGAAAGGAAGACAAAGAAAACTGTGAAACTTATTACGTTCAATCCATTTCGAACTCTTGGTATGACTGGCGTGTCTTACGTTAAACCCGATCATATGTTTAAAGATATTCATATGATTAGAGAAGCAGATATGCTCTTATTTCCCGAAAAGTGGCAAGTAAATTCTCTAGTCTATGGGTTAAATAAAAAGATTTTTCCATCGATTCAATCCATTCAACTCGGCTTTGATAAAGTTGAAATGACGAGAGCATTTTGGTCGCTTTCACCAGATCTTATGCCTTATACCGAAATAGCTGGTAGGTCCAACGAGTCCATTGAACGCATTCTAAATACGTTCCCTTTTCCTTTTGTAGCGAAAGAAGTGAGAAGCTCAATGGGGAATGGGGTTTTTCTAATCCGTACTGAGGAAGATTTCCGCTCTTATGCAGAGCGCAATGAGGTTCTCTATGTGCAAGAATACTTACCTATTGAGAAAGATCTCCGCGTGGTCTATGTTGGGAATGCAGTCGTGTCAGCTTACTGGCGTGTTGGTGGCGAGTCGTTTCTAAATAATGTCGCACAAGGTGGGAAGCTTTCTTTTCATAACATACCTGAAGAAGCGCTTCAGTTAGTGGATCAGACAGCCAAAGCGCTTGGCATTAACCATGCCGGTTTTGATGTTGTTTACTCAAACGGCAAATATTACTTTCTTGAATTCAATTGTCTATTTGGAAACCAGGCGCTCATCCAACAAGGAATCCAAGTGGAGAAATTGATTTACAACTACATTCAAGACCAATTTCCACCACTCGTTCCTCCTACGACGCCATTTAAACAAATATCTTAATGAAAAGCCTCCAAAAGAGGCTTATTTTATTTCCACATTCATTTCCTTAAGTGATAAATACCTTCCCCCATCTTCTCTCATAATATCAAGACGTATGGTGTGCTTTCCTTCAGGTAAATTTCGTATAACGAATGCCGCCCGCTCAACCGTTTGATACTTTTCTCCATCCAGATAAACATCTAAGTATCCATTGTACTCTTTTGTGCGATTGCTTTCATCAAATGAAAAATTCGGAATCAAGCACTCTATAAAAACATTAGTACCTTTTACGCGATGGTTTAAAACGACTGGCTCTGTGCTTTCTTTTGCTGACACATTCTCTTGCAGTGCTTGACTGAACCCAACTACTGGAACACAGCAGCTAATCATGATGAGTAAAGCAAGCAAATGCCTTCCTCCACGTTTTCCAAACATAGACATCCACACTCCTTCTTTCTTAAGTGTGCCCAGTAGTGAAAAGAATAATAAAAAAGACCCTAATTTTTTAATTGGGTCATTAAAGCAAGCATCATATTCACCATATTTAACTGGTTCTGAAAACGATCTACTTTCTGAGGAAAGGTTTGACCGTAAAATGTTTTTGAAGCTTCTTCAAACTCTTTTAAAGCAAAGGGTTCTCTACTTAACCTGCGGTACCAAACAGGCTGGTTCCTTAGGAATATCACAAGATCTTGACGATTTGCTAAAAACTCCTGTACTTCTTCACGCATTATTGCCCCTCCTAGTCATGTCGAAATGGAAAGGGAGAATGGGACTGGGTGTATGGAGGAGGCTTTGGTTTTGAACGAAATTGTGATAAAACCTCTTGAATGGAATATACGGCTCCGCTAAATTGCTCAATGCCTTTTTGAACCTCTTCGAAATTCATTTGTTTAATCGCACCGAGCATACTCCCAATTCCTTTTTCACTTTGGACTTCCCGTTCTTCTTCCTTCACTTCCTCATACCAACTTGGATCATCTTCCCCAAAAAGCATCCACTCCTCAAACAACTCTTGAAGCGTTTTTTCATTTTGCTTCACTTTTTTCAACACATGAGGATGAGCTTTGACGAATGTTTTAAATTCCTGAACTTTTTGACTTCCTTTTTCCTTTGCTTCAGGCAAATTCGCCACCTCCACTTCAATTAAATCTAAATCGTCTTACTACATCATAATTAGACTTTTAACAATTGTGCGCCTATTTATTGGGGAATGCGACCATTACTGGTAAACTGAAATAAAAGGTACTTCTTGAAAAGGAATGATTCTGATAATGGACACTCAACTACTTCAACTTTTCTCTGAAATTTTAGAAGCAGCAAACGAGGAAGAAAAACAATCTCTTCAATTTTTATTAGAAGGAGTGAAAAAGAAGCAGACAGATGACTATAAAACCTATTTGGCGGGATTTATGGGAATTAAGAGCAAACTTCTCGATAAGAATACATACGAAAGCATCATTCCCATCACGCAGCTTGTTCATAATCCCCTAAAAATGGTACACGGTGGCATCACGGCATCCTTAATCGATATTGCTATGGGCTCGCTCGTTCACCAGTCGCTACCTTCTCATCAAGCAGCAGTAACTTCAGAGATGAACATCCACTTTTTATCTAAAGGCGATGGAACTGAATTAAGATGCCGCTCTCAAATCGTTTTTAAAAGCGATGCTAGGTGGGTTGTAAAAGCAAACGTTTATCGTGATGATGAAACCATTGTTGCCACAGCCACCGGTAATTTCATGGTTATTCCTAGAAAGGCTTAATAAAATTTTGCGTATAATAATCTCGGAAAACGCCAACTCCAATTTCAGTGAATTCTTCATTGAGAAGCGCTTCACGGTGCCCCTTACTGTTTAACCATCCAATCATCGCAGCTCCTGCATCAGGATATCTGGCTGCGATGTTTTCTCCTGCATAACTATACAGCACGTCCCCTTGTTTTAATCGATCAGAAAGCTCTCCTTCCGATGGAGACGTATGCGAAAAATAATTGTTTTCTTCCATATCTTTACTATGTCCTAACGCCACATTTGCTACTTCATCGTTATAACCAAGTGGTTTCTTGTCGGAAAGGTTACGAAGGACATTCGTCATGGCATAGATTTGTTTTTCCATTGCGCTCTGAACGTTCTGCCATTCTTCTCCTGACAATTCCTCTGGCTCTAGCAATTCACCACGATATGAAACGGCATAAGGCCTTTGTTTCACCAGCACACCTGGCTCTGCAATGCGAACTGCCCGCAAACTTCCATTAAATTTATCAAAATAATACTGGGCATATAAGTCGTCATGTATGGAAACTAAAGGTTTCAGCTGCTGTTCTTCTTTTGTAAGTTGAAAACGATAATCGAAAGCGTCTACTTTTACTGGAACTTGTTCAGATGGTTTCTGTTCTGTAAAAACAGCTGCTGCCTGCTCCCCCATAGGATATCGTTCACCTGCATCCACATCTCCCATAAAAAAGATCGTCACCACTCGATCGTCTTCTACACCAACTTGTAAATAGGCAGAATTGGACTGTTCATAAATCCACCAATCATATCCGTATGAACTTGGGTCAATTCGGTCGGGCTTACCAAGGTTGGATTCTACCATCTCAGCTCCTTGCCCGACCCATTTTTCAACCCCAGTTAACTCAGGTAAAGGTTCATCTTTCTTAACGGCTTGTTCTTGATTCTCCGAACTTTTTATTGTGTCTTCTAACACGAACTTTTCTTCATTAATGATTCGTTCTACTTCTGAACCAATATGACTCCATTCGATTTTTTCGTAAACGTATATTCCTCCAACGATTACGACAATCAGCAAAGCGAACCGAATGAGATTTTTCATATTCAAGTCGCCTCCATTTCATTGTATCTATTATGCCTTATGCCTTTATGAAACTGCAACGATTTCTATTTAGTTCGGAAAAGTGTTTCGCACTTGCTTAACAAAAAAAGAAGAGCTCATTGGCTCTTCTTTTTATGCGTTCATTTTTTCTTTTAATTGAAAGTAAGAAACAATGCCTACAAAGCGCTCTCCATCTAAAACAATCACTTCTGTTAGGCGCGACTCATTCATAAGATCTGCTGCTTGTTCCGGTTTCATATCTGGTGAAAGTGTCATTGATGGCTTTTCGACTAGCTCTTCCACTTTCGTCATGCCTGCCTGGTTATCCGCAAATCCTCCTACCGCAATGGCACGATCCGTTACAATTCCAACAAGGTTTTCACCGTCACAAACGGGTACGATTGTGACATTTTCCTTCTTCATAATCGCAGCTGCTTCTGCAACGCTATCTGAAGGTTTTGCCGGAGTGACGTGCTGTGCTAAATCTCCAACTGACACCATGCTTCTTTGTAATGCTGAACCTAGTTGGTCACGGAGAATTTCTAGTTTCTTATAGCAGGTGTTTAGAATGGTTTCTGGGAACTCTTCATCGTACTCTACACCATGTGGGTAGTAGTGCTTTCCAAGATAAGGCTTGCCTAGTTTAATAACGGCATATGAAGATTCAACCATACCTTCAATCGCAACACCAGGAACTCGAAGGTAGTAGACATCTCCGTTCGTCATATCCTCAAATTTATAATCATATGTAACACGTTCATAATCCCACTGTCCAGCAAGAACTAAACCGTTTTCATGCATGATATGATCAAGAATCGAAAATTGCACGATCGTAGATTCAAGACCCGTTTTATCAAATTTCATAATTCGTTTTCCTCCTTTGTATTTCACAACAAGTTCACTCTTTAATAATAGTATAACGAGTAGTGTAGTTGCAATGTTTACTTGGATTAATACCCTTTTATACTCCTTTTTTAGCATGTCCAATGGAAACGATGTCAAACTAAAATTAAATGTAGACTGATTATTATTTTACCTTCTGGTCAAACTACGATTGAAAGGAGACGATTAAATGAAAAAAACAATCCCATTGTTACTCGTATTTATGCTCGTATCAGCCTTCTTCATTCCAGATATTGCGCATGGTCAAACTACATATACCGTGAAATCTGGAGATACTTTATGGAAAATTTCCAAGCGCTATCGAATTGGTCTTACCGAAATCATCAGCGCCAATCCACAATTTGAAAATCCAGACCTGATTTACCCTGGAGATCAAGTTAACGTGCCGACGGCTAATCCCTCAATCGAAAAGTCAAAAGATGTTGGGAAACAAGTCATGGATTTAACGAATAAAGAACGTGCGAAAAATGGTCTCTCGCCTTTAACCTGGAATTGGCAAGTTGCCAGAGTAGCCAGATATAAGTCAGCTGATATGAGAGATAAAAATTATTTCTCTCATCAATCTCCCACTTACGGTTCTCCATTTTCCATGCTTAAAGATTTTGGGGTGTCCTATAGAAGCGCTGGTGAAAACATCGCCGCCGGACAAGCTACACCTGAAGAGGTGGTAAAGGCGTGGATGAATAGTGAAGGGCATCGAAAAAACATCTTAAATCCCGGTTATACTCAAATCGGCGTAGGATACGTCACAGGTGGTTCATACGGTCATTATTGGACACAAATGTTTATTTCAAAGTAAGGATTAAAAAACTCCCTCCACCTAAGGAGGGAGTTTTTACTCTTCATCTGCTTGAAGATATAAGCTTGAAACAACAACATTTACCTCATCAACTTGTAAACCAGTCATTTTCTCAACATCATTTTTAATTCTCTCCTGTAGAACGAAACAGGTATATGGAATAATTTCCCCGAAATCAATCGCTATTTCTACCTTTAAAGATAATCCCCCCTCTTCATGAATGTTTTCATACTGGAAAGAAGAACGCTTTCCTTTTCCAACCATCTTTCTTAGCGTTTTTTTCACCAAACGTACCCCTTCTGTTTCCTTTATCGCAACGTCTAAAATAAAATCGATTACGCTTTCTGATATGGTCAGGCTCCCTTGATGAAGTGGCTTTCTCATGATGATCCTTCCCCCCTCTAGCCTTCTCTTTTACTACTATATGAGTGAGAGAAAATGAATTATTCGTCAAATAATTCAATTCTCTCTACTGGTAAAGCGTATAAGTCCGTACTATAATAGAGAAAGATGGTTTGACTTAGAAAGGAGAACAAGATTGCCGAAGTTCCTCACAAAACGATTCTTACTTATTTTATTGGTCATTGCGCTTTTAGCAGTGCTTGCTTTCTGGATCTTACCCGTCTCCATTCCTCTTATTCTCGCGTTTCTCAGCGCTCTTGCCCTTGATCCAGCTGTTAAACTGATTCAAAAGAATACGAAACTGAAACGGTATTTTCCAGTTATTATTGTCTTCACCTTATTTGTTATCCTCATTGCGTTATTAGGCTATTTTCTCATTACAAAGGTCATTACCGAAGGGATAGCATTAGTCGAAAACTCCCCACAGTACATACAAAATATTACTCAAATGTGGGATAGTATGGAATCGAACATGGAAGCTGTATCCAAAAGTTTTCCACCTGAATTTGTTCAGGAATTTACCAATCAAGTTGACCGATTCCTTGAAAATACGAAGAATACAATCAGCAGCATTGATTACTTGAAAATCATTACCATCATCGTAACAGGGATCCCCAATTACTTAGTCAGTATTCTCGTCTATTTAATTGCACTCTTCTTATTTTTAATGGACTTACCAAGACTTAAGAAGAAATCTTATTCTTATCTATCTGCACAAACAGCAGAGAAAGTTCAATTTATGACGAGCCGTTTGTCGTACGTGATATTTGGTTTCTTTAAAGCTCAGTTTCTTGTAAGTATCATTATTTTTATCGTTAGTTTAATTGGATTGTTATTCATTACACCAAAAGTGGCTCTTCTAATGGCTTTTATCATTTGGGTCATCGATTTCATACCCATTATTGGTTCCATTGTCATTCTTGGTCCCTGGGCCATTTATTATCTACTAACAGGCGACATTGCGACAGGAAGTCAAATGGCGATCCTAGCCGTCGTACTGCTCGTTATTCGTAGAACAGTTGAACCAAAAGTAATGGGGCGACACATTGGACTTTCTCCTTTATCTACGCTGATTTCAATGTATATCGGATTAAAGCTTCTTGGAATTATGGGCTTTATCATTGGACCGATTCTTCTCATTGCATTTAATTCAGCAAGAGAAGCGGGCCTTATTAAAATTAATTTCAAAGTTTAGCCAAAAGCGCAGCATATGCTGCGCTTTTTCCTTGTAAAAAAAAAAGAAGCTGTTCAAAATGAACAGCTTCTAAATCAATCATTTACCAAATCATACCCATTAACGCCACGACACAGGTCCCAGCGACAAAGACGCCGAAGAAAATTCCCCATGCTGGATACTGATGGCCTTTATGGCTTAAGTGCATAAACATATAAAGTTGGAATACCAGTTGAATACCTGCCAGAATCATGATGAAAATAACGGTAAAAGCATCTGAAATTGCATCGCTAGCTACCGCAACAAACGCAATCATCGTTAGGAAAATCATCATGGCAAAGGAAACAATTTGTTGCTTAAATTCCTTTTCATGAGCAATCTTGTGATGAATGTCGAGATGACTTTGATCGTGCTCTGACAGCGTATCGTGACCTTCATGATGTGCCATTAAATTAACCCACCTTTCCCATTAGGTAAACAACTGTAAAGATGAAAATCCATACAACATCGATAAAGTGCCAATAGAGAGCAAAGAGATAAAACTTTGGTGCTGTATAAAGGTCCATTCCTCTTCTCAAATTACGAATAATCAGAAGCGTAATCCAGGAAATCCCCATAAATACGTGAGCTCCGTGAGTTCCTACGAGCGTATAAAAAGCAGATCCCCATGCGCTACTTTTAATCGTATGCCCATATTCATGTACGTAGTGATTAAACTCATAAATCTCTAGTCCAAGAAATCCAAGTCCTAGAAGTCCAGTCACCACAAACCAACCGATCATACGCTTAAAATGGTTTGTTTTAAGCGCCATTGTTGCAAATACGGACGTTAAACTACTTGTTAATAACAGCATTGTTGCAATAAAAACTAGCGGAAGTTCAAACAGTTCATTTGATGTAACTCCACCGTTTGTTGCATTTCTTAGTCCTAAGTATACCCCAAAAAGCGAGGCGAAAAGCACGGTCTCTCCTCCAAGGAAGAACCAGAAACCTAGAAATTTATTTTTACCCTCTAACGTAGCCCGTTCCGGATTGGCAGGCAACTTTGTCATTGCTTCATTCGATTTCATTTGCCTTCCCTCCCTTCAGCAGGCAGGTCTTCTTTATGGATATGATATCCATGGTAATCAATCACTGAGCGTAAAATCATTGAGAGCGCTGCAAGAGCGAGCCCTCCAATAGCAAGCACCCAGTTTGAATAAATCGCTGAAAGTGCTGCGACAAACAAACCTAATGATAAGAGTACAGGTAAAATAGATGAATCAGGCATATGGATATCATCCAATGGTTCAGCTGCAACCATTTGTTTATTACCTGCGCGTTTTTCTAACCACCATGCATCAAGTCCACGAACAAGTGGCGTTTGAGCAAAGTTGTATTCTGGGGCTGGTGAAGAAATCGCCCATTCAAGAGTACGACCATCCCACGGGTCATTTCCTGCTTTCTTACCTTTAACAGAAGTTTGAATAATATTCCAAACCATAATGATTGTGGCAAGTCCCATTAAGAAAGCGCCCATCGTTGCTGCGAAGTTTGCTTCATCAAGACTTTGACCAGATAGGTACGTATACACACGACGCGGCATTCCCATTAGCCCTAAGAAATGCATTGGGAAGAACGTGAGGTGGAAACCAATAAAGAATAACCAGAAATGAAGCTTTCCAAGAAATTCATTTAGAACCGTTCCGAAAATTTTCGGCCACCAGTAGTACATACCAGCAAAGAGACCAAACACAACCCCGCCAACGATAACATAGTGGAAGTGAGCAACTACGAAATAACTGTCATGGTATTGATAGTCAGCAGGTGGCACACTTAGCATTACCCCTGTCATCCCACCAAGTACGAATGAAGGAATAAATCCTACAGCGAAAAGGTTGGCTGTTGGGAAACTTACCTTTCCTCCCCACATAGTGAAAAGCCAATTAAAGATCTTTACCCCAGTAGGCACAGCAATTAACATCGTTGCCACCGCAAAGATGGAGTTTGCAATTGGTCCAAGTCCAACCGTAAACATATGGTGAACCCATACCATGAAGCCTAAGAAACCAATAAGAGCTGTTGCGAAAACCATTGCTGAATAACCGAATAGACGTTTGCGTGCAAATGTCGCAATAATTTCAGAGAACATACCGAAAGCGGGAAGCACAAGAATGTAAACTTCCGGGTGCCCAAAGATCCAGAAAAGATGTTCATAGATAATGGGATTCCCGCCGGCTTCAGCTGCAAAGAACTGAGAACCAAACAAACGATCAAACATAAGAAGCGCAAGACCAATTGTTAGTGCAGGGAAAGCGAAAAGAATAAGACCAGATGTAATAAAACTCGACCATGTGAACAAAGGCATCCGCATAAATGTCATACCTGGTGCTCGCATGTTAATGATCGTAACTAGGAAGTTAATTCCCCCAATTAACGTTCCGATACCTGAAATCTGTAGTCCAAGAACATAAAAGTCAACTCCGTTCCCTGGACTTGTGGTTGACAGTGGAGCATATCCGGTCCAACCTGCATCCGGAGCGCCGCCGAGGAACCAACCAAGATTGAGTAGAATCCCACCTGCTGTAAATAACCAGAACCCTAGTGAGTTCACAAATGGGAATGCTACATCTCGTGCCCCAATTTGGAGCGGAACTATGGCATTCATAAACCCAAATATAAGCGGCATGGCTGCCAAGAAAATCATTGTCGTCCCGTGCATCGTAAGTAGCTGATTAAACGTTTCAGCTCCGACGAAATCAAATTCCGGGTAAAGCAACTGCACGCGCAGTAAGATTGCTTCTATACCACCGAGTAGAAAGAAGAAAGCACCGGAAGCGAGATAGAGAATCCCGATCTTCTTATGGTCAACGGTAGTAAGCCAATCCCATACAGGATTTTTCTTTTTATAAGCATGTGCTGACACGAATGAAACCTCCTTATTTCCGATGACTATTCTTCAACTTTTAGACCTTGTAAATAAACAACTAAAGCATCAAGCTCTTCATCATTCAACTGGTCGCCAAATGCAGGCATGTTATTACCTGGCTTGAATTCTGATGGATTGCTGATCCATTCTTTAATGTTCTTATCTGTGTGATCCAGAACACCAGCCACTCTTTCACGATCCCCAAAGTTCGTTAAGTTTGGACCAGTGTTACCGCCTTCACTACCTACAGCGTGACATCCAATACAGCTATTCGCAAAGATTTCTTCGCCTTGAGCCGCTTGGTCAGAAGCTGCTTGTGAACCGGCTTCTTTCATGCTTTTTGCCCATGCTTCAAAGTCTTCTTTTTCTTGAGCGATTACTTTAAAGTCCATCAATGCATGTGATGGCCCACATAGCTCAGCACACTTACCATAATATGTACCAGGTTCCTGAGCATTTAGCCACATTTTGTTCTCTGTAGCTGTATTCGTATCCATTTTACCACCTAGAGTTGGTACCCAAAATGAATGCGTCACATCTTTTGAAACGAGTTCAAAATAAACTCTTTCCCCAGTTGGAATGTGTAAATCCTGAGACGTTTTCACTTCAAGATCCGGATATTCAAATTCCCACCAGTATTGGTGTGCTGTTACCTTGATAACGGTTGCATCTTTAGGAACTTTCTCAGTCCCTTCATCCAATGCAAACGTCGTCATAACTGTTGGTACCGCAAGGATCAAAAGAAGAATAATCGGAACAACTGTCCACAAAATCTCAAGAACTACGTTCCCTTCCGTTTGCTCTGGAATTTCATTGTCGCTTTCACCACGTCGTCTAAAACGAACAAGCACAACTGTATAAATGAGTGCTACTACAACGAAAACCCCGATCATGATGTAAAGGCTTAACATCATGAGATTAAATTGCATTTCAGCCCCTTCTCCCTTAGGGAGCATAGCTGTTAGCTGTTCGTTCCCGCAACCCGTAAGCGCTAACGCAATTACCGATAGCAGTGGTAAAAAACGCCAAACATTTCTCCAACGTTTCATTTGCACCTTAAACCTCACTTTCATAATAGCTTTTACTCAAATTGAGTTATAGGAAGACAAGGAGGGCATCCCTACCCACCTTGTCTGACCATACATGAAGACACTTTTAAGGGTTAATATTTACTGCAATCATGACAATGAATAGGATTGTAATATAATTGAGCGAGTATACAAACATAATTCGCGCCCATTTAATATCATCCTTCATAAAAAATCCTGCTATTCCAATTGCAAGCCAACCGAATCCAAGAATGGATGCAACGGTAATGTATACAGGACCAAAGCTGTAAAGCAATAGTGACACAGGGACAAGCGCAGCCGTATACAATACAATTTGGCGCTTTGTCATTGGAAATCCTGCAACAACAGGTAACATTGGAATTCCTGCATCACGATAATCATCAACCCGTTTCATAGCTAGTGCTAGGAAATGAGGCGGTTGCCAGATAAACATGATTAAGAACATACCCCATGCAACCGGGCTTAAGTTAGGATCAATGGCTGCCCAACCAATAAGTGGTGGAAGTGCACCTGAAAACGATCCAACAACCGTATTTAAAGATGTTGTCCGTTTTGTCCACATTGTGTAAAGCACAACGTAAATCACAAGTCCCAATAGACCCAACAATGCCGCCATCGGTTCAACGATGAGCAACATAATTGTACCAACTATAGCTAGCCCGAGTCCTACAAATAATACTTGGTTTGCAGGAATTTTACCGGTAACAGATGGACGAGTATTTGTTCTTGCCATCACCTGATCAATATCCCGGTCAATGTAGTTATTTAACGATGTTCCCCCGGCAACAACAAAAGCTGTTCCCAACATCGTGAGAATAAGAACCATTGGATTACCGAATAGATCGAACCCTGCCGCAACTGATGCAACCCATAAACCAGTAAATGCCGTAATTAAGTTGTCAAAAACAATTCCTAATTTCGTAAGAGTTAAAAAGTCTTTCCATGTACCAGTAGGATTTGCCTCTGATAGTGGACCTGGTTCCATAACACTGTTTGAAGCTTCATAAGCCGTTCTCGCTTTACTCAATCTACACACCTCCTTTTTCAATCAGCTGAAGTAAATCAGCCTTGCTGCCATTCATGTTAGACAATCTTATTAGAAGACTGTGTAAGCCCTGTTTGTTATATGCTATCACGATTACCCCTCCAGGTTTCTTCCATACTGTTAAGCAAAATGTAAATCAATCTTCACATCTTACTATTAAATCTTGTTAACAGCTATGGTAAGATAATGTTGGTTTTGTGAAAGGAAGCAGTATCCGCAATCCTTATCCATTATAAACGAATCTAATTGTTTTGTATACGTCGTTTCGTAATGGTTCTTCCTTTCATTCGTACAATGATGTCGTAACCTTTCACACTTTCATTGTACTATGATTTCCACACAATTAGATAAGAAGGTGTTATTTGTGAATAAATTGTTGAAATTGTTCGGGATCCTAACCTCGTTCGGCATGCTACTTGTTCTCTTAATGGGAGCCGTTGTGACGAAAACCGGTTCAGGTGACGGTTGTGGTAACTCCTGGCCTCTCTGTTATGGAAAAGTTCTCCCTGAGGCACCAGAGATTGAAACGATTATTGAAGTAAGTCACAGGATTGTATCAGCAGCTCTTGGTCTTCTAGTGATCATTCTTGCGATTTGGACATGGAGAAAAATCGGACATCTGCGAGAAACAAAATTTTTAGCAATCGCTTCCGTATTTTTAATTGTTTTCCAGGGGTTGCTCGGCGCTGCTGCCGTTGTTTGGGGACAGTCAGATATTATCCTTGCTTCGCACTTTGGTTTTTCACTAGCTAGTTTTGCGAGCGTTGTTCTCTTAACCATTCTCGTGTTTGAAGCTTCTGGCAAACAAAGAACGCCTTTTGTACCGAAACGGATTCGCATTCATTTATATGCCATTACGATTTATTCGTATATTGTCGTTTATACTGGTGCGCTAGTCCGGCACACAGGTGCTAGTATGGCATGTGACAATGTGCCATTTTGTACGGATGGTCAGCTTCTCGCTTTTTCTGGACCACAAGGGATTCAAATGTTACACCGGACAGCAGCTGTCTTCATTTTCGTATGGTTGCTTTACATTCTGATCATTGGATTAAGAGAATTTAAATCTAAAGGGACGATGCGTACTGGCCTTATTGTTGCTTTTGTCTTCATTTGTTTACAAGCTTTGAGCGGTATGCTTGTTGTCGTTTCAAATTTAAATTTATTTCTTGCGCTTTTCCATGGACTTTTTATTTCTGGGCTCTTTACTGTACTACTCTATCTTGTCATGCTTTCTCTTCGCAGTGGCAGACAATAAAAAAAGCTGCGCAAAAAATTGCGCAGCTTTTTTCTATTCGTTCATTTCCAACAAGAGATCTCCTGATTCAATTCCCTCACCATTTGCTACATGGATATGTTCCACAATTCCACTTCTAGGAGCCTGAACAGTTGTTTCCATTTTCATCGCTTCTGTAATCATCAAATGATCGCCTTTATTTACTCTCTCGCCTTTTTCAACAAGTACCTTTATGACTGTTCCAGGCATTGTTGCTCCAATATGGTTCGCATTAGTGCGATCTGCTTTTGGCTTAGCGGCTATCGCTGTTTTAATGTTTTCATCTTTAATCACAACTTCACGAGGTTGGCCATTCAATTCAAAGTAAAGCGTACGCTTCCCTTCTATGTTTGGCTCTCCAATCGATACTAGCTTCACAATTAATGTTTTACCTTGTTCAATCTCTACCTCGATCTCTTCCCCCAGACGCATACCGTATAGGAAAGTTGGTGTATCAAGAACAGAAACATCTCCAAACATTTCCTGAACTTCTGCATACTCTAAATACACTTTCGGATAGAGCGCATAGGATATAAGATCATGACTAGTGACTTGACGATTTAATTTATGATAAAGCGTCTCTTTCAAATCTGAGAAATGAACAGGTTCGAGCAATTCACCTGGCCGCGTCGTAATGGGCTCTCTTCCTTTTAAAATGATTTGTTGAAGCTCTTTCGGAAAACCTTGATACGGTTGTCCAAGGTAGCCTTGAAATAGTTCAACTACAGAATCAGGAAAATCAAGCGTTTCGCCACGTTCATAAATGTCGTCCTCGGTTAGGCTGTTTTGTACCATATAAAGTGCCATATCTCCAACAACTTTTGAAGATGGTGTAACTTTCACAATATCACCAAACATTTCATTCACTCTTCGGTACATCCGCTTCACTTCATCCCAACGCTCTCCTAAACCTACACCTTTTGCCTGTTGCTGGAGATTACTATATTGCCCGCCTGGCATTTCATGCTCATACACTTCCGTGTGTGGAGCTGTCATGCCGCTCTCAAAGCCGCTATAGTATTTTCTAGTATCCTCCCAGTAATGAGACAATTGCTCTAGCGATTGAATATCAATGTCAGGCTGCCTTTCAGAACCATCAAGTGCATAAAACAAGGAATTGGCACTCGGTTGAGACGTTAACCCCGCCATTGAGCTCACAGCTACATCTACAATATCCACGCCGGCCTCAATGGCTTTTGCGTATGTATAGATTCCATTACCGCTCGTATCATGTGTATGAAGATGGATCGGAATCGAAACGGTCTCTTTTAACATTGATATAAGTTCATATGCTGCCTGAGGTTTCAGGAGACCAGCCATGTCTTTTATACCAAGGATATGCGCTCCAGCTTGTTCTAGCTCCTTAGCAAGCTCTTGATAATAGGTTAAATTATATTTTGATTTAGAAGGATCAGAAATATCTCCGGTGTAACAAATCGAAGCCTCAGCAATTTTTCCTGTTTCCCGAACCGCTTCAATGGCTTTTGTCATACCTTCTACCCAGTTTAAACTGTCAAATATACGGAATACATCGATACCAGCATCTGCAGACTTTTGCACAAATTCACGAATTAAGTTATCTGGATAATTTTTATAACCAACGGCATTCGAGGCGCGTAGTAACATTTGGAACATAACGTTCGGTACTTGCTTTCTCAGTTTTATTAAGCGATCCCACGGATCTTCTTTTAGGTATCGTAAAGAAACATCAAACGTTGCTCCGCCCCACATTTCCATTGAAAACAATGTTGGCGTCATTCGAGCTGTTGGACCAGCAATATGAAGTAAATCTGTTGTACGCATTCTTGTAGCTAAAAGTGATTGATGTCCGTCTCGGAACGTCGTGTCAGTCAGAAGCGTCTTCTTCTGATCTTTCACCCATTGTACAAGTCCTTCCGCGCCTTCCTCATCTAAAATTTGCTTTGTTCCTCGTGGGATTTCTTCACTGTACTTTAAATGGGGCACCCTTCTTTTTGAAAATGCTGGTTTTTTCTTTTTATCCAGACCAGGAAAGCCATTAACTGTAATGTTCCCAATATAAGACAGCATTTTCGTTCCGCGGTCCTTTCGTTTTGGAAACACAAACAATTCTGGTGATGAATCAATAAAAGACGTATCATACACACCTGATCGAAAGTTCTCATGCTTCATCACATTTTCAAGAAACGCAATATTCGTTTTAATTCCTCTAATCCGGAATTCTTTTAAATTTCTGACCATTTTAGAAGAAGCATGGTCAAAGCTCAATGCCCACGTTGAAAGCTTAACGAGCAATGAATCATAATAAGGTGTGATAACTGCTCCCTGATAAGCATTCCCTGCATCGAGCCGTACACCGAAGCCACCACCGGATCGGTAAGCCATAAGCTTTCCAGTGTCAGGCATAAAGTTGTTTTCAGGATCTTCTGTTGTGACACGACATTGGATGGCATACCCATGACAGTCAATGTCTTCCTGATTTGGAATACCAAGACGTTCACCATGGATGTGTTCGCCTTCTGCAATCATGATTTGCGACTGAACAATATCAATTCCCGTAATCATTTCGGTAATGGTATGCTCAACCTGCACGCGAGGATTCACTTCAATAAAATAAAACGCTCCCGTTTGATTCACAAGGAATTCAACTGTTCCAGCATTAACATATTGGACATTTTCCATTAGTTTTACGGCAGCTTCACAAATTTCTTTCCTAGAATCTTCACTTAACGAAACGCTCGGCGCTACCTCTACGACTTTTTGATGGCGACGCTGAACAGAACAGTCTCTTTCATAAAGGTGAATCGTGTTTCCATGTTTGTCTCCAAGAATTTGCACTTCAATATGCTTAGGATTTTCTACAAATTTCTCAACATAAATGTCATCTGCCCCAAAAGCGGCTTTCGCTTCTGATTTCGCACGATCATACGCGTCTGCAAGCGCCTCCTGACTTCGAACAATACGCATCCCTCTTCCACCACCACCGAGTGCGGCTTTAATCATGAGAGGGTAGCCATGTTCTTCAGCGAATGTTTTAACTTCATCTAGATCATGGACAGGTCCATCCGTTCCTGGAATAACCGGAAGACCTGCTATAATGGCTTGTTTTCTAGCCTCAACCTTATCTCCAAACATTCTTAAGTGCTCAAGCTCAGGACCAATAAAGATAATGCCCTCTTCTTGACAGCGTTTCGCAAACTGAAGATTTTCAGAAAGAAAGCCATAGCCTGGATGGATGGCATCAATATTGTTGGTTTTGGCAATTTCAATAATACCTTCAATATCCAGGTAAGCATCAATAGGCTTTTTATCTTCGCCTACAAGATAGGCTTCATCTGCTTTATAGCGATGATAAGAACCACTGTCTTCTTTTGAATAAATCGCGACGGTTCGAATGTTTAACTCCGTACAGGCGCGAAAAATACGAATAGCGATTTCCCCACGGTTAGCAACAAGAATTTTAGAAATAGCTGTCATCATTATTCCTCCTTAAGCTAAAGTTCCATTTGAACGCTACTTTCTTTGTTGGTATAGCCTGTTTTTTGTTCTTTTCTTATATTCACAAACGCGGAAACGTTTATTAATATCCCTACTGATATCATAAGTAAAATTAATGATGAGCCTCCATAACTAATAAACGGAAGTGGAACGCCTGTAACCGGTAACCATCCAGTAATAGCACCGAGGTTTACAGCTGTTTGAACGCCAATCATGCCAGAAATTCCAATTGCTAACAGACTGCCAAAAGTATCTTTACATCTGATACCAATCACGAAGCCTTTAAAAACGATATAGCCTAGCAAGCCGATTACAAATACGACCCCTAATAGACCTAACTCTTCAGCGACAATCGCCATAATAAAATCGGTATGAGGCTCAGGAAGAAAACCGTATTTTTGTATACTTTGACCAAACCCTTGCCCTGTCACCCCACCAGACGCTATCGCAATATAAGAGTTAATGAGATGGAAACCACTATCCTCTGGATCTGAAAAAGGATCATAAGCTCCTGTGAATCTTGAAGCTTGTTCAGGGGAGAGGGACATCCAGGCCAGGCCAAATACGATGCCTCCGATGACGATGAGACCAAAAATATGGCTCCATTTCATACCAGAGCAAAAGATCACAATGCCTGAGGTTAGGGCGATAATCATCGCTGTACCAAGGTCAGGCTGTGAAGCAACTAATGCAAATATTAAGCCAATCACAAGAAGTGGCGGCATGGCACCTCTTACGAAATTAGAAATATAAGCCTGCTTTTTTGAGTAAATGGCGGCGAGGTAAATAATTAATCCAAGTTTAACAAATTCAGATGGCTGAAAACTAAAGGCACCAATTTCAATCCAACTCTGGGCATTATTCGTTGTAGATCCGATTACTTTTACGAGTAATAAGGAAAGAACGGACAACCCAAGGATAGGTACAATAAATTTCCGATAAGCTTTATATGGAAAAATCATGGCAAGAACAAACATAATAAGGGAAGCGGCTAGCCAAATAATTTGCCTATTAAAGAAAAAAGCACTATTTGTTTCGTGTCGCATAACCGCCCATACCATGCTTGCACTATAAACCATCACAAGTCCAAATCCGCACAAAAGTAACACACTGATGATTAACGAGTAATCATAATGCTTAAATAATTTTTTAATCATAGACGTCATCCTACCTGTTTATTTTCTCTTAAGAAGTTTGTACTCGCTCACAGTTTGCTTTAAATGGTCGTTTCATGACGAAGGGGCTCCAACACCCTGCGGATTTTAACGGGCCCGCTACGCTTTTCTTGATCCAGCTACGCGGGCCAAATCCTCCGGCTGTTTCGCCCTTTCGATTGAGACAAAAAGCGTCTCATTCGAAAGGGCTCCAACACCCTGCGGATTTTAACGGGCCCGCTACGCTTTTCTTGTCTAGCTGCGACTCGCAGAAACTGCGATATTTCACTCTTTCACCAGAACACAAAGGGCGTGTTCTAGTTCAAGAGCTCCAATATCTCCGTTTCTAAACGCTCGTCTCCGCTTTTCTTGTCTAGCTGCAGCGCCCAGACACTCGGTCACTTCACCTTTTCATCCGAACACAAAGACCGTGTTCAAATGAAAAGGCTCCAGTGCCTACCGTGTCTAAACGGGCGCTTCTGCTTTTCGAAGTATGTATAAGTTTTCGATGGTTTTTGTTTGAAACCTGCCTGTCCAATAAAAATTAAGTTTTTTTGATGATGGCTTTCATGATGGTCCAACCGTCTGATTCTTTCCCTAACAGTTTAAAAGGAATGAGGTTGGTTATTCCAAGCCATAGGTTAAAGAATAGTATCCAAACTGTGATAGATGGTTGGAACGGATAGAGAAATGTGAGGGCGGCGATGAATAAGTTAACAAGTGGCCCGGCTATAGCAATAGCTATTTTTCCATAGACTTTTTCAGGTGGTGAGCTGATGGTCATACCTCCTACAAAATAGAAGGCGTTAACAGCTACTTCTCCTCTTGAATGTCTCCATGTTATGACCCTTGGCCCTACTCCAAGGTGAAGTTTTACACTGGCGGAAGTAAAGATGTTTGCTGCCAGCGTATGACCTGCTTCATGCAATAACAAGCTGATGGGAGCAATGATCAGGAGCACCATGAGCAAATCGTTCATACGTATCTACTCCTAAAATCTTCTGAATTCTTTCATAACCTACTCGTATTCTATCATATTTTCTTTTACTTATCGGAAGTTTATGTGTCGATTATAAAGTGAGCATAACGGTCCCACTTGACTACCTCTTCTAATCGATCAAAAACCTTTACGAAAAAAACAAAAAGCTCAAACTATCCACGATAGTTTGAGCTTTCATTATTTCCTCATACTAGCTTCATGAAGAGCTGAAAGCTGACGCTCAAGTGACTCAAGCAATTCTTTTCCATCCTCTTCATTCACCAATCCAAGACGAACCGCGAAATCAATTTCGCGAGATAAACCAAACATTTGCGTATCTAGAACCTCTTCATACAGAGGACACTGAGGCATCGTTAAATTCTCCATTTGAACTTCGATAAGTTTTAGGATCTTATGAGCATCGGCCTTTAATAGCTCATATGCTTTTTCACGATGTCCTGTAGCCATACCAGTTGACAAGTCTGATCCCTCCGTTCCCTTTCCCATTCCTTCTCTTATCATAAAAGGAATATAAAAAAATTGCAAGAAAAAGCAGGGTAAACGCAATCATGTTTAGAAAATACTTAGTCCATATTGTGAAGATAAATTTTCAAGAAGTTTATTTCCTGCAATACTATTTCCTTTTGCATCAAGTGGTGGACTGTAGACACCTATGCCCATTTCATTTGGGACTAGGCTTAAAATCCCCCCTGAAACGCCACTTTTTGCAGGTATGGCAACATTAATAGCAAATTCACCTGAAGCGTTGTACATCCCACATGTCACCATAAAGGTTTTTACAATTCTCGCAATGTATCTAGGAATGATGCGTCGCTCTGTTTCAGGATCCCTGCCTTCATTTGCCAAAACCATACCTATCCGTGCGAGATCTTTACAGTTTACTTCAATAGCGCACTGCTTAGTGTAGGCTTCAAGAAGCATTTCCACATCGTCATCAATGATCCCATGCTGCTTCATGAAATAGCTTAAGGCTCGATTAAGGTTGGCAGATTCATACTCTGAATCAGCTACTTCCATATTAATACCAATACTTGAGTTATTGGTCATATCATGAATCAACTGCAAAATACGTCCAACTTTTTCTTCCACCGAACTTCCATGAATCATATTGGTCACAACTAATGCGCCAGCATTAATCATTGGATTAAGCGGTTTTGAAGGGATCATTGTCTCAAGCTTCGCAATTGAATTAAATGGATCCCCTGTTGGCTCCATCCCAACTCTCGAAAAAACGTGATCCTCTCCTGCATCCATTATGGCAAGAGCTAATGTTAGAACTTTAGAGATACTCTGTAGCGTGAATGTTTCTGCCACATCACCTGCTGACAAACAGCCTTCTTCTTTAGAATAAATGGCAATGGCGAGTTTATCAGGTTCAGCCTTTGCGAGAGCTGGAATATAGTCCGCTACTTTCCCATCCTTCGTATAAGGTTTGCTTCGCCTAACTAGCTCTACTAATTCTTCTTCTGTACGACATCTCATATGAAATCCTCCCGCTCATAACAAATTGACTCTCACCCTACTGTTCCCCAAATGTGACAAATGCAAGCATAACCGGTATACTTGGTTTGCAAAAGATTTTGATAGCGGGGTGTATTAGATGGAAACGATTCTACCCATTAAGGGGAAAGTCAATTACGCCATTACCTTAGATGCAAGCGTATGGATTTTTGATGATCGCAAGATTGAACTGGATGAATTTTTGAAATTTGACGATTCAAACAAGAAGAATGAGAACGATTACATTCGCACTCAGGCAGAGCGGTGGGAAAGAGAACGCACTGGGATTAAACCTCCCGTGAACAAAAGCATTAAACGGTTCGAGAAAGAACGCGTCCTAACTGGAAGCTTTGTGATTCCGTTACAACCGTTTCTCTCAAATGCTGAACCCGCTAGTGATAGAGTTCAACTTGAATCGAGCGATGGTCAGCAACAGGTAATATCACTAGAAGAAGCGATGAACGGCTTTCTTCGTTTTTCTAAAGACGGAAAGCCGCTCAGGGAGGATGGGCCCACTCACTTCTATTTTGGAGATGGTTCTAACGCTTCTGAACCTGTTAAAAACGTTTCAGCCATTACAGTCATTTAAAGGAGATCAGCTGCAATTCGGGCAAGTAAAGATCGCTCACCTTTCTCGAGCTTAACATGTCCGCTGAGCGGCTGATCTTTAAATTTTTCTACTACATAAGTAAGCCCATTTGTATATTCATCTAAATAAGGGTGATCGATTTGTTGTGGATCTCCGAGAAGCACAATCTTACTGCCCTCTCCCACTCTCGTTAAAATGGTTTTGACTTCATGCTTCGTTAAATTCTGCGCCTCATCGATAATTATATATTGATCAGGTAAACTTCTACCTCGAATATACGTTAGTGCCTCCACTTGAATGGAACCGATTCCTGATAAAATTTTTTCAAGTTCACCCGTTTTTTTCACGTTAAACAGGTACTCTAAATTATCATAAATAGGCTGCATCCAGGGCCGTAGCTTCTCTTCTTTTTCACCCGGTAAAAACCCAATATCTTTCCCAACTGGGACAATTGGCCTTGCAATAAATAGCTTCTTGTATCGATTCATATCTTCTGTTTGCATTAAACCTGCCGCCATCGCAAGTAACGTTTTTCCTGTTCCCGCCTTTCCTACTAAAGTGACGAGAGGGATATCATTTCGAACAAGCAAATCTAATGCCATTCTTTGCTGGACGTTTCGAGGACCGATTCCCCACATATACTCTGTTTCCATCGCCGTTTTTTCAATTCTTTTACCGTGTTTATCAACTTTTCCAATGCCGGAAGAGGATGCCTGAATAGGGTCTTTAAGAATCACATATTGGTTCGGATAAAGAGGTCTCCCCTTTAATTTACTTGCATCAATAAAATGCTGCTCAAAAAATTGATTCAATAGTTCAGAATCAACATACCTTTCTTCATAACCTGTGTATATTTGATTAAATTCAACCACTCGATCGGTTAAAAAATCCTCCGCTTGGATTCCCATTGCATCTGCTTTAACGCGAACTAACGCATCCTTACTTACCAGAATAACAGTCCGTCCTGATTTTAATTTCCCTTCTTCTAAAAATAAATTTAACGCTACAGCTAGAATTCGATTGTCATTTGTTTTTTCTACAAATTTATCTTGTAAATATTGAAACGATCGATGATTGAGTTCGATTCGAAGCGTCCCTCCATTTTCTAAAGGGATCGACTCATGAAGCTTCCCTCTTTCTCGAAAACCATCAATCATGCGAGAAACTTGCCTTGCATTTCTTCCAATTTCATCCATATACCTTTTCTTTGAATCCACTTCCTCTAATACAACCGCCGGAATGACAATTTCATTCGTATCGAACGAATAAATCGCATTTGGATCCTGGAGTAACACGTTAGTATCTAGGACGTAAACCTTATCCAACACTTCGCCTCCTGACCAAATTTATATTGCTGTAACAGGTACGAAAGACAGTTGGGACTATCTACGTTTTCTATAATCTATGAAAGAGCGTATAAAGTTAGACGGTTATTCAGAAAATAATTAACAAACTGCAGTAATTTGTTTCTAAATTGCTTACGACGGAGGTAATTGAAATGAAAAAAATGCGATGGACCATCGCCCTTTTTCTTCTTGTAGCATGTCAAGCCAATGATGAACCTGTTGCTGAAAAAAAGGAGCAGACGGAGCGAGTACAATATGTAAAGCAGTCAGTGCGCACGCCTAAGAATGAAGATTTATCAGCTACAGAGATAGCAGAACATCTTGTCACAGTTGCAAAGAAAGTTCCTGATGTAAATGATGCCACAGCGGTTGTTACTGGCAAATATGCCGTGGTGGGCATTGATGTGAATCAAAAGCTTGAATCGCTCTCGTGTTAGCTCAATTAAATATACGGTCGCAGAAGCACTTCAAAAAGATCCTTATGGGGCAAATGCTGTAATAACAGCTGATGCGGACACGACTTACCGTTTAAAACAGATGGCGACAGAAATCAAGCGAGGACACCCTGTAGGGGGAATTATGGAAGAACTTGCGGATATCGTCGGTAGATTAATGCCCGAAGTCCCAAGTACCCCAAATAAATCAGAACCAGAACCGGTACGCTCAAATGATAAACAACTACCTGGTAATAAAGAGAAAGAATTAAAACAGCAGCAGGAAAAACAAGATTTAGATAAGTAAATCGATGCTAAAAAGACATGAGCCCCTAGGCTCATGTCTTTTTAAGTTCCGCCATAACCGAACGATCTAACTTAGCAGCAGCTTCTGGATCATAGATCTTTTCATAAGCAGGCTCAACCGACATTTTCGCACCATAAAACATAACATCTCGCACTTCTTTAATGAAAAGCTTATACTTCGTCAGCTTAAGCGGAACGTTTTCCATTTTTTCTTCTATTAAAGAAGCTCTTCCATTGATCGCATACGTGCTTTCGTTTCCAATGAGCGTTATCGAAATTTGATCATTCCTCTTTATGTTGGATACAATCCTCGATTTTTGATCAACTGCAAATACAATAGATTGATCATCGACCGCATACAACCAGGAAATAGCACTAACGTTTGGACCACTTGTTTCGTGATCAATTGTCGAAAGAAGGACATACTGTTCCCTTTTAAGAAGCGTTAGTAGATCATTTGAAAGCGAAACGTCTACTTTATTTGGCATACCTATTCCCTCCAATTAATTCCTTTAATCTAACGCATTATACTGCAAAGGATCGGTTTATTCATGCTATACTAACAACATGGAATGAGAGGTGTTAACAATGCGCGTCAAATGTGTCCTATGTGATAAAATTGAAAAAATCGAAAGCGGTAGTCCACTCGCTAAAAAATTACGCAACAGACCGATCCACACTTATATGTGTGACACCTGTGATGAGCGAATCGAAACTCGCACGAAAGAACGAAAAGATACGGGGAATTTCAAGCTGTTTCATCAGGATGAAACAAACGATGAGTGGTAGAATCAAGGCAGGTCTTTTTGCTGGTGCGATTTCAGGAATAGCTCTTGGGTTCCTCCTAAAAGCAATCGAAGCCATAACGGGAAAGCTCGTGTATACGCTCCTTTTAAACGTTGATTTTATACCGATTATTGGGCAAATAAACTGGCCAGAATGGATTGAATTCGTCTTTCACCTTTTCATCTCTCTAATCATTGGTGTCGTCTACAGTATTGGAAGCTCACGATACTTCTCTCAACAACGAAAAGCACAGGCGATTTTAGCCTACGTCCTAACACTACCAACCGTTTTTCTTTACTTTCCTCTCACTTATCTAGCCATTAAGCCAACGCCAGGGTTATGGGATTTTACAGCCATTACTTACTGGACGCTTGGACATGTGATTTATGCAGCGATATTGTTTGGTACCTATACGAGTAAACATAACTTCGATTAAGAAAGACGTGCCTCGAGCACGTCTTTCTTTTTTACTGATGATTATATTTCGGTTCATTTTCAATCGAAGTTAACAACGCTTCGATCAATTCTACAGGAAATTTCTTTGAATCTTCTTCTCCATTTCGGCGATAGCGAACAATGTAGTATTCTTGTGATACTTCCACGTGTAAATCCGACACCTGATGATCTTCCGTTAGGATTTGATGAAAGAATTCATACGTATCTTGTGCCGCCTGATCGTCTTGCCTTTCGTTGGCTACAACTTTAATACTGAGCCAATTGTATATTGTATCCTGAAGATTCAAAGCTTCCCTCCTTTAACGTTAAGCTTCTTTTTTCTTCGACTGATTCAGTCGCACCTTATAGATAATTAATACGACAGCCGAAGCCACTAATCCTTCAGCAACAGGCAATCCTATTCCAAAAAAGGTTAATGGAAAACAGCCAATCACTAAAACAGCGTAAACGATGACATTTTTAAGGAGCGGTAGTTTTTTAGCAAAGCCAAGACGATAGACGACAATACAAAGGATAACAATTATTGCATAAAGCAAATAAAATCCCATCGTCATATTATCTTCAATGCCAACTAACTTCGCGAAAAAAGATAAATCTTCAGGTGCAATAGTAGGTTCTGTATTCATTTCTCCACCCCCGGTATAAAAGCATAATAAATGAATTCATTCATAAAAGTAAACGATTTCTTTGCATTTTGAAAAAAAATCCTACAGAAAGGTGGATACTGTCAGGATATAAAAAGCGATTCAAAAGGGATGCCCCTTTTGAATCGCCTCAGACACCCTTATTGGGCTGTTTTTTTCTTTTTAGCGTGCTTTTCACGTTCGTTTTTATCAAGGATTTTCTTACGAAGACGAATTGATTCTGGAGTTACTTCGCAGTACTCATCATCGTTCAAGTACTCAAGCGCTTCTTCAAGCGTAAGAACACGAGGCTTCTTCATTGATACAGTCTGATCTTTGTTTGCAGAACGCATGTTAGTCATCTGCTTCACCTTAACGATGTTAACAGTAATATCATTTTCACGCGTATGCTCTCCTACAATCATACCTTCGTATACTTCAGTACCTGGAGCTACGAAGATTGTTCCTCGGTCTTCAACACCCATAATACCGTATTCAGAAGCTTTTCCTTTTTCCATGGAAACAAGCACACCAGCACGACGTCCACCTACACGACCGCTAATAAGAGGCATGTATGATTCGAACGTATGGTTGATAATCCCATATCCACGCGTTTGTGTAAGGAACTCAGTAGAGTAACCAATCAAACCACGAGCAGGAACCATAAACTCAAGACGAACTTGACCTGAACCGTTGTTGACCATGTTGACCATTTCACCTTTACGCTCACCAAGTGATTCCATTACAGAACCAGTGTAATCTTCAGGTACGTCAATTTGAACGCGCTCAACAGGCTCACTTGCTACACCATCGATTTCACGAACGATAACTTCAGGTTTCGATACTTGAAGCTCGTATCCTTCACGACGCATGTTTTCAATTAAGATGGAAAGGTGAAGCTCACCACGTCCTGATACGACCCATGCATCTGGTGATTCTGTGTTTTCAACACGAAGTGAAACGTCTGTTTCAAGCTGAGCTCTGAGGCGCTCTTCAATTTTGCGACTTGTGATGTACTTTCCTTCTTTACCTGCAAAAGGACTGTTATTTACAAGGAACGTCATTTGAAGTGTCGGCTCATCAATGCGAAGAATTGGAAGTGCTTCCTGATGATCTGCCGGACAAACAGTTTCACCAACGTTGATTTCTTCCATACCGGAAACCGCAACAAGGTCGCCAGCTTTTGCTTCTTCGATCTCCACTCGTTTCAAACCAATGAAACCAAATAGTTTTGTTACTCTAAATTGTTTAACGGTACCATCGATTTTCATTAAAGCAACCTGTTGGCCAACTTTCATCGTTCCTCTAAACACGCGTCCGATACCAATTCTTCCTAGATAATCGTTATAGTCAAGAAGTGTAATCTGGAATTGAAGTGGCTCGTCACTATTATCAAGTGGGGCAGGAATATTATCAATAATTGTGTCCATAAGAACTTTCATATTGTCATCCTGTACTTCAGGATCAAGACTAGCTGTACCATTGATTGCTGAAGCATAAACAACCGGGAAGTCTAGCTGATCTTCGTCTGCTCCAAGATCAATAAATAGATCAATTACTTCATCAACCACTTCTGCAGGACGTGCAGCTGGACGGTCAATTTTGTTAAGAACAACAATCGGTGTTAATTTTTGTTCAAGTGCTTTCTTTAATACGAAACGCGTTTGTGGCATACAGCCTTCATAAGCGTCAACGACAAGAAGAACACCATCTACCATTTTCATGATACGTTCAACTTCACCACCAAAGTCAGCGTGACCAGGTGTATCCATGATGTTGATTCGTTTGTCTTCATAGTTAATTGCCGTATTTTTAGCAAGGATCGTAATCCCGCGTTCTCTTTCAAGGTCATTCGAATCCATCGCACGTTCGCTTACTTGCTCGTTGTCACGAAACGTACCAGACTGATGAAGCATTTGGTCTACCAGCGTCGTTTTACCGTGGTCAACGTGGGCAATGATTGCGATGTTACGAATATCTTCTCTTATTGCCATTAATTATTCTCTCCTCGTATTCTCGTCTTATTTCTGACGATAAACTCAATAACTAGACCATTATAACACAGATATCGCTCTAGGCGAAATTTCTCTTCTTTCACCATCAACTACGTTATTGTACACTAGTATTATAAAGGGGGCGCTTCACATGAATAAGCATCAATTCCTTTTACTCTTAATGGCCATCCTGGCGGTTGCAAGCATGTGCGCAATCGGGATATCTATAGCGGAACAAAGCTGGATCGGCGGACTTCTTTCATTTATTGGAGTAGGTTTCTTTATGGGAATGGGTTTTCGAATTAAACGAAAAGCTGAACAATAAGTTCAAGAAAAGAGCTGCTCATTATGAACAGCTCTTTTTTGTCACTCTTTTTCATTTGGATGTACAAGGACGAGATACTGTTTCTTTTCTCCTTCAACACCATATTGCTCGAACCCACATTTCCCCAAAAACAAACTCCACTCATTCTGTTCGTATGGAACGCCTGCAAAAACAACATTTGCTTTATCTGCCATAATCTCATCGATTACTGATTTTCCTATCCCACGTTCTCGGAAAACAGGGTTGACAACAATTGTTCCTAGCCAGGATTTTTGGTTAGAAGGCGCCTTTGGAAGAACAGCCGTAAAGGCTACCGGGTTATCGTCTTTTAACCAAAGTCTAAATATACAACCCATCCCCTCATAGGTTTGTAAATAAGAAAGCATCTCTTCAATTGGTGGAATGTGACCAAATTCTTCTATTAACCACGATTCATCATTAGAAGTCCATTCAAACAAAAATTCAGCAAGGCTTTCGTTCGAGGGACGAGTCCATTTTTCAATCATTTTTTAGAAGGCGCTCTTAAGTAAAAGTTTTGATCAAGTGCAGGTTGAATATATTCTTTTTGAACTTTTGAATGAAAGAATGAAGTTCCCACAAAAATGGTGTTTTTATCTAATAAGTCGATCTCTTTATTATCGACTGTGGTACAAATACCACCAGCTTCTTCAATTAATATTTTACCTGCAGCAAAATCCCATGGAGCTAGTCGTAATGACACATATCCATCTAGTCGGCCTGCTGCTACATATGCCATTTCAATGGCGGCACTTCCATATGAACGCGTACCACGAATTTTCTTTAATAGGGGTGAAAAAGTGCGCGGGTCAATCCTGTGGTTTTCTGTTACCCATGTTGCATTAATCGCTAACAGGGATTCTGAAAGATTTGTGGAACTTAAAGGTTTTATTTGCTGGTCATTTAAACGAACGCCAGAACCTTTTTTACAGTGGTAAAGCTCATCCTTTGTAACATCATAGATAAACGCAAGTTGACCGACTCCATTTTCATATATTCCAATAGAGATGGCAAAATTGGTTTGTTGATGAACAAAATTCATCGTTCCATCAATCGGATCGAGAAACCAGATCACACCATCTAAATCCTCTATTTCATCTCCAAATCCTTCTTCCCCCATAATGCGGTGAGTTGGATATGTACCTTTAATTTTTTCAATGAAAAATTTTTCAGTTTGCTTATCAATGTCTGTAACGAGATCATTGGGGTTGCTTTTTGACTCAATGTTAAAGGATGTCGTAAAGGAAGACACAATCTCTTTACCCGCTTCTCTAATCCACTTTATAGTATCTTCATATACTTGATTCCAGTTCGTTTGCTGTGTCATGGTTCGATCTCCTTTTACCTTAAATTTCATTCTATTTCTTATTATGACAGGAAAAGAAGAAAAAACGAACCTTTTTGCAAGGTCCGTTTCGCTAAGCTTCTAATCTAACCATCTCTTTACGAAGCTCTTCAAGCTTCAACTTACATCTCTTCATTTCCTCCTGATCACTAGCCGTCATTGCATCGTGTAGCGTTGCCAACTCATAGTCAATTTCCATTCTCAATACCGGAATCCGCTTCTCTGCTTCGTTTCTTTGTAATGACTGAATCACTTGTTTCATGGTAACCTACACCCCTCTTCTTTTCGATTAAGCAGTCATGGTTATCAGAGAAACCTATAAGACGGAATATTCTGATATTTCTGCTTTGATTACTATATCCTATGCCTGACTTGCTCACTATGCAACCTCTTTATTTGTTACTATTTTTCCTCTTTTGCTTCTATTTCAAACCTATCGTTACACATCAATCGTCAGAATTCATATAAATTGCAGTTCTATGTTACTATAAACGTATAAAATTTTGTCGCAATGGAGGATATTATGTCATTTAATGGATTTACTCAACACGATTTTAACGCCTTCCAAATCGAAGGACTTGATGCAAGAATGGAAGCCATTCAAGATCGAATTCAACCAAAATTTGCTTCAATAAGTGAAGAGCTAAAAAGTGACCTGGAAATTCTTACAGGAAATGAAATGCACCTTCACATAGCTCGTCATGCTAGAAGAACAAAGAATCCCCCTGTTGATACATGGATGGCATTTTCTCATAATAAACGAGGATACAAAATGCATCCTCATTTTCAGATTGGCTTATTTGATGACCATGTGTTTGTATGGCTTGCATATATTTACGAGTTGCCTGGAAAGCCACAAATGGCTTCATTACTTTTAGAGCATATAACTGACCTTCAAAAGAATATTCCTGAGTCCTATTGGATTTCGACTGATCATACAAAGAAAAAGGCAAGTCAGCCGATCACCGATGTTGAACTTGAGAAAGTCCTAACCCGCTTTCGAGATGTGAAAAAAGGTGAATTTCTTGTTGGACGTCATTTTGCAAGCGACGATCCCTTATTGCACAATGGGGAACAATTTATTGATGAGGTAAAAAAGACTTTTGAGACGCTTATGCCGTTTTATCACCTTTCACTACAAGCCACAAAATAAAAACCAGGGAAAATTCCCTGGTTTTTATTTTGTCATTTTTACTTTTTCACGATCGGTTTGTTTCGCTTCTTTTACAACATGATAAGTAGAGTATCCTGTTTCATTATCAAATTGTTTGAAAATCTGCTTTTCCTCCGATTTAGAGGGAACGACATCTTTAAACCCGTGATAGCTACTAATTAATTCGCCCTTATGGACGCCTCGATCATACGCTTGCTCGATTAATTCAAAAAATTGTACCACCTTAATGACTTCTTCTTTACTCCAATCAATTGAAATGGGATAGTGCACTTCCATTTTCTCACTCCTCTCTACTGCTGCCATTTTACTCGAATTTCATTTGCTTCTTGATCCATACGTTCAAATAACTCGCTTACTGAAGGGACATCATGAATTCTTCCCATCACCTGACCTGCCCAGGCAAACCCTTCTTCTTCTTTTCCTTCATATATAAACTTCCTGTTCGCTTCACCACTTATGTATTCTTTTAGTAGTTCATATCCGCCACCACTTGCTTCCATCCTCGTAATTTGTTCAGCAAACACATTTCGGATAACTCTCGCAGGTGCCCCAAGGCTCCGCTTTATAATCATTGTATCGGTCTCAGTGCCCTGCAACAAGCGTTGTTTATAACCATGATGAGCGTGAGTACACTCTTTTGTTGCGATAAATCGTGTTCCCATTTCAACTCCTTCAGCGCCAAGTGCAAGTGATGCCATCAACCCTCGTCCATCTCCGATTCCTCCAGATGCAATAACAGGAATCGAAACCGCATCAACGACTTGAGGAACGAGTACCATTGTACCAGTATCTTCCTTGCCGAGATGCCCGCCACCTTCTTGTCCAACCACCATAACAGCCGCAGCGCCAAGCTCTTCTGCCTTAATGGCCTGCCGCTTACCAGCTGTTAAAACAAGTACTTTCACCTTCGTCCCCTTCACCTGATCAAAAAAAGGTTTAGGGTTTCCACCCGTCACCGAGATGATTTCCACTCCTGCTTGAATAGCGGTTTCTAGCATGTGTTCAAAAGGTCTCCCGTGTTGGCCAATTGCAAAATTAACCCCGAATGGCTGATCAGTAAGACTTCTCGTAAGATTAATCTCATCTTTAAGCTGTGTTTCTGACTCCATAGACATGGCTGTAAGCTGACCGAGGCCCCCGGCATTGCTAACAGCAGCAGCTAATTCATGATAAGCAAGGTAAGCAAGTCCTCCTTGGACGATCGGTCTCTGAATTCCTAGCAACTCAGTCAATCGCGTGTTCCACTTCATCCTATATCCTCTCCTTCTCAATAAACCATTTCGAGAAATAGAAAGGATCTCCTCTTATAGAATTTCAAAAGGAACTTCACCATAAAATAAAACTTGCAAAATAGGACTCATGTGATTATACTCAGTTTGTTTAAGGAAGAAAAATGTTCTCGTTGACCTTGAACATCTACTTATTCGAACAAGCTTAGTATATTAAAGTATAAATAAAGAGGTGCTTGATTTGCAACAAAACGAAACACCATTATTCACTGGTTTAGTGAATCACGCAAATAAAAATCCGATTCAATTTCATATCCCTGGTCATAAAAAAGGAAATGGAATGGATCCTGAATTTCGTGAATTCATTGGTGATAATGCTCTATCAATTGATTTAATAAACATTCAGCCACTTGATGATCTTCATCATCCACATGGTATGATTAAACAAGCACAAGACCTGGCAGCAGAAGCTTTTGGTGCCGATGCCACATTTTTCTCTGTTCAAGGAACGAGTGGAGCGATTATGACAATGGTTATGACCGTTTGCTCTCCTGGCGATAAGATCATCGTACCTAGAAATGTTCATAAATCGGTGATGTCTGCCATTATTTTTTCAGGGGCTACCCCCGTTTTTATTCATCCTGAAATTGATCCTAAGCTCGGAATTTCGCATGGCATTACCCCAGTCGCCGTTAAAAAAGCACTTGAACAGCATCCAGATGCCAAAGGCGTACTTGTCATTAACCCGACTTATTTCGGGATCTCAGCAAACCTAGAAGAAATTGTGTCCATTTCACATGCATATGACGTACCCGTTTTAGTAGATGAAGCACACGGGGTTCACATACACTTTCATGATCGCTTACCAGTTTCCGCCATGCAAGCAGGCGCTGATATGGCTGCAACAAGCGTCCATAAACTCGGTGGTTCTATGACGCAAAGCTCTGTTCTCAATGTAAAAGAAGGACTTATTTCTGCTAAGCGCGTGCAAACCATTATTAGTATGTTAACAACGACTTCTACTTCTTATATCCTTCTGGCTTCACTAGATGTCGCAAGAAAAAGACTCGTTATGGAAGGGTACGAATTAGTCGAAAATGCCATCAAGCTAGCAGATCATGCTCGTAAACAAATTAATGAAATCTCCCCGCTCTACTGTGTTGGAAATGAAATTCTCGGTACGAATGCCACCTATGATTATGATCCAACAAAACTTATTATTTCTGTGCATGACCTAGGGATTACAGGCTATGAGGCGGAGGTATGGTTGCGAAAAGAAGCGAATCTGGAGGTAGAGCTTTCTGATTTGTATAACTTACTTTGTATTGTGACGCCAGGTGATGATGAAGAATCTGTCAATGCTCTCGTCTTCGCTTTAAAAGATATGGTAGAAGCGTTTAAAGAATCTGATGGTACTGTAACTGAAAAGTTTGATGTTCATGCACCTGATATTCCAACGCTAGCCGTGTCACCAAGGGATGCTTTTTATTCCGAAACAGAAATTATTCCATTTAGTGAGTCTGCTGGACGCGTCATAGCCGAGTTCGTTATGGTGTATCCACCAGGCATTCCGATCTTTATCCCTGGAGAAATTATTACGGAAGAAAATTTGAAGTACATCGAGGAAAATATCGAAGCTGGACTTCCCGTTCAAGGACCAGAAGATGATGAATTAAAATTTATTCGAGTGATCAAGGAATATAAAGCAATTAAATAAGAGGCGGCCATGTGGCCGCCTCTTTGTCTTATTAAGAATTATTTCTTATCTTTCTTATTACATTCCGGGCATCTGCTGTAAAGCGTGCTTACCTTCTCTTCCATAACGTGATCAATCGTTTTTTCGCAAGTTTGGCAAATGATAATACCCATTCTCAACACCCCTTAAGTTAGTTTTGAAAACGCTTCCGTTTCGCTTAATTCCATAATAGTGTGTCACAATTGTTTTGTCAACACTATATTGTATATCACATTATATTCTTTTAGCGTTAATATGTGTGCTAAGTAACAATTGTCAGAAAACTATTTTAATTGTACACTTATATGGATGAAGAAAGGAGGATTTATATGCCACAAAGTGCTTATCTCACTCCGACAACAGGTGAGGATTTTTCCCTCAATCATGTTAAAAGCCTTCTTACTTACTACATGGATATTACATCAAAAACTGGTGAACAACTTTCCTGGTCCTACGGCAACTTCGCTTTCCCTTATACGCTTGTTGAAAAAACGGAGTCTGACGATTGGTTTTATCTTAAAGGGAAAAACGATGACTTTCGAACAATTGTGATCGGAATAGCAAATAAAACCCTGCAGATTGTTTTACCCGATCATTCGACTCACGGAGATAAAGCAAAGGCAAATGAACTATCTAAATTTCTTGCTACTAAATTGAAAGCTGATCTGATCCTTTTTAATGGGAGAAAAATGTTATATACGAAAAAATAAACAGCCTCATGGCTGTTTATTTTTGTAGCGGTTCTATTTGAGCTGGATCGATCAGTGCATAGTCTTTGTCTCGTAGACCTTTTACAATGTCACCTAAAGCGGCAGCTGTCCAATCACGGTCATGCATCAGTAAGTTAGCACCGTTTTGAAGAAGTGGTGAATTCACCATGATATCTGCAATAGCTGCTTTATTCTGATATTCCTTCACCCAATCATATCCGTAAGTCCAATTCATCACGAGCATGCCTTCTTCTTCAGCGAGTGACTTAGAAAAGTCAGTATTTGAACCAAAAGGCGCTCTAAAGAACTTCGGTTTTTCCCCGATTACTTCTTCAATCATATCATTTAGCTTCACAATCTCTTCTCTTTGCTCATCTTCAGATAAAGATTTCAAGTCTGCATGGGTCATCGTGTGATTTCCAATTTCAAAGCCCATGTCGTGAATTTCTTTTAATCTAGCCTTTTCTTCATCAGTATCAATAAAGTGTCCATTGACAAAGAAAATGGCAGGAGCATCGAGTTCTTTTAATGTTTTTGCCATTTCAACGGCATTTTTGTCTGGGGCATCATCGATCGTTAAAAGAACGGCTTCAGCTGGAGCTTCATTTATCGGTTCAAATCCCCAAAATGCTTCATTTAAGCGATATTCAGGCTCTTTCGCTGCTGTAGCCTCTTCTTCTTTCTGTTGCTCTTCTTCCCCTTCACTTGTCTCATTTGAATCCGTTTGTTCATTAGATGTGTCGGCGTTCGCCTCTTCTTCGTTTGAAGCTTGTTCATTACTGCTCGCACTGTTAGTCGTGCTATTTGTTTCTGATCCTGCATTTGTTGAGCAAGCTGCTGCAAAAAGCAGGAGTGCCAAGGTCATCCATTTTAACGTATTTGTCATTTCTCTCTCCCCTTATGTAGTCTTATTCCATCATAAACCAAATAGGGAGATGGAGAAAGAGAAGAATGTCACAATTAACCAACAAATTCCTATTCATTATCCTACAATTCTGACTAACAACCTGACATGGTATTTTCCTTTACAACGTTGATTTCAACAAATATACTAGACAACGTGGCAATTTTCGTGATCCGTTATAAGCCTGTTAATAATAGGGAATAGAGCACTTTTCTGCATAGTTTTCATAGCGCAAGGTAACATTGAGTACACAAGCTTCTATTTCTTATGTATAAAGGAATTTTTCGGATAAATGTAAAGAAAAATGATTAGAAAGGTGATGATGAAATTTGAATAAGCTTACAGCAGTCTTTATTATCTCTGTCGTATTGTCTCTCATTTTTATTTCATGGGGAACCATTTCTCCAGAGTCATTAGATGCAACAACTTCTTCACTTCAAAGCTTTCTTCAAGTGAAGTTTGGATGGTTTTATTTATTAGCAGCGTCAGGCTTTCTTATTTTTGCGATCTATCTTATTTTTTCCAAGTATGGAAGGCTTCGACTTGGAAAAGAAACCGATGTTCCTGAGTATAACCTGATCACGTGGTTTGCCATGCTATTCTCTGCTGGTATGGGAATTGGACTTGTATTCTGGGGTGTAGCAGAACCAATGTTCCATTATTACGATCCTCCAGCTGGCGCAGCAGCTCAATCTGATGAAGCTGCTCGACTCGCGTTTCAGTATAGCTTCTTTCACTGGGGACTTCATCCATGGGGAATTTACACAGTCGTTGCCCTTGCACTGGCTTTCTTTAAATTCAGAAAAGGTGCCCCTGGACTAATTAGTGCAATCTTCTATCCTATTCTTGGTGAGCGAGTAAAAGGGCCCATCGGAAAATTAATAGATGTGATTGCCGTTATTGCTACAGTATTTGGTGTAGCAACTTCACTTGGATTCGGAGCTTCGCAAATTGGCGGAGGAATTTCTTATTTAACAGGAATTGAAAATTCGTTTACCACACAATTAATCATTATCTTGATTGTGACAGTGCTTTATATGATTTCGGCTTCAACAGGGATTTCAAAAGGAATTAAGTATTTAAGTAATACGAATATCGTACTTGCCATTTTACTCATGTTCTTCTTGCTCTTTGCAGGACCAACAAACTTTATTATGGATCTCTTTACATCTACGCTAGGGTCTTATATTCAAAATCTGCCCAGCATGAGTCTTCGTATGAGACCTTTTGAAGGATCGTCCTGGATTCAGAGCTGGACAATCTTTTACTGGGCTTGGTGGATTGCCTGGGCACCATTTGTCGGAACATTTATTGCTCGCGTATCAAAAGGAAGAACAATTCGAGAATTTGTCTTAGGTGTCCTTCTCGTCCCGACGATTTTTGGTGCATTATGGTTCACTGTATTCGGAGGATCGGCTATTTCTCTCGATATGGCTGGAACAGGGATTTATGACATTATTAATAATCAAGGGATGGAAGTTGCTCTATTTGCTGTGCTTGAGCAATATCCTCTTGGTACCATCATGTCGATCATTGCGATTTTACTTATTAGCACTTTCTTCATTACGTCTGCTGACTCTGCAACGTTCGTGCTTGGTATGCAAACAACAAATGGTAGTATGAACCCATCCACAAAAGTAAAACTAACTTGGGGTGTGATTCAATCTTCTGCAGCAGCCGTATTGCTTTGGTCCGGTGGTCTCGGAGCCCTGCAAACCGCGTCAATCATCGCTGCATTTCCATTTGCAATCATTATAATTGGTATGATTATTTCTCTCTTAAAAGCCTTTAAGGATGAAAAAATCCCGGCTAGACCGCCAAATAAGGATCAATAATAGAAAAACGCACTGCCACAATTGGTAGTGCGTTTTTTTGCTTTAGGAACGTTTCATACTCTCTATCCAATGACGATAATAAGAATATCCATAATAAAGGTTCCAGTGGTGGTGATCATGAGAAGGATGAAAAGCTCTTTTCCCCTTTTAAATAATTGAAAAGAAACCGTCCAATTGAGATATAAAAAGACAAGAAATAACACAACCTTATAATCAACATGATCATGTGGTGAAAAATGTATAACCATATAGTAAGCGAACCAAATCAATACCTGAAGTACAATAACCCGTCCATACATGAATAGCACCCCCACCAGTAAGCATCTATTCTATATGTATGTCCCAATCCTCTCTCCATTCACTCTCGCAACTGCTAACCATGCGTTAAACGTTCTAGCTTGAATAGCGTTAACATTGATATATAAAAAAAAGCTCGGTGGACTATTGTCCTCCGAGCTTTTACTATTGATTAACCAATATGAATAGGAGTACCTAGAGCTACTTCAGCAGCTTCCATTGTAATCTCTCCAAGTGTTGGGTGAGCATGGATGGTTAGAGCAATATCTTCAGCTGTCATACCAGCTTCAATTGCAAGACCAAGCTCAGCAATCATATCAGAAGCGTTAGGACCAGCAATTTGAGCGCCGATCACTAGACCGTCTTCTTTACGAGTAATCAGCTTCATAAATCCTTCACTGTCGTTAAGAGACAATGCACGGCCGTTAGCGCCGAATGGGAATTTAGATGCTTTTACATCGAATCCTTGATCTTTTGCTTCTTTTTCAGTGTAACCAACTGAAGCGAGTTCAGGATCAGAGAAAACAACCGCTGGGATTGCAAGATAATCAATCACAGAGTTTTCACCGCTGATTGCTTCTGCTGCTACTTTACCTTCGTAAGAAGCTTTATGAGCAAGTGCAGGACCTTCTACGATATCACCAATTGCGTAGATGTTATCGAAGTTTGTACGACACTGCTTGTCGATCTTCACAAGACCTTTATCCGTCATTTCAACGCCAAGCTCTTCAAGACCAATTTCATTTGTGTTTGGCTTACGACCAACTGTAACAAGAACATAATCAGCGTCAAACGACTTCGTTTCACCTTTGATTTCTGCTGTTACGGTTACGCCTTCTTCTGTTTCTTCAACGCCTTGTGCAAGAGCTTCAGTAATAATTTCAACATTACCTTTCTTCTTAAGACGACGAGAAACAAGAGAGCTCATTTGTTTTTCGAATCCAGGTAGAATCTGCTTCGTACCTTCAAGGATTGTTACTTCAGTACCGAAGTTTGCATACACAGTACCAAGTTCGATACCGATGTACCCTCCACCGATAACAACCATTTTCTTAGGTACTTCGTCAAGTGCAAGTGCACCAGTTGAAGAAATAACGCGCTTGCTCCATTTGAAGCTAGGAAGTTCAATCGGGCGAGATTCCTGTTGCGATAATGCAGTTGTTGAAAGTATACGTTTGAGAGTTCTTTTCATCCATGATACGAACTGTGTTCTTATCGACGAAATAAACTTCACCGTTCAATACTTCAACTTTGTTTGATTTCATAAGTCCAGCAACGCCGCCAGTAAGCTTGTTAACAACAGAAGATTTCCACTCCTGAACTTTTTTCATGTCAACGCTCACGTTCTCAGCTGTAATTCCGATATCATCGGAATGTTTTGCAGACTCATATTTATGAGATGCATTGATCATTGCTTTTGAAGGGATACAGCCGACGTTTAAGCAAACTCCGCCTAGAGTACCTTTGTCAGCAATGGCAACTTTCTGACCAAGTTGTGCTGCACGGATTGCAGCAACGTATCCACCTGGTCCAGCTCCTACTACAAGTGTGTCTAATTCGATTGGAAAATCTCCTACTACCATGTTATTACGCCTCCATCATTAAGAGTTGTGGATCGTTCAACAGACGTTTGATGTGGTTAAGAGCAAGTTGTGCTGTCACACCATCAATAAGTCTGTGGTCGTAGCTGATTGATAGAGCAAGTACAGGTGCAGCGACGATTTCACCGTCGATTACAACTGGCTTCTCTTCAATACGACCAATACCAAGAATAGCAGCATCTGGATTGTTGATGATTGGAGTAAACCATTGACCACCAGCAGAACCCAGGTTAGAAATCGTACATGTGCTACCTTTCATATCGTCCCCTGATAGTTTACCATCGCGAGCTTTTTTAGCCAACTCATTAATTTCAGATGAAACATTAAGAAGTGGCTTGCGGTCTGCTTCTTTTACGACTGGAACAACTAGTCCAGCATCAGTGTTAGCAGCGATACCGATGTTGTAGTAATGCTTGTGTACGATTTCTTCAGTAGAATCATCAATAGATGCATTCAACATAGGGAATTCGCGAAGTGCAGAAACAAGTGCTTTTACAACGTATGGAAGGTAAGTTAGCTTCACATCTTTGTCTGCAGCATATTGTTTAAACTTCTTACGGTGAGCAACAAGATCTGTCACAACTACTTCATCCATGTGAGTAACGTGTGGAGCAGTATGCTTCGAGTTAACCATTGCTTTCGCAATTGCTTTACGCATACCTTTCATCTTCTCACGAGTTTCTGGTTGTGCAGAAGCTTGTGGTTGAGCTGATGTAGTCGCTTCTTGTTTCGCTTCAGCTTTTTCTTCTGTCGCTGCTGGAGCTTCAGAAGCTGTTTCGCCTCCACCATTCAAGTGAGTGTCGATGTCTTCTTTTACGACGCGACCATTTTTACCTGAACCAGAGACTTTAGAAATGCTTACGCCGTTTTCGCGAGCATACTTACGTACTGCAGGCATAGCGATAACACGTTTTGTTGGATCTGTTTCTTCGTCGTCAGGAAGTGGTTTTGATCCAGCGCTGTCTTCTTTTGTTTCTGATTTAGCTTCTGCTTTTGGAGCTTCTTCTTCTGCTTGTGGTTGTTCAGCTGCAGGTTCTTCTTCAGCATCTTCATAACCTTCTGCATCAAAAGTAATAACGACATCTCCAACGATTACAGTTGCGCCTTCTTCAGCGTGTACTTCTTTAACAGTTCCATCTACTGGAGAAGGAATTTCAACAACAGCTTTGTCGTTTTGTACTTCTGCAAGAATATCGTCTTCTTTTACTTCATCTCCGGATTTAACAAACCATTTTACGATTTCGCCTTCATGGATACCTTCACCGATATCCGGCATCTTAAATTGAAATGCCACGGGACTTCGCCTCCTAATTGTAGAAAAATTTTGCTCATATAAGATCTGAAGCGAAGCGCAGAGTGCGGCTTCACTTCATGTTTTTTTATAAAGAGTTAATTAGAAATTAACAACTTGTGTAGCTTTTTCGATGATATCAGTGTGATCAGGAAGCCATACATCTTCTGCTGCTGAGAATGCAAATACCGTATCTGGTGCAGCTACGCGAAGTACTGGTGCTTCAAGACTTAGAATTGCGCGGTCGTTAATTTCTGCAACAACGTTAGCCGCAATACCAGCTTGCTTCTGAGCTTCTTGAACAACAATTGCGCGATTTGTTTTCTCAACAGATGCGATAATTGTATCGATATCGAGCGGGCTAACAGTACGAAGGTCGATTACTTCTGCGCTGATGCCGTCTTTTTCAAGCTCTTCAGCAGCTTTAAGAGATGCTTGTACCATTGCACCGTAAGTTACGATTGTAATGTCAGTACCTTCACGTTTCACTTCAGCTTTACCAATTTCAATTGTGTATTCTTCTTCAGGAACTTCCTGACGGAAAGAACGATAAAGCTTCATGTGCTCAAGGAAAATAACTGGATCGTTATCACGAATCGCAGAAATAAGAAGTCCTTTTGCATCATAAGGGTTTGAAGGGATTACAACTTTCAGTCCTGGCTGTTGAGCCATTAGACCTTCAAGGCTATCCGCATGAAGTTCAGGTGTTTTAACGCCACCACCAAATGGTGAGCGAACTGTGATTGGCGCGTGGAAAGAGCCGCCAGAACGGTAACGAAGACGTGCCATTTGACCAGAAATAGCATCCATTACTTCGTATACAAATCCAAAGAACTGAACTTCTGGTACTGGACGGAATCCAGTTAGTGCAAGTCCGATAGACATACCACCGATACCTGATTCAGCAAGCGGAGTATCGAATACGCGATCTTCGCCAAATTCCTTTTGAAGTCCTTCTGTCGCACGGAAAACGCCGCCGTTTTGACCTACGTCTTCACCAAACACGAGTACGTTCTCGTCATTTTTCAACTCCGTACGCATCGCATCAGTGATTGCTTGAATCATTGTCATTTGCGCCATAGCTTACTTCGACTCCTTTGCACTATATTCTTCATATTGTTCACGAAGGTTCTGTGGAAGCTCTTCGTACATGTTTGAAATAAGATCTGTTACTTTTTGCTTAGGAGTACTATCAGCTTGCTTGATTGCAGCTTTGATTTCTTCCTTCGCTTTATCAACTACTTCGTTTTCTTTTTCTTCAGACCAAAGGTTTTTGCTCTCAAGATATTTGCGGAAACGAACGATTGGATCTTTCTTTTCCCATTCGCTATCTAGATCTTCAGAACGGTAGCGAGTTGGAATCGTCACCAGCCATTGTATGTGGACCATAGCGATAAGTCATTGTCTCGATTAGAGTTGGACCTTCACCGTTAATAGCGCGCTCACGAGCGTCAGTTACTGCTTTATAAACAGCAAGAACGTCCATGCCGTCTACTTGAACGCCCTGGATACCAGCGGCAACTGCTTTTTGAGCGATTGTTTTCGCTGCAGATTGCTTTTCAACTGGAACAGAGATAGCAAAGCGGTTATTTTGTACAACAAAGATTGCTGGAGCACTGTATGCACCTGCAAAGTTCATTCCTTCATAGAAATCCCCTTGAGAAGCACCGCCATCACCAGTGTAAGTGATTGCTACGTTTTTCTTACCTTTTTTCTTAAGTCCAAGTGCAACACCAGCAGTTTGTGTAATTTGAGCACCGATGATAATTTGAGGGCTCAACACGTTAAGGCCGTCAGCCTGGTTCCCTACATAGTGACCACGGGAGAATAAGAATGCTTTATATAGTGGAAGACCGTGCCAGATGATTTGTGGTACATCACGGTAACCTGGAAGAATCCAGTCTTCTTTATCAAGAGCAAATTGACTTCCTAGCTGTGAAGCTTCCTGACCTGCAGTTGGTGCGTAGAAGCCAAGACGTCCTTGACGGTTCAAAGAGATTGAACGCTGATCAAGAATACGTGTGTACACCATGCGGCGCATTAATTCTTGAAGCTGCTCATCTGATAGTTCAGGCATCGCTTCTTCATTAACGATTTCGCCATTTTCATTTAGAATCTGGAACATTTCGAATTGGCCTTCGATGTTTTCGATGGTTTTAGTTCCCATACCTTTCACCTCATCCTTTCATTCATAAAGAGATAGATTATTGAATTGCAATATGATGCAATTGTGAGTGGGTCGTTCAGTTTACAGACATCACTAGCATGTCCATTTCAACGTTATTAAATGACAAATACCAATCATTAATTTGCATTACTTAAGACAACACTCAATGTCATACCCTTAATTCTGGAGAAATAATCCCTAATGCTATGTATTACTGCGAATAATAGTCTGTATCAGTAAGATTAAGGGAGTGCTTCTCTTCATGAGTAAGTTCGTTTTTAAGTTTACAATACAGTAAGTTTCAAGTCAATTAATTGATTTATTAATCGTATGTAAAGAGATATTTTTTAAACTGTTACATTCTGTTTGAAGAGACTGTATCAGTGTCAATTATTAGGAATAAATTTTCATTCTGATCAAAAACATGTCCGTTCAAGGTGATTTCGTCCACGCTGTCCTTATCGAATGCTTAAGAAAACCAACTCTTGAATGAATAAAAAAACCGCTCCGATGAGCGGTTTTTTTATTCTCCATAATTTACGTTCAATTCAGCTGATTCATAAAAAGATTTTTTGGCTTCGTTAAAATCAGACGTATATTGATTAAAGTTCTCTTTATGCTCAGCCACTTTGCCATATTTATCATTAACCGATTTAATTTGGTCCTGCAGCTGTTCTAAAGTAAGTTCCTTGTCTTGTAGTGAGCTATACAGCTTTTTGTCTTGTTCGACAGCCGCTTTGTATTCCTTATGTAACTTCCCATACGCTTCATAACGCTTATCCATGATGTCAATCAAGTTTTTCGCGTCTTTCTTAGCTGCATCAGCCTCAAGGTCTTCTGTTAAATCCTTTACCTCTTCAAACTCTTCATAGGCTTCATCAATGCTTTCTTTTTCCTTTTTCAAGTACTCAAGTCGCTGATCTGCATTGCCTTCAGCTTCTTTTGAAAGCTTTTCAATTTGATCAAATTCTTCCATACTCAGTGCAACAATTTCATTATAAATGTCTTGTTCCTTTTTTTCTGCTTTCGCTAATGGTTTCTGCTGTTCTCTAAATTGATCTTCAAGAGCTACAGCTTCTTCTAGGTGGTCGTACATTTTTTCTCCTGGGCTACCGCCAAATTGACAACCCACTAATCCAACCATTAGAAAACAGAAAAATAAAGAAAGTATTCCTAAACGATATTTACGTAGCAAAAAAAATCCCCCCACATATCCAATTCATTCCATAATAATTACATCCCTGATTACTATACCATAATACAGAACTCAATAGAATACTCCATTTTCAATCCATAGAACATAGTTAAAGAAGTTTTTCATATTGCTATTTCCAAACCTCAAAAAACAGCCACATGCTCTCTTGCATGAAAACATGTAATAGGATTTCCTGTTAAGGAGTGTTGTGCTAAACTATCACTATTGTAAGACTCGACACTAAGTTAAAGGGAATCGCTTGTTTACATTACAAGATCAGCTAGTAAGTAGAAGAGCAAATGCTTTAACCCTTACAAAAAGTTGAATATACTTATGATAGACCGTTTGAATAGGAGTGAATCATCGTGCTAACAATGAAAGATGTCCGTAGAGAAGGAGATCCAATTTTAACTGAAGTTGCAACTGAAATTGCCCTTCCTGCAACTGAAGATGAAAAACAAACGTTAAAAGAAATGCTGCAATTTCTTATCAATAGTCAGGATCCTGAAACTGCGTTAAAGTATGAATTACGTTCAGGAATTGGGATTGCTGCACCGCAAATTGGCATAAGCAAACGCATGATTGCTGTTCACGTCACTGATCACAGGGGTACACAATATAGTTACGGGATCATGAACCCTAAAATCATTAGCCATTCCGTGGAAAAAACTTATTTAGATGGCGGAGAAGGCTGTTTATCTGTTGATCGAGAAGTGCCTGGAGCCGTACCAAGATATGCGCGAATTACAGTCAAGGGCGTTGATGCTGAAGGTCAACCACTTAAACTAAGATTAAAGGGTCTTCCTTCCATTGTCGTCCAACATGAAATTGATCATTTAGATGGTATTATGTTCTATGATCGTATAAACAATGAAGAAGCAAGTGAATTAACACCTCTAGGTCGATAAGCATGAAAAAAGGAGGGCGCCGTTTCATATGGCGCCCTCCTTTTTTCTATAATAACCCTACTTTTTTCAGTCCTTTTTTAATTCCATCTTGATCGACTGGATCTGTGATGATATCAGCTACTTTCTTTACTTCCTCATAACCATTTCCCATGGCAATCCCGGTCCCTGCAAACTTTAACATCTCAATATCATTTAGTGCATCCCCAAAAGCATACGTATTTTCTCGTTTAAACCCAAGATGATTAATCATCGCTTCTATTCCTCGTGCTTTTGAGCCTCCAGGTGGAATGACATCCATTGAATAGTCATGCCAACGAATAAAGTCTAGATTCCCATACGCATTACGATAACCAGTCTCTTCTTTACTTTCACAAAAAAGAAGGGCCTGATAAATTTCTCTATCATGATAATAGGAAGGATCATATCCAGGATAATGCATTTTAAGATCATCCATACTTTTAATGATGTGTGGGTGATCATGATGGTTCGTCATCATTGCTTCATGATCGAGGAAAACCATCGGATGGCCATTTTTTCTTGCTTCTTCTTCAAGAGCGGTGATTTCATCCCGACTTAATGGATTTGTTACCACGACTTTGTCTTGATGCTTGACGTATTGACCGTTAAAGCTAATAAACGTGTCTATTCCGAGATCCTCTCTCAAATCGGCAAACATAAACGGAGCTCTACCCGTTGCAATCGCCACATGAACGCCATTGTTTGTGAGCGTTTTTAAGGATTCGCGAGTTGAAGCTGGAATGTTTTTATCATGATCTAAAAGTGTACCATCAATATCAAAGAAAACAATCTTTTCATTATGCATTTTCATTCACCTGTTTCCACTTAGTTTCTGACTTGATAACATTAAGCTGATTTACTTATATTTTTCGTTTCTGTTCTTTGGTGTTTACCAGATAAATAAACGCCAGTAAACACGCCTAGCAAACCGATAATCATAGGCAGGGTAATTGTCTCATTCAAATAAAGGCTTCCCCAGATTAAGGCAGTGACTGGAACAAGGTATGTAACTAATGTCGCAAACTCTGCACTGCCATGTTGAATCATATAGTAAAAGAGCAAATAAGCAAGACCTGAGCCGAACACACCTAGTCCAATTAGCGATATTAGAATATCACGTTGAAGAAGCATCGTAAACTGAATAGCCCCCTCCCCGCTAACGATCATCATCAAAAGGCCACCGATCGCTCCACTCGTTAACGTAATGAATGACAAAAGATCGACAGGTACTCCTATTAAATTCTTTTTTGTATACTGAGAAGCGAAACCATAGCAACACGTCGCGATTAGCATCGGTACAATCCCTCTCCACTCGCCTTGTAACAAAGCTTGGAGATCAAGGTCAATTAAAAAAAGAACCCCAATAAATCCAACAAGAATACCAGACCATTGCTTGAGAAATAGCATTCGGCCAAATAGAAGGGCTCCAAGAATACTCGTAAATAATGGTGTTGTTGCATTTAAGGTTGCGGCAAGGCTACTTGAAATGCGCTCTTCACTAAGCGCAATCATTCCCCAAGGGATAAGTGCATTCATAATACCTACTAAAATAAGACTTCGCCACTTTAGCTTTCCCTTTAATTTCTGTAACCGTCCTCTTACCAAGAGATAAATGAAAATGGCTATGGCGCCAAGTAAGCAGCGAAAAAACACAACGCCCCACGGTCCCACAAGCGGAACCAACAATTTAATGAACATAAATGACATGCCCCATATTAAGCTTAAAGAAATAAGCGCAACATATAGCTTCAACTCTCGTCCTCCTTCTGTGCAACGTTCATCATCCTATTATATCAAATCGAAAACCCTGTCCTTTAACCCCCCCATCTTTTTCCAAACTAATTCTTCGCACCGTGATTAATAATAGGGATAGGTATTAAAAAAAGAAAGGATGAGCTTGATGTATCGAAAAATGAAGCGCAAATTAAAAAAAACGTGGAGGAACGTACTATTCCCTCAGCCTAAATATTCCATTGATTAACCTTTTCTACCCTTAAATTCGTGCAAATTCTCCTATTTCTTATGGAAATGTGGTTAGAAACATGAAAAAGAAACCAATTTCCTATATAATAAACGAAGATGCACACAAATTGTCTGAGTTAAGGAGAGATTTAGAATGATTTATAAGGTATTTTATCAAGAGACAAAAAAGGAGGTTCCTGTAAGAGAGCGAACAATGAGCCTTTACGTAGAGGCTACTTCTGAACGGGAAGTTCGCTACAAATTAAAGGACCGCGACCTTAATATTGAATTTATTCAAACTGTGGAAGATGACTTCCTTGCGTTTGAGCAAAAATCAGAGCACTTTGAATTGGAGAATGTATAGACTATGAAATTTGTTAAAAATCATCAAACCGCCGTGTTCGCTTTGGGTGGACTCGGAGAAATCGGTAAAAACATGTACGGTATTCAGTTTCAAGATGAAATTATTCTTGTTGACGCTGGGATTAAATTTCCAGAAGAAGAATTGTTAGGGATTGATTACGTTATTCCTGATTATTCTTACCTCGTTAAAAACCAGGATAAAATCAAAGGGTTATTTATCACTCACGGACACGAAGACCATATAGGCGGCATCCCTTATTTACTTCGTGAAATCAATGTACCAATCTATGGTGGTAAACTGGCATTAGGTTTTATTCGTAATAAACTGGAAGAGCATGGGCTTCTTCGAGGCGCTTCTTTAAATGAAATCACAGAAGAAGACATTATTAAGTTCCGTAAAACATCGGTTATGTTCTTTAGAACAACTCACAGTATTCCGGACTCTTTCGGGGTTGTTGTCAAAACCCCTCCTGGTAACATCGTTCATACAGGAGACTTCAAATTCGACTTCACTCCAGTAGGTGAGCCAGCCAACTTAACTAAGATGGCTGAGATCGGGAAAGAAGGCGTACTTGCACTTCTATCTGATAGTACAAACAGTGAAGTTCCTGGCTTTACAATGTCAGAGCGCCGCGTTGGAGAAACGATTCAGGACATCTTTAGAAAAGTGGACGGACGGGTTATTTTCGCAACATTCGCATCAAATATTCACCGTCTTCAACAAGTTGTAGAAGCAGCAGTTGAAAACGGTCGTAAAGTGGCCGTCTTCGGTCGTAGTATGGAATCGAACATTACGATTGGTCAGGAACTTGGGTACATTAATGCACCTAAAGATACGTTTATTGATGCAAATCAAATTAATCGTCTTCCTGAAAACAAAGTAACGATCCTGTGTACTGGAAGCCAGGGTGAGCCAATGGCTGCTCTATCACGAATTGCCAATGCAACGCACCGTCAAATTCAAATTATTCCTGGAGATACGGTTGTTTTCTCTTCTTCGCCTATTCCTGGTAACCAGGTAAGTGTATCGCGAATTATTAACCAACTATCTCGCGCAGGTGCAGACGTGATTCACCATAAACTAAGTGATATCCATACTTCTGGTCACGGTGGTCAGGACGAACAGAAGCTTATGCTTCGTCTCATTAAACCTAAATTCTTTATGCCAATTCACGGTGAGTACCGCATGCTTAAGATGCATACGAAGCTTGCTCAGGACTGTGGCATTCCACAAGATCATTCCTTTATCATGGACAACGGTGAAGTTCTCGCGTTAAGCGAAAATGAAGCTTCAATTAGTGGTAAAATTCCATCTGGTTCTGTTTACGTAGATGGTAAAGGTATTGGAGACATCGGAAACATCGTCCTTAGAGATCGTAAAATTCTCTCTGAAGAAGGTCTTGTTATTGTGGTTGTTTCTATTAACATGAAAGAATTTAAAATTCTTTCTGGACCGGACATCATTTCTCGTGGATTTGTCTACATGAGAGAATCCGGTGATTTGATTAATGATGCTCAAGAGCTCTTATCAAAACACCTTAACGGCGTGATGGAAAAGCGTACAAGCCAGTGGTCTGAAATTAAGAATGAAATTACAGATACGCTTGCACCTTTCCTATATGAAAAAACGAAGCGTCGCCCAATGATCCTTCCGATTATTATGGAAATTTAATGAAAGAAAAGCAGCCTGTCGAACATTCGACAGGCTGCTTTTATAATGAATAACTAGTCACGATTTAGAATTTGGCGCTCCAGACGATTAATATCCTGGTCAGATCCAATCACAATAAGAATATCACCTTTAGATATCTTTTGATCTGCTTGAGGAGAGACAATGATCTCATCACCTTTTTTTATAGCTACAATGTTCGCACCGTACTTTGCGCGAATATCCAGTTCAATGATGGTCTTATTGTCCATTCTAGAGTTTGCGATCAATTCCACAATACTATGTTCATCAGATAGCTCTAAATAGTCTAATACGCTATTGGAAACCATACTATGAGCAATCCGGACTCCCATATCGCGTTCTGGATGCACAATTTTATCTGCTCCAATTTTATTTAACACTTTTTCATGATAATCATTCTGGGCTTTCACTGTAATTTTACTTACGCCCAATTCTTTTAAAATTAGCGTCGTTAGAATACTCGATTGAATGTTATCACCAATCGCAACAATCACATGATCAAAGTTACGAATACCGAGGTTTTTCAAAACACTTTCGTCAGTTGAATCAGCGATGACAGCATGTGTCGCGACAGATGAAAACTCATTTACTTTATCTTCATCCATATCAATCGCAAGAACTTCCATCCCCTGCTGACTTAATGACTTACAAATGCTTCCTCCAAAACGACCGAGTCCAATTACGGCAAATTGCTTTTTCAACGCACACTCCTCCTACTCATTCAGAAAGAAACGCGCGCCAGCAACATTGCTGACGCACTATCATATCTATCCTACCACGCTTATTTCAAGTGTCAATCTTTCGCCTTTAAGACTTATTCCCTTTAACGTACTCCGCATCGAATAAAAATAGTCTCATTAACAAAATAAGAGATGGTATGAGTAAGAATAGACCGGCAATAAAAGCGAGAACAAGATAGATTCCCAGTAGTTTCATTCGTGTAACCTGAATAGATCGTTACGTAATCGTATAGAATCCAAGGTAAATGCGAAATTCCATAGCCAAAGAAAGCAAAAAAGAATTGGAGCATAACGAAAATAAAGGCTGTACCATACCGTTTTCGTTGAAAAATGAAATACGTTGCAATTAAGAAACAAAAGAGTGAAGCAATAAAGAACCATGCATAATCTAGCGTCTTTTCAAAATGAACCGGATTATGCTGTTGAAGTGCAACGAAAACCAGGATGCTGGATAAAATGGTTGGTGCGCTCCAAAACAAAGCGTATTTTCTAAGAAGCTCCAGCGCAGGTTCATCGTTTGCACGACTTGCATAATAAGTAAGGAAGGCTGCGCTAATAAAAAGTACTGACACAATTGCTAGGAGAACAACTGACCAGGAGTAAAAGCTTGAAAACAGCTCACTCGCTAGAAACTTTACTTCTCCATTCACTTCCTCAATAAATCCCCCCTCTGATAACGTTAACGCTGTAGAAAGAGATGCCGGGATCAATAAGCCTGTTACACCGTATAAAAATGTATAAACGCGGCTTTTCTTCGCTCCATAGTTTCCAAAAGCATAGAATGAACCTCGAATGGCAAGTAGAATAATTGCAATGCTACCTGGTACAAGTAGGGCTGTACCATAATAATAGGCCGTATCTGGAAAGAAACCAACGAGACCAACAAAAAAGAAAACAAAGAACACATTGGTTACTTCCCATACAGGGGACAAATAGCGACTAATAATTTTATTTATAATATGATCCTGTCCTGTTAGCTCACCATAATAAGCAAAAAATCCCGCGCCAAAATCGATTGAGGCTGTAATAAGATAGCCGTAAAGAAACACCCACAGTACAGTAATTCCTAATAATTGAATGTCCATTTTTCCACCCCTTTCATCAGTGCACTTATTTCATCTTGGCGATTTGTTCGAGCTCATTTTCGGCAGGATTTGTTTTGAACATTTTCCTAAGAACAGTGACACATAGTGTACCAAGTACAATGTACAAGAGAAGGAACAAGATTAACATCCATCCCAAACCTTCTGCGGATGTAGCAGCTTGGCCCGTCCTAAGGATATCCCAAAGAATCCATGGCTGACGGCCAACTTCTGAAAAAATCCATCCAAATTCTATCGCTAATACTGATAACGGTCCGGCTAGTACAATTAATCGTAAAAACCATTTATTTTCAGTATTTACTCGTTTTAATCGTAGTGCAATAACGAAAAAGAAGGTTAACGCTGCTAGAAACATTCCGATCCCAACCATTCCATCAAATAAATAGTGAATGTACAGAGGCGGAATTTCATCTTCCGGAACTTGATCGAGTCCCATTACCTCAGCATTTGGATTACCATGTGCAAGGATACTTAAGAAGTTTGGCAATACGAAACCGTAATTGACTTCGTTCGTCTCGTTATCTAAGAACCCTCCCACAACCAGGTCAGCATTACTGGAAGTTTCAAAGTGCCATTCAGCAGCGGCTAGTTTACTTGGTTGATACTCTGCTAAATATTTACCTGAAAAATCACCAATGACTGCCGTTCCAATGGCAAAGATAAAACCAGCTGTCATCGTCAGTTTGAGCGCTTTACGATAGTACGTACTTCTTTTGCCTTTCAACATATTAAATGCCGTAATGGCTGCTAAAACCATAGCAGAAGTTAAATAAGCTGACATTACCACGTGCCCAACTTTGGTTGGTGTTGCTGGATTGAACATAGCTGCAAGTGGCTCAATATTTGTTAGGACACCATCGACCATGTCAAACCCTTGAGGTGAGTTCATAAATGCATTTACGGTCGAGATAAAGAAAGCTGATAAAGTGGAGCCGATTACGACTGGAATGGAGATTAACCAGTGGTAGATTGGCTTTTTAAATCTGTCCCATGTGTATAGATAGATTCCTAGAAAAATAGCTTCAAAGAAAAAAGCAAATGTTTCTAGGAATAGCGGTAAACTGATGACCTGCCCCGCTAATTGCATGAAATTTGGCCATAGAAGTGATAGCTGTAACCCAATTGCTGTTCCTGTTACAACACCTACGGCGACTGTAACAACAAAACCTCTCGCCCACCGTCGAGCAAGTAAGGTGTAATAGGGATCGTTTCGTTTAATCCCAATCCATTCAGCAAGACTTATTAATAGCGGGACACCGACACCTAACGTCGCAAAAATAATATGAAAGCCTAACGTTAGACTTGTTAATAGACGACTTAGCATCGCTGAATCTAGTTCCAAATTGTTCATCCCCTTTGTACCGATTTCTCAACATCTGTTACTCATCTTCCCTTAACATGACTGATAGAAACAGTGAACCTCTTCAACACCTTCATTATGAATCATCACTAAGATTGTGACAAGTATCACAATCTTTTTTTAATAGGATTTATGATTGCTACGTTACATTTTGTTCACATTTTCACAAGCAATTATTCTTTCCAAAACGAAGGTTTCACTCAAAATGAGCCAAAAGCCAAAAAAAAGAAGGCCTGGGCCTTCTTTTTATACTGCATCCATCATGTTAAATTGTGATTTTACAAGCTCATAATAAGTTCCACCATTACGCATCAGCTCACTATGATTTCCTTGTTCAATAATACGGCCGTGATCCAAAACAATGATATTGTCAGCTTCCCGTATCGTAGAAAGTCTATGAGCAATCATAATAGCCGTTCGACCTTCTAAGACGACATTTAATGCTTTTTGGATTTTTAGCTCCGTTTCTGTATCAATGCTTGCCGTAGCTTCATCCAAAATGAGGATGCGTGGATCTGCAAGCAATGCTCGAGAAAAGGATAAGAGCTGTCTCTCACCTACAGAGAGAACATTTCCTCTCTCCTCTACTTCCGTCTCATAACCGTTGCTGAGTCGCTGGATAAAATGGTCAGCTCCTACAGCTTTTGCTGCTTCAATGACCTCTTCATCACTAGCATCCGGACGTCCAAATCGAATGTTTTCCATAATAGTACCGGAGAAAATAAACGTATCTTGCAAAACCACACTCACTTTTTCTCGCAAACTATCCAGTTTTACGTCTTTTAAATCAACACCATCAATACGAACCGTTCCGCTTGTAGGGTCATAAAATCGACTGATTAAATTTGCTATTGTAGATTTCCCAGAACCCGTATGCCCGACAAGTGCAACCGTATCTCCAGCATTCATCTTAAGGCTCAATTTATGAAGTGCTTTCCGACTTTCATCATAGGAAAATTCCACATCTTCAAATGTAATCTCACCTTTAATATCCGTAAACTCGATGGCATTTTTCTTTTCAGGTACATTGGGCTGTTCATCCAGAAATTCAAATATTCTTTCAGATGAAGCCATCGCAACAAGCAATTGATTATACACTTGCCCTAAACGAGAAATGGGCTCCCAGAACATTCCTAGATAGAAAGCAAAGGTGACAAAAACACCGTAATCTAGACCGTTTTGTATAAGATAGACACCGAACCATATTAAGATTGCCGTTCCGATTGCATTTGACATTTCAACAAACGGTCTAAATATCGCACTCTTTTGTGTCGCATCTTTCCAACTTGCATAGTTCTCATGATTAACACCCTGGAAAAATTCCATATTCCCATTCTCCTGGGTATACGATTGCGTTACGCGAATCCCTTGTATACTTTCATTTAAATGAGAGTTTAATTTCGCTTGCTTGATTCGAACTTGCTGCCATGAGCGACGAATTCGTTTTCGTAGACTCGTTGAAATTAAAAACATTAGCGGCAAAATAATCATGATTGCGAGCGTTAGCTGAGGACTGAGTACAAACATGATGACAATGATGCCTAGTAACAGAACAATGTCCATTAATAAGTTAATGACACCGCTTGTAAAAAGCTCCTGCATTGAATTGACATCGTTAATAATGCGAACGAGAATGGAGCCCGCTGATCGTTTATCAAAAAAACCGTGTGATAGCCGCTGGATATGCTTAAACAATCCCTGGCGGATATCATAAATAATGTATTGTCCTAATTGATTCGTCCATTTGATTCGATAAGTATTGGCGATCCATGAAAGGACATATAATACGGCAATCCCAATAATCAATTGAACGAGTAACGTTTGATTTTGATTTTTAATTGCATGGTCAAATAATAAAACCCCAATGAAAATCGGAACAATTAAACGCACAGCTGTAGAAAGTAACATTGAAATAATCGCTTTAGGTAATAAGTTTTTTTTGTAGGGTTCCATATAGCCAAGTAAACGAGACATCTGCTTCCAGTTAAATTGCTTTTCGATCGCAGTATCCTGTGAATAATGGAACCGTTCTCTTCGATTTTGCTTCAAATCTTCACCTCATTTCAACCAGTCTGTTTAGCCATAATTTCCTTACGATCTTGATATTGAATATTATAAATGCTCCGGTAGTAGCCATTCTGTTCAATTAATTCCTGATGCTTCCCGCGTTCAACGATTTCACCTTCATTAAGGACAAGAATTTCATCCGCATGTTTTAAAGATGAGATTCTGTGTGCAATGATAAAGGTAGTTCTACCTTTCATTACTTCTTCAAAGGCTTTCTGTATTTTCACTTCTGTTTGCATATCAACAGCGCTTGTCGCGTCATCAAGGATTAAGATACTCGGATCGGTTAAAATCGCACGTGCGATAGCAATGCGCTGTTTCTGACCCCCAGACAGTCCCATCCCCCGCTCACCTAATACCGTGTCGTATCCATTTGGCATTTCCATAATAAATTCATGGGCTTGAGCTCTTTTAGCAGCATCCTGAATCGCTTCAAACGAAATATCTGGATCACCATAAGCAATGTTGTCACGTATGGTAGAAGAGAACAGAAAGGTTTCTTGTAAAACGACACCAATGTTTTTTCGAAGGGATTTTAAGCTATATTCATTAATGTTTCGTCCATCAATTCTTACTTCACCACGGTTAGGTTCATAAAAACGAGCAATGAGTTGAGTAATGGTTGTTTTACCGGCTCCCGTTGCGCCTAACAAACCAATTGTAGAGCCCTTTGGGGCATCAAACGTAATATTTTTTAAGGCTTCATCATCTTCAGAAGTATATTGATGCGTCACGTTTTGGAAAGCAACATTTCCTTCAAGGCGATCAACATCTAATGCACCTTCACGATCGTAAATATCTTCTGGTTCATCAAGGATTTCAAGAAGCCGTTCTCCTGATGCTTTAGATTGGGAGAAGGTGTTGATGACAAATCCAAGGTTCATTATTGGCCAAATGATGTACCAAACAAGGCTAAAGAAGGCAACTAATTCTCCAGGTTGAAGCTGGTTTTGAAATACGAGATAACCTCCATAAGAAAGAAGGAAAACAACACATAAATTCCCGATAAACTCCATTAACGGGAAGAATTTTGCCCAGATATAGGAAGTTGTTAAATAGTTATCACGATAATCAGTGTTACTGTCGACAAATTTATTTATTTCGAAATCTTCTCTAGATAAAGATTTAACAGTATTAATTCCACTAATATTTTCTTGAACCTTCGTATTTAAGCGAGCCATCGACTTTCGAATACCTCTGAACGCCGGATGAACGCGCTTATCAAATTGATAAACAACCACTGCAAGAAATGGCAACATCCCAAGCGTAACGAGTGCAAGGGGAACAGAATAACCAAACATTACAATTAAACTAAAACTTACAATGAGTACGAAGTTGATCACTTGAGCAAATCCAAAGGATAAGAAGAAGCGAAACCCCTCTACATCAGCCGTTAGACGTGACATCAAGTCACCTGTTTTGGCGTTATCATAATAGCGAAAGGGTAAGTATTGAAGCTTTTTATATAGTTCTTCCCTTAAACGGTATACGGCTGTCACACCAAACAAGTCCCCTAAATACTGTTGAAAAAATGTAGCGACCCCTTTAACGATCATGACTCCTATAAAACCAAACGCAAGATATGGGACCCATTTGTATTCTTGCTTAAGGATAACGTCATCAATTGTAAATTGAAGAAGCATAGGATATAAGACGGTAATACCTGTTACAAATAGTAGTGAAAACACTGACCACATAAAAAGTTTCTTATAAGGCCAATAAAAGTCTTTTAATCTTTTAAATGTTTCCATTCCAACACCACCTTCTGCCAGTAAGTAATTTAAAAAATAGTGACAATATACATAATATATCGGAATTCGAAATAAATAACCACCTATTCGGCCTAAAATTCGGAATTTTTTAATGGAAGTTAATTGGAATGGGTTATGGAGTCATCAATACAACTAAAGTGAGGACGATTTGAGGCTAATCGTGGAGTCATGGGAATAAGCATAAAAAAACCAGAGAGCAAAGCTCTCTGGTTTGTGTCTTTTTTATTTAAGTGTTTCTTGACCTGGCTTCCAGTTAGCCGGGCAAAGGCCACCAGTTTGTAGCGCTTGAAGCACGCGAAGTGTTTCATCTACGTCACGGCCAATGTTGTTATGGTTCACTACAGAGTACTGAAGTTCACCTTCAGGGTTGATGATGAATAGGCCGCGAAGTGCAACACCTTCATCTTCAATGAATACGCCGTATTCTTTAGATACTTTGTGGTTCGTGTCAGCTGCTAATGCATAGTTAAGATCTCCAAGACCATTATCATTACGGTCTGTGTTGATCCATGCAAGGTGTGTATGAATTGTATCAGTCGATACACCAATTACTTCTGCATCTAGATCGTCGAACTCTTCGAAACGATCGCTTAGTGCTGTAATTTCAGTTGGGCATACGAATGTGAAGTCCATTGGATAGAAGAAAAGGACTGTCCATTTATCGTTTTTCATATTTTCTTCAAGGCTTACTTTGCCAAATTCTTTGTTTGTCATCACTGCTTCCATTTCGAAGCGAGGTGCTTGTTTTCCTACCATGCGTTCTACCATGTGTAAATCCCTCCTAGAAAATATCCTGCGGCTTTCGCCCACAAATGACATTATAGTACACGATTTATTTTTAGTCAATATTAAATAATAATTAATTTAATGTGGGTTATTAACCTTCCCCCACTATCGTACCCACGTTTACACTGGTCTAAACAGGGTAGTTTCAGTATAACGAAAATCATTTCATTCGTCTTGTATTAACGCTTTACTTGAATTGGAGTGACAATATTCGCTATAATTTGACCGTGAGATTATTTTATTTATGTATGTGAACTGAAGGAGGAAGTCTATTGAATCTATTTAACGACATTAACTGGGAAGGTTTCTTAGTGGACACGGGCATAATTGTTCTTAAGCTTATTGCAATCTTAATCATTTACGCCATCGTGAAAGCAATCGGAAACCGATTTATTGAAAGAACCTTTACGCAAGTATCTGAAAAACAAAACATGAGTCCAGGAAGAGCCAATACGCTGAAAAACTTATCAAAAAGCATCTTTACGTATGTACTACTCTTTATGGCTGTTGCGATTATTTTCGAAACATTTGGTTTTGATATTAAAGCATTAATTGCTGGTGCAGGTATTATCGGCCTTGCAGTCGGTTTTGGTGCTCAAGGTCTTGTAAGTGACGTTGTAACTGGTTTCTTCATTCTTTTAGAGAAACAAATGGACGTTGGGGATTACGTTACTGCTGGCGGCTTTGATGGAATCGTAGAAGAAGTTGGTCTTCGCACCACACACATTCGCTCTTTTGATGGGACATTAAACTATGTCCCAAATCGTGAAATTAGCTCTTTAAGCAACCATTCACGCGGCAATATGCGTGCTCTTGTCGATATTGGCATCTCTTATGGAGATAACATCGACGAAGCCATTCGGGTAATCCAGAAAGTGTGTGACAACGTTGCTGCAACAAATGAAGCCGTTGTCGAGGGACCTGATGTGCTTGGTGTACAAAGTCTTGGGTCATCTGATGTTGTCCTTCGCGTTCTGTGCCGTACTCAGAATATGGAACAATGGGGTGTTGAACGTCAACTTCGTAAAGAAATTAAAGAAGCGCTTGACGCTAATGGAATTGAAATCCCATTCCCTCACCAAGTATTTATTGAAAAGAAAGAACAATAGTTTAGCAGTGTTTTGCTCCGGGTAATGTGTTCACACAGAAGGAGTGTGATCCCAATGCCTTACAACTCGAAAAGTGAGTTGCCTGATCAAGTAAAGAACAACTTGCCTAGCCATGCTCAAGATATTTTTAAAGAAGCTTTTAACTCTGCTTCGGAACAATATGATTCGGAGAAAACGGCTTTTAAAGTCGCTTGGAGTGCTGTGGAAGAAAAGTATCAAAAAAACGACAATGGAAATTGGGTAAAAAAAGATGATAATTAAGCAAAAACCCCTAATATCGCATTAGGGGTTTTTTGTTTGTGATTCTATTGGTAGCGACTTTCTACCTGCTGACATACTTGGTCAGCTGTCATGCCATCCGCATTTATGACTGATCCTTGTGTGCTAACCGACTGCATCCCCATTACGTTTTGATCCTGACCGGAGACAACGCAACAATCACAGCCATTTGCATCACTTTCTTGTTTTAAGGATACAACCTCATATCCTTTTGCTTGTAAAGCTTGTGCCACATCCGAAAGCGTATCTTCTACTGCGATTCGTTTCATTTCTAATCATTCCTTCCCTCTTTTATTATGTAACTGCTACCCTACTATGTTCACCAACGTTCGTTAATTTATACGCCAAACAATAAAAGCCTTCAGGTATAAAAAACCTGAAGGCTTAAAAAATTCAATTTGCTATTTCATTTAAATAAGATGTTAGCGCAAGGTACGCTGTTTCGATTGCCGATTCATCTGGTTTTAATGTAGATGTATGAAGACCTGATGAAGAATTCACACCAAGCCAGAACATAAATCCAGGAATTTCTTTTAAGAAATAACCAAAATCTTCACCAGTCATCGCTTCCCGACATTCCACTAATGATACGTCAGAGAGACCCTTCATTTTATCCATAAACGGTTTCACGAGTTCTGGCGTATTGTTCACTTGATAGTAGTTCGATCCATAATCAATGGAAGCTTCACAATCAAACGATGCTTCAATCCCTTTTACCATTGCTTCAATACGATTCTTCACTTTAGACATTGAAGCAGCCGAAAGCGTCCGAATCGTACCTTCTAGTCTCGCTTTTTCTGCAATGATGTTTTGCTTCGTCCCACCATCAATTTTCCCAACTGTCACAACAGCTGAATCGAGTGGGTCGACGTTCCTTGCTACAATAGATTGGAACTGAGTAACAAGATGACTAGCTGCAACGACCATGTCACGCGTGTGATGCGGGTACGCAGCGTGTCCTCCTTTACCAGTCAAATCAATAAATAACTCAGATGTGTTCGCAAAAAGCAAACCTGGTCTTGTTGCAATCGTGCCAACTGGATATTCAGGGGCAATATGCAATGCAACCATTTGATCAGGCTTCCATGCTTTGAACTCTTCACTATCAAGCATTGGAAGTGCACCGCCGGGTCCTTCTTCTGCTGGCTGAAACACAAACAGTAAATTGTCTTTCAAGGCATGAGATGCATAATATTCAAGAATGGAAAGAGCGATCGTCATATGAAGATCATGACCACATGCATGCATATAGCCATCATGCTCCGATGTAAACTCATACCCTGTCTCTTCCTTAATCGGAAGTCCATCTATATCAGTGCGATACCCAATTGTTTTTGAAGGATGATCGCCCTTCACTAGCACAAGAATACCCGTTCTCCAGGTTTTCACCTGGAGACGGTCCTGAGGCAATTTTTCAATAAAATGAAGCAAATAACGCTGCGTCTTAAATTCCTTGAAACCTAGTTCAGGAATACGATGTAGATCTCTTCGAACAGAAGTGATATCCATCGGAATTAGTCGTTTTGTAGCTGACGAAGCTCTTTTTTGATTTCTGTTTTCGAACGGGTTTGATCATCAATTTTCTTAAGTACACGTGCTGGTGTTCCAGCAACAAGTGTATACTCAGGAACATCTTCCGTTACAATCGCACCTGCAGCGACTACGGAACCTTTTCCTACTTTTACACCTTCTAGTACGACAGCATTTGCACCAATCACAACATCGTCTTCAATAATAACTGGGCTAGCAGACGGCGGCTCAATAACGCCAGCTAGGACAGAACCTGCACCAATATGACAGTTCTTACCTACTGTTGCGCGTCCTCCAAGTACAACATTCATATCAATCATTGTTCCTTCACCTACAACGGAACCAATATTGATCATTGCACCCATCATGATGACAGCATTGTTACCAATTTCTACTTGGTCGCGAATCACGGCACCAGGCTCAATACGAGCTTGAATACCTTTAAGGTCAAGCATCGGAATAGCAGAATTACGACGATCATTTTCTACAACGTAATCTTCAATATTAGATGCTTCTGATTCTAGTGCTTTCTTAATGTCTTTCCACTCTCCGAAAAGAACACCGGTATTACCTGTAATGAATGACTTTGTATTGCTACCAAAGTCGATTCCCTCAAGGTTTCCTTTAATATGTACTTTCACAGGAGTTGATTTCTCACTGTTTTGAATAAAGCTAATAATTTCATTTGCATCCATCATTTTCATTGGATAATTCCTCCTTTGTTCATCATGCTTATCATAAATAGCATGTTTCTCATTTTATCGTACATGATCGCTTACGTGAAGTCTAATCTTACAGGCTACTCACTTAATAATTCTACAAACTTTTGAACTTGCTTCAACTGCATGGCAGTATCATTTGTTAATAGCCAGGTGTCTCTTTTTAGAGGCAATCCTTTCCCATCTTTTAGCGGAATACGAAAATACTCTTTATCATTTTCCGTTATGCTAATGGAAGGCAAGATGGCATAGCCTATTCCATTAAGGGCCATTTGTTTACACGTTTCAATTTGATCGACGACGATTGTCTTTTTAGGTGGTGCAAATGACTGGGTTTGCCACCATTCTTGTATTTCCTGAAAATAAGTGGAATCGCTTTTAAACTGAATAAACGGTTTTTCGGTTTGCTTTAATTCTTTCATTGACTGTATCGCTGTATCTACTAGGTAAAGCTCATCTGAAAGTAAGTACTGACTTCTCCCTCGCCAATCAGGCTTTCCTCGTATAATGCCTATGTGAATATCATCTTCGTACAAATAACGTAATATATCGCTACTCCACCCTGTCACGAGTGATATCTTCACACTTGGATATTGTTCAACAAACTTCTTCAATACTGCCGGAAGCCAGTATTGGCCAATAATTGACGCAACGGCTAGTTTTAACGTTCCATGAACTTCTGAACTTAATGCCGTTAATGCCTCAAATACTTTTTCTTCTCTACGAATGGTATCATTTGCAAAAGCAATAATCCGTTCACCTGCAGGTGTTATCGTTAATCCTCTTTGTGAACGAAGAAAAATGGGAACACCCCAGGCTTTTTCAATTGATTGAAGTCGTTGGCTTAACGCTGGTTGCGACACATATAGCCGTTCAGCCGCTCTTCTCATATTCGCTTCTTCTGCAAGGATCGATAGCACTTGATATTCCGAGCTCATCGAACTCCCCCCTTTCTCCAACCTATCCATAAGGAAAACTTATTGTATTTCATTATTATAATCTAATTTCATTATGAAGGGAAGGAGACTATACTAGTAGTGAGATCAATCAGATGGAGATGATAGAGATGGAAACAGGCTTCTTATTTGCTATAGGGCTTATTGCCACATTTGTCGGGACACTATCAGGAAGCGGAGGGCTGATTAATGTTCCTGCAATGATGTTACTCGGTCTTCCCGTTCACTCCATTATTTCGGCTAACAAATTTTCAAATATGCTAAGCTCCTTTTCTAGCTTTTATGTCTTATTGAAACGAAAAGAGCTATCAATGAAGCAAGCATTAAAAACGGGGCCAATTGCACTTAGTGGCGGTATACTCGGCGGTCTGTTTGCTTCATCTCTTTCAGAACAGGCTCTGCAATTTTTCGCTGGTGGAATGCTCCTGCTTGCATTAGCGCTGTCCTTTAAGAAAAAGAAGCAATCTACTCATACTTCTCGTACAGTTCCCATGCAAGCTTTGCCTTTTGTCGGATTAATCGGATGGTATGACGGAACATTCGGTCCTGGACAGGCGACACTTCAAATGCACCTGTTTCGTCAAAGTGGAATCTCCTACCTTACCTCCATAGGGCTAACTCGCTTTAATACGTTTTTAAGCTGTACTGGCGCCGTAGTCGTCTATTTTTTGAGCGGGCATCTCTCGATGGCAATCGCTCTCCCACTTGCTGCTGGGTCGATTACAGGTGCTCAAATTTCAGTTCGACTGGCAAATAAACTTTCACTAAGTCAAGTAAACTGGTTACTGCGTTCGATGACCATTCTACTTATTTTTCAGGTTTGCTACAGCATCTTTAAATCACATTTTTAGGAGTGAAGAGATATGTGCATCGACTATAAACGTCTTCATCACGTTCAAATTTGTATTCCAAAAGGAACTGAAAAAACGGCGAGAGAGTTTTACATTCAAATCCTCAAATTTGTAGAAATCGAAAAACCAGAAGTTTTAAAGAAAAATGGGGGCTTCTGGTTAAGGGCAGCGGACATTGAATACCATGTAGGGATTGAAGACAGCATCGTACCAGGCAAACGACATCCAGCTTTTGAAATTTACAATTTATCAGATGCTAAAACTCATTTAGAAAAACACAACATTTCAATTCAACAAGAAACACCAATTAAGGGATTCGAACGGTTTAGCTTTCGTGACCCTTTTCAGAACCGTATTGAGTTCATCTCACGCACAGAAACGCCCGGCTTATGATTGCGCCGGGCGTTCTTTTTTAGAAGGCTTTGGAATAAAGAGTACGAGTAAAAAGCTTAAGAGCGCCATTACCCCTACACCACCATATACCCATTTTAACGAGATCGTTAAGCCGTTTTGCAGAAGATCAAGGACTGCAGGATCTAGACTATTACGCTTTGATTCATCAAGTAATTGATTAGCTGCATTAATCGTCACCTCTTGTTGAGAAGAATGATTGAAGAGATATTGTTGAAGCCGACCATTTAATATTCCTCCGAGAAGCGCTGCTCCAACTGCACTTCCAAGTGTTCTCATAAACATATTAGAAGCGGTCGCAATTCCTCTTTGCTTCCATGAAACGGAACTTTGGATCGCTACAATAAAGGTTGTTGACGTTAAGCCCATCCCTACACCAATTAAAAACGAACCAAAACCTGCAAAAATTGGGCCAAGCGAAGGAGTCATCATGAGATAGATCAGAGATCCACCTATGAGAAATAGTCCCCCAACAACTGAAGTCAGTCTAAAACCAATCTTTATAACAAGCTTTCCAGCAATGGTTGAAGCGATTGGCCACCCAATTGACATGGTCGTAAGCGTAAAACCAGCTACGATAGGTGATTTTTCCATTACCCCTTGAACAAATGTGGGAAGAAAACTAGAAACACCAATTAAGATCATACCGGTTGTAAAGGTAACAGAATTCGAAATGGCGATCACCGGGTCTCGCCATATTCCAAGCGGCATGAGCGGTTCTTTCGCTTTCTGCTCTACTTTAAAAAAGAATACCATGGCTACAAGCGATAGAGTTACAAGGATAACAATCGGAGAAGAGGTCCAAGCCCAATGAACGCCACCTTCAATTAATACGACCATAAGCGCGCTGATCGACACAAGTAAGAGCGCCGCTCCAGCGTAATCAATGGATTTTCTTTCTTTATCAATGGACTCATGAAGAAGCAGAACAATTCCAATTAACGATAATAATCCAAGTGGGATGTTCATCCAAAAAACCCAAGCCCAATCCAGATATTGAACAAAAACGCCACCAAGGGCTGGCCCTGCAATGGCTGAAATTCCCCATACACTCGCAAGGTAGCCTTGAATTTTCGCTCTTTCCTCCATCGTATACATATCTCCTACAATTGTAAGAGCAATCGGCTGAACTGCGCCTGCGCCAATACCCTGGATAAGTCTAAATAAGATGAGCGCTTCCATCGACTCTGCAAATCCACATAAAAGAGATCCAATTAGAAAAATGACGATCCCAATTGTATAGATCGGCTTTCTCCCAAATAAATCAGACAGTTTCCCGAAAATAAGAACGGTAATCGCGGACATTAGTAAATACGCTGAAAACACCCAGCTAAATGTTGAAAAACCACCGAGGTCTCCAACAATACCAGGCATAGCTGTAGACACGATCGTTCCTTCAATCGCTGCCATAAACATACCGATAATAATGGCACCTAAAACAAGGGGACGATTTGTCTCTTTTTTTTGTATACTATACGAAATTTGATTTGTTAGCGATTTCATTTTTCTCATCTCCACTTATGTAAAAAAGCCCGGTTGAAGAACCGGGTAAACCCATTACGACTGTCGAACAGAAGATTCGTGTAAATAGCGATTAACGAACTTGAGAAGTGCTCTTCTCGTCAAAATGCCTTTAAAGATATTTTCATCATCAACGACACAAAGGAAAGGATGATCAATGGCTAATTTTAAGCCTTTAAAAAAACCATCTTTTTCATTAATACATGGTATATCCGTATTCATAACTTCTTCGACGACTAATTCGCTTAACTTCTCAAATTCAATTCGTTCAATTCCTAAAATCGAATCGAGGATAAGCGGCTGACTGATCAATCCCTTTAACCGATATTCTGTATCTAATACGGGTATTGATGAATAGCCTGACTTGATCAAGATAAGCATCGCGTGCTCCAAAGGATTCGTCAGCTGCACATGAGCCACTTTTTCTGCTGAAATCACAAGATCTTCAATTCCTGTTTCATACAAATTAGGTAATTCCATATGTTTTGCCATTTAAAACGTCCCCTCAAGCATGATTCGCCCTGTAAATTTTTCTCTAATGAAGGTCTGCTCTTATAGTAACATGAATGGGGATTGTCCGTTAACTGTTAGTCGATTAATGCTCATAAATCATTTTTCGAGTCATACCTCCATCGACGACCAAATTCTCTCCAGTCACAAAATCATTTTCTTCACTTGTGAGAAAGAGACAAGCACGTCCAATATCTGACGGCTTCCCCACTCTTTTTGCCGGGTGCTGTGCATGATCCACCTCACGCAGGGATTCATAATTTTCCACTTCAATCCAACCAGGGCTTATTGAATTAACGGTAATGTGGTCATTTGCAAGTGAAATAGCAAGCGCATGTGTGAGCGCTACAATACCACCCTTCGTAGCAGCATATGCTTCACTGTTTGGTTCTGACATCGTTGCTCTAGTCGATGCGATGTTCACGATGGATCCTCCATGATGTTTTCTCATGACTCGTGCTGCCGCACGTGAGCCAAGAAAAACGCTTCGTAAATTTGTATTGATCACCTTGTCCCATTCATCCACACTTAGCTCATCCATTTGCTTGAATTCTGATAAGCCTGCGTTATTAATTAAAACATCGACACGCCCATATTTCTTTTCTATTCTATCAAAAAGACTGGCGATTGACTCTGGGTCACTTACATCAGTTAAGATTATATCTGAAGCCGATTCTTTCATTAATTTTTTCGTTTCCTTGCATCCTTCTTCATTTACATCAGCAAGGATCACAGTATACCCTTTCTTGCTATAAGCAATTGCAACACCTCGCCCTATTCCGTGACCTGCTCCAGTAACAACAGCGACTTTTTCCATAAACTACTCCTCCTAAAACCAGTTTTTGCGTTTAAAGTAAACGAGCATTAATCCAGTAATGACAATCATGACAATCCATACAGCAGGGTAGCTCCACTTCCAATCAAGTTCAGGCATATTGGCGAAATTCATTCCATAGATCCCTGCAATAAACGTTAATGGAATAAAAATAGTGGATACGATCGTTAAGACTTTCATAATTTCATTCATTTTCATACTTAAACTTGAATAATACACATCTAATAACCCATAGAGTTGACCTCTCGACGTTTCCACCATATCATTTGCTTGAACGATATGATCATGAATATCCTGTAAGTAAAAAGAGATATCTTCTTTAATATAAGAAACTTTACGATTAATTAACTTATTGACGACTTCTCTTACCGGCCACACGGTTTTCTTTAATTGTAGAATCGTGTTTTTATACTGATTAATATCTTGAAGCGAATGATTATCAGGGTCTTCCATGATCATCCCTTCTAACTGAGCAATGCGATCATCCATCTCATCCATAATGATCAGATATTGGTCAAAAATGACGTCGAGTAATGAATAGAAAAGAAAATCAGCTCCGCTTTTCCTTATGCGCCCTTTGCTTTCCTGAAGTTGGAGACGAACGGGATCAAACAAATCGCCTCGCTTTTCCTGAAAGGTGATAACGGTATTTTCCATTAAAATAAAACTAACCTGCTCATCATCTAAATCAGGACTATCTTCAGGTAAATGAAGCATTTTCACAATCGCTAATAGATGATCTTCAAAAAAATCGATTTTGGGTCGATGTTCTGTATTTAAGATATCTTCTGTTGTTAGCGGATGAAGTCCCACATGCTTGCTTATTTGGTCAACCAGTTGAACATTATGTACACCATTCACATTAACCCATGTGACTTTATCGGAATCAATCAACGTTTTTACTTTTTCTACGGTTATGTCTTCAAAAGCTTCCATTCCACTTGCATCAAATGCCATAGCTGAGATGGTTACTTCTTCTGTTTGATCTTCTCCTATATACACAAGAGACCCTGGGGGCATTCCCTTCTTCTGAGTTCGATTTCTTCTTAATTTGGTCCGTATTCCCATGACACTCACCTCAATTCTTATTTAAATTACCCCGTTTGCATGGAATGAAAACACGTAAATCTACATCATCCCAACCATAGTTTATAACATTACAAAAAAAAGCCCTTTAGTGGGCTAGAGGACATCTTCCTTACGAATTACATCTTCATACTTTTCCCATATCATTTCTAAATCTGATTTTGCAGAATCGTTTTTTATCGCATTCCATACGACTCCTATAAACAAAGCCAGTCCGAGAAACAGTACGACCATTGTTAGCACTACACCTACCATTAACATCCTCCTCTGATTATTTCCTTCCATTGTATGTTCACAGAACAATTTAAATGTCGGAATAAACAGAAAACACTTGATTCTTTCATGAAATTAAGGTAAAGTTCGTAAAATAACATTTATCTTATTTAGATGAAGTATAGGAGGCAAACGAAGTGGAACACTCGAGAGCAGAAATTAAAAAAATTGAAGAAAAAGCGAAAGAGGACCAACGCCGCGCACAAAAAGCGAAGGAAGTTGTAAAGGAAGCGAAGAAAAGCGCTAATCCCCAACGTGAAAACAACGAATTTTCTTCTCATCAATAGCAAAGAAGACGCCTCATATGAGGCGTCTTCTTTGCTATTGTTCGGTATTTAATTCAATTAAATTGCCATCAGGATCGGCAACAAAAATTTGTGCAAAACCACTTTTACTTGTAGGATTTTCATAGACCGCAACACCTTTGTCTTTCAGCCAGCGAAGTGTTTCATCATAGCTTTTGACTCGAAAGGCGAAATGGCCTTCTTTTGACGATAGTTCCTTAGTTCCCCGAAGCGTATTCGCTTCTGGATACACAATTAAATGAAGCTGCTGATCACCAACCTCATACCACGCCCCAGGAAAGCCAAAGTTCGGGCGATTGATTTCTTTTAAACATAGGATTTCATTATAAAACATCTTTGCTCTCTCGATATCTGTAACTGCTAAACTAACATGATGGATATTTTGAACTTCAATCATGGTTATTCTCCTTTTCCATTTGAGTAAATGGTTGCTCAGAAGGTAATGTAATTCGAAAGATTGTTCCTTCACCTTTCTCACTCGTTACATCAATACGCCCACCGTGCTCTTTAATCACTTTATAGCTAACCATCAATCCAAGACCCGTTCCCTTCTCAGTGGTTTGATAATAAGGTTCACCTAAACGATTCATTAAATGTTCTGGAATACCTTCTCCGTCGTCTTCTATTTCAATTACGATATCTTTATTATCATTAATAAACAATTTCACTTGTAACCGTCCGCCTTTAGGCATTGATTCAATTCCATTGTTCATTAAATTCGATAGAACTTGTCTAATATGGGAACGAATACATGTACAGGATAGGTCTACACTTTGATAAAACTCCACGATATGAATCTTGCTTTCAGCAGCTTTCTTAGCGAATCGCTCAACTAACTCTGCGATTAATGCATTTAAATTCACAACTTCATAGGAAACAAATTCACGCTTTGAGAGTAGAAGAAATTCATTAATCGTTTCCTCGAGTTGGCCCATCTCACTTCCCACTACCTTAAGAAACTCTTGATTGACTGCTTCATTTCCGTCTAGTAATTGAAGAAATCCCTTGATTGTTGCTAGTGGATTACGGATCTCATGAGCCACGCTCGCTGCAAGATCACCTAGAACATTACTTGTTTCCCTCTGACGCAACTCTTCCTCCGCATTCTTAATCTCAGTTGTATCTCGTACAATAACAAGGTGGTGATTTGGATAGATATCATACCTTAATGTAAAGCTAAAATAGATTTGTTCGCCATTCCTATTAAAGCGTTTCCCTTCCCCACTTCTTCCTAGAGTTGCAGCATGATCCCAGATAATATCACAGTCATTTTCAAGATGAGAATAATGCGTAGAAACAACTTGATTTTGTCCCACTTCAAATAGTTGACAAAAGGCGCTATTCACATTGATGAAATGACCTCTTTCATCTAAAATTGCCATCCCATCTAAAGCACGTTCAAACAACTGACGAAATCGCTCTTCACTGCTTTTGAGCTCTTGAATCATTTGTGAGGTATGCGTAATATCGCGATAAATCGTTAAATACTTATTTCCCGCAACACTTTTTTTCGTTGTAAAATCAAGCTGCTTCTTTTCTCCATCCGGCATCGTAAACTGGATATCACCGCGGACCTCTCCTTCACGTTCTAACTGCTTTTGAAACGTTTGACCGATAGACAGATTGTTTCCTTCAAGAAAATCAAATAAATTATACGTCTTCATTTGGTCAAGACTCATGTTAAATAACTGACAAGCGGCAGGATTGGCGTCTGTAATCATCCTTTTATGATCCCATATTAAAATACCATCTAGTGCGTTTTCAAAAATACTAGCTAATTTTTCTTTGCTTTCCACCAGTTGAGCTAACAATATCTCTTTCTCTGTTACATCTCGAATAATGGAAAGATTCAAATCTCTATATGCCTTGTACGTAATGGATAACTCCACAGACTTATGCTTTCCATTTTCAAGGATAATAGGGAGCGTTTCAATCACATAGCCTTTTTCAACTAATTCTCTTCTCATTTTTCGAAAAGTTCGCACACCTTCAGGTGCAACATGATGACCGATTTTCTTTGAATAAATCGATTCCATATCTATTTCAAAAATATCACAGCAAGCCTGATTGATTTCAATCAGGCTCCCAGTTTGATCAGAAAGCGTCATACCATCTCTTGAATGATTAAAAATATGATCAAGCTTTTGACTTTTCTCTACTAATTCGAAATTCAATGCTTCCCTTTCGATCTCAGAGCCGTTGGTAAGCATGGAAGATGTCATGTGCGGTTTTTTTGGTTTTTCCATACTCGGTCTCCTTTAGGTAGTATAAATCAATTATACCACTACTCTTCACAAACGTAACAAATGAAGTCACTCATCTTCAGAGGAAAACACGCGGATATCAACCGAGCCACCGACAACTTTTGCTCGAATCAGCAACGGTTGGTGACGATCATTTCGAAAAGAGAAGTCAGGTCCATACCAGCTTACGGTTGCATCTCTACCAGGCTTTACATAAGGAACGCTCCGACTATGGGAGTAGCGTTCGACAATTTGAACCCCTGCTTGATCCACCGCATTAAACAATGTAGAGGATACCTGACAAATCCCTCCACCAACTCCTTCAGACAATTCACCTCTAACAATTATCGGAGCAGGTAAATACCCTTTTTCCTTTGTTCTTTTCCCAACTGTTTGATTAAACGAAAACTTTTCTCCAGGAAAGACAACCGTATTGTTAATAGCCTCAGCAGCCAACACTATATTGGCCGTTCTTTCTAAATTACCTTTCCTAAAGTGCGTCACAAAAGCACCTATCTGTTTTTTTCGAATCAAAGAAAGCAACTCCGAATTTACTCTTGGATATTGAATTTTAGTATATGGTTCTACCCAGGTTGTTCCCTCTTGATAGAGGTTTTGAAGCATTTGTTCCTGGAATTTTTCTTTATTTACGCGATAGCCGTTGATGCCTTCTCTAATCGCTCCACCATTATCCAGGTAAGCGTTCTGAGGTTGTTTTAATAGAGACGTATCCACTTTATTCATGACATCATTCAACTGCTCTTCATCATAAAATGGGAACCCCAACCACTCAGAAAAAAGGGTGTTTTTTCTAATGATAATAGGCTTGCTCTCATCCTTATGAATGATCATTTTGTCTACTCCTTCGGCGGAGTAGGTAAGTGATAAGGCCAAGAAAAGTGAAATCATTTTCCATCCCCCCTTTAAACTCCATTGTAGTATGCTTCATAAATTCAACTTTATAAAATGGAATACTTCAAAGGGGCCAGTGCAAAATAAATATGATGAACCAGAAAGGGGGGACTAATGAAGCGGTTATTCATTTTACTATTTATTCTTTTCGCCTTGAGCTTCTCTGATCGTACCTATGCTGTTGAACCCTTTTATGACCTTATACCAATTGATTATAAAGTGGCTCCTGTTCCTTGGAGAAAAGTCGATAAGCTTATACCACGGAAAGCCATTTTCACGGTAATTGATGTTGAAAGTGGCCTATCATTTAAGGTTCAGCGAAGGGCTGGTAGTCATCACGCTGATATACAACCTCTAACGAAAGAAGATACAGACATTTTAAAAAAAATTTATAAAGAATGGAGCTGGAAACGAAGAGCTGTTATTGTGCTACATGAAGGCAGAACGATAGCCGGCTCAATGAACGGCATGCCCCATGGTGCTGGAGCGCTAGATAACGGATTTAATGGGCACTTCTGTCTACACTTTCTTAATAGTACGACGCATAAAACGCCAACTCCGGACCCCGCTCACCAGTTAATGATCCTTAAAGCTGCTGGTAAGTTAGATGAATACGCCACAACATCAACACCAGAGGAACTTGTTGAAACGATGATGCTTGCCATAAATAATTCAGATACATCCATACTTAGAAAAGTCCTTTCTAAGAACTTGACAGCTCATGATTATGATTCATTAACACGCCTGACGGTCTCAAAATGGGCGGTTAACGTAAGCAAAACATCACCTTATATACAACATCTTCAAGTAAAGGTCGAGGTTTATATTAAAGACACTGGTGTCATTCATACTTCGATTAACTTGACTGCAAAAAAGAACCCAATATCGAATGGCTGGGAGCTTGAAATTCCTAACTTATTGAAAATCGCAAATCATTAGGAGGAAGTGACAAAGATGGATCGATTTAACGAAGTATATGAAAATTACGTTCGAAATGCCGCCAACGACAGTACAAGAAAACCAAATGAAAACGACCGTATGATTACGGCTGTTAGAAAAAATGAAGAAGGAGATCTCATTGCGTTCAAAACCAATACTGGTCAAGAGCTTGATTATCTTCAGGCCCTCGAAGAGGCAAAGAACGGGCGTATTTCTGGGGTAGATGTTTTCGAGAAGTACGGAAGAGAAATCATTCGCAGTGAGCCTGATGGCATTAAAGAGAATAACTTTGATCATTTACCAGAGTTTTAGATACGATTAAAAAGCTGCAACTCTATAGAGCTGCAGCTTGAAATTTATATGTATGGTGATCCGTATTGGGCTCGAACCAACGACCTCTACCCTGTCAAGGTAGCGCTCTCCCAACTGAGCTAACGGATCAGTTTATGTAAGGACATCTATTAATATACAGGAATCAATAAATAACTGTCAATCTTTTCTTTAAAATAATTAAAAAAGGGCACTGCCAGTGTGCCCTTTTGATTAACCAATCCGTTCTTCTTTATCCCGCTTTTCACGTTCTTCCTTATCTAACGCTTCTTCTCGATCACGAAGGCGGTGTGCCAGTCGACTTGAGGCGTTTGCGGCAATGCTTGCAATGAGATCATCAAGAAAGGTATGAACGCTTTCGCCCACTTTCGTATCTAGCTTTTCAATAATACCGAACTTTTGTTTATCGAGGTGCCCAAAGGTAGTAACAGCGATACTGCCGTAGCCAAATACGGCACCGAGTGCAATTGTTTCATCAACGCCAAATAACCCTTCATCCGTTTCAACAATCGATTGAAGTGGTTCTGAGAGTTTCCCCTGCTCAGCTAACTTGTCTAGCTCAATACCAACTAGAACAGCATGCTGAATTTCTCGCTTCGTTAAAACGGCTTCAACACTTTCCACACAATCATCCATGGAAAGTTCATCTACATAAGGGTATTGCATTTCGTAAACAATTTCTGCAATATCCTCTATTGTCACACCACGTTCTTTTATAAGGGCTTTTGCTGCTGCTTCTGTCTCTCTACTATGGATGCGTTTCTTCATAATAAGACCCCTCTCTGTCAACGATAAATACATCTGTGTTAAAATCATTATATCACTAATGTTTTTTATATTGTCAAACAATCTAACAATTGCAACAATTTACAGGAGGCATCACAATGAACAGAGGGTCATACAAGGACGAAACCATTTATAGTGAGTATTTAAAAGAAGAAATTCCTTTTCAAGTTTATTTGCCATATAACTATTCTCCCTTATACAAATACTCCTTTTTAATCGCCAATGATGGTAGCGATTACTTTAAATTAGGACGACTCGGTCGAACGGCTGATGAACTGATCGAAAATGACGAAATTGAAGAACTAATCATCGTTGGCATTCCATATAAAAGCGTAGAAGATCGCTGGCGTAAATATCATCCTGATGGAGAACAGAGTGATGATTATCTGCGTTTTCTTGCTAACGAACTTGTTCCTTACTTAGATGAAGAATACGCAACCTATCACCTTGGGTATGGTCGTGGTCTTATTGGTGATTCCTTGGCCGCTACCGTAGCGCTACGAGCTGCACTTGATTATCCACGTACATTTGGACGCGCTATTCTACACTCACCATATGTTGATGAAGCCATAATGGATCAAGTAGAACGATTTTCTGAACCTGAACTCCTCTCCCTCTATCACATTATCGGGAAGGAAGAAACAGAGGTTCCTACGACTGATGGAAAAACCAAGAACTTCATTGATCCGAATCGAAAATTAAATAAGATCATTACCCAGAAAGATTTTGATTATTTTTATGATGAATTTGAAGGCGGACACCTCTGGAAGAACTGGCAACCAGATATGAAACGCTCCCTTCTACACATGTTTAAACTCTAATTGAGTCTATCGTTTCTTATTTTCGAATTTTTGGTATAATTATAAATGGAACATAATGTGACTTGTCTAATAAGGGCACATATCAACTAGGAGGGAATGAAACATGAAATACGGTATCGCAATTTTCCCATCGAAAAAACTACAAGACGTCGCTAACTCATTTCGTAAACGGTATGACCCGCACTATGCGCTCATTCCACCACATTTGACACTACGTGAAGGCTTTGAAGCAACAGAAGAAGAGATTCAGAAGTTAACACCCGTTCTACACAAAATCTCTGATGAGTCTGAACCTTTCTCTTTGCATGTTTATAAAGTGGGATCATTCAATCCTGTAAATAACGTGATTTATTTTAAAGTAAAAGACAATGAAATCCTTGAAGATTTGCACCGCCAGTTGAACCCTGAAGAGGCCCTATCTGAACGTGATTATAATTTTGTACCTCATATTACAATCGCTCAAAACCTTTCAGATGATGAGCATTCGGACGTATACGGTAGCTTACAAATGAAGGATGTTAACCACGAAGAAACCATTGACCGATTCCAGCTTCTTTATCAGCTTGAAAATGGAATGTGGACAGTGTTTGAAACGTTCCACCTTGGTAAAGTGCGCTAATGGAAGTACGCGTTGTTGACACTGAGAAAGAACGAAACGATGCCTTTCACGTCAGGCATACGGTTTTCGTAGAAGAACAAAACGTACCGGCTGAATTGGAAATCGATGAACATGAGGACAAGGCCATCCATTTTGTCGCTTATGATCAAAATTTACCCGTTGCAGCAGGTCGTTTTCGGGTATTAAGTGAACGGGCAAAAGTTGAACGTATTTGTGTGCTCCATGACTATCGGGGAACTGGGCTTGGTTTTCTTCTGATGAACGCAATCGAAAACCATGCTAAACAGCTTCACCTTAAAGGAGCAAAGTTAAATGCCCAAATAAGCGCTTTAGGCTTTTATGAAAAACTTGGATATCGCATTGTTTCTGAGGAATTCATGGATGCGGGCATTCCACATGTAACGATGATAAAGGATCTGTGACACTGGATATTCCAGTGTCTTTTTTTATGCCTTTGCATCATTAAAATGAATGATATATTCTCCATTTTTCGTACATCCTAAGAAAGATTGTAAATTGAAGAGAAGAAGGTGATCCTGTGGCGATTGGATCAATTACGGTGGAACTTCTTGTTGGATTTATTGCTTTACTTATCCTAACGAAAGCCCTTGGCAAAACCCAAATTACACAAATTACCCCATTTGATTTTATCTCTTCTCTCGTACTAGGAGAATTAGTTGGGAATGCAATTTATGATAAAGATGTAAACATTCAATCCATTTTATATGCTGTGCTATTATGGGGCGTATTAATTTACGTTGTTGAATGGATTACTCAGAAATTTCGAGGAACTCGAAACATATTGGAAGGAAATCCTTCTATTGTGATTCATAAAGGAAAAATTGATCGAGATCAATTAAAAAAAAGCAAGCTTGATATTAACCAATTGCAAAATTTATTAAGACAAAAAGATGTTTTTTCACTTCGAGAAGTTGAATTCGCCATCCTAGAAACAAATGGCAGTATTAGTGTTCTAAAAAAGTCACAATACCTGCAACCAACAAAAGAAGATTTCAATCTAAAAAAACAACAGGGGTATCTGTCAGTTGATATTATTTCGGATGGAAAAGTTGACTATGAGAATTTAAGAGATGCAGGATTTAACGAAACTTGGCTTCAAAAAGTGCTTAAGGAACATAAAGTAGATCGTCCTGAAGATGTACTAGTTCTAGAATGGAAAGAGGATGAAGGGGTATTTCTGCAAAAGATGGATAAGGAATAGGCAATTTAATTGCCTATTCGTAAAGTATGCTCACCATTTTAGCAATCGTGGTTTAGAATCAAGAATACTTTCATATTGTACGTTATTACCATATACTCCATTTGGATCTAAGGTTAAATATCTCCTATACTTTTCTTCCCTTAATTGAGCAGTTGACCAACCTAAATGTTGTATACGTAAATGTGAGAGACTGTTCGGAAATTGAAAAATATTTTCTGGAAATCTTCCACAATGTTGCTTCTGCTCTTTCCATTTATAAATAAAATGAGGATTATATCTAAATAAAATAGGACGATATATGAGATGGGCTTTCCATTGTTCATCTTCTCGATAGTGCCTTTCATCCCACATATCATAAATTCGAAATGAAAATAGATCAAATTCTTTCTGATTTATGAGTGCACTAAGTTGTTTAGCCACGTTATCTTCAAACATTTCATCAGCATCCATATTTAATATCCAATCAGGATTTGTTGCAATTGTTTTTTCCCACTGCTGCTTACGAAGTATGACTTCATTGGAAAAGCGTGATTCGCGATTATTAATTATTGTTAACGGAATATTTCCTAATATTTTTCTGCAAATTCCAACTGAATTATCAGTACTTCCATCATCAATGATAACTGCTTCATCAATATAGTCCAGGTGTTTTCTCAAAACTTTATCCAGGTATTTCCCCTCTTCATTCTTAATGACCATAGAAAGGGTAATGCGTGGTTTTTCGTTAATTTTTGCATTCTTATCTCTATTGTGAACCTCAACTAACCCTACTTCTTTCATGTATGCTTTTACACCATCAAGATCTGAATCACGATAAATGTGATAGGGAGCGCAGTGGGTATCTGCCCATAAGGATAATCCAAGCGCACTCGCTCGAATACAGAAATGGCGATCTTCTCCCCAAAAGCTTAAGTTTGGAATTTTCTCGAAGCACACCCCTTTTTTTAGTGCTTCTCTCGAAAGTAATGTACACGCACCAAGACCACCTACTTGATAGACCCCTGGTTGTCTTAATTCATTTATAAAATCATAATATCTCTTTGTTTCTTCTGTTTGATTAATCGCTTCACCAGGATTTTTTTCAAATTGTGTATACTCGTCAGTTAGCCATACTTGAGGCTGTTCCATCGCTTCAGGCTGCCATCTAGTCCAGAATACCTCTGAAATGATATCTTTGTTCTGTGATACTAAATGATAAATCGTTTCCTTTTGTAAAACGAGGTCTGAATCCACTAGAAAGAGATAATCAAAGTCATGCTCTTTTGCGTATTTAATCATTGAATCTTTAAATCGAGCTACCTTCCATACAAGGTTTTCATTCCAATAATGAGTCATCGGATCTTTTAAGTAATCTTCTTCAGAATCAACGTTTTCAATTATGACTTCTTGCATTTCCTGTTGAAATATCTTCAATAGTTCAGTTGATTTCCTATCATGGTTATCATCAATCAAATAATATGAAAATGCTAACCCTTCATTTTTTTGCTGTTTTAATGAAAATAGAAAATAATTTAATATCTCTGGATTTTGGCGAATTGGGCTAGCTATTAATACCTTTTTCTTAACTGAGATAAGTCTTTTTTCAAGATACTCTTTATTTAGTAAATATTTCGGGTCACCAGGTCGAATCTTCCCAGCTTTCTCATTATGTTCATAAGCTTTTTGATAATCTCCAAGTGCATCAAAGCATACACAGAGTTGAATTTGAGGAATCCAATTCGAATAGACAAGATTTTGAGCACCTAAATAATTTTCTAATGCTGGTGTTTCCAATGCTATTTTATACCAAAATATGGCTGGGTGATAATTCTTCTTTTCAAAAAAATAATTAGCTACCTTGCAACAAAACTCAGGTCTTGGAGCACTGTAAGTAAAAGAATGAAGAATAGAACGCAAACTTTCTGCTTTATTATCAAGAGCTGCATAACAATCAGCAAGCTTTGCACATGTGGCGATATTATCTTCTACCCATCCTTCTTGGCCTTCCAAAAATTTTTTGTAATACTCAATCGCTTCTTGAAACTGGCTATGGTCTTTTAGCTCGTTTGCATAATAATACAAATCTCTAGGACCAAATTGTTCTCCACGTTTAAGTCTTTCTTTATAGATATTTATATTTCGCGTTGCATCATGATGAAGAGGATTATGAAGTACAGCAATGTCACTATTGATTATTTTACCACCTACTTCTAGATACTCATGTACAGCCCCTACCCACTTGAAATGTCGTTCACGCCTTACTAGCCGATTTCTTATCAAACTTGAAGTCACATTACCATATTGATCTACAGCAAGATTATAAGGCATTCGAATGGAATCTACAGATGGAATCAAGTGTTTCTTTTAATCTTTTTAGCTTTTGACGGTCTTCTTCTAAGAAGACATCATCCGCGTCAAGCCAAAGGATATACTCCTTGGTCGCTTTGGAAAATGCAAAATTCCTCGCCTTTGCAAAGTCATTTACCCATGTAAAATCATAAATGTTTGCTTGATAACTTTTAGCAATTTCCTTAGTTTTATCATCAGAACCTGTATCGATTATATTTATTTCATCGACAATATCGTGAATAGAATGTAGACAGGTACCTAACACAGCTTCTTCATTTTTTACGATTAAGCACAAACTGATTGAAACCAATTCTTATACCTCCCAAAGATTGGTGCAGATATTTACATTCTTAGATCATCTCATTCCTTCTAGCGGAGCTCCTAAATTTTTCATCTTCACCAACTTTCAGTAAGTAAAAAAGTTGCTGTAACAGTCGCAGTACCGCCTTCCAAATTAACGGCTGCTAAAGTTACAATTTCATCAGTTGGGAGCGTAAAATCAATTAACTCAGCCGTTCCTACTACTCTGCTTACCCCGATGCCCCCTGAGGTTGCTCCTTGAAATACTACTTCTCCAGGAGTATACGTTGTCGCAGTATTATTTATCTCTAAAGCAGTCTCGGTATTTGGTATATTCGTATTTGCAGTAGGGAAATTTCCAAATGTACCGTTAATTGCACCTCCGATTAACACCTGGTAAGCAACATCTAAAGAAGAAATAATTTGTATTCCTTCAAGGCTAATTTGGACTGAATTAGCCCTTCCAGAACCTGCTGGAAATTCTGCCTTTCTTCTAAATGAGATGAGTGGCGTCAGCGTTGCTCCAATTCCACTTACAGTTCTTCTCTCAGAAGTAACCCTAAATATGGGGTTATACCTTCCTACAATCCCATATTGCCTCCCCCCCACAAAAATCGAAAGCGCTGAGGTAGTACCACCGTTATCCACCTGTGCCCGAATGGGAAGATTGGGATCAATAAAACTCGTTTCGCCTGTAGGTGCGTATCTGTGAACTGTAATGACTTCCTGCGCAAGCGTGGTTGGATTAGGCAATACGACTTTAAATTCGATTACCCCATATCCGTACCATGTAAAAAGAATTTGAAAGATGTTTCCTTTACTTAGCGAGAGGGTGACTCCACTAGGTCCTGTGCCATCGAGTGGATCAACGTTCCAGGATGTTTGATTAATAACTGTATCGACCCCACCTCTTCTAATTCCAACGAATGTATCTGTAGCATTGCGACCAAAGTAACCCCCGTTTTCATCATCAAACAATCCCCACCTCGCCACTTGTGTACCAATTGGAAGGTTAGGAAGACGAATAGCAATACCCGATTCTCCAGCATAACCCGGTTCATACCTTCCTCTTAAAGCACTATCCAATGTTGCATTGTCAGTACCTCCTGTAGAGGTACTGACAATATATTCAGTTGCATCATTGGTAACAGTTCCACCTCCAGTTGTAGTGACAACATCACGTATAGTAGACACGCCATAAACCGAGGTCAATTCTACGATTGGTGTTCTCTCCGCTGTGCGAAGCTCATTGAATTGCGAATTAACGTTAGGTCCTATGTTCGTTATATTAATATCCGCCAAAACCAGTCCCCCTCTTCTAACAAGTAGTTACCACTCTTCAGTCACTCTAAAAGTAGCTACTACGGAAGCAGTTCCAGTAAATGTAGCAACCGCTAATGTAACAAATGAGACGTCAGGTAGTTCAAAATCCAGTAAAGAGGCAGATGCTAAAACTCGGTTATTTCCCTGTGCAGATGCCGCTGCTAAGCCTTGTAAGAGTACCTGCCCGCCAGTTAAAGTAGTTGAATTGGTATTTACAAGTAATCCTGTTTCAGAGTTTGGGATATTCGTTGTAGCAGTTGGAAAATTCACAAAACCTCCATCTAAAGTTCCACCAAGTATGACTTGATAGTAAATATCTTCACTAGTGACAAGATCAATACCTTCAAGCGTGACACTTACCGAGTTTGGACGTGCTGATCCAGCTGGAAATTCAGTCTTATGCTGAAATGATATGACTGGTTTCAAGGTGGTAGTTGCTGTGATTGTTCTGCGCTCAGATGTGATTCTAAAAGTAGGGTTGTAGTTACCTATAATTGAATATTGTCTACCTCCAACAAATACCTGCAGTGCACTTGCAGTACCGTTATTACTAACCTCTGCACGTAACGGTAAATTAGGATCAGCAAGACTAGTTTCTCCACTTGGTGAGAAACGGTTAACGGTTATTACCTCTTGTGCAAGAGTTGATGGGTTTGGAATGACCACTCTAAACTCAATAACGCCATATCCATACCAAGTAAACTCCATTTGAAATATATTACCTTTAGATAAATCCAAAGTGGCGCCACTAGGACCTGTGCCGTCAAGTGGATCAACATTCCAAGAAGATTGTGGAATAATTGTATCTACTCCAGTTCTTCTAATCCCAACAAATATTGAAGTTTCATTGACCCCAAAGAAAATACCATTTTCATCGTTAAACAATCCCCACCTTACTATCTGATTGCCAGATGGCAGTACAGGAAGACGAAATCCAATCCCCGCCTCACCAGAATAACCAGATTGATATCTGCCTTTCTCTACACTAGATAATATTGCATAATCACTACCATTTGCAGTAGTAGTTAACACAAACTCTGTATCATTACTTGAAACGGTTGCACTTCCAGTGGTCGAAACAATATCTCTCAAATCAGAAAGCCCATAAACTGAGGTCAATTCTATAATAGGTGTTTTAGCGGCTGTTTTTAATTCACTAAATTGAGAATTTACGTTCGGTCCTATGCTTGTAATTGTTACATTTGGATCGAATGTACCTGTAGGTCCCGTGGCTCCGGTCTCTCCTGTTGCTCCCGTCTCTCCAGTCTCCCCGGTCACTCCAGTCGCTCCTGTTACTCCTGTTGCTCCTGTTGCTCCTGTTGCTCCTGTGACTCCAGTTACACCCGTAGCTCCTGTCTCCCCGGTGGCTCCTGTTGCTCCTGTCTCTCCTGTTATTCCTGTTGCTCCTGTTGCTCCCGTCGCTCCGGTGGCTCCTGTCTCTCCAGTTACACCCGTAGCTCCAGTTTCCCCGGTGGCTCCTGTTGCTCCTGTCTCTCCTGTTGCTCCTGTTGTTCCTGTTGCTCCTGTTGCTCCAGTCTCTCCAGTTACACCCGTAGCTCCAGTTTCCCCGGTGGCTCCGGTGGCTCCTGTCTCTCCTGTTGCTCCTGTTGCTCCTGTTGCTCCAGTCTCTCCAGTTACACCCGTAGCTCCTGTTGCTCCTGTCTCTCCTGTTGCTCCTGTTGCTCCTGTCTCTCCAGTTACACCCGTAGCTCCAGTTTCCCCGGTGGCTCCGGTGGCTCCGGTCTCCCCGGTGGCTCCTGTTACTCCTGTCTCTCCAGTTGCTCCCGTGGCTCCGGTTGCCCCAGTCTCTCCAGTCGCTCCAGTCGCTCCGGTCTCCCCAGTTACTCCCGTCGCTCCGGTCTCCCCGATCGCTCCTGTTACTCCTGTTGCTCCCGTTGCTCCTGTCTCTCCTGTTACTCCTGTTGCTCCTGTCTCTCCTGTTACTCCGGTGGCTCCCGTCTCTCCTGTTGCTCCTGTTACTCCTGGTACTCCTGGTACTCCTGTTGCTCCTGTTGCTCCTGTCTCTCCTGTTGCTCCCGTCTCTCCAGTTACTCCCGTCTCCCCGGTCGCTCCCGTCGCTCCGGTCTCCCCAGTTACTCCGGTGGCTCCGGTCTCTCCTGTTGCTCCCGTCTCTCCTGTTATTCCTGTGGCTCCTGTTGCTCCTGTCTCTCCTGTTACTCCTGTTACTCCTGTTGCTCCTGTTGCTCCTGTTGCTCCTGTTGCTCCCGTCTCTCCTGTTATTCCTGTTGCTCCTGTCTCCCCAGTTACTCCCGTCGCTCCGGTCTCCCCGGTCGCTCCCGTCGCTCCAGTCACTCCCGTCTCCCCGGTTACTCCTGTTGCTCCTGTCTCTCCTGTCTCTCCTGTTGCTCCGGTCTCTCCCGTTGCTCCGGTCTCCCCAGTTACTCCCGTCGCTCCGGTCTCCCCGGTGGCTCCTGTCTCTCCTGTTACTCCCGTCGCTCCTGTTACTCCTGTTGCTCCCGTCTCCCCGGTTGCTCCTGTTACTCCTGTTGCTCCTGTCTCCCCGGTGGCTCCTGTTACTCCTGTTGCTCCTGTTGTTCCTGTCTCTCCTGTTGCTCCTGTTGCTCCTATTGTTCCTGTCTCTCCTGTTACTCCTGTTACTCCTGTTGCTCCTGTTGCTCCTGTTGCTCCTGTTGCTCCTGTTGCTCCCGTCTCTCCTGTTGCTCCCGTCTCTCCTGTTGCTCCTGTTGCTCCCGTTGCTCCGGTTGCCCCAGTCTCTCCAGTCGCTCCCGTTGCTCCGGTCTCCCCAGTTACTCCCGTCGCTCCGGTCTCCCCGGTGGCTCCTGTTACTCCCGTTGCTCCGGTTGTCCCCGTTGCCCCGGTTGATCCAGTTGCTCCTTTCGAACCAGTGGCTCCAGTTGGTCCCGTGGCTCCGGTTACTCCTTCTATTTGAGCTCCTAACAATTCAGATGACACTAATCGATGGGCAGAAACCAATTGACCTTCAGCATTTTTCCCCCAAGCTGATACATCAATAACTTTTTCTGCCGCTCCCCCTGTATTGAATAAAAACTCAAAAGAGTTAAAATTCGCTACAAATGTCTTCGTGATCACTTGATTCGGAGCTATACTAAATAATTCTTGAACATATAAAGTTCTCGTACTGCTTAAAATATAACCCTCTATGGAAACATTTCCATACATTGTGGTACTACGATTGGTTATTTTTACCGAAAACTGTTGAGTAGTACGACTACCATTTACAGGAGTATTATCGATTGGACCAGTATACAATAATGGCATTTTACTCCCCCTTTTTCACAATGAAAAAATTAACCACATCAAAAGAGTAAAAAGCTATTAATTAATTTTCAATTCAGACAGAACAAGTCTATGTGTTGCTTGAATCACTCCATCCGACTTTCCCCAAACAGATATTCCGGTTTGAGAAAGCGCAAGACCAGATATATGAAATGAAAACTGGAATCCATCGAGATCAGCATAATAATCCTTTGAAATCACACTATTCACTGGAATTGTGATTAATTCTGAAACATAAACAATTTGATTAGCGGTTAGGTTTGTTCCCACTATTTCTACCGTGCTGGTATTAACATCACTACTATTCACAATTTTAATCAACACTCGCTTAGTTGTTCTAGTACCATTTTGCAATGAATTTTCAATTGGACCTGTTGTTAATAAAAGCACCCTCTCTCCCTCCCTCTTGTTCAATGGTATCTACTATTCATTATTGTATAGACGCTATTTCCTGAAACAATATATGACTAATCAAATTTTATATGAGAAGTTTCTAAAACAGTGTTTCAGTTTTCATTGATTATTGACATAGATTCCATTGATCTTTCTTATCAAACTACTTCATCTGTTCAATATGTAGGCGCAAATCGAATAAGCTTACAGCTAGCTAATGAAACATAAATTTAACCACATAAAAAGAGCAGATATATCTGCTCTTAAAACCAGGAAAACCCTTGCCCTTTATCCTCTTCTTTATATCTGTCTTCATTATTTTCTGTTTCATCATTTTTTCGATGATTAAAAAATCCCCATGGGTCTCTTCTTTCTTCTCTTTTTTCTTCTCTTCTCTCTTCTCTTCTTTCTTCCCTATGCTTTTCCTCTTTATGATGATGCTCTCTTTCATCCTGAATGATCACTTCATTTGCTTTTACAATTAACTTATTTACATGGATAACTTGTGGCTTTCTTTTCTTTTCTGACATTTGATGCCCTCCCTTTTTACTCCTAGTACGTAGTATCCTATGCACCCTTTGCAAATTAGGTTTGGGCATCCCTTTTAATAGCTAACTGCAATTTGATTTGAAACTTTAATCCGATAGTTATCCTGCTGAAAGTAAACAAATCCTTCTATGTTAATGGACTCTTTAAATTCTGATTTAATAGGAATTTGAAAACTGTCAATGGCAATCTGTTCACCCGGCAAAAGAGTTACTGGATGTAAAGGGGCTACCCAAATCTCTCCACTTTCTTTTGCCTTCTCCAACCAATCGTGTTCAGTAAAGACCCACTGTGTTTGCTCACTATTTGATTTTGAGCGCATCTCTGCTTCATCAATAGGAAAAATCTTTCCTTTTAAAACAGCGATGTTAGGTGGATTGAATCGGAAACAAATAATAGGATTATGCAGCTTTCTCGTTCCGCAATTCTCAATTTGTAAAGCACCTCGAATAATGAAGGAGTTTTCCCCATTTAAAATAACGGAAGTATTAAAATAGGCTACTGCATAAGATTCATCTACATCGGTTGTCTCCGGATCTTCATCTGTTTCGTTCGGTTTAGTTAAGAATTTTGCTCTTTTTTCCAGGTTTTTTATTTTTCCTTGCAAATGATTAATCAGTTTATCCTTTTCATTAATATCAATCTGCATCTCTGCTAAAAGTGTTTCATACCCCTTAATCTTATTAACATAACTTTTAATGCTTTCTTGGACGGCACTCTTTTTTTCGATCTCGACAACCTTAGCCACATTTTCTTTTGTCTTCCTCTCAATCTCCTCCTGCAATTGCTCCAATTCATTTTTTAATTTCATTCGCTCTTGATCACTTTCTTCTAATGAAGCTAATTTAGCCTTTAAGGCGTTAACCTGATCATGAGCGAATATCAGTTCTTTTTCGAGCTCTAGTGACTTCTCCTGAAAATACTTCGTTCTGGTAACGAGTCGAGAATAACTTAGCTTTTCTCCTTGCATACAGTTCTCCCCCTCGCAAACAAACTTCCACTATTCTATATGTATGAAAGAAAACCCTATTCATAACAAAAAAGTGCAGGAAATGATCTCCTGCACTTCGATATTATGACTGCTTTTTAAACTTGACATCATCAAAATTAATACAGTCTTCAATTTCCAATGCGCCTTCATGAACGTCTACTGTTCCAGTATTAAATACTGTTTTTCCGCGACGGTTAATGAGATGCATTTCAAACGCTTGATCATGGCCATCTCCGACAACAGCTAGTTTGAAATCAAGTAACTTACCTGAGTCAGTCACTCCTGCACCTTCAACAACAAACTTTAGCCCACCTTCACATTCTTTACAGTGCAATGTGTCCTGTTCAAAACGTGTAGCTGTAAAGGTAAAGTCGTGTCCTCCATCACTCGAGTCAGTATCATGGAAATTCAATTTTAATGTACTTCCATGTAGACTGCAGTCTCCGCAAATGTTTGCAAGTAGCGTAGCTGTTCCTTCGTCTTCTCCAGTCGTTCTGCCACTTGCTTCTCCTGTTAGAGAGCAATCACAGTTCGGTCTAGGAAAGATATCAGGACACTGAGCTGGGAATTCCACTGGTGGACATTCGTCGATAATATCATCGATACCAGCTGTTAAGTCATTGTCTCGTGGTGAACAGAATTTCGCAAGTACTTCTAGCTTCACTTCAGCTTCTACTTGGATATCCACACAGAAGATTACTTCTAGATCGAATGAAGTTGGTGAAGGGCAGTTTAAGAGTACTGTGCCTGAAGGGATGCGGCATACAATCTTGGTAATGCGACAGAATAAATCAGTTCCGTCTGGAAAACAAAGAACAAATGACTCCAAGATTGATGTACTGCAATCAACTTCAGTGACAACTACACCATTTCGGTCAACAACGAGAACTTGTAAATCAGCTGTGAAAAGTAAATCCACTAGCTGAGCATCTGCTAATCCTCCCCCAGGAAGTGCAACATTCACATCTCTCTTATCGCCGATTTGTTCACAAAGGAACCCTTCTCCTTCCTGGTCGCTCCCAGAAAGCGGGAACAAAGGTGGTGTTTCTGGCACGTTACACACGATACGTAACGGACGTCTCGTTGGATCTTCCATGGCTGCTTCAATCAAAGCGATCTGCTCATCTGTAAATTCAATTGTCTTTCTTACAGATAACTGATCAGTCACCCAGTCGTATACTTTTTGAACGCGAATACACTCATCCTGTAAGCTATTAGCAGCTGTCGGTGAAGTGCGATTCTTATGTGGTTTGTGACCCATATCGTTCCTTCCTTTCTTTCTCATGATAGGTTGATTCCCTACATAGTATGGAAAGAGCACAGAATTGCAACTATCAGGGCTGCCCAAATTTATTTAGGATGATAAAAAATCAAATCGCGGTGTTCAAATTAAAGGAGAGGATGCAATGAATTGTTTTTTATGGGGAAACACACCCTTTACCTTCACTACTGAAGAAACAAGAACTTTGAACGTTCTACTCCCTTATTGGGGTCTGCGAAGTCAGCAAGATGAAGCAATCATTCTTCCCGCATTGACTGATTGTAGTGCCGGGGTGAGTGGGTTAGATTCCGCTTCTTTTAAAGATCTCATTAAGTCACTGCAACATACAGGCGTTTCATTAAGTACAGACGTTAAAGAAAACGGAAAAGATGTAAACTTTCATATTCTATTTGACGAGAAACTATCCTATCCAGTTTCACTAACGCTCTTGAACATGACTTATAATTTAAGACCATCTGGCAGTTATCGTGAATTAAAAACCGTAATTCATGATCAAATTTGGACTCCCACGGATTACACGTCGATCACTGTTCGAATCCATCCCAAAAGTAAAATCAATACCGTCCGTTGGATGAACTACTTAATTATCCAAAATTTCCTTCGAAAAACCTTCCAACCACTCGATGGGATTTCTCTTTCTACTTATAGAAGATTCGTAGATCAATTATTACTAACCATTAATCCTGATTTCGCCAAACTTCAGTTATATTATGCTTTAAACGAATGGCCAGATCTTCCCAAAGTGCCTTCTCACTTAAATGAAACGATATTACCCATTCAAAAAGATAGTGGCTCACTCTCTCCATTTTCTAATCAATCACAAAATCAAGAGACGACAACATTTAATCCATTTAAATTTCAAACGAAGTCAAAAAACACCAAAATGATTAATCCTTTTCAAAATAAACACTGAATGGCCGGCACCCGGTCCCTCCTGCTCGAATAAGCTATCTTATCAACACGATTCGTCATAAGAGCAGGAGGCAAGAGGCTAACCATGAAAAAGAAAGATATTCAGGCATTGTATAAAGAAGTAAAGAGAAGAAGGAGAACCGGTTTACAAGAAACGACACAGCCTACGGTTAAGAAATCTGGCTGTAAGTCTTGTGGGAAAGTTACATGGAAACCAAATAATGACCAATAAGAAGAGATGAGGATAAGATCCCTCATCTTTTTTATGTATCAAGATAGCTCCCAGACAAGTAGACTCTCATCTATACATCAAGTGATAGCAAACATACTTTATTATAGGAAAAGCTCATCTTTAAATGAAAGGAGAGATCGAGTTGAAAGAAGAAATCAAGTGCTCTAGCTGTTTTTGTGACACCTTTGAAGATACAAGAGGAAAATCACCAAACTTTTCAGCAATTTATATACAAGATGCTCCTTTTCCAGTTGCGGTTGGACCAGTTCCAGGAACAGGAGACACGCTCATCGTTGCAAGTATCACTTTAACGAAAGTCGATAAAGAAACGTGCTGCGCTCATTTTGTAGTCGTTACGCTTTTTAATGCGGAAGATGATGTACCTGGCTTCCCAAACGGCATTTACACAGCAGAAACAGTAATCGACTGTAATCGAATACAAGCCTATGAAACGTTGCCAGTCTAACCATCAAGAAAGGAGGAAAAGAAATGAGCTGTTGCAATAAATCGGAAACTGTTCATACAGCTTGTCAGAGCTGTTTTTGTAAAACCTTCGCAGGAAAAACAAATGTAGCGCTTGGAGCCATTCAAATAGCGAACCAGGCCTTCACTCTTGGACTTCAGCAACCACCTCTTCCGCAAGGTACACGCCGTATTAGTGGCATCACCTTGTTTTCCATTGATCCTACGACATGTTGTGCAAAAATTGCGTTTCAATTTAACGAAGCACCATTTATTGAATTGATCACAGCTGATTGTCAAGATGTTTACTCGTTTAGTTTTGCCCCTGCTGTCTTTCCTATTGATTTCGCATAATGAATACTTCCTGGAGAAAGTAATCTTTCTCCTTTTTATTTACTTTAAAATTCCACGTAATCATCATCACAACTTAACAGCTAATCAATAACATATAGTATGGCTTGTACGAAGGAGGGAATAAAATGGCTTGTTTATGCAATAAAAAGCAGGTAAAGAAACTTGAACCATGTTCAGACAAGCAGGTAAAGAATCGCCGAGATCGTTATCGCAATCGCAGAACGAACCGTTGCTGTATGGAAACAACTCTTAGAAAGTCATCTGGTTGTTAATCCAATTAATGTGATAAATAGGTATCAATCTATTCCATTGGTTACCAAAAGAATATAGTGTATTAACCCTGAAAAATTCAGGTGAGATTCGAAAAAAGGAGGACATAGTTATGAGTCTTTTTGATGATAATCACGGACACAAGACACAAAAATGTAACAAGTGCGACGGATGTGCTTGTGACACACTAAGAAACTTGGATCCAGGTCGTAGAGTAACGATCAATATCGTAGGAGTCGCTACACCACTTGGTCCGGTTACTTTCGCTTGTTTTGATCCTGAGACATGCTGTGCAACATTTATCAGCCAAGCTACTACAAGTGGTGCTGTAACGGTTGTAGACTGCAGAGACATTGCAAGTATTTCAGTAACTCCGCTTTAATACTTTTGCAGGCTGTTTCTACAGCCTGCTTTTCATATGATGCGAGGTGTGAGGAGTTTGAAAGTAATTTACCTTTCTTCTGGATTTCAGGGAATATATGACCATATTGATCAAGTAATTATCAATGCGATAAAATTGAAACATGATTGCCAATCAGTTTCTTTATTTGGTGGAATAGATAATATTAAATCCACTATTGAAGAGTTTAATCCTGTATTAGTCCTAACCACAGTGGGCTACACTTTCCCTCCCCAATTAAGGAATTGGATTCAAAACAAGGGAATTCCAATTGCTCTTTGGTTAACTGAGGATCCATACTATATCGATTTAACACTGCCGATTATCCA